>CANLQH010000001.1 GCA_947493285.1 uncultured Tenacibaculum sp.
TTTACCTTAACAGATGAATGTGGAAATGATATAGAGAAGACTGCAACATTTACCATTATAGATACTACAGATCCAGTTATTAGCGCACAAGCTCAGGATATAGTAGTAGAATGTGATGGTTCTGGAAATAATAATGAAATACAAACTTGGTTAGATGCTAATGGTAATGCTCAAGCAAGTGATATTTGTGGAGATGTTATCTGGACTAATGATTATAATGGAGCTACTTCTGATTGTTCATCTCCAGTGTTGGTTACTTTTACAGCAACTGATGCATGTGGTAATAATGTTGCAACATCTGCTACATATTCAATAAAAGATTCGGTAAAGCCTATAATTGCTGCTGAAGCAAAAAATGAAACAGTAGAATGTGATGGGAATGGAAATCTAACAGATTTACAAGATTGGTTAAGTTCAAATGGAGGAGCATCGGCTAGTGATGATTGTTCATCTATTACATGGACAAATAATTTTACTGAAATTTCTAACGGGTGTAATGAAGTTAATGGATCTGCAATAGTTACTTTTAGAGCAACTGACGGTTGTGGTAATTTTGTTGAAACGACAGGGATTTTTACAATTGAAGACACTAAGGCACCAGAGTTCGAAGGAGATTTACCAGCTCAGGAGATTGTAGCGAGTTGTGATGATATCCCAGCAATGGTTGATTTAACCGCAACCGATAATTGTGATAGTAATATAGAAGTAATCAAGAGCGAAGTAATCAGCGGAGATCAAGATGAGTGTGGCGTAGAGTACTTAATTACAAGAAAGTGGTCAGTATCCGATTGTGCCGGAAACACTACAGAGTATATCCAGTTAGTAACAGTACAAGATACAACAGCACCGGAGTTTGAAGGAGATTTACCAGCTCAGGAGATTGTAGCGAGTTGTGACGATATACCAGCAATGGTTGATTTAACTGCAACTGACAATTGTGATAGTAATATAGAAGTAATCAAGAGCGAGGTAATTAGCGGAGATCAAGATGAATGTGGAGTAGAGTACTTAATCACAAGAAAATGGTCAGTATCGGATTGTGCAGGAAACACAACGGAATATATCCAATTAGTAACTGTGCAAGACACTAAGGCACCAGAGTTCGAAGGAGATTTACCAGCTCAGGAGATTGTAGCGAGTTGTGACGATATACCAGCAATGGTTGATTTAACAGCGACTGATAATTGTGATAGTAATATAGAAGTAATCAAGAGCGAGGTAATTAGCGGAGATCAAGATGAATGTGGAGTAGAGTACTTAATCACAAGAAAATGGTCAGTATCGGATTGTGCAGGAAACACAACGGAATATATCCAATTAGTAACTGTGCAAGACACTAAGGCACCAGAGTTTGAGGGAGATTTACCAGCACAGGAGATTGTAGCAAGTTGTGATGATATCCCAGCGATGGTTGACTTAACAGCGACAGATAATTGTGATAGTAACTTAGAAGTAATCAAGAGCGAGGTAATTAGCGGAGATCAAGATGAATGTGGAGTAGAGTACTTAATCACAAGAAAGTGGTCAGTATCAGACTGTGCAGGAAACACAACGGAGTATATCCAATTAGTAACTGTGCAAGATACAACAGCACCGGAGTTTGAAGGAGATTTACCAGCTCAGGAGATTGTAGCAAGTTGTGATGATATACCAGAAGCAATGGTATTAACAGCGACTGACAATTGTGATAGTAACATAGAAGTAATCAAGAGCGAAGTAATTAGTGGAGATCAAGATGAATGTGGTGTAGAGTACTTAATCACAAGAAAGTGGTCAGTATCAGACTGTGCAGGAAACACTACAGAATATATCCAATTAGTAACTGTACAAGACACGGCAGCACCGCAATTTGTAGAGGATTTACCAGCAAATGTGACAGTAAGTTGTGATGATATCCCAGAAGCTGTGGTATTAACAGCGACTGATAATTGTAGTGCATCAACAGATTTAGTAGTTAATTACACAGAAGAGTTTGCGGGACAAGATGATGATTGTGCAACGGTTTACACGATTACTAGAACTTGGTCAGTATCCGATTGTGCAGGCAATAATGTAAGTCATACACAAACCATTACTGTAGAAGATAATGTAGCTCCAGAGTTAGTAGGGGATTTACCAGAGAATGTTACGGTAAGTTGTGATGATATACCAGAAGCAGTAGTACTAACAGCGACTGATAATTGTACATCATCAGGAGACCTAGTAGTTAATTATACAGAAGAGTTTGCAGGGCAAGATGATGATTGTGCAACGGTTTACACGATTACTAGAACTTGGGAAGTATCCGATTGTGCAGGCAATAATGTAAGTCATACACAAACCATTACTGTAGAAGATAATGTAGCTCCAGAGTTGGTAGGAGATTTACCAGAAAATGCGACAGTAAGTTGTGATTCGATTCCAGAAGCAGTAGTATTAACAGCGACTGATAATTGTACATCATCAGGAGACTTGGTAGTTAATTACACAGAAGAGTTATCAGGACAAGATGAAGGATGTGCATCAGAGTATACAATTACCAGAACTTGGGAAGTATCAGACTGTGCTGGTAATAGTGTAAGTCATACACAAACAATTACTGTAGAGGATAACGAAGCACCAGAATTAGTTTCTTCTTTAGAAGATATTAATGTAGAGTGTGATTCAGTTCCAGAAGTTCCAACATTAGAGTTTGTTGATAATTGTTCAGAGAATGTAACTCAAACGAACTTTGAAGAGGAGAGTACATTTGATGGAACCGATAGTGATTATCAAATTATAAGAACTTGGACAGTAAGTGATGATTGTGGTAATACCGCCGATTTTGTTCAAACAATTAATGTTACGGTAAAAACAGCAGTTACAACAATTGCAGATTCGAAATGTACAGATGACGGTACCATAGATTTAAACGATTATATAGCAGATGGATTAAGTACTGAAGGAACATGGGAAGTAACAACAGGAGATGTATCATTATCTAGCGATGCTACTTTCGATCCATTAGATTTAACACTGGGAGATTATGTATTTACGTATACAGTTTCTAGCGAAGGATGTTTATCATCAATAGCAGTAACAATTAATATTCATGACGATTGTATTGTATTACCATGTGGTCAAGAAGATGTAAGAATATCAAAAGCAGTAACACCAAACGGAGATTCATGGAATGAGTTTTTCGAAGTAACCGGAGTAGAATCATGTGGATTCATCACCAATGTTAAAATATTTAACCGTTGGGGAGCAAGAGTATATGAATCAGACAATTATGCGAATAATTGGAACGGAGTATCAGAAGGAACCACTTTTGGTAGCGCAAAAAGGTTACCAGCGGGAACTTATTATTACATCGTAGTATTAGAAAACAGTGGTTTAAAACCATTTACAGGAGCAATTTATTTAGGAACCAAATAATGTAACGCTATGAAGCACAATTACAAACTATATACAGTTTTAGTATTATTAATTACTACAGTATTTAATGTAGAGGGGCAGCAATTACCTCAATTTACTCAATACATGTACAATACGATATCGATAAATCCGGCGTATGCAGGAAGTAGACAAGTATTTAGTGCAGTAGGACTTCATAGAAGTCAATGGGCAGGAATAGATAGGGGACCAGAAACCCAAACACTTTCTGTACATGCACCATTACGAAACGATAAAATTGGAGTAGGATTATCATTCATTAATGACAAGTTAGGATATGAGAAGTTTACTTACTTGTATGGAGATTTTTCATATACGATTCAGTTAAATGATGAGATAAAATTAGCTTTTGGATTAAAAGCAGGATTTACACAATATAATTTAGATGATGATTTAATTGCAGCAGAGGCTTCAGACCCTGGAGTCTCAGGTGTAAGAAACCGATGGGAGCCTAATATTGGTAGTGGAGTCTTTATGCATACAGATAGATGGTATGTAGGTTTCTCGGCACCGAGATTATTAAACATAGACCATAATGATTTAACCATTGGCGGAGTAGATTACGGAATTATTGATCGAGTAAGTTATTATTTAACCGGAGGGTATGTTTTTGATGTAAGCGATAATGTTAAATTCAAACCAGCTACCTTAATTAAAGCAACAAGAGGAGCTCCTTTATCATATGATATAACTGCTAATTTTTTATTCAATGAAAAGTTTTGGTTAGGAGGTTCTTACAGGTTTAATGAGTTTACCGGAGCCTTAGGTGCTTTAGTTGATTTTCAAGTAACAAAGCAGTTTAGAGTAGGATATGCATATGAATATCCATTATCAGATATCAATCAATTCTCAAGTGGTACTCACGAAGTATTATTAATGTTTGAATTGAATAAACCGAAGTCGTATAGAGCAAAGTCCCCTAGATATTTTTAAAGAAATAGATATGAAGACAAGAATAACATTTTTAGTATTACTTTTTTTATCACTTAGTATTTTTTCACAAAGAAAACTTGCGGATAAATTCTATAAGGAGTATGCGTATATAAAAGCGGCTGAGTTTTACCAAAAAGCAATAAAGATAGAAGGAGATAACGGAGTAGATTTATTTGCAAAGTTAGCAGACTGTTATTACAACAACTCTAACTCAGAAAAAGCAGTTTACTGGTATACTTTAGCCGATCATAGAAAGGTAGGTTTAGATAACGAGCGTATATACAGATTAGCACAATCGTTAAGAAGTGTAGGTGAGTATGAGAAAGCAGAAAAATGGCTAGAAAAACTACCAGATGCAGATTTAAAAGCAAGAAATGTAGATTATGCTAAGTTAAAAGAGCTCAATAGAGATTCTATAAGAATTGCGAATTTAAATATCAACACAGAGAACTCAGACTTTGGACCATACGTGCATAACGGAAAGTTCTATTTCGCATCAGCAAAAAATAAGAATGGAGAAGTTTATGAATGGAACCATGAACCATATTTAGATTTATATCAAGCAAAGATTAAAGAAGACGGTACAGAGAAATCAATAGAAGATATTGTTCCAGTAATCTCTACAAAAGTAAATACAGGATTTCATGAATCAAGTATAGCCATTACGAAAGATGGTAAAACAATGTACTTTACAAGAAATAACCTAGATGATAAAAATAAATTAGACCATAATAAAGAAGGAACCGCACATTTAAAAATATTTAAGGCTACATTTTTAGAAAATGGTACATGGAATGATTTAGAAGAACTACCATTTAACAGCGAATTATATTCCAATGGACATCCAGCGTTAAGTCCAGACGAAAAGACATTATACTTTGTATCAGACAGACCCGATGGATTTGGACAGACAGATATATACAAAGTAGCAATATTAGAAGATGGATCTTATGGTACTCCAAAAAACTTAGGAGCCAATATCAATACAAAAGGAAAAGAAATGTTTCCGTTTATAGCGAATGACAATGCCTTATATTTTTCTTCAGACGGATATCAAAACTTAGGGCTATTAGATATTTATAAATCAAATATATTAAATGATGCTTCTTCATCAGAAGTAAAAAATATAGGAGCTCCTTTTAATAGTGGTTATGACGATTTTGCTTTCTTTATAAATAACGACAATAAAACAGGGTACTTTTCTTCTAACAGACCAGAAGGTAAAGGGCGTGATGATATTTATAGTTTTAGTACCCATGAATGTTTACAATATATTACGGGTAAAACTTTTGACAAACGGACCCAAGAACCATTAGCAGAAACCTTAGTAGAATTAATCAATGTAAACGGAAAAGTTATCGAAAGGTTTGTAACAGCAGAAGATGCTATTTATAGATTTGAAAGAAAATGTAAGAAGAACAAGTATACTTTACGAGGCACAAAGTTAGATTATAAAGATGATTTAGGAAGTGTAGAAACCACAGAAGAGCGAGATGCAGAAATAAAACAAGATTTGTATCTAACACCATTAATTGTAGGAAAAGAGATTGTAATTAATCCAATATTCTTTGATTTTAACAAGTGGAATATCCGACCAGATGCAGCTTATGAATTAGAATTTGTTGTAAAGGTGTTAAAAAATCACCCAAAGATGATTATTAAGATAGAGGCACATACCGATAGTAGGGGTACAGCTAGGTATAATGAAAGATTATCAGACCGAAGAGCAAAATCAACTAGAGATTATATTTTGTCAAGAGGATTAGATGCCTCAAGAATACAAAGTGCGATAGGATATGGAGAAAAGCAGTTGGTTAATAAGTGTAAAGATAGAGTGAAATGTACCGAGGAGGAGCATCAAGAAAACAGGCGTTCTAAGTTTATCATACTAAACGATTATAAATAAAATATTGTTTCCCGAATTTTAATTTTCCTAAACCCTAGCTTTATAAAATAAGTTAGGGTTTTTCTTGTTTTTTTAGTCAAGTATGTAAGTTTTTATTTATTGATCGACTCAATAAAAGTATAATCAAAAATTTATATAATTATGAAAAGAGCATTTTTAAGTCTATTAGCTATTGCAGCAATTTCATTTACTTCTTGTAGTGATGATGATAATGTTGTAACAAGATCAAATCTAAACCTTGATATCAATGGATTAGAAAATTTAGGAAATGATTATAAATATGAAGGTTGGATAATTGTAAACGGATCACCAGTTTCAACAGGAGTATTTACAGTTAACGATTCAGGTACATTATCACAAACATCTTTTCAGTTAGATAAAGTACAATTAGCAGCTGCGACTAAGTTTGTACTTTCAATTGAACCAACTAATGATACAGATCCTTCACCAGCGAACACAAAAATATTAGCAGGTGATTTTTCAGGAAATTCAGCGAGTATATCATCAACAAGTATTGTTGGGAACTTCTCTGCAGCAGCAGGAAAATATATATTAGCAACGCCTACAGATGGTATGGCTAATAATGAGCGAAGTGGAGTTTGGTTTTTAGATAATTCATCAGGAAGTGCAGTAGCTGGGTTAACTTTACCAACATTATCGGCAGGATGGAAGTATGAAGGATGGGCTGTAATTGATGGAACACCAGTAACTACAGGTACATTTACAGCTGTTGATTCGGCTGATGATAATGCAGCAACTTCAATTTTTAAGGGGTCTGTAAACAACGGACCAGGATATCCAGGAGAAGATTTTATTCAAAATGCTCCAACTGGTTTAACTTTTCCAACAGATTTAAGAGGTAGAACAATTGTAATCTCAGTAGAGCCAGACCCAGATAATAGTCCAAGTCCTTTTACATTAAAACCATTAGCACATCAAATACCAATTGATGCAGTTGATCATTCTGTGCTTACAATGGGAGCAGGACCAGTAGCTACTATTTCAGGAACTGTAACGAGATAAATTTTATATGAATTTTCTAATTCGTTTAGAAATTCAGATATTTGAACCGCCTAAAAAAAGGCGGTTTTTTTTATGAAATATAGACAACTTACTAAAGAACAATTTGAAGGATTACACGAAGAGTTTACTCGTTTTTTAGCTTCACAAAGTATTGATGCTAAAGAGTGGAAAGAGTTAAAAGAAGAAAAACCTCATGTAGCAGAGGAGGAGATGAATGTGTTTAGTGATGTAGTTTGGGATGATGTGCTTACCAAGACTTCTTATTTAGAACATTTTTCGAAAAAGGTGGTAAACTTATTTAAGTGCGATGAAAAAGAAATGCATCGTATTGTAATTAATGTAGATAAAGAGATTGATTTATTAACTCAAGAAGGTTTTGAATGGTTAATGAAAAACCCGAATGATAAGAAAATTGAATTTTTTACTGGGTCAAAAAAATACGCAGAAGAAAGAAATTCAGAAATATTTGACTTAATAGAAAAAGGAAGTGCCATTTCTAAAGGAGAAATATTCGAATATTTTAATCGATTAACTTCTTAAGTAATTCATCGGTTCCTAAACTAGCAACGTCTTTAATAATTGTTAAATTGTTAAAGGCGTTTTTATTTACAGCAGGTTTTGGGTCTATAAAATAAATAGGCACGTTTTCAGAAATATAATCAATTAAACTAGCTGCTGGATATACTTGCATGGAAGTACCAATAATTACTAAAATATCTGCTCTCAATGTAATTTCAATAGCTTTTTCAAGCATAGGAACATCTTCACCAAACCATACAATATGTGGGCGTAATTGAGAATTCTGTTCGCAGGTATCTCCTATAATAATATCAGACTTCCTATCGTAAACTAAATGCTCGTAAGCAGTGCTCCTAGCTTTTAATAGTTCCCCATGTAAGTGTAAGACGTTGGTACTACCAGCACGTTCATGTAAATCATCCACATTCTGTGTAATAATAGCCACATCAAAATACTTCTCTAAATCAACAAGATTGGTATGTGCTTTATTCGGACTTACAGTAAGTAATTGTTTTCTACGTTGATTGTAAAAATCAAGGACTAATTCTGGATTTGAATGAAACCCTTGAGGAGAAGCTACTTCATAAATATCATGCCCTTCCCATAAACCATCAGCATCTCTAAAAGTATTAATACCACTTTCTGCACTTATACCAGCGCCAGTTAAAACAACTAACTTCTTTTTCATATCTAAATAATAAAGCTTAAAAATAGTAAATTTTAGTATGTTTGCTATATGATAGATGAAGGATTATTAGCCTATTTAGAGGGATATATTACTGATAAAAGAAAAACAACTTTCGAAAAGGTTTTAAATGAGCGTACCCGTCATTTTACTGTTGTGTTAGAAGACATATATCAACCACATAATGCAAGTGCTGTGGTGAGAAGTTGTGATATTTTCGGGATACAAGATGTATATGCGATTGAAAATAGATTTACGAATAAAGTTTCTAGACATGTTGCGAAAGGAAGTCAGAAATGGTTAAATATTAATCGTTTTAAGGAAGATGGAGATAATACAAAAGCTTGTTTGGAAGACTTACGAGCAAAAGGGTATCAAATTATAGGAACAACACCACATACTGATTCTTGTGTGCTATCTGATTTTGATGTAACAAAGAAGTCCGCTTTTGTATTTGGAGCTGAGAAAGAGGGGATTTCAGATTATATTAAACAAGAGGCTGATGGATTTTTAAAAATACCAATGGTTGGCTTTACCGAGAGTTTAAACATATCAGTAGCAGCAGCAATTACTTTAAACGATGTAACTTCACGCTTACGTAAGACTAATGTTGATTGGAAATTAACTGATGAAGAAAAAAGAGTTTTGTATTTTGAATGGATTAAAAATACAATTAAGAACCCAGATAAATTAATAGAGTATTATTATAAAGAGCTTAGTTAGAATTTAAGATTTTATACACCAATTCTTTAGTCAACGTTTTTCCGTTGGCTATTTTTTTGATGTTATCGAAAGTAAAAACAAAGTCACAACCGTTTTTATATTCAGAACACCCATAAGCAGATTTTCCTTTTAAAACAGTTCCTTTTTTACATTTTGGGCAACTAATAACCTCTGGAACTTTAGTTATACTAGCTGCTTTTTTAGGTTCAAATTTCAGATTAAAATTATCATCAAAACGAATTAAACCTTCAACTTTATTTTCGTTGTGTTTAAAACCTTTTAAGTTATTAGTAGATCCTTTATCTAATAATCTAATTAACTGATTTTCGGATACTTTTTTAGCCATAAACTCAAAAGGTAATTTAAAGTTGCATCCATTTTTGTAAGCAGAACATCCATAGGCAGTATTACCTTTTAATAATTGTCCGTTTTTACACTTCGGACACTCTTTACCGATAACAGTTTTTTTCTTAGAAGTAGATTTTTTTACAGGAACTTTTTTTATCTCATTTTCTGAAGAAAGGCGTTTTGTTTTATTGCTAGAACGAACTTCATATACTAATTCGTCTACCATTTTTTTCATGTTATTGATGAAGGTTCCTGCATTAAATTCTCCACGTTCAATTTCTTTTAAACGTTTCTCCCAACGTCCAGTTAATTCAGCAGATTTTAGAAGTTCATTATCTATTAAATCAATCAAATCGATTCCTGTTTGTGTAGGAACAACTAGTTTTTTCTGACGCTCGATATATTTACGTCGAAACAAGGTTTCGATAATACTTGCACGAGTAGACGGACGACCAATTCCGTTTTCTTTCATCAATTCTCGCATTTCATCATCATCAACTTGTTTACCTGCGGTTTCCATAGCACGTAATAAACTTGCTTCGGTATAATTACGAGGTGGTTTGGTTTCTTTTTCTAAGAAACTTGGTTCATGCGGTCCTTTTTCACCTTTTTCAAAAGTAGGAAGAATGTCTTTTTCTTCTGATTTTTTTGATTCACTTCCAAACTCAAAAACCTTTCGCCATCCTTTAGTTAAAATTTCTTTACCAGAAGTTCTAAACGGAACTTTATCAGCTTCTCCTTTAACTTCTGTTTTAGCAACTTCACTATCTGGATAAAAAACAGCAATAAAGCGTCGTGTAATAATATCATACACTTGTTGTTGGTTGTACTGTAAATTATTTTGAATTCCAGTTGGAATAATCGCGTGGTGATCGGTTACTTTTTTATCGTCGAAAACCTTTTTAGATTTCTTTATTTTTTGCCCTAATAATGGCTGTGTTAATTCGCTATAACTAGTCAGCTTACTTAAAATACCAGGCACTTTTGGATAAATGTCGTTTGGTAAGAAAGTGGTATCAACCCTTGGGTACGTAACTACTTTCATTTCGTATAACTTCTGAACTATCTTTAAAGTTTCATCTGCAGAAAAACCAAACTTATTATTACAATACACTTGAAGTCCCGTTAAATCAAATAATTTAGGAGCGTATTCTTTTCCTTTCTTTTTGGTAACTGAAGTAATTTCAAAATCACTCTGTTTTACTTTATCAGCAAATGCTTGCCCTTCTTCCTTTTTTAAAAATCTACCTTCTTCACAACTGAACAACGTGTCGCGATATAATGTTTGTAATTCCCAATAAGGTTGTGGTTTAAAGTTTTCAATTTCTTTATAGCGATTTACCAACATGGCTAGGGTAGGAGTTTGCACTCTACCTATCGACAATACTTGTTTATAACCACCAAATTTAACAGTGTATAATCGGGTAGCATTTAAACCTAACAACCAATCGCCAATAGCACGAGAAAAACCTGCGTAGTATAAATTGTCATACTGTTCGGCAGGTTTTAGATTGTTAAAACCTTCTTTAATGGCTTCTTCAGTTAAGGAAGAAATCCATAAACGTTTTACTTTTCCTTTATAATTTGCTTGATTTATTACCCAGCGTTGTATTAATTCTCCTTCTGTACCAGCATCCCCACAGTTGATGATTTCATCTGCTTTTTCAAATAAACCTTTTACAATATTAAATTGTTTTTGAATTCCAGTATCGTCTGTTACTTTGGTATTAAAACGTTTTGGAAGCATTGGTAAGTTGTTTAAATCCCAACTTTTCCAATGTGGTTTATAGTCTTTAGGCTCTAAAAGTGTGCATAAATGACCGAAAGTATAGGTTACCGCGTATCCATTACCTTCGAAATAACCATCTCGCTTGGTATTGGCACCTAATATATTAGCAATTTCGCGAGCTACACTCGGCTTTTCGGCGATACAAACTTTCATTATATGGAGTCCATACGGACAATTATTAATTATCTAAATACTTATAAATTAAGTACAAATGTTACATCTCTGTAATTATTAATTAAAGTATTTGTAATACAATTTAGAAATTCGAAATTAGTGAAATATTATAGAAGTTGTTAATAGCAATTTTAGAAAAAACAGAATGTTTTACTTATCACAAAGCGTTATTAAAATTAATTCCATAAATAGCTTAGGCTTTCTAAATAAAAATAAGTTTCATAAATTTCAGATGAATCTTTTTTAAATAGAAATATTTCTCTTGATTTAGAAGGTTTACTAATAGAATCCCCTTCTTTAAAATACTTTAAAACTCTTGATTAATTCTCAGATTAATTAGATTTTCATACTTATTTAGCTTAAGAAGCTCACCATTTCTTGAAGAAACTTTGTATTCAATAATTCCATTTATATCATTATTAAAATATAGTAAATCATTATTTTTTGAATTCCAAAAAAGAAAAATAATAAATAAAATAAATGAAGTAAATAATAAAATACCTCTAGTTAATGTAAGTTTTATTTTCAAAATCTATTCTTCTATTAATGTATTTACAAAAGCTTCAAATTCATTTTTAAAGTCAATATACTTTTGTCCTGTTGCTGGTCCATTAAAGCCTGTGTGTATTTTACGTACAATTCCTTTTTTATCAATAAATACAGTTGTTGGATAGGAAAGAATATGATTTAACATTGGTAGCTTTTTAGCAGCTTCTTTTTTATCTGAATCTCCGTATTGCGCTAATAATATTGGATAGTTGATGTTTAGCCTATCTTTTAATCGGTTAATTTTTTCGAAAGCTTTTTCTTTGGTTTTATCAATTTCAAAAGCCAAAGCAACTAACTCAATATTCTTGTTAGGATTGTTTTTTAAATACTCTACATAGTATTTGCTTTCATCTAAACAATTTGGACACCAAGTTCCCATAATTTGTACAATGGTTATTTTGTTTTTAAAATGTTCATCGGTATAAGAAACTAGCTTGCCAGACTCATCAGGAAATGAAAAATTAAAAGTTTTAAATCCTTCGTTTAAAGAAGTTAATTTATTTTCATCTGGTAATTCATAACTATTATTTAGTTTGGCTACAAATGGTTCTTTCCAATGATTACCAGAATAAAAATTACCTGTCATGGTAGAATCGGTAACTTTAGCGGTGAATAAGAATGCATGCGCACCATCAAAAGTTGAAATCTTTAAAGAATCTCCATCAACAACACCTTCTAAATAACGGTAATCACCTGTAGTTGTTCTAAAGGTTCCTGCTACTTTATTTTCAATTTGTTTAAAAATACCTTTGGCTATATAGCTATCTTCTTTAGTATTTGGGCTAAAAACAGTTTTCCAATTTCCAGTAATGTTAACAGAAGCATCTTTATATAATTTAAATCTAGTGTTATCATGACCTTCAGCTTTAAAAGGAACTATTCTATTTAAACTAGGCTTTATAAAATAACCATTTAAAAACTCTTCGTTTGTAATTTTTGCTATTATATAACCCTCGAAAACTGGAGTTTGAATATAAACAGAATCGTTTTTATAAGTGATTTCATCTACTTCGATAATTTCATCTGCATTATAAATTTCAATTAAAGTATCATTCTTAACATTAAAAGTAAATGGAAGTTCTTGATTGTCTTGAATTTTTAAAACAGCTCTATACGTTCCTAACTCTAAAGTTTGAGGTTTTTGTTTAGTACATGAAATAAAAATAGCAAGTACGATAAAAGCAATATAGTATCTCATAATAGATGTGTGATTTAAAAACCTCTTTGTCGTTTTGCTTCGAAGGTTAAAATAGCTGCTGCAACTGAAACATTCATAGAATCTATTTCACCTTGCATTGGTATGTTTATGTTTTGAGTGGCTTTATCTCGCCAAATTTGAGTTATCCCTGTAGCTTCTGTACCAACTACTAAAGCGGTTGCTTGCGTGTAATCGTTTTTATGATATTGATTTGAGTTTTGCAGGGTAGCACTATAAATATTGATATTCATAGCTTGTAAAAAATCAATCATTTCTTCTGATGAACCCACAGCGATTTGATTAGTGAAAACGCAGCCAACACTTGAACGGATAATATTTGGATTGAATAAATCGGTTTTAGGATCAGCGATAAAAACAGCATCTACATTAGCTGCATCCGCAGTACGAAGCATTGCACCAATATTGCCTGGTTTTTCAACTCCTTCTAATACCAAAATAAGTGGAGTAGAGGTATTAAAATTAACAGTATCTAAACTAAATTTTTTAGATTTTACAACAGCAATAACACCTTCGGTAGTATCACGATATGCAAGTTTTTGATATACTTCTTTCGTAATTTCAATACATTGAGAAGTGTCTTGCTGAACTTGATTTAAATTTTCTTCAGAAAACATTTCTGGAACAAACAGCATAGTATCTATTTGATAGTTTCCTTTTATAGCTAAAGAAATTTCACGTTCTCCTTCAATTAAAAACAAACCTTTCTTTTTTCTTTCGCGAGATTTATCTTGAAGTTTTAATAAGTCTTTTATATATGAATTTTGTGTACTGCTAATTTGTTTCATAGAGCAAAAATACCCAATATTGGGTATTTTATTTTATTGATTTTTGTATAATATTTGTAAAGCAATTGCAAAATGCACGAAAAAGAAGAAGAAATTCAAATTTTGTAATTAAAAGTTAAGTAAGGGGTTAATTTTTAATAGATTTGTTTGAATTAAAAAAGCTCGGTAAGTTATACCGAGCTTTTTATTTATTTCTTATACTTATTAGAATATCGCTTCCAAAGTTTTGTTTGATGCGTTTCTAAACTAATCTTTCTTCCTTGAATAAAAGCTTCGGTTAAAATATTAGTTCGCATATCTAAAGCATCACCTTTTGAGATAAATAGCGTTGCATCTTTACCAATTTCTAGAGTTCCTACCTTGTCATCTATACCTAAGATTTTTGCGTTATTTTGAGTAATTAACTGCAAAGCTTTTTCTTTACCTAAACCATAAGCAGCATAAGTACCTGCATAAAAAGGTAAATTACGAGTACTCATACGCTCCATATCACCTTCCATACCTAAACCAATTAGAATACCAGCATCTGACAATATTTTTGCAGATCGGAATGGTAAATCATAATCTTCATCTTCAGTATTTGGTAAACGATGTGCACGTTCTAAAATTACAGGAATATTGTTCTTTTTTAGTAAGTCAGCTACTTTTTCTGCTTCTTGACCATGAACAATAACGATGTTGTTAATTCCTAACTCTTTTAAAGTGTTTACAGCATCAGTAATTCCTTTTTGTCCACCAACATGAACAAACATTTTTTGTGATCCGTTTAAAACTCCTTCTAAAGCATCATAAGGTAAAATCTTAGAAGATTTATTACCTTTTAAATAAGCTTTAGCATTATTAATGTATTCCTTAATTTTAGTAATACCTTTTTGATAATTTTTGTTAGGTTTTAATCCAGGGTCTTCTCCTAACCACCAGCGACCACGGCTAAAACTATTAGGCCAATTCATATGAACACCGTCATCAGTTTTTAAAGTAGCATCTTCCCAATTCCAAGCATCGAATTGTACTACTGATGAAGTACCAGAAATAACACCTCCTCTTGGAGTTACTTGTGCCATAAATACTCCGTTAGGACGCATACTTTCGATTACCTTACTCTCAGTATTATAAGCAATAATACTTCGAATATGAGGTAACATACTACCAACTTCATCAACATCTCTTGTTGCACGTACCGCATCAATTTCAGCTAAACCTAAAGAAGAGTTTGCTGCAATAAATCCAGGATATACATGTTTTCCTTTGGCATTGATAACGGTTCCTTGACGGGCAATTTTCATGTTAGCACTTCCTACGAAAGATATTTTACCGTTAGAAAACATAATTAGTGAGTTTTCTATTACTTCACCGTTACCTAAATGGGCAGTAGCTCCTTCAATACTATAATCTTGGGTTTGCTTAGGTGCCGGTGTTTGTTGTGCTACGATGTTTCCTAAAAATAAGAAACATAATAAACCATAAATTAAATTAATTTTCATGTTTGATATTTTTAAATTTTTATTCGGTATCACAGTGGAATAATTTTTTAGTTTTCTTTACAGGAGCTTGTGTTTTAGCACCTTTTATTTTTTCTTGTAACATCATATTGATCAGCTTAGCACGTTCTGCTTTAATTGCTTTACGCTTTTCTTTATCTTGTTCGATGTCGAAATAAATAGCTCCGTCAATAATTGTTTTTTCTGCCTTTGAATAAATTGATAGTGGATTATCGCTCCATAAAACTACATCAGCATCTTTACCAATTTTAATACTTCCGGTACGATCATCAAGATGTAATAATTTTGCAGGATTTATTGTTACTGTTGCCCACGCATCTTGTTCAGACATATCACCGTATTTTACTAGCTTCGCAGCTTCTTGGTTTAAACGACGAGACATTTCTGCATCATCAGAGTTAATTGCAACGGTTACTCCTTGATTGTGCATAATTGCAGCGTTATAAGGAATTGCGTCGTTAACTTCATATTTATATGCCCACCAATCAGCAAAAGTAGATCCACCAACCCCGTGTTTTTTCATTTTATCAGCAACTTTATATCCTTCTAAAATATGAGTAAAAGTGTTAATGTTAAAATTGAATTTTTCAGCAACTTTCATTAACATATTTATTTCTGATTGCACGTATGAATGACAAGAAATAAAACGCTCTTTATTAATAATTTCAGCTAAAGTTTCTAACTCGATATCTTTACGATATGGTTGTCCACTTTTCTTTTTAGCATCGTATTCTTTAGCTCTCTGAAAATAATCGATATAAACTTGTTCTACTCCCATACGAGTTTGAGGAAAACGAACTGTTTGCATATCTCCCCAGTTAGATTGCTTTACATTTTCACCTAAAGCAAACTTGATGAATTTAGGTGTGTTTTTATAAATTAATCCATCAGCATTTTCTCCCCATTTTAATTTTAAAATAGCAGAACGACCACCAATTGGGTTCGCAGAACCATGTAAAACTTGAATAGAAGTAACACCACCAGCGATGTTTCTATAGATGTTAATATCGTCTGGATCTACAACATCTTCAATAGTAACCTCAGCAGTAGAATTATGACCAGCTTCGTTTACTGCTGTTGTAGCAATGTGTGAATGCTCATCGATAATACCAGTAGTTAAATACTTTCCTGTACCGTCTATAACCTTAGCTCCACGACTTGAAAGACTATTTCCTATTTGAGTAATTTTTCCATTTTTAATTAAAACATCAGTGTTGTTTAAAGTTTCTCCATTTTCTGAAGTCCAAACTGTAGCATTTTTAATTAAAATAGTTTCTTGTTGTGGTTTGTTAAAGTTACCATAACCTATGTTTGGATAAGATACCGAAACTATTTCTGGAGTTTTGTTGTCTTTCTTTTTATCATCTTTCTTTTTGTCTTTTTTAGATTTAAAAACAGCTGACCAGTTAGATTCGTTTCCATTGTTATCTATAGCAGTACCTTTTAATTGATTGTTTTCTACTAGACCAGATAAACGTGTAAAATCATCACCTTCTCTTAAAGTAATAGAAACCCAATTATCTTTAAAAGAGAATTTAGAATTCACTTTCTTATCATCATTTTTTATAGCACCAGTTTGTTTTGCCCCTTTACCAGTAACAGCTAAATCATATGTTTTTCCGTTAATTGATAAAGTATAATCTCCTGTAATATCATTAATATTCATTGGATTGATGATGTTTTTATCACCTTGTACCCAATTTTCGTATAAAGTAATTTTAGCATCAAAAATATCACCAGAAGTAATTAAGAAGTTTGCATAACTTCCTGTATTTAAATTACCAATTTTATTGTTTTTAAGAATATTTGCAGGAATGGTTGTTAAAGCTTCTAATGCTTTGGTTTTAGTTAAACCATGCTTAATAGCTTTTTGTAAATTTCCTGTAAAGTCTTTAGCTTTTTTTAATTTATAAGTTGTTAAAGCAAAAGGAACATTGTTTTTTGCTAAAATTGATGGATTCGCAGGTTCTTGATTCCATTTACGCATATCGCTTAATGCTATCTTATCAGCTAAAAAAGCATCACTAACATCGTATGCTTTTCTAAAATTGATTGGAATAATAAAAGTAGCGTTGGTGTTTTTAATATCATTTATACGTTGGTATTCATCTCCACCACCAACAATAGTGTATTGAATTCCGAATTCGTCTCCAACTTTATCAGCACGTAAACCATCTAAGTAATTTCCGCCTCTAAAAATTTGAGGGAAATCTTTTTTATTATTTAAAGCTTCTAATGCTAAATCAGTATTCTTACTATTACCTTTTGCGTACCAATCAGCATCCATATAAGCTTGTCTTAACAAAGCCATGGCACCCATACGAGAAGTAGGGTAGGATTGGCGCGATTTTTTACTTTTACTAAAAGAAAGATAATTTCCTGATTGCTTATTTAATATTCTATAAGCATCTGTAGTATTCGGATTTAAAGCAACTAAAACTCCGTTACCTTGCATAATTCCGTCTTCTAAATGTGTATTTACTGTTCCGAAACCAAGACTTAATAATTCTTTTGCTTTTTTAGCATCAAATTTAAAATCGTTGAAAGCATCAACATCTGGTCTTATATGATCGTTCCAGTAATATCCTTTTCTATTAGCATCGTATTGAGGACCTTTACCACGACCACTTTCTCTTTTAGGAGCAGTGATTCCGAAAGTTGAATAAGCATCAACAAAAGATGGATAAATAGTTTTTCCTTTTAGGTCGATGATTTCTGTACCATTAGGAATATTTACAGATTTACCTGAATTTACAACTTTACCATCTTTAATAAGTAAAGTTCCTTTTTTTATGATTTTACTTGGGCTAACATAAATTTTAGCATTTGTAAAAGCATATAACTTGTTTTTTGATGTTTTTACACCTGTATTACTCGGAAAGTATTCTTGCGAATAAATAGAGGATACACACAATAACAGTAGTATGAGTGTTTTTTTCATTTTAGGTTGGTTAATTATTTTTTTAAAGGTATTTATTTGTGTTGAATTGACGTTTATTTTAACAAATAATTAAGAATTAATCGCAGGGCGATAGCCCAATAATTTTAAGACCTCATTATTTATTTTGTAAAAAGTTTTCTATAGAACATGTTATATCCTTGTGATGGGTTTTTTAGAGGAGTACAAGTTTCCCAATTTTTTGGTGCCCTGATAACCAAGCTGTATTTTTATCTACAAATTGAATAGTATAATAAGAATCGCTACTCACTTCGTCCCAAGTATGTCCACCATCGTTTGAAAATGAAATACCAGTTTTACCAACAGCAAATACTTCCTTTCCATTTGTATTGGGTACATACTGTACACAACTTTTATAATTAGGATTTTGATTGTTAGCTACTATTTTCCATGTTTTACCACCATCAGTAGTAATTGCTTTATTAACACAATTGTCGTTTGGTTTTGCGTAATTACCTCCAATAGCGATTCCGTGATTCTCATCATAAAAATCGATAGAATAAATTCCTTGTGGACCATCACCTTGAATTATAGGTGTATCATATATCTCCCAAGTATTACCATAATCGGTAGATTTTAAAATTCTTGCTTTACTACCACCAGAAGCAATCCACACGGTTTTATCAATAATCGCAATGTTGGTATTACTAGCAGCAAAAAAAGCTTCTCCATCTTTAAATATAGGTAGTTTATCACAAGATAACTTTTGCCATGAGTTCCCTCCATTAGAAGTTAAAATAATTGAAGGACAATTTTCGGTAGGATCTCCGACAGCAATTCCGTGAACTCCATCAGAAAAGAATTTCATACTATCATAAAAAACTTTTTCATGCTCTTCTTTATAAACTAGTTTAGTACCATTCCCTTTAGAAGTTTTATATAGTAAAGCAGGATTTGCTACAGATAAAGCAAATGTACCGTTGTTATTTTGAGCAATACTTCTAAAATGAGGAATAATAGAGTCGTTGTATTTTAAGAGTTCTACGCTCCAGGTTTTACCACCATCGTCTGTAAAGCCAATATCTCCTTTAGAACCCGCATATATTAAATCATTTTCAGATATTACTTTTATAGCTCTAATACTAGAACTATCTCTTTTAAATTCTGTAATTTTAATGGAATCAATATTTCTAGGTTGGTATTCTTTTTTACAGGAATAAGAAATAATTACGACTAAAATTAAAAGTGAGAATCTCTTCATTTTTTTGATATTTTTACAGAACTAAAAATAGGTAAATCAAATTTAATTTATGAAAAAAGCATTAGTAATTTCTGGAGGTGGAAGCAAAGGAGCGTTTGCTGGTGGTGTTGCTCAATATTTAATGAAGCAAAAAGGAAAGAAATACGACATGTTTTTAGGAACTTCAACAGGTAGTTTAATGGTTTCTCATTTAGCATTAGGTATGGTTGATGAATTGAAGGAGGTGTATACATCTGTAGATCAAAAAGCAATTTTTAGTAATAGTCCTTTTAAAATCAAGAAAGTAAATGGAGCTAAAGTGATTTCTATTAGACATAGAAATACTTTTTGGAATTTTTTAAACGGACGTAAAACTTTTGGAGAGAGTAAAAATCTTAGAAAGCTTATAAAAAGAACGATTACAAAAGAAATGTACAATAAGATTAGAGAAAATAACAAAGAAGTAGTTGTTACAGTTTCTAATTTAACGGCAAATCAAATTGAATATAAATCGATTTTAAATTGTACTTATGATGATTTTTGTGATTGGATATGGGGGTCATGTAATTACGTGCCTTTTATGAGTTTGTTAGAAAAAGACCACTGCCAATATGCTGATGGTGGTTTTGGGAGTTTAGTACCAATTCGTGAGGCTATTTTGCGTGGAGCCAAAGAAGTGGATGCGATTATTTTAGCGACAGAAGTGACTCAAATTAATAGATTACCAGCTAAGAATCCGTTTTCGCTAATGATGGATACTTTTGATTTTATGTTAGAAAATGTTGAGCGACATAATATTACTATTGGTAAGTTATCAGCAAAACAAAACGATGTTAAGTTAAATCTATATTATACACCAACAGTTTTAACCACAAATTCATTAGTTTTCGAAAAAGAGAAAATGAAAAAATGGTGGAAATCTGGTTATAAATATGCTAAAAAATTAAATGATGATAAGATGAGTGAGTTTAGACCAGAAATGATCGATAATCAAGAGATAGAAGAAGGTCTAGAAAATGCTTAGTATATGAAATTTGGAAAAGTAGATCATCCAGAATTAATAGATTTTTCGTTACCTAATACTCATCAAAGTACTGTTGATTTATTGAGTTCTTATGATAAAGTTGATACTCCTAATGTATACGTTGGTTGTGCTAAATGGAATAAAGCAGATTTAAAAGGATTTTATCCTAGAGGAACAAAAGATGAGTTAGAATATTATTCAAAACAATTTAACTCTATTGAGTTGAATGCTACTTTTTATCGTCAATTCCCGGCTGAACAATTTGAAAAATGGAAATTAAAGACTCCTGATAATTTTAAATTTTTTCCAAAGATAGGACAAGAAATCAGTCATTGGAAACGATTACAAGGAGTACAAGACACTGTAAATGTTTATTTAGATAATTCTGCACACTTACAAGAAAAGCTAGGAACGATATTTTTACAAATGCATTCTAATTTTGGACCTAAAAGCTTTGATGCACTTGAAAGTTTTGTTGTGAGTTGGCCTAAAGGAATCCCTTTAGCAATTGAACTAAGACATAAAGATTGGTATGAGGATAAAGTAATTTTTAACAACTATAATAAATTACTTGAAGAGAATAATATTGCAAATGTTTTAGTGGATACGGCAGGTAGGAGAGATATGTTGCATATGCGATTAACCAATAACGAAGCTTTTGTACGTTATGTTGGTGCTAATCATCCATCTGATTATACTCGTTTAGATGATTGGGTTATGAGATTAAAAGAATGGAGAGATTTAGGCTTGCAAAATATTCATTTTTTTATCCATCAAAATTTAGAAGTAGAATCTCCTTTATTGGCAGCATACTTTATTAAAAAACTAAACACTGAGTTAGGAACCAATTTAAAAGTACCTAATGAAGAGAGTAATCAACAAATGAGTTTATTATAAAAAAGAAAACCAACAGAAACGTTGGTTTTCTTTTTTTATTTATGATCATTAATTATTTAAAATCAACATACATATTGTTATAATCAGGATTTATCATAGTTGAATTCCAAGAAGGAGATGTTTTGATAACACTTCTATTTCTAGTAGAAAAAGTTCCTTTAGCTCCAGTAACAATATACTGAATAGTTCGTTGTAGTAAAGGTTCGGTAGGATCACCTAAAATTCCTAGATTACCTGGATCTTCATCCATAGTTACTTCCGGAATGAATCCATCTGGTTTGTTTTGTCCGTTTTTATTTTGAATTTCTAAAACAATTGGTTGCATTGCCCAAGTATGATTAGAGTTAAAACCAGGTCCGTTTTCTCTAAAATTATCAGAATCGAATAAGGTAATCGATCCTACATGTTTACCATAGGTTTGAATACCTACTAATTTTACATCTATATAAGCATCTAATGCGTTTATAACTAATTCTGATGCAGATGCAGAATCATCTGATACTATAAAGTACACAGTATTTAACCCTACGCTATTTATAGATTCATCTAAAATTATATTGCCATTATTATCTTTGTTTAAAATTCTATCAGTAAAATTATTGATTAAAAAGTTAGGGTCTGTTACAGCCATAACTTTACTATTCCATACTTCCTTAGAAAATAGCTCTCCATTAAATTGTCCAGTAATCATGCTACCTAAATAAGTTGCAGTTTGTACAGAACCACCACCATTATATCTTAAATCAACTATTAAATCTGTAATATTATCATTTTTAAACTTTAAAAAAGCTGCATTTAATTCAGCGTCAAAATTACTAGAAAACTGATTGTACATTAAATACCCTATTGTATGACTACCATCAATAATAACTTTAGCTTCTTTCACAGGGTTTTCTGTAGTTACACCTTTAGTAAGAGTTATTATTGTACCATTACTTACAGGATTTCCTGTATTATAATCTGCCAAATGAATTGTAAATGAATTATTAGCTAATAAAGAGTTTACATTATTTCTTGTTAGGGTTGTTCCATTAACTTCGGTAATTAACATACCTCTTGTTACGCCATTTAAATCTGCATCAGAACCTTTAACTACATCATAAACGTATATATAAAATCCACCTGAACCGTCTAAAAAATCAGCTCCTTCTAGTTTTATTCCTGTAGTTTCTCTTGTTCCTTGTAAAGCTTGTCGTAAGGCTACATAATCATCAACAATCCACGAATATGTTCTGTTAGGATCTTTAGGATATTCATTAGGTAAATATAATAAGCTATAAAAAAAACTTTCAGGATCGTTAAAGGCTGATAAGTAACTATATAATTCTTGATCATTATTAAAACGTCTGTCTGATAAATCAGGAATTTGATCTTGCCATAAATAATAAGCATTTAATCCTTTCCAAACAAAATCTTGCACTTCAATATTAGTAGGTGTGTCATCTTTACTACTACAAGAAATAATTAATATTGAAAAAAATAAAATAAGAGTTGTTTTAAATAATTTCATAAGGAATATATTAGTAATAATACCAACGCAATTTAATCAATAATATTATTTTTTTTATAATTGATGTAACAAACTTGAAACTACTTCGTCGTAGTTATGTAAACCTGATAATTAAGACGTAGTTTTAAAAATAAAGTTTACAAAACTAATCAACTAAACAATGAACCAATCAGACTTTTTAAAAGTTGTACTACCATTTAAAGACAAAGTCTTTCGTTTAGCAAAAAGACTTTTAGTTTCTACTGAAGAAGCTGAAGATGCTACTCAAGAATTGTTATTTAAATTATGGAGAAGTAAAGAGAAGTTATCTGACTATAGAAATGTAGAAGCGTTTGCTATGACCATGACAAAAAATTATTGTTATGATCGATTAAAATCAAAGCAAGCAAGTAATTTAACTTTAGTTCATAGTAATTATAAAGAAAAAGAAACGTCTTTAGATAAGAAAGTAGAACATAATGATACTGTAAATAAAGTACACGAACTAATTGAAAAATTACCAGAACAACAAAAAATAATTATTCAATTAAGAGATATAGAACAATACGATTTTGATGAGATATGCAAAATGGTGGACATGAAACCAACCGCTGTTAGAGTAGCTTTATCGAGAGCAAGAAAAACAATAAGACAAGAATTAATAAAACAACATAACTATGGAGTTAGCTAACATAGAAAAATTAGTAGATAAATATCTAGACGCTGAAACTACGCTACAAGAAGAACAAATACTGCAACAGTATTTTACTTCGAACAATGTGGCACCGCATTTGCAAGAGTACAGTATGATGTTTAACTATTTTAAACAAAGTAAGGATGAAACTTATACTAAAACCATTCAGTTAAAACCTGAGAAAACTAAGAAGAACTGGAAATGGTTATCAGTAGCAGCATCAATAGCCTTATTATTTAGTGTGTTTATAGGTCATGAACAATACCAAGAGTATCAGCAACGAAAACAATTTGCACAAATTAAAGAAGCATTGCAAATGGTTTCAATCAATTTAAACAAAGGAAACGAAGCATTATATGCAGTTTCAAACAACATTTCAAAAGGTAGCAACGCTGTACAACAATTAAACACATTACCAAATACATTTAGTAAAGCAAACGAAATTTTAAACGTAAACAAGTAGTAAAACCAAAGTAAGATGAAAAAAGTAGTATTTATATTCGCATTAATGTTATCGACAGTAGTAGCAAATGCACAAGGAATGTTTGATAAATTAGAAGATTTAGATGACGTATCTGCAGTAGTAGTAACTAAGGATGCTTTCGATTTATTAAGAAAGTTCCCAGACGCACAGTCTAAAGATATGAAAGTGTTTAACACAGCTAAAGGCTTAAAAGAATTAAAAGTTTTTTCAACAGAAAATATGTCTATAGCTTCTGATATGGAAAGAATGGTAAACTCTGCAATTAAGAGTGGTAAAATGACACAGTTAGTGCGTGTTAAAGACAAAGGAAATAGAGTGAAGATTTATATTAAAGCCTCTAAAAATAAAGATATTGTAAATGAAGTTTTAATGTTTGTAAAAAGTAATAAATCTATCAAAAATGATGATAAACCATCATCAACAGTAATATCTTTATTAGGAGAGATTAATATGAATGAGTTAGCAGAAATCGCTAATGATTACGAAAAGAAAAAATAATTATCAAAAAGCATAAGTATAACCGAAGCAATTCGGTTATACTTATTCTATGAACCAAACTATGATAAAAAAAGCATACATACTAACCGTTTTATTGATAACTGTTCTTTTTACATCTTGTAAAAAAGAACAAAGCTTACAAGGGTATTTAATCGAAACTCAAGAAAAGGAGCAATTTTTCCGTTTAGATTTATCAGCAAGTTTATTAAGCTCTTATATCCAAGACAATGTTTCAGCAGAAGAGAAAGAAGCATTTAATTCTATCAAAAAAATTAATATTGCTTTTTTACCTCAAAATAAGGCTTCAGAAACTGAAATGAAATCAGAAGCGAAAAAGATTAAAGAGGTAATGAAAAATACCGATTATAAACCATTAATGAGAGTTAATGATAAGCGTGGAAAAGGAACTATATACTACTCAGGAGAAGCAGATGCAATTAAAGAAATAGTTGCTGTGGTTTATATGAAAGAATTTGGTGTAGGAGTAGCAAGAGTCTTAGGAGATAAAATGAACCCTGGTAAAATGATGGAGATGTTGCAGAAGGTAAAAACAGAAGAAACAGGAGAAGGTTTAGTAAAAATTAAAGACTTTTTTAGAAAAGAAATGCAAACAGATACGCTAATGATAGCTCCTAAGAGTTAAAATAAATAGTTAGAAATTATATATATAAAGCCATCAAATATTTGATGGCTTTTCTTTTTAACGCCTCATTAACAAGCCTCCCGATAGATTTTCCTATTTTTGAAACCTAAAGAAAAGATTTTATGAAGTTTCAGAAAACCCTTACACTATTAGTTTGTCTTTTTTCACTAGCTCTTTCCTCTCAAAGTTATAAAGCTGAGAAAGATAAAGTTTATGATATTATTCACACAAAGCTTAAAGTTGATTTTAACTTTAAAGAAAAACAATTGAATGGTGAAGAATGGATTACTCTTAGTCCTCATTTTTATGAAACAGATAAATTAACTTTAGATGCTAAAGCTATGATTATTCATAAGATAACGATGAATAATCAGCCTTTAGATTATAATTATGACGATTTTCAATTAATTATTGATTTACCACGTAAATATAAACGTACAGAAGAATTTACGATTTATATCAAATATACAGCACGTCCAGAAAAAGTAAAGCAAAAAGGAAGTGCGGCCATAACATCAGCTAAAGGATTGTATTTTATCAATCCAACAGGTTTAGATAAAAACAAACCAACACAGGTTTGGACACAAGGAGAAACAGAAGCAAGTAGTTGTTGGTTTCCAACAATAGACTCACCAAATCAGAAAACTTCACAAGAAATTTATATCACAGTTCCAAATAAGTTTGTAACACTTTCTAATGGGAAATTAGAGAAGCAAACAACAAATGCTAATGGAACTAGAACGGATTATTGGAACTTTACACAAAAACACGCTCCATATTTGTTCTTTATGGGAGTAGGAGAGTATGAGATTGTGAAGGATAGCTATAAGGATATTCCGGTAGATTATTATGTTGAGAAAAAGTATGCACCTTTTGCAAAACAGATTTTTGGTAATACACCAGAAATGCTTCAGTTTTTCTCAAAAATAACAGGAATAGAATACCCATGGAATAAATATGCCCAAATTGTCGGACGTGATTATGTAAGTGGTGCAATGGAAAATACTACGGCGGTTATTCATGGTGAACAAGCATACCAAATGCCTGGTGAATTAATTGATGATAATTTACAAGAAAATACAATTGCGCATGAAATTTTCCATCATTGGTTTGGAGATTTAGTGACTGCAGAAAGTTGGAGTAACCTAACAGTAAACGAAAGTTTTGCTAACTACAGTGAGTATTTATGGAGAGAATATAAATACGGAAAAGATAATGCGGATGCTCATTTGTTAGAAGATATAGAAGGCTACAAAAGTGGACAAAATTATGATAAGCACTTAGTGCGTTTTAATTATGATGATAAAGAAGATATGTTCGATGCTGTTAGTTACAACAAAGGGGGAGCAATCTTACATATGTTGCGTAATTATTTAGGTGATGAAGCTTTTTATGCAGGCTTAAATAAATACTTAACCGATCATAAATATAGTACTGGAGAAGCACATCAATTGCGTTTGGCTTTTGAGGAAATAAGCGGTAAAGATTTAAACTGGTTTTTTAATCAATGGTATTTTAATAGTGGACATCCTAAATTAGAGATTTCTTACGATTATAATAAGTTAAGAAAAACAGTAACGGTTAATGTTGTTCAAAATCAAGCAAACGAATTTAAGTTTCCTTTTGCGATAGATATTTTTGAAGATGGTAAACGTACACGTCATAATGTTTTTGTAGAAGGAAAAGATGCGTCATTTACCTTTCCATTTATAAAACAACCAAATTTAATTCAAGTAAATGCTGATGGTGTTTTACTATGTGATATTAAAGAGAATAAAGTTTTAAGCGATTATATTCATCAGTTAAAATATGCAGATAATTACGCGCATAGAAAAGAAGCTTTATTAGAAGTTGCACAAAGACAAGACGATAAAAAAGCGTTTAATGCAATTGCAAATGCAATGAGTGATGATTTTTATAAAATCAGAATTTTAGCTTTAGAAAAAATCAACTTAATAAATAAATATTCTAAGAAAAATGTAATTGCTAAGATTAAACAAATAGCAATGAACGATCCTAAAACATTAGTACAAGCTGCTGCTATTGAAACTTTAGGAAAATTAACTGATCCAGAGTTAAAACCAGTTTTCGAAAAAGGACTACAAAGTAAATCATATTCGGTTTTAGGTAAGTCGTTAGTGGGAATGTATTATGTAGATAAAGCATTAGCGATTCAAAAATCTAAAACATTACCAGTTGAGGTTAAAAAGATTATTGCTACACCTTTAACTCGTATTTATTTAGAAGAAAAAAATGATGATGAGCTAACATTTATTGCAGGTAACGTTATGTCGGGAATGTTTTTAAGTCAGAATAAAAAAATACAATCTTTGTACAAAAAAGCTTTCGATAAGATTGCAAAGAGTAATAATTCAGAAGCTATTCAAAATTTAGTAGATGATATTGTTTCTAAAGGAATTCAATACAAGCAATATAATTTCGATCAGGTAGGTGTAAATTTATTACGTCAAATTGTTTTAAAACAAAAAGAGGTAAAACCTACAAATAGAGCAATAAATGTAGAAATCGTTAAGACTGCAATGGCTAAACTGCTTGAGTAAATTAAAAGTATAAAAGTTGATTTTTTAAGTAATAGAATTCTTAGTTTTGGCATAATACTTGTCTTTTCTATCGAAACCAAAATAACATGAGAAAAACTACTTTACTACTATTATTAACTGCTATTATAATTTCTTCATGTAGTAGCGTAAAATCTACCGAAAAAGCGATTAATTCAGGTAACTATGATAAGGCAATTTCTTTATCAGTAAAAAACTTAGCTAAAAATAAGTTTAAAGAAAAGAATCAGCCTTATGTGGTAATGCTTAGAGATGCATTTAAAAAAGCAACGGATAGAGATTTAGCCAAGGTTTCATTTTTAGAAAAAGAAAATCATCCTGATAATTTAGAAGCTATTTATACTTTATATCAACGTTTAAATAGCAGACAAGAAAGAATTAAACCCTTGTTACCTTTAAAAATTTTACGCTCTGGTAGAAATGCTGATTTTGATATTGTAAATTATGATGACAGAATTATAGAAGCGAAAGAAAATTATTCAGCAGATTTATATGAAAATGCAGTTGCCTTGTTAAATGAAGGAACTCGTAATAAAATGAATTATAGAAGGGCTTTCGATGAGTTTCAATATTTAAATAAAATTAATTCTAATTATAAAGACACAAGAGTTTTAATAGAAGAAGCACACCAAAAAGGAATCGATTTTGTTTTTGTATCTGTAAATAACGATACACATCAAGTTATTCCAAGAAGGTTAGAAGACGATTTATTAGCGATTGATACCTATGGTTTAAATGATTTATGGACACAGTATCATTCAAAAAGAGATAACCGAATTAAATACGATTTTGATTTAGAATTAAACTTTAGAAGAATTGATGTTTCGCCAGAACAAATTCATGAAAAAGAAATTATTAAAGAGAAACAAATTAAAGACGGTTATAAATATTTATTAGATGATAATGGCGGATTTGTAAAAGATAGCTTAGGTAATAAGATTAAGGTTGATAAGTTTAAGAAGATACGATGTCAGTTTTATCGATTTACGCAGTTTAAAAGTAGTAAGGTTATCGGAATGGTAAAGTATATTAATAATGCAAATAATCAGTTGTTAGAGCGTTTTCCAATTGAGAGTGAATTTGTTTTTGAACATGTTTACGCAAATTACGATGGAGATAGAAGAGCTCTAGATGAATCGTTTTTTAATTTAACACAATTAAGACGCGAACGTTTTCCGTCGAACGAACAAATGATTTATGATACTGGTCGAGATTTAAAAGAAAAACTCAAACGTATTATTACACGAAATAAGTTTAGAAACTAAAACTTAAATGTTAAGTAAGAAAACTCCTGTAAATAGCAGGAGTTTTTTACTTTTATCATAATGGATTTATTCTCACAATTTTCTGAATCACCTGTAAATTTATTACCTAAAGATGGTACTGTAAATTATTATGGAATTGTTTTATCTAAGCAAAAAGCAGACAGTTATTATGAGCATCTTTTAAATGCAATAGAGTGGAAGAATGATGAAGCAATTATTTTTGGTAAACTGATAATAACCAAGCGAAAAGTAGCTTGGTATGCAGAAGAAGCTTTTGAATACTCATATTCTAACAGAACAAAAACAGCATTAGTTTTTACTAAAGAATTATTAGAGTTAAAAGCATTGGTAGAAAAGGAAACAAACGAAACATACAATTCTTGTTTGTTGAATTTATATCATGATGGTTCAGAAGGAATGGCGTGGCATTCGGATGGAGAAAAAGATTTAAAAGAAAACGGAGCAATAGCGTCTTTAACGCTAGGAGCAGAGCGTAAATTTGGTTTTAAACACAAAGAAACTAAAGAAACTGTGTATAAGGTTTTAGAACATGGTTCGTTATTGGTAATGAAAGATGAAACACAAACTCATTGGTTACATCGTTTACCACCAACTAAAAAAGTACACCGACCAAGAGTTAATTTAACGTTTAGAACTATAGGAGAGTAGGTTTTGTTAATGTGTTTTGTTTTTTTAACTTATCTTGTTTTAGGGTAGTGTAATAGAATATGAGTTGCCTGCTTCTGCTAACTCTACATTTTGGAATACTGTTTGAGCTTCTTTTTTAAAATCATTTAAATTTGAATACCTACTAGAATAATGTCCTATTATCAACTTTTCCACGTTAGCGCTATTTGCAATTGTAGCTGCTTGTTCAGCAGTAGAGTGTTTTGTTTTTTCGCATAAATCTTCTCGATCTTTTAAAAAGGTTGATTCATGGTATAATAAGTCAACGTCTTTAATTATTGGAACTATAGAAGGTTTATATGCTGTGTCACTACAAAAAGCATAACTTTTAGGTTTTGGAGGATCAATAGTTAATTCTTTATTTAGAACAACTTCACCAGAAGATAATGCATAATCTTTACCCGCTTTAATATTATGATAATCGCAAGTTTCTATTTCATCATACTGCTGAATATTAGCGATATGTAATTTTCTGAGTTTTGGCTTTTCTTTAAATAAAAAACCATTAGTATAAACCCTATGATCTAAAGGGATTGTATATACTGACACTTTATCATCTTCAAAAATCAGCTCACTTTCTTTAGATTCTAATTCATGAAAAATTAATTGATACTTTGTCCAAGATTTAGATAATTTTAATTGAAGGACTGTGATTTCTTTAATTCCTTTTGGCCCATAAATATGTAGGTCTTTTTCTCTATTCAATATACCGAATGTTGAAATTAATCCAATTAAACCAAAAAAATGATCGCCATGCAGGTGTGAAATAAAGATATGGTTTATTTTAGAAAAACCCACTTTGTATTTGCGCATCTGGCGTTGCGTACCTTCTCCACAATCAATTAAAAAATGACGATTGTTTATTTCTAAATATTGAGAAGTAGGATATGCATTAACCCTAGGAGTAGCAGAATGGCACCCTAAAATCGTTAAATTTAAACTCATTTATCTAATAACAAAGCGTTTAGAAATAATTTCATCTTTACTTTGAATAGCATAAATGTACATTCCTGTTTTTAAATTTTGACGCTCAAATGGAAATGAATTACGACCTTTATTAGTGGTAATTTCTTTACTAAAAACAGTTTTACCTAAAACATTTCTAACAGTAAATATAATAGATTGCTCTTTTTTAGCGTTAAAGTATATAGTAGTATTATTTATAAATGGATTAGGCGAAGCAACTAACTTATCGATAGACTTTTCTTGAGAAAAACTAGATAATGTCACTAAGAAAATAAATAAGAAAAGTATTTTTTTTACCATATGTTAATCATTTAGGGGGATTATGAAATAATAAGGTTAAAAACCTAATTCACGCTGAATATTTTCCATATCAATAATATCTTGAGCTTCTACTAAAGTAGGCACAATATTTAATGTTTCTGGAAAATCATCAATATCCACATCATTTACAATAATTACAAAAGATGTGCCATTCTCTTGATGACCTAACGCGTAACTCAAAAATAGGAAAATATTTTCTTTAGAAACAGGGAATTTTTCTAAAATTTGAATAATAAGGTGTTTTTCCCCATAACTAGAATGTTCTTTTTCAAAGTTTGAAAAGAAGTTAGAGAAAGAATTCTCGTCAGGGTTTATTAAAAAATACTCTTTTTTATCTTCAACAATCATTACTATCTTTTTATTTGTTGTGCTAGCAAATATATAACAGCCATACGTACAGCAACCCCATTTTCTACTTGATTTAAAATGATTGATTGGTTACTATCGGCAACATCACTTGTTAGTTCTACACCACGGTTTATTGGTCCAGGATGCATAATTACAATATCCTTGCCAAGGTTATCAAGTATTTGTTTATTAATTCCAAAAAGCTGTGTGTATTCTCTGGTAGAAGGAAAATATTTAATATCCATTCGTTCATGTTGAACACGTAATACATTCGCAACATCACACCATTCAAGAGCTTTTTTTAAGTTTGTTTCAACTTCAACGCCTAGGCTAGAAATATATCGAGGAATTAAGGTAGTTGGACCACAAACTTTAACTTTTGCTCCTTGTAATTGTAAAGCAAAGATGTTTGATAATGCCACACGAGAATGTAAAACATCACCAACAATAACGATTTTCTTCCCTTTTAAATTGCTATTTAAAGCTTCTCGCATCGAAAAGCTATCTAACAATGCTTGTGTAGGGTGCTCATGTGTACCATCGCCTGCGTTGATAATTTTTGCATCAACATGTTTTGATAAGAAAATACCTGCACCAACACTTGCATGTCGCATTACAACAATATCAACTTTCATTGATAAAATATTATTTACGGTGTCAATTAAAGTCTCTCCTTTTTTAACTGATGATTGTCCTGCTGAAAAATTGATAACATCTGCAGATAAACGTTTTTCAGCTAATTCAAAAGATAACTTAGTACGCGTACTGTTTTCAAAAAATAAGTTAGCAATAGTTATATCGCGAAGTGAAGGAACCTTTTTTATTGGTCGGTTAATTACCTCTTTAAAATGAGCAGCAGTTTCAAAAATAAGCTCTAAATCGGTTTTGTTAAGGTATTTAATACCTAATAAATGTTCAACGCTTAACTGCATCATTTTAGTTTAATTTTTTTATCATAACTAATCAAGCTTTGATAGCTTGGGTTCAAGGTAAATAGTATCTTCTTTATGTGTTTCTTGCCAATTAACTACTACTTTTTCTTCATTAATTGCATCAACTTGTCTTCCTCGGTAATTAGGTTGTATTGGTAAATGACGACTAAAACGACGATCTATTAATACCAATAATTCAATATTTTCCGGTCTTCCGTAAGATTGAATAGCTGTTAAAGCGCTTCGCACACTTCTTCCTGAAAATAAAACATCATCAATAATCACTACTTTTTTTCCTTCGATTAAAAAATCTATTTGAGTAGATGTAGCCTCCAAAGGTTCATCTCTTCTACGAAAATCATCACGATAAAAAGTAATATCTAATAAACCTAATTGGAGATTTTGAATACCATAATCTTCTGTTAACAATTTAGCTAATCGGTTTGCTAAAAAAGTTCCTCTAGGTTGTAAACCAATTAACACAGTATTAGAAAAGTCGTTGTGATTTTCGATTAACTGACAAGCTAATCGATGCAGAATGATTTCGATTTCTTTTGATGTAAGTAGTTTTTTTCTGCTCATTGGTTGCTATCAAATTGGTTTGATAGTTCAACGTTCAAAAATAAAGCAAAAAAATACGTCATCAAAATTAAACTTGATGAAACATAAAACTAAATGAATAAAATTATCTTTACATTTGCCAACTTTTACAATAGCCGAGAATATTATGATGAAATATATTAAAAGTAAGAAGATTAACATCAAGGATGATACGTTAGCAGGTATTACAGTTTCTCTTGCAATGATACCAGAAGTAGTTGCTTTTGCTTTTGTAGCTCAAATAGATCCTTTAGTGGCACTTTCTGGTGCTTTTATTATCGGATTAATAACTGCAATTTTCGGAGGTAGACCAGGTTTAATTTCTGGTGCAGCTGGTGCTGTAGCTGTAATTTTTGTGTATATGATTGCTGAAGGACACAAAAAAGGAATGTTAATGGATACTCCTATAGATAATATGGGATATTATTATTTGTTAGGTGCTGTTATTTTAATGGGACTGATTCAGGTTTTAGCTGGTGTATTAAAGTTAGGACGTTTTGTACGTTTAATTCCACATCCAGTAATGATGGGATTTGTAAATGGTTTAGCCATTGTAATTTTTATAGCTCAGGTAAAAATGTTTTCTCATAAAGAGTTAAGTGTTTCTGCTGAAGGAGTAAAAGAATATAAGAATATATTCATGCAAGGTTCAGAATTGTTTACTATGTTAGGCTTGGTAGCTTTAACGATGGCAATTATTTGGGGGCTTCCTAAATTAACTAAGAAAATACCAGCAGCACTAACAGCAATTATTGTTATTACTGCCGTTGTTGTTATTTCAGGAATCGATGTGAGTACAGTTGGTTCTTATATTAGAGAAGGTGGAGGAGCTGGTTTGTCAGGTAAATTTCCAACTCCTAATATGGAGTTATGGCAAAACTTACCGTTTAATTTAGATACCTTATTTTTTATACTTCCATATGCGTTTTTAGCAGCTTCGGTAGGTTTGATTGAATCATTAATGACGATGAATTTAGTAGATGAATTAACAGATTCTAGGGGTAATGGAAATAAAGAATGTGTTGCTCAAGGAGCAGGTAATATTGTTAGTGGATTGTTTGGTGGAACTGGTGGTTGTGGTATGATTGGTCAGACTGTAATTAATATTAATGCAGGAGGTAGAGGACGTTTATCAGGAGTAACAATGGCGCTAACATTATTAACGTTTATTCTTTTTGCTGATAAATATATAGAACAAGTACCTATCGCTGCCTTAGTAGGAGTAATGTTTATGATGGTAATTGAAACATTTGCTTGGTCTAGTTTTAGAATTATGAATAAGATTCCAAAATCAGATGTATTTGTATTGATTATTGTGTCGGCAGTTACTGTAATTTTCGATTTAGCAATCGCGGTATTTGTTGGGGTAATTGTAAGTGCATTAGTATTTTCTTGGGAAAGTGCTAAAAAGATTAGAGCTAGAAAGCGTATGAAAGATGATGGTACCAAAGTATATGAAATTTGGGGACCTTTATTCTTTGGTAGTATTACAGCTTTTAATGAAAAGTTTGATATAAAGAATGATCCAGATGCTGTAGAAATTGATTTCGTAGAATCTAGAGTTGCAGACCATTCAGCCATTGAAGCTATTTTTGCTTTGGTAGAAAAGTACCAAGCAGCTGGTAAAAAAGTAAAATTAAAACATTTAAGTGAAGACTGTAAGGTATTACTATATAAGGCAAGTCCTATTTTTACAGGAGTAATTGAAGAAGCTGTAGATGATCCGCGTTATCATTTAGCAGCAAATCCTGAAGATTTTCCAAAACCTTTATCAGAATATAAATTTTAAATAAAAAACCCCGCTAATACGGGATTTTTTATGGATTACATTTTGTTTAGCGGACTAATAATTTCAACATCACTAAAAGCAATTGCGCCTCTAATAACACCATCAATAGTACTTTTAAGAGCTTCTATTAACTGCATTTTTAATTGCGATTTATGATAGATTAAACTCACTTCTCTTGCAGGTGGTGGCGTTTCAAATTCTCTTAAATGCTCTCTGTCTTTTTCGTTTAAATCTAACGTGTTTAAGTATGGCAATAAAGTCATTCCTAAACCATCCTTTGATAATTTAATTAGCGTGTCAAAACTTCCACTTTCTAGTTGAAAATGATTTGTAGAACTACGTTTGTTGGTTCTACATAGATTGATAACACTATCTTTAAAACAATGACCATCTTCTAAGAGAAGAATATCATCAACCTCTAAATCTTCAACATTTATTTTTGTTTTTTCATATAAGCGATGCTCATTAGGAATCAACCCTACAAAAGGTTCGTAATATAAAACACGTTCTTTTATGGCTTCATTCTCTAAAGGAGTAGCAGCTAAAGCAGCATCGATATGACCATCAGTTAATTTGCGAACAATTTCTTCGGTTGTTAGTTCTTCGATAATTAATTGAACTTTTGGATAATTTCTACTAAATGTTTTTAAAAACATAGGTAATAACGTAGGCATTATAGTAGGGATTATCCCTAATTTAAACTCTCCGCCTACATATCCTTTTTGTTGATGAACAATATCAATAATACGATTACTCTCATCAACAATAACTTTTGCTTGCTCAACAATTCGTTTTCCAACCTCAGTTAATTCAATAGGTTTTTTAGAACGATTAAATATCTTAGCATCTAACTCATCTTCTAATTTTTGAATTTGCATGCTTAAAGTAGGTTGTGTAACAAAACAATGCTCAGCAGCTATGGTAAAATTTTTATATTCAGCTACTGCTAGGGTATATTTTAGTTGTGTAATTGTCATTGTATAAAAAATTTTGATAAAGATATTAAAACTATCAATTACATTTATAGTTTTTCAAATTAAAATTGAAATAATTTTGTTTTTGTAAAACAAGAACAACAAAAAAGGAAAATTATGAGTACAACAATTTTAGGATTAGATAAAGAAAAAACAGTAGGTTTAGTAAAAGAATTAAATACACTATTGGCTAATTTTCAAGTCTATTATCAAAATGTAAGAGGATTACACTGGAATATTAAAGGAAAGAACTTTTTTGAATTACATGTAAAGTTTGAAGAGTTTTATACAGATGCTCAAGAAAAAGTTGATATGATAGCTGAGCGTATTTTAACTTTACAAGGAACACCTTTGCATACTTTTAACGATTATACAAAATTAGCTTCAGTTCCTGTAGGTAAAAATATTTCTAATGATGAAGAAGCTGTGAAATTAGTAGTTATTTCATTAGCTGAACTATTAAAAATAGAGCGCTCAATATTAGAATTATCAGATGAAGCAGATGATGAAGGAACAAATTCTATAATGAGTGATTTTATTTCAGAACAAGAGAAAACACTTTGGATGATGAATGCTTGGTTGGATTAAAATTTATAGTATAGATTAAGATAGAAAAGCAACGCAAATGCGTTGCTTTTTTATTTGTAAAAATAATTGTAACTATTTTTTAGAAGTCTCGTCATATCATTAAATAATTAAAACAACTAGCCATGAAAAAATTACTTAAATTAAGACTCTTAGCCATTTTATTACTTTCAATATCTGTAGTATCTGCTCAAAGTTTAGAATCAAAAATAGATAAAATTTTAACTGAGCAATTTAAAAGTAACGAAACAGGTGTTTCTGCTTTAGTAGCTAAAGATGGAAAAGTTATTTATAGAAAAGCTTTTGGTAAAGCAAATTTAGAGTTAAATGTAAATATGACTTCTGATAATGTTTTCGAAATTGGTTCTATAACCAAACAATTTACATCAGTAGCAATTTTAATGTTGTTAGAAGAAGGTAAATTAAGTTTAGAAGATGATATTACTAAATTCATTCCAGATTACCCTACTAAAGGTAAGAAAATTACGGTACATCACTTATTAACACATACTTCAGGTATTAAGAGTTATACAGGTATGAGTAAATTTGGTAAAGTGATGACGTTAGATAAATCTCCTTTAAAATTTATTGATTTCTTTAAAAATGAACCAATGGATTTTGATCCTGGTGAAAAGTATAAATACAATAATTCAGGTTATTTTCTTTTAGGATATATTATTGAAAAAGTTAGCGGAATGTCTTACCCGAAGTTTATTAAAGAAAGAATTTTTGATAAAATAGGTATGAATAATTCGTACTATGGGAGCTATACAGAGGTAATTAAGAATAGAGCTTCTGGGTATAATAAAAGAGGAGGAAAGTTTACAAATGCACAATATATTAGTTTATCATTACCATATGCTGCAGGTTCTATTATGTCGAATGTTGATGATATGTTAAAATGGCAAACTGCAATTAGCAACAATACTTTTGTTAAAAAAGAAATTATAAATAAAGCTTTTACAAATTATACATTAAATAACGGAGATAAGATTAATTATGGCTACGGTTGGAGTATAAATGAAATTAATGATGTTCCTACTATAGAGCATGGAGGTGCAATTCCAGGTTATTTATCTATGGGGATTTCTGTTCCTAGTGAAAACATTTATGTAATAGTTTTTTCAAATTGTGGATGTAAGTCACCAACAAATACTGCTATTAGAATCGCAACTTTAGCAATTGATAAGCCTACATTTGAAAAAAGTAATTCTGTAAGTCTATCTCAAGATCAATTAAAAAAATGGGTTGGAACATATCAATTTAAAAATGATGTAATTAGATACATTACTTTAAAGGATAATCAGTTGTATAGTAAGAGAGAAGGGAATTCTTATTCGTCAGAAATTTATCCAACTTCAGAAAATACTTTTTCTTTTGAAGAAGGATATATAACTTATCGTTTTTCATTTGAAGATGGAAAAAAAGTAGCATATTTTAAAAACAGAATTAATGAATCAAAAGGAGTTTTCACAAACCAAAAAGCTCCAAAAGAGAAAAAAGAAGTAAAAGTATCGGCTGATATTTTAAAAACTTATGATGGAGTTTATGAATTGCAGCCAGGTTTTGATTTAACAATAGAATCTAAAGGAGATAAGATTTATGCACAAGCTACTGGTCAATCTCAATTTGAGTTGTTTGCTGAATCGGAGACTAAATTCTTTTTAAAAGTAGTTAAAGCCTCTGTTGAATTTCACAAAAACGATAAAGGACAAGTTGATGCTTTAACTTTATTTCAAGGAGGAAGAGAAATGAAAGCTAAAAAGAAATAATTAAAATAAATACTTAATTAAAATACGAATACTAACAAAGGCAATCAATATAGCGGTTGCCTTTTTTAATTGAATAGGACTAAATAGTTTGTTACTCAATCTACTTCCGATTTGACCGCCAATAAAAACAGTAATCAACAAAATAGAAGTTAAGTTCCAATTAATTATAAAATATGGGTTTGAGTATTGACCAATCAATCCAGCGATTGAATTTACGAGAATAAAAAAACTAGCTGTTGCGGCAATTTTTTTAGGAGCATCCCAATTGGTTAAATGGAGTAGTGGAGCTAAGAAAATACCACCACCAATACCTACCATTCCTGAGACAAAACCAATTAATCCACCGTAGCTAGCATTTTTTACAGGATTTATTTTATTATTTGACTCTTTATTAAAAGAAACGAATCGTTTTGAGATCCACATAGAAATTGCAGCGAACAAAAGTGTAACTCCTAAAAGAATAAAAAAGAAAGTTTGATTTATTTTTAAATAGCCACCAATAAAAGCTAACGGAATACTAAATAATACTAAAGGAATTACTTTTTTCCAATCAAATATTTTTTGTTGATAAAACAGCCAAACATTTCCAGAAACTACAACAATATTACACAACAGTGCAGTTGCTCTAATTTGCGTAAAAGCAATACCTGTAAGTGCTAGAATTGCTAAATAGCTAGAACCACCACCAAAACCTACAGATGAATATAAAACAGCAACGGTAAAAAAGAGCAAAATAATATGCCAATTACAAGTAAGAGTTTCAAGCAAAATTTCCATTGAATCAAATATATTAGAATTTTAATTCTTATAAATGATTTTTGTAGATTAGTTGGCTAAAATTATTGACCAACACAGATGAGTAACTATCACGTTAAAACTTTAGAAGAATATTTTCAGGTATATAGAAAATCAGTTAGAAATCCAGAATTGTTTTGGGAAGAAATTGCTGAAGAACATTTTGTATGGAGAAAAAAATGGAATAACGTTTTAAGTTATGATTTCACAAAACCAGAAGTTAAATGGTTTGAAGGAGCAAAATTAAATATTACTGAGAATTGTATCGATCGTCATTTACAAATTAGAGGAGATAAAACTGCTATTTTATTTGAACCAAATAATCCTGATGAAGAAGCTGAACATATATCGTATAAAGAATTGCATAAAAGAGTATGTAAGTTTGCAAACGTTTTAAAAGAAAATGGAATTAAAAAAGGTGATAGAGTTTGTGTTTATTTACCAATGATTCCTGAATTAGCAATATCTGTTTTAGCTTGTGCTCGTATTGGAGCTGTACATTCGGTTGTATTCGCAGGATTTTCTTCAACAGCATTATCAACAAGAATAAACGATTGCGAAGCTAAAATGGTAATTACTTCTGATGGTTCTTATAGAGGAGCAAAAACAATCGATTTAAAAGGAATAGTTGATGAAGCCTTAGAAAGTTGTGAGTGTATTGATACAGTTTTAGTTGCAAAACGAATAGACTCAGAAATTAATATGAAAGAAGGTCGCGATAAATGGTTACAACCTTTGTTAGATAAAGCTTCAGAAAATTGTGATCCAGAAATAATGGATGCAGAAGATCCACTATTTATTTTATATACTTCAGGTTCAACAGGTAGTCCGAAAGGAATGCTACACACTACTGCTGGGTACATGATTTATACGGCATATACTTTTAAAAATGTATTTAATTATAAAGAAAACGATGTGTATTGGTGTACAGCTGATATTGGTTGGATAACAGGGCATAGTTATATTGTATATGGACCTTTAGCTAATGGAGCTACTACTGTAATGTTTGAAGGTGTACCGAGTTACCCTGATTTTGGACGCTTCTGGGAAATTGTAGAAAAGCATAAAGTAAATCAGTTTTACACTGCACCAACTGCTATTAGGTCCTTAGCAAAAGAAAAATTAGACTTTGTAGACCAATATGATTTATCTTCTTTAAAAGTTTTAGGAACCGTTGGAGAACCTATAAATGAAGAAGCTTGGCATTGGTATAATGATAATGTAGGAAATAAGAAAAGCCCAATAGTAGATACTTGGTGGCAAACAGAAACAGGAGGAATGATGATTTCTCCAATGCCTTATATAACTCCAACAAAACCAACGTATGCTACGCTACCATTACCGGGAGTACAATTAGCATTAATGGATGAAAATGGAGAAGAAATAAAAGGAAATCAAGTAGATGGTCGTTTATGTGTAAAGTATCCATGGCCATCGATGGCAAGAACAATTTGGGGCAATCATCAGCGATATAAGGATACTTACTTTTCAGCTTTTGAAAATAAGTATTTTACAGGAGATGGTGCTTTAAGAGATGAAGTAGGTTATTATCGAATTACAGGTAGAGTAGATGATGTAATTATCGTATCAGGTCATAATTTAGGAACAGCACCTATAGAAGATGCAATAAATGAACACCCTGCAGTAGCTGAAAGTGCCATTGTAGGTTTTCCTCATGATGTAAAAGGAAATGCCTTGTACGGTTACGTAATTTTAAAAGACGTAGGTGAAAGTAGAAATCATGATAATCTACGTAAAGAAATTAATCAAATTATTACTGAGCACATAGGACCAATAGCTAAGTTAAATAAAATTCAATTTACTGTTGGACTGCCTAAAACACGATCGGGTAAAATTATGCGACGTATTTTACGTAAGATAGCGCACAATGAACTAGATAATTTAGGTGATGTATCTACACTTCTAAATCCTGAAGTTGTACAAAGTATTATTGATAATAGATTGTAGCTACTTATTATGACTTCTTAACAAAGATATTAGTAAAGTACCATTTACCATCTGCACTTTTTTCAGCAGTAACATCAAAGTGAGTAAAATCACCCTCAATGTTCTTTTTATGCCCTTCACTTTTTATCCACGCGTTAACTACAGATTCTGCAGAAGAATAACCGTAAGCTACATTTTCACCTACACCTACTGCACTAGCATTTTTAGTTAAATATTCTTTGCGTTGGTAGAAAAAGTCGTGCGAAACCTCATTCTTATCAATCATATAGTTTGTATGATTATTAGTTTGAGTTTTAATCGTTTGTAGCTTACCTAATGGAGAATATCCATTACTAACTCTGTAATCATTAATACGACTTAAAATATCTGATTCTATTGCTTTTTCGCTGATTGTAGTTGTCACTTCTGGAGTGTTTTCAGCCAATTCGATTTCATTGCTCGATGAACATGATGTTAAAACTAGTGCACATAACACTACTAATAACCTTAGGGGATGGTTATTCATTATTTTGGGGGTTAAGGGGTTTTAAAAAATCTGGTCAAATATATAACGAATTATTGAATTGAAAAAAGTTAAAGTGCTGATTTTTAACAAAAAGGGTGTTTTTCCTGTGAGGGAAAAATAATGTGAACTGTAACAAAAAGAGAGAATATTCGTCATATAATAAACCAATACCACATTAACCATGAAGAAGAACAAACAACTATTAGTAATAACTCATTTAAGTCAATTATTAGACTTTATAACTGGAATAGGAGGGTTGATTGTACCATTACTATTATGGGCAGTAAAGAAGGATGAAGTTTTAGGAATGGATAAACATGGAAAGGCAATAATAAATTTTAGAATTTCAATGTTTTTATACATATTACTATGTATTCCGTTAATATTACTTTTTGGTTTAGGACTATTAGGTTTTGTTGTAATTGGAATCTTCTATTTTATTTTCCCAATAATTAATGCTGTAAAAGCCAGTAATAACGAAGAACCTAGTTATCCTTTAAGTATTCAATTTTTTAGTTAGTATATATTATAAAAAAAGAAAAACGCCTTTTAAGGGCGTTTTTTTATATAGCTTGTTTTATAAAATCTTCATATTCATAATAAAACAGCTCAAATTGTTCCATAGTTTTAACATAAAATTCATAGCAATCTCTCCAGGTGTTTTTATTATGAATACTAAATTTTTTATCGAAAGGAACATAAATACGACGGATAATTTTTCGATTATCTAATTCAAAACTATCGTGATATATTACTTCAGGCAAATATTCGGTTTCTAAAATCTTTTTTAAAGATAATAATTGATCATATAATAATTCATTAGCAACGTCATCAGGGTTTTCGAAATCTAAACATACAGATGCATTTTTACGATCTGCTTGAAATTTAAAAGCAAATCCTTTTATTTTAGTGTTGTATAACAACCACTTTCTTGGAAAAGATTTTCCGAAACTAGTCCAAAATTCTTTTCGTAAACGAGCAGATTCCTCTTTACTAAACATTATTTGTGTTTTAAATAATTAGAAATGTTACCATTCCAGTAACATTTTATACATCTTCCATTTTTAAATTTATGTTTACAATTGTCGTAGTTATACAATTTAAATGAACATTCAGGACATAAATTTAGCATTTCTGAACTAGAAATATAATATTCAGAATCACACTCATTACATGTATTTATCTTTTTTGACTCCAAAATAATATATCTATTAATTACCCGTGAATTTTAGCAACAGTTCCGCGGTTTCTCATCATTTCAGCTTCGAAAGCAATTAAATCATTCCATTTCTTATCTACAATTTCTCTATCTTGATATTGACGTGCAAAACCTAAAAATATAGTATAATGATTTGCTTCTGATATCATTAAATCTTTATAGAATTTAGATAATTCTTCATCCTCCATATTTTCAGAAAAAACTTTAAAACGCTCACAACTTCTAGCTTCTATTAAAGCGGCAATTAACAAACGTTGAATTAAAGCTTCTGTACGATCTTTAGTTTTTGTAAAGAACTTTTGTAACTGAATAGCATAATCGTTTTTTTGTTCTCTACCTAGAACCATTCCTCTTTTTACCATAAAATCATGTACCATTTTAAAATGCTCCATTTCTTCTATAGCAATTGCGCTCATACTTTGTACTAATTCCGTTTCTTCTGAATAGTTGATGATTAAAGAAACAGCATTTGATGCTGCTTTTTGCTCTAAAAAAGCATGATCTGTTAATATTTGTTGTAAGTTATCTTTAGCGATATCAGCCCAAGAAGTTTCAGTTTCGAATTTTAATCCTAACATGTTGTAATTTGAATATAAATGCAAAATTAAGGATTCTTAAGATTAAGAAAGCATCTTTTTAATTAATGATGCTCTATAAAAACGATTATTTATTAAAACCTTTCTATAGACTACCTATCTTTGCCATCGAAATAAATTTCATAGATATAAAAGGATTATGGCAAGTACGATAAAAACGCAAGAAGATATTTTAGCAAAACTAAATATCTATGAATTAAATGAAATGCAGCAAAACGCCATTTCAACAGTTGATAAAACAACAAATACCATTATTCTTTCTCCTACAGGAACAGGTAAAACTTTAAGTTTTTTATTACCAACATTAAAATTAATTGATCCTGATAAAAAGGAAGTTCAAGTATTAATTTTAGTGCCATCGAGAGAATTAGCGATTCAAATAGAGCAAGTAATTCGTGAAATGGGAACAGGTTTAAAAGTAAATGCTGTGTATGGTGGACGCTCAATGGCTAAAGATAAAACAGAGTTAAAACACATACCAAGTATTTTAATAGGAACTCCTGGTAGAATTGCAGATCATTTTGCTAACGATCGTTTTTCTAAGGATCATGTTAAAACGTTGATTTTAGACGAGTTCGATAAATCGTTAGAAGTAGGTTTTGAATATGAAATGCGTGGGATTATTAATCAGTTACCAAATATTAGCAAGCGTATTTTAACATCAGCAACTCAAGAAGCTGAAATTCCAGGTTTTGTAGGTTTAAATAATCCAACAGTATTAAATTACTTAACAGGAAAAGTACCAAAAAAGTTAACCTTAAAAACAGTAGTATCACCTTCAAAGAATAAGAATCAAACCTTAGTAGATTTACTGCAACATATAGGAAACCAACAAGGTATCGTTTTTTGTAATTTAAAAGATAGCATACAACAAGTAAGTGAGTTTTTAACTAAGAATAAAATTGCTCATAGTTGTTTTTCGGGAGGAATGGAGCAGCGTGATCGAGAACGTTCGTTAATAAAATTTAGAAATGGAACGAGTCAAGTTTTATTAGCGACCGATTTAGCTGCAAGAGGAATTGATATTCCAGAAATGAATTATATTATTCATTACGAGTTACCACAACGAATAGAAGAGTTTACACATAGAAACGGTAGAACAGCTAGAGTTAACGCCAAAGGAACTGCTTACATATTAAAATGGCAAAAAGAGAGTTTGCCTGAATTTATTAAAAATGCTCCGAATGTTGATATTTCTAATAAACAGAAAATGAAACCTCGTTATTGGGAAACCTTATTTATTTCTGGAGGTAGAAAAGACAAAATATCAAAAGGAGATATCGCAGGATTGTTTTTTAAAAAAGGAAACTTAACTAAAGAACAAGTTGGTATAATAGAATTAAAACAAGATTGTGCTTTTATAGCAGTACCTGTAACCGAAGTAAAACAACTCATAGAAAACCTTAACAACAGACGTTTAAAAAATAAGAAGGTTCGTATTACATTGACGTAATAAAATTAAAAAAGCAAAACGAAAAGAAATGAATAATTCTCAATTAGAACTAGCAAGACATTGTAGAATGTGTCAAAATTTAGATTTTAATGTTAGCTATGGAACAAAATGTGGTTTAACGAAAGAAAAACCAGATTTTAAAGAAAAGTGCCATAAAATTGAGTTTGGAGAAAATGCTGAAAAATATATAACGGAAGTATCTGTAGAGAAAGAGTTGGTTGATAAATCTAAGTTTGATTATATTGGAACTTTTATCATGTATTTATTAATTAGTTTGTCATTCATGATTGGTGGAACTTTATTAACTAGATATATTTTTGGATTTGGAGTTTTTCATACTGTAACTTTGATTTTAATAGGAGTAGGAATTCTAATCCTACCAAAATCTTTTGGAACATTAAATATGTTTAGAGCTAAAAAGAATGTTGCTGATGAAAAAATTAAGAACCTAGAAAAGACTTTAAAAAAATATAATAAACATTATGAAATAGATTTGAATATAAAAGACATCCATGGAATAAAGGAAGTTAAGTCAAAAGTTAGAATATATTAAAACCTTTTATCTCTCATTAATCAATATCTCCTTAACAGCAGCTTGATATTTTTTAGGATTCGTAGCTTTTTTAATTTTTTTATAGGTTTTACGAGGATCAGAAAAGGATTGAGAAAAATATTCCCAAAAACCTAGCATTTTCATTTTTATTGGTGTTGGTCCAGATAAATAGGCATCATATTGCTCATAAATTTCATCGTGAAATTCTTTGAATATTTTCCATCTGTCTTTAGGATATTCAGTGGTATTGTCTTTAATCATTTGTGGTAAAAACGGATCTGCAATTAAACCACGACCAATCATAAAATGTGTAATACTCGGAAAACGTTCTTTCATAGTGTTAAAACTAGCAACAGTAGTGATATCACCATTATAATACAATTGGTGTTTGGCAACATCGATACATTTTTGAAAAGCATCTAAATCAACCCCACCTTTATATAACTGTTTACCTATACGAGCGTGAATCGCTACATTTTTTAAAGGGTATTTATCTAGTGTTTCGAATGAATTTAGAATTTCCTCACTATTCTCATAACCTAATCTCATTTTCATTGAAACCAAAATATCAGTTTCATTATGAGCTTTATGTAATATTTCATCAATTCGAGCAGGATTACAAATCAAGCCAGATCCCATACCTGATTTTGTAACCATTGGGTAGGGGCAACCTAAATTCCAGTTTAACTCTTTATATCCTAAGCTTTGTACATATTTAGCAACAAACAAAAACTCATCAGCATCGTTGGTGATTACCTGCGGAATTACAGTTAAAGTGTTGTTGTTTTCAGGTAATAAATCACGTTCGTAACTCGATTTTATTTTCATTTTGCCATTTAACCGAATATATGGTGCATAATAGGTATCTATACCACCAAAATATTTGTGTTGGGCATTTCTAAAACGAAAGTCGGTAAAACCTTGTAAAGGTGATGAAAGTAAAGTAAAACTCATAGTGCTTAGTAAGCTGCAAATATAGCTTACTTATCATTTATAAAGAGAATCTATGAGCTATACTTTTTTAGACAACCTTTTTTAAACGGATACCAAAATCAGCTAAAGATTTAATTTCTTTAATACCTGCCAAACGCTCTCTACCAATTATTAAGAGACCTTTTTCGTTTCCTTCGATATGGTAGTATTTATTGCTTTCGAAAAATAGTACAAGCTCATCGCTAAAGAATTGTTTAATTTCAGTAGCCTCTTTTCCTGATAAATAAAAGCGTTTAGAAAAATCTGGGTGATTGTCAATATTAATATCTTTAAACCCTGCAAAATGATAGATGTATTCAAAGATTCCTTCTTTATCTAGCGTAAATTCAGGAACATTCTTATCAATATTAATAAACATCATGGTTGCTTTTACAACTTGTTTAGCAATTAACTCACCTTCAGAAAATTCAACATCAAAAAGCGTGCAGCTTTCGTTTGATAAAAGATTAGATATTTTGTTGATTTGACGTGTTTTAAAATACCCAAAATGAGGGATTATTGTAACAGGGGCTTTAGGTAGTCTTTTATAATTCCAACCTAAATCATTACCTATAGATTGTATCGACTTTTGTCTTTTGGTTAAGTTGTTTTTACTTTCAATCTCTTCTGTTTGAAGCGGAATGTTTTTACGAAGCGCAAATGGATGCTCACTTCCTGTCTTATATCCATCTAAACCAATTACTTCAAAATGACCGCCTTTACGTTTAAATCCTTCTGCATAATTATTTAAGTTTTCCATTACCGAATGATCAATAAAATCACATAAAGAGAAATCGATAATTGCATCTTCATTTTCTGGAATCTGATCTAGTTTAGCTTTTAATTTAGTGTAATTTAAAAAGCTTGAAAAGTTTTTAACTGAAACATAATATTTACCGTCTTCTTTAAACATTAAAACATTAGGTTTAAAAATGTTCCTTGTAAATAAAGTAATACTTTTATTAATTACTAAATGAATAATAAAAGTAACTAAAATACCTACTAGAATACCTGTAATTAAGCTTGTGGTAATAGTAGTAAGTAAAGTTACAAGGAAAATAATTAACTGTTCTTTTCCTATTTTAAATACTTTTTTAATATTTTCTGGAGAGGCTAATTTGAAACCGGTATACACTAAAATTGCTGCTAATGCAGAAAGAGGAATTTTACGTAATTCAGTTGCAAATAGTAGTATAAATAATACTAAAAATATAGCATGAAAAAAATTAGCTGAACGATTACTACCTTTTTGATTTACGTTTACAGAACTACGAGCAATAACAGTAACAACATTTAATCCTCCTAAAAAACCGCTAATCACTGTAGCTAAACCAAGAGCTCTAATATCTTTATTTACATTAGATCTTCTTTTTAAAGGATCTAATTTGTCAACAGCCTTAATACTTAATAAACTTTCAATACTGGCAATTAATGTAATAGCAATTACTGCATTGATAAAATCCCATTGATAAGCTTTACTGAAATCAGGAAAAGCAAAGTTCGATAAAACATCATCTGGTAGATTAATTAATAAGCTTTTATCAATAGGATAGCTTGATGTAGAGAACATATCGTAATAATAATACATACCAACACTTAAAACTACAATCCACATTGGAGCTGGAATCAATTGAAAGTACTTATTTCTAATTTTACTATAAAAAACCATAATAAGTAAACTTACAATACCAACTATTCCTGCAAATAAAACACTTTTGTTATCTGTATTTATTAAATCTATAATTCCATTTGGAACTTGTCCTATTAGCTCAACAATGCTACCTTTAGCAGAATTGTTACCAAACATAACATGTATTTGTTTAGCAAAAATACCTATTCCTATTGCTGCTAACATTCCTTGAATAGCAGATGAAGGAAAGAAATCACCCAATGACCCTAGTCGTAGGAATCCTAAAATCACCATAATTATGCCTGAAATTACAATGGCAGCAAGTGTATATAAATATCCTTGTTGCATATCTCCGGCTCCTAAAGTAGTAATAGCAGCTAAAACAACAACAACTAATCCATTACCAGGCCCAGTTATTGTAACGTTTGATCCACCTAAAATAGCTACAACAGTACCACCTACAATTGCTGCGATAACACCAGAAATAGGAGGAGCTCCTGAAGCTAAAGCCAAACCAAAACCTAATGGAAGTGCTATTAAAGAAACTACAAAACCAGCAAAAATATTTTGTGGCAATTCGCCTAAAAACGCTTTAAATAAATTCTTTTTTTCCATTATTTAACAATTAAAACATCGGTTGGTAATTCAGCTAAAATATGTTCTATATCATGAGGAAAAATCCTATCTAATATTCCCATTTTACTTGGAGCATTCATAACAAGTAAATCTGCTCTTTTAACTTTAGCATAATGTCCAATAGAATAACCTCTTTGTCCAAAAATACTTTGTGTTTTTACAATTATATCTGTTGTATCTATATCTTTTAATAAGTGATTTACACGTAAATCTTCACGTGTTTTTAATCTTTCTTTAGCAATTGTACTTTTACGTAAAGTTGCATCATCACTAACTTTTACTTTCAATTCAGTTTGACTAATTTCTTCAACGATGGTAACTCGTTTACACCCTAAATCTTGCGATACTTTAAAAGCAGTTTTAAGGGTTTCTTGAGTTCTTTCGTCTTTTAAACCGTTAACTACAATATGATTACATTGTATTCTGTCAGTTGATGGTTTAATCAACAATAAAACCGAACATTTTGCTTTTCGAGTAAGTTTTCTAGCAATAGAGCCAACATAATATTTAAAAAGGTTTTCTTTTTGAATAGCACCTAGAATAAGTAAATCAACAGCTTGTTCGTTAGCAATATTTAAAATTACATCAACAGGTTCTCCTTTTTGCCAAAATGTTTTAAAAGTATGATCTTTTACAGGACTTTCATTTAATAAATCTTGTAATTCTTTTTCCTTTTTCTCTGTTTTATCTCCAACATGAACCCCAATAACTTCGGCTCCAAACATATTACCTAATCGTAAAGCTTCAAATAAATTGGCTTTTAAATTAGGAGAAAAGGCAATACCAATTAAAATTTTTTTAATCAAAATATTGTTTATTTTTAAGCTTTCGAAGATAGAATAATTATTCTAATTTAAAGAAGAGTACTTTTTACTTAAAAAATTAACTATGGTAGAACTGGCAGGTATTATTATTTTAGGAATTTTAGCACAATGGTTTGCGTGGAAGTTTAAAATCCCCGCAATTTTGCCTTTAATATTAATAGGTTTGTTTGTTGGCCCGATTGCGGCAGAGTTTTTAAGTTCTGATGGAAGTAAGTGGATTGAGCCTATATGGAATGGTGAAAAAGGATTATTTCCTGGAGATGGGTTATTTTATTTTGTGTCACTTGCAATTAGTATTATTCTTTTTGAAGGAGGGTTAACTTTGAAGAAAAGTGAAATAACTACTGTTGGGCCAGTAATTACTAAGCTTATTACACTTGGTTCGGCAGTAACTTTTGTTGTATCAGGAATAGTTACTCATTACTTATTAGGTTTAGGATGGGAAATTTCTTTGTTATTCTCTGCATTAATTATTGTAACGGGGCCTACAGTAATTTCTCCGATTCTAAGGAATATTCCTTTAAAGAAGGATGTAGCTGCTGTATTAAAATGGGAAGGTATTTTAATTGATCCTATTGGTGCATTAGCAGCTGTATTAGTTTTTGAATTTATTAGTGTTGGTGGGGGAAGTGGTTTTACAAAAACTGCGTTAATAGAGTTTGGTAAAATTTTACTTTTCGGATTAACCTTTGGATTCACCTTTGCACATGGATTGATTTTTATTATTAATAAAAAATTAGTTCCTCATTATTTACTAAATGTAGTTTCATTATCGTTAGTGTTATTTGTATTTGTATTATCAGATTTATTTGCTCACGAATCAGGATTATTATCAGTAGTTGTAATGGGTATGGTAATAGCGAATAGCAATTTAAAAAGCTTAGATGAGCTATTATATTTTAAAGAATCGTTATCGGTATTACTAATTTCAATTTTATTTATTCTTCTTGCGGCTAATATGAATATTAGTGAATTAATGCTAATTTTTAATTGGAAAGCATTAGCACTTTTTGCAATTGTAATTTTAGTAGTAAGACCTTTATCCGTTTTCTTAAGTACTCATAATTCTACATTAAAATTAAATGAAAAACTATTTATTAGTTGGGTTGGTCCTAGAGGAATTGTTGCAGCTGGTATAGCTTCATTATTTGGTACAAAACTGATGAAGCAAGGAGTGGCAGGAGCAGAGTATATTACGCCATTAGTGTTTATGATTGTATTAGGTACTGTTTTATTGAATGCCACTACTGCAAGAATGTTTGCAAAAGTTGTAGGTGTGTTTTTAAAGAGTTCAGAATCAATTGCAATTATTGGAGCATCTGATGCGGCTAGAGTTATAGCAAAATATTTAATGAATAATGGTCGAAGAGTAGTATTATTAGATCAAAACAAAAGTTATATTGAAAAGGCAAGAAAAAATGGTATAGAAGCTTTTGATATTGATATTTACAATGATTCTTTAGACGATAATGCAGAGCTCAACGATGTAGGGTATTTAATTGCAATGACAGGAAGTGATGAAGTAAATAAATATGCAATCAATCAGTTTTCTGAAATCTATGGTGAAAAAGGAAATTATAGATTGGCAAGTTTAAATGAAGTAAAAAATAAAATCTCTGAAAATGAAGATGTATTATTTACGCCTAATGATGATTATATTAATTTAAACGAGAGTGCTAGAGATTATCCTAATGTTAATGAGGTAGCAGTAAGTTCTAAAGAAGACTTTCAAAATAAACTTGAATTGATTAATAAAGAATTAAAATCGATTCCTTTATTTGTTAAGAAAAACAACACTATCGAAGTAATTCCTGAGCTTAATGTAGCTTCAATTAATGGAGATAATAGTATTATTTATTTAGGTAAGAAAATAGAGTTTTAGAGATCTAAACCAAACGTATTTTTTAGTTTCTCAATTAAAGGATTTTTCTCCTTTAGTTTTTCATACTTTTCATTAGGTGTATAGGCAAACTTTTTTTCAACAGTTTCATTTACTACAACTTTAATTTGAAGACCATAATTATTAAACTGTTCTCTTAAAAAACGTAATAACTTAGGTTTTCCTTTTTCTAACTGAGTTTTCATAAAATCACTAGGAAGTGAAAACTGTATTTCAAAATTAGCACCTAAAAGTGGTGTGTTTGAAGCAATAACTGCTGCAATACTTTTTTCTCCTTCTTCTTGAAGTTTAAAAAAGTATTTTTTCCAAGAAGCCTCTAGTTGCTCTTGAGTAAAAGGAGTTCTTGGGTGATTGTCGTAATTTTCTTCTTCATCTAAAGTGCTTTTAATTTCCTTTTTTTGATGAATACTTTTTAATGATAAAGCAGAAATACGACGTTTTATATTCTTTAAAATAGGTTTGGCAACTTCTGTTTTTGTTTCAGTAATTTTTGGTGTTACTGAAACTGGTTTTGGAGTTTGAACAGTTTTATTTACTGCTACTTGTTTTTTTACAGTAGGAGATAAAGAAGTGAAAAAAGTAGCAGGAATTATGTAGTTGCTAGATTTTTTTTTTGCTCCATCAAAAGTGATAGAGGCTATTTGCATTATGGTAAGTTCTACCAATAATCTTTGATTTTTACTACCTCGGTACTTTAAATCACAATCATTAGCCTTATCAATAGCTTGCAATAAAAACTGCATGTTTGCTTTACTAGCTTGCTCTAAATACTTTTTCTTAGTATTGTCTCCAACTTCTAACAAGGCAACTGTAGCTGCATCTTTAGCAACTAATAAATCTCTAAAATGAGAAGCTAATCCGTTAATAAAATGATGTCCTTCAAATCCTTTACTTAACACATCGTTAAAAGCCATTAATACTTCTGGTATTTTGTTTTCTAACAATAAATCAGTCATATTAAAATATACATCGTAATCTAAAACATTTAGATTTTGAGTAACCGCTTCACGAGTTAAATTATTACCAGAAAAACTAACCACTCTATCAAAGATTGATAAAGCATCACGCATTGCTCCATCTGCTTTTTGAGCTATAATATGTAATGCATCATCATCAGCAGTAATTTGTTCTTTTTCAGCAATAGATTTTAAATAATTTTTGGCATCTAAAACACCAATTCGTTTAAAATCAAAAATTTGACAACGAGATAAAATCGTCGGAATAATTTTATGCTTTTCGGTAGTTGCTAAAATAAAAATCGCATGTGCAGGTGGTTCCTCTAAAGTCTTTAAAAAAGCATTAAAAGCTGCTTGCGAAAGCATGTGAACCTCATCAATAATATAAACTTTGTATTTACCAGTTTGAGGCGGAATACGAACCTGATCAGTTAAATTACGAATATCATCAACCGAGTTATTTGACGCGGCATCTAATTCAAAAATATTAAAAGCAAAATCTTCGTCAGCATTCGTAGCGTCTTCTTGATTTATTCTCTTAGCTAAAATACGAGCACACGAAGTTTTACCAACTCCACGAGGTCCGGTAAATAATAAAGCTTGTGCTAAATGGTTATTTTTTATAGCATTTTCTAACGTATTGGTGATGGCTTGTTGGCCAACCACATCTTCAAAATTTTGAGGACGATATTTACGCGCTGATACTATAAAATGCTCCATTAATTATTGTAGTTTACATGAACAAAAATAGAAAACCGAATTACAACACGCAAACAAATTTCTTAAGGAAAGATTAAAGTTGTAAACAATTGTATGTACACAGTTTTTAGTACGACCAACTTAAAAAAATATATAATATATGAGAATATTACGATCTGTTATTTTAATAACAATTGCTTTGTTAACCTTTTCATTTGTAAAAGTAAATAATAGCAATAAATATGAAGAAAAGATTACGGGTATTAGTCAAGAAAAAGATTTGAAAGTAGCCTATTTTGCAAGTGGATGTTTTTGGTGTGTTGAAGCTGTTTTTGAAAATGTAAGAGGGGTAGAGGAAGCAGTTTCTGGTTATGCAGGAGGACATACTAAAAATCCAACATATCAAAAAATAGGAACTGGTAGAACTGGACACTCTGAAACGGTGGCGGTTTATTACAATCCGAAGATAGTGAGTTTTCAAACATTGATAGATGTTTATTACGGATCGCATAATCCTACAACTAAAAACGGACAGCATCCAGATTATGGAAGTCAATATAGATCTATCGCATTTTATAATAATAACAATGAAAAAGAAATTATTGACAGAACCATTAAGAAGTTAAATAAAGAAATTTATAAAGGGAAAATAGCAACTGAAGTAACTAAGTTAACAAAGTTTTATCCTGCAGAGGATTATCATCAAAATTATGAGCGATTGCATCCTAATAATCCTTATGTAAGAAATGTATCGATTCCTAGATTAAATCGTTTTAAGAAAAAGTTTCCTGAATTGCTTAAAAAAGAAAAGCATTAAAACTTTATTAAGTTAAAGTTTGTTTATATAAAAAGAAAACTCCCCAATTTGGGGAGTTTCTTATAACTTAATTTTTCACAATATTATTTAAATTACTGTACAGTAATAGGGAAGCTAACTTGAATATCAGTTTCTCCACCAGCATTAGCAATGTTTCCTTCTTTTACACCACTTGCACTTTTATTAGGCTCATGTCTTAATGTAACAACATAAGTTCCAGTGCCAGCACTTCCTGTAGCAACAGTAAAATTAATACCTACTGGATTACCATTCGAATCGTTTGTCCCAGCATAAGTAAAGGTACCAGAAACTCCGTTTGAGCTATAAAAAAATTGATGTTCATCTGCTTCTTCAGCAACTTCCTCTGTAATGTTTTCAGCAGGGCTTTCTAACTCATTTAATAAGGTGATTACACCAGTATAAGTTGTATTAGCTACTAGAGTACCACCAGTAACAACTGGTGCAGTTGGCCCTTCTCCGTCTGTGTCTTTACTTTCTAATGTTACGGTAGTTCCACCTCCATTTGGAGTTAATACTACTCTCATAGTTGTAATAACTTCTTCTTCATTTATTACTACTGGATCATCATCTGAACAAGAAGTAATAGTTAATGCAGAAATAAATAATACGGCTAATAATTTAATATGTTTCATTTTATGTTTTTTTAATAATTAATTTTTAATTGAATTTTAAAATTTCTTCCAAGATCATCAGCAAAGTATCTTAATCGATTTAGATAATTCCTATAGTTTTCATTTAAAACATTATCTACAGAAAAATTTAAATTTAAATTTGTTTTAGATAATTTAAAATCAAATCCTGTAGAAAAATTTAATACATGATATGCTGATGGGGGAGTGCTAACATCTACAGTTACGAAACGATCTTCAAGTGGTAAATAAGCTTGAAAATTATTGTTTGGAAACTCATTTTGTTCAGCATTAAATTCGCTTTCTATAGAAGCGTAAAAATTTTTCCAATTTTCTTTTTTGAAAACTAGAGAGGTTACTGTTTTAAAAGGAGGTATATCTATCAGTGGTCTATTGCCTGATAAATCTCTTCCTTTTAAAAGCGAACTTTTGTTTGTTAATGCAAAATTATCTGTTGGTTGATATGATATGTTGGTATCAATCCCAAATAACTGTGCGTTAACTTGTTTATAAGACCATACAGGGAAAGCACCTCTATTGGTTGTTTCTTCTCCAGTTGGTTCTATGTAAATAAAATCTTTAATATGATTATAAAAACCTTCAACAACAATGTTCAACTTATTACTGTTGTAAGCATATGAAGCAGAAAATCTATTAGATGTTTCTGTTTGCATACGTAAGTCACCAATTTCTATTCTTGCTGCAGAGTGATGTAAACCATCACTAAACAATTCAGAAGGATTTGGAGCTCTATTAGCCAAACCATAGTTAATAATAAATGAATTCGTATCATTAAGATTATAAGTCAACCCTAATGATGTAGAAATATTATTATATGTAAATTTTGGATTTGTTAAAAGTTGAGAACCTGGTGCATTAGGATCTATTATTATACTACTAAAATCATTTTGATAATTCAAATTATCCCATCTACTTTGTAGATAAAACTTCTTTGCATTAATATGCTCTAAATCGTATCGAATTCCTCCAGATAAGATCATATCGTCAAATTTTAAATTAGCAATTGCATAAGCACCAAAACTAAGTTTATCATAATCGGGTATTAATCTTCTAACTTCTGTAATAGGGTCTGGAAAATTATTTTGATATAACCCATTAATTCCGAATTTATAAACATGATCTGGATCTGCATCTAAATTAAAATCAGCTTTAAAGTTATGAGTAGTTAAATCTAAGTCTACTGCTTGTAAATTTTTTCTATCTCCAATTCTTCTATCAAACTCTAATCTGTTGTTAGATTGAAAATCGTATTGTAATGATAGTTTACCAAAACCTTTAAATCTTTTATAATAAGCAGCTTTTAATAAGTGATGTGTTACATCTTGCTTAGGATTATCAATATCATAGCTAAAGTTATTAATAAAAAGAGGTACTGGGCTTTCAATTGCATCAACTAAATCAGCTATATTACCAAAATGGGATGCTCTTAAAATACCTATTTCATTAGTTAGGTAGCTGTAAAATAATTCAAAACCTTTTTCGAATTCTTTTTTACCAGCATTAAAGGTAAAAGCTTTTGAATTGATTCCGGTATTTGTTAAATTATAGTTTGCAGCTTCAAAATCTCCAGCTCTTTTAAATGATGCTTGACCATTAATAAACCACCCACTTTTAAAACTTTTATTTAAATTTGAAGTTGCAGAAAATAAACGACCATTGGTTTGCTGAGAAATTATACTCTTTCCGTATAAAGTATCTTTATTAATAGTACTTTTAATAGGGTTTATAATTACAACGCCACCAATAGCATCACCACCATATTGTAATGCATTGGCTCCTTTAATAACTGAAATAGTTTTAGCAGCGTTAACATCTATATTAGGTGCGTGTTCAATTCCCCATTCTTGGTCTTGAAGTCTAACGTTATTGAAAGAAACAAGAACTCTACTACCGTTTAAACCGTTAATTACTGGTTTAACAATACTATTACCGGTGTTTATAGATGAAACCCCAGTGATGTTTTTTAAAGCATCACCTAAAGAAGCGTCACTAAACTTTTCTAATGTTTGTGTTTTAATTAAAGTTTCTTGGGCTGTTTTAGTTTTTAAACCAATAGCTCCTTTTACATTAACTTCATTTAATTCTTCTTCATGGTGCTCTAAATCAATAATTTTATAAACATCTTTAGTAATGTTTAATTCAAAAATTAGAGGGTCGCAAGCAACGTGAGATATTTCGACTATAATTTTACCAGCACATGTTTTTGGTAATGAAAATTTTCCTTTAAAATTAGTTGTGGTGTATTTGTTTTGGTTCTTTATATAAACAGTAGCACCAACTATTGGAGATTTATCATGGAAATCTTCTACCAAACCAGAAAATGTGTAGTTACAATTCTGACTTTTTACTTTACTAAAACTTAGTAACAGTAAAAAAATCAAAATGATACGTTTTGATTTCATTTAAGATTTTATTTTTAATTTAATTTATGTGATAACTAAATTAAATTAAAAGGAGGTCCTCTAGGTAGGGTTTTTACAACATGATGAACCGGAATAAATTGCGGTTGTAAGTTAAATCGAGTTTTAAAATAAGCAATATGTATTAAATTGTATTCTGAATTAAAATCGAGTGAAAAAACTTCAAAATTAAAATTCAATATAGAACAATCTAATTCTTGCTCATGAAAGTGATGTTCATTTGTAGATGAACAAACAGTATGTTTATGGTTTTCAAAAGTATGCGCGAATAGTATTGCTGAAGGTAGCAGCAATATCAAAATACTTAGAAGGGCAATATGTCTTTTTAAACTAAACATGAATTTGAAACACAAATGTATTAAAAAAAAAGACCTAATGGCAATTTTATCATCAGGTCTTTTTTTAAACTTATTAAAGTTTTCTTAATTGTGTTATTTTTTTGAATTCCCTCTCATTCTCATGTTTAACATTTCTACTAATAAAGAGAAAGTGATTGCAAAGTATAAATATCCTTTAGGAATGGTTCCCATTTCTTCACCAAATAATACCGCATGCGATAAGTGAGCACTTTCAGCAATCAACATAAACCCAATTAATATTAAGAATGATAACCCTAACATTTGTATAGTAGGGTGCTTATTTACAAACTTACCAACTGGGTTCGCAAATAACATCATAATAATCATTGATAATATTACAGAGGTAATCATAATAACCATTGCACCTTCAACACCATTTGTCATACCAACAGCAGTTAAAATAGAATCGAAAGAGAATACTATATTAATTAAAGTGATTTGAATAATAGCTTGCGTAAGAGTATATCCCTTTTTAGTTTTTCCATCATTAGAATCTTCCTCTTGACCTTCTACTTTATGGTGAATCTCTTTGGTACTTTTATATAATAAAAAAAGTCCACCAGCAAATAAAATTAAAGCTTGTCCTGTAACTCCAGTTTTAAACCATGATAGGTCTATGTGAAATAAAGGAGCATTCATGGCTATAAGTAAAGAAATACCAAATAATAGCACAATACGTAGCAACATAGCTAGTACCAAACCAATATTAGTTGCTTTTTTTTGTTGATTTTCTGGTAACTTATTCGCAGCGATTGATATAAAAATAATATTATCAATACCTAAAACGATTTCTAAAAATGTTAAGGTTACTAATGCACCCCAAGTATCGGGTTGTAAGAAAATTTCCATAGTTTATTTTACTTTATATACAGTTCCTTTTTGTTTAAAGTTTGAATAACCAATTCTTGCAGTAAAGCTATACGAAGTATCAGTTACTTTTGTAATTTGTACAAATATAGGATCTTTATCTAAATCTGTTTTTGGGTTTTTCATTCGCAAGCTATATGCGAAATTGTTTTTCCATTTAATGTAAAGCGTATCTATTTTTGTAGTTTCTTTTTCTGTAACTAGGCTATCAGTAGAAATACTAACTTTTTTAGTGTATCGCTCTATTTGTAAACTGTCTTTTCTAATAATCACAGTTTTTCCGTAGTTATCGCTTGCAGGTATTTCAAAAGTTCCAAATTTAAAACGTAAAGGATCTCCTTTTTTTTCTGGTGAGCATGAAAAAACTAAAAATAAGACTAAAAAAGCGTAAAAATATTTCATTAAATTCCTGTATAGTTTGATGGTGTAATTACCTTTAATTCATTTTTAATAGCATCAGAAACTTCTAATGTATCAATAAAATTAGCAATAGATTGTTGTGTTATTTTCTCGTTAGTACGAGTTAAACCTTTTAAAGCTTCATAAGGATTAGGATATGCTTCACGACGCAAAATTGTTTGAATTGCTTCAGCAACAACCGCCCAATTATTTTCTAAATCTTCAGCAAATTTAGCTTCGTTTAACAATAATTTATTCAATCCTTTTAAAGTAGAAGCAAACCCTATTAAAGTATGACCGAAAGGTACACCAACGTTACGTAAAACAGTACTATCGGTTAAATCACGTTGTAAACGAGAAATAGGTAATTTAGATGATAAATGCTCGAAAATAGCATTAGCAATTCCTAAATTTCCTTCTGAATTTTCAAAATCAATTGGGTTTACTTTATGAGGCATTGCAGATGAACCTACTTCACCTTTTTTAATTTTTTGTTTAAAATAATCGTTAGAAACATAAGTCCAAACATCACGATCTAAATCGATTAAAATAGTGTTTACACGTTTTAAACCATCGTATAAAGCAGCCATGTGATCGTAGTGCTCTATTTGAGTTGTTGGGAATGAATGATGAAGTCCTAAAATATCTTCTACAAAATGAGTTCCGAAGTTTTTCCAGTCAATATCTGGATATGCTACTTTATGAGCATTAAAGTTTCCTGTAGCTCCACCAAACTTTGCAGCATGCGGTGTGTGCTGAATATGAATTGCTTGATTGTTAATACGCTCTACAAAAACGAAAAATTCTTTTCCTAAGCGTGTAGGAGAAGCTGGTTGTCCATGAGTACGTGCTAACATTGGTATGTTTTCCCATTCTTCCGATAAATCAGCTAATTTACTAACTAAAGTATCTAAAGTTGGGTAATACACTTCATTCATTGCATCTTTAATAGATAACGGAATGGCAGTATTATTAATATCTTGAGAAGTTAATCCGAAGTGGATAAACTCCTTATACTTATTCAAGCTTAGCTTGTCGAATTTTTCTTTAATAAAGTATTCAACTGCTTTTACATCGTGATTGGTAACGCTCTCAATTTCTTTAATTTTCTGAGCATCATCTGATGAAAAATTTTCGTAAATTTTACGTAAGTCAGCATATAACTCTTTATTGAAATCTGCTAATTGTGGTAGTGGAATTTCACATAGCGCAATAAAGTATTCAATCTCTACTTTTACTCTGTATTTTATTAAAGCTTCTTCAGAAAAATAATTCGCTAAATCCGCAACTTTATTACGGTATCTACCATCAATAGGAGAGATGGCATTTAATTGTGTTAAGTTCATTTTTTGTTGTTGTGTTGTAAGGCGCAAAAATAGAAAATACTTAGTTTAATTAACTGATATTGTAGCGAAAATTTTAACGATATACTTTTCGTTTTAAGATTTTAAGCTCTCCTTCTTTTTCTAAAGATTTAATAACTCTAATAACAGTTTCTACACGTAAACCCAAAGTATCTGCAATTTGTTGACGTGTATAATCTACCCTAAAAGAAAAATCACCAACTACTTTATATACATCATTTTTTAAATAATCAATAAAACGTAGTACTCTATGCGAAGGTTCTTGACTTGATATTTCTGAAGCTATAATTGCTTTGTAGTATAAACGTTTAGCTAAACTTTGGGTGATTTTTAAGTGAATTTCTGGATTTTCTTGTAATAGTTTAAAAAGTTGTTCTTTAGAAATTATCAAAATTTTGCTTTCAGAAATAGTTTCAGCATTAGCAGGATATTTTACATCAATAAATAATGGAGGTTCTCCAAAGCTTTGTTCTTTGTAAAAAACACCTTGGATAAATTCTTTTCCATCATCGTTATAATTATTCATTTTAACTACACCACTATAAATTTGATAGTAATTATGAGCAGTTTGATTTTCAGAAAAAATAATTTCTCCTTTTTTATAGTTTTTATATTGTGCGTTATAGCTAAGTAAAAGTTGTTCAGGTATCATTATGATTAAAGTCATAAATTGCAATTGTATAAAGATATACTTTTGCTGCTTATTAATATTGGCTTTTAAGATGGATAAAAAAGAGATTGAAAATAGAGAGGACGTTTATAAATTAGTATCTACTTTTTATGATAAAATAAAAGCAGATGATTTTATTGGCCCAATATTTTTAAAGACTATCCCAGATGAAACATGGGAAAGTCACTTGCAAAAGTTAACAGACTTTTGGGAAACCAATCTTTTCTTTGTTCGTAAGTTTAAAGGAAATCCGATGAAAGTACACAAGGATGTAGATCGTAATTTTAATCATGTAATTTCTCAAGAACACTTTGGTAGATGGCTCCAGTTATGGTTTGAAACTATTGATACTCTTTTTTATGGTACTAAAGCTCATGAAGCTAAAGAAAGAGCACGAAATATTGCATCTATGCTCTTTTTTAAAATGTTTGATGCTAAACCTAAAGCGTAAGCAAATAGATAATCGATAAAATATTTCCTAGAATATTGATTATAAATGCCCAAACTATTGTTTTAAAAGAACGTTGACTTATTGCTATTGCATTTGCTCCCATTGCAGAAATGCAAGCAAACATTAAAAAGAACATGTTAATCTCTCCATGAGCAGCTAATGCAGCTGTAACTGAAGCAATCATTGTTCCTGCCATTATTAAAATTACAGAAAGACCAATTGCGTTCTTTTCTTCTGCCTTAATTCTTTTATTTATTGCACTTATTAAGTTTAAATTTAATGTTTTACTAGTTGTGCTGTTTACTGTTAATTGTTGTACTGTGTTCATGCCTGATATATTTTACTACAAAGTTATCAGTCAAACATTAATTAATTTATGACTTAAATCATAAATGAAAAATAAGTTATCTTTATTTTATTTGATAGCTTTTTTTATCTTCACACATTAAAATAGATTATTTGGAAACATCCACTCTCATATATATAATTTTAGCAATTTTAGTTAGTGTAGCAATTGCTTTTTTTCAATATTTTTATAAGGTTAAAAGAAATCCAAAAATCAATATTTTACTTTTTGCATTAAAAGCTTTGAGTTTATTTTTGTTGTGTTTACTATTTATAAATCCAAAAGTTGAAATTCTAGAAAAAGAAAATATAAAACCGGTACTATCTGTTTTGGTTGATAATTCAATTTCTACTAATTTTTTTAATGAAGAGGAGCAAGTAACATCAATTTTAAAAGAGATTCAAGAAGATCGTAATATTCAAGAAAAGTTTACTATTGAGTTATTTTCTTTTGGTAATTCAACCAAGGTATTAGACAGTCTTTCTTTTTCTGAAACTCAAACAGATATTTCTCAGGCTATTGAAGCAGTTACGAAGTTAAATAAAGACCGAATTAACACTACTGTTTTAATTAGTGATGGTAATCAAACAAAAGGAAATGACTATGAGTATTTAACTACAGAAAATAAAATTTATCCAATTGTTATTGGTGACACAACACAATATCAGGATATTCAAATATCACAGTTAAATGTTAATAATTATAGTTATATAAAAAACAAGTTCCCTGTAGAAGCATTATTATATTACCAAGGAAAATCAACTATAAATGCTAATTTTTCAATTACTAAAAATGGAAAAAAAATATTTTCTAAATCCTTGCAGTTTTCTCCTTCAAATCCAACACAAACAGTTACGACTAGTTTAGTTTCCAATGAAAAAGGATTACAATACTATAGAGCTTCAATAAGTAAAATTAGTAATGAAAAGAACACAAAAAATAATTCTAAAAGTTTTTCGGTAGAGGTAATTGATGAACAGACTAAAGTATTATTGTTAAGTTCCTTTTTGCATCCAGATTTGGGAGCCATTAAAAAATCGATAGAATCAAACAAACAACGTAAGGTTGACATTGCTTTGATTAATGATAAAGATATTAACTTTTCTGATTATCAGTTTTATGTTTTATATCAACCAAATAGTTATTTTAAAAAGGTTTTTGAAAAAATAAACTCCAATTATTTATTAATATCAGGAACAAAAACAGATTGGAGTTTTTTAAATTCTCAACAGCTAGGAATCCAAAAACAGGCAATAAATCAACCAGAAGAATATAGTGCTATATATAATTCAAGTTTTTTAACCTTTTTACAAGAAGATTTAGGTTTTAATCAATTTCCTCCACTACGTGATAAATTTGGTGAAATACAGTTAAAAAAAGAAGGGCAAACTTTGTTATTTCAAAAATATGCAGGTGTAGAAACACAGCAGCCTTTGTTTACTACAATTGAAAGTAACGATCAAAAATTTGCAATTTTATTTGGTGAAGGTATTTGGAAATGGCGTGCAGCCAGTTATTCAAAGGAACAGTCTTTTGAAAGCTTTGATAAGTTTTTAGGAAATATAACACAGTATTTAGCGTCTAATAAAAAACGAAGAAGATTAGAGGTGAAAGCAGAACGTTTATATCCTGCAAATGCACCAATAACAATTTCGGCATTTTATGTAGATAAGAACTATCAGTTTGATAATAGAGCTTCTTTACAATTAAAAATTACAAATACAGCTACTAAAGAAAAAAAAATACTTCCATTCTCTTTGGTAAATAACTCATATCAAGTTTCGGCAGAAGGGCTTTCTTCTGGTGGTTATTCTTATCAAGTTTCTGTAGCGAATCAGAATGTGAAAAGTTATGGTAAGTTTAAAATTACAGATTATCAGATTGAAGAACAATTTACCAATGCGAATGTTAAAAAATTAAATTCATTGGCTTTAAAAACCAATGGGGAATTGTTTTATAAAAATAACGTTTCAGAATTGTTAAAAAAACTATCCGACAATACCTCTTTTTATACAATTCAGAAGTCTACTGTAAAAAAGCAAAACTTAATAGATTGGAAATGGATTTTATTTCTTGCTGTAGGTTTATTAGCATTAGAATGGTTTATTAGAAAATACTATGGTAAAATTTAAAAAAGTAATTACGATTAGTATTTTTAAAAGGAATAGTTATCGAAATTTGTAGTAAAAAGAAAGAAATATGAAATTTCACACACGAAAATGGGTAAAACCAGAAGATTTAAATCCAAATGGAACTTTGTTTGGAGGACGTTTATTGCAATGGATTGATGAAGAAGTAGCTTTATACGCTATTATTCAGTTAGAGATACCTAAAACGGTAACCAAGTTTATGTCTGAAATAGATTTTGTGAGTTCAGCAAAGCAAGGAGATATTATAGAAATTGGTATTGAAGTGGTAAAATTTGGTAGATCATCGATTACACTAAATTGTGAAGTTCGAAATAAGATTACTCAAAAAACTATTATTGCTATTGATAAGATTATTATGGTTAGTTTAGATGAAGATGGTAATCCGGTTGCACATGGAAAAACTAAGGTTGAATACGTTAAAGACAGGTTAAATAAATAAAAATTAAATTTAACACATTATCTTTGCACAAATTATGAAAAACCTCATTATCATTATATTAACATTGTTAGTTCTTGCGCCACCGATGCAAGCACATAGTGATGTTGTAGTATATGATAATGTTGAAAATCATTCTGACATTGATGAGTTACACGAAGACATTCATCATGAAAATGATTCTAGTGAAGAGAAAGATAGAGATCACCACCACCATTGTACTGTAATTAGCCTTTCTTTAGAATTTCTTCAAGTTACTTATAATTTTGATTTATTGTCTTTTGTAGAAAGTAAAAAAGAAATTAATTTTTATCAGAATAAATACTGCAATTCTTATTTAAAAGCTATTTTTCAGCCTCCTAAAGCTTAATTGATTATTAAAGAATTATAACCTTAATAAAAGGTTATTTTAAATGCATCTTTTTAAATTAAAAGATGTCTAACTTACAAATATTTTATAATTAATTAAATCATTTAATAATGATAAAGAATATAGTTTTAACCTTTGTTTTAGGGTTATTTACAATCAATTTAATAGCACAAAACTCAATTACTATAAAAGTAATTTCTGATGAAAAGGAACCATTAACAGGAGCTTCAATATTTATAAAAGATACTACCATTGGTAGCGAAACAAATTTAGACGGATTAGCAACTATAAATAACATTCCTGACGGAAAACAAACTTTCGTAATTTCATTTATAGGCTCTGAATCTGTTGAAAAAACAATTGAATTCCCAACTCAAAAACCTCAAATTGTTGTTGAGTTGCACGAAGACGAAGAATCGTTAGAAGAAGTAGTAATTCAATCTACTAGAAGTAAACGAAGCATTGCAGAAATACCAACAAGAATAGAAGTAGTAGGAGCAGAGGAATTAGGTGAAAAAGCAGTTATGAATTCAGCCAGTATTGCTATGGTACTGCGTGAAAGTACTGGGATTCAAATGCAGCAAACATCTGCAAATTCAGCAAATCAATCTATTAGAATACAAGGTTTAGATGGTCGATTTACTCAACTTTTAAAAGACGGTTTTCCGTTATTCGGTGGTTTCTCTAGCGGATTAAGTATTATGCAAATTCCACCTTTAGATTTGCAACAAGTAGAAATTATTAAAGGAAGTTCATCAACTTTATATGGTGGTGGGGCCATAGCTGGTTTGGTAAATTTAGTATCAAAAAAGCCGAAAGAAAAAAGAGATTTAAGTATTATGTTCGATCAAACATCAAGAAACGGATCAACATTAAATACTTTTTACAGCCAACGTTTTAATAAGTTTGGAGTAACATTATATGGCTCTGGTAATCTTCAAAATGCAACGGATGTAAATGATGATCATTTTACTGATATTCCAAAAGTAAGGAGTATTAGTTTTAATCCTTCTTTTTTCTATTATCCAAATGAAAAAGAAGAAATAAGGTTGAGTTTAAATGCAGCTATCGAAAAAAGAATTGGAGGAGATATAGATGTTATTAAAGATAACATGTCACCAGAGCATAATTTCTTTGAAGAAAATAAATCACAACGTTATGCTTCTCAAATAACCTATAATAAAGAAATTTCTGAAGAGAAATTATTGACTTTAAAAAATAGTGTAAGTTATTTTAAACGTGATTTAATTCTACCTAATTTTCAGTTTAAAGGAAATCAAATAGCAACTTTTACAGAAGGAACCTATAATTTATATAAGGATAATTCTGATTGGGTATTTGGAGGGAATATCATTACCGAAAATTTTAAAGAAGAGAAAACAACAAATTTAGATCGTAGTTATAATCAATTTACGGTTGGTGGTTTTGCTCAAAATAATTGGATGTTTAGCGAAAGCATGACCTTAGAAAGTGGTCTTAGAACTGATTATAATAACAATTATGGAACATTTGTATTACCAAGAGTATCATTATTTATTAAATACAATGAAGCTTTGTCAAGTAGAGTTGGGGGAGGTTTAGGTTATAAAATACCAACTATTTTTATTGAAGATGCAGAACTTCGTTCTTATCAGAATGTGTTACCAATAAATGTAACTAATTTTAAGGCGGAAACTTCTATAGGTTTCAATGCAGATGTGAATTATAAAACTAAAATATTTAATGATAATGTTTCAATGTCATTTAATCAATTAGTGTTTTATACACAGTTAAAAAACTCCCTTTTATTAGAACAAAAAGGAGCAAATTACGAGTTTGCAAATGCTACAAATGCTTTAAATAGTTACGGAGTGGAAACTAATTTAAAGTTCAAGTACAAAGATTTTGTATTATTTACGAATTACGCATATAATAATGTTGAATTGAATAATACACAAAAAGCATTGACGCCTAAACATAGTATTGGAGGGGTGTTAATGTATGAAGTACATGATAAATGGCGAATTGGTTACGAGGCATATTATAAGAGTTCTCAATTAAGAAATAACTTAACAACCACGCCTAATTATTGGACTATGGGCTTTATGGCAATGCGTACTTTCGGGAAGGTTAGTTTGTATGCTAACTTTGAGAATTTTACTGATACTAAGCAACAGAATTACCAATCTATGGTAACGCCACCACATAACAATCCTTCTTTTACTGATATATGGGCGCCAACTGATGGTTTTATTTTTAATACTGGAATATTAATTAAATTATAAAATAAAAGAGGAGTATTGCTCCTCTTTTTTTGCATCTTTTTAGTAATTTAAAAGTCTTAATTTTAAAAAAAAATATGGGACATAGTCATAATCACCATTCTCATCACAATACAACAAAAAACATTCGTACAGCGTTTTTTTTGAATTTAACTTTTACTATTATCGAACTTATAGGAGGTGTTTTAACCAATAGTTTGGCAATTATGTCTGATGCATTGCATGATTTAGGTGATAGTTTAACGTTGGGCTTGTCATGGTATTTTCAAAAACTATCAGGAAAAGGATCAACTCCTAAGTTTTCGTACGGTTATCGTCGGTTTTCATTAATGGGAGCTATTGTAAATTCAATAGTATTAATTATTGGTTCTATTTTTATCATTAAAGAGGCAATTCCAAGAATTATCAATCCAGAGCAAGCAGATGCTAAAGGAATGATGTGGATAGCAATTTTAGGAGTAATTGTAAATGGTGCGGCAGTTTTAAACTTAAAAAAGGGTAAAACAATAAACGAGCGAGTAGTAATGCTTCATTTGTTAGAAGATGTGTTAGGTTGGGTTGCAGTATTGGTAGCCAGTATAATAATGCAGTTTTGGGACGTGCCAGTCTTAGATCCAATTCTCTCTTTATTAATAGCTGGTTTTGTGTTGTTTAATGTGTATAAGAATGTAAGTGAAAGTTTACGAATCCTATTACAAGGAACGCCTAAAGAGGTAAATATAGAAGAAATTGAAAAAAGATTGTTGTCATTTAAAGAAATTAATAATGTTCACGATTGCCATTTATGGTCTATGGACGGAGAGTACAACATACTAACAGTACATATAGTTTTAACTGATCAAGAGTTGAGTGTGCTTTCCACTTTAGGTTTGAAGAAATCTATCAGAAAAATATTACATGATGAATTTCATTTAGAGCATGTTACCTTAGAGTTTGAACATATAGATGAAGATTGTGAGTATCTTGATTGTGATTAATTGTATATTTGAAAAGAAAAATTAAAATTAAAAATGAATAACAATAGACAACAATTAGATTTTCAATTACCTAAGGGGGGAATTTTACTAGGGATTATTGCAGTATTAGTAATTATAATGTTTGCAAAATCAACTGTAACAATCAAATCTGGTGAAGCAGGTGTTTTATATAAAACATTTGGAGGAGGAGTTGTAACTGATGAACCGCCAATGGGAGAGGGCTTCCAAATTGTAGCACCTTGGAATAAAGTATTTGTATATGAAGTACGTCAGCAAGAGATATTTGAAAAAATGCAAGTATTATCTTCTAACGGATTAGAAATTCAATTAGAAGCTTCTGCATGGTTTCAACCTCAATCAGAAAATTTAGGATTATTACATCAAGAAAAAGGAGAGAATTATGTGTCTAGAGTTATTCAACCAGCTATTCGTTCTGCAGCTCGTAGTGTTGTTGGTCGTTATACTCCTGAGCAATTATATTCTAGTAAAAGAGACGTAATTCAAACTGAAATTTTTGAGGAAACTAAAAAGATTTTAGATAAGCAACATATTCAATTAAATGAAGTATTAGTTAGAGATGTTACTTTACCTGTAACTATTAAGTCTGCAATTGAGCGTAAGTTAAAGCAAGAACAAGAGTCTTTAGAATATGAGTTTAGATTAGTTACGGCTCAAAAAGAAGCTGAAAAGCAAATTATTGAAGCAAAAGGTAAAGCTGATGCAAATAAAATTTTAAGTGCTTCTTTAACTGATAAAATTTTACAAGATAAAGGTATTGAAGCTACTTTAAAATTGTCTGAATCACCAAACAGTAAAGTAGTATTAATTGGTGCTGGTAAAAGCGGAATGCCAATTATTTTAGGTAATCAATAAAAAGATTATTTAACTTTATAGCATAAAAAAAACAGCTCATTATGAGCTGTTTTTTTTATGCTATAAGATTGTTTTAATCTCTTCTGCGTTTTCTTCCAAACCCAGCAGATGCATTACTGTTGCCACTGCTTCTTCTAGGAGAAGATCCACTATCACTACGTCTTCTGGAATCTCCTCTGTTAGAGTCTCTAGATCCTCCTCTGTCGTTTCCGCCACTTCTTCTTTTTCCACTGAATCCGCCACCTCCGTTTCTACGAGGTTTTCTTCCGCCTCTACCGCCACCTCCGCCGCGGTTAGATTTGGTGATTTCAATATTTACAGATCTACCGTTAAAATCAGGGTCATTAGCGCTAAATGCATCTAATGTTTCTTTTTCAAAGTTCTTGTCAATTTCAAAGAAAGAAAAAGTATCTAAAATATCAATCGCTCCGATTTCAATTTTATCAGCAATTTTCTGATCGTTGATTAAACCAATTAAAGAAGCTGGATTTAATTTGTCTTTTCTTCCTAAATTGATAAAGAAACGCGTCATGTTTTCATCATTAGACCTTCCTCTTGAATTATCTCTAGACGATAAATCGTTTAAGTCTGCTGATTTGTTATAATATTCTAAGAATGAATTAAACTCTAAAGAAACAAATTTTTGTACTAGCTCTTCACGAGTTAACCCTTCTAGTTTCTCGTAGATGCTAGGTAAAAACTCTTCAATTTGTTCGTTGTTAACTTCAATGTTTTGAACCTTATCAATTAAGTGCATTAATTGATTTTGACAAATTTCTTTACCAGTAGGTACTTTGGTAGCTACAAACTTCTTTTTAATAATACGTTCTATAGCACGTAACCTACCTTTTTCTTTATTATTTACTAATACGGCAGAAATACCTTTGTTACCAGCTCTACCAGTTCTACCACTACGGTGATTGTAGTTTTCTATTTGATCTGGTAATTTATGGTTGATAACATGTGTTAAATCAGTAACATCAATACCACGTGCAGCAACATCGGTTGCTACTAAAATTTGGATCGTTTTTTTACGGAATTTACCCATAACACTATCTCTTTGTGCTTGAGATAAATCTCCATGTAAAGCATCAGCACTATAACCGTCTTTTATTAGGTTATTGGCTACTTCTTGAGTTTCTCTACGTGTTCTACAAAAAATGATAGCATAAATATCTGTATTTACATCAGCTATTCTTTTTAAAGCAGGGTAACGAGTTCTTTCAGTAACTATATAATATTCGTGAGTTACGTTATCTGATCCTTGGTTTTTTTCTCCTGATGTAATCTCAACAGGATTTGTCATATAGTTTCTCGCTATTGCTTCTACTTCTCTAGGAAAAGTTGCTGAGAATAATAAAGTTTGTTTAGTTTCTGGAGTAGCATCTAATACTTTATCAAGTTCTTCTTTGAACCCCATATTTAGCATTTCATCAGCCTCATCTAAAACTAACCATTTTACGTTTCCTAATTTTAAAGCTCTACGGTTTATTAAATCTACCGTTCTACCTGGAGTTCCAACTACTATTTGAGCGCCTCTTTTTAAGCCTCTAATTTGTTCTTCGATATTAGAACCTCCATATACAGTTACCACTTTTAAGTCTGGTATGTATTTAGAGAATTCTTTAATGTTGTTTCCTATCTGAACAGCAAGTTCACGAGTAGGAGATAAGATAATTGCTTGAACATTTTTATCAGAACTATTAATTTGTTCGATAATAGGTAAACTAAATGCAGCTGTTTTTCCAGTTCCTGTTTGTGCAAATGCTTTTAAGTCTTCTTGAGAAGAAATAATTTGAGGAATTGCTTTTTCTTGAATTACAGTAGGTTTTTCATAACCTAAATCTGTTAATGCTTTGTTGATAGGCTCTTTTAAGCCTAAATCTAAAAATGTTGACATATTGCGTCTGTGTTCATTTAGATTCACAGACGCCAGTATCTGTAAACCTGATTCTTATTTTGGACAATAGATTATGTTACTAATAATCTGGTAGTTATAATCTATAATTTTATTTATTACGAAAATAAAATCGGGCAAAGATACATTAAAATAAATAAAGTGAGTTATTTATTTTTTAACTCATTGATTTGTAGGTTTATATCCTTTGCGGATAAACTGGTGTAACCATTTCGGATTATTCCGTTTTTGTCTACCAATACCATTCTAGGAAATTTGCTTGAAGAGAAATCACAAACGTTACTTTGTTTAGGTAATTTGTATTGATATTTAATGTCAATATTTTTAGTGTATCTCTTAGATGAATCACATAAATTAACGATAACAAATTCTACTTGAGGATTGTTCTTTATCAAAAAATTGACACGAGAAGAAACCCATTCATCAGAAGCTTGCTTGTAATTCTTAAATAAAAGAACCGAATTTTTACCTTTTGTAATTTGAGAAATATTTTTCAACTCACCAGTAGCATCAACTAAATCAAAAGATGGTAATTCATCTCCGGTTGATAATAACTTAAGATCGTTAATCAATCGTTGAACATTCTTTTTCTGGTCAATATCAGTATTTAATTTAAAGAAAGTATGAAAGGCTTTACTTTCAGTTGTGTTTTTAGGCTCTTTAAAGAAATGGCGAATAAGTGTGTTGTACAGTAATTTATTCTTTATTTCTTCTGAAGATATTTTAGAATCAATATTCTTTAATAAATCAATGGTAAAATTATCAGAATTTCCATTCTCAAGATTTTTTTGATATACATCATTATATAATTTTTCAATTATAAAACGGTAATAAGGACCAAAAAACATTAAAGAATCTCTATTCGAGTTGGTTGTTGTTCTATAATCAAAATAAGAATCTACTAACTCTTCTGATTCTTTTTTCGAGAAATTATGCGAAGCATACTTTTCTAATTTACTATAAATCGGATAAAGCATTGCAATATCTAATATTTTTAAAAACTCTTCAGATTCATCTTCAGTACTATTTCTATAATTATCAATAGCTTTTTGCTTCAGTTCTTTTATAGCGTTTATTTTACTTAAAAACTCATCTTGAGGAAGCTTATAGAAGCCAGCAGTTTTTTTATCATCATATTCAGATTCTAAAAAAGACTCAATTAATATATTATTACGAGCTGCATTGGTACCACTAAAAACTAAAGACTCATCAAAATCCCAAGTATTTAAACGAAAAAGAAGACTGTCGTTAGGTTCAAGATATACATATTGATGTTCAGGGCCATGTTCAAAAATGTATAATCCTTCTTTAAAATCTTTATAAGAACCAATAAAAGTATTGTCTTTATTTAAAAATATAGTATCGTTAAAATTATAGTTATCAGATAAAGTTACATAACTACATTTAGGATTAATAATTTTACCTCCAAAATGAGTAGACTTTGGCTTATCGGAATTATTGCATCCAATAAAGAGTATAATAATAAGGGGTACTAAAAATCTAGTCATGTTCTTGTTGTTATCTTAATAAAGATATAGTGTTCAAAAATAACCATCTCTTTATAATATGCTTGTTAATTCGTTGTTAAAAGAATTAAAAGCGTCAAATGTAAGATGTTAAATATTTTCTTGCAAATTCTTTTTAAGCCAGTATATTTTATACTTTTGCACGAAATTTAAAAAATTAAAAATGTTATCAGTTTCTAATTTATCAGTTCAGTTTGGTAAGCGTGTTTTGTTTGATGAAGTAAACACGAAGTTTACACAAGGAAATTGCTACGGTATTATCGGAGCAAACGGAGCAGGAAAATCTACTTTTTTAAAGATTTTATCTGGTGTGCAAGACCCAACTTCTGGTCAAGTTCATTTAGAGCCAGGAAAGAGAATGTCTGTTTTAACCCAAGATCATTACGCTTTTGATGAGTACACTGCTTTAGAGGCTGTATTAATGGGTAATAAAGAACTACATAAGATTAAATCAGAAATTGATGCTTTATATGCTGATTATACTGATGAAAATGCAGAGAAGATAGGGGAGTTACAAGTCCGTTTCGAAGAGATGGATGGTTGGAACGCCGATTCTTCTGCTGCTACCATGTTATCTAACTTAGGTATTAAAGAAGAAGACCATTATACTTTATTAGCTGATTTAGATTCTAAGAAAAAAGTACGTGTGTTATTAGCACAGTGTTTATTTGGTAATCCTGATGTATTAATTATGGATGAGCCTACGAACGACTTAGATTTTGAAACAATCGCTTGGTTAGAAAATTTCTTAGCAAACTATGATAATACAGTAATCGTAGTATCACATGACCGTCACTTTTTAGATGCGGTTTGTACACATATTTCTGATATCGATTTTGGTAAGATTAACCACTTTTCAGGAAACTATACGTTTTGGTACGAATCTTCTCAGTTAGCAGCTAAACAAAGAGCACAGCAAAACAAAAAAGCTGAGGATAAGAAGAAAGAATTAGAAGAGTTTATTCGTCGTTTTTCTGCCAACGTAGCAAAATCTAAACAAGCGACTTCTCGTAAAAAAATGATTGAGAAATTAAATGTTGATGAAATTAAGCCTTCATCACGTAGATATCCAGCCATTATTTTTGAAAGAGATAGAGAAGCCGGAGATCAAATTTTAAATGTAGAGGGTTTATCAAAATCTTTCGAAGGAGAAGCTTTATTTGCGAATGTTGATATTAACTTAAATAGAGGAGATAAAGTCGCTATTATTTCTAAAAGTTCTAAAGCTGTATCTGAGTTTTATCAAGTAATAACAGAAAATACAGAAGCAGATTCAGGAAAATATTCTTGGGGTGTAACTACAACACAATCGTATTTACCAGCAGACAATTCTTCATTTTTTCAAAATGGAGACTTAAACTTAGTAGATTGGTTACGCCAATACGCACAAACTGAAGAGGAGCGTGAAGAAGTGTTTTTAAGAGGTTTCTTAGGAAAAATGATTTTCTCAGGAGAAGAAGCATTAAAAAAGAGTAATGTCTTATCAGGAGGAGAGAAGGTTCGTTGTATGTTATCTCGTATGATGATGACTCGTGCTAATATTGTGTTATTAGATGAGCCAACAAATCACTTGGATTTAGAATCGATTCAAGCATTAAATAACTCGTTAATTAACTTTAAAGGTACTGTATTATTCTCAACACACGATCATGAGTTTGCACAAACAGTTGCGAATAGAATTATAGAAATTACGCCAAAAGGAGTGATTGATAAATATTCAACTTTTGATGATTATTTAAATGATCCGAAAATAAAAGAGTTGAGACAAAAAATGTATTCATAATCAAATAAAAAGACCGCTAATTAACGGTCTTTTTTTATTCTTTAGTTTCTTCTATTTCAAAAAAACTAAACACATTACCACCGTAGCGTTTATCGTAACTATGCTTAGGATGTTGCGTTAAATCGGTATGTTTAGAGTGTTCGATTATTAAAATTCCATCTTCGTTTAAAAGTTCTCTTTCAAAAATAAGGTCAGCAATTTTTAAAAACTGTTCCTCTTCAAAATCATAAGGAGGATCAGCAAAGATAATATCGCTTTTAAGCGCTGTTTTTTCTAAAAACTTATACACGTCGCTTTTATATGCATTAATATCTAATTCAAGCTCATCAGAGGTTTGGTTGATGAATTTTACGCATCCAAAATGCCCATCTACTGCATGAATTGTTTTTGTGCCACGAGAAGCAAATTCGTAACTAATGTTTCCAGTACCAGCAAATAAATCTAAAACAGAAATATTTTCGAAATAATACAAGTTGTTTATAATATTAAATAACGATTCTTTCGCCATATCTGTTGTTGGACGAACAGGTAATTTTTTTGGAGCAGAAATTCGTTTGCTTTTATGTTTTCCAGAAATAATTCTCATTAGGATGCTAAGATAAAATTAGAGTGATTAGAAAAATCTTCATTATTGGTAAAGAAGTTTGATTTGGTTTTTATGAAATCAATATTTCTAACATAGTTAAAAGTAATATCATATAATTCAGATTCCTTTTCAATAGCACCAATAAAAGTTAAATGAAATTCATTAGGTTCCATTTGTAGTTGTTCTGCAGTAAAAAGAATGTAATAAATAAAATCTTCTTTAGAGTTGAAAGAGAATGAATTATAAAAAAATAACTGTTCATCTTTACAAACAACAATATCTAGTTGATTTTCTAAAACATGTACAAAAAACTGACGTTCAGCATTTTCTTTTGAATACTCTAAAGCTTTATCAATTAAAATAGTTGAATGGTGTTTATACTCAAACTCTCCAAAGTTTTGAAACAAATAATTATTGATGTTTACATACGGAATGTAAACCGTATGGACACTTATATTATCTAAAGAGTCGTAGGTTATAAAATCGGTAGCTAAAGTTTTAACCGAATACTTTAAATACGGAGCTAAATTATTACGATCAAAATATTCATCAGGTACTAACGTAGATAAATTGTTTTGATGTACTGCAAAAACCGAAACAAAGTCTTGTTGTAAATCTTTATCAATAGCAAAAATGTGAATGATTTTTTCTAGTAATAACTCGGGTGAGTTTACAGATTTATCAAAAGAATACTGTGTAAATAATATTCTTTCGTTAGTTTCTGAATTAGAAATACAAAAAGAAAATCCATCCAAACTAAATTGGATGGATAGATTTTTATGTTGCGCAAAAGCGCTAGTTTTATTTGTCTTCTTTTGCAACTGTTTGACCTTTATCGTAATATGGAGGCCAGTTACCACCAGTAGTTACTTCAGTTAAAGAACCAACAGAAACAAATTGACCTTTAATCTGATCAGTTTCAATTGCTTCTAATTCTTGCTTTACTAAAGAGTTATTCATTCCTTTTAAAATAGGTTTCTTATCAACTTTAGCTTCAAAAACAGGAACTTCTAAACCAGCTACTTTTTCAACTGTACTAGTAGCTAATTCAAATTGCTTATCTGTACCAGGTACATTAAACATGTTTTGGTAATCTTTTCCTTCGAAATACTTCATCACTGGTTCGTAACCAATAGTGTCTACTTTCTTTTTAGAAATAGTAATAAAAATTCCTCCACCTCTATCAACTTTTTCTTCAACATTTGTTGTTTCAGTTAAAGCTAACTTACCAGTTTGAATAAAGTTTAATAAAGAATCTTTACTATTTGTATAAGTTCCGTGTACGTCTTTATATTTTACTTCGGCGTCACGAATTAATTTTAAATTTTTAATAACCTTAGCGTAACGTATTTTTTTGTCTTTATCAAAATTGATTGGTTCCATAATACCGCCCCAAATTTTATAACCTAAAAATACTGTGGCAGCTAATAATAAAATAGAAATTAACCATCTCATTTTTAATGGTACAAATTTAACAATTAGTACTGCTAAAAGAATAGCAACAACAACTGCTGCTAAAATCATTAATAATAAATTCATTTTTTTATATTTTTAATATATGATATTCGCAAATCTACAATTTTTTTTGAATGATAAAAACAAATATCTATAAATAGATATATCTTTGAGCATTATTTGAAATATGATAGATTCTGCACCCCAATTTTATAAAGAAATATTACAAAAGTTTCCTTATGACCCTACGCAAAAGCAAAATGAGTTATTAGATTCACTAACTCATTTTATTTTCGATGATAATAATCGTGCTTTATTCTTGTTAAAAGGATATGCTGGTACTGGTAAAACAACGATAGTAAGTACTGTAGTACATAATTTATGGAAAGCTGGTAAAAAAGCTGTTTTATTAGCACCTACAGGACGTGCAGCTAAAGTTATTTCAGGATATTCAAACAGACAAGCATTTACTATTCATAAGAAAATATACTTTCCTAAAAAGCAAAGTAGTGGAGCAGTAAATTTTGTGATGCAACCTAATAAACATTCCAATACATTATTTATTGTAGATGAAGCTTCTATGATATCTGATGAGAAGCAAAATGCAAAGTTGTTTGAAAATGGTTCGTTATTAGATGATTTAATCTCTTATGTATATTCCGGTAAGAACTGTAAAATTGTTTTTATTGGTGATACAGCACAGTTACCACCTGTTAAATTAACAATGAGTCCTGCTTTAGAAGCAGATAAGCTTTCTTTTGATTTTAATAAAGAAGTAACAGAAATAGAGCTAGATGAAGTTGTACGTCAGCAACAAAATTCAGGAATCTTAGCCAACGCTACTGATTTACGTTTACTGATTCAGAATGATGCCACACATTTTAAGTTTGATGTTAATTTTCCTGATATTATTAGATTGGAAGATGGTTATGAAATTCAAGATGCAATTACAACAGCTTACGATGGTGAAATTGGCGTAGAGGATACGGCTATAATTGTGCGTTCTAATAAAAGAGCCAATCAATATAATCAGCAAATTAGAACTAAGATTCGCGGACAAGAAAACGAAATTTCTACTGGTGATTATGTAATGGTAGTAAAGAATAATTATTACTGGTTAAAAGATTCTTCATCAGCTGGCTTTATAGCAAATGGTGATATTTGTGAAGTTATGCGAATAAATAATATTAAAGATTTATACGGATTCAAATTCGCAGAAGTAGAAGTGAGGATGATTGATTACCCTGATATGAAACCTTTTGAAACTGTTTTATTATTAGATACACTCTCGAGTGAAAGCCCTTCTTTAACATATGAAGAATCAAATAAGTTATATGAAGCTGTAAAAGAAGATTTTGCTAATGAAACGAAGTATAAACAGTTTATAGGCGTAAAGAAAAATAAATACTTTAATGCTTTGCAAGTAAAATTCTCATACGCAATGACCTGTCATAAATCGCAAGGAGGGCAGTGGCAAACGGTTTTTATAGAGCAGCCTTATTTACCAGACGGACCTTCTGTAGAATATTTACGCTGGTTATATACTGCAGTTACTCGTGCGCAAGAAAAATTATATTTAATTGGTTTTAAGGACGAATATTTTTTAGAGTAAAAAATGTTAGCGTTTTGTTAATTTAAAAAAAGGCAACTCTAAAAAAAGTACATTTGTTTACCAATCAAAACACTCAAAATGTACAAAAAGACGCTTTTTTGCTTTTCTTTTTTATTGATTTCTGTATCAATAATTGCACAAAAACCTCAAAAATTAACTTCTAATCAGATTTACGAAAAAGTACAAAAGCTTAATTTTTTGGGTTCCGCTTTGTATATCGCAGCACATCCTGATGATGAAAATACTCGTTTAATCGCTTATTTATCAAATCATGAAAAAGCAAGAACAGGGTATTTATCATTAACTCGTGGTGATGGTGGTCAAAACTTAATTGGACCAGAAATCCGTGAGTTGTTAGGTGTAATCCGTACGCAAGAATTATTAGCAGCGCGTAGCGTAGATGGTGGTGTGCAGCGTTTTTCTAGAGCCAATGATTTTGGGTATTCAAAGCATCCAGATGAAACCTTAAAAATTTGGGATAAAGAAAAGGTGCTTGCCGATGTTGTTTGGGCAATTCGTACGTTTAAACCCGATGTAATTATCAATCGTTTTAATCATAGAACTCCAGGCACCACACATGGGCATCATACATCTTCTGCAATGTTGAGTATGGAAGCTTTTGATTTAGCTGGAGATAAAACGAAGTATTCTTCACAATTAAAAAATACAAGTACATGGCAACCAAATCGTTTATTTTTTAATACTTCTTGGTGGTTTTACGGTAGTAAGGATAAATTTGCAGAGGCAGATAAAAGTAAGATGTTAAGTTTTGATATTGGTACGTATTACCCGTTAAAAGGATTGTCAAATAACGAATTAGCCTCTATAGCAAGTAGTCAGCATTTATGTCAAGGTTTTGGTAGATTAACGACTCGTGGAAATCAGACAGAATGGGTAGAGTTTTTAAAAGGAGATTTTCCAAAAGATAAAAAAGATATTTTTTCAGGTATTAATACTACTTGGAATCGTGTAAAAGGCGGTGGTGAAATCGGAGATATTTTATATGAAGTAGAAAAGAATTTCGATTTTGTAAATCCGTCAAAACATTTACCTGCTTTAATGAAAGCTTATGGTTTAATTGAGAAGATAGAAGATAAGCACTGGAGAAATATAAAAACTGAAGAGATTAAAGAAATTATTAAAGCTTGTGGAGGATTGTATTTAGAGGCTTCTGCGAATTCTTCAAGTACCACACCTAATTCAACTATCGATGTAAATTTTGAAGTATTAAATAGAAGTAATATTTCAATGGAGTTAACATCTATAAAGTTTAATTCTGAAGATAAATTGATTTCTAAGAATTTAGATTTAGCACCTAATTCTAAACAAAATTTTAAAGAAAATGTTTCTGTTGGTGATATGGCGTATTCTTCTCCTTATTGGTTAACCAAACCTTGGGATTTAGGAATGTATAAAGTAGATGATAAAACAATTATTGGTAACCCTGAATCTACTAGACCTATTCAAGTTGAATATAATTTGATGATTGAGAATCAACCAATATCATTTACAATTCCTATAGTTCGTCGTTATTCTAAAAGAGATAAAGGAGAAATTTATGAACCTTTTGAAATTTTACCTAAAGTAACTACAAAGTTAAAAAGTAAAGTAATTATTTTTTCTGATAATGCTTCGCAACAAGTGTCTTTAGAAGTGAGATCTGGAGCTAAAAATGTTTCAGGTACAGTTTCTTTACAAGTGCCAGCAGGTTGGAAAGTAACTCCTAAGAATGCTGAATTTTCTATTGAGCAGAAAAACGATGTTCAAATAGTTGACTTTACAGTAATTCCATCAGAAAATCAATCGGAAGGCATTTTAAAAGCTATAGCAACTGTTGATAACAAGCAATATGATAAAGAGTTAGTTGAAATTAATTACAATCATATTCCGAAGCAATCAGTTTTATTGCCATCACAAGCAAAAGTTGTTCGCTTAAATATTGAAAAAATTGGAAAAACGATTGGTTATATTCAAGGTTCTGGAGATGCTGTTCCAGAAAGTTTACGTCAAATAGGGTATAATGTTATTGAGATTGATCCTAAAAGCATTAACGAAGAAAATTTAAAAGATTTTGATGCTGTTGTTGTTGGAATAAGAGCATATAATACATTACCAGAATTACAATTTAAACAAAAGTATTTGTTAGAGTATGTAAAGAATGGAGGTAATATGATTGTACAGTATAACACTAGTAGAAGAGTAGATGTAAAGGCTCCTTACGAATTACAATTGTCTAGAGATAGAGTAACAGATGAAAATGCTAAAGTTACTATGTTAGCAAAGAATCATTCGATATTAAACTACCCAAACAAAGTTTCAAATAGCGATTTTAATGGATGGGTTCAAGAACGTGGATTGTATTTTCCAAATAAATGGGGAAAAGAATTCACGCCAGTTTTATCTATGAACGACAAAGGTGAATCTCCGAAAGACGGAAGTTTACTAATCGCTAAATATGGAAAAGGAAATTATATGTACACAGGATTAAGTTTTTTTAGAGAACTACCAGCAGGAGTTTCTGGAGCATATAAACTGTTTGCAAATATGCTATCTGTAGGAAAAGAAAAAGAAGTTAAAAAGAAGAAAGTGAAGTTATAATGATTAGAGCATTAATATTAACTGCTATTATTTTTACTCTTACTAGTTGTAAGAAAAATAGTAATAAATTTAATAAGAATTTATCATTATTATTAGAAGAAATGGTAGCAGCAGATCAAATTGCAGCAGGGATTCGTTAAGGGAAATATAAGAAGTTAAATGATGAAGAATGGAGTTTATTAAAAGATAGTATTTTTTCAGTAAATCAAATAAAAGCTGATAGTATTTTCAAAGAGTTTGGTTTTATTGGTAATGATTTAGTAGGAAAAGTTGGTTCAAGAAACTTTTGGTTAATAGTACAGCATTCAGATCATAAACCGAAATTTCAATTAGAAGTTTTAAAGAAGATGAGAGTTGAAGTCGAAAGAGGTAATGCAAGTTCTGAAGATTATGCTTTTTTAACCGATAGAGTTAATTTGAATATTAGAAAGAAACAAGTTTACGGTACTCAAGTTGATTATAACTGGAAATTATGTCAAGCCTTTCCAAAACCAATTATAGATAGTTTAAATATTAATAAAAGGAGAAAAGAAGTAGGTTTAGAATCTATTGAAGCGTATTTAAATGAAATGTCAAAATTTCATTTCGAGATTAATAAAGAAGTTTTCAAAAAGATAGGAATAGAAGGTCCAAAATTATATAAACTCAATTGATTCTAATTTTTAGGCTTGAAAAGATTAACGGATACTGTAGCTAACTCTGAATCTGGAAACTTTTTAAACGTATTTTTATCTGGTACTAAACCAATTTCTTCCATGGTTTTCATGTATTCATCTAGTTCAATAATATATTGATCAGAATATCCATGAGTAGCATCGTAAGCAGTTGCTGCTGTTCGTCCAAGGTTTTTAGCTACTAATTCAGGTATTGAAGTATGCAACTCTATTAAAAGTAGCCCAAACTTGTTAATGAATGGAGTCCATTTATTAAAGTGTTGTTTTAAAGATTCGATAACTAAATTGTTATTTAAACGTTTTCCTTTGTATGCATAAGCTCCAGTAGATGAAGTAATTTTAATATTTTCGTTAGAATATGGTTCTTGCCAAATTCTATTATGATCTAAAAATGTACGAACATTTAATAAATCGAATAAGTTAATGCCATATTTTTGATGTAAGTCGTTAGACATCGCTTCTGGATTCCCAATATCTCCCCAAATTACCTTAGCCCAAATATCAGCTTGTACTAGGTTTTTTCTAGTAATTTTTAACGCAGCTTCGTTATAGTCTACCCCAATAAGTAATAACGGATAGTCTTCTAAAACCTTTCCGCGATTGGTTTGGTTTTCAATTACGTTAAATAAATGTTTTAAAAATGCCCCATTACCACAACCTACATCTAAAATACCTTTAGGTTGCTCATCAATAGGTTTATTAAATAAGTTGATAATAATTTCATCAATCACTCTAAAATAAGCAGCATGAGCACCTCCGCTTCCCCAAACATTCATTTCTCTATCTACGTGAATTTCTTCGTTATGAATGCTAGCAGTATCAAACATTGTTGGATCTCCAAAAATAAGCTTGTCTAACTTTCTAAGTGTAGGGATATACGATACGGTTACACCATAAGCACTTGCTCTTCTTGCAAAAAAGAGCCCTTCATCGGTAAACTCATACGATTCATTGGTTTTATCAAACCAGTTTAAATCGGTAAGAATATTTAATAAACGACTAAAATTTTCTGAATCTTTATGAAATTCATCAGCTGTAAATTTTGTTTGCATAAAATATTTATGAAACATACCACTCATGCCTAATAAAACAATGGTAGGCCCCACAATAACTCCTTCAATATGTGCTAAGATCTGTTCAAAAATCTCTTTTTCTTTGGGGTTTGAAGGAACCGAAAAGCCAAATTTGTTTTTGAAGTTATAATATAATTTTTCAAGCTTTAGAAAAGGTTCGGTTTCAAACTTTCTGATACTATATGCTTCTGTAAATTTAAGTAGTAAGAAAGCTTCTTTATATAAATGAAAATAAGAAAATGCTACAGTAGAATTTTCATTGATTTCAAAACGAACAGAGTTATTACTATTGTCAATATGCTGTGTAAGCCATCCTTGTGAACATAAAGTTCTTAAGGCGACATTTAAATAACCATCATTGGCTTTAAATTGAGTAGAAAGGTCAGTTAAACTAACAGATTTGTTTTCTAATAAATAATTTGTAATTCCTTTTTCATGTAAAACATGAGCAGCAGGACAGGTAACTATACCATCTAAGTGTCGGAACAACTTACTTCTAAGTATAGATTTTTCTTGTTTTGATAGCATCGCTTGGTAGTTGTTCAATAAAGATAACTAATTGATTTTAAATAAAAAGCGATGAGTTTTTAATTTGATAAAACTAGAGATAGCACTTATAATAAAAGCTTATTTATTTCTTGATAAACAAAACAATAATAATCATGAAATCTCGGTAGCAATATGTTTTCAAGATTTCTGGTGTTTTTAAGTGTTTCTAAGTCGAATAGTTGGAGTTTATCAACTTCTTCTTTTTGGACGGTCAATTCTTTAACGGGAACTGTTAATTCTGAAATATAAACATGATGGAATTCATTGTCAATAATTCCGTTGGGATGATTTATTTGATGTTTTCTTACTCCAATTTTATGAAGTTGATCTGGAGTAATATCAAAATTAATTTCTTCTTTAATTTCTCTAATCGCTGCAGTGTCTAATTTCTCACCAGAAGCTACATGTCCTGCAACAGAAATATCCCATAAGCCAGGAAATACTTTTTTGGTAGCAGAACGTTTTTGGAGTAATATTTTTTTATCAGATGTGTATAGCCAAATATGCACAGTAGGATGAAAGTATCCATATTTATGAGCTTCTGATTTTAGACAGGTTTTACCTGTGTAATTTCCATTATTATCGAGAATGTCTATTAGTTCATCCATATAAAAAAGAATCCCGCACAAGGCGGGATTTGTATTATTTAAAATAAGAGAAATCTTCTCCGTCTTCTATTTTTAATAAACTCTCGTAAATCATTTTAATTACGTTTTCAACATCTTCTCTATGAACCATCTCTACAGTGGTGTGCATATAACGTAAAGGTAAAGAAATTAATGCAGAAGCAACACCACCGTTACTATAAGCAAAAGCATCAGTATCTGTACCAGTGGCTCTAGATAAAGCAGAACGTTGAAAAGGAATGTTCTTTTCTTCAGCAGTTTCTGTAATTAAATCACGTAATTTTTGTTGAACAGCAGGAGCGTAAGCTACTACAGGTCCTTTACCTATTTCTAAATGACCTTCTTTTTTCTTGTCGATCATTGGAGTAGTAGTGTCGTGTGTTACATCAGTAACAATAGCTACATTAGGTTTAATGGTTTGAGTAATCATTTCAGCACCGCGTAAACCAATTTCTTCTTGTACAGAATTTGTTACGTATAAACCAAAAGGTAATTTTTTACCGTTTTCTTTTAATAAACGAGCTACTTCGGCAATCATAAATCCACCCATACGGTTATCTAACGCACGACATACAAATTTATCCCCATTTAAAATATGAAACTCATCTGGATATGTAATTACACAACCTACGTGAATTCCTAATTTCTCCACTTCTTCTTTTGTAGCACAACCTGTATCGATAAAAATATTATCTGGTTTTGGAGCTTCTTCTTTTGCTTTGTTACGTGTGTGAATTGCTGGCCAACCAAAAACTCCTTTTACAATTCCGTTTTTAGTATGGATGTTTACAATTTTACTAGGTGCAATTTGGTGATCGCTACCTCCGTTACGAATCACATAGATTAATCCGTTGTCTGAAATATAGTTTACATACCAAGAAATTTCATCAGCATGTCCTTCGATAACAACTTTATATTTAGCATCTGGATTGATAACTCCAACTGCAGAACCATAAGTGTCGGTAATAAATTCATCAACATATGGTTTTAAATAGTGCATCCATATTTTTTGCCCTTCCCATTCGTATCCAGTAGGAGCAGCGTTATTTAAATATTTCTCTAAAAAGTCAATTGACTTTTGGTTTAAGATTGATTTATTTTTAGCCATAATATTTTTATTAATTATTCTTCTTCGTCTGTTTTAGATTCTGGTCCCCAAAAACGTCGTTTTTCACGATATTCTTGTTCTTCTTTAATTTGTTCAGGCGTTAGCACTTTTAAAAATGAAGGATGTTGTTCTATAGCATACTCAATTTTTTCAACGATGCTAGCTACATCTTCATTTTCATAATCTATCTCTAAAGGCTCTTTTATCACCATAGATTGTAATACATTACGTTTTTTTATCATCAATCCTTTTTTGTCAAAAGAACGTCTAAAACCATCAATAACTATAGGAACTACAATGGGTTTAAAGGTTTTGATAATATGAGCTGTACCACGTCTAATAGGTTTAAATGGAGTAGTGGTTCCTTGTGGGAAAGTAATTACCCAACCATCATCTAAAGCTTTACCAATATTAGAGATGTCAGACATTTTTACTTGTCTTTTTACATCTTTACCAGAGCTTCTCCAAGTTCTTTCTACAGAAACAGAGCCTACATAGGCGAATATTTTTGGCAATAAACCAGCTCTCATGGTTTCACCTGCGGCAACATAGTATAGGTTAAGCTTAGGATTCCATAAATAACCAACGTTTCTAATATTATCGTCGCGACCTTTTAAGGCAGCGTTAAATACATGAAACATAGAAGCTACATCAGCAAAATATGTTTGGTGGTTAGATATGAATAGTACTTTTTCGTTAGGTAGGTTACGTAAAACTTCCATTCCTTCTATTTGAAGGTCATTAAATTTACGATAACGACCATGAGAAATAATTCCTAAAACTTGAATAAGAAAACGTTTTACGAATAAAATATGTCCGAAAGGATTCCTTTTAAATAAAGGCATTTACTTGGTGTTTTTATTAGTGGAAAAGCTAAATTACAAAAGATATAGAAAAGATTAAGGCTTTAATAAGTCTTTAATTTCTGAAAGCATCATTGCTGTTGCTCCCCATACGATGTAATTGTTTAGTTTAAAGCATGGTACATCGATGTTTTTCATATAAGAAGTTTCCATTTCTACAGAGGTTAAATTATCCTCGTTTAATAAATCACTTATCAAAACTTCAATAATATTTGCAACTTCCTCGTTTGGTTTAAAATTAGGTTTCTTATTTGTTACACCAATAAAAGGAGCTACTAAAAAATTACTAGGAGGTATATAAGAATCCGAAATCTGACGAATAATTTTAATGTCCTCTGATAGAATTCCAACTTCTTCAAAAGTTTCTCTAAGAGCTGTTGCTTCTATATTTTGGTCAGTTTTATCTGTTTTTCCACCAGGAAAACTAACCTGTGCAGAATGTGTACCATTATAGCTTGCTCTTTCTGTAAGTAAAAAACAAGTTTGATTATTTTCGTCTGGATAAAATAAAGCTAGAACTGCAGCTTGTTTAGGATTTTTGCTTCGAATTAATTCCTCAGAAAATTGCATTCTTAATTTAGGAGCTAATTTAAATTGAGATGGTAATCCTCCTAAAGGTTTATTCTGTAGTTCTTCTATTTGATTTATAAAATCAGAAAAAATCATTTGGTTTTAGTATTTTTAAGCAAACTTATTAATTTACAGAGTTAAAACTCATATTATTTGGCTTGAATTTTGATTTGCAATTAACAGAATTAATATTATATAAATGAATACAGAAAATAAATACCAAAAATTAGCTTTAAGTTTATTATTTGATGCTGTTGGATACGTGTCATACGTTATTCCTGGTTTAGGTGAACTTTTTGATGTTGTATGGGCACCGGCTTCAGCTTACTTAATGACAAAAATGTACAAAGGAAATAAAGGTAAGATAGCAGCAGCAGTTACTTTTATTGAAGAAGCTATGCCTGGGTTAGATATTATACCAACGTTTACATTAATGTGGTTGTACAGTCATGTTTTTAGTAGTTCTAGCAATTCTAAAAAGACGATTGAGGTTTAAAAAATAAAAAGGGACTTATTAAGTCCCTTTTTTTTATGAAATTATAATTTTCAGATAATCTAGTAAGTGTTTATTGACCTGCTTCTTTTTTAGCATCTTCAATCATTTTATCATTTGCTACAATGGCAAATTCAACACGTCTATTTTTACTTCTTCCTTCAACAGTTTCGTTTGATGCAATAGGGTCATTTATTCCTAATCCTTTCGTTTCAAAACGAGTAGAGATTAAACCTTTATTTGCTAAATAGCTTTTAACAGAATTCGCTCTTTTTTCTGAAAGAGTTTGATTGTATTCCGCTTTACCAGTACTATCTGTATATCCGTAAATAACAATATTTGTGTCGCTATAGTCTTTAAAAACAGGAATTAATTTATCTAGATTAGCTTTTGCAGTAGATGTTAATGTTGATTTGTTAGTTGCAAATCTAACAGCATTTTCACCTAAAGTAAGTTTAATACCTTCTCCAACTCTTTCAACTTCAGCTCCAGGTACAGCTTCTTTTATTTCACGAGCTTGTTTATCCATTTTGTTACCAATGACACCACCAGCAACACCTCCTATAACACCCCCTAAAACAGCACCTAGTTCAGAGTTTTTTCCATTTCCAACATTGTTACCAATTACTGCACCTAAAATTGCACCTGCTGTTGTACCAATTACTGCACCTTTTTGAGTATTGTTTGCATTTTTAACAGAGCTACAAGATGTAAAAATACTTGAAGCTAAAAATAAAATTGATAGACTATATATAATTGCTTTTTTCATGATATATTTTTTTATGATTATTTTCTTTGAAATGAGTATGTAATATTTTTGATGTCTCCAGCAACGTTAATTTTATCAATTAAATCGAAACTAGTTTCCGTTACGTTTTTAACATCTAAAACAAAACCATTATTAACTTCTTTAGCTTTATGGTTATTTATTATTTTTAATACAAAGTTTCCATCTTTGTTTACATACCAAGTAATAGGAGAGCTAAATTCTTTACAATTAGTACTAGGGTTATTTAAACTCATTTCTCCTTTGTTATTGTTTGAAATGAAACTCCAGTTACTACCAACAAAACATTTAGAGTCTTCTATATTAAAAGAATTTACATTAAAGTAATTAGATCCAGGAAAGTTTACTGAAGCAATTGTCCAGTTACCTTTTAGCATGCGCTCGGTTTTATTGTCCAACTTAGTATTAACTGTCGAAGTAGATTTACATGCAACAATCGTAGCTAAAAAAAGAACAAAGAATAACGTTTTTTTCATAATTTTTAGATTAGTTTTTATAAAGATAATAAAACTATAATTGATTAAATGTTTATAGCTTTTTGTTTATGACACAAGATGTTTAGATAAAGTCACATTTATTTAAATTGATTTATTTTAGATAAAAAATGAACCTTTTAACTTTTTCTACGTCTATGTGATGTAATCAATTATGAAAAATTTAAATAGTATAACTGATAAAGAATTGGTTCTTCAATATCAATCAGGAAATAAACAAGTAATTTCTTTATTAGTTAAAAAATGGCATGTACAATTCTGTAGGTTGGCTTTTTGGTATGTAAAAGATACTGATATAGCAAAAGACATTGCACAAGAAAGTTGGCAAACGATATTACATAAATTACCAACACTTGAAAACCCTGAACGATTTAAGAGTTGGTCAATTAGTATTGTTAATAGAAAAGCAATCGATTGGTTACGGGCTAATAAAAGAGTAGAAGGTAAGTATCAAAAATATTATAAAGAAAATAAAAGATATATTCTTGAAGAAGAGCAGGATGAACAGCAGGAATTAAAAAATAAGCTTTTAAAAGCTATTCAAAAATTATCTATAGAACAACAAGTAGTTATTAAATTATTTTATACAGAATCATATTCGTTAAAAGAAATTAGTAAACTATTAAATATATCAATAGGTACTGCCAAATCAAGACTCTTTCACGCAAGAGAAAAGTTAAAAACAATTTTAAAAAAGTAAATATTATGAATTCAACAGAAGAGATAGACAAGTTAATAAAAGAAACATTAACAGAAGAAGAAGTAAAATTTTATCAAGAATTGGAAGAGCAAAATGTTTGGCAAATGGTTGGTGGATTGTTTCAAGGAAAAAATAAATGGATAATGGTACTAATGAATATTATGAATTTAGTTTTTTTTGGATTATTTATTTACTGTATTGTTCAGTTTTTTGAAGCAACAACAACTAAAGAGTTTATTCAATGGTCAACCGGTACATTAATATTTTTACTAGGTGTTAGTATGTTAAAAATATTTGCATGGATGCAAATGGATAAAAAAGCATTAATTAGAGAAATTAAACGTTTAGAATTACAGGTTTCTTCATTATCAGGAAAAATGTCTGATTAAGATTTTAAAACACATGTAATATTTAGTAAATTGCAGCACTTTTTAGGGATGATTTCTTTCCCACGCTGAATTTTCGAAGACTCTTCGAAAGGATAAAGGTAAACAGGAATAGTTTTTTATGAATTAAAAATTATTTTAAAATGGCTGTTTTAGACCAATTAACTTCGCAACAAGCGATCGATTTAGAAAACAAGTATGGAGCACACAACTACCATCCATTACCAGTAGTATTAAGTAAAGGTGAAGGTGTACATGTGTGGGATGTTGAAGGAAAAAAGTATTATGACTTTTTATCTGCTTATTCAGCAGTAAACCAAGGACATTGTCACCCAAAAATTGTTGGTGCAATGGTAAACCAAGCGCAAACATTAACGTTAACTTCTCGTGCTTTTTATAACGACAGATTAGGTAACTATGAAAAATTTGCAGCAGAGCTTTTTGGTTTTGACAAATTATTACCTATGAATACAGGTGCAGAAGCAGTAGAAACTGCTTTGAAATTATGTAGAAAATGGGCATACGAAGTAAAAGGAATTAACGAAAATGATGCACAAATTGTGGTTTGTGAAAATAACTTTCACGGTCGTACCACAACGATTATTTCTTTTTCTAACGATCCTGTAGCTCGTAAGAATTTCGGTCCTTACACAGACGGTTTCATCAAAATTGAATATAATAACTTAAAAGCTTTAGAAGAAGCTTTAGAGAGTGATAAAAATATAGCAGGTTTCTTAGTAGAACCAATTCAAGGAGAAGCAGGAGTATATGTTCCTTCTGAAGGATATTTAGCAGCTGCAAAAGCATTATGTGAAAAGCATAATGTATTATTTATTGCTGATGAAGTTCAAACAGGAATAGCACGTACAGGAAAAATGTTAGCGGTAGATCATGAAAATGTAAAACCAGATGTTTTAATTTTAGGAAAAGCATTAAGTGGAGGTGCGTATCCAGTTTCTGGAGTATTAGCAAACGATAACATCATGAACGTTATTAAGCCTGGGAACCACGGATCTACTTTCGGTGGTAATCCAGTTGCAGCAGCAGTAGCTGTAGCAGCTTTAGAAGTTGTACAAGAGGAAAACTTAGCAGATAATGCTGAGCGTTTAGGTAAAATATTTAGAGCAGAATTAGCAGAGTTTGCCGAGACTACTGATTTAGTAAAGTCGGTAAGAGGTAAAGGTTTATTAAACGCTGTTTTAATTAACGATACAGAAGAAAGTTCAACTGCTTGGGATATTTGTATCAAGTTACGTGATAACGGATTATTAGCAAAACCAACACACGGAAACATTATTCGTTTTGCGCCACCATTAGTAATGAACGAAGAGCAATTAGGTGATTGTATTTCTATAATCAAGAAAACAATTTCTGAGTTTAAGAAATAAACTTATTTAAGTTTTGATAAAAAAGGAGCGATTTAAAATCGCTCCTTTTTTTATTTATAAGGTGTTTTAATTTGCCATTTCATATACATTTAAATGTCTTTTTAAAACTCCCGATGGCGTGTTTTTAGTTTCATCGAAAATACGTGTATCACCAAATAATATAAAACTCTCTTTAGCTCTAGAAACCGCTACGTTAAGCATGTTTGGTTTGTTATCTTTTTCAAAAAACATGGTGCCTTCATCTTCATTAGAATACACGGAACTAAATAGAATAATATTGCGCTCAGCGCCTTGTAAAGCATGTACAGTACCTAATTTGATATCGTTTACGTTATAACCAGCATCCGTTAAAGCTTTAGATAATTCTCCCTTTTGACTAGCAAACGGAGTAATAATACCTAATTCACTTTCAATACTTTCAACTTTATAAGCTTCTTGGATGGTTTCTTTGTTTTGTTGTAGCCAAGATATAATCGCATTTACTTCTTTTATATTACAACGACTGTTAAACTTACGTTCGCTAAATCCTTCTATATGATATGCCATCATTGACGGAAAAGCTTGTGTATCTTTAGCTTTTCCTTTCATTGGTTTTAAAATACCATTATAAGCAAGTTCATTACAAAAGTTAATAATTTCATCATTACATCTTCTATGCTCTAATAAAACTAATCCTTGTTCTTTTTCTTCAGCTAAAGGAGTTTCGAACTCACAAGCATTTTGAGACATTTTCATAATGCTTCCACTTGATGCTAAAAAACCTAATTTTTTTAGATACTCTTTATCATTTTCATTTTGAAACATATTAAGATTGGATAAATTTCCAAAATCAATTTTAGGAGGAATCGACCAAATGGGTTCAATTTGCTTTAAATCTCCAATAACAAATGCTTTTTGAGTTAGTGAAAATACAGGAATACTAACTTCAGGAGTTACCTGACCAGCTTCATCAATAATTAATAAATCTAAGAAGTTATATAAAGGAAGATATTCGAAAATAGGCCTTCCATTTTCATCTTCTCCTTGAAACTGACTGTATAAAAAATGACTCGGAGCCATATAAAAAGTAGCCACAAAACAAGGAGTTAACATTGCTCTACGTTTCCACTTGTTTTTTATAGCATTTTCACCAGTTCCTTTTTCGGTATTATGTTCAATAACTTCTTGGGTGGCTAGTAGCCAACGAGCCTCCCAATAGTGGGTTGCTAGTAAAAAAGCTTTGTGACGTAGTTCCATATCTAACTCATCATAAAAGAAGCGTTGAGTGGTGTCGTTAGAGTTTATTTTTTCATACTCATACTTCCACATTTGTTCTTCTGAAACAAAAGGCAACCCTTTAATGTTATTCTCAAACTTCCAGTTTTTTAATTGTAAGTTTGATTGTAAGGCTAAGTTTAAATCAACTAGACATTTTTTTATAAAAGAAGCGGTTTTTTCTTCGTTAGAAATGACTTCTTCAGTAATTTTAAAAATCCAATTTGGATTATCAATATTTACTTCAGTATCAACTTTAAAATATTGCTTTACTTGCTCTATAAAATCTGTTTTTTTTATGGATGATTTTAAGTTTGTAAGTATAGTTCTCCACTCTTTTAGATTACCAATTTTAAAAGCATCTTTTTTAATATAGTTACTTTCTTTTAAAAGGATTTTATTAATATTATTAATAGAATTAATATAGTTGGTAGCATAATTTACTCCATCAATTAAAGTGTCTTCTATCTCAATAATTTTTTCTTGTAAATCTTCACAAACATCTTCTAAAGAGTTGGTTTCTACATTAAAATAATTACAGAAATTGGTTAAGAAATAATATTCAGCTTCTTGTACGTATTTTTCATCTTCTAAATCACATAAAGTACCTTCATGACCAAATAAATTTCCTTTTAAAAAATTAATGTCTTTTAACTTTTTAGTGTTTTTAGAATTGGAAGGAAGGTAAGTAGCGTATCCGTTAAAATCAGGAATCCATCGTTCAGATAAGCCTTCCATAGAACTTTTAGAATTGATAAAACTATCAATAATATTGGTAACCGCCTGATTGTTGTTAGAACAAGCTAAAATAACTGGAGCATCTTCTCCTTTTATGGCCGATTTTACAAATTCGGTAGCTACTAAACTTTGTAATAAGGTTGTTTTTCCGGTTCCAGGCGGTCCGTTTACAGCAGTTACTGCATTTTCTTCGGCAGTTAAATATGATAGTAAAGTTTTACGTTGACTGATAGATAACGGAAACTCGTTTGACATCTGTCCTAAATGTAAATGGTTATTGCTTAAAAAACCATCATCAGTAATAGCATTTTCCCGTTCTCGAGTATGTGGATTAATAACTTTAGAGAGGACAGGTAACTCCTCTTCGTTTTTTAATAGGTTTTCGTATAAAAAAAGAATACTTTTTGCCGTAGATATTTTAGAACTTATTGCAAAATAAGTTAATTGATGTTTTGTAGTGTAACGTTCTGCACGATAATGATAGATACTGTTATGGGTTATTGCAGAAAATATTTCGTTAATATAATTCCAATATACATCCCAAGAAATAGTTTCATCTTCATATTCGGTATAAGGAGTATCTAATTCTTTTGCTTCTAAAATGGTGTCGATAGAAGAAAAGATAAAATCGTTTTTTACATCAGCAATTGGAGTTAAGTAATTGCGAACAATAAGTGGGAATAAATCTTTCGGAGCAGATAATTGCCCAGAACGATTTACAACAGCTGTTAACCAAAAAGGGTGAATAGTACGTTGTTTAAATTTAGTATTATCTGTTTGATATTCTAAATAAAAAGGAGCAATTAGTATTTTGGTTTCTTCAACTTTATGCCATTTATTACTATCTTTTTTAGTAATTCCTTTTAAACGATTTATTCTTCGTTCTTCAACATCTAATAACTCATTAGCTTGTTTAGCATTAATAAGTGCGTTGCTTAAATTAGAAGAATTTTGATGAAATAGATTTTTAATTTTAGAAATATCGATAGCTAAATTTTCACTATCTGATAAACTGTTTTTATAGTATTGCAACCAATTTTTTTCGTTGTTCATGTTTATTCTTGTCCCCTAAATTTGAATAAAAAGAAGACGAAAATAGAGGATATAATAATTGAAGAGTTGTTTTTTTTATCCTTTTTATTAACGATTTTTAAGCAAAAAGCGCATTGGGTTAATTCTCAGTTAACTAACGATAAATTATTTATTGTTTAGCGTAAAAGTGGTAGTCTTTTATAACAGTATCAACAAAATTCATAGGGTTTTGATTGGTAGTAATTCCTGTTAACTCTATAATTTTAGAATGAAGTTTTAAAATAACTTTGTGGTTTCTTTTTCTTTTAGCATCTCTAAAAACATTTTTAATGGTATGTATATCATCATCCGTTAATAATGTAACTTGAGAGTAAGTAGGAGTGTAGTTGTCTACTACATCGTTAGCAATAGTGTCTTTTAAAGTAATTCTTTTCTTTTCAGAAATAACGGTAGTACCCGCAGCAAGGTCACCTAAACGTTGTCCTTTTCCGTTTAGTAAAATGGTTAAAACAGCAACCGATCCGCTTGCTAAACTGAAATCTACAATTCGTAATAACCATCTAATTAAATAACTTCCAAAAGTTGGTTTAGAACCATCTAATTTTACAACTCTAGTATTGTTAAAATATTTACCAGGTGTTTGTCCGTTCATCAAAACTTCAAAAACTAAGCTGTAAAAAAAAGCAGGTAGCATTAAAAGCATGTAAAAACTCATGTATTTCATATCTGGATCCATGTTTAACATTCCCATTATAAAAAATACTATAAAAACATACCCTATTATAAATAAAGCATCAATTAAATAAGAACCGATTCTGGTAGTAATATGTGCAACATTTTGACTTATAGAAATGTTTTGTGCAGTTTCAATTTGAAAATTATCCATGAATTAGTTTTTCAATTTTTTTGATGATATTTCTTTAACTTTTTTTAGATTAGCGAAGATAAAAATATTCTATGATTAGCGAAATTTCTAAAAAAATATGCTATAATTTTTTTGCTAAATGAGAGAAGCTGCTTTTGTAAATAAAAACAAAGAAAAATGGCAGTTGTTTGAAGATGCATTGTATAAAAAAACAGTACTCTCTCCTGATAAATTATCTGATTTATATGTGGAGCTAACTGATGATTTAAGTTACGCAAAAACCTTTTACCCTAAAGGTAGTACTGTTGTTTACTTAAATTCGATAGCATCGGTAGCGCATCAAAAAATTTATAAAACAAAGAAAGAAAGTAAGAATAGATTTATCAGCTTTTTTAAAACAGAATTCCCTTTGATGTTTTATAAATATCAAAAACAATTATTAATCACTTTTACTGTATTTGCTTTCTTTACCATTTGCGGTGCTTTTTCTTCTGCAAATGATATTGATTTTGTGCGTCTTATTTTAGGAGATAGTTATGTAAACATGACTTTAGAGAATATCGAAAAAGGAGACCCGATGGGTGTATATAAAAAAGCAAACGAAGTAGATATGTTTATAGGTATTACCATTAATAATATACGAGTAGCAATGTACGCTTTTGTTTTTGGGATGCTATTCTCGGTAGGTACTTTATATATTATGATGCAAAACGGAATAATGTTGGGATCATTTCTATATTTTTTCTATGATAAAGGGTTATTGTGGGAATCGTCTAGAACCATTTGGATTCATGGTACTATAGAAATAGCCGTAATTGTAATTGCGGGTTGTGCAGGTTTGGTTTTAGGTAACGGATTGTTATTTCCTAAGACCTATTCTCGATTAGAATCTTTTAAAAGAAGCATGAAAGATGGATTAAAAATAATGGTTAGTACAATTCCGTTTTTTATTATTGCTGGTTTTTTAGAGGGGTTTGTAACCCGACATACCGAGATGCCAGATTGGTTAGCAATAATAATTATAGTTTCATCATTAACAATTATTATATTTTACTACGTAATATATCCAAGACAAGTTTATAAAAATCAACTAAAAAATGAATAAAGAATACATAGAGTTTAAAAAAGAAAGAGATTTAGGAAGTATTATTACTGATGCTTTTAAGTTTATTCGATTAGAAGGGAAATCATTTTTTCTTACGATTCTTAAAGTAGCAGCGATTCCTATTTTAATAGCTGTCGCAGCAATGATTTATTATATGATGTCAATTTCATCTTTAGTTTCAGAAGATACTAGTGGAGTTCTCGGTATGTTTTCATCTGCATTTATCATGATGGTAGCATATTTAGTTGCTTTCATTTTTATCAACTTAGCTGGAATGCATTATATAAAATCCTATATTGATAATAAAGGAATGGTAAATAACGAAGATGTTATTAACGGTACAAAAGAACGTTTTTGGTCTTTTACAGGTTTTGGGATTTTATCAGCGTTAATAGTTTTTACAAGTGTAATGTTATGTGTATTTCCGATGTTTTATACTTGGACTGTTTTATCGTTAGGAGCTTCAATTTTAGTGTTCGAAAATGAATCGGCAACTTCAACAATCGGTAAATGTTTTAGTTTTATAACAGGTCATTTCTGGGAAACTTTCGGAGTTGTAATTGTAGTGGCAATTTTAGTAAGTATTTTGGGATATGTATTTCAAATACCAGCAGTTATATATCAATTTATTCAAATGGGAATCGGAATAGGAAATGAAGATCCTACAGCAGTATTTGGATTATTTAGTGACCCTATATATTTATTTTTAAACTTAATTTCAATAGTTGGACAGTTCATGTTTTATTCAATTACTTTAATAACTAATGTGTTTTTATATTTTGATATTAATGAACAAAAAAATCAAACAGGAACCATTGAAAAAATAGATAGTTTAGGTAGATAATCTTTTGAAACAGTTTCTTTTTTACATAACATTTTTATTGTTTTCTGTTTGCGTTTATTCACAATCAGATGAAAAATTAGTTCAATATGATGATTCATTTATTGAACAAAAGAAATTTGATGTAAAAAAAATAGAAGCCTATAAACAGCAAGAAGATTTTATCTATGTTGTAGAAAAAAGGGAACCAACCTTTATAGAAAAAGCTTGGAATTGGTTTAAAAGAACTATTAAAAGAGTATTATCATTTTTCTTTGATGATATTACTCCAGCTGTAGGTTTTCTCGCTTGGTTGTTAAGAGTTTTACCTTATATAATTGCTGGATTGGTGTTATTTTTTCTAATCAAATTCTTTTTAAAAGTAAATACTAGAAATGTTTTAGAAGGTAAAACAAACAAATCTATTGTTAATCTTTCTGATGAAGAGGAGCTTATAAGAGATAAAGACTTACCAAGTTTAATTCAAAAAGCAATTACAGACAAGAATTACCAATTAGCAGTTCGTTATTATTATTTATTGTTACTTAAAAATTTATCAGAAAAAGAATTAATTTCTTGGCAACAAGAGAAAACTAACGAAGACTATATTAAAGAATTATCTTCAACAAAACTCAATAATGATTTTGAACAATTAACGTATTTGTACGATTATGTATGGTATGGTGAGTTTTTAATTGATGAGGTTGCCTTTGTGCAAGCAGAAACGAATTTTAAAAGGGTAATAGCTAAAATTTAAGCACTTGGATAAGAAACTAAAAATATATATTGGTTTGCTATTATTTATACTATTAGGTATTGTATATGTAGAATCTATAAAGCCAAAAGAAATAAATTGGTTTCCAAGTTATGCTGCAAAAGATAAGATTCCCTACGGAACTTATATTTTGCATAAAGAAATGTCTTCATTGTTTGATGAAGAAAATGTTAGGGATGTTTATGAGAATCCGTATTTGTTTTTAAAGGATTCTACCAATAGAGGGACTTACTTTTTTGTAGATAACGCACTTAATTTTGGTGAGGATGAATTTAATAAATTACTAAGTTTTGTAAAAAGAGGGAATAATGTCTTTATAGCAACAAACGGAGTACATATAGATGAGTTAAATATTAAAACAAAATCGTTTAACTCAACTTCTTTTGAAGAGAAGTTTTATCAAAAAATGAGTAACCCGAGCTTTAAAGATAAAGAATATCACTTCGATAGAGATTTCTCGAACTTATATTTCTCTAAAATTGATACTTTAAAAACAACAGTTTTAGGAGAGTTATTAATTAAAGATGGAAACGATTCTATTATCGGTACAAAACCAAATTTTATAAAAAATTCATACGGAGAAGGGAATTTTTATCTGCATACGTTTCCTGAAGCATTTACAAATTACAATATGTTGTTAGATACCAATTATGAGTATGTAGCAAATGTATTATCGTATTTAAATAAGAATAATTCTAAAAAAGAAAAAGCTTCAGGAGGAGTTGATTCAGTAGGTAGTGATGCTATTATTTTATGGGATACTTATTACAAAACTGGTAAAAGCAGAATAACATCACCAATGCATTATATTTTAAGTTCGAAACACTTAAAATGGGCGTATTATATTGCCTTGATTGGGGTATTATTCTTTATCATTTTTAAAGGAAAAAGAAATCAACGATTTATACCAGTTGTAACCCCTTTAAAAAATCAGAGTTTAGCATTTACAAGAACGATAGCGAATATGTATTATGAAAAGTCTGATCATAAAAACATCGCAGCTCATAAAATAAATTACTTTTTAGAATATATAAGAACACATTATCGATTATCAACTTTAAAAATTGACGCTATTTTTTATGAGAATCTAGCCAGTAGAAGTGGAAATTCATTAGAAGAAGTAAAAAAAATATTTAAACAAATAGCAGTAGTAGAATCAAAAGAAAAAATAACACAAGAAGAATTAATAGCTTTAAATAAAACGATAGAAGAATTTAAAGTATTAAAAATATAAGAGTATGAATGCAGAGAATACACAATCAACAGAAGGAAATGAACTATTTTCAAGCAGAATAGATTTATCAAAATTAAAAGAAGCTGTTGTTAAAATAAAAGAACAATTAAGTAAAGTAATTGTTGGTCAAGAAGAGTCTATAGAGCTCTTATTGGTTTCTTTATTAGCAGACGGACATGTATTGATAGAAGGTGTACCAGGAGTTGCAAAAACAGTAACAGCAAAATTGTTAGCCAAAACAATTGCGACAGATTTTAGTAGAATTCAGTTTACACCAGATTTAATGCCTTCAGATGTGTTGGGAACATCGGTATTAAATATGAAAACCTCTGATTTTGAATTTAAAAAAGGACCAATTTTTTCAAATGTAGTGTTGATAGATGAAATCAACAGAGCTCCCGCAAAAACACAAGCTGCATTATTTGAGGTAATGGAAGAAAAGCAAATTACGATGGATGGAACTCAATATAAAATGAATCCACCATTTATGGTTTTGGCTACACAAAACCCAATAGAGCAGGAGGGAACTTATGCATTACCTGAGGCGCAATTAGATCGTTTTTTATTCAAAATAAATGTTGGGTATCCTAATTTAGAAGAAGAAATTAAAATTATTACTGCTCATAACGATCGTAAAGGAGAGTTACCACAATCTAAAATAGAAGCTGTTTTAACTGAAGCTGATTTATTAGAATACAGAAGTAAAGTATTTGAAGTATTGGTAGAAGAAAAGATTATAAAATATATCGCACAACTAATATCAAATACACGTAATAATGCACATTTATATTTAGGTGGCTCACCAAGAGCAAGTATTGCAGTGTTAATGGCTTCTAAAGCATTTGCGGCTATTAACGGACGAGATTTTGTAATTCCAGAAGATGTTAAAAAGAGTATTTACCCAGTATTACGTCATAGAATTATGCTTACGCCTGAGCGTGAAATGGAAGGTATGACAGCCGATAAAGTTATTGAGATGATTGTACAATCTGTAGAAGTACCAAGATAGTGATTCAGTTTTTTAAATCCATATACATACACAACCGATTTTTTATATACATAGCTGTTTTTTCGGCATTGTTTTTAGTGTCGTTTTGGTTTCCTGTGGTTTACTCGATTGCATGGATGTTGGTTTGGTTGTTTGTACTTGTAATGTGTATTGATGTGCTTATTTTATATCGATTTAAAAACGGATTTTCAGCAAAACGAATTGTGTCTGATAAATTGTCTAATTCTGATGAAAATGAAATCGCGATTACGTTGGAAAATAACTACCCTTTCCAAACAGTAATTTCTTTGATTGATGAATTACCAGCTCAGTTTCAAAAAAGAGATTTTAATTATACAACATCTTTACAATCTGGAGAGAAATCTACTTATACCTATCATGTACGACCTGTAGAAAGAGGTGCTTATAAATTTGGGAGTGTACATGTATTTGCTTCATCAATATTGCAAATTTTTTCAAGAAGATATTCTTTTTCTGAAAACAAAGAAGTAAAAGTATACCCATCGTATATTCAAATGAAAAAGTACGAGTTTTTGGCAATGCATAATAACTTGACAGAGTTTGGAATGAAAAAAATTAGACGTATTGGACATACAATGGAGTTTGAGCAAATAAAAAACTATATTCCAGGAGATGATGTTCGCACGATAAATTGGAAGGCTACAGCTAAGAGAGGGGAGTTAATGGTAAATCAATACCAAGATGAACGATCACAACCTATTTATTCAATCATCGATTTAGGGCGAGTAATGAAAATGCCTTTTGAAGGATTAAAGTTACTAGATTACGCGATTAATTCGACTTTAGCTTTTTCTAATATAGCATTACTTAAGAATGACAAAGCAGGAATGCTTACTTTTTCTAAAAATGTAGAAAAGATTATTGCAGCTAGTAATAAAAAAACAAACTTATCGGTTATTAATGAAGAGTTGTATAATATAACTACTAATTTTTCTGATGCTAATTTTGCTTTATTAAATGCAACAATCAGAAGAAAAATTAACCAAAGAAGTTTATTGATATTATACACTAATTTTGAACATATTTCGGCATTAAAACGTCAACTACCATATTTAAAAGCAATAGCTAAAAAGCATTTGTTGGTAACAGTGTTTTTTGAAAATACTGAATTAGATACATTAATTACAGAAAATGCAGAAGATCTGCAGAGTGTATATCATAAAACAATAGCAGAAAAGTATGCATTTGAAAAACGTTTAATTGTAAAGGAACTTGAAAGAAATAGTGTGCATGCTATTTTAACCAAACCACAACATTTATCGGTAAACGTAATTAATAAATATTTAGAGTTTAAAGCAAAAGGAATGATATAAAAAAAGCGACCTATTTTGGTCGCTTTTTTTTAACTATTTTGAAGTTCATTTAATCGTTCCTGCATTAGTTCTGGGTTTTGAATTGCATCCCATCCAAAATAAGAAACCATCCCTATAATTATTATAAGGTATATAGCACTTAAAATAATACCTACAATAGCTAGAATTTTACCTGTTTTAACATTGTTTATTCCGTCATATTCATCTGGGGTTTCATAGTGTAAAGCTGTAGCTTTTTTTGCTAAAACTAAAGCAACAATACCTAGAATTAACCCGATAAAGCCATAACAACAACATCCTAAAATTGAAAGGATACCTAGTACTAATACTCCTGTTGAATTTGGTAACTTTTGTTTTTCCATAGTTTGTTTAAATTGATTGATTTATTTTTAAAACATAACTTATTACAATAATAAGTACGTTAATTATAGCTAAAATAGAAATTATTTTTTGAGCTAACTTTATTTTATAAAAGAAATTTATAATAATAACTCCAGCTAATAATAACAAGGTGTATATAGCAGGATACATTTTAAAAGCGGCTATAAATTCACCATGTATTAATAGATTTAAAGCTCTTTGCATACCACAACCTAAACAGTCAACTCCAAAGAGTTTCTTATTTAAACAAGGCAACATATAGTCTTCTAATTGTAAATACATACTGGTTATTTAAACATATCCATTCCAGGAATATTAGGCATTCCAGCTTTGGCAGCTACCGCTAACTCCTGTTCGTTAATTTCTCCCGCTCTTTGTAAAGCTTTGTTTAATCCTAATATTAAATAATCTTCTAACTCTTCTTTATCTTCTAATAAAGATTCATCTATGTTAATAGCTTTAATTTCTCTGTTAGCAGTTACTGTAATTTTTATTTTTCCACCAGCTGATACTTCATCGATTAAAACAGTATTTAAACGTTTTTTTGTTTCTTCAACTTTTTGTTGAGCTTCTTGTAGTTTACCCATCATACCCGAAATATCTCCAAACATTTATCTTTTATTTATAGTTTATTTGAAAACAAAAATAGCATTTTCACAATGAATTTAGTTATGGTTAATAAAATGAAAAAGAATATGCTTTTTGCTATGGCTTTTAGTCTTATTTTTGCATCCTGCAAAAAGTAAGAAATGAAGAAAGATATAAAAACTCCAGTAGCTGAAAAGCAACCAATTACTTTAGAGAAGCACGGAGATATACGTACAGATGATTATTTTTGGATGCGTTTAACCGATGAGCAAAAAAACGCTAAAGAAAAAGATGAACAAACGCAAAAAGTATATAACTATTTAAATGCAGAAAATGCATATTATAATGAGATGACTGTTGAAACGAAAGAGTTTCAAGAGCAATTGTTTCAAGAAATGAAAGGTCGTATTAAGGAAGATGATGAATCTGTACCTTATAAAAAGAATGGGTATTTCTATATTACTCGTTTCGAAAAAGGGCAGCAGTATCCAATCTATAGCCGAAAAAAAGGAAACTTAAGTACTGAAGAGGAAATTATGTTTGACGTAAATGATGAGGCGGAAGGACATGAGTATTTTCAATTAGGTGGTTTAGGAATTTCACCAAACAATAAATTAACAACATTTGCTGTAGATACAGTTAGTCGTCGTCAATACACGATTCAAATTAAAAATTTAGAAAACGGTAAGATTCACGCTGATAAAATTGAAAATACTACAGGAGGTTCTGTTTGGGCGAATGATAACAAAACAATTTATTATACAAAACAAGATCCACAAACTTTACGTAGTTCAAAAATTTACAAACATATCTTGGGTACCGATGCTTCTGAAGATATTTTAGTTTTTGAAGAAAAAGATGAAACATTCGGAACTTTTGTTACTAAAACAAAGTCTAAAAAATATATAGTAATTGGTTCATATAACACTGTATCTACAGAATATCAAGTATTAGAAGCTGATAATCCTGAAGGTGAGTTTAGAATGATTCAACCGCGTGAGCGTAATTTAGAATATGATATCGCTCATTATGGAAATCATTTTTATATTAAAACCAATAAAGATGGAGCAACCAATTTTAAGTTGATGAGAACTCCTGAAAATAAAACTTCAAAAGAAAACTGGATAGATGTAATTCCACATAGAGAGGATACTTTATTTGAAGATTTTTCAATTTTTAAAGATTATTTAGTTTTAGAAGAAAGAAATGAAGGGTTGAATAAAATTAGAATTAAACGTTGGGATAATTCAGAAGATTATTATTTGCCGTTTGATGAAGAAACATATTCAGCAGGCGTATATGCGAACCCTGAATTTGACACTGATGTAATTCGTTATTCATACAATTCTATGACTACTCCAAGTTCTGTGATTGATTTCAACATGAAAGATCAATCTAAAGAAATTAAAAAGGAACAAGAAGTTTTAGGAGGGAAGTTTAATAAAGAGAATTATGTAAGTGAACGTATTTGGGTTCCAACACGTGATGGTAAAAAAGTAGCCTTGTCTATTGTACATCATAAAGATACCAAAGTAGGTAATTCAACGCCAATTTTACAATATGCATATGGATCGTATGGATATACTGTAAACGACGGATTTTCTACTACACGTTTAAGTTTGTTAGATCGCGGATTTATTTTTGCTTTAGCACATATTCGTGGAAGTCAATACTTAGGAAGAGATTGGTACGAAGATGGGAAAATGTTGAACAAGAAAAACACCTTTAACGATTTTGTTGATTGTTCTAAATATCTAATTGAGAACAATTATACTTCACCAGAGCATTTATATGCTATGGGAGGTTCAGCAGGAGGTTTATTAATGGGAGCAATTATTAATATGAATTCTGAATTGTATAACGGAATTATTGCAGCTGTTCCATTTGTAGATGTAATTTCTACCATGTTAGACGATAGTATTCCGTTAACTACAGGTGAATATGACGAATGGGGAAATCCTAATGATAAAGAGTATTATGATTATATTAAATCATATTCTCCGTACGATCAAGTAGAAGTGAAAGAATATCCAAATATGTTAATTACAACTGGTTTACACGATAGTCAAGTACAATACTGGGAACCAGCAAAATGGATTGCTAAATTAAGAGATGTAAAAACAGATAATAACATGTTGTTTTTACATACAAATATGGATGCAGGTCATGGAGGTGCTTCAGGGAGATTTGACGCTTTAAAAGAAACTGCAGAAGAGTATACTTTCTTATTAATGTTAGAAAGTAAGTTAGATAAATAATCATATTTTTGCCCTCGATTGAGAGAAGCGTCATTTTAAGATTGATGTAGCAATTCTTTCTTAAAATGACGTTTTTATTAAATATAGAGAATGAGAAACCAGGGTATAGCAAAAAGTATATTAGATTTAGTAGGACAAACACCTATTGTTAAACTACAAAGAATAACTAAAGATTTGCCAGGTGATTTTTATGCAAAGGTTGAAGCGTTTAATCCTGGGCATTCTGCTAAAGATAGAATAGCATTGCATATTATTGAAAATGCTGAAAAAAAAGGAATTCTTACTCCTGGTGATACAATTGTGGAAACAACTTCAGGTAACACAGGTTTTTCTTTAGCAATGATCGCTTTAGTAAAAGGTTATAAGTGTATTTTAGCTGTAAGCGATAAATCATCTCAAAATAAAATTGATGTTTTAAAAACAATGGGAGCTGAGGTACATGTATGTCCAGCAAATGTTGCGGCAGATGATCCTCGTTCGTATTACGAAACAGCAAAGAGAATTCATAAAGAAACTCCAAATTCTATTTATATTAATCAATATTTTAATGAGCTAAATATTGAAGCACATTACCATACAACAGGACCTGAAATTTGGAAGCAAACTCAAGGCAAGGTAACGCATATAATTGTTGCTAGTGGAACCGGAGGAACTATTTCTGGGACTGGAAGGTATTTAAAAGAACAAAATCCAGAGATACAAATTTTGGGAGTTGATGCTATTGGTTCGGTAATTAAAAAATACCATGAAACTCGTGAACTTGATGAAAGCGAAATATCACCTTATAAAATAGAAGGTTTAGGTAAAAATTTAGTGCCAGGAGCAACAGATTTTGATGTTGTAGATGTATATGAAAAAGTTTCAGATAAAGAAGCCGCTTTAGCTTCAAGAGAGCTGGTACAAGAAGAAGGTTTATTCTGTGGATATACTTCAGGAGCTGTAATACAAGCAACAAAACAGTATGCTGAAAAAGGTGTTTTTAATGATAATAGTTTTGTGGTAATTATTTTACCTGATCACGGTATTCGCTATATGGATAAAATTTATTCAGATACTTGGATGAAAGAACAAGGCTTTTTAGAGTAATCTTTTTTGTAATTTAGTTTGATGTAAATACTGTATTTAAAAGAACTAAATGGCTATAGAAAATATTCCTGAATCGTATATGAAAAATCAAGAAAGCATTCCTGATTTGTTAGTGTATGATTTTAAAATGACGGAAGATATTATTAAAACGAAGGTCAATTTAAATAGACATATGTTTAGTTTTCTTCAAACAGGAAAAAAACAAGTTCATTTTGCCGATACTTCTGTTTTAGTTGATAATAGTCAATCATTACTTTTAAAAAAAGGAAACTGCCTTTGGAGTGAGCTGTTAGATACTGAAGAAACATATTACTGCAAACTTTTCTTTTTTTCAGAAAAACGCTTAAAAGAGTTTATACAAAAGCATATAAAAGACAATCAAGAATATAAAGAAGCAATTTCTTATTTTGTTATAGAAAACGATTCGTATTTCGATTCATACCTAAATTCATTATCAACTATAATGGATGCTCCTGTTGGTTTTATGAATACTTTATTAACAGTTAAGTTCGAAGAGCTTTTGTTGTATTTAATTAATAAATATGGAGTTAATTTTGAAAACTATTTATTGTCCTTAATAGCAAAAGAAAAATCTCCATTAAAAAAAGTAGTAGAGAAAAACGTTTATACTTCACTTACGTTAGAAGAAATTGCTTTTTTGTGTAATATGAGCCTTTCAACCTTTAAGAGACATTTTATAAAAGAATTTGAAGTTTCTCCCGGTAGATGGTTTCGTGATAAAAGATTGTTAAAAGCTAAAGAATTAATATTAAGAGAGGGTTTAAAATCGTCAGAGGTGTATTTTGATTTGGGCTACAATAATTTATCTAACTTTAGTAGTGCTTTTAAAAATAAATTTGGGGTAAATCCCTCAGAAATCTAAATAATAATATTTTATTTTTATTGAAAATCAGGTGATAAATTGAATGTTGAGTTAGTTTGACCTTTTTTCATAACTGATTGAGCTTTTCTAGTAATAGTTCAAATGTATTACTACGCTAAATTTGCAGTATCATTATAAATTAATAAAAAATAAAATATTATGAATATTACATTAGAACAAGCAGAAAAAATAATACTAGCAGCAAAAGCTAAATCAATAGAAATTGATACGAAGATGAACATTGCTGTTGTTGATGCAGGGGCAAACTTAGTAGCTTTCGCTCGTATGGATGGCGCGTGGTTGGGTTCGCTAGATATTTCAATTAAAAAGGCAAAAACTTCTCGTTTTTTTGATATGAATACAGGAATTATTGGTGAGTTATCTCAACCAGGAGGTGCTTTATATAACATAGAACACTCTAACAACGGGTTAATTACTTTCCCTGGAGGTGTACCAGTAAAAGATGTTAAAGGAAATATAATTGGAGCAATAGGTGTAAGTGGTAGTTCTGTTGAAAATGATCATACTGTTGCTGAAGCAGGAGCAAACGCAATCTAATATTTGAATAAAATTTAAAAGGGATAGCAATTACTATCCCTTTTTTATGAAGTATATTATTTATTCCATTTTTTCAAAGAAAGTCAATTTATAATTTGGTAATAGTTCTGGATGTGTAATTTTAATAATATCTTTTTAAAATTAAGTTTATAAACTACGAATATCCACAATATCTCCATTGTTAAGCTTATTTTGAGTATCTATGGTATATATAGATTCAGCAACATAGTTAGGAGTGTATAATTCGTTGTTTTCTTTTAAATCGATAAAACGTTGTAGATTTTTAAAATCTTTTTCATCAGTATTTCTAATGTTGGTTTGCATATTGGTATCAACGACACCAGGGTAAATGGCATTACATTTCACACCATTTTCAAGCTCACTTTGTTCAGTAGCTATGGTTCTGGTCATCATATCAATAGCTGCTTTAGAAGTGCAATATACACTCCAACCTTCGTAAGGATTATTTGCAGCACCTGAAGAAATACTAATAATCTGTTTTTTACATTTTAGACTCTGAATCCTTTCAATAAATAAACTAGATAAAATAAGTGGAGTAGTGGTGTTTAGTTGAATACTTTTGGTGATATCTTCAGAAGAGATGTTTTCAAGATTAGCAATGGTGCCTAATCTACCCGCATTATTAATTAATGTAATAGATGAAATATCGAGCTTCTTAATTTCATCTAATAGCATTTTAAAAGTATTATGAGTAGCATTGCTATCTGATAAGTCAACTGAAATTTGAGTCACATTTTGTAAATCAACAATACTTCTTGATAGTGAATATACTTTGTAGTTTTCTTGAGCGTATTTTTCAGCTAATGCTTTACCAATTCCTTTACTTCCTCCTGTAATTATTATAATATTCATAGAGTAAAGGTACTAAAAAGTGTTTTTGAAGCTAGTATCTATTTATAGAGCTTTTTTGACTCATTCCAAAAAACGTCCATTTCTGTCAAAGACATATCAGAAAGGTCTTTTCCAGCTTTTTTTGCAGCTTCTTCTAAATATTGAAAACGATTGATGAATTTTTTATTCGTTTTTTCTAAAGCATTTTCTGGGTTTACGTTGATAAAACGTGCATAGTTAATCATAGAAAAAAGTACGTCTCCAAACTCTTTTTCGATGTTTTCTTGATTTCCTTTTTCTATTTCTTCATTTAGTTCATCAAGTTCTTCTTGAACCTTTTCCCAAACTTGATGTGGTTCTTCCCAATCGAATCCTACACCAGCAACCTTATCTTGAATACGATTGGCTTTTACAACTGCCGGTAAACTTTTTGGAACTCCTTCTAAAACAGATTTTTTACCTTCCTTTAGTTTTAGTTTTTCCCAGTTTTGTTTTACCTCTTCTTCATTTTCAACTTGTACATCACCATAAATATGTGGATGACGATCAATTAATTTATCTGAAATAGAATTGGCTATGTCGGCTATATCGAAAGCTTGTTTTTCGCTTCCTATTTTAGCATAAAAGACGATGTGCAAAAGCACATCGCCTAGTTCTTTCTTTATTTCTTCTAAATCATTATCTAGAATTGCATCAGCTAATTCGTAAGTCTCTTCAATTGTTAAATGACGTAAGCTTTCTAAAGTTTGTTTTTTATCCCACGGACACTTCTCACGAAGTTCATCCATAATATCTAACAAACGGTTAAAGGCGTCTAATTGTTGCTTACGAGTATTCATTTTAGCGAATTGAAAAAGGTTAAAGTTTAAAAGTCTAAATTTAGAAAATAAACTTTATAGAATATAAATCAGTTTTGTTGTAATTAAAACTGACACTGTTTTATTCTTCTTCTTCAGTAGTTGCTACTTGAGCTAATGTACTAAAATCAAAGTTAGCTTTTACTAAAGTATTAAACCACTGTACTACTTTTTTAATGTTAGAAGTATATACTCTTTCGTTATCATAATCTGGTAAAACTTCAGCAAAAAAACTTTCTAATTTCTTACCACTTTCTTTATGAGAAATAGCTTCTTTTCCTTCAGTTTTATCAGCCATTGCTTTAAAAACTTCAGCTAAAGGAACTTCTGTTTCGTATGTGTAAATAGCAATGTTTTCTAATAAACTAACATTATGTGTAGCTGTAATAGGGAAACGTTTACCATCTACGATAGATTTTACGATTACTCCTGTTTTTGTTTGAGATAAAATTTCAAATAAACCTGGTCTACCGGTTACGGCAATAATTTTGTTAAATTCCATATTATAATATTTTAATGTCTTAAAGACTTATTTTCTTTTGGCGTTAGGAAAACGCATTCTGTATCCTGCGTTTATCTTTCCTTTAGAAATGTTTTCTAATTTCTTTTTAATTAATCTTTTCTTTAAAGAAGATAGTTTATCGGTAAATAAAACTCCTTCAATATGATCGTATTCATGTTGAAAAACACGAGCTGCTAATCCGCTTAAAGTTTGCGTATGCTTTTCGAAGTTTTCATCTTGATATTCAATCGTAATAGTTTCTTGACGAAATACATCTTCGCGAACATCAGGAATACTTAAACACCCTTCGTTAAAAGCCCACTCATCACCAGTCTCTTCAACAATTTTAGCGTTGATAAATACATGATTAAAGTTTTCTAAAGCTTTTCTATCTTCTTCCGATAAATCTTCATCATCAGCAAAAGGAGAGGCATCAATTAAAAATAAACGAATTGCTTTTCCAATTTGAGGAGCAGCCAATCCTACACCTTGTGCATTGTACATCGTTTCTTTCATATCAGCAATTAACTTTTCTAACTGCGGATAATCTTTATCGATTTCTGTTCCTACTTTACGTAACACGGGATCTCCGTAAGCAACAATTGGTAAAATCATGTATTTTTAATTTTTTAAGAGTGCAAAAATACAAAGAATGGTTTTGCTAGAAAATTATTTGTTATATAAATACGACTGTAAGATGATGGTAGCACTAATTTCATCAACCAAAGCTTTATTTTGACGCTGTTTCTTATTTAAACCACTATCAATCATTGTTTGAAAAGCCATTTTAGAAGTAAATCGTTCATCTTCTCTTTTGGAAGGAATATTAGGAATTGATTTTTCTAATTTTTTTAAAAAAGAAAGTATTAACTCTTCACTCTCACTATCAGTATTGTCCATTTGTTTTGGTTTACCAATAATGAATAGTTCTACATTTTCTTTTTTAGTGTAATCTTTTAAAAAAGGAATCAATTCTTTGGTATTTACAGTCGTTAGTCCTGATGCGATTATTTGTAATTCATCAGTGACCGCAATACCTGTTCTTTTTTTTCCAAAATCGATGGCTAAAATTCTTCCCAAATGCTTTGTTTTCGGCAAAAATACGGATTTTAAACATGGTACAAGCATCTGTTTAAAAAATGTATCTTCGCGTTATATTGAAATAGAGATTTTATATTTGTAGAAAATTATTGAAATGACAGAATTACAATCAATTATAGAAAAAGCGTGGGATAATCGCGATTTATTAAAAGAAGAAACTACAATTAATGCTATTAGAAAAGTTGTTGATTTATTAGATGCAGGTGAGTTACGTGTAGCAGAACCAACAGCAGATGGATGGCAAGTAAACGAGTGGGTTAAGAAAGGAGTAGTTTTATATTTTCCTATTCAAAAAATGGAAACTCTAGAGGCTGGTATTTTCGAATATCACGATAAAATTCCATTAAAAAGAGATTACGAAGCTAAAGGAATTCGTGTGGTTCCTAACGCTGTAGCACGTCATGGAGCTTATATTTCTGCGGGAACTATTTTAATGCCAAGTTATGTGAATATTGGTGCCTATGTAGATGAAGGAACAATGGTGGATACTTGGGCTACAGTTGGTTCTTGTGCGCAAATAGGTAAGAATGTACATTTATCTGGAGGTGTAGGTATTGGTGGAGTTTTAGAGCCTTTACAAGCTGCTCCTGTAATTATAGAAGATGGAGCTTTTATTGGTTCTCGTTGTATTGTTGTAGAAGGAGTAAGAGTAGAGAAGGAAGCTGTATTAGGAGCTAATGTAGTATTAACAATGAGCACAAAGATTATTGATGTAACTGGAGATGATCCAGTAGAGATGAAAGGAAGAGTTCCTGCAAGATCAGTAGTTATTCCTGGAAGTTATACGAAGAAATTTGCTGCAGGTGAATACCAAGTTCCTTGTGCGTTGATTATAGGTAAGCGTAAAGAAAGTACTAATAAGAAGACTTCGTTAAATGATGCTCTTAGAGAGTATGATGTAGCGGTGTAGATTATATTTAAACAATTCACTGAAATTATTACTTGAAGTGGTGGTTGTAATAATATTTCTAGGAATAGAATTAATTAACATTTAAAAGGGAAACTATAATTCATAAAATGAGATCTGTTTTTTTTATAAGAACGTCGCTTGAAATGCTAGGAGCAATTGAAGCACGAAAACAATTTGATATAACTGGTACTTTGTTAATTATTAAGTCTGATAAAAGACAAGATAGCACGATAAATTTTTTAATTGAAAAATCAGGAGATTGGAATAATATTATAAGAACCAAAAAAAAGACTTCTTATGGTGTTTCTTGGCTAAAGTTGGTGAAGAAATTAAAAAAAGAAAGGTATCAGTATTTATTTACTCGTGCATTCCCAATAGCGTCTTATTTTGTTAATAATCTAAATTATGAGAAGCTATATGTTTTAGACGATGGTGCTGCAACTATTGCTATTTCTAAGGAATATAAAGAGTTAGGGAATTTGTCTAAACGATTTTCATTATTTAAAGGAAAAAATAAAGTTGGATTTAAATATGATTTAGTTCAAAAAATTTATGCTTTAAATGAAATTAAAATTGATGAGGATGTAACCGACGTTAATTTCTTCACGTTTTATAATTTACCCAATTATGAAAATCATGAATACGTTCAAAATAATTTCAATTGGTTACATTCGTTAAAAAACGACTCTAAAAAAGAGGAAAATAATAAGGTTTATCTTATTGGATCAGCTGTTGTAGATAGTAAAATTTTACTTTTTCAAGATTATTTTACGACTTTAAAAAGAATTTCAGAATTTTATAAAGACAAAGAGATTGTATATGTTCCTCATAAAAGAGAAGATAATAAGGAATTAAAAATTTTAGAAAAAAAACTTAGTTTTAAAATTCGTAGAAATAAATTTAATATAGAATTAGATTTCTTGTTAAACAATGAATATCCAACGTACATTACGGGTACTATTAGTACTGCTTTAATTACTTTAAAAGGTATATATAAAGATTCTGTAATCGACTTTTTTAATTTTGACGATACTAAAATTATTGAAAATAAAAAGAAAGTGATAATTGATGTTTATAAGTATCAAGAAAAATATATTAATTACAGAAAGTTAGGTTATTAAATTGAGCTACTTAATGAAGAGTATAATTGATATATAGTTTTTAGGGAGGTATAATACTATTTATAAAGGTATAAAATTGTTTATATTAAACTTAAATTAATAGATAAGTAGTTTATTAATAACTGAAATATAAAAGAGATATGAGTTATCCTATAGATGCAGTAATTACTTGGGTTGATGGTAAAGATGAACAGCATCAGTTAAAAATGTTACCTTATTTAAATGATAAAAAAATCACTAAAAATAAGGAGTTTAGAACTCGTTTAGATCAAGTAGAAGAGATAAAGTATTCTGTTCATTCAATACTTAAATATGCTAAGTTTATTAGAAATATTTTTATTGTAACTGATAATCAAATTCCTAATTTTATTAAAAACAAAAATGCGGGAGAATATGAGAATGTTTTTGTAGTGGATCATAAAGATATTTTCAAAGAACATAGTAGCTATTTACCAGTGTTTTCTAATAGGCCAGTAGAAACAAAATTATATAACATACCAGGATTAGCTGAACATTTTATCTATTTTAATGATGATTTCTTTTTATTAAATGAAGTTAAAGTTTCTGATTTCTTTATAGACAAAAAGCCATTAATAAGAGGTAAATGGTTAAAGTTTGAAGAAGAAAAACTTCGTAAGAAAATTTTTCCTCCATCAGAAGAAGATAAAAATAAACCTAAGCATAAGCGAGCACAGCAAAAAGCTGCAGAAGTAGTAGGGTTTAAAAAGAAGTTTTATAGATTTCAACATATTCCTGCTCCATTAAGAAAATCAACATTTAAAACTTTTTTTGAAAATAATCCTGATATTGAAATAAACAACATTAAATATAAATTTAGAAGTGTTGATCAATTTACTCCACAAGGATTAGCAAACCATATAGAAATTAAAAACAAAACTTGTGTTTTAAAAGATGATTATCAACTGATTTATATTAATAGAGATAAATTCTTTTTCTTATCTAAATATAAATTAAATACAATGGTAAATAAGTCAAATAAGTTGTTTTTAAATTTACAAAGTTTAGACCAATGTCCGAAAGATAAGCTTACATTCTTCTTGGATTGGCTTGATAAAAGATATATTTTATAGCATATGTTAAAGGAAATAGTAAATAAACTAAAAGAAGGTAAGACCATTTTATATCCAACGGATACAGTTTGGGGTTTAGGCTGTGATGCTACTAATATAGAAGCTGTAAAAAAAATCTATGAGATTAAAAATAGAGAAGAGTCTAAGAGTTTAATCATATTAGTTTCTTCTATTGAAATGTTGATGGAATATCTTAACGAAATTCCAAACAAAGCTTTAGAGATTTTAAAAGAGGCAACAAAACCTACAACGATTATATACAATGCTCCTAAAAATTTAGCAGATAATACTATTGCTAAGGATAATACTATAGCAATTAGAATTCCTAAAGATGAGTTCTGTATTAATTTAATTAAAGAATTTGGAAAACCTATTGTATCTACATCAGCTAATATTAGTGGAGAACCCACTCCTAAATCATTTTCAGAAATAAGTAAAGCTATTTTAAATAGTGTAGATTATGTGGTAGATTTGCACCAGGAAAAGAAATCAGAAAAATCATCTAGAATTTTAAAAATTGATGGTGATTCTGTGATTGTGATAAGAGAATAATCGATGCAACAACAATATTACAAAGAGGCGATTTCAGCTGAAATATTTCAATATATATCTAAAGCAACTGAAGAATTACAATTAGAAAGTTATGTAATTGGAGGTTTTGTTCGTGATTTTATTTTAAAAAGAGGAACAGCAAAAGATATTGATGTTGTAACAATTGGTAGTGGAATAGAATTAGCTCAAAAAGTAGCAGAATTACTTCCTCATAAACCCAAGGTTCAGGTTTTTAAAACCTACGGAACTGCAATGTTGCGTTTAAAAGATATTGAGGTAGAATTTGTAGGAGCTCGTAAAGAATCTTATACTGAAGATAGTAGAAATCCAGAAGTAACAGAAGGGACATTACAAGACGATCAAAATAGACGTGATTTTACAATTAATGCTTTGGCATTAAGCTTGAATAAAAACACATTTGGATTACTGTTAGACCCTTTTAAAGGAATATCAGATTTAGATAATAAAATAATTAGAACTCCTTTAAACCCTGATATAACGTATTCTGATGACCCGTTGCGAATGATGAGAGCAATTCGTTTTGCTACTCAATTAAATTTTAAAATAGAGCAAGAATCTTTAGAAGCAATCTCAAGAAATGCATCTAGACTTGATATTATTACCAAAGAACGAATTATTGTTGAGTTAAATAAGATTTTAGAATCAAATACTCCTTCAACAGGTTTTCTATTACTTGAAAAAACAAATTTGTTAAAAAGAATATTGCCCGAGTTAACAGATTTAAAAGGAGTAGAGGATGTTGATGGGCAAAAACACAAAGATAACTTTTATCATACCTTAGAAGTTGTTGATAATATTGCTAAAAACACAGATGATGTTTGGTTACGTTGGGCGGCATTATTACATGATATAGGTAAAGCTCCTACGAAGCGTTATCACAAAAAAATAGGTTGGACATTCCATGCGCACGAATTTGTGGGATCAAAAATGGTGTTTAAACTATTTAAACGATTACGTATGCCTTTGAACAATAAAATGAAATTTGTTCAAAAAATGGTTTTATTAAGTTCTCGTCCTATTGTTTTAGCAAGTGAGGTTACCGATTCTGCTGTACGTCGTTTAGTATTTGATGCTGGAGACGATGTAGAAAGTTTAATGACTTTATGTGAAGCAGATATTACTACTAAAAACTCAAAGAAATTTAAACGCTACCATAAGAATTTTGAGCTTGTACGTTTAAAAATCAAAGAAGTTGAAGAGCGTGATAGAGTTCGTAATTTTCAGCCACCAATTACTGGTGAAGAAATTATGAAAGCCTTTAAATTAAAGCCTTGTAGAGAAATTGGCCAGATAAAAGAAGCGATAAAAGAAGCTATTTTAGATGGTAAAATACCTAACGAACACGAAGCTTCTTATCAATTTATGATTGAAAAGGGGAAGAAGTTAGGATTAGAAATAGAAGCATAAAAAAAAGAGAAGTTTTAAACTTCTCTTTTTTATTTACCCTAAAGATTGCATTTCTACAAGCTTTTTATAAGTACCTTTTTTAGAAATTAATTCTTCATGTGTACCTTGCTCAACAATTTTTCCTTTTTGCATTACAACAATAAGATCAGCTTTTTGAATAGTAGATAAACGATGTGCAATAACAACAGATGTTCTGTTCTGCATCATTTTCTCTAGAGCATCTTGTACTAATTTTTCAGATTCAGTATCTAAAGCAGAAGTAGCTTCATCTAAAATCATTATTGGTGGATTTTTAAGTACAGCTCGAGCAATACTTAAACGTTGTTTTTGTCCTCCAGATAACTTATTTCCACTATCACCAATATTAGTATCATATCCGTTAGGTAGGTCCTTAATGAATTCGTGAGCATTGGCTATTTTAGCAGCTTCAATAATTTCGTCATCAGTTTTACTTTCAATACCTAAAGTGATGTTATTTTTTATAGAGTCGTTAAATAAAATTGAATCTTGAGTAACTAAACCTTCTAACTGTCGTAAAGAATGTTTTTTAATGTTTTTAATATCAACTCCGTCTATTGAAATACTTCCTTTATTTATGTCGTAAAAACGAGTTAATAAATTAGCTATAGTAGATTTACCACTACCAGATTGACCAACTAAAGCGACCATTTTTCCTTTAGGAATAGTTAATGAAAAATCTTTTAAAACATAATCATTCTCATATTTAAAAGAAATATTATCAACTTTAATTTCCGAGTCAAATGAAGTTTTATCAATAGCAGCATCAATATCTTTTAAAGGATTTTCTGTTTCTAAAACCTCTAAAACACGTTCAGCTGCAGCATTTCCTTTTTTTACACTATAACTAGATTTTGAAATAACTTTTGCTGGAGTTAGCACGTTGTATGCTAGGGCTATATAGGTTATAAATTCATCTCCGGTAAGTACTTCATCAATTAAAACAAGCCTACCTCCATACCATAATAATGCAGCAATAACACCAATTCCTAAAAACTCACTAGCAGGACTTGCTAAGTTTGTTCGGTTAACTAGAGTGTTAGAGTAATTAAAAAAACGATTTGTAGATGTTTGAAATTTTTCTTGAAATTGACTTTCAGCATTAAAAGCTTTAATTACTTTTAAACCTCCTAAAGTTTCCTCTAATAATGATAGAAAAAAACCTTGCTCTTTTTGAACATTATCAGATTTCTTTTTTAAACTTTTTCCAATTTTTGAGATTACAAAACCAGATATTGGTATGAAAACAAACACAAAAAGTGTTAGTTTGTAACTAATGGCTATCATAGCTGCAATCGTAAAAAGAATAGTTAGAGGCTCTCTAACGATCATTACTAAAATAGACAAGAACGAATGTTGTATTTCCAGTACATCTGTACCAATACGTGCCATCGTATCTCCCTTTCTTTTTTCTGAAAAATAAGAAATAGGCAACTCTATTATTTTTTTATACAAATCGTTTCGAATGTCTTTAAGTACCCCATTTCTTAAAAATGTCATAAAATACATCGCTAAGTAATTAAATAGGTTTTTTAAAAGAAAAGTAACAATAATTAAACCTACCACTACCATTAAAGCTTTAGACTTGTCATCACCAGCTATTTCATTAACTTGATAAGAAATGTAATTTGTAAAATAATCTATTATTTCTGTGATATCTTTTAAGACAGGTTTTTTAGTTATTTTAACATCATCTGGCTTGAAAATAACTTTAAGCATGGGCATTAAAACCAAAAAAGATAATGTTGAAAAAATAGCAAATAAGATATTAAATAGCACATTTAAATACCCGTATTTTTTATAGGGTATAGCGTATTTAATTATCTTTTTAAAATATTCCATTATAAGTTTAATTCTTTAATAATTCGTTGAATTTTAACATCTAGGTTGTCTTCAACTTCAACAGTTTCACTTATTTTATTTAAAGGGGCTTTCACACTAAAATAGAATTTTATTTTTGGTTCAGTTCCACTTGGGCGTGCTGCTATTTTAGTTCCATCTTCAGTGTGGTAAATCAACACATTAGATTTTGGAATATCCATAACAGATTCTTCTCCAGTAATTAGATTCTTTTTTGTTGAAGATTGATAATCGCATAAAAATTCAACTTTAGAACCATCAATTTCAGTAAATGGGTTGTTACGTAAATCAACCATCATTTGTTTGATTTGTGCAGCGCCATCCATTCCTTTTTTTACAATTGAAATTAAATGCTCTTTATAAAAATGATTCTTAGTATATAAATTTAGTAATTCATTGTAAAAAGAGCTATTATTTGCTTTTGCGTCTGCAGCAATTTCACAAGCTAGTAGGGCAGAGGTTACAGCATCTTTATCTCGAACAAAATCGCCAACCATATAACCAAAACTTTCTTCACCACCTCCTATAAAATTCAATTCAGGGTGATCTTTAATCATTTTAGCAATCCATTTAAACCCAGTTAAACCTACCTTGGTTTCTACTCCATATGAATCAGCTATTTCGTTTACTAAATTAGAAGAAACAATAGTTGAACCTACAAATTGTTTTCCGTTTAATTTACCTTGTTTTTTCCAATCATTGATTAAAAAATCGGTCATCATACTCATGGTTTGATTTCCGTTTAACAATTTCATATTTCCATCAGTATCACGAACAGCAACACCAATTCTGTCTGAATCTGGATCTGTACCTAAAACGATATCTGCGTTTAATTCATTCGCTAAATCCACCGCCATTTTAAGAGCTGCTGGTTCTTCCGGATTTGGAGAAGCAACCGTTGGGAAATCTCCGTCAGGAGTTGCTTGATCTTCTATAATATGTACTTGAGTATAACCAGCACGTTTTAAAACTTCTGGAATTAATTTGATAGAAGTTCCGTGTAAAGAAGTAAATACAATTTTTAAATCTTTTCTTCCTTTTATATCAAAAGTTCCATTTTCTAAAGATGCTTTCCAAAAAGCTTCATCAATCTCACTTCCTATTGAAGTAATTAAGTTTTCATTAGCATTGAAGTTAATATCTGTATACTCTAAAGAATTTACTTCGTTAATTATCTCTTGGTCTTGTGGAGGTACAATTTGCCCACCATCGTTCCAATACACTTTATAACCGTTGTATTCTGGCGGATTGTGAGAAGCAGTTAAAACAATACCAGCATCACATCCTAAATAGTTTACTGCAAAAGATAATTCTGGTGTAGGACGCATATCTTCGAAAAGATAAACTTTAATATTATTTGCCGAGAAAACATCTGCAACAACCTTTGCTAGCCATTTACTGTCATGACGACAATCGTAACCAATAGCAATTTTTAATTCCTTACTTGGAAATGATTGCAGTAAGTAGTTACTTAAGCCTTGTGTGGCTTTTCCTAAAGTGTATTTATTAATTCTATTAGTTCCAGCACCTACGATACCACGCATACCACCTGTACCAAACTCTAAGTTTTTATAAAAACAATCTGCTAAATCATCAGATTTAGTATCGATTAATTGTTGAATTTCATTTCTAGTTTCTGAATCAAATGTGTCAGAAAGCCATAGTTTAGCCTTGTTTAAGATCTCTTTCATGTGTCAAGTTAAAAACGTACAAAGATACGAGTTTTAAAAATTCAATTTCTCTTTAATGCTATAATGTTTTTGCTGTGGATTACTTTTAATAATTAGCTCACCTAAAAAGCCTGCTAAAAATAATAAAGTACCTAAAATCATTGAAGTTAGTGCAATATAAAACCAAGGGTTACTAGTTACTAAAATGGTTTTTATACCTGCAGATAAACGGTATAATTTCATTGCGCCAATAAAAAAAGCAGCGCAAAATCCAAAGATAAACATTAAGCTACCCCACAAACCAAAAAAGTGCATTGGGCGTTTTCCGAATTTAGACAGAAAAGAAATAGTTATTAAATCTAAAAAACCATTTACAAAACGATCAATCCCGAATTTGGTTACACCGTATTTTCGTGCTTGATGTTGAACAATTTTTTCACCAATATGATTAAAGCCTTCATTTTTTGCTAAAACAGGAATGTAACGATGCATTTCGCCACTAACCTTTACAGCTTTCACTACTTCGTTTTTATAAGCTTTTAAACCGCAATTAAAATCATGTAATTTTAAGCCTGATGTTTTACGAGCAGCCCAGTTAAAGAGTTTAGATGGGATGTTTTTGGTAACAATATTATCATAACGCTTCTTTTTCCATCCAGAAATTAAATCGAAATTATCTTCAATAATAAGTTTATATAATTCAGGAATTTCATCTGGGCTATCTTGTAAATCGGCATCCATGGTTATGACAACTCGTCCTTGAGCTAAACCAAAGCCAGCATCTAAAGCTTGTGATTTTCCGTAGTTTTTTTGAAAACGAATTCCTTTTACGGCCTTGTTTTTTGAAGATAGCTGTTCGATAACTTCCCAAGAGGTATCTGTACTACCATCATCGATAAAAATAAGTTCGTATAAATAACGATTGGATTGCATAACTTTTGCAATCCAATCGTGTAATTCTTGTAAAGATTCTTCTTCGTTAAGAAGTGGTATTACTACCGATATATCCATAGTATATATTCCAAATGTTTAAAGTGTAAAGTTACGAAGTCTTTAGCAGATATTATAACCATTACTTTCTTAAACAATTCTTAATAATCGTTTTCTTCTGTTTTTTTCATAATTGCACCACTAATTGCAGAAATTATGAAACCAAAAAAAGCAGAAACAACTATAGCTAAAGGAGCAGTTATCATTGGACTACTGAATTTTTTTGCCATAGCTTCAGAAGCTTCAATTTGCTCATCATTTAAACCAGCATCTATCCATGCTTGTCTTTGAATTTCTAAAGTTTGCTGCTGAAATTCAGGTTCAATAACATTAGTAAAGATTAATGTGTAAATTGTAGATATAACAGCGCTAATTACTGCAATTCCAACTCCAACTTTTAATGCTTGTCCAAATGTTAAAAAGCCATTATTGTCTGCTTTAAACTTTTTAATTCCTAAAACAATTAAAGCAATCATGGCTACAAAACCTAAAATTCCAGATAGCCATCCAAGTTTAATTAAGTTACCAGTTGCGTAAAATGCTAAATGAATAAAAACTCCAATTACACCTAAGTATAATCCATAATTTAAAATAATGCTTTTACTGTTTGTTTGATTTTCCATTGTTTAATTTTAGTTAGTTTAACAAATATATAGTTTTTTGTTTTGTACATTTTATAATAAAAAATATACCAAACAATACATTAGTATTCAAAGAGTTAAAAATGTTACAAAAAATACTATATTTTTTTCGTTGTTTTTTTCAAAAAAGGCTGTAAATTTGCAGCGGCAAGTCCTACACAACTAGCTCCCTTTGAATCCCCCAGGGCGGGAACGCAGCAAGGGTATTAGGTTGTAGCAGTGTGATGTAGGTAGCTTGCCTTTTTTTGTACCCGATAGTTTCGTAAATTATTCTTCCTCTTCTTTTAAATTTAAACTACTTCTTGGGTGATGCATATCAACAACTTCTTGAAGATAACTAGTATCTAAATGCACATAAATTTCTGTTGTTGTAATACTTTCATGACCTAACAATTGTTGGATAATACGTAAATCTGCTCCGTTTTTTAATAAATAGGTGGCAAAAGAATGACGTAAGGTATGTGGGCCAATACTTTTTTTAAGATTTGTTTTTATTGCTAACTTTTTTAAAATGATAAAAATCATTTGTCGAGTTAATCGTTTTCCTCTTCTGTTTAAAAAAACGATATCTTCTTCTTCTTCTTTTTTTGGTGTAATTTGAGACCTGATATCATTAATATAAAAATCTAATCGATGAATGGTAGTTATATGTATAGGTACAAAACGATATTTATTTCCTTTTCCTAAAACACGGATATAGCCTTCGTCAAAAAATAAATCAGATAGTTGTAAATTAATTAATTCACTTACACGTAATCCACAACTATAAATAGTTTCAATAATGGTTTTGTTGCGTTCTCCTTGCGGATGACTTAAATCGATAGCAGCTATTAAATCATCTACTTCTTCCTTTTCAAGAGTATCTGGTAATTTTCTAGTAATATTAGGACTTTCGATTAAATCTGTTGGGTTATCTTTTCGATAATCTTCAAAAATTAAATAATCAAAAAAACTACGTAATCCAGAAATTAAGCGAGCCTGACTTCTAGGATTAATACTTTTACTAACTTCATATATAAATTGCTGAATGTTTTCAGTATTTATACTAGTAGGGGATGTATTATTATTATTATTATTATTATTATTTGTAGATTCTAAGAATAAAACTAGCTTTTTAATATCTCTTTGGTAACTAGAAATAGAGTTTTTAGAAAGCCCTCTTTCTATTTTTAAATAATTAATATAATCAGAAATTGCTTGCTTCCAATTCATTATAAAAAATATGTTTTTTTTATCATAATTTAAGATAATCAATACTAAAAATAGCGCTAGATTTGCCAGCTAAATTATAATTAATAAAATAAAAATTATGAAAAAATTATTATTAGTTGCTATGATGGCATTTGCTATTGCTGTTAATGCGCAAGAAGGAGAATTAAACGTTGGAGGAACAATTGGATTACCAGTTGGAGATTCTAGTGAAGCTAATGTAACAGGAGCTATTGAGGTGAATTATTTATTTTCTGCTTCTGAAAAATTTAAAGTAGGACCTTCAGTATCTTATTTACATTTTCAACAAGAAGGTGCAGATGCAGCTTTTTTACCATTAGCTGTTGCTGGTCGTTATGATATTTCTGAAAAATTTGTTATTGGGGCAGATTTAGGTTACGGTATTGGAGTTAGACCAGAAGGACTTACTCAAGATGGTTTTTACTACAGACCAGTTGTTGGTTATAAAGTAACGGATAAAATTACAATCCAAGCTGATTATTCTGCAGTAAGCCTTGATGGTACAACTGCTTCTACAATAGGATTAGGTGGAGTTTATTCTTTTTCTCTATAATTTATTTTAGAAAACAAGACCTTATATAAAACACAGCTATAAATTTATAGTTGTGTTTTTTTTATGCTAATAAATTTGTGTGGTTTAAAAATAAATATATTTTTGTTGAACAAACTTATTAATTATAAAATTAAAAATTATGAAAAAATTATTATTAGCAATTGCTATGGTAGCATTTAGTTTTACTGCAAATGCACAGGAGGCTAATGGACAAACTGCAAAAGGGAAATGGTTAGTTGAAGGTAATACAGGTTTTGGGGCTGCTCATAGTGCTTCTACAGGTTTTCAATTAAGTTCAATTGATACGCCTTTAGGAACTGAAACAATTTGGGGTGTAGGTGCTGAAGCGGGTTATTTTATTATGGATGATTTGGCTGTTAAATTTGGATTAGGTTACAATGATTTAGGTACTGTAGATGCTTTTTCTTATAAAGTAGGTGCAAAATATTATATCTCTAGCATGATTCCTGTACAAGTTGATTATTCGGGTAACTCTGAAGATGCTTCATTTTTAGGATTACAAGCTGGTTATGCAGTGTTTTTAGGAGATATGGTAAGTATTGAGCCAGGTTTAAGATATAACTTAGGATTAGGTGATAGTGATGGTGTAAATACTTTACAATTTAATGTAGGTTTTGCATTACACTTCTAATTCATAAAAAATATTATTATGAATAAAGGAAGCAAGAAGTTGCTTCCTTTTTTTATGCTTAAAATTTAAAAACAGTATTTTTACTTTTCAGAAATAACTAGAATGAAAAAACTGATTATAATCAACGGACCTAACTTAAATTTATTAGGTAAAAGAGAACCAGAAATTTATGGGGCTAATTCTTTTGAAGACTTTTTTAAAGTATTAAAGGAAAAGTATGATAAAATCCAGTTAGAATATTATCAATCTAATATTGAAGGTGAGTTGATAGATAAATTACACGAAGTTGGTTTTAATTATGAAGGTATAATTTTAAATGCTGCTGCATATACACATACATCAGTAGGGATAGGAGATGCTGTTAAAGGTATTGAAACTCCAGTTATAGAAGTACATATATCCAATGTACATTCTCGCGAAGAATTCCGTCATATAAGTTATATAGCTCCAAATGCTAAAGGAGTAATTACTGGTTTTGGTTTGCAGAGCTATGAATTAGCGATTCAAAGTTTTTTGTAAAAACCAATAACGAACTCCTAACAAGATAAAGAAAGGAATTAATACTTGTGAGAACAGTTGTATTTTGATTATCCAAATAATGGGGATTAAACAAAGTAAAATAAGTACTGCTTTAAAATAAAAGCGACTCCATTTTGGTTGATTCTTTTTTAATAAAAGAAAAGCAACAACTAAGTTAGGGGTAAACGCCCATAAGAAATTAAAATTATTAGGTGCTGTTGAGTGATTTGTGAAAAACCAAAGAAATAGAATTAAGACTCCAAATATTCCGGTAATAGATAGAATTAAAAAATCTAACCACTTACTTCTTTTATTTTTTGTGTAATCTTTATAAGTTATAAATATTCCTATTATTGATGCTAATAGAATAACCCAGAAAGGTGATATTACATCAGAGTTTGATTCTTTTTCTTTAAAATCTAATAAAGTATTCGTTTTTGAAATTAAGTTTTCTTCTTGGTTATTCTTCTTAACTTTCGATTCTTGTAAAGCTTCAAAAACATAATCTGGGAGATATAAATATTCGGTAGGTGAAGCAATTTTATCTAATTTACTCCCTAAAGCAATGTTTATACCTAAACTTCCCCATGTATTTGGATGAATTTCTTTATTCATTAATTGTCTAATAGACAAATCATTTTTAACAAAGCTATCTTTAAAAACTAAGTTTTTGCCTAAAACCTTTTGAATAATATCACGAGGTTTAGTTGCACAATTATCAAAAAAAGGATCATAAAAATAACTTGCATTTTTAGGGGCAGCATTAATTTCTAAAAATTGAAAGAACTGATTTTTTTGCTCAGAAGTTAAGTTTAAAACTTGTTCTTTTACCCAGCGTTTATCTTGTTGTGAACCTTTTAAAGCTAAATGAAAAGGATATCTAGCTAGCTTATATTTCATATAACCTTTAGTGAAGTTTACTATAAAATTTGGGTCATCAAAATCGAAAATACCATAATTATAAATTAAGTCTAATTGCAACATTGGGTCTTTAACTCTAATGGCAGTATGACCAAACTTTTCATATAATGCTTCTCCTGGACCAGAAGTAATAATACTTATTTGTGAAAATTTAGATAAACTTAGCGTACTTGAAGCCTGTGAAAAAGAAAAGATACTCCAAAGTACTAAAACTAATAGGGTAATGTGTTTTTTAATCATAATTGTTATCTAAATTGTATACTTACAAATATCTAAATCTTAATTAAGAATTCACTAGTTTTATGTACTAATATTTTAAAGTTGAATTCCAATTTGTTCTTTTATAAACTGACCAATTCTCTGTTCTAGCCAATAATTCTCTGTATTTGTAAAAGAAGACATAAATCCAACATGCCCGCCATAATCTGGAGTTAATAAATGGAAATTCGTTAAGTTTTTGGCTTCATCTATAGGATAACATTCTTCTGATAAAAAACTATCATCTAAAGCATTTATGAGTAGTGTAGGTACTGCTATTTCAGGAATAAAAGGTTTAGCACTAGCCTTTAACCAATAATCTTCTGAACTTTCAAAACCAAAAACAGGAACTGTATATTGTTTTTCTAAATGGCGGAATTTTGTAGCTTTAAATAATAAATATTTATTTAGTTTGTAATCAGGAAATTTTTCAGCTTTTTCTAATAATTTAAGCTTCATAGTTCTTAGAAACTCATTAAGATATACTTTGTTTTTAAGTTTCGTTAACTCAGCTTGGGAAGTTGTTAAATCAATAGGGACTGAAACCGCTATTCCTCCTTTTATAACTGAAGGTGTATCGTATTCGCCTAAATATTTTAAAGTTAAGTTACCACCTAAACTAAATCCAAGCATGATAATATTATCATATTTAAAATTTGAAATTAAATGATTTACGATAAAATAAACATCATCAGTTTTTCCACTATGATAGGTTTCTAACAATAAATTATCCTCACCGCTACAACCTCTTAAATTCATACAAACAGTATCAAATCCTAAGTTGTTTAAATGGTTAGCGTTGGTAATCATATAATTAGATTGTGAACTTCCTTCTAACCCATGAATCAATAATACAATAGAATTTGAGCCTATAAATGAAAAATCTAAATCAATAAAATCATGATCCCAAGTTGTAATTCTTTTTCGCTCATAATCAATCGTATCCTTCATAAATAAAGGACGATATACTGTATTAAAGTGAGCACTTTTAAAAGGCAAACTTGGATTAAAATCGCTAGTTAAAATAGGCATGATTTAGTTTTTAAACTATTACAAACAAATATGACAAAAAATACCTAAAATGTAAAACTCATAAAATGATTTCTTATTTTCGCTTCAAATATTGAATACTATGAATATTAAAAAACACATTCCTAATTTATTAACCTTAGGAAACTTATTGTGTGGTACAATTGCAATAATTTTTGCAATAAAAGGAGACTTTGTTACTACAGCAATTTTGGTAACTACAGGTATAGGATTTGATTTTTTTGATGGTTTTGCAGCTCGAATATTAAATGTACAAGGAGAGCTTGGTAAACAGTTAGATAGTTTAGCAGACATGGTAACTAGTGGTGTAGTGCCGGGTATTGTTATGTTGCAGCTTTTAGTAAATGCTTTAAATATTGATGCAGCAGGTTATTTCGGAATTGATATGTACGAATCAACAGGGAGTTACTTGCCATATTTGGGCTTGTTGTTAACTTTAGGTGCTTGTTATCGATTAGCAAATTTTAATATTGATACCCGCCAATCAGATTCTTTTATAGGTATACCAACTCCGGCAATGACTCTATTTGTTATTTCTTTACCGTTAATTACTGAATTTTCAACACAATCATTTTATTTAGATATAATTCATAATCAGTATTTTTTAATTCTAATAACAGTGTTGCTAACTTTTTTAATGAATGCTGAAATTCCCTTATTTGCCTTAAAGTTTAAAACCTTCGGATTTAAAGAGAATATTTTAAAGTATGTATTTTTATTAATGTCAATTTTAATGCTGATTGTATTAAAATTTGTAGCGATTCCATTAATAATTATAATGTACGTGGCATTATCAATGGTTAATAATTTAAAGAAAGTATAAACAGTTATATAATTTCTTTTTACAAAGGATAAGACCTTCTAACTATTATTTATTTCTTGTTGTACAATTTTCACAGCATCTTGATTAGGTAAAATAGGTAGTTTCATTTTATCGCTTAAAACTTTTAAAAAAGAAGCTCCTAAAAATATAATTTGCGAAGTGTAATATACCCAAAGCATTATCAATGCTAAAATACTAGCAGATCCAAAAGTTGTAGATAAATGACTTTTAGCAATAACTATTCCTATCCCAATTTTCCCTAAAATAAATAGGAAGGTAGTGAATAAACCACTTAAAACCGCAGGTTTCCAATTAACTTTAGCGTCTCCTAAAAACCTAAACATAATTGCAAATAAAATAGCAATGATGATGAAAGAGGAAAAATGCTCGTATAAAAAAGACATTCTATAATCGCTATGTAAGCGATTGGAATGTTTCATTAAAAAGGCATTAACAGAAGTACTTACTATTAGCGTAAAAAACAGAAGTATTAAGAGTCCAAAAGAAGAAAGATGCTTAGTGAAATAACGAATAATGCTGTTTTTAGGTTTTGCTCTAATATTCCAAATATTATTAAAAGCATTATGTATTTGACTAAACATACCTGAGGCACTTAATATTAAAGTAGCAAATCCTACAATTGTAGTTATGATAGAATTATGGTTAACATGCTGTTGTTTTATAATATTTTGTATTTGAGTAGCTCCTTCTGCTCCTAGTACATCTTTAAGTTGATGAAAAATTTCTCCTGTAACTGCTTGTTTACCAAAGACAATTCCTAATGTCGAAATAACTATAATAATTATTGGGAATATAGAGAACACTGTATAATACGCTAAAGCAGCTCCTTTTTGAAAAGTATTACTATTAAAAAAATGGTTAATTACTTTTTTGAAAAATGTTAGCATTATTCTGTTTTTGAAACAATGGGTTTATCAAAAATATTCACACCTCCTTTAACGCCAAAATCTAGTGTAGTAACTGCATAGGCTAAAGAGATATCTTCTTTTTCAAAACGTTTTTTAATGCGCATAATAATTTCGTTCATGGCATTTAAATAATCTTTTTGATGTGTGAATTTAATCCAAAAACGAACTTCAAAATTATACGAGTAGCTTCCGATTTCGGTAAAATAAAAGTCAATTACTTCATTTTTTAAGACAGCATTAATCTTATCAACCTCTTCTAAAGATGCTCTTCTAACAAGATCTAAATCATCACCATAAGAAACACCACTTTGAAAAATAACACGACGCTTACCAAAAGTAGAGTAGTTGGTAAATGTATTGTTGTAAATTAATTGGTTGGGAACAAATACTTCTTGTCCAGCAATTGTTTTAATAGATGTGGTAATCCAACCAACATCTTTTATTGTTCCAAAGGTTTCATCAATAGTTACCCAATCTCCATTTTTAAAAGGTCTTTGCATGTTTAGTAAAAAACCAGCAAATGCGTTTGAAGCTATGTCTTTAAAAGCAAAACCAGCTACAATACCGATAATACCAGCACCAGCTAATAGCTTTGTAAGTACACTTTCTAACCCCAATACCTCTAAGGCTAAAAAAACTCCCATTAATAAAAATAAAAAGTAAATTATGGTTGAAGTAATACTTATTGCATGTGGGTCTGATTTAAAAAATTTACTATAAAAACGTATACTAAACTTCTTTATAAATCGTGCTATTAAGTAAGTTATTACTAAAACTACTAAGGCTAAAAATATTTTAGGAAGATAGTTTAATCCTTCATCTTTCCATCTTAGTAAAATATCTTCTATGTGCTTAAATTGATTATTCATTTGTCTTTTTCTTGTATTCGGTTTTCTTATAAATATATTCCATTATAAAACAAAAGGCAATGATTCCTAAAGCAATATATACGTCAGTTTTACTAGTAGAATAATGCTGAACCAATAAGGCTATCATAGCTAAAAAACAAGCAATGAACCCTGTTAGAGGAATTACTTTGTTTCCTTTAATTTCATCTGCTTTTTTAAATCCAACAAAATTTACGATTGAAAAAATTAATAAAAAACCTACACTACCTGCGGTAGAAATACTTTCTAATTTTAAGGTATTTACAAGAATTAATGTTCCAACAGTTGTAATAAGTAATCCTATCGGTTGTCCCCATAATTTTTTAGTAAAATGAGAAGGTAATTCATCATCTTCAGCAATTTCATAATTTACTCTACTACCACCTAAAAGAGAAGCATTAATAGCGGAAAAAGTTGAAATTAAAGCAGCAACCGTAATAATGGTAAAACCAATTTTACCTAGCATAGGTTTAGCTGCTTCAGCAAGTACATAATCTTGAGCTGTTGCAGCTTGAGCAAATGTTAAAGATCCTACCGTTATTATTGCAATAATAATATATAAGAAGATTACAAAGACTACAGAGTAATAATAAGCTTTTGGTATATTTTTCTCTGGATTTATAATGTCTGGGGCAGCATTAGCAATTAGTTCAAATCCTTCATAAGCAACAAAAATAACCATACCTGCGGTTACTAATTTAAAAGGCACTTCCCAATGTTCTGGAGATAATTGTTCTAAATTTTGACTACTTGTTAAGCCATATAATCCAATAACAACAAAACTTAATAAGATTATTAATTTTATGATTACTGCATATGATTCTATTTTGCCAACGACAGAAATACTATAATAATTAATTACTGTTGCTAAAACAACAATGGCACTTGCATAAATGTGAGTATCTATAATTTTATCACTCGTTAAAGCAAATAGGTTAGGGGCATAAGACCCAAATGCAGATGCATATAAAGCAAGCATTATAATATAACTTACCCAAAGTAAATTGTTAATTCCACCACTAAAAACTCCAATTCCAAAACCTTTGTTCATGAATTTTACAGTTCCGCCTCTATCAGGATAGGCTAAAGATAATTTTACATAACTGTATGAAGTAATTAAAGCAATTAGCCCTGCTATTAAGAAAGAAATTGGTGTACCGCCTTTAGCTAAAGCTACAGCTAGTCCTAAAACAGCAAAAATACCTCCACCAACCATACCTCCAATTCCTATAGAGATGGCTTCTTTTAATCCTATTTTATTTGACATGATTAAGTTTTTGGTTAAAAACTTAAATATAGTAAATAAAGGTATCTGTTAAAACTTCTTCTTTTTCAATTCAAAATCTTTACCAAGATATACTCGACGAACGGTTTCGTCTTCAGCTAATTCTTCAGGAGTTCCTTCTTTTAAAATTCCTCCATTATACATTAAATAAGTTCTATCTGTAATAGCTAGCGTAGCTTGTACATCATGATCGGTAATTAAAATACCAATATTCTTGTTTTTAAGTTGTGCTACAATTCCTTGAATATCTTCAACAGCAATAGGGTCAACTCCAGCAAAAGGCTCATCTAATAATATAAATTTAGGGTCAGAAGCTAAACAACGAGCAATTTCTGTTCTACGACGCTCTCCACCAGATAGTAAGTCTCCTCGGTTTTTACGAACATGATCTAAGCTAAATTCATCAATCAGCTCTTCTAAACGCTGTTTTCTTTCAGCTTTTGTTCTATCTGTAAATTCTAGAACAGACATAATATTATCTTCAACTGATAATTTTCTAAAAACAGATGCTTCTTGGGCTAAATAACCAATACCTTTTTGAGCACGCTTATACATGGCATCATCGGTAATTTCTTCATCATCTAAAAAAATATGACCGTTATTAGGCTTTACCATACCAACAATCATGTAGAAAGAAGTTGTTTTTCCGGCTCCGTTTGGTCCTAGTAAACCAATAATTTCTCCTTGTTCTACTTCTAAAGAAATTCCTTTTACAACTTTTCTACTACCGTAAACTTTTTGTATGTCTTCTGCTCTTAATTTCATTAATGTGGATTAAATTTTCAAGTTGATAGCAGTACGAAATTACTATAAATCTATGAATTGATAACTTAATTATCTGTTAACTGTTTTCTTCTTCTAAAGCTTCCCAAAATTCAACAGCTCTACGTAAATGAGGGATTACAATAGTTCCACCAACTAAGGTAGCAATACTCATAGTTTCCATCATTTCTTCTTTGGTAACTCCATTTTTATGAGAGCTTTCTAAATGGTAAGCAATACAGTCGTCACAGCGTAATACAGCCGATGCTACTAAACCTAATAACTCTTTGGTTTTAACAGGTAAATGACCTTCTTTAAAGGCATTGGTATCTAAGTTAAATATACGTTTAACAATTTTATTGTCAGAAGCTAAAATTTTATCATTCATTTTAGCTCTATAGTCGTTAAACTCTTGGACTTTTTGAGACATTCTTTTGTTGTTTTTTTAATACAAATTTTGATACATGAATACTTAATTCATACAAAATCATAATGGGTACTGACACAATTATTTGACTAGCCATGTCTGGAGGAGTTATAATTGCTGATAAAATTAAAACCACGACCAAAGCATGCTTTCTATATTTTTTTAAAAACTCAGGAGTAACCAATCCTATTTTAGTTAAGAAAAATATAACAACAGGTAGTTCGAAAAAAACAGCGACACCTAACAGTGTGTTTGTAATTAAATTTATATATGCTTCTAACTTAAAGTTATTCTCAATAGCGTCAGAAATTTCAAAATTATAAAAGAAATATACCGACATTGGTAAAATAACATAATAACTAAATAAAATTCCTAAAAAGAATAATAGGGAAGAAGTGAAAATAAATCCTCTAGATTTTTTTCTTTCACTTGAATGTAGCCCTGGAGCAATAAAACGCCAAAACTCCCATAATACATACGGAAAAGCAAGAATAAAGCCTAAAATTAGAGAAGACCAAATACCCGTCATTAATTGTTGTGTCGGGTTAAGAGCTTGCAGAGTTTGCTTAAACTTAATATTGCAAAAACTACTATCAATTCCTATTGAAGAAAACACATTGCAAAAGAATTTATAAGTAGCAAAATCAGGTTTTAAATGCGCCAATAAGATATCATTAAAAACAAAATTAATATTAGCAAAAATGATAATTGCTAAAATAAATATTGCTGCAAAACTTCTAACTAAATGCCATCTTAACTCTTCAAGATGATCTAAAAAAGACATTTCTTTCTCTGCCATCTTAAAATATTTTTAGGTTAATTAAATTATTAAAATAAAGATAACCAGAATAATTAGTTATAACTTTTTTATTCAAGTTATAAATGATTTTTACGGCATCAATAAAAGAAGTTTTTAATAAATTTACTAAATTAGCAATAGCATTACTTTCTAAAAGTATAGTTTCTTTTGCTGTTGAGAGAATTGCGTTTGCGTCTTTCAATTTAATAAAAAGTTTTAAGTAATTTTTAAAGTGTAAAAATAGAAATAATTAAGAAGAAAATCTTTTTAATAAAAAGAAAGTTTGTTTCTATTTGTATTAGGTTTTTTTGTAATTTAGTTTGCATTTTTAATTTTTGATATTAGGAGATGAATATAGAGCAGTCGGATTTATATGGATCATTAAAAAAAATATTTGGTTTTAACCAATTTAAAGGTCTACAAGAAGATGTTGTTAACAGCATTTTAAACAATGAAAATACATTTGTAATTATGCCAACTGGTGGAGGTAAATCGTTATGTTACCAATTACCAGCCTTAATGAAAGAAGGAACAGCGATTGTTGTATCTCCTTTGATAGCTTTGATGAAAAATCAAGTAGATGCTATTAGAGGTATTTCTGAAGATCATGGAATTGCACATGTTTTAAACTCATCATTAAACAAGTCTGAGGTTGCACAAGTGAAGGCTGATATTGAGTCAGGAATCACTAAATTATTATATGTAGCCCCAGAATCTTTAATAAAAGAAGAGTACGTTGAGTTTTTAAGAAAGCAAAAAATATCATTTGTTGCTATTGATGAAGCACATTGTATTTCTGAATGGGGGCACGATTTTAGACCAGAATACAGAAACTTACGTAACATTATCAAACAAATAGATAATGTGCCAATTATAGGTTTAACAGCTACAGCAACCGAAAAGGTTCAAGAAGATATCTTAAAAACTTTAGGAATGAGTGATGCAAATGTGTTCAAAGCATCCTTTAATAGAGCAAATTTATTTTACGAAGTTCGTCCGAAAACTAAAGATGTAGAGAAAGATATTATTCGCTTTATAAAAAAACGAATTGGAAAAACAGGAATTATTTACTGTTTAAGTCGTAAGAAAGTTGAAGAAATAGCGCAAGTACTACAAGTAAACGGAATTAACGCACTTCCTTATCATGCAGGATTGGATGCTAAAACAAGAGCCAAACATCAAGATATGTTTTTGATGGAAGATTGTGATGTTATTGTTGCAACTATTGCTTTTGGTATGGGAATCGATAAGCCAGATGTTCGCTATGTAATTCACCATGATATTCCTAAAAGTTTAGAAAGTTATTATCAAGAAACAGGTAGAGCAGGTCGTGATGGAGGTGAAGGATATTGCTTAACGTTCTATTCTTATAAAGATATTGAGAAGCTTGAAAAATTTATGGCTAACAAACCTGTAGCAGAGCAGGAGGTTGGCCATGCTTTATTACAAGAAGTTGTTGGTTATGCAGAAACGTCTATGAATAGGCGTAAGTATATATTACATTACTTCGGAGAAGAGTTTGATGCTGTTAATGGAGAAGGTGCTGATATGGACGACAATATGCGTAATCCTAAAAAGAAGCACGAAGCTACAAACGAAGTAGTTACTTTGTTATCGGTTATAAAAAATACTCTTGAGATGTATAAACCGAAAGAGGTGGTAAATACTATAATTGGTAAAGAAAATGCATTATTAAACTCTCATAAAACAAACGAGCAACCTTTTTTTGGAATTGGTAAAGAAAAGGATAATCACTACTGGATGGCGTTAATTCGTCAGGTGTTAGTGGTAGATTTGATAAAAAAAGAAATCGAGCAATACGGTGTTTTAAAGCTAACAGAGAAAGGAAAGAGATTCATTGAAAATCCTGAGCCGTTTATGATGACTGAAAATCATGTGTATGATACAGATGATGACGGAACAATAATTACTAATGAAAAATCATCGGGTGCAAGTGTTGATGATAAGCTAGTAGGAATGCTAAAAGATTTACGTAAAAGTGTAGGTAAACGTTTAGGCGTACCTCCGTTTGCGGTTTTTCAAGATCCTTCGTTAGATGATATGGCACTCAAATACCCTATAACTTTAGATGAATTAGCCAAGGTTCATGGAGTTGGTGAAGGTAAAGCAAGAAAGTACGGAAAAGACTTTGTAAAGTTGATTTCTAGATATGTTGATGAGAATGATATCATGCGTGCTGATGATTTAATTGTTAAAAGTACTGGTGTAAATTCAGGATTGAAACTGTTTATCATTCAAAATACGGATAGAAAATTACCTTTAGATGATATAGCAAAATCAAAAGGGCTAGAAATGCCAGAGTTAATTAAAGAAATGGAAGCTATTGTATTTTCTGGTACAAAATTGAATATAAATTATGCTGTGGATGATTTATTAGATGAAGATCAGCAAGAAGAAATTCACGAGTATTTTATGGAAGCTGAAACCGACAAAATTCAAGAAGCTTTAGATGAGTTTGACGGTGATTATGATGACGATGAATTACGTTTAATGCGTATTAAGTTTACAAGCGAAATAGCTAACTAAAGATTCATAATTAATGAACTCAGAAGTAACACAATATATTAACGATAAAAATACATGGACGCAAGAATTAAACCTCTTGCGTTCTGTTTTGTTAGAACTTCCTTTAAAAGAAACTATAAAATGGAGTGCTCCTGTATATGTTTATAAAGGGAAAAATATTTTAGGAATAGCAGCTTTTAAAAACTATTGTGGAATGTGGTTTTTTCAAGGGAGTTTTTTAAAGGATGATGAAAAGGTTTTAGAAAATGCTCAAGAAGGAAAAACTTATGCTATGCGTCAATGGAGGTTTTATAAATTAAGTGATATTAATCCTGATTTAGTAAAGAAATATGCGTTGGAAGCTATTAAAAATTCTGAGGAAGGAAAAGAATTAAAGCCAACAAGAAATACAAAACCTTTAATAATTCCACCAGAATTACAATCAGCATTTGATGATGAGAAATTAAAAATTTCTTTTGAAAAATTTACTTTAAGTAAAAAAAGAGAATTTGCTGATCATATTACTGAAGCAAAACGAGAAGCTACCAAATTAAAAAGATTAGAAAAAATTATCCCAATGATTTTAAATGGAGTTGGGTTACACGATAAATATAAAAACTGTTAGTTTATTGTAATTTTATCAATAGTTGCAGTAGAGTCACAACGTATTACATATAAATCAATATGATTTAAACTATCTTTTCCTGTAATAAAATACTCTGCGCAAGGTTTTATTCGAGGTTTACTTTTTCCAAAATCAACATCCCCAAACTTTAAAATAGTATTTATAGTAGTTGTATCTATCTGAGAATTTTCTAAAATCTGTTTAGCATTATCAGAAAATAAGCGTTTTTTTATGCGAATAGTTTTTAGTGTACGTGCATCCATACCATAATCAAACGAAACTTTCTTTTTACTCCAAAAGAAGGCAACAATAAGCGTACCTAATGCTACACCAATAAAGTAAATACCAAAACGTTTTAACCACTGCATAATTTAAAATTTAGAGGAGCAAAAGTAAGTAAAAAAGAGTTTATAAAATCAATAAATTAATATCTCTGTAAGGTATGTCAAACCAATCAGCTACAGTTTTATTTGTCAATATACCATGATAAAAATACATACCGTTACGTAAACTTTTATCAAAACGAGCAGCATTTTCAAATCCACCTTCTTCTGCTATATTTAATAAATAAGGAGTGAAAATATTACTAATAGATACTGAAGCTGTACGTGCGTATCTAGACGGTATATTAGGAACACAATAATGAATTACACCATGTTCGGTAAAGGTAGGTTTACTATGTGTAGTAACTTTTGAAGTTTCGAAACATCCTCCACGGTCAATACTAACATCAACAATAACAGCACCATCTTTCATTTGTTCAATCATTCCTTCAGTAACAATTACAGGAGAACGATCTTTACCACGAATAGCACCAATAACAACATCACAACGCATTAAAGCTTTTGCTAAAGTTTTTGGTTGCACAGTTGATGTGTAAATAGGTGAATGTATACAGTGTTGTAATTTCCTTAATTTGGTAATAGAGTTGTCAAAAACTTTAACTCTAGCTCCTAAGCCAATCGCAGAACGAGCAGCAAATTCACCAACAGTACCTGCGCCTAAAATAACCACATCACTAGGAGGCACACCACCAATATTACCTAATAGTAATCCATTTCCACCATTAGATGAAGTCATTAGTTCTGCTGCAATATGCATTGAGGCAGTACCCGCTATTTCACTTAACGATTTTACAATCGGATATACTCCGTGTTCATCTTTTATATAATCAAAAGCAATCGCTGTAATTCGTTTTTTAGCTAAAGCTTCAAAGTATTTTTTATCTTGAGTTTTAAGCTGCAAGGCAGAAATTAAAATTGCTTGCGGGTTTATCATTTCAATCTCATCTAAAGATGGTGGCTCAACTTTAAGTACAATATTACAAGCAAAAGCTTCTTTTATATCGTATGATATTTTTGCTCCTGCATCAGAATATTCCTTGTCGCTATAATTTGCCCCATCACCAGCACCAGTTTCAATAACAATTCTATGACCATGAGCTACTAAGGCTGAAACAGCATCTGGAGATAAACTAATACGTTTTTCTTCGAAATGAGTTTCTTTTGGAAGCCCTATAAATAATTCACCTTTTTGCTTTTGTATTTCAAGCATTTCAGGTTGCGGCATTAATTGTTCTTTGGTAAAAGGTGAGATAGACCCCATTTAATTAGTTGGTTTTTAGTTGAATATTACGTTGACCATCATCTAAAAGCATGATTTTTACTTCAACAGCATCTAAAGGTAGTAAATTTTTAACGTTTTCGGGCCATTCAATTAAACACCAATTATTGCTGTAAAGATAGTCTTCAACTCCCATATCATAAGCTTCTTCTTCATCTTCAATTCTGTAAAAATCAAAATGATAAACTGTCTCGTTATTAATTGTTTTATACTCGTTTACTAAAGAAAAAGTAGGCGAGTGTGCAACATCATCAACACCTAGAATTTTACAAATCTCTTTTATTAAAGTTGTTTTACCAACACCCATATCACCATTAAAAAGTAATACTTTGTTTTGTGTATTGTTTACAACTTCTTGAGCTATTGTAGTTAATTCGTTTAAAGAGTAATTTTTGTTCATAGACTGCAAAAATAATGAACTATAAAATGTTAAGAAAATTTAGTTTTTATACCTATAATGTCCAATGATTTTAAAATCGAAAAGACAATCTTCAATTACTTGACCTCCTCCAATATTGTGAACTATCATGTATCGTAACCCGTCTTTAGATTTTTTGTTGATTACAATACCTATATGAGTAATTCCACCATGTAAATTCCAACAAACTATATCTCCAGGAATATAATCTTTAGAGTTTTTAGTTTTTGATTTTACAATACCTTTTCTACTGAAAAAAGTCATTAAATTCGGAACTCTTCTATGATCAATATTTTTATCAGTTCTTTTTAATCCCCAAGTTTTAGGATATAAAGAGAAATTCTTCTTCATGTCTTGATGAACTTCTTTCTGTAAATCAATTCCTAACTTTCGATAGGCACGTATAACTACATCTGTACATACACCTTTGTTTTTTGGTACGTCTCCATTAGGATAGGGAATTGAAAAATAACTCGGATCGTAAGTTACTTTTTGATGTGTTAATTCTAAACTAGCTAAACTTAACTTATCTTCTTGAGTAAAGCTAAGTTGAGATACTAATAAAAAGAAAAGTAAAAACCTCATTACTTAGGATTATATACAGCGCATGGAATAATCATTTCTTCTAAAGAAATACCTCCATGCTGATAAGTGTTCTTATAATATTTAACAAAATGATTGTAGTTGTTTGGATAAGCAAAAAACAAATCCTCTTTAGCAAAAATAAATGGGCTATTTATCGCTATAGTTGGTAAAAATATGTCTTTAGGATTCTTAACAGCATACACATCTTTATCCTCATAACTCAGGCTTCTACCTGTTTTATAACGTAGATTAGAACTAATATTTTTATCACCGATTACTTTTGTAGGATTCTTAGAATTAATGGTTCCATGATCCGTAGTTATAATTAATTTTTGTCCCAACTTTTGTGCTTTTTGGATAATGTCGAATAAAGGAGAGTTTTTAAACCAACTAACCGTTAAGGATCTGTAGGCTTTATCGTCTCCAGCAAGCTCTTTAATTACCTCCATTTCAGTTTTAGCATGCGAAAGCATATCAACAAAATTATAAACAACAACCGTTAAATCGTTTTGTTTAGTTCCGTTATAATTATCAGCTAAATCTTTTCCACTTTTTAATGAGGTAATTTTATAGTATTCATGTTGAATATTTAAACTCAATCTTTTAATTTGAGCATCTAAAAATTCAGCTTCAAATAAATTCTTACCACCTTCGTCAGTATCATTTTTCCAATAATTAGGGTGTCTTTTTTCCATTTCAGAAGGCATTAAACCAGAGAAAATAGCATTTCTTGCGTATTGGGTTGCAGTTGGTAAAATGCTGTAGTAAGAATATTCTTCTTCTTTTTTATAGTAGTTATTAATTAAAGGTTCTAAAACTCTGTATTGATCAAACCTAAGATTGTCAATAACAACCAATAAAACACCTTTGTCTTTTGAAAGATTAGGAACTACATAATCTTTAAAGAGCGTATGAGAAAAAGTAGGTTTATCATCGCTAGTTAAAAAATCTTGATAATTCTTTTTTATAAACTTGAAAAAAAGTGAATTTGCTTCTGCTTTTTGAGATTCTAAAATCTCTAACATTCCAGTGTCATTAATGTTTTCAAGTTCAAGCTCCCAGTGTACTAACTTTTTATATACGTCATTCCATTCTTCGTAGGAATTCACCATGGCTAAATCCATAGAAATTTTTCGGAACTCTTGTTGGTAGTTTGATGTTGTTTTCTCAGAAACTAAACGAGAATGATCTAAGCTCTTTTTTAAGCTTAATAATATTTGATTTGGGTTTACAGGCTTTATTAAATAATCAGCGATTTTAGAACCAATTGCCTCCTCCATAATATACTCTTCTTCACTTTTGGTAATCATAACCACAGGAAGATTAGCATTTTTTTGTTTAATTGCAGAAAGTGTTTCTAAACCAGTAATTCCTGGCATATTTTCATCTAAAAAAACAATGTCAAAATTTTGTTCTTCAACAAAATCAATAGCATCTGTACCGTTAGTACAAGTAGTAACAGAATAGTTTTTCTTTTCTAAAAATAAAATATGTGGTTTTAGTAAATCAATTTCATCATCTACCCAAAGTATTTCTATGTTTCTCATATAGCTTTCATGTATTTACACTAAAATAACGCTGAAAAGTGTTTTTGTTGTGTTTTAAAAGCTAAAAATACGTTAATAAAGCTTTTGTTAATTTGCTTTTGAAGATTAATTATGATTCTTTTGTTTAGAATAGAAGTATTTATAAATTTTGAAAAGCAGAAAAACGAATAAACAAAAGATAATTAATGATCCTATTTATGGATTTATAACCATACCAAATTCATTAATTTTTGATATAATCGAGCATCGTTACTTTCAGCGATTAAGAAGGGTTACACAAATGGGATTGTCTAACTTAGTGTATCCAGGAGCAAATCATACACGTTTCCATCACGCTATAGGATGTATGCACTTAATGCAAAAGGCAGTACGTGTGCTAAGAATGAAAAGTGTTGAAATTTCTGATGAAGAAGCTAACGCATTATACATTGCTATTTTATTACATGATATTGGTCACGGAGCATTTTCTCATGCTTTAGAGCACAGTATTGTAAATGGTATTACTCATGAAGAAATTTCTTTAAAGTTTATGAAGGCTTTAAATGAAGAGTTTGATGGAAAGTTAAGTTTAGCAATCAAGATTTTTGAAGGGAATTATCATAGAGAGTTTTTATATCAATTAATTTCTAGTCAGTTAGATATTGATAGATTAGATTACTTGAAAAGAGATAGTTTTTATACAGGAGTTACTGAAGGTAATATTTCTTCAGATCGTTTAATAGCGATGATGAATGTTGTAAACGATGAGTTAGTTATAGAACAAAAAGGGATTTATTCTGTAGAAAAATTTATCATTGCACGTCGTTTAATGTATTGGCAAGTTTATTTGCACAAAACAGGATTAGTGGCCGAAAATATTTTGGTAAATGTTTTAAGAAGAGCGAAAGAATTAGCTATGAAAGGAGTTGAATTACCTGCCAGTTCTGCATTTAAATACTTTTTATATACACCAATTTCAGAAAATAATTTTTCAAATAAAACATTAGATGTATTTTCTCAGTTAGATGATTATGATGTATTGTCTGCTATAAAAGAATGGATACATCACGATGATTTTATTTTGTCCTCATTAGCTAAAATGATTATTCATAGAAATCTTTTTAAAATTGAAATTCAAGAAAAACCTTTTACAGAGAAATATTTAAATGAAGTAAATATATCAGTTAAGAATCATTTGGAAATTAGAGAAGAGGATTTAAACTATTTTGTTTTTTCAAATAAAATTAAAAACCAAGCTTATAACACAGATAAACCAATAAAAATTTACACCAAAAAAGGGAAGTTAAAAGATATAGCAAAGGCTTCAGATCAGTTGAACTTAAAAGCTTTAACCAAACCTGTGGTAAAGTATTTCTTATGTTACCCTAAAAAAATGATTAATTAATCTTTAAAAATGATGTAATAATAAGTAATTGAACAAAAATAATTACTTTTGCAATTGATGAAATTTACAGCAAAACAAATAGCCGATATTTTAGAAGGAAACATTGTGGGTAATCCAGATGCTGAAGTATCTAAACTTTCAAAAATAGAAGAAGGAACGGTTGGTTCTTTAACCTTTCTTTCAAACCCCAAGTATAATTCTTTTATATATACCACAAAGGCTTCAGTTACCATTGTAAATAAAAGCTTTCAGCCAGAAAAAGAAATTGAATCGACTCTGATTAAAGTTGATGATGCATATAAAGCATTTTCAAAGCTTTTAGAGTTTTATAATGAAGTAAAGAATAATAAAACTGGTAGAGAAAATCCTCATTTTATTGCTTCTTCTGCTACAATAGGAGAAAATGAATATGTAGGAGCTTATTCTTATATTGGTGAAAATGTTGTTTTAGGTAAAAATGTGAAAATTTACCCTAATTCTTATATTGGAGATAATTCTGTAATTGGAGATAATTCTGTGATTTTTGCAGGTGTTAAGGTATATTCTGAATCTCAAATTGGAAAGAATTGTAAAATTCATTCAGGAACAGTAATTGGATCTGATGGATTTGGTTTTGCACCGAATGAAGATGGAGAGTATAAGGCAATACCTCAAATAGGAAATGTTATTATTGAAGATAATGTTGATGTGGGGTCTAATTCAACAATAGACAGAGCTACGTTAGGTTCAACAATTATTAGAAAAGGAGTAAAGTTAGATAACCAAATTCAAGTAGCGCATAATGTTGAGATTGGCAAAAACACTGTAATAGCTTCACAAACAGGTATTGCAGGATCTACAAAAATTGGCGAAAATTGTATGATTGGTGGTCAAGTAGGTATCGTAGGCCATATAACAATAGGAAATAATGTTCGAATTCAAGCACAATCTGGTATTGGTAAAAGTTTAAAAGAAGGAGAAGTAGTTCAAGGTACACCTGCTTTTGGGTATTCAGATTATAGTAAATCATATGTTTACTTTAAAAACTTACCTAAATTAGCGTCAGCAATACATAAAATTGAGAAAGAGTTAAATACTCAAAAAACAAACAATGAGTAAGCAACAAAAAACAATACAAAATGAAATCACATTATCTGGTGTAGGATTGCATACAGGTAATAAGGTAACAATGGTTTTTAAACCAGCTCCAATTAATCATGGATTCGCGTTTGTACGTGTTGATTTAGAAGGGCAACCTGTTATTGAAGCAAAAGCAGAATATGTTACAAACACTCAAAGAGGAACAAATCTTGAGAAGAAAGGAGTTCAAATTCAAACTTCTGAACATGTTTTAGCAGCAGCAGTAGGTTTAGATATAGATAATTTAATTATTGAAATTGATACCTCAGAGCCTCCAATTATGGATGGTTCTTCTAAATTTTTTATTGAAGCATTAGAGCAAGCAGGAATTGTTGAGCAAGATGCTGAAATTGAAGAATATGTTGTTAAAGAAATAATTTCATATAAAGATGAAGCCACTGGAAGCGAAATTATTTTAATGCCTTCAGATGAGTATCAAGTAACAACAATGGTAGATTTTGGAACTAAAATTTTAGGAACACAAAATGCTACTTTAAATAAAATGTCAGATTTTAAAGAACATATTTCTGCAGCAAGAACTTTTAGTTTTTTGCATGAAATAGAAATGCTACTTGAAAATGATTTAATTAAAGGAGGAGACTTAAACAATGCAATTGTTTATGTAGATAAAGAATTATCTGCTTCTACTACAGAAAAATTAAAGAAGGCTTTTAATAAAGATGATATTAAAATTCAATCTAATGGAATTTTAGATAACCTTGAATTGCATTGGGCAAACGAAGCTGCAAGACATAAATTATTAGATGTTATTGGAGATTTAGCTTTAGTTGGTACTAGAATCAAAGGTAAAGTAATTGCAAATAAACCAGGGCATTTAGTTAATACTTCATTTGCAAAGAAATTAGCAAAAATCATAAAGCAAGAAAAACGTAACAACGTTCCTAAATATGATTTAAACTTACCGCCTTTGATGGATATCCATCAGATAATGGATATTTTACCTCATAGGCCTCCATTCTTATTAATTGATAGAATTTTAGAGTTATCAGATAAGCATGTAGTGGGAATGAAAAATGTTACAATGAATGAAGATTTCTTTGTAGGTCATTTTCCAGGAGCTCCAGTAATGCCAGGTGTATTACAAGTAGAAGCAATGGCACAATGTGGTGGAGTATTAGTTTTAAACACAGTTCCAGATCCTGAAAATTATTTAACTTATTTCATGAAAATGGATAATGTTAAGTTCAAACAAAAAGTATTACCAGGTGATACATTAATATTTAAAGCAGAATTAATTACACCTATAAGAAGAGGTATTTGTCATATGCAAGCATATGCTTATGCCAATGGTAAAGTAGTTGCAGAAGCAGAATTAATGGCACAAATAGCAAAAAAATAATATATGAATCAACCACTTGCATACGTACATCCACAAGCAAAAATTGCACGAAATGTAGTTATCGAACCTTTTACAACAATACATGCAAATGTTGAGATTGGCTCTGGAACCTGGATAGGCTCTAATGTAACTATAATGGAAGGAGCAAGGATTGGTAAAAACTGTCGAATTTTTCCAGGTGCTGTAATTTCTGCAATTCCTCAAGATTTAAAATATAATGATGAGGAAACAACGGTAGAGATTGGTGACAATGTAACTATACGTGAGTGTGTTACAATAAATCGAGGGACTACAGATAGAATGAAAACTGTAATTGGCGATAACTGCTTAATTATGGCATACTGTCACGTAGCTCATGATTGTTTTGTAGGTAATAATTGTATTTTTTCAAATAATACAACTTTAGCAGGTCATGTAAATGTAGGTGACAATGTAGTTTTGGCAGGTATGGTAGCTGTGCATCAATTCGCATCTGTAGGTAATCATGCATTTGTTACAGGTGGTTCATTGGTGCGTAAAGATGTTCCTCCTTATGTAAAAGCAGCTCGTGAACCTTTATCTTATGTTGGAATAAACTCTGTAGGATTAAGAAGAAGAGGGTATACAACTGAAAAAATTAGAGAAATTCAGAATATATATAGAATTTTATTTCAAAAAAACTATAATAATTCCCAAGCGATAGCTATTATTGAAGCTGAAATGGAAGCTACTTCAGAACGTGACGAAGTAATTCAGTTTATAAAAGATTCACATCGTGGAATTATGAAAGGATATTTTAAATCTAACTAATAAAATTACTAATAGATATATAGTAAATTTTAATAAAATAATAACAAATAAGAATGGCAACAACATCAGATATAAAAAATGGATTATGCATGAGATACAACAACGATATTTATAAAGTTGTTGAATTTTTACATGTTAAACCAGGAAAAGGACCTGCTTTTGTAAGAACAAAGCTAAAAAGTGTTACAAGTGGTAAGGTTGTAGACAATACATTTCCTTCAGGAAGAAAAATTGATGCAGTTAGAGTTGAAACTCATAAATTTCAATATTTATATAGTGAAGGAGATACGTTTCACTTCATGAATCAAGTTGATTATTCTCAAATTACATTGGAAAAAAATGCACTAGATGCTCCAGAATTAATGAAAGAGGGAGAGATCGTAACTATAATAATCAATTCAGAGGATGAGATGCCTTTATCTGTAGAGATGCCTGCAAGTGTAATATTAGAAGTTACACATACAGAGCCAGGAGTAAAAGGTAATACAGCGACAAATGCAACAAAACCAGCAACTGTAGAAACAGGAGCTCGTGTAAATGTCCCTTTATTTATTAATGAAGGAGATAAAATTAAAATTGAAACGACAAAAGGTACTTACCAAGAGCGTATAAAAGAATAATTATTATTCCCGCAATAGCGGGAATTTCTTTTTAACATGAAATTTAAACAAGCACAAACTTTACAACAGATAGCTACATTATTGGATGTAGATTTTGTTGGTGATAAAAACTTTTCAATTACAGGTATTAACGAAATACATGTAGTTGAAGCAGGAGATATTGTTTTTGTTGACCACCCTAAATATTACGATAAAGCATTAAATTCTGCAGCAACAACAGTTTTAATTAATAAAAAAGTTGATTGCCCACAGGGTAAATCTTTGTTAATTTCTGATGATCCTTTTCGCGATTTTAATAAAATCACCAAGCATTTTAATCCATTTATAGCTTCAAAATCAAGTGTTTCTGACTCTGCAATTATTGGAGAAGGAACAATTATTCAACCCAATGTATTTATTGGTGATAATGTTACAATAGGTAAAAATTGTGTTATCCACCCAAACGTTACAATTTATAGTAATTCAGTTATAGGTAATAATGTAACTATTCATGCAAATACTGTTTTAGGAGCTGATGCTTTTTATTATAAGAATAGACCTGAAGGATTTGATAAATTAATTTCTGGAGGAAGAGTTATTTTAGAAGATAATGTGGATTTAGGAGCTTCTTGTACGATTGATAAAGGAGTAACTGGTGACACGACTATTGGAGCAGGAACAAAAATTGATAATCAGGTTCATGTTGGTCATGATACTGTTATTGGTAAAAAATGTTTAATTGCTTCACAAACCGGTATTGCTGGTTGTGTTATTATTGAAGATGAAGTAACTATTTGGGGTCAAGTAGGAACAAACAGTGGAATAACCATTGGAAAAAAAGCTGTTATACTTGGACAAACAGGTGTTACAAAGTCTGTAGAAGGTGGGAAGACTTACTTCGGAACCCCAATTTCAGAGTCGAGAGAAAAGCTAAAAGAAATAGCAGGAATCAAACGATTTTTAAAAGAGCAAAAAAACAAATAAAAATTTTCACAAATCAATATCAAACGATTACTTTTGTGATGCAAAAATTAAAATAAAAACCCATGAGTGTTTTAGTAAATAAAGATTCAAAAATTATTGTACAAGGTTTTACTGGTAGCGAAGGAACTTTCCACGCTGGTCAAATGATTGATTATGGTACCAACGTAGTTGGTGGTGTTACTCCAGGAAAAGGAGGTCAAGAACATTTAGGTAAACCAGTTTTTAATACAGTTGATGAAGCTGTGCAAAAAGTAGGAGCAGATACTTCTATTATTTTTGTACCACCAGCTTTTGCTGCTGATGCTATTATGGAATCTGCAGAAGCAGGAATCAAAGTAATTATTTGTATTACTGAAGGAATTCCTACTGCTGATATGGTAAAAGTAAAAGCTTATATCGATCAATTAGATTGTACTTTAGTAGGTCCTAACTGTCCAGGAGTTATTACTCCAGACGAAGCTAAGGTTGGTATTATGCCAGGATTTATCTTCAAAAAAGGAAAAGTAGGTATCGTTTCTAAATCTGGTACTTTAACTTATGAAGCTGCTGATCAAGTTGTAAAACAAGGATTTGGAGTTACTACAGCTATTGGTATTGGTGGAGATCCAATTATTGGAACTACAACAAAAGAAGCTGTTGAGTTATTAATGAATGACGATGAAACTGAAGCAATTGTTATGATTGGTGAAATCGGTGGTAATTTAGAAGCAGAAGCTGCTCAATGGATTAAAGCTGATGGTAACCGTAAGCCTGTTGTTGGTTTTATCGCAGGTCAAACTGCACCAGCTGGTCGTACAATGGGGCACGCCGGAGCAATCGTAGGTGGAGCAGATGATACTGCACAAGCAAAAATGAAAATTTTAGCTGAGAACGGAGTACACGTAGTGAGTTCTCCTGCTAAAATTGGTGAAATGGTTGCAAAAGTTTTAGCATAGTTTTTTATGATAAAAAACTGTTAAAAGAATAAAATATATTTCTTTAGAATCCGTTGAATTTGTAAATTCAACGGATTTTTTAATTTAATCAAACCCAAAAAGAATGAAAACATTTAAATTGCTATTACTTAGCGTGTTATTTATTTCTGTTGTTAGTTGTAAAAAGAATACAACTTCTAATAATGAAATAAAAACAGAAGAGCACACAAGTGCAAACGGTTTTAAATACGAAACTGTTACAAACGACCCAACAGGATTACGTTTGTATACTTTAGACAATGGTTTAAAAGTATACTTAAGTAAGAATACTGACGAACCTAAAATTCAAACTTACATTGCAGTTCGTGCAGGTTCAAATTATGACCCAAAAGAATCAACAGGATTAGCCCACTATTTAGAGCACATGGTTTTTAAAGGAACTCATAAAATTGGAACTGCTGATTGGGAGAAAGAAAAAGAGTATTTAAAGAAAATTTCTGATTTATATGAACAACATAGAACAGAAGAAGATGCAGATAAAAAATTAGCAATCTATAAAGAAATAGATAAAGTTTCTTTAGAAGCATCTAATTATTCTGTAGCAAATGAGTACGATAAAATGACTGCTTCATTAGGAGCAACAGGTACTAATGCACATACTTGGTTTGAAGAAACTGTGTATAAGAATAAAATACCTGCTAATGAATTAAATAAATGGTTAGATTTAGAATCTGAGCGTTTTAGCACATTAGTTTTACGTTTGTTTCATACAGAATTAGAAGCTGTTTTTGAGGAGTTTAATAGAGGTCAAGATAATGATTGGCGTAAGCGTTATGCAGCAATGTTAGACGGATTATTTCCTAAGCACCCTTATGGACAGCAGTCTACTATTGGTACTGCAGAGCATTTGAAGAATCCATCAATGATTGATATCAATAATTATTTCGATAAATATTATGTACCAAATAATATGGCAGTAGTTTTGGTTGGAGATTTAGATTTTGATACTACAATCAAAAAAGTTAGTGAAACTTTCGGAAAATTTGAGAAGAAAGAATTAGAGCATCCAGTATTACCAAAAGAAGATCCAATAACTCAACCAATTATTAAAGAAGTTTTCGGACCAACTTCTGAATCAATTTCTATTGCATTTAGATCAGCCGGAGTAAATACTAAAGAAGAAAAATTAGTTACGTTATGTGATATGATTATGGCTAACGGTAACGCAGGTTTAATTGATTTAAATTTAAATCAAAAACAAGCAGTACAAAGAGCTGGTTGTTCACCAACTTTTTTAAATGATTACGGTTATCATTCATTTACAGGTAGTCCAAAATCAGGGCAAACTTTAGATGAAGTAAAAGCTTTATTATTAGAACAAATTGAAAAATTAAAGAAAGGAGAGTTTGACGAGTGGATGATCGAAGCTGTTGTTAATGACTTAAAATTAAGTCAAACACGAGAATATGAAAGTAATACTGCTTTGGCAGGTGCTTATTATAATGCTTTTATTCACCATGAAAATTGGGCTGATAAAGTAAAATTTTTGGATGAATTAAAGAAAATTTCTAAACAAGAGTTAGTAGATTTTGCAAACAAGTTTTACCAAGATAATTACGTAGTTACTTATAAGCGCAAAGGAGAGGATAAGAATATTGTTAAAGTATCAAACCCAGGAATTACTCCAGTTAAGTTAAATAGAGATAAGAGTTCTGAATTTATTACAGCTTTTAATAAAGTTAAGTCAGAACCATTACAGCCTAAATTTGTAGACTATAAAACTGCAATTAAAGAAACTAAAACTAATAATGATATTAAAGTTTCTTATGTTGAAAATAAGAACAATGATTTATTTGATTTAAATATCATTTTCGATATGGGTAAAGACAATGATAAAAAATTAAGCTTAGCTGCTGGTTACCTAGAATATATTGGAACTGATAAATATTCAGCAGAAGAAATTAAAAAAGAGTTTTATAAGTTAGGAGTAGATTACTATGTTAACACTCAGGATGATAAAACTTATGTTGGCTTAAGAGGTTTAAAAGAAAATTTACCTAAGGGACTGGAATTATTAGAGCATTTATGGGATAATGCTAAAGCAGATCAAGAAGCTTATGACAAATATGTAGAGAAAATTTACAAAGGACGTCAAGATGGTAAAACTCAAAAAGGAAATATACTTTGGGGTGGTTTAATGAATTACGGTCAATATGGAGAAAACTCTCGTTTAAGAGATATTATACAAATTGATGAATTAAAAGCAATTAATCCAGAAGAATTAGTTAACATCATTAAAGGAATGAAAAACTATAAACAAAGAGTTTTTTATTATGGTAAAGATGTTGATGAAGCTGTTGATGCTTTAAATAAATCTCACAAGATTTATGGTGATTTAAAAGAATATCCTGAAGCTAAAGAATATGTGAAAACAGAAACTGGTGGGAATGTATTTTTCACAGACTATGATATGGTGCAAACAGAAATGTTATTTTTAGCTAAAGGAGAGCCTTTCAAGCCAGAAAATATGGCAGCTTCAACATTGTTTAACACCTATTTTGGTAGAGGATTATCTTCAATTGTTTTTCAAGAGATTAGAGAATCTAAGTCGTTAGCTTATTCTGCCCATTCAGGTTATATTAATGCAAATAAAAAAGATGATACAAATTTTGTTTATGCTTATATAGGTACTCAAGCTAATAAATTAGAGCAAGCTGTTGATGCTATGATGGAGTTAATGAATAATATGCCAGAAGCTGAAAAACAATTTGAAGCGGCAAAAAATGCGACACTAAAAAAATTAGCTGCACAAAGAATTACAAAATCTAGTATTTTCTGGTCTTATGAAAGATTAAAAAAATTAGGTATTGATAATGATAATAGAGAAATAATGTACAATACTATTAAAGATATGACTATCGAAGATTTAAAATCATTTTTCGATAAAAACGTAAAAGGAGAGTCATATAACGTAATGGTTATTGGTAATAAGAAAGATTTAAATGTAAAGTCTTTACAAAAGTTAGGTAAGATTAAAGAATTAGATGTTGATTACTTATTTAATTATGTAGATAAAAAGAAGATTAAATCATAGTATGATTTAATTAGAAATCATATTAAAATCCTGCTAAAGTTTAATTTTTAGCGGGATTTTCTTTTTATATTTGACCCATTAAAACAACTAATAAATGAAACTTTTAGAAAATAAAACAGCAATTATTACTGGAGCCACTCGTGGAATTGGTAGAGGAATTGCATTAGAGTTCGCAAATCAAGGATGTAATATTGCATTTACTTTCAGTTCATCTGTAGATGCTGCAACGGCTTTAGAAAATGAATTGAAAGATTTAGGAGTAAAAGCAAAAGGATATCAATCTAATGCAGCTGATTTTGATGCAGCTCAAGAATTAGCAAAAAATGTTTTAGCTGAATTCGGCACAATAGATGTATTGGTAAACAATGCAGGTATTACTAAAGATAATTTATTAATGCGTATTTCTGAAGATGACTTTGATAAAGTAATCGAAGTAAACTTAAAATCAGTTTTTAATTTAACAAAGGCTGTAATTCGTCCGATGATGAAACAAAGAGCAGGATCTATTATCAATATGAGTTCTGTTGTTGGATTAAAAGGTAATGCTGGTCAAGCAAATTATGCAGCATCAAAAGCTGGTATTTTAGGGTTCTCAAAATCTGTTGCTTTAGAATTAGGTTCTCGAAATATCCGTAGTAATGTAGTTGCTCCAGGATTTATTGAAACTGAGATGACAGCTAAATTAGATGAAAAAGTTGTTGAAGGATGGAGAAACGAAATTCCTTTAAAAAGAGGAGGAACTCCTAAAGATATTGCAAATGCTTGTGTGTTTTTAGCATCTGATATGAGTGCTTATGTAACCGGACAAACTTTATCTGTAGATGGAGGAATGTTAACATAGCATTTGATAAAATATAATTTAATTAAAAAAGTCTGTATCAAAATTGATACAGACTTTTTTTACTTAAGGGGTTTTGTGCTTGTAAGGGCAAGCATGAGGGGTTTGTCTGGGGGACAATTACTAAACATAACTTTAGGGGAAAAGCTAGGGGTGTTTAGTTTTTTAATAATTTATAAAATTCAAATACTTGCCGGGGGAACAAATAATAAGGGGTTTTTGAATTTTATACCTTATTAAAGAGGGGTTAGGGGTTTTAGGGAATCATTTTCATTTATCTTTTATTATAATCTTGAAAGGTACCATCTTCATAAAGAACCACAATATTTTTAATTTCTTTAAAATGAGCCGATTCTTCCTTTTTTTTAAGTGTTTCTGAGAATCGCGTATTTGATTTTTTCTCGGGTATTTGCTCAAATGCGTCATTTTCAGAAAACAATGAAGGTTTGTCTTTTTTTATAGAATCTTCATTTATTTGAGGTAGGGTACTTTTAGGGAAACTTCCTTTACCATACACTAACCAATTCAATTCAATTTCATCAAAAGCTTTCTCAACTTTAATTATAAAATCTAAACTCGGTTTATTTCTTCCAGAGAGTAGGTGAGAAATACTTGATCTTGGTACATCAATTATATCAGCGAAACTTGAAGCAGATAAATTGTAATAATCTAATATTGTTTTTAAACGTTCAATCATTTGTTGTTTATATATGTAAACAAATAATTACTGTTTACGATTGTAAAGATATGTGTTTTTATAATTGTAAACAAATAAAAATGTAATTATTTTCAAAAAAAGTCAAAAAAACACCAATAAAAACTAGAGATAATAACACTTAAATAACTAATAAACAGTTGTTTAAGTAGGCTTAATAGAAAAAGCTTATTCTTTTAGGTTAGATTAAGAAACAATTGGTTTTTACAAATGTAACTGATTTTTTAAGTAATAAATAGTGTTTACATTTGTGTTTATAGCTGATTTAGTAGTGTAAACAACTCTTTATAAGCTAAAAGTTTAATTATAAGGATATATTTTACCTTTTTATGTATAAGTTAAATGTTTTATACGGCTAAAAACAATGTGTAGTTACAATTTAATGTATAATGTTAGTTTACTTTTGTAAACTTAACTAATAAATTTTCAGGAAATACGGTAAAAGCAAAATTTTCTTCAACCTTAGAAGGATTTACAGAAAGATTTAAATCAAACTGTTTACATATACTAGAAATTACAGTTATCATTTCAATCATAGATAAATACATTCCAGGACAAAGTCTAGAACCTCCACCAAAAGCTTTGATAACTTTTGGATTGTGGTTTTTATATGGACATTCAGAAGCTAGCCAACGATTAGGATTAAATTCTTTAGCATTAGAGAAATTATTGTCTTGCATTGATGCGTAGCTATTCTGTAAAATGATTCTAGTATCTTTAGGAATAGACAAATTGTTTATTACAGTATCTTCATTAGCTTGAAAAAATAATATTGGAGTAGTAGGTTTAAGTCTAATGGCTTCTTGAATTACAGCATTAGTATATTTTAAATTAGCTAATTGATTATGCTCTTCAGGAATATTACCTGAATAACTATTAATTGACTCTTTTCTAATTCTATCAACTATTTCAGGATGTTGTGCTAAGTAGTAAAGAGTCCAAGATAAAGTATTTGAAGTGGTATCTTCACCAGCTAAAAGCATTGCAATAACATTTCCGTATAATGTTTTCTCATCAAACACCGTATCCTCTTTTTCGCTCTCAACTAATAAAGCTTCTAAGAAGTTTGAAGGATTTTCTTTTAATTCAGGGTTTTCAATTAAACGTTGCTTAGCTTCTTTAATGAATTGATAAATAATACCTTCAATAGATTTAAGAGATTCTTTTAACTTTTTATCTCTTTTACTCGGTAGTATACGCCACATTGGTATTGGAGCAGTTATTCGTTCATTAATCATTGGAAAAATAAGTTCTAAATGATTTTGAAAACTATCTTCTTTATTATGTATTGTATTTAACTTATAACCAAAAGCTATTTCAGTAGTAACATCTATTGTAAAAGCTATAAAGTCATTAATTATTTTAATAGAATCTTTATTTTCATTACTATAACCATTAATTTTTGAAATTAAATTCGAAGTTTTTTCTTTAATAATAGGATAGTAGCCTTTAACTTTTCTAACATTTAAAGCTTCAGCAACGGGTTTACGTTGTTTTTTCCAATGTTCACCTTCGGCATTAAAAACTGTATGAAAACCCATTTCAACAAATACTTCATTGATTTTAGATAGTCGCCTGAATTTTTCAGGGCGCTGTTTTAAAATAGTGTTATTAATATCAGGACTTGCTGAAACCAAAGCTTTTATAGGACCTAGTTTTATAGTATAAAGTTCTCCATACTCCTTAACCCACTCTTCAAGAATACGATGTTTATTCTTCTTTTTAAAGTCATTTAAATTCCCTGAAAGAAAATTTCCTTTAGGAGTTGCTAAATTTTTTAGTGAAATTAAAGTAGTATTAGGTGTATTCATAGTATATATAATAAGCTTACAATATAATGCAAAGTTTATAACACCTATTTATGTGTGTTGTAAAAAAGAAAGGACACATTAAAAATGTGTCCTTCTAACTTTAATATTTTTAATATAGCCCTTCAATTCTATACTAAGAATAGTTATTATACTAAAATATAATATATTCATATAACTGAATGTAACATTTGTTACACTTAGTATTTATTTAACATTTTCTATCCATTTACGAGCATTAACAAATGCTTCTAGCCAAGGAGAAACTTCGTCTTGTCTATCTTGAGGATAATTAGCCCAGTTCCATTGGAAGGTAGAACGCTCAATATGAGGCATTGTTACTAAATGTCTTCCAGATTTATCACACATCATTGCAGTATTATAATCAGAACCATTCGGATTATTTGGATACCCTTCATAACCATATTTAGCAACAATATCGTAGTTTTCTTCAGCTTCAGGTAAATTAAATTTTCCTTCACCGTGAGAAATCCAAACGCCTAATTCTGTTCCTGCCAAAGAACTTAACATAACCGAATTATTTTCTTGAATTTTTACAGACGTAAAAGAACTCTCGTGTTTTTTAGAATCGTTATGGATTAACTTTCCATGTACTTTATGGTCAGGATTTATTAAATCTAATTCCATCCATAATTGCGCTCCGTTACAAATCCCGACAGACAATGTGTCTTCACGTTTAAAGAAATTCTTAAGAGCAGTATTTGCTTTTTCGTTGTATTTAAATGCTCCAGCCCAACCTTTTGCAGAGCCTAAAACATCACTGTTAGAAAAGCCACCAACAGCACCAATAAACTGAATATCTTCTAATGTTTCACGACCAGAAATTAAATCGGTCATGTGAACATCTTTTACATCAAAACCTGCTAAATACATAGCATTTGCCATTTCTCTTTCAGAGTTAGAACCCTTTTCACGGATAATGGCTGCTTTAGGTCTTTTACCTACATTACCAACTGTATCTTTTATTTTTCCATTAAAGTTAGTAGGAAAGGTGTAGTGTAAAGGTTGAACTTTATAGTTATCGAATCTATCTTTAGCTAAACCGTTTGCTGTTTGTTTATTATCTAATAAATACGATGTTTTGTACCAAGTGTCTCTTAATTCTGAAATAGATAAAGCAAAAATGTCTTCGTTGTTTTTAATATTTAAACTATCAGATTCAGTAACATCACCTATTTTAAAGAACTGAATATCATTAGTATTAAATACTTCTTCAGCAGAAGCATCAGCTTGGAATACAATTCCTGAATTTTCAGCAAATAATAATTTAATACTGTCGTTTTCACTGATTTGAGATAAATCAATATTTGCTCCAATATTTACATCAGCAAAACACAATTCTAATAAAGTGGTAATTAAACCTCCTGAGGCTACATCATGACCTGCTACAATCTTATCTTCTTTAATTAAATTCTGAATTACATTAAATGTAGATTTAAAGAAGTCGTTATTGATAATAGTAGGAGTAGTATTTCCAATTTTATTTACAACTTGGGCAAAAGAACTTCCTCCTAGCTTAAATTCATCTTGCGATAAATTAATATAGTAAATACTTCCTTTATTTGGTTTTAAAACCGGTTCTATTACTTTAGATATATCGTTGCAATTTGCTGCCGCTGAGATTACTACCGTTCCAGGAGAAATAACTTCTTCATTAGGGTACTTTTGTTTCATTGATAAGGAGTCTTTTCCTGTTGGAACATTGATTCCTAAATCAATAGCAAAATCTGAAATAGCCTTTACTGCTTTGTATAAACGAGCGTCTTCTCCTTCATTTTTACAAGGCCACATCCAGTTTGCTGATAATGATACCGATTGTAAACCGTCTTTTAATGGTGCCCAAACAATATTAGTTAAAGCTTCAGCAATAGAGTTTTTACTTCCAGCTTCAGGATTTATTAAACCAGAAATAGGAGAGTGTCCAATAGAGGTAGCAACTCCTTCTTTACCTTTATAATCTAATGCCATTACACCAACATTGTTTAAAGGAATTTGTAATGGACCAACACATTGTTGTTTTGCTACTTTACCACCAACACATCGGTCTACTTTATTGGTTAACCAGTCTTTACAAGCTACCGCTTCTAATTGTAATACTTGTTCTAGGTAGTTGGTGAAATTTTCTTTTGAATAATTTATTTTTTCATAATTACGAACTACAGTTTTGTCATTCATAATTGTTTTTGGTGAACTACCAAACATATCTTCTAAAGCTAAATCCATTGGTTTGTTTCCGTTAGATTCAGATTCAAAAGTAAAACGATGATCTCCTGTTACTTCACCAACAGTGTACATTGGTGAACGTTCACGGTCAGCAATTTTATTTAATGTTTCAATATGCTTTTCAGAAATAACTAATCCCATACGTTCTTGAGATTCGTTACCAATTATTTCTTTGTTAGATAGGGTAGGGTCTCCAACAGGTAATTTATCTAAATCAATTTTACCTCCAGTATCTTCTACTAATTCAGATAAACAATTTAAATGTCCACCTGCACCATGATCGTGAATAGAAACAATAAAATTCTCTTCACTTTCAACCATACCACGTACAGCATTTGCTGCTCTTTTTTGCATTTCTGGATTAGAACGCTGTACAGCATTCAATTCAATTCCTGAAGCAAATTCACCTGTGTCAGCGGAAGAAACTGCTGCTCCTCCCATACCAATACGGTAATTCTCACCTCCAAGAATTACTATTTTATCTCCTTCTTTAGGAGTGTCTTTTAAAGCTTGTTCTTTTTTACCATAACCAATACCTCCAGCTTGCATGATTACTTTATCAAAGCCTAATTTTCTAGCTTCCTCTTCATGCTCAAAAGTTAATACAGAGCCACAAATTAATGGTTGTCCAAATTTATTTCCGAAATCAGAAGCTCCGTTAGAAGCTTTGATTAAGATATCCATTGGAGTTTGATATAGCCATTTACGTTCTTCCATTCCTTGTTCCCAAGGACGGTTTTCTTCTAATCGAGAATACGAAGTCATATAAACAGCTGTTCCAGCTAAAGGTAAAGAACCTTTTCCTCCAGCTAATCGATCTCTGATTTCCCCTCCAGAGCCTGTTGCAGCTCCATTGAAAGGTTCTACCGTAGTAGGGAAGTTGTGTGTTTCTGCTTTTAAAGAAATAACAGATTCGTAGTCTGTTGTTTCATAAAAATCTGGCTTATCTGCACTTTTAGGTGCAAACTGTTCCACTTTTGGTCCTTTTACAAAGGCAACATTATCTTTATATGCAGAAACAATATCGTTAGGATGTTGTTTTGACGTTTTTTTAATCAACTTGAATAAAGAAGTAGGCATTTCTTCTCCATCAATGATAAATGTACCGTTAAATATTTTATGACGACAATGTTCAGAATTTACTTGAGAGAATCCAAAAACTTCAGAATCCGTTAATTTTCTTCCTATTTTTACAGCTACACTTTCTAAATATTCAACTTCTTCAGTGTTTAATGCTAATCCTTCTTGTTGATTGTATGCATTAATATCATCAATCTCTATAATAGGTTCAGGTTGAATATCAATTGTAAAAGTATCTTGATTTAAACCATTAAATTTCTGAGAAATCATAGGGTCAAAATTAGAAAAATCAGCATTTACAGCTTCAAATTCTTCAATTCTGATAATATCAGAAATCCCCATGTTTTGTGTAATCTCTACTGCGTTCGTACTCCAAGGAGTTATCATAGCTGCTCTTGGGCCAATAAAAAAGGCGTCAAGAGACGCCGTGTTTATTTTAGATTGGTTGCCAAATAACCAAGATAACTTAGAAATTGTTTCAGTAGATAATTCTTTTGTTGCTTGAACAGCAAAAACTTTACTGTTTTGGTTTCCGAAGAAATGAATCATTATGTTGTTGTGTTTGTGTGTTGTTTTAAGAGCGTAAATTTAGTTTTTTAAAATGAAATAGAAGCATAAAAAAAGCAGCAAAATTTGCTGCTTTTTATTTTTAATTTCTGTTAGATGGAATTCTATCTCGTTCTATTTTTCCTTTTTGTAAAGCTTTATAGTTCTCGTAACAATTAAGTACGGCTTCAATTAACTGTAAATCACTAGCTTTTTTGATAAAATATTCAGAGTAATTACAATCAGAAAGTAATTTGGTTAACTCCTGTTTATCCATTTCTAGATATTCCATCATTACTTCTCTATCAAACTTACCAGCTAGCATTTTACGCAAGTCATCTTCTTTCTTCAATTTTTTTAGCTTTTTCAACTGTTTTGGTTTATTTCCAAAGAGATTATAAACTAAATCAACTGGATTTAAGAGTTTAGCTATAGGAGATGATATTTTTTGAGGCTTACCAATTTCGTAGGTTTGTGGTAATCCGTTAATATGAATTCTTGTAAAACGATCTTTAGGTACTTGCTTAACATCTACCTCTAAAACACCAATTAACTTGGTAGATTTAATAACAACTTCTTTTACTTCCTCAGGTTTTTCTTCTAAAGAAATAACAACTTCATTTCCTTTTAAAAGATCGTTGGTAACTTTTAATTTTATAGAAGAGAATCCAAGAAAGGATACCAGAACTGTATCATTAGCTTTTGAGGTTAATTCAAATAACCCTTTTTCGTTTGTAATGGTCCCAGTTACAGTATTAAGATTTAATATATGAGCAGCACTTAAAGGTTTTTTAGTTTCTGCGTGAATAATTTGACCTTTTAGTTTTTGATTTTGTGAAAAACCAATAAAAGATATGAATAAAAGTACTAGTAGGGGTAAGTATGTTTTCTGCATAATGCAATAATAAGAATTATTAAAACGAAACAAGTTAATAAACTGTGAAATTGCTTATGAAATGCAAATACTATTCCGTAAATATTTTATACAAAAAAAGCGCTCTAAAAGAATAGGCGCTTGATAATTAATGAGTGCACATAACAAGAGTCGAACTTGCACGTTCTTACGAACACAAGCCCCTCAAGCCTGCGCGTCTACCAATTCCGCCATATGTGCTAAAACTAAAAAAGTTAAGCAGAAGCTTAACTTTTTATAGTGACCGGGCTGGGGCTCGAACCCAGGACCCTCTCCTTAAAAGGGAGATGCTCTACCAACTGAGCTACCCGGTCATTGCTTCTTTGTGAAAGCGGTTGCAAATATACAACTGTTCTTTAAATGAGAAAAGGTTTTTTTATAAAATTTTTACTCATATTTGTAATTGCTTAATTATTAGTTTATGAAAATAGTTTTGGTGGGGTATATGGCTAGTGGGAAATCTACAATTGGGAGAATATTAGCAAAAAAAATGGAACTTCGTTTCATTGATCTAGATGATTATATTGAAAAAAAAGAAGGGAAATCAATTTCTGATATCTTTAAAATAGATGGAGAGATTTATTTCAGAAAAAAAGAACATTACTATTTAAAGGAGCTTTTAAATTTAGAAGATGATTTTATTTTGGCGCTAGGAGGAGGAACACCTTGTTATGCAGGAAACATGCACTTAATTAATGAGCATAAATCTGTAAGATCTATTTATTTAAGGTTAAAAATCCCTACTTTGGTTGATCGGTTGGTAAATGAAAAATCTAAAAGACCGTTGGTAGCAGAGTTAAAAAATGCCGATATACCAGAATATATAGCGAAGCATTTATTTGAAAGAAGTTTTTATTACAATCAATCAGATATTATTATTGATAGTGATAATAAAATGGTTGAAGAAACAGTTACTAAAATATTTAAACAACTAAGTTAAATATGCTAAAGTTTCTTTTTTATTAAACTGAACAGTAATATGTTCTTTAATAGATGTTGATAAAGAAATTCCTTTAAAATCAGCTTTAACAGGATATTTTTTATGGTTTCTGTTCACTAAAACAGCTGTTTTGAATCGTTTTAAAGGAACATTTAAAAAATGTTTTACACCATATATTAATGTGGTTCCTGAATTTAAGACATCGTCGACTAGTACCAAAGACTTGTTTTCGTATTGTTCTACTTTTAAAGAAGTGGAGATAGAATTGATAGGATTTTTCTTATCTATAGTAACCTTACATAACTGTACTTGTAAAGGAGATATTTGTAATAAAACTGCAGCAATTTTTTCGGCAAACAAATAACCGTTATCAGCAATACCAGCAATAATTATTTCTGATTCATTACTATTACTTTCATAAATTTGAAATGCAATTCGACGAGTTTTTTGTTCAATCTCAGTGTTGTTTAGTATAATAGTATCAGAAGCAATCATATCTGTTATTATTTTTGTTAGAAAGATATTACAAATTAACATCATTTTTATCAGAATCCTCATAATAATCGTCTATATCGCGTCGATCTTTTTTAGTTGGTCTTCCAGTTCCTTTTTTACGATAATAATCTTTAGAGTATTTTAATAACTCTGTTTTTTCAAATTCTTCTTTAGGGGTTAAATCTTTTCTGTATAAATCAACTAATTTAGCTCCAACTCGGTTAGGAGGAATGTCTAAAACTTTTATTTTATAGTTAATCTGGTTTTTTCGGACAACAATTTCTTCATTTCCAAAGATTTCTTTTGAAGGTTTTAAATTAGTACCATCGATCTTAACATGTCCTTTTTTACAAGCTTCTGTAGCGATACTTCGTGTTTTAAATAAACGGATGCACCATAAATATTTATCGATTCTCATATAAAAAGTTAAAATTTATCTTTTCGTTTTTTACAAAGGTATAAAAATGGTAAATTGCGCGTTAAAATTTCAAGATTAAATGATAAAAATTAAGCATATTTTTTATTTCGCTTTAGTAAGTGTTTTATTATATTCATGTGGAAGTGATAATGGTTCTTCTGTAGTTAATTTCGATCACGAAGCTCAAGCGGTGAAAGATAAAGACTCTTTAATTACTTTTTTAAAGAATTATTATTATAATGCTACTTTAGATTCAGTTAAAGTAATTGATAATGGTCAAACTTCATTATTTGATGATCCAAAATTAGTGACTAAAGAAGTTAAAGAAAATGATATAGATTATACATTATATTATTATGTAAATAGAGTAGGTACTCCAGTAAGTCCTACGCCAAGTGGAAACCCTACTGTTATGGATTCTGTTTACTCTAAGTACAGAGGACAAAGGATTATAAGGAAAGATAGTTTAAGTCCGGATTTTGATAATAATACTGCTTGGTTTCCGTTGAGTGGCGTAATTAGAGGATGGACACATAGTTTTATTCATTTTAAAGGAGGAGAGAATGTTACTAATAATGGACCAATAACTTATATTGATGGAGGAAAAGGGATTTTATTTATTCCTTCAGGATTAGCTTATAGAAATGGAACTAGAGGCAGTATCTTACCTAACGAAAATTTATTGTTTTATATTGAATTATGGGATTTTGTAGAAAACACAGATGATGATCAGGATGGAGTTCCTTCAATCTTTGAGGATGTTGATGAAGATGGTGATCCTAGAAATGATGACACTGATGAGGATAGAATTCCAAATTACGCAGATACAGACGATGATGGTGATGGTAAATTAACAAAAGATGAAGATGCTAATGGGGATGGAGACCCTAGAAATGATTTTAGCGATCCTGATAATCCAACATTACCAGATTACTTAAATAGAAATATTAGATAATTATATTTTCTAGATAAAAAAAACCGAAGTTTATAAACTTCGGTTTTTTTATGTTTAATATTTAGTTTAAAACCTATATGATAAACCTACAATAATTTGATTAACGCGAGTATCAAAGTTTACATTAGAAGAATTACTATCTACAAATTTCATTTCAGTATCAGATAGTGCTCTTTCCCAACGTACATCTAATCCTAATTTTCCTAATTCTACTCCAGCACCAAACTGCAGTCCTAGTGAAAAACCTTCAGAATCAACTTCTTTTAAATCATTAATATCAAAATCTGAATTTAAAATGTATTGAAATGACGGACCCGCAAAAATATGTGCAACTTTAAATACCTTTTTACCAAGTAAAACAGGAATATCAATTTTTTTAAAATCGAAAGTAGTTGTCGTTTTGTTTGCTACGTTTACACTTTTCCCTTCTGGATAAAATGTAGCACTATTACTTAATTGAGTATAAACTAATTCTGGTCTTAAGTATAAACCTATAACAGGAATTTTTATACGAGTCCAAATACCTGCATGAAAACCTGTTTTGCTTTTTGCGCCTTCAAGAACATCAGTTTTTACATCTTGAAAAGAATCTGAGTTATAGTTTATACCTCCTTTAATACCAAATTGAATTTGACTTTGTGCTAACTGCATTCCTCCTAAAAATAGAAATACGATTAAAATTGCTTTTTTCATGTTTATTGATTTAAGTGTATTATAAAAACTTATTTTTAATTAAATTATTGGATGTGAAAATAAAAAAACATCATCTTAACTTGTAAAATGATGTCTCTTATAATATTGAAAAATAAAATTATTTTCTAGAAATTACTTTTTCCACTGCATTAATTATAGCTTTGTCATTTAAACCATACTTTTCCATTAATTCAGCTGGAGTAGCAGATTCACCAAAACTATCGTTTACAGCAACAAACTCTTGTGGAGTAGGGTTGTTGGTAGCTAAACAACGGGCAACGCTTTCTCCTAAACCCCCATATTTATTATGTTCTTCAGCAGTAACAACACAACCAGTTTTAGCTACAGATTTTAATATGATGTCTTCATCTAAAGGTTTAATTGTATGGATGTTTATAACTTCAGCAGAAATACCTTTAGTCTCAAGTTGCTCAGCTGCTTGTAAAGCTTCCCATACTAAATGACCGGTTGCTACAATAGTTACATCAGATCCTTCGGTTAGTTTAATTCCTTTACCTATTTCAAAAGGCTCATCAGTCATGAAAACAGGTACTTTTGGTCTACCAAAACGTAAATAAACAGGACCGTCATAATCAGCAATTGCAATAGTAGCTGCTTTTGTTTGACTATAATCACAGGTATTAATAACTGTCATACCAGGTAGCATTTTCATCAATCCAATATCTTCTAGTATTTGATGTGTTGCCCCATCTTCACCAAGTGTTAAACCTGCGTGCGAAGCACATATTTTTACATTTTTATCAGAATAGGCAATAGATTGACGAATTTGATCGTAAACTCTACCAGTAGAAAAGTTAGCAAAAGTTCCTGTAAAAGGAATTTTACCACCAATGGTTAAACCAGCAGCAATTCCCATCATATTTGCTTCTGCAATTCCTATTTGAAAGAAACGCTCTGGATGATTATTTTTAAAATCGCCCATTTTTAATGATCCAGTTAAGTCTGCACATAATGCTACTACATTAGGATTTGTTTTACCTAATTCAGTTAAACCATCACCAAACCCAGATCGAGTATCCTTCTTTTCTGTATATGTATATTTTTTCATCAGTTATGTTGTGTAAATACGTGTCAAAAATAATCTTTTATAAAAATGTACAACTACAATTTTATTAATTCTTTATATAATTTATGAACAGGAAAGCCCATTACATTAAAATAACTTCCTTCAATTTTAGTAATTGCTATTTTTCCAATCCATTCTTGGATTCCATATGCACCCGCTTTATCAAAAGGTTTATAGGTGTTTATATAATAATCAATCTCATTATCGGTTAATTCTTTAAATGTAACAATTGTAGTATCGTTAATTACTTTTTTAAATTTTTTACCAGTAATACATATTGAAGTTATAACTTTATGTGTACTCCCAGATAGCTCTTTAAGCATATTGAAGGCTTGTGTGTAATCTTTAGGTTTACCTAAAGCATTATTGTTTGCCCAAACAATAGTATCAGAAGTTATTAAAAGATCATTTTCAGATAAATCATTTATAAAAGGTTTAGATTTTAAATCTGCTAAAAAATCAGTTATCTCTGAGCCTTTAAGTTCTTTAGGATAAATTTCTTCAACCTCTTTAGTTTTAACTTTAAAAGGGATATCTAAATCTGTTAAAAGTTGTTGTCGCCTTGGAGATTTAGAAGCAAGAATTATATTATAGTTTGATAGTTTATCCGATAACATATTTAAAATAGTAAGCAATAATAGGAACACTTAATACTCCTATTAAATAAATAATGTTTGCAATTTTATATAAAGATTCATAATCTTTAGAAGAAGATGAATTTAATAAACGATATATAAGATATAGTTCAGGAACAGTTCCTAGAAAAATAATAGTATAGAAAATGTATTTATTATGACTAAAAATCAAAGCAACAGTAAATACAATAAAACATAAAAATATTAATGATAATAGAGTTATGCTTTTAGCTCTCTTTCTTCCTAATAAAATAGGTATGGTTTCATGCTTTTTAAAATTATCTTCATCTATATTTTTAATATCCATTAGTAAGTCTTTAGCTAGATTGCTTAAAAAAGAAATTGTAGCATATATAATTACTGTTAACTCGAGCTGAAAGAATAAATCCCATTGCGAAGAATTTAAATTTATAGGAGAGTCAAACCATAAAAGACAAATTAAAGCAAACGGAATTAAAAAAGATTTGAATAAGTTATTGAAGAAGTTCTTTTTAAAAAAACTAAAAGAATACATGTACTCTATAAAGGCTAAAAAAACAAAAATTAAACTATAATAAGGTTTGTTGATTTTAAATGACAATAAAATGCCAAAACATAAACCTGTTGCCATTAAAGTGTAAGCTGCAATTTTAGATTTTTTTACAGAAAACACTTTTTTAATATGTTTTCGATAGGAGTAATTGATTAAATGACCTGAAGCAAATAAAGAAGAAAAAGAAAGGGTCAAAAGACTTAAATCGAAAAAAGAAAGAGCAGTTTTAAAACCGTAGCCATGTAAAAAACAATACTTAAATAAAAATAAAACAAATGAAAAATATAAAAGTCTTTTCCATTTTATAATGTTTAAAAAAGCAGCGAACATTAATTGAAAGATTTTTTAATTCGTGCTAAATCTTTTTTATTGTCTCTATCTTTCATTGTTTGACGCTTGTCATGTGTCTTTTTTCCTCTTGCTAAAGCGATATCTAATTTAGCCCATCCATTTTCGTTAAGAAATAAACGTAAAGGAACTATAGTATTTCCTTTGGCTTCAACTTCTCTATGCAATTTTTTTAATTCGCGCTTATTTAATAGTAAACGTCGCTCACTTTTTGGCTTATGATTGTAGTGATTTCCAAAAGCATATTCCTCAATATACATATTAACAACAAAAAGCTCTCCGCGATTGTTAAACTCACAAAAGCTCTCTGTAATTCTAGCTTTACTTTGACGAATAGATTTTATTTCTGTCCCAGTTAATTGAATTCCAGCCGTGTATTTGTCGAGTATTTCAAACTCGAAACGAGCTTTTTTATTTTGGATGTTAATGTTTTTCTGCATCTTCTGGGGGTTCACATAATATTAACAAATATAAAGCTTTAGTTTGTGTTGTGAAATGTAAATTTGAGAAATATTAAACGACTAAAACAAACAAATTTTATGCGATATTTTTCTCTACTAATAATAGTATTATTTATGGCTTGCAAGTCAGAATATACAGCTCAGCAAATCGTTGACAATTCAATAAATCATTCGAAATTAAATAAAGTCCTAAACTCAAAGATGTCTTTTGATTTTAGAAAAAATCATTATGAAGCTGAAAGGAGTCAAGGAAATTATGAGTTTACAAGATTTATTGATAGAGATTCAATAAAAATAAAAGATATTCTATCAAATAACGGATTTCAACGATTTATAAATGATAGTTTAGTAGAATTGTCTGAGAAAGACCAAAATAGGTATGGAAACTCAGTTAATTCGGTACATTATTTTTCTATTCTTCCTGTTGGGTTAAACGATAATGCAGTTTATAAAAAATTACTTGGAGAAGTAGAAATAAAAGGAAAAGAATATTTTAAAATTCAAATAACTTTTGCAGAAGAGGATGGAGGAGATGATTTTGACGACGTGTTTATTTATTGGTTTGCTAAAGATAATTTTCAACTAGATTATTTAGCCTATAAATATCATACAAACGGAGGAGGAATTCGTTTTAGAGATGTTAAAAAGGAGAATTTTATTGATGGAATTCGATTTGTTGATTACAATAACTACAAGCCTTTAAACAAAGAGATAGATTTTTATACTATTGATAAGTTATACGAAGAAGGAAAGTTTAAAAAAGTTTCAGAAATTGTTATAGAAAATATTAAGCTAGAGTAAATATTACTCTATTTTTAATAGAATATCGGTTTTTATACCATTTTGAACATTAACAATATATAAGTTAGCATTATTGCGATCATCTATTTGTTGATGTTTTTCTTTTTCTAAAATTTTATTGACAAAAAATGGAGTAGTGTTACTATGCCCAACTATTAAAACTGTTTTTCCTATAGTTTCTTTTTGAAACTTAAGATTATACATATCATTTGGATTATATGATAAAACTTCTAGGTTATTACTATCTGCAGTTGGTTTAGCCGTTTGTTGGGTTCTATTATAGTTAGTGGAATAAATCATATCAAATTCTACATTTTTTAATATTTCCGACCACTTTTTAGCTCTTTCTAATCCTTTATTATTTAAATCTGGATTTTTATTCGTTTTATCAGTCCTATCTTTTTCTGCATGACGAATTAAATAGTAAGTAGTTGTTTCAGTCTCTTTTTGAGTACATGAACTTACTAAGAATAATAGTATAAAAAGTTTAAAATATTTCATTTTCTAATCGTTAAAGTATCTGGTTTGTTTGATATATAAATCTCTATTGTCTCCATCAATTTTAAATTCTATATCTAAACCAAAATTAAGAAAGGATTTTCGTCTTTTGTATACTTTTTTATAAAAGTGCTTTTTTATAACATTCAATTGTTTTGCTAAACTTAAAATCTCTTTATCATAAAGAATTAATTTATTCTTACTTAAGCTCGAATAAGTTATAATTTCTATGGCTTTCTTTTTATTATAAAGCTCAACATCAGAGCCTTCATAACTCAGAATTTGTTCACTCGTAATATCTTTATTAGGATTCACAACAGGTTCTTCTCCTAGTTGCATATTAATTACATTTCCATAAAAATCTTTTCGATATAAATTTTTGGTTATAGCTACTCCGTTAGCAATTTCATTAGGAAAAGATCGATGTGTTAAAATTCCCATTACCACAGTTTTTTGATTTATATTAAATAGCTCCCTTTCTAAAAAAGCTTCTTTGTTCCATAAACTAGCCCATACTTTTTTAATAGCTTTTTCAAATGTTTTTTTAGTGTCGTTTAAAATACCGGTTTTCGAGGTGTATAAGCCAGCTCCGCTAAAACCAATAATATCTTCCGCATTAGTAGAACTTCTAAATCGTATTCTTTTATATGTACAATTATTATTAATTCTATTGTTTATGTTAGTAATTAAAGAAGTATTTATGGGAGCTTTTTTAATTTTCTTTTTGATGTTTTTTAAATTGATAAAAAGAAGACTATCGTTTTTATCGATATTATAATCGTTGATTGTTTTATCGATTAATTCGTAAATGTTATGATTTTTAACGTGCTGTAAATAAAAATGAAAAGGAATTGCAAATGAACATTCAGGAACTTTAAAGTTATTTGTTTGAGCAAGTTTATATAATTCTCCAAAATTGGCTGCTTTACCACCAACGATATCAATCATTTTATAATTTAGGTATTTGCCTGAAATTAAAGAATCAATATCTTCTCTTATTTTAAGGCTTTTCAACCTTTTCTTTTTGAGTTTAGTCTTTCTTTCAAATTTCTTTTCTGAAATAGGTTTAACGTAAAAAGTATCTAGTTTTACCTCAAATGAAACATATTGGTTTTTTAAATTTTTAAGATGATTATTTGTGTAGGCTTTTTTATAAGTTGCTACAGGAATTTTTCTGTTAATCCCTAAAACAGAAATATGGCTCAATGGAGTTTGCATTCTAGTTGTTATCACCCCATTTACAATAGGTAAGCTTAACACTGGTTTATTTACAACAACAATATCAGTTTTAATTATTTTTTCATTTTTTAGATTATCAATATCGATAAATCGTAATTTTCCGTAAGATTTATTTAATGAAATTGGTTGATATATCTGATTTCCATAGATTTTATCTGCAGTTATAAATGGTATAGTTAAATTTTGTTTTTCTACGACTAATCTTGAGGTGTTTAAAAAAAACTTAAACTTTTTAAAATAAGAAGTGCTTTTAACTTTTTTATATAAAAATGAAATGTCTTTTATATTCATTTCATCAGCAGGAGAAAGTTCTAGAGTGTAAGTATTTAGGTTATTGTAGTAATTTATGTTAGCTAATAAAAAACGTTTGTTTTTATGCGACTCTTTATAGTTATAGTTGTTGAAATTTTGAAGCTCTTGAGTTATTCCTAAATAATTTATAACAAATTCATAATGATATTTATACTGTTCACTATTAGTATAATAAAGCTTTTTGTTTTTTAAATCATAAACAACTTTTAAAGACTTAACAATACCGTATTTGTTAGATAAAGGTTTATATGATAGTTTGTCAAAATCAACTTTAGATATCAGACTGCTTTTATAGCTCTGTGAATTTACACCAAGCGAGCATAATAAAAAAGCTAATATTACAAGTTTATAGTTCATTAAGCTGTGGAATAATGTATCGTTATATCGGTAGTGTTATTAAGGTAATCTATCTTTTTCACGTCAATTTTTTGAATAGTAACATTTAAATCATTCTCAATAGATTTTATTAATTCTCTTTGATTTTTTAAATTAAGTTGATTTGAATTAGGATATGTGATTGTAGTAGATTTTAGTTTTTTATGGGTGAAAATATTTTCTAAAACTCCAATAAAAACAATCACTATAATATTAGAAACTAAAAGTTCTTTATAATAAGACCATTCTGTTAATGAATTGATTATTGATAAGCCTATTATCGAAAAAAGATAAGTCATCTCTTTAATGCTAATAGCAGAAGTACGATAACGAAGAATTCCAAAAATAGCAAATAACCCTAACGCAAAACCTAATTGAAGCTCAATACTTTTAAGTAAATAACACAGTAAAAAAACAATTAAACCAATAACAAAATACGTAAAAACATAATCACTGTTTTTTGTTGATTTGTAGTAGATAAAACGAATTATTATAACAGATATAATAATGTTAATAACCAATTTAAGTAAAAATTCGTTCATAGTTTGGTTGTGTTATTTCTACTAAAATAAGAAATATTTAGCATTTCTTTTAATGATAAAAGCCAAAACACTAAGGTTTTGGCTTTTGTTTAACTATAAAAACTAACTATTAATTTTCCACTAAATCCGATTGATTTCTAAACACAAGTTTATCATCAAAAGAATCGAGAAGAATAATACTATCGGTAGTTATTTTACCTAATAATATTTCCTTAGATAACTGATTCAATACTTCTTTTTGAATAACACGTTTTACAGGTCTTGCTCCAAACTCTGGTTGATATCCTTTTTTTGCTAAATAATCAACAGCTTCATCAGTTGCATCTAATGTAATGTTTTGCTCAGCTATCATTTTCTTAACACTATTCAATTGTAATTTTACAATTTGCTTAATATTATCTTGAGATAATGGAGCGAACAAAGTAATGTCATCAATTCTATTAATAAATTCAGGACGAACTGTTTGCTTTAATAAACCAAGGACTTCTGTTTTGGCTAAATCCATTGTTGTATAGATATCGCCTTTCATATTTTCAAACTTTTCCTGAATTATATGACTTCCCATATTTGAAGTCATGATGATTATAGTGTTTTTAAAATCTGCAACACGCCCTTTATTATCTGTTAATCTACCTTCATCTAATACTTGTAATAAAATATTAAAAGTATTTGGATGCGCTTTTTCAATTTCATCTAACAATACTACTGAATATGGTTTTCTACGAACTGCTTCTGTTAATTGTCCACCTTCATCATAACCTACATATCCTGGAGGTGCTCCTACCAAACGGCTTACTGAATGACGCTCTTGATATTCGCTCATATCAATACGAGTCATCGCGTTTTCATCATCGAATAAATAATCGGCCAAAGCTTTAGCTAATTCAGTTTTACCGACACCAGTTGTTCCTAAGAATAAGAATGAACCAATTGGTTTATTCGGATTTTGCAATCCAGCTCTTGATCTACGAACTGCATCAGACACCGCTTCAATAGCTTCTTCTTGCCCAACCACACGCTTGTGTAATTCATCTTCTAAACGTAATAATTTTTCACGTTCAGATTGTAACATTTTAGTTACAGGTACTCCTGTCCATTTAGCAACAACTTCTGCAATATCATCATAAGTTACTTCTTCTTTTATTAAAGCATTTTCACTTTGATTGGCTAATACCTCTTGTTGCTTTTCAAGCGCTTCTTGCGCTTCTTTTATTTTACCATAGCGTAACTCGGCTACTTTTCCGTAATCTCCTTGACGCTCTGCCTTATCAGCTTCTAACTTGTAGTTTTCAATATCAGTTTTTAATTTCTGAACAGTATCAACTACAGCTTTTTCTGATTGCCATTTTGCATTAATCTCATTACGCTCTTCTTTTAAATTGGCTAAATCAGCATTTAAAGACTTTAATTTAGCTTCATCATTTTCACGCTTAATTGCTTCAATCTCAATTTCTAACTGCATAATTTTACGGTCTAAAACGTCTAATTCCTCAGGTTTAGAATTGATTTCCATTCGTAATTTCGAAGCCGCTTCATCCATTAAATCAATAGCTTTATCTGGTAGAAATCTGTTGGTAATATAACGCTGACTTAATTCAACTGCACCAATAATTGCTTCGTCTTTAATACGAACTTTATGATGGGTTTCATACTTATCTTTAATTCCACGAAGAATAGAAATAGCACTTTCTGTATCTGGTTCGTCAACGATTACTTTTTGAAAACGACGCTCTAATGCTTTATCCTTTTCAAAGTATTTTTGATATTCATCTAAAGTAGTGGCACCAATTGCGCGTAATTCTCCACGAGCCAAAGCTGGTTTTAAAATATTAGCAGCATCCATAGCTCCTTGACCGCCACCAGCACCAACTAAAGTGTGAATTTCATCGATAAATAATACGATGTCTCCATCAGATGTAGTTACTTCTTTAATTACTGCTTTAAGACGCTCTTCAAATTCTCCTTTAAATTTAGCTCCGGCAATTAAAGCTCCCATATCTAATGAGAAAATTACTTTATCTTTTAGATTTTCAGGAACATCACCACGAATAATTCTATGTGCTAAACCTTCAGCGATAGCGGTTTTACCTGTTCCAGGTTCACCAACTAAAATTGGATTATTCTTAGTTCTACGAGATAAGATTTGTAGTAACCTACGTATTTCTTCATCACGACCAATAACTGGATCTAACTTTCCGTCTTGTGCTAATTGGTTTAAATTATTAGCATATTTATTTAAAGAATTATAGATTCCTTCTGCACTTTTCGAAGTAACTCTTTCTCCTTTGCGTAATTCTTCTATTGCTGCTTTTAAGTTTTTTTCCGTAACCCCTTGATCTTTTAAAACTTGAGCAATATTACTTTTTGATTTAAAAATTGCTAAAATTAAATGTTCGATAGAAACATATTCATCGTTCATTTTTTTAGCTATTATAGACGCTTCATTAAGCGTTTTACTTGCTTCACGAGAAAGCATTAATTCTCCACCAGAAACTTTAGAAAAACTTTCTAATTGTTTATCTAAAATTTGTTGAACAACATCAATATTAATGTTGAGTTTCTTTAATATAAATGGCAACACATTTTCATCAACTGTAAATAAAGCTTTAAAAATGTGCTCATTTTCTATTTGCTGATTACCATTTGCTTGCGCTAATTGTTGCGCTTGCTGTATGGTTTCTTGTGATTTTATTGTATAATTGTTAAAATTCATACTTGCCTAGAGTCAAAATTAATACCAATCAAAGTTAAAGAATAAAAACAGTCAAAATGTCATTAAAAGTATTGTAATTACTGACTTTTTGACTTATTGAAAGGTTTTGAATAATAAATCGACAAAGTAAAAAAACATTAAATGGGATTATTAAATTCAATATTTGGAAGTAAAACTGAGAAAAAAGAAGAACAAGAATCATTTATTAAATGGATTCCATTAACTTCTTTAGAGCAAATAAAACTGATTATAGAGCAATCTAAAAAAGAACCTATAGCTATTTTTAAACATTCCACCAGATGTGGGATTAGCAGTATGGTAATTAAGCGCTTTGTAAGTAGTTTTGATGAAGAACTAAAAGATTTTAAAGTATATTATTTAGACTTATTGAGCTATAGAGAGATTTCTAATGAAATAGGGTATGAGTTTCAAGTTTTACACCAATCTCCTCAGTTATTGGTGATTAAAAACGGAGAGGCTATTACACATGCATCACATTATGATATTGCACAAATTGATTTGAGAAAATTCTAAAAAAGATGCTGTTTTCACTGGTTTTTCTAGAAATAGCTCGTATTTTTGCGTATTCCAAAATTTATAAGTAATTGAGTAACGAGACCACAACTTCACAAGAAACTAAAGGAAAAAATCTATACAATTATCAGAAAGAGGCACTGCACAGAATTTTTAAAAGTTTTGAGAATGCACCTGAAAATTACCATTTACTATACCAGTTACCAACTGGTGGTGGTAAAACGGTAATATTTTCTGAAATTACTCGTCAGTATTTAAAACATTATCAAAAGAAAGTATTGATAATGACTCACAGAATTGAGCTTTGTAAGCAAACGGCTAAAATGTTGGGAGAGTTTGGAGTTGATAATAAAATTATTGATTCTAAAGCAAGCTTAGATGATCAAAATCAATATGATTGTTTTGTAGCAATGGTTGAAACATTGAACAATCGTTTAAATGATGATATGCTTGATATTTCTGATGTAGGTTTAGTTATTATTGATGAGGCTCATTACAATTCATTTACTAAATTATTCAAGTTTTTCGATAAGTCATTTGTACTTGGTGTAACAGCTACACCATTAAGTTCGAATATTAAACTCCCTATGAGAGACAATTACGATGAGTTAATTGCAGGAGAAAGTATTGGGACTTTGATTGAGAATGAGTTTTTAGCTAAAGCAAATGTATTTTCATACAATGTTGGTTTAACATCTTTAGAAATTGGAGCTAATGGTGATTATACCGTTAAATCTTCTGAAGATTTATATACCAATACAGATATGCTTTCTAAGCTTTTACAAGCTTATGAAGAACGCGCTAAAGGAACTAAAACGTTGATATTTAATAACGGTATAAATACTTCATTACATGTATTTGACACGTTTAAGAAAGCTGGATACCCGATTGCTCATTTAGATAATACAAATACTAAAAAGGAGCGTGATTTTATTTTAAAATGGTTTCATAAAACTCCAAATGCGATTATAACATCAGTAAGTATTTTAACTACTGGTTTTGATGAGCCTTCAGTAAAATCAATTATTTTAAACAGAGCAACAAAATCGTTGACTTTATATTATCAAATGATTGGTAGAGGGTCTCGTATCTTACCAGGTAAATCAGAGTTTAATGTTATTGACTTAGGTAATAATTTTCATCGTTTTGGACCTTGGGGAGCTGATTTAGATTGGCAAAAAATGTTTAGAGCCCCGAATTTCTATTTAGATAACTTATTATCTGACGAAGAAATAGAGAGTGATTTTAGATATGAATTACCAGCTGATGTAAAAGCTGAGTTTTCAAATTCTAAAGATTTATATTTTGATGTTAAAAGGGTTTATATTGATACTATTCAAGCTGGACAATCATCAAAAAAAGTGTTAGAAAAGTCGATAGTTCACCACGCGAAAATGTGTGTTGAGAATAGTGAAGATGTTTTTGATGCCTTAATTTTAGCAAAAAAATTAGGAGGGGAGATTGATGATAGAATTTTTAGATATTCTAAATGTATTTGTAAGAGTACACACAACTTTATAGATTGGTTACAAGATGATTATCGTAAAAAGTTGAATTCACACTTACGTAATAATTTTGATGAAATTTATGAAGAAATTCATGGTCATCCACCACCAGAGGAGGAATAAATAAAAAAGCCCATTTCGCGTTAAGAAATGGGCTTTTTTATTTATTTAATTTAAATCTTTTATTATTTTATTATTAAGTTTTATGAAGTCGTTGTTTTTTGCTTTTTTAGAAAGCAGCAATCCTCTTTTAGCTACTTTTACAGCTTCTTTATTTTTTCCTAAATCTTTTAGTATTAAAGCTTCTCTTGTAACTTGAAAAAATAAAGCTTTTTTAGATTTGGTTACTTTTTTAATATATTCTAAAGCTTTTGGAAGCGTTGTTTTTGTTTCATGTAAATATAAAGCCGCTTGGTAATAATCGAAACTTGTGGCACCAGCTAAAGTTTTTTTAATTGAATTTAATATCTTTTCTTTTTCGTTAATTGTTAAAGGAATCTTTAAAATAGTATATTCCCATTGCAAAACTAAAGAAGCACTTTTTAAAGTTATATCTTGAAAACTCATCTCAAAAGTTTCTATTAATTGAGGTGTTTTTTTAACATTGACATCGATAGTTAATACAGGAGTTTTATCAACATAAGTATTCCAGTTTCCACTATCATAAGAATACCATCTTATCTCCCACGAATTTAATTTAGGAATACTTAAAATACTGTAATCTCCTTTTTTTAATGTGTAGTCTTGAATATTAATATCATTAGAAAAACTTATTTTGGTGGCTGTATTAGCGCCTGTTCTCCATATTTCATTGAATGGAAGTAATCCATCATTTTTAAAAATAACACGATTTCTAGTACTCGGCCTCGAATAGTTTATTGTTACTTTAGTTAAACCTATATTTTGTGTGATTTTTGCATTTGGACTTAGTTGTGGTATTTTTAATTGTGCAGTAATTGCGTTAGATAAAATTAAACTAAAAAGGATTATATATTTTTTCATTACTGTAAATTTTTATTAAAATATTCTGATGGTGAACTTCCCATCAATTTTTTAAAAGATTTATTAAAAGTAGTTTTTGAATGAAAACCTGCTTCTTGGGCTAACCCAAAAAAAGTAAATTGTTTAGCTTTTTCAGTCTGAGCTAGGGTTACAAACTCTTTAATACGATAATAATTAACGTATTCAAAAAAATTCATGCCTATATTTTCATTTAACAAACGTGCTAATTCAGGATTGTTTATGCCTAATAATTGTGCTAATTCACTTTTTAAAAGTTTACTATTTAAATAGGGCTTTTTTTCTATCATTATAAGTTCTAACTTATTCTTTAACTTATCTAAATCTTGATAACTTAGTTTAGATAGGTTGTACTTTTTGTTTTCTAATTCAGGTATGATTTGTAAAACCTGTGGAGAAATCATAGAGTAGTAAGTAATAAAAAGAATAATTAAAGTTAAAACAATCCATATGTAGGGACGTGCTTTTCGTTCAATCATATCAATGCCTAATAGGCTAGTTATATATAATACCGACCAAATGAATAGACAGCAACCAATAATGATTAATAACCTAAAAAGAAACTGATTTTGTATTTCATAAGAAATTTCATTTTTCATTTTTTTAGAAAAATCTTTAAAAACATTCCAGCTTAAAAACCAATAGGTTAGGTTAACTATTAATCCTACTGCATGACACATATAAATTACACGCATTAATTCGCCTGTTTTAGAGCGCTCTATAATAATTGCATCTGATGGAATTATAAAATAGGTCAGAATAAATACAGAATACATAAAACCAGGTATATAATGTACAAGGCTTTTAAAAGTATAATATTTCTTTTCTAACACACTACTCGTGAAAAGATAGATTGTAGGACCAAATAGTAAAGCTGAAAATTCAGAAAGCGCAATAAGTCTAAAATTTTTGCCAAAAACCTCAGTGTTATGAACTACTTTTCCTAATAGACCAATAAAAAGTATCGCTATTAAAAAAGCCATAAATCCATTTATTTTTGTCCTTTTTTTAGAAGAAAAAAGGTAAATTACTAGTAAAAAAAGGCTTTGAAAGAATCCAAAATAGACTAATTGATTTAAAATAGTTAGCATAAAAATAAGCTGATTTTTTAGGCAAGTTAATCAATGATAAATTGATGAACGTTTTTTAATTTAGAATAAAAACCTAGAGGATGTTTTTCTACAAACTTCTCATAATCAGATTTATTTTTCCATTCAATAATGGTAAATAAATCAGGATTATAATTATAACCGACTGGTGAAATTCCTTTAGGTAGTTTTAAAATAAATTTACCTCCAGTAGCAAAAACATCTTTTTCCCATTGTTTAGTAATAGTATAAAAATCTGTATTATTTTTTTTCCAAAAAGAAGTTACCACATTATATGTATTTAAATTCACGGTAAATTTTAAATCTTTTGATAAAGTATAATAGCTTAATCCAAAATAAGCAAATGTGCTTCTACGTTGCTTATGAAAGTCAGGAACTCTATTTACGATATTTTCGAGAAAATTTTCTCGTTTTTCTTTATTTCCCCATTTACCTATAAGAAAACTTTTAGGTAAATAATTACCTAAAATTAATTTAGATGCTTTAAAACCTGGTTGGGGTTGATACCCATATTCAAATCCAACAGGTAATATAGTTTTCTTATATTTTTCAAATCCTTCTTTAAATTCTGGACTACCAGTTAGTAAAATTATATCTAGTACTTCTCCTTTTTTGAAATTAAAAGATTTGACATTTTGTTGACTATAGACATTAACCAAAATAAATGTGAATAGAAATAATACTGATTTTTTCATAAAATTAAATGTTTATTAATTACAAAAACAAATAAATGAGGAAATCAGTTTCGAATCAAAAATATAGAGGGTAGAAGCGTACAAATACGGTATATGCACAGTATTTATATAGGTTTTAGATATTTTTGTAAATAAAAAAAGATGCTCGAAACGAACATCTTTTTAAAAACTAATTTTATTATTTTACTACTCTTTAGCAGGTAATATTTTACCAGTACATTCTCCAAAACCAATACGAACTTGGTCGTTTTGAGAGTATCCTCTCATGATAACAGTATCGTTATCATTTATGAATTTACGCTCAGAACCATCATTCATTTTAATTGGGTTTTGACCTCTCCAAGTTAATTCTAACATAGAACCAAAACTATCTTTTGTAGGTCCAGAAATTGTACCAGATCCCATCATATCTCCAGCGTTTACAGGACAACCATTAACAGTATGATGCGCTAATTGTTGTGCCATTGTCCAATACATATATTTAAAGTTAGAATTACAAACAACGGTTTCTTCTTTACCTTCTGGTTTTATAGCCATTTGTAAATTAATATCTAAACTGTCTTTACCTTCTTTCTTTAAATATGGTAAAGGCTCGTGTACTTGCTTCGGGTTATCAACTCTAAAAGGCTCTAAAGCATCTAAAGTCACAATCCAAGGAGAAATAGTAGATGCAAAGTTCTTCCCTAAGAAAGGACCTAAAGGAACATATTCCCAAGCTTGAATATCACGAGCAGACCAATCATTAAATAATACCAATCCAAAAATATATTCATCAGCTTCCTCGATAGGGATTCTATCACCTAAATCATTAGCGACAGTTGTAATAAATGCCATTTCTAGTTCAAAATCTAATAATTTTGAAGGTCCGAAGTTTGGTGTAGTTTCACCTTCACTAGGTCTCTGTTGACCATAAGGGCGACGAATTGGAGTTCCTGAAGGTACTATAGAAGAACTTCTACCGTGGTAACCAATAGGAATGTGTAGCCAGTTTGGCAATAATGCATTTTCAGGATCTCTAAATAAAGAACCTACGTTGGTTGCATGTTCTTTACTTGCATAGAAATCAGTATAATCTCCAACAGAAACCGGAAGTTGCATTTCAACATCTTCCATTCTAAAAATTATTTTATCTTTATGTTCTGCATTATCACGTAACTTTCCGTTAGTTACATCAAAAATTTCAGCAATTCTATTACGTACTAAACGCCATGTCTTGCGCCCGTCTGCAATAAAATCGTTTAAAGTATCTTGTAAGAAAATATCATCAGTAAGTGGAATATTTTCAAAATATCCTAATTGATGTAATGCCCCTAAATCTATAGCAAAATCACCAATTCTAGTACCAATAGTAATAATATCATCTTTAGTTATAAATACACCGAAAGGAATATTTTGAATAGGGAAATCTGAGTTACTGTCTACTTGTATCCAAGATTTTCTTTTAGGATTATTAGCTGTTATTTCCATTGAATTCGTTTGTTGTTTTATATACCAAACCTACATATTTTTTTTCAATTTTAATCAATTTAGAGGTTAGAAATTTTAAATGATCACTTAAAATTTACGTAGTTAATAAATGAATGGTTTTGGTTAAAAATAATGCAGTTTATGCATAAAGTTTGATTGATAAAATTAGTACATTTGGCTACTTATAAACAACACATACAGATGCAAAAAGATCATCAAATATTCGATTTAATTCAAGAAGAAAAAGAGCGTCAACTAAACGGTTTAGAATTGATTGCTTCTGAAAACTTTGTAAGTGAGCAAGTAATGCAAGCGCAAGGCTCTATTTTAACTAACAAATATGCCGAAGGATATCCTGGTAAACGTTATTACGGAGGATGTGAGGTTGTTGACATTGTAGAGCAAATTGCAATAGATAGAGCCAAGGAATTATTTGGTGCCGAATATGTAAATGTGCAACCACATTCAGGTTCTCAAGCAAATACGGCTGTTTTTGCTGCTTGTTTAAATCCTGGTGATACTATTTTAGGTTTCGATTTATCTCATGGAGGGCATTTAACGCATGGTTCGTCAGTAAATTTTTCTGGTAAATTATACAACCCTGTTTTTTATGGTGTTGTTAAAGAAACTGGAATTATAGATTACGATCATTTAGAAGCACAAGCAAAAGAACACAAACCAAAGTTAATTATTGCTGGAGCTTCTGCTTATTCTAGAGATATAGATTTTAAAAAATTTAGAGAAGTAGCTGATAGTGTTGGCGCGGTTTTAATGGCTGACATTTCACACCCAGCTGGTTTAATAGCAAAAGGAATTTTATCTGATCCATTACCTCATTGTCATATTGTAACAACAACTACACATAAAACCTTACGTGGTCCTCGAGGAGGGATGATTATGATTGGTAAAGATTTTGAAAATCCGTTTGGATTAAAATTAAAATCTGGAAAGTTAAAGAAGATGTCTACGTTGCTTAATTCTGCTGTTTTTCCTGGAAACCAAGGAGGACCATTAGAGCACGTTATTGCAGCGAAAGCAGTGGCTTTTGGTGAGGCATTGACTGATGAGTTTTTAGAATATCAAATTCAAGTAAAAGAAAACGCGCAAGCAATGGCTAAAGCATTTGTTGCTAAAGGGTATGATATTATTTCCGGAGGAACAGATAATCACTGTATGTTAATCGATTTACGTAATAAAGATATTACTGGTAAAGAGGCTGAAGAAGCTTTAGGTAAAGCTGAAATTACAGTTAATAAAAACATGGTGCCTTTTGATACGCAAAGTCCGTTTGTAACTTCAGGAATTCGTGTTGGTACAGCTGCGGTTACTACACGTGGTTTAGTTGAAGTAGATATGCAAACTGTTGTAGATTTAATTGATGAAGCTTTAATGAATACCTCTAATGAAGAAAAATTAGAAGAAATAGGAGAGAAGGTATACGATTTAATGCACGATAAGAGATTATTCGTAATGTAGAAGGCAATGCCTTCAGATAAACATTTCCTAGTCAAGGAGGAAAATTTAAATAAAAAAGCGACCATTTGGTCGCTTTTTTATTCTTCATCTTGTGCTCTTTCAATAATATTCTGTGGTAGTGCCTTTTTAGCTTTAGCTCCCATTTTCTTTAACTTCTCTACACTTGTAATTAAGTTTCCACGACCATCAACTAATTTATTCATGGCTGAATTATAATCTGCTTTAGAAGCATCAATTTTCTTTCCTATTCCGATTAAATCTTTTAATAAACCATCAAACTTATCGTATAATGCTCCTGCTTGCCGTGCAATTTCAATAGCGTTTCGTTGTTGCTTCTCATTATTCCACATAGTATCGATAGTACGCAACGTAGCAAGTAGTGTAGTAGGAGTAACAATAACAATATTTTTTTCAAATGCTTTGTTGTATAAAGTATTATCTTGATTTAAGGCTACAGCAAAAGCAGGTTCAATAGGAACAAATAATAAAACAAAATCAGGAGATTCAATTTTATACAAATCTTCGTATTTCTTTTCTGACAATTGCTCTACATGGCGTTTTAAAGAATTTACATGCTCTTTTAAAAAACGCTCTTGTTCATTTTCATCTTCAGTATTTACAAACTGTTCATAAGCAGTTAATGATACTTTAGAATCGACAATCATTTTCTTATTGTCAGGTAGATGAATTACAACATCCGGTAATACGCGAGCTCCTTCATCATTGGTAAAGCTTTGCTGCACATAGTATTCTCTATCTTTCTCTAAACCAGATTTTTCTAAAACTCGCTCTAGAACTAATTCACCCCAGTTACCTTGTGTTTTACTATCTCCTTTTAACGCTTTTGTTAAGTTGATAGCTTCCTTACTCATTTGGGTATTTAACTCTTTTAAACCTAATAATTGTTCCTTTAGGGCAGAGTGCATCGAAATACTTTCTTTCTGAGAATCATCTACTTTCTTTTCGAAAGTTTTTATTTTCTCTTGTAAAGGATTTAATATATTTTGAATGTTTTCTTTATTCTGTGCTGTGAACTTGGTCGATTTTTCATCCAAGATTTTATTAGCTAAATTCTCGAATTCTTTGGTGAATTTTTCTTGTAGTTTTTCAACTTCATCTTTGTTTTCATTCAGTTTAACTTGCAAATTTTTTAATTCTTCATTTTTTCTTGCAAGTTCTATTGATGTAAACTCTTTTTCTCTTCTAATTTCTTCCTTCTCTTTTGTTTTTTCTTCTAATCTATTTTGAATATCGCTTTTCTGAATCTCGATATTTGAATGATTATTTTTTAAAGAAGAAATTTCTTTTTCTAAATCGGTAATAAACTGTTTTAGTTTTAATTTAGATAATAAGTTACCAATAATAAAACCTAAAATTAGGGTAGTTAAAGCAACTAATACAATTAAAAGAGTGGTATTCATTAGATTTTCAGTAAATTTATTAAGTAAACAAATATAAGACAAGATAGGGTAAAATTATTTGATTTTTATAAGGAAAACCGTATCATTGACGCATAATAAAAGTAAATGATTTCTAAATTTATATATACCAAAATTTTAGGTTGGAAACTCGTAGGAGATTTTCCTCGAGATCTTAAAAAATACATTGTTATTGGTGCGCCACATACTAGCTGGAAAGATTTTCCTATTGCTGTATTAGCAAGAAATTCATGGAGTGTAAAGATTAATTTCATCGGAAAGAAATCATTATTTAAGCCTCCATTTGGATTCATTTTTAGAGCTTTAGGTGGTGCGCCTGTAGATCGATCTAAAAGCAATAATAAAGTAGATGCTATTATTGATGTGTTTAATGAGCATGATGAGTTTCGTTTAGCTTTATCTCCAGAAGGTACTCGAGAAAAAGTTACAGAATGGAAAACGGGATTCTACTATATTGCTAAAGGTGCTAATGTACCAATTATAATGTTTACGTTTGATTTTGAAAACAAGCAGGTGAAATTATCGGAACCTTATTATACAACTGATGATATGAAAAAAGACTTTAATCACTTTTATGACTTTTATAGAGGGATTAAAGGTGCAAAACCAGAGTTATTTCATGTTCCAGATGAAGCGTAGTTTTTAAGTATTAAAAAAGCTAAAATATTTTATTAAGGTTTGTTTTGTAAACCTTTCCTATAGGAACGATAAAGTCGTTTATAAATATTCTATTTCCTTCAATAGAATTGATGTGATTTTTAGAAATGATAAACGACTTGTGTACTTGAAAGAATTTATCAGTAGGTAATACATTGATAAAGTCAGAGATTTTTTCTCTTATTTGAATCTCATCATCTACTGTAATTATTTTACAATAATTCCCTATAGCTTCTACAAACAAAATATCGTTAAGATTAATTTGAATCATTTTTTTGCTAGACTTTACAAAAATACGCTCATCAGATTTAGAAGTTGGAGTAGAGGCTACACTAGCTTTTGTATTTGAAACGTTAATTTTATTAATTGCCTTTATAAAACGCTCAAAACTAAATGGTTTTAGTAAATAATCTACAATATTAAGTTCATATCCTTCTAATGCGTGTTCTTGGTATGCAGTTGTAACAATTACTTTTGGAGGATTTTGTAATGCTTTTAAAAACTCAAAACCTTTTAATTTAGGCATGTTTAAGTCTAAAAATATCAGATCAATATTGTTATTCCTCAAACATTCCATTGCTTCTATAGCATCGTAACAATGCTGTACAAAGCTTAAATTAGGTAAGGTATCACAATACCCTTTTATAATGTCGTGTGCAATATGTTCGTCGTCAACAATTATATAGTTAATCATACTTTTAGTTTTAACTCTGTTGTATATACATCATCTTTCATTGAACTTGTTAGTTGATGTTTTTTAGGATATACAAGCTCTAACCTCCTTTTTAAATTTTCTAAACCAATTCCTTTTTCACTATTTTCTTCTTTATCAAAATTGTTTTCAATTTTTAGCAGGATTTCATTTTGTTTTGATGAAATAGAAAGGTTTATAAAAGCGTTGTTTCTTAGGACCTCAACTCCATGTTTAAAAGCATTTTCAACTAAAATAATAAAGAGTAAGGGTAATACTTTTAAATCTTCATTATCAACTTTAACATCAAAATTTATATGAATGTTTTTATGATAGCGCATTTTATGTAGTTCTATATAATTGCTAATAAAATCTATTTCTTCTAGTAAAGTTACATATTCTTTTTGCCCTTCATATATACTGTAGCGCATCATGTCTGATAGTTTTAAAATCAGCTTTTTTGCTTTCTCACTGTCTTTGTCAACCAACCCATATAAATTGTTAAGCATATTGAAGAAAAAATGAGGATTCACTTGCGATTGCAAATGCATTAATTCCGTTTTCTGTTTTTCATTTTTCAGGTTGATAATAGACCTTATACTTACAAATAACCAATGTAAAATTGTTATGATAACAATAATAAAATAGAAGGCAAGAAATTCTACAAAACCTTCAAGTTTACCAAAAATATCATTAAAAAAAACAATGATTAGCCCAATAACAGTAAGTACTATGCGGAAATTACGTATCGTAATTATTTTCTTTCTATTTAGAAATTTAAAATTCATAAGTCAATATTACTCAAATAATACTCGGTGTACAAATTAGTTGATAAACGACTTAAAACAGTATATAAACGTTTTATAAACCGAAACAAAGACACTTCATCACTTCTTAAAATATGTATGTCCCAGCTTTATTTCTATACAGCCCACTTTCTTTCAAGTATTTAATAGCATAAGTACGTTTGTCAGCATCAATCTTAAATAGAATATAATGAAACTAATTATTGATAACTTAAGTAAAACGTATGATAACGGTGTTAAGGCATTACAAAATGTGTCGTTAGAAATACCTAAAGGAATGTTTGGTTTATTAGGACCAAATGGTGCTGGAAAATCTACTTTAATGAGAACTATTTCAACATTACAAGAAGCGGATACAGGATCTATTACTCTTGGAGATATTGACGTATTAAAGCAAAAGAATGAATTAAGACAGGTTTTAGGCTACTTACCACAACAGTTTGGATTATACCCAAAAATATCAGCAGAAGTTTTACTAAATCACTTTGCAGTACTTAAAGGAATTTCTAATAAAGGAGAACGTAAAGATTTAGTGAAAGCACTTTTGCATAAAACCAATTTATATGACGTAAGAAATCAGAATCTTAAAGGGTTTTCAGGAGGAATGAAGCAGCGTTTTGGTATTGCACAAGCTTTGCTTAATAATCCTAAATTATTGATTGTAGATGAGCCAACTGCAGGGTTGGATCCTTTAGAACGTAATCGTTTTTACAATGTATTAAGCGAGCTAGGAGAACATACCGTAGTTATTTTATCTACACATATTGTTGATGATGTTAAAGAGCTTTGTACTAACATGGCAATTATTAATCAAGGACAGGTTTGTTTAAAAGGAAATCCGTTGCAAATACTCGAAGGTATAAAAGATAAAATCTATAAAAAGACAATCGAAAAATCAGAATTAGATCTTTATAAACAAAACTATCAAGTAATTAGTGAGAAGTTATTCCTTGGAAAACCAACTATACATATTTTAAGTGATGTAAATCCTGATAATGGTTTCTCTCTTATTAATGCAGAGTTAGAAGACGTTTATTTTTCTCAAATATTTAATAACAATAACTCTAAACCTAACTAATTATGTGGTTTCAAATTTTTAAGTTCGAAATACAATATAGAATTAAACGCCCAGACACTTATGTATTCTTTTTATTCCTGTTTCTATTCTCAATTGTAGGAGTTGATTTTATTACTCAAGGTTCAGAATTAGGACTCATGAAAAAAAACTCTCCATTAGTAATTGCAAAAACAATGGGAGCTATAACAGGTATATTTATGATTTTGGCTTCAATGATTATGGGAGTTTCTGTGTTAAGAGATTTTGAGTATAATATAGAATCCTTGGTTTTTTCAACACCAATCAGTAAAAATGATTATTTATTAGGTCGTTTTTTAGGATCATTTACTGTTTTATTATTTGCCTTTTCAGGTATTTTATTTGGTATGATGTTGGGCGAATTTATGCCATGGAATACTCCAGAAGAGTTATTAGCTTTTAATCCATTTTTGTATGTAAAAAACTTTCTAATGTTAACATTACCAACCTTATTTTTTGGAGCATCTCTATTTTTTGTTACAGGTGCTTTAACTAGAAATCTAGTGGTAGTATACACCCAAGGTATCATTTTGTTTGTTGTATTTATGCTAACTAAAGCCATCACTAATGATTTTTGGCAAGCCATTCTAGATCCATTTTCATTAACCACCACAACTTTTGCAACCAAATCATGGTCAGCAATAGAGAAGAGTACGCAAGAACTTCCTTTTTTGGGAGCTTTAATGTTAAATAAAATATTTTGGATTTCTCTTGGAATTATAGCGCTCATTTATGGCTATAAAAAGTTCAATTTTAACGTAGTTAAAGAAAAACGAACTAAAAGAAAAAAAGTACAGGTATTAGATATTGAGAAATCATATGAAGCTAGTGATATAGCTATACCTGAAGCTAAAAAGCAATATGGATTATTATCAAAATGGACACAGTTAAAACAATTTTCTTGGTTTTATTTTATAAGTATTTGTAGACAAGCTTCATTTTGGGGTATTGTAATTTGTGGTATGATTATCATTCTTATTAACTCAGTAAACCTTGGAACTGTTTATGGTGTTGATAGCTATCCTGCAACTTATTTTATTGTTGAAGAGCTTCAAGAAACGTCCATTTATTTCTTCCTTATCATTTTAGTTTTTTATTCCGGAGAATTGGTTTGGAAGGAGAGAGGTGCTAAGTTGAATTTAATTTATGATGCTACACCAATGTCAAGCTTTATTAAGTTACTTGGTAAATTCATTGGGCTAAACTTAATTTATATCGTCTTAATACTCGCCTTAATTTGTTCAGGAATTATATTTCAAACATTAAGTGGTTATTATAGCTATGAACCTAAGGTTTATTTTTCAGGTTTCTTCCTAGAAATCCTACCGTTTTTGTCATTATATACGTGCATCGCATTTTTTATTCAATCGGTTGTTAATCATAAGTTTGTTGGTGTTATGTTAGTTGTTATCTTCTTCATAGCTAATATAACTCTAGGTGCATTCGGATTCAATCACGATTTATATATGTTTGGAGGGAGCTCTTTAGGTACTTACTCAGATATGAATGGTTATGGTCATTTTTTAAAGCCTTACTTTTTTATTAAATCGTATTGGTTTCTTTTCGGATTGTTATTATTAATCATAGGATCTTTGGTCTCAGTTAGAGGGATCGAAACAAACTTATTAAAGCGTATTGAAATTGTTAAAGACAGATTGAGTAGTCCACTTTTAAAACTCACTTGTATAGTTTTACTTGGATTTATAACTCTTGGAAGCTTTATATTTTATAATACTAATATCTTAAACACGTACTGGACTAGTTCAGAATCTACTAAGTTTAGAGTAGATTATGAAAAACAATTAAAGCAATTTGAGTATGTACCACAACCTAAATTAGTAGATGTAAACTTACGACTAGAATTGTACCCAGAAACACGAGATTACACTGTAGAAGGATATTATATTTTAAAAAATACAACTGATGATGATATAACATCTATTCATATTCAAAAACTTATTGAAGATAATGTTGCTTTAGACAGTATATCTTTTGAAAGTGCTCATACAATTGATGATAGCTATAAGAAGTTTAGTTACTCAGTTTTCAATCTAAAAACAGCTTTAAAACCTGGTGACTCTGTAAAAATGTATTTTAAACAAAGTTTTACTACAAAAGGTTTTGAATTAGGGAGTTCTAATGTAAATATAAGTAGTAACGGAACGTTTTTTAATAATACAGATTTACCAACGATTGGATATAATAATAAGTATGAGCTTAAAGATAATCATGAACGAGAAGATTATAATCTATCTAAGCGATCTAATAAATTGAATCGAAATAATGCTAATGAATTAGTGAACGCTAGATCAGGAAGTGATTCTGATGGAATTAATTTTGAGATGGTTATTGGTACCTCAAAAGATCAAACAGCTTTAGTTCCTGGGAATTTATTAAAGCAATGGACAGAAAACAATCGTAATTATTTTCACTATAAAACAGAAAAGCAAATAATTAATTTTTATTCTATAGTTTCAGCTGCATATGAAGTAAAGAAGGATACATGGAATACTATTCAAGATTCTATTGCAAAATCTGTTGATCTTGAAATCTATTATCATAAAGAACATACTTATAACATTGATCGAATGATGGCTTCTATGAAAGCATCATTAGATTATTTTAGCAAAAACTTTAGCCCTTATCAATACCAACAATTACGAATTATGGAGTTTCCACGTTATGCACAATTTGCACAATCATTTCCAGCAACCATTCCATTTTCTGAATCGATAGGTTTTGTATTAGATATTGATGATGAAAAAGAGGTTGATATGGCTTTTTATGTAACTGCACATGAAATTGCACATCAATGGTTTGGAATGCAAGTGGAACCAGCAAATGTTAAAGGCAGAAACTTTATTTTAGAAACTTTGTCACAATATGCTGCAATGATGGTTTTGAAGCAACATTATTCTGAAGAAAAACTACTTCAGTTTTTAGAGATTCAAAAAGATGATTATAAAGAAGGAAAGAATAGAGAGCCTCAAGAAGAACCTTCACTCGCGTTAGTAGAAAATCAAGACTATATTTATTATGCTAAAGGAGCTATTGCAATGTATGAATTGCAAAAAAAGATAGGAGAGGAGAACGTAAATAAAGCATTAAGACGTTTTCTTGAAGATTGGAATACTGCAAAAGGAAAACTAAAGATAGCGACAAATAGATACTCCACATCGCAAGATTTATTAGGATATTTTAGAGAGGTTACATTAGATTCACATCAGTATATTATTTCTGATTTGTTTGAAAATAATCACGAGATAAAACACAATTAAATTTAGGAATATAGCTTAATATAAATTAGGGTAAACCTTCTGGGTTTTCATTTAAGAGTACTTTACCTTATAGAGAAATTAACTAACTAAATTTATGTATTATGAAAATTCAAAACTTTTCAACAACAAATGATGCCATTGCTTTTATAAAAGAATGGCTAGAAAGCGATGCTTCTCTTTCAGAATTATTAACAGAGTCGATTACCAAAGCAAAAAACTTTGCCGATGGGAGATTAAATGAAAAATTATTTGACTTGTTATCTTGGCCCACAACTGTTTCAGAATGGATTAGTTTCATAACTGAATTTAGTCGATGGATTCCTCATCAAAGTGGTCACGAAGGATGGCAAGACCCAGAAACAGGATATACGCAAGAGGTTTATGACCGATTGTGTCATTTTTATTTCTTGTTAGATCAAAAAGTTGGACCTAATGAAAACATTATTGTTCAAAATATAGATGGTTTTAATGATTGGCTCGTAGCTTATGCAAACCTTTGGGGTGATTTCTTAAATACTCCTGAATCTTTTAATGATACTATTTGGGAGTCTTTTAAGCAGTATGCACCTTATTACAGAATTGAAGATTCTTTAGTAAATGGAAAACCCAATAGCCCTAGTGGTTGGTTAACATTCAATCAGTTTTTTGCAAGAGAATTGAATCCTGGTTTAAGACCCATAGATTTTCCAAGCGATAACGCAGTAGTAACTGCTCCAGCAGATTGCACTTTTAGAAAAATGTATCAAATAGATGAAAATTCAAATATTCTAAGTTCAGACTCTAGTATTACTCAAACTGTTTTAAAGAAAACTCATATTATAGGTAATATTGAAAAGTTGTTAGGCGATAGTCCACATGCAGATAAGTTTGCTAATGGTACTTTTGTTCATTATTTTTTAGGACCATATTCTTATCATCGTTTTCATTCACCTGTAGCAGGTATGGTAGATGAATGTAGAGCAGTTGATGGATTAACTTATTTAGAAGTTAACATCAATGATAATAATCAATTTGACGCTCCAGACAATTCAGATTCACCAGGAGAGCCAGGTGAGGGGTATCAATTTAATCAAGCTAGAGGGATTCTTACCATAGATACTACTTCAAGTAGTGAAGGTGATATTGGAATAGTTGCTGTTGTTCCAGTGGGAATGTGTCAAGTCTCCGGTGTTCATATGAGTGCTACCCAAGGAAGAAACATAGCTAAAGGAGAAGAGTTTGGGTACTTTTTATTTGGAGGTTCAGATATTATATTACTATTCCAAGAAGGAAAAGCACCAAAAATAGATGACTGTAATAAATATCGCTACTATGGAACAAGTATTAGCGGTTGCCCAGATAGCCCAAAATAGTATTTAGTATAATATTGTTTATCTACTATACGACTAAGCAATTAGCTTAAACTAACTGTTTAGTCGTATTTTTTTATGTAAAATGAATCAGATGTTGTAAACAAAACATATGAAAGTCTTATTGAAAAGAGATTTTAAAAGACTTATTTTTGTACCTCAATTAACTTCATTTGGATTCATTAACACAAGTTGTATTAGGAGCAGCCGTAGGGGAAGCTATTTTAGGAAAAAAAGTTGGGAATAAAGCTTTATTATACGGAGCTATCGCTGGTACTATTCCTGATTTAGATGTTCTTTTGGGTAATTTTACCGATACTGTTACAGCTTTAGAGTGGCATAGAGGCTTTAGTCATTCCATACTTTTTTGTGTATTGGTAGCGCCAATTTTAGGGTGGTTTGTAAATAAAATAGAGAAACAATACAATTTGGGTTGGAAACCTTGGACTAAATTGTTTTTTCTAGGATTATTTACACATCCACTTTTAGATACATTTACGTCTTGGGGAACCCAATTATTTTGGCCTTTTAAAACACGTTTAGCCTTAAATTCAATATTTGTAATTGATCCGTTTTATACTTTACCTTTTTTAATATTCACGATATCGGTACTTTTTTATAAGCGCAATTCTAAAATAAGACATCGATTAAATAATATTGGATTATTGGTATCGACATCTTACTTAGTTTTAACATTAGTAGTAAAAATTATTGTTGAAAAAAGATTTAAGGAGGCATTAGAAAATCAAAAGATAGATTATACGCAAATTAGCACAAGACCATCACCATTAAATATAATATTATGGAATGCTAATATTGATACTCCAAATGAATACCTAATAGCAGATTATTCTTTTTTTGATACACAACCAATACGTTTTAAGTCATTCTTAAAACAACGTAAACAATCAGAACATTTACTTGAATACCCAAATACTAAAAGATTATTAGCTATTAGTAAAGGATGGTATATTATAGAAAAAAAGGATAAGTATTGGGTTTTTAATGATTTGCGTTTTGGATTAATTCCAAGAAAAGATGATAAACATTTCTTTTCATTTTCTTATAGTTTACAAGAGAATAATAATAAGTTATTAGTTACTGAAGTTCCTAAAACTAAACGTGATGCTCAGTCTTTAATGAAAAAATTGTGGTTACGTATTAAAGGGAATTAATGTTTTTTATTTGTTTTATAATGTTCGCGTTATGTAACTTTGCTTGCGTAAAGCAAAGTTTACCTTTACATTTTTAATGAAAAAGTTTTATGACTTTAAACACTCTTTAAAAAGTCAATGAAATACTTTTTATATGACCCGAGAAAAGGAGGGGGGAGTATAATATGTATGGAATGATTTGTATAGTTAAAATCTTAAAATTACTCTATAATTTCCCCTTTTTCTTCAGCTACTGTTTCACCCCATTTAGCAATAGCTAAAAGAACAGGAGCTAAACTTTCTCCAAATGATGTTAATGCATATTCTACTTTTAGTGGTGGTTTTTTAGTATAAACTCTACGAGTTATTAAGCCATCTTTTTCTAATTGCTTCAATTGTAAACTTAATGTACGTTCTGTAATGGTAGATATTAATTTATAAAGTTCATTATAGCGCTTTTTACCATCTACAAGATATATTAAAATTACACTTTTCCACTTACCACCAATCAATTCCATTGCAATGCTAGTTGTACAAGAAAACATTTTGTCTTTATACTTTATAAGACGTTTTTTATGTTCAATTTCCATAATTCACTAATTAATTATCTACAAAAGTACAATACTATATATAATTCAACAACTATACTTTTTATAGTGATATTACATAATTTTAAAATATTGATATACAGCGTTTTTTATAATATTTCACATACTATCATTTTTGACCGTTATTGTGAGATTCTAAAACTGCACTTACTTTTGTACTATACTTTTGATAGTATAATTAAATTATTAAAAAAATATTGAATTATGAATACACCAAATATTTCAAAAAAGGAAATTATAAACGCATTTCAATACAGACATGCGACAAAAGAGTTCGATGCTACAAAAAAAATATCAGATGAGAACATCAACTTTATTTTAGAGACAGCACATTTATCGCCTAGTTCTTTTGGATTTGAACCTTGGCATTTTATAGTAGTGCAAGATAAAGAACTTAGGGAGTTACTGAAACCTGTAGCATGGGGAGCTCCTTTAAAATTAGATACTGCAAGTCATTTTGTATTGGGGTTGAGTATGAAATCTTCTATGACAAAATGGAATTCAGAATATATTATGTCTATGATGAAAGATGTAAAACAGCTTCCTGAAGATGTTATTGAAATGTATTCTAAATTTTATAGAGAATTTCAGGAACGTGATTTTAATTTAGATACCGATAAAAAATTATTCGATTGGGCGTCTAAGCAAACCTATATTGCCTTAGGAAATATGATGACTTCGGCTGCGTTAATTGGTATTGACAGTTGCCCTATAGAAGGTTTTCATCAAGAAAAAACAGAGGCTTTATTAAAAGAAAAGTTCGGCGTAGACACCGATAAATATGGTTTATCTTATATGGCTGCTTTTGGTTATAGAAAAACAGCACCAGAATTTGCAAAGTCTAGAAGAAATAAAGAAGATATTGTTACGTGGAAGTAATATACAGCCTATATAATTAGGTTTTATAATACACAACAAAAAAAACTATACTATGAGTAAAACAATATTAATAACAGGAAGTACAGACGGTATTGGGAAATTGGCGGCCACTAAATTAGCAAAGGATGGTTATCAAGTTTATATTCATGGAAGGAATAAGGAAAAACTACAAACCGTTATCCAACAGATAAAAGCAGCTTCAGGCAATCAAAATATTGATGGGTTTATTGCTGATTTTTCAGATTTAGATGCTGTTTCAAAAATGGCAGATGACATAAAAAGCAAGATGTCTAAAATAGATGTATTAATCAATAATGCGGGTATATTCAAAACGTCTATGACTAAAGGTTATAAAGGGTTTGATATTAGATTAGTTGTGAACTATTTGGCTCCTTATGTATTAACCAATGCAATATTACCTTTATTATTAAAAGGAGATAAAACACGTATTGTAAATTTAAGTTCAGCAGCTCAATCGCATGTCACTGATGCTGCAATGGCAGGAATGGATATTCGTAATGCGAGTGAAGCCTATGCACAAAGTAAATTAGCACTTACTATGTGGAGTTTTAATTTTGCAAAGCAACATAATACTATTTCAGTAATCGCTGTTAACCCAGGTTCTTTATTGAATACTAGAATGGCTAATGAAGCCTATGGACAGCATTGGTCTCCAGCAACAAAAGGATCCGATATATTATATGATTTGGCTGTTTCAAAAGAGTATATAGATATTACTGGTGAATATTTTGATAACGACAAAGGCAATCCAAAAGGAAATTTTGCAAAGGCACATCCTGATGCATATGATACAGAGTTAATTTCGAAATTAATAAGAAAAACAGAAGATATAATCAATTAGAAATAAATAATGCCTAGAACCATATTCGAAAATATCGTGATTCAAAAGTATGAAGAAGCAACTGTATTGGCATTTTGCCAGTATATGCCTATACGGTTTTTTGAAATATTATTTATTGAAAAAGGTTCTGGCACACTAATTATAAATAATCATAGAGTTGCTTATAATGACAATCAAATTTTTATTTTAATACCTAGCGACCAATACAACTTTGAAATAGAAACACCAACAACGGTCTCTGCTGTCAAATTTCTTAACAGTTTTTTTGGTGATATGTTATCTGATGAAAATCAGATTCAACGCAAACAATGGTTTAAAAAAATTGAAACTATACTACATGGAGCAAATAGAACCTCTCATTTAGACTTTCAATCAAAAACTGATGAGAGTAGTATTCTTTCATTATTCACCGTACTATGCAACGAGTATAATGATGAAAATTTAAAAAGTGAAACTATCTTAAAATCTACATTACATTCCATACTTCACATTATATCTAGAAATGTGAGCTTTATTTCAAAAGACATTACAGATTCAAAAATTCAGAGCATCATAAATTACATTCATTATCATATTCATGATTCTGAAAAACTCACAAAGAAAGAGTTAGCAAATCAATTCCATATTTCAGAAAACTACATTAGTCAATACTTTAAAAGTAAAATGGGAATTGGCTTAAAAAAGTACATACTTAATTACAAGTTAAAGTTGGCAGAAACACGTCTTAAGCACACCAATTCAACTGTTTCAGAAATTGCTCACGAATTAGGATTTACTGATAGTAGTCATTTAGATAAAACATTCATAGTTTACAAAGGAATGACTGCGAGAGCCTATCAAATAACCCTAAAAGGCTCTAAATAATATCCTTTCCTCGTTTTTTACTAAAACCTCATTTTTTATTACCAAAACTAACCGTAGATCCTAGGGTAAATTTGCATTATAATTAAAAAACAATAGTTATAATGAAAAATTCACAGGATGTTTTTGAGAGTCATATGAAGGCTGTTGACACGTTAAACGCTTCAAATGTAGCAGAAGACTATTTAGACGATGCGTTGTTTATTACTCCAGACAAAACTTATAAGGGTAAGTCCGAAATATTTGAATTCTATAAAGAGTTCTTACCAAATTTTGATGGTTTTCAATTCAATACCATTAAACAAGAAACCAACGGTAATGTAGTTTACTTCGTTTGGAATGGAAAAAACAAACACATAGATGTACAGTTAGCTACCGACACTTACATCATCGAAAACGGAAAAATAAAACAGCACACATTTGCTGCAATTAATAATTAATTTTTTAAAAATAAACACAATGGATTACAAAAATTTTCAAACATTCACAGCAGAACAAAAAGGTGGAATTTTAACAGTAGATATCAACTTTGGACCTGTAAATGTACAAGGACAAGAAATGTTAGCAGACTTAAGTAGTCTTTGCTTACGATTAGAAAGAGACAGAAGCGTAAAAGTGGTTGTTTTTCAATCATCAAATCCTGGTTACTGGGTATGTCACTATGATACTAACTTGTTAAGAGATATGTCTGAAGAAGCTGTGCCAAGAAACGAAGTTAAGTTACTTGACTTACAATCTGTATTAGAAAGATTAAGTAATGTACCACAAGCAACTATTGCGAAAATTGAAGGTTTTGCGCGTGGTGGTGGACATGAAATGGCACTAGCTTTAGATATGCGTTTTGCAGCTAGAGGGAAAGCTAAGTTTATGCAAATGGAAGTAGGAATGGGAATCTTACCATGTGGTGGTGGAGCTTCACGTATGGCAAGACAAGCAGGACTTGGTAAAGCTTTAGAAATTATTTTAGGAGCTAGAGATTGGGATGCTGATGAAGCTGAAAAATTTGGAACTATAAACAAAGCATTAGATGCAAATGAAATCGGAGCATATGTAGATGCATTAGCAGAGCGTATTTCTAAATTTCCAGCAGAATCTATCGAGGCTTGTAAGCGTGCAGTTTATGCATCTATTGATTTGCCAATTGCTGAAGCTTTAAAAGAAGAAGCATATCAATTGTTTCAAGCAACCAATAAAACACCAGCAATAAAACGTTTTACAATTGCAGATGAAAATGGAGCACAATTTGACCATAATAATCAAAAGAATTGGGAAAACATGTTAATCGATTTACAAGAAATTCAAAGAGATTAAGTGTTGACTTTTATTCAATAATTACAATGGATGCTCATAATAATTGGACATCCATTGTAAAAAATAATTTTAGTATTAAAACAGAAAAGATGAAAAATAATAACGTACTCACACAAGCTCGTGCGCTTACTTTACCATCTCGTGAAGCCTCGCTAAAACGTGAACCATCTGTCTCTCATTTTTGGAACAGTAACCGAAAATTACTGGAAGATGCGTGGGCAGAATGGGAAATCGAAAACAAAGATAATTTACTGATTCCTAACGAAACACTGCTTGACCCACGTTTGCGACAAGCTATTAAAGATGCATGGGAAAACCCAGAAAAAGAAAACGCTGTTGCAGATTTATGGGAAGAAATTATTCCAGGTGTTTATGTTGCACAATTTTTCGACCTTGAACGCTTAGCGGAATTCCGTAATTATTTAGAAGCTGTAGTAAATTCGAAAATTCCTAAACGTGCACCGTATGGCATCCAATTAAATCGTTACGGTATTATGCTTGACGAACGCTCAGAAGGGCATTTGGCTGCTCCTAATTTTCAAGCGTTTTACAACGACATCATGAATCTCTATATGCGTCCGATTGCGCGTTTGTTAATGGGAACTTACGGTTATGATACCCAAACATTTGGTTTTTCTATTCAATACAATCCTGATAAAGATAAAGATTTACATGCGCATACAGACGCTTCAGCGGCTACATTGAATATCAATATCAATTTACCTGATGAAGAATTTACAGGTTCACAAGTTGACTTTTATGACAAAACATCAGGGAAAACGGTACAAACAGTTTTTGAACCTGGTAAAGCAATAATTCATAAGGGTAGTGTTCCACATACTACACATCCAATCACTAGTGGACAGCGTAGTAATTTAGTGGTATGGTTATACGGAGACCAAATGCAAATCCCAAGAGGAGGATCAAATAGTTATGGTAGTGTTGGTAATTCAACATCTACTGTAGATGCAACTGAAAATATCAGTCCACGTGAGCGTTGGAGCATACCAGAAAGTCCTAAAGATACTTTTGCGCCATTTTAAAAAGATAAATTTTATAATCGAATTGAAATAAACTAGTAGGCAATATATTGTTGTTGCCTACAATTTTTTTAACTAAATAATATCATTAAACCATGTACACAAAAAAGAACTACACTATTAAACGCATGCTAAGTTGGACAAGAAGATACATCTTCATGTTTATATTACTATCTACAATTCCTGTAGTTCTTTATGAGGTTCTAGATTGGAAATGGTTACACTTACCTTGGTTACCAATTGGTCTTGTGGGTACAGCACTTGCATTCATCATTGGTTTTAAAAATAATGCGTCCTATGGTAGGTTATGGGAAGCACGAAAAATATATGGTGGTATTGTAAATGCATCTCGTCTTTTGGCTTCTATGGTCAATGATTTTATAACCAATGAATATTCTTTAAAAGATAGAACGGATGCTGAGTTTTTTGAAATAAAAAAATCTATGATAATGCGTCATGTGGCGTGGATGACAGCTTTGCGCCATGCTTTACGACTTAAAAAACCTTGGGAAACAACAACAAATAATAAGTCTGACCAAGAAGTAATGAAGAGGTTACATATACAAGAGTACGCGTTTTCTTTAGAAGATGAACTAGAAGGTTATTTAAATAAAGAAGAAAAGGAAGTTATTTTAAGCAAAACTAACAAGCAAACCGCAGTATTAAATCTACAATCCAAAGCCATAAAAGAATTAAAATTAGACGGATTGATTGACGACTTCAGACATATGGAATTCAAAAATATGATTGGAGAGCTGTTCACTTTACAAGGGAAAGCCGAACGCATAAAAAACTTTCCATACCCAAGACAGTTTGCTACATTAAACTTATTCTTTGCTTGGATTTTTGTTGCTTTATTGCCATTTGGATTAATGAGTGAATTTGAAAAAATTGGAGAAACATTAAATGGTTCAAACCACACAGGAATTTTATTTCAATTTATTGCAGAAAACTTTGTATGGTTAACAATTCCGTTTAGTGTTGTAATATCTTGGATTTTCTTTACTATGGAACGTATTGGAGATGTTTCAGAAAACCCATTTGAAGGTATTGCTAACGATGTGCCAATAACAACAATTTCAAGAGGTATAGAAATAGACATTCGTGAAATGATTGACGATGATAAAAATGAAATTCCTAAGCCTCATCCAGAATATGAACATACTCAAATGTAGAGTAACTTTACTGACCTCATAAAATTTTGGTAAAACAATAGGTGAGTGGAGCGTACATGTTTTAGGGCCATACAAATGCAATTATCCAGTTTATGATTGTATTTGGATACAACACTTTACTAAAATATAGTTTCGAATCGTATTTAGCTAAAAATGTCTACTAGACATTTTCTTAACGCCAAATAGTCTAAAATATAGAGTAACGAGCCGTAATTGTTTACAAAGTTTTATACAGTCTTGATTTTTTTGTTTCTTTTTTTATCAAGAAAAAAAGATTAAATAAAACCTTTATAAGTTAAAATGTTTAATTTCTATTTTACATAACATAAGAAGTTACAATTAAAAAAATATTCTAATGTAAGTGAGAATAAAGCAAGTGTTCAGAAATTTTTATGCAAGGAATTGAGCAAGGGAAAATTTTGTACTGTGCGTAAAGCTGACGAGAATTTTCTGAAAACTTTTTACAACGAGAATTTCAATTAAAGATGAATTATAAATACTAAGCTAAAAGTTTTTGCTTTTTTTGGCGTTGGAAAGCGTTGGATATTTGTGTTTAAAAAAATTACTGCGAAGCATAATTATTTTTTAAAAAAAAATCGAGCTATTTTGGCAAGAGGCAATTTTACATAACGTCTAATTATAGATACAAATGACTTTACTTATAAATCTAAAATTGTAATCCTTGAGAATAGCGTATTTGAAATATTAATGGCCCCAATACTGAATATTAAAAAGAATTACTACAGTTTCAAGGATATTTTACATAGTATAGAATTATAGCTTACGAATGTATAAACTGCTATTAAAGACAAAACAATACATTTGTACCATAATTAATATTATGTTAAATAGTAATTATTGGAGTAACGCTAACTATAGATTATTATTGTAAAAAAAAGTCAATGAATCTCAAGAAATATTTTTTTGAGGGTAATTTTAAATTTCACTGTTTAAGTAATATAGCCGCGCGGAACTATTTAACTATTTAAAACTTAAACATTATGGAAAAAATCAAAAGAATAATTATACCTCTTTTCATTGTTTTATCAATATTAGTGGTTAGTTCGTGTAGTAAAGAAGAAATTGTTTTGTCTCCAACTGATGCTGTCGGAAATTCAGGCGATTCTGGTTCTGGAAATTCAAATTCTGGGGACTCCTCTAACTCAGGAAATCAAGAACAAGGAAGTGAAGGTGAAATAACATTATACAAAGTTGAAGGAGATAACATTTCTAAAATTAAAGACTATAAAGTTTCTGGACAAGATTTAGAATATCAAAAAGATGTTGCTAAGCACAATCAAATTTGGGATTTGGTAAAAAAGATTGTCCCTTTAAACCAAAGGTCTAAAATGGGCGAATTCCTTATATATAATGGAGATATCACAGGAAGTGCTGGTTTTGTAGTTGAAATTAAGCAAGACTTATCTAGTTGGAAAATGGGAATTGCAATTAATTATGCCTTTGAAGGAAGCTTTAATGCTAATGGAGAATTAGCCTACACTATTATTCATGAATTTGGTCATGTATTAACGCTAGATAACACTCAATTAGACTCTTCTATTAGTTCTGGAGATTGTAAAAATTATTATCCTGGCGAAGGTTGCGCTAAAGAGAATTCTTATATAAATGAATTGCACAGTAAGCATTGGAAAGATATTTGGTCTGAATATGAAGAAGCTAAAAAAGATCAGAGTTCACAGCAAAAGTTTTATGATAAGTATAAGGAAAGATATGTAACACAGTATGCTTCTACAAATCCAGGAGAAGATGTAGCTGAAGTATTTGCCACATTTGTAACTAAAAAAGAGAAACCTGCAGGAAATACAGGTGCTGAGAAGAAAATTTTACTAATGTATAATAGAAGTGAATTAGTAGACTTTAGAGATCATATTCGTAAAAACTTGCAGCTTAGAGGAAAAGGAAATACTGCTTCTTTTGAATTACCTGAACCAGGTAAATGGAAACAAGCTAATACGTTTGGAAATCCTTTAAAAACAAAATGCAGACATAGACATTAAAAAATAAACGCTGTTGAGAGTGAGTATAGAACCCCTCTACCCTTCAACTTAACTAAAAAGCTCTCGATGGCGTTAATCTAAAAAAAAGAAATATGAAATATTCAATTATAATATTAGTCACTTTTTTTATAGTTAGCTGCTCTTCTTCAAAGCACTTAAAAGAAGATGCCTTACTATATTATGGCAAAACAGCATGCTTAGGAAAATGCCCTGTGTTTGATATGTACATTTTTGAAGATGGAAAAGTAATGTATGAAGGTCTTAAAAATGTTGATTTAAAAGGTAAACATGAGTTTAAACTAACATCAAAAGAAATTGAAGAAATAAAACAAGAGCTCGAAACAATCGCTTTTTCATCTGAAGAGAAAATTAAAAGAGATGTACCTAATGTAGTTTTAAAAATAAAAGGAAACAAGTTAGTTACTCAGTACAAAGAAAAGATTAAAAATTTAATGATATTGCTTGAAAAAATAAAGTCATAATTTTTGTTTGTTTTAAAAGACCATGTAAAAGTGGTCTTTTTTATGCGAATAACTTTCTAGTCGCAATAAAGGCAGTACATTTGCTGAATGCAAAAACAAAAAGAGCAATCAAAGCTTGAATTTATTGCCTTAATGGCATCTTTAATGTCGTTAGTAGCCTTGTCTATCGATGCGTTATTACCTGCTTTAGAACAAATAGGAATTAGTCTTAGTGTTCAACAAAACTCTAATGATAATCAGCTATTAGTAACCATGATTTTTTTAGGATTAGGGTTTGGTCAATTAATATCTGGCCCTGTTTCTGATAGTTTAGGAAGAAAACCCGTTATCTATGGAGGTTTTTTACTTTTTGTCATCGCTAGTTTTATATGTGTAAGTGCTACTAGTTTAGAAATGATGGTTTTTGGACGTATTTTACAAGGTATCGGGCTTTCTGCTCCAAGAACCATAAGTATCGCTATGGTTAGAGATAGTTTTAGTGGTGATTATATGGCGAAAATCATGTCGTTTATTGTTGTTATTTTTATTTTGGTTCCGGTAATAGCACCAGCTTTAGGTAAATTAATGTTAGATGCTTATGGATGGAAATCAATATTTTATAGTCAATTAATTTTTGGAGTTTTAGTAATGTTTTGGTTATGGAAACGTCAGCCGGAAACTTTAAAAGAAGAGAATAAAATAAAACTATCGTTAAATCTTTTTGTTGATGGAACAAAAGAGTTTGTAAAACATAAACAGGCAATAGTTTTTACATTGATTTCTGGTTTTATTACAGGGTCGTTTATGGTGTACTTAAGCGCTTCACAACAAATTTTTCAAGAGCAATATAATCTAGTTGATGAATTTCCATACATATTTGCTGGTTTAGCAATTTCAGTTGGATTTGCTACTTTTTTAAACGGAACACTTGTAATGAAACTAGGAATGCAAAAGTTAGTTTCTATTTTTTTAATTGTATTTACCTTAATTCCTGTTGCTTATATTTTTCTTTTTTATCAGAAAGAAAACCCTAGTATAACAATATTATTAACCTTTTTTGGATTGCAATTTTTTGCCATCGGTTTCCTTTTTGGAAATCTAAGAGCTTTAGCAATGCAACCAGTTGGTCATATTGCTGGAATTGGTGCAGCAATCAATGGATTTGTATCTACAATTATGGCAGTACCCATTGCGACATATATAGGTAAATTTGTTGTAACCACTACTCTACCTCTATTTGTAGGATTTTTAATTTGTGGTACTTTATCATTAATTTTATTTAATCTAGTTTATTTAAAATCATTTACTAAGTAGTTATGACTGTTGATATTTTATATGAAGATGAGTATATCATCTGTGTATCTAAACCTAACAATATAGTTGTACATCATGCACATCATTCTAGAAATGTTGCTGATGAAGAATCGCTATTACAATTACTTTTTAAAAATTTTGAAAAGAAATTCTATCCTATACATCGTTTAGATAGAAAAACTTCAGGGATAATATTACTAGCAAAGGAGACTACATATGTTTCTAAATTTCAAGAGTTGTTTACAAATAATGAAATTCAGAAAACTTATTATGGTGTTGTTAGAGGGCATTCACCAGAATCGGTAGTTATAGATTCACCTGTTAAAGGTAGAGATGCTAATGTGTATAAAGATGCAGAAACTCATTTTAAAACAGTAGATAAAACCATTGTTGATATCCCTGTAAAACCTTATGATACTTCAAGATATAGCTTAGTTGAAATGAAGCCCAAAACTGGTAGATTACATCAGCTACGTATTCATACAAATAAAATTAGCCACCCGCTAATTGGAGACCCTAAATACGGGGATAAAAATCACAATGTAATGTTTATTGACAATTTTAATTGTGAAAATCTATTTCTACACGCATATTCTCTTGAGTTTAAGCATCCATTTACTGAAGAAAATCATTTAATCAAAGCAGATTTCCCAAGAGATTGGTCTATTATTTTCGATCGTTTTAAATGGTCTATTTAAGAAAATAATACTAAAAATAATACCGGAAAAAGCATACCAGCTATCGCTAGCTTCCACCCTCTTTTAGAAAATCCATTTTTTCCTGCTGGAATTAGAATTCCAGTGATTGCTATTAATAACATTGCTACTCCGAAAATATCAGAATACCAAATCCAAAAACTATTGGTTGATTTATGTAAATACATAGAATGACCAATAATTGGTACTTTTCGTTTAAATTCTAAACTACCTTTTCCTGTTTTTACATCAGCATCTAAAACAGCATTATCTTTAAAGTAAATGCGCAATTTTTCGTTACGAACCCTATGACCGTCATATTTTACATCAAGACTTTTAGTTTGCTCAATTAAAAACTCTTTTGTAATATTTTTTGCATCTTCTGGTAAATTTAATTCAACCTCTTTATTTTCGTATGTATAATCCATAGGATACCAATCTTGCCTATGGTTTAAAATAATTCCTGAAAAAGAAAAAGCAATTATTAAACCTACATAAAAGTAAGCGAAATCTCTGTGTAAGCTACGGTTTGTAATTTTCATTTAAAATAGTTTATTAGTATTCAAATATATTAGAATTAATCTAAATAAGTAATGTGTAGAGTGAATTTATGCAAAAAAAAAGAGCTACATTTCTGTAACTCTTTTCTAAAATCTATAAAAGATTATATCTCTTTAAAAATAGCGTGCATTAAACGTTTTTTATCGTTAATGCTTTCTTCTAAAGAAATCATAGTTTCTGTTCTGTTAACACCATGAATATCATCTATTTGATAAATAATATCTTTTGCATCGTTAGTGCTTTTTGCTCTTACTTTACAAAAAATATTATACTTACCAGCAGTAACATATGCCACGGTAACATTTGGTATTAATCGTAAATTATCTAAAACATGTTGTGTCATAGATGTTTTTTCTAAGAATACACCCACATGAGCAATAAAAGAATATCCCATTTTTTCATAATTCAACGTAAGTGTTGAACCTTGAATAATACCTTCATCTTCCATCTTTTTTACACGTACGTGAATGGTACCAGCTGAAACTAGTAGCTTTTTTGCAATGTCTGTAAATGGTGTACGAGCATTCTCGATTAAAATGTCTAAAATTTGATGATCAATTTCATCTAATACGAACTTCTTCATTTTTTTGTTTTCTTCAAGTAGTATTGCTAAAATATATATTTTTTCTAATTATAAGAAGCTTTTGTTGAGAAAAATTTAAAGATTATTGTTTTTTATTGAATTCTTTATGAGCAAGGTATGAAGATAAATTGCCCTCTTTTTCTTTAGTTAAAGCTAATGCAAATTTACCATTTTCTACTTTCTCTACATACTGATAAGCCACATCTTTTTCATTATTTTTCGATCGATAAATAACATCGTAGAAGTTCTTGATATTGTTTGGAATAGCTAAATATTCAGTGTAATTTTTAAAATTATCAGCTATTGAAATATGATGAATTCCTTGTAATAAAGCATAAAAGTTATACTTTCTTACGATTTCTCTTTCATAATCATCCGGAAAGTGACCTGCTTCTATTAAGATTGTGTTGTGTCCTAACTTTTGAAAATTATCACCCGTTGCGGTTGGGTAAAACTCATCCGTATAACGACCGATATGATTTGGAATTAATTGTTGTAATAAAGAATTCATAGCTACAATTACATTCATTGTCTCTTTTCTTCCTTCAGTAATTTTTCTGGTCTCTTCTTCAGATGGAGCTAAAAAAGATATTGTTGCAGGATTTTTGGTTCCTTCTACTCCAAATATAGTTCGTTGATCATGCAAATTGAAGCAAAAATCTGGATTAAAATCGTCTAAAATTTCACGTAAAATTTTACTTTCTTTAGCTTTTAAGTCAACCGCATCTCTATTTAAATCAATATTATTGCTGTTAACTCTTGTATAGACCTCCGCCCCATCAGGATTTAATAATGGAACAATTATCAGCTGACAGTTATTAAAAATAGATTTTACAATTTCTGAATCAGGATATAGTTTTATAAAATTTAGAAAATCAAACACAGCTTTAGTACCTGTGCTTTCATTTCCGTGCATCTGACTCCAAATAAGTATTTTTCTTTTACCAGAGCCAAATTTTAATTTATAAATATCTCTATCTTCTTCAGATTTACCAGTTATACTAAAATTAATAGCTGGGTGTAAATCAGTAAATAAAGGTTTAATGTCTTTTAGGGTAATCCATCTACCAGAAATCTTAGTCTCTTTAATTTTCGAGTAATTATCTTCTAAAAAAGTGGTAGTTATTAAATTCATATTATAAAGAAAACCAATCTGCTACTAATTCCTTTTCAATAGGTTTAACAGAAGTATGTATATAATCATTCTTAATCATATCATATTTATAATCTTTAGACCATTCTTCTATATTGTTAGCTAGTGTTTTTAAAGAGTTACAAATAAAACCAACTTCTTCATTAGTTATTGTAGGGTGAATTGATAAACGAACCCAACCAGGTTTTTCAGTATTACATCCTTCTAAAATCTGATCTTTAATTTTGTGAGATGTATCTTGATCTACATTTAATAAAAAATGCCCATAAGTACCAGCACACGAGCAGCCTCCCCTAGTTTGAATACCAAAACGATCGTTTAATAATTTAACAACTAAGTTGAAGTGGTACTTTTCAAAATAAAAAGAGAAAATGCTCAATCTATCTTTATGATTTGGTGCTAATATTTTAACGCCATCTATACTTTCTAAACAATCAAAAAGTAAAGGATTAATTTCATCCTCACGTTTTTTCATGTTATCAGTTCCCATTTGATCTTTTAACTGAATACACAATGCTATTTTTATAGTTTGTAAAAAAGCTGGTGTACCTCCGTCTTCGCGAGTTTCTACATCATCAAAATAATCATGTCCTCCCCAAGGATTTGTATAACTAACCGTACCTCCACCTGGGTTATCAGGAACCATGTTTTTATATAATTTCTTATTGAAAATTAAAACTCCAGAACTACCTGGACCTCCTAAAAATTTATGTGGAGAAAAGAAAATTGCATCTAAATATTCATCTTCTTTTTCTGGATGCATATCAATATCTACATAAGGTGCAGAACATGCAAAATCTACGAAACAAAGTCCGCCATATTTATGAATTAAAGCGGCTATTTTATGGTAATCTGTTTTAATACCTGTAACATTCGATCCCGCAACTATTGAAGCTATTTTTATAGGTCGATCTTTATATTGTTGAATCGTTTCTTCAAACTTATGTAAACATACTAAACCAGCGTCATTACAAGGAACTACCACTACATCAGCAATCGTTTCGATCCAAGAAGTTTGGTTTGAATGATGCTCCATATGAGAAACAAAAACGATTGGTTTTAACTCTTCAGGGACTTCAGTATGATCTTTTAAACTCTCCGTAATTTTTAAACCTAAAATACGTTGAAATTTGTTTACAACTCCCGTCATACCAGAACCTTCAGTGATTAACACATCATCTTTTGATGCATTCACATGATTTTTAATAATATTTCTGGCTTCATGATATGCTAATGTCATAGCAGCACCTGAAGTAGAAGTTTCGGTATGGGTATTGGCTACAAAAGGACCAAATTTATTTAATAAACTCTCTTCGATAGGTCTATACAGTCTACCACTAGCAGTCCAATCAGAATAAATCATTTTTTGCTCACCATAAGGTGATTGATAAGTCTGGTTGATACCTACAATGTTTTTTCTAAAAGTATCAAAAAACTGTTCTAAATTCATAATCTGATTCGTATTGGGGTTTAAAATTAAGGTTCTTAAATGACCTTATCTAAAACATTTATAATATTAACTAAATACTATCTTTTGTTTAAATACAGTATTATTTTATTATTTCTTTTATCTCATCAATAACTCTAACAGCTAATGCATCAGCAGCTTCTTGACTTGTGCTTTCTGTATAAATTCTAATAATTGGCTCAGTATTCGATTTACGTAAATGCACCCACTCGTTTTCAAAATCGATTTTTACGCCATCAATTGTATTTACATCTTCATTTTTATACTTATCAGCCATGGTTTCTAAAATCTTATCAACATCAATTTGTGGTGTTAATTGGATTTTATTTTTACTCATAAAATAACTAGGATACGAATCTCTAAGTTCTTTACAAGACATTTTTTTATGTGCTAAGTGTGACAGAAACAAAGCAACACCTACTAAAGAATCACGACCGTAATGAGAAGCTGGATAAATAATTCCACCATTTCCTTCTCCACCAATTACCGTATCGGTATCTTTCATCATTTGTACAACGTTTACCTCACCTACTGCAGAAGCAGTATAAGCTCCTCCATGTTTTTCTGTTACATCACGTAAAGCTCTAGATGATGATAAGTTAGAAACGGTATTTCCTCCTCCTAATCTTCCTAATACATAATCAGCACAAGCAACTAAAGTGTATTCTTCACCAAACATAGATCCATCTTCAGAAATTAAAGCTAAACGATCAACATCTGGATCAACTACAATACCTAAATCAGCTTTTTTCTTAACGACTAATTCAGAAATATCAGTTAAGTGCTCTTTTAAAGGTTCTGGATTGTGAGGGAATTCTCCATTAGGCTCACAGTATAACTCAATACATTTTACACCTAATTCTTTTAACAAAGCAGGAATAAAGATTCCTCCTGTAGAATTAACTCCATCTACAACAACCTTAAATTTTGCTTTTTTAATAGCTTTTACATCTACTAAATCTAGTTTTAAAACTTCTTTAATATGCTTTTTTAAATACTTTTTATTCTTTCTGTACTTACCTAAATCGTCAACTTCAGCAAAAGAAAAATCTTCGCTTTCAGCTAGTTTTAAAATTTCTTCACCATCTGCACCATTTAAAAACTCTCCTTTTTCATTTAATAATTTTAAAGCATTCCATTGTTTTGGATTGTGAGAAGCTGTTAAGATAATTCCTCCTTCAGCTTTTTCTAACGGAACAGCTACTTCAACAGTTGGTGTGGTAGATAAACCTAAATCAACTACATCTATACCCAAACCAACTAAAGTGTTTGCTACTAAATTACTTATCATTTTGCCCGATATACGAGCATCTCTACCTAAAACTACTTTTATTTTTTTAGCATCTGGATTTCTCTTTTTTATAAAAGCTCCGTAAGCAGAAGCGAATTTTACAGCATCAATAGGTGTTAAATTATCACCAGTGTTTCCACCGATTGTACCTCTGATTCCTGATATAGATTTGATAAGTGTCATATTAATTTTTATTTGAACACAAATATAACGGTATTTAAGAAAATACGATAAAACTTAGAAGGGTTTAACTGTAACAAATGTTACAATTAAGTGCATAAAAAAAACCGCTACATATGTAGCGGTTTTATAAAGTTTATAATATCAGAGATTTATTTCCCTTCCATTTTCTTCTTTAATTCAGCTAATCCACCGATATCACCTAATGTAGTTTTTTCTGCATCATTGGCTTTTTTAGCAGCAGCTTTGATATTTCTCTTTTCTTCTTCTTTAAAGATAGAAGTATGAGAAACAACAATTCTACGGTACTCTTTACTAAATTCAGTAACGATGAACTGTACAGTATCACCTTTAGCTAATTTAGATCCGTCTTCTTTTTCTAAGAAACGAGTTGGAGCAAATGCTTCGATACCATCAGCAAAAGTTACTGTTGCACCTTTATCATTTTTCTCTTTGATTGTACCTTCGTGAGTTGATCCGATAGCATAAGTAGCTTCGTGAGCATCCCAAGGGTTATCTTGAGTTTGCTTATGACCTAAGTTTAACTTACGGTTTTCAACATCTAATTCTAATACTTGAACTTCTAATTTATCACCAACAGTTACGAAATCTGATGGGTGCTTAATTTTCTTAGTCCAAGATAAATCAGAGATATAAACTAATCCGTCGATACCTTCTTCTAATTCTACGAATACACCGAAGTTAGTATAGTTACGTACAGTACCAGTATGCGTTGAACCTACAGGGTACTTTGTAGTAATATCTGTCCATGGATCTGGGTGTAATTGCTTCATACCTAAAGACATCTTACGCTCTTCGCGGTCTAATGTTAAGATTTGAGCTTCTACAGTATCTCCAACTTTTACGAAATCTCCAGCAGAACGTAAGTGCGTAGACCAAGACATTTCAGAAACGTGAATTAATCCTTCAACACCTTCTTCAACCTCTACGAATGCACCGTAATCAGCTAAAACAACTACTTTACCGTTAACTTTATCTCCAACTTTTAATTCAGAGTTTAAAGCTTCCCAAGGGTGAGCAGATAATTGTTTTAATCCTAATTGGATTCTAGACTTGTTATCATCAAAGTCTAAGATTACAACGTTTAATTTTTGATCTAATTCAACAACCTCGTTCGGGTGGTTGATACGAGACCAAGATAAATCAGTAATATGTACTAATCCGTCAACACCACCTAAATCAACAAAGACACCATAAGAAGTAATGTTTTTAACAACACCTTCTAATACTTGTCCTTTTTCTAATTGACCGATGATTTCTTTCTTTTGATCTTCTAAATCAGCTTCGATTAACGCTTTATGAGAAACTACTACGTTCTTAAATTCGTGGTTGATTTTAACAACTTTGAACTCCATAGTTTTTTCTACATACTGATCGTAATCTCTAATAGGCTTCACATCAATTTGAGAACCTGGTAAGAAAGCTTCAATACCAAATACATCAACGATCATACCTCCACGAGTTCTACACTTAACAAAACCGTTAACGATTTCTCCAGTTTCGTGAGCGTTATTTACTCTATCCCATGCTTTAATTACACGAGCTTTTTTATGAGATAATACTAATTGACCAGAAGAATCTTCTCTTTTGTCAACTAATACTTCTACTGTATCTCCAACAGCTAAGTTAGGGTTGTAACGGAATTCGTTTAAAGAAATAACTCCTTCTGACTTAGAATTGATATCGATAATTGCATCTCTATCAGTGATTCTTGTTACTTTACCTTCGATTACATCACGCTCGTTTACGAAACCTACTGTTCCTTCTAACGCTTGTTCGAATTCTTTTAATTTAGCTTCATCAACTTCATCAATACCTTCTTCGTATTTGTGCCAGTTAAAAGTTGCTAAAAATTCTGCTGGGTTCACTGCCTCAGCAGCTACTGTTTTTGTTTCTTCAGACATCCTGAAAATTACTTTGTATCTTTTTGTTAGTCAGATTTTTAACAATACTAACGCCAAGAGAAATTAAACTTATATAAATATGTTTTACACCTTTTATAAATCTGTTCTTGTAAAAAGGCGTGCAAATTTACGAAGTTTTATTGAGATAACCTACAAAGGTTTAGGTTTTTAGTGGGTTAACTACTTGTGTTCTATTAAAGTGATAGTTTTACCATTCTCTTTAACTTCAATTAAATGAAATAAAGAATTATTTGAAGAAAAATATTCATACTTATAATAATCTGAATTACCATTAGTATAATTTATTTTAATTTCATCTATGAGATTATTACTAAATAAATCTAGATCATTTTCACTATATGGATTAATATTATAAAGATTTGGATATACATTAGCTAACGTATTTACCCATAAGTTATCATTATTAAAACTAATTTCTGACTTTGAAATTAAATTTCTATTAGAATCATATTCAAACCTAAGAATTGTACCAAGCACTTCGTTATAATACTCTTTTAATACGTTCTTATTTTTATCCAAAACTTTAAAAAAAGGTAAACCATTGCCAACATCATGGTTATCGATATATTTAATATATTCTGACGTAAAACGAGGTTCAGTTTCTTTTTCAAAATATGTTTCTACTTTCACTACTTCATTTATAAAATCACTTGAAGAAGATTGACTACTAAATTTATGCTTAATTTTAGTTTCTTTGTTCGTTCTATTAATAATTAAAATCTCATCTAACTTAAAATCATTATATTTAAAAGATATCTCTTCATTCTTAGATTTTAAATCTTGTTTACCTCCTAGAAATTTTATAGGCAATATTTCAAATTCTTTTTCTGAAGTTGCATTTTTATATATGATCTTCCAAGGAAGTGATGGCTTATTAATTTTTTCTTCATTATTACTACATGACATGGTGATAAAAACCAAAAATAGAAGAAGAAACGTTCTTTTTATTAATTTCATTTTAACAATTTTAGATCACGAAAATAAATATTTTATTCAATTTCTTTAATCTCAACTTTAAACAAACTATCAAAAATATCGAAAATCATTTGCGCTTCTTTTTTACGAACTGAAATCGTGTATTCACAATCCATTTCTAATTTTTGACCTACAATATTAAGGTTGCGTTCTTTTATAATACGTTGCACTTTATTCATCGTAACGTATCCAAAGGAAAGTGTATATCGAATATCGATTGTTTTTTCTATAATTTCTGAAGCTTCTAAAGCGAGTTGCGCAGAAGCGCGATATGCATTTATTAACCCTCCTACTCCTAGTTTAGTTCCTCCAAAATAACGTACAGACACGATTAAAATATTGGTAACATCAAATGCTTGAATTTGACCATAAATTGGCATTCCAGCAGAGTTACTTGGTTCACCATCGTCATTGGCTCTAAATCGAATAGTCTCTGTACCAAATTGCCATGCATAGCAGAAATGACGTGCAGTATGGTGTTTCTTTTTTAAGCCTTCAATAGCTTCCTTAACGTCGTCTTCGTTAAAAACAGGAAAAGCATAGCCAAAAAACTTGCTATTACGGTCTTTAAATAATGTTTCTTCTGAAGGAACATCAATTGTTTTATAAGTGTCTTTAATCTCGCTCATTATGCCGAAGCTACTAATAAAATACTAATTACTGCTAACCCAATACCAATCCAGTTTTTCTTAATCAGCTTTTCTTTAAAGAAAGTCAATGCAAAAACTGTGGTTAATATAACAATAGATACATTATTAATGGTAAATAGTGTTGAGCTTTCTAAGCCTTTTGTTTGTAGAGCTTTTATTAAAAACTCCATTGAATAGTAATTAGGGATTCCTAGAGCAATTCCTCCTACTAAGTTTTTCCAATGAAACTTAAATTTACCGTTAATCATTTGAGTAATTACTACAAAAGTTCCTAATATAAATGCACAACCAAAAATAGTGGCTAAAAACATCGGTACAGCTCCGTCTGAAACATAAGTAGTTTCTACATATTTTAACCCAGCATCAATACAACCTGAACCTATGAAAAGTAATAAAGGAAATAGTAGGTTTTTAAATTTTACAGGAGATGTATCACTTTTTGCTGATGATAAATAAACAGCAATCAAAGCCATTAAGATTCCAATAATTTTTACTAAACCAACACTCTCTTTATAAACAAATATTCCAACAATAATTGGAATTACTACAGACATTTTACCTGCAACTGACGCTACTGATAATCCGTTTTTTTGAGCTGTTATCCCCATTACATTAAATACCGAGATGAATAGGAAGCCTAAACAGAAAGCACCGGTAAACCAAGGTTGGTGTGGGATTTCTGAAATTAGTAAAGGTGTATTTGATGTAAAAAATCCAAACGATAAAGCAATTGCGTAGTTAACAACAATGGCTTGAAGCGTATTGATTTTAAAAACATCAAAGAGCTTAAAAACAACAAATAATAAACTCGAAATTAAAATACTTAAAACTAAATAAATCACGCTATAAACTCTTTTCTTTTTAATAAATCAACTACATCATCTTCTCCAGGAATTAAGTGCCAAACATACAATCCTAATTCTTTAGCTGTATCTGTATTTTCTTTAGTGTCGTCAATAAAAATAGTTTCGGAAGCTTCTAATTTATTTTCATTTAATACAAATTCGTAAATATTCGTATTCGGCTTTCTAAAATTGATTTCGTGAGATAAATAAAATTGTTCGAAACAATTTTTAAACTCATTGTATAATTCCATTCCCCAATCGTTTTGGATCCATGAAATATGTAAGTCGTTCGTATTACTTAATAGAAATATGCGATATTTATTTGTAGCAACTAACGTTTTTAAAAACTCTAATCTATGTTTAGGAAAATCTAATAAAATTGCATTCCACGCAAAAATTAAATCTTTCTTAGGAATTGAAAATTTCTCATAAAAAAAGTTGATAAACTCTTCTGTAGAAATTAGTCCCATTTCATACTGATAATACTGTTGTAACATTTCATCAGTAATTTCGGTAACTCCTAATTTTGCTAACTCTTTATAAGTAGCCTCTTTATCTAAATTGATGAATATATCACCAAAATCAAAAATGATATTTTTAATCATTTATATATATCTTTAATACATCGCTTCCGATGCTTTCTTCTTTTTTTAGTTTTCCTTTTAAAACAGGGGCTTCTACCCCACTCTTAAATTCATTTACCCCAGTAAAAACTCTAGCTTCATCCCATAAATTAGCATCAATAAAAGTTTGTAAAGTTTTAGCACCTCCTTCTATAATTATTGATTGAATATTTTCTTCTTGAAGAACAGTACAAACTTGCTCAGCTAGATTAGAAGAAAAATCTATTTGTTTAAAAAGTAGATTTTCTTGAGATTCAATTTTGTTTTTTGATGCTGTTAAAACAATTGTTTTTTCGCTATTATCAAAAACATTTACATCAGCAGGAATTCGTAAATCTTTATCCAAGACAATTCTAATAGGGTTGCTTCCTGTCCAACTACGAACATTTAATGATGGATTATCAGCAATAACCGTATTCGTACCAACAAGAATAGCATGCTCTTCACTTCTCCATTTGTGCACCAATTGTTGTGAATATTGATTGGAAATCCACACTGGTTTTTGTGCATCTTTAGTTAACGGAGCTATAAATCCATTAGTTGTTTCTGCCCATTTTAGAATTATATAAGGACGCTTTTTATTTTGAACAGTAAAAAATCGTTTGTGATGTTCTTTACATTCCTCCTCTAAAACTCCAACAATTACATTACAATTAGCATTTTTTAACCGTTTAAGACCTTTACCTGCCACTAGACTATTTGTGTCTAAACAACCTATAACAACATTAGGAATCTTACTTTTTACAATTAAATCAGCACAAGGTGGTGTTTTTCCATAATGTGAGCAAGGTTCTAACGTAACGTAAATAGTAGCTTCTTTTAAAAGTTCTTTATTTGCTACAGAATTTATAGCGTTTACTTCAGCATGATTTCCTCCATAAGGAGATGTATAACCTTCTCCTATAATTTCATTATTATATACTACAACTGCCCCTACAGATGGATTTGGTCTTGTGGCTCCAATTCCGTTTTTAGCAAGTTGTAAACAGCGTTGTATGTATTTTTCGTGATTCAAAAAAATTATAGCTTTATTTTAACATCCTCAGTTTTATCGATTGGATATGTATGTGATATCCCAAAAACTTTATAGTTTAAATCTCCTTTAAACTGAACTTTTAAACTTTGATTTAATAATGATGTTAGTATACCTCCTAAAATTCCGTTTTTATTGTTATCAAATACTTTTTTAGCAGGAATAACTACTTTTAATGGAATTGTGAAATCTTCACGAGCAGGTACTTTAAACTCATCAGAAGAAACTTGCGCTACTTCAACTCCGTTTATAATTACTTTAATTTCATCAGTTGAAATCTTGCCTCCAATATCATTTGGGTTTTTAAAAAAAGCATTTGCACCAATTCTAACGGTATCAGAAACAAAAGAAATAATTTTAATGTCATCTACCTTTAAGAAAACAGGCTTCTCTTTTATAGAACAACTAATAATTAATATGATTAATGCTAAAAAATAAACAAATTTCTTCATGTGTATTCGTGTTTTTTTTTGGTACTTTGCTCTTGCAAAAGTACTATATTCCTATGATTACTTCTGATTTTATTATAAGAGAAATTAAACCTAAAGATAACGCACAAATAGCACAAGTTATTCGTGATGTTTTAATTGAATTTGGTGCTCCAAAAACAGGAACAGCTTATGAAGATAAGGCTACTGATGAAATGTTTGAAGCATATCAAAAAGAGAAATCTTCTTATTTTGTAATAGAACATGAAGATAAAGTTATTGGTGGCGGGGGTTTTGCTTCTCTTGATAATTTTGAAGGAAATGTTTGTGAGCTACAAAAAATGTACTTTTTACCTACAGCCAGAGGAAAAGGATTAGGAAGTAAATTGATTAGCCATTGTTTAACGAAAGCCAAAGAATTAGGTTTTGAACAATGCTATTTAGAAACCATGCCATATATGGAAGCAGCTAGGGCTTTATATAGAAAAAACGGATTTGTAAGTTTAGAAAAACCTTTGGGAGATACAGGACATTATTCTTGTAGTGTATGGATGCTTAAAGAATTATAAAATGACGCTTAAGAATTTCAGAACTTTTTTTAATAAAGAACTCGAGGGTTTATATCCTCAAACAGAAGCAGATACTTTTTTCTTTTTTTTGATTGAAGAATATTTAGGTTTTCAACGAATTGATTTAACCATGAAACCAGGTTTTGAAATTTCTATAGAAAAGCAAGAGTTGTTTCATGAATCCATCGTTCGATTAAAAAATGAAGAACCTATACAGTATATTCTAGGTTATACAGAGTTTTACGGATTACCTTTTAAGGTTAATACCAATACTTTAATTCCTAGACCTGAAACTGAAGAGTTAGTAGAATGGATTTTATCTGAGATTAATAAGGGTTCAGAGGTTTCTATTCTAGATATCGGTACAGGTACTGGATGCATACCTATTACACTTTCAAAATATTTACCTAAAGCAACTGTTAGCGCAATTGATGTTTCTGATGGAGCTTTAAAAATTGCAAATGAAAATGCTGCTTTAAATAACGTTTCAGTTGATTTTATTCAAAAGGACATTTTAAAAACTGATGAGCTTAAAGAATACGATATTATTGTTTCAAATCCACCCTATGTAAGAAATCTTGAAAAGGTTGAAATAAAAAACAATGTTTTAGAAAACGAACCTCATTTAGCATTGTTTGTAGATGATAATAATCCGTTGATTTTTTATAATAAAATTGCTGATTTAGCTAAAAAATCACTTACTAAAAAAGGATTGTTGTTTTTTGAAATCAATCAATATTTAGGAAAGGAAACTGTTGGTATGCTAAAAGAAAAGGGTTTTAAAAACATAGAACTCTGTAAAGATTTATTTGGTAATGATAGAATGATTAAAGCTAGTTTGTAATAGCAATCATTGTTTTTTTCAAAATAGAAATCAGTTTGTAAATTTCATTTTCATTATAAGAGGCAAACCCAATTCTTATTGCATTATGTTTAGTGCTCGCTAAATCATAGCGTTGCCACTCTCCTATTTCTAGATTATGTTTTCTAGCTTCAGCTTCTACCTGTTTCCAAGAATATTTCTTATTTAGTTTTACCCAAACAGCCATCCCTCCTTTTGGGATTTTAAACTCAAAATAATTACTTAATTCATCTTTTAATAATTGACAAAATAAATCTCTACGTTGCTTATAAATTTTCATCACCTTTCTTATATGACGATCTAAATCACCAGATTTAATAAAATCAGCAAATGTTAATTCTAAAAGAGCATCACCTTGTCTATCTACAAATCCACGGAGTTTTGCAGCTTCATTTACAAATTCTTTAGAAGCAATTAAATAACCGATTCTAAAAACTGGTGCCACAGTTTTACAAATAGAACCAATGTAAATTACATTTCCGTTATTATCATGACTTGCTAATGGCAAAATAGGCGCATGATTGTAATTAAAGTCGTAATCATAATCATCTTCAATAATCGCAAAATTATACTCCTTAGCTAAATTTAATAAATGAATTCTTCGTTCGGCAGATAAGGTTACTGTAGTTGGATGATGATGATGAGAAGTAACATAAACAGCCTTTATTCGTTGCTTTTTACATAATTCTTCAATCTGATCTATTACAAGCCCATTCTCATCTACAGCAACTCTTTTTAAAGTAGCTTTCTGGTCTGAAAAATTATAATCTGCAGAAGCGTAGTTAGTTTCACCTACAGCAATTACATCTTTACTTTTTAGTAATAACTGAGACGATAACCAGATTCCCATTTGGCTTCCTCGAGTTATTAAAATATTGTCTTTTGTAATTTGCAAACCTCTAGTGGCGTTTAAGTATTCTACTAAAGTTAATTGCAATTTATCATTACCAAAAGTAGAACCATAACCCATTTCTTTATAGATATTCTTTTTAGATGCAATTCTTCGGTATGTTCTTGCAATTTCTTCTGTAGGAATCAGCCTTCCATCTGATGTTCCATCATTTATGTAAATTGTGTTTTCTTTTTTTACACTTACTTTATGAGGGAAAATTTCATTTGCATAAAAAGAGAACCCTGATTTGTTTTTCTTATTTTTTAATTGGGTTTCTATAAATTTAGATTGATCTAATATGGGTAAGTTGTTATGCACAAAAGTTCCTTTTTTAGAAATACTTTCTACCCAACCTTGTAAACTCAATTCCTCATAACAGGCAACCACCGTTTTTCTGTGTATGTTTAGTAATTCTGCTAAACTTCTTGAGCCAATCAATTTAGTTCCAGAAGTCAATTTTCCTTCTTTAATCAAATTAATAAATTGATTAGATAGTTGTAAATACAAAGGTTCTTTACTTTTTCTATTTAATATTAAGCTGGTTTTATATGGAAACATCTGGACTATTTATTATTTTTATTCTGGATGAATATTGTAGTCCATAAAAGTAGTATTTTTGGATAACAAAACAACTAAAGAATGATTAAACAAGATTTAAAATCAACAGAATACAACGAATATTACGAAAGATATATCAATAAGGTATCTGATAACACAGAATTAGCAACTGGTTTTGAAGATGATAAAAAAATGGTAATCGATTTCTTCTCTTCAATTCCAAATGAAAAATTAGAATACAGATATCAGCCAGAAAAATGGAGCATTAAAGAGGTTTTACAGCATATTATTGATACAGAACGAATATTTATGTACCGTTTTTTTCGAATTGCAAGAAAAGACACAACTCCTTTAATAGGATTTGATCAAGATGTTTATATAGAGCCTTCAGAAGCTAATGAAAAAACTATCGAAGCTTTACTTCATGAATTTACTGTAACTCGTTTAAACTCGATAAATCTCATTAATAGTATTTCTGAAGAAAATTTAAGTAACATGGGGGAAGCAAGTAATTCACCAGTTTCTGCAAGAGCTTGTGCTTTTATTTTATTAGGTCATAGTGTTTGGCATATAGAAGTTATTAAAGAACGCTATTTATAATGTTAGATATTAGACCAAACTGCGAGCATTGTGGTAAAGATTTACCCAACACATCAACAGAAGCAATGATTTGTTCTTTTGAGTGCACTTATTGTAAAACTTGTGCTTTAGAAATATTTGAGAATGTGTGCCCAAGTTGTTCAGGTAATTTTGTGAATCGACCTATTCGACCTTCAAAAATGATTGATAAATATCCAGCATCTACAGAAAAAGTTTTTAAACCAAAAGATTTGGATAAGACTAAAATAAACTCAGGAAAATTTAAAAATATATCACCCGAGAAAAGATGATTGAAATAAAGAAGGCAAAAGAATCTGATGCTGAGATTTTAGCATTGTTAGGGCGTGTTACTTATGTAGAATCTCATGGTCATTTTATTGAAGATAAAACAGATTTATTAAAATACTTAAGTAAATCTTTTTCAGTAGCTAAAACTAGAGAGGATATTAAAAATAATAATAACTTATTTCTTATTCTTTATGTAGATCAATTGCCAATTGGGTACGTAAAACTTGTATTAAAAGCTACTCATGAAAGTGTGGAGTCAAAAAATAGTTGTCGACTAGAAAGGATTTATATTCTTGCTGATTTTTTACCGATGAAATTAGGAACTCAATTTTTAGATTTTATTGAAGAAAAAGCAAAGGAATTGCAATTTGATACAATGTGGCTTTCGGTTTATGTTAAGAATAATAGAGCGATTCGATTTTACGAAAAAAATGAATTTGAGAATGTAGGTGAATTAAGCTTTTTAGTAAATGGTAAAGGGTATGATAATATCGTTTTCTCTAAAAAAATATAATTATGAAAGAATACGAAAAAACGAAACTGAATCGTGTAAAACGAGGACAGAATAGAGCTACTTATGATGTAGAAAAAATTAATACCATTTTAGATGCAGGTTTTCTATGTTATGTAGGCTACATATATGACGGCAAACCAATTACTATTCCGATGGCATATGCACGTAGAGATGATAAAATATATATTCACGGCTCTACAGCAAACAGAATGCTGCTATCTATTTTAGAAAGTGAAGAAACATCAATAACCGTAATGCATTTAGACGGATTAGTTTTAGCACGATCTGGATTACATCACTCTGTTAACTATCGTTCTGCTACACTTTTTGGAAGCTTAAAAAAGATAGAAAAAGACAGCGATAAATCGCAAATTTTAGAGTGGATTGTAAATCAAATGATGCCAAATCACTGGGATTCACTTCGCCCAATGCATCAAAAGGAATTAGATAGAACTTTAGTAGTTGAGTTTACCATAGAAATTGCTTCTGCAAAAATTAGAGATGTAGGTGTAAATGATGAACCAGAAGATTATAGTTTACCGATATGGGCAGGGGTTGTTCCTATAAAACAAGTTGCAGAATATCCTGTTTCTGATGAAAAATTGATAGAAGGTGTTTCAATACCAGAACATGTTTTAGACTATTATCAACAAAACAAATAATCATTTTATTGCATCGTAAATTATCGTAAATTTCGCCTATGAAAACTTATGATGTAATTATTCTTACCGACCCTAGATATATTAATCCTAAAGAGATTGATATCTATATTCAAAATGTTTTAGATGAAGACAATTATGTAAAAATTGCTTTAGAAAAACAAGGTTTAAAAGTTGGGAGACTTGCTTGGGATAACGCAACTTTCGATTGGTCATCAACCAAATATATTTTATTTAGAACTACGTGGGATTATTTTGATCGTTTTTCTGAATTTTCTGTTTGGTTAAATAAAGTAAGTCAACAAACAATTTTATTAAATTCTGAAAATATTATTCGTTGGAATATTGACAAACACTATTTGTTAGATTTACAAAAAAACGGAGTTCATATCTGTGAATCTTATTTTGTTGAACTTGCTGAGAAAAGAAATTTACAAGAATTAGCAAATCTGTATAAGTTAACTGAGTTTGTATTAAAACCATGTATTTCTGGTGGAGGAAGACATACATATAAGATTAACCCAGAAAATATTGTAGAGCATGAAGAAGTTTTTTCTAAATTAATTTCAGAAGAAGCTATGATTCTACAGCCCTTTCAAAAAAACATCGTTGATAAAGGAGAAATATCTTTAATGGTAATGAACGGTAAGTTTACCCACGCTGTTTTAAAAATAGCAAAACAAGGAGATTTTAGAGTGCAAGATGATTTCGGAGGAACGGTACACGACTACTCTCCTACTCAGTCTGAAATAGAATTTGCTGAAAATGCTGTAAAAGCTTGTAAAGAACTGCCTATTTATGCGCGTGTAGATGTTTTTATGGATAATGATAATAAACTAGCGATTGCTGAATTAGAATTAATTGAACCTGAATTATGGTTTAGAAATTATCCAAAAGCTGCTGATGAACTTGCTAAAGGTATCAAACAATTAATAACTGTCTAATCATGAAGAGAATCTTTAAAATAATTGGAGCAATACTGTTATTAGTAGTTCTAGGTTTGGGAGTTTTATATTGTACTAGTAATGAGAGTTTACCAAAAGGTGAAGAAGGTATTGAAGCAGATGCTTTAGCTTCTAAAATGTTAAATGCATTAAATTATGAAGCCTATAAAAATACTCGATTTTTAGAATGGTCTTTTAGAGGTAAACACTTTTATAAGTGGGATAAAAGAGAGAATATAGTAGAGGTTTCATGGGATAATAATAAAGTTATTTTAGACACGAAAATACCTGAAAAAAGTAAAGTTTTCGTTGATACTAAACTGATTGATAATCCAGAATTATTAAAAAAGGCAACTGATTATTTTAACAATGATAGTTTTTGGTTAGTTGCTCCGTATAAAGTTTTTGAAGACGGAATTAAACGTAAAGTTGTTCCTTATAATGGCAAAAAAGCATTAATGATAACTTATACTAGTGGAGGTTCGACTCCTGGAGATTCATATTTATGGATCTTAGACGAATCAGGAAAACCTACTTCATTCAAAATGTGGGTATCTATTATACCTACTGGAGGTATCGAAGCTACTTGGAATGATTGGACAACAACTCAATCGGGTGCAATTTTACCAACGAAACATCAGTTACCTATCGGTACTTTAGATATGGGTGATGTAAAAGGTTATAATTAATTTTGAATAAAGATATTTTACATAAAGATGTTCAGCTTTTTATAAATGAAAATTTAAAAGCAAACATCAATGAGTTAATTTTAAAAGGAAGCCCTTTTAAAAATGTTACTATACAAGAGCTAGCGAACCAAATAATAGCAAAACAAAAATCTCAAAAAAAACTACCAACTTGGTTTCGTGGCAATAATATCTATTACCCTCCTAAACTAAGTATCGAGCAAACTTCGTCTGAAATTACAGCTGATTATAAGTCTAAAATTATTGACGGAAAATCAATTATCGATATAACAGGTGGTTTTGGTGTTGATTGTTTTGCTTTTTCAAAACAGTTTAAAGAAGTAACTCATTGTGAAATTAATCAGGAGTTATCTGAAATAGTTAACTATAATTATCAGCAATTAGAAGTAGGTAATATTAAAACAATTGCAGAAGATGGATTAGAGTATTTAAAAAACATTGCTCAAAAATTCGATTGTATTTATATCGACCCTTCAAGAAGAAATGATTTAAAAGGAAAAGTCTTTTTACTGAAAGATTGTTTACCTAATGTTCCTAAAAATATTGATTTTTTGTTTGAAAAATCAGATACACTATTAATAAAAAACTCTCCTATATTAGATATCACTTCTACTATAAATGAATTGAAACATGTCAAAGAAATTCATATAATATCAGTAAACAACGAAGTAAAAGAGTTGCTTTTTTTACTAGAGTATAGATTTAAAGGGTTTATTAAGGTTGAGACTTGTAATATATTGAAAAACAGCACTCAATATTTTAGCTTTAACTTAGGTTTAGAAGTTAATTCAACTTACTCGTTACCTGAAAACTACTTATACGAACCTAATGCTGCTATTTTAAAATCTGGTGGGTTTTCTGAAGTAAGTAATCAGCTAAAAGTAAATAAGCTTCATCAGCATTCTCATTTATACACCTCAGAAGAAGTATTAGAAGATTTTCCTGGTAGAATTTTTAAGATTCAAAATGTATTACCCTACAATAAAAAGAAATTAAAAAAGCATATTACCGAGAAAAAGGCAAATATCACTACAAGAAATTTCCCAAAAACAGTTGCTCAAATCAGAAAAGAAACTAAATTAAAAGACGGTGGAGATGTTTATTTGTTTTTTTCTACAGATATGAACAATGAATTAATTGTTGTTGATTGCGTAAAAATTAATTAGACCCTTACTGCAATAAATCTAGTTTTTTACCGTTTGTTAAGCAAATGAGTCCCTATCTCAGGCGTGTTTTGTTCGTTAAGGGGTAATAAAACATGCCGAAAAGCCTTGACTCAAACAAGGCTTTTCAATTCCCTTACTTTTAAGTACATTTGTTTATAACATGAAACAAGCAAGTGTTTACCAATCCATAAAGCTTTCAAAAAACTCTTCATCAAAAATAGAAGACAGTCTAGTTATTGAAGCTCCATTACAAATTAATATAAATAAAGAAGCCTATACCGTTGTTATGAGAACTCCTGGTAATGACGAAGAGCTTGTGAGAGGTTTGTTGTATGCAGAAGACATATATAAAAAAGATGAAAATTTAAACATTAGTTTTATTGAAAATAATGATGATTTTTCAGCTGTTTTAAATGTGGACATTTCTAAAGAAAATTTAGGAAAAGGTTATTTAAATAAACGAACTCTTTTATCGGTTTCCTCTTGCGGAATTTGTGGCAAAAAAGAATTGGGTGATTTAAAAATGAATGGTGATTCTTTAAAAAATAACATTAAAGAATCAGTTGATGTAAGTATTGGTATGTTTTTAAAAATGAATAAGTTGCAATTTTTATTTAAAGAAACCGGAGGGAGTCATGCATGTGCTATTTTTAATTCAGAAAAAGAACTATTAACGATTAAAGAAGATATTGGGCGTCATAACGCAGTTGATAAATGTGTTGGAGATTTACTCAATAATAAGAAGCTTAAAAATGCTAATTATATGTTAGTTAGTGGACGTGTTTCTTATGAGATAGTTTCCAAAGCTTTTTTAGCAAAAATCCCAATAATAATTGCAGTATCTGCATGTTCATCTTTAGCTGTTGATTTTGCTAAAGAATTCGGAATTTGTTTGATTGGTTTTAGCAGAGACGACAAAATGACTATTTATTCAAATCCTCAATATATAAATTATGAGTGATAAAAAAATACAGGCGCAACCGCCTGAAAAATTAACAGGAATTGAGCTTATAGATATTCCTGAAAAAGCAGTAGGAACAAAAGCAATTAAATCAGCTTTAAATCATGTTTTTACTGAAACTGGTGTTGCTAAAGGAATCAGTTTATTAAAAAACATCAATCAAATAAATGGTTTTGATTGTCCTGGTTGTGCATGGCCAGATCCTGATGAAAAAAGAGCTTTTTTAGCTGAATACTGTGAAAATGGAGCAAAAGCAATAGCTGAAGAAGCTACTAAAAATAGAGTGTCTCCACTATTCTTTGCTACGCATTCAGTTAAAGAAATGTCCGAATGGTCTGACTATGAAATTGGTAAAAGTGGACGAATCACACATCCAATGGTTTTAAAAGAAGGGAGTTCTCATTATGAAGAAATTTCTTGGGATGATACTTTTAAGCTGATAGGGAAAGAATTAAACGATTTAGACTCACCAGACGAAGCTATTTTTTACACTTCTGGTAGAACGAGTAATGAAGCCGCTTTTTTGTATCAACTTTTTGTGCGTCAGTTTGGTACTAATAACTTGCCAGATTGTTCTAACATGTGCCATGAAAGTAGTGGTAGTGCACTTTCAGAGACCTTAGGTATTGGTAAAGGATCGGTTACTTTAGACGATTTTAATCATGCTGATTTGGTGATTGTTATGGGGCAAAATCCAGGGACAAATCATCCAAGAATGTTAACAGCATTATCGGAAACTAAAAAAAATGGCGGTAAAATAATGACGATTAATCCACTTCCTGAAGTTGGATTAATGAATTATGTTGACCCTCAAAATCCTTTAAAATGGTTAGGTTCAGGGCAAAAATTAACTGATTTATTTCTACAGGTTAAAATTAATGGTGATGTAGCTTTGCTAAAAATCATCTTAAAATTGATGAAAGAAAGAGAAGATGAGAAACCTAACTCTGTTTTCAATCATCAGTTTATTAAAGAAAAAACACATGGAATTGATGATTTTTTAGAAGATTTAGACAACTATAGTATTGAAAGTTTACTTCCGCAAACAGGCTTAACATTAAAAGAAATAAAAGAGGCTACCGAGCTTATAATAAGTAATGATAAGATAATTATTTGTTGGGCGATGGGATTAACACAGCATAAAAATGCTGTAGATAATATCCGTGAAGTTGTAAATCTATTACTTTTAAAAGGGAGTATTGGCAAAAAAGGAGCTGGTACTTGTCCTGTTCGTGGACATTCAAATGTTCAAGGAGATCGTACTATGGGTATTTGGGAAAAACCTAAAGACGCTTTTTTAGATAGTTTAGAAAAGGAATTTAAGTTTAAAGCTCCACGAGAACATGGTTATGATGTTGTAGCAGCTATTGAAGCTATGCATGCTAATAAAGCAAAGGTTTTTATAGGTATGGGAGGTAATTTTATTTCTGCTACTCCCGATACGGAATACACGGCTGATGCTTTAATAAACTGTAATTTAACAGTACATGTTTCTACTAAGTTAAACAGAAGTCATTTAATACATGGTAAACAAGCTTTGATTTTACCTTGTTTAGGACGTTCAGAAAAAGACATTCAAAGTTTTGGAGAACAATTTGTTTCAGTAGAAAACTCTATGGGTGTTGTACATCAATCTAAAGGACACTTAAAGCCTTTATCAGAATACTTGTTAAGTGAGCCTACTATTGTTGCTAAAATGGCTGAAGCTACTTTAAAGAATAGCGTTGTAAAATGGAGTGATTTATCTTCAAACTATGATTTAATTCGAGATAAAATTGAAGCAACGATATCTGGTTTTGATAGCTATAATGCCAGAGTGCGCAAAAAAGGAGGTTTTTATTTACCTAACAATGCTAGAGATAATAACTTCTCTCCTACACTAACAGGTAAAGCAAATTTCACAAATAATTTACCAACGGATATTGTTTTAGAAAGTAATCAATTTATGTTGATGACTATTCGTACTCACGACCAATATAACACTACCATTTACGGATTAGACGATCGTTACAGAGGAATTTTAAACGAGCGTAGAGTTGTTTTTATGAATCCTGATGACATGAAAGAACAAGATTTATCTAAACTCGATAAAGTAGATTTAATAAGTCATTTTAAAGGAGAAAAAAGATATGCAAAAGGTTTTTTAGTAATTCCTTACAGCATACCAAAACAATGTACAGCAACGTATTTTCCAGAAGCGAATGTATTGGTACCTATTCAAAGTAAAGCTAGAATAAGTCATACGCCAGCTTCAAAAACAATAATAATAACTGTTGAAAAAAACGTTAATTAAAAAAGATTTGTATTTTAGTCGTTGAATTTAACAAAATCAAGCCCAAATTATGCCTTTTATTGAAGAAGACAAGTTTAAGTTAATACAAGAAGATTTAGATAACTCAAAGTTAAAAAGAGAAGAAGCTGAAACTGAATTAACAAAAGTTCAAGAAGATTTTTCTAGTTTTAAAAAGAAATCTAAAATTACTCCTATTCTATTAGGATTATTATTGGGTGCAGCATTAGGTGCAACATATTATTTTTATACCAACGGAGGTGCTTCAATGTCATCATCTGATATCGCTGAAATTAAAAAAGAAGAATCAATAAGAGTTATTGATAGTATTAGCAGAGCTCAAGCTAGAGCAAAAAGAAACGGCAAGTCTCTTGATTCTGAAGATGATTTTAACGCAGATAATAACGGTCTTTCTGTAGCAGATGCTAAAGCTGATATTTCTTCTGGAGAAACGATTTACTCAGTACAAATAGGAATTTTTTCAAGTAAAAACTACCCATTGTTATCTTCATCAACCATACCTTCAACAGTTACTAAAGATAATGGATTCTTCAAATATTCAATAGGATTATTTGAAACTTTAAATGAAGCAAAATACCTAAAAAGAGAACTTATTAAGATAGGTTTTAAAGATGCATTTATTGCTTCTTATGTTGATGGTGAACGTCAAAAAATACATAATTAATTAAATTTTAATGAAATATAAAATTTTCAAACGAACACTCATACTAAGTTTTTTTATGAGTGTTCATTTTTTTTATGCTCAAACTGAAGCACCTGAAAAAAAGACTCAAATAGGTTTTGGACAAGTAGACTTTCTATCTATTAAAATGCCAGATAATGAAGTTAATATGGATTTTACTGGGCTTCATTATAATTTAAAACTGAATAACTGGAGTTATGCAGGTGTTGGACTTTATGGTGCTGTAGGTGGTATTAGAGGTGGTTTTTTTACTTTAGGTATTAACGCAGGGATTCAACAAAAATTAACTGATAAATTGTTTATCGATGCTGGCTTCCATTTTGGAGGTGGTGGTGGAGCTGCTGCACCTGATGGCGGTGGCGCATTTATATTACCTCACTTTAATTTAGGATACGATTTTAAACATTTCTCTGCTACAGCGGGATATAGCTATGTTAACTTTTTTGATGGTGGAGATATTAATAGTAATCAGTTTAATGTTGCTGTTCAAATTCCATTATCATTCGAAACGTCTAACTTTGACGAAAGAGAAAATAGTTTTTCAATTGAAAATCTAAAAGAGTCTTCATGGAAGTCTCAAGCAAATAGACTTTCTCTTTTAGTTCATTTAAATAATTTATCAGTTAAGGGTGAATCTCAGTTTACTGGAGGAGAAAAGATTAAAGGGCGTACGATTCGCTTAGCAGGTTTTGAATTGAATTCTTATGTAAATGATAATGTTTTCTTTTTTGTAAAAGCTGACGGTGCTTATCATGGTATTCAAGCTGGTTATATGGATGTTTTCTTAGGAGGAGGTTATCATTTATCAATGAATAAAAACCGAACAAACATCTTAGCTAAATTTGGAGTTGGTGCCGGTGGTGGTGGTGGCGTTGATACTAAAGGAGGATTTTTAATTTACCCAGACTTATCAATAGAACAAAAATTATTTGATAATGTGTACGCTTCTATTAATAAAGGATACATGATGAGTCCAGATTCTCACTTTACCTCCTCTACTCTAGGATTTGGTTTAAAATATTATGTAGATAAAGATGGAACTATTTCTAATCAAAGAGAGTTTGATAATGGAAAGCTTAAAGGTTTTGAAGCAATAATAAAGCAGGATTTATACCTTGATGCTACTAGAAATGCTGGATTTAATCAAAACATGCATCAAATATCATTACAAATCAACTTTTTCTTAAATAAGTATATCTACGGAGCAGGGCAAACATCTTTTGCAAATTTTGGTGATGCTGGGGCTTATGCTGAGGGTATTGTTGGTTTAGGTGTACAATCAAATACATTTTTTAACAATACAACATCTATTTTTGCTCAAGTATTAGGAGGAGCTGCTGGAGGCGGCGGAATTAGTACAGGTCAGGGTTTAATTGTAAAGCCAAGTATGGGAATAAATTATAAACTTACAGATAAATTAAATTTAAGAGGAGGTCTTGGTTATGTTAAAGCTCGCGGAGGTAGTTTAAGTAGCACCTATTTAAATTTCGGAATGAGTTATAATTTTTCTTTTTTAAGTATGAAGTAATTACATAACTGATTCAACAAAAAAAGCAGCTAATAAATATTTATTAGCTGCTTTTTTATTATTATAAATTGAAATTATTTTTGAAATAACTTATTTACTTCATCTACACTAATAAACTTAGAAACTGTAGTTACATCAGGATCTCTACTTATATATTGTTTTATTTGAACTTTTACTTCATTATCATCTTGTCGTTCGTATCTAAAATAAACAGCGTCTCCATTGGCTTTAATTTTATATACCTGCCCTGGATTTTCAAAACCACTTACTAAAAACTGATGTAATTTATTAAAATCATCATTTTCATTTTTAAATGTAAAAGATACATATTCATTTATTGGGTCATTCATATTCTTATAAAATATACTATAAGATTCGTCTCCAACTTTTTCAATGTATACAAATTCTACATGTGCTACTACTTCTGTTCTGGCAGTATCAATAAACTCTATTTGAGAGTAACCTACTGCGGAGATAAATAAAGTTGCTAAAAGGATTATTTTTTTCATAAGGGTTAAAGATTTGGAATTATTGATTTTTAATTAGTTAATAGAACGTCCTTAAAAGTAAAAAATTATAATTTAATGTTTTTGTTTTCTAAAACATTTTATAAAGAGTTGTAATAATAATTCCTTTTTTGTTTTTTAAAGGAATTCTCAATAATTGTCTTTTCTCTTTTATTTTTAAATTAAATGGAGAAACTAACAAGTCTATACCACTTTGTTTTTTTAATCGAATACCTTGTCCTGAAATAACATCTTTATTAGGAATAAATTCTCCTTCAGGAACATGTTCAGTTAAAATAATGTATTTAAAAGCGCATAGTTTTTCTACTACATTTTTCACCTCTTTATTTGATAAATGCTGTAATACTTGCCTTATAATAGCACAATCTCCTTTAGGTAAAACATCCTTTGCTATATCTAAACAATGAAAATCTAAATTGTCCTTTTGAAAAACAGATTTATTATACTCGATTAGACTTGGAACAATATCAACTGCTATATATTTTTCCGAATACTGAACTAACTCTTTCCCTATATTAAAATCACCACAACCTAAATCACAGACAGTAAGTGGTTCTTTAAATGATTTTAAAAATGACCTTGTCACAGCTAAATATGGCTCAATAATTTTAGCTTTATGAGAGCCTTCTCCAGAATAAAACTCTGATGTGGTACCTCCCCAAAGATTCATTTCATAAACTTGTTCCATTGCCTTTTTTGTTGGCCATGGCTTTTTTACTTTTTTAGCCATAATTAACTGTAATGCAAATCATTGTAATGTTTAAATTCATAACTTTAATTTATTTTTAGTAGTTTTATAGGTAATCATCACATAATCAAAAACTTAATTAAAATGAAGAAAATAATAATTTTATTGATTTTAGCGACATGTGGAATTTCTTATGCTCAAAAAACAAATATAAAAACGAATAAAATAAAAGAGAAATACAAAAATCTATTTTATAAAAACCCTAAAAAGTATAACAATCAAGAACAGATATTTAAAGTAGATAAAATTGTTTTTTCTACTAGCTATAAAGGTTCAAAACTAAAAAGTATCTATCAGATTTCTATTCATGGTAAGGTTAACAATAATGATGAACGCATTTTACACAATACAAAATCAATTGATGAATTGAAGTACTATAAATCTATTTTAAAAGGGAAGTATAAAAAGATTTTATTTTTCGAATACGATTATTTTGTTAGCAATAAAAAGTATCATGACACTTCTATTTCTGTAGAATTTTAGATTTTAAAAATTAACTAATATTACTCCAAAGACCACTAGTTTTTTGAATTTGAGTAAAAACTTTTAGTAAACTAGCATTTTCTTGTTTAGATAAAGCAGGATCGTCCTGTAATACATTTATAGCTGTTTGTCGAGCAGCATATAATATTGATGTGTCTTTCACTACATCAGCAATTTTAAGATTTAAAACGCCACTTTGTTGAGTTCCCATAATGTTACCGGGTCCACGTAATTTTAAATCAACTTCAGCTATTTTAAAACCATCAGTGGTTTCAACCATGGTTTGTAAACGTGTTTTTCCGTCTGAAGATAATTTATAACTTGATAATAAAATACAGTAGCTTTGTTCAGCTCCACGCCCTACTCTACCTCTTAATTGATGCAATTGACTTAATCCAAAACGTTCAGCACTTTCAATAACCATAACAGAAGCATTCGGTACGTTTACCCCTACTTCAATAACGGTAGTGGCAACCATTATTTGTGTTTCTCCTTTTACAAAACGATTCATTTCGTAATCTTTATCCGCAGGTTTCATTTTACCATGAACAATACTTATTTGATATTCTGGAGCTGGGAAATCTCGAACAATACTTTCATAACCATCCATTAAATCTTTATAATCCATCGCTTCCGATTCTTGAATTAACGGATATACAACATAAGCTTGACGACCTTTAGCAATTTCATCTTTTAAAAATTTAAAAACGCCTAAACGATTACTATCATAACGATGTACTGTTTTAATTTCTTTACGTCCTGGAGGTAATTCATCAATAACAGAAATATCTAAATCACCGTAAACTGACATTGCTAAAGTTCTAGGAATTGGTGTTGCTGTCATTACTAAAACGTGTGGAGGTAGCCCATTTTTTTGCCACATTTTAGAGCGTTGTGCTACACCAAAACGATGCTGTTCATCAATAATTGAAATTCCTAAGTTCTTAAATTTCACTTTGTCTTCTAGAATTGCATGAGTACCAATTAAAATATGTAAAGTTCCATCTTCTAATCCTGCATGAATTTCTCTTCTTTTTTTAGTTTTACTCGATCCTGTAAGTAACTCAACTTTTATATCAGTTTCTTCAAGTAGCTCAACTATTCCGTTGTAATGTTGTGTGGCTAATATTTCAGTTGGCGCCATTATCGTTGCTTGATATCCATTATCAATCGCTATCAGCATAGATAATAAGGCTACAATCGTTTTACCAGAACCAACATCACCTTGTAACAATCGATTCATATGCGCACCAGAACCTATATCTTTTCGTATTTCTTTTAAAACTCTTTTCTGCGCATTGGTTAAATCAAATGGTAAATGATTTTTATAAAATTGATTAAACTGTTCTCCTACCTGTTCAAAAATATATCCTTTAATTTTTGATTTTCTAATCAGTTTCTTTTGCAATAATTGCATCTGAATAAAAAATAACTCTTCAAACTTTAATCGATACTGAGCTTTAGCTAATAATTCTTGATTTTTAGGAAAATGTATATTTAATAGTGAATCTCGCTTACCTAATAATTGATGTTCGTTTAATAAACTGCTAGGAAGTGTTTCTTCAATATTACCAAAAACTTGTTGCAATAAATTTTGGAGCATGCTGCGCATCATCTTATTACTAATCCCTTTATTGCTTAGCTTTTCAGTTGATGGATATACGGGCTGCATTGCCATTTGCAATTTATTCTTATACTCTTTAACCGTTTCCATTTCTGGATGTGGCATATTGGCTGTATTATTATACCAATTTAGTTTCCCATAAATAACATAAGGTGTATCAATCTTTAAACTGTCTTTAATCCATTTAGCACCTTTAAACCAAACTAAATCAATAGAACCTGTAGCGTCAGCAAAAGTAGCCACTAGCCTACTTCCTCTTTTTTGTTTTACTTCTTTCACTCCAGTAATCTTTCCAACTATCTGAACTTCAGAAGAATTTTGTTGTAATTGATTAATCGTATAAAACTGAGTTTTATCGATATATCTAAACGGAAAAAGGTGCAATAAATCATTGCAAGTTTTAATACCTAATTCGGTATATAATAGCTCTGCTCTAGCAACACTAACGCCTTTTATATATGTTACAGGGTGATTTAAATTCATTAAGAACGAAAATACAAAAAGCCATTAAAATCAACTATCTTTGCACTCTTAAATTCATCAAATGAGATTACATAGAAATTTAACGTATGCTGTAATTGACAGTTTACGTGACGTATTTAATGACGGAGTATATGCTGATAAAGCTGTAGAAAAAGCTTTAAAAAGAGATAAACGTTGGGGAGCACGCGATAGAAAGTTTGTTGCAGAAACTATTTATGATATTGTTAGATGGCAACGTTTATATGCTGAAATTGCTAATGTAAAAGTACCATATGCACGTCCTGATTTATGGCGTTTATTTGTTGTTTGGTGTGTTTTAAGAGGAATTAAATTACCAGATTGGAATCAAATTGAAGATACGCCTACTAGAAGAATAAAAGGACGTTTTGATGAGCTATCTAAAATCAGAAAATTTAGAGAGTCTATTCCTGATTGGATTGATGAATTAGGTGTTGAAGAATTAGGAGAAGTAATTTGGACGAAAGAAATTGCTGCTTTAAACAAAAAAGCAGAAGTTATTTTACGTACAAATACTTTAAATGTAACGAAAGAGCACTTACAAAAAGATTTAAAAGCTGAAGGAATAGATACTGAGTTTATTAATGGGTATGATGACGCTTTACGTTTAGTAGAACGTGCTAATGTTTTTAAAACGGAAGCTTTTCATAAAGGTTACTTTGAAGTACAAGATGCATCTTCTCAATTAGTGGCTTCATATTTAGATGTTGAACCTGGCATGAAGGTAGTTGATACTTGTGCAGGTGCTGGAGGTAAGACTTTACACATTGCTTCTTTAATGGAAAATAAAGGGCAAATTATAGCGATGGATATTTACGAAAGTAAATTGAAAAAGTTAAAAGTTAGAGCTCGTAGAAACAAAGTACATAATATAGATTGTAAAGTTATCGACTCTACAAAAGTGATTAAAAAATTACATGGAAAAGCAGATAGAGTTTTAATTGATGCACCATGTTCTGGTTTAGGAGTTATTCGTAGAAACCCAGATAGTAAATGGAAATTGCAACCAGAGTTTTTAGAAAATATTAAAGGAGTACAACAAGAAGTTCTACAAAAATATTCTAAAATGGTGAAACCTGGAGGAAAGTTAGTATATGCTACTTGTTCTGTATTACCATCTGAAAATCAACAACAAGTTGAATTTTTCTTAGCTTCTGACGAAGGAAAAGACTTTACTTTTGTTAAAGATCATAAAGTGTTATCTCATCAATCTGGTTATGATGGGTTTTACATGGCGCAATTAGTTAGAAAGTAAATAATACACTCAATAAAATTAAAAAGGCTCGAGATTATAATCTCGAGCCTTTTTTCAATCAACTATTAAAAACTAACTAATCACTAAACTAATTCGTTAAGTAATTACACTTATATGACGATGCTTTTCTTAAATCGTTACGATAAATCATTCAGTTTAACAGTATTTTAAGATTGATTATTTAATTCTTAGTTTTTGCCCCACAAAAATGGCGTTACTATTTAAGTTGTTTAAAGCTTTTAATTTATTCACAGATATTTTATTGTTTGCGGCAATTCTATATAATGTTTCACCAGAAGCAACAACATGGTAATTATTATTATTAACTTCATCTATATTCTCAGGTACATTGTATGAAGAATTTTTATTCTCTTTTAAAAAAGCTTCTTTCTCTTTTTCATTTTTAGCATAACCTATCACTATTTCATCATCGATTTCTACATTATCAAAATTGGTCATATTATTTAACTGATACAATTTTGCCAAATTGAAACCATACTTTCTGGCAATACTACTTAGTGTCTCACCTTTTTTAACGATGTGTGTTATAGTTGGATCAAATTCTTTCTTTTCAATAGGTTTATTAGCTGGTTTAGTTGGTCTCTTTTTAGAAACATCACCAGTAATTAAATTCATATAGGCAGGTTTACCTTCTAATAAAATCTGATCCCATCCTTTAGGAAGTTTATTGCTTTGCGAAAAAATATTTATACCAAAAAAAAGAGTGATAATTAAAGCTAATTTTACTTTCATAACAGTAATGTTAAATAGTCATTCTCAAATATATAAATCTTTACGTAAAATTCAAGTTTTGATTTAGTTCAGTTAATTACTTATTTTTAACATCAACTAACTTAAAAATTTTCTTATGACAAATTCAAACAAACCCAATACCGTATTTTGGGTAACAGGTATTATTGCTTTAATATGGAACGCTATGGGTGTAATGGCATATGTAGCTCAAGCCTATATGACTGATGAGATGAAGGCTGCATTACCAGAAGCAGAAAGAGCTTTATATGAAGATATTCCTGCTTGGTATACCGCTGCTTTTGCTATTGCTGTTTTTGCAGGACTGCTTGGGTGTGTTTTACTTTTGATGAAAAAGAAATTAGCAAAACCAGTTTTTTTAATTTCATTAATTGGTATTGTAATTCAAATGTTTTATAACTTTTTTATGAGTAGAGCAGCCGAAGTATACGGTCCTGGTGGAATGATTATGCCAATAATGGTAATTATTATTGGAGTTTTCTTATACTACTATGCTAAAAAATCTGAAGCAAAAGGTTGGCTTTCTTAAAGAAAACCAAATTATAATTATTCTATTTGCTGTCTGAAATCGGGCAGCATTTTTTATTTTAAAAAGATATAATTTCTAAAAACGTTAACTTCTTTTTAACAAATAAAAAAATCACACTCAGATGTTTATTTAGTAGCTTGTACGCAAATTTTAAAACATGAAAAAACTTCTACTTTTATTGGCTTTAGTAAGCTTTTCTACTAAGGCGCAAGACAAGCCTCAATGGATGCGATATTCATCTATTTCACCAGACGGATCTCAAATTGTATTTACTTACAAAGGTGATTTATACAAAGTTCCGTCAGCAGGTGGGGACGCAACCAGATTAACATTTCATAAAGCACATGATTACAAAGCTGTTTGGAGTAATGATGGTGAAAAAATTGCTTTTGCTTCTAACCGTTATGGTAATTTTGATATTTATGTGATGGATGCAAAAGGTGGTGAAGCTACTCGTTTAACTTTTCACTCAACAAACGAATCTCCTTTTTCTTTCTCTGCAAATAATAAAGATGTAGTTTTTGGAGCTACAAGACAAGATGATGTTAAGCATAGACAATATCCAACAGGTTCTCAACCAGAATTGTATAGTGTACCTCTTACAGGAGGAAAAATCGAACAACTATTAACAGTACCAGCAGAATATGTGCAATTTTCTAAGAATGGAAAAAACATGATTTATCATGATAAACCAGGTGGAGAAAATGAATGGAGAAAGCACCATAAATCGGCAGTTACTAGAGATATTTGGGTTTACGACACCAAATCTAAATCACACAAAATGTTAACTTCTTTTAAAGGAGAAGACAGACAGCCCGTTTTTAGTACTAATGATAATGATTTTTACTATTTAAGTGAGCAAAACGGAACGTTTAATGTATTTAAAACGTCTCTGAGTAATCCAAGTCAAAGTCAACAAATAACGAACTTTAAATTACACCCCGTTCGTTTTTTAAGTTTTGGTAATGGAATGCTTTCTTTTGGTTATGATGGAGAATTATATACAATGAGAGAAGGTGAAAAACCTAAAAAGCTAAAAGTTAATATCAGAACTCAAAGTATAGATAATGATGATAAATTTATCTCTGTTAATGGAGGAATTAGAGAAATGTCTGTCTCTCCAAACGGAAAAGAAATTGCCTTTATAGCTCGAGGTGAAGTATTTGTAACTTCTGTAGATAAATCATTTACTAAAAGATTAACAAACACTCCAGAAAATGAACGTTTTGTTACTTGGACTCCTGATGGTAAATCTGTTGTTTATAGTAGTGAAAGAAATGGTAAGTGGAGTGTTTTTAAAACAGAAAAAGTAAGAAAAGAAGAACCTTTCTTTTACGCTGCTACCCTAATAAAAGAAGAACCTGTATTAGATAACAAACATGATAATTATTTAACAAAGTATTCTCCAGATGGTAAAAAAGTTGCTTTTGTAGAAAATAGAAGAACTATAAAAGTAAGAGATTTAAAATCTAAAAAAGAAACTGTATTACTTACTCCAAAAGATTTATTCCATATGAGCGATGGAGATAAAAACTTTACTTGGAGTCCAGATAGTAAATGGTTACTAATTGATTGGGGTAAGACCTTAAGTAACGGTGAAATTTTATTAATGGCTGCCGATGGTTCTAAAAGAGTAAACTTAAACGAAAGTGGTTATTACGATTCAAATCCTAAATGGGTAAATGGTGGTAAACAAATGATTTGGTTTAGTAATAGAAATGGATTAAAATCTTATGCTACAAGCGGTCGTTCTCAAAACGATGTTTATAGTATGTTCTTTGACCAAGGAGCTTGGGATGAGTTTAATCTAAGTGAGGAAGATTACAAATTAGCCAAAGCAATTAAAGAAGAAGAAAAAAAGAAAAAAGAAAAATCTGATAAAAAAGACAAAAAAGGAAAAGAAAAGAAGGACAAAGACAAGAAAGATAAAAAGGATAAGAAAAAAGAAGTTAAGCCTTTAAAATTCGATTGGGATCATATGAAAGATCGAACTAAAAGGTTAACCATCCATTCTTCTAGTTTAGGAGATGCTGTCTTATCTAAGAAAGGAGATAAACTATATTATTTAGCTAGGTTTGAAGGTAAAATGAACCTTTGGGAAACTAACTTACGTACCAGAGAAACAAAAATGCTAATGCCTTTAAACGCTAACTTTGGTAGCTTACAATGGGATAAAGAACAAAAAAACTTATACCTTTTAAGTAGTGGAAAGATTTCTAAATTAGATCCATCTGCTAAAAAACGTAAAGGAGTTAAGGTTAAAGGGGAAATGGAGTTTGATGCTGCTGCCGAAAGACAAGCAATGTTCGATCATGTTTGGTTACGTACCAAGGCTATTTTTTACGAACCAACTTTTCATGGAATTGATTGGAACAAGATGAAAAAAGAGTATCAAAAATATTTACCTTCTATTGGTAATGGATATGAATTTTCTGAAATGTTATCAGAAATGTTAGGAGAATTAAACGTATCTCATGCTGGTTCTGGGTTTAGAGGAGGTAGAATTTCTAATGGTGATGCCACAGCCTCTTTAGGTATTTTCATGAACTACAATCATAAAGATGATGGTGTTTTAATTGATGAAATTATTTCTGGAGGCCCATTAGATAAAGCTAAATTCAACATTGCTCCTGGAATGATTATTGAAAAAATAGATGGAGAAACTATTGAAAAAAATGTTGATGTAGCCAAGTATTTAAATAGAAAGTCAGGTAAATTTATGTTACTTGAAATTTTAGACCCTACTACTAAAAAGAGACAAACAATTACTATAAAACCTATTTCATTAGGAGCTGAAAATCGTTTACTTTATAAAAGATGGGTTAAGATTAATGAAAAAGAAGTTGATGAAAAGAGTAATGGTAAACTTGGTTATGTTCATATTCCAGGAATGAGCGATGGTCCTTATAGAAGTATTTACCAAGATATGATGGGTAAATATGCTGATAGAAAAGCTGTAATTGTAGATACAAGAAATAATGGTGGTGGAGATTTAGTAGCAGATTTAGCAATGTTCTTTACTGGAGTACCTTTTATTACGTATGCTACAGAAGCTAAAGTTGTTGGAGGCGAGCCAACTTCTCGTTGGACTAAACCTACTCTTACAATGTTTAATGAAAGCAATTATTCTGACGGACATTGTTACGCACAAGGATATACAGATTTAAAGATTGGAAAAACAGTAGGTATGCCAGTTCCAGGAACTTGTAGTTTTGCAGGATGGGAAGGTTTACCAAATGGATCTTATTGGGGTGTTGTTCCTATCAGTGCTAAAAACATTGATGGTAAGTGGATGGAAAACCTTCAAACAGAACCAATGATTAAGGTTAAAAACATGCCTAATATCATTTCTAAAGGAAGAGATCAACAATTAGAGCGTTCTATTAAAGAGTTATTAAAAGACGTTAAATAACGTAACTATAAATTAAAAGTAATATAATGCTGTCTATATTTTATAGGCAGCATTTTTTATTCAAACAAAACAAAAATAAATTCGGCAACACAAGCCGGTTTTTCTTGCCCTTTAATTTCTATTGTACAGTCGAAAGTGAGCTTTTTACCATTATGAATATCTTCAATATGTTTTATTGAACTAACTAATCGTAATTTGCTATTTACTGGTACTGAATTAGGAAAACGAACTTTATTCAATCCATAATTCAACCCCATTTTTACACTTTTAATTTCTATTAGATCAGAGATTAATTCTGATAACATAGAAACCGACATAAATCCATGTGCTATGGTTGTTCCTGTTGGCGAATATTTGGTTGCTTTTTCTTCATCAACATGTATCCATTGCTTATCTAAAGTAGCATTGGCAAAATCATTAATCATTTGCTGAGTTACGGTAAACCACGCTCCTACTGGTAATGATTTTCCATGTAAACTTTCTAATTTATTTAAATTTGAAAGAACTAATTTACTCATGTGATTAATTTTTGTTTCCTAATATGTCTTTCTTAATTCTAGGTAATTCTAATTCATATTTAACGACAACAGTTCTAATCAAAATAATTGCTGATGATGCAATTATAAATCGAACATCTTCATTAATATTAAATTTTAATAGAACTAAATAGATTACTCCACCAGCTAAGCATGCTGAAGCGTAAATTTCTTTTTTAAATATTAGCGGAACTTTTCTTGTAAGGACATCTCTTATTACACCTCCAAAAACAGCTGAAACCATTCCCATAACTAAAGCAACAAATGGATGTAAATCATAAGCTAACCCTTTTTGTAAACCTAGTAAGGTAAATACACTTATACCTATGGTATCAAACAAAAACATTGTTTTTCTAAGCGGAGCTATTTTACTTTTAAATAGAAAGGTAATCCCTACTGCAGTTAAGATTGTCCAGATATAATTAATATCTCCAATCCAATTTATTGGATGTGCATTAATTAAAACATCACGAATCATACCTCCACCAACAGCAGTAACAAAGGCAATAATAATTACTCCAAAAACATCAAAGTCTTTTTTTATCGCAACCAATGCTCCACTTATAGCAAATGCAAAAGTACCAGCAATGTCTATGGCGTAAATAATATTCATTAGATATTTATTTCAGAAATTTGAATTTGTAGTGTTCTTTCAACCTCTTTAATTTTACTTCTTTCATTGTTTAGAACTAAAACTAAAGAAACTCCTTTTTTCCCTGCTCTTGCAGTTCTCCCACTTCTGTGTGTATAATATTCTAATTTTTCTGGTAATTGATGATGAACTACAAATCCTAAGTTTTGCACATCGATACCTCTTGCTGCAACATCAGTAGCTACTAAAACCTGAAGGCTCTCATTTTTAAAAGCACGCATTACTTTATCACGCTCTTTTTGTTGCATATCACCTTCTAAAGCTTCTACTGAAAAGCCTTCCTCTTTTAACTGCTTAGTTATTTTTTGAGCTCCTGCTTTGGTTCTAGCAAAGATGATACCTCTTTCAGCATGTCTTTTTTCTAAAAACTTAATAATAACATTTACTTTTTCAGGAATTGTAGTTTGTACAAACTGATGTGTAATATTGGCATTTACCAATGTATTTTTATTAATTTCAATTTGCTTTGCTGAAGCATTCATGTATTTTTTTACAATACTTCTAATCTCTTCTGGCATTGTTGCAGAAAACAACCAGGTTTTTCTAGTTCCTGAGGTATATTTTAAAATACGATTCAACTCTAGTTTGAATCCCATGCTTAGCATTTCATCAGCTTCATCTAAAACTAAAGTCTGAATATTTTTTAAATCAACTTCTCCTCTCTCTATTAAATCAATTAAACGACCGGGAGTTGCTACGATTATATGGGTAGTTCTTTTTAAGTTTTTTATTTGACGTTCTATTTTTTCCCCACCATAAACAGCTTCAACAAAAATTCTATCATCTACATACTTAGTAAACTTAAATAGTTGTTTTTTTATTTGTTGCACTAACTCTCTTGTTGGAGACAGAATTAACGCTTGTGTAGTATTCTTAGAAGCATCAATCTTATGAAGAATTGGCAAACCATAAGCTGCTGTTTTTCCTGTTCCAGTCTGAGCTAACCCAATAAAATCAGCGTTATTTTCTAATAAGTATGGTATTGCTTCTTTTTGCACATCAGTTGGAGTTGTTATTCCTAACTCTTTTAATCCTTTAACATATTCGTTACGTACTCCTAGTGCTCTAAATGTTGTCATTCTCTATATTTATAAATGCAAAGATATTGCTTATTTTACAGGTAATAATAGGTTTTTAATTTCTTGTGTAATTCTTTTAGGTCTTTGTGTTTTAGCATCTAACAAGCAAAAAGTAGTTTGCGATTTTACTAAAAGAGTTTCTCCTTTATAAATTTCATAATGGCGGATAGATTTTATTCCTTCTGTTTTCCCTACCCAAGTATTAATTCTCACTTCATCACCTAATACAGCTTGACTTTTATAATCAATTTCATGACGAATTACAAACCAAACATAATCTGGTTTTGGAATGTCTTTGATTAATAAATGCCAATGATCATTAGATACATCTTGCATCCACTGTACATAAACTACATTATTTACGTGGTTATATTCATCTATTTCAAGAGGAGATACTATGTGTTTCTTTTCAAAAAAGTTCATTTAACAAACTTACAACGATTGGTGTTAATTATTACTTAAATGTTAGTGTGATTTGGTTTCGGTATTAGAATATTTTAGATATTCGAGTGCTAGAAATTAAATATGAATAAAATAACCAGCAAATTTGGCTCAGAAAAAATAAGCAAACTCTTGTTAAAGCAAGCTATTCCTGCTTCAATTGGAATTTTAGTGATGTCTTTAAACATGATTGTTGATACCATTTTTGTTGGAAGATGGATTAGCGTTATGGCAATTGCGGCAATAACAGTTGTATTACCAATCGCGTTTTTAATTTCATCTATTGGTATGGGAATTGGTATTGGTGGTAGTTCAATAATTTCTAGAGCATTAGGAAAACAAAACATACCAAAAGCTTTTGAAGTTTTTGGTAATCAAATTAGTTTAACTGTTGCGTTATCTTTCTTATTTGTTTTTATAGGTACTTTTTTTTGCTTCCCTATTCTACAATTATTTGGTGCTAATGGTGATATTGTAGTTCCTGCAACCGAATATTTTCATGTAATTATTTGGGGAGTTCCTTTTTTAGCATTTGCTATGATGGGGAATCCTGTAATAAGAGCTGTAGGTAAGCCTAATTATGCAATGTTTACCATGATTTTCCCAGCAATTTCTAATATAGTATTAGATATAGTTTTTATTAAAATTATGGATTTAGGAATGTTTGGAGCCGGTTTAGCAACATCCATTTCTTACGCTGTAAGTGGTTTGTTTGTGTTATGGTTTTTCTTATCTAAAAATACGGAGCTTAAAATTGTTCCTAAATATTTTAAAATTAACATATCAATTTTAAAAGAAATTGTAGCATTGGGTGGTATAACAGTTATAAGACAAGGTACTATAAGCTTATTAATTATCATCTTAAATTATACTTTATTTAAATACGGAGGAGAAATATCAATCGCTATTTATGGAATTATTAATAGAGTTATGATGTTTGCTTTATTTCCTGTTTTAGGGGTTACACAAGGTTTTCTACCAATTGCTGGTTATAATTACGGAGCAAATGATTCTAAACGTGTAAAAGAAACGATTAAAACATCTATTCTTTTTGGAACTGGAATAGCTACATTAGTTTTTATTGGAATTATGCTATTTCCTAATCAATTAGTAAGTGTTTTCACAGATGATAAAGAGCTTTTAAGCTTAACACCAAATGCTTTAATCATTGCTTTTTTGGCAACACCAGTTATTACTACGCAGTTAATAGGTTCTGCATATTTTCAGGCAGCAGGAAAGGCTTTTCCTGCATTAATACTTACTTTATTAAAGCAAGGAATCTTTTTAATTCCACTAGTGTATATATTACCTAAGTTTTATGGTGTAAATGGTGTGTGGATGTCTTTTCCAATAGCTGATGTTTTATCAACGTTGGTTACCTACTTATATTTAAAAAAGGAAATAAGATTGAATTTAAATTAAACTTTCTCCGTTTAAATTAGTTGTTAAAATATCACTCATTAAATTAAAATAAGGACGTAAAGCTTTAAATGAATTATCTATTTCAGTGATAAAATTTGGAGAAAGAACTTCTTTATCTGTAAACTTACGAACAGCTATAAATCCTTTTTTACGAATTAAATCGATTGATTTATGTTCCTTGTCAAATCCTTTCGGAGAAGTTTTTAACTCCTCTCCTTCTAATTTACCTCCAAAATATTTTACGAATTTTTCTTCCGCTAAAATATCTCTAATCTCTGAATCATCTAATTCAAATTCTTTACGAATACGAAATAAATCATCTTTTTCAGGTTGCCAAAATCCACCACCCAAAAAAGTGTCACCTGGTTTAATCTGTAAAAAATAACCACCTCTTAATTGCTTTCCACTTCTAGAATAAGAAACTGCAAATCTTGGATTATAAGGCGTTTTATCTTTAGAAAAACGAACATCTCTATAAATACGATATACTTTTTGCTTTTCAATATCATCATGCATTTCTAAATTTTGATGTATGTTAGAAAAGACATCTTTTGCGTTTGCTAAAGAAGCATCATATAGCTTTTTATTGTCGGCAAACCAATCTCTATTATTATTGTTATTTAACTTCGTTAAAAATTGAAAAGCAGTTTTATCTAATTGCATAAAGTATTCGAATTTTAAAAATCTAAGATACAAAAAAACGCTACTGAATTACATCAATAGCGTTTATGATTTTTATAAATAATTTAGATTATACGTTAAATCTAAAATGCATAACATCTCCGTCTTGTACAATGTAGTCTTTACCTTCTACACGCATTCTACCTGCTTCTTTTACTTTAGCTTCACTACCATACTTTTCATAATCGCTATAACTAATTGTCTCAGCTCTAATGAATCCTTTTTCAAAATCAGTATGGATAACTCCTGCTGCTTGTGGTGCAGTTGCTCCAATAAAAACAGTCCAAGCTCTTACTTCTTTTACACCTGCAGTAAAGTAAGTTTGTAAATTTAATAGTTTATATGCAGAACGTATTAAACGAGAAACTCCTGGTTCTTCTAAACCGATATCAGCTAAAAACATTTGACGCTCTTCATAATCTTCTAACTCAGTAATATCTGCTTCTGTACCAACTGCTAAAACAATTACTTCAGCATTTTCATGTGCTACAGCTTCTTTTACTTTATCAACATATGCATTTCCTGAAACAGCCGAGTTTTCATCAACATTACAAACATATAATACTGGTTTCGCAGTAATAAACTGTAAAGGTTGAACAAACTCTAGTTCTTTTTCTGAAAACTCTAACGAACGAACCGATTTACTTTCTAATAAAGTAGCTTCAACTTTTAATAAAATTTCTAATTCTACCTGAGCTTCTTTATTACCAGTTTTAGCAGTTCTTTTTACACGCTCTAAACGTTTTTGAACCGTTTCTAAATCTTTTAATTGTAATTCAATATCAATCGTTTCTTTATCTCTTACAGGGTCTATCGAATTATCTACGTGAATAATATTATCGTTATCAAAACAACGTAAAACATGTAAAATAGCATCCGTTTCACGAATATTTGCTAAAAACTGGTTTCCTAAACCTTCACCTTTACTTGCTCCTTTTACTAAACCAGCAATATCAACAATTTCTACTGTAGCAGGAATTACTTTTTCTGGATTTACTAACTCTTCTAATTTTTCTAAACGAGTATCAGGTACATTAACAACTCCAATATTAGGCTCTATCGTACAAAAAGGAAAGTTTGCACTTTGGGCTTTTGCATTAGATAAACAGTTAAATAAAGTTGATTTTCCTACATTTGGTAATCCTACAATTCCAGCTTTCATTCTATTGTTTTATTGTAAATTTTGCGAGTGCAAATATACTATTTTGCTTTTATAATTAGTAAATAATTCTTAATTCTAGAATGATAATAAATACTACACATAAAAGAGAAAAATATTATTCAATTAATTGATTTTCATTACTTTTAAGTCATATTAACTAACTTAAACTATTAATTATGAAAAAAAGAATGTTCTTTTTTATTGTTTTTATGTTTGCTGGGTTCCACTTCTTAAGTGCTCAGATTCAAATTAAAGGAACAATAAAAGACACTAGTAACAATCCTTTACCAGGAGCTAATATTTTAGAAAAAGGCACAAATAATGGGGATTCATCAGATTTGAATGGAGATTTTAATTTAAGTGTTAACCCAAATGGAGTTTTAATTATCAGTTTTGCTGGATTTGAAACTCAAGAAATCCCTGTAAATAATAAAACAACTTTTAATATTGTTTTAAAAGAAGGTTTAGAGCTAGATGAAGTTGTTATTGTAGGATCTAGAAATCCTAAAAGAACTGCTTTAGATACAGCTGTACCAATTGATGTTATTGATGTACAAGATTTAGCGACTAAAAATGGGAAAGTAGAAGTAAATGATATTTTACAATATGCTGCACCATCATTTAACGCTACTAAACAATCAGGTTCAGATGGAGCAGATCACATTGTTCCAGCATCTTTGAGAGGTCTTGGTCCAGATCAAACATTAGTATTGATTAATGGAAAAAGAAGGCATCAATCATCATTAGTTAACATTTTCGGTACAAGAGGTCGTGGAAATTCCGGAACTGATTTAAATGCCATACCAACAGCTGCTATAAAAAGAATAGAAGTTTTAAGAGACGGTGCTTCAGCTCAATATGGTTCAGATGCTATTGCTGGTGTTATTAATATTGTTTTAAAAGACAATACAGATGGGGTAACAGGTAGTATTGGTTACGGAGCTTATAGTACAGCTATTGGTGAAGGATGGGAAGCTGCAACTGGAGAAACTCTAAGTAATGTGGAAGGTAAAAATAGATTGGATGGAGAAGATAAAAGTTTTGATGGAGGTACAACCAAATTAGACTTAAACTACGGTGTAAAATTAAATGATGATGGAGGTTTTATTAATTTCACTACCGAAATTTTATCTAAAAATAGAACTTTAAGACCTGGATTTTCATGGAGAAAAGGATATGGTAGTGCTGCATTAGATGGTTTTAATTTTATGATTAATGCTAGCTTACCTATTTCTGATAAAACTGAAATATACACTTTTGGTGGAAGAAATTATAGAGATACAGATGCTTATGCTTTTACAAGAGGCGCTGGTTTTGATGATGAAAGAACTGTAGCTAGTTTATATCCTAATGGGTTTACCCCTAGAATTACTTCTAACATTACAGATTTATCAGTGTCAGCTGGAGTTAAACACGAAATGGAAAATGGATGGACTTTAGATTTTAATAATACGTTCGGAAAAAACAACTTCCACTATTATATAAAAGACACAAATAACGCTACTTTAGTTGATGCCTCTCCTACTGATTTTAATGCAGGAGGACATAATTTATCGCAAAATACGACTAGTTTAGATTTTAATAAATATTTAGAAAATGAGTTAGAAGGTATCAGTTTAGCTTTTGGTTTAGAATACAGAACAGAAAGATTTACAATATTTGCAGGAGAAGAAGCTTCTTATACTACTTATGATATAAATGGAGAGCCTGTAAATAATAATACTCCTGCTTCAGATTTAGTAATCTTTTTAGATGCTGGAGGAAATCCTATTTTAGATAATGGTAATGTAATCCCAAGATCAGGTGGATCACAAGGTTTTCCTGGATATAGCCCAGATAATGAGGTTGATCGTAGTAGAACAAATGTTAGTTTATACTTTGATTCTGAATTTAACTTAACAAAACAATTTTTAGTAGGTGCTGCTGTACGTTTCGAAGATTATAGCGATTTCGGTAGCACATTCAATTTTAAATTAGCTTCAAGATTTAAAGCAAATGATAATTTATCTTTTAGAGGATCGATTTCTTCTGGGTTTAGAGCCCCTTCTTTAGCGCAACTATATTATAATTTAAAGTTTACCAATATTGTAAATGGAGCTTCAGTCCCTTCACTTTTATCAGCAAATAATAGTACTGTAACTAAAGCTTTTGGAATAGGACAATTAAAAGAAGAAACCGCTTTTAATGCTAGTTTAGGTTTTACTTTTAAAGCAGGTGGTTTTTCTGCTACGATTGATGCTTATTCAATTTCTGTTGATGATCGTATTATTTTAACTGATAATTTCGATGCTTCTGGATTAAATTTAGGTGTTGATGCTGCACAATTCTTTGCAAACGGAGTTGACACTAAAAATCAAGGTGTGGATATAGTTTTAACCTATAAAACCTCTTTTGGAGAGAATAAAATTACTGCTGGGTTAACAGGTAATTTTAATGACTTAGAAATTAAAAATATTCATAATGGAGCACTAAATAGATATACATTTTTTAGTCCTTTTTCTGAGGCTTACTTAAAAGCAGCAGCTCCAGATCATAAGTTCGGATTGAATTTAGGTTATGAGTATAAAAAGCTTAGTGCTAATTTATCTTTCACTAAGTTTAGTGAAGTATTGTTACAAGATTTTCAATGGGTTGATAGTCCTCCTACAAATGCTACTGAAGCTGCAGCTTTATTTGCAACTGCTACAGATACGTATGAAAGTGCAATTACTGCTGATTTAAGTTTTAGCTACGCTTTTTCTGATAAGCTAATGTTTACGCTTGGAGGTAATAACATTTTTAACACCTACCCTACTCCTCAATTTGATGGCTGGACAGATCAAGGTGGATTAGCAGATTCTGTACAAATGGGGTCTGATGGATCTTATTTCTTTGCAAGACTAGGTTTCAAATTATAAAAACAATTATTCAACAAATAAAAAACCCGAGCAATAATTGCTCGGGTTTTGTTTTATATCTAAATAAAATACTATTCGTTATGCATAAAACTTTGCTTAGCTAATAATTCTTCATCTGTTTCTACATTGTCATCATCAGGTACACAACAATCAACAGGACATACAGCTGCACATTGAGGCTCTTCATGAAACCCTTTACATTCTGTACATTTATCTGCTACGATATAATATATTTCATCAGAAATTGGTTCTTGATCTTCATCTGCATTTGCTTTTTTACCATTTGGTAAAATAACATCACCTTCTAAATCAGTACCATCAGCATACTTCCAATCATCTGCTCCTTCATAAATTGCTGTATTCGGGCATTCAGGTTCACAAGCCCCACAATTTATACATTCATCTGTTATAATAATTGCCATAATAAATCTCTTTCAGTTTTGTAACTTTGCAAGCACAAAAATAGTTCCAAATTAATTTATAAACAAAATAAATGGATACAATCCAAAATAGAATCTCTGCTTTTGTAAAATTAGGTCTTTTTTTAAGTCAATTTTCTCAAAAAGGAATTGTAAAGAAAGAAAACATTGATCATAATGATTTGTTCTTTGATGGATTTAAACATCAATTAAAGGTTGCTGGAGAAAATAATACTTGGTTTACCAAAGAAAACTTATTGTTTGCTACCGAAAGCTGGTCGAAAGCACTTACACAAGAGAATATTGATAAATGGATTGTTAATGAAAGCTTAGGTAATAATAAAAGCCAAAAAGTTGCTGTTATTATGGCAGGAAACATTCCTTTAGTTGGATTTCATGATTTTCTTTCTGTTTTAATTTCTGGGCATTCAGTTTTGGTTAAGCAATCTTCAAATGATAAGCATTTACTACCTTTTTTAGCAAAGTATTTAGAGTATGTTGAACCTGAATTAAAAGGTAAAATTGAGTTTACGGAACAAAAACTAACTGGATTTGATGCTGTAATTGCAACAGGAAGCAATAATACCGCTCGTTATTTTGAATATTATTTTAAAGATAAACCGAGTATTATTAGAAAAAGTAGAAATTCACTTGCAGTAATTACTGGAAATGAATCTGAACAAGATTTTGAAAATCTAAGTGAAGATGTTTTTCGTTATTTCGGTTTAGGCTGTCGTTCGGTTTCTAAATTATTTGTTCCGAAAGGATATGATTTTGATGCTTTTTTTAAAGGAATGTTCAATAAGCAAGAAATTATCAATAACGCTAAATACGCTAATAATTACGATTATAATAAAGCCGTGTATTTAATGAGTGAGTTTGATATTTTAGAAAATGGATTTTTAATGATTAAAGAAGATCAAAGCTACGCCTCTCCTATTGCCTCTGTTTTTTATGAATATTATGAGAATGCAGATGATTTAAAAATTAAGCTTTGGGAAGAGCGTGATCAAATTCAATGTATTGTTGCTAACAATTTTATTGAAAATGAAATTGCTTTCGGACAAACGCAAAACCCACAATTATGGGATTATGCTGATGGAGTGAATACTTTAGAATTTTTATCAAAAATTTAAAGAATAACTCTTTATAAATTTTGCACCTTTGTTGTAACAAAACACAACTCACTAATGAAAAAGCATAACTTTAGCGCAGGACCATGTATTTTACCTGAAGAAGTGTTACAAAAAGCTTCTGAAGCTGTTATTAATTTTAATGATGATAATCTTTCTTTAATTGAAATATCACACAGAAGTAAACCTTTTGTTGATGTTATAGAGAATGCTCGTAGTTTAGTATTAGAGCTATTAGGATTAGAAAACAAAGGATATAAAGCATTGTTTTTACAAGGTGGCGCGAGTAGCCAGTTTTTAATGACTGCATATAACTTATTAAATAAAAAAGCAGCCTATTTAAATACTGGAACTTGGAGTTCAAAAGCTATTAAAGAAGCCAAATTATTTGGTGATTTAATTGAAGTAGCTTCATCAAAAGATAAAAACTTCAATTATATTCCTAAAGGATATGAAATACCAACTGATGTAGATTATTTTCATTGCACCAGTAATAATACAATCTACGGAACGCAAATGAAAAGTTTCCCTGAAACTTCAGTTCCGATGATTTGTGATATGAGTTCAGATATTTTTTCTCGTCAGTTAGATTTCTCAAAATTTGATTTAATCTATGCTGGAGCTCAAAAAAACATGGGACCAGCTGGTACTACTCTAGTTGTTGTAAAAGAAGAAATTTTAGGAAAAGTTGAGCGCACCATTCCTTCAATGTTAAACTATCAAATTTTTATTGACAAAGATAGTATGTTTAATACTCCGCCTGTATTTGCAGTATATACTTCAATGTTAACTTTAGAATGGTTAAAACAGTTAGGAGGAATAGAGTTTATTGAAAAAGTAAACGAACAGAAATCAGCTCTTTTATATAACGAAATAGATAGAAATCCTTTATTTAAAGGTTTTGTAGTTAAAGAAGATCGTAGCCATATGAACGCTACTTTTAATTTAACTGATGAAAAACTAAAAGAAAAGTTTGATGCAATGTGGAAAGAAGCCGATATTAATGGTTTAAATGGTCACAGAAGCGTTGGAGGATATAGAGCAAGTATGTATAACGCATTGCCATTATACAGCGTACAAGCATTAGTAAATGTAATGCAAGAATTAGAAAGAAAAGCATAGAATTTATGAGAATCATATTTACAGTAATATTAATATTTTGTACAATATCAATTAATTCTCAAGAAAGTAAAGATGAACTTTTCAAACAAAAGGTTGATTCAATAATGGATCATTTGCGTTTTAGTTTTCAATATGATCAGGCTATGAGAAAATATATATTGTATAAAACCTTTGATAACTCAAAAATAGACAGTATTGAAAAATTAGAAGATCCAACTAAATATATCTTTTCTCATAATTTTAGTTCAGATAAAGAAAAAAGAATATGGATGGAGTTTATTCATCCAGCCGATGATAAGTTTACTGAGTCTATGATAGATATTTCTAATAAATATGGTTACCCTAGTTTAAAAAGAATTAAAAAACATTATACTGGTATTATACCTTTCGAATTTAATCCTAGTATACTTCTTATACATTCAAGAAAAAAATACTGGCTTGAAATAGATAAAGTAATAGAACGTGAGTTTAAGAAAGGAAATATAGGAAAATGTGATTATGGTTACATAAAATGGCATATTTCTGGTAGAAAAGAAAATTCTTATTTAAAAGATAACGGAATTAAATATGCTTCAGGTCCTAAAGGAAAAGTATATTATGTAAATTCTTGTGAAGATAAGTAATTAAGGAAGAAAAACATAGAATGAAAATATTAGCAAACGATGGAATTTCTAACAGCGGAAAAGAAGCTTTAGAAAAAGGAGGATTTGAAGTAATAACAACAAAGGTTGCTCAAAATCAATTAGAAAACTATATCAATGAATACAATATAGATGCAATTATAGTACGAAGTGCAACTCAAGTTCGTCAAGAATTAATTGAAGCTTGTCCGAGTATTAAACTAATTGGTCGCGCAGGTGTTGGTATGGATAATATTGATGTTGATTATGCTACTGATAATGGAGTTCATGTTATTAACACTCCATCTGCTTCATCGAATGCTGTTGCCGAATTAGTATTTGCTCATTTATTCGGAATGACGCGCTTTTTACATCAATCTAATCGTGATATGCCTTTAGAAGGAGATTCTCGCTTTAAAGTATTAAAAAAACAATTTTCTAATGGTGTTGAACTAAAAGGTAAAACATTAGGAATTATTGGATTAGGAAACATTGGACAAGAAGTAGCAAAAATAGCTTTAGGTATTGGAATGAATGTAATTGCGGCAGACTCTTTAATTGAGCAGGAAACCGTAAATATTTCTTTCTTTAACGGGCAATCAATTGATATTGATATAATAACGCAACCTGTTAATGAGGTATTAAAAACTGCTGATTTTATAACGTTGCATGTTCCATCTCAAGAAGAATATATCTTAAAAGAAGATCAATTTAATTCAATGAAAGATGGTGTTGGTATTATTAATACATCACGAGGAGGTACTATTGATGAAGTAGCTTTAGTAAACGCTATTGAAAGTGGTAAAGTAAAATACGCAGGACTAGATGTTTTTGAGAATGAACCTACTCCAGAAATTCAGTTATTAATGAATCCTGAAATTTCTTTTACACCACACATTGGTGCTTCAACTATTGAAGCTCAAGATAGAATAGGTTTAGAGTTAGCAAAACAAATTATCGAATTACTTTCAGAATAATTTATGGCAATTGTAAAACCTTTTAAAGCAGTAAGAGCTACCCGAGATAAAGTAGCTTTAGTTTCCTCTAAATCTTATGAGATTTATACTCCTGAAATGTTAGATGCTAAACTAGCATTTAATCCATATACATTTTTGCATGTTATTAATCCAGGCTATAAATATCATAAACAAGATATTAGTGGAGAACAACGTTTTAAATTGGTACACAATCGCTACTTAGAATTTAAAGAAGATGCTATTTTTACTCAAGATAAAACTCCTGGTTTTTATATCTATCAAAAAATAACACCAACAAATTCTTTTTGCGGTATCATCGCAGCAACTTCAGTTAATGATTATCATAATAATGTTATCAAGAAGCATGAAGGAACTTTAAGAGAACGTGAATTGTTATTTGAAAACTATTTAAAGAACACTGGTTTTAATGCAGAACCAGTACTCCTTACCTATCCGGATGATAATTCTATCGAAGATATTATTCAGAAATATAAAAATGATAGACCAGAATATCAGTTTGCAACAACTGATAAAGACACTCACTTATTATGGGTTATAGATAAAGAAAGTGATATAAATCAAATTGCAAATGCATTTGCAAATATTGATACTTTATACATTGCAGATGGGCATCACCGTTCTACTTCTTCTTGTTTATTAGCACAACGTTTAGAGAAAGAAAATCCGAATCATACAGGTGATGAAGATTATAACTTTTTTATGAGTTATTTATTACCAGAAAGCCAATTGAGTATTTATGAATTCAATCGATTTATAAAAGATTTAAATGGTTTAACTCCAGATGAATTTTTGATTGAATTAGATGCTTTTTTCAGAATCGAAAACCGAGGTCAAGAGTTATACAAACCTAAAGAGAAGCATCATTTTAGCATGTATTTAAATGGTGAGTTTTATGCACTGTATTTACGCAAATCAGCATATGAATTTACAGATTCTTTAAGTCAGTTAGATTCTCAAATTTTATATACTACAGTTTTAAAACCTATTCTAGGGCTTAAGGATATTAGAAATGCTTCTAAGATATTATACTCTCAAGATAAATCAGATGGTTTAGAGTTAAAAACTAAAGTAGATAGTGGTGATTTTAAAGTCTCTTTTGGAATGTTACCAACAGATATTAACGAATTAAAAACAATTGTTGATGCAGGTTTATTAATGCCTCCTAAAACTACTTATATAGAACCAAAATTAAGAAGTGCATTAACTATTTATGAGTTTTGATATGATAACTGGAATTAAAGAAAATCTTCAAAAAATAAAATCTACTTTACCTGAGAATGTAACACTAGTTGCAGTTTCTAAAACAAAACCGATTGCAGACATACAAGAAGCTTATGATGCTGGTCAACGAGTTTTTGGAGAGAATAAAATTCAAGAAATGGTTACTAAATTCGATGCTCTACCAAAAGACATCGAATGGCATATGATTGGGCATTTACAGCGTAATAAGGTAAAGTACATGGCGCATTTTGTAAATTTAATTCACGGTGTGGATAGCTTTAAAACGCTTAAAGAAATTAATAAGCAAGCAAAAAAACAAGATAGAGTTATTAATTGTTTGCTACAAGCAAGAATCGCTAAAGAAGACACTAAATTTGGATTATCTTTTACAGATATCGAAGATATATTAACTTCAGAAGAATTATCAGAATTAGAAAATGTTAAGGTGGTAGGTTTAATGGGAATGGCAACTTTTACTGATAATCAAGAACAATTAACTGAAGAATTTTCATCGTTAAACTCCTTCTTTTCTAAAAATCAGGAAAAATACCCGAATTTATCAACACTTTCAATGGGAATGAGTGGTGATTATCAATTGGCTATAGAAAAAGGAAGCAATATGGTGCGTATTGGTAGTTCTATTTTTGGAGTTAGAAATTATATTGTTTAGTTTTACATTAATCAGCTAAAAAAGAAAAAGAATTGTACGCAATTTTAGATATTGAAACTACAGGAGGAAAATTTAATGAAGAAGGCATTACTGAAATTGCTATTCATAAATTTGATGGTCATCAAATCATAGATCAATTTATTAGTTTAGTAAATCCTGAAAAGGAAATTCAAGAGTTTGTTGTTAAACTTACTGGTATTAACAATAAGATGTTACGTAATGCTCCTAAATTTCATGAGGTAGCAAAACGAATAGTTGAAATCACTAAAGATTGTACAATTATCGCTCATAACGCTGCTTTTGATTATCGAATATTAGGAACGGAATACAGACGCTTAGGCTATGATTATAAGCGAAATACGATCTGTACTGTAGTCGTAAGTAAGAAGTTAATTCCTGAAGCTCCCTCACATAGTTTAGGTAAGTTATGTAGGTTTGTTGGAATACCAATGTCTGATCGTCATAGAGCAAACGGAGATGCATTAGCAACGGTACAGTTGTTTAAGTTATTATTAGAAAAAGATGTGGATAAAGAGATTGTTCAACAATCAATTAAATACCACGACAACAGACAAGAAAAACAACGTTATGTAAAGATTCTTGAAAAATTACCTGAAACACAAGGTGTGTTTTATGTTCATAATCAAGAAGGGAATATTATTTTTATTGGTAGAGGTAAAAACTTAAAACAAGAAGTAAATAAATTGTTTTTAAAAGATACTAGTAAAGCTCAAAAAATAATAAAAAGAATTAATGATGTTAGCTATGAAGAAACTGGTAATTTGCTATTTACTCGTTTAAAATATCATGAAGAATTAGAGAAGTTAAATCCTAAGTTTAATATTATCCGTAAGAAGAAAATTACTGATAAAAACTTTAATCATGATAATCTATTAATTATTGATAAAGGTCGTATACCTGAAGAACATGCAGTTATTTTAGTTGAGAACAATGAGGTTATTGGTTACACCTATACCAATTTAGCATTTCAAGAAAATCAAATGGCTATTTTAAAGTCGATGATTACTCCTATTGAAAATAAGGAACTCGCTAAAACAATTATAAAAAACTATTTGCTTAAAAATAAGGTTTCAAAAATAGTAAGATTGCAAGTTGAAAATAATTTGTAATATTGTTTTAAACCATTCATTTTAATCAAACTTTTTCTTTTGAAAAAAAACAATAAAAATTGGAAAGAAAAACTTCATGAAGTAATTTATGAAGCAGACACTCCGGCTGGAAAGCTATTTGATGTTGTATTATTAATAGCAATTATAGCGAGTATTGTCTTAGTAATGCTAGAAAGTGTTCCGTCAATAGGAAAAGAACATGGAGAACTTTTAAATATTTCGGAATGGATAATTACCATCCTTTTTACCATAGAATATATTGTTCGAATTATCTCAATTAAAAAGCCTAGTAAATACATTTTTAGTTTTTATGGAGTTATTGATTTATTATCTACGCTTCCAAAATATTTAGCAATTTTCTTTACAGGAACTCATAGTTTAGTTGCTTTAAGAGCACTACGATTATTACGAGTTTTTAGAATCTTAAAATTAGCTCGATTTATTGGAGAATCTAATAATTTCATGAAAGCGTTAAGAGCTAGTAAAGCTAAAATAGCAGTATTCTTATTCTTTGTATTAATTCTATGTGTCATTTTAGGAACGGTAATGTATTTGATTGAAGGTGGAGAAAATGGATTTACAAGCATTCCTAGAAGTGTTTATTGGGCAATAGTTACACTAACAACTGTTGGTTATGGAGATATTGCTCCTCATACACCATTCGGACAATTTGTAGCTAGTATTATTATGATTTTAGGTTACGGTATTATAGCTGTACCTACAGGAATTGTAAGCTCCGAAATGGTAAAGGTTAATGATATTGATTTAAATACACAATCTTGTCCTAGTTGCTCTTACGAAGGACATAATGATAGTGCTGTTTTTTGTAATCAATGTGGTGGTAAATTACATGAATAAATGAAAAACACATTAATTACCATTGTTGGCGCAACTGCTATCGGAAAAACAGCTTTAAGTATTAAATTGGCGAAACATTTTGGTTGTGATATTATTTCTTGCGATTCTCGTCAGTTTTATAAAGAAATGAGTATTGGAACTGCTGTTCCTGATCCAGAAGAAATGGATGCTGCACCACATCATTTTATTCAAAATAGAAGTATTTTCGATGATTATTCAGTTGGTCAATTTGAAAAAAATGCTCTATCTAAATTAGATGAATTATTTAAGAAAAACCCAATTCAAATAATGGTTGGCGGTAGCGGACTATATGTTGATGCTGTTTTAAAAGGATTAGATTATTTCCCTGATGTAGATCCTAGTATCAGAGAAAAACTAAATTCAGAATTAGAAGAAAAAGGAATAAAATCTCTACAAGAAAAATTAAAAGAATTAGATATTGAAACCTACAATTCTATAGCTATTGATAACCCACATCGATTAATTAGAGCCTTAGAAATTTGTATCGGTACTGGTAATACTTATGCTTCCTATAAAAATAAACCAAAAAGCCCACGTAATTTCAATTCCATAAAAATTGGCTTAACTGCTGATAGAGAAATTATGTATGATCGTATAAACCGTCGTGTCGATATTATGATTAATAATGGTTTATTAGAAGAAGCTAAAAACATGTACCCTAATAAAGCACTTAATGCACTACAAACTGTTGGTTATAGAGAGTTATTCGAGTATTTTGATGGAAATTTCACTAAAGAATTTGCTATTGAAGAGATTAAGAAAAACACACGTCGATTTGCAAAAAGACAAGGTACTTGGTTTCGAAAAGATAAAAACATTATTTGGTTTGATTTTCAAGACGATGTAGAAAACATCATTAAAACCCTTGAAACTAAAATTTAACGAATTTTAAAGAACTTAGGGCATTCACTTTTATATATTTGCGACAAAACAATCAAAAAAAACATGAAATCAAAAATTTTATTTTTAGCTATAACGCTTTTATCAACGATTACTTTTTCTCAAACTAAGTTAGGTACAGTAAATAGCGACTTAATTATTGGTAAAATGCCACAAATGAAAAATGTTTTACGTAGAGTTGAAAACTATGGTAAAAAATTAGATTCAACATTTCAAATAAAGGCTAAAGAATATAAAGCTAAGGTTGATTCTTTTAAAGCTGAAGAAGATATAATGACAGAAGCTGATAAAAATAATAGAATCCAAGAGCTACAAAAGATGGAGCAAGATATGGGGGCTTTTCGCCAAAATGGAACAAAAATGATGCAATTGCAACGAGATGAAAACATGCGTCCTCTTTATAAAAAGCTAAGCGAAACTATTGCTGAAGTTGCCAAAGCAAACGGATATACTCAGATTTTAACTACAAATGGGAATCAGTTTGGTTATATTGATGAAAAGTTTGACATCACTCAATTAGTATTAGATAAATTAGGCATTAAAGAATAATTATCATTAGTGGATAAAAATTCTAAAAATATACAACTTCAATACGAAGGATTTTTAAAAACACCTTTTCTATGGCATGGAAAAGGTGTTTTAGATTTACAGCAATTTGAAAACCAATTAATAAAAACAACTTCCTTTTCTAGTACAATTACGCAAAAATTACGTTTGGGTAAATTAGTAGAACGTTTTGTGTCTTCTGAATTGCAACAAGATTCATCTATTAAAATACTTGCTGAGAACATTCAAATTCAAGAAGAAAAAAGGACTCTTGGCGAATTAGATTGTATATTATTAAAAGATAAAAAGCCAATTCACTTAGAAATTATTTATAAATTTTATCTTCATGATAAAACTATAGGAAATTCAGAAATTGAATATTGGATTGGACCAAATAGACGAGATTCTCTTATTCAAAAGTTAAATAAGCTAAAGAATAAACAGTTACCTCTACTCTATTCTAATCAGTGTAAACCATATTTAGAAGAATTAAATTTAGCTACTGAAAAAGTTGAACAGCAAGTATATTTTAAAGCACAATTATTTGTGCCTTTTAATGATCTTAAAAATGAATTTCCTTCAATAAACAACAATTGTATTTGCGGGTTCTACATAAATTCAAAAGAACTTAATCAATTTAAAGATTGTAAATTTCACATTCCAAATAAGCACAATTGGTTGGTTGAACCTCATGTAAACATTAATTGGTTGAATTTTGAAGAATACTCAAATAGATTAGAAATCTACATAGAAGAAGAAAACGCTCCTCTTTGTTGGCTTAAAAAATCGAATGGAGAACTTTTTAAATTTTTTGTGACTTGGTGGTAACTTTAATCTTTGCTATTTTTTTTCTTGAAGTAATAAAATAAACACCAGTTAATAGAATAATTGAAGCAATTACAGATTGTTCTGTTAGCTGCTCATCTAACAGATACCATCCCAATAATAGAGCTATTACAGGATTTACATATGCAGATGTTGCTACTTTTTCTGGAGATACTACTTTTAGTAAATAGTTAAATGCGGTAAAGGCAACAATGCTTCCAAAAATAATTAAAACAACTACAGAAGCTTGAGTTTTATTTGACCAATTTAATGGAGAAATCCATGTTTCTTTAAAGATTAAACTAGATACTCCTAATAAAAAACCAGCAATTAACATTTGATAACCGGTACTTACTAGGTAATTTTTAGGCAAATCAGCTTTTGATACAAAAACACTACCATAACTCCAACTTAGTACACAGCTTAAAATCATAAAAATACCTAAAACACTCCCTTCTGAAGTTGAAATTTCTTTCTGACTTACCAATAAATACATTCCAAAAACCCCAAGTAATACCCCAATTACAGATTTACGCTGCATTTTTTGCCCGTCTATCAAGCGTAATAAAAAAAGCACAAACAAGGGTTGCGTTGAAGCTAAAAGTGCTGCAAAACCACTATCAACATATTTCAGAGCCCAAACAAAAACACCATTACCGTATACTAAAAATAAAAATGCTGCAATTACTGAGTTGATGAATTGACTCTTTGATAATTTCACGGAGAGTTTCATAAATTTAGCAATCAACATAATTAACACACCTGCTGTAAAAAAACGAATACCGCCTAAAAACAAAGGAGGAATTTCGGTAACAGCAATTTTATTAAATAAATAAGTTGATCCCCATATAAAATATATTGAGAAAAAAGCAGCTATAATTAATAGCTTCGAATTTTTCATACATCTGGTTTTTTACTAATTTCTTTTCTTATTCTACTTAAACTTTGAGTAGCGATACCTAAATAAGAAGCAATATGATAGTTTTTTACATGCTGCTCTATATTAGGATAGGTTTTAGAAAAATTAAGATAACGTTGTTTTGCTGATTGAGATAAGGCTTGTAAAGTTCTCTTTTGAGACTTCGCTAAAAAGCGCTCTACCTTTTTCCTAATAAAACGCTCTATTTGTGGAATTCTAGCTAAGGCTTCTTCAAAATCTTTTTTTTCTACTCTTAATAGAACTGATTTTTCAATAGCTTCTATAGTTAATGTTGATTCTTCTTCTAAAAAATAACTAATATAATCGGTAATCCACCAATCATTAACCGCAAATTGAATTGTATGCTCTTTACCTGCTTCATCAATAAAAAAAGTTCTTAAACAGCCATTTAAGACATAATATTGATGTTTTATTTGTTCATTGGTGTTTAGAATATAACTCCCTTTTTCAAAAACTTCCTCTTTAAAAATACTGAACAAGAAATTAAGATCTTTATCAGATAAATTTAAATCTTTAAAAGCTATGGAGATATCTCTTTTCATTAATCTAAAATAAGTATAAAAAATAACTTAATTAAACTTTATAAAAGAGTTTCTAAATAATGATTGTCAATTGAATATACTTCTTTTAAACTAGCTATTTTATTATCAATTCTAACTTCATCATTTTTTTTAGATGATTTAGTACCAACTAACATCACATTTTTACGTGTATGTTCGTTACTAATAAACTCGAAAACTTTAGTGTTATAATTGTTCTTTTCAAGAATTAAAGCTCTTATAGTATCGGTTACCATTTCAAACTGACGCTCTTTAAAAATACCATATTTTAATAACGGGCTCTCCTGCTCTTTTCCTTTTACTTGCTGACGAATTTGTTTATGGCAACAAGGTGCACAAATAATTAATTCTGCTTTTGCTGATAAACCTTTATAAATAGCGTCATCGGTTGCTGTATCACAGGCATGTAAAGCAATTAGTATATCAATTTTATTATTGTCGTATTCTTGAATAGGTTGTGCTACAAACGATAAGTTTTTAAACTCAGATTTTTGTGCAACATCATTACAATAGTTTACCAACTCTGTACGCAATTCAATTCCGGTTATTGTAGCGTTGTATTTCTTTTGATTTACTAAATAATCATACAAAGCAAATGTTAAATAACCTTTACCAGAACCCATATCAACAATATTAATCTTCTTAGGCAACTTGGTAGATTTTAGTAAACCTTCAATAATCTCTAGATACTTATTTATTTGACGGTATTTATCCGCCATTTTATGAATTACCTTTCCGTTTTTATCAGTAATTCCTAGATGTTGTAAATAACTTCCTGCTTCTGCTAAACGCTCTTTAGGTTTATCGTGTGTTTCTGGTAACTTGTTTTTAAAACTGGCTGCGTTTAGTTTGTAGGATACTTTTTTCTTTTTAGAAATAAATACCAACAGGTCGTTTTTTAAAGTAAATAAGGTAGCTGCTCTAAAATTATCCATCAATAAGATTTCTAATTCAGATATTGCTTCAGAAAGCGTATAATTTTTCACTTTATCATTCGTAGTATAATGATAGGTAAACTGAAACATTTCAGCTCCTTTAATTTTTATTAAACGTACATACACATTAGGCAACCCATCACTCTTACGAGTTGGTTTACTTAAAGTAAGTTTAACAAAATTATTATCTAAAACACTCTGATTAAGTGTATCTCTTAATTGTTGGAATTCATTCATACTGCAAATGTAAATAAGATTATGATTTAATAAATTATTATTCAAATACATTTTACACTTCTTGCATCAAAATAGTAATTTTGCGCTATGGAAAATACAAAGCAAATAATAAAGAAGTTACAACGTTCGGTTGCAGAAGCAATCAACCAATACACAATGATTGATGATGGAGATAGAATTATGGTGTGCTTATCTGGTGGTAAAGACAGCTATACTTTGTTAAATATGCTAATGTATTTTCAAAAAGTAGCACCGATTTCTTTTGATCTTATTGCTGTAAATCTTGATCAAAAACAACCAGGGTTTCCTGAAGAAGTTTTGCCTAATTATTTAGAAAAATTAAAAGTTGAATATAAAATTATAGAAAAGAATACGTACAAAGTAGTTATGGATAAAACTCCTGAAGGAAAAACTACTTGTAGCTTGTGTTCTAGACTAAGAAGAGGAACTTTATATGAAGCTGCCAAAGATTTAAAGTGTAATAAATTAGCCTTAGGACATCATAGAAACGATATATTAGAAACCTTTTTCTTAAACCTTTTCTTTTCTGGAAAATTAGAAACAATGCCTCCTAAATTTAAAAATGATGCAGGCGATTTAGTTATTTTAAGACCATTGGCTTTTTGTAAAGAAAATGATATTGAACAATATTCTGATATCATGAACTTTCCTATAATCCCTTGTAATTTATGCGGTTCTCAAGAAAATTTACAACGTAAAAAAGTGAAACAAATGATTGCTGATTGGGAAAGTGATTTTCCTAATAGAAATGCGATTATGATGAATGCCCTACAAAACGTATTTCCTTCTCATTTACTAGATAAAAACTTATATGACTTTGAGAATTTAAATGATAAAATAACCGAAGACGCTATATATTAACAACTAGTTTTTCTCCTCTTGGTTTTTCATTTTAAAAACATAACTTCGCTTACGTTGGTTATAAATTATTAAAACGAATTCATATCCCTAAAAAAGTACCAAACAGTTGAAAACCGAACAATGAAACAACTTTTAATTTTAACATTAACACTTTTGATTCTATCAAGTTGTAACCAAAAAAAATCGAAGAAAACACAATCTGAATTTAAGTCAAAAACGGAAATAAAAGTAGAAACGAAATCTGAACTAAAAAAAGAAATAGAAACTATCCAATCGAAAAAGAAAAATGATACAATTAATAATTATTGGGCTATAATTCTTGATACCATTTCCAGTAAAAAAGAATTTAAAATTTCTGATTTAAAACATACTCTTGAATTAAAAACTTATAGTTTAAACGATAGTTCAATTGTTCGAAATTTAGCTCAAAACGGAGAACAAGCTTATTTAGACCATTCTCACAAAATGGTAACTGATTTTAAACTTTTGACCGACTCTATTGTTTACAAAAAACAAATCGATATAACTAATTTTGAAAAATCACTTATTCCAGAATTCTACGAAAAATGTAATCTTTTGACAACCGAAATAGACAGTACTAAAGGGAACACAGTTTATTTGAATTCAAATTTAGGAGTTCCTGACACAAGTAACATTTGGAGAGTTTGGTACTCTATAAAAATTAAAAACGACCGAATTGGGAATTTAGAAATTAATAAAACTGATTATGTTGGAATGTAAAAACTATTTGGTAACAATGTATAACCGCAATTACGGCGAATTCGACTAAGTCCGAATCCTCTCGGAATTGCTAAAGTTAGTGCAAAAAATCCGCTACTTTTCATATACAAAACGTTAGCGAAGAAACTTTAGTTTCGTCGCTTTAAAACATTTTCTATATCTTCTAGCTTATGACCTTTTGCTTTCAAAAGAATAATGTAATGGTATATTAAATCAGCGGCTTCATTTTTAAACAGTTCATCATTATTATCTTTTGCCTCAATTACTAATTCTACAGCCTCTTCCCCTACCTTTTGAGCAACCTTGTTAATTCCTCTTTTGAATAATTTATTGGTATACGAATCTTCTATATCATTGTCTATTCTATTGTGTATTGTATTTTCTAAACTATATAAAAAACCTTTAGATGTTTCTTCAGCAAAACATGAGGTAAAACCTTTGTGACAAGTTGGTCCAACGGGATCCGTTTTTATTAGTAGAGTGTCATTATCACAATCCAATAAAATGTCTTTTACAAACAAATAATTTCCTGAGGTTTCTCCTTTTGTCCACAATCTATTTTTACTTCTACTATAAAAAGTAACTTTTCCTTCTTTTTGAGTCTTTAGAAAAGCTTCTTCATTCATGTACCCTAGCATTAATACTTGTAGTGTAATGTTGTCTTGTATAATTACAGGAACAAGTCCATTTATTAAAGGTATTAATTCGTTTCCTTTGTTAAAATCTATATTCATCTTACTGGTATGTTGTTTGTTTTTAATGCTTCTTTTAATCTTGGTATTGGAATCTCTCCAAAGTGAAAAATACTCGCTGCTAATCCCGCACTGGCTTGAGTTTTCGTAAAAACCTCCTCAAAGTGTTTTACTTTTCCTGCTCCTCCAGAAGCTATCACAGGAATGTTCACTAGTTCACTAACTTCTTTTGTGATATCGATATCAAACCCTCCCTTAGTACCGTCACTATTCATCGAGGTTAATAATATTTCTCCTGCGCCTAATTTCTCAACTTCTTTTGCCCATTGTAGAGTTTCCCATGTGGTTTCATAAGTACCGCCTTTGGTAAATACCTTACCTGTTCCATCTACACTTTTTGTATCTATTGCCACCACCACAAATTGACTTCCAAAGCGTTCTTTTAAATCAACTATTAATTGTGGGTTTTTCACAGCAGAAGAGTTAATACTAACTTTATCTGCCCCAGCCTTAATCAGAGCTAATGCGTCTTCCAAAGAACTAATTCCTCCACCAACAGTAAACGGAATATTTATTTCTTCAGCTATTTTTTCAACTAAACTTTTTAAGGTTTTTCTATTTTCTAGTGTAGCAGCAATATCTAAAAAGATCAATTCATCTGCTCCATCTTTTACATATTGCTTTGCTAATTCAATGGGATCACCAGCATCTTTGATATCAACAAAATTTACTCCTTTAACGGTTCTTCCATTTTTTATATCTAAACAAGGTATGATTCTTTTCTTTAGCATAATTCCTGTAATTCTTTTAACGTTATTCTACCTTCGTAAATCGCCTTTCCTATAATGACTCCTTCGCACCCAATCTCTTTAACTTTATATAAGTCTTCTATATTAGAAACTCCTCCACTAGCTATTAAATTCACCTTGGAATTCTTAAGAATTTCTTTGTATAAATTATTGGAAGTTCCTTGCAACATGCCATCTTTAGCAACATCAGTACAAATAATATTTTGAACTCCTATCTCTTCATAATCCTTAATAAAATCTACTACATCTACTTCTGATGTTTGCATCCATCCGTGGGTTGCTATTTTTCTATTTTTACAATCTGCCCCCAGTATAATTTTACTATTTCCATATTTTGATAACCAATTGATAAAAGTATCTGGTTTTTTTACAGCAATACTTCCTCCTGTTATTTGACTTGCTCCTGATTCAAAAGCTATATTCAAATCTTCATCAGACTTCAAACCGCCTCCAAAATCTATTTTTAAACTAGTTTTAGAAGCTATTTCCTCTAACACTTTATAGTTAATTATTTTACTCGATTTGGCTCCATCTAGGTCTACTAAATGTAAATATTGAATTCCGTTGGCTTCAAATTCCTTGGCAACTTCTACTGGGTTTTCATTATATATTTTCTTTGTATTATAATCTCCTTTTGTAAGACGAACACATTTTCCTTCAATAATATCTATAGCTGGTATAATTCTCATTTTTCTAATTCTAAAAAATTTTTTAATAATTGTTCCCCCACTCTTGCCGATTTTTCTGGATGAAACTGCATCGCGTAAAAATTATTTTTTTGCATTACTGAACTAAATTCTTTGATATAATTACAGGTAGCAATAGTTTCGTTACAGGTTTCTGCATAATAGCCATGTACATAATACACATCATCAGTTAAATTTATTCCTTTTAGCAAGGTAGTCTCTTCTTTTTTTGAAAAACTATTCCACCCCATATGTGGTACCTTATCTTCTGGTGGAAACTGTTTGGTTTCCGTATCAAAAATTCCTAAGCAAATGGTATTTCCTTCTTCTGAAGATTTGCACATCAACTGCAGTCCTAAACAAATACCCAACGTAGGTTGCTTTAGAGATAAAATAACTTCATCTAGCTTTCTTTCCCTTAGATAACTCATAGCTGAACTTGCTTCTCCAACTCCTGGGAAAATTACTTTAGCAGCTTTACGAATCTTTTCTGGATTATCTGTTATTATACTTTCATATCCCAAACGAGCAACTGCGTTTTGCACAGATCGTATATTTCCTGCATTGTATTTTATAATTGCTATCATTTTATAAAGTTCCTTTTGTTGAAGGCAAAATCATTTTAGTTGTATCTCTCTTAACTGCTACCTTTATAGCTTTTGCAAATGCTTTGAAAATTGCTTCTATTTTGTGGTGTTCATTCGTTCCTTCTGCTTTTATATTCAAATTACATTTGGCTCCATCTGTAAATGATTTAAAAAAGTGATAGAACATTTCCGTTGGCATTTTACCAATCATTTCACGTTTAAATTCAGCATCCCAAACCAACCAGTTTCGTCCACCAAAATCAATAGCTACTTGTGCTAAACAGTCGTCCATAGGTAAACAAAATCCATAACGCTCTATACCTAACTTATTCCCTAAAGCTTTTGCAAAAACTTCTCCTAAAGCTATTGCGGTATCTTCTATCGTGTGGTGCTCATCAACTTCTAAATCTCCTTTTACATCAATTGTTAAGTCCATTTGTCCGTGTCTTGCAATTTGATCTAACATATGGTCAAAAAAGGCAATCCCTGTATCAATTTCACTCTTTCCTGTTCCATCTAAATTAACGGCTATTTTTATCTTGGTTTCATTCGTGTTCCTTTCTATAGTAGCAAACCTGTCCTTAAGTTTCAAAAACTCATAAATTGCATTCCAATCATTACTTTCTAATGCTATGAACTCATCTAGCTCACTTCTTTTAACAGCTATTTCATCAGCTCCAAAATAAGTTTCATCATTAATATAAATTCCTTTTGACCCAAGGTTTTTGGCAAGTTCAACATCCGTTAATCGATCTCCTATAACAAATGAATTGGCTAAATCATATTCTTCAGAAAAATACTTATTCAATAAACCTGTATTCGGTTTTCTAGTAGGTTGATTATCTTTTGCAAAGGTTCTATCTATGATTTCTTCGGAAAATTCTATTCCTTCTTCTTTCAACGTTTTCATTACAAAATTGTGCACTGGCCAAAATGTATTTTCTGGATATACTTCTGTTCCCAATCCATCTTGATTGGTTACCAATACCAATTCAAAATCTAATTCTTTGGCTATTTTACTTAATCCTTGGAATACTTTCGGATAAAATTCAAGCTTTTCAAAAGAATCTGTTTGTTCATCTGCTGGTTCTTTAATTAAAGTTCCATCTCTATCGATAAATAATACTTTTTTCATTTTTTATAGTTCTTCTAGTGTGTTGATTAGTTTTTGATTTTCTTCTGGACTACCAATTGTGATGCGTAAACAATTGTTTATAACTGTATTCCTATTTCTTGTAATTATTTTCTCTTCCACCAAGTCTTTGTATAATTTATCAGCACCTTCAACTTCAATCAATACAAAATTGGCTTCTGTCGGATATATTTTTTTCACCATTGGTATTTTAGATAACTGATCAATTACCTTTTCTCTTTCTATTAAAATGATATTCCTTTCAATTCCGAATTTTGTTTGATTATTTAAACTCACCAAAACGGCTTTCTGGTTCAGAGAACTCACATTATACGGTGGTTTTACTTTATTATATAGGTCTATAATGTTTGAATTTGCATACGCTGTACCAACTCTTACAGCTGCTAAACCCCATGCCTTACTAAAAGTTTGGCTCACGATTAAATTTGGATAATTCTTAATTTCATTGATAAAAGATTCTTTTGTACTAAAATCAATATAAGCCTCATCAATGATAACAACTCCATTAAAATTTTTGAGGATATAGATGATATCGTCTTTGTTAATAATGTTGCCTGTTGGGTTGTTTGGTGAGCATATAAAAATCAGTTTTACATCATCCATTTCTAAATATGGTTGTAACTGATTTAGATTAATTTGAAAATCGGCTAAAAGTGGCTGTTTGATTAACTCAATGTTATTTATTCCGGCAGATACGTCATACATACCATATGTAGGAGAAAAAGTTAAAGCTTTGTCTTTCCCTGGTTCACAAAAAATTCGAAAAGCTAAGTCAATTACTTCATCACTTCCATTACCAACAAAAATCTGATCTAAATTGGCTTTTTTAATTTCTGAAAGTTTTTCTTTAATACGAATTTGTTGTGGGTCTGGATAACGATTTAAAGTTCCAAACGGATTTTCATTGGCATCTAAATACACATCAGCAACGCCTTTAAATTCATCTCGCGCAGACGAATAAGCTTTTAACTGTTGAATATTTGAACGAACTATTTTCTCTAAATTAAACATTGTTAATCTCTTTTAATCTTATGGTAACTGCATTTTTGTGTGCCTGTAAGCCTTCAGCTTCTGCCATTAACTCTATGGCATTTCCTATATTTAATATCCCTTGCTGAGTTACTTCCTGAAATGTAATTTTCTTTACAAAACTGTCTAAAGAAACTCCGCTGTAGTTTTTAGCATATCCGTTGGTTGGTAATGTGTGATTGGTTCCACTGGCATAATCCCCTGCACTTTCACAACTATAATTCCCTAAGAAAACAGATCCTGCATTCGTGATTCCTTCGATATAATTAAAAGGCTCTAAAGATGCTATGATTAAATGTTCTGGAGCGTACACATTACTAAACTCAATACATTCTTCTTTAGAGTTTAATACAACTGAAAAACTATTTCCAAGGGCTTTTTCTGCAATCTCTTTTCTGTCTAAAAGATTCAACTGAATCTTCAATTCTTTATTAACTTGTTCAATAACGGACTCATCTGTTCCTACTAGCACAACCTGACTATCTTCTCCATGTTCTGCTTGAGAGAGTAAATCTGCCGCTATAAATCCTGGATTAGAAGTTTCATCGGCAATCACCAATACCTCACTTGGTCCTGCTGGCATATCAATGGCAACACCATCTTGTTGTACTAGTTCTTTTGCTTTAGTTACATACTGATTTCCTGGACCCAAAATCTTATACACTTTTGGAACTGTTTCTGTTCCATATGCCATTGCAGCTATTGCTTGAGCCCCTCCAACTTTAAATATTTTAGTTACTCCAACTAAAGATGCAGTATATAAAATAGCTGGATCAATTTCTCCTTTTACATTCGGCGGAGTACACAAAACTATTTCTTTACATCCCGCTATTTTTGCCGGAATACCTAGCATTAAAATGGTTGAAAACAAAGGTGCTGTTCCTCCAGGAATATATAATCCTACTTTATCAATAGCCACACTTTTCCTCCAACAAGTAACTCCCTTAGTTGTTTCTACTTTTGTTTCTTGTTCTTTTTGAGAAGTATGAAACCTTTCAATATTACTTTTTGCTAGTAGAATTGCTTCTTGCAATTCTTCTGAAACTAAAGTTTTTGCCAATGCTATTTCTTCATTGGTTATTTCTACAGAAGAAAGCTCAACTCTATCAAATAATGCGGCATAGCGAATCAATGCTTCGTCTTTATTTTGCTTGACATCTTCTAAAATTGCAATTACTTTTTTCTCAAGATTTCCTTGATCAAAAGTGGCTCTTTTACAAATAGAAGTCCATTCTTTTATTGGTGGGTTTTTAATTGTTCTCATAATATTTACACAACCATTTTTTCAATTGGACAAACTAAAATCCCTTCAGCTCCATTATTCTTTAACTCATCAATTACTTCCCAAAATTCATTTTTGTTTAATACTGAGTGAACTGAACTCCAGCCTTCTTCTGCTAGAGGCAATACGGTTGGACTTCTCATTCCTGGTAAAATATCAATGATTTTTTCAAGCTTGTCATTGGGTGCATTTAACAATACATACTTAGAGTTCCTTCCCTTCAAAACAGATTGAATTCTAAACTGAAGCTTATCTAATATTTCTTTTTGTTCACTTTTAATTTGAGGTGAAACTGCCAAAACCGCCTCTGATTTCAATAATACTTCTACCTCCTTTAAATTATTCTTAAACAATGTAGAACCACTAGATACAATATCGCAAATACCATCTGCTAATCCAATATTTGGTGCTATTTCAACAGAACCATTTATAATATGTAACTGAGCTTCAATTTTATTCTGTTGAAGAAATTTTTTAACGGTTTCAGGGTAAGACGTAGCTATTTTTTTGTTTTGAAAGAAGTTTACTCCTCTATAATTTTCATTTTTAGGAATTGCTAAAGAAACCTTACATTTTGAAAATCCTAGTTTTTCAACAAATTGAATTCCTTCTCCTTTTTCTATTAATAGGTTCTCACCTATAATAGCAACATCAACCACTCCATCTTTTAAATATTGTGGGATATCTCCATTTCTTAGATAGAATACTTCGATAGGAAAATTACTTGCTGAAGCTTTTAACTGATCCTTACCATTGTCTATAGAAACTCCGCATTCTTTTAGTATTTGAAGAGAATCCTGATTTAATCTTCCCGATTTTTGTATGGCTATTTTTAATTTACTCATTTTTAATTGGATGTGTTTGAGTAAATCGTTTGGTGAAGTTTTATTTCTTGGCGCCTGTAGAAACAAAAAACCCGTTTGATTTACTCAAACGGGTTTAAAATATATGTTGTTTTTAATCAATACATTTTCAGTTCGCTTGAGTGCAAATATGAAAATGATGATGTAATTGATTAAAAATCATGTTTTGTTTTTTATTGCTACAAATATTTAAAATAAATTTTGAATTATCCAAATATATTTTTTAAAACTATATCCTAGACCAAACTTAAGAGTAGAAATGTTAGTATTAAAAGATGTTTTATTTATCTCTGGCAATAGGCTTCCTTGAGTTTTAGTAAACCCATAATTTATTAAAGCATATATATAATCTGTTAAAAAATATGAAGCACTGAAATTAATACTAAAACCATTATCCTCTATCGTATAGTTTTCTATATTCACATCACCTGTATTAACATTATACCATACAAAACTATAGCCTAATCCTGTACTAAATTTTAGCTTTTCTAAGCTAGGAATTGTATAACTAACTCTTATTTTAGGTTCTGTAAAAATAGTATTGATAATTGGTGATTCAAATGACATCGGTGTTAACAAGGTACCTGTATGTTTTCTTTTATAATATGAACCTCTAATCTCTATTCCTAAATTAAAATTACCTTTCTTCAAGAAGTTATATCCAAAACCTAAATCTACATACCCTTTATAATTTCCTTCAGCAAAAAAATTATCTCCTATAGCTATTGGATATGATAACTCTACATTAAACTTTTTATCTTGAGAAAAACTATTTATTGTTATTAGGTAAACAAAAATTAAAACTATTCTTTTCATAACATTTTTAAATAAACAAATCCCTTCAGTAAGAAGGGATTTGTTATTATATATTATTTGGATAAATTACTTCACAAAGTTAATTTTACGCATACGTAAACTCTCTGGAGTAACCTCTAAATACTCATCATTTCTAATGTATTCCATACATTCTTCTAAAGAGAAATCAATTTTCGGAGCAATCTTAACAGAATCGTCATTACCTGAAGAACGAACGTTTGTTAATTTTTTTCCTTTAATTAAGTTTACAGCCATATCATCAACTTTACTGTTTTCTCCTACAACCTGACCTGCATAGATCTCTTGGTTAGGGTCAATAAAGAAACGTCCTCTATCTTGTAATCTATCAATCGCATAAGCAGTTGCTTTACCTGTAATAGAAGAAACGATAGCTCCTTTTAAATCTTCAGAGAAATCACCTTTATAAGGTCCGTATTCGCTAAATCTATGGTTAATAATTGCTTGACCTGCTGTTGCAGTTAATATCTTATTACGTAAACCAATTAAACCTCTAGAAGGAATTGTAAACTCTAAATGTTGTAAATCTCCTTTAGGCTCCATAACTAATAAATCTCCTTTTCTAAGAGAAACTAAGTTAATCGCTCTAGAAGCAACATCTTCAGGAACATCGATAGATAATGTTTCCATTGGCTCATGCTTCTTACCGTCAATCTCTTTAATGATTACTTGTGGACGACCTACTTGTAATTCGTATCCTTCACGACGCATTGTTTCGATTAATACAGATAAGTGTAATACTCCACGTCCGAAAACGTTGAATTTATCTTCTGAATCTGTTTCGTCAACACGTAACGCTAAGTTCTTCTCCATCTCTTTAAATAAACGATCACGTAAGTGACGAGATGTTACAAACTTACCTTCTTTACCAAAGAAAGGAGAATTGTTAATGGTAAACAACATACTCATTGTTGGCTTATCAATCTCTGTTCTTGGTAATTCTTCTGGGTTTTCTAAATCTGCAATTGTATCACCAATTTCAAATCCTTCAATACCTGTAATAGCACAGATATCTCCACAAGGTACTTTATCTACTTGAACTTTACCCATTCCTTCGAATACGTGCAATTCTTTAATTCTTACTTTTTTCTTAGAACCATCAGCTTTACATAACATGTAATCTTTACCAGCTTCTAAGTCTCCACGGAAAATACGTCCGATTGCAATTCTTCCTGTAAAAGATGAAAAGTCTAAAGAAGTAATTTGCATTTGTGGTGTACCAGCATTGTATTTAGTTTCTGGAATAGATTCTAATACAGCATCTAATAACGGCACGATGTTATCAGTTTCGTTTTGCCAATCAGTACTCATCCAATTGTTCTTTGCAGAACCATAAATGGTAGTAAAGTCTAATTGCTCTTCTGTTGCTTCTAAAGCAAACATTAAATCGAAAACTTTTTCGTGAACTAAATCAGGTGTACAGTTTTCTTTATCTACTTTATTTACAACTACGATTGGTGTTAACCCTAATTCTAAAGCTTTACCTAATACAAAACGAGTTTGTGGCATAGGTCCTTCAAATGCATCAACTAATAATAAAACACCATCAGCCATTTTTAATACACGTTCTACTTCTCCTCCGAAATCGGCGTGACCAGGTGTATCAATTACATTAATTTTAGTGTTCTTATAGTTTACAGATACGTTTTTAGAAAGAATCGTAATTCCTCTTTCACGCTCTAAATCGTTATTATCTAACAATAAATCTGTACGTTCTTTACGATCGTCTAAGATTTTAGCTTGATCTATAATTTTATCTACCAAAGTTGTTTTACCGTGGTCAACGTGGGCTATAATAGCGATGTTTCTAATTGATTGCATTCTTGCTTATTTTGAAGCTGCAAAATTAGTGTTTTAAAAATGAATACGATAATGAAATGAAATTATTTTTTTCCTTCTAATTCTTCATCATTTTCTCTAAAGGCGCTGGGTAAAATATCTGGAATTAATTTTATTAATAATGGTAGTAATAATGCGCCTCCTGGCAGCATAAAAACTGTAAATGCTGGTACAGCCTTACAAATATCTAATAACTGCTCTTTAATTTTATCTTTTTCTTCAGATGAAAGCGAAGTAGTCATTGACTTTTTTATTAAAAAGACTAGCTCCTTACTTTCAGTAAGTTCTTTAGCTAGCCTTTTCTTATTTTTTTGAATGGCTTCTTTTATTTCGTCAACCGTATTCATTATACTTTACGACGTTTTCTTTCTGTTTTCAATAAATTTAGCTCCCTTGATGTTTGTCCTGCAACCGAAGTATTTTCTTCTGCTCTACGAATTAAATAAGGCATTACATCTCTAACTGGGCCAAAAGGAACGTATTTAGCTACGTTATAACCTCCTTTGGCTAAATTAAAACTAATATGATCACTCATACCATATAATTGACCAAACCACATACGATTATCGTCTGCTTCAATTTTGTATTCCTTTGCTAAATCCATTAATAAATAAGAACTCTCTTCATTGTGAGTTCCTGCAAAAATGGCCATATTTTTATGCTCCATCATAAAACGAATTGCTTCGTTATAATTATCATCAGTAGCTTGTTTGTCTTTGCAAATTGGAGAAGCGTATCCTTTTTCTTCAGCTCTTTCTCGCTCTTTTTCCATATATGCCCCACGAACAACTTTCATACCGATATGATATCCTTTTTGATGCGCTTTTTGGTATAAACCTCGTAAATACTCCATACGATCATGACGATACATTTGTAAGGTGTTGAATACAATCGCTTTTTCTTTGTTGTATTCTTCCATTAACTCTTCAATCAGATCATCAGCTGCATCTTGCATCCAGCTTTCTTCAGCATCAATTAATAAAGGAACATCTTTTGCTACTGCTGCTTTACATACTGTATGAAAACGGTCTACGACTCTCTTCCATTCTATCTTTTCTTCTTCGGTATGTTCTTCTCCTTCTGTTAATTTTTGATACAATGCAAAACGACCAAAACCTGTTGGTTTAAAAACAGCATAAGGAATAGATTTTTTCTCTTCAGCAAAATCAATTGTTTTTAAGGTCATTGCTAAAGCATCATCAAACTGCGCTTCATCTTCTTTACCTTCAACTGAATAATCTAAAACACTATGAACATTACCTTTTTCATACATCTTTTCAATATTAGGCAAACAATCGTCTTCTGTTACTCCCCCACAAAAATGGTCGAATACAGTAGAACGAATTAAACCTTCAACAGGTAAATGTGCTTTTAAAGCAAAATTAGTTACCGCAGTACCGATACGAACCATCGGTTGATTTTGTATCATCTTAAATAAAAAATAAGCGCGTTCTAATTCAGAATCTGACTTTAATTTAAAAGCTATCTCGGTATTATCAAAAAGTTTCATTTTCCCTTGAATAAATATTAGTTGTTCTATCGCAAATATAAAAGAGAACTATGAAATAAATTAACTTTTTCTCTTTAATTTCGCTTTAAACTTATTAAAGAAATGACGTCAATTCAAGCAGTAACATATCCAATTCATTTTAATGAGAAAGCTTATGCTGAATTAGCAGGTTTAATCGCTGCTAAAAACTACTCTTCTATTTTTATTCTGGTAGATGACAATACGTTAACACATTGTTATCCTAGATTTATGCAATTATTGGCGACAGATAAAAGTATTGAAGTAATTCAGATTGATGCTGGTGAAATTCATAAAAACATTGAAACTTGTGTTGGTGTTTGGGATGTAATGACTGAATTAGGTGCCGACCGTAAAAGTTTACTAATTACTTTAGGTGGTGGGGTGATTACTGATTTAGGTGGTTTTGTAGCTTCAACTTTTAAGCGCGGAATTGATTTTATAAACATACCTACGACCTTATTAAGTATGGTAGATGCTTCTGTTGGTGGTAAAACAGGAATTGATTTAGGAGTTTTAAAAAATCAGATTGGTTTGTTTGCTAACCCAGAAATGATTGTCTTAGATCCTGAATATTTACACACACTTGATGCTAGAGAAATTAGATCAGGTACCGCTGAAATTATTAAATATGGTATGACACACGACATTCATTTATTTAATGAAATAAAAGATAATTCTGAATTAAATATTATCGATTTAATTCATCGCTCGATAGAAATTAAAAACGACGTTGTTTTAAAAGACCCGAAAGAACAAAATGTTCGTAAAGTTTTAAATTGGGGGCATACTATTGGTCACGGAGTTGAATCTTACTTTTTAGATAGTGAACATAAAGAAAACCTTACGCATGGTGAAGCCATTGCTATTGGTATGATTTGCGAAGCATATATATCATCAGAGCTCTTAGGTTTTCCAAAGGATAAATTAAAAGAAATTAAAGAATCCATAATTGCTATTTATGGCAAAGTTGAAATTTTAGATGAAGATTTTTCTTCTATTATGGAATTAATGAAACACGATAAGAAAAATGTAGGAGGAGAAATCAATTTTGTACTCTTAAATAATTACGAAAATTTTAAAATAGATTGTAAAGTGTCTAGCCAATTAATTAAAGAAAGTTTACAGTTTTATACAAATTAAAAAAGGCGACTAAGTTTGGTCGCCTTTTTTAATAAATTACTTCGGATCAAGAACAAGAGCTTTAAATCCTTGGCTATCGCCCTGCTATTAAACAGTTACAGAACAACTTTTATATATTTCTTCGTAAACTGGTAATATGTTTTGTAAAGAAAATAATTTAATATGTTCTTTTGCGTTCTTTTTAAACCTTTCTAAAACTGCTTCATCCTTTAAAATAGTAATGGCATTTTTTGCCATATCATCAACATCACCAAATTCACTTAAATATCCCGTTTTACCGTGAATATTTACTTCTGGCAAACCTCCTCTATTGGTTGAAATCACAGCAGTACTCGCTGCCATTGCTTCTAAAGCTGCTAGTCCAAAACTCTCTGTTTCTGATGGTAATAAAAATACATCAGAATAACATAGAATTTTTTCTACTTCATTACTATTTCCTAAAAATAAAACTCTGTCTTCAATACCTAATTCTTTTACTAAATTCTCAGCATTTAAACGTTCAGGTCCATCACCTACCATTAATAGTTTAGAAGGAATTTCTTTTTGAACTCTATTGAATATTTTAATAACATCATCAGTACGTTTTACAGGGCGAAAATTACTTACATGTGTTAGTATCTTTTCTTCAGGATTTGCTAAAGCAATACGCTTACATTCTGTTTGATGCGCTTTTGCATATTTTTCTCCATCAATAAAATTATATACAACTTTAATATCCTTTTCAATATTAAATAAACGAAGTGTATCTTCTTTTAAACTATTAGAAACCGTAGTTACTTCATCAGATTTATTAATACTAAACTCTACGGCTGTTTTATAGGTTGGATGACTTCCTACTAAAGTAATATCGGTACCATGCAATGTCGTTACTACTTTTACGTTAATACCTTTATCTTCTAGCATCTTTTTAGCCATATATGCTGCATATGCATGAGGAATTGCATAATGCACATGTAAAACCTCTAAGTTATATTTTTCTACGACTTCAACCATTTTACTTGATAAAGCCAATTCATAAGGTTGGTATTGAAATAATGGGTATTCTTCTAAAACTACTTCGTGAAAATGTAAGCGGTGAGAGAAAAAGTCAAGTCGAACAGGTTGATTATAGGTTATAAAATGCACTTCATGACCTTTATCTGCTAATGCCATTCCTAATTCTGTAGCTACTACTCCACTTCCTCCAAATGTAGGATAACATACAATTCCTATTCTCATATTTCTACTTGGTTATTTATCTGTAATTAATGACGTAAATTTAAGCTATTACTTACGCTTATTTGTGAAGAAAAACATAAAAAAATCCCACTATAAAAAGCGGGATTTAATTTTTATCATAAAAAGAGAATATTAATAATCTCCTAATGTTTCTGGATTTTGAGCTAACGACTCTGCTAATTGCTCATCGTTAGGTGCTTTACCATGCCACGCATGTGTATGCATCATAAAATCAATACCATTCCCCATTTCTGTGTATAATAACACACAAACTGGTTTTCCTTTACCTGTACGAGTTTTTGCGTCTGCCATTCCACTTAAAATAGCTTCTACATCATTTCCTTCTTTTATTTCTAAAACATCCCATCCAAAAGCCTCAAACTTTGCTTTTAAACTTCCCATTGCTAATACTTGATCTGTAGTACCATCAATTTGTTTTTCATTTACATCAACAGTTGCGATTAAATTGTCAACTTTTTTACCAGCAGCATACATTGCAGCTTCCCAAATTTGACCTTCTTGCAACTCACCATCTCCATGTAAAGTATAAATAATCTTATCATCTCCGTTTAGCTTCTTAGCTTGAGCAGCACCAATAGCAACACTCATTCCTTGTCCTAAAGAGCCTGAAGCAATACGAATACCCGGTAGATGCTCATGAGTTGTAGGGTGCCCTTGTAAACGAGTATCTAACTTTCTAAAAGTAGCCAACTCAGCAACAGGAAAAAATCCACTACGAGCTAATACACTATAGTAAACTGGTGATATATGTCCGTTTGATAAAAAGAATAAATCTTCGTTTTCACCATCCATTTTAAAATCAGTAGAATAATCCATGATTTCTTGATATAAGCAAGTAAAAAACTCTGCACACCCTAAAGAACCTCCTGGATGTCCTGAACTAACTGCATGTACCATACGAACGATATCTCTACGAACCTGTTGTGTAAAATCTTGAAGCTGTTGTGTTGTTGACATTATTGTTTTTGTTTTATACGGACAAAAGTAACAGTTTAAAATACAATTGCCAATTACTTTTTTTAGGTTTTCTGCTTTTTCTTTTTAGCAGCTGGAAATAACACATTATTTAAAATTAAACGGTACCCTGGTGATGTTGGATGCAAGTCTAGCTCCGTTTTTGGATCCCCTACTCTATGCTGGTAATCTTCAGGATCATGACCGCCATAAAAAGTAAACATTCCTTTTCCTTTGGTTCCATGAATATAACGTCCCTCTCCATTGGTTTTATTTTCTCCTAAAACCATTATCGTTGATTTTATTGTATTTCGATCAAAAGATGTTGTTTGCCCCATAAACGCTTTTACTAATTGCGTATGATTTTGTGTAAGCATGGTAGGAACTTGATCCCATTTCGCAGAGTATTCATTCAATGTAAAATAATCTACTTCTTTTTTAACTCTACGTTTACGAGTCATATCTATAGAAGAAAACTCATAAGTTGTAGGATTACGAATCAGTTCGAAATCTTTGAAAGCAAAGGTTTTATTAAAATCTATTTTCGATTGATAATTAGGTTCGGATGCATCACCATCAAACATTCCTTCACAAATATCAACTCCATCGGCAGCTAAAGCAATATCAAAACTATCGGTTGCAGAACACATGGCAAACATAAATCCACCTCCAATAACATAGTCTCGGATTTTCTTAGCCACTGCTCCTTTTTCATCTGAAACTTTTGCGTATCCTAATTTTGTAGCTAATGCTTCTGCATCTTTCTTTTGTTGTATATACCATGGCGCTGTTCTAAATGCTCCATAAAAACGACCGTACTGACCAGTAAAATCTTCATGGTGTAGATGCAACCACTCGTATAACAACAGTTTATCATTTAAAACTTCTTCGTCATAAATTACATCAAACGGAATTTCAGCATAGGTTAATACCATTGTTACTGCATCATCCCAAGGCATTTTACTTTTTGGTGAATACACCGCTATTTTTGGTGCTTTTTCTAAAGTTACTGCTTCTTGATTTTTAGAAGGTGAAGATATTTCTTCTAAGATTAAAGCTGATTTAGCGTCTGAAATTAATTGGTAAGAAACTCCTCTAATTTTACACTCTTTTTCTACTGCTTCGTTATTCTCAATTAAAAAAGCACCGCCATCATAGTTTAATAACCATTTTGCTTTTAAACCATTTTGTAAAGCATAATAGACAATACCGTACGCTTTTAAATGGTTTTTCTGATTCTCATGACTCATCGGTACATAAATAAATGATGCCCAAATTGAGTTTGAGAATAGTAGTAATATTAATATGTAAAGAAGTTTTTTCATACCAAAAACTAAAATACACAATTACTAATTAGCAATTGTGTATTCTTATATATTTTATAATTTATTTAAGTTTAAAACGGAACTCCATCATCACTTGGACCAAAAGCATCTTCTGCTGATGGAAAATTATTCGATGAAATTTCGTCGTTAAAACTAGAGTTCATACTCGATTGGAATTCACTACTAAAACCTTCTTCTAAATCTGAAAACTTCGCTAAATGTCCAGTAAACTTTAAACGAATATTATCTAATCCACCGTTACGATGTTTTGCAACGATAAACTCACCCTGCCCTTCACATGGTGAATGATCATCATCATCCCATTCTGTCATACCGTAATATTCTGGTCTAAAGATAAACGATACAATATCGGCATCTTGCTCAATCGCTCCAGATTCACGAAGATCGGATAGTAATGGACGCTTAGAACCTCCACGAGTTTCTACCGCACGCGATAACTGAGATAATGCAATTACCGGCACACTTAATTCTTTTGCTAATGCTTTAAGGTTACGCGAAATCGTTGATATTTCTTGCTCACGGTTTCCTCCAGATCCACCAGCTGTCATTAACTGTAAATAATCAATAATTAAGATACGAACGTTATGTTGTGATACCAAACGACGGGCTTTTGCACGCAAATCGAAAATTGAAAGTGCTGGAGTATCATCAATAAAAATAGGTGCATCAGAAAGTTTCTTAACCTTTACATTTAACTGCTCCCATTCGTGTGGCTCTAAATTACCTTTACGCAACTTCTCTGATGTTAATCCTGTTTCAGAAGAAATCATACGTGTAATTAATTGTACCGATGACATCTCTAAAGAAAATACTGCAACTGCATGATTAAAATCAATCGCCATATTTTTAGCCATTGAAATTACAAATGCTGTTTTACCCATACCTGGACGCGCAGCGATAATAATTAAATCGGAAGGTTGCCAACCAGAAGTTAACGCATCTAATTTGGTAAAACCAGTGGCTAAACCACTCATACCTTCCTTGGTAGAAATCTCTTGAATTTTATTAATCGATTGTTGTACTAACGAATCTGCTTTCTCTGCTCCTTTTTTAAGGTTACCTTGTGTTACCTCAAATAATTTTCCTTCGGCATCGTCTAATAAATCAAAAACATCAACAGTTTCATCGTAAGCATTTTCAATAATTTCTGAAGAAATACTAATTAGCTTTCGTTGAATATATTTTTCTAAAATAATACGAGAGTGAAACTCGATATGTGCAGAAGACGCAACTTTTTGAGTTAAACCAATTAAATAAAAGTCTCCTCCAGCTAAATCTAACTTTCCATCTTTTTTTAATTGATTTGATACGGTACGTAAGTCAATTGGTTCCGAGTTTTGGAACAACGCATAAATAGCTGCATATACTTCTTGATGACGTTTATCGTAAAAAGCATCAGGATGTAAAATATCAATTACTTCATCTATCCCCTTCTTATCTATCATCATTGCCCCTAACACTGCTTCTTCTAATTCTAAAGCTTGTGGAGGGAGTTTTCCTTTTTCTAAACTAATTATTTTTGACTTGTCAATTTTTGATCCTCTGAGAGATTGAGTTCTTTCCATAGCAGCAAATGTAAATTTTTAAGATGATATTTGTAGAAGCGATGCTCAACTTTCTTTATACACAAATTTTGTAAACAAAATTGTTATTAACTTGTTGATAACGTATCAACTTTCTTATTTTTGGTGTCATGCGTCACAAAAAAAAATATTTATTCCTTACAATAGCATTACCGATTCAGATCTTTTTAGTGCAATTTTTAAGCCAAAGATCGTCATTAATTGAACAATATTATAGTAACGGATTATACATATACATCTCAAATTTTTTTCGTTTTATTCTAGGGTGGATTCCATTTTCTTTTGGTGATGTTTTAGGCTTTATATTAATTTTCTTTTTTGCAAGAGGACTACATCGTTTAATTAAAAACAGATTTAAAAACCTTGTATATCATGCTTTAAAGTTTACAGCAATTTTATCAATCGTTTATTTTTGTTTTTACACTTTTTGGGGCTTGAATTATTTTAGAGAGCCATTAGCTAAAAATTTAGGTTTACAACAATCAAAATATTCTACTGAAGAGTTAGTAAAAACAACAAAACAAATTGTTTCTGAACTAAATAAAGTTCATTTACAAATTACAAAAAATGACACTTTAAAAATTGAAACTCCATATTCTCAAAAAGAAATTTACAAACTAGCTCCTAATGGATATGATAATTTATCGAATATTTATCCTCAATTAAGTTATAAAATTCCTTCTATAAAAAGTTCCTTAGTTAGCTTGTTCCAGTCTTATAACGGAACTGCAGGTTATATCAATCCTATTACTGGTGAAGCTCAAATAAACGACATGATACCTAAAACAGGATATCCTTCTACTACCTGTCATGAAATGGCGCATCAAATAGGTTGGGCTGCTGAAAACGATGCTAATTTTGTTGGTTTCCTAGCATCCATTGCAAATGATGATTTACACTTTAAATATTCGGGTTATCGAATGGCTTATAATTATTGCATTGGTCAAGTTTATAAGCATGATAAAACGATTGCTAAAGAAATTAAAAAATCAGTAAACAAAGGCATTTATAAAGATTATAGAGATAGCTATTTACACTGGAAACAGTTCGACAATCCTATTGAGCCTTATTTTAAAAAAGGATATAATTCGTATTTAAAAGCAAATAATCAAACCAAAGGAATTAAGTCTTACAGTTATGTAGTAGATTTATTAATTGCTTATTATAAACAGGATAATTAAAACTTAAATAAACTGAGGCTATTTAGTGTATAAATGTATTTGTAAAGTCATAAAATTAATTGATAAAATACAACTGAAATAACTATTTTTGAACTTCTTAAAAATATACCAATGAACAAACAACATATCATCGATCGATTTATAAAATACGTAACTATTGATACTGAAAGTGATCCAAACAATCCAGCTTTTCCTAGTACTGAAAAACAATGGGATTTAGCTCGTGTTCTTGAAAAAGAATTAAAAGAGATTGGAATGGAAGATGTAGATTTAGATGAGAACTGTTATTTAATGGCAACCCTACCTAGTAATTTAGATTACGAAGTACCTACAATCGGTTTTGTAGCGCATATTGATACAAGTCCTGATTTTACTGGAGCTAATGTTAAGCCTCAAATTCATGAGAATTATGATGGTAAAGACATTGTTTTAAATGAAGAACAAAACATTGTTTTATCTCCAGATTATTTTGAAGATTTATTGCAGTACAAAGGACAGACTATTATCACTACTGATGGTACAACTTTATTAGGTGCCGATGATAAAGCTGGTGTTACTGAAATTGTTTCTGCAATGGAATATTTAATCCAGCATCCAGAAATTAAACATGGTAAAATTAGAGTATGCTTCCCTCCTGATGAAGAAGTTGGTAAAGGAGCTCACATGTTTGATGTTGAAAAATTCGGAGCTCAATGGGCTTATACGATGGATGGTAGTCAGATTGGTGAATTAGAATATGAAAACTTTAATGCAGCCGGAGCAAAGGTTACTATTAATGGTAAAATTGTACACCCAGGATATGCAAAAGGAAAAATGATTAATTCTATGACCATTGCTAGTGAGTTCATCAACGCTTTACCAGAAGATGAAGTTCCTGAAAGAACATCTGGTTACGAAGGTTTTTTCCATTTACATAATATGGAAGGAAAAGTAGAACAAACTACTTTACAGTATATTATTAGAGATCATGATATGGATTTATTTAATAATCGTAAACAAGCCATGTTAGATTTAGCAGAAGTTTTAAATGCTAAACGAAGTCAAAAATTAATTACTGTTGACATTAAAGATCAATACTACAATATGAAAGAAAAAGTTACTCCTGTAATGCATATTGTTGATATCGCAGAAGAAGTAATGAAAGATATGGGAATTACTCCATTAATTAAACCAATTCGTGGTGGTACAGATGGTTCTCAATTATCATATAAAGGATTACCATGCCCAAATATTTTTGCAGGAGGTCATAATTTCCATGGACGTTATGAATATGTACCTGTTGAAAGCATTTTAAAAGCTACCGAAGTAATTGTTGGTATTGCTCAGAAAGTAGCTGAAAAGAATCGTTAATCAAAATAACATTTCATTTATAAAAATCAAAAACTCTAGCCGAAGCTAGAGTTTTTTTTATGATATTTTTCTACCCCTTAAAGAAAATATCAATCATGTGAAATAAATCCCCTTATATTTATTTCATTGCAAATATGTTTTTTTTTAGAATATCAGGCGATAGGAAAACCCCCTATTTCTCAATAGTAATTTCCTGTATTTTACAAAAAATAGCAATCTGTAAGATTTTTATATTTTATTTTCTGTACATATTTACTTAAATACTTTTATGCCCTCAAAAACAAGTAATATGAATGAAAATAGCTTATTAAATTTAGCAAGAAAGCATGATACACCTTTGTATGTTTACAATACTGAAAAAATAGTTAGTCAGTATACTAAATTCGTTAGTGCTTTTTCTAAAGTAAAAAAATTAAAAATAAACTACGCAGTAAAAGCTCTTTCAAACATTAATATTTTAAAAGTATTTAACAATTTAAAAAGCGGTTTAGATACAGTTTCTATTCAAGAAGTAAAATTAGGATTACTAGCTGGCTTTAATCCTAAAGATATTATTTATACACCCAACTGCGTATCGTTAAAAGAAATTGAAGATGTTGCTAAATTAGGAGTTCAAATAAATATCGATAATCTTTCTATATTAGAATTATTCGGACAAAAACATCCTAAAACACCAGTATGTATTCGTATTAACCCACATATTATGGCTGGTGGAAATAGTAAAATCTCGGTAGGTCATATCGATTCTAAATTCGGAATTTCTATTCATCAAATCCCACATATAAAAAGAGTGATTCAAAACACTGGTATGCACATTAATGGAATTCATATGCATACTGGGTCTGATATATTAGATATTGATACTTTTTTAAGAGCTGCAGAAATTTTATTTAATGTTACTAAGGAATTTAAAAATATAGATTTTATTGATTTTGGTAGTGGCTTTAAAGTACCTTATAAAGAAGGTGATATTTCTACAAACATTGAAGAGTTAGGAAAAAAACTATCACTTCGATTCAATCAGTTTTGTAAAGAATATGGTAAAGATATTACCTTAATGTTTGAACCTGGAAAGTATTTAGTTAGTGATGCTGGTAAATTTTTAACCAAGGTAAATGTGGTAAAACAAACAACGTCTACTGTTTTCGCAGGTATAGATAGTGGCTTTAATCATTTTATTAGACCTATGCTATACGATTCTTACCATCATATAAAAAACATTTCAAACCCAACTGGTAGAGAGCGCTTTTATAGTGTTGTTGGTTATATATGCGAAACTGATACTTTTGCCATTAATAGAAGAATTAATGAAATATCTGAAGAAGATATTTTATCTTTCTCTAATGCTGGAGCTTATTGTTTTTCTATGGCTTCAAATTACAATTCAAGATATAAACCAGCTGAAGTAATGATTTATAAAGGAAAAGACTTTTTAATACGAAAAAGAGAAACCATAGATGACATTTTAAATAACCAAGAAGAACATATTCTATAAAATAAAAACTCTGATCTTAGTAGATCAGAGTTTTTTTAAAATATAATCAACCCCTCAAAAGACTATATCTTAAAACGTTGTAATAAAGTCCCCTATCTTTAATTACATTACAAATATCACGAATTAATTCAATTAAACTAATAGGAAAATCCCCCTTTATTATAGTTTAATCACTTTTCTTACTTAAAAAAACGTTCTTAAAATAGAAAAAGCCTACTCAAAATAAGTAGGCTTTATTATAGGTGTTATATGTTATTTAAAGACTACTTTTCAGCAACTACTTCAAATACAATATCAGCAACTACAGCTCTGTGTAAACGTACAGCTGCGTTGTATTTTCCTAATCTTTTTACGTTACCTCCAGTAACTTTGATAAATTTCTTATCAATTTCAGTTCCAGCTTTAGCTATGGCAGCAGCAACATCAATGTTGTTTACTGAACCAAATAACTTATCTCCAGATCCTACTTTAGAAGCAATCTTTAATTCGTAACCTTTAAGAGTTTCAGCTATTTTAGTAGCATCTTCTACTAATTTAGCTTCTTTAAAAGCACGTTGCTTTAAATTTTCAGCTAATACTTTTTTAGCTGAAGAAGTAGCTAAAGTTGCATATCCTTGAGGTATTAGGTAGTTACGACCATAACCATTCTTAACAGTTACAACATCGTCTTTAAAACCTAAGTTTTCTACGTCTTGTTTTAATATCAATTCCATGTTTCTACTTCTTTATTATTTTAACAAATCACCAACGTATGGCATTAATGCTAAGTGACGTGCTCTTTTAATAGCCTGTGCCACCTTACGTTGATACTTTAATGATGTTCCTGTTAAACGTCTTGGTAATATTTTACCTTGCTCGTTTACTAAATACATTAAGAAGTCTGCATCTTTATAATCGATGTATTTAATACCATTCTTTTTAAAACGACAGTATTTAGCTTCTTTCTTTGTCTCAATATCAAGCGGAGTTAAGTAACGTACTTCTCCTTGCTTGTTTCCTTTTGCTTGTTGATCTATTGATGCCATTTCTTACTTTTTTGCAGATTTAACACGATTTCTTCTTTTTTCAGCCCAAGCTGCAGCATGCTTGTCTAACTTTACAGTTAAATAACGCATAACGCTATCATCTCTTCTGAACTCTAATTCAAAAGCAGTAATAGCTTCTCCTGCTACCTTGTACTCTAATAAGTGGTAAAATCCACTTTTTTTCTTTTCGATTGGATAAGCTAATTTTTTTAAGCCCCAATCTTCTTTAGAAATCATTTCAGCACCTTTAGAAAGTAAATAGTCCTCAAACTTCTTTACTGTCTCCTTTATCTGAGTTTCAGATAAAACGGGATTCAAAATGAAAACAGTTTCGTAATGATTCATAATTAAAATGTTTAAAATTTTATTTTTAAGCCTGCAAATATAGTTATATTATATCCTATTAGCAAGTATTTAGCACTTAATTATTTTATTGATTTTATGTAAGTTTGTTTCCCTTATAATTAGAATATCTTTATGCAAGTTCCTGAACTACCAAATTTAATACACTATGCGATTCCTTTTTTTATTGCTACAGTTATAATTGAAGTTATTTTAACTGTTAAAGTAAAACTTAGTGAATATGAATTTAAAGATTCTATAACATCAATAACTATGGGATTAGGTAATGTTTTTATAGGACTATTTACCAAAGCTTTAGTGCTTGCTTTTTTTACTTTTTTATATCAATATAGACTCTTTACAATTCCGTTTGTATGGTGGGCTTGGATTCTTTTATTATTTGCTGAAGATTTAGTGTATTATTGGAATCATAGGATTGCTCATGAGAGTAGATTATTTTGGGCAAGCCATGTTGTACACCATTCTTCTCAAAAATATAATTTAAGTACTGCTTTACGACAAACTTGGTCTGGTAGTTTTTATACTTTTATTTTTTGGGCTCCGTTAGCGCTTTTAGGATTTCATCCAATAATGATATTAATGCAAATGAGTGTTAGCTTATTATATCAATACTGGATTCATACCGAATTAATAACCAAACTACCTAATTGGTTTGAAGCAATATTTAACACGCCTAGTCATCATAGAGTACACCATGCTACAAATCCGCAATATTTAGATAGAAATCACGCTGGTATTTTTATTATTTGGGATAAACTGTTTGGAACTTTTGAACCTGAAGTAGAAAAACCTGTTTATGGTTTAGTATCAAATATCAACACTTATAATCCTATTAAAATTGCCTTTATAGAGTGGTATCATATGCTTAAAGATGTTTTTACTTCTAAAACTTCTTTTAATAAACGTATTTTATATTTTTTAAAACCTCCAGGATGGAGACATGACGGAAGCGGTAAATTATCTGGAGATTTCCGCAAAGAATGGGAAGAAAATAAAAAAGGAGAAGCTTAATACTTCTCCTTTTTTATTAATTAATATCAAATCGTAATCCTAATGAAATATTTCTAGTATCTGTATTTTTAAATAATGGATTCAAATCATACTTAGCATATAGTCCACAACCTTTGTAAGCTATATAGGCACTTAAACCATAGTTTATGGTATTGGTGTTAAATCCATCTTTCTGAACTTCTTCAATATTTACACCTTCAGCATTTTTATATTCAAGATATTGACGTGTTCCTAGTTTAAATCCAAAGAACCCTCCTACTCCTAATCGAACTGACTTATGTGTTCTATCTACTATCTTATCTTCTGAATATTTTTTGTTTTTAGAAAAATCAAACTCTAAATGCATCGGGAAAGTCATTTGTACATGTCTTAATCTGCTTTCACTAAGATTATTTGCATTTACATTTAATAATGTTTCGTCTCCATTAACTACGTGATATTGATTATTCTCCGCTCTTAAATTATTCCAAAGAAATGAAAGTCCGTATTTAAAATAAGTTTTAGATGGTTCTTTTGATATACGTGTTTTCCAAGTAAATCCTAATTCATAAAAATGTGATTGCCAAAATTTATAATTAGAATCGTTTAAAGAACTAAAACTATTATCGGTTAACACATTATTTACCCCTAAGGCAAAAACAAGTTGCGTTGTTGTTCTTTTGTCTTTTCTTCTTTTCTTTTTTTCTTTATCCTTATTAGAGAGCTCTAATTTAAATTTTGCTCCTCCAATGCTAAATGAATTATCTTCAAAATCTTCATCGCTACTAGCAATATTTCCATCTATTTTATCTTGAACTAATTGCTGTAAGTTCTGCACCTCTACACTTACTCTTTTTTCTATTTGTGCTGCATGGTAAGTGGCGGTTTCTTTTTTTAACGCTGTAGCTTCTGCTGAAGTAATCTTATTTTTTTCAAGATCTAAATTAATCTCTTTAACTTTTTGTTTTAACGAATCTTTTTGTTGCTTCGTTATTTTATCAATCTTTCTAGAGATTCTTTGAACTTCATTCTCAAATGTTTTCTCTTGAGACTGGGCAATAGTTGTTACAAACAACACTAATAATAGTATTCTTTTCATTTCTTAAATTTTAAATTAAACGGATAATAATTAGGTTAGTTTAATTATCGATAATTGGTAAGCGCTTTATTTATTTCTATCTGCAAATGCAACAATTACATCTGACAGTTTTATTTTTAGTTTATTCATGAAATTTTGTTGAAAATCAGTTTCTTCAATGTCCAATTCTACTTCAGCTAAAATAGTTTCAGGATCAATTTTTAAATTAGATTTTATCAACTCTTCTTGAATGGTGTTTAATACTTCTTTTCTGTTTATTTTATACTTAGCATAATACTCTTTTACTTCTTGAGGTGAATGCGTAACTGCGAATAATAAATCATCTCCATTTACTTTTACTCTTGAATTAATACGCTCTTTTTTTATTACACTTGTTTCTTTAATTACTTTTTTATCAGCAACCGCAATCATAACCTGATTAGGAATATCTTCTTTTTTAACCTCCTCTACTTTGTTTAAACTTTTATTTACGCTTGCAATGCTATAATTTTTCTTTTGTTGGTAGTTAACTACCTTATCTTCTATTTTCTTTTCAGTAACATTCAATTCTACCTTTTTTTCTTCTTTCGCTGCAAGAGCATTTTCAACATTATTAATTTCTTTAACATCTATTTTATCATCATTAAGTTGTAGACTATCAATAATAACGTTTGATATAATTTCTTTTCCATTCTCAACTGTACTTTCATAAAAAAATGAAAATCCTAAACTAATTAACAACAAAATACTTGCAGCATAACCTACATATTTATACCAATTACTTTTTTTAGAAGCTTGTTGTTCATCTAACTGATTACTTAGACGCTCCCAAGCTGATGCTGATGGTTTAAGCTCTCTGTTTTTAAGCTTATCGGCTATTTTCTTGTCTATTTTATTTGTCTGCATTTTTAACCTCGTTAACTTTAATATAACTCTCTTGCAACCATTTTCTAGCTTTAAATAATTGCGACTTTGATGTTCCTTCTGAAATATTTAATTTCTTAGCAATTTCAGAATGCTTATAACCTTCAATAGCATACATATTAAAAACTAACTTATAGCCATCTGGTAATTGATCAATTAGCTTTTGAATATCTTCTACCGAAGTATTTTCAATATTATCGATAGAAGCATCATTAAAAACATAATCTTCGTCTGTTAATTGAATCGGATTCTTTTTACGCAAATAACTAATACAAGTATTTACCATTATTCTGCGAATCCACCCCTCAAAACTCCCATCACCTTTAAATTTCTTCAGATTATTAAAAACCTTCAAAAAACCCTGTAGCATTAAATCTTCTGCATGATGAATATCTTTTACATATTGTCTACAAACTCCTAACATTTTAGGTGAAAACTGATCAAATAAAACTTGTTGAGCTTCTCTATTTTGCTCACTTGCTTTTTTAATTAGTGTAGATTGTTTGTTATGTAGTTGAATAATTTTCAATTCAAATAATTAAGTTTTCATTGCTTACAAATATATAGACTCCACAATTTAAAAAAGGGTTGCTTGAAGAACAAAAAAAATCTCCGACTTTAAAATAAAGTTGGAGATTTAAATATCATAATAGAATGATATTTCAGGGGGACTTATAAGTTTCAAGTCTTTACCACTGAATTATACTGCAAATATATTGTTATTTAACGTATTGACTTACAGGAAAAACACTCTATATCTATAGCCTTAGTGTTTTTTTACACTTTTTTAACTCTTCCTTAAAAAACTTTTCATTTAGCTTCTTTTTATAAAAAGGAATTATATTTTCAAGTTTCCTTTTTCCTTCTATAGAAGTTATTAATTCTGGAAATGCTTTTTCTAAAACCTCTAACATAATTGCTGTTGCAGTTGATGCTCCTGGAGAAGCACCTAATAAACAAGTTATACTACCATCTTTACTACTTATAACTTCTGTTCCAAACTGTAGCTTTCCACCTTCAAAATCATCTTTCTTAATAATTTGAACTCTTTGGCCTGCTACTATTAATTCCCAATCTTCATCTTTGGCATCTTTTACAAACTTTCTTAAAGATTCCATTCTGTCTTTATGAGACATGGTAACTTGTTCTATTAAATATTTGGTTAAAGGTAAATTATGCCAAAAAGCACCTAGCATTGGAGAAATATTATCTATTTGAATTGATTTTAATAAATCTAAATTCGATCCTTCTTTTAAAAACTTAGGGCTAAAACCAGCAAAAGGCCCAAACATTAATTGACGTTTACCATCAATATAACGAGTATCTAAATGTGGTGTAGACATTGGTGGATCTCCTATTCCTGCTTTACTATATACTTTTGCGTTATGTTGCTTAATTACCTCTTCATTCTTACAAACCAACCATTCTCCACTTACAGGAAACCCCCCATAACCTCCTTTTTCCTCAATTTCTACTTTTTGAAGTAATAATAAACTTCCTCCACCAGCGCCAATAAATACATGCTTTGCATCTACTTGATGAATTTCTTTAGTTATTGTATTCTTTACTTCAGCAGTCCAATCTAAATCTGTGTCTGGATCTACATCTAGCACTTCCATATTACAATGTACTGGGGTGTTAAACTTATGTTCTAAAATTGAAAAAAGTGATTCTGTTAAAACACCGTAATTAACTTCAGTTCCTCTATCAATTCTTGATGCAGCCATTACTTCATCATCTTCCCTATTATTGGTAATTAAAGGAAACCAAGTCTTCATTTTATCAAAATCACGAGTAAATTCGATAGAGTCGAACATGAAGTGTTCTTTTAAGGTTTCGTACCTCTTTTCAAGATAATCACTATTCTCCTTTCCTAAAACCCAACTATGGTGTTTTACTGATGAAACAAAATCAGTAGGATTTTCAATCAAATTTTCATTTACTAAATACGACCAAAACTGTTTAGACATCTCAAACTGCTTGCAAATTTTAACAGCTTTATCAATAGAAATATTTCCATCTTTATCCTCAGGACAATAATTTAATTCACATAAAGCTGAATGCCCAGTTCCTGCGTTATTCCAAGCTGCAGAACTTTCTTTTGCAACACTATCTAAGCGCTCTAAGATTAATATCCTCATATCAGGGTTCAATAACTTAGATAACAATGCTAAATTCGCACTCATTACTCCTCCTCCAACACAAATTAAATCGTATTCTTTTTCTAAATTCATATTTTTTGATTGATTGAACGTAAAATTAATAAGATTTTTTCATTCTAAAATTACTATAGAACATTTCTTGCGAAAACTTGCTCAATCAGTTTCTTTGCATTACTTTTATTTTGATTGAAAACTAACAAAAGAGTTTTAGTGTATGAGTTATAATGCAACGATAGAAGAAGAAAATAAAGAAATAGCCAAGAGGTATAAAAATTTACTAAAAGGAACCTACCAAACTCTATCTGATGAAGATAAAAAGTTAATTCGTAAAGCTTTTGATATTGCTGTTGAAGCACACTCTGAGCAACGAAGAAAAACAGGTGAACCTTATATTTTTCACCCCATTGCAGTAGCAAAAATTGTTGCTGATGAAATTGGTTTAGGTGCTACCTCGATTGCGGCTGCTTTACTTCATGATGTTGTTGAAGATACACATTATACTATTGATGATATGGAGCGTTTGTTTGGTGAAAACATTGCTCGAATTGTTAGTGGACTTACCAAAATATCCAACTTAAAAAAAGAGCAAGATTACTCTATTCAAGCAGAAAATTTCAGAAAAATGCTGCTTACATTACACGATGATGTAAGAGTAATTTTAATTAAAATTGCTGATAGATTGCATAACATGCAAACTATGGATGCAATGCCTGCTCATAAGCAAGTAAAAATAGCTTCTGAGACATTATACATCTATGCTCCTTTGGCGCATCGATTAGGTTTATATAATATTAAAACTGAGCTTGAAGATTTAGGTTTAAAGTATACAGAGCCTGATGTTTATAACGATATTTTAACCAAAATAAAAGATAGTAAAGAAGAACAACAAAAATACATTGATAGTTTTACTTCTATTTTAAAAGAGGCTTTAGATAAAGAAAGTTTTAAGTACGAAATTAAAGGTCGTTTTAAATCCATTTTTTCTATTCGTAGAAAAATGCGAAAGCAAAATGTAACCTTTGATGAAGTATATGATAAATTTGCAATACGAATTATTTACGAACCAACTTCTCTAGATGAAAAGTTTGATGCTTGGAAAATTTATTCTATTGTAACAGATTTTTTCAAACCCAATCCAGCACGTTTAAGAGATTGGATTTCTCAACCTAAATCAACCGGTTATGAAGCTTTACATATTACAGTAATCGGACCTAAAGCTAAATGGGTAGAAGTACAAGTTCGTTCGGAAAGAATGGATGAAATCGCTGAAAAAGGATATGCAGCTCACTTTAAATATAAGCAAGGACAAGTAAAAGAAAACGGTCTTGAAGGTTGGTTAAATCGTTTAAAAGAAACTTTAGAAAATCAAAGTTTAGACGCTGTTGATTTTGTTGAAGACTTTAAACTAAACCTCTATGCTAAAGAGATTTATGTTTTTACACCTAAAGGAGATTTAAAGTCGCTTCCAAAAGGAGCTTCAGCATTAGATTTTGCCTTTTCTGTACATACCGATGTTGGGTTAAAATGTCGTGGAGCAAAAGTAAATGGAAAATTAGTTCCTTTAAGTTATGAGTTAAAAAGTGGTGATCAAGTAGAAGTGCTAACAGCTAACAATAACAAACCAAATGTTCGTTGGTTAGATTTTGTAATGACAGCACGTGCAAGAACCAAAATTAAGTCAGCATTAAAAGCTGAGGAGAAAGTAATTGCGGAAGAAGGCAAAGCTATATTGTTACGTAAACTACGTCATTTAAAAATAAATACAAATGATAAAATTATACATGAAATTGCTTCTTATTTCGGGTTAAAAACCAGTTTTGACTTATTTTTTAGAGTTGGTAACGGAGCTATTGATAACACAAAATTAAAAGAATACGTAGCTCAACGAAATAGTGGCTTAATGGGCTTCTTTAAAAATACATTTAGAAGAAATCCTTCAAAAGAAATTGTAGATAAAGAAGAAGTTACAAGTAACTATGACGCTTTAGTTTTTGGTAAAGACGAGCAAACTTTAGATTATACGTTAGCTAAATGTTGTAAACCAATTCCTGGAGACAAAGTTTTTGGTTTCGTTACGATAAACGAAGGTATTAAAGTGCATAAAAAAGATTGTCCGAATGCAATTTCTATGCAATCGAACTATGCCTACAGAATAATGCCTGCTAAATGGATCGATTCTACTAAGCAAGAGTTTACAGCTATTTTACATTTATCAGGAATTGATAACAAAGGAATTGTTAACAATATTACTCGTATAATTTCTAACAGTATGGATGTATTTATTCATAGTATTAATATCTCTGGAGACGACGGTATATTTGACGGTAAGCTATCATTGAGTGTAAAAAACAAGGCACAACTTAATAAGCTGATTGAAAGTATGAAAAAGGTTGAAGGTGTACAGAAAGTTGATCGTGTTAATACTTTGTAAATATCATTTTAAATTACTTGTTTTATTATCAATAAATAACAGTAAATTTGTTCTTTCGTAAATTTAAATTAAATGAGTAACTCAGCCGAAAATCAAGAAATTGTAAAAAAAGTTTTCACTTCTTTTTTAGAAGAAAACAAGCATCGTAAAACGCCTGAGCGTTATGCAATTTTACAAGAAATATATGATGCTGATGAGCATTTTGATATTGAATCTTTATATATCAAAATGAAAAATAAAAACTATCGTGTTAGTAGAGCAACGCTTTATAATACAATGGATTTACTATTAGATTGTGGTTTGGTACGTAAACATCAATTTGACGGACAATCTATGGCTCGTTATGAAAAAAGCTACTTCGATAAAAATCATGATCACGTAATACTTACTGATTCTGGTGAAGTAAAAGAGTTTTGCGATCCAAGAATTCAAATTATCAAAAAAACAATTGAAGAAGTTTTTGATATTGACATTCACAACCACTCACTTTATTTTTACGGAACAAAAAAGAAAAAAGACTAAAATACAACACTCTAAAATCAGCTTTTAAAAAGTTGATTTTTTATTTTAAATAACTATTAAACAACAACACTTAACAACACACTAAATGGCAGTAGATTTATTACTCGGACTTCAATGGGGAGACGAGGGAAAAGGTAAGATTGTAGATGTTCTTACAGGAAACTATGATATTATTGCACGTTTTCAAGGAGGTCCAAATGCGGGTCATACTTTAATTTTTGATGGTTACAAACATGTTTTACATACAATTCCATCTGGTATTTTTCACAAAACAGCTTTAAATGTAGTTGGTAATGGAGTCGTAATTGATCCTGTTATCTTCAAAAAAGAATTAGAAAATTTAGATGTTCATAATATCGATTATACTTCTAAATTATTAATTTCAAGAAAAGCACATTTAATTTTACCAACGCATCGTTTATTAGATGCTGCTTCTGAAACTTCGAAAGGAAAAGCAAAAATTGGTTCTACTTTAAAAGGAATTGGCCCTACTTACATGGACAAAACTGGTAGAAATGGTATGCGTGTTGGAGATTTAGAATTAGATAACTGGAAAGAAAAATACAAGGCTTTAACTGCTAAGCATATTAAAATGCTTGATTTTTTCAATGTTCAGATAGATTATGATTTAGATGAATTAGAAGCTGAGTTTTCTAAAGGAATTGAAAAATTAAAAACATTACAGTTTATCGATTCTGAAGAGTTTTTAAACACCGCAATTAAAGAAGGAAAATCAATCTTAGCTGAAGGAGCACAAGGTTCTTTATTAGATATTGACTTTGGAACCTATCCATTTGTTACCTCTTCTAACACTACAGCTGCAGGTGCTTGTACTGGTTTAGGAGTGGCACCAAACAAAATTGGAGATGTATTCGGTATTTTTAAAGCTTACACTACTCGTGTTGGTTCTGGACCTTTCCCTACTGAATTATTTGATGAAGATGGAGCAACTATGGCTAAAGTTGGCCATGAATTTGGAGCAACAACTGGTCGTCCGCGTCGTTGTGGTTGGTTAGATTTAGTTGCTTTAAAGTACGCTGTTGACGTAAACGGTGTTACACAATTAATGATGATGAAAGGAGATGTACTTTCTGGTTTCGACACCTTAAAAGTATGTACTTCTTATAATTATAAGGGTGAAAAAATCACACATTTACCTTATAATATAGAACCCGAAAATGTATCGGTAAACTATTCTGAATTTAAAGGATGGGATGAAGATTTAACAAAAATGACTTCAGCTGATCAATTACCAAAAAACTTACTAGACTATGTTGCTTTTATTGAAAAAGAAACGGGAGTTCCGGTTAAAATAGTTTCGGTAGGACCTGACAGAAAACAAACAATTAATAGATAAAAAATTGGAGGAGCTCTTAGGAGCTCCTTTTTTATGATGGTAAAAGATTATTTAGATAATATTACAAAGCAATTTTTGTCGTATAAAGAAGTAGCAGACAAAACAATTGCACAATTAGAAGAAAAAGATTTCCATTGGAGATACAACGAAGAAAGTAATAGTATAGCTTCTATTATGATTCATGTTTCCGAAAACATGTTATCTCGTTGGACAGACTTTTTTACATCTGACGGAGAAAAGAGTACTCGAAACAGAGACAAAGAATTTGAATCTCAAAACCTATCAAAAGAAGAATTAAAAGAAAAATGGGAACTTGGTTGGGATTGTTTATTTACTGCCTTAAACTCGTTAAATGAATCTAATTTTGAGCAGCCTATTTATATAAGAAATAAACAGCATAAATTAATTGAAAGCATTACACGACAAATAGCACATTATCCCTATCACATTGGGCAAATAGCTTATGTTGGTAAAATGATTTTAAACGACAAATGGCAAACAGCCTCTATTGCAAAAGGAAAATCTAAAGAGTTTATGCAAGCTCAATTTGAACAAAATAAAAAAGGAACTCATTAATTAGAGTTCCTTTTTTATTTTATTTCTTTTCTGCTAAAATTTCTTCAGCAAATTTATTACATAAAAGAAAAGTTTCTTTTACATGATTAATTGTTGTTTTCGGATTAATTAAACACATTCGCAATACTACTTGTTTATTTAAAATAGTGGTTACTAAGAGTGCTTCTTTAGATTCCATCATTTTCTTTGAAATCTGTTGATTTAAGGCATCAATTTCTGGTTCAGATAAATTTAATCCAATAGGATTATATCTAAAATTAATCACCGCTAGAGTTGCTGGAGAAATTATTTCCCAATTTCTACTTTTTCTTAATATCTTTTCAACATCATCAGCTAACTGAATGTTATAAGTTACGGCTTCTTTAAAAGTATCTAATCCATACGTTTTAATAGACATATAGAATTTTAACGCTCTAAAACGACGCGTTAACTGAATACCGTAATCATAAAAATTAATCTCAGACTCATTTCCTTCAATATCACGTAAGTATTCAGGTTTTTCGCTAAAAGTATTACTTAACCATGAAGCATCTTTTACTAATAAACATCCTATTTCATAAGGTTGAAAAAACCATTTATGTGGATCTACAGTTAAAGAGTCTGCTCTATCTATTCCTCTTAAAGCCTTTACTCCTTTTTCAGATAATATTGCTGCACCACCATAAGCTCCATCTATATGAAACCATAAATTTTCCTCTTCGCAAATATCTGCAATATCATGTAACGGATCAACGGTGCCTGTATTGGTAGTTCCTGCGGATGCTATAAAACAAAATGGTTGTAAGCCTTCTAATCTGTCTTTAGCAATCGCATTTTTTAATTTATTAATACTAATTCTGAACTCAATATCTGTAGGTAAAATTCGAATCTGTTCTTTTTTAAATCCTAAAACACGAATCGCTTTTATATTTGATGAATGCGCTTGATCTGACAAATAAATTACCGCTTTCGAAAAATCATCTCCACATTTAATTCTACGTGCAGTAACTAAAGCTGTTAAATTTGCCATAGAACCACCACTAGTAAATATTCCTCCTCCTTTTTCTATAGGAAAATTAAACATTTTTAATAACCAGTTCATAGTTACTATTTCTAGTTCAGCTGCAGCTGGTGAAGCTACCCATCCACCAGAAAAAATATTAAAACCTGTAGCCAAACTATCTGCCATAGTACTTATAAAATTACTTGGACCAGGCACAAAAGAATATGCTTTTGGATGCGAAATGACAGTACTATTTGGTATTACATTATCCATCACAAAATCCAACACTTCATTTGCTTTCATTCCAGTATTTGGAGCCTCTTGTAAAAATAGATTATCCATTTCTTTACGAGTTGCAGAAGTAACTGGTTTTTTATCATTTAAAGTATCCCAATGTTCAGCAATTAGGTCAACAATTTTATATCCATAAGATTTCATTTCTTCTAAAGACAAATCAAAATGGGCGCTCATATAAACTAGTTTTTTAATTAAAAAACAAAATTAGTCAATTACAAACCCACTACTCTATTTTAATTAGATAATTTTATTTGTTTATTAAGAAATATGGCACATTCTTTTCATTATTTTTGTGCATCAAATTATTTTATTTTGAAAAGACTATTTCTTTTAACATTTTTATTATTCGCTTTTGGAAGTTTTTCTCAAACGAAAAAAATTAAAATACTTTCTACTGAACTAAGTACTGCTGATGAAGATCAATTTCCTGGAGCAACTATATTAATTGGTAAGGTTAAAATGGAACATGAAGGTGCTACTTTAGATTGTAAAAGAGCATTGTTTTTTCAGAAAAAGAACTTATTTAAAGCTATAGGTGAAGTTGTTATTGAGCAAGGTGATAGTATTATTCAATATAGTGACTTTTCAATTTATGACGGAAATAGTAAAAAAGCTAAATCTTGGGGAAATGTAGAGATTAATGATAAAGAAATGAAAATGAATACAGATACGCTTCATTTCGATAGAATTAATCAAATTTTATATTATCCAAATGGAGGAACAATACGAGATAAAAAAAACACCTTAAAAAGTATTAGAGGTACTTATTTCTTAAAAGATAAAAAGTTTACCGCAAAATCGAAAGTAACAGTTGTAAATCCAGAAAACAATCTTGAATCAGATCATCTGGATTATTACACAAACTCAAATCTAGCTTATTTATACGGTCCGAGTACTATTACAAATTTAAAGGATAGCACAAAGATATATTCTGAAAGAGGCTTTTTTGATACCAATACAGACATTTCATACTTTGTAAAAAACGCTAAACTCTTTTTAAAAGAAAGAACCATTTTAGCCGATAGCTTATATTATGATAAAAGAAAAGGATTTGCATCTGCAACCAATAACATAAAAGTTATTGATACTGTTCAGAAAATGGTAACCAAAGGTAATTATGCTGAGTTATTCGAACATAAAGATTCTTTATTTATAATTAATAGAGCAGTAGCTATATCAGAGATTGATAAAGACTCTATGTATGTTTCTGGAGACAAAATTTTATTAACCGGTAAACCTGAAAATAGAATTGTACGAATTTTTAACAATGCTAAAATATTTAAATCTGATTTACAAGGAAAATGCGATTCTATACATACAAGTCAAGTTACCGGAGTAACCCGAATGTTTAATAATCCAATTCTTTGGTCGGGTAAAAGTCAAATTACGGGTGATAGTATTCAAATACTTACCAATAAAGAAACTAATAAATTAGACTCTTTAAAGGTCTTGAAAAATGCCTTTATGGTTCAGAAAGATTCTATTACTGAAGATGATTATAATCAAATTAAAGGACGTAATATTTATGGTAAATTTGAAGGTAATGATCTTAGAACTATGTTGGTAAAAGGTAATGCAGAATCTTTATATTATAACAGGAATGAAGAATCTCAAAAATTAGAAACTATTACTAAAGAGATAGCCAGTGATATTGAATTTACCCTGAAGGATAGTGAGATAACACAAACCAAATATTTCAAAAATACTGAAGGTAAAACATTCCCTCCTTCTGAATTTCCTGTAGAAGAAAAGAAATTTAAAGGTTTTATTTGGCGAGAAGATGAACAACCAAAAACAGTCGAAGATATTTTTGTAAAAGACAATTCTAAAGTGTCCTCTAAAGTTAAAAACTCAAAAGAAGCTATAAAAAAAGCTAAGAAACAGTTTATTGAAGAAAGTGTAAAAAAAGAAAAATCTAAGAAAATAAATTTCAATGATATTAAAATTAAATAATTGAAATGAAAGAAGATTTTTTAAAATACCAAGGTCAAACAACTTCACATCCTTTAGCTATAGAGATTTCTCATGCAAATGGAAGCTATATTTATGATAGCAATTGTAAAAAGATGTTAGACTTTGTTGCTGGGGTTTCCGCTAATAGTTTAGGTCACAATCATCCAAAAATAAATGAAGCTATAAAAAGCCAGTTAGATACTTACACTCATGTGATGGTCTATGGGGAATTCATTCAAAAACCTCAATTAGAATTGTGCAAAGCTTTAGCCAATACACTACCTAAAAACTTATCTTCTGTTTATTTAGTAAATTCAGGTACCGAAGCTACTGAAGGAGCTTTAAAATTAGCCAAACGTTTTACTAATAGAAGTGAAATTATTGCTGCTAAAAACGCATATCATGGTAATACACAAGGTGCCATGAGTGTTTGTGGAGCTGAACAACAAAATCGTGCTTTTAGACCTTTAATTCCTGGAACTAAATTTATCGAGTTTAATAATGAATTAGATATAGAAAAAATTACTTCAAAAACAGCTGGAGTTATCTTAGAAACCATTCAAGGTGGTGCTGGTTTTATTGAGCCTAAAAACGATTTTTTAACTAAAGTTAAGCAACGCTGTGAAGAAGTTGGAGCTTTATTAATCTTAGATGAAATCCAAACTGGAATTGGACGCACTGGAAAGTTTTGGGGATTTGAAAATTACAACGTAACACCTGATATAATTATTACAGGAAAAGGATTAGGAGGTGGTATGCCTATTGGTGCTTTTATTTCTTCTTTTGATATAATGAATTGCCTTAAAGAAAACCCTAAACTAGGTCATATCACTACCTTTGGTGGGCATCCTGTTATTGCAAGTGCTGGATTAGCTACTGTAGAAGAAGTCACTTCTACTAACCTCGTCGAAGAAACTTTAAGAAAAGAAGAGTTGATTAGAAGTAAGTTCGAAAATCATAAAGCTGTTAAAGAAATTAGAGGCAAAGGGTTAATGTTAGCTCTTTTAGTTGATTCTCCTGAAATAGCTTCAAAAGTTATTTTAAATTGTTTAGAAGAAGGAGTTATTCTTTTTTGGTTGCTTTTTGAAGGTTCTGCAATAAGAATCACTCCTCCATTAACTATTTCAGACGAAGAAATTAATAAAGGATGTGATATTATTTTAAATGAATTGAATAATATCTAAACCAAAAACTCAAATAAGTTAGGTTTATCATTTAAATATTCTCCGTAGAAATTACGCTCTTTCATTCGCCTAATTAAAGGAGTTAAATCTTCTCGCTTTATTAATTCAATTCCAACTACAGCGGGCCCGTTTTCTCTACTTGTTTTTTTAGAATATTCAAAATAAGTAATATCATCATTTTTCCCTAAAATATCTATTACAAACTCTTTTAATGCTCCTGCTCTTTGTGGAAATCGAATAATAAAATAATGCTTTAGTTGACTATATAATAATGCTCTTTCTTTTATTTCAGCTGTCCTTGTAATATCATTATTACTACCACTAATTACACAAACAACGTTTTTATCTCTAATTTCTTCAGCATAAAAATCTAATGTAGCAATAGTTAAAGCACCCGCTGGTTCAACTACTATTGCTTCTTTATTATATAAGTCTAAAATAGTTTGACAAACTTTTCCTTCAGGAACCGTTATCATATCATCTAAATTTTCTTTACAAATATTCAATGTTAAATTCCCTACTTGTTGTACAGCAGCACCATCAATAAATTTATCAATTTTATCTAGTTTCACATTTTTATTTTCTAAAATAGATGTTTTCATAGAAGGAGCTCCTTCAGGCTCTACTCCTATAATTTTTGTACGAGGTGATAACTGTTTAAACACACTTGACAATCCAGAAGCTAACCCTCCTCCTCCTACAGGTACAAATACATAATCTATTGGATTTTCAGATTGATTGATTATTTCTAATCCTACTGTTGCCTGACCTTCTATAATTTTATCATCATCAAAAGGGTGTACAAATGTTTTACCTAAAGTATCACATACATGTTTTGCTAACTTATAAGCGTCATCAAAAGTATCTCCCGTTAATTCAATATCAACATAGTCACCACCAAACATCTTAACTTGTTCTACTTTTTGTTTTGGCGTTGGTGAAGGCATGACAATTGTACCATGAATCTTCAATTTTTTGCAAGCAAAAGCTACTCCTTGAGCATGATTTCCTGCGCTTGCGCAAATGATTCCATTTCGTCTGTCTTCTTCAGAAATTGAATTTATTTTATTATAAGCTCCTCTAATCTTATAAGATCTTACTTGCTGTAAGTCTTCACGTTTTAAGAAAACATTTGCTTTAAATTTCTCTGAATAAATGTAATTTTTTAACAGAGGAGTTTCTGTAGCCACACCTTTCAATGTAGCTACAGCTTCCTCAACTGCTTTTATAGTTGGTGTATATGTTGTTTGAATTTGCATATTTTTAATGGAAAACTACTGCTTCTTTTTTCTTTTCTTGACTTATTGTTTTCATTGCTGTCATTGACGCTCTTAAGGTTTTTCCTATTTTCTCAATTGGATGCCCTTGTACAGCTTCATTTACCTTAATTAAATTTAAATTATCTACTTCATTAGAAGATGCATATGATTTACCTATAATAGAAGTATTTACTTTTTTCATAAAATCAACCAATAATGGTTTTGCTACATGATCAAATAAATAACAACCATATTCTGCTGTATCTGAAATAATACGGTTCATTTCATATAGCTTCTTTCTTGCTACTGTGTTTGCTATTAATGGTAATTCGTGCAAAGATTCATAATATGCAGATTCTTCTTTAATTCCTGATGCTACCATTGTATCAAATGCTAGCTCAACTCCTGCTCTTACAAAAGCCACCATTAAAGTACCATGATCAAAATATTCTTGTTCACTCACTTCTATTTCTGTTGCTTCAGTTTTTTCAAAAGCTGTTTCTTCTGTTTCAGCTCTCCATGATAATAAATTTACATCATCGTTTGCCCAATCTTCCATCATTGTTTTAGAAAAATGACCAGACATAATATCATCCATATGCTTAACAAATAAAGGCTTAATAATAGTTTTTAACTCTTCTGAAAGCTCAAAGGCTTTTATTTTAGCTGGATTTGATAAGCGATCCATCATATTAGTAATTCCTCCATGTTTTAAAGCTTCTGTAATTGTTTCCCAACCATATTGAATTAATTTAGCGGCATATGTAGGTTCAATACCTTCCTCCAACATTCTATCAAAAGATAAAATAGATGCTGTTTGTAAAACTCCACATAAAATAGTTTGTTCTCCCATTAAATCTGATTTTACCTCAGCTACAAAAGAAGATTCTAAAACTCCTGCTTTATGTCCTCCTGTCGCAACTGCATAGGCTTTTGCTTGTCTCCAACCTTTATTTTCTGGGTCATTCTCTGGGTGAACCGCTATTAATGTTGGTACTCCAAAACCTCTTTTATACTCTTCTCTTACTTCTGTTCCTGGGCATTTAGGTGCGACCATTATTACTGTTAAATCTTCACGGATTTTCATTCCTTCTTCAACAATATTAAACCCATGAGAATACGATAATGTTGCTCCTTTTTTCATTAAAGGCATTACTGTTTTTACAACTCGTGTATGTTGCTTATCTGGTGTTAAGTTTAATACTAAATCTGCAGTAGGTATTAACTCTTCAAATGTTGCAACATTAAAATTGTTTTCAATAGCATTTTTATAAGAAGCTCTTTTCTCTTCAATTGCAGCAGGTCGTAATGCATAAGATACATCCAAACCTGAATCTCTCATATTTAAACCTTGATTTAACCCTTGAGCTCCACAACCAATAATAACGACTTTTTTATCTTCTAATGCTTTAACTCCTTCTGAAAACTCCGAAGAATCCATAAACCTACATTTTGCAAGTTGTTCTAATTTTCCTGCTAATGATAGCGTGTTGAAATAATTTGTTGTCATTTTTTTAGTTGTTTGTTGATAATAAAGTTGATATTTTCATTTCATCTTTGGTTATTGCAATACGTCCTGAACGAATGAACTGCATAATTCCATGTTTATCTAATGTGTGATATAATTCTTCTATTTCTTCTTTTGTTCCTGATTTTTCAAGCACAAAAAATTCCTTATTAATATTAATTACTCTAGATTTACTATTATTAATAATAGTTTGTATTTCATCATTTTCCATCAGTAAATCTGAGCTTAGTTTAAACATACAAGACTCTTGATATATTGTATCTTTATCTGTATGATAATAAGCTTTGATTACCTCTACTTGTTTTTCTATTTGTCCAATAATCTTTTTAATCTGTTCTTCAGTTACTTTTACTAACAATGTGATTCTTGAAACACTTTTTATTTCCGATTTAGAAATATTCATGCTTTCAATATTAATATGTCTTCTTAAAAAGATTCCTGAAATTCTATTCAACAACCCTACATTATTCTCTGTATAAACCGAAACTGTATATGTTTGTCTATTTTCCATAATTATTCTAATCTTATGTCTGAAACTGATGCTCCTGTTGGTATCATTGGAAATACATTGTTTTCTTTTTCAACACAAACTTCTAAAAAGTATGCATCTTTAGATTCCATCATTTCTTGAACTGAACTTTCCAAATCTTCTCTTTTTGTCACTCTTTTTGCTTCTATACTGTATCCTTTTGCTATAGTTATAAAATCAGGATTCGTCATCTCTGTTGATGCATATCTTTTATCAAAAAACAATTGTTGCCACTGACGTACCATTCCTAAATACTCATTGTTTAAAACAACAATTTTAACAGCTGCCTTAGTTTGTAAAATAGTTCCTAATTCTTGAATTGTCATTTGATAACCTCCGTCTCCAGCTATCATAACCACTTCTCTATTTGGTACTCCCATTTTTGCTCCAATTGCTGCTGGTAAAGCAAATCCCATCGTTCCTAATCCTCCTGAAGTTATATTACTTTTAGTTTGATTAAACTTAGCATAGCGACAAGCGAACATTTGATGTTGGCCAACATCTGAAACAATTACAGCGTCTCCTCCAGAAGCCTTATTTATTTCTTTTAAGACCTCTCCCATTGTCAATCCTTCTTTACTTGGAAATAAATCTTCTTTTTTTACTTTATCAAATTCAATAGATTCTAACTTATTAAACTCTTCAAGCCAACTAGTATGTGAATTCTCATTTACAAATGGTAAAATTTCTACTAAACTCTCTTTTACATCTCCTAAAATAGCTACATCTGTTTTTACATTTTTATCTACTTCTGCTGGGTCTATTTCAAAATGGATAATTTTTGCTTGTTTCGCATAAGTGTTCAAGTTTCCTGTAACTCTATCATCAAAACGCATACCTACTGCAATTAATAAATCACATTCATTCGTTAATTTATTAGGTGCATAATTACCATGCATTCCTACCATACCAGCATTCAATTCATGATCTGTTGGTAATGCTGATAATCCTAAAATTGTCCATGCAGACGGAATTCCTGCTTTTTCAATAAACGCTTTAAACTCCTCTTCAGCTTCTCCTAAAATAACTCCTTGACCAAAAACTATCATTGGTTTTTTAGCTGCATTAATTAGTTGTGCTGCTACTTTTACCTCATCTAAATTAACTTCAGGTTTTGCTTTATAACTTCTAATTGATGTGCATTTTTTATATTCAAAATCGAACGTCTCGAATTGTGCATTTTTAGTAATATCAATCAGCACAGGTCCTGGTCTTCCTGATTTTGCTATATAAAATGCTTTTGCAAATACTTCAGGAATTTCTGAGGCTTTAGTAATTTGATAATTCCACTTAGTTACTGGCGTAGAAATACCTACAATATCCGTTTCTTGAAAAGCATCGGAACCTAATAAATGTTCTGCCACCTGACCTGTGATACAAACCATTGGTGTAGAATCTATTTGAGCATCTGCAATACCAGTTATTAAATTTGTGGCTCCAGGTCCTGAAGTTGCAATAGCAACTCCTACTTTTCCTGTTGCTCTTGCAAATCCTTGTGCTGCATGTGTTGCCCCTTGTTCATGACGAGTTAATACATGATTAATCTTATCTTGATATTTATATAATTCATCATATACTGGCATGATTGCTCCTCCAGGATATCCATAAATTAAATCTGCTCCTTCTTCCAATAAACATTTCACAACGGCTTCTGCTCCTGAAATATGCAGTTTTTGTTTTGTCTTTGCTAAAGATTGTGTCTGTGGTTTTGTGGTCATAATTTATGATGTTAAAATGCATCTGTTACACACCCTTTAGATGCTGATGCAACAGTTTTTGCATATTTATATAATATTCCTTTTTTATGCTTTAATGCTGGAGCTATCCATTTTGATTTCCTTTCTGCTAGTTCTTCATCAGAAATTAAAACATTTATAGAATTATCTTCTGCACTAATTCTTATTTTATCTCCAGTTTTTAATAAACCTATTGTTCCTCCTGATTGTGCTTCGGGTGTAATATGTCCTACTACAAATCCATGAGTTCCTCCAGAAAAACGACCATCTGTAATTAATGCTACTGATTTTCCTAAACCAGCTCCCATAATTAAGGATGTTGGTTTTAACATTTCTGGCATTCCTGGTCCTCCTTTTGGTCCAACATATCGAATAACCACTACATCTCCTTTTTCTACTTCACCATTTGAAATTCCTACATTAGCTGCTTGCTCTCCGTCATAAATCACTGCTTTTCCCTCAAAAAGCAAACCTTCATTTCCAGAAATTTTTGCTACAGCTCCTTCTGTAGCTAAGTTTCCATAAATTATTTGAATATTTCCTGATGATTTTAAAGCTTTCGTTTTTGGATATATTACATCTTGCTCATCTTCAAAAGAAAGAGGTTCAACATCTGCTAAATTTTCGGCTAAAGTTTTTCCTGTTACTGTTAAACAATCTCCATTTAAGTATCCATTATCTAATAAGTATTTCATTACTGCTGGCGTTCCTCCAACTCCATGTACATCTTCCATTAAATATTTTCCTGATGGTTTTAAATCAGCTATTAAAGGAGTTCTATCAGTTACTTTTTGAATATCATCTAGAGTAAACTCAATATCAGCAGCATGTGCAATTGCTAAAAAGTGTAATACTGCATTGGTAGAACCTCCCAAAGCATTTACCAACGCTATAGCGTTTTCTAAAGACTTTTTAGAAATAATATCTAATGGTTTTAAATCTAGTTCTAATAAATTTTTAATTGCTAAAGCTGTTCTTTCAGCTTCTGATATTTTATTAGGATTTTCTGCTGGAATTGATGAATTATAAGGCAATGCAAATCCCATACATTCTATAGCAGAAGCCATTGTATTTGCCGTGTACATACCTCCACAAGCACCCGCTCCTGGAATAGCTCTTTTTATAATTTCTCTATATTCTTCTTCATCTATTTCTCCTGCTACTTTTTGACCTAAAGCTTCAAAAGCAGAAACAATATTTAATTTCCTTCCTTTGTAATTTCCTGAGGCAATGGTTCCGCCGTACATCATAATTGATGGACGGTTTAAGCGTAACATTGATATTATAGCTCCTGGCATATTTTTATCACATCCAACAATAGCTATTAATGCATCATAACTTTGTGCATTTATAACTGTTTCAATAGAATCTGCTATAATATCTCTAGAAACTAGCGAGTAATTCATGCCTGAGGTTCCCATAGAAATTCCATCGGAAACCCCTATTGTATTAAACCCTAAACCAACCATGTCAGCTATTTTACACTCAACTTTAACTTCTGCAGCTAAATTGTTTAAATGCATGTTACACGGATTACCATCATAACCTGTACTTGCAATACCCACTTGAGCTTTACTCATGTCTTCATCAGTTAAACCAACTGCGTATAACATTGCCTGTGATGCTGGTTGAGATTCGTCTTGCGTTAATCTTCTACTATGTTTATTTAATTCCATTAACTCGCTTTTCTTTTTTGACGTAAGTCTAAAACTTCGTCTTTATATAATTTCATTAATTGATATCCGTGTGAATTCTCCCAATCTAGAGGGAACTTGTAATCATCTAATGATTGTAGTCCAACTACTTCGGCAGCTGTTCCTGTAAAAAAACAAGCATCCGCATTTTTAAGTTCATCTAATGTGAAGTGCTTTTCTTCGATATATATTCCTGCTTCTTTACATAAGTCAATCACTGTTGATCGTGTAATACCAGCCATAATATGTCCTCGAGGCGGCGTAAATAACTTTCCGTCTTTTTGCATAAAAATATTTGCCCCAGAGCATTCTGCTACATTACCATTCATATCTAGTAATAAAGCCTCATCATAACCACTGTTTTTAGCTTCATTGGTTGATAAAATTGAATTGATATAATGCCCAGTTACTTTAGCTTCTACAAAACAAGATTTTGGATTTGGACGCTGAAACGAAGAAGTTTTTACTCGCAATAACTTATCTCCCATGTATTTTCCCCATTCCCAACATTGAATAATTAAATTCATTTTATCTGAAGTTGCTAAACTCATATCTGCTCCAGTAGTTATTAATGGGCGTATGTAAGCATCTTTTAAACCATTTCGTTCTAATAACTCATAGGTAATCTTTGTTAATTCATCTGCTGTATAATTAAATTGGATACCCATTACTTCGGCACCATATTTTAATCTTTTATAATGCTCTTCTGATTTAAAAATTCTTGTTCCATTTGGTGTATTGTAAGCTCTTATGCCCTCAAAAACACCATTTCCATAGTGTAAGCTTTGACTATATGGATTTTCTGATGCTTCTTTTGCTTTGATAAATTTTCCGTTGTAATAAATTACACTTTGTTCGTTGTAATACATTGTTGCTTGTTGTTTTGCTATTCGAAATTATTTTATTGTCTTTTTATAAATGATTTTTTTTGTTCTTCTTGATGATATCTACTTGACGGATTTAAAATACATGTATTTGATTTTTAGTTAGTTATTACTTTAATTATCTCATATTCAATGCATAAAAAAAGCCTGTATCAAAATTGACACAGGCTTTATTGTATAGCAATAATTATCTGTATCAACTCGGTGGTGAGTTAATAATGACAATAATTAAGATTACTACGTTATGTATGCTTAAATTCATATTTGTTCTAACTAAAAAAGGCTTCCTACATGTAGGAAGCCTTTTTATAATTTATAGTTATTTAAATGCATTCCCTATCCTCGTGAAATAATCACAATGACAATAATAGAAATGATATTTAAAATTTGTTTTTTCATTTGATGTCACAAATATTTAGAATAAAATTTTAATTATCCTAATTAATTTTTAAAAATTAATTAAATAATAGTGATTTGTCCCATATGAATATTCTGGAAGTTTAAATTACTATCTTCCTGATGCTGAATATAATCTGCAATAAAATCTCCTACTTTACTTGTTGAAAACGCCTTTTCTGAATTAATATCTTCTGTAGTAATTCCTAGTTCTAAAGATTTTTCAACAGCCTTTTCAATTGCTTGTGCTTCTTCATATAAACCTAAATGTTTTAATAGCATCGCAGCTGATAAAATTGAAGCCAACGGATTGGCAATATCTTTCCCTTTTGCTTGTGGAAACGAGCCGTGAATTGGCTCAAATAAAGCATTTTCTTTTCCTATAGATGCTGAAGCTAACAAACCAATAGAACCTCCAATAACACTTGCTTCATCTGAAATAATATCTCCGAATAAGTTTTCAGTTAAAATTACATCAAACTGTTTTGGGTTTAAGATTAGTTGCATTGCAGCGTTATCTACAAATAAAAATTCAAGCTTAACATCTGGATATTGAGTTGCTAAATTAGTCACAGTTTTACGCCATAATCTTGAAGTTTCTAAAACATTTGCTTTATCAACTAAGGTTAATTTTTTACGTCTGGTTTGTGCTGCTTTAAATGCCAAGTGTGCAATTCTTTCAATCTCTTCCTCTGAATAAGAACATCCATCAAAAGCTATTTTTCCATCATCACTTAACTCTTTAATTCCAAAATAAATACCGCCTGTTAATTCTCTATAAATGGCTATATCAGTTCCTTTTACAACTTCCTCTTTCAAAGGTGAATTTTTAATCAACTTATCATAAGCTTTTACTGGTCGTAGATTAGAAAATAAGCCTAACTCTTTTCGTAAACGTAACAACCCTTGTTCAGGCCGCACTTTAGCTGTTGGGTCATTATCATATTTAGGATCTCCAATAGCTCCAAATAAAATAGCGTCCGATTGCTTACATAAAGTCAATGTTTTATCAGGTAAAGGATTCCCTGTTTTATCAATAGCACAAGCTCCCATTAAAGCTTCTTTATATAAAAATGTATGATCATATACATCTGCTATAGCATTTAATACTTTTTTAGCTTGTTCTATTACTTCTGGTCCTATTCCGTCACCTGGAATTACTGCTATATTAAATTTCATATACTTTTAGATTGCTTCTTCAAATTTTTTTATTTTATCTTTTTTACTAATTAAAAAATCAATGTCATCATATCCATTTAATAAGCACAATTTCTTGTATGAATTAATTTCAAATTCAGTATTACCTACTGGTGTTTTCAATATTTGATTTTCTAAATCTACAATTAGAATTGTTTCAGGGTCATTGCTTGTTTTTCGCAATAGCTTCTTCAAATAATCTTGTGATACTTGTATCGGTAAGATTCCATTATTTAATGCGTTTCCTTTAAAAATATCTGCAAAAAAGCTACTAATTACTACTTTAAAACCATAGCCTGCTAATGCCCAAGCAGCATGTTCTCTACTAGAGCCACAACCAAAATTATCGCCCGTAACTAATATACTTCCTTTGTATTTTTCATTATTTAATACAAAATCTTCATTAGTTGTTCCGTCTTTATGAAATCTCCAATCTCTAAATACATTATCTCCAAAACCTTTTTTATCAGTTGCTTTTAAAAAGCGTGCTGGAATTATTTGATCCGTATCTATATTCTCTGTTGATAACGGAATCGCCGTGTCAATCAATTTTACAAACTTTTCCATCTTAATTTAAGTGTTTTGTGATGTCTATAATTCTACCTTCTATTGCAGTTGCTGCTGCCATTAAAGGACTTGCTAAAATAGTTCTTGCACCTTGTCCTTGACGCCCTTCAAAATTTCTGTTTGAAGTTGAAATACAATACTCTCCTTCCGGAATTTTATCATCATTCATCGCTAAACAAGCTGAACATCCAGGTTGTCTTAACTCAAAACCAGCATTTTCGAAAATAGTATGTAAACCTTCTTCTTTAATTTGTTTTGCTACTTGTTGCGACCCTGGGACTAACCAAGCATTTACATTTTGAGCTTTTTGTTTACCTTTTATGTAGGAAGCTGCTACTCTAAAATCTTCAATTCTTGAATTGGTACAGCTACCGATAAAAACATAATTAATTTTTTTGTCAACTAAACTTTCTCCTTTTATGAAGTTCATATAAGTTAATGACTTTTCAAAAGAAGCATCATTTTCCTCTGGAATAGTTTCAGTAATTTTTATTCCCATTCCTGGATTTGTTCCGTAAGTAAGCATTGGTTCAATGTCTTCTGCATTGAAAGCGTATTCTTTATCAAAAACTGCATTTTCATCAGTCTTTAAAGTTTTCCAATCCGCTACTTTGTCTTTAAACTCTGAACCTTTAGGAGTAAACTCTCTTCCTTTCACATATTTAAAAGTAGTTTCATCAGGAGCTATCATTCCTCCTCGTGCTCCCATTTCTATACTCATATTACAAACTGTCATACGGCCTTCCATAGACATTTCTTCAAAAACATTTCCTGCATACTCACAGAAATATCCTGTCCCAGAATTCGTTCCTAATTGAGAAATAATGTAGAGAATTACGTCTTTGGGTAATACACCTTTTTTAAGTTTTCCGTTAACAGATACTCGTAAACTTTTTGGCTTTTCTAACAATAAACATTGACTAGCAAATACCTGTGCTACTTGACTCGTGCCTATACCAAAAGCAATAGTTCCAAACGCACCATGAGTAGATGTATGGCTATCTCCACAAACCATCGTCATACCTGGTTGTGTAATTCCTAACTCCGGAGCCATTACATGTACAATTCCGTTGTATTTATGGCCTAAACCATACAAAGTAATACCATTCTCCTTACAATTTTTTGTTAACTGTTCTAATTGATTTCTAGAAAGCTCATCTTTAATAGGTAAATGTTGATTTACCGTAGGCGTATTATGATCAGCTGTTGCAACAATTTTATCAGGTCGCGCAATTGGTATGTTTCGTTCTTTTAATTCATTAAATGCCTGTGGACTTGTTACCTCATGAATTAAATGTTTATCGATATATAAAATTTGTGGACCATCTTTGATTGAATCTACCACATGGGCATCCCAAACTTTATCAAATAATGTATTTCCCATTAGGCAATAGCTATTTTAGAGATTTTATTGACTTGTTTCATTATTAGATGAATATCTTCATCTATTACTTCTTTTTGCTTATCTGCAAATTTTAAAAAGGTCTTATAAGCCGTGTCTAACTGAATTTTGGTAAGCTCATATCCTACTCTCTTAGCTCTATAAGCCAAAGCTGCTCTACCACTTCTGGCTGTTAATACAATAGCACTTTCTGTAACTCCTACATCTGCAGGATCAATAATCTCATAAGTTTCACGATTTTTGATTACACCATCTTGGTGAATTCCTGAACTATGTGCAAAAGCATTTGCTCCAACAATTGCTTTATTAGGCTGAACAGGCATCCCCATGCTTTCACGAACCATTATACTTGTATCATATAATAATTTGGTATTAATGTCGGTTTGTAAATTCAAATAAGGGTGTTGTTTTAAAATCATTACTACTTCTTCTAATGCAGTATTTCCAGCACGCTCTCCAATTCCATTGACCGTACACTCTATTTGTCGAGCTCCATTAATCGCCCCAGCTATGGAATTTGCTGTTGCTAAACCTAAATCATTGTGACAATGACAAGAAATTGTAACATTATCAATACCCTTTACATTACTCTTTAAATACTTAATTTTTGCTCCATACTCTTCTGGTAAACAATATCCCGTAGTATCTGGAATGTTTAATACAGTAGCTCCAGCTTTAATCATTTCTTCACAAACCTTAGCTAAAAATGCATTGTCCGTTCTACCAGCGTCTTCTGCATAAAACTCTACATCATCCACAAAATTTTTAGCATAAGAAACAGCTTCTCTTCCTCTTTTTATTACTTCCTCTTGAGAAGAATTAAATTTGTATTTAATATGAGATTCACTAGTTCCTATTCCTGTATGAATTCTGGGTTTTACAGCTACTTTTAAAGCCTCTGCTGCTATTTCAATATCCTTTTTAACGGCTCTGGTTAATCCGCAAACTGTTGCATTCTTAACAATCTTTGCTATTTCATTGACAGAAGTAAAGTCTCCAGGACTCGAAACAGGAAATCCAGCTTCAATAATATCAACTCCTAAAAAATCTAGCCGTTCTGCTATAACTAATTTTTGTTTAGTATCCAGTTTACAACCAGGAACCTGTTCTCCATCTCTTAAAGTAGTATCGAAAATTTGGATTTTATCGTTATTCATTCTATTTAAATAATTGTCATTATATCAATCAAATGTATATATTGGCTTTTCAGAAGTGCTATTTTTTCAAATACCATTTACGACATCAAAAAACAGTAATAAAAAATTAACAAATTGATTAACAATGCCTTAAAATGAATTATTTTACAAGAGCTAACCAACAAAATGATTCTTTATTTGTTCTGATTCAATCTTTAACGAAATCAGAAAAGCGTCAATTCCACCTGTATATTGGTCGTTTAGATGGTAATATGGAAGCTAAATTTTTCACTCTTTTTAAATTTTTAGAAAAGCAAAAAAAGTATGATGAGAAATCTATTATTAATAGTGGTATTGTTAGCAAACAACAACTTTCTAATTTAAAAGCTCATTTGTATAAACAAATATTGATTAGTTTACGAATGAATCCTGTTCATAAAAATATAAGGGTACAAATACGTGAACAAATAGATTTTGCTACTGTGTTGTATCAAAAAGGATTATATAAACAAAGTTTAAAATTGCTAGACAAGGCAAAAATAATGGCTATTGATAATGAGGAAAAAAATGTTGCTTATGAAATTGTAGAGTTCGAAAAGGTAATTGAAAGTCAATATATAACAAGAAGCATAGATACTAGAGCTGATGAATTAACTATTCAGGCAAAAAATTTAAGTCAGCAAAATGTTATTACAAGTAAGTTATCTAATTTATCACTTCAACTCTATGGTATTTTACTAAAAACAGGGTATGCTCGTAATGACAAAGAACTAATAAAAATCAACACTTATTTTGAGTCACACTTGCCTTCTTTTGATTTCAACTTATTAGGATTTAGAGAACGTTTATGGTTATACAAAGCACATTTATGGCGAAGTTTTTTAACTCAGAATTTCTTGCATGGTTATAAGTATTCCTCTAATTGGGTGAACCTTTTTAGAGAGTATCCAAAAATGATACAGCTCAATCCTATTTTTTATTTAAAAGGAATGAATTACTTACTAGAATCTTTGTTTTTGATTCAGCATGAAAAAGAGTTTAACAAAGAGCTTTCTTATTTTGAATCTGCTATAGATGAAAAGAAAATTCCTATAAATGGAAATACTGAAATTTTAATCTTTCAATATTTCTACACAAATCAATTACATAAACATTTCTTAAAAGGAACTTTTAAAGATGGTGAGTATTTAGTTGATACTATTAACTCTAAAGTTAAAGAGTACAATAATCGATTAGACAGACATCATATTATAACATTATACTACAAAATTGCTTGTTTGTATTTTGGAATGGGTGAAAATAAAAAATGTATTGAATATCTTTCTAAAATTATACATGCAAAAAAATTGTATGTAGGAGAAGATTTACAATGTTTTGCCAGAATTTTAAATTTGATAGCTCATTATGAGTGTGGATTGGATTACCATTTAGAAAGACAATTCAAGGAAACTTATAAGTTTCTTTTAAAAATGGAAAACTTACAAGAAGTTCAAAAAGAATTTATTGTCTCTATTAAATCTCTAGGTGATGTTTTTCCACATCAAATAAAAAATGAGTTCAAAAAAATTCATAGTCGTTTAAAAGTATATGAAAATCATCCATATGAAAAAAGAGCTTTTTTGTATTTGGATATTCTATCTTGGCTAGAAAGTAAAATAGAAAATAAATCTGTTTCTGAAATTATTCAAGAGAAAGCTAAAAAGCGTCTGAGAAAATAATTTATAAAAAATAAACTTTATTAAAAAAAAAGTATAACTTTGGATTGATGTTAAACAACAAAGGAAATATTAATTCTTTATCAGTCGTAAATCTTACGACTTCTTTTGTTGGCACAACATTTTCTACAATTATTACGGGTACCCTTTAGGGGTTCTACATTTACATATCATCTTAGGCTATAGTTATATTTTTGAAAGATTCAAAAAAAGATAACTCACACAAAATCAGTTTATCATTTTACATTTTTCATTATGAAAGTTTTAAAATTTGGTGGATCATCAGTTGCCAATCATCAAAACATTAAAAAAGTTTTACATATTGTAGAACAAATTTCTAAGCAAGAAAAAACAGTAGTTATAGTCTCTGCATTTGGGAAAACTACTGATAAATTATTAGCAACAGCACAATTGGCTTTAAAGAACAATGCACTTGCTGCAAAAGCTGTATCTGATCTAGAAACCTTACACTTTTCAGTAGTTAATGAGTTAATCTCTGAAGAGAATCAACCAACTGTAATACAAGAAATTCAACGTCTTTTTAATCGATTAAAGGCTATTTATGAAGGTGTTTTTCTTTTACAAGAACTTTCTCCTAAGACACTTGCTACAATTGCTAGTTTTGGAGAAAGACTATCTTCTTACATTATTGCTCACGCTGCTAAAGAATTATTAAATGCCACACATAAAGATAGTAGGGAGCTTATTATTACGAATAATGAGGCTATAAACGTACAAGTAAACTTTAATCTTACCAATAAAAACTGCATCAATTATTTTGAAGAAAATTCGTTTGACACAACTATTTTAGGAGGATTCATTGCTGCTAACGAAAAAGGAGAAACAACCACTTTAGGGCGTGGAGGCTCTGACTATTCTGCGGCAATTTACGCTGCAGCTTTAGGAGCTAATGAATTACAAATTTGGACTGATGTATGTGGTATGTACTCTGCAAATCCAAGAGTAGTAAAACAAGCATTTCCAATTACTCAAATCTCATATGAAGAAGCTATGGAGTTATCTCATTTTGGAGCAAAAGTCCTCTACTCTCCTACTATTCAGCCTGTTTTAGAAAAAGAAATTCCTATTCGAATTAAAAACACATTCGATCCAGAAAATCAAGGAACTCTTATTTCAAAAGAATCAACAAACAACAAACCTGTAAAAGGAATTACGCATATTGAAAACATTAACCTACTAACCCTAGAAGGTAGTGGTATGGTGGGCATTCCTGGTTTTTCAAAACGTATGTTTGAAACATTATCACAACAGAATATTAATGTCGTATTTATAACACAAGCTTCATCAGAACATTCTATATGTATCGGTATTTACAAAGAAGATGCCTTACTTGCAGAAAAGTCTTTAAACGAAGGTTTTTCTTTTGAAATTCAACAACGTAAACTAAACCCTGTTTTAGTGGAAAATAACTTAGCAATTATTGCATTGGTAGGTGATAATATGAAAAACCACCAAGGTTTAAGTGGTCAAATGTTTAGTGCTTTAGGTAAAAATAATGTAAATGTTAGAGCCATTGCACAAGGAGCTTCAGAAAAAAATATCTCAGCTGTTATTAATAGTTCTGATGCTAAAAAAGCCTTGAATACTTTGCATGAGCAGTTTTTTGAAGAAAAAATAAAGCAATTAAACCTATTTGTTACTGGAGTTGGAAATGTAGGAGAACGATTTTTAGCACAAATACACCAACAAAAAGAATTTTTAAAAGAAAATTTGAAATTAAATATTCGAGTAATTGGAATTTCAAATTCACGAAAAATGTATTTTAACGAAGAGGGTATTGATTTATCTAATTGGAAGAATAGCTTAGTAAATGGAAAAGAAAGTTCTTTGCAGTCATTTTTTGAAGAAGTAAAATCCTATAACTTTCGTAACTCTGTTTTTGTTGACAATACAGCCAATCAGAAAGTTTCTGAAGTTTATGAAAACTATTTACGTACTAATATTGGAGTAGTTACTTGTAATAAAATAGCTTGTGCTTCTAGTTTAGATAATTATAAAAAACTTAAGAGAATTTCTAGTAAATATAACGCCCCGTTTTTGTTTGAGACTAATGTTGGTGCCGGATTACCAATTATTGACACGCTAAAAAACTTAATAGCTTCTGGAGATAGAGTACAAAAAATACAAGCTGTTTTATCTGGGACTTTAAATTTTGTTTTTAATAATTTCAATAATAGCAATACTTTCCATGATATTGTTGCGAACGCACAAGCACAAGGATATACTGAACCAGATCCTAAAATTGATTTAAGTGGAGTTGATGTTGCTAGAAAAATTCTAATTCTGGCTCGTGAAAGTGGTTATGAACTTGAGTTATCTGACATAGACAACAACTCTTTTTTACCTGAAAAAAGCTTAAACACAAGTGATAATGATACCTTTTACAAGAGTTTAACTGAATTTGAAGCACATTTTCAAAAAATGTTTAAAGAAGCAAATGATAAAAATTGTCGTTTAAAATATGTTGCTGAATTTGAAAATGGTAAAGCTAATGTTGGTTTACAACATATTCCAGCAGATCATCCTTTTTATAATTTAGAAGGTAGCGATAATATTGTTTTATTTTTTACAGATAGATATCCTATAAACCCTTTGCAAATAAAAGGTGCTGGAGCAGGTGCTGATGTAACTGCTTCTGGAATTTTTGCTGATGTAATTAGAATAGGCAACAATTAGATTATGGTAGTAGATAAATATAAAAACATCATTGAAACTTATAATAAGGTATCACAGCAATATCATGATAAATTCATGAATGCTAATGTGTACCATCATAGCTATGATAAACTTTTAAAACACACTAAAAAAACTCATCAAACGGTTTTAGATGTGGCTTGTGGTCCTGGTAATATCACACAATATTTACTAAATAACTCAACTGGTTTAAAAATTTTAGGTATCGATGCTGCTGAAAACATGATTCAATTAGCAAAAGAAAGTGTGCCTAATGCTAATTTTAAACTCTTAGATTGTAGGAATATTAAAAATTTACATCAGAAGTTTGATATTATAGTTTTTGGTTTTTGTTTCCCTTATATTTCAAAGAAAGAAAGTGTTCAATTAATTAATGACGCATATGACAGCTTAAACAAAAGTGGATTGCTTTATATAAGTACAATGGTTGGAGATTATGATACTGATTCAGGATTTAAAACAAGTTCTGATGGAAAAAACCGCATGTTTATTCATTACCATAATCCAGAATATTTAATTGAAGCTATACAGGATAATAAATTTCAGTTACTAGAAAACTATACAAAAGAATATCAAGAAGGTACTATCAAAGGTGATACTGACTTGTTTTTAATTGCAAAAAAATGAATTATATAAAAATATTTGCTCCAGCAACTGTTGCTAACGTTTCTTGTGGTTTTGACTCTATGGGTTTTGCTGTAGATACCGTTGGAGACGAAATGACTTTTACAAAAAAAGTAAAAAAAGGAGTAAAAATAACACAAATAACCGGTGCTAATGGTTTGTCTTCAGACCCTACTAAAAATGCAGCAGGTGTAGTTGCATTGGCTATGCTAAAACAACATTCAGTTGATTTTGGTATTGAAATTACCATGCACAAAGGATATTCTCCAGGTAGTGGTTTAGGTAGTAGCGCTGCAAGTTCTGGTGGAGCAGCTATTGGGGTTAATGAATTGTTAGGTAAACCATTTTCTACTTTAGAACTAACAAAATTCGCTATGTTAGGAGAAGAAGCTGCTTGTGGTACTCCTATTGCCGATAATGTTGCAGCCGCAGTATTTGGCGGGTTTGTTTTAATAAGATGTTACGAACCCTTAGACATTGTAAAACTTCCTGTACCTGATGAACTACAATTAGTTGCCATCCATCCTCAAATTGAAGTAAAGACAAAAGATGCTAGAAAAGTTTTACCAGAAAGCGTTCCTTTAAAAGATGCCATTACACAATGGGCTAATGTAGGCGGATTAGTAAGTGGATTGTATACCAATGATTATCAACTAATCGCTAATTCGTTAACAGATGTTATTGTAGAACCTGCGAGAAAACATTTAATTCCTCATTTTGATTTGGTAAAGAATGAAGCTATTAAAGCTGGGGCTTTAGGAGCAGGGATATCTGGTTCTGGCCCTACAATTTTTGCCTTATGCAAAGGTAAAAAATCAGCAACTAATGTATACAATGCTATACAAAATGCTTACAGTGACAAAAACATTGATTTTAATCTTTTTACGTCAAAAATAAATACGCAGGGAGTTAAAGTTTTAGAAACAAAATAAATACAACAATGAACTATTATAGTCTTAATAAAAAATCACCAAAGGTTAGCTTTCAAGAAGCAGTTGTTAATGGATTGGCACCTGATAGTGGGTTGTATTTCCCAGAGAACATTACTCCATTAGACAACGATTTTATTCAGAATATTGGAGAATATTCTAATGAAGAAATTGCTTATCAAGCTATCAAACAATTTGTAGGTGATGAAATTCCTACTGAAACCTTGCAGCAAATTATCAAAGAAACATTATCCTTTGATTTTCCTGTTGTCCAAGTTGAAGAAAATATTGGAAGCTTAGAGCTTTTTCACGGTCCTACCATGGCATTTAAAGATGTAGGTGCTCGTTTTATGGCACGTTGTTTAGGTTATTTTAATAGGAATAATGACAAAAAAGTTACTGTGTTAGTAGCTACTTCTGGTGATACAGGCGGTGCTGTTGCTGATGGTTTTTTAGGTGTAAAAGGTGTAGATGTAGTAATACTCTATCCAAGTGGAAAAGTAAGTGACATCCAAGAAAAACAACTGACCACTTTAGGTCAAAACATTACTGCTTTGGAAGTAGATGGTGTTTTTGATGATTGCCAAGATATGGTAAAAACTGCTTTTTTAGATAGCGAAATAGAACGTACATTAACTTCAGCTAATTCTATAAATATTGCACGTTGGTTACCACAGATGTTTTATTTTTTCTTTGCGTACAAACAAGTACACAAACAGCAAAAGGAAGTAGTATTTTCGGTTCCTAGTGGAAATTTCGGAAATATTTGTGCAGGTATCATGGCTCAAAAATTAGGACTACCTATTAAGCATTTTGTAGCAGCTACTAATGTAAATGATACCGTTCCTAATTATTTAAAAGATGGTGTTTATAATCCTAAACCATCAAAGGCTACAATTTCTAACGCTATGGATGTTGGAAACCCAAGTAACTTTATACGTATTCAAGAATTATTCAATAATGATTTAAAAGCATTAAAAAGTGCTTTTTCATCTTACTCATTTACAGATGAAGAAACACGTAAAGCGATGAAAGTTATTTATAAAAAAGACGGATATATTTCAGATCCTCATGGAGCTGTAGGTTATTTGGGGGCTAAAGAACATCAAAAAGAAAACCCTAATAGTTTATGCTTGTTTTTAGAAACGGCACATCCTGTAAAGTTTTTAGATATAGTTGAAAGCACTTTAGATGTTCAGGTAGCTATTCCAAAACAAATTCAGTCAATCATGCATAAGGAAAAAAATGCTATTGAAATAAACTCTTACGAAGGTTTAAAAACATTTTTAAATAATTAAAATAAAAAATGCCTCAATTTCTTGAGACATTTTTTATTTATAATTTACCCTTAGCTCTTTTCACAGCTTCTCTCATACCCTCATCAAATTGAGAATTGGGATACTTTGTTAATCCATTTTCTAAAAACTTAATAGCATTTTTATAGTCTTTATGTTTTAAATAAAACTGACCTAATCTATTTTGCCAATACGCCGAAGCATATCTTTTAGTTTCTAAAACATCTTTAAACTCTTCCATAAAAAAGCTAAAATATTTAAAATTATCACGCTTCCACGCTAACCAAATTAATGAGTTTTTCGTACTATTATCAATTTTACCAGTACCTCCAAAACGTTTTTCTCTTTCTTTAAAAAAGGATTTCAAATATGGAATTCCTCCTGCTTTTATATAGGCGTCAATACTTTCAAAAACTAATGAATCATAGTTATGATAATAATACATAATGCCTTTATACATGGATAAATGCGGCATTGTTTCATGTACTTCATCATTAAACAATTCGTATTTCCAACGTAAATTTTTAGGGTTATATTTTTTTAATCTTTCATTAAATTTTTCTGTTGAGGCTATATAATAAATATCTCTTTTAGAATTGGCTATATATAAATAAACTTCCCTATCAGATTTAAAATTCTCAATTAATCTTTCGGGTGCTAAACCTCCATCTGTTATGATAGCTCCCTGAAATAATTCTTTCTCCTCTAAAATAATTTTACTTACATAATATGCAGCAGCTTCCCATCCGTAAATAACTCGTTCTTTTGTAGTTCTAAAATTAATATCTATAAATTTAATTACTTCGTCTTTTAAAAATGAAGTAAACTTTACTCTCTCCTTATTAAACAATGTTCTTCTTAAAGGGTTTGAATTTTTTATTCCAACAACTATCATTTCAGGAATTGCTCCTGGTGTTCTTAATGATTTTTGAATAGCTACACCATTTGTAAAAAACCATTGACCATCGAGGATATACAACACAGGATATTTTTCTTTAGAAGTACTATAACTATCTGGTAAATAAACTTGAATATCTCTATCTTGATTTAGAATTTTAGATGTAATCGTATAATTCGTTCCTATAGTAACTTTAGTTCCTTCTACTTGTGAAAAAATAGAGATAGCAAAAAATAAAGACACTAATAAAGTAATTTGTTTTACCATTGTTTAAAGATTAAACTCAAATGTAAATTATATAGCAATCATATTTTTACATTTGAGTCATTTTATAAATATTTTAACTAATCTTAAAATCTCTCAACATTATCTACTAAGTTTTCATCCGGCCTTGTACCATAAGGATCTATCGAAATATGAGTTGGTTTCTCTTTTACAATAATCTTAATTTCAGTAATTCCATTTTTGAACTTATTTGATTGATAATAAAGCAAAGAAGATTCCTCCTTTTTCACTTTGGATGGATGCGAAGAAAACACACCAATCTTTATCGCTTCATTTAAATCGATCTCTTTTGATTCTCCATTAGACAATGTTTCAAAACGTTTTGCTGAAACTTTGGCAGTAATTTCAAAAGTTCCATCAGGTAACTCTTGATAAGACGCATTTTCAATACCAACATCATAAGTAATAACTTTTTTAAACCAATCATTGATTAGAACTTGTTGTTCTTTGGTAGTAACTTGATATAAAGCATTTAAAAAATCAATAGTTGTTATATTAAAACTATGGGTAACTCTATCTTTATCTGTTAGGGATTTAAGTACTGCGTTTACTTTAGTTTCTCCAATTAAATCTCTCAATCCCAGCATAATATTTAAAGATTTTCCATAAGAAATATAACTTTGATTTGTAACTAAATATGCTGGTGGTTCTACGCCTCCTGAAAAAGATCTTCCAGAAAAATACCTACTTCTAGCATTATCAATTAATTCTACCAACATACCTTTACCATACATTTTTTCTAATACTACAGCTTCTGTATATTTTGCTAATCCTTCAACTAATAATGCTCCACCAGCAACAGGTTTAGAAGATAGGGTATGCCCCCACCATTGATGAGCAACTTCATGAATGGTTCTTTTTGCTACTACGTTAAACGCTTCTGGATTACGAACATCAGACAAATACAATCTATCTTCAACCATACTTATTAACCCTGAGTGTGCAAACCCTCCGAAAGACCAATACGAAGGAACCTCTACCATTCTTAAATGATTAAACATATACGCTCCAAAATTCTCTTGACAATAATCTAAGGTAACTTTAATACTATTTTCTATTTCATCAATATTAAATGGATGTTTTGCGTCATAGTATTGCTCTATCTCTATGCCTTTATAATTGGTTTTTTTAGTCTGATATTCTGCTGAAAAATACCCAATCATTGGCACAACTTTCTTATTGGTTTTATAATGGTAATAATTTCTATCATCTTTCGTCCATACTTTAATTAAATCTCCAGAACTTATTGCTGTTTGACTTTTGCTAGTTGAAACAATAGTTTCAAACGGAATCTTTTCGTTCTTCTCCTCTTCCGAAACTATATGAGCAGCAGTAGAAACTTCAATAGCTCTTTTTGGTAAATTTCTTTTTTTACGTTCTGACGGACGTCTTAACTCCAATCCAGAACTATATCCCAAAATAGGTTCAAAAGAATTATGAGTTATATAAGATCCATTATTTACAATTGAAATATCATTATCATATCCTTTAATAGATTTTGTAAATTCATAATTAAACCTTACCGAATCATTAGGTTGCAAAGGATTATCAAACTGAAAAAGATAAGTTCCAAAAACTGAGTCATGCATTACTAAAGTTGCATTTTCAATGGTAATGTTTTTTAGGTCAACCCTTTCTGTGATAAAAACTTGTGACATGGGTTTATCACTTTTATTTTTAATCATATAATCAGTAATGACTGAATAACTTCTTTTAGCTGGATAAATATCTACAATCGTTTTTCTTGAAGTTGTAATTGGTCTTGCTAAGATTTCATATTGTTTGAATTTCTTCTCATAATTTTCTCTAAAATCTAATTGACTTGTACTATTATTGTATTCATTAACTATATTTTTATTGTAATACACTAAAGAACCTGCTGCAATAAACAATAGCATACTTACTATAAAGCTTAGCTTTAATAAAGTAGTTGCTGGCAGGTTTAATTGCTTCAGCTTGTAAGTGAACTTTGTTACCACTCCTCTATTCCATACTTTAAAAGAAACCAACATTAATAACATTCCGAATGACAACCAATAGATAGATAAATGATTATACAAACTAGATACTCCATTAAAACCATCCATTGTATTGTAGCTTGTCCTGGGCATAAATCCAAGACTTGTTAGAGGGTGTTCTAATCCTAATAGATCTGATTTTAAACTGAATATTGCAATCAGTAAAAAGAGACCCATTCCGATATATTTACTCTTTACAAGGTTGTTTACAAATATTGCTATCATACAGAATACTACTAATTGCACTCCGTAATAGTAATATAATGATCCGTATAATGAGAATTCAAAATTTGTGTATCCCAAACTGATTTGAAATATTATACACATCAATACACCAATAGTAATTAAAATAAAAGGTAATGATAATAAGGCCGAAAATTTGCTTCCGAAGATGACCCAGTTTTTTACTGGTGTAGCATCAGTAATAAAGTTGAAATTCGCAGATTTTTCTCTCCAAACAATATCAGCTCCATAAAAAACAATTAAAAGTATACTAAAAAGTGTCAATGGATCAACAATCAATTCTATTAACAAATAGGTAAATGGATAAGTACTTACACCATATTCACCACCTCCAATGACTGTACTATATAACTCAGAAAAAACGATAAATACCCACATCAATAATATTGCTATAAAGGGTAAACTTTTAAATACACTTTTCAATTCTAACTTTAAAATCGATTTAAAAGCCAATAACTGAGCTTTTAAATTACTAAATGTTTCGATTGGTTTGTATTTTATATACGGCGCTTTATCAATTGTTACTTTCTTCTGTTTTTTAATCTTTTTAGTGATTTTTCTAAACGAAAACAATCCATAAGTCGAAAGTAAAATTACAAGTGCAACACCAACCCAAACCAATCTATTGATTAAGAAATAGCCAGAAAATGATAGCATTTGTGTGTTCTTTTGAAAAGGCGTCCAATATTGTGTTTGTTCTAAAAATGCGGAAACACTAAATGGATCAGCAATTGCAGCTATTACCATACTCTCTGGAGAAGCTGGTACCGATTGCGCCATAATTGGAGAGTTTAAAAACATAGAACTTACAAAGTACAACATGTATATAAATACAGCACCTACGTATGTAGCAGTACTGTTTTTGGTTAACGTACTAATTGAAAAAACTAAAGCTGTACAAATAAAGATATTAGGAAGGATAAAGTACAACCAAGGTTGAAAGTAAGTAATGAATCTAAAATCAGCGACTCTTTCTGTATCTAAATCAAAAAAAAAATTCCCAATTATATATCCTAAAATAAATGGTGAAAATGCCAAAACACTAAAAATAAATGTTCCTAAAAAACGACTCCAAAAGTAGTTTGCTTTTGTAATAGAAGTACTAAAGATTAACCCTTCCATTAAGTGCTGTTTATCTCTTAGCATAGCACTAATGGCAAAAAACATAATGATAAATACACTTCCTAAAGTAAAAATACTTGTATGAAAATTTACTTGATATCCTGCATTAAAATTTATACCTGTTGGTGCATAACCATTTCTACCAACAAAAATACCTAATGCGGTAAACAGCAATACGAACAATGGAAAAGCTCTTTGCTTGTATTGATAAAAAACTTCGAACTGTAATAATTTTTTAAACATAACTTAAGCTTTTGAATTATGAATAAATAAAGTTGTAAAGTAATAGTCTTCAAGATTTGGGTCAATTACTTGAAATCCTTCTTCTGGTTTTTGTGTAGACAATACTCTAATTTGAGTTTCTCCTGCAACTAATTTTGTTGAAATCACATCAAAAGCTTTCTTGTAAATATCTAATTGAGATTTATCAATAATTTTTGTCCAAATTTCCCCCTCAATAGTTGCTACTAATTCTGATGGATTTCCTTGAGAAATAATTTCCCCGTTTGACATGATTGCCATTTTAGGGCAAAGATTTCTTACATCTTCAACAATGTGAGTTGAGAGAATTACAATTACATTCTCTCCAATTTCACTAAGTAGGTTTAAGAATCGATTGCTTTCTTCAGGATCCAATCCTGCAGTTGGTTCGTCAACAATAATTATTTGAGGATTACCTAATAATGCCTGTGCAATTCCGAATCGTTGACGCATTCCACCAGAAAAAGTAGCAACTGCTTTTTTTCTATGCTGAAATAAATTTACTTGCTGCAATAAAGCTGTTACTTGTTCTTTACGCTCTTTTTTGTTTAAAATACCTTTTAAAACTGCCAAGTGATGTAGCAATTTTTCTGCCGAAATTTTAGGATACACACCAAACTCTTGAGGTAAATACCCTAAGCTTTGTCTTATTTCATCAGGGTTATTTACAATATCAACATCATTAAAAGATAGAATTCCAGATGATGGACTTTGCAAAGAAGCAATCGTTCTCATAAGTGAAGACTTTCCTGCCCCGTTTGCTCCAAGCAAACCAAACATTCCGTTGGTAATCTCTAAATTGATTCCGTTTAATGCTCTGACCCCATTTGGGTAAGTCTTTGTTAAATTATTTATTTTTAAAGTATTCATAAGCGATGATTTAAATGATAGTACAAATATGTATTCTTCTGATAATCAAATAAATTAAAGATGACATATTGCGTATATTTTGATGTATATAGTATACTAATTAAGACCTAATTGAGTTGGTACAAAAAAGTGGTTTGTTTAGACAGAAAACGCTTGTGTTTGTCAATAAATAAGTATGATTTATTGATTCTTATAAAAAATAATAGTTCCCTTTCAGGAACTATTGAACTGTATGAAGTAAAAAGAACTATTTTTATCTTTTTACAAACTTTATATTTTTTACTCTTCCAAGCATTGACAATCTAAACTCAGATCTGTTTTTGTTAAATTCAAATGTTTGTCTAGATCTAATACTTATTACATCTTTCATAATTGGTTTTACTTCTCCAATTGGTTCTCCCTTTACCATAAGAATCAATTTGTTTTTGCTTCTTTTTAAAGTATAAATAACATCTAATTCAGCACTGTAATATTCTCCTGAATACGACTCTAAATCTTTAGTGCTATACGTTGTTATTGGTTCAAAAGAGGTAAAAGTAACTGATGTAGAATTAGAGGTCATTATAGTGAATTCTTTACTATTTTTAGCTTCAAGATAAACCGGTGTTCTTGACCCAATTATTTGAAATTTGTTTTTAGCAATCGGACGCATTTTTGTTTTACTTCCATTACTTCTAACATAATTTAAAACACCATCAATAACTTGTAATTTACTCCTCGATTTATTTTGATTATTCCAATAATTTCCTTCAAGCGCTTTCAATTCTTTTACTGAAATCGAAAACTCTTTTTTTCTTGATTTCCCTAGGGCTTCATTTTTAGGTTTATATTGCTTTTGAGTCTTGTATTCGTTTTTTAGAAATAGATCAGCAATTTTATAAGCCATTCGAGAAGGATCAGTATCTGTTCTATTTGCCAAAACAATCACAGAAAACTTTGCTTCTGGGAATCGAATAAACTGCGTTCTATATCCAACAAAAGAACCACTATGATGAATTACCTCTAAGCCTTTATAATTTCTAGTTGCTAAACCTGAGGCATAAGCTGTTTTTTCACCATTGTTTAAAGTACCAAGACGCAACATTTGTTTCCAAAAATCCTTATCAAAAACGGAAGTATCATAAAATGATGTGTCCCATTTAGCAAGATCATTTATGGTTGTTATAAGTCCACCATCACCAACCATATTCAAAGTAGTCATGTATTCGAAAAACCCACCTTTTCTATTTGGTCTATAGCCAGTTGCTCTGTTTTTAACAACCTCAATAAAATTGTCATGAAAACGAGAGTTTTTCATTTCCAAAGGATCAAAAATATTCTTCTTTGCAAAAGCAGCTAAAGTTTCTCCACTAACTTTTTTTACAATCTGACCTAACAACCAGTAACCAGAATTACTATAAACAAATTCTTCTCCAGGAGTAAAGTTTAATTCTTGCTGGCTCATTAATAACTTACTAACCGTTTTATCAGTGTAGTAATCATTTGGACCTAAACCAGAAAGTCTAGCAAGAATTATATAATCTCTAATACCACTTGTATGATTTAATAAATGTTGAATAGTAATCTTATCTGCATATGATGGAAACTTTGGAAAATAGGTACTCAACTTATCTTGTAACGACAATTTTCCTTGCTGTGCTAAAATTATAATACTGGCTGCTGTAAATTGTTTAGAGGTAGAAGCTATTTTAAATACAGTTTCTGGTCCATTAGGAATGTTATAATCTAAGTTTGCCATTCCATAACCTTTAGAAAAAATTAATTTTCCATCTTTAATAATTCCTACTGAACCACCAGGAGTATTGTTTTTATTCCATTTAGAGAAAATTGTATCTATTTTTATTTCTTGCGGGATAGTCTCTTGAGCATTCAAAGAAAAAACACTCATTATTATAATTATAGTAAACGTTATTATCTGTTTCATTTTATTTAGGCTTTAGTATTATTTTCAGGCAAACATAAAATCAAAGCTGAACACTTTATAATAAGTATGACACACACAATTATTATATAATTATACTCTGTAATAAACAAGTTAAAATAGTGTTCATGTAAAAAAGATGTGCGTTGATCATAAAATTTATAGTGTGTATCAAAACTCTTGTTAAGACAGTAGAACATACTTACTTTTGAAATATGATTCAATTTTTAAAGAAATACAAAGCATTTATATTCGGGTTTACCATTATTGTACCGATATTCTATTTATTAGATTATCTGGGATTAATCATCCTCCCAGAAGAGAGAACTTATGAGATTGTTATTTTCAGTTTTATTTGGGGATTAGTAATTGCATTGCCTATTCATTTCTTTAATTACTTAAAAGAAAAAAAGAAAACAGCGCTTAGCGTTCTTATTTTATTTGTCTTATTTTTTGTGGCATTAGCTATTGATAGCTTTATGAAATTACCAGATAATCCTATTACATTTGTTTTATTAATAGGCTTTTGGGTAGGATTTGCTTACCTACTAGCACCTAGTTTTTTTAAAAAATATTGGAAATTTATCGCATTTTTTTATGTTCCTATATTTCTATATTTCTTTTATTTAAGGTTGTTCTCTGGAGATTTAGATGCGTATCTAAAAATTAAAGAGGATATACCTATGATATATTTTTTTATACCAATTCCTATCATATTTACTTTGTGGATTTTTGAACAATGGAAGTGGATTCAAAATTTAAAAGCAGAAAAATCAAAAGCAGAATTGTCACTATTGCGAACACAAATTAATCCACATTTTTTCTTTAATACTTTAAATAACTTATATGCTTTAACAGTTAAAAATTCTAAACAAGCTCCAGAAGTTATTTTGAAATTATCAGATATGATGCGTTACACAATTTACGAAGGTGAAAAAGAAAAAGTAACGATAGGAGGTGAAATTGAATATTTAAAAAACTATATTGAGTTACATAAAATTAGATATAGAAAACTAGTTTCAATTACTTTTAATCATGAAATAGATTTAAATTTAACCATCGCTCCTTTAATGTATATCATTTTATTAGAAAATGCTTTTAAGCATGGTGTAGATTCATTGTCTGAAAAAGCATTTATAAACATTACCCTTAATGAAAACAATGGTTATATAAATTTTATAATTGAAAATAATTTTGATACCAAAGAAACAAATGAACCCAACGGTATAGGTCTTGAAAATTTAAAAAGAAGATTATCATTATTGTATAAAAACAATCATGAGTTTACTACAAGTGTAACTAATAACAACTATAAAACCACTTTAAAAATAAAAAAACATGCTTAAGTATATTATTATTGATGACGAACCTTTAGCTCATGAAATCATTGAAGAGTTTTGTAGTATGTTACCACATTTACAATTAGAAAAAAACTGTTACAATGCTATGGAGGCTATGCAGTTTTTAAATGAAAATACGATTGATTTTATGTTTTTAGACATCAATATGCCAAAATTAAAAGGCTTAGATTTCTTAAAAACACTAACAAACCCACCTAAAACTATAATCACAACTGCTTATAAAGAACATGCTTTAGAAGGTTTTGAATTAAACGTAATAGATTACATACTAAAGCCTTTTAGTTTTGATCGCTTAGTAAAAGCAGTAAATAAAATTTCAAATTCACAAACTGAAAAAACTATTATTAAAGAAGTTTCAAACTCTAATAACACATCTAATCGTTTTTTTGTAAAAGGGGATAAAAAGCACCATCAAATAGATTTAAATACCTTATTATACATCGAAGCCTATGGTAACTATACCAAACTCTATTTAAAAGATGGAATGATTGTAAGTCACGAAAAAATATCTCATTATGAAACTATTTTAGATACATCTAACTTCTTAAGAATTCATAAATCATTTATCATTGCTATTGATAAAATAAAATTTATAGAAGGTAATAGAATAATTATAGATGAACACAAAGTTCCTATTGGGCAAACCTATAAAAGTCGTGTAAACAAGTTGTTCAGTTAACTTCATTAACTACCTGTCTCACTTTTTTTTCATAGTTTTATGCAAAATCAACTTTCCCTTATGCATAAACAGTCTGAGATTACTCGCCTTTTCGATTTTCCTTATCATCAATTAAAAACCTACCCACAACAAAAATGCTTGGTGTATAAAGAAAGTGATACTTGGAAAAATATTTCAACACAAGAATACATACAACAAGCTAATCAAGTAAGTAGAGCATTATTAAAACTAGGTATAAAAAAGGGAGATAAAATAGCTGTAATTACATCAACCAACCAACCCAAATGGCATGTTTTAGATATTGGAACGATGCAAATTGGAGCGATAAATGTACCATTATACCCAACATTTTCTGAAAAAGATTATGCCTATATTTTAAATCATTCAGATAGTGTTTATTGTTTTGTTTCTGATGATGATTTGTATCAAAAAGTTATGGCTGTAAAAGATCAAACTCAGTTAAAAAATGTATTTACTTTTGAAGAGATTAAGACTTACTATGATTGGAATTCGTTCTTAGAATTAGGAGAGAATAAAAATTTACAACCTGAAGTTGAACAGAGAAAAAAGTCAATACAAAAATCTGATTTAGCAACTATAATATATACTTCTGGAACCACTGGAACACCAAAAGGGGTAATGCTTTCTCACAATAATGTGGTAAGTAATATTTTTGCTGTAGGTAAATCATTAGACCTACATAATAATAAAAAAACAGCTATCAGTTACTTACCTATTTGTCATATTTTCGAAAGAGCCTCTTCCTACTATTGTCAATATATGGGCTTTGAAATACATTTTGCAGAGAGTATTGAAAAAATAGGTGATAATCTTCGAGAAATAAAGCCCAACTTTATGGCTGTAGTACCTCGTTTGTTAGAAAAAGTATTTGATAAAATAGTAGATAAAGGAAGTGATTTGTCTGGTTTAAAAAAGCGTTTATTCTTTTGGGCTTTAAAATTAGGAGAACATTATAAACCTTATAAAGAAAATGGCTGGTGGTATGAATTTCAATTAAAGATAGCTCGTAAACTTATCTTTTCTAAATGGCAACAAGCTTTGGGCGGGAATTTAGATTTTATGTTGGCTGGTAGTGCTCCTATGCAACCTAGATTAATTAGAGTTTTTACTGCCGCTGGAATTCCAGTTTTTGAAGGTTATGGTATGACCGAAACTTCTCCTGCTGTATCAGTAACAGATATGCGTGGTAAAGGATTTAAAATAGGAACCGTTGGTAGAATTATTCAAGATGTAACGGTTAAAATTGCTGATGATGGAGAAATTTTGGTTAAAGGACCAAATGTAATGATGGGATACTATAAAAACCCTGAACAAACCAATGAAACTATTAAAAACGGGTATATTCATACAGGAGATATTGGAGAAATTGATACCGATGGGTTCTTAAAAATCACAGATAGAAAAAAAGAAATTTTTAAAACATCTGGTGGTAAATATATTGCTCCTGCTGTTTTAGAAAGTGAATTAAAAAAGTCTCGCTTTATAGAGCAAGTAATGGTTGTTGGAGAAAGCGAAAAAATGCCAGCAGCATTAATTCAAGTATCTTTCGATTTTGTAAATGAATGGGCTAAAAGACACAATCATAAAATTAACCATATTTCTACCGATCAAAAACTAATAGATCGTATTCAGAAAGAAATAGATTATTACAATAAGAGATTTGGCAAATGGGAACAAATTAAAAAGTTTGAAATTACACCTGACGAATGGACAACCGATGCTGGACACTTAACTCCAACATTAAAAATGAGAAGGAAAGTTATCTTAGAAAAATATAACGATTTATATAAAAAAATATATAATTCACAATAAATCAACCCTTAAGGTTTAACTTGTGCAATCGGGGTATTTTTCATAATTTGCATGGCGCAAAAAAAATGAATTTATGTCGATTGAAATTACACGTCTTTTTGACTTTCCCTATTATCAACAAGAAACTTATAACTTAGAAAAAGCTTTTACTACCAAGTACAATGGTAAGTGGCAATCTATATCTACCAAAGAATATATTGATAAAGCTAATACAATTAGTAGAGGTTTACTTAGATTAGGGGTTCAACCAGATGATAAAATTGCAGTAATTTCAACAAATAACCGCACAGAGTGGAATATTTGTGATATAGGTATTTTACAAACAGGAGCTCAAAATGTTCCTATTTATCCTACAATCTCTAAAGAAGATTATGAATATGTTTTAAATCACTCAGAAGCTACTTATTGTTTTGTTTCTGACGAAACTATTTTAGAGAAATTAAATCAAATTAAAGGAAATACTAAACTTAAAGAAGTTTTTACTTTTGATGACATTGCTAACGAAAAAAGTTGGAATGAAATTTTAAAATTAGGAAAAGATGAAAGTAATCAAAATGAAGTTGAAGAACGCAAAAACGCTGTAACTTCAGATACTTTGGCAACTTTAATTTATACTTCTGGAACTACAGGTAGACCAAAAGGTGTAATGCTTTCTCATGGTAATATTGTTTCTAACGTATTAGCAAGTGAAAAAAGAGTGCCTCTTTTATATGGCCAAGAACGTGGATTAAGCTTCTTACCAATCTGCCATATTTTTGAGCGTATGATCTTGTATTTATATCAGTATTGCGGAGTGTCAATTTATTTTGCTGAAGCAATTGATAAATTAAGTGAAAATGCTCAAGAGGTTAAACCTCATGTAATGACTGCTGTTCCTCGATTATATGAAAAAATTTACGATAAGATTTATGCTAAAGGAGCTGATTTAACAGGTGTTAAAAAGAAGTTATTCTTTTGGGCTATCGATTTAGGGCTAAAATACGAACCATACGGAGCTAATGGATGGTGGTATGAAAAACAATTAGGTATTGCTCGTAAACTTATTTTTTCGAAATGGCAAGCTGCTTTAGGAGGAGAATTAAAACTAATGGTTTCTGGTTCAGCAGCTTTACAACCTCGTTTAACTAGAGTTTTTGCTGCAGCAGGAATGCCTGTTATGGAAGGTTATGGTCTTACCGAAACGTCTCCAGTAATTACAGTAAACGATGTTCGTAATGGTGGATTTAGAGTTGGTACTGTAGGTAAAATTATTGAAGGTGTTGAAATAAAATTAGCTGAAACCGGTGAAATTTTAGTAAAAGGTCCTAATGTAATGCAAGGATATTACAAAGACCCTGAAAAAACTGCTGAGGTTATTAAAAACGGTTATTTTCATACTGGTGATAAAGGAGATATCTGTAAAGATGGTTTCTTAAAGATTACTGGTAGAACTAAGGAAATGTTTAAAACATCAGGAGGTAAATATGTTATTCCGCCGTTATTAGAAGGAGAATTAAAACAGTCACGTTTTATTGAGCAAGTAATGGTAATTGGTGAAGGAGAAAAAATGCCAGCTGCTTTTATTCAACCAAATTTTGAATTTGTAAGAGAATGGGCACAAAGACATGACTTAAATTTAAAAGACAATGCTGATTTAATTCAAAATCCAAAAGTAATTGAACGTATTCAAGAAGAAGTTACCATATGTAACTCTAAGTTTGGAAACTGGGAAATGATTAAACGTTTTGAACTTACACCAGAAGAGTGGTCTATAGATGGTGGACACCTTACTCCTACCATGAAAATGAAGCGTAAAATTATTAAAGAGATTTATAAAGATTTATACGATAAAATTTATAGATAAAAATATTTAAAGTGTTGTGAAAGCAACACTTTTTCTTTTTTCATTATGACTAAGTTTATTCATTTCAATTTAGATATTAATTCTTTATCATTACCAGATACTTTTGATTATCCTTACAATTATACTCCTAATATTCTAGCAAGAGTTGCTTCAGAAGAATTGCAAGAATATTTACAAAACCAATCTGATTTCTCTCATAATTTCGGGATTAAAAATACTGATAACATTAGTGCGCTTGGTAAAATGTTTGGAGTATTAGTTGTTAAGAGCCCTAAAGGAGAAATTGGCTATTTAGCAGCTTTTTCTGGTAAAATTGCTAATAGTACACAACACAAACATTTTGTACCTCCGGTTTATGATGTTTTAGAAGAAAATGGTTTTTATTTAAAGACTGAAGAGAAACTTAATCGGATAAACAAACAAATTTCAGAACTAGAAAACAGTATTAATTATCATGATATCAAAAGTAAATACTTAACTACAAAGACTTTTCATGAAAATTTACTAACTGAAGAACAAACTAAGGTTAAAGAAAGAAGAAAACTTAGAAAGTTAGAACATCAACAAGACAATCAATTAAATATAAACGAGGAATTCTATTTACGAGAATATGAAGTATATTTAAAATATAAAATTGCTCCTATTAAAAAAAAGTATTTAGGTTTTCAAAATAAAATTGAGCAATTAAGAAATCAACGAAAAGAACTATCTGCTTGGGTGCAACAAGAAATTTTTAAGCACTATACTTTTTTAAATAATTCAAAAGAAAAACAGAATTTATTAGACATTTTTAAAGATTCTACAAAAAATATACCTGCTGGCGCTGGAGATTGTTGTGCTCCAAAATTATTACAATATGCTTTTTTAAATAACCTCACTCCTATTTGTATGGCAGAATTTTGGTGGGGCAAACCTTCAAAAACTTATGTTAGAAAACATCTAGACTACTATCCTGCTTGTACTGGTAAATGCAAGCCTATTTTAACTCATATGTTAAAAGGAATCACTGTAAATGAGAATCCTTTATATGCACAACTAAAAGTAAAAAAAAAGATTTCAATTATTTATGAAGATGAGTTTTTAGCTGTTATTAATAAACCACATGATTTATTATCAGTTTCTGGAAAAGAAATTGAAGATTCTGTCCATTACAGAATGAAAAAAAAATATCCTAAAGCTACAGGTCCTTTGGTTGTTCATCGTTTAGATATGTCTACTTCTGGAATTTTACTCGTTGCTAAAAATGAAGATACTTATAAAGCATTACAAGTTCAGTTTATTAATAGAACTATACAAAAACGTTATGTTGCCTTGTTAAATGGAAAACTCTCAAAAAACAAAGGAGAAATCGATTTACCATTACGAGTAGATCTTGAAGATAGACCGAAGCAATTGGTTTGCTATACGCATGGTAAAAATGCTGTGACAAAATGGGAAACTATTGAGGTAAAAAACAACAAAACAAAAGTTTACTTTTACCCTATTACAGGTCGTACACACCAATTACGTGTACATGCTGCTCATTCTTTAGGTCTAAACACTTCAATTATTGGAGACGATTTATATGGGCAAAAAGAGGATAGATTATACTTACATGCTGAGAGTATAACATTTGTGCATCCAAAAACTAAAGAGAGTATGAATATTACTTCACATGTTTCTTTCTAAAATTATTCTACGTATTTAGTTTTCTTAAGTGTGCTTAAAATAATAAACGATATTAAAAAGAAAACAGCTAAACAAAGTACACTCCACTGCATTGAGTTTGTAATTGCGTATAGAGCTCCATAAACTGCTGTTCCTAATACAATAGCTATTTTTTCAGTAACATCATAAAAACTAAAATAAGTAGCATGGTCTTCAGTTTCTGGTAATAACTTTGAATAGGTAGAACGAGTTAATGATTGGATTGCTCCTTGTACTAAACCTAATAATCCGCCTAATCCATAAAAATATAACGCTACGTTTTCTTGGTTTTTATCTAGCATAAATGCTGCAAAGCAAACCAACATCCAAATACCAATAGTAACTTTTAATGCTGTAAAATTTCCATACTTATCAGAAAACCTTGAAAAGAAATAAGCACCAAAAATTGCAACAATTTGAACTAGTAAAATAGTAATAATCATATTTACAGATGGCAATCCTAATTCTGAAGAACCAAAAATAGCCGCCATTAAAATAATAGTTTGAACTCCAATACTTAAAAAGAAAAAGGCTAATAAAAATCGTTTTAAGGTCGTATAATTTAATACCTCCTTAAATACAATCTGTAACTCTCTATATCCTTTCCATATATAGTCATTGTCAGGTTGTTTATTATAAATATCATCAGGTAGTTTACGAAAAGTTATTTGTGCAAAACCAATCCACCAAATACCAACCATAACGAAAGATAGACGAGAAGCCATCCCTGTAGTAATACCCAATGTTTCAGGAAACATTATCATTCCTAAATTAATTAGTAATAAAATTACTGACCCAATATATCCGTAAATAAATCCTTTAGCACTAGCTCTATCTTGTTGCTCTGGTAATGCTATTTCTGGTAAATATGCATTATAAAACACCCAACTAGCCCAAAAACCAATACTTGCTAAAATAGTAAACCAAATACCTATCCAAACACTATCTATTCCGTCGAAAAAATATAATGCTGCTACCGATAAACCACCGAGCCAACAGAAGAATTTCATGAATTTTTTCTTGCTACCTGTATAATCTGCAATACCCGATAATATTGGAGAAATTAGAGCTACTACTAAAAATGAAAAAGATAATGCATAACTATATAAACTATCAGGATGCTCCCAATCCATTCCTAAAAAACGAACAGTTTTTCCTTTAGTTACTGCACTATAATATAACGGAAAAACCGCGGTACTTATAACCAATGAATATACTGAGTTTGCCCAGTCGTAAAATGCCCAAGCGTTAATTAATTTCTTATCTCCTATTTTGTACATATATATTGAATAAAAAAACCGTCCATTAAAAATGAACGGTTTGCAATATACTATAATTTATTATACTCTTTAACTCTTAGTAGTATTGTATTTAGCTGCTAAACGTCTTGCTTCTGGTAAAAAAGCCTTTAAGGTTTGAATTCTCGACTGATTAGAAGGGTGTGTACTTAAAAACTCTGGTGGAGCATTTTTAGAACCAGCTCTTTGACTCATACGAACCCAAACTTCTGCAGCTTCACGCCCATCATATCCAGCCATTATCATAAATACCAATCCTAATTTATCCGCTTCTGTTTCATGAGTTCTACTAAATGCTAGCATTCCTACTTGCGAACCAATACCGTAAGCCATATTCCATAATTGAGATTTCTTACTGTTTTGAGTGCCTAAAGCTACAGCCAATCCTCCTATTTGTTGCATTTGAGCTGAAGACATACGCTCTTGACCATGCTTAGCAAAAGCATGCGCAATTTCGTGCCCCATAACAGCTGCTACACCATTCTGATTCGCACAAATAGGCATAATACCTGTATAAAAAACTACTTTACCTCCAGGTAAGCACCAAGCATTTACTGTATTATCTTCTACTAAATTAAATTCCCACTTATAAGAATTTGCTTCAGCTTGCATACCATTGGCTCTCATAAATCTATCTACAGCGGATGCAATTCTTTTACCAACGCTTTTTACTTCATTTGTTTCTGTAACATTAGTTGATAATTTATTTTCTTTTAAAAAACCTTGATATTGAGCAAAACTTGCTGGTAATATTTGGGCATCACTAACAAAGTTTACTCTTTTCCTACCCGTAATAGGTACTGTACTACAGTCTACTAAAAATACTGCTAGAAATGCTAAAGCTATAATTCTTTTCATTTTTTATATTTTTATTAATTTCAGTTATGTTATTATGACACAGATTTAAAAAAATGTCACATTTTAACAAACATATTGTGTCTTTAAAATTACAAATTCTATCTTTATCTTAAAAATCTATTTTTATGAATTTTAAAAATTCAAAAATATTACCTCCTAGCTTAACTATACCAAAATCAGTTATTGCAATTGCTAAAGCCTTACAGTTTTTTTCCACTTCATTAGCTGCTAAATTTGGCTCAAAACTTTTTATTACTCCTATTAAATTCTCAATGCCTAAAAGAGAAAAGGTAATGCTAGAAAGTGCTCAAAAGAAAACAATAACTGTACCCGCTATATCTAAAGAAATACACGTTTTATCTTACGGATATTCTCAAAAAAAAGTTTTATTAGTTCATGGATGGGCAGGAAGAAGTACGCAATTATTTATGATTGCCGATAAATTACTTGAAAAAGGATATATGGTTATTTCTTTTGATGGTCCTTCTCATGGAGAATCAACAGGAAAAACTACCATGATGCCTGAATTTTTAGATACGATTAAAGAAATAAACGCGCAATTCGGTCCTTTTGATGCTGCCGTAGGGCATTCATTTGGAGGTATGTGTTTACTAAATGCTATAGCAGAAGACTTTGAAATAAAAAAGTTAGTTACTGTAGGTTCAGCAGATAAAATTTCTGACGTTATTTTAAATTTTACAAACAACCTAAAGGTTAAACCAATTGTAGCAAAAAAAATAAAAAAAGGATTTGATAATCAATGGAAAACGGATATCGACTTACACTCTTCAAGTGTAGTTGCTAAAAAGGTTACGATACCTACGCTAGTTGTTCATGACTCAAAAGATGGAGATGTTCCTGTAAGTAGTGCTATACAAATACGTCAAAGTCTACAAAATGGAAAACTTTTAATTACTAACGGATTAGGTCATACCAAAATCTTACGTAATCAAAAGGTAACTACCAGCATTGTGGATTTTATTACTCAGTAAGCATGAAAAGACTTTTATCAATATTTATTTTAACTTTTTTATTTAATTTTTCTGGAAACGCTCAAAGCAAAAAAACGTACAAGGTTTCAAAAACTAATAAAGAGTGGAAAAAATTATTAACTTCTAAACAATATTATATTCTTAGAGAAGCTGGTACTGAACATAGAAACTCTAGCCCTTTAAATAAAAACTACAAAAAAGGAATTTACGTATGTGCAGCTTGTAAAACACCTTTGTATAAATCAGATCATAAATATGATTCTCGTTCTGGATGGCCTTCTTTTGACAGAGCCATAAAAAACAATGTTGAATTAGATGTTGATTATAAAATTGGATATGCTCGTACTGAATTAAAATGTAATACTTGTGGCGGTCATTTAGGACATTCTTTTAACGACGGTCCTAGAGAAACTACTGGAGAACGTCATTGTATAAATGGAGCTGCATTAGAGTTTGTTCCAAAAAAATAATTTTATCAAAATATTGTAACTTAGAGCTGATTTAAAAATCAGCTTTTTTTTATGGATGCATCATACTTACCAAGTGTAAAAAAACAATTTGAATATTATAAACTATTAGGAGATAAAACCTTTTCTCAATTAACAAATGATCAATTTTTCTGGTTATCAAATATTGATGATAATTCTATTGCAATTATTGTAAAGCACATCGCTGGAAACATGAAATCTCGTTGGACCAATTTTTTAACTGAAGATGGAGAGAAAGAATGGCGTAATAGAGATGATGAATTTATAAATTCATTTACATCTAAAGAAGAAGTTATTGCTTACTGGGAAATGGGATGGCAATGCTTATTTGAAGCAATAAATTCTATTGATGAAAAGAATCAAGATACTATTGTTTATATCAGAAATCATGGACACACAGTAACTGAAGCTATTAATCGACAACTTTGCCATTACTCATATCACGTAGGGCAGATTGTATTTTTAGCAAAACTATTATTAGATAGTGATTGGAAATCATTATCGGTAGCAAAAGGTACCTCTAAAGAATATAATGCAGACAAATTTTCTAAAGAAAAAAGAAGAACTCATTTTACTGATGACTTATAAAATTAGGTAACATTTTTATGTGTCTATCGTCTTCAGAATAACTAAACTACAAAAACTTTTTCTGATGAAACAAAACACTTGGGCACAGTTATTTATCATTTACACTCGCTACTTAATAGGATTTGCATTTATTTTTGCTAGCATTGTTAAACTTCAAGGGTTGCGTTTCACTGCTGAAAGCGGAGCTAAAAGTCCAATTAACAGCGCATGGCATTTTTTTGAAACTTTATATCAGTCTGGTATATACTGGAAGTTTCTAGGTTTCGTTCAATTAGTTGCTGGTTCATTATTAATCACTCAACGTTATGCAAAATTAGGAGCTGTCATGTTTTTACCAATCATAGCTAACGTTTTTATTATTACTATTTCGTATGATTTTAATGGAACACCAATTATTACAGGGCTTATGCTATTGGCAACTATCCTATTATTAATCTGGGATTGGGATTCCTTAAAAGTATTAGTAAACAAGAAACCAATTACATCAGATAAAAAAAGGTTAGAACATGATTCTATTTGGATTACCTTAGGAATAATTTTCTTTATAGCTACAATCAGTGTTAAGTTTATAATTAGTACAACAGTCCTAATGCCATTATTTATTAGCTTTCCGATTATTGGATTAATTGGGTTGATTATTGGTTATAAAAGAAGAAAACTATACTAATTATTCTTTGTATATTTAACTTTTAACTTATAGAAAATGAACAAAGAAGCTATAATCGATTTATTAGAAGAAAAACACCAAAAGTTATTTAACTGGCTAGAAAATCAACCTGAGGATAGTTTTAATAAAGGTCCAAAAGGTAAGTGGACAACGGGACAGCATATAGAGCATTTAGTAGATTCGATTAAGCAAGTAAATCATGCGTTAAGTTTTCCTAAATTCATATTAAAATATAAATTCGGAAACTCAAATAGAGAAGTTAGAGCTTATGATGATGTCGTAAATCGTTATCAAGAAAAGTTGTCTAAAAATCAAGATAAAGCAAGAGAGTTTAATATTGGAGTAAAAACTCCAGATCAAAAGAAGTATCAACAACTACTTAATACACTACAAATACAAAATAAAAAACTGCAACATAAAACAAATAAATGGAAAGATAAAGATCTAGACAACTTAATCTTACCGCATCCTTTAATGGGTAAAATGCCTGTGCGTGAAATTATTATGTGGACAGCTTATCATACAGAGCATCATGCTACAATTTTAAAAGACAAACACTAACCTTATTAAAGTTAACAACCTCATAAAGAGCTTTAAAAAAAGCCGGAATCTATCAACAAAATTCTTATATTTGTGCCTCTAAAAATGAAGCCGATACATGTTTAATAATTTAAGTGAAAAGTTAGATAAAGCGTTACATACGCTAAAAGGACACGGAAAAATTACCGAAGTTAACGTTGCAGAAACTCTAAAAGAAGTTCGTAGAGCTTTATTAGATGCCGATGTTAACTTTAAGATAGCCAAACAATTTACTAAAACAGTACAACAAAAAGCGCTTGGTCAAGATGTATTAACTACATTAAATCCAGGGCAATTAATGGTTAAATTGGTTAAAGACGAATTAACCGAATTAATGGGTGGTGATACTGTTGGTATTAATTTAGGTGGCTCTCCTACTATAATTTTAATGTCTGGTTTACAAGGGTCTGGTAAGACTACCTTTTCTGGTAAACTTGCTAACTTCTTAAAAACTAAAAAATCTAAGAATGTTTTATTAGTTGGTTGTGATATTTATCGTCCTGCCGCTATAAATCAGTTACGTGTAGTTGGTGAACAGATTGGTGTTGAAGTTTATGCTGAAGAAGGGAATCAAGATCCTGTTGAAATTTCATTAAACGCAATTAAACACGCAAAAGCGAATAGCAAAAATGTGGTAATTATTGATACTGCTGGTCGTTTAGCTGTTGATGAAGAAATGATGAATGAAATTTCAAACATTCACAAAGCTGTTACTCCGCAAGAAACATTATTTGTTGTAGATTCTATGACAGGGCAAGATGCTGTAAATACAGCTAAAGCCTTTAACGATGTTTTAAATTTTGATGGAGTTATTCTTACCAAATTAGATGGTGATACTCGTGGTGGAGCGGCATTATCTATTAAAACGGTAGTAGACAAGCCTATTAAATTTATCGGTACTGGTGAAAAGATGGATGCTATTGATGTATTCCACCCTGATCGTATGGCTGATCGTATTTTAGGAATGGGAGACGTTATCTCGTTAGTAGAACGTGCTCAAGAACAATACGACGAAGACGAAGCTAGAAAATTACAAAAGAAGATTGCTAAAAATCAGTTTGGTTTTGATGATTTCTTAAATCAGATTCAACAAATCAAAAAGATGGGTAGCATGAAAGATTTAGTTGGAATGATTCCTGGTGCTGGTAAAGCCATGAAAGATGTAGATATTGATGATGATGCCTTTAAAGGAATTGAAGCAATTATTCAATCGATGACTCCAGTAGAAAGAAGCACACCAACAACGATAAACGCAAGCCGTAAAAAAAGAATTGCAAAAGGTTCTGGTACATCAGTACAAGAAGTAAATCAGTTAATGAAGCAATTCGACCAAATGAGCAAGATGATGAAGATGATGCAAGGTGGTGGCGGAAGAAAAATGATGCAAATGATGAAAGGCATGAGATAATGCAAAAGAGAGGCTTCGGCTTCTCTTTTTTTATATACACAACTCAACAAACACACAACAACACAACAACAATGATTTTACTAGACGGTAAAAAAACATCAGCAGATATTAAAGAAGAAATTGCTCTTGAAGTATCTGAATTAAAAAATAATGAAAAAAAAACACCTCATTTAGCTGCCATAATCGTTGGTAATGATGGAGCTAGTTTAACTTACGTAAATGCAAAAGTTAAAGCTTGCGAGCGTGTTGGTTTTGAATCTACTTTAATAAGACTTTCTGAAGATACAACTGAAGAAGAGTTATTAAACGAAATCGCTATTTTAAATGTAGATAAAGAGATTGACGGATTTATAGTTCAGTTACCCCTACCCGATCATATTGATGAACAAAAGATTTTAATGGCGATAGACCCTGATAAGGATGTAGATGGATTTCATCCAACAAATGTGGGTAAAATGGCTTTAAATCTACCTACTTTTATCTCTGCTACTCCTTTCGGAATTTTAGAATTATTAGATCGTTACAATGTAGAAACTAGCGGAAAGAATGTTGTCGTTATTGGACGTAGTCATATTGTAGGTAGCCCAATGAGTATTTTACTTGCTCAAAAAAGAAAAGTTGGTAACGCTACTGTTACCTTAACACATAGTAGAACTAAAAACTTAAAAGAAATAACTTTAAAAGCAGATATAATCATTGCTGCTTTAGGAATACCAGAATTCTTAAAAGCTGATATGGTTAAAGAAGACGTAACTATTATTGATGTTGGAATAACTCGTGTAGCAGATGCTTCTAAAAAAAGAGGTTTCCGTTTGGTTGGTGACGTTGCTTTTAAAGAAGTGTCCGAAAAAGCAAGTTTCATTACACCTGTTCCTGGTGGTGTTGGACCAATGACAATTGCTATGCTTTTAAAAAATACATTACTCGCTTGTAATAGGAGAAACTCATAAAATAAAAAAACTCCAAACATTAGTTTGGAGTTTTTTTATTAAAACCAATTATTGATTTCTTTATTCGCTTCTAATTCAACTGGAGTTTTATCTTTTTTAAACAATCTTGCTGTTAGATTACCTTTTAGTATTATTGACTCACCTTTAACCTCTAGCCAGCTTCCTTCTCTTAATCCTAAAACAGCTGTTTTATTAAAAACATGATACTCTTTTATTCTTGTTTCACGAGTTTCTCCCATATGTGTAGATCCTTTAATCGGATCTAAATAATGTGCATTGATATTAAACGGAATTAAACTTAAAGTTTTGAAACTTGGTGGATATACAATTGGCATGTCATTCGTATTCATCATCGTTACGCCACAAATATTACTTCCTGCACTTGTACCTAAATAAGGTGTTCCCTTTTCAATTACATCTTTTAAAACAGTAACAATATCATTCTTATATAATTGATTTACCAGTTCAAAAGTATTACCGCCTCCAGTAAAAATACCTTCAGCTTGTTTTAAGGCTTCTTTAGGATTTTCAAACTCATGGATACCAACTACATTTTTATCAATTTTATTAAATGCCTTTTTAGCTATTTCTGTATAATCATCATAACTAATACCTCCAGGACGCGCAAAAGGAATAAACAAAATCGTTTTTGCTTCTTTAAAAAAAGTAGAAAGTGTTGGTAAAATATATTCTAAATATCCACTCCCGTGAACTGTTGATGTACTTGCTATTATTAATTTCTTCATACTTCAAATTAACAAAAAATTACCACTCTATTAAAACATTTTTAAGACTCTTAAGTAGTTTATTTGTTAAATGAAAAAAATTGCATTCATATTATTTACAATCATAACTACTACAATTCTGTCTCAGAATAATCAGAAAATTATTTCTGGGCATATTTATTTAGATAGCATTCCTGTGCAAGATGTTCACATCATCAATAAAAAATTAGACATTGGTACAGTTTCAAACGAGAATGGAAAGTTTGAAATTCTTGCTTCAAAAAATGATATCCTGATTATATCTCATTTAAACATTGAGTTTAAAGAACAAACAATAACAGATAAAAATATTAGTACTAAAAAAATCAATATTTTTCTTGATAGTAAAAACTATATGCTAGATGAAGTTGTTCTTGAAAGGAAAAAAGGAATTTTTGAAATAGATAAAGATATACTTCCGCATAATGGGCCAATTGTAAATGCAAAAACATTAAAACTACCATACGCAAATTCTAAAAAACCAGATAAAGATAATACCGTAGAAATAGAATCTGGTTTATCTGTTAGTGTTGTTGGATTAATAAATGCTTTAAACGGAAAAACAAAACAGAAAAAATTACTCCGAAAGTTAAAAGCTGAAGATAAAAACATAAAAAAAATACGACAATATTTTACTGATGGTTTCTTTGTTCAACAGTTAAAAATTAAAAGAGAAAGTATCAATCCATTCATTGAACACTGTATTTCTAAAGGCATTATGAATTTATTTTATAAAGAGAAACTTTTAGAGTTAACTTCAGTTTTAATTGATAACAGTAAAAACTCTCCTTACTTAATAGAAAAAGAAAATACCAGAGTAACTCAAAAATAATTGCATGAAAAAACAACTACTCGTAACTTTTATTTTATCATTTATAATTTCAAAATCTTTAGCACAAGAAAAAAGAAAATTCTTATACGCTAAAATTACAGATAACATCGCTGAAATTAGTAATGCGCACATTATTAACACTAACACAAATCAAGGTACTTATACAAATGAAGGTGGAGAGTTCAGAATTTTAGCGAAACCGAATGACAGTTTAAAAATTTCATTTGTAGGTTATAAAACCAAGGTTATTGTTGTTAAACCTAATCATTTTTGGATGCAAATAAATTCTTTTATCCTTGAAAGAAATATAATTGAATTGGATGAAGTAGCTCTAAAAAAACACAATCTATTCGGAATACTTTCTAGAGATATGAAACAAACTCCCGAAGATGTTGCGATAGTAAAATCTAAAGGAGCCTTAGATTTTTCTATGATTGATTTTGAAAAAGCTGTTATTAATACTATTGATGAAATTGATAGATCAAAAGCTCCTGACATGAGAAAAGAAACTGATCCTACAACCAAGTTTGCTGGTGTAGGTGGTTCATTTGGGTCTGGACCAGATGCTCATGCTGCCGAAAAAAGAAGAGTCAGAAAAGAAATTGCATTCAAAGAAAATTTTCCTAAAATGTTAATCTCTGAATTTGGTGCTAGTTTCTTTTTTAATGAATTAAAAATTCCAAAAGAAAATTATTTGCATTTTTTAGAGTATTGTAATACTCTAAATATTGAACAATTATATAAGGATGATAAAAAAATTGATGTAATAAAAATACTACAAGAAGAAAGCAAAGGTTATTTAAAAATTATAAATTTACGAGAATGAAACTTAAGCTACTACTCTTCTATTTTTTGATAATTTTTACAAAAGCCACAGCTCAAGAAAGTAGAAAGTTTTTGTATGCAGAAATTAAAGATAAAATAGGGCCTATTGTAAATGCTCATATCATTAATAAAAACACCAATCAAGGAACATTCTCGAATGAATCTGGAGAATTCAGAATTTTAGCCAAACCAAACGATAGTTTAAAAATTTCATCTATAGGTTATAAAACTAAAACCTATAAAGTAAAAATTACTCACTTTGGAATACAGCAGAATAATATTTTTATCGAAAAAATAAATTATGAATTAGATGAAGTTAAAATTAGAAATCATGATTTATTAGGCTATTTAAGTTCAGACAGTAAAAAAATAAAAACAGAAAAAACTATTGATGCTAAATCTTTAAAGTTGCCGTATGCAGGCTCAAGAATTCTAACTCCAGCTGAAAGGAAATTATACACCGCTTTAGGAGGCGGTAATTTACTTTCTATCGATCACATAATTAATAGAATTTCTGGTAGAATTAAAAAACTTCGTAAGCTAAAGGCTATCGAAAAAGAAGAAAAGAGAATTACATTCATACATACTAACTATAAAAATTATATTAAACACCATTTAAAACTTAAGAGTGAAGATATTTTTCGATTTGTACATTATTGCGAATCTGATAGTGATTTTAGTACAATTAATTACCGTGAAAAAATTGCTATGCTCAAATTTTTAGAACAAAAAGCTATTGAATTTAAAGAACTAAACCCGAAAACATATCAATAAATTCTAATCTTCTTTCATTTTCCACAAAGAAACTAGTTTATTTTTCACTAAAATTTTCGTATCTTTAGAAGTACACTAATCATAGATTATCATGAAAAAAGTACTGCTTCTCTTTATCTTTCTATCCCAAGTTGTTTTTTCTCAAGAAGAACGTAAAACATTATTTGGAATTATTTACAACGAAAGTGGCGTTTTAGAAAATGCACACGTTGTAAACTTCACAACAAGTCAAGCAACATTTTCAAACGAAAAAGGAGAATATCGAATTTTCGCTAAACCTGGTGACTCTATTCGTTTTTCATCAATAGGATATAAAATTATATTCGAAAAACTTATTCCAAACGATTTTAATGTTTATAGAAAAAGAACAACTTTAGAAAAAGAAGTATATAAGCTAGAAGAAGTATCTCTTGAAAACAATAATCTTTCTGGTTCACTTAGTAGTGATTTAAAAAAAGTAAAACGTAATCCTAAATTAGAGGTTGCTAAAAAAGCCAGTGATTTTACTGATATAAAATACACAAATAACTCAAAAGATCATATAAACACTAGTGTAAAGCCAATTATAGCTAGAACCGATCCTACTACATCTTTTGAAGGATTCGGTACAACAAATGTTATTCCTTTTAAACAAGTAAGAGAATTAAAAAAGCTTAGAAAAGAACTAGCTTATAAAGAAAATTTGCCTGCTAAACTTTTAAATGAGTTAGGTGAAGATTTCTTTTTTATAGAATTAAAAATTCCTGTTGATAGATATTATCATTTTCTTGAATATTGCAATCCTTTAGGTATTGAAAACTTATACAAAAAAAATGAAACTTTAAAAGTTATTAATATCCTAAGAAAAGAACACACAAATTATCTTAAACTTATCGAAAAACACTAATTTGGCGTAATAATTGATTTTTAACGAAGTATGAAAAAATTATTCGTAGTTTTATTAATAGTGCCACTATTATCTTTTTCGATTCACAAATACTACATAGCTTTAACAGAAATTGAATATAAAGAAGAAACACATTCTGTTCAAATGATTATGAATGTTTTTATGGATGACATTGAAACTGCCATCAATCAAGATTATAATGTAGACCTACAGTTATCCACTAAAAAAGAATTAAAAAATTCTGATGAATATTTCTTTAAATATTTAAACGAACACTTTAAAGTTCTTATCAATAATAAAAAGCTTGACTATAATTTTATTGGAAAAGAGTACGACGGAAATATTGTTTACTTCTATCTCGAAATAGAAAATGTTTCATCAGTAAAGTCTATCGAAATTCAAAATGATGTTTTAATAAAATACTTTCCAGACCAACAGAACCTTGTAAAGGCATCAATTAAAAAAGAGCGTAAAAGTTTATTTTTAACTAAAAAAAACGATAAAGGTTTGTTAAAATTTTAACATTTTCTAAGTTTATCTTTTACTAATTATTAAATTCAACCACAATTAAACAAACAACAAACTCATGAAGAAAATAACTTCGTTTGTACTTGCTTTTTTATTTGTTACAACCGCTTTAGTTGCACAAACAAAACAAGGACATACCAATAAGAATAAGTTTAGACAATTAAAACAAGAGTTACCGACTCCTAACAATCAACATACAGCTTCTGGTGCTCCAGGAAGAGAGTATACACAGCAAAAAGTTGATTATACGATGGATATTATTTTAAACGATGATAAACAGCGAATTACTGGTAACGAAACAATAACCTATCACAATAATTCGGTAGATGAATTGCCATATTTATGGGTACAATTAGATCAAAATATGCGTGCTGCTGATTCAAAAACACCAGATATCAGTTCTGGTAAAGTTCGAAAAAAGCTAAGTAAAAGAAGATTTGATAGAGCTTTCCCTGAAACACCTTTCGATGGTGGATTTAAAATTACAAGTGTAACAAATACTGATGGAAGTAATTTATCGCATACGATCAATCAAACAATGATGCGTATTAATTTACCGAAACCATTAGCGTCTGGAGAAACATTTAAATTCAATATTTCTTGGTGGTATAACATTAATAACCATAGAACTCAAGGCGGAAGATCAGGCTTTGAGCATTTTCCTGAAGATGGAAATAACAATTATGTTATTGCACAGTTTTACCCGAGAATGTGTGTTTACGATAATGTAGAAGGTTGGCAAAACGATCAATTTTGGGGACGTAGTGAATTTGCTCTTGAATTTGGAGATTTTGATGTAAATATTACGGTTCCTGCAGATCATATGTTAGGAGCAACAGGAGAGCTACAAAACAGAAAAGAAGTTTTTTCTAAAACGGAATTAAAACGTTTTGAAAAAGCGAGAAAAACCTTTGACAATCCTGTTATTATAAGAACTCAAGAAGAAGCTACAAAAATTGAACAAGGTCGCTCTAACAAAACTAAAACTTGGAAATTTAAAGCTAAAAATGTTAGAGATTACGCATTTGCTACTTCACGTAAATTTATTTTCGATGCTATGGCGGTCGATATAAATAATAAAACTGTAATGGCTGAATCTTTATATTCTAAAGAAGCAAATCCACTTTATGGTGAACACTCTACTAGAGCCGTTGCACAAACTTTAAAAACATACTCTAGATATACATTTGACTATCCTTATCACAAAGCAATTTCTGTTGATGGACAAATGGGAATGGAATATCCACAAATTTGTTTTAATCCTGGAAGACCAAATCCAGACGGAACTTATTCTGATAGAACAAAATACAGAATGATTAAAGTTACCATTCACGAAGTTGGACACAACTTCTTCCCTATGATTGTAAATTCTGATGAAAGACAATGGACTTGGATGGATGAAGGATTAAACTCTTATATGGAAATGTTAGCGGAATTAGATTATGACAAAAACTTCCCTATTACAAGAGGTTATCCAAAAAACATTGTAAAATACATGGCTGGAGATCAATCTAAAATTGCACCTATCATGTCTAAAGGAGATCATGTATATGAGTTTGGAAATAATGCTTATGGTAAACCTGCAACTGCCTTATGGATATTAAGAGAAACTATTATGGGGCACGAGTTATTCGACCATGCTTTTAAAACCTATGCAAAAAGATGGAAGTTTAAACACCCTACTCCTGCAGATTTCTTTAGAACAATGGAGGATGCTTCTGCAATGGATTTAGATTGGTTCTGGAGAGGTTGGTTTTATACAACTGATGTAACTGATATTGGAATTAAAGGAGTTAAAAAGTTTTATACTTCTAAAAACAACGATGGTTCTGTTAATTTTAATGAAGATACTTCTGCTAGTTTAGGGTTTTCAAAAAAACAAAATAAGTATCATTATGAAATAACTTACAACAAACCTGGTGGATTAGTAATGCCTATTATTGTTGAATTTACTTATAAGGACGGAACAAAAGAAAAGAAAACTTATCCAGCTCAAATTTGGAGATTAAATGACAAGAAAGTAACAAAAGTTTTCTCTTCAGATAAAGAACTACAAAGTATTACTATAGATCCTGATTTGGAAACTGCTGATGTTGATACTACAAATAATAGTTGGCCAAAGAAAACTATGAATAAGTTTGATAAGTTTAAGAATAAAATAAAAAACTAGAAACCATAAATTTAAAAGGCGATATAATTAATTATATCGCCTTTTTTTTATTGAAGTCACTACAAAGTTAAAGGTCTGTTAAAGTTTTAACAAAATTCCTTTTATACCAATCAAAAATCAGTAACTTCCCGCTTATTTTTTTAACTCAATCAAAAATAGAAATGAGAAAATACTCTTCGCTATTGTTATCAGCTCTTTTCGTTTCGGCATCTTTATTTGCTCAAGAAACTAAAAAAGAAAAAGAACCTCAAAAAGGTCATATAGACCAAAACAAATTTCGTCAATTAAAAGACGTATTGCCAACACCTAATGATCAAAGAACTGCCTCTGGTGCTCCTGGTCATCAGTATACTCAACAGAAGGTTGATTATGTAATGGATTTACGTTTAGATGAAGCTAATAATAAATTATATGGTGATGAGGCTATTACGTATCATAATAACTCTAAAGATAATTTAGAATATTTATGGGTGCAGTTAGATCAAAATATGCGTGCTCCAGATTCTAAAACTCCTTTGGCAGAATCTAAAGGTGCAAGTGGTTTTCAAACTCCTGAAAAGTTTGTTAACGATAATATGGGAAAAGCAAAAGATTTTGGTTTTAAAATAGAAGCTGTAAAATATGCTGATGGTAGAGATTTACCTTATACTATTAATAGAACTATGATGCGTATTAACTTACCTAAAGCATTAGCTCCTGGTGAGGTTTTTAAATTCAGTATTAAATGGAACTATTTAATAAACAATTCTGTTAAAGATGGTGGCCGTTCTGGTTTTGAATTATTTCCTGACGGAAACAAAAACTATACTATCGCTCAATTTTTTCCTCGTTTAGCTGTTTACAACAATGTTGAAGGGTGGCAAAACATGCAATTTTGGGGTCGTAGTGAATGGGCTTTAGAATTTGGTGATTACGATGTTAAATTAACAGTTCCTGCAGATCATATTGTAGATGCTTCTGGAGAATTACAAAACGAGAAAGAAGTATTAACGAAAGAGCAACGTAAGCGTTGGGCTAAAGCTAGAAAATCATATAAAGATCCTGTTTTTATTGTAACACAAGAAGAAGCAGAAAAAGCAGAAAAAGATCATTCTACAAAAACGAAGACTTGGCATTTTAAAGCAAATAACGTTCGTGATTATGCATTTGCTTCATCAAGAAAATATATTTGGGATGCAATGGCAGTAAATATTAACGGTAAAGACGTAATGGCTGTTTCTTTATATCCTAAAGAAGGGAATCCTTTATGGGAAGAGCATTCAACAAGAGTAGTTGCAAATACTTTAGAAGAGTATTCTAAAATGACTTTTGACTATCCGTATTCTAAAGCTATTTCTGTACACGCAAAGAATCAAGGTATGGAATATCCTATGATTTGTTTTAACTATGGTCGTCCAAATCCAGATGGAACATATTCTGATAGAGTTAAAAATGGAATGATTGGAGTAATTACACATGAGGTTGGTCATAACTTCTTCCCTATGATTGTAAACTCTGATGAGCGTCAATGGACTTGGATGGATGAAGGATTAAATTCTTTTGTTGAAATTTTAGCTGAATTAGATTACGATCCTAAGTTTAATACTGGGAACTTACCTAAAGATATTGTTCGTTATATGAGCTTAGATCAAAAGCGTTTATCTCCTATTATGTCGCAAGGAGACTATGTTAAAAACTTTGGACCTAATGCATATACAAAACCAGCTGCTGGTTTATACATGTTACGTCAAACTATTATGGGACCAGAATTATTCGACTATGCTTTTAGAACGTACTCTAAAAGATGGATGTTTAAGCACCCTACTCCTGCAGATTTCTTTAGAACAATGGAAGACGCTTCTGGTATGGATTTAGATTGGTTCTGGAGAGGATGGTTCTATACTACTGATTATTCTGATGTTGGAATTAAAGAAGTTAAACCTTTATTTTTAACTAATAAACCAAATGAAAGAACTAAAAAATTACAAGAACAATATCCTTCTTATTTTGCACGTTTAGGAAAATTAGTTTTCTTAACAACTAATAAAGAAGATGCTAATGCTACTGAAGTTGAAACTTATATCAACGGTTTAGCTGCTGATAAAAAAGCAAACTTAAAAAAGTTACCTAAATATATGTATCAAGTAGAATTTGAAAAACCAGGAGGTTTACCAATGCCTATTATTGTTGAGTTAACATATGCTGATGGAACTAAGAAACGTGAAACTTTCCCTGCTCAAATTTGGATGAAAAATGATGAGAAAGCATATAGAGTATTTTCTTCAGATCAAGAAATTAAAAGCATTGTAGTAGATCCTGATTTAGAAACTGCTGATATTGATACTTCAAACAATAGCTGGCCTAAGAAGACAGCTAACAAGTTTGATAAATTTAAAAATAAAGTAAAAGGATAATATATTTATCATTCGTTTATATATAAAAACCGCAGCTAATTAGCTGCGGTTTTATTTTTTATAAATTACTATTTATCTTAAAATAAAAAAAGCCTCACAATTTGTGAGGCTTTAAACTATACTAGCTTCTTAGCATTCTTTACTTTTTGTTTCGTAAGTGCTATATCAATTACCTCACTCATTTCTGTTACATAATGGAATTTCATTCCTTTAAGGTAACTTTCTTTAATTTCAAGAATATCTTTTTTATTCTCACTACATAAAATAATCTCTTTAATATTTGCCCTTTTAGCTGCTAATATTTTTTCTTTAATACCTCCTACCGGTAATACTTTTCCTCTTAAAGTAATCTCACCAGTCATAGCTAATTTATTTTTAACCTTACGTTGTGTAAATACAGATACTAATGAAGTTAACATGGTTATACCAGCACTTGGCCCGTCTTTTGGAGTAGCACCTTCTGGTACATGAATATGCACATCATACTTTTCTAATACTTCAGAATTAATTCCAAATTCTTCAGCATTAGACTTAATATACTTCATAGCTATGGTAGATGATTCTTTCATCACTTTACCTAAGTTACCCGTTATAGAAAGTGCTCCCTTCCCTTTAGATAAAATCGATTCTATAAATAAAATATCACCTCCAACACTTGTCCAAGCTAAACCAGTTACAACACCAGCAACATCATTATTCTCATACTTATCACGTTCTAAACGTGCAGGTCCTAAAATTGTTTCAATATCTTCATTCGTTAAAACAACATTATATTCCTCTTCCATCGCAATAGATTTAGCAGCAAAACGAACGACTTTAGCTACTTGTTTTTCTAAACCACGAACTCCAGATTCACGAGTATAACCCTCAACAATTTTTTCTATTTGCTTTTTAGCAACAGTTAAATGTTCTGTGGTCAATCCATGTTCTCTTAATTGCTTTGGAAATAAATATTTCTTAGCAATTTCAACTTTCTCTTCTATTGTATAACCAGTAACATTTATAAGTTCCATACGATCACGAAGTGCCCAAGGAATTTGCCCTAAATTATTGGCTGTAGCTATAAACAATACTTTAGAAAGGTCGTAACCTACCTCTAAATAATTATCATAGAACTCAGTATTTTGCTCAGGATCTAATACTTCTAACATTGCTGAAGAAGGATCTCCTTGATGACTTTGACTTAACTTATCAATTTCATCTAAAACAAATACAGGATTTGATGTACCAGATTTTTTAATATTCTGAATTAAACGCCCTGGCATTGCTCCAATATAGGTTTTACGATGACCTCTAATTTCAGCTTCATCACGTAAACCACCTAACGACATACGAACATACTTACGTCCTAATGCTTCTGCTACCGATTTACCTAAAGAAGTTTTACCAACTCCTGGAGGTCCATATAAACAGATAATTGGAGATTTCATATCACCACGTAATTTTAAAACTGCTAAATGCTCTATAATACGTTCTTTCACTTTTTCAAGACCAAAATGATCTCTATCTAATATTTTTTGAGCCTTTTTTAAGTCAAATTTATCCTCAGAATATTCTCCCCAAGGTAATTCTAACATCAACTCTAAATAATTACGCTGCACACCATATTCAGCCATTTGAGGGTTCATTCGTTTTAAACGATTTATCTCCTTTTCAAATGTTTCTGCTACGTTCTTATTCCATTTTTTAGACTTCGATTTTTTTCTCATCTCATCTAATTCCTGATCATGAGAAACTCCACCTAATTCATCTTGAATAGTCTTTAATTGCTGATTTAAATAATATTCACGTTGTTGTTGATCTAAGTCTGATCTAGTTTTCGACTGAATATCATTACGCAATTGTAACTTTTGAAGCTCTTTATCTAAGTTTTTCAAAGTTAAAAGTGCGCGTTCTTTCAAGTTATCTTTTTCTAATAAAACTTGTTTTTGCGCCACACTTAACTCCATATTTGATGAAATAAAATTCACCAAAAACGAACTAGATTGTATGTTTTTAATAGCAAATGAAGCCTCAGAAGGTAACATCGGATTTTCTTTAATAACCTCTAATGCTAATTCTTTAATAGATTCAATAATTGCATCAAATTCTTTTTGATCATCTATCTCTCTATCATCAACTGCTTCTTGAACATTAGCCTTTAAATAAGGCTCTTCTTGTGTAATTTCGTTAATTTCAAAACGCTTTTTACCTTGAATAATAACCGTTGTGTTACCATCAGGCATTTTTAATACTCTTAAAATTTGTGCAACTACACCCGTTTTATGAATATCATCTAAACTAGGATCTTCAACTTCGCTATTTTTTTGAGAAACAACTCCAATTACCTTATCTCCTTTATTTGCATCTTTTATTAACTGAATCGATTTATCTCTACCTGCTGTAATAGGAATTACAACACCTGGAAATAACACCGTATTTCTTAAAGGTAAGATTGATAATTCTGAAGGAATTTCTTCCTTATTCATATTTTCTTCGTCCTCCGGTGTTAATAATGGAATTAACTCTGAATTCTCATTAAAAGCATCTTGAAGCGACAAATTGTCTAAATGTATTATTTTTGATTTACTCATATCTTATGTATCTGTCATAGTGACATTTCTTCATTTTATAATTAAATAGAAAAACCACTCCTGAATATGTAAATATTTGATAAACAGTGATGTATAAATAAAACATCTTTTTATCCATCTATATAAGTCAATTCTTATGCCAACTAAAACTTTGTAATTAACTTGTAACTATTTATTCGTTCAGTCGTCATATTATTATATTTTTACAAAAAGCTAACTAACAATGAAAACTAAACTATTCTTTATCTCAATTCTGTTATTAATTACAAGTTGTACCTCAAAGAAAAACTCTGAAGACTTTATACAAAAAGCTTCTGGGCGCTATTTTTTTAATGCAGATGAAGTAATAGAAATAAAATTTGATGAAGGTAAGTTATTACTAAACTGGAGAAAACAAAACCTAGAGCCTTTAAAAATTAACGATAGTACATTTTACGCTCGTGAATTAAATGAAAAACTAGTTTTTAACACTTCAGAAAACTATATAAAACTTGCTGAAAAACGTGAGCATGAAGGAAAAAAATATGTCTTCAATAAATTAAAAGAAGGCGAAAAAACTCCTAGTGAATATCTAGCTACTAATAATTTTGAAGCTGCTTTAAATGGTTATAAAAATATTAAAGCAAAAGACAGTTTAAATCCAGTAATTAGAGAGCGAAACTTAAATAGATTAGGTTATCGCTATTTATCTAAAGATATGTTCGAAGAAGCTATAAATGTATTTAAAATTAATATAGAGTTATACCCTAAAAGTTCTAACACTTACGATAGTACTGGGGATGCTTACTTAAAAATGAAAGATACAGTTAATGCTATCACCTATTATAAAAAATCGTTGAGTATAAACCCTGAGAATAGAAGTTCTAAAAGAGCATTAAAAAAGTTAACTAAAAAAGAAAACGACTAATAATGTACGAATTAAAATATCCGATTGGGAAACCAACAATTCCTGAAAAAATTTCAACTAAAAATATATCTGAATGGGTAACAGTTTTAGAGGAGTTTCCTAATCGATTAGAACTTTTAGTTAACAATTTATCTGAAAAACAATTAGATACTCCGTATAGAGACGGTGGTTGGACTATACGACAAGTTGTACATCATTGTGCTGATAGCCATCATAATTCATATACTCGTTTTAAATGGGCTTTAACAGAAGATAAACCTGTAATTAAAGTATATTATGAAGATCGTTGGGCTGAATTATTTGATTCTAAGTCTGCTCCTATTGATCTATCACTAAATTCATTAAAAGCCTTACATGCTAAATGGGTCTATTTTTTAAAAGGCTTAACTTTAGAAGATTTAAACAAAAACTTCATTCATCCAGATGGATTTGAAGATATTGGCTTAAAAGAAAATATTGGAGTTTATGCTTGGCATTGTAACCATCATTATGCACATATAGAAAACCTAATAAAAAGAAAAGACTGGTAATTAATGTTCGTGTTTAAGTACACTAATATCTCCTTTTAAAAAGGCTTTCTTTTCTTCCATATTATGAGCATATCCAATAATTATATCTTTACCAACCACTAATTCTTTAATCACTTTTGAATTATTTAATTGAAATAAGTCATCAGGGGTTAAATCATATTTTTGAGCTATAGATTCAACTGTTTCTCCCTTTTTTACTTTATGTGTAATTGTTGGATCAAAGATTTCATCATCTTCTTCCTCTTCTTCATTAATAACATTAAGGTCTTCCTTTACTTTTTTTGGAAACTCTCTAGTAACTTTACCTGTAACTAAGTTAATATAAGCAGGTTTTCCTTTTAAAGAAATTAGGTTCCATCCTTTAGGTAATTTTAGTTTTTGTGAAAAGATGAACACGCTATTAAATAGTAAAAAAATAAATACAATTTTTTTCATAGTATAAGCTTGGTTGCCCAAATATAAATTATAATAATATTAAAATTGCTATACCTATAAAAACAATTATTTGAGCCCATTTTAAGAACACACCTATTTTAGCATTCTTCTTTATTGATTCTGAGATAGTTCCAGCTAAAATTGCTATTGTTGAAAAAATTATAAATGATGTTAAAATAAATAATCCTCCTAAAACATAAAACTGTACTACTGTTGAAATTGTATCTGAAAATAAAAATTGAGGAAAGAAAGCTAAAAAGAAAATAGTTACTTTCGGGTTTAACACATTCATCCAAAAACCTTTTTTAAACAACTCTAATGTGGACTTTTTCTCTACATTATCGGTTGAAAATGCAATTTTAGCATCACTCTTATATACTTGATATGCTAAATACAATAAATAAGCAGCACCAAATAATTTAATAATAAAAAACAAATTTGGATTTTGCTTTATAATTTCTGAAACCCCAAAAGCTACTAATGTAGTATGAATAATACAACCAGTCATTAAACCTGCAACGGTTGCCAAACCATATTTTCTACCATTTACAATACTTTGTGTTAATACAAAAATATTATCAGGCCCTGGAGAAAAAGCCAATGTAGCTGTAGCTAATACAAATGAGATGAGGATTTCAAACATGTGTAATTTGTTTTCTTAAAAAGAATAATATGATAATTATAAATCAAAAATACTTATTGAATGTAAGAGGTTAAAATATTATTAGAATAATCTTTTATGAATGTAATATAAGTAAACTTTTGCTTCATTAAATTACTATACAGATTCATCATTAATATTGATTAGTCGACAGCAACACTAACGTACAAGCAATTTCTGATTCTATCCCTTTTTCTTTTAACAACTTTAAAAATTCAAGATTTTCTGTGCCTGGATTAAAAATCACTCTTCTAGGACTTAATTCTAATATATAATTATAGTATTCCTCTTGCCTTTTCGGATTTAAATATAAAGTTACTGTATCAATATCTTTAAACAATAATTTCTCTGTTTCAACAGTAACCGTATGTATGTTTCCTTTTCTTAAACCAATTGCCTTGGTATTTATATTTCTGTCTATTAATCTTTTAATAGCAATATTAGAATATCTAGTAGGATTTAATGATGCGCCAATAACTAAAGTAGTTTTTTTCATAATTGTTAATGATTCGTTAAACTCTGTTAAAGATAGTAACAAAAGTTATCAATAACGAGTCTATTAGGCATCAAAACAATTTAAAATAAACAAAATGAAAAACATACTACTAATCCTTTTAACAGCATTTAGCGTCAATTTAATGGCACAAATGCCGAAAAGTAATTTACCCAAACCTGGCTTAGTTTTTGGTAAAGTAATAGACCAAACGACAAAAGAGCCACTACCATATGTAAATATTATAATCAAAGACACTGCCAATAAAATTTTAACTGGTGGAATTACCAATGATAATGGAACATTTTCTATCAAAAACATTCCAGAAGGTAATAATATTGTTGAAATTCAATTTATTGGTTACAAAACAGTTACAAAACCTGTTGCTATTAACAACAAAAGAAGAAGAGTTAACTTAGGAACTATTGCGCTTACCGAAGACAGTACTACATTAGATGAAGTTGAAGTTCGTGCTGAAACTTCTACTGTAACTCAAAAAGTAGATCGTAAAGTAATTAATGTCGGTAAGGATTTAACATCTGCAGGTACTACAGCTTCAGAGTTATTAAATAACGTACAGTCAGTAAGTGTAGACAGTCAAACTGGTAACATTAGTTTACGTGGTAACGAAAATGTTAGAGTTTTAGTTGATGGAAGACCTACAAATATCCCTGCTAGTCAACTTTTAAAACAAATTCCTTCTACTTCAATTAAAAGTGTGGAGTTAATCACAAATCCATCTGCAAAATACAACCCAGAAGGAATGAGCGGTATTATAAATATTGTGCTTAACAAGAATGCTAACATGGGCTTTAATGGGTCTTTAAATACTGGTGTAGAAGCTGGTCACTTTGTACGTTATAATGCAGGTACAAACATGAACTATAAAACTGGTAAAGTAAATTTCTTTGGTAACTACGGATACAGAGGCGGAGATAGATATAATTTTGGTTTCGTAAACAGACCTGGAGAAAATTTTCAAGATTTCATTTTTACCAATGACAATGAATCTCATTTATTAAAATTAGGAGCAGATATTTATTTAAACGATAAAAACACATTGTCTTTTTATACCACACAAAATTGGTTCGATAGTAATGCTTCTGGAAGGGCTTTAATTACAAATAATGATAATAGCATAAGAAGTAATGCTCCTAATTCTCAAATATCTGATAGTCATAGTCAGACTTACAACGTTAATTATAAACGTGATTTCGAGAAAAAAGGGCATAATATTGAATTTGAAGCAACATTTACTCAAAATGAATCTCCTACTTTTTTAACAAATCAAGACGTAGCATTAAATTTATCTGACGAAAGGTATAAACTGTTAAATTATTTTAACGATATCAATAATGACAGAAAAAACACATTAATAAATTTAGATTATACCAATCCAGTATCTAAAAATGGAAAGTTAGAATTAGGGTTAGAATACAGAGTTAATGAAACAGATAACACAAACTCAACTGACCAACATAGAATTCTTAATTATGAAACTACAACAGTAATTAATCCTGATACTGGTCTACCTGAAGATGTTATTGTATTTGATGCCAATGGTCCTAGAGTTCTTCAAACAGAAAAAATTCCTAACTCAAGTTTTTCATACGATAGAAATATATATTCAGGATATGTAAATTACAGCCATAAATTTGGAAAATTATCTATGCAATTAGGGGCACGTTTAGAACAATATGAAATTGAAGGGAAATTTAATCAAGATGGTCAAGCTTCTGAAACTGTTACTGATGAAATTTTCACTATATACCCTTCTGCTTTCTTTACTTTTAACCCAAATGACAAAGATCAGTTTCAATTAAGTTACAGTAAAAGAGTTGATAGACCTGGAATACAACAAGTAAACCCTATTAGAGAATGGAGTACTCCGCTAATCACTTCAATAGGAGAACCTACATTAGTACCACAGTTTACTAATTCTGCTGAATTTAACTATACAAGAAAAATTAAAGGCGGATCAATTACCATTGGAAGTTTTTATAGAAATATTACAGATGTAATCAACAGAGTAACTTATAAAGATCCTACTGATGCAAGTGAAACTAGGCAAATATTATCTTTTGGTAACTTTGATGATACTGATGCTTATGGTTTAGAGTTTTCAACTAGTTACAGAATAGCGAAATGGTGGCGTGCAAATGCTAGTATGGATTATTATTCTCAAAAACAATTTGGAACAACAAATGCAAGTGATCCAAGTGCTCCAAAAATTGAAGTACAAACTAATATTTTTAATGCTCGTATAAGTAACAGCTTTACCGTTAATAAGAAATTACGTTTACAGTTATTCGCAATGTATCGTGGACCAAGAAAAGACATTCAATGGGATGTTGACCCTATGAAAATGGTTAATATCGGAGCAAACTATAGTATTCTTAAAGGAAAAGGTAATATTACTCTAAGAGTTAATGACATATTTAATGATATGAGATTTAAATTTAAATCTACAAGACCTTATACTCAAAATGGACGTTTTAAATGGGAAAGTAGAACTACTTTCTTAGGGTTTAACTACCGTTTTGGTGGCGGAAAAAATAAAGCTAAACAAAGACGTCGTAGAGATAACAACGAAAAAAGCGGAGGTGGTGGTTTCATGTAGAAACTACATCTAAACTGTACAATTATAAAAAAATCCGAAGTTTAAACTTCGGATTTTTTGTTTATCTATTTAGCACTTAATTACCAACGAATCACTACAGATCCCCAAGTAAATCCACTACCAAAGGCAGCTAAAACTACTAAATCATTATCTTTTATCTTTCCTTTCTCCCAAGCTTCAGTTAACGCTATAATAACAGAAGCTGCAGTAGTATTACCATACTTCATAATGTTATTATACACCTTATCATCTGATAATTGAAACTTCTTTTGGATAAACTGCGCAATACGTAAATTCGCTTGATGTGGAATTAACATATCAATATCATCTTTTTCTAATCCATTTGCTTGTAAACCTTCAACAATTGCTTCAGAAAAACGTCCAATAGCATGTTTAAAAACAAACTGACCATTCATATATGGATAGTAAGAAACATCATCTGGATCATTCTTTTCTAAAATCTCAGGAACCCAACGTCCTGTAGAAGGTCCTTCTAAAACTAATTCTTTAGCATGTTTACCTTCTGAATGTAAATGAGAAGATAAAATTCCTTTTCCTTCTTCTTCTGTACGAGAAAGTACAGCAGCTCCTGCTCCATCACCAAAAATAACTGTTACTCCTCTACCTCTAGTTGATTTTTCTAATCCCCCTGAATGATTCTCGGCACCAATCACAAGAATATTCTTATACATTCCTGTTTTAATAAACTGATCTGCAACCGACATAGCATATATAAAACCAGAACATTGATTACGTACATCTAGTGCACCAATAGTTGGCATATCTAACATATCTTGTACTTGAACTCCTCCCCCTGGAAAATACATATCCGGGCTCAATGTAGCAAAAATGATAAAATCAATATCATCTTTAGTTAAACCAGCACGTTCAATCGCAATTCTAGATGCTTTAGCTCCCATCACTGCAGTTGTATCTTCAGTTTTTGGATCTATCCATCTACGCTCTTTAATACCAGTTCTTTCTTGAATCCACTCATCAGAGGTATCCATAAACTTTTTTAAGTCATTATTAGTCACCACATTATCTGGCACATAATAACCTAAACCTGTTATTTTTGAATTATACATAATTTTTATGTTGATTTTTTATTTGTTTGCAAATTTGTAGCCTGTAAAAATAGTGATTTTTACAATGATATAAAACTGACTAAAAAGATAGCCTATTTAGAAAGATAATGCCATCTTGTCACAAAATTTCTTTTGGTATTTTTTTTGACTACTCTATCATCAGAAAATAATATCAAACAAAATATATACTTATGAGTAAAGGAAACATTAATGTATCGGTAGAAAATATATTTCCACTGATTAAAAAATTCTTGTATTCTGATCACGAAATCTTTTTACGTGAATTAATTTCTAACGGAACAGACGCTACTACAAAATTAAAACACTTAATTTCTATTGGTGAAGCTAAGACTGAATTAGGTAATGCTAAAATTGAAATCAGCATTGATAAAGATGCCAAAACCTTAACAATTAAAGATCAAGGTTTAGGTATGACTGCTGATGAGGTTGAAAAATATATTAATCAAATTGCATTTTCTGGAGCTGAAGAATTTTTAGATAAATACAAGGACGATAAAAACGAAACTGGTGTAATTGGTCACTTTGGTTTAGGTTTTTATTCAGCTTTTATGGTAGCTGATAAAGTAGAATTAATTACTAAATCATTTAAAGATGAACCAGCAGCACATTGGACATGTGATGGTTCACCAGAATTTACTTTAGAGGCGCACGATAAAGCTGACAGAGGTACAGAAATCGTTTTACATATTGCTGAAGATTCTTTAGAATTTTTAGAAGAGGGTAAAATCAGTGGTTTATTAAATAAATACAATCGTTTTAACCAAGTGCCAATTAAATTTGGGACGAAAAAAGTAAACGATCCTGACTTCACACCTCAGACTACTACCGACAAAGATGGTAAAGAAACTACTGAGCCTCACAAACAAATTGAAGTTGATAACATCATCAACAATACAAATCCTGCTTGGACTAAGAAACCTGCAGATTTAGAAGCTGAAGATTATACAAACTTTTACAGAGAATTGTATCCAATGCAATTCGAAGAGTCTTTATTCCATATTCACTTAAACGTTGATTATCCGTTTAATTTAACCGGAATTTTATTCTTCCCTAAGTTATCTCAAAACTTAGATATGCAAAAAGATAAAATCCAGTTATATCAAAACCAAGTATTTGTAACTGATAATGTTGAAGGTATTGTTCCTGACTTTTTACAAATGTTAAAAGGGGTTATTGATTCTCCAGACATTCCATTAAACGTTTCTCGTTCTTATTTACAAGCAGACGGTGCAGTTAAGAAAATCTCTGGTTACATCACCAAAAAAGTAGCTGATAAATTGTCTTCGTTATTCAAGAAAGATCGTGCTGATTTTGAGCAAAAATGGAATGATATTAAAGTGATTATTGAATACGGAATGTTATCGGAAGATAAATTCTTTGATAAAGCTAAGAAGTTTGCTTTATATCCAACAGTTGCTGATTCTTACTTTACATTTGATGAATTAGTTGAAAAAACGAAAGATGCTCAGACTGATAAAGATGGAAATCACGTAATTTTATATGCTTCTAACAAAGATGCACAACATAGTTATATTCAAGAGGCAACGGCAAAAGGATATGAAGTGTTATTATTAGACTCTCCTATCGTATCACATTTAATGCAAAAACTAGAAACTTCTGGTGAAACTAAAGTTCAGTTTACTCGTGTAGATGCAGATCATATTGATAACTTAATCAAGAAAGACGATACGGTTATTTCTAAACTTACTGATGAAGAAAAAGAGAAATTAAAACCAGTTATCGAAGGAGCTGTAAACAATTCAAGCTATACAGTTCAATTGGAATCTATGGATTCTTCTAGTTCTCCTTTCTTAATTACAGTTCCAGAATTTATGCGTCGTATGAAAGAGATGCAAGCTTCAGGTGGCGGTGGAATGATGGGGATGGGTAATTTACCAGAAATGTACAATTTAGTTGTAAATACAAATCACCCATTAGTTTCTGAAATTTTAAACGCTAATGAAGAAGATCAAAAACGTTTAACAACACAAGCATTTGATTTAGCAAAATTATCTCAAAACTTATTACATGGTGAAGAGTTAACAAACTTTATTAAACGTAGTTATGAGTTAATAAAATAAGTAACATAGTTACTTTAATATTTTAAAACCTCTTTGTTTATTCAAAGAGGTTTTTGTTTTTTTGTAGCAATCAACTACAAAAAAATTACTATGAATAACGATCCCAAAAGTTCAAAATTCAAGGAACTTCTAGACAAGCTTCAACAAGAAAGTTGGCAGTTAGAGTTACTTATAACTGGTTTTGCCATTTTCGGACTAATCAATTTAATTGAGCCTATTCAAGCTGCTTTAAATGAATCTAAAGCACTCCAAAGCTACGGAAGGTTTTTCTACCCAATTATTATAACCGCTTGTTATATATTAATTATTAACCTTGTAATTCATGTTATTTTAAGAGGTTTATGGATTGGTGCCATTGGACTAAGATATGTTTCTAATGACATTGATTATGATGAGTTAAATTACAGCAAACGTTTTACAAATTATCTAAAGAAAAAAGTAGGCTCTTTTGATGGATATATTGCTCGTTTAGAAAATTACTGTAGTATTCTATTTGCTGTTACTTTTTTAACACTATTCTATCTAATATCATTTTTCTTAGTTTTTTTCTTGTTAATGCTAGCTGCTAATTTCTTTATAGAATCTGGTTTTTTTTCAAAATTTGTAGGAGTTACAATTTTTGGTTTTTTCTCTATTTTCTTTTTATTTCTATGTATTATTGTTTTTATAGACTTTATAACACTTGGTTATTTAAAGAAAAAAGAATGGTCTTCTTTTTTATACATGCCTATTTACAAAGTGTTTAGTATAATAACTTTATCGTTTCTATATAGACCTTTAGTATACAATCTTTTAGACAATAAGTTTGGTCGACGAATAGCCTTCTTATTACTTCCTTTATACATGTCTATCTTATATATTAGTACTTTAGATAATGTTAGATCTAATTATTTATCTATAAATTCACATTCTTCAGTAAACTATTCTAACAATAACAACTACCTTGATTTACTTGAAAAAAATGAGTTTGTAAAAAATGTTGCAATACCAACTAAAATAGTTAACAAACCTTATATAACTGTTTTTATTCCTTTTAAAAAAGAAACAGAAGATATTATTTTACAAAACAACAAAAAATTAGTTCCAGAAAAAGACGAAAGAGGTTTAAACAATCGTTTTTTTAAATCTTTCTCAAAGAAAAAAGGTTACTCACAAAAAAGAGACAGTATTTATAGTAAATATTTAGCTACTTTCAATAATACTTATAATATCGCAATTGACACAATCAAATTCTCTTCAGACTTCATCATAAACAAAACTAACAAACAACTTGGTTTTGAAAGTATAGTATCCTTAAAAGACATTCAAGAAGGAAAGCACTTAATATCTATCAAAAGAAAAGTATTAAACTCAGAAATTCAAAAAGAAGAAATAGAAAGAGTTGCAGAAATTCCTTTTTGGTATTACAAGAGTAATTAGTTTTTAACAATTCCTTAGATTTTCTTTTTGGTATCTTTGTTTGCAATCAAAATACAATACCATGAAGAAAATCTTCTTAACCATAGTAGCTATTGCTACTTTATTTGTTTCTTGTAAAGAAGAAAAAAAGGAAGTTGTTAATACTCCTGTTAAAGAGAATACAGCTTTTAATCAGTTATTAAAAGACTATAACGAAGGAAAACTAAAGTTAAATCCACTAAATGCAACCTTTGCGGGAGATAATCGTTATAACGATCAGTTTCCAAATTTTTTGTCTAATGAATACGGTCAAAAAAGCAATCATTTTTTTAAAGATTATAAAGCTAAATTAGCTCAGTTTAATGATAATGACTTAACGGAAAGTCAGCAAATGAGTAAAGCTGTTTTAGATTGGGATTGCAATATAGCTCTAGCTCAATCTAGTTTTAAAAATGACCTATTAATGCCTATTAACCAAATGTGGACGGTTAATTTAACAATGGGACAATTAGCAAGCGGAAGCAGTGCACAACCTTTTAAATCTCTTACAGATTATAAAAATTGGTTAAGCAGGCTAGAGCAATATAACACATGGTTACAATCTGCAGAAACTAGAATGAAACAAGGAATTAAAGAAGGTTACGTATTACCAGCTTCATTAATTAAAAAAGTAATTCCACAATTTGAAGGTTTATCAAACACTAAATTAGATGAGCACTTATTTTATTCTCCTATTAAAAAATTTCCATCAGATTTTTCTGAAGAAGATAAAAAGAAGTTAACTGAAGAATATGCTAGTTTATTAAATGAAAAATTAATTCCTTCATTTAAATCAATGTATAATTTCTTAAAAACCGATTATTTAAAAGCTGGTTTAAAAGAAAGTGGAATCTCTGCAATTCCTAATGGAAAAGCTTATTACGATCATGCTATAAAAAACTATACTACAACTAACATGACTGCTAAAGAAATTCATGAACTTGGATTAACAGAAGTTGCAAGAATTTTAGCAGAAATGGAAAAAGTTAAAGAGGAAGTTGGTTTTAAAGGAACATTAAAAGAGTTTTTTAATGACGTTCGTGAGAATAAGAAACTAATGCCTTACACTACTCCAAAAGAAATTATCGATAATTTTAATGCGATTCATGAAAAAATGAAACCGCAATTAGAAAAATTATTTGGTAACAAGCCTAAAACTCCATTTGTAGTAAAGCAAACAGAAAAATTTAGAGAAGCCTCTGCTAGTGCAGAGTATAATCCAGGATCTTTAGACGGAACGCGTCCTGGTGTTTTTTATACTCCAATTCCAGATGCAAGCAAATACAATGTGTTTTCAGACGAAGCCTTGTTTTTACATGAAGCGATTCCTGGGCATCATTATCAAATTTCTTTAACGCAAGAAAATCAAGATTTACCAGACTTTAGAAAAACACTTTGGTATAGCGCTTATGGTGAAGGTTGGGCTTTATATACAGAAAACTTAGGAAAAGAATTAGGGCTGTACACCGATCCTTATCAATACTTTGGAATGTTAGGTATGGAAATGCATAGAGCAATTCGTTTGGTAGTTGATACTGGTTTACACTCAATGGGTTGGACTCGTGAACAAGCTATTCAATACTCTTTAGATAATGAAGCGGAGAGCGAAGCGAGTATTATTTCTGAAATTGAGCGTTATATGGCAAATCCTGGACAAGCATTGTCTTATAAAATAGGTCAATTAAAGATTAGAGAATTACGAGCTAAAGCGAAAACAGCATTAGGTGATAAATTTGATATTCGTGAGTTTCATAATCAAGTTTTAGAAACTGGGTGTATTCCGTTAGCTTTATTAGAAAATAAAATTGATAATTGGATTTCTTCTCAAAAACAAAGGTAAAACCCCTTTTATAAAAAAGAAATTTCATTTAAATAAAACATGTAAAAACCACCTAATTAAAATAAGGTGGTTTTTTAGTTTTGTAACTCAAATAGTATTTTCCATTTTTCCTCTTATTACCTAATAAAATTAGTAATCAATTAACCAAAAATAAAATGAAAAAAACTATTACCTTTTTAACAATCTGTTTAGCTATTAATTTAGGAATTAGTCAAAATGTACACATTCCAGATGCAAATTTTAAAGCTGCACTATTAACAACTCCGAATACAGGAATAGATGTTAATGGTGACGGGGAAATTCAAGTTTCAGAAGCACAAGCATGGAACAGTCCTATTGATGTTACCAATAAAAACATTTCTGACCTTACTGGTATTGAAGCATTTATTAATATTGACATTTTAGCCTGTGGTGGAAATAATTTAACTAGTTTAAATCTAAATCAGAATACTAAATTAGAAAGGTTATTTTGCATGAATAACCAAATAGGCAACTTATCATTATATAACAATACTAGTTTAACTCTTTTGTACTGTTATAACAATAACTTAACAAGATTAAATGTTTCGAACAATAACAATAGTATATTAACTATTTTTAATGCTTCAAATAATCCTAATTTAAAATGTATTCAGGTTGATAGATATTTTACTCCACCAAGTTCTTGGGTAAAAGACGCTATAGCTGTTTATAGTGGATTTCCTTGTAAGCTAACTATAGATCCAATAAGAACTTTGCATACACCAACTATTGGAGTATTAGGAGGTCCTTTAAAAACTACAGAGAATACTAACATATATCCAAACCCAACTAGTGATGTATTATCTATTAAAAGTACAGAAACAATTAAAAAAGTAGAAGTATATACCTTAAATGGTAATAAGGTCTTTGAATCAAAATCGAAATCTTTAGATATTTCCAAATTAGAAAAAGGAATATACTCAGTAAGGATTATTTCTGATAAAAACGAATCTATTTACAGAAAGTTAATAAAAGAATAAATTTCTTTATTTAAAATATTCTTTTTACAAAATCCAGAGTTTTAAAACTCTGGATTTTGTAATTTAGAAATCTAATTACTATTACTCATGAAAAAGCTATTATTATCGCTATTTGTTACTTCTTTTTCTTTTGCGCAAACCAATACAGAGATTCATGTTTTTGATATAGGATCTGAAAATGGAAAATGGAACGTTTCGAATGGAAAAAATATTTCAAATAACGATGGTTATGATAGTCAACCACATTTTTATGATGAAAACACAATTCTATTTGCTGCTACTCAAAAAGGGCAAACTGATATTTTAAAATATTCGATTGATAGCGGTGAAAAAAGTTTTATTAATAATACTTCCAATGGTAGCGAATATTCACCTCAACGAATTCCTGATTCAAAAAATATCTCAGCTGTTAGACTAGATAAAGATGGACTACAGCGTTTTTATCAATATGACTTTAAAACTGGTAGAGACACAGAACTAATCAAAGATTTAGTAGTTGCTTACCCAATGTGGCATGATAAAAACACTGTTATATCATCAGTTATTGTAAATGATAGTTTACATGTTTTTGTAAGCGATTTAAAAAAGAAAACAAATACAGCTATTACCAAACAAACTGGTCGTTCTTTTCATAAAATTCCAAATTCTAACTTGGTTAGTTTTATGAAACAAAATAAAGAGAATTGGGAAGTTTGGTCGCTCAATCCAATTTCAAAACAAACTAAAAAAATTACATCAACAGGTACTAGTCAAGATATGTGTTGGCTTCCAAACGGAACCATTTTAGTTGCTTATCAAAATATGATTTTACAATATAATCCTAAAACTGATAAAAATTGGAGTGTCTTTCATAAATTTAAAAACGAAAACATTAATAACATATCAAGAATTACTACAAATAAATGTGCTACTAAATTAGCTATTGTTGCTGAAGTTTCTCCTAGAATATTAGCGCAAGAACAATTAGATGGCTATAACAAAAGAGATATTGAAGCTTTCTTAAAACCTTATGCGAAAAACGTAAAAGTATATACTTATCCTGATAAATTAAATTACAAAGGAATTGAAGAAATGCGTAAACGTTACGCTCCTATGTTTGAGAAAACAAAAGATTTACACTGTAAAATTACAAGTAGAATTGTTAAAGGTAATGTTGTTATAGATGAGGAGTTAGTAACAGCAAATGGCAACACTTTTAAAGCAGTTGCCATTTATGAAATTACCAATGGTAAAATAAGTTCGGTTCGTTTTGTTAGGTAGTTACATCACTATTTTCTTAGTAAAATAGCCTTATTGATTCTTTTTACCAAGCTAGGTCCTTCGTAAATAAAACCTGTATAAATCTGTACTAAATCTGCGCCTGCATTTAGCTTATCTAAAGCATCTTTTTCAGAATGTATACCTCCTACTCCAATAATTGGAAAAGCTTTATTAGAATTATCTGTTAAGTATTTAATAACAAGAGTACTTCTATCTTTAATTGGTTGACCACTTAAACCTCCGTTACCAATTTCTTTTAAACGTTCTTCAGAAGCTTTTAATCCTTCTCTATTTACTGATGTATTCGAAGCTATTACTCCGTCGATTTTAGTCTCTCCAACTAATTCAATAATTTCATCTAATTGTTGATTGTTTAAATCTGGAGCAATTTTTAATAAAATGGGTTTCTGTTTAACTTCTTTGTTATTTAATTGCTGAACTTCAGTAATTAATTCTTTTAAATATTCAACATCATCTAACTTTGCGTGACTACCAACATTTGGGCAACTTACATTCAGCACAAAATAATCTACGTACGGATGTAAACCCTTAAAGCACTCAACATAATCTTCCGTGTAATTTTCAGGAGCAGTATTGGTGTTTTTACCAATGTTTCCACCAATAATTATCTTGCCTTTATTCTTTTTTAATTGTTCAATTGCTGTTGCTAATCCTTCATTATTAAAACCCATTCGGTTAATAATCCCTTTATCATCTTTTAAACGGAATAATCTTTTCTTAGGGTTACCTACTTGTCCTTTCGGAGTTACAGTTCCTATTTCTACAAAGCCAAATCCGAAGTTTGCTAATTCATTATATAATACTGCGTTTTTATCAAAACCTGCTGCTAAACCAACAGGGTTTTTAAAGGTTAATCCGAATAAGTTGCGCTCTAATTTTTTATCATTTACTTGATACATTCCTCTAAAAATAGATGGAACGAAAGGTATCTTAGATAAAAATTTTACTAGTGAAAAAGTAAAATGGTGAATCTTCTCTGGATCGAAAAGAAAGAAAATTGGGCGAATGATTAGTTTGTACATAATTATCAAATATAAAAAAAGCCCCAATATAATTGGAGCTTCTGAATTATCTTAAAACAGCATTTAAATTCTTTTCGAATGATTGCTGTAGCTTTTGCATTATTTTATCAATTTGTTTGTCTGCCAAAGTTTTGTTTTCATCTTGAATAACAAAACTTACAGCGTATGATTTTTTACCTTCTGGTAATTTATCACCTTCATAAACATCAAACAAATCAACTTCTTTTAATAGCTTTCTTTCTGATTGGAAAGCCAAATTGTAAATCTCTTTAAACTCAACTTTATTATCTAACAATAAAGCTAAATCACGTTTTACAGCAGGAAACTTTGGTAAAGCGGTAACTTTCATTTTCTTATTACCTACTAACTTTAAAATGCTATCCCAATTAAAATCAGCAAACAATACTTCTTGCTTAATTGAGAATCCTTTTAAAATAGCTCTTTTTACGACTCCAAATTCAACCAACTTCGTTTTTCCTAAACTTAATGAAACTCCTTCTGAAAACACATCAGATTTAGCTGGTGCAGTTTTTAAGTTATTCAATCCTATACGGCTTAACATTGCTGTTATAATTCCTTTTAAATAAAAGAAATCAGAAGTTTGAGTTTGTGTATTCCAGCTATCTTTAGTTTTATTTCCTGTTACAAATAAGGTTAAATGTTTATCTTCTTGGTAACCACTTTCGTATTTATGATACGTTTTACCAAACTCATAAAACTTTAACGCATTATTCTTACGGTTAATATTATACGAAACAGATTCTAAACCACTAAATAATAATGATTGACGCATAACCTTTAAATCGTTACTTAAAGGATTTAACATCTCTACATTATGTTCAGGATTTAAATTTTCTGATAACTCAACATAATCAGCTTTTGTTAACGAATTTGCCATCGTTTCGTTGAAACCTAAAGCAGTTAACTGATTTGCAACAATGTTTTCAATCTTCACTTCTTTATCACTATCAAAAGAAATAGAAGTATTTAACTTATGAGAAAACTCGATATTATTATATCCGTAAACTCTTAAAATTTCTTCAATAATATCTGCTTCACGCTGTACATCTACTCTATAAGATGGCACTACCAAACCTAAACCAGCTTCGGTAACACTATTGATTTTTATATCTAAAGAGGCTAAAATCTTTTTGATAGTTTCTTGAGGAATCTCTTGCCCAATTAACTTATACGCATTTTCAAAAGATAAGAACACTTCGAAATCTTCTATCTTTTCTGGATAAAAATCTAAAACATCTGATGACATTTTACCACCTGCATATTCTTCAATTAATAAGGCTGCTCTTTTTAAAGCATACTTTGTTAAGTTAACATCTATACCTCTTTCAAAACGGAAAGATGCATCAGTGTTTAACGCATGACGCTTGGCTGTTTTACGAACTGATACTGGGTTAAAATAAGCACTTTCTAAAAAAATAGTTGTTGTGTGTTCAGTAACACCTGATTTAATTCCACCGAATACCCCACCAATACATAATGGATTGTTATCAGCATCACAAATCATAATATCCTCTGAAGACAACTCTCTTTCTACTTCATCTAATGTTGTAAATTTTGTTCCTTCATCTAAAGTTTTTACAACTACTTTTCCTCCTCTAATTTTTGCTGCATCAAAAGCATGTAATGGTTGTCCTAATTCATGTAAAACATAATTTGTTATGTCTACAATATTATTTTTAGGAGCAATACCAATTGCTTTTAATCTATTTTGAATCCATTCTGGAGAATCTTTTACTTCAACATCAGTCATTGTAATTCCACAATAACGAGGAACTAAATCTTTATTTTCAACTTCAATATCAATCTTTAAAGTACGTTCATCTACATGAAAATCAGATACTGAAGGTGATATTAACTCGATATTTGTTCCTTGCTGAATTAATCCTGCGCGTAAATCACGAGCTACACCGAAATGGCTCATACCATCAGCACGATTAGGAGTTAATCCTATTTCGAAAACATAATCAGTTTCTATGTTAAAAACCTCAGAACAAGGAGTCCCTGGAACCAAACTTTCGTCTAAAACCATAATACCGTCATGACCTTTACCTAAACCTAACTCGTCTTCGGCACAGATCATTCCATGGCTTTCTTCTCCTCTTATTTTTCCTTTTTTAATTTTAAAGCTCTCACCTTTTTCATCATACAATAAGGTACCTACAGTAGCTACTGGTACTTTTTGTCCAGCATCAACATTTGGTGCTCCACAAACAATTTGTACAGGATTTCCATCACCTAAATCGACAGTAGTTACTTTTAACTTATCTGCATTAGGGTGTTTTTCGCATGTTTTTACCTCACCTACAACTACGCCATTTAAACTACCTTTAATGCTTTCAACCTCTTCAATCCCCTCTACCTCAAGACCTAAGTCTGTCAATAACTCACCTGTTTTTTCAGCTTCCCTGTCGGTTTGTAAAAATTGTCGTAACCAATTGTATGATATCTTCATAATCAATCTCTAATTTTAGCCCGCAAATTTACGGAAAATAAAGGAAAAAAACGCATTCTCATTTAATAGCATTTAGTTTACTGACTGTTAACGTTTTGATAACATTGTTCGATTTCTGTTTTTGTTTTTTTGCAATCCCTTTAATTCTAACATAACACAACTTTCATTTACATGAAAAAACTTTTACCCTTCGTATTACTGATAACTTCTTTATCAGTATTTTCACAAATTCCATCTTATTATAACGATGTAAATTTAAATCAAACAGGTACATCTTTGAAAGATGCTTTAGCTACAAAAATTATTAGCACACATGCTACTAATTTATCATACACTCCAGGTGTATGGGATGCTTTAAAGCAATCAGATCTTGACCCTACAGATAATTCAAAAGTTATTTTAATTTACGGTTATAGTGATACTGACGGTAATTATGTTACTGACAGAACTAGAAGTAAAGATGCGAATGGTGGTTCTGCTGGTACACAGTGGAACAGAGAACATGTTTATCCAAAATCTTTAGGAACTCCTAATTTAGGAACTTCGGGTCCTGGTGCCGATGTGCATCATCTTAGACCTGCAGACATTTCTTTTAATGGACAAAGAAGTAGTAAAAAATTTGCTGCTGGTTCTGGAAATGCAGGAGATTCTAACGGAGGATGGTACCCTGGAGATGAGTGGAAAGGAGATGTTGCTCGTATGATGATGTATGTATATTTACGTTATGGTAACCAATGTTTGCCTAGTAATGTTGCTATCGGAACAGCAAACTCTTCTGACAGTAATATGATTGATTTATTATTACAATGGAATGCAGAAGATCCTGTTTCTGATTTTGAAAAACAACGTAATCCTATTTTACAAGGTATACAAGGTAACCGTAATCCTTTTATTGACAACCCTGCATTTGCTACTCAAATTTGGGGAGGTCCACAAGCTGAAGATTTATTTGGTAATGGCGGCGGCGGTAGCAACGATACGCAAGCACCGACTGCACCAACAAATTTAGTTGCTTCAAATATTACTGAAAACTCAGTAAACTTAAACTGGTCTGCTTCTACAGATAACACAGGAGTAACTGGTTATGATGTTTATAACGGAGCTACTAAAATAACTACGATTAATGCAACTTCTTATTCTCTAACTGGATTAACAGCTTCTACTGCTTATACATTTTCAGTAAAAGCTAAAGATGCTGCTAATAATATATCTACTTCTAGTAATACTGTTAATGTAACTACCACTGCTGCTCCTACTTCAGGTACAGCTACAGATTTATTAATTTCTGAATATGTAGAAGGTTCTTCAAATAACAAAGCTTTAGAGATTGCTAACTTTACAGGAGGTACAATTAATTTATCTGGATATTCATTAAAAAAAGCTTCTAACGGAGGTGGATGGTCTAACACATTAACTTTAAGTGGTTCTTTAGAAAATGGGAAAACTTATGTTGTTGCTAATAGTAGCGCCTCAACTACTATAAAAAATAAAGCTCAGAAAACTGAAACTAGTGTTACTTCATTTAACGGGAATGATGCAATTGGATTATTTAAAGGTAGTACTCTTATCGATTTAATTGGAAACCCAAATAGTTCTTCAACATTTGCACAAGACAAAACTTTACAAAGAAAGTCTTCTGTTAAATCGCCTAATTCGTCATACACAACTTCTGAATGGAATGTACTTTCAAAAGATACATTTAGTGGTTTAGGAAGTCATGTTATTGATGGAGCTACTCCAGATACTCAAGCACCTACTACTCCAACAAACTTAGCTGGATCAAACGTAACACAAACTTCTGTTGATTTAGCATGGACTGCTGCTACTGATAATGTTGCCGTAACAGGGTATGATGTATTTAATGGTAGCACAAAAATAGCAACTGTTACTTCTACTAATTATTCAGTAACAGGATTAACTGCTGCAACTAATTACACTTTCACTGTTAAAGCTAAAGATGCTGCAGGAAATATTTCATCAGCTAGTAATACTTTAGGAATTACTACAAAATCTAATGCGGATACTACTGCTCCAAGTGCACCTACAAACTTAGCTGTTTCAAATGTAACACAAACATCGGTTAATTTAGCATGGACTGCTGCTACTGATAATGTTGCTGTTACAGAATATGATGTATTTAATGGTAGCACAAAAATAGCAACCGTAACTTCAACAAGTTATTTAGTAACTGGTTTAACTGCTTCAACAAACTATACTTTCTCTGTTAAGGCGAAAGATGCTGCTAATAACATTTCTGCTTCTAGCAATACTGTTGGGGTAACTACAAAATCTGTAGTTGTAACATACTGTTCTTCTAAAGGAAACAACTCTAGTTATGAATATATTGACAATGTTGTTATAGGTGGAATTTCAAATAACACATCTGCAAATGGTGGCTATGGTGATTTCACAGCTCAAACAGGTAATCTTTCTTATGGAAGTAATACGATTATTGTAAGTGCTGGTTTCTCTGGATCATCTTATACTGAAAACTGGAGAGTTTGGATTGACTTTAACAAAAACGGAACTTTTGAAAGTAACGAAGAAGTTGTTAGCGGATCATCATCTAGCTCAGGAAACTTATCTTATACATTCTCTGTTCCTTCTTCTGCTTTATCAGGAAAAACTAGAATGCGTGTTTCTATGAAGTGGAATGGAACTCCAACTTCTTGTGAAACATTTTCTTATGGAGAGGTTGAAGATTATTCAGTTAACATAGGTGCAAGTTCAAGAGGTAACAATAGTAGCTCAGCAGTTATAGACGGTAAATTAGGAAATGAAGCGCCAGTATTTAGTGCTAACATCTTCCCTAACCCAACTGCCGATTTTATAAGAATCCAAATGGCAGACGATAGAGAAGCTTATTTTAATATAACGAACACTATCGGTCAGAAAATAGCATCAGGTAAAGTTGATCACGCAAACATAAATGTTTCTAATTTAACTAACGGAATTTATATTCTTGAAGTTACTGATGGTCAACGTTCATTTACTAAAAAGTTTATTAAAAAGTAAAATTTACTTTTCTTTAATCCCAAAGCCTCATTATCTCATAATGAGGCTTACTTATGAAACTCAATTTGTTGATAACTTACTGACTAACACGACACATACAACTACATAAAATCTTATTTTGCAACGATTTTATAAAATTTAACCCTTTTTTTATGAAAAAACTACTACCCTTTTTTTTATTGATAGCTTCACTATCAATTTTTTCACAGCAAATTCCTGCATACTATAATGATGTAAATATGAACCTAACAGGTTCAGCATTAAAAGATGAACTTGCTGTTAAAATTATAGGTTCTCACACATCAATATTAACATATACTCCAGATGTATGGAATGCCTTAAAACAAACTGATATTGATCCTAACAACAGTGCTAATGTTGTTTTAATTTATGGATGGGATGATTCAGATAGTGATATAACAAACGATCGTACTCGTGGAAAAGATAACCATGGAAGTGGTTCAGGAGTATGGAATCGTGAACACGTGTATTCAAAATCATTAGCAAATCCAAATTTAGGAACCACAGGTCCTGGTGCTGATGCACACAACCTACGTCCTTGTGATGCTCAAAGAAATTCTTCTCGAAGCAATAGAAAATTTGCTGCTGGTAGCGGTACTCCTTCATATATTACACCTGAAGGATATTGGTATCCTGGTGATGAATGGAAAGGTGATGTTGCACGTATGATGATGTATATGTATTTACGTTACGGAAATCAATCTTTACCAACTGGTGTTGGTGTTGGTAATACAGTTCCAACAGATATTAACATGATTGATTTATTTTTACAATGGAATGCTGAGGATCCAATTTCTGATATAGAAAAACAGCGTAACCCTGTATTAGAACAAATGCAAGGAAACCGTAATCCTTTTGTTGATAACCCTGCTTTTGCTACTCAAATTTGGGGAGGGCCACAAGCGGAAAACTTATTTGGTAATGGTAATGATTCATCGGATACTGAAGCACCTACAACTCCAACTGATTTAATAGCTTCTAATACAACTCAAACTACTGTTGACTTAAACTGGACAGCAGCTACAGACAATGTTGCTGTATATCGTTATAGTATTTTTAATGGTAGTACTCAAATAGGCAACACTTCAAATACTAACTTTTCAGTGACAAATTTAACAGCAGGTACTTCTTATACTTTTTCGGTAAAAGCTTACGATCTTGCAGGTAATATATCACAATCTAGCAATAGTGTTAATATAACTACACTTCCTGGTGGATCTGGAGGAAATACTTCTGACTTATTAATTTCTGAATATGTTGAAGGTTCTTCTTATAACAAAGCTATTGAAATCGCAAACTTTACAGGAACACCTGTTAACTTAGCTGACTACTCAATTCAAAAAGCAACGAATGGTGGTGGTTCTTGGTCAAGCACTTTAGCTTTAACAGGTACATTAAATCATGGTGATGTTTATGTAATTGTTAATAATAGCGCTTCAACAGAATTAAAAAATAAAGCAAATTTAAACACGACAAGTAGCGTAATGTCATTCAACGGTAATGATGCTGTCGCTATTTTCAAAGGAAGTACTTTAGTTGATGTTATTGGTGACCCTAATAGTAGTACTGCATTTGCTCAAGATAAAACGTTACAAAGAAAATCATCAATAACAGCTCCAAACACTACTTATTTAGCTGCTGAATGGGATGTTCTTTCAAAAGATACTTTTTCTGGTTTAGGTACGCATTCTGTTGATGGAGGAAACTCTGATACTGAGGCTCCAACAGCACCAAGTAATTTAATTAGTTCTAACCTTACGCAAACAAGTGTAGATTTAGCTTGGACAGCTTCAACCGATAACGTGGGAGTTACTGGTTATGAGGTCTATCAAAATGATGTAAAAGTAACAACAGTTACTACAACTAGTCATAACGTAACTGGTTTAGATGTTGAAACGGCTTATAATTATTCAATTAAAGCAATTGATGCAGCTGGAAATATTTCTGCTTTAAGTAATAAAGTATTCATTACTACTTTGGCTGCTCCAGATACTGAAGCTCCAACTGCTCCAACTAGTTTAGCTGTTTCAAATGTAACGCAAACTACAGCTGATTTAGCTTGGACTGCTTCTACTGATAATGTTGCAGTTACTGGATATAATGTATATCAAGGGAGTACTGTAATTGCTACAGTTACTACTACAAACTATAATGTTACTGGATTAACTGCTGCTACAAATTATACATTCTCTGTAAAAGCAAAAGATGAAGCTGGAAATGTTTCTGCTGCAAGTAATACTATCGGTGTTACTACAACTACAGCTCCTGATACTGAAGCGCCAACTGCTCCGACAAGCTTAGCTGTTTCGAATGTAACTCAAACTACGGCTGATTTAGCTTGGACTGCTTCAACTGATAATGTTGCTGTTACTGGATATGATGTATATCAAGGAAGTACAGTAATAGCTACGGTTACTACTACTAACTATAATGTTACTGGATTAACTGCTGCTACAAATTATACATTCTCTGTAAAGGCAAAAGACGAAGCTGGAAATGTTTCTGCTGCAAGTAATACTATCGGTGTTACTACAACTACAGCTCCTGATACTGAAGCTCCAACTGCTCCGACTAGCTTAACGGTTTCGAATGTTACTCAAACTACGGCTGATTTAGCTTGGACTGCTTCAACAGATAATGTTGCTATTACTGGATATGATGTATATCAAGGAAATACTGTAATTGCTACAGTTACTACTACTAACTATAATGTTACTGGATTAACTGCTAGTACAAATTATACATTCTCTGTTAAAGCAAAAGACGAAGCTGGAAATGTTTCTGCTGCAAGTAATACAATCGGAGTTACTACAACTACAGCTCCTGATACAGAAACACCATCTGCTCCTACTAACTTAATAGTTTCTAATGTTACAGAAACATCAGCAAATATAGCTTGGTCAGCTTCAACAGATAATGTTGCTGTTACTGGATATGATGTATACCAAGGAAGCGCTGTAATTGCTACGGTTACTAATACAAACTATAATGTTACTGGATTAACTGCTGGTACTACCTATACTTTCTCTATTAAAGCGAAAGATGAAGCTGGAAACACTTCATTAGCTAGTAATAATGTAAATATTACTACAAATGCTACTTCTACAAGTACTATACTTTCTGAATCTTATTTTGAAAGTGGATGGGATAATTGGACAGATGGTGGTAATGATTGTGCTCGTTATAAAGGGTCTCTTTCTTATGAAGGAAATTACTCAATTCGTATTAGAGATAACTCTGGCGTAAATTCATCTATGACATCGCAAGCATATGATATATCTTCTTATGATACTGTAGAAGTAGAATTTTACTTTTATTCTTATAGTATGGAAACCGGAGAAGACTTCTGGTTACGTTATTATGACGGAAACTCATGGCAAACCGTTGAAACTTATGTTAGCGGAACTGATTTCGAAAATACAAGTTTCTATGTAGCTACAGTAACTTTAAATAAAGCTGATTATAACTTTGCTAATAATGCACAGTTCCGTTTCCAAAATGATGCCTCTGCAAATGCTGATCAAATATTTATAGATCAAGTAACTATTACAGGAAAAACTGGTACTACAAGTGCAAAAGGTATTTTAGCGAGTAGTAAAACTACTCACGTACGTTATTTCGATTCTGGATTAGAATTACCTGAAACTGACTTTAAAGCATACCCAAACCCAGTAGCAGGTGATGTTTTAAATATTCAATTAAATGATACTGAGGCCAAAAATGTAACTTATACAATCTCTTCTATGTTAGGGAAAGTTATTACTAGAGGTTATTTAACTGATGATTATATCAACGTTAACAACCTTAATACTGGAATCTATTTATTAGAAATTAATGACGGTGAAGAAAAGATGGTTCAGAAATTTATTAAAAAGTAATTTCTAAATTCATTAAAAAATAAAAAAGACAGTTAATTTATATTGACTGTCTTTTTTTATTATACACAATTGCCTAAACCCTGTAAAATAAAATTAGTCTGTCTTTTAAGAAACTTCAGCTATAAATTATATATTCATTTTATTATTTAAAGATTTTTAATTGGTAACTTTATCTTTTAAAATTTCAACTTTAATGAAACACATCTTTTCACACTCTACTATATTTTTACTTTTTATTTGTTTTCAGTTTACATCTTGTGCGCAACAGCAAAAATCTACAATTAAAAAGGTTGAAAAAACTGATTTAAAAGTTAAAACGGGAGCAGATAGAACTGATTTATATCTTTCTAAATTAAAAGGAAAAAACATAGCAATTGTTGCTAATCAAACTTCTGTCTTAAACGTTTTACAGAGAGCAGAAGTAAGTCCAAATGTTATGGGGTCTAAATTGATGAATCATCACTTAGTAGATTATCTACATAATTATAACGGAATTAATGTAAAAAAGGTTTTTGCTCCTGAGCATGGTTTTCGAGGAAAAGAAGATGCTGGCGCTCATGTAAACGATGGAGTTGATACCAAAACCGGATTACCAATTTTATCGCTTCACGGTAAAAGTAAAAAACCTTCTGCCGAACAACTAAAAGATATAGACGTAGTTGTTTTTGATATTCAAGATGTTGGTACTCGTTTTTACACTTATATTTCTTCATTGCATTATGTAATGGAAGCCTGTGCAGAAGCTAACATTCCAGTAATGGTTTTAGATCGCCCAAACCCTAATGGACATTATATAGACGGACCTATATTAGAACCTAAACACAAAAGTTTTGTGGGTATGCATCCAGTTCCTGTTGTTTATGGTATGACCATTGGTGAGTACGGACAAATGATTAATGGCGAAAAATGGTTAAAAGATGGTATACAATGTGATTTAGCTGTAATTCCTTTAGAAAACTACACACACGATTATCAATATAGTTTACCTATTAAACCGTCCCCTAACTTACCTAACGACAAATCAATTAACTTATACCCTAGTTTAGGATTCTTCGAAGGAACTACGATTAATGCTGGTAGAGGAACTGATATTCAATTTCAGGTTTATGGTGCTCCTTTTTTTAAAGAATCAGATTTTAGTTATTCTCCAAAATCTAACGAAGGAGCTAAATATCCAAAGCACAAAGACAAATTATGCTATGGAAAAGACCTTAGAGAAACTGACCATTTAAATACTATTAATTTAGCATGGTTAATAGATGCTTATAAACAAACCCCTAAAAAGGAATCTTTTTTTGGTAAAACGTTTACCATTCATGCAGGTACCGAAAAACTACAACAACAACTTGAACAAGGTTTAACTGAACAAGAGATTAAAAATTATTGGAAAGAAGGTTTAGAAAATTTTAAAAAAACTAGAAATAAATACCTAATTTATAAATAGTTTAATTTGATTGCTTTCGTTAATAAATCATTAAAAAGGATTCATATTCCTAAACTAGTTGTAAATAATTGCTAAAAAATGATAAAAAAATTATCTCTTATTTTATTTATCTTTTCTAATTCATTACTTGGACAAAATCCTGTAATGTTAACTGATGGATATACTAATGGAATCATTAACGAAAATGATACTCTTTACGCATTAGTTAGAGATCACAATGGATTTAAACTGGAATCAACAATTGTAATAAAAATTGACTCTTTTTATAATCCAGCTAAAGATTTAAAACTTCCTGAATACAAAATTGATGAAAATATAAAACCTATAGTCCTTTTTAAAAACATTGATTTAAAAAAAGAAAATATTAAAGGTGAATTTTTAGATTTTTATTTTTTAGAACCAAATTCAGAAATATCGTTTAATTTAATTAATTCCAAATCAACAGTAAAAGCAATTGGCACTGTAGAACATCATAAGAACTTTAAATTAATTCATAATTATGAAATATTAGTTAATATTATTGAAAATGATTTAGAAAAAGAATATTCAATTATCAAAGTTCCGAGTGCGCAATGGACTAACAAAAACTTTATTGAAGCTCCTAAAATTATTTGGGTGGGTGATATAGATAATGATAATAAAATTGATTTTATAATAGAAGAATCAACCCATTATACTATGATTAAAAGAAGTTTATACTTATCATCTGAAATAAAAGAAAAGAATTATGTGAGGAAAATTCTAGTTGAGGATTCAATTGATTGATAAAACAACTATTTACAACAAAACCTAAACTATATTAAAATGCAGTTTTGCCAAAACACTAGCGAAACCTATTTAATAAGCATCCACATCAATAATAAAACGGATAGGTCTAAAATCTTTAACTGCTTCAAACGTATTTCTAATTTTAGTAATTTGTTCTTTCGTTTTTCCTAACGATTGTTTTGGCGGAATCTTAATCACCAAGTTTTTAATATATAAGTTTCTAATACGAGAAACTGCTGGTGCTGATGGCCCTAAAACATTTTCTCCAAATACATTTTGTAAAGCTTTTACCAACCAATTTATTCCACTGTCAACTCTAGTGTAATCCTTATGCTTTAAAGTAATTTTAATTACTCGATAGTAAGGCGGGTAATGAAATTGCCAACGATCTTGTAACTGTTCTTTATACATTTCAGCATAATTAGTTGTTGAAACCTGCTGTAATATTTGGTGATACGGGTTATAGGTTTGTATGGCTACATTCCCTTGTTTTTTGGTTCGTCCTGCCCTACCCGATACTTGTACCATTAATTGATATGCACGTTCGTGTGCTCTAAAATCAGGGAAATTCAACATAGAATCGGCATTTAAAACACCAACTAACGATACATTTTCAAAATCTAATCCTTTCGATAACATTTGTGTTCCTACTAAAATATCAATTTCTTGCGCTTCAAAAGCACCAATTATTTTCTGATATCCGTATTTACCGCGAGTGGTATCTAAATCCATACGACCAATATTATGATTCGGAAATAATTCTTTTAACTCTAATTCTATTTGTTCGGTTCCAAAACCTTTCGTGTCTAACGTTGCTGTACCACAAGCACCACAACTATTTGGCATTGATCGTTGATAATTACAATAATGACATTTTAATTCTTTACGGAATTTATGATAGGTTAAACTCACATCACAATTAGGGCATTGAGGCGAAACACCACACGTAGTACACTCTACAACTGGAGAAAATCCACGGCGATTTTGAAATAAAATTACTTGTTCTTTTTCATCTAAAGCTTCGTTTATCATTTTTAACAAACGATCAGAAAAATGACCAGTCATTTCCTTTTTTCGATGTTTTTCTTTTACATCAATCAATTCAATTTTTGGTAATTGAATATTACCAAAACGACGATTTAATTCAACAAAACCATATTTATTCTGCTTTGCATTGTAATAACTTTCTAACGATGGTGTTGCTGATCCTAATAAAACTTTCGCTTTATGTAAATGACCTAAAACCACCGCAGCATCACGAGCATTATATCTTGGTGAAGGCTCAAACTGTTTATAAGACGATTCGTGCTCTTCATCAACCACAATTAATCCTAAATTAGAAAAAGGTAAAAACCCTGACGAACGCGCTCCTAAAATAATTTGTGCTTTCGGTTTATTTTCTAATACATTATTCCATACTTCTACGCGCTCATTCATCGAATATTTAGAATGAAATACCGATATAAAATTCCCAAAATAGTTTTGTAATCGCGTAATTATCTGTGTTGTTAAAGCAATTTCTGGTAATAAGAATAATACTTGTTTGCCTTCAGCAATAACTTCTTTAATCAATTTTACGTAAATTTCTGTTTTACCAGAACCTGTAACTCCGTGTAATAAGGTTACATTTTGAGTTTCGAAAGACGTTTTAATTTCTGTATACGCTTGTTGCTGAAACTCATTTAACTCTTTAATCTGATTTGTTTCTCCTTGATAAGAAATTCTATCCGTTTGAATCTGATAAAAATCAAATATTTCTTTATCAACCAGAGCTTTTAAAACCGCAGATGAAACTCCTGATTTTTCAATTAAATCTTTAGCTTTTATTGGCTTTTTAGCAGCTGCTAATTGAAAATAAGTTAATACTAACTCTTTTTGTTTTTTTGCTCTTGATAATTGTTCTAATAATTCTTGAAGTCCGTTATCTAACCTATAATTTGCATTTAAACGTACATATTTAACCAACTTAGGTTTATAAGTTTCGTAAATTTCTTCTTTAATAAAAGCGGCTTCTTTATTTATTAATCCATCAATAATTGGTAATACTGTTTTCTTACCTAAAATATCTGCTACTTGATGAATGGTTAATTGCGAATGATGCTCTAAAGCTTCAAAAATTAAAAACTCCTCATCAGTTAAAACAGATTCATCTTTTAAAGCTTCGTTTTTATAAATACTCGTTTCACTTTCTAACATAAAAGCAGATGGTAATGCTGCTCTATATACATCACCTAACGAACACATATAATAGCTAGAAATCCACTGCCAATGTTTTAATTGACATTCATTTACAATAGGCTGTTCATCTAAAATTTGATGAATATCCTTTGCTTCGTATAATTCTGGTGCTTTTTGATGGATGTTAAACACCAACGCTGTATAAATTTTACTTTTTCCAAACGGAACCGCAACTCGCATTCCTTTTTTTAAGGATGTAGCTTCCGCTTCGGTTACCGAATAAGTAAACGTTTTTTTTAACGGAATGGGTAATATGACGTCGATGAAATGTGCCATTATTCTACTATTTCTATTGGTGTTGGTGGCGGTGGTTTATGATGAATAATATTTCCATCTTTATCAAATTGTCTGAAATCTGGTTCTAATAATATTTGAAGAGGATAAATATTCTTTAAAGAATCTATATTTTCTTTTTGAAAACTACTAATAAAATTAAAATAAGAAACAGAAATAGTATCTAATGCTTTAGATATTCTTTCTTTTGATTTTTTCTCAAAATTACGATACCTAACAATAATTAAGTTTTTCTTAGGATTATCGCTATACCTTGAATCTTTACCCCAATTTAATAATTGTTTTTGTAAATATTCCTCTAAAATTTCAACCGTTAAAACTTGATTGTCTTCAAAGAAAGTTTTAGCTTCTTTAAAATCACCTTCTAACCAAAGTGTGTTTTTTTCTTTAGGACAAAATGTAGGTAAATGACAAGAAATAACTAAACTTAAATTTATAGATAAATCTATATTACGTAATCTAATAAACTGGTTTTTGCTTACTATTTCTTCATAATACTTACATTTCTCAGGAACGTCTTTAAAACCATATATTGTATCAAAAGAAAAAACAAAAGTTGAATCCGTATTTGTTTGAGTAGGAAAAACATCTTTCATTGTTAAAACTCTTTCTTTTGGAGTTTTAGAACAAGAAACCACAACTATAAATAAAACTGGGATTATGTATACTAGAAGCTTTTTCATCTAATATCAAAACTACACAAAAATCACTACATTGTAAATAGAAAAACAAAGGTATTTATGACTTCATTAGAATGGAAAAACAAAGGTGAATTTTTAACGATTAACAATCGAAAAATCTTTGTTATTGATGAAGGTAATTCTGATAAAACCTTAGTTATTTTACATGGCTATCCAACTTCTTCATTCGATTATTACAAAGCTCTACCCTATTTAACAAAACAGTATCGTGTAATTATTCACGATCATTTAGGTTTTGGTTTTTCTGACAAACCTTTAGATTATTCGTATTCTTTAATAGAACAGGCTGATATTGCTTTATTACTTTGGGAAAAACTGAATTTAAAAAACGTTACACTTTTAGCACATGATTACGGTACGAGTGTAGCTACCGAAATTATTGCCCGAAATAATCAAAGTCAGTTAACTATAAATATCGAAAAACTGATTTTATGCAACGGAAGTATGCATATTGAATTAGCAAAATTGAGAACGATTCAAAAATTATTGAAGAATAAAATTACAGGTAAATGGGTTGCTAAACTGGCAAATCAAGCTATTTTTAATAGAAATATCCAAAATATTTATTTTGATAGCTCGAAGGTTTCTAAAGAAGAATTAGATGAAATGTGGTTTCAAATAAACCATAATAACGGACGGAATGTTATCCATTTATTAAGTAACTATATTAACGAACGCTATTTTTTCTGGCATCGTTGGATTGGTGCTTTAACACAAACTAAAATACCAACAAAAATTGTTTGGGCTACTCACGATCCTATTGCTGTAAAAGCTATTGCAGAACAATTACACAAAGAAATCCCTAACAACAAATTACTTTGGTTAGAAAACACAGGACATTTCCCTATGCTTGAAAACCCTAAAGAATGGAGTAATTTGGTGTTATAAAATGAATTCGTAAATCTGAACTTGTTTCAGATTCACATAACAAATAAGTAATCTAATTTTAGATGAGATTCCGAAATAAATTCGGAATGACGTTAAAAAACGATTCCCAAATCTAACTTATCATTTTTAAATATAAATTCTCAACTTTAGTTCTTGCCCAAGGTGTAGTTCTTAAAAACTTTAAACTCGATTTATAGGTAGGATTATTTTTAAAAGCATTAATGTTTAAAATTTCTCCCATTTCTTCCCAACCATATTCTAAATACAATTCTTCTAACATGGTGGCTAATTTTATTCCGTGAAGCGGATTATTTGGTTGTTCTTGACTCATATCGGCAAAAATAATGATTCTACTTTAGTAATTCGTCTAGTAGCTTTCTTGTTTTTTCACTATTCCAATCAGCTGGTCCTTTTTTATCTACAACAATGTTTCCTTTCCTATCAAGAATAAAAGTAGCAGGTATTGTTTTACTTTTAAATTGCTCTGGGATATTACTTAAAATATTAAACGTTGGTAAAACGTAATTGTACTCTTCATAAAAACCAGCTATTGTTTTCCAATCTTCATTACTTACAAACACAAACTCAACTTTACCTTTATAATCGATGTATAATTCTTGAATACTCGGCATTTCTGCTCTACAAGGTGGGCACCAAGTAGCCCAAAAGTTTACAAAAACTACTTTATTTCTAGTTGAATTAAAATCAATATTTGAAGTATTCAACCCTTTTAATTTCCAATTATAATTTTTTAACTGTTTACGCTCATCAATACTAATTTCTGAAGGTGAAAAAGAAATTAACTTTATAAAATATTCTTTTGTTGGCGGGTATAATAACAAGCCAATAATTACAACAAATACAATATTAGGTATTCCTTTTTTAGTAAACTTCATTAATCTAAATTAGGCAGAACAAAATCATCTAACACACTTTTCTTAGCCATCATTTTTTCAATAGCTTCAACAGTTCTTGGCGCTTCATTTGATAAGTTTACAGGAGCTCCATCAGTAATTAAAATATCATCTTCTATACGCACTGCAATTCCCCACCATTTTTTATCACAATTACTACCTTCTGGAATATAAATTCCTGGCTCTACAGTAATGACCATATCTTTTTGAAACTTTCCATAAGTTCCTGGATCGTGCACATCTAAACCAATATGATGTGACGTACCGTGAGGAAAATACATATGCTTTTCATCTAAAGATTTTATAATTCCTAAATCTAATAATCCTTGATTGATTACTTTTTTTGCTTCTTGACCTGGTTGCCAAAACTGATTACCAGCTTTTGATACAGCTATACCTGCATCTTGCGCTTTTAAAACAATATTATAAATCGCTTTTTGCTCTGGAGAAAATTTACCATTTGCTGGAATAGTTCGTGTAACATCTGCAGTATAACCACGATATTCAGCACCTAAATCCATCAACACTAATTCATCATTAACTTTGGTTTTATTGTTTTCTATATAGTGTAAAATACATCCATTATTTCCGGCTCCAACAATACTTGGGTATCCTTCATACTCTGCTCCGTATTTTTTATATACAAACTCATGAATACCTTGAATCTCCGTTTCAGACATATGTGGTTTCATTGCTTTCATTACTTCAATCTGCCCTACAGCAGAAATACGTATAGCTTTAGTTAACAATTTTAATTCTTCAGGAGTTTTTATTTCTCGCATTTCAGCTAATTTTGTTGGTAAAAACTGAAGATTTATATTCGTTTTTCTTTTATTAAGACTCAATTTAATTCTTTGTTTTAACTCTTTTCTTAACCCATCATTTGTAGCAGTTATATACTCACTTATTATAGGGTCTTTTTTATACTCAGGATAACTCTCTAAGCCTTTAGATAACTCCTTGGCCACCTCTTCTAACCTTGCGTCTGGTACATTTGCTATAGCCTTATGAATATTCTCAATATTTGGGTCCTTAACTACACTCTTCTTATATTCAGAAAGCATCTTAAATCCGTTTACCAAATCATAAATTTCTCCTCTATTTCTTTCTGAATTCCTATAATCATCTTTAAATTTTTCTACAAAAACTTGATTAAACTTTTTAAAACCTATTTTATCAGAAATAAATTCTTCTGCATTTTTAGCAACTTTAAAACCAAGCTCATTTTTTGCTCCTTCTATTCCCAAACGCTTACCATTCCACATTTCTGCTCTCGGATCGTTTTTTTGCACGTATAAAACTTCGTTATAAATATTCCCTTTATCATCTGTCTGGTTATCAGAAAACAATACTAAAACTGCGTTTGGTTCACGATATCCTGTTAAATAATAAAAATTAGGATCTTGATGAAAAACATAATCTACATCATTTGCTCTATTACGTATTGGATTTGCAAACACTACAGCTACTGAATTTCCAGGCATTTTTGTACGTAAAACCTCTCTTCTATCTTTATGAAAATCAGCTGACAAATAATCAGTTGGTGTTTGTGCTATGACAATATTCAACATTCCTAACAAACAAATAAATAGTAGATTTTTAAGTTTCATTTTAATAAAGTTTTATAGTCTATCAAATGTAAGATTCTTACATCAAAACAAGAAAACATTAACAAAGTTTTTGGTATTAATTCATTGAAATATTAAACAAAATCAGACTATTTGTTTCTTAATTTTTCAATACTTTTGAAACATTAAACAAACAATTAAATGAAAAATACTGCATTAACACATATTCATGAAGCATTAGGTGCAAAATTAGTTCCTTTTGCTGGTTATAACATGCCTGTACAATACGAGGGTGTAAATATTGAACACGAAACAGTTAGAAATGGCGTTGGTGTTTTTGATGTAAGTCATATGGGTGAATTTTTCTTAAAAGGAGAAAATGCCCTGGCTTTAATTCAGAAAATATCGTCTAACGATGCTTCAAAATTAGTTCCTGGGAAGGCACAATATAGCTGTATGCCAAATGCTGATGGTGGAATTGTAGATGATTTAATTATTTACATGATCGCTGAAAATGAATATATGCTTGTTGTAAACGCATCTAATATTGAAAAAGATTGGAACTGGATTTCTAAACATAACGACTTAAAAGTTGAAATGGAAGATCGTTCAGAAGAATGGTCTTTATTAGCTATTCAAGGTCCTAAAGCTGCTGAGGCAATGCAATCGTTAACATCAGTAGATTTATCTGCAATTAAATTTTATACTTTCGAAATTACCGATTTTGCTGGTTTACCTAATGTTGTAGTTTCTGCTACTGGTTATACTGGTTCTGGTGGGTTTGAAGTATATGTTAAAAATAAAGATGTTGAGCAACTTTGGAAAAAAGTTTTTGAAGCTGGGGCTGATTGGGGAATTAAACCTATCGGATTAGCTGCTCGTGATACTTTACGTTTAGAAATGGGTTATTGCTTATATGGCAATGATATTGATGATACTACTTCTCCTTTAGAAGCTGGTTTAGGGTGGATCACCAAGTTCACAAAAGATTTTGTGAATGCTGAAACTTTAAAAGCGCAAAAAGAAGCTGGTGTTACCAAAAAACTAGTAGCTTTTGAATTAACAGAGCGTGGTATTCCTCGTAAAGACTATGATATTGTAAATGCTAATGGTGAAAAAATTGGTAGAGTTACTTCTGGTACTATGAGTCCTTCTTTAAGTAAAGGTATTGGTTTAGGATATGTACCTAAAGAATTATCGAAAGTAGATTCTGAAATTTTTATTCAGGTACGTAAAAAACAAATTCCTGCTAAGGTTGTAAAGTTACCTTTTTACAAGGGATAATAATTTTAATTTATAAAACAAAAAAACCAGCTCAATGAGCTGGTTTTTTTGTTTTGATTTAACTAATATTTATTAGTCATCTTTCTTTTTATCTTTCGATGCTTTGTTCCAAATTTTAATTTCATCATCAGCAGTTACACCTTCTAAGACTTGAACATTTACACCATCAGAAGTTCCTAACTTAAGTTCTTTTTTCTCAAACTTATCATCACCTGTTTTAACTTCAACGTAAGGTTCTTCAGTTTTTTTATCAAAACGTAATAATGCTTCTTTTACAGATAAAACACTATCTTTTTTCTCTAAAACTATATCAGCATTTGCACTATAACCTGCTCTGACAAAATGCGCCTCATCTAATGTAACATCAGCTTTAATTTTAAACTGAACAGCTCCTCCTTCTTCTGTACCTTTTGGTGCAATAAAAGTCAACTTAGCTGGGAATTTTTTATTTTCAATTGCTCCTAAAGCAACTTCTATTTCAGAATCTTTAACAAGCTTTCCTACTTCAGATTCATCAACTTTACCCTCAAAAATCATTCTGCTCATATCAGCAATTGTAGCAATTGTTGTTCCTGCATTAAAGCTATTCGCTTGGATAACTTGATATCCTTTCTTTACAGGAATTTCTACAACCATACCAGATGCTGTTGCTCTAATATTTGTATTTGCTCCTGAATTTCCTGCTGATCCTCTTTTTATTATTTGATAATCATTTTGAGCATTACGTAAGTCATTCTTAGCCTGATTGTATGACAATTGAGAGGTTTCAAACTGTTGGCTAGAAATTACTCCTTTATCAAATAATGCTTTATTACGATCGTATTGAGTTTTAGCATTAGTTAATTGAATTTGCACAGAGTTAATTCTACCTTTAGCACTTTGTAAAGACTGCTCGTTAGGTACAACTCTAACTGTAGCTATTAAATCTCCTGTTTTTACAATAGCACCTTCTTCAACAACTACTTTATCAATTATTCCTGCAATATTTGGTTTTATTTCAACCTCTTCTAGAGGTATTACTTTACCTGTGGCTACTGTTTTCTTAATGATAGTAGTTTTAAAAGGCTTTTCTGTTTCAAATTCTACAATATTCTTTTTGTTCTTTTTCCCGAACCAAATTAGTGCTACTACAAATAGGACTAAAATAATTCCTAAAATAATTTTTGCTCTTTTACTCATGATTTGTTGATTAATTTATTCTTCTCTTAATGCTTCTATTGGTTTAACTATTGTTGCCATATGGGCTGGTATTAATCCTATTAAAGTACCTAATACAATTAATGTTGTAAATGCTATTAATATAATTGGAATATTCACAGTTGGATTTACTAATGTTGGGTCAGGACCTTGACCTGCTATACTATCTATTATAAATAGTACAAAAGCGCCAAAAACAATTCCTAACATACCAGCTATTGTTGTTAAAAATACAGACTCTAAGATAATTTGCTGACGAATACTCTTTGGTGTTGCTCCTAAGGCTCTTCTAATACCAATTTCTTTAGTACGCTCTTTAACTGTTATTAATAAGATATTTCCAATTGCAAAAACTCCAGCTATTAATGTAGCGATACCCACAAACCAAGTTAAGAACTGCATCCCAGTTAAAAAACCTGTGAATTTTGCTATTTCTACTCCTAAATTTACACTTCCAAAAGCTCTTTTATCATCTGGATGTACCTTGTGCAAACTCTTTAAAGTTAACAGTACGTCTTTTTCTAATTGTTTAATATCAACTCCTTCATTAGCTGTAATCATCATCCAATGAATTTTGTCTCCCATATTATAAATTTGCTGATAGGTTGTAAATGGAATATAAGCACAATCTCCATCAAAACTAATACCATTAGAACGTTTATATACTCCAATAACTTTAAAGTTAATATTGTTTACCTTAATATATTGACCTATTGGTTTTTCGTTCTTGTCAAAAAGTTGCTTGTAAATATCTTCAGCAATAACTACAACTTTTGACTTAGAAAGAATATCATTTTCATTTAAAAAACGACCATAAATTAACTCTTTCTTTTGCACTTGATCTAATACAGGATAATCTCCACTTACTTGAAAGCTCCCTGATTTAAACCCTTGAACTAATTGCGCATTTGTTTGGCTTCGAGGTGCTAATAACTTAATCTCCTTAAATTCTTCTTTTAATACCTTAACATCATTTAATGTTGGTAAAAACCTTCTTCCTTTTTGAAATCCTTTAAATGGAGTATCTGTAGATTGTGTCCAAATAAAAACACTATTGGTCGCAAAATTTCCAAAAATCTTTTTAAAATTATTTTCCATTCCTCTTGCAGCACCCAAAAGCACAACTAAAAGAAAAATCCCCCAAAGAACACCAATAATGGTAATTACTGTTCTTATTTTATTCTTACGAATGCTTCCGTAAATTTCTTGCCAAGTATCTGAATCAAATAAAAATTTCATAATTAATCTGCTCTTAATGCTACTATAGGTTTTATTCCTGCTGCTCTTTTAGCTGGTACATAACCTGCAATTAAACCTGACAATATTAAAACAATAGTTGCCCCTATTACAATTCCTGGACTTACACTTGGATCTTTGATAAAATACTTTTCTAAACTATCACCAATTAAACTTAAAATATATGTCCCTAATGATAATCCTAAATATCCTGCAATGGTTGTTATCAACACAGATTCCTGTACCACCATACCAATGATAGAAGAAGGCTTAGCGCCTAGTGCTTTTCTAATACCAAACTCTTTAGTACGCTCCTTAATTACAAAAATCATAATATTACTAATTCCAATAATTCCTGCGATTAAAGTTCCTGATCCAACAAAAATTACAATAAAGTATAATGCTAACATAAATGTGCCTATCCCTTTATTTGCTTCTGCCATATTACGTACAGACAAAGCACTTTGGTCATCTGGATGTATACCTAATTTCTTACGTAAGTCACGTTCCATTTTATTACCAAATGCTATTGCTTGATCTAAACTTAACTTAGGATCATAACCTATATTAATTTGACTAATATGGTCGTTATTACCATAAATCATCTGAGCAGTAGTCACTGGCATATAAGTTTGTCGTTCTTCATTGTCTCCTCCATCATCTGAAAAAATTCCAATTATTTTATATGAAATCCCACTAACATTTACTCTTTTTCCCAGAGCTGGCTTTTCACCAAATAAATCTTGCTTTACTAAACGACCTATTACTAAAACCTTAGCTCTTTCTTTAATATCTCTTTCGTTAATATAGCGACCTTCATCCATAATTGTTTTTTCTAAAAACTGATGATCAGGATGTACTGCTCTTAAGCGATAATTATCTGATTTATTTTTATATGAAATACTAACACTTTTGTAAATACGAGCTGTTAAATGTTGAATTTTATCTTCATATTCATCTTTAACATAATTAAAGTCTTTATTCTTTAATTGAATTCTTCTTCCTGTTTGTAATCCTTTATAAGGCTTTGAAGTTTTCCAAACTCTAACAAACATTGAATTTTGAGCATCATCAACAAAAGCACCTTTAAAAGAGTTACTTAAACCACTAACAATACCAAATAAAAGTGTAAATAAAAGTATTGCAAAAGCAACTGTAAAACCAGACATTACTGATCTTAATCTGTTTTTATTAATACTTTGAAATATTTCTCTCCAACGATCTAAATCAAACATAATTATATCGCTTTAGCCTTAGTTACCACACCTGTCAATTCATCACTAATAATAACTCCATCTTTTAAACGTACAATTCTGTTGGTTTGTTCAGCAACTTCTTCTTCGTGCGTAATTACAAAAACAGTCATACCTTCATCATTAATCTCTTTTAATAAATCCATAACTGAATCTGTTGTTGTAGAATCTAATGCTCCAGTAGGCTCATCTGCTAACACAACTTTTGGTTTTGTTACCAATGCTCTAGCTATTGCTACACGTTGTTTTTGCCCTCCTGAAAGTTCATTTGGTAAATGATTTGCCCAATCTTTTAAACCAACTTTCTCTAAATAATCTAACGCTATTTTTAAACGCTCTTTTCTTGCCATTCCTTTATAATATAAAGGTAATGCCACATTTTCTAGAGCTGTTTTATAAGAAATTAAATTAAAGGACTGGAAAACAAATCCTAAAAATTTGTTACGCAAAATAGCAGCTTTCTTTTCGTTTAAATTTTCAATTAACTGACCATTTAAATAATAATTTCCTTCATCATGTCCATCTAATAATCCAACAATATTTAATAAAGTCGATTTTCCAGAACCAGAAGACCCCATAATAGATACAAATTCTCCTTCTTTAATATGTAAATCTAATCCTTTTAATACGTGAAGTGAGTCTTTACCAATAGGGTAAGATTTATGTAAGTTTTCTATTCGAATCATAGTGCTAGTTAATTTTTAAACTAAAATAAATATTGATACATAGTTTGATTACTAATTTTATGTTAAATCACTATTTACTTTTCTACTAGACGCTTAATTTTGATTTATGTTACAACATATTGATGTATTTTTAATTTTATCTTATTTAATATTCAATAAATGATTGATTTACCTACTAATAAAAAAATAATTTTATTTGATGGAGTATGTAATTTTTGTAATGATGCAGTGTTAAAAATTATTCGCTACGATAAAAACAATCAGTTTGTATTTGCCTCATTACAATCTGATATAGGAATTAAAATCACAAATCATTTAGGAATTGATACTTCAAAAATTGATTCTATTGTTTTATATGAGCCCAATGTTTCTTATGATATAAAATCTTCTGCTGCTTTAAAAATTATGAAAGAGTTTGGTGGATTCTGGAATGTCTCACAAATATTTTGGGCACTACCTAAAGGATTTAGAAACGTTGTTTATGACTTTATTGCTAAAAATCGTTACAAATGGTTTGGTAAAAAGGAATCTTGTATGATTCCCTCTAAGGAGGTTCAAGAAAGGTTTTTATCATAAAAAAGCCCCACTATGTAGTGAGGCTTTTTTGTTAGATTTCGATGAGAAAATTTAAAACTGAACTTTTAATCCTAAATTAAAATTTCTTCCTCTAGCAGTATATGCATTTACATCTTGGAAATTTTCATTTAACACGTTTGTTAAACTTCCAAATAATGTAATTTTATCTTTCATTATTTTATGATTTACAAATAAATCAACTAAACTGTAAGAATCTAATGTGCTTCCAAAAGTTTCTCTTTCTCCTGTAAATCTATATGATACACTTGTAAAAGTTTTTGGCGCCACTTGGTAGTTAGCTCTTAATCCAAACTTTTGCTTTGGCAAGTTAATTAAACTTGTTCCTCCATTAATATTGATATAGGTATAATCTGCTAATATTGTTAATTCTTTAGTTGGATTATACACAACATTTGTTTCAATTCCTTTTAAATTGAAAGTACCTAAGTTATTTAAATATCTTCCATTATTCCAAACAACTTTATCAGTTTCTTCTCTGTAAAAATAAGTAGCGTTAATACTTAAGTTATCTAAAATATCAAATTCAAATCCTCCTTCTACTGTATAGTCTTCTTCTGGCTGTAATTGATCAACACTATCCGCCTTATTAAATATTTCTGATAAGGTAGGTGCAATAAATGCAGTACCGTAAGAAGCAAATAACTTTAAGTTCTTTTCTTCTAAAACCTCAAAGTTATATGATGGGTTTACGTTATATACAAAGTGATTTCCATATTCATTGTGAATATTCATTCTTACTCCTGCATTTAAGTTAAACCCTTCTCTTGAATAGTTTGCAGAAACATATGGATCATAGAAGTGTTGCTTAGCAGTTCCTTTTCCAATATTGCTAAAAGACGCTTCTTGTAACATGTCTTGGTACTGTGCAGTAATACCAGTAATTACAGATAATTCGTTTGCAACTCTATAACTATTGAAAACTTCAAAACCTTTTACTTCTCCGTTAAATAAACTTCCCCCAAAAGAGTTAGATTCTCTATCAATATCTGTAAAAAACGCTCTAGCTTTTAACTGTCCTTTTGCATATGAATAATCAGTGCTAAATACTGCTCTGTCTTGCTTGGTATTTGCATAGAAATCTGCATCTCCTGCTGGAAAAGAAGAATCAAACTCATTGTTGAACGTATTAAAACTTCCTTCAATTCCGATTCTTAGTTTCTTTGTTACATTGTATCCTAATCTTAATAAAGCATTTTGGCGGTAAAACTTATCTTCTTGGTTTGGATTATTTTCATCTAAACTTTCAATAGCCGATAATCCAGAAGAACTGTTTGCATTTAAACCTAATAAGTAATCAACTTTACCAACAATACCGTTAAAGTTAAAGTTTGCCTGTAATTCGTCAACAGCAACTTTGGTATGCTCAGCAGATCTGTTGCTTCCAAAAGAAGTTGTAAAGGTTCCTTCAAATTCTTTTTTAGATGACTTCTTTAAAATAATATTAATAACCCCAGTTGCAGCTCCAGAACCATATAATACTGATGAAGCTCCTTTTAAAACTTCGATAGATTCGATTTGATTTAAATCTAACTGTCTTAAATCAAAATCTCCAGCAATAGATGATGGATCGTTTACATTTACTCCATCAATTAAAACTGCTACTTGTTTGTTTCTTCCCCCACGGATGTAAACTCCTAAATTTTGTCCACGATTACTTTGATTACCGTTAATTTCAACCCCTGGAACTTCGTTCAAAATTTCCACTAAGCTTTTTCCTTGTCTTTCTTCTATCTGCTTAGACGTTAATTTATACACTACTTTTCCAATATTCTTCTTACTAGTTTTGATCTTAGTTGCTGTTACCACAACTTCATCTAATTTTTCAGATTTCTCCTGCTCTTGCGCAGTAATTTTTGTGCTCGCAAAAGACATCGCAATAGCACCAACAATTAGTAATTGTTTTTTCATTTTTAATGATTTAATTTTTACAATTAATCAGGTTAAATTTTTGTACGAAATGGTATTAAGTACAGTAACTTTTATCCCGAAAGTTTTTACTCGTTTGTGATGTTGGCAGGTCTCCTGACTTGCGTCTTGTAACTTACCTTCCCATTTTATAAAAACAGTGGTAAAAGTTGTAGTTACAAGCTTTATAGCTTACAGTTGCGGGAACAGTTTTGGATTTACACCAAATTCCCTTTTAATTTCTTTAGATAGAATACCTATAGAAAACCAAAATCGCCGCAAATGTAGTTCAAAAATTGTTATTACAAAATAGTTTTGTAATCTTGCTGAAGAAAATTAACAACTATGACTACTTCTTTATTTAGAGTTACACTTATACTTTTTGTAACTCTTTTTATTTCATCATGTAAAACTGATAAAAAAGATACTATAAAAACCAATAATGATAAATCATTTAGCATTGAACACGCTACAGGGTTTGATATCGTAAAAGAAGAAAATCAAACCAAGTTGATTATTAAAACTCCGTATCCAAATTCAAAAGAAACTTTTACTTATACTTTAGGTAATGAAAATTCGGATATAAAAACTCCAATCAATAAAATTGTAGTAACCTCAACAACGCATATTCCGGTATTAGAGTTGTTAGGAAAAGAGCAAACTTTAATTGGTTTTCCGCACACAAAATATATTTCTTCAGAAAAAACAAGAGCTTTAATAGATAGCGGATTTGTTAGGGAGTTAGGAAAAGAACAATCGTTAAATACTGAGGTTTTATTAGATATTCAACCAGAATTAGTTGTTGGTTTCTCAATGGGTAAAACCAACAAGACATTAAATACTGTTGAAAAAGTAGGAATCCCTGTTATTATTAATGGAGATTGGTTAGAAGAAACACCGTTAGGAAGAGCTGAATGGATTAAATTTTTTGGTGTTATTTACAATGAAAATAAAAAGGCAGATAGTATTTTTAAATCTATAAAAGCAAACTATTTAGAAGCTATTAAAATTGCAGAAAAAGCTACGAATAAACCTACAATTCTTTCTGGAGCTATTATGAGTAAAGATATTTGGAATTTACCTGCTGGTGAAAGCTTTGTTGCGCAATATTTAAAAGATGCTAATCTTGATTATTTATGGAAAGACACCAAAGGAAAAGGTAGTTTATCGTTAAGCTTCGAATCTATTTTAGATAAAGGAAAAGATGCCGACTATTGGATTGCTCCTGGTTATTTTTCTTCTAAAGAACAAATGCTAAATAGTAATAAACACTATGCTGAATTTGAAGCTTTTAAAAATGATAAGATTTACTCACCTAGTTTAAAAAAAGGTAAAACAGGCGGTATTTTATATTTTGAGTTAGCTCCGACTCGACCAGATTTAGTTTTAAAAGATATTATAAAAATTACGCAACCAGAATTATTACCTGATTACAAATTAACTTTCTTTGAGAAAATGAAATAAGTTTTAAAAATTAAGATTAGATTCAACTCCAAAATTTTAAGTATTATATGTTTATTTTAAAAACAACTACAAATCTATATTTTTAGCAAAATGACTCTTTAAAAAGTGTACTTGCACTAAAACTAATATTGCAAGAAAAACAAATGAATATATTGTTGTTGTCGATACCGATAAAGAAATATCACCTAAAAAATTTGGAATTTCTAAACTTGGCAGATAAGAATATCCCACTTTATCTAAAACACTTTCTGTGTTTTCAGATGATTTAAACGGAATAAACAACAGTGTTAACAAAGTACCTAAAACAATAAACCATGCTTTTTTAGATATTAATGGTGTAGCTTTATATAGTGCTGTATTTTCTACTTTCAAAATACTTTGCATAATAGTATTTGTAAAATCTATTGAAGGTGTTTCTACTTCAACTTCTTTTATATACTTTTTTGCAAATGCATCTAATTCTTCAATATGTTTATTTTCTCCCATAATGATTAATTAATTCAGGTTCTACTTTTCGTTGTACTATCGTTAATAATCTTTTTCTAGCTCTGTGTAACTTTACTTTTACATTAGCTTCAGAAAAATCAGTAACATCAATAATTTCTTTTAAGCTTAATTCATCAAAATAAAACATCCATAAAATAGTACGTTCGTCTTCTGGCAAATCTTGCATACATTGTTTAATAACTACTGCACGCTCTTTTTTTTCAATCGATTCTAAAATTCCTTCAGTAGTTTTAATTTTATTAATTGTTACTTCATCTATAGTATCTGTATTATACTTGTTTTTTCTCTTTTTTAAAGCGTCTAAACAAGTTCGGTACGCTATTTTATAAATCCAAGTAGAAAACTTAGACTCTCCTTTAAACTTGCTTAAATTTTTATATACTTTTATAAAAGTGTCTTGACTTACTTCTTCTGCCTCCTCTTTATTTTGCATCATTTTAAAAGCCAAAGTATACACCATTACTTTATACTTATCTACAAGAGTAGCATAGGCATTAGTGTTTCCTTTTAAGATCTTTTCTATGTAAAGTTGATCGTTAATAGTGGTTGATTTTTACATCTTAGACTTTACTATATTATAAAAGGTTACAACTTTTTACAAAAAACTTTTTTCTTAATTTTTTGTAACCTTTTTAAAAAGCCTACTGTCTTACTTGCAAACACATAAAAATAATCATTTAAAAACAATTTATATGGACGCAGAAATTTTAATCCCAATCAGCATGTTTGCTGCAATCTTCGGAATCGTTTATTTGTATTTCACTACTAGACATAAAGAACGTTTAGCTTTAATTGAAAAAGGTGCCGATGCATCAATCTTTATGATTGGTAAAAAGACTAGTAGTTTCGGAAGGTTTTTTATTTTAAACTTATCTCTTTTATTAATGGGTATCGGATTAGGCGTTTTCTTAGCTTTACTTTTAGACACTTATACTGCAATGGATGAAGACGCAATTTACCCTGCATGTATCTTCTTTATGGCTGGTGTAGGTTTATTTGCTGGTTTCAATCTAACTAAGAAATTAGACACTGAATAAACCCTACTTTATACTTCTTTAAAAACCACCTTAATGACAAGGTGGTTTTTTTATTTTAAAAAAGAAAGTATCTTTAACTCAAGACTAACAAACTATGAGTAACGATTACAAAAACAAGAATTTTAAACAATTATTAGATAAACTTCAACAAGAAAGCTGGCAGTTAGAACTTATTATTTCTGGTTTCGCAATTTTTGGATTATTTACTGCATTTCCTCAAATAGATTCAGCTTTAAAAATAGCCCAGAACGATAAACATATTTATGCATTTGTTCTACTTCTTGTTGCATATATTGCTTGTTATATTCTTATATTTAACTTACTTGTACATGTTATTTTAAGAGGGCTTTGGATTGGTGCCTTAGGGTTACGGTATATTTCTGGAGATATAGAATTTGATAAATTAAATTATCAAAATAAATTTACGAACTACCTAAAAAAGAAAATCGTTTCATTTGATAGGTATGTAGCTTCCTTAGAAAACTATTGTAGTGTTTTATTTGCAACTTCTTTCCTTTTAATCTTTTATGTAATATCTATTACAATTATCATAGTCTCTTTTGTTTTAGTAGCTACTTATATTCTTTCTAATGATAATTTACCAGAAGGATTTAGAACTGTTTTGGGTATAATTCTAATGCTAATTATTAGTATAGGGTCATTTTTAGTTTTTATTGATTTTATTACACAAGGATACCTTAAAAAGAAAAAGTGGCTTTCAAAAATATATTTCCCTTTTTATTGGATCTTTAGCTTTTTAACGCTTTCATTTTTATACAGACCCTTAGTTTACAACTTCTTAGACAATAAATTCACCAAACGACTTATCTTATTTTTAATACCTATTTATATAGTTATATCTATTTTTAGTTCGGTAAACTATCAAAAATCAAACTACTTATCTAGTGCAAAACTCAATTCTAAATTGCACATTGATAACAGAGAGTATGAAGATTTAAGAATAAAAGAGAATGATTTTGTTAAAACCGCTAGTATTCAATCAAAAGTTATTACCCAACCTTATATAAAATTCTTTAATGTATTTAAAGAAAATGTTGAAAATAGAATCTATAATTATAATCCTTCTTTAAAACCTGAAGAAGATAATAGAGGTTTTAAGATAGGTAATAATATTTCTATTAACAGATCAATTTCACGCAAAAAGAGAGATAGCTTAGCTATAGTATATTTAAAAACTGTTAACGAAATGTATCATATTAAAATTGACACTATTCAGTACAAAACGGATTTTTTAATTAGTAAAAACAAACAAAATCAAACTGGATTTGAAACGTATATACCAACCAATAAACTTAGTGAAGGAAAACATATATTAAAGTTGTTTAGAAAGAGAATAAGAAATAAGGATACGATATCAATTACAGATGTGGTAATTCCTTTTTGGTTTTTTAAAGATTAGTTTGATATGAATACAATTTAAAACGTCTAACCTATAAGTTAACCTTAAAACTTATTTAAATGAAAACATTTATAACTACTTTTTTCTTAGTTCTTTCAGTCTATATATCAGCACAAACAGATACCAAAATCTATGATATTATAAATGCTGTTTCTACTGATAGAATTAAAGCAGATATCACAACTTTAGCTAACTTTGGAACTCGCCATACATTAAGCGATACAATTTCTAACACACGTGGAATTGGAGCTGCACGAAGGTGGATTAAATCTGAATTTGAAAACATTTCAAAAAACTGTAATAATTGCTTGAACGTTTTTTATCAAAAAGACTTCCTAAAAAAAGGAACTAACAAAAGAATTACAAAAGATGTTTGGGTAGTTAATGTTGTCGTTATTCAAAAAGGAACTAAAAACCCGAATAATTATATTATTATGAGTGGTGATATAGATTCTCGAATTTCAGATCCGAATGATTTTACAAACGATGCTCCTGGAGCAAACGACAACGCATCTGGAATGGCTGGAGCTATAGAAGCTGCTCGAGTACTCAGTAAATATAAATTTGATAATAGTATTATTTACGTTGGTTTGTCAGGTGAAGAACAAGGGCTTTTTGGCGGTAAAGGTTTAGCTGCCTATGCCAAAGAAAAAGGTTGGAATATTTTAGGAGTTATGAATAACGATATGATTGGAAACATAAAAGGAGTAGATGGTGTTATCGATAATCGAACCTTTAGAATTTTTAGCGAACCAACCCCTCCAACCGAAACAGAGCATCAACGAAGAGCAAGACGTTTTTATGGTGGTGAAGTAGATGGTATTTCACGTCAATTAGCGCGCTATATATATAAAACTACCAAAACGTATATGCCAGAAATGAATCCGGAAATGGTATATCGTTTAGATCGATTTGGTCGAGGTGGTCATCATCGTCCGTTTAATGATGCTGGTTATCCAGGAATCCGAATTATGGAAGCTCATGAAAATTACACCCAACAACACCAAGATATTCGAAACGAAAACGGAATTGAATATGGGGATAAGCTAAAATTTGTAAACTTTGATTATGCTAAAAAACTTACTGCTGTTAATGCCATTAATCTAGCTTCTATTGCCACTGCTCCTATTTCTCCTAAAAATGTTGCTATTGGTGGAATTGTAGAACCTTCAGCAAAATTAAAATGGGATAGTGTTGAAGGAGCTAAAGGTTATAAAATATATTGGAGAGATACAACCTCTCCGACATGGGACCATAACAGATATGTTGGAAACATTAACGAATTTACTTTAGAAGGAATTGTGATTGATAATTATTTCTTTGGAGTTTCGGCTGTTGGAAAAGACGGACATGAAAGTATCGTTAGCTTCCCATCAAAAATAATTAGATAATGATTAAGGCAAAACCACAACTTTACTTTAAAACAGAGACTGAATGGAGAGCTTGGTTACAAGATAACTACGAAAACTCTGATGGAGTTTATTTAATTCTCTATAAGGTTGAAACTAAAATTCCATCTATGCGTTGGGAAGAAGCTGTAAAAGTTGCTTTATGCTTTGGGTGGATAGATTCTACAGTAAAAAGTTTAGGAGATGGTAAGCGTCAACAATACTTTTGCAAAAGAAAACCAAAAAGTGTTTGGAGTGCAGTAAACAAAAAATACATCAAAGAGCTTTCTTCTAAAAATTTAATCCATGAATCTGGGTGGAAATCAATTAATGTTGCAAAAGAGAATGGTTCTTGGATTGCTTTAGATGATGTTGAAAACTTAGTAATTCCACTAGAGTTACAAATGGAATTTGATAAAAACTCAACAGCTTTTACAAACTATCAAAACTTTGCTCCATCTTATAGAAAAGGATTTTTATACTGGTTAAACCAAGCCAAAAGAGAATCTACTCGTCAAAAAAGAATTACAGAAATCATTAGCTTTTGTGAGAAAAATATAAAAATGAAAAGATGAATAAAACTTTAAAATACTTATTTGTAATTATAGCATCATTAATTCTGTTTTATTTTTTAGGAAAAAAAGCTAAAATTCCTAATTTAACAACTGAGTTACCTACAATAACAAATGATTTATCAAAAATTAATGATTTAATCATAACAAAAAATAATAATCCTAATATTAGAGATGATAATCATTCTAGGCTAATTTGGATAGATAGTGTACCAAAAAAAACTAACTATTCTATTGTTTATTTACATGGATTTTCTGCTAGTCCTGGCGAATGTGAAGTTATTTATAAAAGTTTGTCTAAACGCTACAATGCAAATTTATATGCTCCTAGATTATTTCAACACGGCTTAAAGACAAAAGAACCTTTATTGAGTTTTACAGCTAAAGATTTTTTAAATTCTACCAAAGAAGCTTTAGCTATTGGTAAACAAATTGGAGATAAAGTTATATTAGTGTGTACAAGTACTGGCGCCACAGCTGGTTTATTTTTAGCTTCAGAACACCCAGAAATAGAAGCGTTAGTTTTATTTTCTCCAAACATTGATGTTTACGACACTAAATCTAACTTAATTACTAAACCATGGGGAAAACAAATATTGAAAACCGTATTAGGTGGAAATTATCAAACTTGGCAACCACCAATCGGAGCAGAAAAGTATTGGTATAGTAGATATCGAATTGAAGCAATTATTCAATTAAAATCTTTAATTCAAGCTACTATGAAGCAAACAACTTTTGAAAAAATTCATCAACCTATGTTCATGGCATATTACTATAAAGATGAGGAAAATCAAGATAAAACAGTTTCTGTTAAAAGAATGTTAGATATGTTTAATCAAATTAAAACTCCTATAAGTAAAAAAGTAAAAATAGCTATACCTGATGCCAAAAACCATTCATTAGCCTCTCGTTTTTTTACAAGTGAATACAAAACAGTGCAAAAAGAGACCTTTAAGTTTCTTGATGCTATACTTAAAAAAGAAAAAAAATAAAATGTCTAAAGTTCTCATTACTGGCGGTACTGGTTTAATTGGTCTGTATCTACAAAACACTTTAATAAATAATAATTTTGAAGTAGCTGTTCTTACACGTACTCCAAAAAAGAGTAATGAATTTCGTTGGAATCTTAACGAAAACTATATAGATAAAAATGCTTTTAATAATATTACTCATATCATTCACCTAGCTGGAGCTGGCATTGCAGATAAGCGTTGGACTCTAAAAAGAAAAAAAGAGTTAATAAATAGTCGAATAAAGTCAACTTCTCTTCTACTTAAAAAAATAAAAGAACACAAAGTACCTTTACAAGGTTTTATATCTGCTTCCGGAATTGGTTATTATGGTGCTATAACTTCTGATAAAATATTTACTGAAGAAGATGCTCCTAAAAACGATTTCATTTCTACTATTTGTTCACAATGGGAAAAATCCGCTCATCAATTTAAAAATATAGATGTTCCTGTTACTATTTTAAGAACAGGAGTAGTTCTCACCAAAAAAAATGGAGCATTAAGTAAAATGAATACTCCTTTATTTTTATCAGCTTTAGGAGCTGGAAAACAATACATTCCTTGGATTCATATTGATGATTTATGTAATTTATATCTTGAAGCAATTCTTAACGATAATTTTAAGGGTATTTATAATGCTGTAGCGCCAGAGCATCAAACGAATGAAAGCTTTACTAAAATATTAGGAAATACCATTAAAAAACCAGTTTTACCAATGAATGCTCCTTCTTTTATTTTAAAAACAGCCTTAGGCGAAATGGCATATATGTTACTTAATGGAAGTCGTATTTCTGCTGAAAAAACAAAGCAATTTTATAATTTTGTTTACCCTGACTTAGTTGCAGCTTTAAACAATATTTATCATGAATAATAAACTTAAAAACCCTGTTTGGCATTCTTTAAAAGAAACTCATAAAAATTTTGCTGTTCAATATGATGAAGTTCATTTTTATGACCCTAATATTTGTCCTTTTGGAGCATTTACTAATACAGAGAAAACTAAAGATGCTATAAATGAGTACGCTAAATTAACTGATAAATTCTTTTTAGTTTCTGAAAATGAAACTCCTATTTACGACACTTCAAAAATAACCCTTCATAAAAAAATAGATGGGGTTCAAATGGTTTTACAAAACCTACAAGAGATTGATATTACTGAAGAAATCATTCCGTTAACAGAAAAGCATATTGATCAAATTTATAATCTCGTTTGGCTTGTGATGCCTGGGTATTATAAAAAACAAACTTTTGATATGGGAAAGTATTTTGGTATTTTTAAAAATAATCAACTCGTAAGTATTACTGGACAAAGAATGCAAACTAATGATTTTATAGAGATTAGCGCGGTAGTAACTCATCCGGATTATACAAGACGTGGGTATGCTAAGCAATTAACACAATATGTTACTAAAGATATTTTAAAAGACAATAAACATCCTATTTTACATACCGACAAAGGGAATCCTGCAATTAAACTATATGAAAAACTAGGATATGAGATTACCCGAGATATGAATTGGTGGTATTTTCATAAAAAATAAAAGCTCAGACAATATCTGAGCTTTTTAAATTTATTTAGATAGCTCGGGAACTGAAGTATAAATAAAATCTCCATGAATTGGAGTAAAATATTTTCCCATTTTTTTACCAAATTCTTTTCTTTCTGCTTCGTCTGGCTTATAAGCTTTAAACAAATCACCGTTCGTTTTTCCTAATTCATCTAAATCAGCCATCGATTCTACAGCAAAAACTCTTAAAAACTCTGTTTTATCACTTCCCCACGCATGTCCGTGCTGGAAGTAACCTTTAACTTTATCATTCTTTTTAATCACGTTATCTATATACCCATTGGTTAACGTCTCAAACTCTTCTTTACTTCCATCTTCCGGAAATGCAAAATGACTTTTAACTACTAACCAAATTAATTCTTTTTTCGCATCCTCAGGCTTTAATTGTTTTGCTTTTCCTATAGGCGCATAAATTTCATCAGAATGATTAACAGAATAATAGGCGTCTTTCTTTTTAAAATATGCTTTTCTTTTTGCCTCATCCGACCAATGGGCTTTTACAAGCTCACCGTTACGTTTATTTGCTTTATTAATAGCTTCCCAAGAATCATAAGCGTTTACAAAAATAATCTCTGAATTATCTGGAGTATAACGATGTAGATAAACATACGAACCTAAAAGGTGTTCATTTTTTTTAGTAACATTATCTAAAAACTCTTTTTCAACTGCAATCCATTTATCTTTATCGAAATTTTCATAGTCCATATTCCAATGACCAGTTGTTACGGTAATATACTTTGGTCTTTTGTTTTCCTCTTGAGAAAAACTTACTGATGATGAAACTAAAAATAGTAGGACTACTATTAATAGCTTAATTCTTACTGTTTTCATGATAGTATAGTTTAAGTTAATATAAGCTTGTTATGTAGAGAATTAGCTTTAAAAAGTATATTAACTAACCTCTTAATGAGAAGTATTATTAAGAGGCATACAAAATTAACAAAATACAAACCACTAAAACAGAGTGTTTTAACTATTTTATTAAAAAGAAAAAAGCTCAGACAATGCCTGAGCTTTAAATATTATAAACATTTAGTTATTATAATTTAGACATAGTAGCTTCTACAGTGTTTTTAACCACTTTACCCATCATATCAATCTCAATATTTATTACTGATTTAATTGGAATACCAGAAGCTCTATCAATATTTGTAGATCCTGTAATTTTTGCACCAGGCATCATTGACATATTACCAGAAAGAGTTGTAAATACTTTATCTTTTGTAATTTCTTTTACCGTATAAGTTAATTCCATACTTATACCTTGATTACTTTGAGTATTTGTCCATGTTGAGCCAACTGTTACTTCTTCTTTTGGATATACAACAGATCTATTAGATTGATTCACATATTGCTCAATTCCTGGTGTATTTGGTTCAACCTTTATAATTTTTGCCTCTCCTAAATTACTTGTTTTAGAAAACATAACTGCTTCCATCATCGGTGCTATCTGACTCTTAAATTTCTTTCCCTCTACACTTAACTCTTCATCCTTCATATTAGAATTATAATTCACCTTTTCTTCAGCTCCTTGTAATACTTTCATTGCCATATAAGTGAAACTAGTTTTTGTAAGAAAACTTTCTTCTTCTTTACCAGTAACTTCAATATTCATATTCATGTCCATATCCATTAAAGCAACTCCCATGTCATTATTCATTTTCATTGACATTTCATAGTTAGCTCCTACCTCATAATTTAAACGCAATAATACTTTTCCTTGCGACATACTTATTGCTGATACGCTTAACAACAATACAACTAAAAATTTCTTCATCTTTATTTTTTAATATTTAAGAAGCGAATATACAAAAACCTTAGGCAGTATATTAATCGTTAATAATCTATAACTATTACTCTTTAACCTATTGATTAAAACTGAACACATCTATCCTAAAAACAAACAATATCATAATTTTTATAACTAATTTTTAAATACTTCTCATTTTAACAACAACAAAATTAAAAAAATATCAATTTACACTTTGATTCTATGTTTTTTTTAATCACATTTGAAAACAATTAATTTTCTACACCCCTGTAAATTAAAATGGATAGTAATACAAAAACTTCAATGTTATATAATAAAGGGAAACTTTCTAATAAAGTTTTACTTGATCTTTATAAAAAAATGTTAGTTCCTAGATTAATAGAAGAGAAAATGTTGATTCTTCTTCGTCAAGGTAGAATTTCAAAATGGTTTAGTGGTATTGGACAAGAAGCTATTTCGGTAGGAGTTACTTCGGCACTTACTAAAGATGAATATATTCTACCAATGCACCGTAATTTAGGAGTATTCACCACAAGAGAAATCCCTTTACATAGATTATTTTCTCAATGGCAAGGAAAAGCAAACGGTTTTACCAAAGGTAGAGACCGAAGCTTTCATTTTGGTACTCAAGAATTTAATATTGTTGGAATGATTTCTCACCTAGGCCCTCAATTAGGAGTTGCAGATGGAATCGCCTTAGCCAATAAATTAAAAAATAATCAAAAAGCCTGTGCAGTATTTTCTGGTGATGGAGGTACTAGTGAAGGAGATTTTCATGAAGCTTTAAATGTAGCTTCTGTATGGAACTTACCCGTACTTTTTTGTATAGAAAATAATGGCTACGGTCTTTCAACTCCTACTTCTGAACAATATAACTGTGAACATATTGCCGATAAAGGTATTGGTTATGGTATGGAGTCGCATATTATAGATGGTAATAACATCTTAGAGGTTTATACCAAAGTTTCTGAATTAGCAGAAAGCATAAGAGAAAACCCAAGACCAATTCTAATTGAATTTAAAACCTTTAGAATGAGAGGTCACGAAGAAGCTAGTGGTACAAAATATGTTCCTCAAGAATTGATGGATTTCTGGGCAGAAAAAGATCCTTTAAATAATTATAAAGAATATTTAATTTCTGAAGGAATATTATCTATTGAAGAAGATGATAAACTAAAAGTTGACATAAAAGAAGATATTAGTAATAACCTTAAAAGAACATTTGATGAAGAGGTTATTTCTTCTACTATAGAGCAAGAATCTAAAGATGTTTATAAAGAATACGAATATGTAGAAATAAAAGAAAATTCTGAAACTGAAAATATTCGTTTAATAGACGCCATTTCGAAAGGTTTAAGACAATCAATGGAAAAAGATGACTCTATTGTTGTGATGGGACAAGATGTGGCTGAATATGGAGGCGTTTTTAAAATTACTGAAGGCTTTGTTGATGCGTTTGGTAAAGAACGTGTTCGTAACACGCCTATTTGTGAGTCTGCTATTGTTTCTGCTGCCTATGGATTATCAGTAAATGGAATGAAAGCTGTGATGGAAATGCAATTTTCAGATTTTGTTTCTACTGGTTTTAATCCTATTGTAAATTTATTAGCAAAATCTCATTATCGTTGGAATCAAGAGGCTGATGTGGTAATAAGAATGCCTTGTGGTGCTGGTGTTGGTGCTGGTCCATATCATTCGCAAACAAATGAAGCTTGGTTTACTAAAACTCCAGGCTTAAAAGTTATCTATCCAGCATTTCCTTATGATGCGAAAGGTTTATTAACATCTGCTATAAACGATCCGAATCCTGTGTTGTTTTTTGAACACAAGAATTTATACCGTACAATTTATCAAGATGTACCTACTGATTATTATACTCTTCCGTTAGGTAAAGCTTCTTTACTAAAAGAAGGAAATGACGTAACTATAATTTCTTTCGGACTTCCTGTACATTGGGCGTTAGAAACTTTAGATAAAAACAATGATATTTCGGCAGATTTAATTGATTTAAGATCGTTACAACCTTTAGATACTGAAGCAATATTTAACTCGGTTAAAAAGACTGGTAAAGTAATCATATTACAAGAAGATTCTTTATTTGGTAGTTTGTCCGGAGAAATTTCTTCGCTTATTATGGAAAACTGCTTTGAATATCTTGATGCTCCTGTTAAGCGTGTAGCAAGTATCGAAACACCTATTCCTTTTGCTGGAAATTTAGAAAAAGATTACCTACCTAAAGATAGATTTGAAAATGAGCTTAAAGAGTTATTAGCGTACTAAAAGTATAGATTTATAAAATAAAAAAAGCTTAGCAATATTGCTAAGCTTTTTTTTATTTTATGCATTTCAGAAATTAGAAATCTTGATTTACATCCCAAGATTCTAAAATCTCTTTTAATGTTTTTATGAACATACCTCCAAGAGCACCGTTTACAACTCTATGGTCATAAGAATGAGAAACAAACATCTTTTGTCTTATTGCTATAAAATCACCTTCTGGAGTTTCGATTACAGATGGCATCTTTCTAATCGCACCTAATGCTAAAATAGCAACTTGTGGTTGATTTATAATCGGTGTTCCCATAATAGATCCAAAACCACCTACGTTTGTAACAGTGTACGTTCCACCTTGAATCTCGTCTGGTTTTAATTTATTTGCTCTTGCTCTATTTGCTAAATCATTAACTTGTTTAGTCATTCCCATTAAATTCAATTGATCAGCATTTTTAATTACTGGTACAATTAAATTTCCATCTGGTAAAGCTGCAGCCATTCCTAAATTAACATTTCCTCTTTTAATGATTTTATCACCATCTACAGCAATATTAATCATTGGGTGTTTTTTTATAGTTTGAGCTACTGCTTGCATAAAGATCGGAGTAAATGTTAACTTCTCCCCTTCTCTCTTTAAATAAGCGTCTTTTACTTTATTTCTCCACTTAACAATGTTCGTTACATCAATCTCAATAAACGATTGTACGTGAGCAGATGTTTGAACAGAGTCAACCATATGTTTGGCTATTAATTTACCCATACGGCTCATTTCAATAATCTGATCTTCACCACTCATAGTTACTGGTGTAGATTGAACTTTTGCTTTTGAAGCTTCAACTTTAGCTACTACTGGTGCAGGAGCAGCTTTTGGTTGATTGCCTCTATTTTCTAAATAAGATAAAATATCACTTTTCGTTACTCTTCCGTCTTTACCAGTTCCTTGAATTGTATCTAATTCAGTAACTTGAATTCCTTCTGTTTGCGCAATACTTTTTACTAATGGCGAATAAAAACGATCGCTTGATGAAGTATCTACTGGTGTTGAAACAGTTTCTTTAGCTACGGCTACAGTTTTTTCTATCTCAGCTACCTCTTTAGGCTCTTCTTGTTTTGGTTCACTAATAGCTCCTGCATCATCTCCTCCTTCTGTTTCAATAATCGCTATAGTTTCTCCTACTTGAACAACTGCATCTTTTTCGAATAAAACTTCAACAAGCTTACCTTCTACTTCACTAGGTACTTCACTATCTACTTTATCAGTAGCAACTTCAACTACTGTATCATCAATATCAATAGTTTCTCCAATTTCTTTAACCCAAGAAGTAATTGTTGCTTCAGCAACACTTTCACCCATTTTTGGTAACTTCAATTCGTATCTAGCCATAGTATGTGTTTTTAAACGTTTGCGAAGTTACTAAAAACCTAGCATTTTTTTAAATTTTTAAGCATAAAAAAACTCTTTAACCCTATCTTAAATTGAATTATTCATAAAAATAAGCTAAAAAAAGAGTTTTATTTAAAATATAACGCATCAAACATGCTTTATATTATATATTTCGTATTTTAAAGCAAATAGACTGATTATCAAGCTATATACTTAAAAAAGCATGTATTACACCCAATTTTTTGGTTTCGCTAAAACTTCTAACAATTTAGCTTCTTGACTTCCTTCTTCTGGATGATGATTGTATTTCCATTGAACAACTGGAGGCAAAGACATTAAAATACTTTCTATGCGTCCGTTTGTTTTTAATCCAAATAAAGTTCCTCTATCGTGTACCAAATTAAACTCTACATAACGACCACGGCGAACTTCTTGCCAGTCTTTATGTTCTTGAGTGTATTCCATACCTCTTCTTTTTTCTACTATTGGTACATACGAGTTTAAAAAACTGTTTCCTACTTCCGTAACAAAATCATAACGATTTTGCATTGAAAACTCATCTGTCTTTTTTAAATAATCAAAAAACAAACCTCCTACTCCACGAGCTTCATTACGATGCGCATTCCAGAAATAGTTATCACAAGTTTCTTTAAACTTCTGATGAAAATCAGGATGATGTTTATCACAAGCTTCTTTACATACAGTATGAAAATGAATTGCATCCTCATCAAATAAATAATAAGGTGTTAAATCTTGACCTCCACCAAACCATTGGGTTACAATATTTCCTTCTCCATCATACATTTCAAAATAACGCCAGTTAGCGTGTACGGTTGGTATAAATGGATTTTTAGGGTGTAAAACTAAACTTAATCCACAGGCGAAGAAGTCTCCACTTTCAACTCCAAATTGTTTTCTTAAAGCTTCTGGTAACTCTCCAAAAACTTTTGAAATGTTTACCCCACCTTTTTCAAATATATTTCCGTTTTCAATTACACGAGTTCTACCTCCTCCGCCTTCAGCACGTTTCCATAGATCTTCTTGAAATTTAGCTTTACCATCTACTGCCTCTAACTTAGAGGTAATAGTGTCTTGTAACTCTTGTATATATGCGTAAAATTGATCTTTCATTTGTTTAATTCTTCTAATGCAAAAATACTTATTCTGGTAATTCTTTTAATTGAATTTTCTTAATAGTTTCTGTAGTAGCGGCAGTTACTGATAAAGGTAAAACAAGAATAACTCCTACAACAGGTATTAATAAAAACAACATAAATACTATTCCGTTTCCTATTGCCAGTCCTTTGTTCCTTTTTACAAACTCAACACTCTCTTTATATTTAAAATGACGTTCTAAAGTGTAGTCCATATTACCAAAACCTGCATAATATGCTTGGGTTAAAAATAATAATGCAGTTGAAAATATTCCTATCACTGGAATCAACCCCAATAGCAGAATAGGAATCGTTAAAAAAATCTCTCTAATCAAATTCCGAAGGTTAATTCGAATACCTCTAATTAATTGCTCTTGAAAACTTGTAACTCTATGCTTATGATCTTCACCTCTATAATAATCTTCAATCTTCTCTGAAACCGGACTCATAAATGGAGCGGATAATGCCATTACAATATGTTTATAAAGTATTAGTCCTATTACAACTATTAATAGTCCGCTAAAAAAAGTACTGATTACTTCGAATGTTTGTTTACCAAATTCCCACTTCCAAAAATTTGCAATATAGTGCCCTATATTATCTGATAATCCGTAAGCTAATCCTACGATAACTCCAGCAGTAATTAAACTTATAAACATCGGGATAATAAAATACCTCCAAAGTTTAAGTTTAGATATTAATTGAAATGCTCCGAAATAAGCTTGGATACCTTTTAATATATTTTGAATCATTTTTAAAAACTAAAAAACCTCTTTCCGTTAAGAAAGAGGCTTGCATTATATATTATAATTTTATTTTAAAATTGGTTGAATAAAAGCTTCTAACTTTTCTTCATTTATTTTATTTACTTCATCCCATCCCATTTTTTTAGATGGAGCTAAAGCACCTCTTTTAAAATCTAAAATTCTTTTATTACTTGAAATTAAATATGCTGATGGATAATCTAACTTGTGAATAAAACCAGAAACATTTAAACTAGATCTGTCTTTCATTTTTTCTTTCGAAGCAACCAAAGCTATTCTTTTATCTAATTTATCTGAAACTTTTTTAACTGCAGCTTCATCATCCCAAAAAAGCATAATAAATTCAACTTTATCATTATACTTTTCTACTATTTTATTAATTGCTGGTATTTCACCCCTAAATGGTGCATATCTACTCGAAGCAGCAAATAACATTATTGGTTTTTTAATTTCATTAGTGCTAATTGTTTTTCCGTCGATAGAAGTAAAATCATAATTAGAAATATACTTATCTCTTATACAATTGTACACAATATCGTCTAAAACAGCTGCATCGTTACTTGCAACCGAGATACAATCATCTACGATATCTTTGTAATAAATCTTTTTTTGTGAAAAACTTTGCAAAGCTGAAAACAGCATTAACACAAGTAGTAAATTCTTCATTTTTAATTATTTAAGGGGATTTAAATATCGGCCTTATACTCTTTTACCGCATCGATAAATGCCTTCGCATTTTCTAACGGGATATTAGGTAAAATTCCGTGCCCCAAGTTAACAATATATTTGTCTTTACCAAACTCATTTATCATTTGGTGTACCATCTTTTTAATTTCAGCTGGCGGAGATAATAATCTAGAAGGATCAAAATTACCTTGAAGGGTAATATTTCCTCCTGATAAATAACGAGCATTTCTTGCTGAACACGTCCAATCAACTCCTAATGCAGAGGCGTTAGATTTTGCCATATCTCCTAAAGCAAACCAACATCCTTTACCAAAAGCAATTACTGGAGCATCATCTTTTAACGCTTCAATTATTTGATTAATGTATTGCCATGAGAATTCTTGATAATCTGTTGGAGATAACATTCCTCCCCAAGAATCAAAAACCTGAACAGCGTTTACACCTGCCTTAACTTTTGCTTTTAAATAAGCAATAGTGGTATCTGTTATCTTCTGTAGCAATTGGTGTGCCAAAACTGGTTTAGTAAAACAAAATTCTTTTGCTTTGTCAAAATTCTTAGAACCCTGACCTTGCACAACATAACATAAAATTGTCCATGGAGAACCTGCAAAACCTATTAAAGGGATCTCATCATTCAATTTTTCTTTGGTTGCTTTAATTGCATCCATAACGTAACCTAATTCTTCATTTACATCTGGAATTATTACGCTATCTAAACCTTTTTTATCTCTAACAGGATTTGGTAAATATGGTCCAAAATCTGGTTTCATTTCCACTTCAATATTCATTGCTTGTGGAATTACTAAAATATCAGAAAATAAAATAGCTGCATCCATTCCATATCTACGGATTGGCTGTACCGTAATTTCTGATGCTAATTCTGGAGTTCTACAACGTGTAAAGAAATCGTACTTTTTTCTGATTTCCATAAACTCTGGCAAATATCTTCCTGCTTGACGCATCATCCATACTGGTGGACGATCTACAGTTTCACCCTTTAACGCTCTTAAAAATAAATCGTTTTTTATCATCTTATTTTGTTACAAAGACTATCTCTTTGTTTGTTTTATTAATCTTTATTACATGAAAAGGTTGCTCTATTGCCATCGTAACCATATCAGTCGGTTTTGGTCCGGAATACTTAACAACAACTTCCATTTTATTTTTTTCTACTTTAATACTGTCTACTCCTACAGAGTAACCGCCTGTATTTTTTACTGAATCTATTAATAGTAATATAGTACTTTTAGAAAAATCAATAGTAGGAATACTATTTTGAGAAACATTTAATTTTGAAAGCATAGACTGCCATTCATTATCAGAATCAACAATTTTATTTTGCTTTTCAATATTTCCAGAACCATTCATTCTCCCTTGATATACAGAAACAAAAGAATTGTCTTCTTGAGAATTTTGATTGTTATTATTCGGACAAGAAGTTAACATAACACTAAAAAGAATAGTCACTAAAAATTTCATATTAAATCAGGTTTACATTTTTGACACTGCTTCCATTGATTTATCGATTGCCTTCGCAATTTTCTCAATATCTATTTCAGATAAAGCTGATGATAAGAACCAAGCTTCAAACTGTGATGGAGGTAAAAACACCCCGTTATGCATCATACTCCAAAAGAACGTTGCAAACTTTTTAGTATCTGAAGTTTGCGCTTCTTCGAAATTAGTTACTGTAACATTAGTAAAAAATGGATTGATCATAGAACCAAATCTATTTACCGTAATCTCTACTCCGTGTTTTTTAGCAGACTCTAATAAGAAAACTTCAATAATTTGAGCAACTTCGTTAAATCTCTCATACGGATTTTGTTTCTTCAACTCTGTTAATGTTGCAATTCCTCCTGCCATAGCAATTGGGTTACCAGATAAAGTTCCTGCTTGGTACATACCTCCTAACGGCGCAACCATTTCCATAATTTCGTTACGAGCACCATAAGCTCCTACTGGAAAACCTCCTCCGATAACTTTACCTAAACAAGTAATATCTGCTTCTACATCAAACAATTCTTGCGCTCCACCAAATTTTGAACGGAAACCTGTCATCACCTCATCAACAATTAATAAAGCTCCTTTAGATTCTAAATATGACTTTAATTCTTTTAAGAAATTATCTTGAGGAGTAACTACTCCCATGTTTCCAGCGACTGGTTCTAAGATAACCCCAGCAATATCATCATGTTCTTCGAAGTGCGCTTTTACACTTTCTAAATCATTGTAATTAGCAATCAACGTATTTTTCACAGCCCCTTCAGGTACACCTTTAGATCCTGGTAAACTTAAAGTTGCTAAACCAGAACCTGCCGCTACTAATAAAGCATCTTGATGCCCATGATAACAACCAGAAAACTTAATGATTTTATCTTTTCCTGTAAATGCACGTGCTAAACGAATTCCACTTAAAACAGCTTCGGTACCAGAATTTACAAAACGAACCTTATCCATTCCTGGAAAAGCATCACAAACAATCTTCGCTAATTTGATTTCATTCTTTGTTGAAGCTCCGAATGAATATCCGTTTTTTAACGCTTTTGTAATTGCTTTTTGTACTTTTTTATGACGGTGACCTAAAATCATTGGTCCGTACGACAATACTAAATCTACATACGAATTACCATCAACATCGGTAATTTTAGATCCTTTTGCTTTTTTTATGAATAAAGGGTTACCACCTACAGAAGCAAATGCACGTACTGGTGAATTTACTGCTCCTACTAAGTTTACTAATCCTTTGTTATATAATTTTTGTGAATTTTTAAATTCCATTTTTACCAATTTTCTTTATTTAAAAACATCATTAATTCTTCATTAGGGTTAATATGATTTAATATGTTTTCTTCAAATTCAAATAATGTATTTATAATTTTTTTCTCCTCTTTGATATTATAATAAATAGGTACTCTATTTAAAATAGCTTTTTTAAGATTAATGATCATACTATAAGCATAGAAAACACCAGTTCTAGAATCTCCCATAAAAAAGTCAAACTTGTTTTTTACTTCTACGTCCCAATTAATCTTTTTAGGCATATAATCTATAAATCTTTCAGTTATTTTTGTAGGAAGCTTTAAAGCACTTATATTTTCCTCTAAAATATTTTTTAGTTTAAAAAATGAATTTGAATTTATGTCCCAATCTTCGTCTTCTAATAAAACTAACTCTCTTAATAGTTCCCTTTGTGATTCTGAATCATTGTTATTAAAAAAAAAGTCATAATCAATTTTTAGGTCAACCAATTTACTCAACGAAATATTTATACAAACTTGAGTACCTATACCTTCTCTTAATAAATGAGATAATTCATCTAAACTTAAATAATTAATATCCTTATTTAAAATTATCTTACTTTTTTTTGAAACTTTATCACTAATATATGTTTTATCATATATAGAACTCACCTTCTTAAAAAAACTCATAATTACCTGTTTAATATCCTAGCTACTTCTTTTGCAAAATAAGTAATAATAATATCTGCTCCTGCTCTTTTCATAGACAGTAAACTTTCCATCATTACTTTTTCGCCATCAATCCAACCTTTTTCAGCAGCAGCTTTAACCATTGCGTACTCACCACTTACATTATAACATGCTATTGGACGATCGAAACTATTTTTTAAATCTCTAATAATATCTAAATACGACAAGGCAGGTTTTACCATTAAAATATCCGCTCCTTCTTGATCATCGAAAGTTGCTTCTCGCATTCCTTCATCTCTATTCGCAGGATCCATTTGATACGTTCTTCTATCACCAAAAGTTGGCGCTGAGTCTGCAGCATCTCTAAACGGACCGTAAAATGCAGATGAATATTTTACAGAATATCCCATAATTGGTAAATTAGGGAAACCTGTATTATCTAAAGATTGGCGAATCATATCAATAGTTCCGTCCATCATTCCTGATGGCGCCACCATATCTACTCCTGCTTTTGCATGAGAAATTACTTGCTTTGCAATGTTTATTAATGTTGCATCGTTATCCACATCATTATCATGAATGATTCCGCAATGCCCATGCGAAGTGTATTCACAAAAACAAACATCAGTAATTACATATAGACTCGGGTAATTCTTTTTGATAAAACGAATTGCTTGTTGCATAATTCCGTTGTCATTCCAAGTCTCTGTTCCTTCATCATCTTTTTCTGATGGAATACCGAATAACAAAACGGCTGGAATATCTAACTCCACCACCTCATCTAGCTCTTTTGATATTCTATCTAAAGAAAAACGTTTGATCCCAGGCATAGAAACAATTTCTTTTTCTATGTTTTCTCCTTCCTCAATAAATAACGGATAGATTAAATCATCGACAGATAATTTAGTTTCTCTAACCAATCTTCGAATACCTTCTGTTTTTCTAAGTCTTCTTGTTCTAAACATAATACTTTAAAAGTAAAATTAAATCTGCTTACTTCTATCTAGCTCTTCTATTATTTGAGATAGATACACTTTATCATAATGATGTGTATAAGGATCGTGCATTAAATATCCTTCTTCAAACATTTTTTTAGCTTGAACTATCTCTTCTTTATATTTTATAATATTATTTAGCTGCTTATAACACATAGCTATATAATATTTATTATCAGCCAATTTATTACTCTCTTCTTGCTTTTTAAAATTGCTTAAAGCTTGCCTGTATTCTCCTTTCTCAAAATACAAAACACCTAAATGATAAAAATTAAATAAATCAGATTCATCATCATTATTCTCAAGATAATCCTCTATTATTTTAATTGCTCTATCGTTTTCTCCAATAGCTTTATAACAAATTGCTTTTGCTATTAACAAATGATAATCTCCGTTTTGACAATAACCAACATCATCTTTTAAAAGGCTTTCAAATTCTTCAATATCTTTAATTGCACCTTTATAATCTCTAAAAAATTGATACCTACACCAACCTCTATAACCTAAATGCATTTTAGGGTTTAACTCAACAGCTTTATCTATTAAAGGCTTCCATGATAAAAAATCTCCGCTTTTTAAGTAAGCTATTGATTTAGCCCAATAAGCATTATCATAAGTTGAATCTATTGCTATTGCTTCATCTAACAACTCTTGATACTCCTTTTTAAACTGATAAAATTGGTATGCTTCTTTTTGTTTTTTACAAGCTTCATACTTTTTTAAATCGCCTTCCCATTTATAAGCATCACAATTTTGAGCAAACAGATTACTTGTAAAAAAAAGACATAAACATATTATAAAAATTCTCATGGTAAAATCTCAATTAGTTTACCCTTTTTAATTTTAAAAATAAGGTATTGATAATAATCAATTTTCTCTTCGCCCTTTTCTTTTACTTTCCAACCTTTTAAGTCTTGAGTAATTTTTAAAAGTTGACTCGTTATTTTTTCATCAAAAGAAAATTCTTTATAATTATTATTTGTTTGAGTTATTCTAAATCTACCTGTATCACCTTTACAATTAACAACAAAACGAATTCTTATTAATCCATTTTCATTAACATCTACAGGAACATATTTCTCTTTAAAAACATTAATTAATGCTTTTTTCTCTCCATCATACTCTAACCCTTTACCATAATTAAAATACTGAACTATTTTATTATCTCCGTTACAAGGAATAAAACTTGAGTCGTCTTTTTCTACATTAAAACTACTATCTCCTATTTGACGAGGGTATTTAATTTTTTCAACTTTTTCTTTATCACAACCAACAAGAGATAATAAAACAAATAAGAAAAGAATATTTTTCATACTAAGATTTTACAAAATGTAAATTCACCATTTCAATTACACTCTCTACAGTTGGTAAGTTTGCTACTTGTACATTATCGAAATGTTTACGAGCTTCTTTTGCAGTACTTTCTCCAATACAAAAAGCAATTTTATTCGCTTCGTTTTTCTGTATGTAGCTTTCTACTGTAGATGGACTATAGAATAAAACCCCGCTTATTTTGTCTTCAACTTTTTCTGAGCTATACATTGTTTTGTATGCTTCTACTTCGTTAACAGTAATTCCGTTTTCTTTTAAAATCGTTGGTAAAGTGTCTAAACGTAAATCACTACAGAAATAAGTAACTTCTCCTCCATTTAATTCTTTAGCAAGGTAATTTGCTAATTTCTCAGCATTTCTTTCTGACTTTACAACTTTTCCTATTTTCTGCTCGATTAACTTCTTAGTTCTACGACCAACACAATAAATGTTCTTGAATTTTAATTCATCAGCAGTAAAAGAATTCGCTAAAGCTTCTACTCCATTCTGACTTGTAATAACAACATTTTCTATTTCGCTTTTTACAACTTTAGGTGCAATACGATTGAAACGTATTTTAATAAAGTCACTGTCTTGAACTGCTACTGAAGTTGGTAATAATTTCTTTTGAACTTCTGATAACTTCTTTGTTGAATAGATTGAAAACTCTTTTTCTATCCCTTCATCTTCAGCCATCAACTGCTTACCTCCTCGATTGATAATATAATCAGCACAATCTTTTGCTAAGAACTTATGACGTCCCACTTTAGCATTCTTAGTTACCGATAATTTCTTTTTACCATCTCTACTTAATAATAAGCCTTTAAAGTTTATTTCTTCAGTTTTAGCATCAACGTATGCTAAAGCACCAATAGGTGCTGTACATCCGCCTTCTAAACGATTTAAAAAATCTCTTTCTATACCAACACAAACTTGAGTTTCGTAATGGTTTAATTGTTCACATGCATCTTTAGAAAAATCATCGTTATCTAAAACAGTAATCATAATTGCTCCTTGTGCAGGTGCTGGAATCATCCAAGAAAGGTTAATTGCTCCTGCTGGACGCTTACCTATTCTTTCTAATCCTGCAGCTGCGAAAACAGCTCCGTTCCATTCGTTGTTATTTAATTTTTCTAAACGTGTATTTACGTTTCCTCTTAAATCAACAACCTTATGCGTTGGATAACGATTTAACCATTGCGCTTTTCTACGTAAACTACCTGTTGCAATGACTCCGTTTGGCTGACCGAAAAACTCTTCGTTATCTTTTAAAACCAAAACGTCATTATAGTTTGCACGTTTTAAAACTGCTCCTTGTACAATACCTTCAGGCAAAACTGTAGGAACATCTTTCATAGAATGTACTGCAATATCAATATCGCCATTTAACATAGCGATATCTAAATTCTTCGTAAAAATTCCTGTAATACCTAATTCATATAAAGGTTTATCTAAAATGATATCTCCTGTAGATTTAATCGGAACTATCTCGCATTTATATTCTAATTCTTCTAACTCTTTACGAACTTTATTCGCTTGCCACAAAGCCAATTGGCTTTCTCGTGTACCTATTCTAATTATCTTCTGCATGGATAGTTTCTAAATTTGTTCCAAACACCTTAGCCATTACTTCTATACTTTTATTTACAGAAGTTTCTTCGTCTTTTAAGTGTTTTACAAACTGTGTAGTTATTTTTTGAATGATTCTTGATGTGATTACCTCAGCTTGAGACTCATCAAAATCTTTTATTTTTTTCTTGTGAAATGCTATTTCGTCTTGTTGAATTGTTTTCAACGATTCTTTTAACGCAGCAATTGCTGGTACAAACCTTCTATTGTCTAACCATTCTTGAAACTCAAGATTATGAACCTCAATAATTCCCTCTGCTACTGGTACTTCTTGTTGACGGATTGCTAATGTTTCATCAGTAATTTTAGATAATTCGTCAACGTTTATTAAAGTTACATTATCTAAATCAGCTACTTCTTTCGATACATTAGCTGGCATCGATAAATCTAAAATCAATAATTCTTTGTTAGTTAAGATATGATCTCTTTTAATAGTAGCTTCTGATGCTCCTGTTGAAACAATTAAAACATCAGCATTTGCAATCTCTTTGTTTAGGTTTTCAAACTTAGCTCCTCTAATTATCGGATGCTCCTTTACAAACTCCTCAGCTTTCTCTTCAGTTCTATTAATTAAACTTACCGATTTATTTTGAGTGTACTCTGCTAAATTTTTACAGGTATGCTTTCCCATTTTACCCAATCCAAAAACTAAAATATTTTTTGAATTGTAGTCTGTAAAGTTTTTAATGATGTATTGTACTGCTGCGTAAGAAACCGAAGTTGTGCCCGAGCTTAATTTAGTTTCGTTCTTTACACGCTTACTCGCTTGCATCACGTGATTCAACAAACGTTCAAAGTATGCATTAGTTGTTCCTACTTCTTTAGCTTGTTTAAATGCTTGACGTAACTGCCCAACAATTTCGTAATCTCCAAGTATTTGACTATCCAATCCTGTTCCCATTCTAAACAAATGATTGATAGCTTCTTTATTTTTATATACGTTAGATACTTTAGCAAACTCTTCAACAGAACCATTTGAAAATTTACAAAGCATACTAATTAATTGAAAAGGATGTTCAGCAAAACCGCATATTTCAGTTCTGTTACAAGTAGACAGTACAAAAATACCGTCCATCCCATTTTTTTTAGCTTCTTTTAAAAGTTCAATTTGGTTTTCTTTAGAAATACTAAACTTTCCTCTAATACTAGCATCTGCTTTTTTATAGCTAACGCCTATGTTGTATAAATTGTTATGATGTTTATCTCCTATCATTAAGTCTTCTTCAAAAAAGGTCGGTCAAAAATATAAATATTCACAAATAAAAAGTATCGCTAAAAGAACTTTAAATGTCGTTATTTGATTTTTAGTATAAAAAAACTTAAAAAGTTATACAAATGTGTATTTTTGCAGTAGAATAGGCTATTGAATACATTTTTATTTAGAGTCATTCCAAATAAAATGATTTTAAATTATCTTTTGATCTATGTCAAAAAACATCGCAGAAAGTACATTTAGAGAAGTTATCTTAGAAGAAGGTTTTTTTGTTCTAAAATTTCAGAATAACTCTAACGAAACAGAGTATTATAAAAGAGACATTGACAACTCTTATATACAATTACATTACTGTGTAAAAGGTAATTGCAAGTTTCATTTTAACAATAACAACTATACATTTAATGTATTAGATAAGCATTCAATATTCTTATACAACCCGCAACAAGAATTACCTATTAACTTAGAAATACTACCAAAAACATCTTTAATATCGGTTTTAATATCAATCGAAAAGTTTCATGCTTTGTTTTCAAGAGAAGCTAGCTATATTCCTTTTTTAAGTGACGATAATAAAAACAAAAAGTATTACGATAACACTGAAATTAAACCGAACACTTTAATAGCTCTTCAACAAATCTTAACAGCAAAAAACCACAGTTCTATGAGAGACCTTTACATTAAAGGTAAAACATATGAACTTTTGAGTTTACATTTTGATAGTGGAGAAAACACTGAAAGCGAATACTGTCCGTTTTTAGTTGATGATAGAGAAATACTAAAAATAAGACAAGCCAAAGACATCATCATAGCACGAATGAGCGAACCTCCTAGCTTACAAGAATTAGCAACAGAAGTTGGCTTAAATCTTAAAAAGTTAAAAGAAGGGTTTAAACAGATATACGGAGATACAGTTTACAGCTTCTTATTTGATTATAAAATGGAACACGCTCGTAAACTTTTAGAAAGCAATTTACACAATGTAAACGAGGTTGGGTCGCAAGTTGGCTATAGTACTTCTAGTCATTTTATTGCAGCTTTTAAAAAGAAATTTGGCACTACACCAAAGCAATATGTAATGAGTCTTAACAATCAATAATCAATTCTTGAAACTTACTTTAAAGTGAAACAACTAACACATTACGATATAGAAAACAAACAGCAAACATTTCCTATTACCATAGTTTGTGATGCTATAAGAACACCTGAGAATATCGGAATGTGTTTCCGAATTTCAGAAAGTTTTGGGGTTTCTAAAATATTTCTGCATGAAACCTCACCTTCTCACGAAAACAGAATTGTAAAAAAAACTGCTCGTAATACACTAACACAAATTCCATTTGAGTATTATACCGATTTTAAGCAAACCATTACACAGTTAAAAAACGAAGGAAACACCATAGTAGGAATTGAAATCACTGATAAAAGTATAGATATTCAGGACTTTGATTTCTCTTCAAACGAAAAAATAGTGTTGCTTTTAGGTAGCGAACGCAACGGAATTGAAAATATAAATTTAGTTGATGCAACTGTAGCCATTCCAATGTTTGGAAGAAACTCATCTATGAATGTTATTCATAGTTTAGCAATTGCATTGTACGAAACCACCAATCAACTAAAAAACAAATAATGAAAGGAGTTTTATTAGTAAACTTAGGGTCTCCAAAAAGTACAGATCCAAAAGATGTAAAAAATTATTTAGGCGAATTTTTAATGGATGAACGCGTAATAGACGTTCCGTTATGGTTACGAACTTTTATCGTTAAAGGTATTATTTTAAATACACGTCCAAAAAAATCAGCTGAAGCTTATAAAAAAATATGGTGGAAAGATGGCTCACCTTTAATTGTACTTTCTGAAAGATTACAAAACAAGGTTCAGCAAAAAACAGAGCTACCAGTAGCTTTAGCAATGCGTTACGGAAATCCATCTTTAAAAAGTGGACTACAAGAATTATACGATAAAGGAGTTACCGAAGTGATGCTAGTTCCATTATATCCACAATTTGCCATGGCTACTACTGAAACTATTGTTGTTTTAGCAGAAGAATTAAGAAAAGAATTCTTCCCTAAAATGAAAATCACAGATGTTCCTGCTTTCTACAACAAACCAGAATACATTAAAGCTTTATCAAATAGTATTAAAGATTATTTAGCGGATAAAGATTACGACCATGTACTATTCTCTTACCACGGAGTTCCAGAAAGACATATTAGAAAGTCTGATGTAACAAAATCGCATTGTAAACCTGAAATAGCTGGTGTAGCTAGCTGCTGTAACACTCCATCTAAAGCACATGAATTTTGTTACAAACATCAATGTTACCAAACAACTAAAAGTGTAATTTCAGAATTAGGTTGGGATGCTAATAAAGTATCCACCTCTTTTCAATCTCGTTTAGGTGTCGACCCTTGGTTACAACCTTACACAGATAGAACCATAGTTAACAAAGCAGAAAAAGAAGGTATTAAAAAACTAGCCATTGTTACCCCTGCATTTGTTTCTGATTGTTTAGAAACTTTAGAAGAAATAGCCATGGAAGGTAAACATGAGTTTTTAGAAGCTGGTGGTGAAGCGTTTTACACTGTTCCATGCATTAATGACAATGATGAATGGGTTGATGTTTTAGCAAAATGGATTAAAGAATTTAACAATAATTAATTATGGATTTTTACTACATAAAAGCATTACATATTATTTTTATAGTAACATGGTTTGCTGGATTATTCTATATAGGTCGTTTATTCATTTACCATGTTGAGGCTGAAAAAAAAGAAGAACCTGCTAAATCTATTTTACAAACTCAATATAAGTTAATGTCTAAACGTTTGTGGTACATTATCACGTGGCCTTCTTTATTTTTAGCTAGTTTCTTTGCTTTTTGGCTTCTTTACAAAGACCCAACTTATTTAGAAATGCCATGGATGCATGTAAAGCTAGCCTTTGTTTTAGCCTTGTATTTCTACCACGGATTTTGTCATAAAATTTACAAAGAATTACAACGTGATGAAATCAACTACTCATCAACAAAACTTAGAATTCTTAACGAGACTCCTACTGTAATTTTATTTGCTGTAGTGTTTTTAGTTGTTCTAAAAGATACCATTAACTGGATTTGGGGTGTTGCAGGAATTATATTATTTGGTGTTTTACTGATGATTGGTATTCGTTTTTACAAAAAACTAAGAGCTAAAAAATCTTGGGATAAATTTGAACAAGAATTAATTGATGAGGATAAAAAAAGTAATTAATTTCTTTCTCTCACAACAAAATAAAATTACTTTCGCCAGCAATTATTAATTCTAAAAAAAACTATGAAAAAATTATTAATCCTAACCTTAGCTGTATTTAGTTTTTTAGCTTGTTCTGATAATGAAGCTAATATAGATCCAATAGTAGGAACATGGCATCAGTTCTCAAGAGGAGGTACAGAAGTTTCTGATTGCGAGAAAAAATCAAGTTATACTTTTACTGAAAATGGAATTTTCACAGGAATCTCTTATGAAGATTATGAAGGGTGTAATAAATTAGATTCTGAAGGTTCTGCAAAATGGGAAAAAATCGGAGATAATAGATATCGAATATATACTGATAGCAACCCAACGGGAGTTACAACTACAATCCTTTTTTCTGACAATGATAAAACAATGAATATCACTGAAGAAAATCATATCTGGAAAAAATAATAACAATAAAAAAGCGAAGTTTAAAACTTCGCTTTTTTATTTATCCTTTAATTGATTGTTCAAACGGTATTCTATTCACAATACTTCTACCTAAAGTAATCTCATCAGCATATTCTAACTCATCACCAACCGATATTCCTCGAGCAATTGTCGAAGTCGTTATATTATATTTTTCTATCTGCTTATAAATATAAAAATTGGTGGTATCTCCTTCCATAGTAGAACTTAGAGCAAAAATCAATTCTTTCACCTCACCTTCTTTTACTTTTTCTACCAGAGATTCTATTTGTAAATTCTGAGGACCAATACCTTCAATAGGTGAAATCTTCCCCCCTAAAACATGATATAAACCTTTAAACTGTGCAGTACTCTCAATTGCCATTACATCACGAATATCTTCAACCACACAAACTACCTCTTTATTTCTTCTCGGGTTATTACAGATATCACACAATACAGTATCCGAAATATTATGGCATTTACTACATGATTTTACATCGTTTCTTAAATGTGTCAAAGCCTCTGCTAAATACTTAGTATTCTCCTTAGGTTGCTTTAATAAATGCAACACCAAACGAAGCGCAGTTCGTTTACCAATACCAGGTAATCGACTTACTTCATTTACCGCATTTTCTAATATTTTTGAAGAAAAATCCATGAGGCGAATTTACAATTTTTCAGTTAGCAAGCAGTAATGTAAATCACATGAATTATTTCAAAGTAAACACAAAAGAATAAAATCCTTTTTTGACTATCTCCCTGCGATTAAAAAAAGTATCTTCGTGCTTTAAAATTAAACTTTTCATTCACAATGAATTCAGATATAAAAAACTTAGAACCTAAAGCTGTTTGGAAGAACTTTGCAGATTTAAACGCAGTCCCTCGCCCATCAAAAAAAGAAGAAAGAGTAATTCAATTTATGGTTGATTTTGGTAAAAACCTAAATCTTGAAACTATGGTTGACAATGTTGGCAATGTAATTATTCGTAAATCAGCATCTTCTGGAATGGAAAACAGAAAAACTGTAGTGATGCAAAGTCATTTAGACATGGTGCACCAGAAAAATTCTGATACTGTTTTCGATTTTGATACTGAAGGAATTAAAATGTTTATTGATGGTGATTGGGTAAAAGCAGACGGAACAACACTAGGAGCTGATAATGGTTTAGGTGTTGCTGCAATTATGGGAGTTTTAGAATCAACCGATATTGCTCATCCAGCAATCGAAGCTTTATTTACCATTGATGAAGAAACTGGTATGACAGGTGCAATGGGACTTGAAGGAGGAATTTTAAAAGGTGATATTTTACTAAACTTAGACACCGAAGAAGATGACGAAATTGGCATGGGATGTGCTGGCGGTGTTGATGTAACCGCTACAAGAACCTATAATGAAGAAGCTACACCAGAAAACACAACTGCTTTCGAAATCTCTGTTACAGGATTAAACGGAGGGCATTCTGGAATGGATATCATTAAAGGATTAGGAAATGCCAACAAAATAATGAATCGTTTATTATTTGATGGATTTACTAACTTCGGATTACGTGTTTCAGAAATAAATGGAGGAAGTTTACGTAATGCTATTCCTCGTGAAAGTTTTTCTACAGTTGTTATAGATACTGTTTCAAAAGAACCTTTCTTATTTGAAATCCATGAGCTTATCAACAATATTAAAGCAGAGTTTTTAGCTTTAGAACCTAACTTATCTATTGAATTAAAGTTAATTGAAACCCCTAAAACAGTTATGGATTTAGGGGTACAAGAAGGTTTAATAAAATCTGTATACACTGCTTTAAACGGAGTTTATAGAATGAGTCCGGATATTGAAGGTTTGGTAGAAACCTCAAACAATATTGCTCGTATTATCGTAAAAGACGGAGCTATTAAAATTGGGTGTTTAACACGTTCTTCATCAGAAACTAACAAATGGGATTTAGCAAATTCATTACGTGCTGCTTTTGAATTAGCTGGTTTCAACGTTGAATTTTCGGGTTCTTACCCTGGATGGTTACCAAATGTAAACTCTGAGATTTTAAAAACAGTTACTAAATTATACGAGGATTTACATAACGAAAAACCAAATGTAGCTGCTTGTCACGCTGGATTAGAATGTGGTATTCTTGGTCAGAATTACCCAAAAATGGATATGGTTTCTTTTGGACCAAATATTAAAGGAGCACATTCACCAGATGAACGTGCACAAATTTCATCTACGCAAAAATTCTGGAAGTTTTTACTAGAGATTCTTAAGAATACTCCTGTTAAAAACTAAAATCAAAACATACATTTTAAAACCACAACTTTTCAGTTGTGGTTTTTTGTTTACAAAAATCTCTCATATAAAAACAAATTTCTCAAAAACAATCATGCTCCCATACATCTTTTTTCTTACAAAATACGATTATGCTTTAACAATATGAATTTGTACCTTTAGCATAAAAAATGCTTTAAAATGAAAAAAAAATTACTATTACTATCATTTTTCTTTATTAATCATTTTATTTTTTCTCAAAAACCAAACATAAATGCTTCTTTTTATTCTTCTTTTGATAAAATAATTGGAATACAAAATACGGATTTAAGTTACGGTGTATTATTTGAAGAAAAATATATAAAAAGAAAAGGCAATCATAATTATCTCCTACAAGATCAATTTACAACTGGAAAAATAATTTATCGTGGAGATTCTTTTTTTAATGTAAAAATGAAATATGACCTGGTTGATGACATCATTATAATAAATATAACTAATGACTTAAATAATATTTCTATAATTCCTGAGAAAGAACTCATTACTGAGTTCACAATTCATAATTCAAAATTTATTTTTACAAAGCAACACGGTTTTCTTGAAGAAATAATATCTAAAAAGACGTTTTCACTATATAAAAAACACATAAAAACAAAAAAAGAAAAGAGTGATAGAAAATATATTTATTACACTTTTAAAAAGAAAGAAAAGAACCTATTATTATATAATGAAGAATATTATTTTATAAATTCTAAAAAAGACTTTATAAAAATCTTTCCAGAAAACAAAAAACTAATTATAAAATTTTACCTGAAAAATAAATTTTTATTAAATAATGATTTTAAAAATTTTATTACAAAGCTTATGACTGAATTATCCCCTAATTAAAAAAAATGCTATGAAAAAATTAATATTAATTGTATTACTATTTTACTTAACTAACATTTTATCTCAAAATAAATCTGAACAAATATCTATTAACTTCAAAAACTTAAACAAAAAAGAAATAATTGAATTAATAGAAGAAAAAACTGATTATCATTTTTTTTATATTGACAAGTGGTTAGGAGAGAAAAAAACTTCTGATTCTTTTATTAATGCGAGTATTACTGAAGTTTTAAATTCTATTTTTAACAATACCTCAATAAATTATTACATATTAAATAAAAAAGAAATTATTTTAACATATGGTAATTTAATTAAAAAAAGCCTTTATGAGACTTCTCCAAAAGATAATAATAACCCTATCGTTTTAATTAATACAAAAGATTATAAAAACATAATAAAAGTAGGAAAAGAAGATGATTTAAAAAAAGACAAATACTTAATCTCTGGTATTATCAAAAATAATAAAACTGGAACTCCGATAGAAGGTGTTTCAATTTTTGAAAGAAAAAAAAACATTTACACTTCAACAAATAATAAAGGATATTTTTCTCTAACACTTCCTTATGGTCAAAACAAAATTGAAACCTCTTTTGTTGGTTTTAATAACCTAACTAAAAACCTCATAATTTATGGAGATGGCTCCTTAAATTTATTTATTAATGAAGAATCTGAGCAATTAGATGAAATTATCATAGACGCTAGTAAAAATAAAAACACAAGACAAACTGTATCTGGCGTCACACAGATTAAAACACAACAAATAAAAAATATCCCTTTAGTATTAGGGGAGAGAGATATTTTAAAAGTAGCTACATCCTTACCTGGTATAAAAACAGCAGGTGAAGGATCTGAAGGTGTAAATGTTAGAGGTGGTAAAGTAGACCAAAACTTATTTTTATTAGACGATGGTACAATATATAACCCCACACACTTTTTAGGCTTATTTTCAGCAATTAATCCTTTCGTGACAAAAGATTTAAAAATTTACAAAGGAAATACTCCAGTTGAATACGGTGGAAGATTATCTTCTGTCTTTGATATTCGCACAAAAAACCCTAACACTAAAAAATTTCAAGGTGAAGCATCCATAGGACCAGTTACAGGTAATATTAATTTGGAATTTCCGATAGTTAAAGAAAAATCAGGAATTTTAATTGGTATTAGAAGCACCTACTCTGATTGGTTATTAAATCTTTTAGACGACAAAAAATTAAGGAACAGTAATGTTTCTTTTTTTGATGGAATAACTAAATACAATCATAAACTTAATGATAATAACTCTATAAAAATTACTACATATCATAGTAAAGATCAGTATAAAATAGCTTCGGATACAATTAATAAATATAGCAATACAGTAGCCTCTGTAAATTGGCATCATCGATTTAACAATAAAAATAGCGGTAATTTAATTATGTCTAATAGCAATTATACCTTTAACATAGATTATAAAAGTGATAATACAAATAAAGGTTTTGACCTTAAATATAGGATTAATGAAACCGGGTTAAAGATTAAAATGAAATACGCTCATTCTGAAAAACATAATATAGATTATGGTTTAGAATCTAAGTTTTATAATGTATCTCCTGGATCAATAAAACCTAATGGTGATTTATCAACAGTCAAACCTCTTTCAATTAACAATGAAAAAGGTATAGAAACTGGCTTATTCATATCTGATGAAATTCCTGTAAATAAAAATCTTACTGTAAATTTAGGACTAAGATTCTCCCAATACTTGTTATTAGGATTCGATCACAGGGTTTATCAAGAAAACTCACCTAAAAACTCTTCTACACTAGTAAATACTATTTATAATAAAAGCTATAAAACTTATCAAGGCTTAAGTTATAGATTCTCTAGCAGATATTTACTTAATCAAAACTTATCTTTGAAAGCTAGTTTTAATAAATCTTTTCAATATATACATCGACTAAATAATAACACTACTGCAACCCCTATTGACACTTGGAGACTTTCAGATCCAAATATAAAGCCTCAAGAAGCATTACAAGCTACATTAGGTGTTTTCAAAAACCTAAAAGAAAACGAATATGAAATAAGCTTAGAAGGCTATTATAAAAAGTACAAAAACTTACTTGATTACAAAGTTGGAGCTAATTTACTATTAAATGAAAATATAGAAACTGAGGTTTTACAAGGGGATGGAAAATCTTACGGCGCTGAGTTATTAATTAAAAAAAATAAAGGAAAGTTAAATGGATGGATTGGCTATAGCTATTCAAGATCTCTTATTCGATTAAATAGTCTGTTTAATGAAGAAACCGTTAACAATGGTCTTTTTTTTCCAACCAATTATGATAAACCTCATGATTTTTCTGCTATATTAAATTATAAATTTACAAAAAGGTATAGCTTTTCTACTAATTTCACATATCAAACTGGTAGACCTATTACTTACCCTACTGGAAAATATAATTATCAAGGTGTTGAATATTTAACCTACAGTAATAGAAATCAATTCAGAATACCTGATTACTACAGATTGGATATTGGTTTTAATATAGAGGGGAATCATAAAATTAAAAAGTTCGCACATAGTTTCTGGAATATTTCTATTTATAATGTTTTAGGACGAAATAACCCATATTCGGTATACTTCCAAACTGTAAATGGTAATGTAAATGGATATAAAAGTTCTATTTTCTCTACCCCTATTCCAACCATTACGTATAATTTTAAATTTTAAATCTATGCTCTTGAAAAAAAATAAATATTTCTATTTTACTCTAATCACACTGTTATTAATAAGCTGTGTAGAACCTATTGAAATTAAAAATATTTCTTTTGAAAGTAATTTAGTCGTTAGAGCTCTAATTACTAATGAACTTAAAGTTCATACTATAAAACTTTCAAATACTACAGAAATTGATTCCACTGGTATAAGACCTGAGAGAAATGCTACAATATCAATAATCGATGACTCCAATATTGTTTATAAATTTGAAGAAACTAATGAGGGAACATACGAATCTATAAATAAATTTAAAGCTGAGCCTAACAAGAGTTACACATTAAGCATTCAAACAGAAAATGGTGTAGAATATACATCTACACCTGAAAAATTACCGTCAATTGCTCAAATAGAAAACATCTTTATTGAAATTGAAGAAAATAATTTAGGAGAAAAACAAGCTGTTGTAAAATCGAATAGCTTTAGTCTTAATAATGAGGGGCAATATTATCGTTATGAATATGAAGAAACATTTAAAGTTAAAGCCCCTTTATGGAGTTACCTAAAAATTCTTGTAATTTCAGATACACCTCCATATGAATTTGATATTGTTCCTAAAGATCCAGAAGATGGAATTGGTTTTTGTTATGGTACAAGAAAATCTAAAAATATAGTTTTAACAGAAACGAAAACATTGTCAGAAGATAAGGTTTTAAATTTTCCTGTAAGACATATTTCTTTAGATAATTATATTATAGGCATAAGATATAGTATATTATTAAAACAATACGTAATAAACAAAAACACTTATGATTATTATCAATTATTAAATAAATTCTCAAATCCAGAAAATATATTTTCTCAAATTCAAGTTGGAAACATTCCTAGTAACATATCTTCTATATCTGACAAAAAAGTTATTGGTTTTTTTGAGATATCTTCAATCTCAACTAAAAGAAATTTCTTTAACAGAAATGAAATCACTACAGAAAACTCATATATAAATTATCAAAAAACAAATACATGTGCACAAGGTATAGTACAACCTAAATTAGTAAACTCTTTAGGTCAATCACCTTTATTGAGTCTTCTATCTAATTATGTTTTCCTAGGGTATGCTGGCCCCCCATTCCCTCCTGATAAACCATATATTTTAGCTACAAAAGAATGTGGAACCTGTACTAGTATAGGGCCTCCAATAAAACCTAGTTTTTGGATTGATTAAAAAATAAAAAAAATGAAGAAAAAAATATTTTTTATAATTATAATATTGACTCTAACTTCCACCAAAGCACAAAACAAAACTAGTTTTGACAATATAAATAGTTTACCTAAAGAGCAAATTTTCATTCACTATAATTCTAATTTCTTACTCACAGGGGAAGTTCTTTATTATAAAATATACTGTTTAAATAAAGTTCAAAAAACAGCTTCAACATACAGCAAGGTAGCTTACTTAGAATTGATTAATTCTAAAAACGAACGAATTATAAAACAAAAGATTAATCTTAAAAATGGTTCAGGGTATGGCGATTTTTTTATAAATACATCTATTAAAACAGGTTCTTATAAATTAATATCTTACACCCAATGGATGAGAAATAAGCAGAATTTTTATGAGGAAGATATATTTATTGTTAATACTTTTTCACAAAAATTAAATAAAGCTAATAGCGATTTACAAAAAAACATTAATAAAAAGGAGTTAGATATTTTATTAAAAGACAATATTGGCACATACTCTAAACGAGAAAAAATATCGATAAACCTAAGTGAGATTACTAAACATACTATAAAAAACTTATCCGTTTCTATCCGAAAAAAAGAAAAATTTAATTTCTCTAAAAAAAACAATTCGAAAACTATTTTAAACAGTACAAACAAAGAAACCAACAGTTTTAATTTTTATCTACCAGAATTAAGAGGCACGTTAATAAAAGGAAAACTATTTTCTAAAAAAAGACAAAGGAAAATTTCTAATATAAAATTAGCGTTATCTATTAAAGGTAATAATAACATTACTAAAACATCTATCACGAATAAATTAGGTGAGTTTTATTTTAACATCAGAGACCTTAGAGCTTCTTCTATTGTAGTTCAGCTCTTAAATGAAAATTTCGAGGACTATGAAATTAAGTTAATAAACAAAGAAAACTTAGAAAAAAAATTCACTAACTTTAAAGAGATATACTTAAATGATGCTATATCAAAAATTATAAAAGAACGGAATCTACATTTGCAAATAGAAAATGCATATTATAGTACTAAAAAAGATACTCTTTTTAATCTAAACAAAGAAGATTCCTTGTTTAATTTTCTAAAAAAAACATACAAATTAGATGAATACAAAAGGTTTAAAACAGTAGAAGAAACTTTTATTGAAATAATAAAAGATGTATGGATTACAAAAAATAAGGAAAACTATAAAATTCATGTTTCTATTCCAAACCCAAATAAAACTCGAAACTATTCTCCTTCACTACTTATCATTGATGGTCACATTGTATATAATCATAATGATTTTATTGATTTTGACATGAAAAGAATAGACTCCATTTCTATTGTTAAAAACAAATATTTTTACGGTAATAATATTTATAGAGGCGTTATAATTGTTAGAACTTTTAAAAATGACTATACCCCAAATGCTAAAGAATATAAAATTTTAAAATCACAACCAGATAAAAAATATTTTTTTCAAGAGCATAGCATAAACAACAAAAGAATTCCAGACTACAGAACTCAAATATACTGGAACCCAAATGTAAATACAAAAGAACTTACTTTTTACTCCTCCGATGTTATTGGAGATTTTCAAATTGAAATCGAAGGTTTTACTTATCAAGGTGCACCAATTTCTATAAAAAAATATTTTTCTGTAAAGTAATTTAAAAACCACAACCTTTCAGTTGTGGTTTTTTGTTTACATTTACCCGATGAATTTTTTAGCGCATTTATATCTTTCTGAAAACAAAACAGAAATTATGATTGGAAATTTTATTGCCGATCATATAAAGGGTAATAAATTTTCTCACTTTTCAGAAGGTATTAAAAAAGGAATCATTTTCCATCGTGAAATAGACACTTATACAGACGCTCACCCCATTGTAAGAAAAAGTAAACGTAGGTTACACGAAAGGTACCGCCATTATGATGGAGTTATTATTGATATTTTTTTCGATCATTTTTTAGCCAAAAACTGGAAAGAATATTCTGAAATTCCTCTAAACGTTTATGCAACTTCAGTATATAATTTGTTACAAGAAAATATCAATATTCTTCCTGAAAAAACACAAGAACTTTTACCTTATATGATAAAGTATAATTGGCTATACAATTATCAGTTCGCAAAAGGAATTCAAGAAGTTTTAAACGGAATGAACAGGCGCACTCAAGGTAAATCTCAAATGAATTTAGCCTCTGAAGACTTACTAATTCATTATGATTTATTTGAAGAAGATTTTAAAGCCTTTTTTCAAGAATTAAGAACGTTTTGCAAAAGCAAAACTCTTCATTTCTCATAAATAATTGATTTTAATAGAATCACATAAAGTTCCAGAATTAGATAATCCTATTCGCTTACAAGAATACGGAATTAAGATTTTTAGTACTAACCCAACCAAATCAGGACTTAAAAAAGCTATAAAAAAAGGATTGGTCTTTGTTAATGGTGAATTAGCTTCAACTGCACTTTTTATTAAAGGAGATGAGACTATTGAACTTTTTGAAATCGAAAATAACAAGAAAGAATTTCATTTTCCGTTAGAAGTTTTATTTGAAGATGATTATTTAGCTATTATCTACAAACCTGCTGGGATTTTAGTTAGTGGGAACTCTTTTGCTACCATTGATAATACATTATCTCAAAATCTACAAAAAAGCTCACAATCAGACGCTGTTCGTCCAAGACCTGTGCATCGTTTAGATTACCCTACAAGCGGACTATTATTGATAGGTAAAACAAACGCATCAATTATTGCCTTGAATAAACTTTTTGAAAACAAAGAAATTCAAAAAACTTACCATGCCATTACTATTGGCCGTATGAAACAAGGTGGAGGTATTGATATCAACATAGACTCTAAAAAAGCGCTTACACAATTTAAAGTTTTACAAACCGTAAAATCAGAGCGATTTAAGTTTTTAAACCTAGTTGAACTTAAACCTAAAACAGGAAGAAAGCACCAATTAAGAAAACATTTATTAGCTATAGGAAATCCTATTTTAGGAGATAAAGAACATTTTATTGAAAGCTTAATTTTAAACGGAAAAGGGTTATACCTCCATGCCACTTCTTTAAAATTCACACATCCTTTTACCAAAGAAATAATTTCTATCACTAAAGAACTCCCTAAAAAATTTCAAAAGATATTTTCTACTTAACAACTTGTCAGTTTTAAGTTTATAATCCGACCATATAAAAAATAATTTTTGGATGAAAAACTTTCTACTTATTCTATTATTAGTATCATTTTCTACCTTTTCTCAAGAAATGAGTATTAAAAAATTAAATGAAATTATAAAACAAAAGTCTGACACTTTACAAGTAAAAGGAAATTCATGGCATTTTACATTAAAAGATAGGTCATTAATTTGTATCGCCGATAAAAATGCAAATAGAATGCGAATCATATCTCCTATAGCCAAGAAAGAACAATTAGATGACACTCTAATTTTAAACTCATTGATTGCTAATTTCCACACAGCCTTAGATGTTAAATATGCAATTTCTGATGACGTTTTATGGTCTGTATTTACACACCCTTTAAAAGAATTATCAGTACATCAAGTAGAAGATGCTATTTTACAAGTTTACAATGCCAATATTACTTTCGGAACCATATTTTCTAGCACATCACTCTCTTTTCCTGGCAGCACAAAAAAGAATCTTCCAAAAGAAAATAAATATTTAGAAAACAAAATTTAATTTTACTTTTAAATACCGTCTAAAAAAAATATAGAATTCTTGTACATTTGCAGCTATGCGAATAGATATTATTACTGTAGCTCCAGAATTACTAAAAAGCCCGTTTGAACACTCAATGATGAAACGTGCTATTGACAAAGGTTTAGCCGAAGTTCATTTTCATAATTTACGTGAGTATGGCTTGGGTAATTATCGTCAGTTAGACGATACACAGTTTGGTGGTGGTGCTGGTATGGTTTTAATGATTGAACCGATTGATAAATGTATTTCAAAACTGCAATCTGAAAGAGATTATGATGAAATCATTTATATGACTCCTGATGCTAAAACTTTAAATCAAGTTACTGCAAATACACTTTCTTTAAAAGAAAACATCATCATCCTAACTGGGCATTATAAAGGTGTAGATCAACGTGTTCGTGATAAATTCATTACTAAAGAAATTTCTATTGGAGATTATGTTTTAACTGGAGGCGAATTAGCAGCTGCTATTTTATGCGATGCAGTTATTAGATTAATTCCTGGAGTTTTAGGAGACGAACAATCAGCTTTAACAGATTCTTTTCAAGATAATTTACTCTCTCCTCCTGTATATACACGTCCTGCCGAATACCATGGGATGAAAGTTCCAGAAATTTTGCTTTCAGGAAACTTTCCGAAGATTGAGGAATGGAGAAGCGAAAAAGCAATTGAACGCACACAACAAATAAGACCAGATTTATTAGATGAAAACTAATTCTACTTATAATTTAGTTATTGTTGTTCCTTGTTACAACGAGCAAGACAGGCTACCTGTATCGCAATTTAAAACTTTTGCTAAATCGAATCCTGAAACTCTTATTTGTTTTGTTAATGACGGATCTAAAGATAATACAGAAGTAGTTTTATCTAAACTAGAAGAAGAACACCCTAATACAATAACACAGCTTTCTTTAACAAAAAATGCTGGAAAAGCAGGAGCTGTTAGACAAGGGTTTTTACATTGTATTGAAAAATTCAATTTTAACAAAATTGCATATTTAGATGCAGATTTAGCTACATCTCTTGAAGAATGTGTTAGAGTAAGTGAATCTGTAAAAGATGATATTGTTTTTTCTTTTGGGTCAAGAATATCTAAAATAGACAATAATATCGATCGCAAATTCTATCGTTTTTTTATAGGTAGATTCATCGCAACTCTTATTTCAAGACAATTAAAAATAGCCGTTTACGACACGCAATGTGGTTGTAAAGTTTTTAATCAAAAAATTGTTTCCGAAATATTTAAAGATAATTTTATTTCAAAATGGCTTTTTGACGTTGAGATTCTCCATAGAATCATCACTATTTATAAAAAAGAAAACATAAAAAACATTGCTAGAGAAATCCCTCTAAAGGCATGGATTGATACTGATGATTCTCGTGTAGAGTTTAGCTACTTCTTTAAACTTTGGTTCGATTTATTGGCTATTGGAAAAAAATATAAAAAATAACTTTTCTATGAATACTGGTTTTATAAAAAAACACTTTTTTGCTATTGTTGTATTCTTATTGGTTTTATTAAGAGTAATCTTAAATGCTTTTATTCCTTTAATGGATAAAACCGAAGCTCGTTATGCAGAGATTGCACGTATAATGGCAGAAACTAATAACTATATAACTCCTCAGATAGATTATGGAGTACCTTTTTGGGCTAAACCACCACTTTCTACTTGGATGTCTGCAATTAGTATCGAAATTTTCGGAGCTAATGAATTTGCTGCTCGTTTACCTTATTTATTACTATCTATTTTAGTTGTTTTTTTAATTGGTAAATACGCAACAAAAGAAAAGCTTTCTTTTTACTTACCAGGATTCATCATTTTAACTATTCCACAATTTTTAATTCATGCAGGAGTAGTATCAACAGATACTGCCTTAATGTTTTGTACTACGTTAGTAATGCTTTCTTTTTGGGAAGGCATGAAAGAGAATGCTAATAAAATGTGGAAATACTTAATTTTCTTAGGATTTGGGTTAGGGCTTTTAGCTAAAGGACCAATAATATTTATTTTAACCTTACCTCCTATTTTCTTTTGGTCATTATATACAAAGTCATTTTTTAAAATATTCAAACAATTTAATCTTTTAATAGGATTACCTATTGTAGCTATCATCGCACTACCTTGGTATTACTTTGCTGAACAAAAAACACCAGGATTTATAGATTATTTTATTGTTGGTGAACATTTTAAACGTTTTTTCGATAGTACTTGGAGCGGAGATAAATACGGTTTTCCTAAACAACAACCATTAGGCATTATATGGCTATTTCTTTTAGCCTTTGCCTTACCATGGATACAAGTGGTGATAGGTAAAATATGGAAACATAAAAAAATTGTAAAAACAAATCCTTGGGTAATTTTCTTATTATTTTGGTTACTATGGACTCCTTTATTTTTCACTATCTCTAAAAGTTTAATTCACCCATACATAATGCCAGTAATTGTTCCTATAGCATTGTTAGTTACTCATTTCTGGAAAGATTTACAACAAAAGAAATTAGTTATCGGTATCGCCTTAATAATACCAGTATTGGCATTCTTTACCCTAATTGCAGGAACATTTACTGATAAAATTGAATACTTATCAAAAACCGATAAATATTTAATTGAAAAAAATTACGATAATCAAATCCCTTTATACTATTACAATACAAAGAGTTATTCTAGTCAGTTTTACTCTAAAGGAAAATCGAAAAGTATCACTAAAGAAGAATTAGAAAAACTAGTAAATGATTCTAGTACTTTCTTTATTATAATACCCAAAAAGAAAAAATTAGAGAGTATTACTGATTCTTTTGTTTTATTAGAGGAAAGTAAAAAAAATCAAATATTTAAAGTCAATTAACACCTAGTTAAACTTTAAAGCTATAATTATTTAAGTTTTATACTTAAATTTAGATAACTTTTTTTTAAATTTGCAGCCACAAAATCAACCTCTGACGAAAAAATCGTGAATGTTGTTTTTAAACAACCATAAATATTAAAGAAATGGATTTAGTAAAATTTGTTCAAGACGAATTTGTAACAAGAAACGAATTACCAGAATTTTCGGCTGGAGACACTATTACAGTGTATTACGAAATTAGAGAAGGTGAAAAAGTACGTACTCAGTTTTTTAGAGGTGTAGTTATTCAAAGAAGAGGTTCAGGATCTTCTGAAACATTTACTATCAGAAAAATGTCTGGTACTATTGGTGTAGAACGTATCTTCCCAATCAACTTACCTTCTATCCAAAAAATCGAAGTAAACAAAAGAGGTACAGTTCGTAGAGCTCGTATTTATTACTTTAGAGGTCTTACTGGTAAGAAAGCAAGAATTAAAGAAAAAAGAAACTAAGATTTTCTTTTTCTCAAGAAATTTAAAAAACACCATGAAATTCATGGTGTTTTTTTATTCACAATTGTTAATAACTACCGTTTATAATTTGTTGATTACTAATTAGTTAAAATCAACTAATGAGAATAAAAATTACTTATATTTACAATAGATTTTATTAAGTAAGTAATATCACATTAAAGTTTAACTATAATGATTACTGAAAGATAAATGGTAAAGTAACGTTCTTTATATAAAGTTTTTAAACACTAATTAGTTTGTGAATCAAAATAAGTTTGTTCTAGTTATAAACTATTCTTTAGTTTTATAATTAGTAGTTATAAGTAATTATTGATACGTTTAGCTTTAATTAGTTCGTTTAAAAGCAAAAAGAAGCATTAATTATACAGATAGAATGTTTGTAGAACAATGTTTCGAAATGAAATAGGAAAGTAGTTTTATCTACGGATGAAAACATAAAACATCGTTTTTATTTGATTGTGTAGCAATACAACTCAGTGCGAATACTATTTCAAAGAAAGCCATATTATTACAAGAAATTGTTTGATATGGCTTTTGTTTTTATCAACCTTTTTAGAGATTTAACTTATCCTTTTATCAAATTCACAATGAAACAAGCTAATTAATAACAATTTAGCATCAAAAAATTCATTGTGAATTCTTAAATTTGCAACACTTCAAAATAAAATTTAATGATTATTGTGTGCATTAATTAATAATGCCACCTTAAAACAACAAATATATGAGCAAAACTGCTAAAATAATGTACACAAAAACGGATGAAGCTCCAGCATTAGCTACACGTTCGTTTTTACCAATAGTAAAAGCTTTTACAAAATCTTCAAACATAGAAATTGAAACTAAAGATATTTCTTTAGCTGGTAGAATTCTTGCTAACTTTTCAGATTACTTAACGAAAGAACAACAAGTAGAAGATGCATTGGCTTTTTTAGGTGAATTGGCTAAGAAACCTGAAGCTAACATTATCAAGTTACCTAATATCTCTGCTTCTGTACCACAATTAAAAGCTGCTATTAAAGAATTACAAGCTTTAGGGTATGCTTTACCTGATTTCCCGGAAGAAGCTAGTACAGATGAAGAAAAAGCAATTTTAGCTCGTTACAACAAAGTAAAAGGATCTGCAGTAAATCCTGTTTTACGTGAAGGTAACTCTGATCGTAGAGCTCCAAAAGCTGTAAAAAACTATGCAAAAAAGAATCCTCATTCTATGGGAGCTTGGAGTGCTGACTCTAAAACTCACGTAGCTACAATGGCAGATGGAGATTTTGCACACACAGAAAAATCTGTTACGGTAAACAATGCTACAGACGTAAAAATTGTTCATACTGATACTAACGGAAACACAACTACTTTAAAAGAAAAAGTTTCTTTATTAGACGGAGAGGTTATCGATGCTTCTGTAATGAATAAAAAAGCTTTATTAGCCTTTTTAGCAGAACAAGTAGCAGATACCAAAGAAAAAGGATTATTATTTTCTTTACACATGAAAGCAACAATGATGAAGGTTTCTGACCCTATCATCTTTGGTCATGCGGTACGTGTTTTCTTTAAAGATTTATTTGCTAAGCATTCTCAAACTTTTGAAGAAATTGGAGTTGATGTAAATAACGGATTCGGAAACTTATTAAGTAACTTAGAAGAATTATCAGCAGATAAAAAAGCAGAAATTTTAGCAGATATCGAAGCTATTTATGCTAACAACCCTGATGTTGCTATGGTAAATTCTGATAAAGGAATTACCAACTTACACGTTCCTTCTGATGTAATTATTGATGCTTCTATGCCTGCAATGATCCGTACTTCTGGTCAAATGTGGAACAAAGAAGGAAAACAACAAGACACAAAAGCTGTAATTCCTGATAGTTCATATGCAGGTTTATATCAAGAAACCATTGATTTCTGTAAAAAGAATGGTGCTTTCGATCCTACAACTATGGGAACAGTTCCTAATGTTGGTTTAATGGCTCAAAAAGCTGAGGAATATGGTTCACATGATAAAACTTTTGAAATTGCTTCTAATGGTAAAGTTCAAGTGATTGATGCTAACGGAACTGTTTTATTAGAACATACTGTTGAAGAAGGAGATATTTGGAGAATGTGTCAAACAAAAGACGCTCCAATTCAAGATTGGGTTAAGCTAGCTGTAACTCGTGCTAGAGCTTCTCAAACTCCTGCTGTTTTCTGGTTAGGAAAGAATAGAGCTCACGATGCAGAAATCATCAAAAAAGTAGAAAAATATTTACAAAACCATGATACAAATGGTTTAGAAATTAAAATTTTATCTCAAGAAGAAGCTACTAAATACACTTTAGAGAGAGTAAAAGAAGGAAAAGATACTATCTCAGTTACTGGAAATGTTTTACGTGATTATTTAACAGACTTATTCCCAATTTTAGAATTAGGTACATCAGCAAAAATGTTATCAATCGTTCCTTTAATGAATGGAGGTGGATTGTTTGAAACTGGTGCTGGAGGTTCTGCTCCAAAACACGTTCAGCAATTGGTTGAAGAAAACCACTTACGTTGGGATTCATTAGGTGAGTTTTTAGCTTTAGCTGTTTCTTTAGAACACTTAGGAGAAACTAACAACAATGAAAAAGCGAAAGTTTTAGCAGAAGCTTTAGATGATGCTACTGATAAATTATTAGATAATAAAAAAGGGCCTTCAAGAAAAACTGGAGAATTAGATAACAGAGGTTCTCATTTTTATTTAGCAATGTATTGGGCAGAAGCATTAGCTTCACAAAATTCAAGTGCTGAGTTAAAATCTCAGTTCGCTCCTATTGCAGAAAAAATGACTGCAAATGCTGATACTATTGTAAATGAATTAAACACTGTTCAAGGTAAATCAGTTAACATTGGTGGTTATTATGAACCAACTGATAGTTTAGCTGACCCTATTATGAAACCAAGCGAAACTTTAAATGCTATTTTAGAAAGTATTTAATTTTAATTATAGTATAAAATTCAAAAGCAGGTGAGAAAACTCACCTGCTTTTTTGTTGCTAATAATAAATAACCAAACAAATTAATAAACAATAGCAACAATAAGTTGTTCACTATAATTATAGCTATCAAGTTAATTTCTATAATAAATAAGACACTTTAAATTTAATATTGTCACTTTATTATTTTCAAAAGCTTAATAATTAGTAAATTTGATTTATGAACTTTACCAAAACAACCGAACAGGATTCGAACTATAATAATTTAGAACAAATGAGTGTTTCTGAATTATTAACCAATATTAATAATGAAGATAAAACTGTACCATTAGCTGTTGAAAAATCACTACCTCAAATAGAACGATTAACTGAACAAATCGTTTTAAAGTTACAAAAAAACGGAAGACTTTTTTATATTGGAGCTGGTACTAGCGGTAGATTAGGTATTGTAGATGCTAGTGAGTGCCCTCCTACTTTTGGTGTTCCTCATGAATTAGTTGTAGGACTTATTGCTGGAGGAGATATCGCCATTAGAAAAGCTGTTGAATTTGCAGAAGATTCTCAAAATCAAGGTTGGACAGATTTACAAGAACATAACATTTCTACCAAAGATGTTGTTGTAGGTATTGCTGCTTCTGGCACAACTCCATATGTAATTTCAGCTCTAGAGAAATGTAATAAAAATGGAATTATTACAGGATGTATTACTTGCAACCAAGGAAGTCCGTTAGCACTAACAGCGCAGTTTCCTATTGAAGTTATTGTAGGGCCTGAGTTTGTAACCGGAAGTTCGAGAATGAAAGCAGGAACAGCTCAAAAGCTTGTTTTAAATATGCTTTCAACGACAACGATGATTCAATTAGGAAAGGTAAAAGGAAATAAAATGGTTGATATGCAACTATCTAACAATAAATTGGTAGATAGAGGCGAAAAAATGTTAGTATCAGAATTAAATATCGACAAAAAAAAGGCTAGTGAATTACTAAAAAAGCATGGCAGTGTTCGCGCAGTTATTAAAAACTTTAAACATGAGTAAACCAATCACATCAGATAGAGTAGTAAAACGATTTGTAATTTTATTAGGATTATTGATCCTCTCTCCTATTGTATTAAGTTTTGGATTTAAAGCGCTACGAGTTTTTACAGAGAGCTCAAAAAAATTCATTGCCTACTTTTTATTAAGCTTAGGTATTTTTTTAATTTTATTTACCGTTTATTTCGGATTTAAAACTATCAAAACTTTTTTAGATAACTTATTTCAAAAATAAATTGAAGTCAAACAACGCCATAGAAAAACTTATAAATTGGGAACATTGGCCATCATACATGTTCTATCTTCCTAACATCCCTTTTGCTTTTTATCATGCGGTAAAAGCTAGAAGTTTAGTTTTTTATACCGCTGCAAATCCTAGTATCGAAAACTCAGGAATTGGAACAGAATCTAAATACAAAACACTACAATTATTTCCTGAAAAATATTTACCTAAAACAGTATTTCACAAAGCTAACTCAACCATTGAAGCCACTTTGTTAAATATTGAAAATAAAAAAATATCGTACCCTTTAATCGTAAAACCTGATATTGGTTTTCGTGGACTTTTGGTTAAAAAAATTGAAAATAAAAATGATTTAATCAATTATTTAAACAAATATCCAATCGATATTATTGTTCAAGAGTTTTTAACTGAAGAAAATGAGTGTGGTATTTTTTACCATCGTTTGCCAAATGAAAAAAAGGGTAAGATTACGTCAATCACGTTAAAAGAGTTTTTACACGTTATTGGTGATGGAAAATCTACTCTAGAACAATTAATCAACAATGATAAAAGAATAAAAATCTACTTGGGTCTAGTTAAAGAAAACACCTCGATAGATTTACAAAAAACTATTAAAAAAGGAAAGAAATTTAAACTTTCTGCTATTGGAAATCATTCAAAAGGAACGCGTTTTATTAACGGAAATCATCTAATATCTAAAGAATTAGAAAACGCTATAGACAGTCTAAACAATCAAGTAAACGATTGGTATTATGGTAGATTAGACATTAAATACGACTCTTTTGATGATATTTTAAATGGTAATTTTAAAATCCTTGAATTAAACGGAATTCTTGCAGAGCCAACCCATATTTACGATACAGAATGCACTAATTATTTTAAAGCTTTAAAAGAAATTAGAAATCATTGGAAACAATTAACTAAAATTGCAAGGTTTAATCACGATGAAAAACAAGTACCCTACAGAACTACTTTCGGCTTACTAAAAGATGTTAACAATCTAAGAAATTATACTAAATACATTTCTAAATTAACAAGTGACTAATTTACTCGATTTATAAATAACATTAAGTTAAACTAAAACATAGGATAATCACCCTATTATAATTTACTTTTGCTGAATACAATAAAAAATACTATTATTGTAATGTTAACCCCCAAACATGTATGAAGACTAACCTCTCGTTTTTACTTCTTATTTTACTTAACATTTCTCTTTACGCTCAGGTAAAGATTGGGGATAATCCTGCTGTAATACATCCAAATTCAATTTTAGAACTCGAAAGCATCGATAAAGCTTTAGTGATTAGTCGTATGACAAATACGCAAATGAATTCGGTAACACCTTTACGTGGTGCCTTAGTTTTCAACACTGATCAAAACTGTGTTTTTATGTATGATGGAGCTGCATGGAGAAGTTTATGTAATACAGGAGCAGGGATAAATGTAACCACAGCTGCAACAGCACCAACTAGCAATAATTTAGGAGATTTTTGGATTAACGACTCTCTAAACAATGCTACAAGCATTTGGGATGGTCTTAATTGGATATCAATAGATAATAACCCTAGAAGAGGAAACGGAGCTCCGAATGCTACTTTAGCTCCAAACCCAACAGCGGGAGACGTATATGTAGATAGTACTAATGGAAATATTTACGCTTACGACGGTACAACTTGGATAAATTCCAATACTACTGTTAATGCAAATAATGGATTATTAATTGATGCAACTAACACCATTCAACTTGGTGGAGTATTAATTAATCCTACCACCATACAAACTGACGTAACCAACACGTTAGCTATAACTGGCTTAGAGGATGGAGACACTACTCAAGATGACATTGTAACTGTTAACAGAACTACTGGACAATTAAGAAAAGTAAGCGCTGCAAATTTATTAACTGAAGAAGTTACCGAATTGGTAGCCATTGATGGTCAGTTAATTTTTAACAATGGCTTCACTTTACAATCTACTGATAAAGTAAATGTATATAGAAACGGAGTACGCATAGATTTTACTATAGTAAACAACACTACTATAGAAATAGAACCTGAAGCAATTTGCTATGCAGGTGACCAAATAAGAATAGTTCAATTTTATTAATATTAAAAACCCCTAATTATAAACCGAAAACAATTATTTAATTATGAAAACAATTACAAACAAATTTAAAATCGCACTAGTCGCCGTTGGTTTACTTGCCATTGGTACTGCAAATGCGCAAACTACAGATCCTAGTGATAATGTTGCTCAAAGTGATTCTGAAGGACCTTCTATCAGATTAATAGATAATAAAGGTACCATTAAGTACTTACAATCAAACAATGGTATTACAACTATTACATCAACAGAAGCTGGAAATAGAACAACAACTACTTGGCAATTAGGTGGTACATTAACAAGTAATACATATATTACTGCTAGTGGTACAGCTGAATTTGCTTTAGACGGCTTAGAATTATTAGATGGTACTGCTACTGCATCAACAAATGCTGTAGATAGAGAATCAGCTGAAGGAGGAGGAGCAACTGGGACCGGTTTTACAATATTACTAAGAGATGAAGCTACTGGTGCAATTAAGAAAATTAGTGCTTCAGATTTATTAGAAGTTCAGTCAAGCAGACATGAATTCACAGGTATTGAAACTGGAGTTCCTGGAGCGACTGAAATTATTATCGCAACAGCTAAAGACCTAACTGGTTCTCCTACTGGGTTACTAGCAAAAAATGTAAGTGTATATAGAAATGGAGCTAAATTATTAGCGGGTACTGATTACACCTTAGCTGATAATGGTGGTGGAACATTAACTCAATTAACCTTAGTTGATCAGAGTGGAGCTACCTCTCCTGCAGATTGGACACTTTACGCAGGTGATATTATTGAAGTACACTGGGTTAAATAAAACAATAATAATTTTATAAGTGTATAAACACAATAAACATATAAAGTTATTAATACTAACTTCTGCATTGGTACTGTTTAATATAGGTACCAATGCACAAGAAGTTAGGATTATTGATAATAAAGGAACTATACAAACTGTAAATAGTAATACAGTTAGTACATCAACAAACTCTTCTGAAAGTACGCCTGCTACTTTCACCTTTCCCGTAGGCTACACACCTATAGAAAACGATACTTTTATTTACAAACCAACTACCGGTGAAAAAGTATTTTATATACATGATGGTACAGAATGGAATATGATTGCACCTACAAAAGCCGCTAGGGTATTTTATCCTCCATCTATAGCTATCGATGCTAGCACTGCTGGTGCTGGTTCTATAAACTTATACAGTGATTACTTTAGTCAATATAACGGACCAATTGTAAGATCTGATGTTGGAGGCGCAAATGAAGCTCCTGCCTCAATACCTACATACGCAGCAAATGAACTTTATTACTATGTAACATATGCAGACCCAACTGTTTTTGGAGACGGAACAAATGTTACGGGTATGAGCATCTCAGACACTGGTGTTTTAAATTATACTGTTGTAACACCGCCAACAGACGACAATACAATTATAAATGTAGTATTTGTTGTAAAATAATACTTAAAAGAAAGCTTATGAAGTTTTTAAAAACATATATTTTTTTCTTTTTAGTACTATTAATTACTAATACATTTTCTCAATCTTTAAATGATTTCAGAACCATAGCTTCTGGAAATTGGACAACCGTAGGAATATGGGAAAGATATAATGGTACAAATTGGGTAGCTGCAACATATTATCCTGGTAACGGAACTACAAATGACGTAACTATATCAAACGGTGCTACAGTAACCATAAATAGTGCTATAACTGGTAGCATTAACTCTGTAACTATTGGTGACCAAACGGGAACACCTGTAGTTGAAACATTATCAATAACAGGAACTTCAAGTATTAATACATTAGAGTTTAACATCGCTTATGATGGTTTATTAAGATGGGATGCTAATGTATCTTTATCACTAACAGCAAATGCATCTTTTTTTATTGAAAATCCAAACCCTGATGGTTTAACTTTAGGTGTAGGTCATGGTATATATATAAACCCAACAGGTTGTAATGTCAATAAAATTTTATACATAGGTACAACAAGGTACACAAACTGTAATGGAGGTGGACCTAATCCTAAACCACTAACCTTTACAGATGCAAATAATAACGGTGGTAACTTAGGTGTTGCTCCTAGTTCAAACTCTCCTGTCTGTTCTGGTCTAACAGTTAATTTATTAGCTAATCCTTCAGGTACAGATGCTCCTACAGCTACTTATAGCTGGACAGTTACATCATCCCCAGTTGCTTATACATTTTCTTCGACAAATGAAAACCCAACTGACACACCAACCATAGTTGGAACTTATGTATATGAAGTAACAGCAACGAATGCTGCTGGTACTATTTCTAACACTAATGATGTTTCTGTTGAAATTACTTCTTGTAATAAAAAAGTAATCACCAACCGCCGTATAACTTATAGAGTTAAAAAATGATGCTATTAAAACGACACATATCATTTTTACTTTTCATTAGTATAACGCTTGCTAGTGTGTCGCAAAGCGCATTTTATAATTCTGGTGTGGTACAATTACACGATGGGGCCAAAGTTGGTTTTCATACCGATGTAATTAACGATGGTGTTTTAGATAATTATATTGGTTTTGCTGGTTTTTATGCAGATACCGAATTAAGAACAATTTCAGGAAATAACAGAATTACTTTTTTTAATGTTGAAATTGATGCTTTAAATAATTTAGAATTACAAAATTCATTAGGAGTCCGTAATCAACTCGATTTTATTAATGGTTTAGTAATTACACCTAGAGATAATCCAGATATCTCTCTTGATTTTATAGAATACGACATGTATGCAGGTGAAGACAACCTAAGACATACAAACGGATATACATCAACAAAAGAAGGTAGTAGAAACGATCATTTCTCTTTTCCTATTGGTGACGGATCACAAATCCGACCGATGATTATCCCAAATCATAAAAAATATTATTTATTTAAAGGAGCTTACTTTTTTGAAGACCCTAACTTTCCAACTACTTTTTCTTCTGACTTTTTAACCGATCAAAAACAAATTCTGTTAGAAAACATTAGTAATGTAGAATTTTGGGATTTAAATGGAAAAAACGAAACGAGAGTTACCTTAACTTGGAATACTCGTAGTAATATTTCAGCTATTTCTAACGATATTAACTTACTTACAGTTGTTGGTTGGAGTATTTCTGAAAACAGATGGGTAAATTTAAGTAGTACAAATGTTACTGGAGATTTAGACTCAGGAGAAATTACATCCGAAACTTTTGTGCCAGATGAATATGAGGCAATTACTATAGGCTCAATTGTAAATGATGAAATTCCTGATGATAATAATAGTGATAACATCATTATTTCTCCTAACGGAGATAATTTAAACGATTTCTTACAGTTTGATGAAATTAGTGAATATACTAACAACAAATTAACCATCTATAATCGCTGGGGAAACATAGTGTATCAAACAGAAAATTATTTTAATAATTGGGATGGTACTTCAAATGGTAGAGCAACTATAAACAAAGAAGATAAGCTACCTGAAGCTACTTACTTTTATTATTTAGAGTCTGGTAACGACCCGAATAATTTAGTTAAACTACAAAAAGGTTGGGTGTATATTCATAGATAGCTACCTACCCTACTAAGACTTTCTTTGGTGTAGTTGGGTTATAGCCAAAATCGGCATCAGGCAATTCAATTCCTAATTGATTTATAATAAAACCAATACTTGCAAAATGGTGAATTGCATGACTGTGAGCTTGTATTAGTGCACTACCAACTGTATAATTAGCGGTTAACTTACCCAAACCTAAATCGTCAGTTACAGGAATAACTCTATCAAAATCTTCAGTATTTAAACAGTGTAGTTGAGAAATTACATCATTAAAATATAAAATACCAAATTCAGTTTTTTCTTCAGCTAGTTGATTACGTTCTCTATCAGAAAAATCTACACAACTTTTTTCTAAACCTTTAAATATACAGGTAAAAACATCTAGAATATGACGCATATTAGCTCCTATGCTTGAATAATATGGAGGCACAGTTTTATTACTATACTGTTCATCTGTTATTGAACTAAGGAGTTTTATCCCTCTCTCAAGGTTTTTTTCAATGGCATCAATCATAAGTAACTGTAAAATCTTTCAAGTATGTCGTATAAATATAGAGTTTTTTACACATAGTACTAAGCTTTTAAATAAACATTTTTCAATGCGTTAAAAATCAGAATCTTACATACAATGAATTAATATTAAAACCCTATAAAATCTCTCATGAATATTTTTCTGGCACGCTCTTTGAAAATTAAACATCAAATGCGGAAGCCGAAAAGCATATAGAGTAAGCATAACCCTAAAATTAGCAATTATGAGAACAGGGATACTTTTATTATTAGCAATGATGTCATTAGCAACAGTAAACGCTGATAACATAAACAAATCAACTAGCAAAATTGGGGTTACAAATCGTTTTGACGATGCAGTTACCTTTGTTGAAAGAGGAGTACAATTCCATGTGTTTTTAAATGGAGACTTTGATTTCAATACTCACAGTAGAAACACAAGATATGTAAATTATTACGGAAGACGTGTAAAAACGAACCGTGGTGTACGTATTGAGAGAGACTTTAGAGGACGCATAAGACGTGTAGGTAATGTATTTGTAAATTACGATGTAAGAGGAAACGTAACACGTATTGGTAACGTATTTATTAGATATAAATTCGGTCAATTATTTAAAGTTGGAAACTTACGTGTAAAATATGATAGATGGGGAAATCCTCAATTTAGAGGTTTTGTAAAACCAGGTCATCATTACGAAGACGATTATTATTATAAAGATGATGTTTATTACGGTAACAGAGGAATTGATATTGATGTAAACATTGGTATATTCGATTACGATGATAGATACTTTTACAGAAGAGATTTTAGAAACAACTATCGTCAATTTAAAGAAGATAACAACTTCTTTTACTACAGAGCAAAACCTAATGCTAAAATTGGTAAACGAAGTAAAATTTTAAAGAGACGTAAAAACAAAAGTTACTCTAAAAAGTTTCATCACAAAAAAGAAAAGGCTGAACAAAAAGGAAGGTCTAGAAGAAATAGATAAAATAAAAAAACCGTATCAAAATTGATACGGTTTTTCTTTATTTCATAAGTAACAAATTACTTTGCTACATTCACTGCTCTTGTTTCACGAATTACAGTTACTTTTACTTGTCCTGGATATGTCATATCATTCTGAATCTTTTGAGAGATATTAAATGATAATTCTGCTGCCTTAGTATCGTTTACCTTAGCACTTTCTACCATTACACGTAATTCACGTCCTGCTTGAATAGCATAAGCCTTTTGTACACCTGTAAATCCGAATGCGATATCTTCTAAATCTTTTAAACGTTGGATGTAAGAATCTAATACCTGACGACGTGCTCCTGGTCTTGCTCCAGAAATAGCATCACAAACCTGAACGATAGGTGATAATAAACTCTTCATTTCTATTTCATCGTGGTGAGCTCCAATTGCATTACATACATCTGGTTTTTCTCCATACTTCTCAGCCCATTGCATACCTAATAATGCGTGTGGTAATTCACTTTCAGTTTCTGGCACTTTACCAATATCATGCAATAAACCAGCTCTTTTAGCAGCTTTAGCATTTAAGCCCATTTCTGCAGCCATAATACCACATAAATTCGCAACTTCTCTAGAGTGCTGTAATAAGTTTTGACCATAAGAAGAACGGTACTTCATTCGTCCAACTGTTTTAATCAATTCAGGATGTAATCCGTGAATCCCTAAATCGATAACGGTACGTTTACCTACTTCAATAATTTCTTGGGTAATTTGTTTTTCGGTTTTCTTAACAACCTCTTCAATTCTTGCTGGGTGAATTCTTCCGTCTGTTACTAATTTATGCATTGATAAACGAGCAATTTCACGACGTACTGGATCAAAACAAGAAAGTATAATCGCTTCTGGAGTATCATCAACAATAATCTCAACACCAGTTGCTGCTTCTAAAGCACGGATATTACGACCTTCACGACCAATAATTCTACCTTTTACATCATCAGATTCTAAATTAAAAACTGACACACAGTTTTCAACAGCTTGCTCTACTCCTACTCTTTGAATTGTATTTAAAACTACTTTACGTGCTTCTTGTTGTGCAGTCATTTTAGCTTCTTCAACCGTATCTTGAATAAAAGACATGGCATCAGCTTTAGCTTCATCTTTTAAATTCGCTACCAATTCAGTTTTAGCTTCGTCAGCAGATAAACCAGAAATTTGCTCAAGCATATCTACATGACGCTTATGTAATTTTTCTAGCTCTGATTCTTTTTTATCTAAAAATTCTAATTTGTAATCGAAATCTGCTTCTTTTTTCTCTAAAGAAGCGTTTTTCTTTTTGTTTCTATCTAACTCAGAAGATACTTGACTTTCTTTGTCTCGTATTCTTTTTTCAACATCAGACATTTTCTTTTCTCTTGATAAAATTACCTTTTCATGCTCAGATTTAAGTTCAATAAACTTTTCTTTAGCTTGTAATATTTTATCTTTCTTTATCGCATCCGCTTCAACTTTTGCTTCTTTTACAATGTTTCTAGCTTCTTTTTTAGTTTCTTGTATTAACTTATTTGCATTAGATTTCTCTAACATCTTAGCAATAAAAAAACCTATTGCTATTCCTATAATTCCTGCTAGCACAGGAAATAATATTCCTTCCATAATTTTGATTTGATTGTATAAAAAAACCTACATTAATAGGGTCTTATAAACTCCGAAAAACAGGTTTAGGACTAACTGGTTTATCAAGGATCCGTTCTGGGCATCAAATAAATTGATACATACGGCTTGCTCTACGAACCAAGACTCATCCTTTCTAAATAAATAGTGTTGAGTTTAACAAACAATGTACTAATGTAGGTAGTAATATTAATAATATATTTTAAAGAACGTTATAAATGTTTATCTAATAAATTAGATAATTCATTTATTTTATTTGATACTTCGGTGTTTTCTATAGTATTGTTTATCGATACTATTTTTGCTTTCGAAGCAAATTGTAAAGCACTCATTGCTAATACATCTTGCTTATCTGCCACCGCATAATTTTGCTCAAATTTAGCGATTAATTCGTTAATATCTTTTGCTGCTTTGCGCATCCCCTCTTCTTCTTCAGTGCTATTAACACTTAACGGATACGTTCTACCAGCAATTACAACATTAACTTTTATTTTCGCCATGTAAAGAACTTTTTATGAATTCAAAAGAGCAATGCATTTATCAATCTCTCGAACTAATGTATTTATTTTGAGTTTTGTTTCTCTTGTGTTTTCGCTACTACCTTCAATAGTTTTTGCAATTTTAAGTAATTTAAACTCTTCTTGTTTTTTACTTAATTCTTGCTCTTTCTCTTGTAATAAAACTTGCAACTTTGCATTGTTTTGAAGCAAAACTTGATTTTCTTCTTTTAAAAAATCATAATTAGAAAGTAAGGTTTTTAACTTATCTTCCAGTAAATGAATTGCTTCTAAAGGGTCACTCATTTATTTTTGAGAATAAAACTATATCCACAAAGTTATCAATATAGATTTTAAATAGCAACTCTTTTCTACTTTTTTACTAAAACACTGATGTTTAGCCCTTAAAGCTTTGGCATAATTTTAGTATTTTTGTTAGAAACTGTTACGATTTGAGATTTTATTTTTCTATTATTTTACTATTCTCTTTTTTTTATGGAAATGCCCAAAAGCAATATCCTAAAGATTACTTTTCACCTCCTTTAAAAATTCCAATTATTTTATCTGGTACGTTTGGTGAACTAAGAAGTAATCATTTTCATTCTGGTTTAGACATTAAAACTCAAGGAAAGCAAGGGATTCCTATTTATGCTCCTGCTAATGGCTATGTTTCTCGTATAAAAGTACAACAATATGGATTTGGAAAAGCAATGTACATTAAACACCCTAATGGATACACTACCGTGTATGCACATTTAAAAAAATTTATTCCTTCAATTCAAAAATACGTTAAGAGTGTACAGTACAAGAAAGAAAACTACTATACAGGAAACCTTTTTCCGAAGCCAGAAAAATTTCCAGTTAAAAAAGGAGAGTTAATTGGGTATACAGGAGATACAGGTGGCTCAGGCGGACCACATTTACATTACGAGATTAGAGATACCAAAACAGAACACATTATTAATCCAATGCATTTTGGTTTAGTGCCCAATGATGATAAATCGCCAACAATTCAAAAGTTAATCGCTTATCCTCTTAATAACGGTTCGAGAATTAACAATTCAACTTCAAAAACAATTCTTTCTTTCAAAAATATAGAGAACGGTAAATACGTTAGTGAAAAAATAACTTCTAGCGGAGAAATTGGTTTTGGAATTAGTGTTTTCGATCGATTAAACGGAGCTTTAAATAAAAACGGTATCTACAGCCTCGAAATGAAAGTAAATGGCAACAGAGTATATTACCATGATGTTGAAACATTTTCGTTTGCTGAAAGCAAGTACATCAACTTATTAATTGATTACAAACATTACAAAACCTACAGAAATAGAGTCCAGAAAACTCATAAAGTAAATGCTAATCGATTAAGTTTGTATGAAGATTTAGTTAATAATGGTAAAATTTTCATTGAAAACGGAAACAGTTATAATATTGAAATTATTGCTAAAGATTTTAAAAACAACACTTCATCAATTAAAATACCTGTTCGTGGTGTAGCAAGTAATTTAATTTTTCAAGAAAAAGATACTACTGCTTATAAAATAACTGCTAAAGATTTTACTAAATTCAGTAAAAACAATGTTACTATTGCCTTCCCTAAAAACACTTTTTATGAAGATTGTTTTATTGATTTCTCAGTTGAAAACGGTGTTGCTAAGGTTCATAATCGTACCATTCCTTTAGACAAACGGTATACCTTAACATTCAATACATCTTTTTTAAACGACAAACAGAAACAGCAAGTATACATTGCGAATGTAACTAACAAGAAATATCCAAGATATACATCTACCAAGAAAAAGATTGATAAAGTATATACTACCACTAAACTTTTAGGAGACTATACTTTAAAATTCGATGCTGTTAATCCTACAATTCAGTTATATAATTTTAAAGACAAGCAATGGCTTTCTAAAAATAAAACTTTAAAAGTTAAAATTAAAGATAGAGAATCTGGTATTAAAAATTACCGTGCTACAATTGATGGCAAATGGGTTTTAATGGAATACAATCATAAAAAAGGGATACTGACTTACGATTTTAATGATAAAAAGTTGGTTGGTAGCAAACATCTTTTTAAACTTGTAGTCTCTGATAATGTTGGAAATACAAAAACTATTTCTGCTACATTTTTCAGAAAGTAAACTATAAAACCCTTGAAAAAACTACTTATTTTATTACTGTTCCCTTCTCTTATTTTTGCCCAAAAAACAGCAACAGTAAAAGGAAGAATTATCAATAAATACAATACTCCTATAGAAGGTGTAGCTATTTCTTACTTATCAAAAGGTACTACTACCGATACTAATGGTAATTATAGTTTTACCATACCTATGCGCAAAACTGTTACTGTTACTTTTAGTCATGTTTCTTATAAAACAGTTGTTAGAAAATTTACTTCTCGAGGAAGAAAAACATTTAACTTCTCTCCTAATTTAAATTTTAAAACCCAAGAATTAGAAGAAGTTGTACTTAAAAATCAAAAAAAAGAAGCACAAGGGATAACAAAAATTGAAACTAAAAAAGTTAAAAATTTAGTTGGAGTCAATGCAGGTGTTGAAAATGTTTTAATGACGCTTCCAGGTGTAAGTAATAACAACGAACTAAGTACACAATACAATGTTCGTGGTGGTAATTTTGATGAAAACTTAGTGTATGTTAACGGAATTGAAGTGTACCGTCCGTTTTTAATTCGTTCAGGGCAACAAGAAGGGTTAAGCTTTATCAATCCTCATTTAGTGCAAAATATTAATTTCTCTGCCGGAGGATTTCAAGCCAAATATGGTGATAAGCTTTCTTCTGTTTTAGATATCACCTATCGTAAACCTGTTGATTTCGGAATTCAAATAGACGCTAGTTTATTAGGTGGTAGTTTTACAATAGAAGACACCTTTTTAAACAACAAGCTAAGTGCCATACTTGGTGTTAGATATCGAGACAATAGTTTATTTGTAAATAGTAAACAAACCGAAGTAAACTTCAGACCAAAATTTACAGATGTTCAAACCTTTTTATCTTATAAAGCAAATAAAAAGTTAACACTTAATTTTCTAGGAAACTTTTCTTTAAACGATTACAACTACAAACCATTAACCAGAAAAACTCGTTTTGGTACAATTGCGAATCCGTTAGAGTTAATTGTTTTTTATCAAGGACAAGAACAAGATGAATTCCAAACACTTTTCGGGGCATTATCTGCCGATTATCAAGTAAATGATGATTTAAAAATAACTGGAACTATTTCTTCTTTTAATACCCAAGAAGAAGAACATTTTGATATTGCTGCTTCTTATAATATAGGGGAAATAGATAGTAATATTGGTTCAGAAAACTTTGGTGATGTTGCCTTTTCTCAAGGAATCGGTTCACAAATAAACCATGCTCGTAACGATTTAGATGCATTAATTACCAATATTCAATTAAAAGCAACTTTAAAAGATGGTGATAACGAATGGAGAGCTGGTATAAAATACCAAACAGAAAATATTAAAGATCGTATTCGTGAATGGGAAGTTATTGATTCGTTAGGCTTTTCTGTACGTCCACCACATCATACTGGTAACAATCAACCTTACGAACCTTTTACAGGACCTATTGAGCCTTTTAGAAATGTTAGAGCAGAAAACGAAGTTGATATCAATCGTTTATCAAGTTTTGTTCAATTTAGTAGAAAAACAAACTGGAATAATCATCAGGTTTGGATGAACCTTGGTGTACGCGCACATCAATGGAATGTAAAAACTGCTACAGCTAGTTCTAAAAATCAACTTACATTTAGTCCAAGAGCTCAATTTGCTATAAAACCAGATTGGGAGAATGACATGCTATTTAGAATTTCTGGTGGATGGTATTCTCAACCTCCTTTTTATAAAGAATTACGCGATTTTGACGGAAACATTCATCCAGAAGTTAAAGCTCAAAATTCTATTCATTTAGTAGCTGGTAACGATTATAGTTTTACTATGTGGGAGCGTCCTTTTAAATTAACCACTGAATTATATTATAAAAATTTATCTGATGTTAATTCATATTCTGTAGATAATGTTCGTATCCGTTATCGCGCCGATAATGTAACTAGTGCCTATGCTTATGGGTTAGATGTTCGCTTAAATGGTGAGTTTGTTCCAGGAAACGATAGTTGGGTTAGTATTGGTTATTTAAAAACTGAAGAAAATATTAACAACCAAGGTTATATTGCAAGACCTACCGACCAACGTTTAAAATTTGGTGTATTATTTCAAGATTATGTACCTAATTTACCTGACTTAAAAGCGTATTTAAACATTGTATACAATACAGGATTACCTGGTGGAGCGCCAGCATATGCCAATGTATATCAATTTCAAAATAGATTAAACGATTATAAGCGTGCCGATTTAGGATTATCGTATGTTTTTGCTGATGCAAATAAGCAACACAAAACTGGATTCCTACGAAGCTTTAAAGAATTAACACTTGGTTTAGAACTGTTTAATATTTTTGATATTCGTAACTCAATAACCAACACCTGGGTTCGTGATGCGTATAGCAAACAACAATACGGAATTCCTAATTTTATGACAGGTAGGGTTTTAAATTTTAAAGTTGGAATGCAGTTTTAGCATAATTCACACTCAGTTTTTCTCCATTTTTTATCATTAAATTCTATTAAAACAATATTAATAAATAAAACAAAAAAGAATTAAGCGATAATTTTTAACAAAATTTTATTTTCAATCAAACCCAAGGCTTATTATTAAATAATCAAAATAAAAGCACTTTTTTTGCTTTTTCAACAGAAAAAACATCAGAAAAACACTTTATTCACAACAAGATAAACACCCTAATTTACTGACTATTAATATCTTAGTCAAATTTACCGTATATTTGCAGTGCTAAACGGAAAGTAACTAATTATCAGATATTTAATATTTGCATTCATTGGTTTTGTTGTATTCGCAAGTTTTACAACACCAAAAATTAAAAAAGAAAAAACTACCACTACACCTAAAACAGCATACTTTGCTGAAGAGGTGAACATTCCTTTTTTACGAAATGATTTTGTTGGGTTTAAAGAAGCACTTGCTTTTAAAGAATCTCAAGGTAAATACAGAGTAGTAAATAAACTTGGGTATCTTGGTAAATATCAATTCGGTAGAGAAACCTTAAAAAGATTTAGAATTTACAATACTTCTTATTTTCTTAAAACTCCAGAGCTACAAGAAAAAGCATTTATTGCTTACTGTAAAGTTAATAAATGGATTTTAAGAAAAGACATTAAAAGAAGTGTAGGGAGAACTATTAACGGAATTAAAATTACCGAATCTGGTATTTTAGCAGCTGCTCATTTAAGTGGAGCAGGAAACGTTAAAAAGTTTTTAAGATCAAACGGAGCAATTAAATTTAACGATGCTTTTGGAACCTCAATTGAGTCGTATATGAAAAAATTTGGAGATTATGATGTTTCTAATATCACACCAGATAAAAAAGCTAGAGTTTAAAAAACAACTTTATACAATAAAAAAAGACATCTAATTAGATGTCTTTTTTTATTTATGAATAATGAAAATTGCTGGTCGTTTATGCAAATCAGGCTTTTCATTTTTCCACTCTTTCACCGTTAATGTTTTAATATACTCAGATGGTAATGTTATATCACATGCAACACAAATTCTGGTATCTGGTGATAATGTAGATCGTAAATCATCTAACATTTTTCCATTTCTATAAGGAGTTTCTATAAATATTTGTGATTGATTTTTATCTTTAGATAACTTTTCCAACTCTTTAATTGCTTTCTTTCTATCCGATTTATCAATAGGTAAATATCCGTTAAAAGCAAAATTCTGTCCGTTCATACCTGAACCCATCATCGCCATTAATATTGATGAAGGTCCCACTAAAGGCACCACTTGTATTCCTTTTTGATGCGCTAATTTAACGATACTAGCTCCAGGATCTGCCACAGCTGGAACGCCTGCTTCTGATAACAAACCTATCGAAATACCTTTCTCACAAACATCTAAATAATTTTGAGTTTCAAAATCATCAGAATATTTATCTAACAACATTAACTGTAAAGACGGTTGAGATTTTGATGGCGTGATTCTTTTTATAAACCTTCTTGCTGACTTCTCATTCTCAACAATAAAATAATCAAGATGTTCTACTGTTTTTTTTACCGATAAAGGCATTACCTCTAACGGCTCTGTATCTCCTAAAGTTGTTGGAATTAAGTATAATTTACCTTTCATTCGTTCTCTAATTTTGAAGCAACTACATTACATGCTTCATCTAACATTTTATATACATTTTCAAAACCTTGATTTCCTCCATAATAAGGATCAGGTACATTCCTATTTTCATTAGGATAGATTTCATTCAAAATCATTTTCACTTTTTGAATATCAGTTTCATCATTAGACATTGCAATAATGTTATGATAATTAATTTCATCCATAGCAAAAATTAAATCGAATTCTTTAAAATCTGATTTGGTAAATTTTCTTGATCGTTGATTAGTGATATCAATTCCATACTTCAATCCTACTTCTATTGATCTTTTATCTGGCAATTCTCCAACATGATAACCTGCGGTACCCGCTGAGTCTATAAAAAAGTTATCAGAAGATAGTTTAGACAGCAAAATACCTTCGGCTAAAGGCGAACGACAAATGTTCCCCAAACAAACCATTAGTATTTTTTTCATGATTAACTATTATAAGGTTAATTTCTTCCTTAAATCTTCAACGTACTTCTTAAATTGCTTATCAGTTTCTGTTAAATTATCAACAGTTTTACAAGCGTGTAATACAGTAGCATGATCTCTCTTACCTATTTGGCTTCCTATACTAGCTAATGACGATTTTGTCATACGCTTAGCAAAATACATTGCTAACTGACGCGCTTGTACAATATGTCTTTTTCTAGTTTTAGATTGTAAAGTAGCTACATCCATATCGAAATATTTAGAAACTACTTTTTGTATATAGTCTATCGAAATTTCTTTCTTAGTATTCTTAACGAATTTATCTACAATTTGTTTTGCCAACTCAATTGTAAACTCTTTTCTATTAAATGAAGCCTGAGCAATCATCGAAATAATTACCCCCTCAAGCTCACGAACGTTAGATTTAATATTTTTAGCTATATACTCTACAATCTCCTCTGGCATTTCAACACCATCTCTATATAACTTATTCTGAAGAATAGAAATACGTGTTTCAAAATCTGGAGCTTGTAATTCTGCTGACAAGCCCCATTTAAAACGAGACAATAAACGTTGTTCGATATCTTGCATATCAACTGGCGCTTTATCAGAAGTTAAAATTACCTGTTTACCATTTTGATGCAAGTGATTAAATATATGGAAGAATACATCTTGCGTTCCTGCTTTACCAGATAAGAACTGTACATCATCAATAATCAATACATCAATCATTTGATAAAAATGAATAAAATCATTTCTTGTATTTGATTTTACCGAATCAATAAACTGTTGTGTAAATTTCTCAGAAGAAATATATAAAACTGTTTTATCTGGATATTTATCCTTAATCTCAACCCCAATGGCATGAGATAAATGTGTTTTCCCTAAACCTACTCCACCATAAATTAATAATGGATTAAATGATGTTCCTCCTGGTTTATTCGCTACAGCCATTCCTGCAGAACGTGCTAAACGGTTAGAATCACCTTCAACAAAATTTACAAAGTTATAATTAGGATTTAATTGAGATTCTATTTTAACCTTTTGTAAACCTGGAATCACAAAAGGGTTTTTAAGCTCTCTTTTTGACTCTAAAGGAACTGTTACTTTTTGTGGTTTTAATGGATTACGATTAGAACTAGGTCTCTTAACAGTTTGCGGATTGTTACTGCTGTACTTATTTTGCATTCGTACATCGTAGACTAACTTTGCATCAGCACCCAATTCCCTTACCAAAGCTACTCTTAACAGTTTAATATAATGTTCTTCTAACCATTCGTAAAAAAACTCACTTGGCACTTGTATTGTAAGTGCTTCGCCAGCTAGTTTTATCGGTTTAATCGGCTCGAACCAAGTTTTGTATGCTTGGGGTTTAATATTGTCTTTTATAAAAGACAAGCATTCCATCCAAACTGAATCAGCAGTTTTAGTCATTTGGGTTAAAAACTATTAAATATGTTAATTTTTTATTCAGATTTTTGGGGACACCAGAACTGTTAATCTGGGTCAACAAAAGTGTGAATAAAATTCAGTATAAAAAAATCAAATTACTATTGATTATTAATTTTTTTTTGCGTAACGTTAAAGCAGAAAAATAAAAATTAAGCTTTGCAAAAATACAATACCTCTATACGAGTAAGATATTCAGAAACTGACCAAATGGGAGTGGTTTACCACGGAAATTATGCTCAGTTTTTCGAGATAGGACGAACCGAATGGTTACGTTCTATGGGCGTTACCTACAAATATATGGAAAAAACAGGCATTATGCTCCCAGTTATTTCATTATCTTGTAATTTTAAAAAATCTGCACTCTATGATGATGAATTAATCGTTACTACTTATTTAAAAAAAACACCTTCTGTTAAGATTGAATTCGACTACGAAATTACCAATCAAAATAACGAGTTAATTTGCACTGGTAACACTATCTTAGCTTTTATTAACAGCGAAACAAAAAAACCAATGCGTTGTCCTGATTATATTTTAGAAAAAATAAAACAACTCTCTTTTACATAAAATTTAAAAATAAATGAAAATATATACCAAAACTGGTGACAAAGGAACTACTGCTCTTTTTGGAGGCACAAGAGTTCCAAAGCACCACTTAAGAATTGAAAGCTACGGAACAGTAGACGAACTTAATTCATACATTGGCTTAATTAGAGATCAAGAAATTGATAACATTACTAAGGAATCATTAAATAAAATTCAAAGTGATTTATTTACTCTTGGAGCGATGTTAGCTACACCTCCTGAAAAAGAAACCTTAAAAAGTGGAAAAGAAAGGTTGAACATTTATAAAATTGACGATGCTTCAATTCAATTTTTAGAAAATGAAATTGACACCATGAATACTCACCTACCGCAAATGACTCATTTCATTTTACCTGGGGGTCATCAAACAGTGTCATTCTGTCACATTGCACGCTGTGTATGCCGTAGAGCAGAGCGTTTATCGGTAGCTTTAAACGAAGAAGAAGAGGTTAACAGTAATGTTTTAATGTACTTAAACCGACTTTCTGACTACCTTTTTGTACTGGCACGAAAGTTGACCCAAGACTTACAAGCTGAGGAAATTAAATGGATTCCTGAGAAATATTAACAAAGTTCTTTTTTTATTGATTTCACATTTTTTAAAAAAAACTTGACTTTTTGGAAAAAAAAATTATTTTTGCCAAAATCTTATTAAACAGATAAAGAAATGTATTGGACACTTGAACTAGCATCATATTTAGCAGATGCACCATGGCCTGCAACAAAAGACGAATTAATCGATTACGCAATTCGTACAGGAGCTCCATTAGAAGTTGTTGAGAACTTACAGGATATTGAAGATGAAGGTGACTCATATGACTCGATAATCGAAATTTGGCCCGATTATCCAACCGAAGAAGATTATCTTTGGAACGAAGACGAATACTAACTAATACAATAATAAAAAGTCTCTTTTAAGAGGCTTTTTTTTTGCTTACTTTTAAGCACCAAAATTATACATATATAAAGACTGACTAACTAACACTTAATCAGCTATAAAACAATATTTTACAAATGAGCGTTTTAAATTCGATTATAAAACTATTTGTTGGAGACAAACAACAAAAAGACCTAAAATCTCTACAACCGATTGTTGAAAAAGTACAATCTTTTGAAAATTCATTAAGCAATTTATCAAATGATGAATTACGAGCTAAGACAATCGAATTTAAATCGAAAATAAAAGAAGCTACAAAATCTTTTACAGAAGCAATCGCTACTCTTGAAGAAGAAGCTTTAACTGCTGACATTGATCGTCAAGAAGAAATTTATACAGAAGTAGATAGACTTAAAGACGAAGCTTATGAAGCTTCAGAAGCTGTTTTATTAGATATTATGCCTGAAGCTTTTGCATTAGTAAAAGAAACAGCAAAGCGTTTTACAAATAACGATGAAATTGAGGTTACTGCATCAGCTTTCGATAGAGAGTTGTCAGCAACAAGAGAACATATCACTTTAGAAGGTGATAAAGCTTTTTGGGCTAACTCTTGGGATGCTGCCGGAAAAGAAGTTACTTGGGACATGATACATTATGATGTACAATTAATTGGTGGGTCTGTTTTACATCAAGGTAAAATTGCTGAGATGATGACAGGAGAAGGTAAAACATTAGTATCTACTTTACCTGTTTATTTAAACGCCTTAAGTGGTAATGGTGTACACGTAGTAACAGTAAATGATTATTTAGCAAAGCGTGACCGTGCGTGGATGGCTCCTATTTTTGAATTCCATGGTTTAAGTACAGATTGTATTGATTTCCACCAACCAAATTCAGAAGCTCGAAGAAAAGCTTATAATGCTGATATTACTTACGGAACAAATAACGAATTCGGTTTCGATTATTTACGTGATAATATGGCTTCTTCTAAAGAAGACTTAGTACAGCGTGCCCCTAACTATGCAATTATTGATGAAGTAGATTCTGTATTAGTTGATGACGCTCGTACACCTTTAATTATATCTGGACCAGTACCGCAAGGTGACCGTCATGAGTTTAACGAATTAAAACCTTTAGTAGCTGATTTAGTATCACTACAAAACAAATATTTAGTAGGCGTTTTAGCAGAAGCGAAAGCTTTATTAAAAGCTGGAGACGATAAAGAAGGTGGTTTCTTATTACTAAGAGTTTATAGAGGTCTTCCAAAAAACAAAGCTTTGATCAAGTTTTTATCTCAAGAAGGAATCAAACAAATTCTTCAGAAGACAGAAAACTTCTACATGCAAGATAACAACAAGTTAATGCCTGAAGTAGATGCTGAATTATGGTTTACTGTTGAAGAAAAAAATAATCAGATTGATTTAACAGATAAAGGTATTGGACATTTATCTGAAAAGACACAAAACAACACATTCTTTGTTTTACCAGACATTAGTGTAATTGTTGGTAAAATTGACAACAGCGATGATACCCCAGAAGAAAAGGCAAATCAAAAAGAAGAATTATATCGTGATTTTAGTGTAAAGAGCGAGCGAATCCATACAATGAATCAACTTTTAAAAGCATACACTGTTTTTGAAAAAGATGTTGAATATGTCGTTATGGATAATAAAGTAATGATTGTAGATGAGCAAACAGGTCGTATTATGGATGGTCGTCGTTACTCAGATGGTTTACACCAAGCAATCGAAGCAAAAGAAGATGTAAAAATTGAAGATGCTACGCAGACTTTTGCAACCGTTACTTTACAAAACTACTTTAGAATGTATCGTAAGTTATCTGGTATGACGGGTACTGCAATTACTGAAGCTGGTGAATTTTGGGAAATCTACAAATTAGATGTTGTTGAAATTCCTACAAACAGACCAATTCAGAGAGATGACAAACAAGATTTAGTTTATAAAACTACACGTGAAAAATACAATGCTGTAATTGAAGATGTTGTTGAATTATCGAAAGCTGGTCGTCCAGTTTTAATTGGAACAACATCCGTAGAAATATCTGAATTACTAGGTAGAATGTTACAAATGCGTAAGATTCCACACAACATATTAAATGCAAAATTACACAAGCGTGAAGCTGATGTAGTTGCTGAAGCTGGTAAACCAGGAGTAGTTACAATTGCAACCAACATGGCAGGTCGTGGTACCGATATTAAATTATCAGACGAAGTAAAAGCCGCTGGTGGTTTAGCAATTGTAGGTACTGAACGCCATGATTCTCGTCGTGTAGACCGTCAGTTACGTGGTCGTGCTGGTCGTCAAGGAGATGTTGGATCTTCTCAATTCTATGTAGCCTTAGATGACAACTTAATGCGTTTATTTGGTTCTGACAGAATTGCAAAAATGATGGATAGAATGGGATTAAAAGAAGGTGAAGTAATTCAGCATTCTATGATTTCTAAATCTATCGAAAGAGCTCAGAAGAAAGTTGAAGAAAATAACTTTGGTGTTCGTAAGCGCTTATTAGAATATGATGATATTATGAATGCACAACGTGAGTTTGTTTACAAACGTCGTCGTCATGCATTAGATGGTCAGCGTTTACAAATTGACATTGCAAATATGATTTATGATACTTGTAATTCGTTTGTAAAGCAAAACAAAATGAATAGCGATTATCAGAACTTTGAGTTCGAATTAATTCGTTTTTCATCAATGACTTCTCCTTTCTCTGAAGAAGAATTCAACAAGTTAACTGAAGAAGAACTAACAGATAAATTATACGCAATTGTTACAGATCATTATAAAAACGACACAGAAAGGCATGCACATAATGCTTACCCTGTAATTAAAAATGTTTTCGAAAATGAAGGAGACCGTTACGAGCGTATTGTAGTTCCTTTTACCGATGGTGTTAAAACTTTACAAGTTGTTACCAACTTAAAAGAAGCGTATGAAACCGAAGGGAAATCATTAGTAAACGATTTTGAAAAGAATATTACTTTATCAATTATTGATGAAAACTGGAAAGATCATTTACGTAAAATGGATGAGTTAAAACAAACTGTTCAAAATGCTACGTACGAACAAAAAGATCCTTTATTAATTTATAAGTTTGAAGCTTTCGAATTATTCCAAGAAACAATTGACAAGGTGAATAAAGAAGTATTATCATTCTTATTTAAAGGACAATTACCTAGTCAAGATGCATCACAAGTATCTGAAGCTCGTGAGCAAGAACGTGAACAATATGATACTCGTAAAGACGAAGTTCAAAACTCAACACAGCAAGCTATGAGTAACGCTCGTAATAAGCAAACTCAAGAGCAACAAGTGGTAGAAACTATTGTTCGTGAGCAACCAAAAATTGGTCGTAACGAGAAAGTTACTATTAAAAATGTAATGTCTGGAGAGGAAAAAGAAGTTAAATACAAACAAGCAATTCCTTTATTAGAAAAAGGAACTTGGGTATTATACAATAAATAATTCTCAACAATTATAAAAATAAAAAAGCTCAGTTTTTCACTGAGTTTTTTTATTTTTACCACTTAATACTTTTTAATCCTCTGCTTTCTAAAAACTCATTTGTTTTTGAAAAATGTTTACTGCCAAACCAACCTCCTAAAACCTAGAAAAAAATCTTATTTCCATAAAGCTTAATTAAAGTTCAATATTAAAAAGAAATCCAACTTAAAAACAAATTATAATTTGTAGTTTTTACCGTAAGTTTGTGTAACAATTTTAAGAAGATTACATGACTACTTTATTGATAAATATCAAGGAATTAATTCAAGTTCGAGAAGCCTCTATAAAAAAAGTTTCTGGTAAAGAAATGAGTGTTTTACCAACTATAAAAAATGCTTTTTTATTATTAGAAAATGATAAAATCCTTGATTTTGGTTTAATGGAAAACTTATCCATTTCAGCAGACAAAACAATTGATTGCACTGGTAAAATGATTTTACCTACTTGGTGCGATTCTCATACGCATATTGTTTATGCTGGTAATAGAGAGCAAGAGTTTGTTGATAGAATTAATGGGTTGACTTACGAAGAGATAGCGAATAACGGTGGTGGAATTTTAAATTCTGCTAAGAAACTACAGGAAACATCAGAAGAAGAATTGTATAAACAATCAGCCGTTCGTTTAGAAGAAGTAATGAAATTAGGTACTGGTGCTGTTGAAATTAAATCAGGTTATGGTTTAACTGTGGATGCTGAACTAAAAATGTTGCGTGTAATTAAAAAGCTTCGTGAAAATTATAACCTACCTATAAAAGCTACTTTTTTAGGAGCTCACGCTTTTCCTGCAGAATATAAAAACAATAAAGAGGGCTACATTAATTTAATTATTAACGAAATGTTGCCTAAAATAGCTGAAGAAAATTTAGCTGAATTTATCGATGCTTTTTGCGAAACAGGGTATTTCTCTGTTGAAGATACTGACAGAATTTTAGAAGCAGGAATAAAACACGGATTAACACCTAAAGTACACGTGAATCAATTCACAACTATTGGTGGAGTTCAAGTAAGTGTAAAACACGATGCTTTATCTGTAGATCATTTAGAGGTAATGAATGCTGATGATATCGAGACTTTAAAAGGAACAAATACAATGCCTGTTGCCTTACCTTCTTGTTCATACTTTTTAAGTATTCCATACACGCCTGCAAGAGATATAATTAATGCTGATTTACCTTTAGCCTTAGCTACCGATTTCAACCCAGGGTCTACTCCATCTGGTAATATGAACTTTGTAGTCGCAACCGCTTGTATTAAAATGAAAATGACTCCAGAGGAAGCGATCAATGCAGCCACTATTAACGGAGCTTACGCTATGAATTTATCTGATGAAGTAGGAAGTATTACCAAAGGTAAAAAAGCCAACTTTATCATTACGAAAGAGATTTTAAGTTATGGAGCAATTCCATATAATTTTGGTTCGGTTTTAATAGATTCAGTTTTTATTAACGGAAAAGCAATTTAATATGTTACGTATTTTCTCTAAACACGACATTCATAATTTTATAAATCCAAGAGATGGAGAAACTAAAATTAGAGAGTTAGTTCAAACTATTTCTAATATTGAAGAACTTAAAAATTCTTCAGCTAAATATGTCATTCTTGGAGTTCCTGAAGATATTGGTGTTAAAATGAATTATGGTAATGGTGGTGCTCAAACAGCATTCGTCCCTGCTTTAAAGTCATTTTTAAACACCCAACAAAATCAGTTTATTAACGGACAAGATGTTCTTATTTTAGGATATTTAGACTATGCTGATGAAGTTTCTAAGTTTGATGGATCTGATAGAGAAAAAGGTGATTTATTGGTAAAAGCTATCGATCAGAAATTATCTTCTATTATAAAAACAATTATAGAAGCTGGTAAAACTCCAATTGTAATTGGTGGTGGGCATAACAATGCATACGGAAATTTAAAGGGATTATCCGAAGCAAAAAATCAATCGATAAATGTTATCAATTTAGATGCGCATACAGATTTACGAAAATTAGAAGAACGTCATAGCGGTAACGGATTTTCATATGCATTAGAGCATAATTATCTAGACAAATATTTTATGTTTGGGTTGCATGAAAATTATACGCCTCAATATATTTTTGATTTTATTCATAGCAATACCAACATAGATTATAACACTTACGAAGAGTTAGAGGTTTATAAATCTGTTCCGTTTGAAAACGAACTACAAAGAGCTAAAACGTTTATAGAAGAAAAACCTTTTGGTATTGAAATAGATTTAGACTGTATCCAACATTTTCCTAGTAGTGCCATGACACCAAGCGGATTTTCACCTCAACAAGCACGTAGATTTGTATACGAGTTTGGTAAACTTGAAAAAACTTCATACATCCACATTTGCGAAGGTGCTCCAGCAGTTATGAAAGATGAAATTGCTAACGGACAAGTTGGTAAATTTATCAGTTATTTAATTTCTGATTTTATTAAGGCAAACAATAACAAATAACAAGTCTGAAAGAACTTATGTAAGTAAACTTTTACTAGCAATTATTTTATAAGTTGTTTACTAATATTATTCTTTAATGCAACGGATTCCAGCACCTATTTGTATAGCGTTATCACTATAAAATATATTTTCAGTATCAAAAAGTTGTACAAGAACCCTAGTTCTAGAACCTAAAGGAACACTCGTATTTACATTAGTAGTAGCCCAAGTACAGATTCCTTGTCCTAAGGTTGGACCGCCAAATGCATTAACGTAACCATTTGGCAACCCATTGAAATTAACAGCATTTGTTCCATTTCCTGAACTTGGAAGCCAACCTGTTGAAGATTTTAATGCCAAAGCTACTTGATTTTCAAATCCGTTTTCTGATAGATATTTTTCTAATTTTTCAAAATCTTCTTTCGTAGGTATTCTCCAGCCTTCTGGAGCTAATTTTCCACTTTCAATCGCCCAATGGTTATACATTGCTCCGTAAAAGTCAAAAGGCAATTCTTCTTCAACTACATTATTTGAGTCGCTGGTATCTGCCCATTGGTATTGGGGTACTTGATTTCCTATACTTCCCCAATCCATACCAAATAGATATTCTATAATTGGAGTTCCATCATTAAATGTTGTTGTCTTCAGATTCTCCAACATCCAAATTTGATTTCCAATAGTTATTGTATTGTATACATTACCATCAATATCGGTTACTGTTAATTCTTGTTCATTATTTGAGTTATTATCATCTTTTGAACAACCAAAACTAATTAGTACAAATAAAACAACAACATTAATTTTTGTTAGTAATCTCATATTTTTTTTTTATAGAGTAATTTACAATACTTTATTAAAATAACAGTTCTTTTTTTACTTTTTGATATTCATCAACAATAGCTTCTAAAACTTCTTTTGCTGATTTAATCTCATGTATCAATCCAGCTACTTGTCCTATTTCTAGTTCTCCCTCTTCTAAATCCCCCTCAAACATTCCTTTTTTGGCTCTCGCACGACCTAATAATTCTTTTATTTGCTCTAACGTAGGGTTTTGCTGATACAATTCTTGTACTTCTTGATAAAACTTATTCTTTACCAAACGCACAGGAGCTAACTCTTTTAAAGTTAAATGCGTTCCTCCATCTTTAACATCAACAATAGTTTGTTTAAAATTATCGTGTGCAGAAGATTCTAAAGTAGCTGCAAAACGACTTCCTATTTGTACACCGTCGGCACCTAAAACCATCGCTGCTAACATACCTCTACCCGATCCTATTCCTCCAGCAGCAATTACAGGAATCTTAACCTGTTCCTTCACCATAGGAATCAACGTAAACGTTGTGGTTTCTTCTCTTCCGTTATGTCCGCCAGCTTCAAAACCTTCGCAAACTACAGCATCTACTCCAGCAGCTTCCGATTTTAATGCAAACTTTACAGAACTTACGACATGCACTACTGTGATTCCTTTTTCTTTTAAAAAGCTCGTCCAAGTTTTTGGATTTCCAGCTGATGTGAAAACAATCTTCACACCTTCTTCTACAATTATATCCATGATTTTTTCGATATCAGGATATAGCATTGGTACGTTTACTCCGAAAGGTTTATCTGTTGCCTTTTTACATTTTTGAATGTGCTCACGTAACACATCTGGATACATAGAACCAGCTCCGATTAAACCTAATCCACCTGCATTAGAAACAGATGATGCTAATTTCCATCCACTCACCCAAATCATCCCTCCTTGAACAATTGGATATTGTATATTAAATAGTTTGGTTATTTTATTTTGCATAAGGTAAATGTACAATCATTAAATAATAAGCACAAAAAAACCTCGAGTAAATCGAGGTTAATGTTATATGTGTAATTTATTTAATTTTTTTTTCTACAATCACTTCAAAACCAAATAAGCCTTTTATCGTTTTCAGATAAACTCTATTGTTAAGTCTAATAATTTCGCCTTTAGGAAATAAAATATTCTTCCTCTTATTCTCAATATTTACTACAGCATATGGTGTTCTTCCTCTACCTCCTAATATCCCTTTTTCTCTTATTATTAGAAATCATAATCATTTATAATATTTTTATTGGCAAAATGAAAATTTAGCATTAAAAATATAGTAACTAAAATAAATCCAGCAGATGTAATTGATACACAAAAAGGATAAAAATATTTACTTACATCATATAAATTAGCATAATGATTTCTAATAAAAAAATATAAAGGGATTGAAAAAATAATTATTCCAAGTAATAAAAGATACTCATTAATCAAAGTTAATTCATAAAGTACTATCCCATATACTAACATTCCTATTCCAATAAGAGATATTATAGTATAAATGAATTTCCAAAACTTTTTAGACTGTATCATCGCTTTAAGAAATCACTCCAGAACCTAACAATTCTTCATTTGTGTACCAAGCAACAAATTGTCCTTCTTGAATTGCTGATTGCGCATTTTCAAACGCTACGTACAATCCACTTTCTACTTTGTATAAACTAGCTTTTTCTAATTTTTGACGGTAACGAATACGTGCTTCTACTTCCATTGATTCGCCAGTTTGCAAAGCTAAATCTTCACGAACCCAATGTAGTTCTTCATTAGATACAAATAATACTTTTCTGTATAAACCTGCATGATTTTTACCTTCACCAGTATATATTACATTTTCATCAACATCGGTTTCAATAACAAATAAAGGTTCTTTAGTTCCTCCAACTGCTAATCCTTTACGTTGACCTTTCGTAAAATAATGTGCTCCTTGGTGTTTTGCTACTACCTTTCCGTCTTCTTTTTTATAAGAATACTTGGTTGAAAAATACTTCAACTCAGCTTCTTTACTTTCAAATCTTGGAGTTGAACGATTGTACTGCTCAAAGCTCGAAGGTATTTGAACAATCACGCCTTCTTTTGGTTGTAATTTTTGTTGTAAAAAATCTGGTAAACGAACTTTACCTATAAAACACAATCCTTGAGAATCTTTTTTATCAGCTGTAATTAAATCCGCTTCTTTAGCAATTTCTCTTACCTCTGGTTTTGTTAATTCACCAATTGGAAACAATGCTTTAGAAAGTTGCTCTTGTGATAATTGACATAAAAAATACGATTGATCTTTATTTCCGTCTTTACCTGCTAATAATTTATATACAGGCTTACCATCAATAATCTCCTCTCCTTTTCTACAATAATGACCAGTAGCTACGTAATCTGCTCCTAAACTTAATGCGATATCCATAAACACATCAAATTTAATTTCACGATTACATAAAACATCTGGATTCGGAGTACGTCCTTTTTCGTACTCGTTAAACATATAATCTACAATACGTTCTTTGTATTGCTCGCTTAAATCTACTGTTTGAAAAGGGATTCCTAATTTATCAGCAACAATCATAGCATCGTTACTATCTTCTAACCACGGACATTCATCAGATATTGTTACTGAATCATCGTGCCAGTTTTTCATAAACAGCCCGATTACTTCATACCCTTGTTCTTTTAACAAATGTGCGGTTACACTACTATCTACACCTCCTGAAAGTCCTACTACTACTCTTTTCATTTTTTACTTTTGAAGCTGCAAATTTACGAAATATTAAACGTTTTTAATATGGAAAGAATTGATGCTACTATTGAATAAATTGATTACTCAAATAAACCGCTATTATTTATTTTTAAGTTCGGAAAGTCTCTTTCTTTTTTTCTTAGTAACTAATTCTCCATCCATGTAAAATTCCCACTTTCCATCTCGCTTTCCATTCTTGTACATTCCTTTCTCTTTCAAACCTCCTTTTAAATCGTAGTACTTACCTTCTCCATCTAATTTTCCGTTAACATAATAGACTTCTTCTATTAAAATTCCTGTATCAGTAAAAGTTTTAGACAATCCGTTTTTCTTACCTACTTTATATAAAGATTCCACTGTAACTTTTCCGTTTGGATAATAATTTTTCAGCACTCCGTCCAACCTCCCGTCTACATATTCTTCATCAGAGAAAATTTTTCCATTCGTGTAATAATAAACCCATTTACCCACTCGATTTTTACCTACCATCTTACCTTCACTCTTCAATTTACCTAACTCATTATAAAATTTAACTGAAGCCGTATCTGCTTTATATGTTTTAATAATTGTTGGTTGCGAAGACGAAATTCGAGAGTAAAATTTAAAAACACCTATTTCTTTTCCTTCTTTAAACTGACCTGAATATCTTATTTTATTATTTTCATAATACTTTTTCCAAACTCCAGTTCTTTTTCCATTGGCATCAAACTTATTTAATTTTTGTGAGCTTAATGAACCGACAAAAATTACCGACAATACAATGGTTAATGAAAATATCCTTTTTATATTTAACATGTATAAATATTTTATTACTTACAATTTCAAAAATACATAAACCATACCAATATGAGTATTTCTTTTTTAACTTCTGTACTTAACGACATGGACAATGCTGCTAGAGTAAACAGAGATAAAGCTGCAAATATTGTATTAAACCAACCTGAACTAGTAAAAAACTTAGTCGATTTAACTTTTGATACAGGCAATAAGCTTTCAATAAAAGCTGCTTGGGTATTTGAATGGATGTGTACACATCAAGGGATTTCTCATATTATACCTTATTTAGATACCTTTACTCAGAACATTTCTAAAGTCCATTTTGATAGTGTGATAAGACCTTGTGCTAAAATTTGTGAGCATCTCGCTAAAGCTTATACTTCTAAAAGCGATAATGAAGTTAAAGACAAGCTTACCCAAGATCATATTGATTTGATTATTGAAACTGGATTTGATTGGTTAATTAATGATCAAAAAATTGCAGTTAGAGCTTATACAATGACAAGTTTATATCTCTTTGGCTTAGAAAAAGATTGGATACACCCAGAATTAAAACATTTAATTTCTACTAAGATTATTCATGAAAGTAAAGGTTGTAAAGCTCGAGGAAAACATATTTTAGAAATGATTGAAAAAACAAAAAAACAATGGCCATGAAACTATATAACAAACTAATAGTATTAACTCTTTTTTCTACTGCTTTAGTCCATGCTCAATTTAATAAGAAAGAAGCTATAAAAGCAACTCAAGATTTTATTAAAGAACAAAACATACCTGGTCTTTCTGTTACGGTATCTCATAAAGGAAAGAATATTTGGTCAGAAGGTTTCGGTTATTCAGATATTGAAAATAAAAAAGAGGTATTACCAAGTTCAACGCAATTTAGAATTGCTAGTATCTCTAAAACCTTAACTGCATTAGGCTTAGCAAAACTAGTTGATAATAAACAATTAGATTTTGATGAAAGCTTATACAAATATGTACCTGATTTCCCTCAAAAAAAACATGATTTTACTATTAGACAAATTGCTGGGCATACTGCTGGAATTAGACACTATAATGGACGTGAATTTTTAATCAATAATAAAATGTCAATTGTAAAAGGATTAGATATTTTTAAAGATTCTGACCTCCTATTTAAACCAGGAACAAAATTTAAATACAGTACATATGGCTGGAACTTACTAAGTGTAGTTATTCAAAACGCTGCTAATAAAGATTTTTTTGAGTTTATGGATGATGAAGTTTTTAGTCCTTTAAAAATGAATCATACTAAACTAGATATAGCTGATGAACAAAATGTAAATAGAACAAAATTCTATATGATTAGAAAAGGTAAAATCACTACTGGACCTGAAGTAAATAATGAATTTAAAGCTGCTGGAGGTGGTTTTTTATCTACAACTGAAGACTTAGTGTTATTCGGAAATGAATTTGTTAAACCTCAAATAATTAGTAATAATTCTTTATCAGAAATTACTACTTCAAATACAATTAATGATAATAAGAAAACAAATTATGGAATTGGAATCAGTATCTATAAAACTAAAAACAACACTTTAAAGCTTAGTCATTCTGGGGGTGGAATCGGAGCCTCTTCAATGCTTTTAATTTATCCTGAAGAAGAAATTACAATTGCCATTCTTACAAACTTATCTAGAGTAAAAATGAGAAATTATATTAAGTCTCTGGAAAATATTTTTCTAAAAAAAGATTAATTCAATTCTTCTAAATTAGTAGGTTTACGATATCCTGCAAAAGGTTGTTTTAATAATTCTTTTAAGCTTGAATTCTTTGCTTCATCAGGAAAAGTATCAACGCCGTATACTATTTTTTCTCTATCAAGTTCCATATACGTTCCTAATAACCTGTCCCAAACAGAAAAAATGTTTCCGTAATTAGAATCTGTATAAGGCAATAAATTATGATGATGTACTTTATGCATATCTGGGGAAACGATAATATAACTTAATATTTTATCTAGTTGTCTAGGCATTTTAATATTTGCATGCGTTAACTGAGTGAAGATTAATGACATTGATTGATATAACATTACAATTGCAATCGGAGTACCTACTAAAAATACACCTAATAAAGTAAATGTAAAACGGATAACACTTTCTAAAGGATGATGTCTATTTGCCGTAGTAGTATCAACTTTATGATCGGTATGATGTACTAAATGTACCATCCACAACGGTTTTACTTTGTGCTCTGTATAATGTGCTAAATAGGCTCCGAAGAAATCTAAAAATAATACACCTAAAACTACGTATAACCATAACGGCATTTCTGGTAGCCAATTAATTAATCCGAAATCATTAGCTTGAACCCAATCTGCTGTTTTTAATAACAAAAAAGCCAGTATAAAATTGATAACAATCGTGGTTCCTGTAAAAAATAAGTTTGGCCATGCGTGTTTCCACTTATTATATTTAAAACTAAATAAAGGAACAGCGCTTTCTAGTAGCCAAAAAAAAGTGATTCCTCCAACAACAATAGCTGCTCTATGTGCTGATGGAATGGTTTCGAAATAATGAATAAGGGTTTCCAATGTATTTTATTTTTTGACTAAAATACAGAAAACTTAGTAAAATAACGATTTTGAATTTCTATTTAAAGTGAAGAGTGCTTTATAGGTTTTGATATTACTTTATTTAAAATACCTTTCCATAATTACAAATTCAATGCCTCCTTTTTCATATACTTTGTTAGTTCTTCTTAAATTGAATTTCTCATAAAATTTTGTCTTTTCTATACGAGCATTACACCATAATTTCTTTACCCCTTCTTCTTTAAGTAAATCAATAATATTTTGTAACAATAAAGTTCCGTAACCTAACCCTTGAAATTCATTTAATGTTGCAAACTTTCTGAATTGAGCTTCATTATTAGTGATAAATAAAGATATGATAGCGATCATTTTTTCGTTTACAAATAAACCATAATGTCTACCTAACTCATCATTTGGTAGCATAACATAAGCTAATGGTTTATCTGGCCACATTACTTTATGTCGAATCGGTAAAGTTTCAGAAGAAGTAATTTGTTTAATTATAATAGTTGGGCTTTTCATACAAGACAAAACTCTACTCTATCTACTATTTAAAATCTTTTAACCTTCTCGTTATATCTAACAGGCAAACGTTTTTTTAACTCTTCAACTATTCTATAAGTCGCAGGACAAATTTCTGTATTCTTAATAGTTAAATCAGCAATTTGGATAAACTTTCTTCTATTTGTATGTGGATATTCTGCACATGCTTTCGGACGCACATCATAGATAAAACAGCTATTGTCACTTTCATCTAAAAAAGAACAAGGCGCAGTTTTAAGTACCATAAAATCATCCGAATCACGCTCTAAATATTGCTCAGTAAAATCTCGCACTTTCATTTTTAAGTACTTCGAAATACGTTCAGTATCTTTATCTGTAAAAATAGGACTCGTTGTTTTACAGCAATTTCCACAATCTAAACAATCAGTTCTTTGAAACTCTTCATCATGTATTTTTTGTACGACAACATCTAAGTTTTTAGGCGTGCGTCTTTTTAACATCGAAAAATATTTCTTATTCTCTTTTTCAACGTCTTTCGCTAACTTCTGTAAGTTCTCTAAGTCTTTATCCATCTTACAAAAATACCTATATAATTCATAAGAATCAGTTTAAATATCAACTGAATAAAATCAAATAATTTATGTAATTTTGCACTTCAATTTTTAAGAGCAGAATGAGTATTCAAAACCTAATCGAAACCAAAGTAAAAGAAGGATTTTTAAATTTATATGAAACTGAAATTCCTTCGGTAGAGTTTCAAGCAACCCGTAAAGATTTTGAAGGAGATATCACAGTAGTGGTATTCCCTCTTTTAAGGTATAAGAAAGGAAACCCAGTACAAATTGGTGAGGACTTAGGTAAATACTTAGTTGAAAACATTAAAGAAATTACCAATTACAATGTGGTAAAAGGTTTTTTAAACTTAGTAATTGATGATAGTTTTTACACAAACTTCTTTAATCAAATTGCTACAGATACTTCGTACGGATTTGTTTCTCCTTCAGCGAATAACTCTTCTCGTATGGTTGAGTATTCATCACCAAACACAAACAAACCTTTACACTTAGGGCATGTTCGTAATGTATTATTGGGTTATTCGGTTGCTGAAATTTTAAAAGCTTCAGGAAAGAAAGTTTATAAAACACAGATTATTAACGATCGTGGAATCCACATTTGTAAATCGATGTTGGCTTGGGAGAAGTTTGGAAACAGAGAAACTCCTGAATCAACAGGTTTAAAAGGTGATAAATTAGTTGGTAACTACTATGTAAAGTTCGATCAAGAATATAAAAAAGAAATAGCTGAATTAGTTGCTTCTGGTATTTCTGAAGATGATGCTAAAAAGCAAGCTCCTTTATTTGTTGAAGCACAAGAAATGTTGCGTAAATGGGAAGCTGGAGATAAAGAAGTGGTTGCTCTTTGGGAAACTATGAATGGATGGGTGTACAAAGGTTTCGATGTAACGTATAAAAATATCGGAGTTGATTTCGATAAATTATATTACGAAAGCAACACCTATTTATTAGGAAAAGATGTTATCGAAGACGGATTAAAAACTGGCGTTTTCTATAAAAAAGAAGACCGTTCGGTTTGGTGTGATTTAACTGAAGACGGTTTAGATGAAAAACTAGTATTACGTTCAGACGGAACAGCAGTTTATATGACACAAGATATTGGTACAGCTATACAACGTGCTAAAGATTTTACCGATTTAGGCGGAATGGTATATACGGTTGGTAACGAGCAAGATTATCACTTTAAAGTATTATTCTTAATACTTAAAAAATTAGGATATTCTTGGTCAGAAAGCTTGTATCATTTAAGTTATGGAATGGTAGATTTACCTTCTGGAAAAATGAAATCTCGTGAAGGAACTGTTGTAGATGCCGATGATTTAATGGATGAAATGACGAATACAGCTCGTGAGATCTCTGAAGAATTAGGAAAATTAGAAGGATATTCTGATCAAGAAAAAGAAGAACTATATAGAGTTATCGGTTTAGGCGCTTTAAAATATTTCATTTTAAAAGTAGACCCTAAAAAGAGAATCTTATTCGATCCACAAGCATCAGTAGATTTTCAAGGTAACACAGGTCCTTTTATTCAATATACCTATGCAAGAATTCAATCAATATTAAGAAAAGCTAATTTTGATTATTCAAATCCTGTTTCGGTTGAATTACACGCAAAAGAAAAGGAGTTATTAAAACAATTAGAACTATATCCTGAAGTAATTCAGCAAGCTGCTAAGAATTATTCTCCTGCTGTAATAGCTAATTACACATACGATTTGGTAAAAGAATTCAATTCTTTTTACCAAAATGTACATATTTTAGGAGAAGAAAATCAAGATAAAAAAGCATTTAGAGTTCAGTTATCTAAAAAGGTAGCAGATACTATAAAATCAGCATTCTCATTATTAGGAATTCAGGTTCCTGAAAGAATGTAGTTTATGTTTAAGCTTTTTAAAACAATATTTCCAGTAATAATTTCCTATACTCTAAAAATAATTTTAGCCGGTTTGATTATAGGACTTTTATATAGAAGAGAAAATTTATTAGTAATTATTCTCGCTTTAGTCCTTGTCTATAAAATATATAAGCTAACAAAAGATAAGTCAACTAATATTAGATTGTTAATTCCAGGTATGCTTCTAACTGGTTTTTTAGGGGTAGTAATAGAATATTTTGGTACTAAACTTAATTATTGGGAGTATCATCACATCTCAGGTCAGCTTCCCCGTTACCTTCTTATAGTATGGATGTTTGCTTTTATGTTCATGTATAATATTGAAAAAAAAATATTTTTATCTATTGAAAACATTACTCCTTTAAAAAGAAAAGTTATTATCTTATTTATTGTGATCGTTTTTCCAACAATAGGAGAAATAGTATGTATTAACTTAGGTGTTTGGACATATTATTATCCTTATATTTTTTTAGGAGTATCTCCTTATACTATCTTTTACATAGCTTTAGTGCACATCATTATAAATTATTTTATCTCTATTTATTTAAAGAAAAAAAATATAAAAGATATTGTGTTAAACCCTTAATTAAAAAAATTACTTACTTATCATAAACTAACCTTGAATGTTTATTTTTGTAAGATCATAAAAAAAAACAACCTAAATTCATAAAAGAATCATGAAATACGACATTATTATAATCGGAAGCGGTCCTGGAGGTTATGTAACTGCTATTAGAGCATCTCAATTAGGATTTAAAGTTGCCGTAGTAGAAAAAGAAAACTTAGGCGGAATTTGCTTAAACTGGGGATGTATTCCTACCAAAGCATTGTTAAAATCTGCGCAAGTTTATGATTATTTAAAACATGTTGATGAATACGGATTAAAAGCTGAAGCTATCGATAAAGATTTTGACGCTGTAATTAAGCGTAGTCGTGGTGTTGCAGAAGGAATGAGCAAAGGTGTTCAGTTCTTAATGAAGAAAAATAAAATTGATATCATCAACGGATTTGGAAAGGTAAAGCCTGGAAAAAAAGTTGATGTAACTGATACTGACGGAAAAGTAATTGAATATTCAGCTGATAATATTATTATCGCAACTGGTGCTCGTTCTCGTCAATTACCAAACTTACCTCAAGACGGTAAAAAAGTAATTGGTTACCGTGAAGCAATGAGTTTATCAACACAACCAAAATCAATGATTGTTGTAGGTTCTGGAGCTATTGGTGTTGAGTTTGCTCATTTTTATAACTCAATGGGAACTGATGTAACTGTTGTTGAGTTTATGCCAAATATTGTTCCTGTAGAAGATAAAGATGTTTCTAAACAAATGGAACGTTCTTTCAAAAAAGCGGGAATTAAAGTGATGACTAATTCTTCTGTAGAATCTGTTGATACTTCTGGTGATGGCGTAAAAGCTACTGTTAAAACTAAAAAAGGAGAAGAAGTTTTAGAAGCAGATATCGTTTTATCTGCAGTTGGAATTAAAACAAATATTGAAAACATCGGATTAGAAGATGTTGGAATTATTACTGATAGAGATAAAATTTTAGTAAACGATTGGTACCAAACAAACATTCCTGGTTATTATGCTATTGGTGATGTTACTCCTGGTCCTGCTTTAGCGCACGTTGCTTCTGCTGAGGGAATTACTTGTGTTGAAAAAATGGCTGGTGTGCATACTGAAGCTATCGACTACGGAAACATTCCTGGATGTACCTATGCTACTCCAGAAATCGCTTCTGTTGGTTTAACTGAAGAAAAAGCTAAAGAAGCTGGATATGAGTTAAAGGTTGGAAAATTCCCGTTCTCTGCTTCTGGTAAAGCGAAAGCAGCTGGAACTCCTGATGGATTTGTAAAAGTAATTTTTGATGCTAAGTATGGTGAATGGTTAGGATGTCATATGATTGGTGCTGGTGTTACAGATATGATTGCTGAAGCTGTATTAGGTCGTAAGTTAGAAACAACTGGACATGAAGTATTAAAAGCTATCCATCCTCACCCAACAATGAGTGAAGCGGTTATGGAAGCTGTTGCTGATGCTTATGACGAAGTAATTCACTTATAGAAATTATACAATATTTAACAAAAACCTCACCAATTGGTGAGGTTTTTATTTTTAATTTAACTCTAAAAATAGAATACATTAAAAACTATGAAAAAAACAATACTTATCTTTTTTCTTTTTATTTATAACTACTTAAGTGCTCAACAAATAGCTAGTGAAGATTGGAAAACTGATTTAAACTTTTTAAAAACTGAATTAACTAAAAAACATAAAAACTTGTTTTTTAAAATAAGTAAACAAGAATTCGAAAAAGGAATTGATAACATTATTAACGATCTTGATAAAGATAATGATATCACAACTACTATTAAACTAACTCAACTTATTGCTAAAATTGGAGATACACACACCAATCTAAAAATTGGTCATCTTTTAAAAAAAAGAAAAACACTTCCTTTAGGGTTAATGTCTTTTAAAGATGGTTTCTATGTTAGTGCTACTTCAAAAAGTAATTATGAGATTTTAGATAAAAAGTTAATTGCAATTAATAATTATAAAATCGAAACTATTATTGATAGTTTAAAAACTCTTTTTGTTCCAGAAAACATTGGAATTATTAATGAAAATAGTCCAAAATTAATTCCTAAACATATTTTATTAAATCATTTCGGGTTCTCAACACCTGAAGAAAGTACTTATACATTAAAGTTAGCTGATACTAATGGAAATATTACAAGCTATAACTTAAATGAAATTAACATACCTTCAGGAAGAAATAGAGATAAAATCTATATGAAAGTAAATACACAAAGACCTTTTTACATGAATGGAAGCAGAAAAATATTTAAAGAAAAATATTTTCCAAAAGAAAAGATCTATTTTGTTCAATACAATAAGTGTGTAAGCAAAGAAACTATAGAGAAATACGGCAATAAAGAATTCGCTTACAGATATCCTTCTTTTAAAGAATTTGAAACTAAAGTTTTAAAAGAGTTAAAAGAAAATCCTGAAATTGATAAACTAATTTTCGATATGCGTTTTAACCAAGGAGGAAGCTCATATTTAGCAGAAAATCTAATTAAAGAGATAGCTAATAACGAAAATATCAATAAAAAAGGAAAACTTTTTGTAGTTGTAGGCAGTAAAACTTTTTCCTCAGCAATTTTTAATACTGTAAACTTTAAGAAAAATACCAATGCAACTTTAATAGGTGAAGAAACAGGTGGTAAACCAAATCATTACGGAAATATTAAAAAATTTACACTTCCGTATTCTAGAATAACTGTTACTTATTCTTCGGATTATTACCAATTAAATAATCGAAATGAAAGTACAGTTACTCCAGATGTACTATTAGAAAGAACATATAAAGATTATAAAAATGGAATAGATCCTATTTTTGAATATGTTAAAAAACAATAAATAAAAGTAAAACCTCACTGATTAGTGATGTTTTTTTATATTTGAATATGAAAAAATTAATTCCATTATTCGCATTGTTTATTGTATGTTTCTCTTCTTGCAAAAAAGAAGAAGAAAAAAAAGCGCCTGTAAATCTCTTAAACATGCCTTTAAACGAGCGTCCAATTCCTACGCTTCCAAATTCAAATAACTTAGCAACTGGCGTTGTAGGTGGAGCCCATTATATATGCCCTAAAAAGTGTGAAGGAGGAACTTCTAGTGCTCAAGGAGCTTGCCCTGTTTGTAAAACTGCACTTGCGCACAATCAAGCTTTTCACAATACACCTGCTCAAACTACTAGTACACCAGCAGCATCACCTATAGCTAAGCCTGCTTCAGGTCCAAATGCAAAAGGCATATATCATTATACCTGTAAAAATGGTTGTGCTGGAGGTGGAGACGCCGCAGGTAAATGTGCTAGTTGTAGTTCAGATTTAGCACACAACGCTGCTTATCACAATTAATAAACACAAAAACCTATATCATATATAAACCTCATCAATTAAAATTGGTGAGGTTTTATTTTGTTAAAGCTCAAAGATTCAATAACTTATATTAAACTCAATAACAAAACAGTTAAATATTTATCATTTTAATAAAAAAAAACACCAATCATTACGTTTTCGGCACGTTTATTGCATTTAACAAAGCTTTAACACAAATCACAAACTATGAAAAACTATCTACTAAACAGTTTTAATTGGTGGGAGAATTGTTAATGAAAAAGAAAGAAAAAACTCGAAGTATGCTAGCTTCGAGTTTTTGTTTTTTATAACGATATGTAAAAACTAATTTATCTAATCAGTTTTTTATACTTAATACGTTTTGGCATTAAATCTCCACCTAAACGTTTCTTTTTATTCTCTTCATAATCTGAGAAAGAACCTTCAAAGAAATATACTTGACTGTCTCCTTCGAAAGCCAAAATATGTGTACATATTCTATCTAAAAACCATCTATCGTGCGAAATTACCACAGCACAACCAGCAAAGTTTTCTAAACCTTCCTCTAAGGCTCTTAATGTATTTACATCTAAATCGTTTGTTGGCTCATCTAATAACAATACGTTTCCTTCTTCTTTTAAAGTCATGGCAAGGTGTAAACGGTTACGCTCACCACCAGAAAGTGTGTTTACTTTCTTATTTTGCTCACTACCTCCAAAGTTAAAACGACTTAAATAAGCACGAGAATTTACTTGTTTACCTCCCATCATAACTAAGTCTTGACCATCAGAGAAGTTTTCCCAAATAGATTTTTCTGGATCGATATTAGAATGCGCTTGATCTACATATGCAATCTTAGCAGTCTCACCAACTTTAAAGCTTCCTGCATCAGGGGTCTCTTCTCCCATAATCATTTTAAAAATAGTGGTTTTACCAGCACCGTTAGGTCCGATAATTCCAACTATTCCAGCTTGTGGTAAATTAAACTCTAAGTTTTCATATAATAACTTATCTCCAAATGCTTTTGAAACACCAGTAGCCTCAATTACATTGGTACCTAAACGAGGTCCGTTAGGAATATAAATCTCTAATTTTTCTTCTGTTTGTTTTTGATCTTGACTCATCAATTTCTCATAGTTCTTCAAACGTGCCTTCTGCTTTGTTTGACGACCTTTTGCTCCTTGACGAACCCAATCTAATTCTCGTTCTAATGTTTTTTGACGCTTAGAAGCTGTTTTGCTTTCTTGCGCCATTCTTGTAGATTTTTGATCTAACCAAGAAGAGTAATTTCCTTTCCAAGGAATTCCTTCTCCTCTATCTAATTCTAAAATCCATCCTGCTACATTATCTAAGAAATATCTATCATGCGTTACAGCAATTACAGTTCCTTTATATTGTGCTAAATGATGCTCTAACCAGTGTACAGATTCTGCATCTAAGTGGTTGGTAGGCTCATCTAATAATAAAATTTCTGGTTCTTGTAATAACAATCTACAAAGTGCAACTCTACGGCGCTCTCCTCCAGATAATACACCAATCTTTTTATCTGGCTCTGGTGTACGTAATGCATCCATTGCTATTTCTAACTTAGTATCTAATTCCCAAGCATTAGAAGCGTCAATTTTATCTTGTAATTCAGCTTGCTGGTTCATTAACTTCTCCATCTTATCTGGATCAGAATACACTTCTTCTAAACCAAACATGTCGTTAATTTTGTTGTATTCATCAAGAATCGCTACCGTTTCAGCAACTCCTTCTTTTACAACTTCCATTACTGTTTTTTCATCATCTAATTTAGGCTCTTGCTCTAGGTAACCTACTTTATACCCTGGAGAAAAAGTAACATCTCCTTGATAGTTTTTCTCAACACCAGCAATAATTTTTAGTAATGTTGATTTACCCGATCCGTTTAAACCTAAAATTCCAATTTTAGCTCCGTAAAAGAAACTTAAATAAATGTCTTTTAAAACTTGTTTCCCTGTACTTTGATAGGTCTTAGAGACCTTATTCATTGAAAAAATGACTTTTTTATCGTCGCTCATTTTCTAATATTTTCTTTAATTAAACTCTACCTTTTAATGCGTTAAAAACCCAAGCGTTTGCAAAGAAACCAACACCAACAGCTCCAAAGCCCCATCCTGCTACATCTTGATATCTATATATTCCCATTAAAACTAATAGGATTCCCATTAAAACCATTATAAGGGTCGCCCAACCTAAGACTGTATTTTTATTCATTGCCATAATATACTTTTTACAAAAAATATGAACTACAAATATCGGTATTTATTTAGACTTAACCATATTGAAACAAAGTATAAAACCTTTGTTAAAACAGACATAAAAATTAATCGTCTATTTCTGTTGATAAAATACTCTTTAATGAATATTAAAACTAGTTTTCTATTCGTCTAAAATGATTTTGAACAACCTTATCTAAATAAATTTGGGTTTTAATACATTCAAAATTTAGTTTGTTAGGAAGGCTAGAAAATAATGATGAACCTTCTCCTAAAAGAACAGGAATTTTAGTAAGAATCATTTCATCTATCAAATCCTCTTTTAGAAAACTTTGAATGACTTTTCCTCCATCTATATAGAGTTTATTATATCCTTTTTTATGTATTTGCGCTAAAACCTCTTTTAAAGCTCCATTTACAAAAAAGACTTTTCCTTCTAAGTTTTTCGGCACCTTAGTAAGTGTAGTACTTAACACAAAAACTGGTTTTTGATAAGGCCATTCGATACCAAACCCTAAAACGGTTTCATAAGTAGTTCTTCCCATTACTAATGCGTCTATCTTTGAAATAAATTCTTGATACCCCATATCTATATTTTCTGGATTAGGAACCTCATGTAACCATTCTATACCTCCATTCTTATCAGCTATAAATCCATCTAAACTTGTTGCTATAAATACATTATTGCTTTTTTGCTTCATAATAAATGATTCGATTATTTTTAAATATAATTCTTTCTTAGTTAAGAAAAAAGCCCGTCAATTACGACGAGCCTCTTACAACATGATTTTAAATTTATAAACTATAGCTTAGCAGCTAATCTACTACCTTGGTTTATCGCTCTTTTAGCGTCTAACTCCGCTGCCACATCAGCTCCTCCAATTACATGTGTTGTAATTCCTTTAGCTTCTAAAGGTTCTAACAACTCTTTAAACGGTAATTGACCAGCACAAATAATTACATTATCAACATCTAACACCTTTTGCTCTTCATTTTGAACATAATGCAAACCTTCATCATCAATCTTAGTGTACTGTACTTCATTAATAAAATTTACTTTTTTCTTTTTTAATACAGCTCTATGAATCCATCCTGTAGTTTTTCCTAGTTTACCTCCAAACTTTCCTTTACTACGTTTAAACATAAAAATTTCTCTAGGAGAAGGATGAATCTCTGCTTTTACACCTTCAATTCCAGCTCGGGCTTCTAAAGTTTTATCGATACCCCATTCTTGTAACCAAGCATCAATATTTTGAGAAGTACTTTCTCCTTCATGAGCTAAATACTCAGAAACATCAAAACCAATACCACCAGCTCCAATTACTGCCACTCGCTTACCTACTGGTTTTTTCAGTTTAACCACATCAATATAATTCAACACTTTTTCATGTTCAACTCCTTCAATACGAGGTGTTCTTGGTGAAATTCCTGTTGCCAAAATTACCTCATCATAATTTCCTTGAGCTAAATCATCTGCAGATACTCTTGTATTTAATTTTAGATTAACGTTATGTAACTCTATTTGTTTATTAAAATAACGAATCGTTTCATAAAACTCTTCTTTTCCAGGAATTTGTTTCGCGATATTAAATTGCCCTCCAGTTTCTTTATCAGCATCAAATAAAGTTACTTCATGCCCGCGTTGTGCTGCGACCGTTGCTGCTGCTAAACCTGCAGGTCCTGCACCAACAACTGCTATTTTCTTTTTGTTATCTGTAGGTAAATAATTTAATTCTGTTTCATGACAAGCTCTTGGATTCACCAAACAACTTGCTACTTTCTTTTGAAACGCATGATCTAAACAAGCTTGATTACAAGCAATACATGTATTTATTTCATCATCACGTTCTTCTTTTGCTTTATTCACCCATTCTGAATCTGCTAAAAAAGGTCGCGCCATAGAAATCATGTCTGCATCTCCTTCTGCCAATACTTTCTCTGCAGTTTCTGGCATATTAATTCGATTAGAAGTAACTAAAGGAATTGATAATTCTTCTTTCATTTTTTTAGTTACCCAAGTAAATGCAGCTCTTGGAACCGAGGTTGCAATAGTAGGAATACGTGCTTCGTGCCAACCAATACCAGTATTGATAATAGTTGCTCCTGCTTTTTCAATCTCTTTACCTAACTCAACCACTTCTTCCCATGAACTCCCTTTTTCAACTAAGTCTAACATTGAAAGGCGGTAAATAATTATAAATTCTTCACCAACTGCTTCTCTAGTTTTACGAACTATTTCAACAGCCAATCTCATTCGATTTTCATAAGAACCTCCATAATTATCTTTTCTTTGGTTGGTTCTATTTACAATAAATTGATTGATCAAATATCCTTCTGATCCCATAATTTCAATTCCATCGTAATTTGCTTCTTTGGCTAAAACTGCGCAATTCACAAAATCTTTAAGCGTTCTTCTAATACCAGATTGCTTTAAAGCAAAGGGTTTAAAGGGATTTATTGGTGCTTGAATTTTTGAAGGAGCAACTGTAAATGGATGATATCCATAACGACCTGAATGTAATATTTGCATACATATCTTACCTCCTTCTTTATGAACAGCTTCAGTAATTTTTCTATGCTCTCGAGCATGCTTTTTAGTACTCATTCTTGCTGAAAATGGTGCTGTCCAACCCTGTATATTCGGTGCTATTCCTCCTGTTACAATGAGCCCAACTCCTCCTTTTGCTCTTTCTGCATAATAAGTAGCTATTTTTTCTATACCGTTTTTTTCTTCTTCTAACCCAGTATGCATAGAACCCATTAAAATTCTATTTTTTAAGGTTGTAAATCCTAAATCTAACGGTTCAAAAATATGCTTGTATTTTGTCATTGTATCTTTTTTTAATTTATTATGCATGCATAACATTTTGCAAGATACGATTTTTTAGAAAACAAAAAACTCGAAGCATATACTTCGAGTTTAATAATTAATATAAATATCCCATTTTTCCTTTTTGGTAATCACGTAGTGCTTCCATAATCTCAGTCTGAGAATTCATAACATAAGGCCCCCAAGAAGCAACTTTCTCTTTAATTGGTTCACCTGAAAGCACCAATAATGTACTTTCTTTTTTAGCTTCAATTTCTATAGAATCACCATCTTGAAGAAAAGTAATCATCTGCGTAGCTCCCTTTTTTAATGTTGCTTCGTTATTAATTAAAACTTCACCATCTAATAAATATACTAAAGATTCGTGCGTTTTAGACAAATCTATTTCCATCTTACCTTTTTCAGCAGTTTTAACTGTAAATACATTTACTTCAGTTTGAGTTTTAATTAACCCTCTTTCACCTTTTTGTTCTCCAGCAATTACTTTTAATTCTATAGTTTCATCATCGTTTTTAACTACTGGAATTTGCTCACTTTTTAAATGCTGATAATTTGCAGGCATCATCTTTTTCTCAGCTGGAAGATTTAGCCACAATTGAATTCCCTCTAGTTCTCCTCCTCTTTCTACAAACTCTTTACTTGGACCTTCAGCATGTATAATTCCACGTCCAGCTGTTGTCCATTGTACATCTCCAGCTTTTACCAACATTTCATTCCCTAAAGAGTCTCTATGTAATTGTTCTCCTTTAAATAATAAGGTTATCGGTTCAAATCCTCGATGCGGGTGAGGACCTAAATCAAACGGATTATTAAATCTACTGATTGCATACGGACCATAATGATGTAGCAACAAAAATGGGTCTACCATCTCTATACCTTCTGTTGGTATTGGTTGTCTTAATCTAATTGGTCCCATATTTACTAATGGACTTCCTACTTTATGCTGTATTGTTTTTAAATTTTTCATTTTTATATTATTTCAGATTCTACATTTATTTTTTAACTATAAAATGAAAAATTGCTAGGTATTTTTTGTTTTTTATGTATTCTCTTCATAATTTTAAAGTATTTCCCATGGAAAATATTTGTGTAAAAAAATACTTTAACGTATTTTATCTAACAAATCACTTAACTGATCTGCTTCTGTTTCAGTTAGATTATCAATAAAATCAATATCAATATTCTTATCAATGTTTTCTAATAATTCCAAACCTTTATTTACAATAGAAATATAAACTACCCTTCTATCGTGTTCGCAACGAACTCTTTCTATTAGCTTTTTATCGCATAATTTATCCATTAAACGAGTAGCATTCGGAGCTCTCTCTACCATTCTTTCTTTAATAACTTGAACTTTAGTTGGTTCTCCTGATCCTCTTAAAATTCTAAGAATGTTATATTGCTGAGGCGATAATCCGTAAGGTTTAAAAAACTCAACTTCTTTGCTATTTAACCAATTAGCTGTGTATTTTATATTGATTAAAGCTTTCACCTTACTATTTGCAAATTTTGATTTTATATCTTTTGAAATATCCCCCATTATTAAATTACTAAGCTCGTAAATTTAAGTTTTTCATTATTTTGTTAAAATCGTCTGATGTTGGTGTTAAATATACTTCTTCATCAACAAATAAAGTCGGGTATTTAAGCATTCCGTCATACAACTCTTTACTATGCATTTTTGCTTCTTCGTCAGTTGAAACATCTTTATATTCAAAAGGCAACTCGGTTGATTTTAAAAAGTTTTTATAAGCAACCGAATGTGCATGTCCTTTTCTTCCGTATAATTTAATCTTCATTTCTTATCTCCTTTCTGAGTACAAATTTACAAAAAATATTTTTAGTTTCCAAGGAAACTATTTTAACCGTAAACACCTTTTGAAATGATAGAAATTAATTACGCTAAAACGTCTGAATATTCTGATTTTTTATCAAAAACTGATTTTGCGAAAGGACACAATGGAATAGCTTTGATTCCTTTTTCTCTCATAAAACTTACCGAAGCCTCCACCAATTTATAACCTACTCCTTGTCCTCGAAGGTTATCTCCAACTTCGGTATGATCTATAATTATTTTATCATTTCCAGCCCAAGTATAAGTCATTAACGCATCTCTACTTCCGTTAACTTCTATATAAAACTCTCCCTTGTTTCCGTTACCTTCTTGTTGTACTTGCATTTTATCCCTTAAATTCAGCTTTTACATGAGCTCCGTCACAATAAGGTTTATTATTTGAGGCTCCACATCTACAAAATGCTGTGGTTTTATTTTTCTTTTCAGTAGTTCCATCAGAATTAGTAATATGTAAAGTTCCATAAACTAACAATGGACCATCTTCTAGAGCTTCAACTTTAGTTTCGGTATGCATTGCTTCTTGACTTTCTCCTTTAGAAACATAAGATAATGCGCCAGACGGACAAGCTTCTACCTGCTTTTTTATACGAGCAGTAGTTGCACCTTCCATATTTACCCATGGTCGGTTTTGAGGGTTAAATACCTGTAGTAGCTCTTTCCAACATTTTTTGGCATGAATACAGGTATTAGGTTTCCAAACTACAGTAATATCATCATTACTATATTCTTTTACTATTTCCTTCTTTCCGTCTGACATAACTTAAGTTTTATTAATTATAATGAGTTTTCGAAAGTTGCAACTGCTTCTTTTAATTTTTCATTTAATTCTTCATTTACAACACTTCCGTCTTTAAAGTTATCATAAAATACTGGAAATGAAAAATTTGAAACCACATTGGCTCCCATATGAGGAAAAGTACCTAATGCTGAAGCTAAAACTCCTGCACCTCCTCTACCTCCTGGTGATGCTGCCATAACCAGTACTGGTTTTTTTCTAAATACTTCTCTGTTTTTTCTAGAAGCCCAATCAAAAATATTTTTAAAGGCTGCTGAATAAGATCCATTATGCTCAGCTAACGACACGATAAACCCATCATATTGATCTAAAGTTTCATTAAACTTTGCTGCACCTTGTGGATACTCTTCGCTTTTCTCGATATCTTCACTAAAAACTGGTGCGCTATAATCGTTTAAATCAAGCACATCAAACGAAGTATCTTTTAACTGTGTTGCTGCATAACCTGCTAATTGTTTGTTTATTGAAGTAGTACTTGTACTTCCTGCAAAAGCTGCTATTTTTTTCATCTTTTAATCTAAATTATTTTGCTGATTATAGGAGTTTCTCCTTTTACCATTTTTGCAACAGGACATTTCCCTGCGATTTCTATTAATTTTTCTCTTTGCTCTTCTGTTACCTCTTTTTCAAAAGAGATTTCTTCTACTAATGATTTCTTAATTCCTTCAGAAGTTAACTCTTGTTTTTGGACTACTTTCACAGTAATTTTTCCAAGATCCCAACCTTTTCTTTCAGCATACATACGTAATGTAATTGAAACACAACCACCAATAGCTGTTAATAAATATTCTACTGGTGTTGGTCCATTATCATCTCCGCCTTTATCAATAGGTTCATCTATAACCGCAAAATGATTTCTCATTTTTGCTTCTGCTAAATAATCGCGATTCGTTAAAATAACTTCTGATGTTGTATTATTAGCCATGAACTTTTTTACTAAAAATATAAGAAACTACTAATAAAACCATTGCCATAACTGCTCCCATTTGTTCTCCATCTCCGATCATAAAATGTGCAAAAAATGCAAGTATAAAAGCAAAGAAAAAACCTGCGTATGCCCATTCTTTCAAAAAGCTATCTTTTAAAAACCAAATAGCAACCAATCCTAAAATTTTAGCCATTCCATATGGGTAAATTATATAAGTAGGATATCCAAATCCTTCAAACATTTTTGCAACTTCAGCATTGTTAAAAAAATACATTCCTGCAGAAAAAAGCATTAATAAAGTTAATAATCCAGTTGCTGCGTAATAAATAATTTTGTCTCGTTTCATTCTTAATTAGTTTTAAATTCGATTCAAAGATATAAAAAATATTTTTATTTACCATGGAATATATTCTCCAGGTATTTAAATTTGTTTTTTATCATTTTTAAAGATACAGATAAAAACATATATTTGCATAAGTGCTTATATAATTAATTATAATAATATATTATGGATGCTTTAAAAGGGTTTGGAGAAATTGGAATGGGCTCTCGATTAAAGAGAGTGAGTGAATATATGATGAGAGAAACTCAACTAGTATACGATAAATATAATATTGATTTTGATCCCTACTTATTCCCTACTTTTAAGATTATTAAAAACAAAAACGGAGTTACGAACTCTGAAATAACTGCTAGTCTTCAAATATCTCAACCTGCTACAACACAGGCGATCAACAAGCTTTTAAAAAAAGAATTAATTTTTTTAAAAGAAGATAAAATTGATAAACGAAAAAAAGTAATCGTTCTTTCTAAAAAAGGAAGAGAGCTTATACAGAACGTAACTCCGATTTGGGATAGCATAGAGCAAACTATAAAAAACTACACCAACATTACATCAAACTCTTTAGTAGAGCACTTAAATATATTAGAAGAAAAATTTAATACCAAAGCTTTTAGTAAAGCTATCATAGAACACATACAAATGAATACTATAAAAAAACACAACCTAGAAATTGAAAAATTTAAAAAAAAGTATGCTTCTTCTTTTTACGATTTAAACATCGAATGGCTAAAAACTTTCTTTTACGTTGAACCTTATGACGAAGAAGTATTAAGTAATCCCGATAAATACATTATTGATAAAGGAGGACATATTTTTTTCGCGAAACTAAATAATAAAATTGTAGGCACAGTAGCATTAATGCCTATGAAAGAAAAGAATGTTTACGAACTAACTAAAATGGCTGTTTCTCCTAAACATCGAGGTTATAAAATTGGACAACAATTAATGCAAAAATGTATTGATTTTGCCAAAGAACAAAGTTTTGATAAACTCGTTTTATACTCTAGCACAAAACTTGAAAACGCAATCTACATCTATAGAAAATATGGTTTTATAGAAATTCCTGTTGAAGAAAATTCTCCTTATGTTAGAAGTGATATTAAAATGGAATTAAAAACCAATTAACAAAAAACTCCAGCATAAAGCTGGAGTTTTAATTTTTGAATCTATAATTACACTACTTCTAATTCAATTTTTCTAACCTCTGTAGTCTCAAACTGATTAGAAGTGTTCTTTTCTCCACCAGCTTTTAACGCTTTGTCTCCTGCAAAGAATGTTTTATGATCATCACCTAAATCAGAACCTGCCATTCTTTGATGTTTAACACAAGACACTCCTTTTCTTATTTCTTGACGTTGCACCCCCCTTACATAAGCTAACATACCTTCTTCACCAAAATACCCTTCAGTTAAATCATTCATATGCAATGCTGTAGTATGATATGTCGGCAATGTAATTAAATGATGAAATATTCCTGCCTCTCTAGCTCCATCCATTTGGAAAGTTCTGATTTTCTGATCTGCTAAATAACATAATTCTGATCCATCATATTGAGCATCCATTAAATTATTCCTGTCATAACTCGTCATATTCTCACCTTCTTCTAGCATTTCATCATAAGCTTGATTACGGAAATTCAATGTCCAGTTAAATGACGGTGAATTATTATAAACCAACTTCGCATTTGGAATTACTTCTCTTACACGGTTTACCATATGCGCAATTTGTTTTACGTTTGGCGTTGGCGTTTCTATCCATAGTAAATCTGCCCCGTTTTGTAAGCTTGTAATACAATCTAATACCACTCTATCAATATTAGACCCGTCTTTAAACTTATATAACCCATTTGATAATCTTACAGGACGAACCAGTTTGCCGTCTCTTTTTAACAACACATCATCTTCTCTAGCATTTTCAATAGCAATTTCTTCAGCTTCAACAAAAGCTAAATATTGAGATGCTAAATCTCCTGGTTCTTGACTTACTGGTAGTTTTTGTGTAAGTCCTGCCCCTTCAGAATCCGTTCTAGCCACTATAATTCCATCTTCTACACCTAACTCTAAAAAAGCATAACGAATCGCATTTAATTTTGCTATAAAATCTTCGTGTGGTACTGTTACTTTACCATCTTGATGTCCGCACTGTTTTGCATCTGAAACTTGGTTTTCAATTTGAATTGCACAGGCTCCAGCTTTAATCATCTTTTTAGCCAATAAATAGGTAGCTTCTTCATTACCAAAACCAGCATCAATATCAGCAATGATTGGCACAATATGAGATTCAAAATTATCTATTTCATTCTGTACATCTTCTCCGCTTTCTAGTCTTCTGAATAAGTCATTCAACTCAATTGCATCAGCTTGACGTAAAAAATCATAAATCTCTTCAATAAGAGAAGATACCGCTGTTTTTTCATGCATTGATTGATCTGGTAATGGTCCAAATTCTGAACGCAATGCAGCTACCATCCAGCCTGAAAGATATAAATATCTTTTACTTGTTGTTTTATGATGTTTCTTTACTGAAATCATTTTTTGCTGGGCTACAAACCCATGCCAACAACCTAATGACTGTGTATATTGTGAATTATCTGCATCATATGCCTCCATATCTCCTCTCATAATCGCTGCAGTATATTTTGCAATATCTAACCCCGTTTTAAAACGATTTTGAGTAACCATTCTTGCAGCACTCTTCGGGTTTATTGCATCCCATGTGTCCCCATACTTTTTCTTTAAAGTTTTTACAGTTTCTAAGGCTGAACTATAACTTCCTTGAGCTAAATTTTTCATAATTTTGTGTTGTTAAATAAGTTATTGATTTTGTTAATAGCTTACCCCTTTAAATGTTGCCGCATTTTTAGGGGCTTTTTTATAAATATTTATATGCTGGTAAGGTTAAAAACTCTACAAACTCTTCATTAAGAATTAGATTATCAAATAATTCAATTGCAGTTTCAAACTTTCCTTTAGCATACCTTTCATCCCCTAAATAGTTTTTTACTTTTTGGATTTCTTCTTTTTTGTATTGCTCATACATATCTTTTGTAAACCTTCTACCATCCTCTAACAAAACACCTTTATGCAACCATTGCCATACTTGTGTTCTTGAAATCTCTGCAGTCGCTGCATCTTCCATTAAATTGTACAAAGCTGCTGCCCCTTGCCCCATTAACCAAGATTCTATGTATAAAATTCCAACATTAATATTATCCCTAATTCCTTCTTCTGTAATAGTTCCTTTTGGCAATTCAACTAACTCACGCTCAGTAATTGATAATTCTTCTAATTTTTTATCTATCTGATTCGCATTTGGCATCGCTTCATTAAATACATCCATAGCTACTTTTACCAATCCTGGGTGCGCTACCCATGTACCATCGTGCCCATTTTTTGCTTCTTGTAATTTATCATTATATACTTTTTTGAAAGCCAACTTATTTGCCTCTTCATTATTTCTCACAGGAATTTGCGCCGCCATACCTCCCATAGCATGTACACCTCTTCTATGACATGATTGTATTACGCGTAGCGAATAGGCTTTCATAAAAGGACTACTCATTGTAACTTGAGCTCTGTTTGGTACAATAAAACTTTTATGATTTCTAAATTTTTTGATATATGAAAAGATGTAATCCCAACGACCACAGTTTAAACCAGCCATATGATTTCTTAACTCATAAATAATTTCATCTAATTGAAAACTAGCAGTAATTGTTTCAACAAGAACAGTAGCTTTTATTGTTTTTTGAGACACTCCTAAATAATCTTGAGCAAATACAAATACATCATTCCACCAACGAGCTTCTTTATAATGTTCTAACTTGGGTAAGTAGAAATATGTAGCACTTCCTTTTTTTAACAATGCATCAATATTATGAAAGAAATACAATCCAAAATCTACTAAAGAAGCTGACATTTCTTTTCCTTCTATAACAAAATGCTTTTCATTTAAATGTAATCCTCTTGGTCTCACTAATAAAGTAGCCACACTTTCATTTAATTGATATGTTTTATCTTTCTTTTCGTTATAAAAAGAAATTGTTCTGTTTACTGCATCTCTTAAATTTACTTGTCCATCTAAAACATTAGCTAGAGTTGGTGAATTACTATCTTCAAAATCAGCCATAAATGTTTTAGCCCCAGAATTTAAAGCGTTGATAATCATTTTTCTCTCAACAGGACCAGTAATCTCTACTCTCCGATCTAATAAATCTTTTGGTAATGCTGCACATTTCCAATCGCTTTCTCTAACAGCTTTTGTTTCTTCTGGAAAACTTGGATAATACCCTGCATCGAAATAAGCTTGCTCAATTACTCTTTCTTCTAATAACTGATATCTCTCTGCATCAAATTTTTCATGGAGCTGAATTAAAAATGCTTTAGCCTCATCTGTTAAAACACTTTTATACTCAACTTCATCAAAACCATTAAATTGAATTCCTTTAACTAAAACATCCTGATTCATAATAACTTATTTTTAATTATTGACACTTCAATATTATAAAAAAGAACTCAAAACAAAAAGCGAACGTTCGCTAAATTTATAATTTTAGTTAATTTTTATTAATTCGCTAATTTTTATACCTTTGAATTGCGAATCTTTTAATAAAATAATTTGGAAGAAGAATACATTAGACTTGTTTTTGGATTAAAACTAAAACAAATACGAACCGATAAAAACCTATCACTCTTTGGATTAGCCAAACTAACAGGCTTATCTAAATCGTATTTAAATGAAATTGAAAAGGGAAAAAAATATCCTAAAACAGATAAGATTGTAATTCTTTCTGAAAAACTAGAGGTTCCTTACGACCATTTAGTTTCTTTAAAACTTGATAAAAACCTTGCCCCTATTGGTGAAATTTTACAATCTAAAATTTTAAAAGAAATTCCTTTAGAGTTGTTCGGTATTAAAGAAAACAACTTAATTGATATTGTTGCTAATGCCCCAGCTAAAGTAAATGCCTTTATTAGTACGATTATTAAAATTTCTCAAAACTATAATTTAACTAGAGAAAGCTTCTTCTTAGCTTCATTACGATCTTACCAAGAAGCCCACAATAATTATTTTGAAGATATTGAAAACAATGCCGTTGCTTTTGCAAAAGCATACCACATCAACCTTGAAAACCCTATTAAATATAAAGATTTAGAAGATATTTTAATTGAAGAATATGGATATACCATAAATAAAGAGGAGCTATCTAAACATCAAAAATTATCAGAATTAAGAAACATCTTTATTCCTAAAAATAAGACGTTACTTATTTATAATAATATCAACGAAGCTCAAAAAACCTTTATCTATGCAAAAGAAATAGCCTATAACTATTTAAATATTGAGAATAGATTATATACTTTTCCTTGGATTAAGTTTGAAAGTTTTGACCAAGTTTTAAATAATTTCATTGCTTCTTATTTTGCAGGAGCATTAATCATCCCAAAGGATAATATTACGAAGAAACTGACTCATTTATTTTCGCAACAAGAATGGCAACCGATTCAACTACATAAAATTATAAAAAGCTTTAATTGCTCAGATGAAACTTTTTACCAACGCTTAACCAACATATTACCTAAGTTTTTTAATATTAAAAACTTGTTCTTTTTACGTTTTACACATAAAGAAAACTCCCCTATTTTTAAACTAACAAAAGAGCTACACATTACACAACAACAGGCTCCACACGCAAATAGAAATAATGAGCATTATTGTAGACGATGGGTTTCTTTAAAAACTATTAATAACTTAGAGGAAGTTTCTGAAAAAAAATCAGCATACGGAATTCAAATATCTTCTTACGAAAACTCTAAGAACGAATATTTAGTTCTTTCTGCTGCTGCTACCGATCCTTTTAAAGAAAAAATAAATCGTAGTGTTAGTTTAGGTATGCTACTATCACCACACTTAAAAAAGAAACTTCAGTTTTTAAAAGAGGATACTTTTAAAAAGAAAACAGTAGGTGTTACCTGCGAATCTTGCAACATTCAAAACTGTAAAGAACGTGTTGCTGAACCTAGGGTTTTAAATAAAGAATTAAGAAACAAGGAAATTGAAAAAGCAGTAGAAAACATCATACAATCCTATAGCTAAACACCTTGTTTTCTACACTGTTTTTCTTATTTTAGCAATCGCAAAAACAAATAACTCACAATGGATCTTAACTTCAATAAAAACGAAGACCACAATAAACTTTTAGCATCAGATTTACGTACACGCTTTGCCAAAGTAAAATTAGGTGGCGGACAAAAACGTATTGATAAACATCACGAAAAAGGAAAATTAACTGCAAGAGAACGAATAGACTATCTTTTAGATAATGACTCTAAATCTATAGAAATTGGAGCTTTTGCTGGAGATGAAATGTACAAAGAGCACGGAGGTTGTCCTTCTGGTGGAGTTGTAGTTAAAATAGGATATGTTAGCGGAAAGCAATGTATTGTTGTTGCCAATGATGCAACAGTTAAAGCTGGAGCTTGGTTTCCAATTACTGGAAAAAAGAATTTAAGAGCTCAAGAAATATCTATAGAAAATAAACTACCAATTATTTACTTGGTAGATTCTGCTGGAGTTTATTTACCAATGCAAGATGAAATTTTCCCTGACAAAGAACACTTCGGGCGTATTTTTAGAAACAACGCAGTAATGAGCAGTATGGGAATTACGCAAATTTCTGCCGTTATGGGAAGCTGTGTTGCCGGTGGTGCTTATTTACCAATTATGAGCGACGAAGCTTTAATTGTTGATAAAACAGGAAGTATTTTCTTAGCTGGTAGTTATTTAGTTAAAGCCGCTATTGGAGAAAGTATAGATAACGAAACTCTTGGAGGTGCAACTACACATTGTGAAATTTCTGGAGTTACCGATTATAAATCTAAAGATGATAAAGATGCTTTAGACACCATTAAAAATTTAATGGATAAAATCGGAGATTATGACAAAGCTGGATTCAATAGAAAAGAGTCTTTTCCTCCAAAAGAAAATGAAGAAGACATTTTTGGTATTCTACCAAGAGAGAGAAACGCACAATACGACATGTTAGAAATTATTAATCGTTTGGTTGATAATTCTGAATTTGAGCAATATAAAGAAGGTTACGGACAAACCATTATTACTGGTTACGGGCGTATCGATGGATGGGCAGTTGGTATTGTTGCCAATCAGCGAAAATTGGTAAAAACTAAAAAAGGAGAAATGCAATTTGGTGGAGTTATCTATAATGATTCTGCTGATAAAGCAACTCGTTTTATTGCTAATTGTAATCAGAAAAAAATACCGTTAGTATTCTTACAAGATGTTACTGGGTTTATGGTAGGTTCTAAATCTGAACACGGAGGAATTATAAAAGACGGAGCCAAAATGGTAAATGCTGTTAGTAACTCTGTGGTACCTAAATTCACCATTGTTATTGGAAACTCTTACGGTGCAGGAAATTATGCTATGTGTGGTAAAGCTTACGACCCTAGGCTAATTGCTGCATGGCCAAGTGCAGAGTTAGCAGTAATGAGTGGTAATTCAGCAGCTAAGGTATTATTGCAAATAGAAACTGCATCATTAAAAAAGAAAGGTGAAGAAATTACTCCTGAAAAAGAAGCTGAGTTATTCGACAAAATAAAATCACGTTACGATAATCAAATCTCTCCTTATTACGCAGCTGCTAGAATTTGGACAGATGGAGTTATCAATCCGTTAGATACAAGAACTTGGATTTCTATGGGAATTGAAGCTGCAGATCATGCTCCGATAGAAAAGAAGTTTAACTTAGGTGTTATTCAAGTATAAATAAAACAACAGCATCTTTAGCTATGAATAAAAAAATTATATGGGCGATAGTAATCTTCCTTTTTGGATTTATTCTTTATCAAACGTATATTTTTACTTTGGCTGATGAAGACAATATCAATCCAATATACCTTATACCTAAAGATGCTGCAATTATTTTACAAACCGAAAGACCAATTGACACCTGGGATGAAGTAAATTCTAGCCCAATATGGCATCATTTTAGAACTAACAATTACTTTAAAGAAGCTACAAAAAATCTTGATGGATTTAATAAACTTTTCAAAGACCAAAAAGAAGTTATAGACTTTATTGGTGAAAGAGATTTATTAATTTCAATACATACTTACAAACCAAAAAAATATGGTTTATTATATGTTGTAGATCTTCAAAAATTATCAAAACTTCGTTTTTTAAAAAGCGCTATCCAAAAACTTACGGACAATAATTTTAAAGTTACTCAAAGAAAATATAGAGAGCATGAAATTATAGAACTCTACAATAAAAAAGATAGAGAAACGCTATACTTAAGCTTTGTAAAAAACCAATTAATAGCTTCTTATACGCATGTTTTAGTTGAACAATCTATAGATCAATACAAAACGCCAACTATTGGTAGAGATCTTAATTTTATTGAAGTAAAAAAAGAAACTGATACAGATGGATTTTTCAATGTATATGTGCAATATCAGTACTTAGATGCATATTTAGCATGTTTTACAAACACCAGCAATCTTAAAAGTTTTAAAAATGTAAAAGACGCTTTATTTTATTCTGGTTTCGATATTTCTATTATAGAAGGTGTTGCTTTACAAGCTGTAGGTTACACGAACGTGAATCAAACTCCTCAAAGTTTTTTAAAAGCGATTCAGAAATCTGGAAAAGGAAAACGATCTATCGCTAAAATCGCTCCTAGAAACACTTCTCTTTACCTAAGTTTTGCTTTCGAAGGTTTTGAAGAATTCCACAATAATCTTGATGAATTAGAAAAAGAGAACCCTTCAACATTTAAAAGCTATACCAATCAAATTAATGAAATAGAAAAGCAATTAAATATTGATTTTAAAAAGCATATTTATAGTTGGATTGGCAATGAAATCGGTTTGTTACATTTTAACTCTGAGCTTTCTAAAAACAAAAAAGACATCGCTGCTGTAATAAAGGCTGATGATATCGATGACGCTAAAGAAAACCTTCAACATATACTTTCAAAAATTAAAGAAAACACTCCTTTAAAATTTAAGCAAATAAACTACAAAGGATTTCCTATACATTATTTCGATTTAAAAGGATTCTTTAAAATGTTAGCAGGCAATACGTTTGCTAAAATGGAGAAGCCTTATTTTACCATTATTGATGATTTTGTAATATTTAGTACTAGCCCAAATACCTTAAAAGAGATCATCAATAATAATTTAATAAACTACACTTTATCAGAATCTGAAAGATTCGATGACTTTAATTATCATTTCGAAAATAAATCTAGCGTCTTTGCATATGCCGAAACTGCCAACTCTTATAATGATTTATTAAGCTTATTAGATACTAAAACAAAACAACAGCTAAGAAGTAATAAAAACTATTTCAATTCTTTTTCTCAAATAGGGATACAACTTATATCCACTGGAGATTTATTTAAAAGTAACATTACTCTTTCTTACCAATCTCCTGAAGAATTAGCTATTCATCAGAAAAAAGAAACCGCTTTAAAAGAAGAGTTGTATAAAAAGTTGATTCCAGAAAAAGATTCTATTATTAAAGAAACTGCTGAAACAATTTTTAACATACAAGCTATACATCCTTCAGATTTAAGCGCAAAAGAGTATAAAGAGTATTACGATAATAAAAAATTAAAATTTAAAGTTGAGTTAGATAACGGAACTTTAGATGGTGATTTTAAACTGTATTACCCTAGTGGTAATTTAAAACTTAAAGGACAGTTTAAAAAAGGAAAACAATCTGGCACCTGGCGTGCTTATAGTGACGATAAAGGGAAACAAATTTTCAAGAAAAGATTTTAATTGTAAATATTTATGGCTTTGTTTACATTTGCCATTACGAAATAAAATAACAAGAAATGGGTAGAGCATTTGAATTTAGGAAAGCAAGAAAAATGAAGCGTTGGTCGGCGATGGCAAAAACATTTACCAGAATTGGTAAAGACATTGTTATGGCGGTTAAAGAAGGTGGTCCTAACCCGGAAACAAACTCTCGTTTAAGAGCTGTAATACAAAATGCTAAGGCTGCCAACATGCCTAAAGACAATGTTGCGCGTGCTATTAAAAAAGCAACAGATAAAGACACTGCTAACTATAAAGAAACCCTATTTGAAGGATATGCACCTCACGGAATTGCAGTAGTTGTAGAAACTGCTACTGACAACAATAACAGAACTGTTGCTAATATACGTGCTGCTTTTAATAAGTGTGATGGTAATTTAGGAACTTCAGGTTCAGTAGTTTTTATGTTCGACCATGTATGTAACTTTAGAATTAGCGAAGAAAGTTTAAAAATGGATTTAGAAGAGTTCGAATTAGAAATGATTGAATTCGAAGTAGAAGAAGTTTTTAAAGACGAGGATGGTATTTTAATCTATGCTCCTTTTGAGCAAAACGGTTCTATTCAAAAATATTTAGAAGATAATAATATTGAAATTTTATCTTCTGAATTTGAAAGAATTCCAACTACAACAACAAAACTTACAGAAGAGCAACAAGCTGATGTTGAAAAGCTTTTAGAAAAACTAGAAGAAGACGATGATGTAAATAATGTTTATCACTCTTTAGAGATGTAATCAGCTTTAATCTTAAATAAAACTAACAAAACCCTCTATTTAAATAGAGGGTTTTATCTTACACAATTCTTAAAATCAGTTAATTAACTTATAATTTTTAGTTAAACAAGGTGCAAACATGTAACATAACTACATGAAATACTGTCTATTAAGCATAACCACCTAAAACTATTTATTATGATAAGCAACAGAACAATTAGAAGATTAAAAAATTTAACCGCACATTCTAAAAAAATAATTTGGAATAGCAGAAGAAATTATAATCACAGATATAGAATTACATTATTTAGTTAACCAAGTAGTATTTTGTTTTACATGTAAGCGTTTTAAGTTGATTTAATTATTCAGTTTATCATAATTATAGTACAAATAAACTCCAAAAAAAATCCAGCAATTGCTGGATTTTCTATTTTATAATGATTTTACTAACCTAACAAACTCTTTTCTATATCCATTTTCATCATTCAAGCTCCCAGAATTCGCAAGTTTTAAAACATCTTTCTTTTTTGCATTATTCGTAAATGCTGATTTTTTTAATTGCATTCCGAACAAAGCGACTGAGGCTATAAATTTCATATCATCTGATGCATCTATAGTTACATCCTTCATTACTTTTACAATCTCTTTACTTACACTTTTAGATGGTTCTTTATACCTAAACTTTACCGTTAGCAATTCCTCGTTATACTTATCCTGATTATTATTTTTTGTATACTTTAATTTAGGAATGTTTTTTAAATATTTACTTTCTACCCCTACAGGAACTACTTCATATAGTGCAGTAACAGTATGCCCACTACCTAACTCTCCTGCATCTTTAGTATCATCAACAAAATCCTCATCGTTTAACAAACGGTTTTCATAGCCTATTAATCGATATGCTTGTACTTTTTTAGGATTAAACTCTACTTGAATTTTAACATCTTTCGCTATTGTAAATAGCGTTCCTCCGAATTCTTTACCAAACACTTTTTGCGCTTCTTGCATAGTATCTATATAAGCATGATTTCCGTTACCCTTATCTGCTAAAATTTCTAACTTATCATCTTTATAATTACCATAACCAAACCCTAACACTGATAAAAACACCCCTGATTTTCTTTTTTCTTCAATCAACTCCTCCATTGCTTTATTACTAGAAGCGCCAACATTAAAATCACCATCTGTTGCCAAAATAACGCGGTTATTTCCGTTTTTAACAAAATTCTTTTTTGCTAATTTATATGCTAATTCTATACCTCTACCTCCTGCCGTAGAACCTCCTGCTTCTAAATTATCTAAGGCTTTTAAAATTCTGTCTTTATTGTTTCCATTCGTAGGTTTTAATACAACTCCAGCGGCTCCAGCATACACAACGATAGACACCTTATCTTTTTCTCTTAATTGATTTGTTAATAATTTAAAAGCCTTTTTTGATAGTGGTAATTTATTTGATGCACCCATTGATCCAGAAACATCAATTAAAAAAATTAGATTAGATGCTGGTAAATTTTCTTGTTTATACTCTTTTCCTTGCAAACCAATTCTAACCAATTTTGTATTGCTATTCCAAGGTGTTTTTACCAATTCAGTATTAATAGAAAAAGGATGTTCGTCTTGTGGCTGCGGATAATTATAATCGAAATAATTAATCATCTCTTCTATTTTAACAGCATCTGACGGTATTTTTTGTCCATTATTAATCATTCTTCTAATATTACTGTAAGAAGCCTTATCAACATCAATAGAAAAAGTTGACAATGGTGAAGTATTTACATTTTTAAATTGGTTTTCATAAATTCTTGCATAAGCATCTTCATCCTCAATTCTATAATTACCCTTCTTTGTTGTAATTACAATACAACCATTTTTAGCTGATTCTCCAAAAAACCTTTTTGCTTTATCCGACTTATAAATATTAACACTTTCTATTTCTTTGCTATCTATCTTCTTAAGAATAGAATTATAATTAGATTTTACAGGAACTCCATCTACAATATATAATGGTACTTTTTTATTAGGATTACAACGAGAACAGTTTGTCCCTCTTATTCTAATATTTTTATTTGCAGAAGAAACTCCTTGTAACTGATTACTTATTTTTTGATGCAACTTATTTACCTTTTTAGACTTTCTTGTAGAGCGACTAGAGATTCCATAGCCCGCTACAATCACTTCATCTAAAACAGCATCTGCATTCATTAGAACATTTATAGTGGTCTTGTTTTTTATTTTAACTTCAGTAGTTTTCATTCCAACAAATGAAAAAACCAAAGTAGATTTTTCAGATACTTTTAATGAGTACTTTCCATCAAAATCAGTTTCAGTTCCATTGGTAGTTCCTTTTTCTAAGACTGTTACTCCTGGTAAAGGTCCTGATTCATCAGAAACAACACCTGAGATTGTTTTAGTTTGTCCATTCAATATTAACACACTGAATAATAAAATTGTAAAAGTTAGTTTTTTAAACATAGCTTATCGTTTTAAAGTTTAGAGTAAATCTATAGTTAACCACTTTTATATAAAACCATAAATGAGTGAAGTGACCTTTTAAACAAGTAAAACAACTATTTTATTTAGTAACCTTATTAATTAAATTTTATCGGTAAATCACATTAATAACTGCGGATATCCCCTTTTAAATCAATAAATACAATTATAATTTTGTTGTAGAAAAAATGGAATTATGATAGAAACTGTTTTTAAAGCTTTAGTGTTTAGAACTAAATATATTGAAGTAGATAATTTTATTAATGAAATAGCCGAAGAGAATCCAAATATTGAAGATGCTCACAATCAAGTAAAAGAGTCTTTAATAAAACTTGTTTTATACAAATTTATAAGCATTAAAGAAAAAGCGCCTAAAGGAAGTTATGTTTTTAAAGAGCATAACTTTTATAAAGCTAGAGAAGTTGGAAGTATTGAAACATGGTTAGAACAGCAAAGGCACTATCAAGAAGCATAACATTTTTTTAATGTTTCTGTTCGCTGAATTTTCTTTGTTTCAGTTTCGATAAACGCATCAATAAAATAAACTTGCTTTGGTGTTTCGTATTTAGTCAAGCTTTCTGTTTTACTAAAATCAATTAATTGCTGCTCCCCTTCCACTACTAAAACTAATCGCTCTCCTAAAACTTCATCTTGTACACCAGCTACAAAAAAACGATTTGAGATTAGTGCTGATAATTTTTCTTCAATCTTTTCTGGATGTAATTTCACACCTCCTGAATTTATCACATTATCAAAACGTCCAAGCCATTCAAATGCTGTTTTAGAAACTATTTTTACAACATCGTTGGTTATAACTTTTTCTTCTGACAATTTAGGAGCTTCAATCACCAAACAATTACGCTTATCTTGGTAGATCTCTATATCCGATAAAACTTTGTAATGAAACGCCGAAACAAGTTCTGCTTGAGGAATATTATTTAGTTTTTTTACAGCTATATGCGTTATGGTTTCTGTCATTCCGTAAGTAGCATATATCTTAGTAGAAACATTTTGAATAGCATCAATTAAGTCGTTTGAAACTACCCCTCCACCAACAATTAACTGCTTCAGTTTATATAATTCACCTAATGAATTTCTTAGCTGTAACGGAACCATTGCTGAAAAATCATAATGCTTTTCCAAATCTTTTAACGGATTTGAAATAGCACCAACAATATCAAGTTTCCACCCCAAAGTTAAAGCTCTTACCAACATCATTTTACCCGCGATATAATCGGTAGACAAACATAATAACGCAGTTGTGTTTTCTTTCAATTTGAAAAACTTACCTGTAGCCAATGCAGAATTGACCATAAACTCTTTTTTCAATTGAATTAATTTTGGTTTACCTGTAGACCCTGAAGTTTGTACAATTACAAAATCATCATTATTAAACCAATCTGACAGAAATGCGAATACTGAATCATTAATTTCTTTAGAGAACTTTAAAAGATCCTCTTTAGTTGTAAATGAAGTATCGTTTAATTTAAAACTTTTATGAAAACTATTATTCTTCAATAACAACTGGTTTTTCTATTCTTCCAAATAGTTTTTCTTTCCAGTTTTTCCAACCATATTTTTTTGATAATAGTAAAAGATATAATGGATATACAACAAAAACTGGAAGCATCATTAACAACAACAAACTAGGCTCCGAATGATCGATAAATAAAGCATCAGTTTGAAAAACTGCCCAATTAGAAGCAACCAATGTTGCTGCAACAATATTATTAATAGCATGAATACCTAAAACCAATTCCGTTCCTTCATCCATTAAAGTAATAATACCAAATAAGAAACCTGTGCCAATATAAAACACCATAATACCAGAACCTAATTTAGTTACTTCTGGGTTTAAAATATGCATTACCCCAAAAAGTACTGAAGTAATAATTAAAGGTAGCCATCTATTTTTTGCTAAGATTCCGATTCCTTGCATTAAATATCCTCTAAATAATAATTCTTCTAATGATGTTTGTATAGGAATTAATAACAACGAAATTAACAGTAAAAAGAAAAAAGGACCTGCCTTAAAATTCCAAACATAATCTTCGGGAGTTAAAAAATATCCTATAGACAAAAATGCTATAGATATAATTCCCCAAGAAAAGAAACCATAAAAAAATCGTTTCCAATCTACTTTGTTCCTACTTGTTATTAGGGATTTTATTGAACGCTGATGTAGAAACTTAACAAGGAGAAATAACAACACCAATAAAACTGCAAAAGGAATTAAATTTTCGATTAAAAAAATGTTTTTATCTCCTTTAAAATCTTCCGTTTCATTTATCAATTCATCATATACTTCAGGCATTAAAAAATAAACCATGAAATTTAAAATAAACGGAGACATTACAACAAGTGTAGTAATTAACCATCTCCAAAATTGATTCTCACCTTTGTATGCTTGCTGTATAAAATTCATATCTTATAATTTAAAATCCCACTTTTTATTATTGCTATACCCTAAACTTCCATTTAATACTTCTAATGGACTCTCAAAATTATTGGTAAATAAACTACCTGTTCCTAAACCTTGTGGCAACGGATTACCTAAAGTGAAAGTCCATTGAGCAATAGCATTTAAACCAATATTACTTTCTAAAGCAGAAGTTATCCAGTTATCAGCTCCTTGTTTTTTGGCAATTTCTATCCATTCTTGACTTCCTTTAAAGCCTCCTACTAAACTTGGTTTTAAAATAATGTATTGTGGTTTAATCGTATCAATACATTTCTCTTTATCATCTGATGAAAATACACCTATCAACTCTTCATCTAAAGCTATTGGCAACGGAGTCTTTTCACATAAACTTGCCATTTCTTGCCATTGCCCTTGTTTAATCGGTTGCTCGATAGAATGCATTTCTAATTCTGACAACCTTTCAAGCTTTTCTAAAGCATTACTTGGCGTGAACGCTCCGTTTGCGTCAACTCTTAATTCTATTTCTTTCGGCGAAAACTCTTTTCTAATAGATTTAAGTAGATTGATTTCTGTATCAAAATCAATCGCACCTATTTTCATTTTTATACAAGTAAAACCTGCTGATAATTTTTCTCTAATTTGGTTTTTCATGAAGTCCTTATCTCCCATCCAAATTAATCCATTAATAAAAATACTTTCTTTACTTTTTGTAAAATCAGAAGGAAATAACTCGAAAGGATTCTCTGATTCTAATGATAAAAAAGCTTGTTCTAACCCAAATTGAATAGACGGGAAGCGAATCGATTCAGATAACAAAACCTCTAAACCTGAATTAATATTTTTACAAATCCATTTTAGTTTTTCTTCATAATCTGGTCTATCATCTGCGCTTAAACCTCTAAACAAACCACACTCTCCATAACCTTGTTTACCATCTTTTTCAAGAACTATAAACCACGTTTCTTTGGTTCTTAAAACTCCGCGAGATGTTCCGCTTGCTTGCTTAAAATTTAAAATATATTTATGGTAGGTTGCTCTAATCAATTTTTCTCTACAGCTTCTTTAAATTTATTCATATAACTTAAGCTCAAGTCCTTAAGCGAGCCTTTAAAATATGGAAGTAAACATCCCATTAAAAAAGACTTACTATTTACCGAACAATGTTGCACTACTTTTGTACTATTACCATTGGCAATAAAATTATAGTCGTCAACTTTTATCATTTGATCAGAATCGAATTGAAAAGTCATTTTTTTATTTGGTATATAATCAATGATCTTTTCTATCATCTCTATTTCTTGCCCTTGATTTGTAACTACCATTTTATAAGTGCTACCAATAATCCCTTCTTTTTCCTCTATTGGATCGATAGATTTAACTTCTGGCAACCATTTTTTCATTAAATCCACATTCTGAAAATCTTCAAAAACCTTTTCAATTGGCTTGTTAATTTCAACTTCGGCTGTATATTTTACATCTGTAACGATTAATCCCGTTAGCAAGAACATTACAATTAATGCGGTTACAATTCCTAAAACTATTTTTACCGCTTTCATATTTCTCATATAGTTATTGATTTTCCTATTTCTAAAATAGTTAATTCTTTATTAGCTTTCGAAAATTGACTTTTTGCGACTTCTGTATCTATTTCAATCGGCGGAAATGTATTAAAATGACATCCGATTACTTTATTGCATTCAACCAAATCAGCTGCAATAATTGCATCGTCAATCCCCATAGTAAAGTTATCTCCAATAGGGAAAATGGATGCTGTTAATTTTATACTCATCGGAATCAATTTCATATCCATAGTTACCGCAGTATCACCAGCAATATATAATGATTGCTCTCCCGATGTAATTACGAATCCTCCAGGTTGCCCACCATAGCTTCCATCGGCAAAAGATGAAGTATGAATTGCATTTACGTATTTAGCAGAAAAAGCATCCGTTTTAAAAGTTCCTCCGTGGTTAACTGGGTGTCCCTTTAAATTTTTAGCTCCGTAGTACATAACAATTTCATAATTTGAAATTATGGTTGCTCCTGTACGTTCCGCAATCACCTCAACATCTAAAACATGATCTTGATGTGCATGTGTTAGTAAAATATAATCAGCTTTAACATCATTAATATTAATGTGCGATGCTAATGGATTTCCAGTAATAAATGGATCAACCAATAAATGTGTTCCGTTTATTTCGATACCAAAACAAGCATGACCGTAAAATGTAATGTTCATATTATTTAAAGTTGGTTTCTATGCAATTTACAAAACTTGACCTAGTCCGAAAAGAATTGAAAATAAAAATGTACTTAATGCCACCTTTTTTAACTCTCCATCTAACATCGCTTCTTCTTTGTTTTTATAGACAAAAATTAAATGTTTTAATAGAGGTAAATAAGCAATTATAAACAAAAATTGATATGGTGATTTATAGTTAATCACCACATACAACATCGCAAATAAAAATGAAGCTATAATTAAATTATACTGGTACACTTTTCCAAATACTGCCCCCATTTTTACTACTAAAGTGTTTTTACCAGATTTAGCATCATTTACACGATCTCGCATATTATTTAAATTCAACACAGCTGTACTTAACAATCCAATTGTAAAAGCTGGTAGAAAAATGGTAAAATTTAATTCTTTAGTGTATAAAAAATAAGTTCCTACAACTGCAAGTAAACCAAAGAATACAAATACAAACACATCTCCAAACCCGCTATAACCATAAGCAGATTTACCTACAGTATATTTTATTGCTGCTATGATAGAGGCAACCCCTAATCCGAAGAAAATTACTGAGTATAAAAAGTTATCTTTTCCAAAAGCTACATAAATAAGTAATAAAGCTATCACTAAAGTTATCACTCCAGTTATAATCATTGCAGATTTCATTTGCTTTGGAGTAATAGCTCCTGAAGACACCATACGTGCTTCTCCTTCCCGATTATCATCAGTTCCTTTTACACCATCTCCATAATCATTTGCAAAGTTTGATAATACTTGAAATCCAATGGTTGTTAAAATTGCTAACCAGAAAATTGAAGATTGAAAAATTGTAGGACAACCAACACAACAAATGAACGTAAAAGTTCCTTCTAAGTCCAAAACCAATTGCTTATAATAGTCTTGATTTCCTAAAAAAGCTCCAATAATAATTCCTGAAACAGATAAAGGTAAGGTTCTTAAACGAGCCGCTTTTATAAAGTTTTTAATCATTTTTATTCCATAAAAAAAGGAAGAGTAATTCTTCCTTTTATTTTTAAGTTATATACTCCTATAAACTATTTGCTTCTGCTATTAACTCAGCAATATCTTTTACAACAATTTGATCTTCTTTCATCTTAAATTTAACACCATCTGTCATCATTGTATTGCAATAAGGACACCCTGTAGCAATAATTTGTGGATTCGTTTCTAAGGCATCTTCGGTACGTAACACGTTAATATCCATAGTTCCTTTTTCTGGTTCTTTGAACATTTGCGCACCTCCTGCTCCACAACATAAAGCAGTAGATTTATTACGTTTCATTTCCGTCATTTTAACCCCTAAACGATTAATTAACTGACGTGGAGTTTCATATACATCATTCGCTCTACCCAAATAACAAGGATCATGGTAAGTTACTCTCTTTCCTTTTAGATTTGCATCATCAATAGATAAACGACCATCTTGAATTAACTTACTAATGTATTGCGTGTGATGATATACTTTATACTTTCCTCCTAATCCTGGGTATTCATTTTTTATGGTATTAAATGAATGCGGATCGCAAGTAACAATTGTTTTTACTTCGTATGCATTTAAAACCTCAATATTGGTCATTGCTTGCATTTGAAACAAAAACTCGTTTCCTGCACGTTTAGCTGCATCACCTGTTGAACTTTCTTCTGTACCTAATACAGCAAAATCAACTCCTGCCATATCTAATATTTTCACAAACGCTTTGGTAATTTTTTTCGCTCTATCATCATAACTTCCTGCTGCTCCCACCCAAAACAACACTTCTGGTTGTTTTCCTTGAGCCATCATATCTGCCATTGTTGGTACGTTCATAATCTTATATTGTTTAATTGTTGATATGCTTCTTATTTAACTTTTTAATTGATAGATAAATCTATTCGTCTTTCCAGTTTAATCTATCCATTTGGCTGTATTGCCATGGCGCTCCGTTATTTTCAATGTTAGTCATCATCATATTCAACTCTTGTGGAGCTGCAGATTCTTCCATTACTAAGTAACGACGCATTTCCATAATAATTGATAATGGATCGATACCTATTGGACACTCTTGCACACATGCATTGCAACTTGTACATGCCCATAATTCTTCTGGAGAAATATAATCGTTTAATAATTGCTTACCATCATCTTTAAACACTCCTCCGTTAGCATCAATATTCTTTCCTACTTCTTCTAAACGATCACGAGTATCCATCATAATTTTACGAGGTGATAACTCTTTACCTGTTAAGTTTGCAGGACATGAAGAAGTACAACGTCCACATTCTGTACACGTATATGCATTCATTAATTGAACCCAGTTTAAATCGGCAACATCTGAAGCTCCAAACTTTGCTGGCACTTCATCTTCTGCTCCTCCTTCTGGCATAGCATACGGATCTGCATCTGGATCCATCATCATCTTTACTTCGTTAGTTACTGCTTCTAAATTATCTAACTGCCCCTTTGGATCTAACTTCGCAAAGAAGGTATTAGGGAAAGCTAATAAAATATGTAAGTGTTTAGAATAGTATAAGTAATTTAAGAAAATTAAGATTCCAACAATATGTAACCACCAAGCAGTTTTTTCGATTGTATGTAGCTCTTCATGTGAAAAACTACTAAACCAAGGAGCTATAAATTGTGAAACTACATTTCCTGCACCTGCTTCTTGAAAATTAACATCAGTAGCATTCATTATTAAGAATAACGACATTAATACCATTTCGAAATATAAAATAATATTTCCATCATTCTTTGGCCAACTAGTCATCTCTTTACTCCAAAAACGTTTTACTCTTTGAATATTTCTACGTAGCCAAAATATTATTACAGCTACAAAAACTAAAGCCGCTAATACTTCGAAATTACCAATTAAGAAACCATAAATGGTATCTCCTAAAATTGGTTGAAAAACACGGTGTGTACCAAATAAACCATCAATAACGATTTCTAGCATTTCGATATTGATTAAAATAAATCCTACATATACTACAATATGTAAAATTCCTGAAAGTGGACGACGAACCATTTTGTATTGCCCTAAAGCAATTTTAACCATGTTTTTCCAACGTTCAGGTTTTCTATCTGTTCTATCAATATCTTTTCCTAGCTTAATGTTTCTAATAAGCTTACGAACATTCATTACAAAATATCCAATTCCTGCAATTAAAATAAATGCAAAAAAGATGTTTGGTACGTATTTCTCCATCGTTCTTTAATTATTAAGTTTTGTTAGTTTATTAATGTAAGCCTATTTATTACTTACATTTTTAGTGTTATTCTCTTCGTTAAATGGTTTTGCTTTTTTACCAAATAATGAAAAATGTACAAAGCGTTTTGGGTTTAATTTCATTTCACGTAATAACTCTTCCATTTCTTTCGATGCATTCGTTAAATTAGTATACATCTTATCATCTGTCATCAACTTACCTAAAGTTCCTTTTCCTGATTTCATATTTGCTAATAACGCATTCACATCAGTTAATGTAGTTTCTAATTTTTTAACCGTTTCTCCTAAATTTGATTTTGCTAAATCTTCTGAAACTTTCGAGAAATTATCTGTTATTTTTTTAGCGTTTACTAAAGTAGAATCTAGATTGTCCTTGTTATTTGCTAATAAACCATTAACTGAAGACAATGTTTTTCGAACATCTGTGATTGTGCCTTCTAATCCAGAGATACTTCTATTTAAACTCTTACGTGATTTTTCATCTAAGACTTGATTCAAACCTATCAATAAAGAATCAGCACCAACCAATACATTTTCTAGTTTAGCTTGAATAGGATTTAATTTTTCTCCTACTGAAGAAAAGATATCTGATTCTACTTCTCCTTTCAAGAAATCTCCTGAAATAGCAGTTTCTCCATCATATTTTGGAACGATTGCTAAATTTTGTCCGCCCATTAAACTAGCAGAGTAAATTTTAGCAATACTATTTTTTGAAAAATTAAAATCGGTTGCTAAAGAAATCTTAACAATTAGATTTCCTTTTTTTTCTGGAGAATTATTAAAAACAATTTCATCTACCTTACCTACTTTTAAACCATTAATGGTTACCTGACTAGCTTCATTAAGTCCATTAATATTGTTGTATTCTACAAAAAAGTGTCGGCTACCAGCGCTAAATAAGTCTTGCCCCTTTAAGAAATTATACCCCCAAATAAATAAAGCGATAATAACTACAGCGACAATTCCCGTTTTAAGTTCTTTAGACATAAACATAATTTATACCAGCGAAAATACTAATAATTTTGTGAGTATAAATATAGAATTCCTCTAAATTAACGGTTTTTCAAGGCTTCTTTTATACTTATTCTTTGTCCGTCTTTAAAAGCAACAACCCAAGCATCTTTATAACCAGTTTTTCTAACTTTGGTTAAAATCTTTTTAATTTCAACAAAATCAGAAGTATTACCATAGTAATATTTGTAGTAATCATCAATAAACATAGACTCTACATTTTTTAATCCTTTAAAGTTGAAATTATTCTCGTCTAAATATTTTTTTGATGCTGCTATCTGTACTTTAAACTCAACTACTGAATTCACCTTCTTTTTAACCACTGGTGATTTTTTCACTGGAGCTTTAACAACAATTTTCTTAGGAGTTCTCTTAATTTCTTTTTTAGCTGCTACAACTTTCTTTTCCTCCTTTTTCTTTGGAGTAGTTTTTTTAACTATTGGTTTTGTTTTTTTAGGAGTTGGCTTCTTTTTAGTAACAGCAACTGCATTATTTACATCGTTTAGTTTTACACCTTGTATATATTTTTTAATTGCCTTTGCAATTGCTTTAGCCATTTTTATTTGACCAGATCGAGTATTTAAAAATCGCCCTTCAGATTTATTCGTTAAAAAACCTAACTCTATTAAAACACTTGGCATTACGGTTTCTCTTAACACTAAGAAATTATCTTGTTTTACTCTTCGGTTATTTCTTTTTAATGATATAAAGTTATCTTGAATCATACTAGCTATAGATAAACTATTATCAAGATTTTCTTCCTGAAGTACCGATAATCCAATCAATGATTCTGGTGAATTTGGATCATAATCATAATTTTGCTTATAATTATCCTCTAATAAAATTACCGCATTTTCTCTTTTGGCTATTTCAAAATTCCCATTATTTCCTCTCAAACCTAAAACAAAAGTACTTGCACCATGAGGTGATTCTTTTGTAAAAGCGTCACAGTGTATTGACACAAATAAGTCTGCTTTTTTTGTATTCGCAATTTTAGCTCTATTATGCAACTCTACAAAAACATCCTTTTTACGAGTGTAAACAACATTAATATCTTTTGCAGTTAACAATTCCTTACCAACATCTAAAGCTACTTGTAAGGCTATTTTCTTTTCTCTATAACCATTACCAATATTACCAGAATCTTTTCCGCCATGACCAGCATCTAAAACTACAGTATACTTTTTTTGCGCAGATACTTCAACAGAAAAGCTAAAAAAATCACAAAATATTATTAAAAAAATAAAGGATAATTTCGAGAGATTATATTTACAGGATTTTAAGAATTGCATCAATAAAATTTAACTATTTTTGATTTTTATTTTAAGGCATTCAAATAGCACGCCAAAGTTTTTAAATATAACACAAAAATAGTATTTATAACATTGCGAACAAATCTAACTTACATACTTTTAGCTTTCTACCTCTTTTGTTTTCAAATAGGTAATGCTCAAGATTTTGGCAAAACAAATGTACCCCCTCAAAAGCCTGCTAAAAAACCTGTTTTAAATATTAAAAAAGATACTTTAATCGATTTAAAGAAAGGTGATTTATTAGATTTAAAAAAGGACACGATAGCTAACGATTCTATAAAACCTAAAGAAGTTATCGACGGAATTATTACGCACAATGCTGAAGATTATACTATTCAAAACGCAAAAGACAAAACTGTTACTTTATATAACAAAGCCCAAGTAACTTATACTGATATTGACCTAAAAGCAGGAATTATTATTCTTGACTATAAAAACAATACTGTTTATGCCAAAGGAATTAAAGATAGCTTAGGTTATCATCAACGACCAGTTTTTAAACAAGGCAGTCAAGAATCTGAACAAGACTCAATTCTATTTAATTTTAAAACTAAAAAAGCTTTAGTTTATGGTGTAAAAACTGTTCAAGGAGGAATTATCACTTACGGTGAAAAAACAAAAAGGGTAAACGACTCTACTATTTATATGCGTCGTTTACGTTTTACAACATCACAAAAAGATAATCCTGATTATTATATTCAAACTAACAAAGCAAAATTAGTCCCTGGAAAAAAAATTATAATAGGTGGAAGTAATTTAGTTTTAGCTGACGTACCTACACCTGTATATTTACCTTTTGCTTTTTTTCCGTTAACTGATAAAAGAACCTCTGGTTTTATTATTCCTTCTTATGGTGAAAGTAATAGACAAGGTTTCTTTTTACAAAATGGTGGTTATTACTTTGCTTTAAGTGATTATTTTGACTTAACCGTTTTGGGTGACATATACACCAATGGAAGTTGGGGTTTAAGAGGTGATTCAAATTATTATGTTCGTTATAAATTTAGTGGTAATTTCAGCATTCGTTTTGAAAATATTATTCAAGGAATTAGAGGTTTAAGTGACTTTAGTAAATCATCAAATTTTAATCTTCAATGGAGTCATAGCCAAGACACTAAATCAAGTCCTAACTCTCGTTTTTCAGCCTCTGTTAATTTAGGAAGCAGTACCTATTACCGTCAATCACTTAATGAATTTAATAGTTCACAGTTCTTAAACAACACATTAAACTCTTCTATTTCATACTATAAAAACTTTGTTGGCACACCATTTAACATGAATGTTACTGCAACGCATTCTCAAAATACAAATACGCAACAAATAACCATGACACTGCCATCTCTACAATTAAACATGGATCGTATTTATCCTTTTGTAGGTAAAAATGGGGTTAAGAAAAATCCTATTCAAAAAATGGGATTAACTTATAGTATGCAGGGTGAGTTAAGAATTAACACTACCGATGATGAGTTTTTTACTCAAAAAATGTTTAACTCAGCAAAAAAAGGAATTCAACATAATATAAGTACTAATACAAATTTAAAAGCTTTTAAGTACTTTACATTATCACCAAGCATCAACTATAAAGACGTTTGGTATTTTGATAAAATTAATAAGCGATATGATCCTTCTGCAACAAATTCAAGTGGTAATCTTGGAGCTGTTATTAATGATACAATAAGTGGATTTAATCGTTTTCATGAATATAATTTTGGTGTTTCTTTATCTACTAACATTTACGGAACTTTTAATTTTAAAAAAGGGAGATTAAAAGCAATCCGTCACACATTTAGACCTTCTATTTCATACGGATATAGACCTAACTTTGCTCAAAATCATGAATTGCAAGTACAACAAAGTAATGATCCAAATGATTTATTAACCTATTCACCCTTTGAAGGAGGGATTTATGGCACACCTGGAAGTGGATTATCTAATTCTATTGGAATTACATTAAACAATGTTTTAGAAGCTAAGGTTGCTCCAAAAGACCCCGATAGTGATGAAGAAGACAAGAAAATAACTATACTTAATAATTTAAATTTCAGTTCCAGTTATAATATTGCGGCAGATAGTTTACGTTGGAGTCCAGTAAGTGCAAATGCAGGTACTCGTCTATTTAAAGATAAGTTAGCCTTAAATGTAAATGCCACTTTAGATCCTTATCAAATAAATGATAAAGGGCAAAGAATTAATAAATTTAATTCTGATATTTTTAGATTAACAAACTTTGGTATTACAGCAAATTATTCTCTCTCTAGTAAAGATTTTCAAAAGAAAGAAGAGGGAGAAGATAATTCGGATGAAAATAATGGTAATGGAGCTCAAGACACACCAGATGTATTTGGTCAAAATACACCACCTGTAAATGGTTTTGCTAGTAACCCAGATAATCAACAAAATAAAGGGAATGAAACAAAAGAAACTGAACTTTACAAATTAAAAATTCCCTGGACATTAAACTTAGCCTATGCTATGAACTATTCAAATAATGGGCTTAGAAGTAACATAGGAAGCAATACGTTAATGTTTAGTGGTGATGTAGAGTTATCTCCTAAATGGAAAGTTGGTTTTTCCTCTGGATATGACATAAAAGATAATGCTTTTACCTACACACGCTTAAATTTCTCTAGGGACTTAGACAGTTGGCGCTTTAATTTTAGCTGGACTCCTTTTGGAACAAACTCATCTTATTACTTTTTTATAGGTGTTAAAGCTGGGGTGTTAAGTGATTTAAAATGGGATAAAAACAAACCACCTGACAGAAGGCTTTTTTAAACTATTTAGAATAAAGATTAAAATGAAAAAAATAATAACTACCGGTAAAGCTCCTGCTCCTATAGGCCCGTACAATCAAGCAGTATTAAGTGGTAACACACTTTATTCTTCTGGTCAAATCGCGATTAATCCAGAAACTGGAAACTTAGTTTTAGATTCTATTGAAGCAGAAACAAAACAAGTAATGAAAAACATGAAAGAAGTTTTAGCGGCGGCTGAAATGACTTTCGAAAACGTAGTTAAAACTTCTATTTTCATTTCAGATATGCATAATTTTTCTAAAATCAATGCAGTGTATGCTGAGTATTTTAATGAAGCTACTGCACCAGCTAGAGAAACTGTTGAAGTAGCTAATTTACCTAAGTTTGTAAACGTAGAGATTAGCATGATCGCTATTAAATAGTTTGTGAAATTACAACAAAAGAAAACCGAAACAATTTGTTTCGGTTTTCTTTTATATACTTTTTAAATTGACTTCATCAACAATTCTGCAGTTGCTGGATTTGTTGCCAAGGGAACATCGTGGACATCACATAAACGCAACAACATAGAAATATCTGGTTCGTGTGGATGTTTCTCATGTGGATCTCTAAAAAACAACACCATATTACACTTTCCTTCTGCTACCCTACTTGCTATTTGAGCATCACCTCCATAAGGTCCAGATAGATACTTAGTTACTTTGAATCCAGCTTTTTCAGCTTTTGTTCCAGTAGTACCAGTAGAAATTAATTCAATTTCTTTTTGATGTAAAATTGCTTTGTGCTCATTTAAAAACTGAACCATTTCTGCCTTCTTACCATCGTGTGCAATAATTGCTATCTCCATATTTTTCCTTCTAATAAAAAATTCCCGCATAAAAGCGGGAATACAATTTACAAAATATTTTATGCTTTTATAAAGATGCCGAATATTCTAATAAATCAACAATCTTAGTTGCGTAACCATACTCATTATCATACCAAGAAATTACTTTAAAAAAGTTTTCATTTAACTCTAATGAAGCTCCTGCATCAACAACAGAAGTTCTTGTTTCAGAAACAAAATCTTGAGAAACAACTTCATCATAAGTAACGTCTAAAATCCCTTTTAAATCATCTTTAGATGCTTCTTCTAATGCTTTTAAAATTTCTTTTAACGAAGTTGCTTTTCTAGTTTTAAAAGTTAAATCTACTAAAGACACATCCATTGTTGGCACACGAACAGCCATCCCTGTTAATTTACCTTCTAACTCAGGAATTACTTTTGTAACTGCTTTCGCTGCTCCAGTAGAAGTTGGTATAATATTATGCAATGCAGAACGCCCACGAGTACGCTTAGAGTTTGGTCCATCAACTAAGTTTTGAGTCGATGTAGCTGAGTGAACAGTAGTCATTAAACCTTCTTCTAATCCAAAGTTTTCGTGTAATACTTTTGCTAATGGTGCTAAACAATTTGTAGTACATGAAGCATTAGAAACAATAGTTTCTTCAGCTGTCATTTCTTTATGATTAACTCCCATTACATACATTTTAGCATCTTTAGATGGTGCGGAAATGATTACTTTCTTAGCTCCTCCTTTAATATGTAATTCAGCTTTTTCTTTAGTGGTAAAAAAACCTGTAGATTCAATTACATATTCTGCTCCGACTTCATTCCATTTTAAATTCTCAGGATTTCTATCTGCTGTAATTCTAACTACTTGTCCGTTTACAACTAAGTTTCCGTCTTTCACCTCAACATCACCATCGAAACGACCATGAACAGAATCGTATTTTAATAAATAGGCTAAATAATCTACATCTAATAAATCATTAATGGCAACTACTTGCACATTATCTCTTTTCATTGCTGAACGGAATGCTAATCTACCTATCCTTCCAAATCCGTTAATTCCTATTTTTATCATTTACTTAATTTTAATATTCTTATTTTAATTTATGTCGTCATAATATCTGATACTCTTAACAACTCAGTATCTATGCTATCCTGACCTTTTATTGCTTTTTCTAAGTCGGTAGCAACCACCTTATTATTTTGTAAACCTACCATTAAATTGGTTTGACTATCTAAAAGCAACTCTACAGCTTTTACCCCCAACCTACTTGCCAACACTCTATCAAAACATGTTGGAGAGCCTCCTCTTTGCATATGACCTAACACCGAAACTCTTACCTCATATTCTGGCAAATTTTCCTCAACGTAATCTGCTAATTCAAAAACATTCTTACCTGTTTTATCACCTTCTGAAACCACAACTATACTTGAAGACTTACCTGTTCTTCTACTCTTTTTTAAAGATTCTAACATTCGTTCCAAACCTAAATCTTCTTCTGGAATTAAAATCTCTTCAGCACCAGCTCCTACTCCAGCATTTAAGGCAATAAAACCTGCATCACGCCCCATAACTTCAACAAAAAACAATCTATTATGTGAAGATGCTGTATCTCTAATTTTATCAATCGCTTCGACCGCAGTATTTAAAGCTGTATCGTAACCTAAAGTATGAGTGGTTCCAGAAATATCGTTATCAATAGTTCCTGGAATACCAATTATAGGAAAACTGAATTCTTTATTAAACACAACGCCTCCTGTAAAAGAACCATCTCCTCCAATTACCACTAACGCATCTACATTGTTTTCTTTTAAATGTTGATAAGCTTTCTCTCTTCCTTCTTTAGTTCTAAAATCTTTAGATCTTGCTGATTTTAATATTGTACCTCCTTTATGAATAATATTATTCACGCTACGAGCGGTTAAAGGAACTAAATCTCCTTCTATCAACCCTTGATAACCTCTATAAATCCCCATACATTCAGTACGATAATACGCACAGGTTCTAACAACCGATCTGATTGCCGCATTCATTCCTGGAGAATCTCCTCCAGATGTCATTACTGCTATTTTCTTTATTTTTCCCATAAAACGAACATCAAATTTACTCATTTTAAGTCGTTTTTCAATAAAAAAGATAAAATCATTTCTTGTTTTAATTCAAATTTAACTTTTCATATTATTTGACTACTTTTAACCAATCAAACTAAAAAACATGACTTTAACCTCTCTTGATTATTCAATCATCATAGGATTTTTTATCCTTTCATTATTAATAGGTCTTTGGGCCTCAAAATCTGCAGGGAAAAACAGCGCTGAATTCTTTTTATCAGGAAGAAATATGCCTTGGTGGTTATTAGGTGTTTCGATGGTGGCAACAACCTTCGCTGCTGATACTCCTGGATTGGTCACTGAATTGGTTCGTAAAAACGGAGTTTCTGGTAACTGGGTTTGGTGGGCAATGCTACTTACAGGTATGCTTACAGTATTTTTTTATGCAAAATTATGGCGTAAATCAGGAATAACAACCGATTTAGAATTTTACGAGATTCGTTATTCTGGTAAAATGGCTAGTTTTTTAAGAGGTTTTAGAGCTATTTATCTGGGAGTAATCTTTAACATAATAACAATGGCTGGAGTTTGTTTAGCGGGGGCTAAAATTGCAAATATTTTATTAGGAATCTCACAAGGTGAAATGCTTTTATACTCATCAATTATTGTTGTCATATATTCTTCTTTAGGTGGATTAAAAGGTGTTTTACTTACCGATTTTGTTCAGTTTTTAATTGCAATGGTTGGTTCAGTTTGGGCTACAATTTATATTATAAACCTTCCAGAAATAAATGGTCTATCAAATTTATTATCTCACCCTAATGTTAGTGGTAAATTAGCAATGCTTCCAGATTTTTCGAATACCGAAGCTTTAATTACATTGTTTATCATTCCATTTGCAGTACAGTGGTGGAGCACTTGGTACCCTGGTGCTGAACCTGGAGGAGGAGGATATATCGCACAACGTATGTTAGCTGCTAAAGATGAAAAAAATGCTACTTGGGCTACTTTATTTTTCAATTTTGCACATTATGCTTTACGTCCTTGGCCATGGATTATTGTTGGATTAGCTTCGTTAATTATTTTTCCAAGCTTAGAAAGTATGAATCAAGCATTTCCAAGTTTAACAACCGATATGCAAGGACATGATGTTGGATACGCTGCTATGATGACCTATTTACCTGCTGGACTTATAGGTATTGTATTAACATCTTTAATTGCAGCTTTTATGAGTACCATTTCCACACAATTAAATTGGGGAAGTTCATATTTAGTAAACGATTTTTACAGTAGATTTATAAATAAAGAGGCTTCTGAAAAACAAAAAGTAGTAGTTGGTAGAATATCAACCATTTTATTAATGCTATGTGCTGCCTTATTCTCTTTTTACCTTCAATCTGCTAAAGATGTGTTTGACTTATTATTGCAAATAGGTGCTGGTACTGGTTTATTATTTATTCTACGTTGGTTTTGGAGCAGAATAAATCCTTATAGCGAAATAGCTGCTATGGCTATTTCATTTGTTATAGCTATATTCTTTTTTATAAACGGAAAACTTGAGAATCCTATTATTGAGATTGCTGGTTATTGGCAATTAATCATAGGTGTTTTCATTACAACTATTGGATGGGTTTTAGTTACACTTTTAACACAACCAACAGATAATGAAACTATCAATAAATTTGATACACTAATTTTTGAAGGAGAAAGTAAATTTAAAAATATTGGAGTAAAAATAGTAGCTTTTATTACGGGTACTATTGGTGTTTATAGCTTTTTATTCGCTACTGGAAATTGGATTTATGGTAAAACGATCTTAGCCTTGGGGCTATCGATACTAACGTTAATCTGCGTATTTATTCTTATTAAAATCTGGAAACGAATATCGTAAAAAAAGAGCCTTAAAATAAATTTATTTTAAGGCTCTTTTTTTATCTAATCGCTTTTTTGTAGTTAGATATTATTTTTTGGACTCTTTCATTTTCATATACTGTAGGATAAAGCTCTTTAACTATTGAATGATATTCATAATCGATAGCTAATGCATTTTTTAAATGTGTTAGGCTATATTCTTCTTTCTCAAGAATCATAAACAAACCACACAAACGATATTCTACTTCTGCGAATTCTTTATATATTTTCTTTGCTTGAATCAATCTTCTTAAAGCCTCATTAAAATCACCTAAAAATAATAATATGTCAGCTAAAGCAACATAAATTTCAATTTCTTGATCTCCTAAATCTATACAAGTAGAAAACGCTTTAACTGCTTCTTCGTAAAAATTAAGTTTTAAATTAATATCTCCATACCTTCTCCAATACAATGCATTGGTTTCATCGATTTGAATTGCTTTGTTTATATAGTATAGTGCTTTTTGATAATTGTTTTCTTTATAACAAACATTCGTTAACATAATCCAACCTCTATCTAGCAAAGGATCTTCATGCACTGCCTTCTTATAAAAGTGCATTGCAGTATGAGTGTTTTTTAACTTTTCGTAACACTGCCCTATTCTTACATAAGCAAAAGCTGTTGGATCATCTAATTCAAGTGTGATTAAATAATTCTTAATCGCTTCTTCATAATCTTTTAACTCTTCTAAAGTTTTTGCCTTTTCTAAATATCCACCTATAAAACTTTCATCAATTAATACTGCATAATCAAAGGATGTTAAAGCTTCTTTAAACATTCCTAACTCAAAGTATTGTTTCCCTAATTGATGCCAAGCAACTTCGCAATACGGATTCTTATCTACATACGCATTTAAATATCGTATAGCATCTTCATGACTTCCTTCCATATCAAAACAATATACAAGGTTATATAACGAAGAGTAATCTTCAAAATCAACTTCGATACATTTCGCAAAATTTAAACGAGCATTTTCGAAATCATCTAAATATAAATATTCCATACCCATCATCGACCAAACATCAGATGGATCTTCAATGTATTGCAAAGATTCTTTTAAAATTGAAATTGCTTCTACATGCTTATTCTTTTTAGAAAAAATAACTGCTTTCTGAATAAACACCTCATCATTGTGAGGTTCTAATGCTTCTATTTTTGTAAGCATCTTGATTGCTTCTTGCAATTCATTCTCAAAAATTAAGATTTCAACTCGCATTAATTTTAACTGAATTGAAGTAGGATGCTGCTCCAGACCAAGCTGTACAGCTTTTTTTGCCAACGAATGTTTACCTATATTTAAATAATGCTCTATAATTGTTTCAAATTCAACAGCATCAAAAAAATATACATCGTTGGTTTTCAACATTGATTCAAATTTTGATAAAGACATAGGCTACAGATTTGAATTTATATAAAATTACTACAAGAACGATGCCTTTTTACTTACAACTCTTTTTGTTTTCAACAATTTAATTAACAATAACAGTCGTTAAAATATATTTACTTTCCTCCTATTTGAAAGAACAAATTATTTTTCTATATTTGGAATGATTAAAAAATTCAAACAAGATTAACATCTAATTTTAAACAAAAAATCATGAGTAAATTTGACGAAAAAGTAGAATTGTATAAAAAATTTATGGACGATAGAGATATCCGCTCTAATACCGATTTATTAAAAGCTGTTACTAAAGGTTTAGGTCCTTCTATTTATAAAAAAGATGCTGAAACTGTATCTGGTACAGATGCTAAAGAATTAGAAACTGTTAAGAAGAATTTCTTAATGAAAAAATTAGGTTTAGCTGATAGCCCTGAATTAGACAAAGCTATTGATGAAGTAATGGAAAGAATCGGTAGATCTGAAAGAAATAAATACCGTGCAGTAGTATACTATATGTTAGCAAAGAAATTTGACAAAGAAGGAGTTTACGGAATGTAATCTTTCTTATCTTTATAAAAACTAAATCCTGTATTATATTTAATACAGGATTTTTCTATTTTAGCCCTCAACAAACAACAATTTAATATGTCGCAATTTATTAGTGTTTTTGATATGCTAAAAATTGGTGTGGGGCCTTCTAGTTCACACACTTTAGGTCCTTGGAGAGCAGCCCAACAATGGATAGAGAAATTAAAACAATCTTCTCTTTTTTCTACTATTGATGGGATTAAAATTGACCTTTATGGTTCTTTATCTCTAACAGGAAAAGGACATGCGACAGATTTAGCCGTTTTATTAGGTTTAAGTGGTACAGATCCTGAATACATTCCTGTTAACGATATCGAAACCATTATCAATGAAATAAAAGAAACTAAAACATTAAACTTTAATGCTGAAAAAGCAATCATATTTTCTGTTGAAAATGTAGTTTTTAATAAAGACTTTTTACCATTTCATTCTAACGGAATGACCTTTAGAGGTTTTTCAAAAGGAAAAGAAATATCTACAGAAACCTACTACTCTATTGGTGGTGGGTTTGTAATTCAAGAAACAGTTGAAGCTTCTTCTGACACTCAAATAAACAAACAAAACTTTCCGTATCCAATAAACAGAGCTACTGAATTAGAAGCTTATTGTAAAAAAGAGAATAAGACAATTTCTGATATTGTTTTTAAAAACGAATTGGTTTTAAAAACTGCTGATGAGATTGACGCAGAACTAAAGCGTGTTTGGAACACTATGTTAGAATGTATGTACATTGGTTGCCACACCGAAGGCATTTTACCGGGTGGATTAAATGTTAAACGTAGAGCTTTTGAAACACACAAAAAACTAATTAAAGATTCTACCTACAACAATGAACAAGAGTGGATTACAGCAATTAGAGGAACAGAAGTTAAGTTTCGTGAAATCTTAAAGTGGGTAAGCTGTTTAGCATTATCTGTAAATGAAGTAAACGCATCATTAGGTAGAGTTGTTACTGCACCTACAAACGGAAGTGCTGGTGTAATTCCTGCTGTTTTAATGTATTATTTGGTAATTGAAAACCACGAAGCAGATTTTGAACACATTAAAAAATTCTTGTTAGTTGCCGGAGAAGTTGGAAGCATCTTTAAGAAAAATGCAACCATCTCTGCTGCTATGGGTGGTTGTCAAGCAGAAATAGGTGTGTCATCTGCAATGGCTGCTGCTGCATTAACCGAACTTTTAGGTGGTACTCCTGAGCAATGTTTAGTTGCTGCTGAAATTGCAATGGAACATCATTTAGGTTTAACTTGCGACCCTATTGGTGGATTAGTGCAGGTGCCTTGTATCGAACGTAATGCCATGGGGGCTATTAAAGCTATTAATGCTGCTGAATTAGCTTTAGAAACCAACCCTGAAGAATCATTAGTTCCGTTAGATAAAGTGATAGATACTATGTGGGAAACCGCTAAAGATATGAACCGTAACTACAAAGAAACTTCTGAAGGAGGTTTAGCTATAACAGTAGGTTTAGCCGATTGTTAAATTATTTTATCTCTATAAGTTTTCCTAAAAATTTTGGTTGCACATTAAATAAAATATCAACAAATACTTTAACTCTTGCTAAGTATTCTCTCAACTGGACTTTTATTCCATATTTACCAGAAATACCTCTAGCATTAAAACCAACAGCTTGTATTCCAAAATGCTCCGATAAATATATAGCTCTTTCGTTATGAAACTGTTGAGATATAATGGTTATTGATTTTTGGCCAAATATTTCTTTAGCTCTAACCACAGAATCTAAAGTTCTAAAACCTGCATAATCTAAAAAAATCTTGTTTTCTGGAATTCCAGATCTTATTAAATCATTTTTAAAATCGGTAGGTTCATCATACCCTTTTGAACCATTATCTTCGCTAACAATTATAAAATCTATTTTTCCTGATTTATATAATTTAACTGCGGCATCAATTCTAAATTGATAATATAAATTTACTCTTCCGTTAGAAAGATATTTTACAGTGCCTAAAAGTAATCCAACTTTATTTTTAGGAATATCTCTTACTGATGTATACAATTTCCCTTCAGCATTATTTACGACAGCTTTATTAGAAAAATAAACTACAGCAACAATAAATAAACATCCTAATAGAAAAAACTTAAATAGCTTTTTAAAACTCATTTATCGTGTAAAAACCAATTCTGTTTCAGTAGACATCTCTTGAGAAAATCCATAACCATCAACATCAAATCCCTTTAAATCTTCTAATGTTTGAATATTATGATCGATAATATAACGTACCATTAATCCACGAGCCTTTTTAGCAAATGTCATGATTGTTTTATACTGCCCATTTTTAAAGTCTTTAAATACTGGTGTAATCATTGGTACTTTTAAAACCTTTTTAGGTAAAGTCTTAAAATATTCTGAACTCGCCAAATTAATTAACAATTCTCCTTCTTCTAATTCTTCATTTAAAGAGTCTGCTAACCTAGTATCCCAAAATTTATATAGGTTTTCTGTTCTACCCACTTTTAGTTTAGTTCCCATTTCTAAACGGTACGGTTGAATTAAATCTAATGGTTTTAACAAACCATACAATCCTGATAAAATTCTTAACTTATCTTGTAATTCAGGTATTTTTTCTTCCGAAAGAGAATTCACATCGATTCCTCTAAATACTTCACCCGTAAAAGCAAAAACAGCTTGTTTTGCGTTATCTAAACTAAAATTAGGTTGCCAACTTTGATTTCTATCATAATTTAAAACAGCTAAATCATTAGAAATTTTCATCAACTCAGATAATTTCTTTCTAGATATGGTTTTTAATTTCTTGTTTAACTTTATAGATTGTTCTAAAAATCTTGGTTGTGTATATAAACTTGTTGTGGCTTTATTTTCAAAATCTAACGACTTTGCTGGAGATATAATAATTTTCATTTGCTGTTTTATTTATCCGAAAGATAAAAAGGGATTTTATCACTTTCAAATTCTTTCAAAATTTAATACTAATAATGGTATCAATAAATTTAATACCAATTATATTTTTAATCCATCATAAGATAAAAACACATTTTCTGGCAATTCTTTTTCTACTTCAGCATGAAAACCAAGCAACTCACTAATGTGGGTTAAGTAAGCTCTTTTAGGTTTTATTTCTTTAATAAACTCTAAAGCTTCTTCTAAATTAAAATGAGTTGAATGCGGTTCTATTCTTAAACCTGTTACTATTAAAGTATCTAAATTATTTAATTTATCTTTTTCTTCTTCTGTTATTGTTTTAATATCGGTGAGGTAAGCTATATCATTAAAACGGTATCCTAAAATTGGTAATTTACCGTGCATTACTTCAATTGGAGTTACTTCTACTCCGTCTAAAGAAAAGCTATTTTGATGTGAAATAATTGTAGATGCAACTTTTGGAGCACTTGGATACCTGTTTTCAGTAGCAAAAATATAATCATATCTTTTTTTCAACACCCCTAAAACTCTTTCAGAAAGATAAATAGGTACTGCTCCCATTTGAAAACAATACGGTCTAATTTCATCTAAACCAGCAATATGATCGGCATGTTCATGAGTAAATAATATTCCATTTATTGAGGCTACTTCTTCTCGCATCATTTGTTGACGAAAATCAGGACCACAATCAATCACATAATTAATATCATCCCATGAGATTAATATTGAAGACCGCAATCTTTTGTCTCTAAAATCGTTAGAAAACGCTACCGGATGTTTGCTCGTAACCATTGGAACTCCTGTAGAAGTCCCTGTGCCTAAAAAAGTTACTTTTAATTCTTTTTTTTTCTCCATTTTCAACACAAAAATACGACAAAAATTGTCTGATAGTTCCTATTTTCAGTACATTTGTTATAAAGTAACAAAATATAATAGAATGGCAATTACGCTTAAAGGAGATCAAAAGATAAGTACAGTACCAACGACTAGAAGTAAAGCTTTAAAAGTAAACTTAAATGCTCATATTTATGGTACTTTTGCTGAAATTGGAGCTGGACAAGAAACTGTACGTAATTTTTTTAGAGCTGGAGGAGCCTCAGGTACTATTGCAAAAGCCATGAGTGCTTATGACAAAGATTTCTCTGATGCAATTTATGGAATAGAAGAAGACAATCGTTATGTTACCGAACCTCGATTAAAGAAAATGTTGAAGCATGAAATGGACTTAATCGAAGAACGTCTTGATCGTGAAAAACATCCTGATAAATTATTTTTTAGTTACGCCAATACTGTGGCAACAATTAACTTTTCTAAAAAGTTTAAAGGTCATGGTTGGGTTGGAATTCGTTTTCAATTAGACCCACTTGAAGACTATAATGAAATTATTTTACACCTCCGTTTTAAAGAAACTGACGCTCGTCAACAACAAGAAACCTTAGGAGTTCTTGGTGTAAACTTAGTATATGGAGCTTATTATTTAAATGACAGTCCAAAAGAATTACTAAAATCATTTTACGACAATATTGATAGTGATCGTTTAGAAATTGACATGATTAATTTCTCTGGTCCGCGTTTTATGTATGTTGATAATCGTTTAATGAGCTTACAGTTAGTTAAAAACGGAATGACTAATGCAGTAATGTTTGGTCCTGACGGTAATAACTTATTACCAGCGCAAGTACTTTACAAGAAAAACATTTTAGCTTTACGTGGTAGTTACCGTCCGGTTACTAAAGTAAACATGGATATGTTTGAAAGATCTAAACAAATGTTCTTGGCTGAGAAGAAAGTTAATCCTGAAAAAACGCAAGTTATTTTTGAGATTACTTTAAGTAACCTTAGAGCTGAAGGAGAAATTAACGAACGTGATTTCTTAGATAGAGCAGAATTGCTTTGTGCACTTGGTCAAAATGTAATGATTACCAACTATCAAGAATATTTTAGATTAGTTGAATACTTTAGTGAGTTTACCAAAGAACGTATGGGACTTGCTATGGGAGTGTACAACCTTATTCAAATTTTTGATGAAAAATATTATCGTGACTTAAGTGGTGGTATTTTAGAGGCCTTTGGTAAACTTTTTTATCGTGATTTAAAAGTATACATGTTTCCATATAAAGATGACGAAACTGGAGATTTCATAACTAGCGATAATCTAAAAGTACATCCTAGAATGAAAGAACTATATAAATTCTTTAAAAACAACGGAAGACTTATAGATATTAAAGACTTTGATCAAGATATTTTACATATTTTCTCTCGAAGAGTGTTAAAAATGATAAAAGATGGAGAAGAAGGATGGGAAGAAATGCTTCCTGAAGGAGTTTCTGAAACCATTAAAGAAAAACGTTTATTTGGTTGTTCAAGAAAACGAGTATAATTTTTTTTTATTTTTCTATTAAACCTTTTACTATCTTTAAAGTCTAACAGCTAAACTATTTTAGTTGACCGACGAAATTACACTTATTGAACAGCTACAAGATTCAAAAACAAAAGAAGTAGCCTTTAAACATTTAGTGTCGCAATATAAAGAGCGATTATATTGGCATATAAGAAAGATTGTTATTTCTCATGACGATGCTGATGATGTGTTGCAAAATACTTTTATCAAAATATTTAGAAGTATCGATAATTTTAAAAGAGAGAGTAAATTATACTCTTGGATGTATCGAATTGCAACAAACGAATCGATTACCTTTATTAATAAAAGAGCCAAAGAAAAGAACATCGATATTACCGAACACCAACATCAACTCGTATCTAATTTAGATAGCGACAATTGGTTTTCTGGTGATGAAATTCAACTCATACTTCAAAAAGCGATTGCTACCCTACCACAAAAACAACAGCTGGTATTTAATATGAAGTATTTTGATGAGATGAAATACAATGAAATTTCTGAAGTTTTAGAGACATCAGTAGGTGCTTTAAAAGCCTCTTATCACATTGCTGCAAAAAAAATAGAAGAATTTATTAAAAACTATAATTAAACCTTTTACAAAAAGTAAAGTCTTAATAGTAAGATGAATAAAGAATTAAAAAATAGCGTAGATTTTATAAACCAACAAGTTGGTAAAAAAACTGGTTTTGATATTCCTGAAAATTACTTTAAAGGGATAGAAGAAAAAGTGACTACAAATATATTTTTAGAAGACTTACCAAAAGAAAATACTTTTAAAACTCCTTCTAATTATTTTGACACTTTTGAAGATGATCTTTTCTCAAAATTAAACTTAAACGATAAAAAGGAAAAAGAAGTTAAAGTTATATCGATAAAAAAGAAAGTATTACAATTTATTCCACTAGCAGCTGCAGCATCTGTTTTACTTTTTATTGGACTTAATTATTTTAATACCACCTCTTCATCTGTTACATTTGACGATATTACGATTGCGGATGTTGAATCTTGGTACGAAAATGGATATGGAGATACTGACAGCGATGAATTAGCAATTGCTTTTAACGAAACTAATATAGAAGATGATACTTTTTCATCTATAACTGATGAAAATTTAGAAGAATATTTAAACGACATTGATAATTCTGATTTTATAAATGAAATTCAATAACATGAAAAAAATACTATTATTCATTTTTACCTTAGGTATATTTAGCTCTAATGTAAACGCACAGCATAAAAAAGGGAGAGAAAAAATTAAAGCTTACAAAGTTTCTTTTATTACCGAAAAATTAAATCTTTCGTCTGAAGAAGCTGAGAAATTCTGGCCTATTTATAATAAATATGACGAAGAAATGATGCAATTACACAGAGAAGAGCGTTATAATATAAAAAAGGAAGTTTTTAAAAACGGAGGAATTGAGCAGCTTTCTGAAAAAGAATCTAAAAATATTTTAAAGAAAATTAGAGATATTGCTAAGCAACGTTATGAAATTAAAGCTAATTTTCATGATAGAGTTTCAAAAATACTACCTTTTAAAAAGATTTTAACTTTAGAAATTGCCGAACACGAGTTTCATCGAAAACTTTTTAAAAAGTATAAAGGTGAAAAAAGAAGAAAACTAAGTAAATAAAAAAAGGAAGCAAAATTGCTTCCTTTTTTTATTCATTATTTACTAAAGCTAAACAAACATATAAATCTGGTTTATTAGCTGTAAACTGTTTTAACCAAATTGTTAGTTCATTAACTTCATAAGGTAATAACCTATCTAATGCTTTTTCTAGTTCTCTACAAAATAAATCTGTATTAAAACTTACCTTTTTTAATACTGTCTTTGTGTATTCAAACATTGCTCTTGCCATACTACTAGGGGGTTAAAAGTTGTTGTTTCTTACTGAACGTAATTTACGAAATTTTATTCCTTCCGATATGTTAAAATTTCATAAAAAAAAGCGAGATTTAAAATAAATCTCGCTTTTTAAAAACTTAGTTTATGTTATTATAAACTATTAACTTTGTCTAATAAAGCGTTTGCTTTAGCTTCTAACTCAGCACTAACGCCCTTAAAATAAGCTTTCTTGTTCTCTACATTTTTAGCATTAACTTTAGCTATCAAATCATCATAGATCTCAAAAATTTCATTTCTAATAGCTTCTGACTTTTCTACATCTACATTTGAATTTAACTGAGCTGTTAAATTAGTTATATCAAGAATATCTCCTAATGTATAATCTATATCCTTTTTTAAATTTTTTATGCTTGCCATAATTATAATATTTGATGCAAAATTAGTTGATTTTATCTAAATGAGCTTGAAATTTTTCAAAAAACTGCCCTACATCATACCCATCTACTAAAGCATGGTTTACATTTACTGCTATAGGCATCAACATTTTATTGTTTTCTTCCTTAATTTTACCGAAAGCTAACTGGGGCACACTACTATCTTTATTTCCTGAAAAGGGTTCTTTATGACTTGAAAAACTCACCCAAGGAATCGCTGAACAGTGAACACATCCTAAAGAATATTTTGGAGGAAACAAATCTTTTGAATTAGTAATTCTTTCTTTTTCCTTTAAAAAGTTGTTTTCAAACTCTTTATAATCTTCTGAAAATTCAACGTAAGAAAAACCAAAAGTATTATCCTCTCTTGCAATAGTTGGCGAAGTATTAATTACATCATAAATAGCAACTTTGTCTCCTTCAATCCTATACTTGAAACTTTCAATTTCATTAATTGCTTTCATACAAGCGTGCAAGTACGACACAAAAAAAGATTGCTTGTTCTCTTTAGCTGATTTATAGCATTTAGAAACCTCAACATCTGCTACAATTCCGAAAGTTGGATCTTCTAAAGTTCTAAAATGTTCGAAATGCAGTTTTCGATTCCAACTATCAATATCTAAATATTTCATTTATAAGAAATTTAATACATCAGTAATTTTAGCGACAGTTTTATAGTCGTCCGATTTTTGCTCTTCACTAACTTCCTCATGAGCCCAAGTCGTGTGAAATGGAACATGTATTGCTGAAGCTCCAATCTCGATTAACGGTAAAATATCTGATTTTAATGAATTCCCTATCATTAAAAATTCTGAAGGATTAATATCTAAACGCTTTGTAAGTTTTTCGTAATCCATTTTTTTCTTTTCGCTCATTACTTCAGTATGATGAAAATACTTTAAGATTCCTGATTTTTCCAATTTACGTTCTTGATCTAATAAATCTCCTTTGGTAGCTACAATTAATTTATATTTTCCTTGTAACTTTTCTAAAACCTCTTCTACTCCATCTAATAATTCAATAGGCTTTTCTAGCATATCTTTACCCAAATTTAAAATTTGATTTAAGGTTCTTTGATTTATTTTATAATTGGATAATTCTAAAGCACATTCAACCATAGATAACATAAAACCTTTTACACCATAGCCATAGATTTTTAAATTTTCTATTTCTTTTTTAAAAAGCTCTTGGTGAATTTTATTTTCGGTTTCGTAATCAGATAATAGTTTAGCAAACTCATTCTCTGCATCTCTAAAATAGGTTTCGTTTACCCAAAGAGTATCATCTGCATCAAAAGCAATTACTTTTATATTATTCATAGTTTTATCTATTATTAATACTCAAAGATACATATTTATATAGCTTAAAGAGAAAGCTAATAAATTATGATTTACAGAACTTTAACATTATTATTTTTCACTTTTTAATTGTTTTATCAAAACTTTTGTTACATTTGACTCATTATGAAAGTACTTATTAAAGCATATCAATTAATTTTAAACACTGTCGGCATGATTATGTGTAATAATACGCGCATGCATAAACAGTATGTATATGTAAAGAAAAGTACTTATAAATATAGACTTAAACAACGATTTTAAAAATCGATATTTAATATAAACTACAAAGGTGCTTTTTACAAAAAGCACCTTTTTTTATTTACTAATATTTTAAATTTTAATCATTATGAACACATTAAAGAACATTAAACGAGTTGGCATGCATGTAACATCAATTATGTACACTGTACAAAATCCATTTTTTAGAGAACCAAAATTTCCGCCACTTAACACTTAAACATCATGAAAAATTACATAGTATCACAAAACAATCTTCAACAATTTACAGTTAGTAAAAAACAAGTTAGCAAAAATAAAGCTTTAAAAACTTCAGTTTTATATAACAAAGTTGAATCTAGCGTAAATTCCTCCATTAACCTATATAAAGGTTCCTCACCTACTTTTAAGAGTATAGAATTTGATATTCTAAAAAACGCTTATTTAAATGATAAGCTTATTATAAAAAATAATATAAAAAAATTAAGCGCTACAGAAATCGTTTTAGATATTACGGTAGCTAAGAAACAAGAAAAAAAACAAGATATTATTTGTAAAGCCACATTTGGCTACGCAATACAAAAAGCTTCTTAATTCGTTAAGTTGATTTGGTTAGTTTGCAGACTCAAGGTTTTTACTTTGAGTCTGTTTTTATTTTATGAAAACTTCTAATAACTCAGAGCCTACACTTGGTTGAATCTCAAATTCTTTAATACAAGCTGGAATTAACAAGGTTTCACCCATTTGAATTGTTTCTCTTTGATTTTCGTAAACAAATTCTACCTTACCCTCTACACACATATACACAACAAAGCTATCTTTATCGTAATGTTTAACTGACAAATTAGATGTAACTGGTAAAACGTTTGTTGTAAAATAAGGGCACGAAACTACTTCGGAAGCTTTATTATTTTCTTTTAAATAATCTCTTTTGTACGTTTTTTTAGAACTAAAGTCTATTGCTTTTAAAGCTTTATCTGTATGTAATTCTCTGTAATTGCCATCAATATCCTCTCTATCCCAATCGTAAATACGATAGGTAATATCTGATGTTTGTTGAATCTCAGCTAATAACAACCCACCTCCTATTGCATGAACTCTACCTGGTGGAATAAAATAAGCATCTCCTTTTTTTACTTCGTCTGAATTTAAAATTTCTAAAAGAGACTTATTTTTAAGATGATGTAAGTATTCCTCTTCATTAGAATCTTCTTTAAAACCAATAATAATATTGGATTCATCATCGGCTTGCATTACATACCACATTTCTGTTTTACCATAAGAATCATGTCGTTCTTTCGATAAATTATCATTAGGGTGCAATTGAATACTTAATACCTCTTTAGCATCAATATATTTAATAAGTAAAGGGAATTCGTTTTTAAAGTTTTCATAAACATGTTTACCTACTAAATCACCTTTATAAATTGAAATTAATTCTCTTAGTGTTTTACTTTTAAGTTCACCATTACTAACTATAGATTCATCTCCATCAACATCAGAAACCTCCCAACTTTCACCAATTTTATCTTCATCAGATTTTTTATTGAGTACAGTTTTAAGCTTTTCTCCTCCCCATATTTTTTGTTTTAATATAGGAGTAAATCGTAATAGTTGGTTTATTATCATACTAATTCCTAGTAATAGTTTTTAAATATGCCCCTGTATTACCATATAATGAAACCCCTTCTATCGATATTTGAATTTTATCTGAATCATCTGAATTATAGAAAGAAAGTCTTGCTCTACCCTTTTCATCTGTTAATAACAAAGGGTTCCAATAAATTGTCGTTCTATAATCTAACTTACGATTCATAGGGTCTTTAACATTATATTTAGGTTGATAAAACTCTTTACCAATAGAAGTTCCTTTAATAAAATAACTTGGTAGCTTAATATTATCACTCGAAGCAAGGTTTGCAGTTTTGGTGTATAATAGAATCACTCCGTTTCCTCCATTAATACCATATATTGCTGCACTAGGACCTTTTAACACTTCAATCCTTTCTATATCTGAAACATTATAAGTAGATATTATATCTGGAGCTTTTGTGCTCCTTTTTTTCATACCCGTTGGTCCAAAATCATCCGTAGATGTTCTCCTATCATTATCAACTACTTTAGGAACAGGAACTCCATCAATTACAAATAATGGGGCACTACCTCCTCTTATTGATACATTACCATCACTAGAAGCATTAACTCCAACCATAGTATTTATCAACTGAAAAATATTATTCTCAGATCTATTTTCTAAATAAATTACATCATCAGGTTCAACACCATAATTAGAAGGTCTACCACTCTTCTTTTCTTTTAACTTTTTTATTTTACCACTAACCACAACTTCATCTAACAAAGTATCTCCATTTTTTAACTTAAAAATAGAGTCTAATTCATTTTTTACTACTGACTGTTTAATGAATTTTTTTTCTTCTATTGATAAACCTTTTTTTGGTGAATATTTAAACTTCGATTTTGGTGTAGCAAAACTTTCACCCTGTGTATCCAAAATAACTTTAGACTCTATCAAATCCCCGTTAGAATTATAAACTTTAAATACTACTTCAATTAAACCATACTGCATAATATCCTTTATTTTGAATTTCCCAAACTTATCTGAAAAACCAGGATACACCCATATCTTATCACGGGATTTTGCAATCATTTTAAATTTCTTATTTCTTAATGGTTTATTATAAACATCCATTAACATTCCTGAAATCTGAATCCCTTCTATAAACTTATATTTTATTATAGTATCATAATTTGATTTATAAATAGTGTCTAAATTTAGTTTTCTCCAACCATTTGTTAGCATAACTAAATCTAGCCTTAACAATGTTGACTTTTCTTGATTTACGAATAAGGCTTCAGGCTCTTCAATATAACCTCTTAAATCAGACTCTAACAAAAAGTTTGTTACAATATTTGAAGAAAATTTATTTTTAGAAAACTTATTTGCGTTAGTAACTGCAATTGACAGACTTGACATTACAGGGTTACCGTTTAAATCAGTAACTTTAATACCTAAATCTATTTTACTTCTAGGTTTTAGATTTCTAGTTTTTAATTTAGTTTTAATTACTATTTCTTGCTTATTATTAATAAAAACAATCCTCTCACTTCTTGGTATAAAATTTTCATCAAGAACTGTTAATGTCATAACACCGCTTGGTAGTTTGTTTTTTGGAACTTCAACCTCTACAGCTAGTTTTCCACCAAATTTATATTTACCTTGAAAACATTTTCTGTGATTCATCTGACCTACAACATAAAAAGGAGAACTTAATAAATCTTTTGTAGCCTGAACTCTAAGTCTAACACTTTTTTCACTTAGATTATTAGCTAAAATTGAGTAACCTGATTTCACAATTTTAGGTAAACTATACATTGTTCCATCTTCTAAAAACGCAGTATAATTAGATCCAAAAACTGGTTTTATTTTAAAATAGCCTACTCCTTTTTCAGTAGATACAATGTTCGCTACTTTTATACCCTCATCATTAACGACCTTACCTCTAACCTTTTTACCTTTACCATCAACACCTATAGCCTTAAAAGCAACTTTACATATTAGCCCATCAATTATATCTCCTCCTTCAGGAAAAAACTGCAAATCTGTTTTAGAAAATTCTTTACTTACTTTATTATCTTTCTCTTCAGATATTTTATTATTAAATATTTTAATGTTTTTTTTAAAGAAAAAATCGCTATCAAAGTTTTTCATCCAGTTAGTATAAGCTCTTAATTGATAAATTCCAGATTTAGCTTTCTTAGGTATAGAAATGGTACCTGCCACTCTACCATCTATTAATTCTACTTTTTGCAATAAAATAATTTTTCCTTCTTGATTAATTAAATCAACATTCATAACATTACTTGCAATTAAGTTTTGAGCATTCTCACTTAACATTGCATAGCCACTAAACCATAAATCATCTCCTATAAAATAGGTATCTCTATCTGTATGCAAATAAACCTTTTCAATTGGTTTAACCTTATTAAATTCTTTTATCTTAGCCGTTAACTTACTTAAACAAGCATCCTTCATTAATTCTTTTTGACTAAAAGATATTTGATTTCTACTATTAATAAAAATAGATTCAAAGGCATTATTTTTCTCAAATGACGCAATAACCTCGTCTTCTATTGGGGTTCTTTTTATTATTGGGTTCTCTTTCCAAAAAAAATGATTATAACCTATTTCATTTAGTTTTTCCCAATCACTTTTACTTCTTGCAAATTGATTTTTTATTCTATTTTTAGTTCTTTTTGAATAATGCTCATAAAAAATTAATCTTGATGCTGTTTGAGCATGAGTTTCTTTTACTTCTTTTTTATAAAAATCAAATTCTTGATTTATATTTATATAATCTATAACTAAACCTAATACGTCATTTTTTTTATATGATATTTCATAAGATAATTCATATCCTTTTTTTGTTGAATTCTTATCTGAAAAAGAAACTAAATTTAATTCATCATTAATAACTCTTCCTTTTATTTTATATATCTCTTTTGTTTTTTCGTTTATATAAACTTCTGCATTAAAAATAGGCGCGTTTTTTATTGTTGGTTTAAATTTTAGAACAATTATATTACCCGTTTTATTTTTTATTGTTTCTCTTTTATACACTTCATAATATTCCTCAAATTGAGGGTGGAGTGGAAAGTAAATATCATCGGTATCTGGCTGTAATGCTTTTGTTATCTTTGAAAATAATGTGAAATTTTTATTATTTATTTTATTCTCTTTTAAAGCGTACCTCCCTTCAATTATTTCCCAATCAACTACACCATCTAATGTATATTTAGTGTCAAATATAATTTCAGATAACTCTGTATATTCTTCATCATTTTTAGATTTTTGCCTATAAAAAGCTTTTCCATATTTATTTTCTTTTCCAGATTCCCTTAGTTTATTAATTGCTTTTTTAGCTAAACTAATTGCAAAAAAATCTTTTTTTCTTTTTTTGTTTTCTATAAATACTTCCTCTAAGATATTTGTTAATGGAGTAAGCTTAATTCTTAAATTCTCACTGCCTTTTTCTTCTGTTAAAGTTATTTTTTTCTTCTCAAAAGAAATATGAGAAACAATTAATTTTACTGGTACCTTTTTAACTTTTAAAATAAACTCTCCCTCTTCATTAGTAGAGGTTCCAATTAAAGAAGTTTCTACATTTATACTACAAAAAGATATAGGTTCACCTGTATTTGCATTAACAATTTTTCCTTTTAAAACAATCTCTCGTTGAGTATTTGCTATTGAAGCCCTATAACTTAGGACACAAAATAGGATAACAATAAATTTTAAGTTCTTTTTCAAATTTCTCTTTAGCATCTTATTTTTTCATTTTTCATTTCCTATATTTTCTGTTTTAATATAGGATCAAATCGTAATAGTTGGTTTATCATAAATTAATTTCCACTGTAAGTTACGTAGTTTCTTGGCGTTTCGTATAACGTAATTTGTAAGTCGTATTTTTCTTGAATCTTTACACGCAGTTTATTATAAATTACTACAGCTATATTTTCTACAGTAGGATTTTGTTCTTTAAACTCTTCTACTTCAATATTCAAGTTTTTATGATCTAATTTATCCTCAACTTCAACTTTTATTAAATCTTTTAATTTCCCTAAATCATACACATAACCTGTTTCTTTATCAATTTCACCTGTTAAGGAAACAATTAATTCGTAATTATGACCATGATAATTAGGATTGTTACACTTACCAAAAACCTCATAATTTTCTTCATCATTCCACTTTGGATTGAACAATCTATGAGCCGCATTAAAATGTGCTTTTCTATGTACAGTTACTTTAGGCATTTTTTAGTTTGTCGTAAGATTCTTTAAATATAATTTTAAACCACTCCGTATAAGTTTCAGGTCGATTTTCTATATCATTTTTTACATCTTCTAAAGACATCCATTTATAAGATTCAACTTCATCTCTATTGATATTAGGTTCGTCGTTAAACTCACCTATCATTACATGGTCTAGTTCATGTTCGGTTAAACCATTATCAAAAGGCGCTTTGTAAATAAATGAAAAAACTTCTTCTAATTCACAAGTAAAACCCATTTCTTCTTGAAGTCTTCTTTTACCTGCCTCTAAATTAGTTTCACCATCACGCTGATGAGAACAACAAGTATTTGTCCATAATAACGGAGAATGGTATTTCTCAGCTGCACGTTGCTGCAACATTAACTCCCCTTTCTTATTGAAAACAAAAACTGAAAAAGCTCTGTGTAACAATGCTTTTTTATGCGCTTCTATTTTCTCCATCAACCCAATAGGATTGTCTAGTTCATCTACTAAAATTACTTGTTCTATCATCCTTAAAATATACGAAAAGCAAACTTACAAAAATGATACCAGTTCAACAATTAAACCTTTGAATCATTAAGCTTTAAAACGTATCTTTGCAACCTTAAAATTTATAGATGAGTTTTTTAGAAGAAATACAGAAAAGACGTACATTCGGAATTATTTCGCACCCCGATGCTGGTAAAACTACTTTAACAGAGAAATTGTTATTATTTGGAGGAGCTATTCAAGAAGCTGGAGCCGTTAAAAATAACAAGATTAAAAAAGGAGCAACTTCCGATTTTATGGAAATTGAGCGTCAAAGAGGAATCTCTGTTGCTACTTCTGTATTAGCTTTTATTTACAAAGACAAAAAAATTAATATTCTTGATACTCCTGGGCATAAGGATTTTGCTGAAGATACTTTTAGAACCTTAACCGCTGTAGATAGTGTTATTGTTGTAATTGATGTCGCAAAAGGTGTTGAGCCACAAACTGAAAAGTTAGTAGAAGTTTGTCGTATGCGTAAAATACCAATGCTGGTATTTATTAATAAATTAGACCGTGAAGGTAAAGATGCATTCGATTTATTAGATGAAGTTGAACAAAAGCTAGGTTTAAAAGTTACCCCAATGAGTTTTCCTATTGGAATGGGATATGACTTTAAAGGAATTTACAATATTTGGGAAAAGAAATTAAACCTTTTTTCAGGTGAAAATAAAACAAGTATTTCTGAAGGTGTTCAGTTTGACGATCTTTCAAATCCTGAATTAGATAACGTTATTGGTGAAGATGCAGCTAATACTTTACGTGAGGAAACAGAATTAGTTTATGAGGTGTATCCAGAGTTTGATCAAGAAGAATATTTAGCTGGTGATTTACAACCTGTTTTCTTTGGTTCTGCTTTAAATAATTTTGGAGTTAAAGAATTGCTTGATGCTTTTATTGAAATAGCTCCACAACCACAGCCTAAAAAGGCAGAAGAACGTTTGGTTGATTCTAAAGAAGAAAAACTTACTGGATTTGTTTTTAAGATTCATGCAAATATGGATCCTAAACATCGTGATCGTCTAGCATTCGTTAAAATTGTTTCTGGTACTTTTAAAAGAAACGCTCCTTACCTACACGTTCGTAACGGTAAGAAAGTAAAATTCTCAAGCCCGAATGCCTTTTTTGCTGAAAAGAAACAAATTGTAGATGAATCATATCCAGGTGATATTGTTGGTTTACACGATACAGGAAACTTTAAAATTGGTGATACACTTACCGAAGGTGAAAAATTAAACTTTAAAGGAATTCCTAGTTTTTCCCCAGAGCACTTCCGTTATGTAAATAATGCAGACCCAATGAAATCTAAGCAACTATACAAAGGTTTAGATCAATTAATGGATGAAGGTGTTGCTCAGTTGTTTACTATGGAAATGAATGGGCGTAGAATTGTTGGTACCGTTGGAGCTTTACAATATGAAGTTATTCAATATCGACTAGAACATGAATACGGTGCAAAATGTACATACGAGAATATTGCAGTACATAAAGCTTGTTGGGTACAACCAGAAGATCCAAAAAACGAAGAATTTAAAGAGTTCAAACGTGTAAAGCAACGTTATTTAGCTAAAGACAAGGAAAGTAAATTAGTATTCTTAGCTGATTCTGCTTTTACCATTCAAATGACGCAAAGTAAATACCCAACAGTTAAATTACATTTCACAAGTGAATTTGAATAAGCACTTTATACTAACGACTATACTAATTCTTTCTTCTTTGTTATCGCAAAGTCAAGAAGATTTATCAACTTTAAAAGGAAAAGAATTACACAACAAAGTTCGATTGAATTTTATTCCTGTTGAAATGCCTTCGGATAGATTCCTAGAATTAAAACCAACAATGGGTTTAACTGGATTACATTATCAAATTCCTATTAACGATTGGCTATATGGTGGTGCAGGTTTTCATTTTGCTGTAACTGGCGATCAAGGTGGTTTATTTACACTTGGAGCCGAATTAGGTATCAATAAACAGTTATATAAAAATTTATATTTAGACGCGAACTTCCATTTTGGAGGCGGTGGTGGATATCGTAAATATATTAACGACGGAGGATTTATCAATCCAAATATCGGTTTGCAATACAAGAAGAATAATTATTCTTTTGGAGTTCAATACAGTCATGTAAACTTTCTTTCTGGAGAAATAAAAAGCAACTCCGTTTCATTCTTTGTAGAAATACCTAGTATTTTACGTTTCACTGATTACGATAAAGCACATCAAGAATTTGTTGCTAACAATATTTCTCCTGATAGTTTTTGGAGTAAACCTATTGTAAAAAATGCACAACAAGTCCGTTTTGATTTCTTTAAACCTATCGGAAAATCAAAAAAAGATAACGGTTCTCCATTAACAGAAACTTTATACGTAATTGGATTTGAATATCAGAAATACTTAAACAACAATACTTTTTTGTTTGCTCACACTGATGCTATTTATAAAGGGTTACGTGCTGGTTTCATGGATTTATTTGTTGGTGTAGGATATATTCCCTTTCAATCCAAATACATCAATATATTTGGAAAGTTAGGAATTGGTGCTGCTGGTGGACGAATAGCTCCTGAAGGCGGACTTACCATTTACCCTTCTGCTGGAATTGATTTAAAATTATCAAATAAATTAGCCTTGAGTGGACATGGTGGTTATTACAAAGCTATTGATGGTGACTTTGAAGCTTATACTGTAGGATTTGGTTTAAAATACTTTGGTTTAAACGGCGGGACTTCTTCTAAAGAAAAAAAGTATACTAATTTCTACACACAAGGAATTCGTATTGAAATTCAAAATCAATCTTATTTTGATGTCGCGAAATTTGATCCACCAACTACTAGATACACAACTGATTTACAATTAATCGGATTAAAAGCAAACTATGATCTTAACAAATGGCTATATATAGCTGGTGAAGCTGGTTTTGCTTATGATGGCGGCTCAGGTGGATATGCTCATGGATTAGTTGGTGGAGGAATGTATTCTCCTAGATTTTTAAACAACAAGGTTAGAGGGTTTCTTGAATTCATGGCTGGTGCTGGTGGAGGTGCTGGTGTAGATACAGACGAAGGAATTATTGTTCGCCCAATATTAGGGTTGAATTATGATATAACTAATAGTCTATCAATCATAGCCTCAGGAGGTAGATATTATTCTCCTTTTGGCAATGTAAACTCAAATAATATTAACATAGGTTTAAGTTTTAACCTTTCAACTTTATCAGTAAAGAATTAATTTTGCCTTTTTAAAAAGGTATTTTCAATATAAATAAGATAATCTAATAAAAATGAATAACGGAATTTACGCAAAGTTCACAACACCAAAAGGTGATATTTTAGTGAATTTAGAACACGAAAAAACACCTGGAACTGTTGGTAACTTTGTTGCTTTAGCAGAAGGTAATTTAGAAAATGATGCTAAACCACAAGGAACACCTTATTATAATGGGTTAAAATTCCACCGTGTAATTGCAGATTTTATGGTTCAAGGTGGATGCCCACAAGGAACAGGAACTGGTAACCCAGGATATAAATTTGATGATGAAATTCATGCAGACTTAAAGCACGATGCTCCAGGTAAATTATCTATGGCAAATGCAGGTCCAGGAACTAACGGATCTCAATTTTTCATTACACATGTTGCTACTCCATGGTTAGACGGTAAACACACTGTTTTTGGTAGTGTTGTTGAAGGACAAGATGTTGTGGATGCTATTGAACAAAATGACACTATGGATGTAGAGATTATCCGTGTTGGTGCTGATGCTGAAGCTTTCAATGCTGTTGAAGCTTTTAGAACTTTTGAAGGAGCCCGTGAAAAACGTGAAGCTGAACAATTAGCAAAACAAAAAGAATTATTAGATTCTGTTGCCGCTGGTTACGACGAAACTCCATCAGGATTACGTTATAAAATCTTACAAAACGGAGATGGAAAACAAGCTACTAAAGGGGCAATGGTTTCTGTACATTATAAAGGACAATTATTAGACGGTACCGTATTCGATTCTTCTTACAAAAGAAAACAACCAATTGATTTTGCTATTGGTGTTGGTCAAGTAATTGCTGGTTGGGATGAAGGAATTCAATTATTAAAAGTAGGTGATAAAGCTCGTTTAGTAATCCCTTCTCATTTAGCATATGGTTCAGCTGGTGCTGGAGGAGTTATTCCACCAGACGCTACATTAATTTTCGATGTTGAATTGATGAATGTAAAATAATCATAAAACAAACTCACTAAAAACTCTCCATTAACATGGAGAGTTTTTTATTTACTATAACTTAACTACGTTAACCTTTATTATACATTTAATTAAAACACATATCATTTTCTCATAAAATAAACTTTACACTTTTTTTTCATTTTTACTAAATAAAACATAGTAATAAAATGAAAAAAACTACGCTTACAATCTTATTAATATTACTCTCTTTAAATACAATAAGAATTTACTCTCAAGCATCTGTTTGTGAAACTAAAAAAGAAGATGAAGTTGATTTGAATACAATCACTTTTAATAAATGTGAAATAACCCAAAAGAAAACAGATGTAAAAAGAATAAGTAGAACGAGAATTATCAGAAAAAGAACTACATCAAATACTCGCCTAAGAAAAACTTCAAACTATTTAGGATTAAAAAAAAGTGAAATTAATTTTGAGGCAAATAGTAAAAACCTTCCCTCTTTAAAACTTATTTCAAAACCACAAAAAGTGTTATTCTCTTTAGTTGATGAAATTCCAATGTTTGAATCTTGTCAAGTTTCTACTAGACAGGAAAACATTAAATGTTTCAACAGAACTTTAAACAAATACCTAACAAAAAACTTTAATCCAGATCATTTTACTGACAATTCTATTAATTCTAAAATATTTATTCAATTTCAAATAGATATTAATGGAAAAATTAAAAACACACTTATAAAAACAAACAATAAACTAATAATTAAAGAGTTAAAGAAAACAATAAAGAAATTACCTCTATTAAGATCTGGAAAAGAAAATGGGCTCCCCGTAATAGTAATACATTCATTCCCTCTTAACTTAACATTAAATTAATATTGGGGTTGCTTAGAAATATTATTTTCACGTTCTGAAAAACAAACCCCTAAATTAACTAAACTATGAAATTTCCCTTCAGCATGGTTATAGTAGCTATTTTTGTATCTACTCTAGCTACTTCTCAAGAAAAATGTGACACTCCAAATGAAAATACTGTAGAAGACCTTAACTCTATTAGTATTACAAAATGTTCTATTGACGATGTTAAAAATGCATTAGAAGCTAGTGAGAACAAAAAAATATCTGTAAGAAAACATGTTAGAAAGTCTAAACAAAATAGTATTTCTATCAACACTAACAATAAAGTTCAAGAAATAAAAAGTAAAACTTTATTACTACAAGAGTTAAGTATTAAAAATGATGTTGTTTCTTCATTAAAAAAAATACCATTTCATTTAGTAGAACAAATTCCTTTATTCAATAAATGTGAAGACTCTCCTTTACTAGAACAATCTAGATGTTTTAAAGAGCAAATGATTAAACATGTAGTTAGGAACTTTAACTACCCCAGAGAAGCTGCTATAAAAGGCATTGAAGGTAAAGTTTTAGTTCAATTTACAATTAATAAAGAAGGAGAAGTTGTTAATATAAAAAAGAAAGGACCTGAAAATGGTGAACTTTTAGAAAAAGAAGCTGTAAGATTAATAAAAAAACTCCCAAAATTTATTCCTGGAAAACATAAAGGAAATATTGTTAATGTTAAATACAATATTCCTATAACGTTTAAAGTTCCTAAAAAGGAAAAAGAATTAGAAAAAGAAAATTTAATAACTAATCCTTCAAACAGCCCTTCTTCGTACGTTTCACAAGTACCTTTTCATTTAGTTGAAGAAATTCCACTTTTTTCAAAATGTATAAATAGCCAGATTAAAGAAAAAATAGGTTGTTTTGAGCAACAAATGATAAACCATGTTACATCGAACTTTAATTACCCTAAGGAGGCTATCCAGATGGGAATAGAAGGTAAAGTTCTTGTTCTGTTTACAATAAATGAAAATGGTGACGTTGTTGATATTACAAAAAAAGGACCAAAAAATGGAGAACTACTAGAAAAAGAAGCCGAAAGATTAATATCTATTCTTCCTAAGTTTACTCCAGGTAAACATAACGGAAAAAAAGTTATGGTAAAATACGCATTACCTATCATTTTTAGAAGTCCAAAAAAGAGCTAAAATAAATTATAGAAGATATTACATTTACACAAAATACTTTTTATTTCCTGTTACTATTTCAGTAACAGCGCTTTAACAAATAAAAAAAAGTTGTTTTTTGTTTGCATGTGTTCATATTTTTTATATTTTTACCACCTAATAATACGTTAACTTATTTGTTAACCCCTTAAAATAGAGTGCGATTATGAAGAAATTCCCCTTACTAGTAGCAGCTATGCTAGTGTCTATGATGGCTGTTGCACAACAAGAAGTGTGTGAAACTGCTGATGAATCAATTGCTGACCCAAACAGTATTACAAAATGTGCCATAGAAGACACTAAAGATGGCGGAAAAAAGCAACTATCTATTGAAGTATCTACAAGAAGACGTGTCGTTCGTAAAAAGAATGAAGCTGTTTCTGCAATTGGAGGAACTGGTTCTTCTCAAAAAGTAGCCGATATTAAACAAAATTCTTTATTAATTGGAAAACTTGAATTAGAAGATAACTCTGCTACTATTGAAAAAGTTCCTTTTAACCTAGTTGAAGAAATTCCATTATTTAAAAAATGTAATAACGTTCCTTTAATAAAGCAGGCTAAGTGTTTTGAAACACAAATGTCTAAGCATATAATTGGTAACTTTAAATATCCTCAAGAAGCTTTGGATAAGGGAATTCAAGGACGTGTTTTAGTACAGTTTACTATTAATCAATCAGGTGATGTAGAAAGCATACAAATGAGAGGACCCAAAGATGGAGAGTTATTAGAAAAAGAAGCTAGTAGAATTGTAAATAAATTACCTAAATTTATTCCTGGTAAACACAATGGTAAAACTGTAAAAGTTAAATATGGTGTTCCAATTTCTTTTAGACATCCAGATGCCGCAGTTGCTTCATCTTATAGTAAGAAGAAAACTGTTAAGAGAAAGCCTATAAGAAAAGTTATCAAGAAAAAAGAAGGGATAAAAGAATCTTTAATTACTGATTTCGTGAAATTTTCTGAAGTACAAAGCATCCCTCAATTTAAAGCTTGTTTAAAAGCTTCAGACACTCAGAAAATAAACTGTTTTAACGAAAGAATGGGTAGCCATATTCAAAGGAACTTTAATTATCCTGAAGCAGCAGCAGCTCAAAATATTGAAGGAAAAGTATGGGTGCGCTTTATTATAGGTAAGGATGGTAAAGTCAGCAACTTTAAAGTCAAAGGTCCTAAAAATGGACAACTTTTAGAACAAGAAGCACAAAGAATGGTTTCTAAATTACCTAAATTTATTCCTGGTAAACATAATGGAAAAGATGCCAATGTTGAATACTACATCCCTATTAAGTTTAGTTTACAAGAGTAGACTTAATACTCAATAAAAATATTATAAAAAAGAGAAGCCTAATGCTTCTCTTTTTTTATTCTTAAATAGCATAAATATAATCTAGTATTCCTTAATAAATCTACTCATCTTTTACTTAATTTATATAATGATATGGGTGAACTATCATTTTACAATTAATCTAACTAAAATCACTTATTTACTGTTTATTTTTAACACGAAGTATCGGCAATAATTTTCCATTCGTCATTTATCTTTTTAAAGATAATCATGAAAACACCATTAGCATCTCCAACTTCTCTTTTTAAATGATATTCACCCATTACAAAATAAGCTCCGTTATTTATTTTTGAAATGTCATTAACCTTAAAATTAAGCTTTCCTGAATGTTTAGCTGTTGGATATCCTTTTTTATAATTGGATAAAGTTTTGTCCCAACCAAAAGTAATACCATTACTTCCATAAAATTTTAAAGAATCACTTTTCCAATATCCCTGCATAAAACCTTCCAAATCATGATTCGACCAAGCTTTTTCTTGAGCTTTCATGATTGCTAAAATTTCCTGTTTGTCTTCTTCTACAGATGTTTCTTTTGATTTCTTTACCTCAACTACGCATGAAGTCAAAATAAATAACAACCCAAAAACTATAGGATATATTTTTCTCATCTTAAAATAATGAATTAATAATTTCTTTTACAGTTACCCCTTCTGCCTCTGCTTTATAATTCTTTACTATTCTATGAGATAAAATAGGAATAGCTACTGCTTGCACGTCTTCAATATCTGGAGAGTACTTTCCTTTTACAGCTGCATGGGCTTTGGCCGCTAAAATTAAATTTTGTGAAGCTCTTGGGCCAGCTCCCCAATCGATATATTTTTTAATTAAATCTGTTTCTTTATCTGATTTAGGACGCGTTTTGCCTACTAAACCTACAGCATATTCAACCACATTATCTGCAACTGGTATTTTACGTATTAATTTTTGAACTTCAATAATCTCTTGCGTTGAAAAAATAGAATTTACTTTTTGACTGATATTAGAAGTAGTATTCTTAACAACTTGTACTTCTTCATCAAAAGTTGGATACTCTAAATGAATTGAAAACATAAAACGATCTAACTGTGCTTCTGGTAACGGATACGTCCCTTCTTGCTCAATTGGATTCTGAGTTGCTAATACAAAAAATGGTAAATCTAACTTATAATGATGTCCTGCAATTGTAACCGATTTCTCTTGCATTGCTTCTAATAAAGCTGCTTGCGTTTTTGGTGGTGTACGGTTAATCTCATCTGCTAAAATTATATTAGAAAAAATAGGTCCCTTTATAAATTTGAACTGACGATTTTCGTCTAAAATTTCGCTCCCTAAAATATCAGATGGCATTAAATCTGGTGTAAACTGAATGCGATTAAAATTTAAACCTAAAGCGCTCGAAATCGTATTAACTAACAAAGTTTTTGCTAATCCAGGCACTCCAATTAAAAGTGAATGTCCGCCACACAGAATAGACAACAATGTATAATCTACTGCTTCTTGCTGCCCTACAATAACTTTACCTATTTCTTGTTGAAGTTCGTTAAACTTTTTTACTAAATCGTTTACAGCAGTTACGTCTGACATAGCTTATCTTTTATATTTTTAATTCAATTACAAACTTTTATAAAGTAAGATTCCCGCTTTACGCGGGAATCACAATATACTAAATTTATTAAGTACTATTTATTCGATTTCTTCCAATCTTTTTTGAAAGTACATTTTTTATAATCGTTTCCTAATTTGATATAGGTTTCTTGAATTTTATCCTTCGACCATTTTTCAACTTCCTCTTCTTTTTTCTTTGCTAAAGCAAACTGTTGCATTCTTACGTAATCTTTAACTAGGTCAGCAGTATGTGTTTCGGTTTTATCCTTTACAAAAATAACTTTGTACATTTTTTCACCCTCACGAGTTTCATCGTAAAAAATATCAGATAAATCTCCTTTTTTAAGCTCACTAATTCTAGCAAATAAATCTGGAGGCATTCTTGTTAATTCGAAAGTAGTTTCTTGTGTATATGGATTGATTATTAAACCTCCATTATTTTTTGTTTCATCATCTTCTGAATACTTTTTTACCGCTTCTTCAAAAGTTAACTTACCTTCTTTAATCTCTTTTACAACTTTCTCTGTAGCTTCTTTTGTTTCTTTTAATTTATCATCTGCAATTTCTGGTTGCATTAAAATATGAGAAACATCTCTACCGTTACCTCTTATCTTATTTAATAAAACAATATGGTAACCAAAAGGTGATTTAAAAGGCTCAGAAATCTCTCCTTCTTCTAAAGAAAAAGCAGCTTCTTTAAACTCTTTTACAAAACCAGTTTCTTTTGTAATAACTCCCATATTTCCTCCATTTTGAGCAACACTAGGGTCATCAGAATTAATAATTGCTTTTAACTTAAAACTTGCTCCGTTTTCAACTTGCTTTTTTATTTCATTTAGCTTATTAATAATTCGATCGTTTTCTTCTTTAGCTGGTTCAGCTTTTAAAACAATCTGAGCAATTTCTACTTCAGCTGGAATCTCTGGCAATTCATTTTTATCTTTTAATCCTTTAAAATACACACGTACTTCCTCTGGAGTAACATCGATAGTTTCAGTAATTTTTTGTTGTTCTCTTTCAATCAACAAGTTTTCTTTTTGAACTCTACCTAGTTCTTTCCTCATATCATCAATATCATTAAAACCGTAAGCTTTAATCATTTTTTCTTCACTTCCATATTGATTTGTAAAATAATCGATACTTCTTTGAACTTTACCATCAATATCACTTTGAGAAACAACTACACTATCAACCACTGCATGGTGTGCTAACAACTTTTGCTGCATTAGTTCTTCTAGCATCTCACAATTAGATATGGTAACTTTACCTTCACTTCTTATATCAAATTCTTGCTTAAACTTTGCAATATCAGAATCTAACACAATGTTTTTACCTATTACTACAGCAATTCCATCTACTTTAGTTTGTTGAGCATTTACAACTCCTAAACTAGCTAAGAAAAAGGTAAATAAAATACTAGTATTCTTTAAAGTTTTTGTTTTGAATGGCATCATTTATCAGCGTTTTTTCAATCTCTCTTATTAATTCTAATTTTCTTTTATGTAAAATAATTTGTTTTATCCTCGGACTAACAAATGCTACTGGAGCTATTGCGTTTGTTGGCAACATATTTTTTACAGCGACCAAATATACTCCTAAACTATCTTCTTTTTGTATGAATTTGGATAATTTTAACAAATTTTGCTTCGGTTCTTCCTGAAAAGGCGGAATATTTTCTTTTAAATAATCTAAAGTAACCCAAGTTGAATCTTGTAATCGGTAAGATTTAAAGTTTAACAAGTGTCTTTCTAGGTCTTCTCTATCTTCTTGCTTATTTGATTTAAACTGAATTATAGTCTCTTTTTTATCTAAAAAATCTTTACCATAATGAATATATTCAAACTGAAATAACTCTTCATTAAGCTTAAAATTTTCTTTATTTTTATCATAATAAGATTTTATTTCTTCATTACTTACAATTGTATCTAATTGTTGCTTTATCAACCTTTCTTTATATCCGTTTATATACAAACTTTGTTTATAATCGTTTACTAAATTTTCTATTTCAGTACTATTAACTTCTGATATATTTTCTTCAGCTTTTACTAGTAACAATTGTTGTTTTGCCCAAGAATTTATCAAACCTTTTACAATAACTAAACTATCTTTTTTAGAAATATTTGCAGGTATCAGTGCTTCAATATCTTTCTTGTATAAATTTTTATTATACACAGTAGCAATTGGGCGATCTTCTTTAAACGTTTCTGTTTTTAAACTTATTAAGTCACATGAAACGATAAATACTATTATTAAAAAAAAGGTAACTTTCTTCACTTTTAAGATTGATTATATTTTTTTTTCAACTTCTTTAATGCTCTTTCTTTAATTACAATCGTACTCTTTTTCTTTAAATCGTTTACTAATTCTTTTTCTAATTGCTTTTGATAATCATTCATTACCAAACCTCTAATTTCTTCTAGTTTCTTATTATATTTATCCTGATTACTTAAATAAAACTCTTTAAGTCCAGAAGTATCTTTACTTGATTTATCCCAAATTTCTTTCTGCATTAAATCAAACAACAGTAAACCTTCTTTGTATTCTAATAAAGTATGTTTATAAGCAGGTTCTTTATTAACCAAATCCTCTTTAAAATACTCAATTATTTGATGGTTTTTAAACTTCTCATACAAGCTTTTAATTGACGGATTATGGTTATGTCCTATAAACTTTAAAAACTCTTTCTGATAAACATTCTTATCTTCTATTGAAAATAATACTTCTTTTAAGTCTTTCTTTTTTAGTTGATGCGTATTTGAATTAAAAAAATCAATTAAAGCCTGATTATTTTCTACAACTTTATATTCTTTTTTTAATTTATCTATTACCGATTGTTTAGATAATGTTGCTCTACTTGTGCTTTTTACCTTTCTTATCAACTCCTTTTTCTCTTCATCAAATGAACCTATCGGATATTTTTTTAGTAGCTTAACAATATGCCAACCAAATCTTGTTTTAAATGGCTTGCTATATGCTCCTATACTTTGTAACTCTCTAACAGTATTCTCGAAAGGTTCTACCATCGATCCAGTTCCGAATTTTGGCAACTTACCTCCTAAAGAAACTGTTCCAACATCTTCTGAGTATTGCTTAACCACCTCATTAAAATCAACTCCTGATTTTAATTTTTGATACGCTGAGTCGATTTTTGTTTTACCAATAGTACCTTTACCTCTAACCAATATATGGGCTACTTCAAACTCTCCTTTAGATGGTCGTTTATCATCTACTTTGATAATATGATACCCAAATCTTGTTTTAAAAGGTTTAGACACTGCTCCTTTTTCAGTATTATATGCCATATCTTCAAAAGGATACACCATTTTAAAAACAGAAAAATACCCCAAATTACCTCCATTTAATTTCACTGAAGGATCTTCAGACACTTCCTTTGCAACACTTTCAAAAGACTCGCCTTTTAAAATTCGCTCTCTAGCATCAGTAATTTGTTTATATAAAAACGAAGTATCTACCTCAATACTGTTAGCTTTAGGAATCTTAATTAAAATATGACTAACCTTAACATCAGTCTTTTTTCTAGTATAAGACTCTTTTACTAACCTTTCTAAATATGCTTCATCTTGTAAATAAGGAGCTATTAATTGTTTTTTATAGCCTTCTAACTCTCTTTTATATTTTTTTAAAGTGTCTAGTTTTAAATTATATGCTTCTTGTACTTTTAACTTATAATTGATGTATAAATTCAGGTAATTATCTATATTTTTTGAATCTTCATTGTCAACAATATCTAAGTTTTTTTTGTAGACCTCTTCAAATTCAGAAACAAATACTTGCTTATCATTTATACGAAACAACTCTTTATCTTTTTGAGCAAAAGAAAAAGAACTCACTAAAAGAAATAGTAAAAATGAGAATTTCTTACACATGGCTTATAACGAAATTATTCCTTTAATAGCTTCAGCCTTTTTATAATAATCGATTACTATATCTGCATTTTTAACCGTAATATGTATTGATAAACTAACGTATTTACCTGTTTTAGATTTTTTAGTTTCTATAACTGCGCCTCCTTTATCAAATAATTCTTTTACTTCTTCTTCTTGATTTCCATCGGTTGGTACAATAAACTTATATAAATACTTAGCTGGAAAAGTGGTTGTATCTTCTAATTGCGCTTTTAATTTTACGTAAAATGCTTCTCTATCTGACATATTGTTTTTTATTATTCTATTTTTTAATTAATCATCATAAAGTGTACCTAAAAATGATGAAACACAAAATTACACTATTTATTACATTTATAAATTGAATCTTTTATTTTTGCCAAATGCAACAGAAAATAGTTTTAATAGGTGGTCCTGGTACAGGAAAGTCTTCAATATTACGAGAATTTATAAAACGAGGTTACGAGTGTATGCCCGAAATATCAAGAGAGGTAACACTTAAAGCGCAGAAAGAAGGAATCGATCAATTATTCTTAGAACAACCTTTATTGTTCAGTCAAATGCTTTTAGAAGGTCGTGAACAACAATATTTAGATGCTGAAAAAAGTGATGCTGAGATTATTTTCTTTGATAGAGGAATTCCTGATGTACATGCTTACATGAACTATTTAGGTAGTGAATACCCTCCTATTTACGAAGAGAAGAGTAATAAATACATCTACACAAAAGTATTTATGTGTGCTCCTTGGAAAAAAATATACAAGTCAGACAACGAACGTTACGAAACTTTTGAACAAGCTGTAAAAATTGACACCTTTTTAAAGGATGCTTACAAAGAAATAGGATACGAAATTATCGATGTTCCGTTTGGAACTGTAAAAGAACGCTGCGACTTTATTTTACACTCGTTATAAACGATGTATGATAAACCTCTACAAATATTAAAACATTATTGGGGATTTGATTCTTTTAGAAATCCTCAGGAAGAAATAATAACTTCGGTAATAGAAGGCAAAAATACCATTGCTTTATTACCTACTGGTGGTGGTAAATCAATTTGTTTTCAAATACCTGCGTTAGTTAAAGAAGGAGTTTGCGTTGTAATTTCTCCTTTAATTGCTTTAATGCAAGATCAAGTAAACGGTTTAAAAGATAAAGGCATTAAAGCTACTGTAATTCCTTCTGGTAGCTCACAAGATGAAATTATCACATTGTTTGATAATATTCGTTTTGGAAAAACCAAGTTTCTATATCTATCTCCCGAACGATTACAATCTCGTTTTATTCAAGAAAAAATAAAACAATTAGATGTAAATTTAATTGCTATTGATGAAGCGCACTGTATTTCGGAATGGGGGCATGATTTTAGACCTTCTTATCAAAACATTTCAATTTTAAAAGCATTACATCCAAACGTAAATTTAATCGCTTTAACAGCTACCGCTACTCCAAAAGTAATTGATTCAATTGCAAATTCTTTAGAGTTAGATAATCCAATAGTATTTAAAAAATCTTTTTATCGCGAAAATTTAGCCTATCAAATTTTTAAAACTGAAGACAAATTAAATAAGCTCAAACAAATTTTCACAAAAACAAAAGCACCAGCTATTGTATATGTGAATTCAAGAAATAAAACCAGAGAAATTAGCAGCTACTTAAACGCTAACGGATTTAAAAGCAGTTTTTATCACGGTGGTTTATCTACCATTGAAAAACAACTTTCTTTTGATAATTGGATGAGTGAGAAAACTCCGATTATTGTTGCTACCAATGCATTTGGTATGGGTATCGACAAAACAAATGTAAGGGTTGTCATCCACCTAAACCTACCTTCATCTATAGAAAACTATATTCAAGAAGCTGGTCGTGGGGGACGAGATGGTAAAAAATCTTTCTCTGTTGTTTTAACTAACGAAAATGATATTAAACTCAGTAAAGAGTTATTAGAAAAATCGTTACCAACTATTGATGAGATAAAAACTGTTCATCAAAAATTATATCAAAATTTTCAAATAGCCAAAGGTGAGCTTTTAGAAGATCCTTTTAGCTTTAATTTTTTAAAGTTTTGTAATAAGTACAATTTCATTCCTAACAAAACTTATAATGCATTACAAATTTTAAATAGTAATGGAATTGTTGAGTTGAATAATAATTACAATCAAAAATCAACTCTACAATTTAAAGTTTCTAGTAAGCAGGTTTTAAATTACACGCAACAACACCCAACATCAAAAAACTTTATACAAACACTTTTACGTTTATATGGTGGTGTTTTTGAAAACTTAGTAAAGATTGATGAGTTTTATATTGCTAAAAAAACTGGAATCACTTCATGGGCAATAATTAAGGAATTAGAAAGGCTTCAAGAAATAGATTTTATTGAATACAATCAGAACTCAAATAATGCAGAATTGTTTTTCTTACATCCAAGAGAAGATGATAAAACCATTAATAGAATTTCAAAAAACATTGATGTATACCTCAATCAAAAAAAAGATAAAAACACATCTCTAATTAATTTTATTAAAAATGATTCTCTCTGTAGAAGCATACAACTACTTCATTATTTTGGAGAAAGTTCTACTAAAGAATGTGCTATTTGTGATGTTTGCTTACAAAAGAAAAATACTCAAACAATAAATCCTTTAAGTATTATTACATTATTAAAAGGTAACAAGCCTTTAACTGTTCAAGAAATCTGTACACATCTAAATCAACCAGAAGCCAATATTTTAATACTTTTGCGAGAACTGTTATCAGAAGAAAAAATAACTATTAACAAAAACAAATACTCTTTATAATAGATGAAAGATTTACGTATCGTTTTTATGGGAACTCCAGATTTTGCAGTAACCATTTTAAAACACCTTGTTGAAAATGACTATAATGTTGTCGGTGTAATTACTGCAGTTGATAAACCTGCTGGAAGAGGTCGTAAGATTAATCAATCTGCTGTAAAAAAATATGCGCTTTCTCAAAACTTACCAATTCTTCAACCAAGAAATTTAAAAAACGAAGAGTTTCAAGAGGATTTAAAAAATTGGAATGCTAATTTACAAATAGTAGTTGCTTTTAGAATGTTACCAAGAGCTGTTTGGGCAATGCCTAAATATGGTACATTTAATTTACATGCTTCGTTATTACCAGAGTATCGTGGAGCAGCTCCAATAAATTGGGCTATTATAAACGGAGAAACAAAAACAGGGGTTACCACTTTCTTTATTGATGATAAAATTGATACAGGAGAAATCATACTTCAAAAAGAAGTTGAAATTAAAGAGGATGAAATCGTTGGTGAATTACATGATAAATTAATGTACTTAGGAGCAAATTTAGTTGCTCAGACAGTTGATTTAATTTCAAAAGGAGAAGTAACCACAACTAAACAACCAGAACTGGAAGAGAAATCAGCACCTAAATTATATCCTCATAATTGTAAAATAGACTGGTCTAAGCCACTCGATGATATTTATAATCATATTCGTGGACTAAATCCATATCCTGCTGCTTGGACTACTATAATGAATGGAGAAGAAGAAATTTCAGCCAAATTATATGAAGTAGCTAAAGAACATGAAACTCATGATTTTATAAATGGAACTGTAATTACTTCTAAAAAAGAATTAAAAATTGCAACTAAAGATGGATACCTTATTGTAAAGCAAATCAAAATTTCTGGTAAAAAATTAATGGATGCACAAAGTTTATTAAACGGTTTTCAGTTCGATAAAAAGGCAAAAGCGCTGTAGCCCTTTATCCATGGGGTTTTGGTGTTTTTCGTTAAAAACAACTATGGTTATTAACAATTCAGCCATATTTATTAACAAATCCCTTGTTTTTCGGGGTCAAAACTTGCACAATCCCGCATTCCGTCTATATTTGTTGAGCTATTAAGCAATAAAACATTAATTAATTTTTAAAACTTATTAAAATTATGAACAAATCAGATTTAATCGATGCAATGGCTGCTGACGCAGGAATTTCTAAAGCTTCTGCAAAAGCTGCATTAGATTCTTTAACTTCTAACGTAACTAAATCTTTAAAGTCAGGTAACAAAGTTGCATTAGTTGGATGGGGAACTTGGTCTGTTTCTGAGAGAGCTGCTAGAACTGGTAGAAACCCTCAAACTGGAAAAGAAATTCAAATTGCTGCTAAAAACGTAGTTAAATTTAAGGCTGGAGCTGGTTTAGCTGATTCAGTAAACTAAGACTTCTTAGAAACCATATTTAAACAGCATTTAGGCAACTAAATGCTGTTTTTGTATATAAAAGTGTCACAAAAGAGTTTTAACTGTTGTCTATTAAATAGAACTTAAAACCACAAACAATGAAAAATATAATTACAATTGTCGTATTTTTATTCTGCTTAACTAGTTTCGCTCAAAAAACTGTTGATGCATCAGACATTATTAGAGATGTTAAAAATGGAAAAGCAGTAAACATTTCTAACGCTACTATTAACGGAGTTTTAGACTTCACTTTTATGGACGAAGCATTACCTAAACTACCAAAAAGAAAAAAATGGTGGAACAATGGTGGATCTAACACTATAGAAAAACAAATTACCAATAAAGTTTCTTTTGTAAACTGTACTTTTACTGATGATGTATTAGCGTATATACCTCACGAAAAAAGCGGTTATACATTTATTGCTAATTTTGAAGACATTGTAACATTTAAAGGTTGTACTTTTAAACAAAAAGCAATGTTTAAGTATTCAGATTTTGAAAGAAACACAGATTTTTCTAATACTAAATTTAACAACGACTCTACTTTTAAGTATGCTAAATTTGATAGAGATATTACTTTCGAAAATACTTTTTTCGACGAGCCTGCAACCTTTAAATACGCCGAATTTAAACAATTTGTAAGTTTCGAAAACTCAGTTTTTAATGAGAGTGCTATTTTTAAATACTCAGAATTTAACGATGGTGTATCTTTTAGAAATGTAAAATTTGAAGAAGACTTAAATATAAAATACACCAAAGTATCTGGTAAATTTGACATTACCGATATGGAAGTAGCTTACGACATCGATTCTAAGTACACCAAAATAAACGGTAAAAGCTTTAGTAAGTATTTATTAAAAAGTAAAAGGTAATTATAACTCAATATATAATAAAAGCTCACAATTAATATTCTGAGCTTTTATTTGTCTTTATATTTAACTTGACTTAATACTTCTTTTTAAATAATTTCGTTATTAGTGAATATAAATCATTAAAACGGATTCAAATTCTTAAGCTAGTTTCACTGTAATATGAAAAAAAGACACCTCTTATTATTTTACCTAATCTTTACATTTAACTTTTGTTTTTCTCAAAGTAAAGCTACTAAACTTACAGATCTCCAAAAAAAACTAGAAGACTCAAGTAAGAAAAGTATAGCTAATTCACCATATAGAGATTCAAAATTCATGACTAATAATTTAAGTGATCATACAAATATTATTAGAGACTTATATCTTATGAAAGTTATTGAATTAAAAGATAAATACCCGAAAAGGAATATTTTAATTATAGAATCTTTTGATTTTCCTTGTCAAAATTGTCCTCCACAATATATTGAAATTTATGATGGTAAAAATTATTCAACTTATTCAATTATCCATAATGGAAATTTTAAATTAAGAAAAAATAACAATACTAAAATAGACTCAAATCTGAATGCAGATATTATTGAAATATTTAAAAAAGACACTTTAAGATCTGAAAAATACAGAACTAATAAATATCATAAGAAAAAAAATACATTTTATCATCTTTTTTATTCTTCGAATAAAGTTGAAAGTGTGTATATCAAACATTGGACAGATGAAAAAACGATAACAAATCATAGATAACTAATAATCAAAAATTAGAAGCCTTAAACTTTCTGTTTCTATATTATATATATTTAAATTATTAGTTCAGTAAATCGTTTTATAAACCAAAAAATCCGCTGAAATTATCAGCGGATTTTTTTTATTCTTCAATATCTATTTGTTTTTTCATCTTCTTACTTCCTTCATATAGTTCATACTTTACAAAACGACAATCTAAATCGGCATTTTTAAGTGGTACTCTTTTAGAAGTTCTTAATCCAACGTATTTTAAAGCTTGTATATCAGAAGTAATTAACCAAGCAGTAGAATTCTCATAATTATGCTTTAAAGTATCTCCTATCTTTCTGTAAAACTCTTCAACATTAATATTTAAACGCTCACCATAAGGTGGATTAAATAAAATGGTTGTTTTACCAAACACCTCTTTTTTCGAATTAAAAAAGTTTACGTGATGTACTCCGATAAACTCCTCTAAATTCGCATTAATAATATTTTGCTGTGCTTTCTTAACTGCTGATGGCGCTTTATCAAACCCCATAATTTTAAAATGAGAACTCGTAATCTTTTTTAATAAAGCATCTTGAATAACAAAATACAAATCTTCATCATAATCCTTCCAATTTTCAAAAGCAAAATGTTTACGGTTAATATTGGCAGGTATATTATTAGCAATCATAGCTGCTTCAATTAAAATAGTACCCGATCCACACATTGGGTCAATAAAATTCTCATCTCCTTTATAACCAGAAAGCATTACCAAACCGGCTGCTAATACTTCATTAATAGGCGCAATATTGGTAGCGCTTCTATATCCTCTTTTATGCAAAGAATCACCCGAAGAATCTAACGAAATGGTTAACCATTCTTTATGAATATGAATATGGACTTTTACATCTGGGTATTTTAAATCTACATTCGGACGCTTTTTATATTTATGCATAAAATAATCTGCAATAGCATCTTTAGATTTTAAACTGATATAATGAGAGTTTGTAGTAAAGTTTTTAGAATTCACAACGGCACCGATAGCAAAAGTACCTTCAACATCTAAATAACGCTCCCATTTAATACGCTGAATAGCTTCGTATAAATCTTCTTCATCATAAATTTTACTACGCTTAATAGGCTTTAAAATACGAATAGCTGTACGTAAGGCAATATTTGCCTTGTACATAAAACCTTTATCTCCTTTAAAAGAAACATTACGTATTCCTTCTTTAACGTCTTGCGCTCCCAATTTTCTTAGCTCATCTGCTAAAACCTCTTCCAAACCTGCCATAGTTATAGCAGTCATTTTAAAATCTCTCTCCATTTAAATGTAAAATTTCACTGCAAAAGTACAGCTAATTTTGGGTAGAAATGAATCTTTTCTTCTTTCAATATAAAAAACGTAAGATTTCCTTATTTTTGCAGACCTTATAGTTATGAAAACAACAGATTGGTTTACTTCTTGGTTCGACACCGCTTACTATCATATTTTATATAAACATAGAAATGATGAAGATGCGCAGTTTTTTATGCGAAATATTACGTCGTTTTTAAAATTACCTGAGTCAAGTCATATTGCAGATTTACCTTGCGGAAAAGGACGTCATTCGGTATACTTAAATTCTTTAGGCTACAAAGTTACTGGTGGTGATTTAAGTAAGAATAGTATTGACCATGCGAAACAATTTGAAAACGACTCGCTTGATTTTGAGGTTTGGGATATGCGTAAGCCATTAGAAAATAAGTATGATGCTGTTTTTAACCTATTCACTAGTTTTGGTTATTTTGATGATGATAATGAAGATATTGGAATTTTAAAAAGTATTAAAAACGGATTAAAACCAAACGGTGTTTTTGTAATGGATTTTTTAAACGTTGAAAAAGTAAAAAATTCTTTAGTAGAAAAAGAAGTTAAAACTATCGATGGAATTGAGTTTCATATAAAAAGAGAAATTAAAGATGATTTTATTTTAAAACATATTTCTTTTGATGCTGATAACAAAGAACATTCTTACACCGAACAGGTAAAGTTTTTAACATTAGAAAAAATGCAATCGTACTTTGAAAATGCAGGATTAAAAATAAAACATGTTTTTGGAAACTATAGTTTAAATGAGTTTAACGCAAATACATCTGACAGATTAATTTTAGTTGCTGAATGAGTTATATTTTATTAATAATTTCTGTTTTAGTAGGTTCTTTATTGGTTTTGGTTATAAAACCAAATAATAAAATAGTTCGCTTATTATTGGCCTTTAGTGGCGCTTATTTACTTTCTGTAACCATTTTACATTTATTACCAGAAGTGTATGCTCATAGTCATGACCATGATGCAAAAAAAATTGGAATTTTAATTTTAGTCGGAATTATTATTCAGTCAGTTTTAGAATCCTTCTCTAAAGGAGCAGAACATGGACATATACATTTACATTCAGATAAATCAGAGTTTCCATGGTTATTGTTTGTTAGCTTATGTATACATGCATTTTCAGAAGGTTTACCAATACATCATGCAAACGACAATTTATTATGGGCAATTATTGTTCATAAAATTCCGATTGCAATTGTATTAACTACATTTTTACTAAAAACAAACTATAGCAAGCAAACTATTATTCTGTTTTTAGGAATATTCTCATTAATGAGTCCTTTAGGAGTTTTTATTTCTGATAAGGTGAATTTCTTTAACGAATATCACGAGGAAATAACTGCTTTGATTATTGGTGTTTTCTTACATATTTCTACAATCATACTTTTCGAAAGTTCAGAAAACCACAAGTTCAATTTTCAGAAATTTGCAGCAATTCTTTTAGGTATTTTATTGACTGTTTTTACATTATAATTTCTTTTTCTATATTTAGAAAGCAAAAATTACCTACTTGTAGGTACCTATACTAAATTGTTTTTTATAGAAATTTGAAAAAGTATTAACCAAATAAAATAAACTCATGATAACTAATATCAGAAAATCTAAAAAACAAGAAGATCACTTAAACGAATATTTTGATAATTTATATGTAGTAGAATCTTTTAGTTTTTTTAATTTAAAGAAAAACATTATAGTTTTACAAACTCCAATCCCAAACCAAAATTACGAAGTTAAAGGTATTTATAATATTACGGATAAAGAAAATAAAATTTTAATCCATATTTCAGACGGTACAGATAATCAAGCCCAAGAAAGAGTTCCTAAAAGGAAAAATTATATTTTAGGCATTATTTTTGAAATTAGCAATATTCAGAACGCAACTGGCGCAAATAATTTAAACTTAAATGGAAATGGTAAAACTGTAGAGATTGTTGTTTTTAACGAAAACAATAATAATATCAACGCAAATAATATCATTACTATTTTCACAGAAAAAGACCCAAAAGAACACGGAGGAGGTATCATTGTTGAAGGACCATAAAATGTTACCTAATAAAACATTTAAAATTCAACTACAAATCATATTTTTTATGATTTGTAGTTTTTCATTTTCTCAAATTAAACAACTAGATTCTGCTTATATATATTACTCTAAAGCTATATCTTATCATGAAAAAAATAATGATATTAAAGCTTATAAATATTATATAAAATCAAAGGGGCTTTATACAATTTTAAATCTTAAAGATAGTATTGCAAAATGCAACTTGAGCTTATTTAGTTTAACCAACTCTAAAAACAATTTAAAAAAAGATTCTAAAGTATTTTTAGATGAATACTATCAATATGCCTTGGCTAAAAACGACACTAATGTTTTAACAATTTCATTTTTTAGATATGCGCAATATTACTTTAATTCAGATAGTATTCAAACTTCTTCAAACTACTATAAAAAAATATTAAGTATTACCAAAAATATAAATACTAAAGCTAATATCTACGCAAATTTAGCCCTCTTATATACTAAAAAATTTCCTGATTCTGCTCAAATGTTTTTTGATAAAACTTTAAGTTTATATACTCAAGAGCATAAAAATCAATTATTTTCAACTTATATAAATTATGCAAATTTCTTTCAACAAAGTAAACAATATAATAAAGCAATAGAACAGTTAAAAAAAGCAGAAAAAATTGAACCTACAAAATTCAACTTAAAGTATAAGAAAATATTATATGGAAAATTCGCCAACTGTTATAAAGGGATAAACGACTATAATAAAGCATATAAAAGCTATGCTCTATATAACTCTTACAGAGATAGCTTAAACAACACACAACAAAATATAGCAATTGCAGATCTAGATAAGAAATATGAAACTGCTGAAAAAGAAAAGCAAATACTTATTGAGCAACAAAAGAAAAAACAAAATCGTAATTTATTCTTAGGTTCTTTAAGCTTTTTAGTTCTTGGTGGTGGCATAGGTTTATTAACTTTAACAAATTCTCGAAAAAAAAGACTCCTTGCTGAACAACAACAAGAGTTAGAAAAGCAAAAAAACTTAACTCTATTAAAGGAACAAGAAATTGTTTCTATTAACGCAATGATTGATGGTCAAGAAAAAGAACGTATACGAATTGCCGAAGATTTACATGATAATATTGGTAGTGTTTTAGCTACTCTAAAACTACATTTTGAGAATCTAAAATTTAATAGAGAAAAAAAGCAATTTAATCAAGATGAGTTGTACCAAAAAACTGAAAAACTCATTGATGAAACCTATTTAAAAGTACGCAGTTTAGCACATGCAAAAAATGCGGGGGTTATCGCTAATAAAGGTTTGTTAGTTGCCGTAAAATTAATGGCTGAAAAAATATCAAACGCTAACAAAATTACAATTCATGTCTTAGATTTTGGTTTAGATGAACGACTAGATAATAACTTAGAAATTTCAATATTTAGAATCATTCAAGAATTAATAACAAATATTATTAAGCATTCTGAAGCTACAGATGCAACTATAAATATTGCACTCTATGACCAGAACTTAAACATTATTATTGAAGACAATGGAAAAGGGTTTATTTATGATAAAACAACTTTAAAGGAAGGTATTGGACTAAGCTCTATTGGAACTAGGGTTCAACATTTAAATGGTACATTTACTATAGATTCAACTATAAGCAAAGGAACTTCTATTATTATCAATATTCCTATAACTTAATACTTAAGCTTAGGTATATTTTTTAGTGAATGCATTTCTTATCTTTGATACAAACAGATAGAATATGGTAAGTATTGCTATGGCAGAAGACCATCAGATGTTAATAGATGGTGTTAAATCTTTTTTTGAATATGACGAAGATATCAATATTATTGGTACGGTAAATAATGGAGAAGATTTAATAAAACTTGTCTCTCTTAAGCAACCTAAGTTAGTAATTACAGATATTCGGATGCCTAAAATGGATGGCATTCAAGCTACTCAATTAATTAAATCTCAATTTCCTCATATTAAAGTACTTGCATTAACTATGTTTGATCAACCTGATGCTATCAAGCAGATGTTAGATGCAGGAGCTTCTGGTTATTTACTCAAAAACTCAGGCATTAAAATGCTTTCAAAAGCGATTGTTACTGTTGCTAATGGAGATACTTTTTTTGATCCAAATGTAGCTTTCAATTTTATGAACGACTATATCAATGAAAATGTAACAGTTGGAAAATCTGAAAAAGTAGTTTTATCTAATAGAGAAAAAGAAATTTTACATCTCATTGCCAACGGAAATACTTCTAAAGAAATCGCAAAAACCTTATTTATAGCCAAAACAACTGTAGATACCCATAGAAAAAACATAATTCGTAAACTGAATTTAAAAAACGGTAACGAACTTGTAAAATATGCTATTGATAAAAAATATCAGTTTTAAAGATTACCTAAACATAGGGATATTAATACACTAAGTTTAAAATTACTTTAGACTCAACTAAAAACAACCTTATTATGCGAGTATTTAAAATAATCTTTTTGCTTTGTGTAATGTCTGCACAAGCCCAAAAACAAATTACCAACACTAAAATTGAGTTTGGAAATTATATTTTTACTTCTGATTTTCAGACTAATTATACTACAGATTTTAATGGTGAAAAAATACAAGAAGAAAGAATCATTCATCACATAGGAAGTATTATTAATGCTATTAAAGTTGTAAATGATACTACTGTAATTATTCAATATTACAAAAGTAAATCTTACGCAAATAATGATAATAAAATAAAAGGAAATACTTTTAATGAAAAGTATTTTAAAAGTGATAACATCTTAAAATATTTTAAAATAAAAATTGATGATTTTTTAAAGGTTACAACAAAATACTACTCTTTATACAAAGGTGCTTCAGCGGGCTTTTATTCTGTACCATTTAAATTACGCTTTAACAATTTTGATTTTGAACAAGAGTTAAATATAGGTTTAAGTATAGGAGCACAATACAGATTAAGTAGAAAATTAAAAGATAGATGGATTTTAGAGCCTAATATTGGTGTAGGGCTCGCCAAAATTGATTTAAATTCAAAGAATAGCAATGTAGATGAATCTAGAACCGCCAGCGCCTTTTCTATCTCTTCAGGGTTATTATTACGTTTTTCAAAAAATATTAATGCTGGATTATTTGTTGGTTGGGATTTCTTAGCCAATGAAGATTCTGATACAAATTGGGAACATGATGGAAAAGCATGGTTAGGTATAGGAATTAATATCGGTTTTAATATTTCTAATAGCAAAGAGTCTAAGGAAACCAACTCAGCTAAATAATAATCTTTTAACCTTCTTCTTCCCTATTAACTAAATCAAAAGAAAAAGCTGGTAAACAAATTGCTAAATATTCACAAACTTCAGTAAATGGATTTGAATATTGCACACGAACATTTTTTTCTATTTTAATCGATTGTCCTGCTTCTAACACTACAATATCTCCATCAATACTAAATTGCTTTTTACCTTTAATTATGTAGGTGTATTCTTCAAATTCTGGTGTCTGAAAAGGCTCAGTCCATCCTGATGGTGCTACCATATGTGCAATACTTACTTTAGAATTCTTATCGGTAGCATTACCAAAATGTTCTTCTATTAATTTCCCATCGGTAGTAGGTACTACAAACGGACTCTTTTGAATAGTAAATTTTTTATTCATGCTATAAAAATAAAAAAACCGAAACAAATGTTCCGGTTTTTGATGTAATTTTAATTAAACCAAATGGTTAATGATTTTATTTTAGCTAAATCAGGAATTTGTTCTTTCGTTACTTTTTGAGTGCTAAACGCTTTCAATCCTAAATCTTCTTTATCAATCGCAATCGTAGCATTTAAATCATCAATAAATAAAGTTGCGGATGATAAAGTAGATTCTACCTTATTAATCGTGTTATTTGCGTTAATTTCTTGAAAAGTAGAATTAATATTTAATCCAGATTTTGTTTTATAACGCTCGTCAAAAATCTCAACACTCTTAATGGTTGACACAGAATCTAATTGTTCTTGCGGAATAATAGTTAATAAATGCTTCCCTCCTTTTTCGTAGATTTTATATTTATCATCCTCTTGAAAAAGATTATCGCCTTTGATTCCTTCACTTAATATTTTTACAACAGAATCATTTTTAAAAATTCCGTCAATCTCTTGCATCGTAGTTTTAGTCGTTAAGCTTCCTACTTTGCCTTTTGTTATATCGAATTTACTTTTACCACATTGAATAAATAAAACTGATATTATTGCAATTACTAGGGGCTTCATTATATTTTTCATTGATTTACTTTTTATTATAACGTCTTTAATTAACTATTTGTTTTATTTCAATACCTTTTTTAAAATTCCGAAAGCAGCTCTTATAAAAGTTGCACTCGTTAATACTTTAATAATTGGGTTTTGCCTTGTACTTCTGCTTCTTGTTGACGAAGATTTTCTTCTCGTTTTTTCTTCTTCTTTCTTACGAGCATCTTCGGTTTTCTCTTTATTAATCTTATCAATCTTACCATTTAGTATCTCGTAAGCACTTTCTCTATCAACAGTTTCGTTGTACTTAGGAATCAATCTAGAATTATCTAAAACTTGCTTAATTTCTTTTTCTGTTAATACATCCATTCTACTCATCGGTGCGCGTAACATTGTTCTTGCTAACGGAGTTGGAATTCCTTTTTCGTTTAATACCGAAACTAAAGCTTCACCAATTCCTAACTGCGTTAATACTTCTTTGGTATCGTAATATTCTGAATCTGGATAATTCTCAGCCGCTAACTTAATCGCCTTTCTATCTTTCGCCGTAAACGCACGTAACGCATGCTGTATTTTCATACCTAATTGCGCTAACACATCTTCTGGAACATCTTTTGGATTCTGCGTTACAAAATACAATCCGATTCCTTTAGAACGAATTAATTTTACAATACTTTCTATCTGACTTAACAATGCTTTTGATGCTTCATCAAATACTAAATGTGCTTCGTCTATAAATATTACTAATTCTGGGCGACCACTATCTCCTTGTTCAGGGAAAGTTTCATATACCTCAGCTAATAACTGTAACATAAAAGTTGAAAACAATTTTGGTTTATCTTGAATATCAGTTAAACGCAAAACAGATATCAATCCTCTACCATTTTCATCAATTCTAGTTAAATCATCTACTTCAAATGATTTTTCACCAAAAAACAAATCACCTCCTTGTTGTTCTATTTCTATAATTTTTCTAAGAATAGCTCCTGTACTTGCTGTAGAAATTCGCCCGTACTCTTCTTGAATCTCTTCTTTACCTTCATTGGTAACAAATTGAAGAATCTTTTTAAAATCTTTTAAATCTAATAATGGTAATTTATTATCATCGCAGTATTTAAAAATAATCGCTACAATACCCGATTGCGTATCGGTTAAATCTAAAATACGTGATAATAATACTGGTCCAAATTCAGAAACTGTTGCTCGTAAACGAACTCCATCTTGCTCAGAAATTGATAAAATTTCGATTGGAAACTTTGTAGCATTAAACGGAATACCAATTTTTTCGTGACGTTCATCAATTTTTGGATGCCCAGGACTTGGTTGTGCTAATCCACTTAAATCACCTTTTACATCCATTAATAAAACCGGAATTCCTTTTTCAGACATGTTCTCTGCCAACACCTGCAAGGTTTTAGTTTTACCCGTACCAGTTGCCCCAGCTATCAGTCCATGACGATTTAAAGTTTTTAAAGGAATATTTACCAATGCATTCGTTACGGTTTCTTCACCTAACATACCTGCTCCTAGTGTTATAAAATCACCTTTAGCTTTATATCCTTCGTTTATATAATTGAAAAACTCTTCGGTTTTACTCATTTTCGCGATTCTTTTTATTGATAAAACACGTAAAAGTAACAAAAATCATTCATTAAATTTTAATGTTGACTATCTTTGCATCCTTATGTTGAAAAAAGAAGTACAAGAGTTAATTGATAAAGGTGAAATGCTTCCGTTAATGGAAGAGTTTTACACTATACAAGGTGAAGGAAGTCATACAGGAACCGCTGCTTATTTTATTCGTATTGGTGGTTGCGATGTTGGTTGCCATTGGTGTGATGTGAAAGAAAGTTGGGATGCAAATTTACATCCACCTACAAAAACGGATCTTATTGTTGAGAATGCTAAAAAGTATGCTAAAACAGTTGTAGTAACTGGTGGTGAGCCCTTGATGTGGAGTTTAGATTATATTACGAAAGAACTTCGTGATAAAGGAATGAAAACGCATATTGAAACTTCTGGTGCATATGAATTTTCTGGTGTTTGGGATTGGTTTTGCTTATCTCCTAAGAAAACAAAATTACCAACTAAAGAATGTTATAAAGAAGCAGATGAATTGAAAATGATTATTCATAATAAAAATGATTTTCAATTCGCGGAAGAACAAGCCGAAAAAGTAGGAAAGAAATGTCAACTCTTTTTACAACCGGAATGGAGTAAAAAAGAAAAAATGACACCATTAATTATAGATTATGTGATGAAAAATCCTAAATGGAGAATTTCTTTACAAACTCATAAGTATTTAAATATACCATAAATAAAAAAAGCAACCAAGTTTGGTTGCTTTTTTGTTTGACTTATTCACCACAAAACACATTGTAATAGTTTACTAACTGTATTCTATTGTACTTTTTATATTCATCTTCTTCTATCATATCTCTTATTACATCACAATCTTTAAAATATGCTTGAATACTTTTTTTCATAGTTCTATTAAATAAAGTTGCTTTTTTTTCATGCTTTCTCTTTAAAAACAAATCTATATCTTCAAATTGAGAATAATCACTTACTGATTTTACCTTCCCAAAGGTATTCAAAGTATTTTTATTACTATTAAATTTCATATTCCATACAACTTTTCTTCTTTCATATAAAGTTATTTTACCCTTCTTAACAATTCTCAAAAGTTCAGGTTTCTTTTTATTTTTCGTATGTATATATTCATACTCTTGAGTAATTTCAAAATCATAAAATATAATTCCTTTCACTATTAAATTGTCCCATATATCTAGTTCATCTTCTAAAGAAATTCTAAATTTTATCTTATCATCTTTAATTACCATTCCATAGCCTTCTAAAACAGTTCCATCTTTAAATAGTAAATCTGCTTTTTTAAATTGGCTAATCGTTTCGTTTATAAAAACTATATATAAAATAAATAATAATAATATCTTTTTCATTATTTTATTATTAAAAAACTCGTTACAAAAAATTGTAACGAGCTTATAATTTATTCTTTAATAAGTGACAATACTACTCTTTATAAACTCCCATATTGGCGTATTTATCCATACGTTGAGCAACTAAATCAGTATCATTTAAATCTTTTAATTCATCAAAAGCTTTTAAAATTTGATTTTGTACAGCATCGAATGCTCCTTGTCTATCAGAATGCGCGCCTCCAATTGGTTCCTGAATGATTCCGTCAATTAATTTTAACTTCTTCATATCTTCACCTGTTAACTTTAAAGCTTCAGCTGCTTGCTCTTTATACTCCCAACTACGCCATAAAATTGATGAACAAGATTCTGGAGAAATAACCGTATACCAAGTATTTTCCATCATATATACCTTATCTCCTACACCAATTCCTAAAGCTCCACCTGAAGCTCCTTCACCAATTACTATAGTAATAATAGGTGTTTTTAAACGTGTCATTTCAAAAATATTACGAGCAATTGCTTCTCCTTGCCCACGCTCTTCAGCTTCTAATCCTGGGTAAGCTCCTGGAGTATCTAATAAAGTAACCACAGGAATTCCGAATTTCTCTGCCATACGCATTAAACGTAACGCTTTTCGGTAACCTTCAGGATTTGCCATACCAAAATTACGATACTGACGTGTTTTAGTATTGTATCCTTTTTGCTGACCAATAAACATAAAAGATTGATCACCTATTTTACCTAAACCACCAATCATCGCTTTGTCATCTTTTACACTACGATCTCCGTGTAATTCCATAAAAGTATTCCCACAGATTGCGTTGATATAATCTAACGTATACGGACGATTTGGGTGACGTGATAATTGTACACGCTGCCAAGGCGTTAAGTTTTTATATATATCCTTCTTCGCTTTTTCAAGCTTCTTTTCAATTTTATTACAAGTTGCAGTTACGTCAACTTCGCTTTCTTTTCCTATATCAAAACATTTTGCCAACTGATCTTCTAATTCTTTTATTGGCATTTCAAAATCTAAATATTCCATTGTGTATAGTTTGATTTTCTAATTTTATCGTTAGTCGTTTGTAATAGCAAACATACTAAAAAATTGCACAGTTTACCTTGCAACTAATTCTTAAAATACTATTTTTTATTGATTTTCTTTTTTAATGTAGATACATTTTTAAGTATCCCGTTTAATAACACTACAAGCAAGACTATAAATGCTCCGTAATAAAACTCAGGATTCATTTGTTCTTTTTCTCCAAAAATTATCAATGCTAATATAATCGCATAAATAGGTTCTAAATTTATAGTTAGCATCACAGTATATGGTGTTAAGTATTTCATAACTTGCACAGATGCTATAAAAGCATAAGCTGTACAAAAGCTACTTAAAATTAATAAATACATCCAATCTGATGATGATAATTGAAAAAACTCAATTGTAAACTGTTGTGTAAATAACATATAAATTGTTACTCCTAAAACACCAAATAACAATTGGTAAAAAGAAATTGTATTTGCATCGTGTGTTTTTATAAAAAGTCCGTTTAAAACTGCAAATAATGCAGATAGAAATGCTGAAATTAATGCATAAATGATTCCTAAAGAATATTGGCTCTCGAAATTAAAGATAATATACAATCCTACTATTACCAATAAACCTAATATAATTTCTATTGATTTTATTTTTCTTTTAAAAAATAAAGGCTCTATAAGAGATGCGAAGAATGCACCTGTACTCATCGTAACTAAAGCAACAGATACATTTGATACTTTTATCGCTTTAAAAAACGTAACCCAATGTATCGCTATGATTACTCCTGAAACAGCAAATTTTAAAAGTGCTTTTTCATCTACTTTAAATGATTTTTTACGAATCAAAAAATACAACGCGATAAACCCAACTGCTAACAGCATGCGGTACCAAACAAGAGGAACAGCATCAATAGATATTAAAGCTCCTAGTATTGCTGTGAATCCCCAAATGAAAACAATAAAATGTAAATGGAGATAATTTTTTAGCTTATTTCCTTGCATTGACATACAAATAGATAGCATAAATACCAAAAACTATATTTGGCACCCATACATTTAATAACGGATTCGCTCCTGCAACACCTCCTAAAACTTCTGCTACTTTTAAAAAGAAAACATAAACAAACATAACAGAAATACCCAATGCTAAGTTTAAACCGACTCCTCCTCTTCTTTTCTTATGTGCTAAAACCACTGCTATTAGAGTTAATATATAACAAGCTATTGGTAAACTAGTGCGCTTATATAATTCTACTAAATATACATTTAAATTTTTAACACCTCTTTTTCTAGAGACTTCAATAAAATCTATTAATTCAGGAGATCTCATTTCTTGAGCCTGAATATTTTTATAATTAAAATCTTTAGGAGTGAATGCAAAAGTAGTGTCTAAACTATTCCCTGAAAAAATACTATCTCTATCTTTAAAAATTTTTCGTTCTTTCCAGTTATATAATTTAAATGTACTGTCTTTTTCATTCCATTTTATATTATCTGCAGTAAACTTATGCTTTAATTGAATTCCATCATAAACTTCTGTAGAGAAGTTGTATCCTGAATTTCTTTTTAAATCAAAATTTTGAAGATACACATAAGTGCTATCATTTAGCTGCAAACTAAATTCTCGAATGGAACGATCGGTATACTTCTTTTTAGAAAGATATTTTTTCTCAAAAGCTTTTCTAGTTTTACTGCTTGAAGGTACAAAGAAATGATTCATACTTAAGGCTATCCCACAAACAATAGTTGCACCTATAAAGTAAGGGTATAAAAAACGAGTAAAAGATATTTGAGAACTATTAATCGCTATAATCTCGGTATTATTCGCTAATCGAGAAGTAAATAAAATTACAGCAATAAATAATGCCAATGGCATAAAAGTATTTGCGTAATAGATTATAAAGTTTTTATAATAATCTATAGCCACTTCTGCAAAGGTTAAGTTTTCGTGGCGTAAAAACTTATCTATTTTCTCGGCAATATCAATTGCTACCGCAATAGGAATCAATATTAATAAGGTAAACAAAAATGTTACCAAATAACGCTTTAATATGTACCAATCTAGTTTTTTCAAAAAAGCTAATTTTTACAAACGATTATCCATTTGTTTTACCATTTTATCTTTCCATTCAGCAAAATCTCCTGCTAAAATATGCTTTCTCGCTTCTCTGGTTAACCATAAGTAAAAACCTAGATTATGAATTGACGCAATTTGCTTACCCAACATTTCTTTTGCTGCAAAAAGATGGCGTAAATAAGCTTTTGAATACATAGTATCTACCCAAGTAATTCCCATTTCATCGATAGGAGAAAAATCTTGTTCCCACTTTTTATTCTTTATATTGATAGAACCATGCGCTGTAAATAACATTCCGTTACGTGCGTTACGTGTTGGCATTACACAATCGAACATATCAATACCTAAAGCTATATTTTCTAATATATTTATTGGTGTACCAACTCCCATTAAATAACGAGGTTTGTCTTCTGGTAAAATTGCTGTAACAACCTCAGTCATTGCATACATTTCTTCTGCTGGTTCTCCAACAGATAAACCTCCAATTGCATTTGCTTGCTGATTTGTGTTTGCAATATATTCGGCAGATTGCCTACGTAAATCTTTATAAGTACTTCCTTGTACAATTGGCATAAACGTTTGCTCATAACCATATTTATAAGGTAGTTTTTCTAAATGATTTATACAACGATTTAACCATCTATGCGTCATATGCATAGAACGTTTCGCATAATTATAATCACAAGGATATGGTGTACATTCATCAAAAGCCATAATAATATCTGCTCCGATGGTACGTTGTGTTTCCATTACATTTTCTGGACTAAAAAAATGAGTAGAACCGTCTATATGACTTTTAAATTTTACTCCTTCTTCTTTGATTTTTCTTCTTCCAGAAAGTGAATACACTTGATACCCTCCACTATCAGTTAAAATATTACGATCCCAATTCATAAATTTATGTAAACCTCCAGCCTTTTCTAAAGTGTCTAACTTTGGACGTAAGTATAAATGATAAGTATTCCCTAAAATTATATCAGGATTTATTTCGTTTTTTAATTCAGACTGATGTACTCCTTTTACAGTACCTACAGTACCTACAGGCATAAATATTGGAGTTTCTATAGTTCCGTGATCGGTAGTAATTACACCTGCACGAGCTTTACTTTTTGGGTCGGTAGTTTTTAAATCAAATTGCATAGTTGGCAAAGATACGCTTATTTAAGAATTGAAAAATTAAAAGAATTATAAAGTTTACCTGCGTTTTCTTCCAAATTTTGAATTCGCATTTAAATTCCTTTTTGATTTTGGTGAGTTCTTTCTAAAAGCAGCACTTTTTTTATTAAAATCATTTGATTTTAGAGCTTCTTTCTTTTTCTTTGGTTTTGGCTTCTTTTTTTCAATAATAGTTGAAGCTTCCTCTGTTTTTGAAGAGCTAGAAATCATTTGATTGATTTCTTTCATCTCTTCCTCTGTTAACTCACGCCAATCTCCAGTTTTAAGTTTACCTAAAGAAACATTCATTATACGTTCGCGCTTTAGCTTAGTTACTTCGTAACCTAAATATTCGCACATTCTACGTATTTGACGATTTAATCCTTGCGTTAAAATTATTTTAAAAACAAAATCAGTGATTTTTTCAACTTTACAATTTTGAGTTACAGTTCCTAAAATTGGAATTCCGTTACTCATCTTCTCGATAAAATCATCAGTAATTTTTTTATCAACTGATACAATATACTCTTTTTCGTGGTTGTTACCAGCTCGTAAAATTTTATTTACGATATCTCCATCGTTTGTTAAAAAAATCAGCCCTTCTGATGGCTTATCCAATCTTCCTATTGGAAATAATCGCTCAGGATGCCCAATAAACTTTACAATATTCTTTCGTTCTTTACTATCTGTAGTACAAACAACACCCACAGGTTTATTAAGTGCTATGTATAACGTTTTTGGCTTCGCTTTTAACAAACGCCCATCAACACGAACTTCATCTCCTTCAAAAACTCTATTACCTAATTGAGCTACATTCTTATTAATTGTAACTCTTCCAGCTACAATAAATTTTTCAGCATCTCTACGAGAACAAACTCCTGTACTGCTAATAAACTTATTTAAATTCGTTGAATTTTGATTTTTATTTTCCATCAGTGCAAAGAAAAAGAAAATCCTCAAGTTTTAGCTTGAGGATTAATACTATTATTAATTTGTGATTTTAAAAAATCATCATTTTTTGTGTACAACGTGCTAAACTTGGTCTTCTATCATAATCGAAACCTAATGTTATCATATGTGAACCATAGTTAAAATCTTGTGTTTTATTCATATTTATACTAAACCCATAAGACATGTATAAATTATTCTTTTTTAAACCAACTAATGGCGCTATTGCATTTGGTTGAAAAAATTGATCATTTAAGAAAGTATAACTTAAACCTACCCATAAGTAACCATCATTAATACCTTTTCTTACTTTAACATTCATATCAGTCCTAGACCTTTTGTCTGCTTCGTAATACTCAACTAATATAGACGGCTCTATTTCAACTTTATTACTAACTCTAGCCATTACATATGAAGAAAAGAAAGTAAATCTTCTTAAAGTTTTAGGTTCGTTAGTATCGAAATCATCAATATTCTTATTTAAAACATTGTTTACGTTTGCACTAATACTAAATCGCTCATAACGATACAATAAACCTACATCAAAATTAGAATTACTAACTGCAATATTTGATTTAGGGTCTATATCTGATACATTACTATTTGATGTATCAATACCAAATTGCACGAAATTATAGCTTAAAGCAAACGATAAAAAACTATCATGAAAATCACTCAATGTTAAATGACTTGCTAATGAGATTTTTGCACCTTTTTGAGTTGTCTCTCCATTACTATCATTAAATAATGTAATACCTCCACCTAAACGATCAGCCAAACGAGCTTCTACTGTTAATGATTGCGTATTTGGAGCACCCTTGACACCAATCCATTGGCTTACACCATTCAACCTAACCTGCAGTCCTGCTCCAATACCAGCATATGTTGGTGAAATCAAAAAAGGATTGTCAGCCAAATGACTTACATACTGAGGCAAATTAACTTCTTGTGCAGATAGTTTAACACTACACAATACAATACTTAAGGCTATAATTATCTTTCTCATTTTCATCTTATCTATATAGTGTAAAGTGACCCATTAACTTTTTCTCTTCTCCTGACAATTCTTTATAGTAAATTGTATACCAATAGTCTCCTGAAGGTAATGGTTTACCATCATATGTTCCATCCCATCCTTGTGATTGTACGCCTTGGAAGTTTATAATCTTACGAGCGTATCTATCGTAAATAAATACTCTCATATCATGATAATCTTCAACTTCTTTTGGGTACCAATATTCATTTAAATTATCTCCGTCTGGTGAAAATAAATCAGGTATAAAAATTGTTACATAAACTCCTCTTACGGTTAAAGTAATTTCACAATCTCTAGCATCTCTTACTGTAATTGTATAATCTTTTGTTTGTAAGATCTGATATGAAAAAGTTCCATCACTATTATTTGCATCTTCAAAATCACTTCCGTCAATACTATATCTATAAGGAGGTAAACCAAACTCTGGTCTAATAATTAATAAATTCTTTTGAGAATCATCAACTGTCATTGTTAAGGCTTGAATATCCAATATATCGATTGGATCACTTGTAGAATCTTCCGAACAGTTAGTTGTTGTATGCGTTGCTACAACATAGTATCCATTACCAGTTGCCACATCTTCAAACTCACCAGTGTTATTTGTTGTTACTGGACTACCAGCACCATCATATAACGTATAAGACATTGAATTCTTATACTTATCATCAACAATTGCTTTAATAATATTTCCTACTTCACATCTATAGGCAAAATCTACCGTTAATTGTAAATCTACTGGTTCAGCAGTTTGAAATGTAATTGGTGCAGCTGGATCACAACCTGCTCCACTATCTCTTACTGAGAAAAAGTATGATTGACCTCCAACAATACCTTCAGCTGCACCTATAGTGATTGTATTGGTGCTATAAGGACCGTATTCTGTTCCATTATTAATTCTTACAAAATATGGCATCGTACCTCCCTGAACACCTAAAGTAACTACAGGGCTAGGATCGTTTATACAATCTTGTTCGTCTACAGATACTAATGTAGCACTAAACTCTACAGGTTCTTCAATTTCAACCTCAATAGTGTCTACACAACCTACTTTATCTTTAACTGTTATAATATATGTACCTGCAGGTAAGTTTCTAAATACATTATCCTCTACAAACTTATCAGCTGGTTCAGTATTAATATTATACTCATATCCTAACGTTTCATTGGCTCCACTAGCAAAAACTTCAATAGTACCATTACTACCTCCAAAACAAGTTACATCTGTATGATCTTCATCTAATAATAATGGTGTTGGTTCAGTAATCTCCTCAACTCCTGTTGCCATTCTACATTCGTCACCAGCAGCATTAGTACTCCTTACATTTATCTTATAAAAACCTGCTAGTAAATCACCAAATAAATTAGATTGCTGCCAGGTTCTTATTTCAACATCATTATCGTCTAACAACTGATATTCATAATTACCCAAACCACCAACTACATCTGCAGATAATGTTCCATTATTATTACCGTTACAAGTAACATTATTAACAACATTTAAGGTTGGTACTAAAGCTTCATAAGCAGCTACCGTTATAACAACATCATCTACACAACTATTTTCATCTTGAACATAGAAAGTATGCTCACCAGCATTTACATTAAAGGTATTACCTAGAACGAAGTTAACTCCATCTTCACTAAACGTATATGTTATACCTGTACCTCCTTGACCAGAAAGTGTAACTTCTGCCTGACTTCTATCACAAGTAATAGCTGCTGTAATATCAGCTGAAGCTTGTACTTCAGATGGATCTATAATATTTCTAGTATCTCTAAACTCACAATTGTATTTATTATCTCTAACAATTACTTGGTAACCCATACCAGCTGGTAAATTGTTAAACTCATTAGATGATTGTTCTACTTGAGTTCCGTCAGGAAGAATTAAAATATACGTATAACTTCTAATTGTAGTATCTTGAGTTTGACCTCCAGTTACATTTGTTACTTCTATACTTGCTGTAAATTGCCCCTCACAATCATTCTCATTAACAGTAATAACTGCTGCTAATGGCGTTGGATCTTGTAATTCGAAATTTACTGGCTCTGTACAACCATTTTCATCACGAACAGTTATTGTATACTGCCCAGCTGTTAAACCTGTAATTCTAGTATTCGGATCAAAATTTTGTACAGTTGTAGCTGTAGTATTATTTACCAATTCATATTGATAATTACCCCAACCACCAATACCTTCTAACACAACTCCTCCAGAATCAGACACATTACAACTAATATAGGTTAATGTATAATTAGCCCCTAAATCTGCCGCTGGCTGGCGAATTTCAAACTCTCTTGATGTAACTTCACAGAAAGGAGAATTTGGAGTCATATTAATTACGACATAATAATTTCCTGCTGGTAAATTGTTAATTGTGATAGCAGCACTTCCGTTTCCTGTCCCGTTTGTAACTGCTGTAGGATTTCCTACTGCAAATACTTCGTAAGTATAATCATCTGCATATGGAGTTGCGGTACTGAAACTTAAATCTACATTACCTGTATCTCCAAAACACGCATCCTGAATATTATCAATTACTAATTCAAACTCTGGTTCGTCTTCAACTGTATGATATTCTAATAACAAACAATTTGTATCTGTATTTTCAATTTCTATTCTATATGTTCCTGTTGGTAATAAGGTAACAAAATCACCATCAGTATTTCTTGTTTCAAGAACAGCATTTGAAGTATCATTTATTAATCTAAATTCAACGTTAGTAACTGGTAGTGATGAATTATAGGTAACATTAATATCTTCACCTTGAGCACAATCAATAGTTTTTTGAACGCTAACAGTTGCATCTATTAAACGTGCAAATGGGTTAATATCTACTGTATCAGTTCCGAAACAATCTCCGTTATCATCATAAACATTAACTGTATATGTTCCTCCAGCCTCGTCTGTTGAAATATAGGTAAAGCTAGAACCATTTTGTAAAGAAGTTGCTCCTTGCAAAAATTCAACTCTTACATAATTACCTGAACCTCCAATAATAGCAGCAGGATCTACAGTAATCATTGCTGTATTCACTGTATTTGTACCAGCGTTACAATTAAACTGTGTTGGAGTTATTGCTGCAGATAAATCAATAATATTGTTTTGATTGATTGTTACGTCTGTTTGAGTAGAACATCCATTTGTACCAACTCCAGTAATTGTATAAGTACCTTGAGGTAAATTACTAAACACAACGTTTGTATTAGAATTTACTGTACCTACAAGGTTTGGATCAGGACTTATTGTATAGTCTAAAGGTAAAATTCCATTATCTGTTACCGAAACAGTAATCTCTCCTGTAGAACTTGCAAAACAAATATCATCAACAGATGCTGTAGCTGTAAAACTAGGTTCTATTCTTGGTTGAATTACAATATCTTTTGGAATAGAACAATTAGGTGTTGCTCCAGTGTCATTTACTGTAACAGTATATATTTGTGGTGTTCCATTAGTTGCTGGAATTGTTATAACTGTTGGGTTAGCTGTAATACTAACTCCTGTTGCTAAGTTTCCATCTACACTACCAACTACATCATACGTATACGTACTTGTTGATGGCCAGTTAGTCAATTCTAACTCTACTTGTCCATCCGGTGTAGCTGAACAATCAACCTTTTTTGTTTCAGTTAAAGAGAAATTTAATTTAGGATTAATTGTTATGGCTATTGGCGCTGTATTACTACATCCATTCGAATCAACTACACTCACAGTATAATCTCCAGTTGGCACATTATTAAATGTATAAGTTGTAGCTGTTGATCCAACTTGAGTTTCAACGACCCCTCCTGTATTAGATAATGTATAAGTATAAGTACCTGTACCACCTACAACATTTACAACTTCAATACTTCCTCCGGCTACTGATAAATCACAACTATTGTCATTTTCATTAACAGTAAAATTAACTGGAGCACGTGTAATAACTGTAACAGGGAACTCTGATCTTCTACAACTAATTGCCTCAGCTGCATTTATTAAATCTCCTTGCCCGTCTTTATCTCTAACAATTACTCGATAATCTCCTGGTGGAATATTTTCAAAAATATTATTGTTACCGTTAGTAGCAAAATCATATGTTCCAACTATTGTTCCCGCTGAGTCTTCTAATTGGTATACATAATCGCCCCAACCTCCTGTTGCTGTTGCTGTAATAGTAGCATCAGTACTTGAACTACAACTAGTTTGAGGGTCTACAACTGCTGTTATAGCTAAATTCTCATCTGGTTCTGCAATGGTAAAGTTTGCAGTTTGTGCAGTACAATAAGGAACTCCTGTTGAAGTTAGCGTCGCTATAATATAATATGTTCCTGCTGGTAACTTGTACACTGATGTAGGTGCAGTTAATCCAGAGTTAGGTATATTTAATCCCGCTGCACTTAAATCTAATGTTGTATTAGTTGCAGCATCATATAATTCAAAATCAAACTGACCTCCGTAAGGTGTAGTAGAATTAAACTCTAAAACAACTTTACCATTCTCTGCATCTTTACAACTTTCATCCTTAACTTCAGTAATCAATAAGTCGAATTGAGGTGCCTCATTAACCGTATAAAAAGTTTCAAAAACACAATTTGTTGTTGGATGCGTAGCTGTAATTGTATAGGTTCCTTCAATTAAGCCAGTAAACGTAGCTGAATCAGTTGCTAGTGCTACAGTTTGAACTGCTGGTAATGTAAATCCAGTAGGCCCGTTAGTAATTTCATAGTCAACATTAGCTATATCTGGAGTTGTTTTCACTGTAATTTCTTCTCCTGTATTACACGTAATTGCTGTTGCTTGATTTACATTTAAAGCTGTAATTGCTTCGAATGCACCTATTACTGCATTTGTTACTCCCGTACATCCTTGATCATCATAAATTGTAATACTTACTGGTCCTCCAGATGTATTCGTAGTACTAAAACTAGCATTACTTGAATCTTGTATTTCGTCAGGACTTCCATCAGCTGGATCATAAGTAAATACATAACGAACATACGTTCCAGAACCTTCTGTGGTACCTGCTGGTATAGTTACAGTAGCTACATCAACTGTGTTTCCTGTAGTACATCCAAACTCTGTTACATTCGGTGTACTTGGTACAATTGCATTATATTCATCAATTTCAATATTGTTAATTGTTGTTGTACAACCGTTAGCTCCTGTAGCTGTTACTGAATATATATTTGGTGGTAAGTTTGTAATTACATTACCAGTAATAGTTCCTGCAACTGGGCTAATCGTATAAGTCAAAGGTAAAATCCCATTATCAACAGCTGTTAAAGTAATAATTCCTGAATTATCTCCAGAACATAAACTATCTTCTGCTACATATGTGAAATCTGGTTCTGTTCTAGGTTGAATCACTATATCTCTAGACACATCACATACAGGAGTTGCATTTAAATCACGAACTGTTACTGTATATGTTTGTGGTGTTGTATTTGTATTTAAGATTGTAATCGTAAATGGATCACTTGTAATTGCTACGTTAGCAGTTATTGCTCCATCTACCGAACCTACAACATCATACTCGTAATTACTTGTTGCTAAAGTCCAATCAACTAAATCAACTGTTACAATTCCATCTGGAGAAACCGAACAATCTACTTTCTTAGTTTCTGTTAATGAGAAATTAACATCTGGGTTTATGGTAACATTTGTTGGTGTTCCTGCATCACATCCATTAGAATCTACAACATTTACAGTATAAGTATCTGCAGCTAAATTTGTAAATGTATAAGTAGTTGCATTTAAAATTTGTGTTTCAACTACTCCACTTCCATTTGATAATGTATACGTATAAGTTCCTGTTCCTCCTCCCGCTGTTACTGTAATACTTCCTCCTGACGTAGTATCACAAACATTATCATTTTCTGTTATATTAAATGTTACTTCTGAAGGATTAGCTATTACAACTTGATCTGTTGATTCACAATATTCTCCTGCAACTCCATTTTTATCTCTAATTCTTATCGTATAAGTTCCTGATGATAAATTAGTAAAGATATTATTGCTACCATTGGTAGCAAAATCATAAGCTGCAACTACTGTCCCTACAGGAGACTCTAATTGATATACATAATCTCCCCAACCTCCTGCTGGTGTTGCTGTAATTGTTGCATCTGAACCGTTTCTACAACTCACTGCTGGGTTTTCAACTCCTACTACCGATAATGGATCTGTAGGTTCAGCGATGGTAAAGTTTGCTGACTGAGCTGTACAGAATGGAGAATTTACTCCCATATCAATTATCACATAATACTCTCCTGCTGATAAACCAGAAATTATTTCAGGAGTACCTCCATTACCTGTTCCTGTTATGGCTGTAGCTGTACCTGTCGATGTATATACTACATAACTATAGCCTAAACCATATGGTGTGCTTGCACTAAAACTTAATACTACACTTCCATTACTATCTGTTTGACAATCTACATTTTCTATATCTGATATTAGAATATCAAAACTTGGTTCTGCGTCTACAGTGTAAAAAGTTTCAATTGTACAGTTTGTTGTTGGATGCGTTGCTGTAATTGTATATGTACCCTCAATTAATCCTGTAAACGTAGCTGAATTAGTAGCTACTGCTATAGTCTGAACTGCAGGTAATGTAAATCCAGTAGGTCCGCTTGTTATTTCGTAATTAACATTTGCAATGTCTGATGCTGTTTTTACTGTAATTTCTTCTCCTGTATTACAAGTAATAGCTGTCGCTTGATTTACATTTAAAGTTGTAATTGCTTCAAATGCTCCTATAGCACTATTTACTATTGGTGAAGCACATCCTTGATCATCAAATATTTGTATTGTTATTGGACCTCCTGAGGTGTTCGTTGTACTAAAAATAGCACTAGAACTATCTTGAGTTACTACGCCACTAGCATCAGCTGGTGTATATGTAAACACATAACGAACATAATTATTTGACCCACCAACTGTTCCTGCTGGAATAGTTACTGTAGCAACATCTACTGTATTACCTGTAGTACATCCAAATTCAGTAACGTTAGGTGCACTTGGTACAATTGCATTGTATTCATCAATTACAATATTATTAATTGTAAATGTACATCCGTTAGCTGCTGTACCTGTTACCGAATACGTATTTGGTGGTAAATCAGAAATTACATTACCAGTAATAGTTCCTGCTACAGGATTTATTGAATAACTTGTTGGTTCAGCTCCATTTACTACTGCTGTTAAAGTAATAGTTCCTGAGTTATCTGAAGCACACAAACTATCTTCGGTTACATGAGTAAAACTAGGGTCTACAGGGTCTAGTACTGTAATTTGTTTTGTATCAGAACAACCAGAAGTAACATCTGTTATAGTAACGTTATGCAATCCAGGTGCTAATGAACTTACATTTACTGTAGTAGCTGGAGAAGTAATAGTTCCTACTGAACCAGTATCAAATGAATAATTATAATCGCCTCCAGAACCTAAAGTAACATCTATTGCTACAATTGCATCATTACCTGGTACACACGTCGCGTTTTGAGTAACACTTAAATCAAAAGCAATATCATCATAAATAATAACTCCTGCTTGCGTATCGCTACAACCGTTTGCATCGCTTACAACAATATCGTAAGAACCTGCTGCTAAACCATTGGCTGTATACGTTGTACTATTTGTTGGAGCTGTAAAAGTCGCTCCATTATCTGTTGAATATCTATAAGGTGCTGTACCACTACTAACTGTAATAGCAATACTCTTATTTACATCACAACTTGTAGGTGTTACCAGGTCAATATTCGGAGATGGGCTTAAATCTAAGTTTACAGTACCTAAACTAATAGGTCCACATCCATTCGTATCTTGAGCAAATACTTCAACTCCAACTGGTGAAGCTGTTACGTCTGCTGCTGCAACTGTTATAATATTACCTGTTAATGTTGCTGCAGTAGCTCCTGTTAAATTATAAGTGTAAGTATAGCCTGGAAAACCTCCTACAACATTTTCTATTCTAACCGAACCATCTACCGAACAAGTAATATCATTTATTTTAGTAACATCACCAGAAATTTGAGTTCCAGGATTAATTAATACATCTAAGCTACCAAAATTACATACTGTACCTACATTATTCGTTAAGACAATATAATAAGTACCTGCTGCTAAACCTGTAACAACTATATCTGCAAAACCTATTTGATTCACATTAGTATAAGCTGCAGATACAGGTGAACCTACATTTGTTACTAGATCTCTTTCATATAAAGTCCAATTAAAGTCGTTAGATAAATCTCCACTAGTATTATCTATTGAAAAAGTTATCTGTCCTGAAGTAGCTCCAAAACATGATTGATTATTCACTACACTGCTAATAGGCACTGTAGGTGTATAATCAGCATAAAGATCTTCATTATTTTTTTCAATACAACCTGTAATGATATCTCTAACAAAGAAATCATAGCTTAACCCAGGTGTTAAACCTGTAAAAGTATATGTTCTATTAGGGTCACCTGAAGTTCCATTATTAAGAGCATCTGGACCTACCCAACCTGAAGGAGTATTTATAGCAAACTCAAAAGGACCTGCACTGTTAAGAGCTTCAACTGTTACAGAAAAACCTACAGCACAATTTCCTGGGTTTGCAACTGGATCTACAATTAAACCTGTTACGTTGTATAATATTTCATACTGACCATAAGCGACTAAACAAAGTGTGTTACCAGAACCATCAATAGTTCTTAATACTGGATATACTAGATCACCAGAATTTAAATTCCTTACTTGACCATTAGTAGTTGTGAAATCTATCCAAGTTGCTCCATTATCAATACTATATTGCAAAGTATTTGGTAAATAATCGTTAGGGTCTATATTGATAAAATTAAATCCTGTCAGAGTAGAATCCACTATACAACCAGGAGGTAAAACTCCTTCGATATCCATTACTATTGCCGGTGGATTCGTCAATGAAAAATTATACGTATCAGTACAGTTTAAATCATCAGTAATTGTAATTACATAACTATCTGCTGCTAAATTATTGAAGTTAAAATTAGTTCCTGTAAAATTATTAATCGTTTCAACTACAGCATTTGAACTATCTCGAATAACTATCGTATGAGGTGCTTGTCCTGTTCCTGCAGTAATAACACCATCAACACTACCAGTATCACCGTTACATGTTGGTTCGTTTGGTGTACCTGTTATTTCAACAGGTGGAGTTGTTCCTATTACCACATCTTGAATAATATACTCACAATTAGCATCATCTCTTACATACACATCATAAGTACCAGCTGTTAATCCTATTATTGTGTTTGTTCCTGAAAAAGTTCCTGCACTATTTCCATCAGGAACTGCTGAGAAAGTATACCCTGTTCCTGATCCTCCAACTGGATTCACTGATATTTCACCTGTTGGGGTACAACTAGCATTTGTTGGTGTTGCTGTAGCAAATAACTCAGGATTAATAGTTACCATAGCATCAGCAAAACAACCTCTACCATCTTGTACTCTAATATCATGATCTCCTGGAGATAAACTTGATATTGTAAATGGATTTGTTGTTACTGGAGTAAAATTAGTTCCTCCATCTAAGCTATACGAATAATCTCCATTTCCTGTATTTACAGTAACTACAATTTGTCCATTTGAACCATCGTAACATTGAGCTACTGGAGTAAATGTTACATCCGCTCTTGGGTTAACTGTTACGGCAAAAGGTGCTGAAGTACATCCGCTAACATCTGTAGCCACAACTGTATAATCACCTGCTGCTACATTGGTAAATGGACTCGTAGTTGATACTGATGTATTGGTTGAATCAAATAACTCAAAAGTATATGGACCACCATTTCCTTGACTTGCGGTCGGTGTTATTGTCGCTCCTGTTGCTGGAACACAAGTAACTTCCTTCGTTACTGGAGCTGTCACTACAATTGCTGTAGGGTCTGATAATGTAATAGGGTCTATAGATACATCACATCCTGAAGTTACTCCTACCGGACGTACTTGTATAACTCCTGTTGCCCCTGCTGAAAAACCAGGAATAGCAAATGGATTTGCTCCTGAGTTTACCCAACCTGATCCAATATTATATTCAAAAGCTGTTGGTGTGCCTGATGGAAAACTAGCCTCAACAGTAACTGTACCGTTTGAATCTCCAATACACGTTGGATTTACACTTCCAGTTATTACTGCATTAAATGCTTGATTTGGTTCTACAGTTACATTAATATCAACTGTACAATTACTTCCATACCCTACTGAGACTGTATGACCTCCAACATCTACACCATTAAATACTCCTGTAGTATTCGACGTAGTAGCATCTCCATCTAAAATATAAGTATAAGTTCCTGCTGGCATTGGGGTAATAGTAATATTACCAGTACCATCGCAATTATATACCACTGCTTCAGTTAATGTTGGTTCTGTTGGTAAAGGTGCAATGATTACCTGACCTAAAGATCGTTCACATCCATTAGCGTCTTCTACTTTTGTATCGTACGTTCCTGCTGCTAAATTTGAAACTGAAGTTCCTGCTATTTGTGTAAATACAGTATCGGTAGATAATTTATAAAAATAAACATATCCTGTACCTATTGTTCCTCCTATTGGAGCTGTAAATGTTATCGTTCCTAAAACTGTTCCTGATGTACTACATGCTAAATCCGTTGCTGTTGCACTACCTCCTGATAAAGCTGAAGGCACTGAAATAGTTTCTGTTGCATCAACTGGTGAACATCCATTAGCGTCAGATACTGTAATTGTATACGTATCATCTGCTAAACCTGTAAAAGTATAATTAAGATTATTTGATGGCCCTTGAGACACTGGTGCTCCTGAACCTGTTACTGTAACTGTATAAGGTGCTGTACCTGCTCCTACGGTTACATTGATCGTCCCTGTATCTGTATCACAATCTGGTTGTACAGCTGATGTACTAATTGTTGGATCTGTAATTCTTGTGATTGTTCTTGTCTCAGTGTACTCACAATAATCTGTTCCTCCATTTTTATCTCTTACCGAAATATTATAGGTCCCTGCTGGTACATCTATTGGGCTTGTAGTGTGATTTGTAATCGCTCCTGTTCCTGTATTCTCTACAACAAAAACAAAATTTCCATCTCCTCCACTTGGAGTTATTAAAATTTGTCCCGTATTACAAGTTTCATTTACAGTTGCAATGTTTGCTGTAACTTGAGGTAATATTATTGAAGTTCTCGTAAGTTCACAACCTAAACCATCAGTTACGGTAATATCATAACTTCCGTTAGTTAAATTTGTAAATGTATATGTGTTAGGTGTAGCTGCATCTGGTGTTTGCCATGGGCCTCCATCAATATTAAATTGATAATCGCCATTACCAGCTGTAACATTAACTGTTAATGTACCGTTTGAACCTGTATAACAAGTTACTGGAACAATATTAAAATCTACATCGTCTTTTGCGTTAACCGTAACATTAAAAGGTGCTGAAGTACATCCACGAACATCGGTAGCCACTACTGTATAAGCTCCTGCCGCTACATTCGTAAACGGACTCGTCGTTGATACTGAAGTATTAGTTGAATCAAATAACTCAAATGTATATGGACCGCCATTTCCTTGACTCGCACTTGGTGTAATCGTTGCTCCTGTATTTGGCACACAAGTAACCTCTTTTGTTACTGGTGCTGCTACTACAATTGCTGTAGGATCTGATAATGTGATACTCGCTATAGAAACATCACATCCTGAAGTTACTCCTACTGGACGTATTTGAATAACTGGTGTTGCCCCTGCTGAAAAACCAGGAATAGCAAATGGATTTGCTCCTGAATTTACCCAACCTGCTCCTATATTGTATTCAAATGCTGTTGGTGTGCTCGAAGGGAAACTAGCTTCAACTGTAACTGTTCCGTTTGAATCTCCAATACATGTTGGATTTACACTTCCTGTTATTACTGCATCAAATTCTTGATCTGGCTCTACTGTTACATTTATATCAACTGTACAGTTACTTCCATATCCTACTGAAACTGTATGCCCTCCTACTCCTACATTATTAAAAATACCTGTAGTATTTGATATAGCAGCATTACCATCTAATATATAAGTGTAAGTTGCTGGTGCTGTCGGTCCTGGAGCTGCTGTAATTGTAACATTTCCTGTACCATCACAGTTATAAACAACTGCATCTGTTAATGTTGGTTCTCCTGGTAAAGGTGCTATTGTTACCTGATTTAAAAGTCTTTCACAACCATTAACATCTTCTACTTTTGTATCATACGTTCCTGCTGCTAGGTTTGAAACCGAAGTTCCTGCTATTTGTGTAAATACAGTATCTGTAGATAATTTATAAAAATAAATATACCCTGAACCCATTGTTCCTCCTGATGGAGCTGTAAATACTATTGTTCCTAAAACAGTACCTGATGCGCTACATGCTAAATCTGTTGCTGTTGCAGTACCTCCTGTTAAAGGTAAAGGAACTGAAATTGTTTCTGTTGCGTTTGCTGGTGAACATCCGTTTGCATCTGAAACTGTAATAGTGTATGTATCATCTGCTAAACCAGTAAATGTATAATTTAAATTATTTGATGGACCTTGAGATACTGCTGGTGTTCCTAAGCCTGTTACTGTAACTGTATATGGTGCTGTTCCTGCTCCAACCGTTACATTTATTGTTCCTGTATCTGTATCACAATCTGGTTGAACAGTTGATGTATCTATCGTTGGATCAGTAATCCTCGTAATTGTTCTTGTCTCTGTGTACGAACAAGAATTGGCACCACCATTTTTATCTCTTACTGTAATATTATAAGTACCCGCTGGTACATTTATTGGACTCGTTGACGTGGTTATAGGAGCAATAGCATTTGATGTTTCTTCTATATAAAACTCAAAATTTCCATCTCCTCCACTTGGGGTTATTAAAATCTGACCTGTATTACAAGTTTCATTTACAGTTGTAATAGTTGCTGTAACTTGAGGCAATATTGTACCTGTTCTTGTAAGATCACAACCTAAACCATCAGTTACGGTAATATCGTAATCACCATCTGTTAGGTTTGTAAATGTATATGTATTAGGTGTAGCTGCATCTGGTGTTTGCCATGTAGTACCATTATCGCTACTAAATTGATAATTTCCATTACCACTTGTAACGTTAACTGTTAATGTTCCATTTGATCCTGTATAACATAATACTGGAACTATGTTGAAATCTACGTCGTCTTTAGCATCAACTGTTACGGCAAAAGGTGCTGAAGTACAATTTAAACGATCTGTAGCTACTACTGTATAAGCTCCTGCCGCTACATTTGTAAACGGACTCGTCGTTGATACTGAAGTATTAGTAGAATCAAATAACTCAAATGTATATGGACCACCATTTCCTTGACTTGCACTTGGTGTAATCGTTGCTCCTGTATTTGGCACACAAGTAACCTCTTTTGTTACATTAGCATCTGCAACAACCAAAGTTGGGTTAGCTAGTGTAATAGTGTCTATAGTTAAAGTACATGTTGCTACTGATGTAGCGTCTGGACGTACTTGAACCGTATAATTTCCTGATGCCTGTCCAGTAATCGTAAATGGATTTGCTGTAGCTGTATTCCAACCAGTACCGTTCAAGTTATACTCAAAAGTTGTCCCTCCCGAAGGAATGTTTACTGCTGTAATTTCTATGGTACCATCATTACTATTATTACAAGTGTTTCCTGAAAAATCAGTAACAGTTGCATTAAATGCATTGTTCGGTTCTACTGTAGCTACTATACTAACATCACAGTTACTACCATAATCTACAGTAATTGTATGATCTCCGACGTCTTCATTAGTAAATACTCCTGTATTATTCGTATTACTTCCTAAGGTATACGTATAAGTTCCTACTGGAGTTGCGACAACTGTAATATTACCAGTTCCATCACAATTATAAACTACTGTTTCTGTTAAAGTAGGGGCAGTTGGTAAACCATTAATTGTTACTTGATTTAAATCTAATGGGCAATCATTTGCGTCTTCTACTCTAGTATCATAAGTACCTGCTGGCAAATCTATAACTGTTAATCCACTATCAAAAGCAGCTAAAGTATAATCAGTATCCGTAGTAAGTTTATAATAATACGAATATCCTGGTGTTCCGTCTGTAGGAGCAGTAAAAGTTATGGTTCCTAAAACTGTTCCTCCTGCTGGGTTACATTCTAAATCAGTTGCTACTGCGTTACCTCCTGCTAAAACTGGTGGCTCAGTTATTTCAATATTAGGAATTACATAATCACATTGATGTGTTGTTTTAGTAGCTCTAATATTTACAGTATATGTATTAACTGGTAAATTGTTAAAAGTTCCTGAAGTAAACCAATCAGTTCCATTAATACTATACTCTATGTTATACCCTAAATTATCACCATCAACTGCAATGTTAATAATTCCGTCAGTTAAACCATTACAGGTTATATCTGTATCTGAATTTGTAAAAGTTAAAGCAGGTTCTACTTCAATTTCAACAGGCGCAGAAACTACAAAACAATTATTATGGTCAATAACAACAAATCTATAAGTACCTTCACTTCCGTTTGGTACAGAATATGTATATGTGTTTGTCCCTGATGTTAATTGTTCAGAAGCAGGAATTGTTGAAATGCCTGTATACAAGTCATTGTAACCACTTGGGTTACTCGAATCCGGCACTGACCAAACTGCAAAAGTATATGAGTTACCTGACGTAGTATCTATAGTACCTCCACCAGCTGTTAATTGTATTGTTCCAGGATTATCTCCGTTTAAACAGGTAATATCTTTAATACCTATAGCATCTAAAGTAAGTTGAGATGGCTCATCAATATTCACTGTAGCTTCAGCTGAACATTCTGGTGTAGAAACTGCAACAGTATATACCCCCCCATCAGTAACTGTAAACTCAAAATTATTATCTGCAATAGCTGTTTGGGTTCCAATTACTGTCCCTCCTGTAGTTGCTCCTTGATATAAAATATAAGTATAAGGTCCAGGAACATTATTTATACTAGCAGTAATTGTCGCATCCCCATCAGCACATTGCATATCTACTGGATTTACCACTAATTCAATATCTAAAGCTTGAACGTTAATTAAAGGAAAAGTATATTCACAAGATGCTGCTACAGCATTGTCTAATCTTATTGTTAAATTATAATCTCCTGCTTGTGTTATGTTTGTAAAAATATTACTGTCTTGAAAGTCTACAAAATAGCCTGCAGTTGCTGTACCTGTAACTCCACTTAAACTATATTGATATCCGTCTGGGATATTACTTATCGTCATTTCAGCCGGAGTACCACAAATAATATCTTCAACATCAATTACTGGATTTAAAGTAGCTTTATAAACATTAAAATAATAACTTATAGGACATTGCCCATCATATAAAACATCTAATCTAAACTCACCTGCATCAGTAAAGTCTCTTGATAGTTCACCACTACCAACTTCATTCCAAGTACAATCGGTAGCTACATTAGCACAACCTGTAAAGGTCTCGTCGGCACAAGAAGATTCATCTAATTGAAACCATCTAACTGTAGTTGCTGTTCCTGAAAAAGAAGACAAATCAATTTCTCTTGAACTCGTACCTCCACATAAATAAATTTCGGCTAATTCAAAACTGTTATTAGGACAAGTATCTAATATTCTATCTGCTGCATCAACTAAAGGATTTGGTGCTGTATCGTAAGAAATAACTGTTATCGTTTCTGTACCTGATTTACAAACAGATGTTGTTCCTCGTGTTACTACATAAGTACCAAGTTCTGTTACTGTAACCGATTGTGTGTTTGCTGAAAATCCATTTGGTCCTGTCCAAGAATAAGTATCAAAACCATCACCAGCTGTTAAAGTCACATCAGCTCCACATAAAGCTTGAGTTCTTTCGAAAGCACAATTATCAATATCTACCAAAAAGTTAGAAGTACCTACTACTCCAAAATTACAAGCATCTAAACTTTCGAAACTTTCTTCGTTAGAGATTACAATACCAGATTCATCACCTGTATAATTTGCATATGCTTGATTTTGAATAATATTAGAACATGCATCACGCAATAAATTACAATCAGCTGCTACCTGTACTCTAAATCTTATTGAATATGCTGGATCATCTTCTTCTACAAGGTTATTAGGTATCGTAAATGTTAATCTACCTCTAAAGTCGTTAGCTGCTGTTGGAGGCTCATAAACATAAGTTACCCCAGCTGGCACTATTAAATCACTAGCTAATAAATCTACATTTTTAGGTAAAATATCTACTATAGTTGTAGATACAGCATCATCTGTACCTACATTTTGAAATGCTATATCATACCATAAATAACTACCTAAAGTTACGTCTTGTCCTGCTAAATTATTAGGCACACCTGTACCGTCATCAATAGTTTTTACTAATTGTACTTTAGGTTCTATAACCTCAACAGATAATGCTGTTAAAAACGGCCAATAAGTATCTCCTTCAGAAGAAAATCGTAATACACCATCTTCTTGGTCATTACCAATTAAAGAGTTTCCTGAGTTATTTAACTCAAACATATCAACGTCTAACCCTAAGGTATTTTCACTATCTGGTGTTCTACCTGTTAAATAATTATTATTAATAGTAATGGTACTATTAAAAAAGTTATCAATTTCATTTTCATCACCAGAAGTTAAACTTTGAAAATTACCTGAAGTATCTTCCAATTGTAATTCATCGCCATCAATATTTACATCTCCTTCAAGAGCTGCAATCATAAAATTAGCTTCAACTTGACCTACAGGAATTGTTTTAAAACCAGAGAATGGTACGTCATATACCCCTGCACTACCATCATCTTGTCTTTTAATCGTTGAAAAACCATCAAAAACAAAGAATTTTTTTTGTGACTCTGTTTCATTCTCATAGATAACAACTAATACCCAACCAGCTGATGACCCTAAACTTGAATCATAAGAATCTTTACCTTTAGTTGCCTTAATATTTGCTCCATAATAAACACCATTAGGATCAGCTAATCCTTGTAATAATGAAGTAACATCTTTATAACATACATAAGGTTTTTGATCTGATAATCCATCATCATAAATTAACTCTCTTGCTGTGGCATCAAATTTATCAGCCACAATATCAGTATAACTAGATGCTCCTGGCAATCGAAACTTCATTTCATTAAAATCATCATCTCTCGTATTTATTCCAAACTCTTCATCATCCCAATGTTGGTAAGGATAAATACCCGCCCAATATAAACCAGCATATTCAATTCTTGAACAATTAGGTAACGATAATGTAGCTGAAGATGATGACTCTGTATCATCATTTCCATCATTATTTTCATCAACAAAACCATCAATATCGATATAGTCCATATTCTTACTTCCATTATCATCATTCTTCCCATTACCATTAAAAGCATTGTTAGCTGCAGAAGAACCACCAACACCAGACCTATTAAGTGTATTATTGGCGATAAACGTTAAATTACCTCTTAACGACAGTTCTTGTCTTAAAGAAAATGGGGTATCAGCTTTACGCTCTCCTACCTGTAAAGCACCCTCATCTTTCTGCTTTTCTTGTGATAAAGAAATAAAACTTGTGGTGAGTAATAATATATAGAGTAATATTTTTTTCATCATCGTCTTTGGGGGAATTAAAGTTTTTATAACCAATTTTATAAAGTTAATCTATTTTACGTAAACAATCGACTTTCTATCGTAATAAGCACCATTTAAGTTACTGTTATACATCTTAATAGCTTCTTCTCTATCGCTTGTTTTAAAAATATAAATATGCATATACCCTGTAGTTGGGTTTATAAAATAATCTGCATCTATATTATCATTTCTTAACTCGTCTACATTTCTATCTGCTAACGATTTCTTAGAGTTTACAACCGTTTGTATATAATAACCAGACTCTACTCCATTCATTGCCGACATTGTACGCACTCTTGCAGGTGGCTGAGTTTTAGGTTCTTTATAAGTCTCAGCACTTCCACTAGCACCAATAGTTATTTTTCGAACATAAACTCCGTCTTTACCGTTTTTCTTAACCTTTATCGCTGAGTCATCGCTTTCATCATCATTTTCAAACTCTCTAGTTTTATTACTAAGTCCTAGCTCTTCCATCTTATCTTCAGCATCTTCTTCTTTAGCAAATCGATCTAAATAAATATAATACCATTTACCTTGTGGCTCGAAAATATATTTAGGATCGAAATCTAATCGTTTCCACTTTTCAATTATCGGATCTACATTCGCTTTATTTCTATACCTATCTGCAACCAAATAATACATCGTTCCGCCGCCGCCAGTTCTCGTAATTGTGCTTTGACGCCAAGGAGCATTAGATCTTCTTCTTAAAGAAGTGTCTTTTTCATCCACCGTATTTTCTGGAGTCGTAACTTCAACAGTTTTTGGCGCAGGTTGATTCTTTAATAATCGAAGTACCTCATCTACCTTTTTATTTAAAATATCAATAGAATCTTGCGCTCTCTGAATTTCGTCAGATAAATCGTTGTGTTCAGGGTTTTCGTATTCTGCTTGTTTTTCTGGAACTCGCTCTGGTAAAGTTACCTTAACATTACCACCTCTTCTTGTTGGTCGTTCTCTTCTAAACGATTTTTTTCCGAAATTATAAATTAAACCAACTTCGTTCGTTGCAGCAAAATCACTCTTTTCATAACTAAAGCCTATTGCCAATTTATCAGAAATGTTAACTCCTACTCCTGCCGAAATTCCGTACGTTTTATCATAACCAGCTTTAACCCATCCCGCTTTTGGTAAATCTAAAATTACATTTCCTCCAGCACTAAAATCTCCTTCACCAGGTTTTCTTGCTATGGCTAAAAAACGTAAATCTGCTCTTTCAAATATACCTGAAGCATAAGTAAACTCGTGTGAATACATCGCATGCGCTGAAAATGTTTTTTCACCAAAAGAGGTTATCATTTCACTCTTTTTTAAGTTGAAATCTAACAAGTTTTCAAAAAACACTCCAACATCAAACTTTCCAAACGATAAAGTAACCGCTGGTTGTAGCATAACCACAGGAACATCTTGAAAGTTCCCTAAAAAAGAATCATCTTGGTCTTGTACTAATACTCTAGCCCAATCGATACTACTTCTACTATATAAAAAGTTAAAACCAAAAGTTAAGTCCATGGTTTCGTTTAACTGTAATCTTTGTGCATAATTTGCGATGGCTCCAAAATCTTTCATTGCACCAACTTCTTGTTGATATATTGCAAAACCTGCACCTATATTTTCACGTGTTTTACCAGCGTAAGAAATTAAATGTAATCTTGGGTTGTCTTCAAAATCAACATTACTATTACGAACAATTGCTGTTAATGATGTTTTATTTTCTCTTAAAGCAGAAAAAGTAGGTACTGTTAAAAAACGATTAAACTTCATAAAGTTTCTAGAACTAAACGAATTATAGTTCTGTCCGCTATTAGAAGTTTGCCCTAACATTGTTAAGCTACATAATAGTAAACTAAAAATTAAAGTAATTTTTTTCATCATCATTTATTAATGTAATACTGATATTGTTCCTGCCTTTAACGTTTTATCATCACGAATTATTTTATAATAAAATACTCGTTGATTATTCACATCTTCTATAGGCCAATCGTTTTTATAATCTGTTGAATTTATAAGCTCTTTACCTTCTGAATTATATATTATAATTGTAACTGAAGGCTGAAAAGCATATCTATTTGATATTTTCCATGTATCATTTTTACCATCACCATTTGGGGTTACAACATTGGGTACCAAAACTAAATCGTCTTGTTCTACAACTTCTATAACTTTTTCTATAGTACAAGTACCTACGGTAGCATATAACGTATAAAAACCTAAAGAATTCACATTCAAGGTTTCATTTCTTGACAACTCATTTCCTGAAGGATTCCTCTCTCCTTCTCGCCAAACATAAGAATCTGCTCCATCAGCAGTTACCGTAACTGTTTGTCCTAAGGTTAACACTACTTTTTCTGAAGGCGTTACCGTTACAACCGATTCATCAAACAATACAACTTCAATAGGGTCCATATCTACTACACAACCAAAACCTGTTACTTTTAAAACATAAATTCCAACTTCATCTACTTCGAAATCTTGAACATCGGTAGCCACGGGTGTAGGATCATTATCTTTAAACCATTCGTACGTATAGCCCGACAATAACGTATCGATCGTATAAGTTATTGTACCACATAAAGCATTTGAAGGCGAAGTAGAACTTATATCTGGAAGCGCTATTAATTTAACATCTATTTCAGAGAAACCTTCTGCTGAACTTGAACAAGTATTAACCTCTAATCTATAAGTACCATTATCTGTATAAGAATCTACACTTAATTCATTTGACGTCGCACCAGAAATCATTACACTATCTTTATACCATTGATACCTTAATAAAGGTGGATCTGCATTTATTTGCTCATCCGATAGTTGATAATCATTACCGTCAACTCCTTTAACTCCAATACCTATTTCTGAAAGTGTAGCATTAGAAGACACACATGCTTCATAAGCTGTATCCTGTCTTAGTTCTACGACAAACTCAGCTACATCTATCAATTCAAATTTATCTGAATCAAGTGAAGCTTCGCAAACAGATGTTGTACTAGGATCAGTAACTACAGCAAAATAAACCCCAGCTTCAGTGGCATTCATTTTTGGTTGATTTCTTGCTGGTAACGGTACATCATCCTTATACCACTGTATGGTTGCTCCAGAAGGAAAATCTTTAATCTCTAATTCTCTATTTTCACATGGTAAAAATATACTCTTACCAGCCCCTACAGCTGTAATAGTAAAATCTGGCTTCTCTTTTTGCTTTAATTCAACATCGTCTGAAACCGTTTCGCATGTACCTGCTTTAATTTCTAAGCGATAAATACCAAACTGCCCTGATGTTGGAGTTTCATAAGAAAAAGAAGTTGCTCCTGATATTAGCTCATTATCTTTAAACCATTTATACTCGTATGTAGGTTCATTTACTTTAGCATTAAAAGTATGACTATCTCCTGCACAAATTTCAACTATAGAAGATGATTCATCTATCTGAGAATTATTATCACCCAAACCTTTTAATATAAAAAATTTTGATGTTGAAAATCCACAAATACCATAATCAATTTCAACATAATAAGTACCTGGATCAGCTAATGTTAATGTAGGTTCTTGAGTTGTTGCTATGAAAATACCATTACCACCATTTGGATTTACTCTATACCATGAATATTCTCCGTTTGTTTCTATAGTTAATTTTACCTCTAATGGCGTATTTCCACATAGTGTCCCTTTTTCATTACCTTCTAAATCCGTTATTCCGAATTCGCTATTCCTCACAATTCCATAATATGCCGGAAAAGGATCAGATGGAGGACTTTCTAACCCATCAGGAGCAGGAGTGTCAGATTTAAACCTAATTCTATAAGCCGTACCAAAAGTGCCTGGTGGCAACTTTATAGATCTCATAAAACTAAATGTTGGAGATGAGTTTTCTGTATTTATATTAGCTAGTAAGTTAACCTCATTTGTAAAATCTCCAGTAGCATCAGATAACCATACAGAAAAATTATTATTAGCATCAAAATGTGCTGAATATGGAAATACAACATCAAAATTAATTTTAATAGCATCATTACACGCTTCTGTAAACTTTAATTCTGGCTTAAGCAATTCTTGTGCAGAAACAGAAGTAGATACAGAAAAGAGGATTGTGCCTAAAAGTAATAGTATGCTTTTAGCTATTTTTTTCATTCAACAAGAGGTCTTTTTTAGGGGTGTTCAAAATTACATTTTTTATTAAAAAAACAAACTTTAAACTGCGTTAATTAACGTGGAAATATATAAAATCTACAGCACACTCACAACTAAAGGAAAAAACTAAGGAAAAACACTCAAAAAAATCTAGTTACCTGACAATAAATAAAACTAACGATTTAAATTTCGTTATCATTTCAACTTAATTATTTCTCTACTTAATCGTTAGCTTATTTTTACACTAATATACTAATTATCTATCAACTACATTTCTACCACATAAAAAACAACGAAAATATGTTAAGAAAATGTTAAAGAAATTAGGGTTAACCCTAATTACGATTAGGGTTATTGGGTATTGTAAAGAGCAAACATTTATATTACTTTTGCCAAAAAAATATGGCTAAAACACTTAAACAAGTAAAAAAAAATTAATAGTTATAGTGCTCAATAGTAAAACCATTTTTTTAACAGTAAACTAAAGCCGTAAAGCTATGAACGGCTAAACTAAAATTTATTTTAACACTAAAATGCATCTAAAAAGCATAGAGGCAAAACTATTATTATGAAAAAAAAACTACTCCTTATTTTAAGCATATTTCTATGCTTTTTCGCAAACTCTTTTGGGCAAATTAATTTTACTGATTCTAATTTCAAGAATGCATTATTAAACCATATACCAATTATCGATACTAATGGTAGTGGACAGATAGAGATTAGTGAAGCCTCTGCTATTACAAGATTAGAATTGGACAACAAAAATATATCTAACTTAGAAGGTATAGAACATTTTATAAATTTAGAAGTTTTAAAATGTAGTGATAATAACATTCAAAAAATTAACACTGAAAATTTAACTAAACTAAAATTTCTAACTGCCGAAAGAAACCTAATAAAATCTATTGATGTTAGAAATTGTATTCTTTGGACTTTAAGATTATCAGGAAACCCTATTGAATACGCATATTTAACTGGACGTAACACTTTCCAAATGGAAGGTTTTTTTGGTATTGATTTTGGCTATAACCAAGTACCAAACATGAAATATGTTTGTATAAGCCAAGCTCAATATGATCCTAACCCAAACGGTGTAGACCATCGAGAGCGTGTTTGGAACCGACTAGGGAGTGCCTTGCATATTGGTGAATGTACCATACAAACACCAACATGCCCAATTATTAACTTTACAGATCCAGATTTCAAACAAGGACTAATAGATAATGTATGGGGAACAGTTGACACTAATGGAGATGGTGAAATTTGTATTGAGGAAGCAGAAAATACAACTAGAATTTTAATTGGAGATGGTGCAACATTTAAACTAAATAATATAAGTGATATTTCTGAAATAAAATATTTTACAAATTTAGAAAAATTCATTATAACTGGTACTGGAGAAGTCACCAATGTAGACATAAGTAATAACAAAAAATTATATTTTTTCTCTCTAAACAACAACAAACTAAGCTCTCTAAATACTAGCAATAACCCATTATTACAATATTTATACTTAAGAAATAATAAAATAAAGTCTGTAAATCTCCTTAACAACCCTCTATTAACTCATCTTAGTTTAGAAAAAAATCTATTAACTTCCTTAAATATTAGTAAGCAACCTAATCTATCCTCTCTTGAGATAGCTGACAATCAAATTCCTTCTATTGACATTAGAGATAAATCCTCATTAGTAACTTTTAATGTTGCTCGTAATAAACTTACATCTTTAGATGTAACCAATAATTTTCTTTTAAAATATGTAAACATAAGTCATAATAATTTAGGCTCAATAAGCATAAAAAACAACAAAGAGCTAATACATTTTTACGCTAGAGACATTCAAATTACTGATATAGATCTTAGTGAGAACATAAATTTAACCCAACTATATTTGCATCATAACTATTTAAAAAAAATTGATATATCTAACAACAATAAACTAGTAGATCTATTTATAGGTAATAATCTAATTAAAGAAATTGATATAAGAAATTGTAATTCTTTAGACAGATTGTTAATGAGTAATAATCTTTTTTTAGAAAAAGCATATTTATCAGGTAACCATAGTTTTTATCAACGAGCCATGTCTGATTTCGATTATTTTGTTCGAATTGAAAACTGTCCTAACTTAAATTTTGTTTGCTTAAGTGACGTAGCACACTTCAATGATATAAAAAACTATATTACTGGTCTTTACCCAAACTGTACAGTAAGCACAAATTGCGATAGCACAGCACCTGTAGCAGATTTTAATACTTATTTTAGCTTATCACCAAACCCTACAACGGGTGCAATGTGGTTAACACGTAACAACTCTAAAATAGGTGTAACTAAGGCAGATATTTACAATGTACAAACTGGTGCTTTTGTAAAAACTGTAGATCTTATTTTTAGTGATGGATTATTATTAGATCCTTTTAAACCAACTAAAACTTTAAGCCCAGGTGAAGAATTTTTTACAGAACCTACTTTAAGCTTAGACGATTCTGCCTATATAGATTGTAATGATGTACAAAAAGGCACTTACATTTTAAAAGTATATAGTAATAGAGGTACTTTTTCTACTACTTTTATAAAATCAACCGAAGCTATTAGGTAACAATAGCCAAAGTTTTATTTATAAATAAATACTAAAAAGCAAGGTGATTTTAAAATTACCTTGCTTTTTTATTTAAAATCTAACGTATCTTTGTATTCCATTTTTTACTACTTATGACAAAAAAAATAACCATAGCAATCGACGGTTTTTCATCTACAGGAAAAAGTACTATTGCAAAGCAATTAGCTAAACAATTAGGGTATATTTATGTTGATACTGGCGCTATGTACAGAGCAGTTACTTTATACGCTATGCAACAAAATTACATTTCGGATACACATTTTAATGTTGATGATTTAATTACTGATTTAAACAACATAACCTTATCTTTTTCTTTTAATGAAAGTTTAGGATTTGCCGAAATGTATTTAAATAATACCAATGTTGAAAAAACCATTAGAACTATTGAAGTTTCTAGATTGGTAAGTAAGGTTGCAGCAATATCTGAAGTACGTAGAAAGCTAGTAAGCGAGCAACAAGAAATGGGCAAAAACAAAGGTATTGTAATGGATGGTCGCGATATTGGAACCGTTGTTTTCCCTGATGCTGAATTAAAATTATTTATGACTGCCTCTGCCGATAAACGTGCTACACGTCGTTATAAAGAATTGTTAGATCGTGGTGATAAAGTAAATTTCGAAGAAATTTTACATAATGTGCAAGAACGTGATAGAATTGATTCTACCAGAGAAGATTCTCCTTTAATAGAAGCCAAAGATGCTATAGAATTTGACAATTCTGACATGGGATTAAAAGAACAGTTTGACCGTATCATGAGTTTAGTAAATACTAGATTAGGACTGTAAATTCAACTTAAATTATTACATAAACAAAAAGCCAAACTTAATAAGTTTGACTTTTTGTTTTTATAAATCGTGTTATTCTTAATCTTCTAGCTTAGAATTTTCAGAATAGGTTCTCCATTTTGCTAAACAAGCTTCAATATCAGCAGGAATCTCAGTATTAAACTGCATAAACTCTCCTGTTGTAGGATGTGTAAATCCTAATGTTTTTGCGTGTAATGCTTGTCTTGGCAGAGTTTTAAAACAATTCTGAACAAATTGTTTATACTTCGTGAAAGTAGTTCCCTTTAAAATCCCGTCACCACCGTAACGCTCATCGTTAAAAAGTGTGTGCCCTATGTGTTTAAAATGTGCTCTAATTTGATGCGTTCTACCAGTCTCTAACTTACATTGTACTAAGGTTACATAGGTTAAACGTTCTAAAACTTTAAAATGCGTAACTGCATGTTTCCCAAAATCTCCTTCTGGAAAAACATCCATTTGTAAACGATTTTTAAAACTACGTCCAATATGTCCTTCAATAGTACCAGCATCTTCTTCAATATTTCCCCAAATTAAAGCATAATATAGTCGCTCGGTTGTACGATCGAAAAATTGTTTTGATAAATGTGCCATTGCAAATTCAGTCTTCGCAACCACTAATAAGCCACTAGTATCTTTATCAATACGATGTACCAATCCTGGGCGTTCGTTAGAGTTTGTTGGTAAATTTTCTATATGATGAATTAATCCGTTTACTAAGGTACCTGAGTAATTTCCATGACCAGGGTGTACTACCATTCCCGCTGGTTTATTTACTACAATAACCTCGTCATCTTCGTATACAATATCTAACGGAATATCTTCCGCTACTAATAAATTTTCAGCTGGTGGATATGCTAAAACCACACGAACTACATCGTTTGGTTTTACTTTATAATTTGGCTTTACAACCGCATCATTTACTAAAACATTACCTGCTTTAGCTGCTTGTTGTATTTTATTACGCGTAGCATTTTCAATGAAATTCATTAAAAACTTATCTACTCTTAAAGGCTCTTGCCCTTCGGTTGCAACAAATCTATGATGTTCGTATAAATCGTCGTTTTCTATTTGTGGAGTTGTATCTTCCTGCATCAATCAATAATAAAAATTAGTTACCATTACCATCTCCTAAAATAAGGTCGATCGTTGTTTTTTTAGGTAGTTTAGAACCTGGTTGTATTTTATTTTCTTTGTACTTTAATCCTCTCACTACATTTTTTCCGATATCAGAAACCCATGTAACATTATCTCCAACAAGAAAACCTATTGAACGTAAATGTGTAGTTGCTTGTCTACGTGTTCTTCCATTTAAATCTGGAATTTCAACATCGCGATATTTAGACGGATTTAAGGTTAAATATATTTTACGATTTTCCTTTACAAAATCTCCCGTTTCTGGATTTTGTTCAATTACCGATTTCTTTGGGTAATCAGGATTAAAACTTGCACTATCTATTACAATAAAATCTAAATTAAGTTCGTCTAATTTTTTCTCAACATCAGCCAACGACATTTTATGCAGATTAGGCACTTGTATTTTCTGGCTATGATTCGTAGTTACACCCAACCACCATTGTAAGACAAATACAAATATTAATAACGACACAATCGCTATACCTATTTGAACAAAGAATGTTTTGCTCTTTATAAATTGAAATAACCCTTTAAGATTTTCTGAAAAATTACTCATATTGATTTTTTGTAAGGTGACACAAATTTACAGTAAAAATATTACTATTTTTAATTCATCAACTCATAAACGAGTTTTTTTGGTAAGTTTGTATAATCAGACGTAAAGTATTTTACAAATCAACTATTAAAAAGTAATTCAAACAGATTAAAGTGAAGAAAAACATAGCTATTATTATGGGAGGATATTCCTCTGAAGTAGAAATATCTCTAAAAAGTGGTGCTGTTGTTTATAAACATCTTAACAAAGAAAAATACAATATTTTTAAAGTTCATATTTTAAAAGACAAATGGGTTTTAGTTGATAATGAAAATACTGAATACCCAATTAACAAACATGACTTCTCTACTGAAACAGCTGGCAAAAAGATTACTTTCGATTGCGTTTTTAATGCAATTCACGGTACACCTGGAGAAGACGGAAAAATCTTAGCTTACTTTGATTTAATTGGTCTAAAACATACTTCTGCCCCATTCTATCAAATGGCATTGACTTTTAATAAACGAGATACACTTAGCGTGGTAAAGCAATACGGAGTTCCTGCAGCAACCTCAGTTTACTTAAATCAAGGAGACAAAATCAATGAAGATGAAATTATTAAAAAAGTAGGGTTACCTTGTTTTGTAAAGCCAAACAATGCAGGTTCTAGCTTCGGGATTTCTAAAGTGCATACCAAAGAAGAACTAATTCCTGCTTTAAATATTGCTTACGCAGAAGATTCAGAAATTTTAATTGAGAGTTTTTTAGACGGAACTGAAGTTTCTGTTGGAGTCATTCAGTATAAAGGAGAAACCAAAGTTTTACCTATTACCGAGATAGTATCAGAAAATGATTTCTTTGATTATGAAGCTAAGTACGAAGGAAAATCACAAGAAATCACACCTGCTAGACTAACTAAAAAACAAGAAGAAAGTGTTACCAAAGTTGCAAAACAGGTATATGAAATTTTAAATATGAGCGGATTTTCTCGCTCTGAATATATTTTTGTAAATGATGTGCCTCATTTTTTAGAAATGAATACGGTTCCTGGCTTAACAGAAGCTAGCATTTTACCACAACAAGCCAATCATGCAGGCATTACACTAACCGAGTTATTTGACAACGCAATACAAATGGCTTTAAACAATTAAACTTATGAAAAAAGCAGTTTTTCCAGGATCATTTGATCCTATAACTTTAGGTCATGTAGACATTATAAAAAGAGCAATTCCACTTTTTGACGAGATTATCATTGCAATTGGTGTAAATGCTAAAAAAAACTACATGTTCTCTATCGAAGAACGTAAAAAGTTTATTGAAAACGCTTTTTTTGGAGATGATAAAATTTCTGTACAAACCTATACCGGCTTAACTGTTGATTATTGTAAAAAAATTGACGCGGATTTCATTTTAAGAGGTTTACGAAATCCTGCCGATTTTGAGTTTGAAAAAGCAATTGCTCAAACCAACAGAAAGTTATCTGGAATAGAAACTGTTTTCTTACTAACAAGCGCAGAAACTTCATTTATAAGTTCATCAATCGTTAGAGATATTATGAGAAATGGCGGTGATGCTTCTGAACTAATCCCTAACTCTGTTGCTTCAAAATTTGATTTTTAATCAATGAAAAAAATCATTTCTTTATTCATTTTCACAATCTTATTTTCTTGTAATTCTAAGAAAGGAGAAAATATAGATTTTACAACACTTTTTGAAAAATCGAACGGTACTGAAACACCTGAATATAAAGATGTAATTTCCTTTTATGAGAAGTTAGCACAATCATATGATGAAATTTCATTATTTGAAATCGGTGAAACAGATTCTGGTAAACCATTGCATTTAATCGTATTTAATCCAGATGGTAAAACGGGCTTAAACACAATTAAAAACTCAACTAAAAACAAAGTACTCATTAACAACGGAATTCATCCTGGAGAATCAGATGGAATAGATGCTTCTATGCTACTTCTAAGAAATATAGTTCAGAATGACTCCTTAAAAAAACTATACGTTAATTCATTATTAGCGGTTATTCCTGTTTATAATATTGGAGGTGCTTTAAATAGGAATTCGTATACAAGAGCAAATCAAAACGGACCAAAAGAATATGGTTTTAGAGGTAATGCTCGTAATTATGATTTAAATAGAGATTTTATAAAACAAGACACAAAAAATGCAGCTGCTTTTGCTGAAATATTTCACACAATCGATCCTGATATTTTTATTGACAATCATGTTAGTAACGGAGCAGATTACCAATATGCAATCACGCATTTATTTACACAGCATAATAAATTAGGTGGGAAGTTAGGAGAGTTTCTAGAAAACAAAATGCGTCCAGGAATTGAAAAATCGCTAGCGAAAAAACAAATCGATATTACGCCCTATGTAAACGTTTGGGGAACAACACCTGAAAAAGGATGGGCTCAATTTTTCGATTCCCCAAGATACTCTACAGGATACACTACCCTTTTTAACACTTTGGGTTTAATGGTAGAAACGCATATGTTAAAACCTTATAAAACAAGAGTGGAACAGACTTACGAACTTTTACTTTCTGCAATAGATTTTTCTCAAGAAAATTCTACAACTATTAAAGAACTTCGTAAAAACGCTCTTGATAATATTTTAGCAAGAAAAACATACCCAATCAAATTTAATGTAGATAAAGACGATCCTACTAAAATCAATTTTAAAGGTTTCGAAGGAACAAATATTCAAAGTAAAGTTACCAATGGAAATCGCTTATTTTATGACAAAAGCAAGCCTTATACTAAAGAAATATACTACTACAACAACTTTAACCCTACCAAAGAAATCACAATTCCTAAAGCATATATACTAAAACAAGGTTGGCATAAAATTATTGACAGGCTTAAAAGCAATAATATAGAATTTATTCGTTTTAAATCTGATACAGCTTTTACTGTTGAAATAAATCATATTAACAGTTTTGAAACTCTAAAAGCTCCATATGAAGGACATTACCTTCATTACAATACTAATATTAAAAAAACTAAAAAAGAAGTTCACTTTAAAAAAGGAGATATTTATATTTCAACAAATCAAAAAGGAATACGATATATTATAGAAACATTGGAACCTGAAGCAAAAGATTCTTTTTTCAATTGGAATTTTTTCGACACTATTCTTCAACAAAAAGAAGGATATTCAGCTTATGTTTTTGAAGATATTGCTGAAGAGTTTCTTAAGAGAAACCCTTTAATAAAAAAACAACTTAAAGAAAAGATAGCATTAGATAAAGAGTTTTCTGCAAATCCGCAAAGGCAACTTTATTGGATTTATAAACAAACGCCACATTATGAAGAGGCACATATGATGCTTCCTGTATATAAAAAACACTAATATTACATAAACTGTTTAGATTTAACCTTTTATTTATATTTTTGAGCAATTACAAAATTACTGATGAGTAAAGACCCTATAAAATCTGTTTGTGAGCAAAAGAATTTTGAAAGCCTTTTCAATCAACATTCACAAACTTTAAGAAACTACATTTACTACAAATGTGGAGATACTCAACAAGCTGAAGACATTGTTCAAGAAGCATACATTAAACTTTGGGACAATTGTGCTAAGGTATTTTTTGAAAAAGCTAAATCTTTTCTATATACCGTAGCTAATAATCGTTTTTTAAATGAAGTAGCACATAAAAAAGTAGTACTCCAACATCAAAAAAGAAGTATCGCTCCTGATAGAACAAATGAAACTCCTCAATTTATTTTAGAAGAAGAAGAGTTTTATACCAAACTTAAAAAAGCTATTGCTGATTTACCAGAAAAACAGCGAGAAGTTTTTCTTTTAAGTAGAATAGACAAAAAAAAATATGCTGAAATAGCAGAAATTACAGGCATTTCGGTAAAAGCTGTAGAAAAAAGAATGAGTAAAGCCTTACTTACTCTTAGAGATAAAATAGGGAATATTTAAAAAGCATTAATTAAAGTAGGGTAATTAATATTTTAAGTGTTATTAATACAAATAGCAAGAATCATTAAGAAAATGAAACATAAATATAAAGATGATAATTTTTTAGCAAGATGGGTCGCCAATGACTTGTCTCCTGAAGAGATGAAACAATTTCAAAACTCTGAAGATTATCAAAAATTTAAAGCTATAAACGATGCTTCTCAAAATTTAAAAACTCCAGATTACGATCAATCTGAGGTTTTTAAAACTATTAATGAGAAAACTTCAAACAACAGTAAAAACACTAAAGTAATTAACCTTATACCAAGCTGGATATACGGTGCTGTTGCTTCGATTGCAATAATTTTTAGTTTATTCTATTTCAACAGTAACAATACTACTAATTTTTCAACTAGTTATGGTGAACAATTAACAGTTACATTACCAGACAACTCTATAGTGCATCTTTCACCTAATTCAGTTTTAGAGTATGATAAAAAAGATTGGAAAGAAAGCAGAAATTTAGACTTAACTGGTGAAGCTTATTTCGAAGTAGAAAAAGGACAAACTTTTACTGTAAATACTACAGAAGGTAATGTTACTGTATTAGGAACAAAGTTTACAGTAAACTCATCCAACAATTTCTTTGAAGTACATTGCTTTGAAGGAAAAGTAAAAACCTTTTCAACAAAAAATAATCACGAAACTATTTTAACTCAAGGAAAAGCCTACAGAGCTTATAATAACACTAATGAAAATTGGGATTTTACTGAACAAAACCCAACCTGGTTAAATGGTGAGAGTAGCTTCACTAACGCTCCTTTAAACCAAGTGATAATTGCATTACAAAAGCAATATGATTTAAAGTTTGACACCTCTAAAATAGATACTAAAAAAAGATTTACAGGTACTTTTACACATAAAAATGTTAATATAGCATTGAAAACAGTTTTTGCTCCAATGAAAATTTCTTATACATTAGCAAAAAATAGTTCAGTTATATTAACATATAATTAATGAAGCAAAAACTAAGTATACTTTTTATATGCTTATCGATGTCTATTTTTTCTCAAGAAAAGGTAGACATCGCTTTTTTTAACACACCTTTATTAGACGTTATTAACAACGTAGAGTCTAATTTTAAGGTGAAATTTTCTTTTGATTCAAAAATTATAGAAAATGCTTTTTTTTCTTTTCAGAAAGAAAACTGCTCACTAGAGGAAGTTGTATTCGAAATTGAAAATCAATCTTCTATTAAATTTAACCAAGTAACAAAAAGGTATTATTACATAACAGTTAACGAACTGAATAAAAATTACAATCTGTTAAATGAAGTTCAAATTAGCAACTACGTAACTTCAGGAATTGATAAGAAAAAAAACGGTTCTATTTCTATTTCTCCTCAAAAACTAGGGGCCTTACCAGGATTAACCGAACCTGATGTTCTAGAAAGTTTAAAGATAATACCCGGAGTGCAAAGTCCAAATGAAACAGCTTCTGGCATATATATAAGGGGAGGTACTCCAGATCAGAATTTAGTGTATTGGGATGGTATAAAAATGTACTATTCGGGTCATTTTTTCGGAACTTTATCTGCATTTAACCCATATACAGCTAAAGAAGTTGTACTGTCTAAAAGTGGAACAGAAGCCCGTTATGGAAATCGTGTTTCTGGAGTAATTGATATTACAACAGAAGACGACATTCCTGAAAAAACTTCTGGAGGCTTTGGATTTAACATGACCCATGCTGATGCTTTTTTCAGAATACCTCTTTCAAAGAAAATGACAGTCACTGTTTCTGGAAGGAGGTCTTTTACTGATATTTTAAAGACGTTTACATTCCATAAATTATCAACCAGGGTATTTCAAACGTTTGATGCAAATCAAGAAAGAAACATCCTTAGTCGTAATATTAAATTTGAAAGAGATAATGAATTTTATTTTGCTGACGTTTCTTCAAAAATTGTTTACAAACCATCTGCAAATGAATCTTTAGCTCTTAACTTCTTATATACAAGAAATAAATTATTTAATAAATTTAACATCCCTTTTTACAAAGACCTTTATACCGATAATCTTAACATAAAGAATAAAGGTATTAGCTTTATTTGGGAGAAAAAATTAAGTCCACAATTAACTCATAATTTTAAAACTTATTTTTCTAATTTTGATTTAGATTATGAAGCCAACTACAGTTATATAAATAATTTTCTTGTTCGAAAATCTACTAAATCTAATGAAATTAAAGATTTCGGTTTATCCTACAATTTAAATTATCACATTAATAAAAAAACTAATTTACTTTTTGGTTACGATTTTACATCTAATGAAACTTCATATAATTTAACTTATCTATCCGACTTAAATAATGAAAATATTGTAAATACAACTCAGAAAGAAAAAGGAACAAATAACACTCACTCATTATTTGGAGAATATATTTATGACAATAATACCTGGAGGGTAAATTCTGGATTACGATTAAATTATTTTTCAAAAATTGAAAAAACTGTCTTAGAACCTCGTTTTTATTTAGAACGTAAACTGAATCAACATTTCTCGTTTAAAGGGTCTTTTGAAAAAAAACACCAAACACTCAGTCAGATAATCGAATTTCAAACCTCAAGTTTAGGTTTTGATTTAGAAAATCAAGTATGGGCCCAAATTAACGATGACAATATTCCTCTTCAAAAAAGCTTTCAAATCTCTTATGGATTTACTTTTAATAAAAACAATTGGAAAATAGATATTGACCGTTATGCTAAAACAGTTAGTGGAATGACCTCTCAAACTAATGGATATAATGACCAAACAACAGATTTTTCTAGAGGTGAAGGATATGTTTTTGGATTAGATGTTCTTATTAATAAACGTTTTAATAACTATAGGACTTGGATAAACTATTCACACACCAAAAACCGTTTTAAGTTTCTTGATTTAGAAAATAAGTTTTTTCCTGCAAACCATGATATCACAAATTATTTTGCATGGTCTCATGCCTATAAGTTAAATAATTACGAGTTCTCTCTTGGTTGGAATTACAGAACAGGAAATCCATATACTGCAATTTATGATTTCAGAATAAATTCTGATGGTTCTCCAACAATAATTTTAGATACCGATAATATTAATTCCAAACGTCTACCAGACTACCAGAGAGTAGATTGGTCGGTAACTTATTCATTTAACTTCTCTAAAAACAGGAAAGGTAAATTAGGTTTTTCAATATTAAATATTTTTAACAAAAAGAACCTGTTAAGTAGAACTTACACCTCAGTTCCTACTATAAATTCAAACAACCAAATAACTTATCAACTAGAACAAGTTGATAGAGAATCTTTAGGAATAACACCTAATTTAGTGTTTAGAGTTAGTTTCTAACAATAAAAAAGCTTCACTAAAAGTGAAGCTTTTTTATTTAATAATTTCTGTGTTTTTTTGTTTCTTCAAACACGTGTTCAAGAATTTTCTTTTCTTTATCGTCAAATTCTATACTACGTCTTTTCATTACAACTTCAGCTACTTCAAAAACTTTATTTGTTTTATACTCTGTAAAACCAGAAGCCCCTCCCCAACTATATGATGGCACGAAGTTTCTTGGAAATCCACTACCAAAAATATTAGCAGAAACACCAACTACGGTTCCTGTATTAAACATGGTATTTATTCCACATTTAGAATGATCTCCCATCATTAATCCACAGAATTGTAATCCTGTTTTTGCAAAACGACCAGTTTCATAATTCCATAATTTAACTTCAGCGTAATTATTTTTTAAGTTAGAATTGTTACTATCTGCACCTATATTACACCATTCTCCTAAAACTGAGTTTCCTAAAAAGCCATCGTGCCCTTTATTAGAATAGCCCATTAAAACTGAATTATTTACCTCACCACCAACTTTACAATGTGGACCTAAAGTTGTTGCTCCATAAATTTTAGCTCCTAATTTTAATACTGAACTCTCACACATTGCTAAAGCTCCTCTTACAACAACACCCTCCATTATTTCTGCATTTTTACCTATGTAAATAGGACCATTTGTAGCATTTAAAGTCGCGAAAGTTAACTTTGCTCCTTCTTCTAGAAAAATATCTTCTCTTTTAACACAATTCACTGTTTCTGGAATTGGTTCTGATGTTCTACCTTCCGTAATTAAATCGAAATCAGCTCGAATAGCTTTATCGTTTAATGAAAAAATGTCCCAAGTATTTTTAATCTGGATTAATTCATCATCAAATTCTATTTGCTCGTAGTTTGAGAAATCAACTTCATCCTGCGTATCTGTTGTATAAAAAGCAATTACATCTTCGTCTTTAAATATCGCTTGATTCTGAGTTAAATTCTGAACCATCTCAACCAAAGGTTTTGTTGGTAAAAACGATGCGTTTAACATTACGTTTTCTTCCATTTCAACCATAGGATACTTTTCTTCTAAATATTCCTCGGTAATTGTTGTAGTAGTTAAACCTAAATGCTTTTCCCACTTCTCTCTAATGGTTAAAATACCTACTCTAATATCTGCAACTGGTCTTGTATATGTAAAAGGTAATAATGCAGTACGCACATCACCATCAAATAAAATATAATTCATCTGTATAATTTTTTTGAAGCAACACAAACTTACTACTTTCAATTCATTTTACAAGTCAAAATATTAATCTTACTTTTGTTACTACAATATATTCTCATATATCTTTTTACTATGAAAAAAATTTTAGGTTTAATTCTTATTGTTATAGCCTTAATAGCTGCATTCTATTACGCTTTTATTTATTACATACCATATAGTGAAGGAGTTCGTTCAGGTGAATTAATAAAAATTAGTCATAAAGGTGTTTTAGTAAAAACATGGGAAGGCGAAATAAGCCAAGGTATTTCTGGAGCACAAATATTTGCTTTTTCAATTGAAGATAGCCAAGAGAAAGTTATTCAAGATTTACAAAAATTTCAAGGCAGATATGTAAAAGTAACTTATAAAGAACGTTACGGAACATTTTTCTGGTTAGGTGACACTAAGTATTTTATTACTAAAGTAGAAGAAGAACAATCGCCTCATTTTAGAGGGATAAATAACGGTAATGAGCAATAAAAACTACAAACACGTAGAAGAAACTCGCATCATCATTTCTGAGTTGATGTTGCCTTCGCATGCAAACTTCAGCGGTAAAATTCATGGTGGTTATATTTTATCATTACTCGATCAAATAGCTTTTGCATGTGCATCAAAGCACTCAGGTGAATATTGCGTTACTGCATCTGTAGACACTGTTGATTTTTTAAACCCTATTGAAGTTGGTGAATTGGTTACCATGCGTGCATCGGTAAATTATGTTGGTAGAACCTCGATGGTTGTTGGTGTTCGCGTAGAGGCAGAAAATATAAGAACTGGAGAAAAAAAGCATTGTAACTCTTCTTACTTTACCATGGTTGCTAAAGATAAAAACGGAAATAGTGTTACCGTTCCTGGTTTAATTGTTGATGATGAACTTGAAGTTCGTCGCTTTTTAAAAGCCATTAAACGTATAGAGATGAAAAAGAAGCGCCAAGAAGAATTTGATAGTGACGATTTTGTTCCGCACGACTATATAAAAGACTTAGAAAATTATAATGTTAAAATTGAGCTGTAATTAATGCCAGAAATTATTGATTTAAGTCAGGAAATATATGAAGGAATGCCTGTTTACAAAAGTCTTCCTCAAGTAAAAATGAGGGTTCATAACACCCATGAAGAATGGGATAATATTAAAAACCCTACTACAAAAACACCTGCAGTTTACAAATTAGAATTAGGAGAACACACAGGTACACACGTTGATGCCATAAACCATATGGCAGCAAAACACGAAGGGAAATCGATAGACACCATGCCTCTTTCTATGTTTTATACAGAAGGTATTTGTTTAGATTTTTCTCATAAAAACTTACAAGAACTCATTACATCAAATGATGTTAAAAATGTTTTAAATAAAGACAATTTAACTATTAAGAAAGGCGACACAGTTCTTTTATACACCAATCATTATCGCAAACATTTTAATACTGATAATTGGAATAAAGGTCCCGGGGTCACAGCAGAATGTGCTCGTTGGTTAGGCGAGCAAAAAATAGCAGCTTTTGGAGTAGAAACAATGTCTCCCGGAGTACCTAAAGTGTCCAATAAAGAAGTACATCATATCTGTGGTGATTTAGGTTTTACTCATTACGAAAACATGATAAATTTACACCAACTAATAAACCGAGGTAGATTTCGCTTTATAGGACTCCCTTTAAAAATTAGAGGAGGAACAGGTTCTCCTGTGAGAGCTGTTGCTATTTTTGAATAAAAAACAGTCTTTCTACTCTTGATATTCTCCTACTAAAAAATTAACTTCGCTAACGTTGAATATAAATCATTAAAACGGATTCATATTCTCAAACGAGTTAGCAAACATAACCTTGAAAACACCTACTATTAGGTATTTACTTCTAGTTAATTAGATATTACTTTTGAATTTTAAAATCATTAAAGATGAAAAAGGTAATTCTAATTTTAGTGTCAATTATTTTCCTATATGGGTGTAGTAAAGATGAAACAAACTCTCAAAATCCAGGGGAAATAATAGAGCTTAAAACGCTATCGGTAAACATTGAGTTGCCAAACAATTCTACTATTTCAGAAAGCGACTTAACAGTTTCTTCATTATTTAGCGAAAGTATTCCAATTTCTAATGGAACTTCTGAAATTGAAAGTTTTGACGATGATTCAATGGAGTTAACATTTGCTACAAATCAACAGGGTAATATCGTTATGTTAAGTTACTACAACCCTCTGAACAACGAAATTGTTGAAATGAATTCAGAATCAACGGCTACGGCTTTGGTTCTTTTACATCCTTGGAGTTTTGACTTAACAGTAAATGCTAAAGCAGAAGCAATTGAATTCATTAAAGGCCTACCCGAATTTGATTCATATAAATTAGAAATTGAAAATAGTTTAGCAAGTGGAGAGCTTAATCCATTAAACTCACAAAGTGTTTTAGAAAAGGTAACTGAAATACAACAAATTACTTTTAGCAGAACAACTGAATATATTGAACCGTTAGAATTTAATATTGAAAACTCAACTGCATCTGTTAAAAATGTATTAAGTAGTGCCACTTATTCTATTGGTCTTTATGATGAAAATGATGTTTTATTTGAACATAAACCAGCACAAGGCTTGGATAAATCTCATTTTCTTTTTCAAGAATTTAAGAATAATGTTTTTCAACAATCCAATAGCGAACAACAAACAGCAACTTTTAATATTCCAACAGATGGTAATTGGACTTTAAAAGCAAAAAGTGGATTATCTTTTGATGGCAGTTTAGAAAATCAACAAGCGGCCTATTATAACACCAAAACAATTGTTGCAAATGTAATAGGGATTTTTTCAACAAAACTTAAATCTTTGATGGTTAATAATGATTGTTTAGTTTCTGTTGGAGAATTGGTTTACAATGGTGCTTCAGGTTCAATTGATATTTCATCAAGTATTCAATCTTATTCTAATGGCTCATTATCTGGATATGGTCTTACTAAAAATGTAAGCTCATTTATTTTAGACAGATTTGATGATGTGTTTAACTTTATCGAAGAGTGTACAGCTGGGATTTTAAACGGGTCTGATCTGGATAAACTTAAGTCAGGACCATTCGGTAAAATTCTTGGTTTTTTAAATATTTTGAGTAATCTTGAAAATGTTTTCAATTCTACTGCAATGTTAACAGATTGGGTACAATACGATAAAGAAATTGAATTTTGCTTTAATAAAAATGGGGATGAAATCCAAGAGTGTGGAATTTTTAGCACTTGGAATATTTCTATTACAGATACCTGTACTGATAGTCAGGGTAATGTGAGTAATTCCGAAACCTATAATGGACAAATTATCTTAAACGAAGACTATACTGTTACTTATGTTGGTCAAGATAATAGTAATACCGTTTCAAATAGTTTTTCTTTTACAAATAATACATTAGTAATTGAAACAGCTTATAATGACTTTTCTATTACCACACCTTGCAATGGTCAAGATTCACAATTAGTTAATGATACACAAACAATGCAGTATGATGAATCTAATGATTCTTTTTCTGGAACTACTCTAACAACTACACCTGAAATAAATGGAGTTGATGAAAATGGAAATGCTTGTATAATAGAAGGAAGAACTTGTAATGGTACTGTGACGCTAACAAGATAATTAAACCAATAATTACGTTTGCTAACTATGGCTATAAGTAATTGCTTGTTCTCGTCTACTTCTGAAAACCCTTGCGGATTTTCAGCTTGGTCTGTACTTGCAAAGTTAAGTGCTAACCCACGCAACTACTCATAGCCGAGACCGTTAGCGAAAAATTAAAAAAACAAAAAATCCGAAGTACATATGCTTCGGATTTTTTTATTTATAGTTACTATTGTTACTTACTCAAATACATTTTACGTCTTGAATATAAATCGTAAAACTGATCATCTTTTAAATCATCAATAAACAAGATACTCTCTCCTGTCGATTTCATTTCTGGTCCTAGTTTCTTATTTACATTTGGAAACTTGTTAAATGAGAAAACTGGTTGCTTAATTGCGTATCCTTCTAATTGTGGATTGAATTTAAAGTCTGTTACTTTCTTCTCTCCTAACATTACTTTCGTTGCATAATTTACATACGGCTCTTTGTAAGCTTTTGCTATAAAAGGAACGGTACGAGATGCTCTAGGATTTGCTTCGATAATATATACTACATCATCTTTGATAGCAAATTGCACATTGATTAAACCAACTGTTTTTAACTCTCTTGCAATCGTATGCGTATGGTCTTTAATTTGTTGCATTACCAAATTACCTAAATTAAAGGCTGGTAAAGTAGCATTAGAATCTCCAGAGTGTACTCCACAAGGCTCAATATGCTCCATAATACCAATGATATATACATTACCATCTGCATCACAAATTGCATCTGCTTCTGCTTCTATTGCTCCATCTAAATAATGATCTAATAATAATTTATTACCAGGCATTCCTTTTAATAAATCAACAACATGCTCTACCAGTTCATCTTTATTGATCACAATTTTCATTCCTTGTCCTCCTAATACATAAGATGGTCTTACTAAAATTGGGAAGTCTAATTGTTCTGCTAAAGCTAATGCTTCATCTGCTGTTTCAGCAATCCCGAATTCAGGATAAGGAATATTATTTCTTTTTAATAAATCCGAAAAACTTCCTCTATCTTCCGCTAAATCTAAGGCTTCGAAAGAAGTTCCTAAAATTTTAATTCCGTATTTAGTTAATTTCTCTGCTAACTTTAAAGCAGTTTGCCCACCTAACTGAACAATTACTCCTTCTGGTTTTTCATGCTTGATGATATCATAGATATGTTCCCAAAAAACTGGCTCAAAATATAATTTATCGGCAGTATCAAAGTCTGTAGAAACTGTTTCTGGGTTACAGTTAATCATGATTGTTTCGTAACCACATTCAGAAGCAGCTAAAACTCCATGTACACAACAGTAATCAAACTCAATTCCTTGTCCAATTCTATTTGGTCCAGAACCTAAAACGATAATTTTCTTTTTATCAGAAACCACACTTTCGTTTGCTGGTAATTTTTCTCCATCAGCAGTTTCAACCTCATTTTCAAAAGTTGAATAATAATATGGCGTCTCAGCTTTAAACTCAGCTGCACAAGTATCTACTAACTTATAAACACGCTTAATTTTTAATTCTTCACGCTTCTTATAAACTTGGCTTTCTAAACAATCTAACATATGTGCAATCTGACGATCTCCATATCCTTTCTGTTTTGCTTCTAATAAAAGTTCTCTATCTAAAGTATCAATTGTATAAGTAGAAATTTCTTTTTCTAAATGAAATAACTCCTCGTATTGCTTTAAATACCACATATCAATTTTTGTGATATCGTAAATCTTACTTAACGGAATTCCCATTGCAATAGCATCGTAAATTGCAAAAACACGATCCCAGCTTGCATTGGTTAATTTATCTATAATTTGATTGTAATCTTTATATCCTTTACCGTCAGCCCCTAAACCGTTACGTTTAATCTCTAATGATTGAGTAGCTTTATGTAATGCTTCTTGAAACGAACGTCCAATTCCCATCACCTCACCTACGGCTTTCATTTGTAAACCTAAAGTTCTATCTGAACCTTCGAATTTATCAAAGTTCCAACGTGGAATTTTTACAATTACATAATCTAAAGTAGGCTCGAATAAAGCAGATGTAGATTTTGTAATTCCGTTTTCTAATTCATCTAAAGAATAACCTATCGCTAATTTTGTAGCAACCTTTGCAATAGGATACCCTGTTGCTTTAGATGCTAATGCTGATGAACGAGATACACGTGGATTAATTTCAATCGCAATAATATCTTCTTTTTCATCAGGAGAAACTGCAAATTGCACATTACATCCTCCTTCAAAATCTCCAATAGAACGCATCATTTTTATTGCCATGTCACGCATTTTCTGAAATGTTTTATCAGAAAGTGTCATTGCTGGTGCAACTGTAATAGAATCTCCGGTATGAATTCCCATTGGGTCCATATTTTCGATAGAACAGATAATTACTACGTTATCGTTCTTATCACGCAATAATTCTAATTCGTATTCTTTCCATCCCATCATTGCTTTATCAATCATCACCTCATGAATTGGTGATGCTTCTAAACCTCTTCTTAAAAGCTTGTCAAAATCTTCTGGATCATAAACAATTGAAGCTCCTGCTCCACCTAATGTATATGAAGAACGAATTACTAATGGAAAACCAAATTCTTGCGCAATTTCTTTTCCTTTTAAGAATGATGTTGCTGTTGCTTGAGGCGCCATTGGTACATCAATCTTTAGCATTAATTCTCTAAACTGCTCTCTATCTTCTGTAATATTAATCGCATCAATATCAACACCAATTAATTTTACATCAAAATCTTTCCAAATTCCTTTATCATCAGCTTCAATACATAAATTTAAAGCAGTTTGACCTCCCATTGTTGGTAAAACAGCATCAATTTGTGGATGCTCTTTTAAAATTTGGATGATTGACTTCGTTGTTAATGGCAACAAATAAATATGATCTGCCATCGATGGGTCAGTCATAATTGTTGCTGGGTTTGAGTTGATTAGAATTGTTTCTATTCCATCCTCTCTTAAAGATCTTAAGGATTGTGATCCAGAATAATCAAATTCACATGCTTGACCAATTACAATTGGTCCAGATCCGATAATTAAAATAGATTTAAGGTCTTGTCTTTTTGGCATTTTAATAGTTGTGTTGTGTTGTTGTCAAAAATATAAATTGTGTAGGTATAAAAAAAGGGTGTTACTTATAAAAAGTAACACCCAATAAATTAACAATAGTTAATCATTATTTCTTATGTCTTGGAGCTGAAGATACAGTTAAACTCTTTCTTCCTTTAGCTCTTCTTCTTGCTAAAACTTTACGACCGTTAGCAGAAGCCATTCTTTCGCGGAAACCGTGTTTGTTTCTTCTCTTTCTATTTGATGGTTGGTAAGTTCTTTTTGGCATTACTTATATTTTTAAATATCGTCTTTAAATTTTGTTGCTTTTTTTGAAATTCCGTCTGCTAAAAGCGTGGGCAAATATACAACAGTTTTTTTGTCTGACAAATCCTATTTTTATTTTTTTGAAAAAAATTTCGTTCCGCAAAAATACATATTCTTCATCAATCTTTTTTCTGTTTTTTACTTTGTTCGAATCGCCAGACTTCTTACTTTTGTCCAAACCTAACAACACCATGAACAACACTAAATACGTTTTTGTAACAGGAGGCGTAACTTCATCACTAGGAAAAGGTATTATTGCCGCTTCTTTAGCTAAATTATTACAGGAAAGAGGATATTCAGTAACGATACAAAAGTTAGATCCTTATATTAATATCGACCCAGGAACTTTAAATCCGTATGAACACGGAGAATGCTATGTTACTGATGACGGTGCTGAAACTGACTTAGACTTAGGTCATTACGAACGTTTTTTAAACATTCCTACTTCACAAGCAAACAATGTTACTACGGGTAGAATTTACCAATCGGTAATTAATAAAGAACGTAAAGGAGAATTTTTAGGAAAAACGGTTCAGATAATTCCACATATTACTGATGAAATAAAAAACAGAATCCAAATTTTAGGAAATACTGGTGATTATGATATCGTAATTACTGAAATTGGAGGAACTGTTGGGGATATTGAGTCATTACCTTATGTAGAAGCTGTAAGACAAATGCAGTGGGAATTAGGTGATAATAATGCAATTGTTATTCATTTAACCTTAGTACCTTATTTAGCTGCTGCAGGTGAATTAAAAACAAAACCTACACAACACTCTGTAAAAACTTTAATGCAAAGTGGTGTTAGCCCTAACATATTAGTATGTCGTTCTGAACATGAAATTAATGATAGTATTAAACGTAAATTAGCGCTGTTCTGTAATGTTAAGAAACAAGACGTTATTCAATCATTAGATGCAGAAACTATATACGATGTTCCTAATTTAATGTTTAAAGAAGGTTTAGATCGTGTTGTTTTAGAAAAATTAGAATTATCATCAGAAAAACAACCTGAATTGGAGGCTTGGAACGAGTTTTTAAGTCGTCATAAAAATCCAAAATCAACTGTTGAAATTGGTTTAGTGGGTAAGTATGTTGAATTGCACGATTCATATAAATCGATTACAGAAGCATTTATTCATGCTGGTGCTGCAAATCAAACTAAAGTAAAAGTGCGTTGGATTCATTCTGAAAGCTTAACTCCAGAAAATGCAGCCAATAAACTACAAGGTTTAAACGGACTTTTAGTTGCTCCTGGTTTTGGAGATAGAGGTATTGAAGGTAAAATAGCAGCTGTTCAGTATGTACGTGAAAACAATATTCCCTTTTTAGGTATTTGTTTGGGTATGCAAATGGCAGTTATTGAATATTCAAGAAATGTATTAGGTTTAGAAAAAGCCAATTCTACTGAAATGGCTAAAGGATTACAACACCCAGTAATCAACCTTATGGAAGAACAAAAAGACGTTACCGAAAAAGGCGGAACCATGCGTTTAGGAGCTTGGGATTGCGAGATAACTAAAGATTCTAAAGTTTACGAAGCCTACAAGTCTGATTTAATCAGTGAGCGTCACCGCCACAGATACGAATACAACAACGATTACAAAGAACAATTAGAAGCTGCTGGATTAAAATCTACAGGTATCAACCCAAAGACTGGATTGGTAGAAACTGTTGAAATACCAACACATCCTTGGTTTGTTGGAGTACAATACCATCCGGAATACAAAAGTACAGTGCTAAATCCACATCCTTTATTTGTAAGCTTTATAAAAGCTGCTCTACAACAATCAAAAAAATAAACTCTAAATCCTGTAATTTAAAATTACAGGATTTTTTATTTCTCTTAAAGTTGGAACACTGTTTGAACTATAACTCATATCAAAATTAATCATAGTAAAACTCCATAAAACACATACAGTTTTACTACATTTGTCGGGTTTTTCAAATGTCAGAAAAACAAAAAATGACAAGTTGACATTATAACATACAATCAATGGAACAAAAAAAATTTGATTTTAATTCCTTTATAGGAATGCTTTTATTAGGAGGAATAATGCTTTGGTGGATGAACAGCCGTAAACCAGAAGTTACTCCTGAAACAACTACTCAAACAGAACAAACTTCTCAAGAAGCTTCAACTCAAAATAACTTAGTTGAAAATACCGTTTTAAACGATTCTTTACAGCAAATTGCTTTAAAAAATAAATTAGGAGCTTTTGCTTTTGGTGCTTTAACGACTAAAGAAGGAAATACTACACTAGAAAATGATTTAGTAAAATTATCTATTGATAATAAAGGTGGACAAATTACTGAAGCTTTAATTAAAAACTTTAAAACATACGATTCACTTCCGTTGTATTTAATTAAAGATAAAAATGCTTCTTTTAATATTAATTTCGGAACAAACGATAATCGCATTTTAAATACCAAAGATTTATTATTTGCTCCAACATTAACTAAAAACGGAGATACACAAGTACTTTCTATGAAGCTAAAGGTTTCTGAAACTCAGTTTTTAGAATACCGTTACGAAATGAAAGAAGGTGATTACCGTATTGGTTTCGCTGTACGCTCACAAGGTTTAAACAATGTAATTAACAGTTCTCAAGCAATTAATTTAGATTGGAACTTAAAAGGTTTTAGACATGAAAAAAGTTTAAAAACCGAAAACATGTATTCATACTATTATTATAAAGCTGATGATGAAGTTGAATACTTACAAATGAATGATGATGAAGTATCTAGCGATATAGATTGGGTAGCTTACAAGCAACATTTCTTTTCTACGATTTTATCTTCTAAAACACCTTTTAATGATGCAACATTAAAATCAGTAGATTTTGAAGGTGAAGAAAAAGATACTGTATTTACAAAAACATATGGTTTAAAAGCTCCTTTAGCGTTAACCAATGGTGAATTAAATTATGACATGGAATGGTTTTACGGACCAACTAACTATAATTTATTAAAAACATATAAAGGTACTAACTTAGACGAAATTGCTGATTTAGGTTGGGGTATTTTTGGTTTCTTAAACCGAACTGTATTCTACCCTGTATTTAATATGCTAAAAGGATTTATGGGTAATTTCGGATTGATCATTATTTTAATGACAATTGTTGTTCGTATTATCATGTCTCCTGTACTTTACAAGTCTTACCTATCAAGTGCTAAAATGAAGGTTATTCGTCCTGAGTTAACGGCATTAAACGAGAAGTATCCAGGAAAAGAAAATGCAATGAAGCGTCAGCAAGAAACCATGGCTATTCAACGAAAAGCTGGAGTTAGTATGATGTCTGGTTGTATTCCGGCATTATTACAAATGCCTGTTTTCTTTGCCTTATTTAAGTTCTTCCCTACAAATATTGATTTTAGACAGAAAAGCTTTTTATGGGCAAATGATTTATCATCATATGATACTGTTTTTAAATTACCTTTTAGCATACCTTTCTATGGAGATCACGTGAGTTTGTTTCCAATATTAGCATCTGTTGCTATATTCTTTTACATGAGAATGAACCAAAGTCAGCAAGCTAATATGCAAGCACCTACACAAGAAGGGATGCCTGATATGAGTAAGATGATGAAGTACATGATCTACTTCTCTCCTATTATGATGTTATTCTTCTTTAATAACTATGCAAGTGGATTAAGTTTATACTACTTCATTTCAAATTTATTAACGATTGCAATCATGTTAGTTATTAAAAACTTTGTAATTGATGAAGATAAGATTCATGCTAAAATTGAAGAAAATAAAAAGCGTCCTGAAAAGAAAAAGAGTAAGTTCCGTGAGCGTTTAGATGCTGCCATGAAACAAGCTCAAGAACAACAAGCTGCGCAACAAAAAGCTAAGAAAAAATAATACTTTTTCTTTATAATAGAAAAGGTCGCTATATGCGACCTTTTTTTATTTAACATTCTTTTAACTAAACCTCTTTAAACCATTAATGACCTTCGTAGTCTAAAGGTATTTACATACAACAAATGAGAAAATTTACACTATTATTTTTACTACTTAGCATAACAACTTTTGCTCAAAGACCCAATCGAGGCAACATTCCTAAAATTACTTTAACAGGTAAAATTATTGAAGCTAACTCTAAGCAACCACTAGAATATGCTACTTTAATTTTAACACATTTAAAAAGTAAGCGAGTTGCGGGTGGCGTTACAAATCAAAATGGAAGTTTTTCAATCGAAGTTCCTAAAGGTGAGTATGGGGTAAAAGTGGAATTTATAGGTTTTAAAACCAAAACACTTCCAAATAAACAGTTAACTGAAAATACTAATCTAGGCGTAATTACTTTATCAGAAGATACCGAAACTTTAGATGAAGTTGAAGTAATTGCAGAAAAATCAACTGTAGAAATTAGGCTAGATAAGAAGATTTACAATGTTGGTAAAGACATGACTGTTAAAGGTGGTAATGCTTCAGATGTTTTAGACAATGTACCGTCTGTTAATGTAGATGCCGAAGGTGCTGTTAGTTTACGTGGAAGTGAAAACGTTCGAATTCTTATCGATGGTAAACCATCAGCTTTAGTTGGTTTAACTGGTACAGAAGCTTTACGAAACCTACCTGCAGATGCAATTGAAAAGGTAGAAGTGATTACCTCCCCATCTGCTCGTTATGATGCTGAAGGAACAGCTGGTATTTTAAATATTATTCTTAGAAAAGGTAAAATTACTGGCTTTAATGGATCTGTGAATTTAACTGTTGGAAATCCTGACATGGTTAGAGTTGCTCCCAACTTAAACTATCGAACTAAAAAAATAAACCTATTTTCTAACCTTGGGTATTCTTATAGAAAAGGACCTGGTAACTCTCAAAGCTTTTTTACCAATTTTGATAATGACGGAACAATAACAGATTACCGTAATGAAGATAGAGTTTTTGATCGAGAAAATAAAAACTTCAATGCTTCATTAGGTTTAGAATACTACATCAACAAAAATAGCTCTATTACAGGATCTTATTTTTATAGAAATTCAAATGGAAATGATATTGCTACTAATATCACAGATAGTCTTAACGTTAATAGAGAAATAGGCTCAAGAGAAGTTAGAATAGAAACAGAAAAAGAAGATGGTATTGACAATCAATACTCCTTAAATTACACCAACAATTTTGATGGAAAAGGGAAAAAACTAACAATCGATTTACAATATAGCGATAGTAATGAAACAGAAAACTCTCCAGTTGCTATAGATGGAGTTTTAGCTGAACAGAACTCACAAGTAACAACTTCTAAAGACAAATTATTTCAAATAGATTATATACTACCAATTGGTGAAAACAGCCAGTTTGAATTTGGTCATAAAACTATGTTACAAGATTTGTTTTCAGACTTTAAAGTACGACAAAGACAAGACGATGGAACTTTCCCTCTAGGTAATTCATCAAATGCTATTGATTTCAAACAAAACATTTATGCTTTTTACGCTCAATACGGTAATAAAATAAACAAGTTTTCTTATTTATTGGGTTTACGTACTGAAATTACAGATATCGATTTAAGAGTGTTAACTGACAACACTTTTTCAGATAAAAACTATACTGAATGGTTCCCTACAGTAAATTTAGGCTATGAATTAAACGATACTGACAACTTAACTTTAGGATATAGTCGAAGATTAAGAAGACCACGTCATTGGTTTTTAAATCCTTTTGAATCTCGTAGTTCTGCTACTAATATCTTTAAAGGAAACCCAGATATTAATCCAACTTTTACAAGCTCTTTTGATTTAGGTTATATTACTAAAATTAATAAACTTACTTTAAACTCATCTATTTATTATCAGTATTCAACTGACATTATGCAAGGAGTATCTTTTTTAGAGCAAAGAGAAATTGATGGTAGACTTACGCCAGTTGCTATTCGACAACCTATAAACTTAAATGATGAAAGTCGTTACGGTTTTGAATTAACTACTAATTATAATCCATCAAGAAAAGTGCGTTTATCAGCAACTTTTAATTATTTTAAATTTAAAACAGACCCTTTTAATCACACTTATACATATGCATTTACAGATGACAATGGTATTTCAAGTGATATAACCGAAACTGAAGTATTACCTGAAGTAAACGAAAGTAGTTGGTTTGCTCGTTTTAATTCAAGAATTACATTACCGGCAAAAATACAATGGCAAACACGTTTAATGTATCGTGGACCGCAAGCTAGCGCACAAAGTGATAGAGATGGAATGTTTATAACCAACCTATCGTTTAGTAAAGATATATTTAAAGACAAAGCATCATTAGTTTTAAATGTTAGTGATTTATTTAACTCTCGTAAAAGAGAAAGTACTACGTACTTCGGAGGTAGAGATAATCCAAGAACTATTTCTAATGGTGAATTTCAATGGAGAGAGCGTCAAATAACGTTAAGTTTTACATATAGATTCAATCAAAAGAAAAAACGTCAACGACCACAAAGAAATTTTGATGGCGGCGGAGGTGAATTTGGCGGATAAAATTATTTACAAAGAGGAAGTTTAAAAACTTCCTCTTTTTCTTTTAACATTACTTTATTAATTTTTAAATAAACCTTCTCTCTTCAAATAAGTCTAAAACAAAAAACAAAGATTTATTCATGAAAAAAATCATTCTTACAAGTCTAGTACTACTCTTGTTTATTGGAAGTTCAACTGCACAAAGGCAGAAAAATCAGGAAAAAATAATTGACAAACAGCTAGAAAAAGTTCAAGAGAAATTAAAATTAGACAACATTCAACTACTAATGATAAAAGAAGTTGTTGTAAAATATCAAAAAGAAAAAATAGCGCTACGAAATCAGGAAATACCAGATGAGGAGAAAAGGATTCTAATCAGAGAAATTAACCTGAAACAAGAAAAAGAATTAAGTCAGTTTTTAAATGAAGAACAACTGGTTGAGTTTAAAAAAATTATGAAGGAACAAAAAAAAGAAGTTCGAAAAAATCGATCTAGGAAAAAAGGCAGTGGAAATAGAAGAGGTCGAAGAAATTCTTTTTAAAATAAAAAAGCTCGCAAAATTGCGAGCCTTTTATATATATTGTTTATAAGCTTACTTACCTTCAGCTGCTTTTTTTGCTTCTCTCTTTAATTTGATGTTTTCCCAGATTGTACCACCAATCCAGTAAGGAACTACAAATGTTAATAAGAAAATTAACAACCAAAATCCTGTTGTAAAAATAAACATGAATAATACTAGTCCTGAAAATTCTGAAAAATCTAACATTTGTTTCTTATTAAAAATTGTTGTGCGACAAAATTAAAACTATTTTTCTTTTCAACCAATAAAATCTGATAAAAATCATTACTAAAAACTATTAGAATTTGTAATTTTGGACTTCGTTAATTTATAGCCTTTTAAATCATTTTAAAATGACAAAATACAGAATCGAAAAAGATACAATGGGAAACGTTGAAGTTCCTGCTGATAAATATTGGGGAGCACAAACAGAGCGTTCTCGTAACAACTTTAAAATTGGTCCTGCTGGTTCTATGCCATTAGAAGTAGTTTACGGATTTGCTTACCTAAAAAAAGCTGCTGCTTTCACCAACTGTGAATTAGGAGTTTTAGCTGAAGAAAAACGTGATTTAATCGGTCAGGTTTGTGATGAAATCTTAGCAGGTAAGCATGACGATCAGTTTCCATTAGTTATCTGGCAAACAGGTTCTGGTACGCAATCTAACATGAACTGTAACGAGGTAATCGCTAATAGAGCTCATGAAATTGCAGGAAAAGTAATTGGTGAAGGCGAAAAAACAATTCAACCAAATGATGATGTAAACAAATCGCAATCGTCTAATGATACCTTCCCTACAGGGATGCATATTGCTGCTTACAAGAAAATTGTAGAAACTACAATTCCTGGAGTTGAGCAGCTACGTGATACTTTACAAGCAAAATCAGAAGCATTTAAAGGTGTAGTTAAAATTGGTCGTACACACTTAATGGATGCTACTCCATTAACATTAGGACAAGAGTTTTCTGGTTATGTAGCACAATTAAACTTCGGATTAAAAGCTTTAAATAACTCATTAGCACACTTAAGTCAATTAGCTTTAGGAGGAACAGCAGTTGGAACTGGTTTAAATACTCCTGCTGGTTATGATGTATTAGTAGCGAAATATATCGCTGAATTTACAGGGTTACCATTTGTAACTGCTGAAAATAAGTTTGAAGCTTTAGCAGCACATGATGCTTTAGTTGAAACTCACGGAGCTTTAAAACAATTAGCAGTATCCTTAAATAAAATAGCCAACGATATTCGTTTAATGGCTTCTGGACCACGTTCTGGAATTGGTGAAATTATCATTCCTGCAAACGAACCGGGTTCTTCTATTATGCCTGGAAAAGTAAACCCTACGCAAGCAGAAGCAATTACAATGGTTTGTGCACAAGTTATGGGGAATGATGTTGCCGTAACTGTTGGTGGAACTCAAGGACATTACGAATTAAACGTATTTAAACCAATGATGGCTGCCAATGTTTTACAATCTGCTCAGTTAATTGGAGATGCTTGTGTATCATTTGATGTGAATTGTGCAGCAGGTATTGAACCTAACCACGGTAGAATTACAGAATTGGTAAACAATTCATTAATGTTAGTTACCGCTTTAAATACTAAAATCGGATATTATAAAGCTGCTGAAATTGCAAATACAGCTCACGAAAATGGAACTACTTTAAAAGAAGAAGCAGTACGTTTAGGATATGTAACTCCAGAACAATATGACGAATGGGTAAAACCAGAAGACATGACTGGTAGTTTAAAATAAAAAACTTAATTTTGTATTATATAAAAGCTGCAAAAAATTTGCAGCTTTTTTTAGCGAAAAGAATTAATCATATTTAAAGATAATGAAGATGAACAAACACGAAGAATATATGAGCGAAGCTGTAAAAGCAGCTTTAAAAGGAATGAGTAATAACGAAGGTGGACCATTTGGTTGTATCGTTGTAAAAGATGGTGAAATTGTTGGACGTGGTAACAATAAAGTTACCTCAACAAACGACCCAACTGCACACGCAGAAGTTACAGCTATTAGAGATGCTTGTAAAAACCTAGGTTCTTTCCAATTAGATGGATGTATTGTATATACTTCTTGCGAACCTTGTCCTATGTGTTTAGGTGCTATTTATTGGGCAAGACCTGATAAAGTATATTACGGAAGTAATCAAGTAGATGCGGCTAATATTGGTTTTGATGATGAATTTATTTATAAAGAAATTCCATTACCATACGAAAAGCGTAGTATTCCTTTTGAACAAGTAGGACGCGACATTGCTTTAGAACCATTTGAAAAATGGACAGAAAAACAAGATAAAATTGAGTACTAAAAATTAAATCCGAAGTTTAAGCTTCGGATTTTTTTATATCTAAGAGTTATAAACTGTTCTAATCAATCCAGTTTTTAAAGTCCTTTACACGCTCTCTACTTACAATTATCTCATCAGCATCGTAAGAATGTAATTTTAATTGTAAACGAGAGTTTGTGTAAGAAACAATATCTTTTATTGCGTTTATATGTACAATAAAAGTACGATTTACTCTAAAAAATTGCTCAGGATCTAACTGCTCTTGCCAATGCTCTAAAGAATTATCAATTAAATAATTTCTATTTGAATTTGTTTGAATATATGTTGCTTTGTTTTCTGAATAAAAGCATTCGATCTCATCAACATGAATAATTTTTATATGCTGCCCAATTTTAATCGTGAATCGTTTTTTAAACTTACGATCTATAGGGTTGATTAACAATTTGCGTATATCATCAATATTTACTTGTAAATCGGTTTGTTTTGGCTGATTTTCTTTAAACTTATCTACCGCAACTTTTAACTCATCTTCATCAATAGGTTTTAGCAAATAATCGATAGAATTTAACTTAAAAGCTTTTAATGCATATTCATCGTAAGCTGTTGTAAAAATGATTGCTGACTTTACTTCAATTTCTTCAAAAATTTCAAAAGAAAGCCCATCTGATAATTGAATATCTAAGAAGATTAAATCAGGATGTTGATTGTTTTGAAACCAGTTAATAGATTCTTCTACCGAATGTAACATGGTATTAACTTCAATATCTAATTCAGCTAACATTCTACTTAATCTTCTTGCTGCTGGTTTTTCGTCTTCAATAATTATTACGTTCATTATAGCTTTCAATTAATTTTTGTTCATGTATTCTTTAATCTTACGCTCTTCCCAATCTTTACTAAATAGATTTACAATATCAAATGTACTAATCGCATGAAAAATAACAATTAATCCCCACCAAAAAAACAATCTATAATTACTTATATCAGTTAGAGCGTCTATTAAAGAATCTCCATACTGAACATCTTTATATATTCTTCTACCAATAAAAAACAAATTAACTAATATATATACTACCAAATGTTTGTAAAAGCTTTTAATATCTTCTATTTTTTTTTTTGCTTTTATATATTTTTCTGAATTGCTTTTTGATTCCATCGTATTATTCATTTTCATTCATAAATTCTTTAATTTTCTTTTGCTCCCAATTATCAATAAAAGGAATTTTATACTTAAAAGCATATATGCCTTGTATTACAATTACCACAAACCAGATAAGGGCATTTACCCAAATATTTGCTCTTGCCCACTTTAAAGTTTTTGGATTGTGAAGATGACTCTCAAAAAAATCAAATATGGTGTTAGAAAATAGCAATAAAATCAACATTATAATTACAAACACTTGTAAATGATTATAAAAGTTACGTTGCTTTTTTATTCTCTTTTTTATTTCGAGATATTTAGCTTCTTTCATTTTTTCCTTCATTTAAATATTTTTGAATTTTTCTTTTTTCCCAATCCGATCCCATAAAGAAGTTAAACCCAAAAGCTTTAAAAGCATGTAATAACATTGGAACTCCCCATAAAAACCATAAAGCCAAAGTATTTAAATCGAAAAATGCTTCTTGAAAAGTTTCTCCATTATCCATATTACGGATTATTTTACTTGTAGATAGTATCGTGTTAACTATTAAATAAACTGCAAAATGTGTATAGAATTTTTTTAAAACTTCTACTTTCTTTTTAGCTCGTATAAATTTTTGTTCTTCTAAATTATTATCTAATTCCATAATTTAAAACTTATCATTATTCATGTATTCCTTAATCTTTCGATCTTCCCAATCTTTACCGAAAAAGACATTTGTACCAAAGGCGCCAACCCAATGGAAAAATAAACCAATACCCCAAAATACCCAGGTAGCATAAACTCCAAAATTAGTTATTGCTTCATTAAAACTATCTCCGTCTTCACTCATCAATCCATAAACAATAACACAACTTATAAATATATTTACAACTATATAAGAAGCTAAATGCCAATAGAAACCTTTTATCTTCTCTACACGTTTTTTAGCTAACAAATACCTATGCTCTTCTGAGTAATTATTCTCTGTATTATCTATTCTTTTCATTTTAATTATATCTATTATTTTTATCTTCTTCCATCATCTGTTTTATTTTCTTTTCTTCCCAGTTTTTACCTAAAAACAAATTATAGTTATTGGTTTCTAAATAATGGAACACAAGCCCTATTCCCCATCCAAATATTGGGAACCAAAACCAATGAAATTGTGGCGAAAATTTTAAGTTTATAAATATTAAAAAAGGAATTACCATACAGTACGCTGCTAAGTTTTGATAGAATTCTTTTAATTTCTCAACTCTTTCTACAGCCTTAACATATTTGCTGTTTTCTAAATTATCTGTATTAAACGACATATTATTTGTTTTTGTTAACAGTGGTAAACTCACTGTAAATGTTTTGTTATTGTTTGTTATTTCAACATTTCTATTAGTAATTAAGCCATAACGATCTGCTATATTTCTTAATCCTACCTTAGTACTCTTACCTATTGTTTCTTTTGGATTAATGTTGTTTTGTATTTGCAAAAAACCGTCTTCTTCAAAAATATTTATCTCTAATGGTTTTGTTGACGAAACTACATTATGCTTTACTGCATTTTCTAACAATAATTGAAGTGACAGTGGCACTATTTTTAAATCCGAATTACTAACCTCAACTGGGATATTAAACTTCACCGCATCTTCAAATCGCATTTGCAATAACTCCATATACGTCCTTGCAAACTTCAACTCTTCTTCTAACGGAATTAGTTCTTTATTTCTTTGCTCTAAAACGTATCTATAAATCTTAGATAATTTAGTGGTAAACTTTTCTGCTAGTGATGGATTTTCACCAATCAAAGAAGTCAACACATTTAAACTATTAAATAAAAAATGTGGATCTATTTGACTTTTTAAAGTTTCAAATTTTGCTGTTTCCGTCTTAGCTACTATTTCATGTTGAGTTGTTTCTTGCTTAACAGAAGCTTTCCAATTCATCATAAAACCTTTTGCATGAAAAAAAGCTGCAATACCTAATGAGATTATTATTCCTAATAAATGAGCAAAAACCAAATTTCTTGTAAAAAAAACAGAAGGGTCGTTACCAAACAAAATTATATACTGTACATAATGAATAGCTAAAACTGCTATAACTGTATAAACTATTGTTGAAATTACACCAGCCCAAACTCTCTGATTTGTTTCTTCAACCCAATCCCATTTTGTGTTTAGATAATCGTTAATCATTCCGTTACCTAATCCTAAAGTAAAAGAATACATTGCAGATATTAAAAATACTAAACCTGCTCCTTTTAAAGTAAATTGTTGATTTATGATTGTAAAGAATATCCCAAAAATGATCATTAATTTTAAACAAATTAAAACATCCTTTTTTAAACTCTTAAAAGTACTTTCTGTTGGTGACTTCATTCTATTTACTACTAAAATTTGATTTCTAAAGATACATCTTTATCAGTAACTAAAAACTTAATTTGATCATACATCGGAGGCCCAAAACGATTCATATTATTTGTTGAAACCCCATAATCTTCCATTGGCATTCCGTTTGGTTGAAAATCCATTTTATCATTATTGTTTTTATCATGAAAACAAATAACTGCATATTCACCAGTTGGAACATTTTCAAAAACCACTTCACTTTTTCCTTCTTTAATTGTTGATGATTTTGCTTGGATTGGTTGCATTCTAAAGTTTTCTTTATTGTATAAAGCATAACTTACTTTTCCTTCATCAGATGTAGCATTTACAACAGTTGCTGTTATTGTTCTATTTTGAGCTATTAATTTTTCTGATATAAAAAATAAACTCAACATTAAAATTGTTATTAAAAATTTCATCTTTTTAAAGTTTTATTGGTTAAACACAGTACAAATATCTACTTGAAATAAAGGTTTTAAAACTAAAAATAACCGAACTGTATTTTTTTTAGGATGAACTGTAACAATTTGTATTTTTGAGCTACTTATAACATATCAACTAAAAAGACTTAGTGGAAAAGGAACTAGAAAATAAATTTTTATCCGATTTCGAAGCTAATCAAAACATTGTGCATAAAGTGTGTAGAATTTATACTACCAATCAAGATGCTCATAACGATTTGTTTCAAGAGATCACAATTCAACTATGGAAAAACTATAGTAAGTTTAGAGGTGATGCAAAGTTTAGTACTTGGATGTATAGAGTTGCATTAAACACTGCAATCTCACTGTATAGAAAATCTACAAGAACTGTAAAGACTCAAGACATTACCGACTATTCTTTTAAAATTAAGGCTGAAGATTATGATGAAACCGAAGAATTGCAATTAAAAGCATTATATAATGCAATTCGCAAACTAAATGATATTGATAAAGCTTTGATTTTTTTATACCTAGAAGATAAGCCTTACAAAGAGATTTCAGCAACTTTAGGTATTAGTGAAGTAAATGCTCGTGTTAAAATGAACAGAGCAAAAGATAAATTAAAAAAAGTATTAAACCCATAACATATGGATTTAGATAAATATAAAAAAGCTTGGGATAATCAACCTGAAGAAACTAATAAGGTTTCTAAGGTAGATATCTATAAGATGGCGCATTCAAAATCGTCATCAATCGTAAAATGGATTTTCATTATAGGGATGTTAGAGTTTATTTTTGTAGCAACGATTAACACTGTATTTAGAATTAACCCTAGTGATTATAAAGAGTTAAATAACCCTATTGGTGAAAACCTTTTTTGGTTAGAAATCATTACTTATATAATTATTATATATTTTTTGATACAGTTTTACATTAATTATAAAAGTATTTCTACCTCTGACAATACTAAAACCTTGATGAAAAAAATACTAAGGGTTAGAAAAACTGTTAAATCCTATGTCTTCCTAAATTTAGCCATAGTATTTGTAGCCTCAATAATTGCTATTTCGTTTATGTTTACATCTAACGAATTTGAACATACTGGATTTGCCTTTTATGCAACAATTATCTTTTTTTCTGTAGTTTTAATTGCCGTAATTTTAGTTTTATACTGGCTTTTCTATCAATTACTCTATGGGATATTATTACGTAAACTAAACAAGAACTATAAAGAATTAAGTAAATTAGAAGATCTTAATTAAAACTAAAAAGAGCGCTTAAATTTAAGCGCTCTTTTTAGTTTTAAAAAAATTTTAATTCTTCTAATAATTTTTGATGCATTTCATCAGTAAAATCTAAATGAGTTACGATACGTATTTTACCATCTCCCATAGAAATTAATAAAATACCCTTAGCTTCCATCTTTTTAATAAAATCCATTGGATCTATATCATCATTTACATAAAAAATAATGATGTTTGTTTCTATAGGTTCTACTTTTTTAACATAAGAGCAGTTTTCTAAAACATTTCCTATTTCTTTTGCCTTTTTATAATCATCTGCTAAACGCTCAACTTGATTATCTAAAGCATAAATTGCAGCTGCTGCTAAAAATCCTGCTTGTCGCATTCCACCTCCAAATAATTTACGAACACGCAATGCTTTTTCCATATGCTCTTTAGTTCCTATTAAAACTGAACCTACTGGAGCTCCTAATCCTTTAGACAAACAAATAGAAATAGTATCAAATAACTCTCCATATTGTTGTGGAGTTTCATTCTTTGCTACTAATGCATTAAATAAACGTGCACCATCTAAATGAAACGCTAAATTATTTTCTTTCGAAATTTTTTGAATTCTCTTTAGCTCTTCAAAATCCCAACAAGCTCCTCCTCCTTTATTTGTGGTGTTCTCTATACAAACCAAACGGTTATATGGAACATGAATATCTGCTCTACCCATAACTGCTTTTGCTAATTGATCTGCGGTGAACATTCCTCTATCTCCATCAATTAAATGTGATGTTACCCCAGAATTAAAAGCTGCTCCTCCGCCTTCATAATTATAAACATGTGCCCATTTATCACAAAACATTTTATCACCTGGTTGTGTATGAATTTTAATAGCTACTTGATTCGCCATTGTACCTGAAGGAAAAAATAATGCAGCTTCCATTCCAAACATTTTGGCTACTTTTTCTTGCAATAAATTCACAGTTGGATCTGCTCCAAAAACATCGTCTCCAACTTCTGCTTTCAGCATTGCCTCCAACATCCCTTTTGTAGGTTTTGTTACTGTATCGCTTATTAAGTTTATTTCCATTTTTAACTACGATTTTAAAATGTATTTTTGCTGTATGATTACACACGACCAGCTTAAAAATATTGCTGAACGAATTGGCAAGTTAAAAGGTTATTTAGACATTGACAAGAAGTTAATTGAAATAAATAATGAAGAAGAAAAAACTGCCGACCCAGACTTTTGGAACAATCCAAAAGAAGCTGAAGTTTTAATGAAATCGCTTCGTTTTAAGAAAAAATGGGTAGAAGATTACAATACAATTGTTTCTATGAACGAAGATTTAAGTATTTTGTATGATTTTTACAAAGAAGACGGAGCTGAAGAATCAGAAGTAATTGAACAATTTGAAAAAACCAGTACTCTTTTAGAAGATATTGAATTTAAAAATATGCTATCTGAAGAAGGTGATAGCTTAAGTGCAACCATACAAATAACGGCTGGCGCAGGAGGAACAGAAAGTTGTGATTGGGCAGAAATGTTATTCCGAATGTATACCATGTGGGGAGAGAAACAGGGATTTAAACTCAAAACTTTAAACTATCAAGCTGGTGATTCTGCAGGTATAAAAACTGTTACTTTTGAAGTAGATGGTGATTATGCTTTTGGTTGGTTAAAAGGTGAAAACGGAGTACATCGATTAGTTCGTATTTCTCCTTTTGATTCTAATGCTAAACGTCACACAAGTTTTGCTTCCGTTTATGTATATCCTGTTGCTGATGATTCTATCGAAATTGAAGTAAATCCTGCTGATATTGAAATTACCACTGCTCGTTCGAGTGGAGCTGGTGGACAAAATGTGAATAAAGTTGAAACTAAAGTTCAATTACACCATAAACCTACTGGGATTCAAATTCAATGTTCCAATTCACGTTCACAACACGATAACAGAGCAACTGCTATGCAAATGCTGAAATCTCAATTGTATGAAATTGAATTACAAAAACGTTTGGCTGCTCGTGCTGATATTGAAGCTAATAAAATGAAAAATGAATGGGGAAGTCAAATCCGTAATTATGTAATGCATCCCTATAAATTGGTAAAAGATGTTCGTACTGCTCATGAAACAGGAAATGTTGATGCAGTTATGGATGGAAACATCAATCCTTTCTTAAAAGCTTATTTAATGTTGAATGGGCAAAAAGACAGTTAAACTATTATTGATAAAAAAAAGATACAAACAATGATAAAAATATACCATAATAATAGATGCAGTAAATCACGCTGTGGGGTTCAGATCTTAGAAGAATCTGGGAAAGAATTTGAAATCGTAAAGTATTTAGAAAATGTTCCTTCAAAGTCAGAATTAAAAGAAATTATCTCTTTACTAAACATTTCTCCAATTCAATTAGTTCGTAAAAACGAAAAAATTTGGAAAGAAGAATTTAAAGGAAAGGATTTATCAGAAGCAGAAGTTATTACTGCAATGGTAGAAAACCCAAAACTTATTGAACGTCCAATAGTAATAAACGGCAATAAAGCTGTTATAGGAAGACCTCCTGAAAGTATTCTAGAAATTATTTAACATCATAAAAGCTCTCAAGAAATTGGGAGCTTTTATTTTTAACACTAATTAACAACTAATCCTTTAGTTTTAATTTATCTCAACGTATATTAGCTACTCAATCAAAATTTAATTTACTATGAAAAAAATTTTATGGGGTCTATCCCTTGCTATGATTAGTTTTTCTGGATACAGTCAAGCAGTCAAAGAAAAAAAACAGCTACATGCTAAAAAAGAAAAAGTAATTGCTATGAAAATCCCAACTGATTCTTCAGTTAAGATAGGAAAACTATCAAATGGGATGACCTATTACATTAAACAAAACCCAAAACCAGCTAATAAAGTTGAATTACGTTTAGCCGTAAACGCTGGTTCTATTTTAGAAGACAAAGACCAATTAGGTTTAGCTCACTTTATGGAGCATATGAATTTTAATGGGACTAAAAACTTCAAAAAAAATGAACTTGTAGATTATTTACAATCTATCGGAGTAAAATTTGGGGCTCATTTAAATGCTTATACAGGTTTTGATGAAACTGTATATATTTTACCGATTCCTAGTGACGATGATGCTAAGCTTGAAAAAGGATTTCAAATTCTTGAAGATTGGGCACATGGAGCTTTATTAGAAGGAAAAGATATCGACGAAGAACGTGGAGTTGTTTTAGAAGAATATCGTTCTCGTAGAGGTGCTGATAGCCGCATGTTAGAAAAATATTTACCTAAGGTAATGCACGGTTCTAAATATGCTGAAAGATTACCTATTGGTACTAAAAAAAATCTAGAAAACTTTAAACACGAAAGTATTCGTCGTTTTCATAAAGATTGGTACCGTCCAGATTTAATGGCTGTAATTGCTGTAGGAGATGTAGATGTAAATGTTTTAGAAGAAAAAATTAAGACACACTTTGGTAGAATTCCTGCTGTTAAAAATCCTAGAAAAAGAGAAGTTGCTCCATTAAAAAATCATAAAGAAACTTTTATAGCTATTGAAGATGATAAAGAGGCTCCATTTTCAGGTGTACAATTAATGTATAAAGATTATGACGAAGCAAAACCAGATGTAACAGTTACTGATTACAGAAACTCTATTGTTAAATCTTTATTTGCGCAAATGCTAAACAACCGTTTAAGTGAATTACGTAACAGTGAAAAACCTCCTTTCGTTTATGGTTTCAGTTACCATGGTGGTACTTGGGCAAGAGGTAAAAACGCTTACCAATCTAGAGCAGGTACTAGTGCAGATGGTCAATTAAAAGGATTACAAGCTTTATTAGAAGAAAGTGAACGTGCTAAAAGATATGGTTTTCAACAAGGAGAGCTTGACAGAGCTAAAATGAATGTTTCTGCTCGTATGGAAAAAGCTTTTAAAGACAAAGACAAAAGAGAGTCTAATAGAATTGTTCGTGAATACATAAACAATTTCTTTGAGCAAGAACCTATCCCAAGTGTTGAATGGGAATATAAAGCTCATCAAATGTTATTACCTTCAGTAAAACTAGAAGAAGTAAATAACATTATTAAAAACTTTTTACATGATGACAACCGAGTAGTAGTTATAACTGGACCTAAAAAAGTAGTTACTGAGCAACAAGTTTTAGATGCTTTAAATAATGTAAAAACTAAAGAATTAAAACCTTACGAAGATAAAGCTGTTGCTACATCTTTAATCACTAAAGTTCCAACTCCTGGTAAAATTATTAACACTACTGAAAATAAAAAATTAGGAACTAAAACTTTTGTTTTAAGTAACGGTGCTAAAGTTACTTTTAAGAAAACAGATTTTAAAAACGATGAAGTTTTATTTGATGCCTTTAGTTTTGGTGGTACTTCTTTATATTCAGATGAAGAATTAAAAGCAACATCATTTGCAAATGGTGCTCTATCTCAAGCCGGTGTAAACAGTTTTAGTAAGACCGATTTATCTAAAATGATGTCTGGTAAAATCGCACGTGTAAATCCATATATTGGTGGATTAAGTGAAGGATTTAGAGGATCTGCTTCCCCTAAAGATTTAGAAGAATTATTTCAGATGGTTCACTTATATTTTACTTCTTTAAATAAAGATGAAAAAGCATTCAATTCGTATGTTAATAAGCAAAAAAGTTTTTTAGGAAACTTATTAGCTAGTCCTAATTTCTTTTTCCAAAAAGAAATGTCTGAATTTATGAATGAAGGAAATTCTCGTTATACTGGTTTCCCTACTCCAGAAAAATATGAGAAAGCTGATTATGATTTAGCTTACAAAAAGTATCAAGAGCGTTTTGCTGATGCTGGTGATTTTAATTTCTATTTTGTTGGTAATATTGATGAGAAAAAACTTGCAGAGTTTTCAACTAAATATTTGGCAAGCTTACCTGGTAAAAACTCAAAAGAATCTTACAATGTAAGTTCTTTTAGACCTTTATCTGGTTCGCACTCTAAAACAGTACTTAAAGGTAAAGACCCTAAGAGTAATGTAAACATCACATATCAAGGTAAGGCAGATTACAACAAAAAAGATGCTTTAGCTTTTGCAAGCTTAGGAGAAATTGTTGGTATTAAATTAACTGAAAAATTACGTGAACAAGAAGGAGGAGTTTACTCGTCTAGAACTCGCGGTAATATTTCTAAAATGCCTTATGGATGGTACAGATTCAACATCTCTTTTCCATGTGCTCCAGAAAATGTAGAAAAACTTAAAACTATTTCTGTAGATCAAGTTGCTTCTATTGTTAAAAACGGACCAACAGAAGAGGATTTAATGAAGACTAAAAAAGCGATGATTTTAGACCATAAAGAAGATCTTAAGAAAAATCGTTTTTGGTTAAGAACAATTAAAAATGTTGACTACCAGAAAAATGATGCTTCAGATGCAACTTCTTTTGAAGATAGAGTTAATGCTTTAACAAAGAAAGACATTCAAAAAGTTGCTAAAAAGTATTTAACTAACGGTTATATTTTAGGTATTTTAAATCCTGAAAAATAAACTTTCTTTTAATATAGATTTAAAAGCTCTCAAGAAATTGAGGGCTTTTATTTTTTTAGAAATTTCGATTCTAAAAAACCTAAACCATAACCATAAAACTGGGTTAAAGTAGTTATTATACTTAAAAAAACTACTTTAAAGTTTCTATTTTGAATTAAAGAATCTAAAAAAACAAATAAGAAATAGCATCCATAAAAAGCTATGAATTGCCAGTAGCTAAAAATCAGTAATAAAATACTAATATCTAATCCTATAATAAACAAACTAGGAAACCAATAAGTGATTTTAGCTGTCTCTGGATACTTTTTATTTAATATTGGTCTTGCAGTTCCAAATGAAAAAGTTTGCTTAAAAAATTGCTTTATAGTACTTCTACGTTTGTGATACACAAAAGCTGTTTCTATTAATTGAGTCTCAAATCCATTTTCCCATAAACGAAAAGTTAAATCGATATCTTCTCCTATTTTCATTTTAGAAAAACCCTGAGTAGTTTCAAAAGCTTTCTTCGATAAACCTAAATTAAAACTACGAGGTTGAAACCTCCCTACTCCTTTCTTCTTACCTCTAATTCCTCCTGTGGTTAACACTGAAGTCATCGAATAATTAATTGCTTTTTGTAACGAAGTAAAACTTTTGTGAGCTGCGTCAGGTCCGCCAAAAGCATCAGTAAATTTTTCTTGTAAAGCTTCGTTTACTTCTGATAAATATTGAGGTGGAACAATTACATCAGAATCTAAAATAATAAAATAGTTACCCGAAGCTCTTTCCATTCCATAATTACGACTCGCTCCTGCTCCAGTATTTTCTTTATAAAAATATTTTAAATCTAAATTTGATTGGTATTTCTCTACAATCTTCTCTGAAGAATCTTGTGAACCGTCTTCAATAATAAGCACCTCGAAATCTTCATCAAAATCTTGTTTTGTAAGACTCTCCAACAATTCCTCAATTTCTTGAGGGCGATTATAAATCGGAACTATTATTGAAAACTTCAAATTCATTATACTAAAATACTAGAATTTATTTGTTCAGTAATTCCATCCCAAAGACTAATTCTTTTTTGTAAAGATTCTTTAGCATAATACAACACATCATTCCATTTTTGTTCATCGTCACCACATAACTCCTCTATCATTTTTAATGATAAAGGTCCGTGTTCATCGCCATCCAATTCAATGTGCCTATTAAGGTAATACGTTAATTTATTATAGGTACCTCCTTCTTTATCTTCAGTATTTTTAACTATTTCTAAAAACATATCCGGAATTACATCTTCTCTACCAAATGTGAAACTTGCTGCAATAATATGTGGCTCGTTTGTACGAATTACATCAAATGTAAACAGCACAAAATCTTTTGTTTCTTCAGTAATTGAACTCTTATTTAAAGCTTCTTCTACTGAATTAGTTTCAATAAGATTGTATATAAAGTTTGACATTTCTGCTGTACTTGCTTTTGCTTGTTTCATCGCATCAATATACATTTCAAAATGACTTTTAGGTTCTCCTAATTCATTTACATCTGTTTCTTCTCCTAAAACAATTTCGTTAATAAACCTAGCTGTTTGCGGATTAGCAACAGGAAGCCATGGTAATATTGTACAAGTTAATGATTGCTGTAATGCTTTTAATAACGACATAAAGTCCCAAACCGCAAAAACATGAGATTCCATAAACACTTTTACATCATCAATATCTTTTAATGAGTTATATAAAACGTGATTTTTTAATTGTTTTCTTAAAGGTTCTAATTCCTTTTCAATATGTGAAATGTTGCTCATTTTAATCGCTATCAATAAAAATGCAAATCTAACGATTTGCATTTTTATTGATATTTTTATGTTGATAAAATTACTCTTCAGTAAACTTATCCATTACAGCTGTACTAACTCCCATATTCGAGAATCCTCCATCGTGAAATAAGTTTTGTAAGGTTACTTTCTTAGTTAAATCTGAGAATAATGAAATCGTATAATCTGCGCATTCTAAAGCTGATGCATTTCCTAATGGAGACATTTTTTCAGCATACGAAATAAATCCATCAAAACCTTTTACTCCTTGTCCTGCAGTAGTTGGTGTTGGTGATTGAGAAATTGTGTTTACACGTACTTTATGGTCACGTCCGAAGAAATATCCAAAGCTACGAGCAATCGACTCTAAATAAGCTTTATTATCAGCCATATCATTATAATCAGGAAACACTCTTTGTGCTGCCATATACGTTAAAGCAACAATACTTCCCCATTCGTTCATGGCTTGTTTGTTATATAATACATTCATTACTTTATGAAAAGATACCGCAGAGACATCCCATCCTTTGGTAGTAAAATCATATTTAGAATCTGTATAATGACGTCCTTTACGTACGTTAACAGACATACCGATTGAATGTAAAACGAAATCAATTTTACCTCCTAAAATCTCCATAGACTTTTCAACTAAATTTGTAATATCATCCATAGAAGTAGCATCAGCTGGTATAATTTCTGAATTCGTTTTTGCTGCTAATTCTTTAATTTGCCCCATACGCATTGCTATAGGTGCATTGGTTAATACAAACTCAGCACCTTCTTCATGTGCACGTTCGGCAACTTTCCATGCAATAGAATTTTCATCTAATGCTCCGAAAATAATTCCTTTTTTACCTTTTAATAAATTATACATAGTATTTAGTGTTTGTTTATTCTGTAGTTTTAATTCAATAATTCTTTTGCATGTGTTAATGCACTTTCCGAAATCTCTTTTCCGCTTAACATTTCTGCAATTTCAACGATACGTTCTTCATTAGAAAGTTGTTTTAAGTTAGAAGTAGTTATTCCTTCTTCCTCTCCTTTATAAACTTTGTAGTGTTGTGTACCTTTAGATGCTATCTGAGGTAAATGTGTAATGGTTATTACTTGCATATTCACACCCATATCTTGCATTATCTTTGCTATTTTGTTGGATACTTCTCCAGAAACTCCCGTATCTATCTCATCAAAAATAATGGTTGGTAATTGAATGTTTTCTGATAATATCTTTTTTATTGATAACATTATTCTAGACAACTCTCCTCCTGATGCTACTTTTTTTAACTCTCCAAAATTACCTCCCTTATTTGCAGAAAACAAAAATGATAAATTATCTTTCCCATTCGATAAATAATTATCCGAAGCATTTAATTCTATTGAGAATCGAGCGTTAGGCATTCCTAACTCTGACAATAAGTATTCTAATTCTTTTTGAAGTTTTGGAATCGCTTTGTTTCTTGATTTTGTAATCATCGCAGCAACTTCATCCAATTTTATTGCGACTGATTTAATCTCTGCTTTTTTAGTTTCAATTAAACTACCAGCATCTTCAACCTGTGCAACTTTTTCTGATAAAGATTCATGAATTTTCAACAACTCTTTAATAGAATCTACCGAATGTTTCTTTTGAAGATTATAAATTAATTGTAACCTATCATTCAACTCTTCAATTTCATTTGGATTAAAATCTACCTCTTCATTTGCATTCTCTAATTCAGAAACAATATCATCAAGTTCTATTTTAATACTAGAAACTCTATTAGAAAGTTCTTCGTAATTTTTAGCGTACGAACTTATCTTTTGCAAATTATTCTCTAAAGAATGTAATAAGTTTTGGAGTCCAATTTCATCATTAATCGAAATTTGTAGTGCCTCAGATAAATTCAACTTTATATCCTCTATATTATTAAGCTTATCTAGCTTTTCTTCTAACTTCTCTTGCTCCCCATCTTCTAATTTTGCTTCTTCAAACTCATTAAACAAGTGTAAATTGTATTCATATTGTTCGTTAGATTTCTCTGTTTCTTCTTGTAAAACTTTCAGATCTCTAACTAACGAATTGTATTTTTTTAATCCTCTTTTATACGAATCTATCTTCGCTTTATTTTTTGCTAAAGCATCAATAACTGAAAACTGAAAAGCAACATCAGACAATTGCATGGTTTGATGTTGGGAATGAATATCAATCAACTTTGTTTTTAAAGCAGATAATACCGATAAATTTACAGGGGTATCATTTACAAATGCTCTAGATTTACCTGAAGGCAATATCTCTCTTCTAATGATAGTTTCTGCTTCATAATCAATATCTAATTTTTCAAATAAAGACTGAAGCGAATACCCTTCTACTGCGAATTGGGCTTCTATGATACATTTTTTCTCAGTGTTTTTTAGTGACGACAAATCTGCACGATTTCCCATTACCAAACCTAAAGCACCAAGTAAAATGGATTTTCCTGCTCCTGTTTCACCAGTTATTATTGATAAACCTTTCGTGAAATCAATCGATAACTGATTGATTAACGCGTAATTTTGTATGGATAAATGTGTAAGCAAATTCTATTCTTTGAAAAGAATAAAAGTAAGAATTTTGAGTGAATTAAATCACTTTAAAAACAAAGGATATTTACTGAATCTTTTTCCACTTATCTTTATAAGTAGGAGCAATACTTTCTAAAACACCAACCATTTTCTGTTGGTTATTCGTTTGTCTTTCATCAGCGAAAACATTCACAATTTCATCTCCTTTAGCGTCTAAAAAAACACGGATCATATAATTACCAATGGTAATATTATGTAGTTTTTCAAGAGCTATCACGTTTTGTTCAACAGTTTCTTTTGCTATTTTTTTATTATCAGCAAAATTATCAAAACCTTTTCTGTGATAATTGTAATAAATACTTCTTAACCCACTAAATTTAGATGACAATAAATTATCAATCAATGCAAAACGATTTTGTTTTCCAACCGCGTTTTGCCAACCAGTTTCGCCGTTAGATTGCGCTTGCAACATTGCATTTTCAGCTTGTTTTAAATAAGGAGTTCCCCCTTTTAAAGCAAAGGTATCTGCATCAACACCTAAAATTACATATACATAAAATGCAATGGTAGATATTAGATTAGAATCGTACGTAGTTGGATTAAATATTAACGGATCAAATTCATTATAACGGAAGTTAAAATTAGTGTCGTTGATATTCAATATCGGACTTGCATACGTTGAGTTATACACTGGCCGTGTAGATTGTATTTGTAAGCTTCCGCTAAAATTATTACCACTCTGTTCGTTAATAATAATAGTAAAAGCACAATTAATACGCTCTTGCTCTTTAAAGTTTTTATTTGTCCATTGTTTTTCGTTGATAAACTCAGTTAATGATTTCTGTAATGTTTCATAAACCTGTTTATTACTACTTTGAACTTTATCAGCGTTTATAGTAACTAAAGCATTCAACTCTTGTGATTGAACTGCAAAAACTGATGATAAAATAAAAACTAAAAAGAAAAATTTACGCATCTAATCTGTGTATTATTTCGTTAATTATATCTTTCGATACTGCTGTTTTAGATTTTAACTCAAATGATTTTTGATTAAAATCTGCATCGATAATCGTAATCTTATTGGTATCGGTAGCAAAACCAGCACCTTTATCTTGTAACGAATTTAATACAATTAAATCTAAATTTTTACGTGCTATTTTACTTTTTGCATTTTCTACTTCATTATTCGTTTCTAATGCAAAACCAACTAATAATTGATTCCTCTTAATCTCTCCTAAAGATTTTAAAATATCTTTCGTTGGCTCCAACTCAATACTTAACGCTGAATCTTTCTTTTTTATTTTTTGAGTCGCAATATTTTTTGGGCGATAATCTGCCACTGCTGCCGATAAAATAGCGACATCAACATCTGGATAGTATTTATGGCAAGCATTATACATCTCTTCAGCAGATTTTACATCTATTCTATGAATAAAAGAATGATTTACTTTTTGATGAGATGGACCCGTAACTAAAAAAACCTCAGCACCTAAATTCGCTGCTGTTTTTGCAATTTCAAACCCCATTTTACCTGAAGAATGATTTCCTATAAAACGAACAGGATCTATTGCTTCATATGTAGGACCAGCTGTTAACAGCAACTTTTTCCCACGAAGTGGTAATTTAGAAACAATATCTTTTTCAATAAATGCTACAATATCTTCTGGTTCTGCCATACGACCTTCACCAACTAATCCGCTTGCTAATTCACCAGAAGCAGCAGGAATCATAATATTTCCAAACTCTTGTAAACTGTTTAAACTAGCTTTGGTTGATGGATGGATATACATATCTAAATCCATTGCTGGTGCAAAATACACAGGGCATTTAGCTGACAAGTAAGTTGCTAACAACAAATTATCGCAAGTACCATTTGTCATTTTTGACAAGGTATTTGCTGTAGCTGGTGCAACTATAAATAAATCTGCCCAAAGACCTAAATCAACATGATTGTTCCATAATTCATTTTCATCTTCTTTCTCGTAAAAAGTAGAATGAACTGGATTTTTTGATAAGGTTGAAAGTGTAAGTGGAGTTATAAAATCTTTAGACGCAGGAGTCATTACTACTTTAACTTCTGCGCCCGATTTTATAAATAAGCGAACTAAACTCGCTGTTTTGTATGCGGCAATACCTGCGGTAACGCCAAGTAATACTTTTTTACCGCTTAATACAGACATATTATTCTGCGTCTGGAGTTCTGTGATATACTTTATCGTTTAACCACTCATCTACTGCAATAGCGTGAGGTTTTGGTAAACGTTCGTAAAATTTAGAAACTTCAATTTGCTCTTTGTTTTCAAAAACTTCTTCTAAACTGTCATTGTAAGTAGCAAACTCATCTAACTTATCTACTAACTCCTTTTTTAAATCAGAATTAATTTGATTAGCTCTTTTAGCTATGATTGAAATAGCTTCATAAATATTATCTGTTGGAGCTTCGATAGCTTCTTTGTTATAAGTAATAGTACTTAATGCTGCTTTCGTTTCTTTATAATCCATTTTTTAACTTTTAACTAATTGTTCTTGTTCTTTGTTTAATGCTGCTAACATCTCGTTAGAATGTTTCATGAATTTAGATTCAGGAAAACTTCTTTTTAATTTATCATACGCCTTTATCGCAGCTTTAATTCTTTCAGCTTTTCTACGCTGTGTACTTTTCATTACAAAATCGTGCGCAGCTTTTAAACGATAATATAAAGCTTCTTCTTTATATTTAGTTCCTAAATAATCTGATAATAAATTATCAAAAGCTACAATTGCAGCTCTATAATTTCTTGTATCGTAATCTGCTGTTTTGTAATATGTTTTTGCAATTTCGAATGCTTTCTTTTCTAATTTCGCTCTTAATTCAGCATAATATTTATTTGCCTCTCCTAATTTATCAGAATCTGGATATCTATCGATAAATTTTTGAAAAGATGCTAAAGCTTTCTCTGTATCTGTTGGATCTAAACTAAAGCTTGGTGCTGCTTTATAATAACTTAAAGCTGATAAAAATGCCGCTTCTTCTCTTTTAGAACTTTTAGGATAATTCCCTGTAAATCTATTAAAGTAGTAACCTGCTAAACTATAGTTTTTCTCATTAAAGTTTGATTGAGAAACCATGTATTGGATACGTTCCATTTGTGGTTTTCCTCTATATGAAGGTGTAACTTTTTCAAACAAACGTAAGGCCTTACTGTACTTTTGTGCTTCGTACATTTTTACAGCCATTTTGTATTGCTCTTCAACACTTCCTTTATTCAATACTTTTTGATACTCTCCGCATGAAGATAAAACCAATAGCATTGCTACTAAATACGCTAAATTTTTAATTTTTTGCATCTTGCAAAATTAATGATTAAATATGGATTAATAAAAGATTTTTTTTACGCTATAAAACGCATTGCAAGAAAGCATTAAATCTGTTATAAAAAATCCAAAGTATTACTAAATGTTTGTTAATCTTACTGCGGTGTATCTGCAACTCCTTGTGCTACAATTTGCTTTACATCATTATCAAATAAATATAAACCTCCTTTATCATCACCTATTAAGTTAATTTTATCTAAGATGTTTCTAGCCAATGCTTCTTCTTCTATTTGTTCAGAAACATACCATTGTAAAAAGTTATGTGTTGCATAATCTCTTTCTTCTAAAGTGATATGCACTAAATCATTAATTGATTTTGACACAAAAACCTCATGATCAAATAAGGTTTGAAACATATCTTTAAACGAACCAAACTCAATTGGTGGCGCAGCTAATTCTGATACTTTCGCATGCCCTCCTCTTTCATTTACAAACTTCACTAACTTTAACATGTGCATACGCTCTTCATCAGAATGTGCGTACATAAACTGAGCTACTCCTTCAAAACCTTGAATTTCTGCCCAACAAGCCATTGATAAATATACTTGAGACGATTCTGCTTCTATTTTTATTTGCTCGTTTAAAGCTTTTTCTATTTTTTTTGATAACATATTCTTATTCTATTTTTCTTATACAAAGATGCTAAAAAAAGACTACAATTAAGTAACTGTAGCCTTTGTTCTAATATTTTTTTATTTAGACAAATTACATATTGTCTATAAAGTCTGATATTTTGTTTTGTAATTCGTCAGTCGCTGCAACCAAAGGCAAACGTACTTTATCTGAACAAATTCCTTGTTTTTTTAATACCGACTTAATTCCTGCAGGATTATTTTCTTCAAAAATATAATCAACAATATCCATTAACTTGTAATGAATTTCATATGCTTCTTTATTTTTTCCTTCTAACCCTAACTGAATCATTTTAGAAAATTCCTTTGGCAGTCCTTGTCCTATTACCGAAATTACTCCTGATCCTCCTGCCAACGCAACTCCTAAAGCTAGATCATCATCTCCAGAGATTATTAAAAAATCTTCTGGCTTATCTTTTAACAACTCTAAATATTGTTGTTGGTTATTCCCTGCTTCTTTAACTGCTACTACATTTTCAAAATCTCTTGCTAAACGTAAAGTTGTTGCAGGCTCCATATTTTTTGAAGTTCTCCCTGGTACATTGTATAAAATAACCGGCTTAGGGCTCGCTAAAGAAACAGCTTTAAAGTGTTGGTAAAAACCTTCTTGAGTTGGTTTACTATAATAAGGTGCCACTGATAAAATCCCGTCGATACTTGATAAATCTAACGATTGTAATTCTTCTACTACTGTTTGAGTATTGTTTCCTCCTACCCCTAAAACTAAAGGTAATCTTCCCTTGTTCTCATCAACAATTACCTTAATAATTTCTTCTTTTTCTTCTTTTGTAATAGTTCCGCTTTCACCTGTTGTTCCGTTGATAACTAAATAATTTATTCCGTTATCAATATTATAGTTCACTAACTTTCTAAGCGCATTAAAATCTACACTTAAATCTTCGTTAAAAGGAGTAACTAACGCCACACCTGTACCAACAAATTTTTGCATTATATTTTATTTAATATGGTTAAATACTTTTTAATTTCTTGATTTAATACCGCTTCATTAAAAGTAGCATCAGATACTACAATATCAAATAAACGATCATCAATTTCAGCAAAGCCAACCTTTAATTCAGCTTGCGATAACAAAGTTACCATATTTGTAAATAAGTTAGCTGACTTCGTATAGTTAATTAGTAAATCAAAATCATTTTTAACGAAGTTTTTAAGATTGTCTGATTTTAAACTTGCTTTAAACCCAAATTCATTATCCGAAAAAAACTCAGATGATTCTTCTTGTTTTTTTGAATACTCTCTAAATGTATAAACCGTTATTTGTTCTTTTTTAAAAGGTAACTTATTCGTAAGATTTGAAATTACTACATTAATTAAAGTTTCGTTATCTAACAACACAGCCACTCTTTTAACTTTATTATTTGTTGGCTTTTTAGTAACTTTTTTAACTATTAATTTCGAATATGCTTTTTGAATTGATTTTTGCTTAAGTTTGAATATCATTGTAAAAAATTACGGATGCTAAAAATACGTTATTTATCAATAATTTCTAATAAAATAAATTGATTTAACTGTTTACCATATGCCTGAAAATTATCATCCGAAACCAAGATTAAAGATTGATTTCCGTTAGATAATTTTGGACCAAAAGTTATTCCTTCAATATTATCAATAATTTTATCGGTTAGCTTTTCTTGAATTGTACTAAAATCAAATAACAACTCCTTTTTTAAAGATATATATTTTTCTTCTTTTAAAGACTGAATATATAACGTATTTGTTGACTTTTCTTCGATTGAAGCTTTAAAAATCCTTACAACATTACCATAACTCCCATAACCACTTTGATAAATTCTTTCAATAACAAAGAAATCTCTTTCAGAATATTGAAGTATTGCTGTAACTCCGTTTAAATTTACTTTCCCTTTTGCTGGTTTATCAATTTTTTCTAATTGATAAGCAAACTGCTTTGTAGCTTTGTTAGTTTCATGGTCAAAATAGGTAATCCTTACTGGTGATTCTGTTTCATGAAATGCTGGTTCTTCTCCATCAGCTTCTAACGGAGCTTCCATAGCTACCCAAAATCCTTTACCACCAATACTTTTCGATGAACTTTCAAATGCCGCATTATGCTTTGGTTTAGCAATTGAATTAGCTTTAAAATAATTTGGAGTTTCTATTTCTTTCTGAAAAGTTCCACTTATGTCAATTTCAAAAACCGTAGGATTCTTACCTCTTCTTATAGAGCCTTCGCTAACTAAATTAATTTTATCTCCCTTAACAAAAACCGATTCTAAATCTAACGCATTATCATTATAAAACTGAGTTGAAGTGTCATTCAACCTAATTACTTTTTTAAATGTAACAGATTCAATAGAATCATTTTTAATTAGAATCTCCCCCACTAAAACTCTTGGATTCCTAGCATCATCTATTACCATATAATAATCATTATTATGGTAATCTACCCCCGAAATCCCTCCTATAATGGTATTATCAAAAATTAAAGAATCCTTTACTGTAAATTCGTTTATAAAGTTCAGTTTTACAGTTTCTTTCTTACAACTAAGAAAAACTATTAAAAGTATTACACATATTTTCTTCATACTTACAAAAGTATTCTTTTTAAATAGATGTAAGAATTAAAAAAAGCCACGTCTAATTGAGCAAACCTATACTAATGAAAAAATATTTCCCATTAATTTTAAAACTAATTGCAGCAGTTATAATGCTACAAACTTTATTTTTTAAATTTACTGGAGCGCAAGAAAGTATTAATTTGTTTACCAAATTAGCAGGAGAAAATGAGGCTTACTTAAGAGTTGGAACTGGTGTGTTAGAATTAATTGCTTCGATATTATTATTTATTCCTAAAAAAACTTGGTTAGGAGCTGGTTTAACTATTGGACTAATGAGTGGTGCAGTTATAGGACATTTAACAAAACTAGGGATTGAACATAATGGAGATGGAGGAATTTTATTTTCCGCTGCTGTGTTAGTATTAATTTCTGGAGCTATTTTATTATTTATAAACCGAAAAGACATTCCTGTAATAGGAAACAAAATATAAAACGTAAACTTTGAATTTGTTGACAAAAAGCGGGATTTAGAAACTTTCTAAAATCCGCTTTTTTTATTCTTTTGCTATAACTGCTTTTACTATTAAATATTGAGATACTATATATAAAACTATAATAGCAATATCAAACAATCGTTTTGGTGTGTAGAAATTATTCAACGCTATTAAACTATCGGATGCTATAAATAAAATTGCTCCTAATAACAACCAAGTATTTGCCGTTGATTTTTCTTCTGAATAATTCAACAATGCAAAAGCTCCAAAAATTGAAATTGCTACACCATAAACTATTACTGGTAATAACATTTCACCCAAGTTATTATAAATTAAACTTAAGAGCCCCACAAACAATACCACAAAAGGAATTGCTGATTTCAGCAACTTTAAGTAAGTCCATCCTTGCACATATTTCGATGTCATTTTAATATACATAATGTGTGCTATTAAAAATGATGCTAACCCAAACACAAAATAATTTACTTTATCTAACAAGAAAACATCTCCCCAAAAAGAAAAGAATAAAGCTGACATCAACCAAAAATTAGGCTTTTTAACTGAAACCAAGTATACAATTGCCAAGGTTGTCATTAATAAAGGTTTAAAAATTATTTCTAAACTCTTGTTTTGTGTAAACACAGCATATACATCTATTATAGCTACTAATAAAAACAGTATTGATGTTAAGGTTATTTTAGTTTGTTTTTTCATTTTTCAAAATGCATTTAACTCTTGATATTATTGTATGGATTTAAAGAATTTAATAATCCTCTAAAATCAATAAACTCACCCAAATTCTCTAAGATTTCTAAATCAAAATATCTCCTTTTAAATTTTAATCGATTTATTTTCTTTAACTCTAAAAGAAGTTTTTCATAAATAATTTTAGAACTATCTTCTCTGTCTACATAGAAAATAAAAACATCCTCCCTGTAACCAAACTGTTTTTCCTAATCCCTCTTCTAAATCGTTCTTTTATTTTTTTTGAACCTTTAGAGCATTCATAAAACCAATCACCCCTTATCTGATTACCTTCTACATAAAACTTTAACCAGCCAATTATTTCGTTATAATCAAAGAAATATGTATTTAAATAAAATAATTCTTTAACTAATTTCTCATACTCTTCTTCATTCAAAAGTCTTTTATTATTTACACTAAAATCCCTTATTTTAAATTCAAGTTCTTCTCTTTCAATTATAAACTTTTCTTCTGAACATCTATAGATAGGTAAATCTAAAAAATAGTTTTTCATTAAAAATAAATTTTATTTTATCATATCAATAAAATCCTGTTCAGAGATAATTGTAACTTCTAATTTCTGAGCTTTTTCTAGTTTACTAGGTCCCATATTATCTCCAGCAACTATACAGGTTGTTTTTTTAGAAATAGAAGAGCTAACTTTCCCTCCATTATCTTCAATGGCTTTCTTCAACTCATTTCTACTCATTTGGTGAAACACTCCTGAAACTACAAATATTTTTCCTGCTAGCTTATCTGTCTGTCCTTCTAAACTTTCTGCCGAAACTTCTAATTGTACTCTATAAGATTTTAATCTATCTATCAACTGAATGTTTCCTAAATCATTCGAGAAGTCTATAATACTCTGTGCAATTCTATCACCAATTTCATCAACCTCAATTAACGTTTCAAAATTAGCAGCCATTAAATTATCGATAGATTTAAAGTGCTTTGCTAACTTCTTCGCTACGGTTTCTCCTACAAATCGGATTCCTAAAGCAAATAGCACTTTCTCAAACGGAATTTCTTTTGATTTCTCAATACCTGCAACCATATTCTGTGCTGACTTTTCTGCCATTCTTTCTAACGGAATAATCTGCTCTACTTTTAAATCGTACAAATCAGCATAATTCTGAATCAATCCTTCCTTACGTAATAAATCAACAGTTTCACCACCTAGGCCATCAATATCCATTGCTTTTCTAGAAATAAAATGTTGGATACGACCTGTTATTTGTGGTGCGCAACCAAATTCATTTGGACAATAATGTTTTGCATCACCATCAGTTCTTATTAATTCTGTGTTGCATTCAGGGCAATTTGTAGCATATTTTGTTGGTGCAGAATTTTCTGGTCTTTTAGATAAATCAACTGCAATAATCTTCGGAATAATCTCCCCTCCTTTTTCTACAAAAACAGTGTCATTTACACGAATATCAAGTTTTTCTATTTGATCAGCATTATGAAGTGATGCTCGTTTTACAATAGTTCCCGCCAATTGCACAGGTTCTAAATTTGCCACTGGCGTTATCGCTCCTGTTCGTCCAACTTGATATGTAATTTCATTTAAAACAGTAGAAACTTGTTCTGCTTTAAACTTGTAGGCTATTGCCCAACGTGGTGCTTTTGCCGTATAACCTAACTCCTCTTGTTGCTGTAGATTATTAACTTTGATTACAACTCCATCAGTTTCGTAAGGTAAATCATGACGCTTACTATCCCAATTATTTACAAATTCAAAAACCTCATCTATTGATTTTGCTAGCGTAATTGTTTTCGGAACTTTGAATCCTACTTTACGAGCATTTTCTAAACTCTCAAAATGCGTTTTGTATTTTCTTTCTGAAGTTACAACTTGATACAGTAAACAATCTAAAGGACGTTTCGCAACCTCAGCACTGTCTTGTAATTTTAAGCTACCACTTGCTGTATTACGTGGATTACGGTAAGGTTCTTCATCATTAGCAACACGCTCTTCATTCATTTTATTAAATCCATCCAATGGTAAAATAATTTCTCCGCGCATTTCAAAATTAGAAACGAAGTCTCCGTTTGGAATTAAAGGAAGAGACAAAATAGTTTTGATGTTTGTAGTAACATTATCTCCTTGAAATCCATCTCCACGAGTAACCGCTTTTACAAATTGTCCGTTTTCATAGGTTAGATTAATTGAAGCTCCGTCGTATTTTAATTCACAAGTGTATTCTATTTGATCGGTACCCAACATTTTTTGAATACGCTTTTCCCAATCCAATAAATCTTCTTTAGAATATGAGTTATCTAAAGAATACATTCTGTTTTTATGAGTAATCGTTTCGAAGTTCTTAGTAATTTCACCTCCCACTCTTTGTGTTGGTGAGTTTGCATCAAAAAACTGAGGATTTTCTGCTTCTAACTTCTCTAATTCTTTAAGCTTTATATCAAAATCATAATCAGATATGGTTGCATTATCTAAAACATAATAATTATGATTGTGTTGACGTAATTCATCGCGAAGCGATTCTATTTTTTGCTCTATTGTCATTAAATAGCTAACTAAAAATTATTATTGCCTTACTGTACCAGTTAAAAAGCTTGGTCCTTTTGGTAATGGATTTCCTGCTGAGCGACGAAAAGAAACAACTTGACCAACATGCCAAATAGCATCTGCTATTGGTCCGTTTAATTGATTCCAAAAAGGATATTCTTCAACTTTTCCATTTCTCCTTTTAATTTTCATCACAAACTTTGACAAGTCATCTGAAGATTTTAAAATTTCGCTAGTTTTTTTAAAGTTCTCCAGCGTTAATTTTCTCATTTCAGCAAAGGTTAATGCACCTTCTTCAGGAAAATCCATATCCGTACCTTCAACGGCACTCAAAGTCATAATTGACAACACTAAAATATGATCTAAAGTATCAAACATATCTCTTGCCTCATCACTTGGTTTGTATTTTAAATCTTTTTCATTTAATCCTTCAGTAGCCCAATAATAACGAAAACCTAAACCATCAACCATTCTACTTGCAACTGAACCAGCTGTATACTCTTTTGTTTCTTTAGGAATTTCGTAATAAGGTAGTTCTTGTGCATTCATAGTTGTTGTAAAAATTGTAAAAATAAATAGTGTAATAACTGATCTCATAACCTAAGTTTAATTGCTAAATTAAGAAAAAGATTCCTAGTTTATTTATTCTCAAAACAAGTTTACAAACAAAAAACCCGAAGCATATGCTTCGGGTTTTCGTTATATATTAAAAAGACTATTATTTTCTTAACTTCATTGTATAAACAATATCTCCTTCGGTTGCAGAAAATAAAAGTTCTTTATTGTTTAACAATTCAATCTTTAAACCTTTTGCTAAACTTTCATCTCCTTCAATTTTAATTGCTTTTTTCTCTTCATCAAATTTCCAAGTACCTTTCTTTTCATTGTTACTCATTACAATTTGATATTGACCATCAGCTTGAAAAGACATCCAGCTATTATCTTCTGAAAAATCTTGAACTTCTTCACCTATCTGAACTGACTCTAATTGCCATTTACCAGATGTTAAAAAATCTAATTCGTTAATTTCTTGAGAATACGTTAAAGTTGAGGCTAAAAGGAATGTGAAAATAGAAAATACTTTCACAAAAAGTGTGAGTACTTTTTTCATAATTAGGGGGTTAGGGGTTTAATACGTTTCAATAATAAATAAAAAAACCGAAACAACAAAATGTTTCGGTTCTTTTTATCTAATTTATTATACTATGTTAATAATACGTATAACGACGTACTTTAGCAATGTGTTTTGCTAAACGCATTACTTGATGAGAATATCCATACTCATTATCATACCATACATATATCACGATTGTATCTCCATCAGCAATTGTAGCTTTACTATCAAAAATTGATGGTGCAGTTGTACCAACAATATCAGAAGATACTAACTCGTTACTTAACGAATATTGAATTTGCTCTACTAAATCACCTTCTAAAGCGTATTGCTTCATAATAGCGTTAACTGCCTCAACAGTTGTATTTGAGTTTAACTGTAAGTTTAAGATTGCTAACGACCCGTTTGGTACTGGTACACGAATAGCACTCGAAGTTAATTTACCTTCTAATGCTGGCAACGCTTTTGCTACTGCTTTACCTGCTCCAGTTTCTGTAATTACCATATTTAAAGCCGCTGCTCTACCTCTACGGTATTTCTTATGCATATTATCTACTAAGTTTTGATCATTAGTATATGCATGGATCGTTTCTAAGTGTCCTTTTTTAATTCCGAAGTTATCCTCTAACACTTTTAACACTGGTGTAATTGCATTTGTAGTACAAGATGCTGCAGAGAAAACATCAACCTTATCAGGATTGTTTTCTACGTGATTTACTCCGTGTACTATATTTGGCACTCCTGCTCCAGGTGCTGTTAACAATACTTTACTTGCTCCTTTTGGAACTAAGTGTCTTGCTAATGCTTTATCATCTCTAAAAGCACCGGTATTATCTATAATTAAAGCATCGTTAATTCCGTATTCAGTATAATCGATATCTTCTGGTTTACCAGCAGAAATCATATACACAGTAGTACCGTTAATAATTAATGCGTTGTTATCTACATCTACTTGAACTGTTCCTAAGAAATCACCATGAACAGAGTCAATACTTAACAAAGAAGCTCTTTTTTCTAATACTGCCTCGTTAATCTCTCCACGAGTAACAACCGCTCTTAAACGTAGTTGAGAACCTTTACCCATTTTAGTCATTAACTCACGAGCTAATAAACGACCAATACGTCCGAAACCATATAAAACAACATCTTTTGGTTGAATACCTTCAGCTTGGGTAGCATCTTTTAATTGATTCTTTACAAATGCTACTTTATCTGCTGAATCATCTTGTAGGTGATACTCATATGCTAATTTACCGATATCAAGTTTTGATGGTGGCAAATCGATAGATTGTATTGCTTTTGCTATTTCTAAGGCGTCATTAATTGAGATTGGCTTCGCTACAAATTCTTTAGCGTAATCGATTAAATTTAAAACCTCACTAGCTCGTTTATCTACTAATGGATTTCTAAATAAAACTAACTCGATAGATTTATCGTACCATAAATCGTTAACGATATTAATAAATTCAACCGTAGCTCTACGAACTTGCGCTTGATTTACTACTTCTTTTTCGTAATTTGTTATTGTTGACATAGTTGTGTGTTAACTAAGATTTTTAAAATTTGCTGCAAAAATACTTATTTCAATCGATTTCATAAACCTTTTTATAAAAGAAAAACTCGTTAGAAATTAATTTTAACGAGTTTTTATTCTTCTCAAGAATAGTTATTAAAAACCATATCTGATTGTCTCTCCCTTTAAGTTTATAACTTTAATAACAAAAGAGCTGTTATTTGATAAGTTTAATAACTTCTGCTTAGCATCTAAAGCATTTTTCACTTCTTCATTGTTAATTTCAGTAATAATAAATCCTCGATCTATTCCTAATTTACGAAGTACTCTATTTGCATTACTCATCACTTTTGCTCCTTGACTGATTTTAAACTTTTTTTGTTCTTTCTTAGAAATATCCTTTAAAACTAATCCTAAATCTCTAATCTCTACAAAATCTTTTTTACTTAATGTTACTAGTTTTTCTAATTCATCACCATTTCTTAAAACAGTTATAGCAATTTTGTCTCCAGGTCTTTTTGCTGTTAACTGCCCCTTTAACTCCGAAAATTTACCAATTGTAATATCATTAACTTTAGTAATTACATCCCCTTCTCTTAATCCAGCCTTCTCTGCACCGCCATCTTCTGTAATAGCTGTAATTTCAACACCAGTTTCAATTTCTTTGTAACTAATACCTACTAAAGCCTCTTGAACTGTCCCAAACTCTAATAAATCATCCACAATCTTTTTAGCAATGTTTGATGGCACCGCAAATGAATATCCAATAAAAGAACCTGTTTTAGATGATATTGCTGTATTAATTCCAACCAACTCTCCTCTAGTGTTTACTAAAGCACCTCCACTATTCCCAGGATTTACCGCTGCATCTGTTTGAATAAAGGTTTCAATATTTCTATTCCCATCTAAATCTCTTCCTTTTGCACTTACAATACCTGCAGTAACTGTAGATGTTAAATTATAAGGGTTACCTACTGCCAATACCCATTCACCAATTTTTGCATTATCAGAATTCCCAAAAGGTAAATTTGGCAAATCTTCATCTGCATCAACTTTTAATAGAGCGATATCATTATTTTTATCTGCTCCAATTAAAACAGCTTTTAATTTCTTTCGGTTATTTAAAGTTATTTCAATTTCATTTGCCCCTTCAATTACATGGTTATTTGTTACAATATATCCATCAGGAGAAATAATTACACCACTTCCTGTTCCTACTTGTTCGAATTTTCGCGTTCCATTACTTCCAAAAAATTGGGCGTATGGGTTTTGCTGTGTCTTTATCGCAGTATTTTTAACGTGTACTACAGCATTAACCGTTTTTTCAGCCGCTTCAGTAAAATCGGTTGGTGTTGACGATGAATTAATAACCTTTGGTGTATAATTTGCTCTAACTGTTTCTAATGTAGGTTCAACACTTTTCTCTATAATTACTTGAGGTTTCTCAACAATCGTTTTATATCCTGCAAGTGCTATAATTCCTCCTAAAACTGCTACTCCTAATGTTCCAAATAATTTCTTCATGTTCTTACAAAATTTAATATCTCAAATATACTATTTTAACATTTCCAACAAATCTGTTTAACTTCATTTTAACGGACTTTAACCCCTATTTAACAAATACTTTTCGCTAAGAAAATATGTATCTTTGCTCCTCATGAATTTGACTTTTTATAAATATCAAGGAACAGGAAACGACTTTATTATAGTCGATAATCGTACAAAAACCTTTCCAAAAAATAACGTAAGTATTATTGAGAAATTATGCGATCGTAATTTTGGTATTGGTGCTGATGGTGTTATTTTAATTGAAAACGATACTGAATCGGATTTTAGAATGATTTACTATAATGCAGATGGTAGCGAAACCATGTGTGGTAACGGTGGTAGGTGTGCTGTCGCTTTTGCAAAACATTTAAATATTATCAACGAAAAAACATCGTTTATTGCTTTTGATGGACCTCATTATGCTGAAATAGAAGATAACATTGTTTCACTTCAAATGATTGACGTAAACGAAGTAAATATTAGCAACAATCACTCTTTTGTTTACACAGGAACACAACATCATGTCGAATTAGTAGATAATATATCTGACTTCCCAGTTTATCAAAAAGGAAAAGAAATTAGAAACAGCTATAAAGAACCTGGAAGTAACGTTAATTTTGTGGAACAACTTAACACAAACACTTTTAGAGTTAGAACCTATGAAAAAGGCGTAGAAGATGAAACATTAGCTTGCGGAACAGGTGTTACCGCAGTAGCTATTGCCATGCATGCAACAAACAAAACTAAAAATACTTCAATAAACTTACCTGTTGAAGGTGGGAATCTTAGTGTTAGCTTTAATGAAAAAAATGGAGTTTATACTAATGTTTTTTTACAAGGACCAGCTACTTTTGTTTTTAAAGGAAATATCGAGATATAGTGAATACTTTACAAGGAGTACATACAGCGCTAAGAGCACTTGAACCTGAAGATTTAGATTTTTTATTCCAGATAGAAAACAATGAATCTTTCTGGGAAGTTAGTCATACGCAAACTCCTTTTTCAAAATTTCTCTTAAAGCAATATTTAGAAAATGCTCATTTAGATATTTATCAAGCAAAACAACTGCGATTAGTTATTGAAGAAAATGAATCGAAGAAATCTATCGGAATGATAGACTTATTTGATTTCAATCCACAACATAAAAGAGCGGGAATTGGTATTTTAATCCACCCTGATTTTCAACAAAAAGGATACGCTTTTGAAGCACTGCAACTATTAATAAACTATTCTTTTACACATTTACAGTTACATCAGTTATTTGCAAATATTACTCACGACAACTTTAATAGTATACAACTATTTAAAAAACATCATTTTAAAGAAGTAGGAGTTAAAAAAGATTGGACATTTAGTAACGGAATTTATAAAGACGAAATATTATTTCAATTAATCAATGAATAAAAAAATTATATACGGAATTATAACTGCCATATTTTTAATTGGCGGAATTGTTGGTTTTAATTACTATCAAAAAATATTTGGTAAAACCATTACAAAGGATGGAGTTATTTATGTAGGATCAAACTATCATTTAATGGATGTAAAAAAAACACTACATGATTACACTAATAATCCTCAACACTTTTTTTTCGTTGCTGAAAAGAAGAAGTTTACAAAACCTAAAGGTGGAAAATACACTTTAAAGAAAGGAATGACGATGAACGATGTTGTAAACTTATTACGCAGCGGGAATCAAACACCAATCAAGGTAGCTTTTAATAATCAAGATACGTTAGAAAAATTAGCTGGAAGAATTTCTCAACAGATAGAAGCAGATTCCACCTCTTTATTAAAAGCAATGACTGATGAAACTTTTTTATCAAAAAATGGATTCAATAAAAAATCAGCTCTAGGAATGTACATTCCTAATAGTTATGAGTTTTACTGGAATACATCAGCTGAAAAATTTCGTAATAAAATGTTACGAGAGTATAAACGATTTTGGAATTCTACAAGATTAAAAAAAGCTAAAAAATTAAACTTATCTAAAGATCAAGTTATAACCTTAGCCTCTATAGTACAAAAAGAAACCGCTCAAAAAAGTGAACGTCCAATTGTTGCCGGATTATATTTAAACAGATTAAAAGACAATTGGCCGCTACAAGCTGATCCAACTATTATTTATTGCATTAAACAAATTAAAGGTCAAGATTTTTCCGTAAAAAGAGTTCTAACAAAAGATTTAGAAATTAAATCACCTTACAACACTTACAAGAATGTTGGCTTACCTCCTACATTAATTTCAATGCCAGACATATCATCTATTGATGCTGTTTTAAACCCTGCAAAACACCGCTACTTTTATATGTGTGCTAGTATAGATAAAATAGGCTTTCATGATTTTGCTAGCTCGTTAGCTCAACATAATAGAAATGCTGCAAAATATCAAAGATGGATAAGCCAAAGAGGGATTAAACGATAATTATCACTTCTTATATTATATATTTAACAGAAGAGAAAGTACTTGCTCATTGATTAGGTTTAAACCAGTAATAAAAAAATTAAATTTTAGATCTCAAAAAAGCTCAGTTTTCACTGAGCTTTTTTATTTACCAATTAATACTTTTTAATCCTCTGTTTTCTAAAAACTCATTTGTTTTTGAAAAATGTTTACTACCAAACCAACCTCTCCAAGCTCCTAGTGGAGACGGATGTGGAGCCTTAAAAATAGTATGTTTTTCTAAATCTACTACACCTCCTTTTTTTTCTGCAAACTTTCCCCAAAGTAAGAAAACTACATTTTCTCTTTCGTCAGATATCTTTTTAATTACCGCATCGGTAAATTCTTCCCACCCTTGGTTCTGATGACTTCCTGCTTCACTTTCTCTAACACTTAAAGTTGCATTCAACAACAATACACCTTGTTTTGCCCAAATAGATAAATCTCCTGATTCAGGAACATCTTTATCAACATCATCTTTTAATTCTTTAAAAATATTAACTAAAGATGGTGGATGCTTAACTCCGTCTTTTACAGAAAAACTCAATCCATTTGCTTGCCCAATTCCATGATAGGGGTCTTGACCTATAATCACTACTTTTAAATCTCTAAAATCACAATAATTAAAAGCAGCAAAAATGTTTTCCTTTTCTGGATAACAGGTATTACTTTCATATTCGGCATTAACAAAATCTGATAGTTTTTTAAAGTATGATTTTTCAAATTCAGTCTTTAAAATATTTTTCCAGCTATCAGTAATATTTAGTTGCATTGTTTATTATTTTTGCTTTAGTTTCAAATATACTATTTTGACTAAAAACATTTCAGAAAAGACACTTCAAGATTTAGAATTCACAACGGTTTTAGAACAAGTTGCAGAGTATTGTATTTCTAATTTAGGAAAAGAACAAACACTACAAATTCATCCTATTTCAAATAAGAAAAAATTATTTTTCGAATTGAATATGGTAAATGAATATCTTTCTTCTTTTGAGAATGAAAACCGTATCCCTAATCATTATTTTGAAGATATTTCTGAAGAGATTAAACGATTAGCTATTGAAAATAGCTTTTTAGAAACCGAAGGATTTTTAAAAGTAGCTTCAGTTACAGAAACTGTAAACGAGCAAAAAAAGTTTTTAAAAAAATTCGAAACCTACTATCCAACTATTTTTAAATTAAGCGACGAAATTGAGTTTACCACTTTTGTTTCAGATAGTATAAAAAAAATCATAACTTCTTATGGTGAAGTAGCTAACAATGCCTCACCTGCTTTAAAACAAATAAGAAAAGATATTAATAATGTTCGAGGTAAAATTTCAGAAAGTTTTTCTCATGCATTAAGTAGAAATATTACAAGTGGATATTTAGATGACATTAAAGAAACTGTTATCGATAATCAACGTGTTTTAGCTGTTACAGCAATGCATCGTCGCAAAATAAAAGGAAGTTTATTAGGCTCTTCTAAATCAGGGAATATTGTTTATATAGCTCCGCAAGCAACCTTAGCATATAGTAGAGAATTGCAAAATTTAATCTATGAAGAGAAACAAGAAGTCGTACGAATATTAAGAGCGTTAGCTACCGAAATTCGACCTTATACTTCTTTATTAAACGAATATGTTGCCTTTTTAACACATTTAGATCTTGTAGGTGCAAAAGCAAAATATGCCGTAAGCATAAACGGGTTATTACCTAAGATAACTAAGGAGAAGAAAATCTACTTTAAAGATGCTTTTCATCCTGTTTTATGGAAGAAAAATAATGCACAGGATATTAAAACCATTCCACAGACAATTCGATTAGATGAGAAACAACAAATTATTGTTATTTCTGGACCGAACGCAGGTGGAAAAAGTATTACTTTAAAAACAATTGGTTTATTACAGGTTATGCTACAAAGCGGATTATTAATCCCTGTACATGAACGTAGCGAAACCACTTTATTCAATACTGTTTTAACCGATATTGGAGATAATCAATCTATAGAAAATCAACTGAGCACCTATAGTTATCGATTAAAGAACATGCGCTCGTTCTTAAAAAAATGTAACGACAACACCTTGTTTTTAATTGATGAATTCGGAACAGGATCTGACCCAGAATTAGGAGGAGCACTAGCGGAAATTTTCTTAGAAGAATTCTACGAGAAAAAAGCATTTGGAATTATTACTACACATTATGCAAACCTAAAAGTTTTAGCTAATGAACTAGATAATGTTACCAATGCTAATATGCAATTCGACGAACGAACTTTAGAGCCTTTATACAAGTTATTTGTCGGACAGGCAGGTAGTTCTTTTACTTTTGAAGTAGCACAGAAAAACGGAATTCCATATAGCTTAATTAACAGAGCTAAAAAGAGAGTAGAAACCGAAAAAGTTAGATTAGACAAAACGATTTCAAAACTTCAAAAAGAACGAAATCGACTGCAAAAAACATCTGATAGTTTAGTGAAGCAAAAATCAAAAGGTCAAGAACACATTGAGAACCTACAAGAAAAAGAATTAAAGCTACAAGACAAACTTTCTGGATTTCAAGAACTGTATGATAACAACCAACGCATGTTATCTTTAGGGCGAAAAGTAAACGAATTATTAAATAAATACTTCCAAACCAACAACAAAAAAGAGTTATCTACAAACTTTCTAAAATGGGTTACTACTGAAAAAACAAAGCACTTAAAAAAGAATCCTGCAAAGAAAACAAAAGCTCAAAAAAAACAAGAAAAAGTAATTACTAAACAACAAGAAGAAGCAATTAAAAAAGTAGAAAAAGAAGTATTACAAAAAGTTGTTAAGGTTAGAGAAGAAAAGAAAAAAGAAGCTATAAAAATTGCAAAAGAAAAAGCAGCATATGTTTACAAAGTAAATGATCGCGTTCGTTTAATTGATGGTAACTCTGTAGGAACTATCGATAAAATTGAAAAGAAAAAAGCTTTTATTAATTATGGTTTATTTACTACTGAAGCTAAAATTGAGCAATTAGAATTAGTTGAGCGTGCTAAGAAATAATTTTTATATTTCTTACATACTCATTAATGCAAAATTTTAAACAACAACTCTTTTAAGATGTCAGCTTGCGGCATTCCGTTGGCTCCTACCCCTTTACTTTTTACATCAGCATCTCGCAACAAAGCTATTATTTGTGATACTTTTCGCATTGGATAATTACGAGCTGCAGAACTATAATCATCTACAAAATAAGGATTCACTCCTAAATTCTTAGCTACTGATGCTTTCGATTTATCTTTTAATCCGTGATACATTAATAGCTGAGTAAAAAAACTATTTAGCAACGAAATCGTCATTACCAAAGGATTATTCTTCGGATTCTGCGCAAAATAATTAATAATTCTATTCGCCTTTACAATATCTCTTTGTCCAACAGCTTTACGTAATTCAAAATTATTAAAGTCTTTAGAAATACCGATATTCTCTTCAATATGCTTATCGTTAATAATAGAATCGGCAGGTAAAACAGAGATTAATTTATCAAGTTCATTTGATATTTTACTCAAATCTGTTCCTAAAAACTCAACCAACATCTGAGCTGCTTTTGGTTCTATTTGATATTTTTTACCCCCTAATACACGACGAATCCAATCAGCAACTTGATTGTCATACATTTTTTTACTCTCGTAAATCAGTCCGTTTTTAGCAATCGTTTTGTACGATTTTTTACGCTTATCTAATTTCTTATACTTATAATTAAAAACTAATACCGTGGTAGGCTGTGGACTTTCTGCATAGGTTGCTATTTTATCAATCGTACGACTTAAATCTTGAGCTTCTTTCACAATAATTACCTGTCGTTCTGCCATCATTGGATAACGTTTTGCTGAAGAAACTATTTCTTCAATAGAAACATCACGACCATACATCACCACTTGATTAAAGCCTTTTTCAGCTTCATCTAACACATTCTTTTCAATATAATCAGAAACCTTATCAATATAATACGGTTCTTCTCCCATTAAAAAATAAATGGGTTTTATGTTACCGCCTTTAATATCTGATATAATAGATTTTATCTCGTTCATTTTCTTACTTTTGAGGTATGCAAAAACTCAATCTGCCATCCTATGCATTCAAGCTCAAAAGTAACGAAAATAAGACGCTTATTTTTGATAATTTGAGAAAAAAACATGTGGTGTTAACTCCTGAGGAATGGGTACGTCAACATTTTGTACAGTTTTTAATTAAAGAAAAGAACTACCCAGTTTCTTTAATCGCTATTGAAAAACAATTAACCATTAATAATTTAAAAAAACGTACTGATATTGTTGTTTTTTCTTCTGATGGAACTCCGAATATTATTGTAGAGTGTAAAGCTCCGAAGATTAAAATTAATCAAGCTACTTTCGATCAGATTGCACGTTACAATTTAAAATTAAATGCAAATTATTTAATTGTTACCAACGGATTACAACACTTTTTTTGCATGTTAGATAAAGAAAAAGAAACCTATGTTTTTTTACAAGACATTCCTTCTTACAAATCAGAATAAAAACATAAGTTTGTCTTCGTGAAAACAGCAATCGTTATATTAAATTGGAATGGTAAAAAATTGTTAGAGCAGTTTTTACCATCTGTCGTAGAATTTAGTTCTAAAGAAGCTGAAGTTTATGTAGCTGATAATGCTTCTACCGATGATTCTATTGATTTTGTCAAACAGCACTACCCTACCGTAAAAATTATTCAAAATACTACAAACGGAGGATATGCTAAAGGATATAATGATGCTTTACAACATATTTATGCAGATATTTATTGCTTAGTAAATTCTGATATTGAAGTTACCAAAAATTGGCTAAAACCTGTTTTAAAAACTTTTAAAGAAGAAAAAAACACAGCTATTATTCAACCTAAAATTTTAGACTTTAAAGATAAAACGAAATTTGAATATGCTGGCGCAGCTGGTGGCTACATTGATGCTTTTGGATACCCATATTGCCGAGGTCGTTTATTTGATACTTTAGAAACTGACCAAAATCAGTTTAATGACATTGCTGATATTTTTTGGGCTTCTGGAGCTTGTTTTTTTATCCGTTCATCAGTATTTCACGAACTACAAGGTTTTGATGAAGATTACTTTGCACATCAAGAAGAGATTGACTTATGTTGGCGTGCTCAAAACAAGAGCTTTGACATAAAATATATTGGAACCTCAACCGTATATCATGTTGGAGGCGCTACACTTGAAACTTTGAATCCTCGAAAAACATTTTTAAACTTTAGAAATAGTTTACTAACCTTGCTTAAAAATGCACCAACACGAACAGTTGCTTTGGCAATATTTTCTCGCTTAATTCTTGATGGAATTGCAGGAATAAAATTTTTATTCGGATTAAAACCACTACATACTTGGGCTATTGTAAAAGCGCATTTTAGTTTTTATAAAAACTTTTTCAAGTTTTTAAAGAAGCGTAAGCAATTAGATAAAAAGAAGAATTACTTTTTACATACATCTGTTATTTGGCAGTATTTTACATTGGGTAGAAAAAAGTTTGAAGAATTGAAATAATTAAATTTTTAAGAAGCTTTTTCCTTTTAAATCTTTTAACATTAAATCTTCAACTTCGCCAATTCCTTTAAACTTAAATCGAAGTCCAACTATATTACCTAAAGGTTCTTTATAAGAGTTCTTATAAATCTGCTCTCCTTCAACATAAACAGTAACACTTTTATCTTCAGTTTTTATTTTAATATTTTTAAAACTTGATAAGTCAGTTCCGAATGCTGATAAATCACTCTTCTTTCCATCTAAGTAGACATCACTTAACATTAAACCTATTTCAGAAACACACCCTGATATTGAAAAAGGAATTAACAATGCACTTTTTGTACCAACGATAATAATTGTTGTTTTCTGACATACTCCCCATTTTTCAGTAAACTTATTTTTCACATTAGATACTAGCTCAAAATTATCTCCCGAAATATTTCCTAAATCGTTCACATAATGAAATGTAGATGAAATCGGCTTCTCCAATTCAACAACCTCTTTTAAAACCTTTTCAGAAAATGATAAACTATTCCTTTTCCTAATCTCTTTTTCTTTAAAGTACTTAGGTACTGGTTCGTAATCTAAGGTTCCTAACCAGCCATTAGATTTAATAAATAAATCGTGTTCTTTTACAATTTGATTATCTATCAACAGCTTTGCTCTAAAATATCCTGGAAAATAATACTGCCCTGTTGCCTGTTTCTGCTCACGATCTATTTTTATTGTCTTGGTAGCATCCCAATACTGTTGAATCAAAAGATTATCAGATTTAACACCTTTTAAATCAAAATCAAAAACTACTGAATTAGGTAACCCCTCAACTATAGCTCTACTTTTAAAAAGCACCTTTGAATAATCTTTTACTCTAATGCTTTTATTGCTTGACATAGAAAATATAGATAAAAACAACGCAGCAATAATAAAAGCTGAAAACATTATTACTTTTAAATTCTTAATTACCGATTTCTTATAAAAAGTAAATCTTGAAGTACCTGTATTATTTTTAAAATCTCTCCAATTTAAAAACCCTGCAAATTGAGCCAACGCATTAAGTGTACTAATACTTGGTGCACTTTTATAATTAACTCTCCCCCACACTCTTTTTAAAGTGGTTGAACTCAATAACACTTTTGTTTCTTCTTGAATTCTTTCGCTCAACTCAATAAAAACATCATTATGCCATTTTTTTGAACTTCCCCAGTTTAATTTTTCTTCAATTAAAATTAAACAACGCTGTACATCATTATATTCTTTATATCCACTCATCATAACAAAAATCACTAAAAAATACCACTTGAACAACTATGAATCAACTTGAACGTGTTTGTTTCTTACTGAAAAATAGATTTTTAGACTTTTGAATATCATTAAAATGTATTAATTATGATTACTAGGTTATTTTTTATTTTCTTATTTATTTCAAATATTAGTTTTTGTCAAGAACACATTCCTTTAGATACTATTAATTGGGATATTAAAACAAAATCTTATATTATTGAAAATTATAAAGGTAAAGACGCTATTTATATTCAATCTGGAGCTATAACATTAAAAAACAAAACTTTTTTAAACGGAACCATTGAGTTTGATATTTTTTTGAAAGAAGAACAAGCTTTTCCTGGTGTATATTTTAGAGGCACAAAAGATTTTGATTCAGAACAATGGTTTATGAGACCTCATTTGTCTGGTAAACCAGACGCTAATCAAGCTGCACCAGCTACTAAAGGAATTACACCATGGCAACTTTATTTTGGCGAAAAATATTCTTTTCCCTACAACTATAAGTTTAATGATTGGACTCATGTAAAACTCGTAGTAAACGACAATAAAGCTCAAGTATTTTTAGACTATAGCAAAAAACCTAATTTATCTTGGAATCTATTTCATAAAACTCAAGAAGGAGCTATTGCTTTTAGAGGAGGGCGCTTTACAGGAATGCATTTAGCTAATATTATTATAAATCCAAAAAACTCAAATATTGTTAACTTTAAACCTAAAGAAAGGAAACCCATTAAGAATCTAATTACCAAATGGAAAGTTTCCGACATATTTGAAGAAAAACAGCTTGAAAACTTGAATAATTTTAAGAAAATTATTAATTCTAGAAAATGGGTTGGTGATATTGTTATTGAAGAAGGTACAGCTGCCAACATTTCTCGAAAACATCAACTATATAACGGAAAGCCTGGAAATACCGTTTTTACAAAACTTGAAATTGATTCTGATAAAAATCAAACTAAAATATTTGAATTTGGTTATAGTGATAGAATAATTGTAATTTTAAACGGAAAACCGATTTATAAAGGCACTAATAAATGGCGCTCAAGAGACTATCGATATTTGGGTACTGTTGGTTTATTTGATGCAGTTTATTTGCCTCTCAAAAAAGGAAAAAACACTTTACTAATGGCAGTATCAGAAGACTTTGGAGGTTGGCTTGTTACAGGTAGATTTAAAAACAATAAGAACATAACAGTTAAATAATAATAATAATAATAATAAGCATGAAAAAATTAGCATTAATAATAGTTCTTTTAAGTTTCTTTAATTCTTCTTATGCTCAAAAAATAAAAGAGCTAGATACTAGTCCATTAGACTTAGCTGTTTTTAGACCCAATGGACAAGGGACTCATCCGGTTGCAAGAATTATTTACAGTAGACCTCAAAAAAAAGAAAGAGAAGTATTCGGCTCATTAGTTCCTTATGGGAAAATATGGCGAGTAGGAGCAAATCAATCTACCGAATTAAACTTGTATCAAGATATTATTATTGAAGGTAAAAAACTAAAGGCTGGCAATTATACAATGTATACCATACCTAATAAAAACTCATGGAAAATTATATTTAACTCAAACTTGTTTACTTGGGGAACATATGATTATGATTCTTCTAAAAACATATTAGAATTTGAAGTACCTATTAAGCATAGCGAAAAAACAATTGAAGCTTTTGGAATTGCTTTCAGTGGAAAAAACAATAGTGGTAAGCTTTTATTAGCTTGGGATAATATTGAAGTTTATATTAACTTTAATTACTAGAACTTACAAAACATCTAAACTTCCTTTTCCTTCACGGATTACTTCTGGCTCACCATCTGTTAAATCGATTACTGTAGATGCGTGGTTGTCTCCAAAACCGCCATCAACAACTACGTCAACTATATTTTGCCATTTTTCAAAAATCAATTCAGGATCGGTAGTATATTCAATTACTTCGTCTTCATCATGAATAGATGTAGAAACGATTGGGTTTCCTAGAGCTTCAACAATAGCTCTTGCAATATTATTATCAGGCACACGTATACCTACAGTTTTACGCTTTTTAAATACTTTTGGTAGCGAGTTACTTCCAGGTAAAATAAATGTATACGGCCCTGGTAAAGCTCTTTTTAATATTTTATAGGTAGCAGTATCTATTTGCTTTACATAATCTGATAAGTGACTTAAGTTATTACAAACAAAAGAAAAGTTTGATTTTTCTAACTTCACTCCTTTTATTTTCGCCACTTTCTCTAAAGCCTTAGTGTTCGTTATATCACAACCCAAACCGTATACCGTATCGGTTGGATAAATTACTAGACCACCATTTTGTAAAACTTTTACAATTTTAGCAATCTCTTTTTCACTCGGATTGTCGTTATATAACTTTATAAACTGTGCCATATATTAGTAGTTATCAAAATCGAAATCATCTAAACTTTCAAAATCATCTTTAAATTCATCAGCTCCTCCTAAAAGATCATCGGCTACAAATTCTTTCTCAGGAGCTTCATCAGGAATTTTTCCTACTGATAAAACTGTTTTCGCTTCAGTAATTACTTCATTAGATAATTCAACAAGTTCTACATAGAACGTCCACATTTGTAAGAAATCGTAGACATAAATCAACTTATCATTTGCAAAGGGTAAAGTTTCGTTTATAACGCAAGTAGCCATCGAAATCTCTTCACCAGCTTCAGCCATATTAAATAACGGAATTTCCTCTCCTTGATTCCATTCTTCATCGGTACGATAAAAAGAAGCCATTTCTTGTCCGTCAAAACCAAATGATTTTGCGATCTCAAAATGTAAATATTCTAATGATTTAGCCTCATCAATCAACAAGGTTCTAATCACATCTTCTTTGGTATCTAATATTACTCGTACTTTATACATTCTAACATTTTTAGTCGCAACAAAAATACGTATTTTTGAATGATAAATTTAGTAATATGAACAAGCAACAATCTCTTGATATCCTTAACGGTTTTAATAAAAATACTTTAATGGAAACTTTAAATATTGAGTTTATAGATGTTGGAGAAGACTATATTACTGCCAAAATGCCTGTAAATTCTAAAGTACACCAACCTTATGGTTTATTGCATGGTGGAGCAACTGCTGCACTAGCTGAAACTGTAGGGAGTTGCGCTTCTGCTTTTTTCTTAAAAGACAATTCTAAAATTATTAAAGGGATTGAACTGAGCATTAATCATTTAAAAAGTAAAAGAGATGGTGAAGTTTTTGCCACCGCAAAAGCAATACATCAAGGAAGAACAACACATTTATGGGAAGTTAGAATTGTGGATAAAGAAAATAATTTAATCTCACTTTGCAAGATTACCAACATTGTACTAGATAAAAAATAGTATGTCTGTATTAAAAAAAATACTAAAATTTACTAGTCTAATACTTTTAGCAGCTCTTATAGTTATCTACTATTTATTTTCAAGTTTCACTGCTCCAAAACCTGATGATGTTGTTCTTGAAAAGTTTAGTAAAACGGTTAAACCAACTATCACTCAAGAAAATTTTAAAGGTTTTAAATACAGAAAGCTAACAATAAAAACAGACACCATTTTACCTACTTTAGTTTTTGTTCATGGAACTATAGGATCTTCTACTGATTTTGTTGAATACATGAAAGACAGCTCACTTTTAAGCAAAGTAAACATGATTTCATACGACAGAATTGGTTATAATTTTGAAGATAATAATCCTGTACAAGAAAGCATTGCTTTTGAAAGAGATATGTTGAATGATATCATTAAAGATTTAAACCCTAACAAAACTATTATACTCGGTTATTCTTACGGTGGACCAATTGCCTTAGCCGTTAAACAGAAATTAAACAAAATAATTTTATTAGCTCCTGCTGTTTATAGTAAAGTAGAACCTATACCTTGGGCAATCAATCTATATAAATCTAACTTAACAAGATGGTTAGTTCCTGACATTTGGAAAGAAGCTTCGAAAGAAAAACTATCACATAGAAGAGATTTAAAGAATTTCGAAGACAATTGGAAATCTTCTCCTAACAAAATTATAAGTATTCATGGAACCAATGATTGGATTGTTCCTTTTAAAAACTCAACTTTTTTACAAAATCAATTACCAAAAAATCAATTTGATTTGATTCCTATAAAAGATGCGGGACATGGATTGGTTTGGAGTAATTTTAACGAAATAAAACAAGAACTACTAAAACAATTAGATTGAATATATTTTCACAAATAGAAAAAGCTTTAAATAATAAACTCCCCTTTGTTGTATATAACAAACCTAACTCAACAACGATTAAAGGTTGGTTTCAAAAAAACAATGAATTACACACTTCAAAACATTATAATGAGTGCGGTTTTATTTTTGCCCCATTTGATGATACGAATCCTTCTGTTATAATTCCTGAAAATCAATCTATTTTAATTCAGAAAGAAATTAACATAGATAACAGTTTAATTATTAGTAATAATTTCGACATTGGTTATTCATCAGAAAAGAATCACATTCAATTAGTACAAGAAGGAATTGAAGCTATTGAAAATGGCTTATTTAAAAAGGTTGTTTTATCAAGAAGAGAAGATATTGATATTATAGGTTTAAATCCCTTAGAAACTTTTAAAAAGCTTTTAAATAACTATGCAACAGCTTTTGTTTATTTATGGTTTCATCCTAAAGTTGGAATGTGGCTTGGGGCTACCCCTGAAACCTTAGTAAAAATTAATAATGACACATTTTCTACTATGTCTTTAGCCGGCACACAAGTTTATAATGATTCAAAGAAAGCAAGTTGGCAGCCTAAAGAAATTGAAGAACAACAATTTGTTACCGATTATATTTCCGACAAACTATCGAAAGTTTGCACTACCATAAATACATCTGAAACAGAAACTATAAAAGCAGGGAATTTATTGCATTTGCGTACTATTATCACAGGTCAAAAAAATGTTGATAATTCAACTTTAATAAAAGTCTTACATCCTACTCCTGCTGTTTGCGGTTTACCACTAGAACCCTCAAAAGATTTTATTCTTAAAAATGAGAATTACAATCGTGAATTCTATACTGGTTTTTTAGGTGAACTTAATTTACAAAATGAGGATAATAAAACTTCTGAACTTTTTGTGAACCTCCGTTGTATGAAAATTAATACTAATACTACTACTATTTTTGTTGGAGGAGGAATTACTAAAGACAGTAATCCTAAAAAAGAATGGGAAGAAACAGTTGCAAAAACTAACACTATGAAAAACATTTTATAAGGTAAAATCCTTTTTCATAAAATGATTTTAACTTAAAAATAACATAATCGATTGAGAATCAGTAATTATTTTATTATCTTTAAAGGAATAAAATAGCTACTTATGAGAAATAAATTACTTAAAATTAATAAGCGAAACGAAAAACTAAACAGTAAGGTAGGAAGAACACTAACCTACAAGCAACTTTTAGAGTTCGCTTCTAAACTACCTAATAAAGTAAGAGCTTTAGTTTAAAAAGTAAAAACCACCATTGTTTTATTAACGATGGCAGTTTTTGAGTGTAAATTGAATTTGAATTGATTTTTTTAAGCAGTTGCTACTAAACACAAATTTTGAAAATTTGTGTTTAGTGCCTGCTAACAGTAATCTTCTGCTAAATATCTTCGAAAGAAACGTCTGTAAAACTCTCAGTCGTTGTAGTTTCTTCAACACTTTCTTCTTTCTTATAATCTTTTTGGTGACGTTCACTAATTACTTCAGAACCTTTCTCATTTACAATAAAATCGGTTGCTTTGGTAAGCATCTCTTGAAAATCAGAAAAATCTTCTTTGTATAAATAAATTTTATGTTTTTGATAATGGAAAGAACCATCATCGTGTGTAAATTTTTTACTTTCAGTTACAGTTAAGTAATAATCGTCTGCTTTTGTAGATCTAACGTCAAAAAAATACGTTCTTCTTCCTGCTCTTAAAACTTGAGAAAAAATCTCTTCTTGTTCTACTCTCTCGCCCATAATTCGGTTCTTAAATAATAGTTGTTTACTTAAATTTGCTCAACAAATCTAACAAAATAATTGACTTAACAATACGAAACGCTACATTTCTTTTTCTAAAAGTTGTTGTTCATACAACTCTTTATAATATCCTTTTTCTGCTATTAATTGATTATGAACACCTTGCTGAATTATATTTCCTCCATCTAAAACTATAATTTTATCTGCATTTTTTGCCGATGAAACTCTATGACTAATAATTATTGTTGTTTTATTTTTAGATACTCGCTCTAAATTAGATAGTATTCTCTCTTCCGTTTCAGTATCTACTGCTGATAAACAATCATCAAAAATTAATATTTCAGGATTCTTAATAATTGCTCTTGCTATAGAAGTTCTTTGTTTTTGCCCTCCTGATAAAGTAACTCCTCTTTCACCTAATATAGTTTTGTAACCATCTTTAAACCCAATAATATTTTCATGTATCACTGCATTCTTAGCTGCATCAACAATCTCATCTTCAGTGGCATTCTCTTTACCAAACTTAATGTTATTCTCAATAGTATCAGAGAACAAAAAAGGATCTTGAGGTACGAATCCTATTTGATTACGTACATCATATAAATTGCATTTTTTGATATCATTTCCGTCGATTAAAACCTGACCTTCGGAAGCGTCATATAAACGAGCTATTAAATTAATTATACTAGACTTCCCACTACCTGTTTTACCTAAAATTGCTAATGTCTCTCCTTCACTAACTTTAAAACTAATATTTTTTAATGCAGTTATATTTGTGTCGTCATAAACAAGAGAAACATTTTTAAACGCTATCCCTCCATTTATTTTCGTTGAAACAGCAACTTTGTTGTCAATCTCTGGAACTTGCTCTAAAAATTCATTTATTCTTTTCTGAGAAGCTTCCGCTTGCTGCACCATTGAGGTTACCCATCCAACAACAGCAACTGGCCAAGTAAGAATATTAACATACATAACAAAAGCACCTATAGCGCCTATTTGAATTTCTCCAGCAATAAATTGTTTCCCTCCAATGTATAAAACAATAATATTACTAATACCGATTAACAAAATCATTAAAGGAAAAAACAATGCTTGAACCTTATATAAATCAATGTTTTTTTCTTTACTAGCATCAGAAATCTCATCAAAAGAACTAATAACATTAGATTCTATTGCATAAGATTTAACAACATTAATCCCTGAAAAAAATTCTTGATTAAAAGTTGTTAGCTTTGATAAATATTGCTGAACAACTGTACTTCTTTTGTTTATCTGCTTACTCAAAATAAATATAGATACCGATAATATTGGAAACGGAATCATTGTATATAAAGTAAGTTTTGGTGAAATCGCATACATCTGGGCGAATCCAATAATAAAAGATATTAACATATTCAATGAATACATAATAGCAGGCCCGCAATACATACGTACTTTGGACACATCTTCACTAATTCGATTCATCAAATCCCCAGTCCTATTCTTTTTATAAAACCCGATTGATAATCGTTGATATTGTTGGTAAATCTCGTTTTTTAAATCAAACTCTATTTTACGAGACATCACTATGATAGTCTGTCGCATCAAGAAAGTAAAAAAACCTCCTAATAAAGTAACTCCAATAATTAATAAAATATAATTTAGTAATACACTTTTAACTTCTGATATATCAGTAATTTTACCTAACTGATAATCTTCAACTACATTTAAAGACTCTCCTACAAAATTCGGGATTTTAAGTGTTAAAACTTTAGATAAGATTGTGATTAACACACCTATTAACAACCTCCACTTATACTTTATAAAAAATTTATTAAGATATTGTAATGATTTCAAGATTAAATTATTCTTTTGATTAAAAAATTAAAACTTCCTTAAGACTTTTGTTAAACATAACATAATTAAGACTACTTTTTTTGCTTATGTTTTGACGATTTCGTACTTTTGTGCTCGAATTTTTGAGATTATTAAAACAACCTCAAATTAAAAACAACTAAGAATGACATCAGAAATCATTGATACTAAAGACCTTAAGAACGACCCTGTATTTGGTCAATTATCTTTTGACAATCACGAGCAAATCGTTTTTTGTAACGACGAAGATACAGGTTTAAAAGCAATAATTGGTATTCACAATACAACTTTAGGGCCTGCTTTAGGAGGTACTAGAATGTGGCAATATAAAAGTGAATGGGATGCGCTTAATGACGTATTACGTTTATCTCGTGGTATGACATATAAATCAGCAATTACAGGATTAAACCTTGGTGGTGGTAAAGCTGTTATTATTGGTGATGCAAAAACTCAAAAGAATGACGACTTAATGCGTAAGTTCGGTGAGTATGTAAATTCTTTAAGCGGAAAGTACATTACTGCTGAAGATGTTGGTATGGAAACTCGTGACATGGATATTATCCGTGAAGTTACTCCTCACGTAACAGGTGTATCTGAAGCTATTGGCGGGTCTGGAAACCCATCTCCTGTAACTGCATACGGAGTTTACATGGGAATGAAAGCTGCTGCTAAATATAAATTCGGAACTGAAAATCTTGACGGTAAAAAAGTTTTAGTTCAAGGTGTTGGTCACGTTGGTGAAACTTTAGTTAAACACATTACTGATGAAGGTGCTCAAGTTATTTTAAACGATATTAACGAAGCACGTTTAGAAGAATTAAGTAAAAAATACGGAGCTAACGTAGTATTAGGAAACGATATTTACGGATTAGACATCGACATTTATGCTCCGTGTGCATTAGGTGCAACTATAAATGATAATACTATTGCTCAATTAAATGCAAAAGTAATTGCTGGTGCGGCAAATAACCAATTAGCTGACGAATTAAAGCATGGTAGAATGTTACAAGAAAAAGGAATTGCTTACGCTCCTGATTTTTTAATTAATGCTGGTGGTATTATTAATGTATATGCAGAAGTTGTTGGTTATGACAAAACTGAAAGCTTAAAAAGAACCGAAAATATTTACAATACAACATTAGATATCTTTAACTTAGCTGAGAAAGAAAACATCACTACGCACCAAGCTGCATTTAATATTGCACAAGGTAGAATTGATGCTCGTAAAAAAGAGCAAAATAGCTAGATAAAAAATAAAAAAGTTTTACTTTTGCAGAGCGTTAGAAATAGTTTCTATCGCTCTTTTTTTTAAAGTTCTTTAAAATGATTAACAGAAGACATATTCGAGTTAAAGTAATGCAGTCGGTTTATGCAATGCAGCAATCGCACAATGATGATATTGTTAAAGAAGAAAAATTCTTAAAGCACAGTATTCAAAAAATGTACGATTTGTACGTTTTAAATCTTCAGTTATTAGTAGAAGTTCAAAAGTTAGCCAATAAAAGAATTGCGTTGGCTAAAAAGAAAATTTTAGCAACCAAAGAAGAACTAAATCCAAATAATAAATTCATCAACAATAAACTAATAAACTTACTTAACGAAAGTGTTAGTTTAGAAGGATACCTAGAACTTAACAAATTAAATTACTGGGAACTAGACGACGAGTACGTTAAGATTTTATTGGATGAATTACAGAAAAGTGATATTTATAAAAAATATATGAATACTGTTGAAGATTCATATAATGTAGATAGAGCTTTTGTTATTGATTTCTTTAAAGAAATTGTAGCGCCTAACGAAAAATTAGCTGATTATTTTGAAGATAAAATGATTTCTTGGGTAGATGATATTCCATTTGTAAATACATGGATTGTTAAAACACTTAACAAACAAAGTCCGAAGAAACCTTTTATTTTAGGAAGCTTATATAAAGACAATGAAGACAAGATATTTGTATCTGATTTATTCACAAAAACAATGTTAAATCAGCACAAATACGAAGAAGATATTATTGCTAAAACTCCAAACTGGGAAGCAGATAGAATTGCAGATATTGATATGATAATCATTAAAATGGCAATCACTGAATTTTTACATTTCCCTTCTATTCCTAGCAGAGTAAGTATTAATGAATATATAGAATTAGCCAAAGATTATTCAACCAACAAAAGTGGCTATTTCATTAACGGAGTGTTAGATAAACTAGCTAAAGATTATTTATCTTCAAACCAAATGGTTAAAATTGGTAGAGGATTATTATAAAATTATTATTTTTACAACGAATTAAATAAATTATTTTTAAAATGAAGAAAATAGCAGTAGCACTTGCATTAGTTGTTTCAACAGGAATGTTGGTTTCTTGCGGGCAAGGAAATGCATCATCGAAAGTAAAAAAAGAAAATGTAGAGAAAGCTGAAAAGAGAGATAGTTCAATTAGTTTAGGAGCACCTACTATTTCTTTCGACAAAGAAGAATTTGACTTTGGAACTGTTAATGAAGGAGAAGTAGTTAAAACTACTTTTATTGTTACAAATACAGGTAAAAGTGATTTAATAATTACCAATGCTCAACCTAGCTGTGGATGTACTGTTCCTGATTGGTCAAAAGAACCTATTGCTCCTGGAAAAACAGGAGAGATAAAAGTAAGTTTTAACACTAGCGGTAAACCAAATAAGCAATCTAAAACAGTTACTTTAACTACCAATACTGAAAAAGGTAGAGAAGTACTTAGAATAAAAGGAATGGTAACTCCTAAAAAGAAAACTGTTTAATGTTTACATCAATATTTTTACAAGCAGGAAATACTGATTTTAAGCAATTTATTTTTCCAGTAGCTATAATAGTAATATTTTATATTTTTATAATCTTACCTCAAAGAAAACGCGTAAAAAATGAAAAACAATTCCAAACAGCTGTTAAAAAAGGAATTAAAGTAGTTACTTCGAGCGGTATTCATGGTAAGATTGTTGAAATTAACGATAACGACAATACCGTTACTATTGAAACTGGAGCAGGTAAAATTAAATTTGAACGCTCTGCTATTTCAATGGAATTAAGCAAAAAATATAATACTGACGTTAAAAAATAACAGTTATATATACTTAAAAAAGAGAGCTAACTAGCTCTCTTTTTTGTTTTTTATGTAAATTGCTTCATATATTTTAATTTGAAAAAGACGCTTAACATACCTAAGACTTTTTTTGGCTTTTTAATTGCCTCATTGTTTTTTTGGATTCTAATCAACTTATCTAAAACTTACACTAGTGAAGTAAATTACGATATCGATTATATAAATTTACCCCAACAAAAAACACTTATAAGCACTCCTTTAAAAAATATAAACCTTTTAGTTAAAGGAACAGGATTTAATTTGCTTTCTACAAATATTAGTAGCAAACCTTTAGAACTAAACCTAGAAAAAACCCGTAGAAAAAAAGGAAATAATTATTATTTTCTTTCTCAAAATATTCAGTCAGAAATTCAAAACCAATTAAAATCAGGTATTGAATTGATTCAAATACAAGATGATAGTATCTCTCTAAAAATAGGAACACTAAACTCCAAGAAAGTACCTTTAAAACCGAATTTAAATATTGAATTCCAACTTGGTTTCGACTTAACTAAACCTGTTACAATAAATCCTGACAGTATAGAAATATCTGGTGATGAGGAGGAGTTAAAAAAAATATCTTTTTTAAATCTTGAAAAAATTGATTTTAAAAATGTTTCTGAAAGTGTAGAAGTAAAATCTAAAATAATTTTTCCTAAAAACAGGAATTTTAAAACGAATATCAAAGAAGTTGATATCAAAGCATCTGTAGATAAATTTACAGAAGGTGAAATTGAAATTCCAGTAACAATAAAAAATGCACCTAACGGAATAAATATTTTTCCCAAAAAAGTAAAATTAATATACAAAGTAGGTTTAACAAATTTCAATAAAGTAACCCCAGATTTATTTACTATTGAGTGTGACTACAATGAAAGTACTACTAAAGGAATTTCATACTTAATCCCTAAAATACAATCGCATTCAAATTTAGTTACAACAGTAAGAATAGTTCCTGATAAAATAGATTTTTTAATACACGAATAATGGTTGTAGGTATTACAGGTGGTATAGGTAGCGGAAAATCTACTGTAGTAAAAATGTTTTCTCAATTCGAAGATATTGCTATTTATATAGCAGATGATGAGGCTAAAAAATTAATGAATTCATCAAATGAGATTAAATCAAAACTAATTTCAGAATTTGGAAGCGACACTTATAAAAACAACACCCTTAACAGATCATATTTAGCCAATATCGTTTTTAACAATAAAGAAAAGTTAGCGACTTTAAATGCTATTGTGCACCCTGTTGTAAATAAGCACTTACAAGATTTCATCAAATACAATTCAAATAAAAAATACATTTTATATGAAAATGCTATTTTATTTGAAAACGGAAGCAACGCTTTCTGTGATAAAATAATCACAGTAGTAACTCCAGAAGACATAAGAATTCAAAGAGTTATAAAAAGAGATGACTCAACTATTGATGCTGTTAAAAACAGAATTAAAAACCAATGGCCTCAAAATAAAAAAGCATTACAATCTCACTACATAATTGAAAACGTGACTCTTTCTAACACTGAAGTACAAGTATTAAAAATCCATAATTATTTAACATAAAAACCTAAATATTTTATGTTATATAAATTATTTTTCTTAAAATTATCTTAATTTTTCAGTAACTTTGTTAATCTAAGTTAAAACCGAACACCCCTTCATTTTATTAATTTATTTTTGAATAATGAGTAAAAAAATCTTTATTCTTATTGTTGTTTTAATGAGTATTTCTTTAATAGGAATTATCTCTGTTCAAGTCTATTGGATTAAAGATGCAATAAAAAATAAACAACAGCAATTTGAAAACAATGTTACAATTGCTCTTGGCAGAACATCAGAAAAAATTAAAGAAAAAGAGTACAATGAGTTTGCTCTTAGTACTAGTGATTTTTTTAAAAATGACAAGCTTAGAACTGATGCAGAAATAAAAACTTTTATCTTTCAACAAATAGATACTACAAGTAAAAAAAAGTTTTCTTTTGCAGGTACAGTTTTAGAAGAAAGTGCTAAAATACCCGGTGATTTCATTAATAGCGATACATTAGTTATAAAAAGATATAGTGGGAAAGAAGATATTTTTTTCTCTCAAGTAATTAAATCTGAAAATAAAGATTTTAAACCTTTTTTAAGAGAAAGTCAACTTACTAATTTTAAACTATATCCCAGCTGGAATAAAAGGCAAATGGAGTATATGTTTAATCAAAGTAAGCATTATTCGCCAATTCATCATCGAATTAGCAATAACGAACTAAACAGAACATTAAAAGAGGAATTGGGTAAAATGAATATTACTCAAGATTTTAAATATGGTGTTTATGAAGACGGCTTAGCAACTCAATTAAAATCAGGATATTTTAATGTTCAACCTAATGATAAATATTATCCATTACTAGAAGACGAAGAAGGAAATAGTAAGTATAAATTATATATAAAGTTCCCTAACGAGCGTAAAAATTTGATTTCAGGGATGATGAAAATTTTAGGATTATCATTATTATTTATTGGGATTATTATTGCGGCTTTTTCAGCATCACTATATCAATTAATTCGTCAAAAAAAGATTTCTGAAATAAAAACAGATTTCATTAATAACATGACGCATGAGTTTAAAACACCTATTGCTACTATAAACCTAGCTTTAGATGCGATTAAAAATCCAAGAATTATATCCGACGAAGATAAGGTTAAACGTTATGTTCAAATGATTCGTGAGGAGAACAAACGTATGCATGGTCAAGTAGAAAATGTATTACGGATTTCAAGATTAGAAAAAAATCAAATAGAAATTGGTAAGGATGCTACAGATATGCACGACATTATTGAAGAAGCTATTGAGCACATTCAATTATTAGTAAATGATAAAAATGGAAGTATTGCCACACATTTCAAAGCAATTTCCACAGAGGTTTTAGGAAACAATTTACACCTAGTAAACATCACAGTAAACATATTAGAGAACGCACTAAAGTATTCTGAAGGTGCACCAAAAATTGATGTTTATACAGAGAGTACAAATAAATACTTTATCTTTAAAGTAAAAGATGAAGGGATTGGAATGAGTAGAAATGCTCAGAAATATGTTTTCGATAAATTTTATAGAGAACATAAAGGAAACATACACAACGTAAAAGGTCACGGTTTAGGTTTAGCCTATGTAAAAGAAATTGTAGACAGCCACCACGGAACCGTTTATGTTGAGAGTGAAAAAGGCAAAGGAAGCATATTTACAGTTAAATTACCATTAATATAAATTGAAAAGAAGATGGGAAGTAAAAAAATATTATTAGTAGAAGACGATCCGAATTTCGGAACAGTTCTTAAAGATTATTTAGCATTAAACGACTATAACGTAACACATGCTAAAGACGGAATAGATGGGTTAATTATGTTTAAAAACGGAGAATATGATTTATGCATTCTAGATGTAATGATGCCTCGTAAAGACGGTTTTTCTTTAGCGCAAGACATTCGTGTAACAAACAAAGAGATCCCAATTATTTTTTTAACAGCTAAAACGTTAAAAGAAGATGTTCTAAGAGGATATCAAGTAGGTGCGGATGACTATTTAAACAAACCTTTTGATTCCGAAGTTTTATTACATAAAATCAAAGCGATTTTACAACGTAAAGAAAACGAAAAGTCAAACGAGAGTGATGAATTTGAGTTTAAAATCGGAGGTTTTGACTTCAATTCTAAACTACGTCACCTTTCACTTAACGGAGGGGAAGCGCAAAAACTTTCTCCTAAAGAAAGTAAATTATTACGTATGCTAGCGATTCATAAAAACGATTTAATGCCACGTGAATTAGCTTTAACAAAGATATGGAGAGATGATAATTATTTTACCTCTCGTAGTATGGATGTTTATATTGCTAAACTTCGTAAATATTTAAAAGGAGATGAGAATGTTGAAATTTTAAATATACATGGTGAAGGCTTTAGACTAATTGAAAAAGCTTAAATAACCAACATAAAAAAAGAAAAGACTTCCATAAAAGGAAGTCTTTTCTTTTTTATAAATTGTAACAATAAATCTATTAAGTCGTCAAATACTTATAATCAACAAAATCGAAAAACTTGGAAACAATTTTATCAATAAAAAACCTCGATAAAAAATACGGTAAAGTCCACGCAGTAAACAACCTTTCTTTCGATATCAAAAAAGGAAATGTATATGGTATTTTAGGGCCTAACGGAAGTGGAAAATCTACCACTTTAGGTATTATTTTAAATGTAGTTAATAGAACTTCTGGAGATTTCAGTTGGTTTGACGGGAAATTATCAACTCATGAAGCATTAAAAAAAGTAGGAGCTATCATTGAACGCCCAAATTTTTACCCATACATGTCTGCAGTTCAAAACTTACAATTAATTTGCAAAATAAAAGGTGTTTCTTATGATAAAATTGAAGAAAAATTAAAAGTTGTTAATCTTTTTGAAAGAAGGAATAGCAAATTCAAAACTTATTCTTTAGGTATGAAACAACGTTTAGCTATTGCATCAGCATTATTAAACGATCCTGAGATTTTAATTTTAGATGAGCCTACAAATGGGCTAGACCCACAAGGAATTCATGAAATTCGTCAAATAATAAAAGAAATTGCTAAAAATGGTACTACAATTTTACTAGCCTCTCACTTACTTGACGAAGTTGAAAAAGTTTGTTCTCATGTTTTAATTATTCGTAATGGAGTAAAATTATATAGTGGTCGTGTTGATGAAATGACAACTTCAAATGGTTATTTTGAATTAGAATCACAAAACAATAAAGAGTTGATTAAACATTTAGAAAATCATTCTTCAATAGGAAGTATTAAAGAAGAAAACGGAATTTTAATCGCAAACTTAAGTTCTGAGTTATCAGCTTCAGAAATCAATCAATTTCTTTTTAACAACAATATTACTTTATCTCATTTGGTTAAAAGAAAGCCAAGTTTAGAACAACAATTTTTAGATTTAACCAACAATAACTAATCAATAGTATGCTACGTCTTTTAAGTATAGAATTTCATAAATTAAAACATAACAGAGCTAGTAAAGCTTTATCTATCATATATTTTGCCCTATTAACATCAATAGCTTTAATAGCTGCAATAAAATTCGATATCGGACCTATAAAATTTCATTTAGCAGAACAAGGTATATTCAATTTCCCATACATATGGCATTTCAACACCTATATGGCTGCTATTTTTAAATTTTTCTTATTATTAGTGATCGTTTCTATGATGGCTAACGAATACAGTTACAAAACATTAAAACAGAATTTAATAGACGGATTAAGTAAAAAAGAATTCATTCTTTCAAAGTTTTATACAGTAATTGCTTTTGCCTTTTTTTCTACGATTTTTGTTTTTATTGTATCTCTTATTTTAGGATCAATTTATTCTGATTTTAATGAATTATCAATTATTTTTTCTGACTTAAACTATTTATTTGCTTTTTTCATAAAACTTGTTGGTTTTTTCTCGTTCGGGTTGTTTTTAGGAATCCTAATTAAACGCTCTGCTTTTGCTGTAGCTGCAATGATTGTTTGGTTAATTATTGAAAGTATTTTTAAAGGATACTTATACTGGACTTTTAAAGACATTAAAGGAAGTACTGATGAAGCTGTAAACTCTATCATGCAATTTTTTCCTTTAGAGTCTATGGCTAACCTAATAAAAGAGCCTTTTACAAGATTGGGAGCTGTAAAATCAGTGGCTAGTCAAATTGGAGAAAACTTTACTAAAGATTATTCAGTAGGATTATTAAACATAATTATTGTTCTTTTTTGGACAGTAGTTTTTATATATGCCTCATATTTTTTGTTAAAAAAGAGAGATTTATAGAGGGTTTTAAGTAGTTTAGCTGTTTTATATTAGCAAGAAATTACTTAAAATGAAGAAATTACTACTATCAATACTTTTAATATTATCGATATCAGTTTATAGCCAAAAAGAAGCTAACATTTGGTATTTTGGAGCAAATGCAGGGTTAGACTTTAACACTACACCCCCAACTGCTTTAACAGATGGCCAAATAAATACTCTTGAAGGTTGCTCTTCTTTTTCTGATGCTGATGGTAATTTACTATTTTATTCAGATGGTATTACAGTCTATGACAAAAACCATCAGGTAATGAATTATTCAAACGGTAATCCTGCTAATAATTTAACAGGAAACCCTTCAAGTACTCAATCTGGAATGATTATACCAAAACCTGGTTCTTCTTCTATTTATTATTTGTTTACCGTTGGTGACAATAACTTTCCTGCATTTGATTACTATGTCATAGATATGAATTTAAATAGCGGTGCAGGTGAATTAATTGATGAAAAGGGTAATGGTTTTGTTACAAATCTAACTGGAGGCAGATCGAACTGGACTGAAAAAGTTGCAGCAGTCAGAGGTAAAGAATGTAATACCTTTTGGGTTGTATCTATTGTAGGGTTTGATTTTTTTGCTTATAAAGTTGATGATAAAGGAGTTGCAAATACTCCTATTATATCTCCTGTTGCTAACTTCTCTGCAAATAGAGGTTACCTAAAATTATCTCCAGATGGATCTAAATTAGCAATTGCTAACCAAGATAACGATGCATTTCTTTATAGTTTTAATAATGAAACTGGTGTAGTTCAAAATGATGGTATACCTTTAATCAATAATACATTTTCTGATGGTCAACCATATGGAGTAGAATTTTCACCAGATTCTAAAAAAGTATACATTTCTACTGTATCTAATTTTAGAAATGAATTAATTGACCCTGCCGTTACTTATAAATTATTTCAGTTTGATTTAAATGCTGCTGATATTACAAACTCTAAAACTAGTATTTATACTCAATCTCCGGCAAATTCATCTGAAGGAGGCTTTAGAGGCGCATTACAATTGGGACCAGATGGAAAAATCTATGCAACAATTCCTGTAGCTTACAGTGACCCTAATGGGTTTGCAGAATTTCTTGATGTTATAGAAAACCCAAATGACAATGCTTCAGATATTGTTTTTACTAAGAATGCAATAAATTTAAATGGTAGAAGAGCAACTCAAGGACTCCCTCCTTTTATTGCCTCTCTTTTACTTCCTATAGAAATCAAAGATCAGATATCATCAGAAGTTGTAAATAATCAAACACTACAATTTTGTGTAGGTAACTCAAAAACTATAGCACCAGATCCAGTAACAGGTAACAATGTAGATTATTTGTGGACCTTTGATAATGGGACTACAACTTCAACTGTTTCTAACACAATAAACCTTAGTATTAACAACATGAGTTTATCTGATGCTGGAACATATAACTTAAAGGTTACTTTAGCTGATGACTGTGGCAATAAAATTGAACAACAAGCAAAATTTAATTTAGAAGTTTATCAACCTTCTAGCTCCACTCAACCCTTAGATATTTTCTTTTGTGATGTAGATAACGATGGTTTTAATTCTTTTAATCTACAAACCGATGTAACTCCTCAAATACTAAACGGTCAAGACCCCGCTGTATTTGAAGTTGTTTATTATTTATCTCAAGCTGATGCTGATAATAATACAACTGCTAATGCTATAGCAAATCCTTATACAAACCCAACTGCTTTTAGTAATCAAACGATCTATGCTAGAATGCATAATATTGCTGCTCCAAATGCTTGTTATGATGTTAAATCATTTACTTTGGCTATTACTGGTAAACCTGTCCCTCAAGCTCCTACTTCTTATGAAGCTTGTGATGATGCTTTAGCTGGAGGTGACACAGATGGTTTCTTCAACAACTTTCTGTTGAACACTAAAGATGCTCAAATTCTTGGAGCATTATCAACTAACTTATACGAGGTTTCTTATCATACAACTTTAGTTGGAGCACAAACTGACAATAGTACTGATGTTATTGATAAAGACACTCCTTATAGAAATACAAATGCTAATTCTCAAACAATTTTTGTAAGAGTTGAAAACAAAAATAACGCAGCATGTAACGACACATCAAAATCATTTAATTTAGTTATAAATCCATTGCCAGTTATTAATAATATTGTAGAATTGAAACAATGTGATAATGATACAGATGCATTTGCTGACTTTAATTTAGAAGAAGCTAGAAGTAATATTTCAGCTAATTATTTAAATGAAACTTTCGTGTTCTATCCTACGTTAACTGACGCTCAAAATAATACAGCCCCTATAACCAACCCAACCGTATTTCCTAATAGAACAGTAACTTCTGATATTGTTTGGGCTAGAGCTATTACCAATAATGGTTGCTATAGAATATCTCAAGTAAATCTAACAGTATCTACAACTGGTATTCCTGCCTCTTTTCAAAGGTCTTTTACTCAATGTGATGATTTCTTAGATATAGATGGAAACAACAATACTAATAATAGCGATACAGATGGTGTTACTTCTTTCAACTTTAGTTCAGTTGATAGTGAAATAAAAGCATTATTTCCTGCTGTAGGACAACAAATAAATGTTACTTATTATAGAAACGAAGCTGATGCTTTAGCTGAAATAAATAAAATTATTGACATTTCTAACTACAGGAACATCGGCTATCCAAATACCCAACAAATTTATGTTCGTGTTGATAGTGATTTAGATAATGATTGTTTAGGGTTTGGTGCGCATATTACTTTAAATGTTAATACTGTTCCAATAGCTAATAACGTTGCTAACTTTGAGCTTTGTGATGATTTTGATAGCGGTGCTTTTGATGACGGAATTAACAATAATATCAATTTAAGAAATCGAGTTAATGATATATTAGGTGGAGCTCAAACCTCTGCTAACTTTACTGTTACTTTTTACACATCTGCCGCTGATGCTAACTCTGACACTAACCCTATTATTAATGATACAAATTATACGAATCAAACTAGAGATAGAGAAACCATATATGTAAGAGTTCTTAATAATACAACTGGTTGTTTTAATGATCATTTAACTTTTGATATTATAATCAATCCATTACCAACAATTACAAAACCAATACCTGATATAGAAGTTTGTGATGATGGCACAGATGGAAGCTCTATAAATGGATTAGCTCAAAATATTAATTTGTCTCAAAGAGATGAAGATGTTTTAGATGGTAGAGACGAAAATGATTTTACTGTGAGTTATCATAAAACTCGTCAACAAGCAATAGACGGAACTTCACCAGTTAATAAAATGTATAGTAATGACCCTACTCGTACTATACCTCCAGTTGGTACTGCTATTGATGCCCCACATAAAGAACGTCTTTGGATTAGTATTCTTAATAACGACACCCAATGTAGATATGGTATAGCCACTGTAACTATTGTCACCTATCCAGAACCTATTTTACCTGTTAATATTACAAACTATGAAGCATGTGATAATACATCTGATGCAGCTAATAGTGATACTAATGGTATTAATGGAGATATTTCATTAAGTACTAAAATCTCTGAAATTTTAGCAAATTATCCAGCTAGTGAACATGGTAATTTTAAAGTTACTTTTCATGATGAGCTTGTAGATGCTCAAACTGGTGATGATCCAATAAATGAAAATCAATACGAAAATACAATAAGCAACCAACCTATTTATGTTAGAGTTCAAAACATTAAAACTAATTGCGTAAATGATAATTTATCATTTAACATTGTAATTAATCCTTTACCTGAATTCATTGTAGACCCTCAAGTAATTGTTTGTTTAGGTGAACATGTAAGATTAGAAGCTTTAAACCCTTTAGCAGAATACAATTACCAATGGTATAAAGATGGTGCCCCTACAAATATATTAAGTACCGATATTTTTTATAATGCAACAGAAGGTGGAACTTATGTTGTGAAAGCTACTATGAAAGGTACTACAGGGTGTGAAAGAGAACTTGGAATCGTAGTCGACGAATCTATAAAACCAACTTTAAATGACGATGACATTGTTATTGTAGATGACACCAATAATAGTGGATTAGACACTTACTCTATCAAAATAATTACCGAAAATCAAAATTTAGGTATTGGTAATTATCAATTTGCACTTGAATATATTGATAATAACGGTTTCAATATACAAACCCCTTTTCAAGACGAACCTCTATTCGAGAATATTTTGGGAGGTTTTTATACTGTTGTTGTAAATGACAAAAATGGTTGTCAACCAGATGCTAAACTTGAAGTATCTGTTATAGAATATCCTAAGTTCTTAACTCCTAATGGGGATGGAAAAAATGATACTTGGAAAATTAAAGGTGCTAACTCAAGTTTTTATCCTTCTAGTAATATTACTGTGGTAAATAGGCATGGTAAAATTGTAGCTATAATTCCTATTGATAGTGATGGATGGAATGGAACTTATAATGGTAAAACATTACCTTCTAGTGATTATTGGTTTAGAATACAATTAGTTGATAGAAAAGGTAAAGTTCACCAACATCAAGGACATTTTGCACTGATTAGAAGATAGCAATTTTAATATACTCATTAACAAATACGGATAGTTTATCACATAAACTATCCGTATTTTTGTTTTTATGGATTTTCAATTAGTATCAGAATTTAAGCCTACAGGAGATCAACCTCAAGCAATAAAACAATTAGTTAACGGAATTAACTCCGATGAAAGATATCAAACACTTTTAGGGGTTACTGGTTCTGGTAAAACATTTTCAGTAGCTAATGTTGTCTCAGAAGTAAATAGACCTACTTTGGTTTTGGCTCATAATAAAACCTTGGCTGCTCAATTATATTCCGAGTTTAAGCAATTTTTTCCTAATAATGCTGTAGAGTATTTTGTTTCGTATTATGATTATTATCAACCAGAAGCGTACTTACCAACTACGGGAACCTATATTGAAAAAGATTTATCAATAAACGATGAAATAGAACGTTTACGAATTAGCACCTCCTCTTCCCTTCTTTCTGGGCGTCGAGATGTGTTAGTTGTAGCTTCTGTTTCTTGTTTGTATGGTATTGGAAATCCGAATGAATTTAAGAAAAACGTCATTCCAATTGAAGTTGATCAACAAATATCACGCACCAAATTTTTACATCAATTAGTTACAAGTTTGTACGCTCGTACCGAAACTGAAATTAAAAGCGGAACGTTTAAAGTAAAAGGGGATGTGGTTACCATTTATCCATCCTATGGAGATAGTGGATATCGAGTTCATTTTTTTGGGGATGAAATTGAAGAAATAGAAACGTTCGATATTGAAAATAATCAAGTAATTGATAAATTAAGTGAATTAACCATTTATCCTGCAAACTTATTTGTAACCTCTCCCGATGTTTTACAAAATGCTATTCATCAAATACAAGATGATATGGTAAAACAAGTTGATTACTTTAAAGAAATAGGAAAACATTTAGAAGCTAAACGTTTAAAAGAGCGAACAGAGTTTGATCTTGAAATGATTCGTGAATTAGGCTATTGTTCTGGTATCGAAAACTATTCTCGTTATTTAGACGGCAGAGATCCTGGAACCCGTCCTTTCTGTCTGTTAGATTATTTTCCTGATGATTATTTAATGGTGATTGATGAAAGTCATGTTACCATCCCTCAGACCCATGCAATGTATGGTGGAGACAGAAGTAGAAAAGAAAATTTAGTAGAATACGGATTCCGGTTGCCAGCAGCAATGGATAATCGCCCATTAAAATTTGATGAATTTGAAATGCTACAAAATCAAGTAATTTATGTTTCGGCAACTCCTGCCGATTATGAGTTACAAAAAACAGAAGGCTTGTTTGTTGAGCAAGTAATTCGTCCAACTGGATTATTAGACCCAGAAATTGAAATTCGTCCAAGTTTAAATCAGATTGATGATTTAATTGAAGAAATTCAAATAAGAGTAGAAAAAGACGAACGTACTTTAGTTACTACACTTACGAAACGAATGGCTGAAGAATTAGCGAAGTATTTAACTCGAATTCAAGTTCGTTGTCGCTATATACATTCTGATGTTGACACTTTAGAACGTGTTGAGATTATGCAAGATTTACGTAAAGGTTTATTCGATGTGTTGATTGGAGTTAACTTATTACGTGAAGGCTTAGACCTTCCCGAAGTTTCATTAGTTGCTATTTTAGATGCCGATAAAGAAGGTTTTTTACGCTCACATCGTTCGTTAACACAAACTGTTGGTAGAGCTGCACGTAATGTAAATGGTAAAGCAATTATGTATGCCGATAAAATTACCAATAGCATGCAAATGACAATTGATGAAACCACTCGTAGAAGAGAAAAACAAATAAATTACAATACAGCAAACGGAATTACCCCGACTCAGATAAATAAAAAGATTGACAACACGTTATCTAAAAATGCTATAACATCTTATCATTACGATAATGCGACTCAAAAAGCTGCTGAGCAAGATTTAGAATATTTACCAAAAGAAGAAATAGAAAAACGCATTCGTACCAAACGTAAACAAATGGAAGAAGCTGCTAAAGCTTTAGATTTTATAGCAGCTGCTCAATTACGTGATGAAATTGCTGTTTTAAAAGAGAATTTGTAATCATTAAATTACCTTTATATGTATTAAGCTAAATTGACAAGAAACAAATATAAATCATTAACATATACATAAAACCTATCATTAATAATTGAAAATAAGAAAAATGAAACACGAAATTAAAGTTATAACCCTATACATTCTCTTTTCATTATTATTTTTTTCCTGTACAACCAAAAATAATAAAGATATTATAACCTCTAAGATAGATAATCTATTGGAATCAGAAATTGATTCAATGGGTCCTGGTGGTTCTATACTTTTAAAAAAGGGAAAAGATATAATATATATGAAGAGTTATGGATTAGCAAATTTAGAAACTAAAGAAAAAATTACTGAACACACTTCATTTAACACAGGGTCTATTTCTAAAACTTTTGTTTCTAATGGTATATTAATATTAGAAGAAAGAGGGCAACTTTCTTTAGAAGATAGTCTCTCTATGTATTTCAATGACTTTAACAATAAAGAAATCGCAAATAAAGTTAAAATAAAACATTTATTATCACATACATCAGGATTAATTGATAATAGAAATGTGAATGATAATGTTGAATTTTATTTGACAGCTAAGGATAGTGCTAATTTTGCACCTCTAAAATTAGCCGATAGTCTTGAATTCTTACCTGGTGAACGATTTAAATATTCAAACCCTGCATTTAATGGTTTAGCTTTAATTATAGAGAAAATTACTAACGATAAATGGCAAAAATTTATTATTCAAAATATTTTGAAACCCTCAAATATGAAAAATAGTAAAATTACAGATGGTGCTTATCCACAGAAAGATGTCGCCCACGCTTACATTCCTGAAGGTAACCATTATATTGAAAATGACTACGGAGAATATCCAACTTTTGCAGCATCTGGAAATGGTGGAATTTGGAGTTCTATAATTGATTTAGCAAATTATGAAAACTCTATAAAGGAAAATAAATTTTTAAGTAAAGAAGTTTTACATGAATCAAGAACAATTTATATTCCAAACAATTGGAAGGATACAATTAATCCAAGAATCGGATATAGTTGGTTTGTAACACCCAAGACTAAATCTAGATATAAAATGGATATGATTTACCATACTGGTGAACAAGGTGGATTCAATTCATTCTATTTTTATTTTCCTAGTAAAGACATTTTGTTTGTTGGTTTATTTAATAAACCTTCAAAAAACTACTATAGATTAGTTCATGAAACTATGGATGCATGTAATGACCTTAACTGGTTTGAGTAACAGTTACATTCAAGCAAAATTAAATATTAAAAAACCTCACTTAAAAAAGTGAGGTTTTCAATATATTCTAACTAAGAATTAATAATTAAGCACTTAATACTTCTTGTACTTTATCTGCAGCTTCCTGGAACTCAGTTGCTGAGATAATTTCCATTCCACTATTATCAATTAATTCTTTTGCTTCTTTAGCATTAGTTCCTTGTAAACGACAAATAATAGGCACATTAATTTTGTCTCCCATATTCTTATATGCATCTACAACTCCTTGAGCAACACGATCACAACGAACGATTCCTCCAAAAATGTTAACTAAAATTGCTTTTACGTTTGGATCTTTTAAAATAATTCCAAAAGCAATTTCAACACGTTCTGCATCAGCTGTACCACCAACATCTAAAAAGTTAGCTGGCTCTCCACCTGATTCCTTAATTAAATCCATAGTTCCCATTGCTAAACCAGCTCCGTTTACCATACATCCAACGTTACCATCTAAATCTACATAGTTTAAACCTGCAGCTTTCGCTTCAACTTCAATTGGATTCTCTTCACGAATATCACGCATTGCTGCATAATCTTTGTGACGGTATAATGCATTCTCATCTAAAGTTACCTTAGCATCAACAGCCATAATTTTATCATCAGATGTTTTTAACACTGGGTTAATTTCAAACATTGCTGAATCTGACTTGATGTAAGCAGTATATAATGCAGTTGCAAACTTTACCATTTCTTTCATTGCTACACCGCTTAAACCTAAGTTAAAAGCAATTTTACGAGCTTGGAAAGGCATTAATCCTAAAGCAGGATCAATCTCTTCTGTGAAAATTAAATGCGGAGTTTCTTCTGCTACTGTTTCAATATCCATACCTCCTTCTGTAGAATACATAATCATATTTCTACCTGTAGCACGGTTTAATAAAACCGACATGTAAAATTCATTCGGTTCAGAATCACCAGGATAATATACATCCTCAGCGATTAAAACTTGATTTACTAATTTACCTTCTGCTGAAGTTTGAGGAGTAATTAACATCATTCCTAAAATATCATTAGAAATACTTTTTACCTCATCTAAGTTTTTAGCTAACTTAACTCCACCACCTTTTCCACGACCACCTGCGTGTACTTGTGCTTTAATTACGTGCCAACCTGTTCCTGTTTCTTCAGTTAATTTCTTTGCTGCTTCAACAGCTTCTTCTGGTGTATTTGCAACGATTCCTCGTTGAATACGAACGCCAAAACTATTTAATATTTCTTTACCTTGATATTCGTGTAAGTTCATTAGATATGAATTTTTAAAGTCGAACAAAAATACGAATTCAAATGATAATACATTACAATTTAACCTTTATTTTAATGTAATTTCAATTGATTTTCTATGAGCTCTACTTTTGCATTTCTTTAACATTTAAAATGTAACGTTCGCTTTTTTAACATGTCTTTAGTGTAATTAACATGATTTTATGATTTACTCGCCTAAATCATAAATAATTTAGCTAAACTATTTATACTATCAATCTGCTATGCATAAAATTGCGAAACTATTAATTGCTACACTTCTTATTTCTAACGGAATAAACGCACAAGAAATTAATCAAAATAGAAAAAAATTAGGCGCCACGAGAGTAGAATCTCCACCAAAAATAGATGGAATTCTTGATGATACCGCATGGAATAATCTTCCTATCGCTAAAGATTTTGTGATGATGCGTCCTGATAATGGAAAAGCAGAAGTTGATACACACAAAACTGAAGTTAAAATAGTGTACGATGATGCAGCTATTTATATTTCTGCACTGATGCATAAACCAAACGGAGAAAAAGTTCCTGCTGAATTTACCAATAGAGATAATTTTGGAAATTCAGATTTTTTTATGGCTATGATTAACCCAAATGATGATGGTCAAAATCCTACAATGTTTATTGTTACTGCATCTGGAGTTCAAATAGACTCGAAAGTTTCTAATGGTAGAAACGAAGATTATAACTGGAGTGCAGTTTGGGAAAGTGCTGTAAAAATTAACGATACAAACTGGATAGCGGAAATAAAAATTCCATATAGAGCTTTACGTTTTGCAAATGAACCTATACAATCTTGGGGAATGAATTTTCATAGAGAAGCTAGAAACTTAAACGCTCGGTATACATGGAATCATATTGATAATCAACAAGGTTCTTGGACTCAATATGATGGTTTAATCGAAGATTTTAAAAACATAAAACCTCCTACTCGATTAAGTTTTTATCCATATGCATCAGCAACAACAAAAACTTTTGAAGGAAACACAGATTTTGATTGGAGCGTAGGTATGGATGTAAAATATGGTATTACTGAAAATTTTACGCTAGACGCCACATTAATTCCAGATTTTAGCCAAGTAGGATTTGACGATGTGCAATTAAACCTAGGTCCATTTGAACAACAGTTTTCTGAACAACGTCAGTTTTTTACTGAAGGCACCGAGCTTTTTACCAAAGGAAGACTTTTTTATTCAAGAAGAATTGGGGGTAGACCTATTGCTTTTAATGATGCTTATGAAGATTTAGATGATGATGAAACTGTTGTTGACAATCCTGAAAAAGTAAACATGATAAATGCAGTTAAAATATCAGGAAGAACAAAAGGTGGATTAGGAATTGGTTTTTTTAATGCTATTACTGAAGAAACGAATGCTACAATAGAAAAAATAACTCTTGTTGATAATGGAGGTGAGGTTAAAATTGTAAAAACTCAAAGAGAAAAAACAACTAACCCGCTATCTAATTACAATATTTTAGTTTTAGACCAACAATTCAATCAAAACTCTTCGGTTTCTTTAATAAATACTAATGTTTTAAGAGAAGGGCATTACAGAGATGCTAATGTTACTGGTTTATTATGGCATGTTGAGGATAAAGGTAGTAACTACAACATTGATGGTTCTTTTAAAATGTCTAATGTTTACGAGCATCAAACTAAAAAAGTTGGTGATTTTGATGTAGAATACAAAGATATTTCAACTGGTTATACATTTGACACAAGTATTGGTAAACAATCTGGAAACTGGAGAGGAGAAATAGGATATAATCTTGAAAACAAAGACTTCAACCCAAATGACCTAGGTATATTATTCAGTAACAACGAACAAAGAATTTATGGTTTTGTAGGATACCGTTTATTAAAACCAAAAGGTATTTTCAACAACTATGGGGTAAACATGTATTATAACGTGAACTTTTTACATACCCCTGGTACATATGTTGGTACAAATGGAGGGTTGTCATTCTGGTCACAAACAAAAAAACGTTTTGGTTTTGGTGGTAATTTAAATTATAGTACAGAAAGAAAAGACTTTTTTGAGCCTAGACATAATAAGGGATCATTAGGTGGTGTTTACTTTAAAAGGCCTCAACGTATAAATGTGAACCATTGGGGTTCTAGTGATTATAGAAAAAAGCTTGCTGTAGATTATGACTTTTGGTACACTTTCAATAAACAAACTGTAGAAGATGTTGACCAAATGAGCTATGGTTTTGGCATTAGACCAAGATATCGTTTTAACAATCAATTTTCATTAATTTATGGTTTAAATTACAGAAAATCAGAAAATCAATTTGGTCAAGTTAGTAAAGAAGATGATGATACTGCTTTTTACTTTGGACAACGTGATTGGACTTCATATAATAACTCTTTAACAGGAAAATATACGTTTAGCCCAATATCTTCCTTATCACTTACATTTAGACATAACTGGAGTAAGGTTCCGTATGATCAATTTTTTCAGCTTAATCAAAATAACGGAGCACTTGAAAACTCTAGCTATACAGGTGAACACAACATGAACTTTAACAATTGGAATTTAGATTTAAATTACCAATGGCAGTTTGCCCCAGGAAGTCAATTAATTGCTTTTTATAGAAACTCTATTTTTAGCTCTAATAATAATGCTAATCAAAGTTTCTTTAAAAATCTAGAAAATCTTTTTGAACAAGAAAACCAACATACATTCTCAGTTCGTTTAGTCTATTTTATCGATTATAACGATTTTAAAAATATTTTTTAAGAGGATTTTTTTATTGACTGAAATCAGATAAGCTTTTAAAGTTTATCTGATTTCTTTTTTATACATTCGTTATTCTGAATAAAAAAGTATGATTGTTGCCAAAAACATCCATAAACATTACGGTGAAGTTGAAATTTTAAAAGGTGTAAATCTTCACATTAAGAAAGGAGAAATCGTAGCTATCGTTGGTCCTTCTGGAGCAGGAAAAACTACTTTACTTCAAATTTTGGGCACGCTTGATAAACCTTCAAAAGAGCAAAACTATGAGTTGTTTATCGATGGAATTTCGATGAGTAATTTAAAAGACAATGAAGTCTCTTCTTTTAGAAATAAGCATATTGGATTCATTTTTCAATTTCATCAATTGCTCCCTGAATTTACAGCTTTAGAAAATATTTGTATTCCTGCTTTTATTGGAGGTAAATCTAAATCAGCTACAGAAAAAAGAGCCAAAGAATTATTAAATTTCTTAGGATTATCTCATCGAGAAAATCATAAACCAAGTGAATTATCTGGAGGAGAACAACAACGTGTTGCTGTTGCAAGAGCATTAATAAATGAACCTTCAGTAATTTTTGCCGACGAACCTTCTGGAAATTTAGATTCTACTTCAGCTAAAAACCTACACGAATTATTTTTTGAATTGCGTGATAAGTTCGGACAAACCTTCGTTTTAGTTACTCATAACAAAGAGTTAGCTCAAATGGCTGATAGAACTTTAACTATGAAAGACGGAATTATAGTTGAATAATGTAACAATTTTATGTTTCTAACTACTTATAGCAAAACAATTAACCATGAAAGAAACATTTAACGAATTAGTTGCTTACTTAAGAAATCCTATTTTAGAAAAAGATACAAATACTAATAATTCGTATCGCTTTCAAAAGTTTTTACACTTACTTGTTATAAGTATATTAACTGGTGCATTATTAACTCCACTATTTGTTTTAATTGAGCACTTAGGTTGGGTAGATTTAAACGATCATGCCATGGAAGAATTAATGAAGAACAGTTCGAAATGGTTTATTTTCTTTTTAGCTGTGGTTTTAGCTCCTGTACTTGAAGAGTTATTTTTTAGAGCTCCTATTACATTATTTCACAATGCTAAAGCTTTTAAAATTGCCTTTTATGTCTTTGCTATTTTATTTGGATTAGTACATTTAACAAACTTCAATATTACCACAAATGTACTCTTGCTAACTCCAATTTTAGTAGCTCCTCAAACAATTTTAGGTGGCTATTTAGGTTTTATTAGAGTTCGTTTCGGGTTACAATGGAGTATGCTTTTACACGCCTGTTACAATGCTTTTTTTGTTCTAGGTAGTTTTGCTGCGGATTTAGTATAAAAATGAATAGAGAAGAATTAAAAGAATTTCTTAACGAAAAAGTTGTAAAATATAACAATCCTGATTTTATTGAGAGTGATCCTATACAGATCCCACATCTTTTTTCTTTAAAAGAAGATATTGAAATTGCTGGATTTTTAGCTGCAACCATAGCTTGGGGAAATCGTAAGATAATTATCAGAAATTCTTTAAAAATGGTTGAATTACTAGGTAATTCTCCATATGATTTTGTGATGAATCATACCGATGAGGACTTAGCTAATTTTGATGGATTTGTGCATCGAACTTTTAATGCTGAGGATTTTAAATTCTTCATTAAATCACTTCAAAATATTTATCAAAATCACAATGGTCTAGAAACTGTATTATCAACTAACAATGAAGACAATTATAAATTATCAATCCATAATTTTAAACAAGTGTTCTTTGAAATACCACACCAACAAAGAACATTAAAACATGTTTCTGATCCGTTAAAAGGTTCAGCTTCTAAACGTATAAACATGTTTTTACGTTGGATGGTTCGCAATGATAAAACAGGTGTAGATTTAGGTATTTGGAAAACACATAATCCAGCGCATTTACATTGCCCTTTAGATGTACATTCTGGTAACGTGGCTCGAAAACTAGGAATTCTTACTCGAAAACAAAACGATTGGAAAGCCTTAACTGAATTAGATGTTACTTTGAGAGAGTTTGATAAAAAAGACCCTGTTAAATACGATTTTGCGCTGTTCGGATTAGGAGTTTTTGAAAAGTTTTAATCATGCAAACTTTCATTCACTACTTCTTACATTTCGGACTTTCTTTTATTATAGCTTACCTTTTCTTTAAAAAAGATTGGAAAAAAGTAACTCTTATTTTATTGGCAACTATGCTAGTAGATCTAGATCATTTATTAGCTACTCCTATTTTTGCTTCGAATAGATGTAGTATTGGCTTCCATCCACTACATACATATTATGCAATCATAGTATATATGATTCTTCTCTTTCGAAGAAAGCCCTTTAACATTATAGGTTTAGGACTATTATTACATATGATTACCGATTTTATCGATTGCTTATTTATGTTTACCAATTGCAATACATGCTTGCAAAATAGCCCTATCAAAAATACACTAGAATGGGTCAGTAACTTATTTTAATTTCAAATCGCAATACCAAAAACTAGTATCATAATTTTTAACCTCTTCTTTAGTGTCTTGATGGCAATTCTGAGAATTGTCTTTATTTAATGTGTATGATTTTAACACCTTCTCTCCTATTTCAAATTCTATAGGGTTCTTGAAAATTGGTCCGTCATAGCAAAACGTATGAAACTCTCCATTTTCACCACAAACATCTATATTCTCTGGTAATTCATTAATAAAATCTTCATCAATAATTCTACCAACAAACTCCTCTCCTAACAATTTAGCATTTACACAAACAGTAATTGTCTTAAACCCTAATGCTAAAAACTCACGAAGTAACTTCTTAGTGTCTTGCTTCCAAAGTGGATATACTCCTGTAATCCCAACCTCTTTTAATTTTGAATCTCTGTAATTCTTTAAATCCTCTAAAAAAATATCTCCAAAGACAGCATGACTATAACCTGATGATTTTAACTTAGAAGTTTTATCCTTCATCTTTTGATTGTATAAATCCATCGTAACATCTGCTGGAAATTCTATTTTTTCTAAAGGGATCCCAATGCTTTTTGCTTGTGCTTCTAACAAACTTTCATGCAAACCATGCATAGACACACGCTGATAATCTTTATTAACATTGGTTATTAATTTATCTACCTGATACTCTTTTTGCTGTACTATTTTATACAATGCTAAAGAAGAATCTTTTCCAGAACTCCAATTAAAATAAGCTTTTTTCATACGAGCAAAGTTTAACAAAAAACTTTCAATAAAAAAGTTTAAACGTTAGTTTCAGACTAAAAGAATAGATTTTATTTTTTACTTTTACAAGGCTATCAAATTAATTATAATGAAATACAAATTACTACTCCTTTTTTTAACACTGAACATTACTCTTTTTTCGCAAAAAATTCAATCTCCAGAAGAGTTTTTAGGTTATAAATTAGGAGAACGCTTTACTCGACACCATAAGGTGGTCGATTATTTTAACCATGTTAGTAAAAACTTAAATAATGTAATTCTAGAAAAATATGGAGAAACCAACGAACACCGTCCTCTGTATGTTACATATGTTTCTTCTCAAAAAAACATTGACAACCTAGAACAGATTAGACAAAATAATTTGTCGCAAGCAGGAGTTTTAAATAATTCTTCAAAAGATAATACTGTTGCAATTGTATGGTTGAGTTATAATGTACACGGAAATGAAGCTTCTAGTACAGAAGCTGCTATGCAAACGTTATACGAATTAGTTACCGAAAAGAAATCTCTTTTAGAAAATACACTTATTATCCTAGATCCTTGTATTAATCCAGATGGAAGAGATCGTTATGTAAATTGGTACAACCAAGTGAGTAGTACTCCTTATAACACTAACCAAGAAGCAAAAGAACATAGAGACCCTTGGCCAACTGGAAGACCAAATCATTATCTTTTTGATTTAAACAGAGATTGGGCTTGGGCTACACAGGTGGAAACACAACAACGTTTAAAAGTATACAACAAATGGTTACCTCATATCCACGTAGATTTTCATGAGCAGTATATTAATAACCCTTACTATTTTGCTCCTGCCGCAGAACCATTTCATGAAATTATATCTGATTGGCAACGTGATTTCCAAGTGCAGATCGGAAAAAATCATGCTAAACACTTTGACAGAAATAACTGGTTATATTTTACCAAAGAAAGTTTTGATTTATTATATCCTAGTTATGGAGACACCTACCCTACATTTATGGGAGCTATAGGGATGACCTATGAGCAAGCTGGACACGGAATGGCTGGACTTGGTATTGATACAGATCACGGTTATCAACTTACTTTAGTAGACCGTGTAAAACATCATAAAACAACTGGTCTTTCTACCGTTGAAATTGCATCAAAAAATGCAACTAAATTAAATAGTGAATTCAAAAAGTTTTTTAATAACAAAAACCTTACGTACAAAAGTTATGTTTTAAAAAATGATAATTCGGACAAGATTAATGGTCTTACCAATTTATTAGATAAGCATCAAATTTTATACGAGTATGCTAAACCTGGGAAAATAAATGGATACAATTATGCCACTTCTAAAAATGGAAACATACAAACTACAGCGAAAGATTTAGTTATTCATACAGATCAAGCTAAAGGAAAAATGGTTAAGGCGCTATTTGAACCTAATGCCAAATTAGCTGATTCGTTAACGTATGATATCACAGCATGGGCCTTACCTTATGCTCACGGTTTACAAGCAATTGCTTCAAAAAAGAAAGTTATTTCTGAAAAAAGAAATAAAGCGGAAAAGAAAAACAACACTGCTTCTCTTTCCTCTTACGCCTATATCTCTAAATGGAATAGTTTAGAAGATGCCACTTTCTTATCTCAACTTCTAAAAAAAAATATTAAAGTACGTTTTTCTGAAAAACCTTTTACTATCGGAGGAAAATCGTATAACAGAGGTAGCTTAATTATTTTAAGACATGATAATAAGTCCCTAGAGAATTTTGATTCTAAACTTATTCATACAGCCAATAAAAACAACCGAGAAATTCATCCTGTAAATACTGGTTTTGTTAGCTCTGGAGTTGATTTTGGTTCTTATAGCGTTAAACCTATAAATAAACAAAGGGTTGCTATCTTATCAGGAAAAGGTACTTCGTCTTTAAGTTTTGGGGAAACTTGGCACTTTTTTGAGCAACAATTAAAATATCCTATAACCATTTTAGATACTGAACGATTAAATCAAATAGACTTAATTAACTATGACGTATTAATTATTCCAAATGGATATTATGGAAGTATTTTAAATAAAGGAAGTTTAACTAAGTTAAAAAAATGGATGAGCAAAGGTGGTACTACTATTGTTATTGGTAATGCTCTTAGAAGTTTTGCTGACAAAAAATTGTTTGCTCTTAAAACAAAGAAAGGAGATACTACAAAAGTAAAAAAAGCGAACCTTACTCCTTATGCGCAATTAGAAAGGGAGAGTACCAATAATTTAATAACAGGTGCTATTTTTAATAGTAAAGTAGATGCAACACACCCTTTAGCTTTTGGTTATGATAATTCTTATTTTTCTTTAAAATTAGGAAATACTAGTTACGAATACTTAAAAAAAGGAGGTAATGTAGCCTACTTTACTAAGGATGCTAGTAATATTTCTGGTTTTGCTGGTAAAAAAGCTTTAAAGAAAATTCCTGAATCTTTATTATTTGGAGAAGAACAAATAGGGCAAGGGAGCATTATTTATATGGTAGACAATCCGCTATTTCGTTCTTTTTGGGAAAATGGAAAACTGTTTTTTGCAAATGCTGTTTTCTTTAGAAACTCTTCTATAATTAAAAAATAAATCAATTAATTTTAAATAAAAAGCCTGCCTATAACAGGCTTTTTATTTAATCTATTTTCTTTTTTGATGTAACGGAACTGGTTTTTCTTGTTTAACTAACGGAGTTCCGTACAAATCAAAATCTCCAGCTTCATCTATTTTAATATCAATAAACTCTCCTAGTTTTATATAATGTTTTGTCGCATCAACAATTACATCATTATCTACATCTGGAGAATCAAACTCTGTACGTCCGTAAAAATATTCTCCATCTTTTCTATCGAATAAACAACGGAAAGTTTTTCCTACTTTTTGTTGATTTAATTCCCATGAAATTTGAGATTGAACTTCCATAATTTCATTTACTCTTCGGAATTTTACGTCAGCAGGTACATCATCTTCTAAAACAAAAGCACCTGTATTTTCTTCGTGTGAATATTCAAAAGCTCCTAAACGTTCAAAACGCATTTCTTCTACCCAAGCTTTTAATTCTTCGAACTGTTCTTCAGTTTCTCCTGGATATCCAACAATTAAAGTAGTGCGGATTGCCATATTAGGAACATACTCGCGAAACTTATGAATTAAGTTTGTTGTTTTTTCGTGCGTAGTACCACGTTTCATCGATTTTAAAATCTCAGTATTTATGTGTTGTAACGGAATATCTAAATAATTACAAACCTTAGGTTCTTCTCTCATTACGTCTAACACATCCATCGGGAAACCAGAAGGAAATGCATAGTGCAAACGAATCCACTCAATTCCATCAACTTTAACCAACTCCTTTAACAAATCAGCTAAAGCACGTTTTTTATAAATATCTAATCCATAGTATGTTAAATCTTGTGCTATTAACATAATTTCTTTAATTCCGTTTTCTGCTAACTTAGTAGCTTCAATAACTAAATTTTCAATCGGAGTAGATTTATGTTTTCCTCTCATTAAAGGAATCGCGCAAAACGAACAAGGGCGATCACATCCTTCTGCAATTTTTAAATATGCATAATGTTTTGGTGTAGTTGTTAAACGTTCACCTATTAATTCGTGTTTGTAATCTGCTTCTAAAACCTTTAATAACTCTGGTAAATCATGCGTACCAAAATACTGATCTACATTTTTAATCTCTGCTTCTAAATCTGGTTTATAACGCTCACTTAAACAACCTGAAACAAATACCTTATCTATCTCACCAGCTTCTTTACGTTGCGCGTAATGCAAAATAGTATCGATACTTTCTTCTTTTGCCTTACCTATAAATCCACATGTATTAATAACTACAATATTACCATCATCATTTTCATCTTCATGAACCACGTTTTTACCATTGGCTTTTAATTGTCCCATTAACACTTCACTATCGTAAACGTTTTTAGAACATCCTAAAGTAACTACGTTAATTTTGTTTTGTTTTGGTGATTTTGTGCGCATTATACTATAAAAATTTAGGGTGCAAAGATACGCTTTAATTCAACTTGTTATACCGTTTAAATTGTGAAAATTTAGTTTGATTCTTAGCCCTTAAACTATTAACTTCGTTAACGTTAAATATAAATCATTAAAACGGATTCATATTCCTAAACTAGTTGGCGGTAATTTAAAAAAAAATGAAGTTTATAATTTACATATCAATTCTAATGTTTTCAATTTCTTCTTGTAAATCACAAACAGAAGGAAATTCTAATCAATTAGTTGGTGGTAATTGTGAAGGATGTGAAGCTATTTTTGAATATGGAAATAAGAAATTGTCTTCAATAGACACGCTGCCAAAGTTTAATAAAACAAAGCCTAAATTGAAAATTACAGGAACTGTTTATGAGAAAGATGGAAAAACACCTGCGAAAAATGTAATTCTATATGTCTACCATACTAATGAAAAAGGAATTTATGAAACAAAAGGTGGCCAAAAAGGATGGGCTAAAAGACATGGTTACATTCGTGGCTGGGTGAAAACAGGCAATAACGGAAAGTATGAATTTAACACATTTAAACCTGCGCCATATCCCAATGGAAGAGCCGCTAATCATATTCACATAGTTGTAAAGGAGCCTAACAAAAACGAATATTACATTGATGATTTTATGTTCAAAAATGACTCTCTCTTAACCAAGCAAGAAAAAAGTAGATTAACTCAAAGAGGAGGTTCAGGAATAATTGCTCTTAAAATAGACAATGGACTGCTTATAATGGAAAGAGATATAACGCTTGGGTTAAATATTCCAAATTATGAATAGAAGTGTAATCTTATTGACTTTGATATTATTGAGTACTGTTTCTAATGGACAAGAATTAGTTTTTGGCGATTCAACTGTGGTTAACAGCATCAAAAGTAAAACATCAAAAATCTATGAAAGCAAAGACAAAACCTCATTTTATTTGACAAAAAAAAGACTACGAAAAGTAAAAACATATGGAACCAATATAATTGCTCATTCTAAGAAAGATACCATTAACAGAATAATAGCAATCAGTATGACCCAAAAGGGACAACTCGGAACTGAATGGTATTATTGGAATAACGAACTTATCTATGTCTACGAAAGTTTTGAATATTTTGAAGAACAAGAGAAAAATTGCAAATGGAAGAACTTTAAAAATCTGTGTGCTTGGGAAAGTCGTTACTATTTTGTCAATGAAAAATTAGAATATCAGAAACACAAAGGTAAACTAAGCTCTATAAGAAATGACCTAATTAATGAACTTATAAAAGATGGAAATAGTATTAGAAGTTATGTTGTTGAACATAAATAAAAGTAAAAACTACCGCCAACAACGTGTATAACTCATTGCTAGTTATAACCTACTTGGAAATTCCTTCGGAATTTCCTCTGGTTCATTTTTGTTTACTAAATTAGTTGCTGAAACACGCAACGAAATTACTTTTAAAACACTCATAAAAAAACTCCCTTAAAAGGGAGTTTTTATTTTATAAAATATCAATAATTTCTACTTAAAAAAAGAGTCAACAAACTCATGTTTATTGAAAACTTGTAAGTCATCAATTCCCTCTCCAACTCCAATATACTTTACTGGTATCTGAAACTGATCTGAAATACCAATTACAACACCACCTTTTGCTGTACCGTCTAATTTGGTTACTGCTAATGAGGTTACTTCTGTTGCTTTCGTAAATTGTTTAGCTTGTTCAAATGCATTTTGTCCAGTAGATCCATCTAATACTAATAACACATCATGTGGAGCATTTGGAATTACTTTTTGCATTACGCGTTTAATCTTTGTTAATTCATTCATTAAATTAACTTTATTATGTAAACGACCAGCAGTATCAATAATGATTACATCTGCATCTTGGTTAACTCCAGACTGCACAGTGTCATACGCCACAGAAGCTGGATCAGAACCCATTTCTTGACGAACAATAGGAACATCCGTTCTATCTGCCCAAACTTGTAATTGATCGATTGCAGCTGCCCTAAATGTATCTGCTGCTCCTAAAACAACTTTTAAACCTTGTTTTTTAAACTGAGAAGCTAATTTACCAATCGTTGTTGTTTTACCAACTCCGTTTACACCCACTACCATTAATACATATGGTTTCTTATCGGCAGGAACTGTAAATTCTGTTTCATCACCAGTATTGGTTTCAGATAATAAACCAGCAATCTCTTCTCGTAAAATTTGATTTAACTCATCGGTACCTAAATACTTATCACGAGAAACACGTTCTTCAATTCTATCAATAATTTTAAGGGTAGTTTCTACTCCTACATCAGACGATACTAATACTTCTTCTAAATTATCTAAAACATCATCATCAACCTTTGCTTTACCAGCAACTGCTTTCGATAATTTAGAGAAAAAACTTGTTTTTGTTTTTTCTAACCCTTTATCTAAGGTTTCTTTTTTCTCTTTCGAAAATATCTTTTTAAAAAAACTCATCTTTAAATTTTATAATCGTTTTGTATAGGTTAAAAACTATACCAAACTTATTATATAGTCAAATTGTCATTATTCAATTACTATTTTATAAAATAGTAATGCTCAAAAATACAGTTTTTTAACGCATAAAAAAAGCTACTTTCGTATGAGAAAGTAGCTTTAATTTAAACTGTATACAAGTATTAGTTTTTTGCGATAAAATCGTTTACTTGTTTAGGATCCATAATAGCTTCAACGAATGTGTAAGCTCCTGTTTTTGGAGATTTTACCATCTTGATAGCTTTAGTTAATCTCTTTGCTCCTGTTTGTAACGATGCTACTGATTTCTTTGCCATGTTCCTATAGGTTATAAAGTTTTATAAAAACTTTTAATTATTTAATTTCTTTATGAACTGTCATCTTCTTTAAGATTGGATTAAATTTCTTTAATTCCATTCTATCAGGAGTGTTCTTTTTGTTCTTAGTTGTGATATAACGTGAAGTTCCTGGTTTACCAGTTCCTTTATGCTCAGTACATTCTAAAATTACCTGAACTCTGTTTCCTTTTTTTGCCATCTCTCTAAAATTTTATCTAGTAAGGAATTATTTCGTTAAGAAACCGTTTTCTCTTGCTTCTTTAATTACAGCAGAGATTCCTTTTTTATTAATATTTTTTAATGCAGAAGCAGATACTTTTAAGGTAACCCATTTATCTTCTTCTGGTATAAAGAAACGCTTAGTCATTAAATTAGCGTTAAACTTTCTTTTGGTTCTATTCATGGCGTGAGAAACATTGTTTCCAACCATTGCTTTTTTTCCTGTTAATTCACAAACTCTAGACATCTTCTTGACAGTTTTATAGTGTTATTTCTAAACGAGGTGCAAATATACGAACTTTTAACAGAATTAAACAAAATATTAATCGTTAATTTTTAAAATATTTTCACTTAACAATTCCAATGCCTTTGTAACCGTTCTGTTTATTACTTTTTCTCTTGGTTGACCAAAGTTAAACTCATGCACTTTTACCTCATTTTTTGATGCAATAGCGATATAAACTAAGCCTACACTTTTATCGTTATGATCGGTGGTAGGACCTGCATTTCCTGTTACTGCAATTGCATAATCAGTATTTAGTTTTTCTAAGCAACCAACTGCCATTTCTTTCGCTACTTCTGCACTAACAACTGAATTATTTTTAATTACCTCTTTTGAGACACCTAATAACATTTCTTTTAATTCAGCTGTGTAAGTAATAAAACTTCCTTTATAATATGCTGATGATCCTGCTACAGAAACTATTGATGCAGCTATTTTTCCGCCTGTTAAACTTTCAGCAGTTGATAAGGTTTTATCTTTCTGTTTTAACAATTCCCCTACCCTTTTCTCTAAAGAAGCCTCTTCTTCATAACCAACAATAACATCAGAAATTAATGAATTCAATTCCGCAATTTCATCAGAAACCTCCTTCTCCAAAATCTCTTTATCAATTCCTTTTGCAGATAAACGTAAACGTACTTTACCAAAAGATGGCAAATAAGCCAATTTTATATGTTCGGGTAAGTTATTCTCCCAATCAGCTATTCTTTCAGCAATTACACTTTCGCCAACACCAACTGTCATGATTGTTTTATGAAGTAAAAAAGGTAGCTTGAACTCTTTTTTGATTCTTGGCAACACTTCATTTGTCATCAATCCTTTCATTTCATAAGGTACACCTGGCAAAGAAACAAAAACAGTATTATTTTCATTAAACCACATTCCTGGAGCTGTACCAAAACGATTCATCAACAAAGTCGCTTTAGATGGCAACTGTGCTTGATATCTTTGAACTTCTTTAAATGGGTGATTTATCTTTTTAAATAAACCTTTAATATATTCTATTACTTCAGGATATTCAATAAGTGAATTATCGTTAAAATACTCTGCAATTGTTTTTTTAGTAATATCATCTTTTGTTGGGCCTAAACCTCCAGTAACAATAACAATATCGGCTCTACTTTCCGCTTCTTTTAAAGCATTTAAAATATGTTGCTTTTCATCTTGAATTGAAGAAATCTGATAAACTGATACTCCTATTTTATTTAATTCTTGACCTATCCATTGGGAATTCGTATCGACGATTTGACCAATTAAAATTTCATCGCCAATCGTTATGATTTCTGCTTTCATGTACTTGTTTTAAAAAATAATCCCGCTAAAGCGGGATTATTTTATTTTACTTTTATTTGAAATGATTGTCTTCCTTCAATAATTCCTGTTAAGACATCATTATCTTCTACTTTACCAACTCCTGCAGGTGTACCAGTAAAAATAACATCTCCTTTTTTTAAGGTAAAATACTGAGACACATAACTAATTAACTCATCAATCTTCCATAACATCCCAGAAGTATTTCCATCTTGAACAACTTCTTCATTTTTATGTAGTTGAAAAGATAAATTTTCTAAATCAAACTCTTCTTTTGGATAAAACTCACCTATAATTGCACTTCCATCAAAAGCTTTTGCTTTTTCCCATGGCAATCCTTTTTCTTTACATTTTGCTTGTACATCACGAGCTGTAAAGTCAATTCCTAAACCGATAGTATCATAATATTTATGTGCAAACTTTGGTGAGATATGCTTACCCACCTTATTTATTTTTACTAACACCTCAACTTCATAATGAACATCATCAGAAAAAGGTGGGATAAAAAAAGGCATTTTTTTAGGTAGAATTGATGAATCTGGCTTTAAAAAAACAACAGGACTCTCTGGCTTTTCATTTGCTAATTCTTCAATATGCTTTGCGTAATTACGCCCAATACAAATTATCTTCATATGACTCTGTTATGGTATCCAAGTTTTTGGGAAGTTAGGCTTACGTTTTTCTAAGAAAGCATCACGCCCTTCTTTTGCCTCATCTGTCATATATGCTAAACGAGTTACTTCACCAGCAAATACTTGTTGACCTACCATACCGTCATCAGTTAAGTTCATTGCAAACTTTAACATCTTAATTGAAGTTGGTGACTTAGCTAATATTTCTTGTGCCCAATCAAAAGCAGTTTGTTCTAATTCATCATGCGGTACTACGGCGTTTACCATACCCATTTCGTAAGCTTCTTGTGCAGAATAGTTTCTTCCTAAAAAGAAAATTTCACGAGCTTTCTTTTGCCCAACCATTTTTGCTAAATAAGCAGAACCATACCCTGCATCAAACGACGTTACATCTGCATCTGTTTGCTTAAAAATAGCATGCTCTTTACTTGCTAATGTTAAATCACAAGTAACATGTAAACTATGTCCGCCACCTACTGCCCATCCTGGAACAACACAAATAACTGCCTTTGGCATAAAACGAATTAATCGTTGTACCTCTAATATATTTAAACGATGATATCCATCTTTACCTACATAACCTTGATGACCACGAGCATTCTGGTCTCCTCCTGAACAAAAACTCCAAATACCATCTTTAGTAGAAGGTCCTTCGGCAGATAATAATACAACTCCGATATTTGTATCCTCATGCGCATCTTGAAAAGCATCTAACAATTCTGATGTTGTATGTGGACGAAATGCATTACGAACATTTGGTCGGTTAAATGCTATTCTAGCCACGTTATGCGACTTCTTATATGTAATATCTTCGTACTCTTTGGCAACTTTCCATTGAGGTTGTATCATAATTTTAAAATATTGTCGTTAATTAAGTACAGCAAAAATAACATAATAACTTTATTTTTCTTTTTTATATTTGAACGATATAACATGATCCCTTATGAAACAACTATATTTTTTATTTGCATTACTAATTAGTACTAGTCTTTTTTCTCAAAAAATAATTGTTGAGAATATTGATTCTAAAGAATTAAATGAAGAAAGACAAGTTAAAATCTATATTCCTGAAGGTTATGAAAAAGATGAAACCGCAAGTTATCCACTAGCAATCGTTTTAGGTGATCAATATCTTTTTGATATGTATGTTGGAAACGCAAAATTGTATGCCAATGTAGATAAAGCTCCTAAACAAATTGTGGTTGGTATAAACATGAAAGACACGTATGCGAAAGACGTTTCAATCATTCCAAAAAACAACGCACTTACCAGTAGTGCTACTAAGTTTTATAACTTTATAAAAAAAGATTTAATTCCTTATATGGAAGGAAGCTATAAGACTTCTCCTTTTATGACGATAGTTGGTGAAGGTAAAGCTGCCAACTTTAGTACCTATTATTTAAAAGATACTGAACCTGTCTTCAATTCTTTTATTTGTATTACTCCTGACTTTACTCAATTTAGTGGAAGTATGATAGAGTCTTACTCATTAGGCAGATTAGGTTCTATAGATAACACTTATTTTATCTACGCTAGTAATAGTAAAAAATACATTAGCGAAAAACAAGGCAATCGATTTAACGAAATAGGAACCTACCTATCTTCTTTTGACGCAAAAAATTTAAACATTACATTCGATAAATTCGAAAATGCTCCTAATTATTTGTCAATTATTGGAGAAACAATTCCAAGAGCTTTTGCTAAAATGTTTGCTTTATACTCTAAAATTACTAAGCAAGAGTTTGAAGCCAATGTTAAAGACCTAGAACCTTTACAAGCTATTAAATATGTAGAACAAAAATACTTAGACATTCAGTATTTATACGGTTCTAATTTAAATGTTCGTTTAGATGATATTTTTGCTATTGAAGGAATTGTAATAGACCAACAAGATGGAGATTATTTAAGAGTATTAGGTGATTTTGTAATGATTAAATATCCTGAGTCTCATATTGGTGATTTTTATGTTGGTAAATATTACGAGTTAGGTAAAGACTATGAAAAAGCTGATTTTTACTACAAAGCTGCTTATGGTAAAATGGATCCTTCTGACCCTAACAGTAATGCTTTTTACGAAAACATTAAACGTGTAAACGACTTAAAAGGAAGTCAGCCTAAAGAAGAAATTATAGAGGATGAAGAAAACGAAGAGGAAGACAAATAATAAATTCTCTTCTATAAAAAAAGTCGCTACTTAATAAGTAGCGACTTTTTTTATTTTATTAAAACTATTCTATCTTCTTGTAACTCGATTATCTTTTCTTTATACAAATTACCAATAGCTCTTTTAAATGCTTTTTTACTCATCTGTAATCGAAACTTAATTGATTCTGGAGAGCTTTTATCTGTCAACATTAAAAATCCTTTTTCTTCTAATTTTCTAAGCACAGTATTTGCATCCTCGTCTATTACATTTCTAAAACCTTGAGGTCGTAATGAAACATCAATTTTACCGTCTTCTCTTACTTTCTTTACATAACCGATTGTTCTAGAACCTTCTTCTATATCTTTAAAAATGTCACTATTGTATAGTAAAGCCTCAAACTCTTCATTAATTAAAACTGTATATCCCAAATTTGTTTGATGACCTATTACTAAATCTACCTGATCTCCTTCTTGTAATTCCATTTTATAAGTTTTTAAAATAGTTCTTTAAAACTACGTCATTTATTTCTTTTGGAGTAAAAATCTCCATTATTTTTGGTTGACTTGACACTGAATAAAAATCACTCAACCCTTCTTTCAACTCTTTTATATTTGAAACAGCAACATAATCAAACCCATACATTTTAGCTAAATGTTCCGCTGTTAAATTATGGGGGGTTTCAAAATACTCTGTCGCGTTTGTAGTTGATGGTCCAGGAATAAACCTAAAAATTCCACCCCCTGCATTATTTAAAATGATAATTCTAAAATTCTCTGGAATGTTTGTGTTCCATAACGCATTACTGTCATAGAAAAAACTTAAATCTCCAGTTATAAAAGTAGTCGCTTTATTATTTACATAAGCTGCTCCAATAGCTGTACTTGTACTTCCATCAATTCCACTCGTTCCTCGATTACAAAACACTTTTAATGACGAATTTAAATCAAACAACTGAGAATAACGAATCGTTGAACTATTACTAATTTGAACTTGAGACTCGTTAGGAATCTTGTTTAGTACAGTTTCAAAAACTTTTAAATCTGAATACGCAACATTAACTAAATACTCATTATGTTTTATTGCTCGTTCATCTTTTTTAGCTAACCACTTTTTTTGATAACTACTTTCTTTCTCTCCTGCTAATTCTTTTAAAAACTCACTTGGTTTTTCTTGAATAAACTCAGACAAACAATGATAGGTATCCATTGCTTTTAATTCATCAACATGCCAATGATGCTTTGGTTGACACTTTCGTAAAAACTGTTTTATTTTTTTTGAAATTACCATTCCTCCTAAAGTCAATAAAACTTCAGGTTGTAATTTTTCAAAATCAATCTCACTTAAAGGAAAAATCAACTTATCAATACTATTGATAAATTTTGGATGATATAAATTTGAAGTAGTCTCTGTTAAAACTAAAACAGATTCGTCCTTTACAATTTCGTTTAATATATTCTGTAATTCATTATCAGGATAATTGCTTCCAACTAAAATCATTTTTTTTGAAGAAGAACTCCAAATAGATTTCAGTCTATCGTAATTAACAAATTGCTTCTTTTTACTTTCTAGTACAGCAGGGAAGTTAAATTTCTTTAACTCATTAACAGTTTTGTATAAAGGCTCATCGAATGGAACATTAATATGCACTGGGCCTTTTTTACGAGTTGAAGTTTGAAAAGCTTCAATCAGTAACTCTTTATTATTTTCTAATTCACCTTCAACTAAATTCGCTGAAAACAAAATATGGTTTTCAAACACATTTTCTTGACGAATGGTTTGTCCGTCTCCAATATCAATTAAATGTTTTGGTCTATCAGCAGAAATTACCACTAACGGAATATTACTATAAAAAGCTTCTGCTATTGCAGGATAATAATTCAACAAAGCAGAACCAGATGAGCAAACAATTACTACTGGTTTTTGTTTTTGCTGTGCAATTCCCATTGCAAAAAAAGCAGCACAACGCTCATCAACCACACTCAATGTTTCTATACTCGGATGATTTGAAAACCCAATAGTTAAAGGAGCATTTCGTGAACCTGGTGAAATAACAACCGTATCAATATTATATTGATGACATACTGAAATTACTAATTGTGCGAGTTCTTTTTTTGGGAACATAAACTTTTAAAAATGAGATTCCCGCTTTCGCGGGAATGACAATATACTTAAACCAATTGTGTTGGTTAGTTTCCTTTTTTATAATCTGCTAAAAACTTAGCTAAACCGATATCAGTTAATGGGTGTTTTAATAAGCCTTCGATAGCACTTAGAGGTCCTGTCATTACATCAGATCCTAATTTAGCACAATCAATAATATGCATTGTATGACGTACAGACGCAGCTAAAATTTGAGTTTCGAACATATAATTATCAAAAATTAAACGAATCTCTTCGATTAAATTTAATCCATCTGTAGAAACATCATCTAAACGACCAATGAACGGAGATACATATGTTGCTCCTGCTTTTGCAGCTAACAATGCTTGCCCTGGAGAAAACACTAAAGTTACATTTGTTTTTATTCCTTTATCAGAGAAATATTTACATGCTTTAACACCATCTTTAATCATTGGTAATTTTACCACGATTTGCGGGTTTAAAGCAGCTAACGCTTCACCTTCTTTTACCATTCCTTCAAAATCAGTTGAAATAACCTCAGCAGAAACATCTCCATCAACAATATCACAAATTGCTTTGTAATGATTGATAATGTTTTCTTCTCCTGTAATTCCTTCTTTAGCCATTAAAGACGGGTTTGTCGTTACCCCATCTAAAATACCTAAAGCTTGTGCTTCTCTAATCTGATCTAAGTTAGCTGTATCAATAAAAAATTTCATCTATCTAAATTTAAAAATTGTGGTCTATATTAATTTGAAAACTAGGTTTTCTAAAACGTTGCGAATTTACAACTTATAATGATTCATTAATAGTTTTTCGTACATTTTATCGGGTAAAACTCGTTTTAAAACAATTGAAAACTTCTCCATAAAAGCCCCTACTTTATAATGAATTTTAGGGTTTTTATTTTCTATAATTTTATGAATTGCTTCTGCCATAACAATAGGGTCTTTACCTGAATCTACATGCGAATCCATCAACGCTAAATTCTCTGCATACTTTTCTTTATAGGCAGAATTTTCAAACACTGGGGTATGATATCTACCCGAAGCAATATTGGTTGCAAAATCTCCTGGCGCAACATTTACCACTTTAATTCCAAAGCTTTTCACCTCCATACTTAACGCTTCAGTTACCAGCTCCAAAGCACCTTTACTTGCTGAATAAATTCCTCTAAATGGTAACCCCATATAACCTGCTATAGAAGTTGTATTAATTATTAACCCTGATTTTTGCACACGCATTTGTGGTAAAACAGCTTTAACAACATCAATTACACCAAAGAAGTTGGTGTTAAAGTTCTCTCGCATTTCATCAGTTGGCGTATCTTCTATCGGACCTGTAATTCCTTTACCTGCATTATTAATCAACACATCTATCCTTCCCTCCTTTTCAACTACTTCAGCAATTGCTTTCTGTATCGTTTCTTCTTTCGTTACATCTAAAGCAACCATCGAAAAAGGAACGTCTATCTTATCTGGGTTTCTACTTGTACCATAAACAACATATCCTTTATCATGTAAATACAAAGCGATTGACTTACCAATTCCTGATGAAGCTCCTGTTATAAAAACAATTTTTGACATTAATTTAATTTTAAGCAAATATCCTAAAGTTAATAGCAATAAAAAAACACTTTAAAAACTTATATTAGCAACTAACTCTATTGATATGGATCATTTTGCATTATCAGAAATAATTTCTTAAAAAAAATAAAATGACTTGTACTCTTTGCGACTCGAAGCTTACTAATAAAAAAGATGAATATTATTACGAATGTGATACTTGCAAAGCAATAGTAAAAAATAAAATTTATTACCTATCCGCAGATAAAGAAAAAGCTAGATATGAATCTCATAACAACAATGTAGATGATATAGGTTACCAAAACTTTACATCTCCTATTACAAACTATGTGATACAAGAATTCACATCAAAACAAAAAGGCTTAGATTTTGGTTGCGGAACAGGACCAGTTATTTCTAGCATGCTCGAAAAACAAGATTACAATATAGCACAGTACGATCCTTTTTTTGTTCCTGATGAAGATGTACTAAAAAGCACATATGACTACATTGTTAGTTGTGAAGTATTTGAACACTTCTACAAACCCAAAGAAGAAATTAACAGACTTGTATCCTTATTGAAAAATAAAGGGGTATTACTTATCATGACGATGCTATACAATAACCAAATTAATTTTGACACATGGTTTTATCGAAAAGACCCTACTCATGTTTTTATCTATCGAAAAGAAACATTTGAATATATAGCACAAAAATACAAATTAGAAATAGTCAGTTTAAATAATCGATTTATCGCTTTAAGAAAAGCTAGCAACTGAGTAAAAAGCACTCATTCTATAAATCAGCACGCAAACAACCAATAACTAAGACTACATTCATACTCGTAACATTTTCGTATCTTGCCCTCTGCATATGATACAATTTATACTTAACAATCAGATTATCAAAACATCTGCAAACGCAGGTGTAACTTTACTCGATTTTATTCGAGAATATCAACAGTTAAAAGGAACGAAAATTGGATGTCGCGAAGGCGATTGTGGAGCTTGTACTGTTTTAGTTGGAACTTCAAATAGAGACAGCATTAGTTATCAAACCATTACTTCTTGTATTTCTCCTTTAGGAAATGCCAACGGAAAACATATTGTTACCATTGAAGGAATCAACCTGCCTAAAGAATTAAATACTGTTCAACAAGCAATGACCGATAATTACGCAACTCAATGTGGTTTTTGCACTCCAGGGTTTGTGGTTTCTATGACTGGTTATGCTTTAGAAAGTAATAATTCTACTACTTGTAATGATGCTATTAGCGGTAATATCTGTAGATGTACAGGATATAAATCGATTGAAAAAGCAGGTTTTGAAATTGAAGAAAAGCTACAACAAAAAGACGATAATCATAAAATAGAATGGTTAATTAAAGAAGGATTTATTCCAAATTACTTTGAGACTATCCCAAATAAATTAAAAGAGTTACAACCAAAAGTTTTTGAAAAGACAGGAACTAAAATTGCTAACGGAACAGATGTATATGTACGTTATGCTGATAAAATGGCAGAAGAAGATGTGCATTTATTAGTAGATGAGTCAGCCTTTAAAGGAATTTCATTTTCAGAAGGAATTTGCACATTAGGTGCAAATACTACCGTTACCGAAATTGCTGACAATAAGAAACTACAAACCTTATTTCCAAAGCTAAAACAATTTTTAAAACTCGTTTCTTCTGAACAAATTAGAAATATGGGAACCATTGGTGGAAACTTTGTTAACGCCTCTCCTATTGGAGATATGTCGATTTTCTTTTTAGCGTTAAATTCAACTTTAACAATTCAAAAAGAAGATGGTAGCGAGCGTCAAATTCCTTTTCAAGAGTTCCACCAAAATTATAAAGTTTACGACTTACAAAAGGATGAAATATTAAAAGAAATTTCTTTTAAAGTTCCGCAGACTAATCAGCATTTCAATTTCGAAAAAGTAAGTAAACGAACACATTTAGATATTGCTAGTGTAAATTCAGCAGGATTAATTTCTGTTGAAAACGGGACTATTTCTGAAGCACATATATCATTAGGTGGTGTAGCAGCAATCCCTAAATATTTATATAAAACTAATGAGTTTTTAAAAGGTGAATTAATCGTTTCTGAAACCATTCATTTAGCAGAAAAAATAATGCAATCTGAGATTTCACCAATTAGTGATGTAAGAGGAACATCAGAATACAAAAGATTGTTAGCAAGACAATTGTTCTTTGCTCATTTTCTAAAAATGTTTCCAAATGATGTAGAACTAGATAAAATGATTACCCTATGAAAACGATGAAGAATATAGACAGTTTTACACACGTTAGAGGAGAATCGTTATTTGTAGACGATTTAATGTTACGTCAAGATGCTTTAATCGGATTGTGTTTCGATTCACCAAAAGCACACGGAAAAATAAAATCTGTAGATTATTCGAAGGCTGAAGCCATAGAAGGAGTTGTAAAAATATTTACCTATAAAGATGTTTTAGGTGAAAATCAAATTGGAGGAATTATTCCAGATGAACCACTTTGGGCAGAAGATGAGGTCCATTTTTGGGGGCAACCAATTGCTTTCATCGTTGCAAAAACGGAAGCAATTGCTAAAAAAGCAAGAGCTTTAATTAGTATTGATATTGAAGAACTTCTTGTAATTACAACTGCGAAAGAAGCAAAAGAAAAAAAGAGTTTTATTAATGCTCCTCGTTCTTTTAAATTAGGTGATTCAGAAAACACATTCTCAGATTGTGATTATGTTTTTGAAGGAGAAACTTTTTCTAACGGACAAGAACATTTATACCTAGAAACTCAAGGATGCTATGCGATTCCTCAAGAAAACGGAAATATTAAATTGATTTCTTCTACACAAGGACCAACCGCTGTTCAAAAAACTGCTGCAAAGGTTTTAGGAATTCCAATGCATAAAATTGAAGTAGATGTAATCCGTTTAGGTGGTGGTTTTGGTGGTAAAGAAGATCAAGCAACACCCTGGGCAGTTATGGCTGCAGTTGCAGTGCAACATTTAAATCGTCCTGTAAAATACATGTTAAATCGTCATGATGATTTACGAATGACAGGAAAACGACACCCATATTCATCATTTTATAAAATCGGTTTAACCAAAGATTTAAAAATAAAAGCCTTTGAAGTAGAGTTTTTACAAAACTCAGGTGCCGCGGCTGATCTATCTCCTGCTATTGCAGAACGAACATTGTTTCATGCAACCAACAGTTATTTTATTCCAAATGTAAGTACTACGGTATATAGCTGTAAGACAAACCTACCTCCAAACACAGCTTTCCGTGGTTTTGGAGGACCACAAGGAATGTTTGTAATAGAAAGTGCTATTGCTGCAGCTGCTGATAAAATTGGTATAAACAGAAGCAAAATTCAAGAAGCGAATCTACTAGCGGAATTTGATGAGTTTTCTTACGGACAAATAGCAACAGAAGTACAAGCTAAAAAAGCATGGTTTTCTGCTAAAGAAAAATTTGAGTATGAAAAACTTGAAAAAGAAATAGAAAGCTTTAATCAAACAAATAAACACTTTAAAAAAGGAATTTCGTTAATGCCAATTGCATTCGGAATCTCTTTTACAAATACACCTATGAATCACGCACGTGCATTGATTCATATCTATCAAGACGGAAGTGTGGGAGTTTCTACAGGAGCTGTTGAAATGGGACAAAGTGTAAACACAAAAATGTTGCAAGTTGCGCAACAAATTTTAGGCATTTCTCCAAGCAAAGTAAAGTTAGAAACCACTAATACTACTCGTGTCGCTAACACCTCTCCTACTGCAGCTAGCTCAACTGCCGATTTAAATGGAAAAGCCGTTGAAATGGCTTGTAAGTCGTTAATTGAAAGATTAACTAGTGTTGCAACAGAAATGCTATCAACTGAAGAAAAAAACATTACTTTTCAAGAAGATTTTATTTTTGTTAATGGTAAAAAATCAACTCTTTCTTGGGAAGAATTAGTTGCACAAGCAATGTTACAACGTGTTGCTTTATCTGAAAATGCACATTACGCAACACCAATCATTCATTTTGATAAATCGAAAGAAAAAGGACATCCTTTTGCATATCATGTGTACGGAACAGCCATTACAACGGTTACTGTAGATTGTATTCGTGGAAACTACGAAATTGATAACGTTAAAATTGTACACGATTTTGGTAAAACCATAAATCTTGGAATCGATGTTGGTCAAGTTGAAGGAGCTTTAGCACAAGGAATTGGTTGGATGACCATGGAAGAAATTGCTTACAATAAAGAGGGAAGATTATTATCAAATGCTTTATCAACCTATAAAGTTCCAGATATTTTTTCATCTCCAAAAACAGTGGAAACCATCCCATTAGAAACTGATGGAAATGAATTGGCTATTTTAAAATCGAAAGCAGTTGGTGAACCTCCTTTAATGTATGGAATTGGAACTTATTTTGCCATTCAACAAGTAGTTAAAGAGTTTAATCCGAATTATAAATTAAAATTCCATTCACCTTTTACACCAGAAAAAGTATTGATGGGACTATATGAGCAATAAGACTATCAAACTACAATACACCAAACAAAATATACTCCGTGGCGCAATAATTTATAGTGCTGGAGACACTATTGCTGCTTTGTTATTAAACGAGTTTTCTATCTATAGATTACTCGGAATGATACTCGTTGGCGCAACAATTTATGCTTTTGAAATTCCGAATTACTTTGCTTGGATCGATAGAAAAACAAGCAATATAAACGGACTTAAAAAAACATTAGCAAAAACTGGTTTGGCAATTGCTTATTTTAATCCACTATGGATTTTTAGACATTTAGCTTTTATTAAACTGTTTTCTGGGAATTATGAACAGATTAACAGTAATTTATTACTAATTGCGTTTTGGTCATTTTTAGCTAATATTCCGATTTCTTTTATTGCGAATTATATAATTCAGAATAAAATAAAACTAAATTGGCGATTTATGGCTAGTGCAATTTTCTCTGCTTTAATGGCAATTTATTATGCATTAAGTGAAACTATTTTTCAATGATTTTTTGGCAAAACATACTAGATAAACTACAAGACAATCAAAAAATATATGTCTTAACTGTTATTGAAAATTTTGGGAGTTCTCCTGGACGAAAAGGTTTTAAAATGTTGGTTGCTGAAGACGGATTTATATTTGGATCTGTAGGTGGTGGTGTTATGGAATTTTCTTTGGTAGAAGAAGCACAACAATTACTACAAGAAGAAAACCAACCAACATATATAAAAAAACAGGTTCATAAAGGAAATATCAAAGACGGCTCTGGGATGATTTGTTCTGGAGAACAAACTGTAGCTTTTCATTGTTTAGACTCTAATCATATTTCTGTCATTGAAAACATCATTTCTTGCTTACAAAACGGAGAAAAAGGAAGTCTATGTTTAACTCCTACTTCTTTTTATTTTTCTCATAAAATCATAAAAAATCAATTCGATTATCAAATTAGCTCTAAAGAAGATTGGTTTTTTAAAGAACATATCGGGTTTAAAGAAATCCTATATATTGTAGGTGGTGGTCACGTTGGGGTTTCCGTTTCAGAGTTGTTTATAAAACTTGGTTTCTATGTAGTGGTTTTTGATAACAGAGAAAACCTAAACACATTAGAAGATAATTATTTTGCACACCAGAAACAAGTAATCGACTACAATAACATTAGCAATTATATTTCTAAAGGAAATTCTAGTTATGTTGCTATTATGACAAATAAATATACTGATGATAAATTGGTGTTAAGCAAACTACTTAAAAACAATTACAAATTTATTGGTGTTTTAGGTAGTAAAGCTAAACTACAAACCATGTGGGAAGTTTTATTAAAAGAAGGTTTTACACAAGAAGAATTAAACAAAATAAATGCACCTATTGGTCTTTCGATAAAAAGTGAAACTCCCGAAGAAATTGCAGTTAGTATTGCCGCTCAATTGATTCAAATTAAGAATAGAATATAACATTTAAACGAAAAGTTCTATTATCCGAAACCATGTAACCGAAATGCAATATATTTGATTACATATAACTAGTTAACGAAATTATTAACCATTCAAGAAACTACACCAAAATCAATTTTTTTACCAACTCCTCACCCATTTCTTCGTTAATCATTCGTATAATTTTTTCTTTACCGTAACTTAATTGTTCTCTTAAAGCTGAAGAAGACAAACGAACTATTAGTGTTTTATTCTGTATTTTAACTTCTTGGGTATAAGAAACTACTCCTGGACCCATCATCTTTTCCCAAGCTTCCTCTATATGAATTTTCTGAAACCCTTTATTTAAGCCACCTTCTTTTATATAGCTCCCTAATAAATCTTTAATCGAAAAACTATCGTTTTCTCTTTTTGCCATTTTTTTAATCTAACTTAAAAATTTGATACTCTTGGTTACTCTTTTTTATCACATCTTCTGTACGCTCAAAATGTGTATCTGTAATAAAAATTTGCCCAAAGGCATCATTATTCACCAAATCTACAATTTGTGAAACACGATTCTCGTCTAGTTTATCAAAAATATCATCTAATAACAAAATCGGAGTTACATTAGATTGTTTTTTAATAAACTCAAACTGCGCCAACTTCAACGCTATTAAATATGATTTCTGCTGCCCTTGAGATCCAAACTTTTTAATAGGGTACTCACCTATTTCGAAATTCAAATCATCTTTGTGAACTCCAGACGATGTGTACTGCAACATTCTATCCTTTTCAATACTATTTGCTAATAGAGTTTCAAAAGAAACATCATGGAGTTGGCTTTTATAGCTCAGATTAACCTCTTCTTTAGCTCCAGAAATAATTTGATGCTTCTCGTTAAAAATAGGCACAAATTCTTCTAAAAAAGCCTTACGTTTATTATAAATAACACTACCATATTCTACTAATTGCTCGTCATACACTTTTAAATTCAGTGCATCAAAAGTTCTGTTTGCGGCAAAATATTTTAGCAATGCATTTCGCTGACTTACAATCTTATTATACGAAATTAATCCTTGTAAATACTTTTTGTCTTGCTGAGAAATAACTCCATCAATAAACTTTCTTCTTGTATCACTTCCTTCAACAATTAAATCTCTATCAGCTGGAGAAATAATTACTAAAGGCAACTGACCAATATGTTCAGAAAATTTCTCGTAGGCTTTCCCATTGCGTTTTAACACCTTTTTTTGCCCTCTTTTTAAAGAACAAACAATTTTCTCACTTCTATCGTTTAAAAGGTAATCTCCTTCAATCATAAAAAACTCCTGACCATGACGAATATTCTGTCCAGCAATCGAATTAAAGTAGCTTTTTGCAAACGACAAGTAGTAAATTGCATCTAACACATTGGTTTTCCCAATTCCGTTATTACCTACAAAACAGTTTATTTTCTTTTGAAAATCAAAAGATTGCGTTTCGATATTCTTAAAATTTACCAGTGATATTTTTTGCAAATACATGAATGAAAATTATTTCGGAAAAGAAAGCGCAAAATATCGAAAATTTTACTAATAATCGGCTTTTAAAATCCAATTAAAAAAACTATTTTTGTCGCCACTAATTTTTAAGCAATTATGGCTACATACAAGAAAAGAGGTTACAAACCTAAGAAAGAAAAGGTTGCAAAAGAGGTAGAAGAAACTTTTGACGAAACTCAAAGTACTACCGCTGAAGTATTTAATACTTTAGACGATACTGCAAACAAATCTGAACAATGGATTGAGAAAAACAGCAAACCATTATTTTACGGATTGGTAACTATCGCTGCTTTAATTTTAGCGTACTTAGCTTACAACAAATTCGTTGCAGAGCCTACTCAAAGAGAAGCTTCTAACGAGTTAGCATATCCAAGATCATTTTTCGATAAAGCTGCTACATCAGCTGGTGTTGCTGCAGATTCTTTATACATTTTAGGTTTAGAAGGTGGTGATGGAAAATACGGTTTTGTTGATATCGCTTCTCAATTTAGCGGTACTAAAGCAGGAAACTTAGCAAACTATTACGCAGGTATTTCTTATTTAAAAATAAAGAAATACGAACAAGCTATTGAGCATTTAAGTGATTTTAATTCTGATGATGAATTATTAGGACCTACTGCTTTAGGTGCTATTGGTGATGCTTTCGCAGATATTAATCAACCAGAAGACGCTTTAGAGTACTACGAAAAAGCGGCTAACAAAAAAGATAACGACTTTACATCTCCTTTATTTTTATTTAAAGCAGCACAAACTGCAATGGAATTAAAGAAGTATAGTACAGCTGAAAAATTATACACTACCATTAAAGAAAAATACGCTAATACCGATCAAGGTAGAGATATTGAAAAATATATCAATAGCGCAAAATATGCTCAATAATGGCTACAACAAATTTATCTTACTACGATAAAGCTTCAATCCCAAATGCGAAACCTTTTCGATTTGGGATTGTTGTTTCAGAATGGAATCCTGATATTACAGGTAACATGCACAAAGGTGCTATTGAAACACTTTTAGATTGTGGAGCCGAAGAAAGTAATATTGTTTCTTGGGATGTTCCTGGTAGTTTCGAACTAGTATATGGTTGCAAAAAAATGGTTGAAACTCAAAAAGTAGATGCTGTTATTGCCATAGGAAATGTAATTCAAGGAGAAACCAAACATTTCGACTTTGTTTGTGATGGTGTTACGCAAGGTATTGTAGACTTAAACATTAAGTATGATGTTCCTGTAATTTTTTGTGTATTAACAGATAATATTAAACAACAATCGATAGATCGTTCTGGTGGAAAATTAGGAAATAAAGGTATTGAATGTGCAGTAGCGGCAATAAAAATGGCAGCTATTAAAAATTTAGACAAGCCTTCAAATACATTAGGGTTTTAAACTTTAATTATACAACTATTAAAAAAAGCGCCAAAACAATGACTGTTTTGGCGCTTTTTTTAACTTTAATTTAGCGATAATTTTTGACCGCCTCTTGATAATTCAGTAACTTTGAAATTCATCTTAATTTGGTGCGATTTTTGTTGCACTATAGCATTCAAAAGAAGCACTATTTTATGGGATTTTTCAAGAAAGAAGTAAAAAAGTTCGAGTACAAACCTCGCTATTATAAAGGCGAAGGAAACCCGTATGAAGTAAAACATAAATTCGATGAATATCGTACGACAGTAGGAAAAAACAAAGGCTTAAAAGGTAAATTTGTAGCTGCTATTGATGAATTTAAAAATTCTGAAAATGGAGGGGTTAATAAAACAATCCTTATTATAATTGCTGTTTTAGTATTATTATTTTTATTCATTATCGATTTCGACCTTTCAATCTTTTTATCAAAAAACAACTAATGTCAGATATTATACAGTTACTTCCTGATCATGTTGCGAATCAAATTGCTGCAGGAGAAGTTGTACAACGTCCTGCTTCAGTAGTTAAAGAATTAATTGAAAATTCGATTGACGCTGGCGCTACTTCTATCAAACTTTTATTAAAAGATGCTGGTAAAACTTTAATCCAGGTAATTGACGATGGTAAGGGAATGAGTGTAACTGATGCTCGTTTAAGTTTTGAACGTCATGCTACCTCTAAAATTAAAGATGCTCAAGATTTATTTAATTTAAACACCAAAGGTTTTCGTGGTGAAGCTTTAGCATCGATAGCAGCGATTGCCCATGTTGAATTAAAAACCAAACAAGAAAACGAAGAACTTGGTTCTCAAATAAAAATAGAAGGAAGTAAAGTAGTTTCTCAAGAAACTGTTTCGACAGCTAAAGGAACTAGTATTGCTGTTAAAAACTTATTTTACAATATTCCAGCGCGTCGTAATTTTTTAAAATCTGATACGATTGAAACACGTCATATCGTTGATGAATTTCAAAGAGTGGCTTTAGCTCATCCTGATATTTCTTTTTTGTTACATCATAATAACAATGAAGTTTATCATTTAAAAAAGAGCAATCTTCGTAAAAGGATTGTAGCTATTTTCGGAGCTAAAATGAATGAAAAATTAGTTCCTATTTCTGAACAAACTGATATTATTACTGTAAACGGATTTGTTGCGAAACCAGAATTTGCAAAAAAGAAACGTGGTGAACAATTCTTCTTTGTGAATAATCGTTTCATTAAAAGTTCCTATTTAAACCATGCTGTTGTTAATGCTTTTGAAGGTTTATTAGAACACGGATCGCATCCTTCGTACTTTTTGTATTTAGAAGTGCCACCGAATAGTATCGATATTAACATTCACCCTACAAAAACAGAAATAAAGTTTGATAACGAAAAAGCTTTATATGCCATTTTAAGAGCTACTGTTAAACATAGTTTAGGGCAATACAATGTCGCTCCTATTTTAGATTTTGATAGAGACGCAACGTTAGATACTCCATACAATTACAATAAAAAAAATGGTTCATCTTCTGCACCTCCGATTACTGTAGATCCTACATTTAATCCTTTTAAAACAGAAACAGACTATAAACCTGAAACGATTTCAACACCAAAGAGTGGCTCTAACACTTATCAATCTAACTTTAAGAAAGACACTGGTAATTGGGAAGCTTTATATACAAATATAGAAACCACTCCTTCGATACAACAAGAGCAACTTTTTGAATCGCAAAAAGAAACCGAAACGGGTAAAACTTTTCAAATTCAAAAGAAATATTTGCTGAGTTCTATAAAATCGGGTGTCGTTTTAATAAATCAATCATTAGCACATCAACGTGTTTTATATGAAGAGTTTTTAGAAAACATTACAATAAAAGAAGCCAGTAGCCAGCAATTACTATTCCCTGTAAGTATTTCTTTCTCTTCTGCTGATATTGAAATGATTTACACCATAAAATCAGATTTAGAAAGTGCTGGTTTTATGTTTGATCAGTTTACAAAAGAAAGTGTAATCATTGGCGGAATACCAACTTCTATAACCGAGAGTAAAATAACTTTAGTATTAGAACAGTTATTAGATGATATTAAACTAGAGGTACCCGACGCTAGCTTTAGTCATTTTGATGTAATGGCGAAGTCTTTTGCTAAATCGTTAGCAATAAAAACCGGAACTGTACTATCAGTTAAAGAACAAGAAAATTTAGTGAATGATTTGTTTTCTTGTAAAGAGCCAAATACATCACCATTTGGAAAAGCTACGTTTAAAACATTGACATTAAACGAAATTGATTCCATTTTTAACAAATAAAAGTAAATTATGCCAAAATTAACTGACGCTATAAAGCATTTAATAATCATTAACGTGATTATGTATTTTGCTCCTCAGTTGTTAAATTTAGATTTAACAAACATCTTTGCTTTACACTACCCTACAAACGAACATTTTGGTGTTTGGCAATATATTACGCATATGTTTATGCATGGCGGACCTGCACATTTACTTTTTAACATGTATGCTTTATGGGCTTTTGGTACACCTTTAGAACAAATGTGGGGTAGAAATAAATTCTTGTTTTTCTATTTTTCTGCTGGTATTGGCGCTGGGTTAATTTACACATTGGTAAACTATTACCAATTTAATGGGATTTACGAGCAATTAATTTCGATGGGAATATCTTCTTCAGAAATACAAAATATTTTAAGTACAGGACAGTATAACGAAAGTATAATTACATTATCTAATAAAACCATGAGTGAGTTTTACAGCTTATATCACACCCCTGCAGTAGGTGCTTCTGGTGCAATATATGGTGTTTTAGTTGCATTTGGATTAATGTTCCCGAATGCGAAACTGGCTTTAATATTTTTCCCAGTTCCTATTGCTTCAAAATACTTTATACCTTTAATGATTACTGGAGATTTCTTCTTTGGAGTTACAAAATATTCAATAGGTAATATTGCACATTTTGCACATATCGGTGGGGCTATTATTGGTTTTATAATTGCCTGGTATTGGAAAAAAAATCAATTTAAATTTCGTTAATTTAGTAAAGAGTAATTCCTTTTTAGAAAAAGAAAAGTTATGGAAGTATTACAAAACTTAAAATATCGGTTTAAAAACGCTGGAATTGTAGAGCAACTTATCTATGCAAATTTAGCAGTGTTTTTATTGGTCTTTATTACGAATACTTTTGGTTTTTTATTTCAATCAAAAAGTAATCTCTTAGTCGAATGGTTTGCCTTACCTGCGAATTTTAATGACTTTTTATCGAAACCTTGGACTATCATAACCTATGGTTTTTTACACACTAGTTTTTTACATATACTACTAAATTTAATCGCTTTATTTTATATTGGTCATTTATTTAAACAATATTTTACCTCTAAGCAATTATTGAATTTTTATCTACTAGGAACTCTTTTTGGAGGAATTATTTTTATAGCTAGCTACAATTTTTTCCCTGTTTTTTCTGACGATATAGATATTAATGTTTTATTAGGTGCATCTGCAGGTATTTCTGCTATCTTTATTGGTATTGCAACCTATATTCCTAATTACGAGTTAAAATTTCCTTTAGTAGGTTTTGTTAAACTCTGGGTATTAGCTTGTATTTGGATTGCGATTGATGTAATTCAAATTCCTGCTGGAAATGCTGGTGGACATTTAGCTCACATCGGTGGTGCAATATTTGGTTTTTTGTATGTGAGAAGTGCAATTAATAAAAAATTAGAAATTTTCGAACCTATTAAAGACTTATTCAAGAGAAAAGAAAAGCCTTTAAAAACAGTTTATAAATCAGGCAATAAACCCTCAAAAAAAACAGTTAGTAAAAGTAAAACCCAACAAGAAATAGATCATATTTTAGACAAGATTGGAAAATCTGGTTACGACACACTAACTAAAGAAGAAAAAGAGTTTTTATTTAAACAGGGTAAAAAATAGATGAAGAAATATTCGATTGTACAAAAGCTTATATTTTTTATCAATTCAGTTTTCGCAACTGTTTTGTTATTGTCTTTTGTACTTCCGTATATATCACCCAAAACAATACCTGCTTTTGCTATTTTTAGCTTATTTGTCCCGTTATTAGTGTTAGTAAACATCGGCTTTTTTGTGTATTGGTTAATTAAACTTCATAAAAACGCCTTACTCTCTTTATTTATATTAGTCATCGGTTGGTTTGTTACTCCACCTCTTATTAAGTTTTCTAAAAAAGAAGTTATTTTAAATAATGATTTAAAAGTGATGAGCTACAATGTTCGTTTGTTTAATCATTATAAACATGAAGATGATGTTACTACTGAGCAAAAGATATATGAATTCATTAATAATGAAAATCCCGATGTAATCGCGATGCAAGAGTTTTATCAATCTGAATTATTAGATATAAAGCTTCCGTACAAATACATTAAAACAAAATCGAAGACGAATCAATTTGGGTTAGCTATTTATTCTAAACATCCAATTATAAACTCAGGTTCTTTAAATTTTAAAAACAGCGCCAACAATACCATTTTTGTTGATATTGTTAAAAACAAAGACACTATTAGAGTATATAATGTGCATTTAGAGTCTTTGAAAATTAACCCTAGAAAAGAAAATTTTGGAGAAAAAGATTCTGAGCGTTTGTTTAAACGTTTAGCCAATGGTTTTGTTAAGCAAGTAGACCAAACCGAATTGATATTACAACATCAATACTCTTGGAAAGGCAAGAAAATTATTTGCGGTGATTTTAACAATACAGCCTACTCTTGGGTATATAAAAAATTAGCAAACAACAATAAAGATACTTTTATTGAAAGTGGAATTGGCTTAGGAAAATCTTTTAGATACCCGTATCCTATGCGTATTGATTTTATTTTAACTGACCCTAACGCCACAGTTAATCAATATAAAACTTATAGTAATATTAAGTTATCCGACCACTACCCGATTATGACGCGATTACATTGGTAAATTTATTAATTAGTTTAATAAAAAATGTATTTTTACCCGTAATCAAACTTACTATTTATGAGACATTATGATGTTGCAGTAATAGGTAGCGGTCCTTCAGGAGCCTCTACTGCATTTCATTTAGCTAAACATGGTATATCAACCGTTATTATCGAAAAAGAAACTTTACCTCGGTATAAAACTTGCGGCGGAGGTTTTGTGTATAGAGGACGAAAAGATTTACCTTTTGATATTACTGATGTTGTAGAAAAAGAATTTCATACGGTAGATATTTATTTAGGAGATAAATTACATTTTAAAACTATTAGAAAAGAACCAACAATATCTATGATAATGCGTGATTCTTTTGATAATTTAATTACTGAAAAAGCTAAAGATTTTGGAGCTACTCTATTACAAAATCACAAATTAAAAAGTTTAGATTTTAATGATGACTTAATCATCTTAGGAACTTCTCAAGGAAGCCTTACTGCTAACTTTGTAATTGCTGCAGATGGAGCTTTAAGCCCTACAGCAAAAATGGCTGGATGGAAAGAAGATACTCGAAAATTGATCCCTGCTTTAGAATATGAAGTAGAAGTTACAGAAAAAGATTTTGAACACTTATCTAAAGAAGTTCGTTTTGATATTGATGCCATACCTTATGGCTATGCTTGGAGTTTTCCTAAGAAAAACCACTTATCTATTGGTGTTGCTTCCGCCAGAAGAACAAAAATTAATTTGAAAAAATTCTATAAAGAATATATGGAGACATTGGGTATTTCCAATGTGATTAATGAATCGCAACACGGATTTCAAATTCCTGTTTCACCACGTACTGATGGTTTTGTAAAAAATAATGTATTTTTAATTGGTGACGCCGCAGGTTTTGCAGATCCAATTACTGCTGAAGGAATTTCTAATGCAATTTATAGCGGTAAACTAGCAGCTGAAGCTATTATTGAAAGTGAACAAAATTCTAAATTGGCCGAAAAATTATATACCGAAAAGTTAGAAGAAAAATTATTACCAGAAATTAAAACTGGTTTATGGTTGTCTAAATGGTTTTACGAACAAAAAACAATCCGTAATATTTTATTAAAAAAATATGGCCAACGTTTTAGCGAAGCCATGGCTGATGTCTTTCATGGTAAAAGAAGTTACCCAAAAGATATTAAAGCAGCTATTAAACAAAAAGTTAAAGAGTTAGTTTTTTAATTGAATTACAAAATGAGTACTATAAGAAAAAAAGAAATCGCTAAAAAATATATAGAGCATTTAGAAAACGGTGACGAAGAAAAAGTTGTAGAGTTATTTAATGAAAATGGCTTAGTAGATTCTCCGTTATATGGAATACAAAATGCTGATGCATTTTATAAGAAATTAAATAATGACACGGCAAACTCTGAACTTCATTTATTAAATATTTTTGAAGATGAAAATACAAATAGTATTGCTTTATATTTCACCTATAAATGGACAATGAAAAACAACTCTCAAGTAGCTTTTGATGTGGTTGATATTATTGATTTTGATCAAAATCTTAAAATAAAAAAACTAAAAATTATTTACGATACAGTAACTGCTCGTAGATTGCTTAAAGAATTAAAAGAGTAACTACTATTCATCTTTTTTGAGTTTATAATGGATTTTTCAAACAACATAACACCTATATTATACATTCTTGGGTTAATTCAAGGAATAATATTTAGTGGTATATTAGTTTATCTCGATCAGAAAAAAAGACGATCTACTTTACTTTTAGGTTTGTTTATTTTTGCATACTCAGTAAACTATATAAAACCTATTTCTAGGTATTTAAACCTAAACGAAAACTACCCTTTTTTAAATAATCTTCCTTTAGATTTTAGCTGGTTATTATTTGCTCTTTTTTATATCTACATAAGAAATATTTCAATTTTACCTTACTATATTGGATATGCATTTATGGGGTACGCCAACAAACTGTTAATAATTTAATTAAAAAATATAAACCTACAACAGTAAAAGCTAAAGATAACAAGGCTGAAATTAAAGATGATAGTTCAAATAAAGAATTATTTAAGAAAATAGAACAAATTCTCAATCAAAAAAAAATATTTCAAAACTCAAATTTAAACATTGTTGATATAGCAAACTTAACAAACGAACATCCAAAAAAAATTTCAACAGTTATAAATACCATTTCTAATAAAAACTTCAAATCTTACATTAATAGTTTTAGAATTAAAGAAGCAAAAACTATATTAAAAAGTGAAATTTCAGATAATTTTAGTATTGAAGGAATTAGTTTAGAAGTAGGTTTTAAAAGTAAAAGTGCCTTTTACGATGCTTTTAAAAAAGAAACTGGTACAACACCTATGAATTATAAAAATAATTTACTTTAAATATTTTATTTCAACACTCTTTTGCTTAAAAAAAGTTAAATCAAGTTCTATTTTCTGATTTCAGAACTCATATTCTTTCATTTTAACAATTGATATCAATGATATTACAGAGTTTTGCAAAAAATTAAATATAATATCATGAAAGTCAAAGATTTATTTAAACCTATAGTTTTAATATTCATTTCAATTCTTTTTTACAACTGTTCAAGCGACAATAACGAACCAGAAATTATCGACAATAGAAGTTTCATTACAAATTCTAGTACAGATTTCTTTATTAATAAGGACGGAAGGAAGTGTAAATTTAACTCTAACTGCTAGTTATGTAGATGACAGTCCTACAAATCCTGTAACTGAAAGAGGCTTTGTTTTTGGTACTAGTTCTAAACCAATAGTTGGAATTTCTAATACTTTTAATGTTCACGGTACAAGTAATAATTCTACCGGGTATGTTGAAAATTTAACAAAAGGACAAACTTATTTTATTAGAGGTTATTTTAAACATAAAGATCGCAGTTATTTTTATGGTGAAGAAATTCAAGCGAGTACCGATATAGACGCTAGTAGTACTAGAACTATAACTTTAAAAATTAAAGAAATCCCTTTCTTCAAATCTCAAACAGAAATCACTCCTTGGTTTGTTATTTCAAACCTGACTAAAGAAATGCCAATGGAAATTGGATTTGAGTATAGTATAAACAATGATTTTTCTAATAGTAGCATTAGGGCTATATCTGATTATAATGGAATACATAATCAAGGAATAATTCTTGTAAAAGAGCATGCCTCAGAAGTTATCGATGGTTTAACAGCTGGCACTACTTATTATTTTAGACCTTATGCTAAATACAACGACGATACTATAACTAACGGAGGAGATAATACTATTTCTTTTACAACAAGTAATTAAAAATTATTCCCCCAATCATCTATTAAAAAGGTTTAAGGATTATTCTTAAACCTTTTTATTTTTATTTATCTTTTTTACTCTTTTCAAATTCAATAAATCAATTGGGTTTATTCCTAAATCTTTTACATTTTTTTGAGAAAAACGAATTACTTCGTCATAATACAAAGGAACAATAGGAGCTTCATTGATGATTATACTATCCATTTGCTGGTAGAATTTTTGGCGTTTTAACAAATCTATCTCTTTAATAGATAATTCATACAATTTATCAAACTTATCATTTTTAAAATGCGTGTAATTCGGTCCGTTGGGTGTGAAATTTTTGCTATAAAATAGCGATACATAATTTTCAGCGTCTGGGTAATCGGCAATCCAACTTGCTCTAAAAATTGGTAATTTTCCGCTTGCTTTTCCTTGACGTAATGTTGATGGAGGAATTACATCTACTTTAGTTTCTAAACCTATTTTTTGAAGCTCACGTTGAATAAATTCACACAAATCTAAATAATTACTATTGGTAGTAATCGTTATTTTTGGTGAAGTATTTCCTGTTTCTTTCTTATACTCCTCTACAATTTTTTTAGCCTTTTCTGCCTGATAAGAATATCCTTTTTGATTATTAAACGACGGCAAACCTTTTGGAATAAATCCACTTGTTGCTGGGGTTCCAATTCCGTTTCTAAGAAATTTAATCATCTTTTCACGATCAAATCCGTAATTGATAGCTTGTCGTATCAATTTAGATTTTGTTGGTGTTTCCTCTTCTCCATCTAAATATATACCTAAATATTCTGTATTTAAATAAGCTCCTGTTTGCATTGTTATCTTATCAGCATATTTTTCTTTCAAAGTTCCATCAGTATTTAAAATATCATCTTTATAAGAAGCATCTAAACTTTTCATAAAATCAAGATTTCCTTGAATAAATTGCAAAAATTCACTTTGCTTATCTGGTAAAAAAGTAACTGCTACTGCTTCCAAGTAAGGCAATTGGTTTCCTTTAATATCTTTCTCATAAAAAAAAGGATTTTTACGCAATACCAGTTTCGTATTTTCTACCCATAACTTGAATTGAAAAGGTCCTGTACCAATTGGATTAGCTCTAAATGTATTTCCGAAATAATCAACTGCTTCTTTTGGAACTACTGAACAGTATTTCATTGCCAACAATCCTAAAAAAGGTGGAAACGGTTGTTTTAAATTAATTGTAAAAACTGAATCGTTTTTCGCTTTAAAATCTCTAACATTCTGTAATACCCAACCTCCAGGAGATGCTACATTTTTATCTAGCAATCTATTAAAAGAATATTCAAAATCATTTGCGCTTACTTTTCTTGTAGAGTCCTTTCCGAATAATCCATGTTTGTGAAACTGCACATCATTTCTTAAAGTGAACTGATACGTTTTTCCGTCTTCCGAAGTATTCCAACTTTTAGCAATATCAGGTCGCACATTCAAGCTATCATCTAATTGAACTAATCCATTATATAGTTGGTTTACTGCCCAAATATTACGTTGATCTTTTGCAAAAGCGGGATCTAATGAAGTAATATTTGAATGTTCGTTATACCGAAAAACTTGATTATCTGTATAACTACTCTTCTTTTTTGTGCAAGAAGAGATACTTACTAGAAGTATAAATAGTAATAGAAGTTTATTTCTTCTTTCTCTTATTTTTATAATAGCTTTTATCTGCAATGTATATGATTTTAGATACTTCAGCATATACTATTGAAGCATCTTTATTGGTAATTTTAATTTCCTTCTGTAAATCGATTTCTTTTTCTTTTCGAACTCGTTCTTTTATTTCAACAATCTCATTTTCAGAAAAAACAAAATCTACATAAGAATTTTCTTTAGCGGGTCTTTTAAATTTAATTTCAGCACTTTTATCCCATACAACATAATCATTACCTAAAATATTCATTAATTGAATCATAAAAACAGGATCGGTTGCTGAAAATAAACTTCCTCCAAAAATAGAACCTACATAGTTCTTATTTTTATAACTAATAGGAATCTTCACTCTTGCATTTAATAAATCTTCTGAGACCTCAATAATTCGCCCGGTAGACCTACGATACATAGGTGAAATATTAAATCCGTATTTAAAAATTGTGCTCTGTTTAAAAAACTTAGATAATACTTTTGATATTGCTGCGTACATTTACCTATTCCTTTTTCTCAAATCCATATTCACGTTCAACTTTACAGATTCTTACTTGGTACTTTTTATACCATGTAGCTCTCCCTTTTTCGCGAATCACCGTATGCTCTACATTATTCTTCCAGTTTATTATAGCTTCTAAACTGTTCCAATAAGAAACAGTTATTCCTATTTCTTCTCTTACCGATTCTATTCCTAAAAAGCCTTCTTCCTCTTTGGCTAAAGTAACCATTTGTTGTGCTGATTCATTATAACCTTCAATTTCATCTGTAAGTAAAGATGTAAAAATCACAGCATAATAAGGCAGTTTAAACTTATCTGTTATCATAAAATTAATTCATATTTTGTTTCTGTTAAACCAATATCATCGCTCACAAATTTTTCAATTTCTTTAAAATTAAAACGCTTTAATATTTTAGCAGATGCAACATTCACATCTACAACACACCCTATAATTTTTTTCATTCCGATTGATTTACAATAATCAATCAATCCTTCACATATTTCAGTAGCATATCCATTTCCCCAAAACCTCTCTATAAAGCGGTAACCAATCTCATCATTCCCTTCTTCATCTTTTATCAAAGCTACGGTACCTACAAATACATTATCTTCCTTACGCTCAATTGCATAAATCCAAAAATCATTATCTGGATTATCATAACGTTTGATTAACTGTAATAAATCCTCTTCACTTTCTTTTAAGTTCTTAGGTTCACCAGTTGCATATTGCAATACATTTGGGTTACTTTCTAATTCGTAAAAAGATTTTAAATCAGTTATTTGAAGCCTTCTAACTTGTAATCTTTTCGTTTCAAAAATCATTTTCAATATTGTATTTTTGCAAACTATAAATGTACAGGAATGAATGCAGATAAAAAAGTAGCTTTTTACACTTTAGGATGTAAATTAAATTTTTCTGAAACTTCTACCATTGCAAGGAATTTTGTGAATGAAGGTTTTGACCGTGTTGAATTTGAAGAAAAAGCGGACGTATACGTAATCAATACATGTTCGGTGACCGATAATGCCGACAAGCGTTTTAAATCTATTGTAAAATCTGCTTTGAAGAAAAATGAAGAGGCTTTTGTTATTGGTGTTGGTTGTTATGCGCAGTTAAAACCTGAAGAACTAGCTGCTGTTGATGGAGTGGATTTGGTATTAGGTGCTACTGAAAAATTCAACGTGACCAGTTATATAAACGACTTAACCAAAAATGAAGTTGGTGAAGTTCATTCATGTGAAATTGAAGAAGCAGATTCTTATGTTGGCGCTTATTCTATTGGCGATCGTACCCGTGCTTTCTTAAAAGTACAAGATGGATGCGATTATAAATGCACTTATTGTACCATTCCTTTAGCACGTGGAATTTCTCGTTCTGACACTTTAGAGAATGTATTAAAAAACGCTAAAGAAATTTCTGAAAAAGGAATTAAAGAAATTGTTTTAACCGGAGTTAATATTGGCGATTACGGTAAAGGCGAATTTGGTAATAAAAAACACGAACATACTTTTTTAGAACTGGTAAAAGAGCTAGACAAAGTAGAAGGAATTCATCGTTTACGAATTTCATCTATCGAGCCGAATTTATTAAAAGATGAGACCATAGATTTTGTTGCTAATTCTCAAACGTTTGTACCTCATTTTCATATTCCTTTACAATCAGGTAACGATGAGTTACTAAAGAAAATGAAGCGTCGTTATCTAACTAAAACGTATACCAACAGAGTCACAAAAATTAAAGAAGTAATGCCAAACGCTTGTATTGGTGTAGATGTTATTGTTGGTTTTCCTGGAGAAACGGATGAGCTTTTCTTAGAAACTTATAACTACTTAAACGAAATGGATATTTCGTATTTACATGTTTTCACCTATTCTGAAAGACCAAATACCGAAGCTGTTCATATGGATGGTGTGGTTCCTAAAAAAACACGAGCAAAACGTAGTAAAATGTTGCGTGGATTATCAGTAAAAAAGCGTAGAGCATTTTACGAAACTCAAATAGGAAATACTTTAACGGTACTTTTTGAAAGTGAAAATAAGGAGGGATATATTCACGGATTTACACAAAACTATGTAAAAGTAAAAACGCCTTGGAACCCTGAATTAGTAAACACTTTACATACCGTTACTTTAACAGAAATTGATGAAGATGGTTTAGTTCGTTTTAACTTTGTTAATAAAGAAGTTATTGCTTAAATTGTCATTAATAGAAACCCCAACAAAAATTATTATGAGATATTTACTTTTATCTGTTTTTGCCTTAACAATGGCTTGTGCTACTCCTAAAAAGGACAAAAAAAATACAACAATAGAAGAAGAAACTGTTATTGAAATAAAAGACAAAACTCCTGAAGTTGTTATCAATAATGAGTTAATTCTTGTTTTAAATAATCCAGAAAAAGTAGAAGATGCTAAAGCTTTAATTACAAATAGTGGTCTTGACTGGAACAAGTTAATTTTTGATCAAGATGATTTAAAAATTGCTTTAATCACAGTACCTAAAGAAAAAATTGATTTTTGGGTAAAACGTCTTGGAGAATCTGGTACTTTTAAATCAGTTGAGAAAAATCAGATACTTACAATCAACAACATAAAAAAAGACTACGAAAACAGGTTGATTTCTATTAAAAAAACACCTTGTTTTGGTGATTGTCCTGTATACAGCTTAGACATTGACAAAGATGGAAATGTTATTTTTAACGGAATTCAATATGTTCTAAAAGAAGGTAAACACGAATTTAAGCTTACCGAAAAACAACTAAAAAAGATTAATGATATGCTATCTGAAAAAGATTTTTCAGAATTTAAAAAAGCATATGACGACACTAGAATTACAGATTTACCAAGTACATTTATAACACATAACGGAAAGCAAATTAAAATCCGTTTATGGAAAGACATTCCAGATGAGTTAATTAATGTACATGAATATATAGAAGGTATTTTATTAGATCAAAAATTCTTAGAGTAATGAAGCAAAAAACTCATGTGTATTTTGTTCCTGGTTTAGCCGCTAACACAAAAATATTTGAGTACATCTCTTTACCTGAAGAACATTTTGAACTTCATTTTTTAGATTGGTTATTACCAACGTCCATAAATGAAACTATTCAAGAATATGCACAAAGAATGTGTGCTAATATTCAGCATAAAAACCCTATCTTAGTTGGTGTTTCTTTTGGTGGTATTATGGCACAAGAAATGAGTAAACTTTTAGATTGTAAAAAAGTAATTATCATCTCAAGTATCAAAACCAACAAAGAACTACCTAAACGCTTAAAAATAGCTCAATTAACAAGAGCTTATAAGCTTTTCCCCTCAAAAATAATAGCGAATATAGAAAGCTATGAGTATTATTTCTTTAATGATTATTTAAAGAAAAGAGCTGAATTGTATAAACTGTATTTATCTATAAGAGATAAGCAGTATTTACAATGGGCTATTTATAACGTATTGCATTGGCAACAAAAAGAACCGTTACCAAATGTAATTCATATACATGGAAATAAAGATGAAGTTTTTCCTGTTAAACATATTAAAAAACATATTGAGGTAGAAAACGGAACGCATGTTATGATTTTAAACAAAGCAAAAACAATTTCTAAAATTTTAGAAAAGGAATGCTTTTTGAATGATTAACATTTTACGTATCCTCACCAAAAAAATAAAAGAAAATGAATAAATCAATACGCTTCTTATCTTTAGCAACAGTAGTTTTTGTTGCTGTGTTATTTACTAACACTATTAGTCAATCTAACGAACAAGAAATTAAAAACGTTGCTGAGAGCTACGAAATAAAAGCTGTTAAAATCCCTAGCTATATGGAATTAGCTGGCGAACGTGTTCCTTTAGAAAGAGCAGATATTAAAGAACGTATGGACCGCGAATTATTAGTAAACACCTATTGGCAATCTAATGGTTTGTTATTAATAAAAAGAGCAAATAAATTTTTCCCTATTATCGAACCTCTTCTAGAAAAGTATGGTTTACCAGATGATTTTAAATATTTATGCGTTGCCGAAAGTGCACTAATAAATATACCATCATCAAAAGGAGCCGCTGGTTATTGGCATTTTATGCCCGCTACTGGTCGTGAATATGGTTTAGAGGTTAACAGAAATGTTGACGAACGTTATAATTTAGAAAAATCTACTAGGGTTGCTTCTGAATATTTAAAAAAAGCTAAGAAAAAACTAGGTTCTTGGACACTGGCTGCTGCTGCTTATAATGCGGGTAATGGTAGAATATCTCAACGTATGAAACAACAGCAAGTTGATGATTATTACGACTTACTTTTAAACACTGAAACTGGAAGATATGTTTTTAGAATTTTGGCTTTAAAAGAAGTTATGTCTAATCCAAAAAAATATGGTTTTGTATATGATCAAGATGATTTATATATCCATCCTACAACTTACGATGTTAAGTTAGATACTGCAATAACTAATATTGCCAACTTTGCAAAACATTACGGAATAACTTATAAAGATTTAAAGCTGGTAAACCCATGGTTAAGAGAAACCAAATTGAATAATAAAAGCAGGAAAGAGTACACTATTAAAATCCCTATTCATTAATGAAAAAATCGCTACCCTACATTTATATAATTATTGGTACTTTAATTATCGTTGGTACTTTTTTACAGTTTTTTAAAGATCAAGAAAGCTATCGAATACTTTTTAATTTTAACACTGAAAACAAATACATTTTTTTAATAGTTCGAGGATTATTTGCTGGATGGTTTTTAGCAGATGGAATAAATAAACTAAAAAACAAGTAAAATAAAAAAGACCATTCAAATTGAATGATCTTTTTTATTAAATTCAACTATCTCTATTTTCTTTTAAAAACAAACACCTGAATCTGATTTGAATAACTATCAAATTGTTCAATAATTAGCTTTTCAGCAGTCACCTCTTTTACCCTTAAACCATCAGAAGTAACCTCACCAAACTCAACTTCCTCTACTTCTTGTGTAATAAGATTAATAAATTTTAGTGCAACTAAAAACAATTCATTGTTTTCTTCATTATATGCCCAATTACCATGAACTTCAGATTCATATTTAATATAATCTTCATAAACTGGTGTGCAAGTATTTAAAGTTTCAAAGTAATCATAATAGGCAGATTCCTCTCTTGTTTCTATTTTAAGCCCACCATCTTGAGCAAAACTAACAATAAGGTTTCTCTCTTTATACAATTCAGAATCTATCTTTATTACATTTCCATTATTACAATTAACTTCCTCTTGGTAAACTCCTGAATCAGATTCTAGTACCCAATCTCCAACAACATCAGAATTTCCTCCCCAAGCTTCAACTGTTACACATACTGTTTGTATTGCACTAATATTATTTGCATTGTCATATATACAAATATCATAACAAAACTCTCCTGCAGGAATTACATCTGTGAAATTTACATTAATTGAAGTGTCATTTACCTTTTTTGATTTAAACGTATTTAATTTCTCTATATATGATTTTTCTTTGGCAGCTCTACTTCCAAAAGCTGCAGCAGGAACATCAAAATAACTAATTGCTCCATTTCCATCAACATCTTTAAAACGAATATATGCTCCTGCTATATCATTAGAAGTTGATGAAAAAGAAATATTCACTCCTGCTTGTTGAATTCCTATTTGTTTATTCCCTATTTCAAAATCAAGATTACTGTTAGGTGCTGGCGGATTTCCTGTTTGCTTTATAGCCCCATCAATTACAACTCCCTGTTCTAATGATTCTACACTTATTTTATTACTTTCTGTCGCATTTTGTTGAGCAGCTATAGCTGGATCACCTGTTTTATTTATTACTTCATCACTACTGCATGATGTTAAACTTAATCCTATAGCTAAAATAGCTAAGCAAATAACACTTAATTTTTTCATAATTTATTTTTTAATTTTTAGAAGTGTGAAAATAATTAAAAAAATGAACTTAAAATGAAAAAAATTATTCTTTTATCTTTTTAACTCTCCCTACAATTCCCGACTCTAATTGTACTTTAATTCCATGAGGGTGATTTGATGATTTTGTAAGCAATCTACTTACAACACCAGAAGTAAGCTCTCCTGTTCTTTGGTGGTTTTTCTGAACAACTTCAACCTCACTACCTATAGTAACATCTTTTCTATTTCTACCGTCTTTCATTCTAAAATATTTAATTCTTAAAAATAAGAAAGCCTATCAAAATTTGATAGGCTTCTCATTAAAAAGTTTACTCTGGTAATGATATATATTATAATACTCTTACGTTAACAGCGTTTAATCCTTTTCTTCCTTCTTGTAACTCGAATTCAACTTCGTCGTTCTCACGAACTTCGTCGATTAATCCTGAAACATGTACGAAATGTTCTTTGTTTGATCCTTCTTCTGTGATAAATCCAAATCCTTTTGATTCGTTGAAGAATTTTACAGTACCTTTATTCATTATAAAAAATTATATGTTGCTTGCTTAAGTGCCAACAACGTTTATTGAGTTGCAAATGTAATGCCAAATTTTTTAATAATCGTTAAAACATTCATTTTCTTTCAATTAATTTATAAAAAAAGTCGATTTACTGTAGTAAACCGACTTTTGATATTTTAAATGATTGACTATCATTAATCAAAATCCGTATCCATTTTTAAGTAATCTAAAAACTCACGCTTCGTTTCTTTGTTTTTAAATTTACCACCAAACTCAGCTGTTACAGTTGAGCTTTCAATATCTTTAATTCCACGAGAATTTACACATAAATGTTTTGCATCAATAACACACGCTACATCTTCAGTACCTAATGCTTCTTGCATTGCTTGTACAACTTGCATGGTTAAACGCTCTTGTACTTGTGGTCTTTTAGAAAAATACTCTACAATACGATTCATTTTAGATAAACCGATTACTTTTCCGTTAGAAATATAGGCTACATGCGCACGACCAATAATTGGTAATAAGTGATGCTCGCAAGTAGAATATACAACGATATTTTTTTCAACCAACATTTCACCATAATTGTAATTATTGTCAAACGTTGATGCCTTTGGCATATTTTTAGGATCTAACCCCATAAAAATTTCATTAACAAAAGCTTTTGCAACACGCTTAGGTGTTCCTTGCATACTATCGTCTGTTAAATCCATTCCTAAAGTTTCTAAGATATCTTTTACGCTATCTTGAATCCTAGCTATTTTTTCTTTGTCAGAAATATCAAACGCATCAGCACGTAATGGCGTTTTAGCCGATGTACCGATGTGGTTCTCTCCTATTTCCTCAGTTCTCTCGTCATTCATTTTGTTGCTGTTCACTTCAAACATTTCTTTCTATTATTAGGGCGCAAATTTACAACATTGCTGTTAATTTACTGTACTTTATTTATCAATTCGTTTAAAGAACAAGTAGTTTGTTCTCCATTATTCATGTTTTTTAAAACAAACACACCATTATCAACATCAATCACTACAAATTCTATTGCTCTGTTGGTAACGTATTTCCACTGCTTTTTTTGTTGCTTGTTACTTGCTGCAGTATCAGGATATAACTCTGATTTTATATTATTTTCTCTTAAAACTTTAATCGCTTTTATCTTTAATAAATTCTCTTCTTCATTGAAGTTTAAAAATAACACTTTTGGCTTTGGTAATTGAACAGTTTCAAATAAACCTAACTCTTCCATTACTAAATAAATACGATCTAAACCGAAAGAAATTCCTACTCCAGAAACATCTTTCAATCCAAAGATTCCTGTTAAATCATCATAACGACCTCCACCACCGATAGAACCCATTTTTACACCTTCTGGAGCTGATACTTCATAAATTGCCCCTGTGTAATAATTTAATCCACGAGCTAAGGTTACATCTAATTCTAATGAAGCCGATGACAATCCTACTTCTTCAATCATATTTACAACCGTACATAAATCATCTACTCCTTGTAAACCTTCTTCAGAAGCGCTTAACATTTCCTTTAAAGCATTTAATTTATCTTGGTTTGATCCTGAAAAATTAAATAAAGGATCTACCTTTTTAATAGCCTCTTCAGAAATTCCTTTTTCAAGCATTTCTTTAACAACTCCTTCTTTACCAATTTTATCTAACTTATCTAAAGCTACAGTAAAATCAATTAATTTATCTGATGCACCGATTACCTCTGCAATACCAGATAATATTTTACGATTGTTGATTTTGATAGTCGTACCGTTTAAACCTAACTTACCAAAAACAGTATCGTATAACTGTACAAACTCTACTTCTTGTAATAAAGATTTACTACCTACTACATCTGCATCACATTGATAAAATTCTCTGAAACGACCTTTTTGTGGGCGATCTGCTCTCCAAACTGGTTGAATTTGGTAACGTTTAAACGGGAATGTAATATCGTTTTGATGTTGTACAACGTAACGTGCAAATGGCACCGTTAAATCATAGCGTAATGCTTTTTCAGAGATTTTAGAAATTAATTTTTGACTGTTCTTTTCTGTCAATAAATTATCATCTACTTTCTTTAAATAGTCTCCCGAATTTAAAATCTTAAAAATCAAACGATCCCCTTCTTCTCCATACTTTCCCATTAAAGTAGAAGAGTTTTCAAAACTTGGAGTTTCGATAGGTTGAAACCCGAAGTTTTCAAACGAATGTTTAATTATATTAAAAATATAGTTTCGTTTGGCTACTGTTTCTGACGAAAAATCTCTTGTTCCTTTTGGAATTCCTACTTTCATAGTTACTTATGAATTATAAAAATGATGTTTATTATTATACAAGCAAATAAATGCATTGAGAGCGCAAATATCTGAATTAAAAAATAGATTATGAAGTTTTATTTCTTCGTTTTAATCGATAAATAGATGCATTTAATTCGAAGCCTAACAATAGTATAATTGCATTTAACCAAACAAATAGCATTAATATTAACAAAGTACCAATAGAACCGTATAACTGATTATATGTTGCAAATTTTTCTATATAAATACCAAAAAGATAAAAAGTAAATAAAGATGATATAGTGGTTAATATTGCTCCTGGTGAAAAGAATCGTACTTCCTTTCCTTGTTTGGTACCGAAACGAAATAAAAGTGATACAATAGTAAAAATCATTAGTAAGAATAATAACCCTCTACCCCAATAAAACAAGTCTAAACCAGCAGTATCTAGCCAACCTGCTTTGTCTATTCTCCCTAAAGCTACTTGATAAAAAATGATTAACACCACTGTTACTATCAAGAAAAAAGACATTAATAACGAAACTCCTAAAGAAACAATATAAGCTCTAAAAACATTTCTCATTTCTTTTACATGGTAGGAATATTCGAATCCACCGAAAATAGCATTTACACCATTTGTCATTAAAAAAATAGATGCTAAAAAACCAAAAGATAGTAAGCCGCCATACTGATTGTTAATAATATCTTTTAAAACACCATCAACTGCATTAAAGGTTTTAGGAGGTAACATTTCTTGAATTAATCCAAACAAATTGTCTTGAAATCCTTCAATGGGTATGTAAGGAATCAACGATAAAATAAACAGCATAAATGGAAAAACTGCCATAAAGAAACTGAATGCAATTCCACCAGCTCTTGTAGTTAAAGCGCCTTTTACAATACCTATTATGTACATTTCTAGCACATCGTATAAAGACATTCCTTCTAGCCCAGGAATCTTAATTTTCTTTCCAAAGGCGACCAATAAATTTAGTATTGGTATTTTATCTAGTTTACTTTCTATTCGTTTGGTCATTTCTTTTTACATACAATGTTAAAAAACAAAGGTACAAAGTCCTAACTTTAAGAACTTTGTACCTCAGCTTTTTTTTACAACAAAAACTACTTTAATCCACGTGCTTTTAACATAGGAGCAGCTTTTGGATCTCTACCAGCAAATGTCTTATACATTTCAGCATAATCCATCGTATTTCCTTTTGATAAAACTTGCTCACGGAATTTCTGACCGTTTTCACGTGTTAACAATCCGTTGTTTTTAAACCAATCATATGCATCGTGACTTAACATTTCTGTCCATAAATACGAATAGTATCCAGCGGCATATCCTCCACTAAAAATATGTGCAAAGTATGTAGAACGATATCTTGGTGGAACCTCATCAACATTTAATTTCATTTGCTTTAAAGCTTCCTCTTCAAACTTAGCCACATCTTCAATTTTATCATCAGCAGAAATTGTGTGCCATTTTATATCTAAACTAGATGAACACAAGTTTTCTATCATTGAATACCCTTGGTTAAAAGTTCCTGCATCTTTAATTTTCTTCAACAAAGAATCTGGAATTACTTCACCTGTTTTATAATGCAAAGCATAATTATTTAAAACCTCTGGGTGTGTTGCCCAGTTTTCGTTAAACTGCGATGGAAACTCTACAAAATCTCTCGAAGTACTAGTACCTGAAATTGAAGCATATTTTTGATTTCCGAATAAGCCGTGTAAAGCATGTCCAAACTCATGAAACATTGTTTCTACTTCATCAAAACTAATTAATGCTGGTTCTCCTTCAGCTGGTTTTGGTGAGTTACACACATTGTAAATTACTGGTTTTTGATTACGTAATTTAGATTGCTTTACAAAAGCACTCATCCATGCTCCTCCTCTTTTACTATCTCTAGCAAAGAAATCTCCGTAATACAATCCTAACGGGCTGCCATCTTCTTCAAAAATTTCATAAACTACAACATCTGGATGATAAGTTGGAATATCATCACGCTTTTTAAATGTGATTCCGTATAATTTTGTAGCTGCATAGAAAACACCTTTCTCTAGCACATTAGTAACTTCGAAATAAGGCTTTACTTCTTCTTCGTTTAAATTGTATTTAGACTTACGTACTTTTTCTGCATAATGATTCCAATCGTAAGGAGTTAATTTAAAATCTCCTCCATTTTTATTAATTTCAGCTTGAATTTCTTTTACTTCTGAAGCTGCCTTATCTAACGATCCTGGAATTAGCCCTGTAAACATTTCAAAAACTTTAGCTGGTGTAGAAGCCATAGTACCTTGTAAACTCCAACTAGCATAATTATCGAAACCTAATATTTTAGCTTTCTGCGCTCTTAAAGCAACCATTTTTTTTACTAAATCGCTAGTATTATAATCACCATCATCAGATCTATGAATCGACTTTTCAAATAATTCTTTACGAACATTTCTGTCTTCTAAAGATTGTAAAGATGGTTGTTGTGTAGTATTAATTAACTGAATTTCATATTTACCATCTTTTTCTAAAGATTTAATTTTTTCTTCAGAAAATCCTTTCAATTTTTCTTTATCAGAAACTACAACTCCACCTTTTTTACTAGCGTCTAATAACTTTTTACCAAAATCGTTTGATAAACTCGCTATTTCAGAATTGATTTCTTTTAACTTTTCTTTTTTATCTTCAGAAAGGTTTGCTCCCGCTTTAACGAAATTTTTATAATACTCATTAACTAAATGCTTTGATTCAGCATCTAAATTTAAACCCTCTAAATTATTATAAACCGTTTTTATTCTATTAAACAATTCGGTGTTTAATAGAATATCATCGTTATGTTTAGAAAATTTTGGTGCTAATTCTTTTTGAATTTCCTTAATAGTATCGTTTGTATGTGCTCCCGCTAATCCGTAAAAAACAGCAGTAACATTATCTAACGTTTTACTACTTTCTTCTAAAGCAATAATCGTATTATCAAACGTAGGTACTTCTTTATTTTCAGTTATTTTCTGAATGGCTTCATTTTGCACTTTCATTCCCTCTAAAATAGCTGGCATGAAATGTTCATCTTTAATTTTAGTAAAATCCGGCGCTCCGTAATCTAATGTACTTTCAATTAATAAAGGATTATTTGCCATATCTGATGTATTCTCTTTTTTCGCTTCTTTTGTTTTACATGACAAAGCCAATACTAAAGTAGCAACGATGATTATATGTTTTTTCATTTTACTAATATTAAATTAATCTACTGCTTTTAAACTTAAATCTAAATTATAAACCGAATGTGTTAAAGCTCCTGATGATATAAAATCAACACCGCATTCAGCATACTCACGAATTGTTTTCTCGTTAATTCCTCCCGAAGATTCTGTTAAACATTTATCTCCAATTAAAGATACTGCTTTACGCGTATCTTCATAATTAAAATTATCTATTAAAATTCTATACACACCTTCGTTTTGCAAAATCTCTTCAATTTCTTCTAAACTACGAGCTTCTACTATAATCTTAATATCCAATCCTTTTTCAGCTAAATAGTTTTTAGTTTTTGTAATTGCTGGAGTAATCCCTCCTGCAAAATCGATATGATTATCTTTTATCATTACCATATCATATAAAGCAAATCGATGATTCTCTCCTCCTCCAATCTTAACTGCCCATTTTTCTAGGGCGCGAATTCCTGGAGTTGTTTTACGAGTATCTAATACTTTGGTTTTAGTTCCGTCTAATAAATTTGCAAAAAACTCAGTTTTGGTTGCAATAGCACTCATACGTTGCATTGCATTTAACACCAAACGCTCCGCCATTAAAATAGATTGTGATTTACCAGAAACATAAAAAACAATATCTCCGTACTTAACTTCATCTCCGTCGTTAATTAATGTTTCAACTTCTAAATCAGCGTCAACATAATTAAAAACCATTTTAGCAAATTCTACACCAGCAATAATCCCTTCATCCTTTACTAATAATTTTGCTTTACCAGTAGCATCGTTAGGTATGCACGACAAAGATGTATGATCACCATCTCCGATATCTTCACGAATTGCATTTGTTATTATTAAATCTAACTCTTTATTAAATTGTTCTTTTGAAATCATTTGTTCACTAAAATTATATATGCTAAAATACTAATCAATTATGAATTATGAATTCTTAATTTTGCAATATGAAGATAAAACTACTTACTATTGGTAAAACTGATGATAAAAATTTAATTCAGTTAATCGACAACTATCAAAAAAGGTTAAAACATTATATAAAATTTGAATTAGAAATAATTCCTGATATCAAGAATGTTAAAAACCTTAGCGAAACTCAGCAAAAGGAAAAAGAAGGTGAATTGATTTTAAGTAAACTTCAAAATACTGATCAATTAGTTTTGTTAGATGATAAAGGAAAACATTTTACCTCTATTGAATTTTCTCAGTATCTTCAAAAGAAAATGAATTCTGGTTTAAAGCAATTAGTTTTAGTTATTGGAGGACCTTATGGTTTTTCTGATGCAATGTATAAAAAATCACAAGGAAAAATATCATTATCTAAAATGACATTTTCTCATCAAATGATTCGCTTATTTATTGTTGAACAATTGTATAGAGGCTTTACTATTCTACGTAATGAACCTTATCATCATGAGTAACTTACCTTCTAGCAAATTTATATATTACAATAATCTCTATTAGCACAGTAGCTATTAAAAATACCAAGCCTAAACTAGCTAAAAGCACCGTAGCTAAACATGCTCCCGTTATAATTTCTAGAATTCCATTAACCTGAATTAAAGTTCCTAATTTGTCTTTTAATTGTAATAAACTCAATCCAAAAATTATCTGAATTGCTCCAAAAACAATCAACTCTATAACTGCTGAAACGATAACAGTCTCATTTGCTAAACTAATTGAATACACATCTAAAATAGCTGACAAAACATAGGCTATCATAAAAATATATACTATTGTTTTTAATAAATTTGAAGAATAAATTTTAGCAACTCTTAAAAAACCCATAAAAAAAAGCACAAACACTATAGATGAAACAATTTTAATACTTGAATAAGTAATTATATTAAATAGAGAATCATCATCTGTAAATTGATAGACATCAGCAATAGTTTCAATAAACCCAAAAACAAAATAAACAACTCCAGAAATCCATGCTATGTTTAATATATTTCTATCACGGTCTGTAATTTCAGTTTCATTAGTAAAACTATCTAAACTTGCATCTAAAGCTTCTAATAATATTTTTATTGTAAAACTTCTTGGTGTCGTTTCTCCTGCTTCAATTCGTTGAATTGTACGCACATTAATATTACATTTTTCAACTAATTCTTCTTGAGTTAACCCTTTTTGTTTTCTCAATTCATAAATCTTTCTTCCTAATTCTGGCTGTTTCATGGTAAGTAAATTTTTATTTCCCATACAATGTTAGTTTTGATTTTGAATTTCACGAAACATTTTAACTGATTTAAACCCGACATTTACATGACATTCCTTTATTTTCAAGACCTTCAGACATTTTTATTTTTTCATAAAAGCACTTAGCATAATAACAAAGATGATAATTTTTGATACATTTGTTAGCATAAAAATTCAATAAATGAAACTTGTTTTCGCTACCAATAACCTAAACAAACTTGCAGAAGTACAAAAAATGCTTCCCAACTCTATAGAATTACTTTCCTTAAAAGATATTAACTGTTTTGATGATATTGAAGAAACTGCCAGTACTTTAGAAGGAAATGCTAAAATTAAAGCAAATCATATTACCCAAAAATTCGGTTACAATTGTTTTGCTGATGATACTGGCTTGGAAGTTGAAAGTTTGCAAGGAGCTCCTGGTGTATATTCAGCTCGCTATGCAGGTGAACCTGCCAATGCAGAAAATAATATGCAAAAACTATTGACTGAATTACAAGATAAAGAAAATAGAAAAGCTCAATTTAGAACTTCGGTTTGCTTAAATTTAAATAGCAATCAGTTTTTATTTGATGGGATTTGTAAAGGTGAAATTCTAAACAAAAAACAAGGTGAAAAAGGTTTTGGATACGATCCTGTTTTTCAACCAGAAGGTTATACAAAGTCGTTTGCAGAAATGACATCAGAAGAAAAAAATGCAATTAGTCACCGAGGGTTAGCAATTCAACAATTAGTAGAATTTTTAAAATCTTTAAGCTAATTGAATTCTTCAAATAAATATACTAAACACTTTCTTATACTTTCAGTGCTACTGATTGTCTTTTTATTTTTAAATATTAGTTTAGGCTCTGTTTCTATTCCCTTTAAAGATATTTTTAAAAGCTTAACTGGAGGTATTGCTTCAAAAGATAGTTGGCAAACCATTATTGTAAATTTTCGTTTACCAAAAGCAATTACAGCAATTATGGTAGGTTCTGGCTTATCTATCTGCGGATTATTAATGCAAACTTTATTTCGCAATCCACTTGCTGGCCCTTTTGTACTTGGAATTTCTTCTGGTGCTAGTTTAGGTGTTGCTTTACTTATTCTTGGTTCTAGTGTTTTTGGCGGTGCTTTTCTATTGGCAGGTTTTTCAAATTGGGCATTAGCAATTGCAGCCAGTATTGGCGCTTTTTTGGTTTTATCTGCTGTAATTATCGCAGCAAACAGAGTTAGAAATACCATGTCGATTTTAATTATCGGATTGATGTTTGGCTCTTTAACATCTGCCGTAATATCTGTACTCGCTTATTTTAGTGAAGCTGAACAAATACAACAATATATGTTTTGGAGCTTTGGCAGTTTAGGTAACTTAACTTGGACAGAACTATCGGTATTTGCAATAATATATGCCATAGGAATACTAAGTACTTTTGCTGTTATAAAACCTTTAAATAGTTTTTTACTAGGTGAAAACTATGCCAAAAGCCTTGGAATTAACATTAAAAAAAGTAGAAATATAATTCTTTTAATTACCAGTTTGCTAACTGGAGTTATCACAGCTTTTTCAGGTCCCATTGCTTTTGTTGGACTAGCAGTACCACATATTTCTAAAATGTTATTTTCAACATCAAACCATAAAATATTAATTCCTGCGACAGCATTAATTGGTGCAATAGTTTTATTAATCTGTGATAGTATCGCTCAATTACCAACGAGCGAATTTACTTTACCTATTAATGCGATAACTTCGTTATTTGGCGCACCTGTAGTAATTTGGTTATTAATAAGAAAAAAGAAAATTTACGTTTAGTTTTGAGCAAATCAGAAAAACATATCGTATTAAAAACTGAAAATCTATCCATAGGTTATCAAACAAAAAAGCAACAAACTATTATTGCTTCCAATATCAACTTGTCTGTTGAAAGAGGGAAGTTTATTGCGCTGTTAGGTAAAAATGGAATTGGAAAATCCACTTTATTACGTACCCTTTCTAAAGTTCAAAAACCTATAGAAGGAAGCATAAAAATTAATCAAAAAGAGCTTTCAGCCTATACTAATCAAGAATTATCAACTTCATTAAGTTTAGTACTTACCGAGCGCTTACCATTAAGTCAATTAACCGTTTTCGAATTGATTGCTTTAGGACGTCAACCATACACTAATTGGATCGATACATTATCGCCAAATGATTTAAAAAAAATACTTTGGGCTATTGAAGAAACTGAAATAACTCATTTAAAAGACAAACGTTTTTATGAATTAAGTGACGGACAATTACAACGTGTTTTAATTGCCCGTGCTTTGGCTCAGGATACCGAAATTATAATTCTTGATGAACCTACTGCCCATCTTGATATTCATCATACTTTTAAAGTATTCTCTTTGTTAAAAAAACTCGTAAAAAAAACAGAGAAAACAATTATTATTTCTACTCACGAAATTAACCTTGCTATTCAATTGGCAGATGAATTTATTTTACTAACTGAAAAAGAGATTCATAGCGGCACTTCTAAAGAGCTTATCAATCAAAATGCCTTTGAAAAATTGTTCCCAAAAGAGCTTATAAGTTTTAACAAAACATTAGAACAATTCATTATAAAGAAAAATTAAATTTGAGCCTCTGTAACAAATTGTTATTTTTGAGAATCAATCAAACCAAAACCTTAACTAAATATTGATGAAAAAATTATTATACATGGCAGGTGCTGCGGTACTTGTAGCTTGTGGATCGAGCAAAGAAACAACAAGCACCGATAATGATTCGAATGTAGATTATTCTGAAAAATTTGCTAAGACCATTACCGCTAAAGATTTAGGAAAACACTTATTTATATATGCTTCTGATGAATTTGAAGGTCGTAACACTGGTGAACCTGGACAAAAGAAAGCTGTTAAATACTTAAAAGATTTTTATATCGACCAAGGAATAGCATCTCCTTTGGGTGGAGATGATTACTTTCAAGAAGTACCATCTGCTTACCTAAGTAACAACCGTCGTGGAATGACTTTAAAAGATTCTGAAAACGTAGTTGCGTTTATTAAAGGATCAGAAAAACCTGATGAGATAATCGTAATTTCTGCTCACTTAGATCACGAAGGTGTTAAAAACGGAGAAATTTATAATGGAGCCGATGATGATGGTTCTGGTACTGTTGCTATATTAGAAATCGCTGAAGCTTTTAAAAAAGCTGCCGATGCTGGTAAAGGGCCTAAACGTTCAGTTTTATTTTTACACGTTACTGGTGAAGAAAAAGGTTTATTAGGATCTAAATACTACACCGAGAATCCTATTTTTCCATTAGCAAATACGGTTACAAACCTAAATATCGATATGGTAGGTAGAGTTGATGATCGTCATAAAGGAAACCCTAATTATGTATATTTAATTGGAGCTGATAAATTAAGTACTGAGTTACATAATGTTTCAGAAGCGATGAATAAAAAATATACAAACATCAATTTAGATTATAAATACAACGACGAAAACGATCCGAATCGTTTTTATTATCGTTCTGACCACTATAATTTTGCGAAGCATAACATTCCTATTATCTTTTATTTTAATGGTACACATGCAGATTATCACCGACCAACCGATACACCTGAAAAGATTAACTACGAAATGTTAGAAAACAGAGCTCGTTTAGTTTTTCATACAGCATGGGAAATTGCAAATCGTGAAAACCGAATTGTGGTAGATAAAGCTGATACTAGCAAGTAATTAAAATTACAAATTTGTTTATATAAATTAAAACTCGTCATTTGGCGAGTTTTTTTTATGATTGCTTTTTTATATTCGTATTAAAATAAATTGCTAATTAAATGATATTCTCTTTTATACTTATTATAACTATTATTTCTCTTCTTTTTTTTCTAACTAATAGTTCTAAAAGTAAATCATCTTCTTCATGGATCGTTCCTTCTATTGATTTTCCTAAAAAATGGAAAAACATTTTAATACAAAAAGTAGCTTTTTATAATGCCTTACCAAACAAAGAGAAAAACTTATTTGAATATAAAATTCAAGAGTTCTTATTAAACTGCGATATTATTGGCGTTAAAACTTCAGTAGATATTACCGATAAACTTTTAATTGCTTCAAGTGCGGTAATCCCAATTTTCAATTTCCCTAATTGGAAATACCCCAATATTAAAGAGGTTATTTTATATCCTGCTATGTTTAATCAGCATTTTGAAACTGAAGGAGGTAATCGCAGAATATTAGGAATGGTGGGCAATGGTTATTTAGATAATAAAATGGTGCTTTCTAAACCCGCTTTACATCTTGGTTTTAGTAACGAGTCTGATAAAAAAAACACTGCCATACATGAATTTGTACACTTAATAGACAAGTTAGATGGCAATATTGATGGAATACCACATGTTTTATTAGAAAAACAGTACACCATACCTTGGATAGATTTAATAAATCAAAAAATTGAAGACATCTACGATAAAACCTCTGATATTAATCCATATGGTGGCACTAATAAAGCAGAATTCTTTTCGGTTGCAAGCGAGTACTTTTTTGAACGTCCTAAGCTATTAGCTAGAAAGCATCCTGAATTATATGAACTACTAGAAAAAATATTTAAGCAAGATATGGATGATATGAATCTACATCTTAAGAAAATAGATATTTCTAGAAACGATCCTTGTTTATGCAACAGCGGACTTAAATATAAAAAATGCTGTGGTGCTAGTTAAACTATAAACCAATCTCTTTTAAAGCATTGATGTTATTACGCTCTAAAAATGCATCAATTGTTTCAAAATGTTCGATAACACGTTTGTCTTTAAACTCAAATACTTTTTGCGATAAGCCCTGTAAGAAATCACGATCGTGAGATACCAAGATTAAGGTTCCATCAAAATGCATTAAAGCTTCCTTAATAACATCTTTCGATCGTAAATCTAAATGGTTTGTTGGCTCATCTAAAATCAACACATTAACAGGTTCTAACAACAACTTCACCATTGCTAAACGTGTTCTTTCTCCACCTGAAAGTACTTTTACTTTCTTATCAATATCATCGCCAGCAAACATAAAACGACCTAAGATATTTTTTATCTGCGTACGAATATCTCCTTCGGCAACTTCATCTACTGTTTGGAATACTGTTAACTCAGGATCTAATAACGACGCTTGATTCTGTGCAAAATATCCCACTTTAGCATTGTGCCCTAAGCCGCATTCACCTTCAAAATCAATTTCTCCCATAATTGCTTTAATCATGGTTGATTTTCCTTCTCCGTTACGACCAACAAACGATACTTTTTCTCCTCGAGCAATTGAAAAACTAGCATCTTTAAACACGGTTAAATCTCCATATTTCTTTGTTAATCCTTCAACTTTTACTGGATAATCTCCAGAACGTGGTGATGGAGGAAAACGTAATTTTAAAGAAGTAGTATCAACCTCATCAATTTCAATCGGAACAATTTTTTCTAACATTCGCTCACGCGATGCTACTTGATTTGTTTTAGAATACGTTCCTTTAAAACGCTCTATAAAACTCTTAATATCAGCAATAGTTTTTTGCTGTTCTTGATAAGCTTTTATTTGATGCGAACGACGTTCTTTACGTAATTCTAAATAATGAGAATAATTTGCTTTATAATCGTGAATCGTTCCCATAGTAACCTCAATAGTTCTATTGGTAATATTATCGATAAACGCTTTATCATGCGAAATTACCACTACCGCCTTAGCTTTGTTTAACAAGAAGTTTTCTAACCAAATAACCGACTCGATATCTACGTGATTAGTAGGCTCATCTAATAAAATTAAATCTGGTTTTTGTAGTAAAATTTTAGCCAGTTCTATACGCATACGCCAACCTCCACTAAACTCTGAAGTTAACCGATCGAAATCATCTTGTTTAAAACCTAAACCTTTTAATGCTTTTTCTACCTCAGCTTCGTAATTTACTTCTTCTAAAGCGTAATAACTTTCTCCTAAATCAGAAACGCGCTCGATAATTTTCATGTACTCATCCGATTCGTAATCTGTACGGGTTTCAAGCTGTTTGTTTAAAGCATCCATTTCTTCTTTCATAGAAAAAACAGCTTCAAAAGCTTTCGATGCTTCTTCTTTTACCGTGCAATTATCTTCCATTAATAAATGCTGTGGCAAATAGGCAATTACTGTATCTTTCGGACTTCGAACACCACCTTTAGTAGCTTTAGAAACGCCTGCTATAATTTTCATCATAGTAGATTTCCCTGCTCCATTCTTACCCATTAAAGCTATTTTATCATTCTCGTTTATTACAAACGAAACATCTTTAAATAAGGTTTTTCCACTAAACTCAACCGTTAATTGATCTACAGTAATCATACATCTTAATTTTGAATGGCGAAATTAGCAAAATCTGTGCATAACTTATTAAAAACTTTCTTTCTAATAATTTATTGATTTTACTATATTTGAGTGAAGAAAAAGATTGCTAAAACTCACCGTAGTATATATTAATTTGAGCTCGTTAGATTAAATTCTGATTGCACATCTCTTTTTCTAAAAAAACATACATATACTATTATCCGTTTTTTTAATCCGGATAACAGTATGTTTTATTTACATATAACCAGTTGTGTGTAAGCCAAAAAATTAAATGAGATGATTCATCCTTTACTAAATAATTCTCAAGAATATACCGAGGAGACTTTTGACGAAGTTAAAACCAGATATGTTGAATTTGGTAAAGATTTATATGAGATATTAAGAGTTAATGAGCCTAAAATATTTGACAGCTTAAAATTCTATAAAACGACTAAACTGATTGAAAAAACTAGTTGGGGTGAAGTTGAAACTGAAAATAGTTACGCAGTATATGATGATGAAAAAAATCTTTTGGAATACAGCTAGAACCTATGACCCCTGTTATTTGTTTGCATAATGAACTAACTCAAATAGAAATTGGAGACTGGGACGGAAATGATTATTATGCGGAATCTCTAAAATTTATACGAGAAGAATTAATAGTAGAAATGTAATAAAAAAAGCCTACACACAACACGGTGTATAAAACATAGCTAATAAGTGCTAAACTGAAAGGTTTCTGCATATTTGTGATGTCCGCCAAATTTTTAATTTGGCTTTTAAAATTGATAAATTAAAACAAAATATAAAAATTCGGCTCTGTGTTAATCCGAAAAGTTAGTATCTTTTTGCACGCTACGTTTCATACACAAGCCCGTTGGGCTTAATTAACGCAAATACCAAATGATAGACGAATTTAAGAAATCCATTAGTTCAATACTTTACGAAAGAACGACAAGTCCTTTATTCGGAGCTTTTCTATTTAGCTGGATTGTCTGGAATTGGAAAATAGTATTGGTTCTTTTTTTTACAAATACGAAAGAGTTAAAAACTACAAAATTTGAATACATAGATTCAAACTTATTGAATATTTATGATGGTCTTATTTACCCTATTATTTCAACTATTTTAATTCTAACTGTTTATTCTTGGTTGGCCGAACAAGCTTATAGATTGTGGTTATACTTCGACAAAAGAAAAAGTGACCATAAGAATTCAATAGAAAAACAAAAACTTTTGACTTTAGAACAGTCTATGAAGTTAAGAGTTGAACTTGCTAACAAGGAGGAAAGTTTTGAAAAATTGATAAAAGACAAAGATGACTTAATTACAGCACTTAAAAACGAAAACTCTGAACTAACTACAAGATTGAACGATATATCGAATAATCGAAAACAAATAGAATTAACAAATAATAACTCATCAAAAGATAAAAAAGAAATGGATGAGTTTTTCTCTAATGAAAATGCAGTTAATCACTTTGAAGAGATAGCGAATTATATCCAACATAATTGGCAATTCGAAAATAAAGCAATACCAGATAGGATAGCGTCATACTACATTGCTCACGATTTAATTAAAAAAGGAAGTGGAAGTGGCAGGTATGACTTTACTGAAAAAGGTAAGAATTACTTGAAAGAATATTTTAAAATTTATAATAAATAACTAAGCCCAACAATGGCTATAAGTAATTGCTGGTTCTCGCCTACTTACGAAAATCCTCGCGGATTTTCTATTCGGTTTGTATTTGCTAATTTAGTTGCTGAAACACGCAACGAAATCATACACAAACACGTTAACAGTAATATCAAAAAAACTATTTTTATTAATATTCTTACTTAACATATCTTTTTGATTAAAAAACAGTAAACCTTTATTTTTTTCTATATTTCGGAATCCCCTTCTGCTATTGGTTCTCTACTTGTTGTTAACCTCCACGCATTAACACTGGTTAAACTATTTCCAGGATCTAATTGCTGCCATAGAAAATTCAACGGCTTTTCTGTTCTTAAAACCTTGTAAATATTATCAAAATCATAAATTGGAATAAAAATTTTAATTACCGAATCAGATCTAACTCCGTTTTTTCTATCATCAATATGACTAGGTTCTTCAAAAAAATTTAACTCAGCAACTCTAACTCCATTTGCTAAACCTCCTGATCTAAAATTTAATTTAATATACCTTTCCCAAGTTCTTCCAAAACCAGGTCCTGAACCCGCTGAACTTCTTCCTATTGATACTTCATATGTCTGAATTTCTCCTGCATAAACTTGTGCCATGTCTTTTGTTTTTTTTAAAAGTAATACAAAACAGAAACTATAACTAAGGTAAATTCCTCAAAAAAAATCTTTTTAACACTTAATTTTACTGTTTTTTATTTCAAACTTGTTATCTTGTTTTTATTACAAAAAACAATGAAAAAACTACTTTTATTCTTTTTCTTTATTCAAGTTTCATTACAAGCTCAAAACATTCTTTTTGTAGGTAATAGTTTAACCTACACTAATAATATGCCTGAAATATTAGAGTATGTTGGCAAGAAAAATGGAGTTAGCATAAAAACTAAAAGTTTGTGTTTTCCTAATTATGCAATCATAGATCATTTAAATCAAGGGTTATTACAAAAATTATTAGAAAAACAATCGTTTGATTATATCATTATTCAACAAGGTCCTTCATCGCAAGAACAAGGAAAACAAATGTTATTAAAAGATGGTGCAAAAATGAAAGCACTTTGTAATAAATACAACATTAAATTGGGGTATTATATGGTTTGGCCATCTGTAAGATATTATCATACCTTTAATAAAGTTATAGAAAATCACACGCTAGCGGCTAAACAAAATAACGCTACTTTATTCCCTGTTGGTACTATATGGAAAGAGTACAACACCTATAAAGAAAAAGAAAACCTGTATAGCCTTGATAATTTTCATCCATCTAAAATTGGTAGTTTTTTAGCAGCGTTAACTATTTTTCATCAATTGTATCCAACAAAAAACCTTCAACAATTACCCTTTAAAAAATATAGAAAATGGGTAACCGATGAAGGTTCTTTTAATTTATTAATTCAGCTAGTAGAAAAGCATTAAGATTTCTCACATTTTTGTATAATTTGCTCCGCTCGTTTAAACATAAACTTAGGGTAAAACTTTTCTGATATTTTTTCTTCTTTTGCGAATTCTACTGCTTTTTTTACATCTTTACAAAAAGGTGTTATTGGTTGTCCAAAAAAACGTGCAGCTCCCATATCCGCTTCTGCTTTACTCATTATAACTCTAGGGTTTTTAGGAGCTAACTTTAAAGCTTTAGCATATAGCGCACTATTTTTCATAGACATAGTCATTCCATATTTTTGACCATCAAAAGCCATATATGCTACATTTAAAAATGCTTGATTAGTTAGAATCTCTGGATTGTCTGGAGATAATAATTTTGCCGCATCTAAAAACCCTTGTGCCCTATTTAATTTAGCTTTTAATACCGCTTCATCTTTTAATCCAAAACTTCCAATAATTTCTATGGTTGCCGCATAATACGATGGTAACCATTTATCTTTTTCTGCTTGCGAAATTCGCTCAAATAACTGACCTGCTTCTTTAGTTTTGTTTTGCTCCCATAAATCAAAAGCTTTGTCCATTCCTTTTTCATATTGAGATTGTGCAGATACAGTTACTGCAATTACCAATGCTATTAATGTGATTATTTTTTTCATCTTGAGTTTATTTTATATTAATTGATATTGTTGTGTTTTTGTCTACGTTAAATTTTGCGTCTTCATATTTAGGAGGTCCCATAAAAGCTTTTGCGTCATTAGACATTCCTGTTGGTTCTTTAGGGATTCCAAAAAAGTTAGTATCCATTTTCTTATTGTCATTTACATCATGAAAGGCAGAAACTGCATAAACTCCTGTTAAAATATCTTTTAAAGTTACCGTAGCTTTTTTATTAACTACTTTCACGATAACTCCTTTTAATGGTTTCTTTAAAAAATCATCAGCTTTATTATAAAGAGCTACATATATGTCTCCTTTGTCCGATTTCATTCCTTTAAAATCTATCGTTATTGTGTGATTTTCTTGTGAAAAAGAAGTTAAAATTCCGATTAAAAAAAGCATTCCGATTAAAATAATTCGTTGCATAGTTTTTGTTTTTTGACAACACAAACACCTCGTTTCCATTCATTTATAAATAAAAAACAAAACCGAGTTGTTGTTTTTTATTACTGAATTGTTAATAATTTATCAATCTCCTTAAACACTTTTTCTGTTTCTAATTTTAATGCCTCTAAATGACCTTTTTCAGAAACAAAAAATGCTTTTGGTTCTTTTGCATTTTTAAACACAACCTCTGATTGACTCATTGGAATTGATTTATCTACTTTTCCATGGATAATCAATTTTGGCATATTCTCTATCCCCTTTATTTCATTTTTTGATGGGTACATTTTACCTAAAGCTCCCTCTATAAACATATGGGCTTCTTTAGGTGCGTATAACTTTGCTACATCGGCAAATGAAGCAAACCCACCATCTAAAATCAACGCACTAACTTCATCTTGATGGGTTTTAGTAAAATAAGTTGCAATCTGACAACCCAAAGAAGCTCCCATTACAATTAGCTTAGTATTTTTTATTACTTCATTCTTTTTCATTTTTGCATATATAACCTCTACATCACTCTTTATATTTATGTGAGTCGGGTTTCCTGTAGATTTACCATATCCTCTAAAATCTACCGCATACACTTGATAACCATTTTCTACTAAAGGTTCAATCATATACATATACGTTGAAATATTACCTCCAGCTCCATGAAAAAATAGAACGCTTGCTTTAGGAGTTACTTTTGGTTGAAAAAAAGCAGTATGAATGGTATCTTCTTCAACTGAAATAAAGTCTTCTAAATATGGTATTTTAACTTCTCTCCATTCTTTTTTTGGAAAGTAAAATTTCTCTTCAAATTGTGCATTTACAAATTGACTGGCAACTATAGTTATAAGTATAATTAAGGTTTTTATATTTTTCATAATGTTTTTGTTTTATACTTCAAATTTGCAAATTGAATAAGAAATTTAAAAAGTATTATCTCTGAGTTGTTGATTTTTATTACTGAATTGTATTTCTTATAAATTATCTAATTGATTATCTTTTTTGTTGTCGCTAATTGTCCAAAAGAATCCTATAAAAAAGAACCTATCTGCATTTGGTATTATCGCTTGTCTTTGAAAATTTCCGTTAATATCAGGCGTATTTTTATAATTGTATCCAAATACATTTTGAGTTCCCAACACATTATTTACTGAGAAATATAAGATCTTCTGTTGGCTAACTAAATATGCCCAATTAAGGCTTACTGAATTGTAATTTTTAGTTTTATTATTTAAGAATCCTACTTCGTTTGGATTGGTATAATTTCTACCAGAAGCAAAATTGTAACTAAACCCAACTTGACTTTTCCAATCTTTAATCCAACGTTTTCCAACAACAGATAAATTATGAGTAGATGCAAAACCAGGAGTAGCTTTTGTTGGGTAGTTTTTATAATCTCTTTCTGTATCTAAAAGTGAATACGAAATCCAATAATCTAAGTTCTTTATGCTCTTGTTGTCTCTCCAAAACACATCTATTCCTTTTGCGTACCCTTCTCCTAAATTAGAATAGTTTGAAGTAGGCAAACTAAACTGCGTATCGTATTTTACTAAATCTTGATATTTTTTATAATACCCTTCTACCCTAAGAATTTGTTTATTTTTTACATATTGATAATTCGCAATAAAATGAGATGTGTTTTCTGCTGAAAAATCTGTATTAAATTTTAAATATTCATTCTTCGGGTTTTGATAAAAACGACCATAAGCCAATGAAAACTGAGAATTATCTCCAGATTTATATGCCAGTGATGCTCTTGGAGAAACAGTAAACTCATTCAGTAACTCTGAATACTCGCCTCGTATTCCAATTTTAGAAGCTAACTCTTTAGAAAAGAAAATATCTGCCTCTACATAACTTCCGAAAATGTTATTATCAAATCCGTAATTGAAATTGCCGTTTGTAGCTCCTTTATAATTTTCTTTAAAATCGGTAACAAAATACTCCGCTCCAAAGTTTAATTTAAATCGATTAGAAAAGCCTTTTTTTAGTGCTACTTTAAAATGCGCAGAATTTTCTTCATCAATAATTTTATCATCTAAAACATTCATATCAGAATAATCGTTTGTATAACTTACCCCTGTTGCAATTTTCCATCCGTCTCCAAAACTATTTTTATAAGATGTATTAAAATATAAGTTTCTATTTGTTAACCCGAAACGAAATCCTTCATTATAATTTATATCTTCCTGAACCAAGTCAAAATCAGTGTAACTAAATGCTCCGTACATTTTTAATAACGATTCGTTTTTAAACTTAAATCTATAAACTGCTTCTCCACTTAAAGCCTGCACAGGCTTGTTCCATTTATTTCTATCTGGAAATAATTCTTGATATGGTTTTAAATTGATATAAGAAGCATTTACACTTAATGAGTTCTTTCCAAAAACCTGCGTATTACCAACACCCAAACCAACAGTCATAAAAGCCAAGTCTGTTTTTTCTTCTAAAGCTTCATCGGTAGTATTTAATAATAGAACACTTGATAGTGCTTGTCCGTATTCTGCCGAATATCCACCTGTTGAAAATGTAATTCCTTTAAACAAAAAAGGTGAAAAACGTCCACGAGTGGGGATATTTCTTGCTGATGGAGCATAAGGTGTAAATACACGAATTCCATCCACAAACATTTGTGTTTCTTCTGCCTCTCCTCCACGAACAAATAATCGTCCGTCTTCATCTACAGTTGATGTTCCTGGTAAAGTTTGTAAAGCGCCAACAAAATCACCCAAAGCACTAGCTGTTGTAACCACATCTAAAGGTTTTAAAGCAGTTACTTTAGCATTATCTCCTGCCTCGAAAGTTCCTGCATTAATGGTTACAGCATCTAAGGTATTAACATCTTCACGTAATTTAACAGTTAGCTTTTCCATTTTTGAAACATCAGCAGTTAAAGAAAATGTTTCGAAAGAAATAAAAGATACTATTAAGGTTTGTGTTCCTTTTTCAGAAGTTTTAAAATTAAACTCTCCTTTTTCATTCGATGAACCTCCATCGTAAGTTCCATCTAAATATACATTTGCGCCTTCTATAGGTACTCCTTTTTTATCAGTTACAATTCCATGAATTATTGATTGCGAAAACCCTGACAATTGTAAAAACACAAATAGTAAAAATATCGTTGCTCTCATTATATAGTTGATTATATCGTTATTGTTTATTTACGATACAAAAGTGCAACTCGAACTCTTCTTTTTATAAAAAGAAATACCGAGTTGTAAAATTTAAGTGATGAACCGTAGCTTAGGTAAAACTAATTAACAATACACTTTTGCACTCTACAATTCTTGCTAAATTAGCAGCGTTAAATGTTTAAAAATTGTATTTTTACATAGTATAAAAACGTACAATGGCACACGATTTAAGCGACTACAGAAAATCATACGAAAAACAAGAATTACTAAAAAGTAATTGCCCTGAAAATCCGATGGAACTTTTCAGAGATTGGTTTTTTGTTGCAGATGAATCTGAAATGGTAGATGAAGCAAATGCAATGACTATTTCGTCTATAGGTATTGATGGATTTCCTAAAAGCAGAGTGGTATTACTAAAAAAATACACTTGGGAAGGTTTTATTTTTTACACGAATTACAATTCTGAAAAAGGAAAAGCTATCCAAGCTAATAACCATGTTTGTTTGTCTTTTTTCTGGGCAGGCTTAGAGCAACAAATTATAATAAAAGGTAAAGCTGAAAAGCTCCCAGAAAACTTATCAGACGGCTATTTTGAATCTAGACCAGACGGAAGTAAATTAGGTGCTTGGGCTTCTAACCAAAGTGAAGTTGTTACCTCTCGTGAAGAACTTGACAATCAATTAAAAAACTTTGAAAACCAATTCAAAGGAAAAGAAATTACGCGTCCACCTCATTGGGGAGGTTTTATGGTAAAACCGGTATCTATCGAGTTTTGGCAAGGGCGTCCAAATAGAATGCACGATCGCATTAGATATACTTTACAAGAAGATTTTTCTTGGAAAATTAACCGATTAGCTCCTTAATTTTTATATTTACATAGCTATAAAATTAAAATGAAAACACTTTATATCGTTCGTCACGCAAAATCATCATGGAAATATGATAGCGTTGCAGATATTGACAGACCTTTAAAAGAGCGTGGTATTAATGATGCGCATTTATTATCTAAATATTTAGCTAAAGAAATAAAAAAACCAGATGTTTTTATTTCTAGTAGTGCAAATAGAGCCTTACATACTGCCGTTATTTTTTGCGAAAACTTTAGCTATCCTTTATCTAACTTGCAAATAAAGCGTCAACTATATAGCTTTAGCGATGGCTATTTAGTAAAAACAGTAAAAGCGCTAGATGATAGTTTTGACAGTGCTATTATTTTTAGTCATGATCATGGTATTAATAGCTTTGTAAATAAATTTGGAAGTAAACCTATAGCTCATGTAAGTACTTGTGGAGTTATTGGAATTCAATTTAAAGACAAACATTGGAAAAACATTAAAAAAGGAATTACCACTTTAGTAGAATTCCCAAAAAATCATAGATAAATCTATATATTTTGAAAATTAAAAAATATGGCGCTATTGATATAGGATCTAATGCTGTACGATTATTAGTAGCCAACGTTATAGAAGAAAAAAACAAAGAACCACAGTTTAAAAAATCATCTTTGGTTCGTGTTCCTATTCGTTTAGGAGCCGATGCTTTTGTTAGCGGTACAATTTCTGAAGATAATATTAATAGAATGATTGACGCCATGGAAGCTTTCAAATTAATAATGAAAGTTCATGGTGTAGAAAAATATAAAGCTTGCGCTACTTCAGCAATGAGAGAAGCAGAAAACGGAATTGACGTTGCTAATACTATTTTAAAAAAGACTCAAATAGAGATTGATATTATAGATGGTAAAAAAGAAGCTGCAATTATTTCATCTACAGATTTAAATCAATTAATAGAATCAGACGCTACTTATTTATATGTTGATGTTGGTGGTGGTAGTACTGAGTTTACCCTATTTTCTCAAGGAAGAATTATCAACTCAAAATCTTTTAAGATTGGTACTGTTCGTTTAATTAACAATAAGAAATCTGAAAACAAGGCTATCTTTAAAAAAGTACAAGAATGGATTCAAGAAAATACTAAAAACTACAAACGTATTTCTTTAATTGGTTCTGGTGGTAACATTAATAAACTTTTTAAAATGTCTGGTAGAGATGCTGGAAAACCAATATCATATATCTACTTAAATGCACAATATCAGTTCTTAAAAAAGATGAGTTATAAAGAACGAATTTCTGAATTAAGTTTAAACCCAGATAGAGCTGATGTTATTGTTCCTGCAACAAAAATTTACCTTTCGGCTATGAAATGGAGCGGTGCTAGAAAAATATTTGTTCCTAAAATAGGTTTGTCAGACGGGATAATTAAAAGCTTGTATCTCAACAAATTATAACCCAGTTTAACAACTCTTTAACATTCGTTTTTTTTTCATATATTTGTTTAGATGTGACTTTCACTCCCCCTTGTGTGTCATATTATAAAGCTAAATAATCACAAACAAATTATTATTTATTATGAAAAAATTACTATTAACGGGGGTACTTTTTGCTATTGGTTTTTCCGGATCTGCACAAGATTTACCTACCAATGCTGAACCAGGAAAATGTTATGTTCGTTGTAAAACTCCAGAAGTTTGGAAAAACGAAGATGTAACAATCGAGGTAGCGCCGGCATACAAAAGAATTGTAACACATCCAGCTGAATACAAAACCGTAACTGAACGTGTTTTAGTTGACGAGGGGAGTCAAAAATTAGTTATTGTACCTGCTAAGTACGGAAAAGAAACTTATTCTGTAGTTACTAAAGAAGCTGCACAACGTATCGAAAAAGCTTTAGGAAGACCTTCTTCAGCAACTGAAACTGTTGTAACTAAAGAAGCTGCACAAAGATTAGAGGTTATTCCTGCTAAATATGAAATGCGTGATGTCGTTGTTACTGTAAAAGAAGCAACTCAACGTGTAGAAATTGTTCCTGCTAAATACGAAACAAGAGATGTTGTGGTAGTGGTAAAAGAAGCTTCACAGCGTTTAGTTAAAGTACCTGCAAAAACAAGTACTGTTGATGAAGTTGTAGTTACTAAAGAAGCATCTCAACGTTTAGAGGTTGTACCTGCTAAATATGAAATGAGAGACGTTGTTGTTACTGTTAAAGAAGCAGGGCAACGTATCGAAGTAGTACCAGCTAAATACGAAATGCGTGATGTAACAGTTATGGTTAAAGAAGCGTCTCAACGTTTAGAAGTTGTACCAGCTGTTTATGCTACAGAAACCATTTCTTACAAAAAGAGAGATTATGGTTCTAAATTAAGCATCATTCCTGCTGCATTTAGCAACGATAGCGAAACTATTGAGGTGAAAGCAAAATCTGCAAGATGGCAAATGAGCGAAAAAGCTCCTGATTGTGAATCTTCAGACCCTAATGACTGTCGTTACTGGTGTTTTAAAGAAGTTCCAGCTCAGTTTCAAACTGTTAATAAAACAGTTTTAGATAGAGATGCAAGTACTGTTTCTAATCCAACATGTAACGAAAGTACTTCGCCTACTCAATGTGGAATGGCTACATATACTAAAAGAGTTTTAAAAACTCCTCCTACAACAAGAGTTATTGATATTCCAGAAGTAACTAAGGTTATTAAGAAAAGAGTTATGACAACTCCTCCTACTACTAGAACTATAGATATTCCAGCAGTAACTAAAATTATTAAGAAGAGAGTTATGACAACTCCTCCTACTACTAGAACTATTACTATTCCTGAAGTTACAACTACTGTTAAAAGAACAGTTATTACTCCAGAAACTACAAGAGTTGTTGAAATTCCTGAAGTAACTAAAATCGTTAAGAAAACAGTTATGGTTACGCCACCTACAACTAGAGTAATTGATGTACCTGCAGTAACTAAAGTCATTAAGAAGAGAGTTATGGCAACTCCTCCTACAACTAGAACAATTGCAATACCAGAAGTTACAACTACTGTTAAAAGAGACATTCCTGCGGTTAACAGTACTAAAGTTATTGCTATCCCAGAAGTAACTTCTACAATGACAAAAACTGTAATGACAGCACCTCCAACAACAAGAGAAATTAAAGGAGATCCTATATACAGAACTTTAAAGAAAACTGTTTTAGTAAAAGATGCTTGGAAAGAAGAAATTCCTGTAGCTGCTAAATATAAAACTATTACTAAAGAGGTATTAGTTTCTAAAGGAGGTTTAACTTCATGGAAAGAAGTAGAATGTAAATTAGTTGTAAATACACCGTTACCAATTAACTGGAACCTAGGTAGTGCAACTTTAACATCAGGAGCTAAACGTTTAATTGACTCTAGATTATTACCAATCTTAAAAGATGGTGTTGCTGTAGCTATTGAATCTCATACAGATTCAAGAGGTTCAAAAGATAGCAACCAATCTTTATCTGAAAGAAGGGCACAATCAGTAGTAAACTACTTAATTTCTAAAGGAATTAACCCGAGTCAGTTAACTGCTAACGGTTTTGGTGAAAACAGATTAACTAACAGATGTGCTGACGGTGTTTCTTGTACAGAGCGTGAGCATGCTGCAAACCGTAGAACTACATTTAGAGTTATTAACCAAAAGTAATTCTAACACTACTATATTACTTCTAACAAAGTAAATCAAAGCGAAAACCGAGCTAATTAGCTCGGTTTTTTTTGTATAACTATACCAACACCTTACATAACAAAACTTCTACACATAATACTCTTATAAAGCTATTATTTACAACAGTTATAAAATAAATAAACATCGTTTAATTCAACTCCGTATATAAAAATAAAACCCCGATAGTATGTTCTATCGAGGTTTTAATAAAGTATATTTTTTAATACAATTACTTAATACGTTGTACAAATAAAGTATCTAAGCCTAATTCTTTTTGAGCCCAAACTCTTAATTCTTTTTCATTCTTTATAATAATTGAATCTTTAATTTTATCATTCCATTTTACTGATAACTCAGGAATTGTATCAATTTTAATAAAATCTTTTGAAGTTAAAATATTTGAAAAACTAATTGATTTAATATCATTAAATCTAATTTTAGCATCTTTAGCAATAGAACTAAAAGGTATTGCGTTTTTATCTCTATTTGATGCTTCTTGCTCCACTCTTTGATTCAAAGATGTTATCGTACTTTTTAAATCTTCTATTTCTTTATGAAGTCCTTTAATGATATTATCTTTTTGATCTAAATCAGCAATAGCTCTATCATAAGCATCAACAACCCTATCAACACTTCGTGCTTTATTTTCATTAATTACTAATTGATATGAATCTATTCGTGGATATGATTTTAATTCATTTCTTAAAAAAGTTTCTGTAGCATCAGAAACATCTCCATTAAAAAACAAATTAATTTTTTTGGTATCTGTATGAATTTTTTGTCGTTGTAACCATAAATCTTTATTAGATTCTATCTCATCCTTTAAAAACTTTGCATAACTCGCTTTAACCACACTTTCTTGATATACGCCTATAAATATATATATTGCTGGGATCATTACTAAAACTGCTACAAAAGAAGCTAATTGAGCAATTCTTTTTCTCTTTACCGAATTCACATACCTAATCATAGTGAATCCTAATAATTTTAATACTAAGAATGTTGCTAAAGCAATAAAAATAGTATTAATAGTAAATAAATACATGGCTCCCAAGAAGTAATCGAAATTACCAATTGCCAAACCATAACCTGCTGTACAAAGTGGTGGCATTAAAGCTGTTGCAATCGCAACACCAAAAATTACCGAAGCTATTGTTCCTTTTTTTGTTCTTGCAATAATTAAGGCTAATCCTCCAAAGAATGCTATTAACACATCTCTAATATCTGGTCTTACTCTTCCTAAAAGTTCTGAAGTTTCTTCTTTTAAAGGAAACAAAAAGAAGAATAAAAATGCGGTTAACAAACTTAACACAATCATCGTAGCTAAGTTGATCATTGATTTTCGTAATGTATCAATATCATTTATAGCTATCGACATACCGATACCCAAAATTGGCCCCATTAATGGTGAAATTAACATGGCTCCAATTACCACTGCTGTTGAGTTTGCATTCAGTCCAATAGATGCTACAAATATTGAGCAAATCAAAATCCAAGCGGTGGCACCTTTAAACGGAATATCATTTTTTATCGCTTCAATCGTAGCTTCCTGATCAGTATCATGACGAAAATCTAATAACTCTTTTAGAAATTTTGTTGAACTCTCCCACAAACCTTTTGCATCTTCTTGAACTGCTTGTTTTGATTGCTCTACTTTTTCTTCTTGATTATTTTCTTCCATATTTTTTTGACTTTTTGTTAGCGGAAAGATACAAAATTCCACTTTTAAACGCCTAAACAAAAAACTCGAAGAAATATCTTCGAGTTTTAATTTAATCTATAATTATTATACGGTTATTTAATATTTAATTTCTGCTGCAAAACTTTAGAAATAGCATCTTTATGAACCAAAACTGAAATTGTTTTTAATTTAAAATAAGGAATTGACATATATACATATCCGTTATTTCCTTGATTCGTTCCCCAAGAATTTTTTACTTTAAAGTACTTGTTTCCTTTTTGATCTTTTACCATACCAACAATATGCATTAAATGATCGTCGGTAGTGTTAAAATTTTCAAACTCTGCTTGACGAAAACTAGGGGTAATTTTCTTTTCTTTTACAATTTCTTTTAATCCTTTTTTACTTTCAGAACTAATTGCTGGTATAATAGCAACTCCATTTTTTGAAGAAAATGTTTTTTCAGAAACATCACAATCCAATTCAACAGTAAATCCTTTCTTAACTGCATCTTCAGTTACTGCTACTAATTCGTCTAATGATACATTATAAAAAGCTCCATTTGAAAAATTATCTGGAATATTTAAAATAAACTTATCATACATTTTTGCGTGTTCAAAAGAGGTTACCGTCACATAATTTGACGGCTCAATTTTAACAAACTCAGCAAAACTCTTTGGTGTGTATTCTTTACCTTCAAAAACAAACCTATCCTTTTTTTCTCCTAAATACACATTTAAAACACCTTCAGTGGCTTTTTTCCACTTCGGACTTAATTCTTTAGCTGGATTTTTAATGTAAGCATCTAACATCGATTTTAATACGACTACTACCTCAGCATGATTATGCTTATCTTGACCTAAATCTAAACCTGTATAAACTTGCTCTGGAACCAAACCATACTTAGCAACAGAATTAATTACATCGTGCCCTAATCCACCTTCGCTAAATTGCGCTTTTCCTTGACGATATAAATAGTTACTAGCTTTATCTGAATACGTATTTCTTACGGTGTACATTTCAGACAAATCGATATTTTTACCCGTTAAGCGAATAATTTCAGATTCTAAAAAAGAAGTTGTAGAAAAACTCCAACATGTACCGGTTCTTCCCTGGCTTTTTACTTGGGTATTTTCGATATCATTTATTGTAGTAAACTTATACTCTTGAGCAGTAATTGAACCAATTGTAAAAAAGCTAAATGCTGCAATCAATATTTTTTTCATGAAGTTGAATTTTATTTTTGAGCAATTTACAGTTTTTATAGTAAGATTAGAAATCAACTATTACTCCTATTCTTGGCAAAATTCTACCCGTGGTACTTTCTATTTCTTCTAATAAATACCTCGTATTATCATTTGGATCTGTCACTCTACCATTTTCATCTTCAATAGGAAGTAAAAACGGTTGTTGTTCAGAACTACTCGCATATAAATTTTGAATATCAATATATAAATTAATTGCAGCCTTTTTTAAATACCAAGTTTTATCTACTCTAAAATCTAATTGAGTATAAGTAGCAAACCTTTCTCCGTTTAGGTTTGAATAATCTAAAACTCCTCCGTTTTTTACATCATAATTCGATTTTAAAGAAGATTCTTGATAATTATAAGGTGTATATGGTCTACCTCCTACTAATCTAAACTTAGAGCCTATTTCCCAATTTCTCTTCAACTTCTTTCCTGCTGTAATCGTTAATAAATGACGATTATCCCAAGTAGAAGGTATAAACTCTCCTAAATCATTCTTAAATTCACTTCTAACAAATGTATAAGTTGCGATTCCGTACAAACCATCGTAAGACTTCTTTTGGACTAAAAACTCAAATCCATAAGCTCTACCTTTTGAGTTAGAGACAACTTCTTCGTTACCAACAACACCGAAATCCGCTCCTAAATTTGCTAAACTAATCTGGTCTCGAACTGAAAAAGGATAATTTTTATAGAGCTTATAAAATCCTTCAAAAGTAATTTTTGAACTTGAATTCGGTTTATACATTAAACCACTAACAATATGATCTGACTGTATATATTTTAACCCTTTTTTATTTACAAATTCATTTAAGTTATTTTTATAACCTAGAACTGTATATGATGGTAACTGATGATAGCGCCCTATTGATGAATTTAATGACCATTTATCATTTAAACTATAACTTAATGATAACCTTGGAGAAAACTGATTAAATACATTTTTCATTTCTTTATTATAATCTACTCCATCTAACCTAATTCCTAAAGAAATTCCTAACTTATTATTAAAAAATTGTTTTGAAGTTTGCCCGAAAAAACCATACTTCAAAAAATCTATTTCAGAATTAAATCTATCTTCAAAAACTCCTTGAGTATTTGCAACCTTACGATAAGTATTGTTTAAATATGTTGCAGTTTCAAGATTAACTCCTAAATTGATTTTATAATTACTATCAGTATTAAAATCATTTTCATACCTGAACTTAGTTTCTGTTTCTTTAGAATCGTAATCTAACAATAAGTTATTAGGAGTTTCATCATTCATAAAATACTTTACAGCTTCATTTTTTAGTTCATTTCTACTTACCACGAACAAATGTGTAGCGTTTTCTCCAAAATACTTATAACTAGCTCCTATTGTATAATTCCATTGACTATTTACTGGAACCGTATTTAAAACAACTTTATTTCTTTTTAAAGTTTCTTCATCAGTTTCTCCATCATTAACCGATTCATTTAATTTAAAATCATCAATAGCTCCTAATGCAATTATAGACAACTCACTATTTTTTGTTAATTGTGATTTAATATTTAATTGTAAATCGTTGTATGTAGGCAAAAAAGGAAGCTTAATTAACTTAAACAATAATTGTAAATATGACTGACGAACAGACAACATAAAAGTTGTTTTATCACCTAAAGGTCCATCTAAAGTTACCCCAGCATCCGAAGTACCTAAAGTTGCTCTTGTATTTAACGAATTCGGATTACCTCTCTTTTGTGTAAACTCAATTACAGAACTTAATGTGTTTCCTCTATTTGCAGGAAAAGCACTTGAGTAAAAATCAACTTTACGAATTAAATCTGTATTCATAATTCCTACTGGCCCTCCAGTAGCTCCTTGTGTTTGAAAGTGATTAATTACTGGCACTTCTATACCATCAACATAAAATTTATTTTCTGATGTAGCACCTCCTCTAATAATTATATCATTTCTAAATCCTGGGTTTGATGCTACTCCAGGAAACGATTGAATAACCTTTAAAACATCTCTATTTCCTCCTGGATTCTTCTCAATTTCAGCAATACCTAATGACTGCAAAGACAAAGGACTTTCAATAGACTTTTTAAACAAACTTGATTTTACTTCTACCTCTTTTAGTTGAGTAGAATTCTCTTTTAATTCAATAACTACAAACGGCGTATTATCTTTAGTTACCAAATACTCCTCAGTAACTATAGTTTCAAAACCAATAAAAGAAACCTGTAGTTTATTATATCCTAAAGGAATATTATCTATTTTAAATGTTCCATCTTCCATTGACGCTACTCCAATTGGAGTTCCATAAACCAATACATTTACAAACGGTAATGTATTTCTTGTTTTGGCATCAATAACTTTACCCGAAATAGAGCCTTCATTTTGACCGATAACCAAAAACGACTGGAGTAAAATGATAAAAAAAGTAAACTTATTCATATCTATATTTTTAATCAATGTAAAGATAATACATTTTGTCTAAGAAAAAACCAAATAAATTAAACAAAAATATTTTTTTTAACAAAAAAACCTCAATCTTATTGATTGAGGTTTCGTGGGGAGAGCAGGATTCGAACCTGCGAAGTCGTAAGACAACGGAGTTACAGTCCGTCCCATTTGGCCGCTCTGGAATCTCCCCAAAGCTTAAAAAAGCTTCTCTAACTCGAGAAGCTTTCAAAACTAGTGACCGGGCTGGGGCTCGAACCCAGGACCCTCTCCTTAAAAGGGAGATGCTCTACCAACTGAGCTACCCGGTCATTGTTTTTTTTCGCGTTAGCGGGTGCAAATATAGAAGCTATTTTCGTTTTGACAAACTTTTTTTTCAATTAATTTTCAAAAAAATAAAGCTTTTTTTTCTACCTACTAATACACAACAACTTACCTAAACATCATTTAAGTAAGCTTGCCTAACTTTTTTAAATAAATTTGATGAATACACGAAATTCACCACTGCTTCATTATCTGTTTTAAAGATTTCCTTATGTGATCCTTCCCATGCTTTTACTCCGTTTTTTAAAAAAACAATCTTATCTCCTATCTCCATAACAGAGTTCATATCATGCGTATTAATAACCGTTGTAATTTTATATTCGTCAGTAATTTCTTGGATTAAATTATCAATGACAATAGATGTTTGTGGATCTAAACCAGAATTTGGCTCATCACAAAATAAATACTTCGGATTCATAACTATTGCACGAGCAATAGCCACACGTTTTTGCATTCCTCCAGATAATTCTGCTGGAAATTTTTTGTTTGAATTTTCTAAATTCACTCTTTTTAAAACAAAGTTAACTCTATCCAGCATTTCATCAACTGGTTGCTTGGTAAACATTTTTAAAGGAAACATTACATTTTCTTCAACTGTTAAAGAATCAAATAAGGCACTTCCTTGAAAAACCATGCCTAGTTCTTGACGAAAATGTCTTTTATCTTCAATAGTCATTTCTGTGTTAACTCTCCCATCGTAAATTATTGATCCTTTCTCTGGTGTATGCAAACCAATTAACGATTTTAAAAAGACTGTTTTTCCTGAACCACTTTGTCCGATAATTAAACTTGTTTCTCCAGGTTGAAAAGAAGTTGTAATTCCTTTTAAAATTTCAACCCCACTAAATCCTTTATGTAAATTATTTACTTCTATCATTAGGTTAATAACATTTGAGTTAAGAAATAATTAGCGATAACAATTACTACGATTGTCCAAACAACCGATTGTGTACTTGCTTTACCAACTTCTAACGAACCTCCTTTAACATAATAACCATGATATGATGGTACGGTGGCAATTAAAAAGGCGAAAACTAAGGTTTTAATAATTGCATAGGTCAATAAAAAAGGATCAAAATCCATTTGTACACCGGCAATAAAATCTATTCCTGAAAATAATCCAGAAAGTACACCTGCTACCCATCCTCCAAAAATTCCCAAAAACATTCCTAAAACAACTAAAAAAGGGTAAAAGAAAACCGTTGCTATTATTTTAGGCAGCACCAAATAATTTAATGAATTAATTCCCATAACCTCTAAAGCATCAATCTGCTCAGTAACACGCATAGTACCTATACTTGAAGTTATATAAGATCCCACTTTTCCTGCTAAAATAATAGAACAGAATGTAGGTGCAAATTCTAGAATTATTGATCGCTTTGCTGCGAAACCAATCAACGACTTAGGAATAAACGGGCTTTCTAAGTTCAAGGCTGTTTGTAAGGCAATTACCCCACCAATAAAAAACGAAATAAAAGCTATAATCCCTAAAGATTTAAGCCCTAACTCGTCTATTTCTCTGAACAAAGCTTCGCGAAAAACACGCGCTCTTTGAGGTTTTGTAAAAACCTGTTTTAGCATTGCAAAATACTTACCAATATGCTCAACGTAGTTCATTAAACTTATCTATTTTTTTCTTTTTGCTAATGTATTAAAAAACCATTAACTCTTCACTTTATTTACATGTTTTAGTATGTATTTACTTACCTTTGAACTTATAATTTTTAATATTCACAATGAGAAAAATAGCATTTTTAGCTGTTATTATTTGTTTAACAAGCTGTGTTACTAATAAAAAAAAGAGTACCCATAAACCAAAACTAGTCGTAGGTGTAGTTATCGATCAAATGCGTTATGATTATTTAATTCGTTTCGCAGAGAAATATAGAAATGATGGTTTTAAACGTTTATTAAACAATGGGTTTTCATTAGAAAACGCACATTATAATTATATACCAACCTATACTGCAGTTGGTCATACTTCAATTTATACAGGAACTACACCTACAAATCATGGTATAATAAGTAATCATTGGTACGATAAATATCTAAAAGAATCTATTTATTGCGTAGACGACGACAATTATAAAACAGTTGGAAATGATGGTGACGGAGGAAAAAAATCTCCTTACAGAATGCTTACAACAACTGTTACTGATCAATTGCGATTAGCTCAAAACATGAATGGAAAAACAATTGGAATTGCTATTAAAGATCGTTCTGCTATTTTACCTGCTGGTCATACTGCTAATGCCGCTTATTGGTTTGACGGTGGTGCTAAAGGAGAATGGATTACCTCTGATTATTACATGAAAGAATTACCTAGTTGGGTACAAGAATTTAATAAAAATGGAAAAGCTGACGAATATTTAAGTAAACCTTGGGAAACTTTATATGACATCAACACTTATACAGAAAGCATAATAGATGACAATCCTTTTGAACAAACTTTTGACGGGCAAGAAAAACCTATTTTTCCTCACGATATTCCTACTTTAAGAAGTAAAAACAATGATTATAGCATTTTAAAAGCAATACCTGCTGGAAATACTTTTACTGCCGATTTTGCAAGAGCAGCCATTATTAATGAAAACTTAGGGAAAGGAAAATACACCGATTTTTTAGCAGTTAGTTTTTCTTCTACAGATTATGTTGGACATCAATTTGGAGTAGCGTCTAAAGAAATTGAAGATACCTATTTGCGTTTAGATAAAGATTTAGCAGACTTCTTTTCTTTTCTTGACAAAGAAGTTGGAAAAGATAATTACACTTTATTTTTAACGGCAGATCATGCAGCAGTACAAGTTCCTAAATATTTAAAATCAGTTAAAATTCCTGCCAACTATTTTAGTTATAAAAAGTTTAAAGAATACGTAAACAACATCACTTTAAAACACTTTAAATCTGATACACTAGTTGAAAATATTTCTAATTTTCAAATATTCTTAGATAAAGAAAAAATTACTTCGTTAAAACTCGACGCAAATATTGTTGCTCAAAAAATAGCTGATGAAGTAATTAATTATAAAAGCATTTACAAATCAGTAACAGCAAGAACTTTACAAACCACAACTTTTACTAATGGGATTTTAAATTCATTACAAAACGGATATAATCAAAAATTTTCTGGTGATGTTTTATTAGTTCCCGATCCATCAACATTAAGTACATATTACAAAGATGGAGGAACATCTCACGGCTCTGGATATTCATACGACACTCATATTCCAATGATTTTTTATGGAAACGGAATTAAAAAAGGTTCTTCTAAAAAGAAATATGAAATTATCGATATTGCTCCAACAATATCTAATTTACTACAAATTGAATTTCCAAACGGATCAACAGGAAAAATTATAGAAGAAGTTTTAGAATAAAAAAAAGCGCTCAATGAGCGCTTTTTCTTTTCAAATAATATACACTTAACAGAATACTCTATTTTCTCTTCTTTACTTTACAATAAACTTTACTAGTTTTCTTAGTTTGTATATTAAATATATAACTAAAAGTGAAAACAATAAGTAGTGTAGTTAAAATATAAATCATGTCTTTATTAGTTTGTTATTTAATTAATTAGACACAGAACTAATATAAAAGTCACTTTTTTATTTAGTGTTATTTAAAATCACTAAAGCTCCAATAATTCCTGGAACCCAACCACATAAGGTTAGCAAAAAAACAATTATAATTGATCCACATCCATAACCGATAACGGACAAGGGTGGAAAAAAAATTGCTAATAAAACTCTTAATAAACTCATAGTATTTTTGATTGATTAATGTACTATAAAGACGCTTAACTTTACTTTTTGTTACACAAAACCCCGCTAATAGCGGGGTTTTAGTATTTTTTTTATTAATTATATATGTCTTACATCAACTTTCCAAAGAAAATAGCATTCATCAATAATTTGTTCGTTCCAAACCAAAAAGCTCTAAAATTTGTGTTATCAGTAAAAACAATAACTCTACCAGAACCTAATCGTTGCGCTACAAACGGCACTGTATTTTTCAGCTCTTTTAAATTTTCTTTTGATATATAACCACTTAACAATGGATTATTGGTATACTGAATCGGGTTGTTATAACTCTTCTTATTTGATTGAATAAATTGACGTGTATTTCTAAACAAGGCTATTTTATCGTTCTTGTATCCAAAATTAATTGGATGTGAGCGATCTACTTTAGCTTCAAAAATTGCTCCTCCAATTACCTGTGCTCCAGATTGTAATGAACGATTTTCAAACGATACATTTTCTACAGTATCAATCTTCGTTTTGTTAAATTTTACATTAATAAGCTTTTTATTCGACAACCAATTTACCGCATTTCTATATCCAATTAAAACTCCTCCTTTACGTACCCACGATTTAAGCTTAGCTTCTAAATTCTTATCAATTGAATTACTGTTCGGAACAATAATCGTTGTGTATTTATCTAAATTAACTTTAGAAGCATACGACATATCAAGCTTTGTAATTTTCATATCATAACGTTGATCTAGTAAATGCCATACTTCGCCTGCATCGTAACTTGTAATTCCACGACCAACTAACATTGCTACTTTAGGCTTTTTAACTGCTCTAAAATTCCTACTTCCTAAATCAATTCCGTCATTTAAACCTGTTGAAACTCCTTTCATTTCTATATGATTATCTTGAGCAACCTTTTCTATTAACTGTAATAAATTCGTTCCATTTAATTTTTGATTTTGAGCTGGAATAAAAATGGTTCCATAATCGTATGAATTACCGTCATTCTTAAACTGCTTCATTGCTACTTTAGCTCGTAATCCTTTTCCTAAAATTGTATTCAATGCTTTTGGAGTATAATACTCATTCCAAGGAAATAAATATCCTACTGAACTCTTGTTACTTATTTTCCCTACCCTATCTTTTAAAGTAACAACCTCTTTTCCGGCTTTAGACAATGATACATTATCAGCAAAATCAACTCCGAAAGCATGATTGAATGTCCATGCAGAAACATCGTAAAACAAACTATCTTTAAACGTTTTTCTTACATCGAACATCGCTTTTACCAATCGCTGATTTTTCTGATTCATTGGCACTACATAGCTATATCCTTTTTTAAATTTCTTTCCGTTTGATGAAAAATCAGTTTTTAATTCGTGAATTTTTATTTGATGCCTTTTTAAAACCTCAGCTAAATGATTCGTTTTTGCAGCATCTTTTTCATCTCCAAAAACAATCGCTTTATTTTCTCCTGAGTTTCTAGAATTCCTATAGAAGCCTTGTTGGTACTTTTTAATTTTAGTACGCATATTTTTTGCTGCCTCTAAAGTTGATAAAGTTGCTGTAAACTGATTACGTATTGTAAATGGAAAAGTTAGAACTCCGTTTTCACTTTCTTGTGCATGACCTCGAGAACTTCCTTGTTCAAATAAAATTCCGATACTACCATTAATATCTGGAAATGTAGATCCTTTTCCATAGTAAAAATCATCAAAGCTTTCTTCTGAATAATACGTTGATCCTATTTTATCAAAAGCTTTCGCATGGTAAGTTGCTATCTCTTTTGTTAAATCCTGATTCATTTGAGGAGTTAACGGGTTCGTTCTACTCGGAATTCCTGGTTGAAAAAAGAAGGTAGAATTTGTTCCCATTTCATGATGATCTGTTAAAATATTGGGCAACCATTTATGAAAAGAAGCAATTCTTGCTTTACTCTCTGGTAATTGCACTGGCAACCAATCACGATTCATATCAAACCAATAATGATTGGTTCTTCCCCCTGGCCAAACCTCATGATACTCTCTATCATTCGGATCTGGATTAATATTATTTGCCTTGTTTGTATTTGCCCAATAAGCAAAACGCTGCAATCCATCAGGATTTAACGACGGGTCAAATAAAATAATTGTATTATCTAATAACTCATCAATCTTCGAATCTTCTGTAGCAGCTAGATAGTAAGCAGCAGCTAATGCAGCATTAGATCCACTTGCTTCGTTACCATGAATTGAAAATCCTTGATATACAACTATAGGTTGATTTGAAACATCTACAGAACTATCATCAGTAGCTTTTATGTGATTTTTTCTTATTTCTTCAATTTGCTGTTGATTCTCTGGTGAGGTAATTGTCAATAACAACAAAGGTCTTCCTTCATAGGTTTTCCCTCTATCTTCAATAGTAATTCTATCTGATGCTATCGCTAAAGCTTTCATATATTCAACCAACTTATCGTGAGTTATATGCCACTCTCCTACTTCATGACCTATAACCGATTTTGGTGTAGGAATGTTTTTATTATATGATACATCTGTTGGTAAATAATACGATAAATCTATTTTTTGCTGTGCAAATACTGATACACTCAGTAAAAGAAATAATACTGTTAGTTTCTTCATTTAAATATTCGTTTGATAGTCAAACAAATATATTGAATCCTTTTTTCTATTTTTGAGACTATAACATAATATTAACGTATGTACATTAAAAGAACCTTTCCGCTTAAAGGAATGTTACGCTGGACTCGTAGAAACATTTATTTGTTTGTTATTCTCGCAACCATTCCTGTATTTTTATTTGAAATTGTTGGTTTAAAATGGTTACATGTGCCTTGGCTTCCTTTAGGGGTTTTAGGTACCGCTATTTCATTTTTAGTCAGTTTTAAAAACAATGCTTCTTATGATAGACTTTGGGAAGCTCGTAAAATTTGGGGAGGTATCGTAAACTCTTCTCGTTCTTGGACCATAATGGTTAAAGATTTTATCAATAATGATCATGCTGAAAATAAACTTTCTAAAAAAGAATTATTTAAGATACATCAAGAATTAGTACATAGACATGTTGCTTGGTTAACCGCTTTACGTTATCAACTACGTAAAGATAAACCTTGGGAAATGCATTTGAAAAAAGATAAATCTAATATAGAGTTTAGAAAACAATTTCTAGTTCATGAAGATGAAATCCCTATTGAAGGTTTTATTAAAAATTATATATCCGATGAAGAATATGATGAGCTATTTGCTAAAGGAAATCAAGCTTCTCAGATTTTAGGAATTCAATCTCGCAGATTACGGGAATTAAAAGAAGGGGGATATATAGATGATTTCCGTCATATGGAAATGGAAAACATGTTAGTTGAATTTTATACGCTACAAGGAAAGAGTGAGCGTATTAAAAACTTCCCATATCCACGTCAGTATGCAACTATGAATTTTTACTTTGTATGGTTGTTTATTATTTTATTGCCTTACGGAATTATGCAAGGTTTTGAAAGTATTGGAGAGCATATTATTGAAGAACTATCTAATCATCAATCAAGAACAGATTGGGGACACAGAATTCAAGGATTTATTGCAGATAATTTTGTTTGGTTTTCTATTCCTTTTAGTGTAATTCTTTCTTGGGTTTTTAACACAATGGAAGCAATTGGAGAGAATTCAGAAAATCCGTTTGAAGGTGGTCCAAACGATGTGCCTATTACTAATATGAGTCGTGGAATAGAAATAGATATTCGTCAATTAATTGATGATACCGATATACCTGCTCCATACGAATGGAAAAATGATATTGTGTTGTAAATAAATTTATACTATTGCTCATTAAAATTACTTAATAAGTAACCTCCTATAAAATTCACATAAAAATCGTTAAATAGTTATTGACGTATAATGTTTACAGCGAATAAAACATACCTTATTCGCTATAAATGTTACTGTAATTAATTTCGCATTGAGTATACATTGAAAACTAAAGAAGTATAATGTACTTATAAAAAGTTAGGCTTATAGTTAACATTGGTAAGTGGGGTAATAGAGAAGCGTGTATTTAAAAAGAACGATTTTTATATATTATAGGTAAATAACCTTATATAAAATCGTTACTCCAATCCTTTCATTTCTTCATCATAAAACTCACCTGCTTTATCCATTAAGTCAGCTAATTCTGTAGTAACATCTTCTTCTTTTTCTCCTGTTAAATCTTCAAACCACTCTATTGAATCATCTTTAAGGTTAATTAAAAAACGAGGATATTCAGTATGCAATACAAAAATATCTTCAGGATGATTACTGTTATCTGCTAATAAAAATTTAGGTAAGTTCATAAATGAGAATCTTTTATATATTTTGTTTAACCTCAGTAACTGGGTTAGTTTTTATTAATTGTAAAGTTAATTTATTAAATCGAATGAATAGTAATATAGACGCTGTAGTTAATCCTGCTAAAAGCCCTAGCCAAATACCAAAACTACCATACATCTCTTCTTTTCCGAAATAAAAACTAATCGGAAAACCTACTACCCAATACGATATGAATGTAATTATTGTTGGAATTTTCACATCCTGCAAACCACGTAAAGCTCCTAAAACCATTACCTGAATACTATCTGATATTTGAAAAATAGCTGCTGCAATTAACAAGTTAGCTGCAATCTTCATTACTTCCATATTGTCGGCGTAATTATTAGCGTCACTTAAATCGACATATAAATTTGGTAAACTTTTATGAAAAACAAAAAATATCGTTGCAAATCCAACTGCTAAAATAGTACCTAGAAAGAATATTGAAAATGCTATTCGTCGTAGCTCTTTAAAGTTTTGCAATCCTTTTTGGTTCCCTACTCTAATCATAGATGCAACACTTAATCCCATAGCAACCATAAAAGTCATCGAAGACAGATTTAAAGCTATCTGATTTGCTGCTTGTGGATTTTTACCTAATAATCCGCTTAACCAAATTGCTGCCGTAAAAATGGCAACTTCAAAAAACATTTGCATTGCACTTGGAGCTCCTAAACTAATTATTTTTCGAAGCATTAATTTATCTAATACAAACAACTTAATGTTTGTAACTAACTTTTTAGAGCGTTCTTTTTTAGTTAATAGCCACCATAAATAAGCCACCATTACAAATCGAGAAACTAAAGTACCGTAAGCAGCACCTACAATTCCCATTTCCGGGAAACCAAACTTTCCAAAAATCAGTAAGTAATTCAATAAAACATTCAACAAGTTAGCCACTATCGTTGCATACATCGGATAACGAGTCATCGACATTCCATCACTAAATTGTTTAAAAGCTTGGAAGATAATCATCGGAATCAATGAAAAAGCTACCAAATCTAAATAAGGTATTGCCAACTCAACAACCTCTATAGGCTGTTTCATTAAATACATTAATGGTTTCGAAAATAAAACCATTAAAAACATTAAAATTCCGATTACTGAGCATAAAAACAGTCCGTGTTTAAATGTAGATTTTGCTTGTTTAAAATTATCAGAAGAATCTGCTTCAGCTATCAAAGGAGTAATTGCTGTAGAAAAACCGATTCCTAACGACATGGCAATAAACATAAAACTGTTCCCCAGAGAAACCGCCGCTAGTTCTGCTGTTCCTAATTGCCCAACCATGATATTATCAACAAAACTTACAAAAGTGTGCCCTAGCATACCCAACATTACCGGAGCTGCTAGCTTCCAGTTATACTTAAACTCTGATGTGTATTGTTGTAAATTCAATAGTTATTTTATTTCAGACTGCGAAGATAACTTTTTTAACAGTCCATAGGTTTATCTACTCCTTTTTTTAATTAATTTAATTACCTTTGATATTCTTAAAAACAAACAAAAATGGCAACAATTACACTACAAGGAAATACAATAGAAACAATTGGAAACTTACCAGAAACAGGAAGCAAAGCAATTGATTTTTCGTTAGTTGCAACAGATTTATCTGTGAAGAGTTTAAATGATTATTCTGGTAGCAGATTAATCTTAAATATTTTTCCAAGTGTAGATACTGGTACTTGTGCTACTTCAGTAAGAGAATTTAATAAAAAAGCTTCAGAATTAGAAAACACTAAGGTTTTATGTATTTCAAGAGATTTACCATTTGCTCAAGGTCGTTTTTGTGGTGCAGAAGGAATAGAAAATGTAGTTATGCTTTCTGATTTTGCTACAGGTAAATTTGGTAAAGATTATGGCTTAGAAGTTAAAAATGGACCTTTAACTAGTTTACACTCTCGTTGTATTGTTATTATTAATGAAAACAGAGAAGTTGTTTACACAGAGCAAGTTCCTGAAATTGTTGACGAGCCTAATTACGAAGCTGCTTTAAACTCTTTATAGTACTATTTATGAAAAACCCGAATGACGGCTTTATAAAAGGACGTTTAAGAAGTATAAAATTTGCTATTAAAGGTATGTGGCTATTAGCTACTACCGAAGACAGTATTAAAGCTCAAATTACTTTTGGTATAATTGCTACTATTGCAGGATTCTATTTTGATATTTCTATGACAGAATGGATGATTCAATGTTTAGTTATTGGAGTAGTTTTAGTTGCTGAAGCATTAAATACTGCTATCGAAAAAGTAGCAGATTTTATTCACCCAGATTATCACGAAAAAATAGGTTTTATAAAAGACATCGCAGCAGGTGCTCCTGCTTTTGCAGCATTTACTTCATTGATCATTGCTTGCATCATTTATCTTCCTAAAATAATAGCTATATTGTAGCGTTTAAATTATTTCTAACAAAAATACATGGCTAAAAAAAAGACAACTGTTCAAAAGAAACAACCAAAGACAAGCATCTTTAAAAGAGTATCTACTTTTTTTTCTAACAGACAAAATCAAACTCTTTTAGGAGCCTTTTTATTTCTTTTCTCAATATTTCTAACAGTTGCTTTTGTATCTTTCTTTTTTTCTTGGCAAGAAGATCAAAGTACTTTAACCGAATTTGGTAATAAAAACATCCCAACAAAAAATTTATTAGGTAAAATCGGATCGAAGCTTAGTAGCTTTTTTGTGTTTGATGGTTTTGGTGTAGGTGCATTTCTTATCCCTATTACATTGTTTTTTACCAGTGCCCGAATTTTCTTTCAAACTAATTCAAAAAGAATTGTTACTTCATGGAACTGGGGTTTATTAAGTATGCTTTGGGTTTCAGTTGCTTTTGGCTTTGTTGAGAAAAAAAATGCCGTATTATCTGGTATTATTGGTTTAGAATTAAATGAATACTTACAAACTTTTTTAGGAAAAACAGGATTAATGATTTTATTACTCTTCTTTCTTGTTGCTTTTTTAATTATCAAATTTAGTATTACACCTGAAGCTATTAACGAAAAAGTAAAAGCCAATAAAGAGAAAAAAGAATTGGAAAGACTTTCTAAGGAAACAGAGGATGTAGAAGAAGAAATTACAACTGAGATAAATAAAACAGAAACTGATGAAGTTCAAAAATCTGACTTTGAACTCTCAGTAGAAAACTTACAGCCTACAATAACAAAACATTCTGATGTTAGTACATCAACTCTAAAAGAAGAAGAAGCTCCTTCTATTGAATTAACGAATGAAACTTCTCCGCTAAATATTTCAGAGCAATCTAAAAAAGAAGTTGAAGTAGCTATTGAAAAAATAGCCGAAGAGAAAAGTGTTACTCAGAATTTATCAGACCAATTAGTAAAAGACTTTGGAGAATTTGACCCTACTTTAGAGCTAGGTAATTTCAAATTCCCAACATTTAATTTATTAAAAGAATACAATGAAAGTATTTCTATAGACCCTGAAGAGCTTGAAGCTAATAAAAATAGAATTGTAGAAACATTAAGCAATTACAAAATTGGTATTTCTAAAATTAAAGCTACTGTAGGACCAACAATTACATTGTATGAAATTGTACCTGAAGCTGGTATTAGAATTTCTAAAATCAAAAATTTAGAAGATGATATTGCATTGTCTTTATCTGCTTTAGGAATTCGTATTATAGCTCCTATTCCAGGAAAAGGAACTATTGGTATAGAAGTTCCAAATAAAAAATCAACCATTGTTTCAATGCATTCTGTTATTTCTTCTAAGAAATTTCAAGAATCACAAATGGAACTTCCTGTTGCACTTGGTAAAACAATTTCAAACGAAACTTTTGTAGTTGATTTAGCTAAAATGCCTCACTTATTAATGGCAGGTGCAACCGGACAAGGAAAATCGGTTGGTTTAAATGCTGTATTAACTTCATTACTTTATAAAAAACATCCTGCTGAAGTAAAATTCGTTTTGGTAGATCCTAAAAAAGTAGAATTAACTTTATTTAATAAAATAGAGCGTCACTATTTAGCCAAACTTCCAGATAGTGAAGATGCCATTATTACCGATACCACAAAAGTTGTAAACACCTTAAACTCTTTATGTATCGAAATGGATGCACGTTACGACTTGCTTAAAAATGCAATGGTTCGTAATATTAAAGAGTACAATGCTAAATTTAAAGCACGTAAATTAAATCCGAATGACGGACATCAATTTTTACCATACATTGTATTAGTTATTGATGAATTTGCTGATTTAATTATGACCGCTGGTAAAGAAGTAGAAACACCTATTGCTCGTTTGGCACAATTAGCTCGTGCTATTGGTATACATTTAATTGTCGCAACCCAGAGACCATCTGTAAATGTAATTACAGGTATTATTAAAGCCAACTTCCCTGCGCGAATTGCTTTTAGAGTAACATCAAAAATTGACTCTCGAACGATTTTAGATGCAGGTGGAGCAGATCAATTAATTGGTAGAGGTGACATGTTATACACCGCAGGAAATGATTTAAGTAGAATTCAATGTGCTTTTGTTGATACTCCGGAAGTAGAAAAAATTACTGATTTTATTGGTTCTCAGCGCGCATATCCAGAAGCACACTTATTACCTGAATACGTTGGAGAAGAAGGTGGCACAAATCTTGATATAGACATTTCAGATAGAGATAAACTGTTTAAAGATGCAGCTGAACTTATTGTTACAGCACAACAAGGTTCGGCATCTTTATTGCAACGTAAATTAAAGTTAGGATACAACAGAGCTGGTAGATTAATAGATCAATTAGAAGCTGCTGGTATTGTTGGATCTTTCGAAGGTAGTAAAGCAAGACAAGTTTTAGTTCCAGATTTAGTTGCTTTAGATCAGTTATTAGAAAATGAAAAAAACAACAATTAAATTTCTAATTTAGAAATATGAAAAAAGTAGGATTATTATTCATCGCAGCATTTATTAGTTTAAATAGTATAGCTCAAAATAGCTCATCTGAAGCTAAGCAATTACTAGATGAAGTATCAGTAAAAATGGGAGCTTACACCAATATGATTATTGGCTTTAATTCAACATTAGTAAACAAAGAAGCAGGAATTACAAACGACCCACCAATACGTGGAGAAATTACACTTTCTGGAGAAAAATACAACCTAGACTATTTAGGTAACAATTTTATTTTTGACGGAAACAAGCTAGTTGTTATCAATCAAGAAGAAAAAGAAGTAAATATAACTAACGGAGACCTAGATGAAGAAGATGGTTTTATTTACCCTTCTAAACTATTAACTTTTTATAAAGAAGGTTATAATTTTTCTATGGGAAAATTAAACAACAACAACGGCCGTAAAGTTCAGTTTGTAGATTTAACTCCTATTGATAGCAACTCTGATATTGTAAAAGTACAATTAGGTATTGATGCTAAAACTAAGCACATATATAAATTAGTTCAAATAGGTTCTAACGGAGCTGAAACTACATTTACAATTACAAAATTTAAAAGTAATCAACCAATTTCTAAAAAAATGTTTTCTTTTGATAAAGAGAAATATTTAAAGCAAGGTTACTTTATAGACTAAACAAATACATCTAAAAAGTTTTGTTAATGAATCTTTGAAAATCATTAACAAAACTTTTATTTTTTTATCCAACTAACCTACTACCTTTGCATCTGTGAAAACATTAGACAGATATATTTTAAAAAGCTTTTTAAAACCTTTTTTCGCCACATTCCTTATCATACTATTTGTTTTGGTAATGCAGGCCTTATGGTTAGCTTTTGACAATTTTGCTGGTAAAGGTATTAGTCTTGGAATTATATTAAAATTCCTTTGGTACACTACTCTTCTAGTAGTACCACAAGCATTACCTATTGGTGTTTTACTATCTTCGATAATGACTTTGGGTAGTCTATCTGAAAATTATGAATTTGCAGCTACGAAATCAGCTGGTATTTCATTGCCTCGAATGGTACGCCCGTTAGTTTTCTTAACTCTTTTCTTAAGTGGTATTAACTTTCTGTTTTTAAACAACGTTTACCCTTATGCGATGTTAAAGCAGTTAAACATGAAAGTCAACATCAAGAAAAAACAACCTGCTATAGCTTTAGTTGCGGGGAGTTTTAACACCGAACTACCTAATTATCAAATTAAGTTTGAAGAGAAGTACGGAGAAGACGACAACCTTTTAAAGAAGGTGATGATTTATGATTTATCTGATAGAAAAGGAAATAATAAGATTATTACTGCGGAAAAAGGAAAAATAATTTCTGAAGAAAGTAGTAGGTATATGACTTTAGTTTTAGAAGATGGCTACTATTTTGAGCATCATTTAAAAAATGGATCTTCTTTTAAAGAAAAGCAAAAAATGCCTGCTTCTCATGCATATTTTGATAAGTACACTATAAATATTGACATTTCATCTTTTAATGATGACGATCTTGGAGATGAAAAATACACGCGTCAATATAACATGCTTAGTTTAGCTCAATTAAAGGACACTGTGCCTACAATGAAAAAAAACTATGATAACTTTATTAAAAGTAAAGCCAAAAACTTGTTTTTAAGTATTGACATTGAAGATTTACACCACTACCCAGATTCTTTAGTTAATAAAGAAATTTCGCCAAATATTCTTGAAAATTTTAACATTCGAGAAAAAAGAAACATCCTTTCATCTGCAGTTTCAAAAATTGAAAGAACTTTAAATAATAATAAATCCAACAAAGAAACTTTAAAAAACAGAAGAAAGTACTTAAACCTATATGATATTGAATATTATAACAGAGTCGCTTTCTCTTTATCTTGTTTATTACTGTTTTTTATTGGTGCTCCTTTAGGATCAATTATTAGAAAAGGAGGAATGGGATTACCAATGATTTTAGCAATTGCTATTTATGTATTGTATTTCTTTTCAAATACTTTTGGTAGAAATTTAGCAGAAGAAAGCTCTTTAACTGCTATAATAGGATCTTGGATAAGTGTGTTTATAATGCTACCTTTGGCTATAATATTAACCGTTAGAGCCACTAAAGACAAAGGCCTTTTTGATGTGAATACATTTTTTGCATCTATACGCACTACGATTAAAAACTTATTCTCTAAAAAAGAGAAAACAACATAACAATGACAACACAAACATCAACAAAAGTTCAGTTAAACACTATTGAAGAAGCAATAGAAGATATTAAAAACGGAAAAGTAATTATTGTTGTTGATGATGAAGACCGTGAAAATGAAGGTGATTTTCTAGCTGCAGCCGAAAAGGTAACTCCAGAGATGATTAACTTTATGGCAACTCATGGTAAAGGTTTAATCTGTACTCCACTTACCGAAGATCGCTGTAAAGAGTTACAATTAAGCATGATGGTAAACAACAATACCGATCCTATGGAAACTGCTTTTACTGTTTCTGTAGATTTAAGAGGTAAAGGTGTTACCACAGGTATATCTGCATCAGATAGATCAAAAACTATTGAAGCTTTAATCGATCCAGAAACGAAACCTTTTGACTTAGCTAGACCAGGACATATTTTCCCTTTAAAAGCTAAAAACGGAGGTGTTTTAAGAAGAACGGGGCATACCGAAGCAGCAATTGATTTTGCTCGATTAGCTGGTTTACAACCTGCTGGAGTTATTGTTGAAATCATGAATGAAGACGGTACTATGGCTCGTTTACCTCAACTTTTAAAAGTTGCTGAAAAATTCGATTTAAAAATAGTTTCTATCGAAGATTTAGTAGCCTACCGAATGGAACATGATTCGTTAATAGAAAAGAAAGAAGATTTTAATATTAAAACTCGTTTTGGTGAATTCCGTTTAAGAGCTTATCAACAAACTACTAACAAACAAATACATATTGCGTTAACCAAAGGTGTTTGGAGTAAAAATGAACCAATACTAACACGTGTAAATTCTACGCTTGTAAACAACGACATCTTAGGTACATTAACTAATAATGCTGACAAGAAATTGGATCAGATGTTTAAAGTAATAAATGATGAAGGACGTGGTGCTATCATTTTTATCAATCAACAAAGTCAAGCTTTAAATTTATTAGCTCGCTTACGTGGTTTAAAAGAAAACCAAGCGAAAGGAGAAATGAAAGCTCCGCATGTAGCAATGGACAATAAAGACTTTGGTATTGGAGCGCAAATTTTACACGACTTACACATTCATAAATTACGTTTAGTTTCTAACACTAAACAAACCAAACGTGTAGGTATGATTGGTTATGGTTTAGAAATAGTTGATTATGTAAATTATTAATTTACTCATAGAATAAAACATAAAAAAAAACCGAGTTTTAAAACTCGGTTTTTTTTATTCTACAGGAATGCAAAGATCTACAATGCACTTTCCTTCAGGGTGTTCTTGTGGATTATTATAATAAATTCCAAAAGGATCTTGATCTGCTCTTTTAAATCCTTTTTCTGACATCCAAACAAAATTTGCTTCCCAAGCTTCTTGAAACTCCATTGGTGCAATTTCTAAACGAGAAACAACACATTTGATATCTGGTAATGTTCTAAGGTTTACTTCTCCTTCAGTTTTTACTTCTCTGTTTAAAGTCATGCAAGCACTCATCCTTAAATTATTCGGATCTGTAATTTTAGGACTATCATGATAAATGGTTATCATTCTTAAATTTTCTTGCTGCATTAAACCTTTTGGAAAAGCCCATTGCATTAGTCTGTTATAAACATTACCTATTAAATCCATTTTACCTTGATGACTTATATAAGCTAATTGTACCTCTGGAATTATTTTAACTTCTGTAATCGCATTCATTTTTAACCAATTTAAAGAGTTATTTACGTTACAAATGTATTGTTCAAATAAGGTAATCATTTGTCCATTCTTGCTTTCTTCTTTACTAATCTTGCTAAACTTATGAGGACTACTTTCTCTAAATTCAACAGGGCTCATTCCGTAAAATTTCTTAAAAGCTCTTGAAAATGACGATAAACTAGTAAACCCTACTCTATCGGAAATTTCAGTAATTGTTAATTCTTTTTTATGTAACAAAAAAGAAGCTGCCTTTTCAATTCTTTTTCTTGTGATAAAATTATTTAAAGTTTCTTTTGTTACTATTGAAAATAATCGATGAAAATGAAATGGAGAAAAATGTGCTTTCTCAGCGATATCATTTAACATTAACTTTTCTTGTAAGTGCTCTTCAATATAAGTAATCGATTTACCTATTCTAGTTACTACTTTAGTATTTAGCTTTTTTGAAGATTTCATAATTATTTTTCTGAAAGATGTAGAATATTATTCCACTAGCAAAGTACAAAATAACATCAATAAAATCTGAAGTGTATCTTAAATGAAATTTAGGAAGAAAATACTCGAACAAGAAACTATACAAAAAGCAGCTATACAAAACGATACTTAAAGGAATATGGTAATTTTTATTATTCTTACTCCATCTCAGGATATAAAGACTAATGGTTAATACAATCGGAATTATTAAAAAGTCATTTAAATAAAACTGAATGATATCTGGTAATCGATATTTACTTTTTTGAGCTATATAAACACATAGTCCAATAAATAAAGAAGAAATAAAATAGACTTTTAAAAATCGATTCATATTATCCAGCTGCTACCATAGCTATAAACCATGCTAATAAAGCTCCTATAGCACTTACCACTAGAAAAGCTGAATACAAAACCCAACCAACAATTCGATATAAAAAGAAAGGATGTTTTTTTAATCGTTCTGCTAAATTGGGATTTTCAATCTTTTCTTTAGCTTCTTTTATTAAAGTTTCCTTATACTCTTCTTCCTTTAAAGCTATCTTTTTTTCGTGAGAAATTAACGTGTTACAATTTTCGCAATACTCTTTATTAGTATTAAAAACTCCACAGTTTGGACATTTTATATTCCTTGTAACACTCATACTTTATTCTTTAAAACTATAACTATTTTTCTTTTTATATGGACGAATAATCAATCTTGTTTCTCTATCAAATCGGATGTAATTATAAATCCAATTCATAAATACTATTACTTTATTTCTGAATCCGATTAATGAAAATAGATGAACAAACATCCAAACAAACCAAGCAAATACTCCTTGAAACTTCCATTTAGGTAAATCTACCACAGCTTTATTACGACCAATTGTAGCCATAGAGCCTTTATCGTTATATTTAAAAGGTTTTAGTTTTTTCCTTTTTAATTTTGCAAGAATATTCTTCCCTAATAACTTTCCTTGCTGAATAGCTGGTTGCGCCATCATTGGGTGCCCGTAAGAATATTTTTTTGTTTGCATACAAGCTACATCTCCAATAGCATACACATTATTATAACCAATCACTTTACTGTACTCATCTACTTTAAATCGATTAGCTCTCTCAATTAAACATTCTTGCTCTAAACCAGCTATTGAATCTCCTTTTACACCCGCTGCCCAAATTACTGTTTCAGCTTTAAAATGATCGTGACCATTGGTCTTTACAGTTTCTCCATCATAATCTAAAACTCGGAGATCTTTCCAAACATCAACACCCAATTTTATTAAAAAATCTTCGGCTTTTGCTGATGCTTTGTTACTCATTCCTTTTAACAATTCCCCAGAACTTTGAATCAAATTTATCTTCATTTGACGGATATCTAAATCTGGATAATCTTTAGGTAGAATTCCTTTTTTCATTTCTGCCAAAGCTCCTGCCAATTCAACACCTGTAGGCCCACCACCAACAATTACAAAATTCATCAAAGCTCTACGCTTGTCTAAATCTGTTTCTAATAGCGCTTCTTCAAAATTTTCTAGAACTAAACTACGAATATTTAATGCTTGCGGAACCGATTTCATTTCCATTGCAAACTTTTCAATATTAGTATTTCCAAAGAAATTAGTGGTAGAACCAGTTGCAATGATTAGCTCATCATATTCTAAATTCCCTATAGAAGTTTCAATAGTATTTTCATCTGCATTTATATTGGTAACTTCTGCTAATCGGAAAAAGAAGTTCTCCACATCGTTAAAACGTTTACGTAATGGAAAAGCAATGCTATCAGGTTCTAATCCTCCTGTAGCTACTTGATATAATAATGGTTGAAATGTATGGTAGTTGTGTTTATCTATTAAAACAACTTGTAAATCTTGGTCTTCTAATCCTCTTGCAGCCGCTAATCCTGCAAAACCTCCTCCTATAATTACTACTCGAGGAAAGCTCGTTTGTGGTATGTTCATGTAGATTTATTATCATTAAATAATCTAATTACAAATTTACGAAAGTGAAACGAGTTAGTTAAAATTTATTCTTTAGATTTACACTAAACCTCTGAAAATAAATAATTAATTAAAAACAGATTGTCATGTTTAATTTTTTAAAGAAAAAAAAACAAAAAAGATTAGTTATTGAGTGCGATACAGATGTTATTACCATAAATAGTAAACCGGTTACTTTTCCAACAAACTATGATACTTTAATAAACACTTTTGGTAAACCAGATAGGAAATTAAACAAAAGTAAAAATTACATTATTTGGGACAAACTAGGCATATTTTGTGGTTATGAAGATAAAGACAATATTTTATCTATTAATTTTTATCAAAATAAACAAGATAGAAGCGAATACAATACCAAAAAGCAATTTACTGGAAAACTAATTCTAAATAATGATGAAATAACGAATAATGAATTCAGTAAAATATCTTTAGGTGAATTAGCAATTCTACGACTAGGCAGTGAAAGTACCGTTCGTTTTGGATTTAGTATTGGTGTAAATAAAACTTACAATAATTAATTTATAGTTGTTGCTTTAACTGCTGAATAGCTTTATTTGAAGTTACTAAACCTAGTATCAGTTTTTTTCTAACAACATCTATATCATCATCAAAATACTTTGCCCATTTATACTCTTTAAATAAAGTTTGTATTTGCTTTAAACGTTGATGTACGAACTCAGAAGTCATTAAAAATTTATCTGTATTCGCTACGTTTCCTATTCTTTTTATTCTTGCCTGTTGTTTATTAAAATCTACCTCTAAATAAAACACTTTATCAAAATCATTTAATGGATAAAAATCAATCCATTTTGCAAAGCCAACATAATAATTTTGGCTCTTATAATTTTCGACACCTTTAATTTTCCATCTACAGTTTGCTACTCTTCCCCAATGATTCGAATAACGGTATACACCATCATCAGCATAAAAATACAAGCTACCAGATTTACTTTGATAATGTGCTGATTTCCCTTCAAAAAAATCGATCTTTTTTGACTCAAATTCGCAGTAAGTGTATTTAAAAAAATTAAACTTATAATACATTTTATTCTCCAAAAACAGTAATTACAATTTTTCTCCTTCCCCCGTAATTACGATGCTCACCTAAATAAATACCTTGCCAAGTACCTAAATTTAGTTTTCCGTTTGTTATTGGAATTTGAACTTGACTACCTAACATTGAACTTTTTATATGCGCTGGCATATCATCAGCTCCTTCATAATCATGCTTATAATACGGCATATTTTCAGGAATCATTTTATTAATATGTGATTCGAAATCCACCCGCACAGTTGGGTCTGCATTTTCATTAATAGTTAAACTCGCAGAGGTGTGTTTAATAAACGCTTGAAATTGTCCAATTTTAATTTCTCTTAACTTAGGAACGGCACCTAATAAAACATCAGTTATTAAATGATAACCTCTTGGATACTCTGATAACTGAATTTCTTTTTGATAAAATTTCATGGTTCAAAAATACAATAAAGTAAATACGTTTTAAGAAAGTACTTGACACAAAAAAGCCGAATTAATAAAAGTAACTCGGCTTAAAAATAATCAAAAACTGGATTGTTTATTCATCTAAATAATCCTCTAAAACTGTAATCCATCCCTTAACTGGATCTAGTAATAGTTTTTCTGTATTTGCTGTATATTCTAACTGTATTGTTCCTGTTGCTACTGGATCGATGTTTTGTCCATCTTTAAAAGCCCAAACAGTTACTTTTAAGTCATATGTTTTTCCTTCTTGTAAATCACCTTGAGTTTGTCTTAATAATTCTAAGAAAGCATAATCTGCAAGATTATTAGAACGGTTATTTGTTACTTTTGGATAAAAGAAGTAAAAATCATTCTTATATTTATCTAACTGAGGTATGTTCTTAGAGAACTTAGTACTTTTCTTTCTTAACGCTTCTCTATCGGTAGTTTTACCTGCCATTTCGTAAGTTACATTAAACCAAGATCCTGGGTGAGATACCGATAAAGGTTGATCGAAGTAAGGCTTATATGCTACTGTAGATCCTAATTCTTGTTTTGTTATAAAGTTAGCCACCTTTTCAACTGGTTGGTTTGCTTTTGAGCTTCTTAAATAATTAGTCCCTTTTGCAAAAGCAACTTTTCCATGATAGTTTTTATAGGCATCGAAACGCATTAATTTCTTTTTAGTCTTTGCCATTTTAAGTGAACTCAAATCACTTATTATCATATCTACTTTAGCCTGTGCAGTTTCAATATCCCAAGTATCAAAATCTGCTTTGTTTTTAGCCATTACTTCAATTACAGTTCTTTTAGCATCTAATGGCACAGACTCATCATAACTATTTATACTTCTTTCTGTTTGCTGCGTTTGTGCTAATACTCCTGGAGCTACCTCAAAAACTTCTATATATGATTTTGCACCAGAAGACATCCATTTAAAGAACATTTTTACTTCTTTTTTGTTAAAGTAACTTTCTTTAAAATTCATTTTTAATTGTGGTTCATCTTGTTTCTTTTCCCAGTAATGTAATTGATTAACAACTTTCCCCTCATCCTCTTTTACAAACTTAAATCCAAAAGCTTTTTTATCTTTTAATCCATGATATTCACCACTTAATCCCATTTCATCATTCACGCTATTTAAATGACCAAAAGTACCAGATGATGCCCCTGATGATTTAGACGACTTTTTTGAACTCTTTTTTGAAAGTGCTTTTTTTACTAAGCTTTTAAATTGTGCATTAGTTTCTGTTGTGGTTCCTAAAAACATAACTGTACTTAAAGCACATGTTAATAATAGTTGTTTTCTCATAATTCCCTTTTGTTTATAGTTGATTTTAAAAATTTAAGTTTACTGCTTTCACTTGCTTTGTAATGTTTCCATCATCTCCTTTAACTCCGTTTCTTCCTCTACTAGCACTGGTGTATTTAGGAGCTCCACCTCTACCGCCTTTTCCTCCTTTGTTGTTTAACTCTATATTAAGTTTTGTTACAGATAGATCTTTAATTAATAGAATATTACCTCCAGCTCCTCCAGCTCCTCCATTTCCACCATTTGGCGAATTATCTCGTCCTTCATTTCCATTCATTCCACCACCACCTTGGTTGTTTATTATCAATTTAGTGGCTGTTGATAATTTATAACGAGCAACATGTTTTTTCTTCGTAGTATTATAAATATCTATCTTATTTAACTTTACTCCAGTATGTTTGTGTGTTACTGTTTTTACTTTTATCGTTAAATTATCTCCTCTACCTGCATGCTGCCCATCTTTACCCTGAAAAACAGTTACGTATTTATGACGTTCATATCCCCAAAAACCTGATTGATTAACTTGAATTGATACATTATTAGTTGTATTAATATGTTTTGTAGCTTTTAAAGTTGGATGATATTTTGATATTGCTAAAATTGTAATTCTATCGTCTTTTAACGACTTCGCATCTTCATCTACTCTTACCTCATCAATAGTATTGCTACAACCTTTATTTTTAAGCGTAAAATCACTCCATGGTATTTTACCTCCTAAATTTTTTGTTGATAATTTACTACCATCTTTAAGTGTAGCTACAACACCATATTTTATTGCTTCAGAAAAATGTGCTACTTTTTGAGGCTTATTAAGTAACTTTATTTCAATTTTACTTACCTCTCTATTTTGTAATGAGTTTTGTTTTCTCTCAGCTTCAGCTATAGCAGATTTTTGCTCTTTTACATTAGCTCTTGCATTAGTTTGATTTTTAAATACAGCTTTGGCATATGCTTGAACTTCTTTGTTTAGATCATTATAACTTTTAGATAGCCCCCCGCTTTTAGAAAACACATATTTGGTTGTTGCCTCTTCCTTTCCATTCCAAGTATAATAAATACCTAAGCCATTGATAAATGTTAATCGGTAAGCTTTAAAATTAAAATAAGCTGGATGACCTGGTACATCTGGCTTAAAGTTCTCATCTAAAATACCTGCTCTTTTTACTAAAACATTTGTTACATTATTTCCTGATTTTGAAATTTCAATTGGCCATTGTTTTTTTACTTTAACCATTTTATATTTCTTATACGATACTTTTTCTACTTTATAAACCGAATACTTACCAGATTGAAAGTCTGTTAAAACTTCATTCTGATTCTTCTGTGCTTGAATATTAAATGCAAGAAATGATATAATAAGTAATAATAATCTTTTCATCTTTTTGGCTTAGTTATGGACTGTTTTTCCTTTCAACAAATAAAGGTTGTCTTTAACTAAAAAGAATAAAATTACTTCCGAACAGATAGTTATTATTTCCGAAACAACTATATTAAAACATAAGTACAACCTTCTATAAACCAATCAACAAAACATAAAAAGGTCAAAACTTATATAATTAAGTTTTGACCTTTTTATGTTTTTAAATTTTCTTCTTTTACCTCATTTTTGACAATTTCAATGTTTTACCACAATGTTTATTTTCTACCTTAAAAATAACATCACCTTTTCTACCACTTTTTGCCCAACGTACTTCTTTTCCTATTCTACACGAAATACTTGTTTTTGAGCCTTTATTCAACGTTACAAAACCTGAACCTGTATAAATAGAAACTTTATTTTTAGTATCATTAATTAAAGTAAAGCTACTTCCTACTACTACAATATTTTCTTTTAAGTTAACCTCAGTAATTTTTGATGTACTGAATGAATATAAACTTACAAGTATTAAAGCTCCAATAATTTTTTTCATTTTATAGTATTTATAATTTATACTTAAAAATGACATTTTTTTATCTAAGTGAACATTAAAACTTTCCTAACCAACAATAATATATTCCCAATAAAAAACTACTAGTTATAAAAGAGTGTTTCAAAAGAATCTTTATAGGTCTTGCTTACAGAAACTTTAGTTTGATTTTTTAATGTTACTTCTTTTTCTTTTTTAGAATACATATTTACCTCATTTATATTCACAATCCATGATCTATGAACACGTATAAAACTCCCTCTTTCACACAATAATTTCTCGTAATAACTTAACTTTTTAGCAACTGTATATTTTTTAGACTTACTTGTGTAAATAACCGAATACATTCTATCTGCTTCTATACAAATAACATCTTCTATATTTACAATTGCATAATCACTTTTATAAGGAATTGCAATTCTTTTAACTTCTTTCTTATTTTCTTTTAACAACTCTAATCTAGATGATGTATCTAAATTTTGGTTTATTACTTTTCTTGCTTTTTTTACTGATTCTTTTAAACGATCAATATCTATAGGCTTTAGTAAATAATCTATAGCCGACACCTCAAAAGCTTTTATCGCATATATATCATAAGCAGTAATAAAAATAATTTGAAAATTTATCTCTGAGAATTCATTTAGTAGTTGAAATCCGTTTTTCTGAGGCATTTCTATGTCTAAAAAAACAATTTGAGGTTTGTTTTTTTCTATAACTTTAACTGCTTCATCAACGTTTGATGCTTCCGAAACCACCTCTATTTCTTCACAAAACTCTTTTAATAAATATTGTAAATTTTCTCTTGCATTAATTTCATCATCTACAACTACTGCTTTTATCTTATTCATTAGAATGTATGTATGGTATTTTTATAACTACTTTGGTTCCTTCTTTTACTTCCTCATATTTAAAACCGATATCTGTTTTATAATAATCTTTTAATAAAGACAATCTATCTTGAATTGCTTTTGTAGAAAATGATTCCTCTTTAAAACTTAGTGAGTTTATCTTTTTTGAAGCATCCATTCCTATACCATTATCTATTATTACACATTTAAAAACATCTTCTTCATAAAAAGCTATACTAACTCTTTTGGTTCCTTTTAATTTATGTAATAAGCCATGTTTTATTGAGTTTTCAACAAAAGGTTGAATTATCATTGAAGGTATTTTAACATCTGTTATATTTTCTTCTCCTATAATTTCATATTTAAAATTATCTCTAAAACGTAAACGTTCTAATTCTAAATATTTTTTTAATAGTGATAATTCTTCTTCAAAATCAACAAAACTCTTTTCACTCATATTTAAATTTTCTCTAATCAATGATGCAAATTTTGTTAAGTAATTATACGCTTCATGCTTATCGCCTTTTAACACCAAACTTTGTATAGAATTCATTGCATTGAACATAAAATGTGGATTCATTTGGGCTTTTAAAGATTTTAGCTGAAGATGAGCCAACTCACTTTGTTTACGTTCTTCTAATTGTTCATATGCTAATTCTAGTTCTTTTTTACTTTTTAAAAGTTCTGCTTCTTTTTTGCGATTTAAGGATTGTGAGTAATTTAATATAACATACCCTCCTACAAAAACAGATAATATAATTATAGGATTTTTAAAAAGGTTTTCGTAGTGATTTAAAAGAATGTTAGGTACATAAAACAAGGTGAAACACAGTATTAAAAAAAATAAATTTATTTTATAATTTTTAACCACTAAAAGAGACATTAAAGGAACTAAAAAATATACAATTTCTAAATTCCTTCCTACTTCTACAAAGTTTGTAAAAAGTGATATTAGAATAGTTAATATGATTAAAAAACTAAATCGAGCAAGTGTGTATTTTTTGTTTTTTTGAGCCCAAAAAACAATAAACATACAAAACAATCCTATTGAATGAATTATAAAACTTCCTATAATATTATTAGAAAAAAATAAATCTGCGGTAGCAAAAGGTATTAATAACAATCCCCATGTAATACAAAAACTATTTAACAAACGTATTTGTTTATGCTCTTTACTATCATGATATACTCCTGTATTTAATATCCTTTCATAAATACTTTTTAATTTAATCACAGCTATTATTTTTTATTTATGAATGGCAACTTAAGAATCGTTTTTGTGTTATTTTCAACCTCTTTAATAGTTACACATATATTATTTTTATAAAACTCTTTTAATAATATTAATCGTTGTTCTAATATATTCTTTGATGATACTTCTTCTTTTGTTTTTTCAGAATTACTTAAAGTTCCATTATCTGTTATCTCACAAATTAATGCTTCTTTTTCTAACTTAAATTTTATTGTAATTTCCTTTACTCTATCTGTTAAATGTAATAATCGATATCGTATTGCTTCTTCAACATAAGGTTGAATTATCATAGACGGTATTTTTATAGAAGTATTAAATTTTAAATCTTCTATTTTAAATAAAAATTGAGATCCAAAACGAAGTTGCTCTAATTCTAAATAATTCTTTACTATTAACAATTCTGTTTTTAAATCAACAAAACTATCATCACTTGTTTTTAAATTTTGACGCATAAGCGATGAAAATTTTGTAAAGAAATTATATGCTTCTTTTTTATCATCTTTTAATATTAAATTCTGAATAGAATTCATTGTATTAAACATAAAGTGTGGATTCATTTGTGCTTTTAAAGTTTGTAATCTTAAAAGTGCTAACTCATCTTCTTTTCTTTTTTCTAATTGAGTATATGCTTTTTCTAATTCAATTTTACTCGCTATTATATTTTTTTCATGCTTTTTATTTAATTGTTCAGAATAATTTAAAATGACAAATGTTGATAAGAATACACAAAACACTAACACAGGTAAAATCATGTTTTCTGGATATAATCCTAGAAAAAGATTTGGTATAAAATACAAGCAAAAGCATAGTATTAAAAAGGCAATATTTATCCATTCTTTATCAATAAAAAGAATTCCAATTAAAGGATAAACAAAATAAAAGTTTTCAACTAACATTAAAGGGGTAGTAAAATTTGCAAAAACAAATGTCATTCCTATAATCGAGCATATAAAAATAATTCTAGCCTGTATGTATTTATTTATACTTTGACTATAAAAAATAATTCCTATAAGGATATAAGAAATTCCATGTAAAATTAAACTCTCTTTTATCTCTCTTCCAAACAACAAATCAAAGATTGTTATTATTACAATCATTATAGACCAAGTAATACAAAAAGCATTTAAAAGTCTTATTTTCTTATACTCTTTATCTTCTTTAGTTGTAACACCAATGTTTAGTAAGAAAAAATATGCTTTAAAAATTGCACTCATTTATTTATAGGGAAATAGTTTTTAATATTCGGTTAAAATTTCATGTAGAATAACTTTTAGTTTTCAAACTATATAAAATACTTTCCGAAAATAATTTAATAAAAGTTCTAAAGTAAACATATCCACATAAAAAAAGTCCACTACAATTAAGTAATGGACTTTTAAATATAAAATAATTTTTATTATTTTACTTCTTCAAAGTCTACATCTTCAACATTGTCTCCTTGAGCATCAGCTTCTGGCTGACCTTGCTGAGCTCCTGCATCAGCTCCTCCTTGTTGTGCAGCATACATTTCTTCAGAGGCAACTTTCCAAGCTTCATTAATCTTCTCCATAGCAGCATCGATTTGTGCTAAGTCTTTAGATTCGTGAGCAGCTTTTAATTCAGTTAAAGCAGCTTCGATTGGACCTTTCTTATCATCAGATAACTTATCTCCAAACTCTTTTAATTGCTTTTCTGTTTGGAAAATCATAGAATCAGCTCCGTTGATTTTTTCAGCAGTTTCTTTTGCTTTCGCATCAGCATCAGCATTTGCTTCAGCTTCAGCTTTCATCTTCTCGATTTCTTCATCAGATAAACCTGAAGAAGCTTCGATACGAATATCTTGAGATTTTCCTGTTGCTTTATCAGCTGCAGATACTTTAATAATTCCGTTTGCATCAATATCGAAAGTTACTTCAATTTGAGGAACTCCTCTCTGCGCTGGTGGAATATCTGTTAATTGAAAACGACCAATTGTATTGTTATCTGCTGCCATCGCTCTTTCACCTTGTAATACGTGAATATCTACCGAAGGTTGATTGTCTACTGCTGTAGAGAATACTTGCGATTTCTTAGTAGGAATAGTTGTATTTGCATCGATTAACTTTGTAAATACGTTCCCCATAGTTTCGATTCCTAAAGATAAAGGTGTAACATCTAATAATAATACGTCTTTTACATCTCCAGTTAAAACTCCTCCTTGAATTGCAGCTCCTAAAGAAACTACTTCATCAGGATTTACTCCTTTACTTGGCGCTTTCTTAAAAAACTTCTCAACTGCTTCTTGAATTGCAGGAATACGAGTTGACCCACCTACTAATACAACTTCATCAATATCAGAAATTGATAAATCAGCGTTTTTTAAAGCTGTAGCACAAGGCTCGATAGTTCTTTTAATTAAATCATCAATTAAAGTCTCAAACTTAGCTCTAGTCATTGTTCTAACTAAGTGCTTAGGTCCGCTAGCTGTAGCTGTAATATATGGCAAGTTAATTTCTGTTGAAGTTGTAGAAGATAATTCAATCTTCGCTTTTTCAGCAGCTTCTTTTAAACGTTGTAAAGCCATTGGGTCTTTACGCAAGTCCATATTTTCTTCAGCCATAAACTCTTCAGCTAACCAGTTGATTAACTTTTCATCAACATCATCTCCTCCTAAGTGTGTATCTCCATCAGTAGCTAATACTTCAAATACTCCATCTCCTAATTCTAAGATAGAAACATCATGCGTACCTCCACCAAAATCGAATACTACGATTTTTTTGTCTTCACTCGCTTTATCTAAACCGTAAGCTAATGCTGCTGCAGTTGGTTCGTTGATAATACGACGAACTTTTAATCCTGCAATTTCACCAGCTTCTTTTGTAGCTTGACGCTGTGCATCGTTAAAATATGCTGGTACAGTAATTACTGCTTCTGCTACATCTTGACCTAAATAGTCTTCAGCAGTTTTCTTCATTTTCTGTAATACCATTGCAGAAATTTCTTGTGGCGTATATAAACGTCCATCAATATCTACACGTGGTGTATCGTTGTCTCCTTTTACAACTTTATAAGGAACTCTTCCTGCTTCTTTAGAAGACTCAGAAAACTTATTTCCCATAAAACGTTTAATAGAATAAACTGTTTTTGTTGGGTTCGTTACTGCTTGTCTTTTTGCTGGATCTCCAATCTTACGCTCTCCTCCTTCTACGAAAGCTACGATAGATGGCGTTGTTCTTTTTCCTTCAGCATTAGGAATTACTACTGGCTCGTTTCCTTCCATTACAGAAACACATGAGTTGGTAGTTCCTAAATCTATACCTATAATTTTACTCATAATTATTATCTTAAATAAATTTTTAATTCAATTTTACGAGTAGTAATAGTCAAAGTGTGTGCCATTAGCTGTTGACTAATATTTTGGCAGAAAAAGAATAATAATGAGTTTTAAAAATGACAGAGTGTCATTTTTTTATTGAATTATTGTACGAATCATACACTAACCTAATATTTAAATAAGTGTTATTCAACGCTTTTTCTGTATCGTTTTTACCTTTAAACAATACATTAGTTATTCCTTCTTCTGTTTGAGGGATCAGCTTTCCTTTGTAATTAGAATGCATTAAATACCAATGTGTTTCTTTTAAACGATGCTCTCCTTTTTGAACAAATAAATGGTAAGTATTAATCAGCTTCTTTTTAATTGATAAATTTTTAATTCCGCACTCTTCTTCAACTTCACGAACAGCAGTTTCTTCAATCTCCTCTCCTTTCTCAATACGTCCTTTAGGTAAATCCCACTTATTTCCTCTATAAATAAATAAAATTTCGTTTTCATCATTTAAAACAAGTCCTCCAGCTGCAGTAATAACTTTTAAATTAATTTTGAATGATTGCCAATGATTTTCCAAGTCGTTAGAAAAAAGATAAACTCCTTTTAATTTACCTAGTTTTAACTTGTAGATAAGTTCATCTATAATTGTATTTTTGTAAACATAAACTGGGTAATCTTCTTCATTTTTAATAGAAGTTGTAAAGATTATCGGCTTATCATTAACAAAAACTTTATACATTTGCGCTATGGATTTTAACAAAGATACTGCAAAAAAAACAGCTGAACTTCTTTTACAAATAAAAGCTATAAAACTGAGTCCACAAAATCCTTTTACGTGGGCTTCAGGTTGGAAATCACCAATTTACTGTGACAATAGAGTTACATTATCATATCCACCAGTTAGAAACTTTTTAAAAGAAGAGATTGCGAAGTTAGTAGAAGAAAAACACGGTAAACCAGATGTAATTGCTGGTGTTGCTACAGGTGCTATTGCTATTGGCATATTAGTTGCACAAGAATTAGGGGTTCCTTTTATTTATATTCGTCCTGAACCAAAAAAACATGGAAGAAAGAATCAAATAGAAGGACATTTAGAAAGCGGACAAAACGTAGTGGTTATTGAAGACTTAATCAGTACAGGTAAAAGTAGCTTAAATGCTGTTAAAGCTTTAAAAGAAGCGCATGCAAATGTAAAAGGTATGGTCGCTATTTTTTCTTACGGATTTAATATCGCTTCTGAAAACTTTGAAAAAGATAATATAGAGCTAACTACACTTAGTAATTATGAATATATGCTAGAGCAAGCTTTAGATAGTAAATATATTACAAGTGAAGAATTACGTTCTTTAGAAGATTGGAGAATGAACCCAAGCGAATGGAAACAAAACGAAGAATAAAAAATAATAGAATATGAATATTGAAGGAAACAAAGTAACAGTAAAAAAATCAGCAAAAGACACATTTGATTTTTTTAGCAAACTTGAAAACTTTGAACAATTAATGCCAGAAAACACTCAAAAATTTGAGGTAGATGGTGATAGTTTTATTTTTGGATTAAAAGGAATGCCAGAAATAAGATTGGTTATGAAAGAAAAAACAGAATATTCAAATATAACTTTAGGAGCTGCAAGCAGTAAATTACCATTTACTTTATCATCTGACATTAATGAACTTTCAGAAAACGAAAGTGAAGTAGTTTTAAGTTTTAATGGAGATTTTAACCCAATGATGGCTATGATGGTAAAAAAACCATTAACTAAGTTTATTGAAACTTTAACTGAAAACATTGCTAAATTATAAATTAGGCAAACGAAACTTCTTTTAGACCAAATTCTTTAACTGTTTCGTTTTCTAATTCTATTTGGAGTTTTCCGTTTTCAGAGACTCCAATGATTTTGCCCATAAATAAAATGTTCTGATTGTTTTTAAACATACTCGGAACATTTTTTTTATACAAAACACTTAAGTACTCTTCTTCTAAAAGAGCAAACTCATTTCTTTTTAACAAATCAATTTTGTCTTTCAATTTTCTCAGAACTTCATTTAATAAAATATCTAAATCAAATTCATTATTTACTATTTTTTTTATTGAAGTCGCATTAGGCAAATCTTCTGAGAAATTTTCTTGATTCACATTTATTCCAATTCCAATAATTGATGACCCTATTTTAGCTCCTTTCAAATTATTTTCTATCAAAATTCCTGCTATTTTTTTGTTTCCTGACAGAATGTCGTTAGGCCATTTTATAGCCAATTTTGGTAATTTCAATTCATTAAGAGTCTCAAAAACAGCTAATGAAACGCTAAAACTCAAGTACTTTTGATTAGATATTTCTAAATCATCAAAACAAGAAAAAACACTAAAGGTTAGGTTTTTACCACCGTCAACAACCCATTTAGCATTCATTTGTCCTCGACCAGATGTTTGTTGTTTAGCTACTACAATTGTAAAGTCTTGAACAGTAGAGTTAACTGACAAATTCTTCAAAAAAGAATTGGTAGAATCAATGGCATCAAGTTTGATTATTTTCATATACGTTTTGCAAGTAAAACAAGTATCAATATTACATAAATTACTCGCAAAAAAATAATAACTTTGCTAAAACTTAATTTTTTTTAATGACTAAAAAACAAGCAAACACAGACGACTTAATCGCTATGATAATAAAGGGGATTGATGATGTAAAAGGAGAGGATATTCAACTACTAGATTTAAGAGAAATTGAAAATACAGTTTGTGATTATTTTGTAATTTGTTCTGGTAATTCTAACACGCAAGTAAACGCTATTACAGGTTCTGTACAGAAAACTGTTAGCAAAGAACTTCAGGATAAACCTTGGCATATAGAAGGACAAGGAAATTCAGAATGGATTTTAATGGACTATGTTAACGTTGTTGTACACGTTTTTCAAAAACAAATACGCGAATATTACGATATTGAAAGCCTTTGGGGTGATGCAAAAATTACCGAAATTAATCCTGCTTAATAGCTAATAATTTAGACACCTTATTTTTATGAGTGATAAGAAAAAAAATACACCAAAATTTAAATTAAATTCATTTTGGTTATACATTCCAATATTTGTTATTTTACTAGGTTTAAGTTTTTTGAATTCAGGAGACTTAGGCTCTCGTCAGATATCTAAAAATGAATTTACAAAGATTTTAGAAGCTAACGACATCAAAAAAATTGTTGTTGAAAACAATAATGTAGCACAAATATTTTTAAAGAAAGAAGCTGAGGAAAAAGAAAATCACAAGAAATTAACTGAATCTCCTTTCTACAGAAAAGGATCTTCTTTGTACACGTACAATTTTGGAAATCAGGAAAATTTTGAAAAAGAAATTTCAACTGAAAAATCTGAACATAATTTAGATTTTGATATTTCTAATATTGAAAGAACAAGCATGCTAGATACTATTTTTAGCTTTTTACCTTTTATTTTGCTAATTGGTATATGGTTATTCTTTATGAGAAGAATGTCTGGTGGTGCTGGCGGAGGTGCTGGAGGAGGTCAAATATTTAATATTGGTAAATCGAAAGCAAAACTTTTTGACGAAGATTCTAAAGTTAGAACTACTTTTAAAAATGTGGCTGGTTTAGAAGGAGCAAAAGAAGAAGTTCAAGAAATTGTAGATTTCTTAAAAACTCCTGATAAATATACCAAATTAGGAGGTAAAATTCCTAAAGGAGCTTTATTAGTAGGTCCTCCAGGTACTGGTAAAACATTACTTGCAAAAGCGGTAGCTGGTGAAGCTGGTGTTCCTTTCTTTTCTTTATCAGGTTCTGATTTTGTTGAAATGTTTGTTGGTGTTGGTGCTTCTCGTGTAAGAGATTTATTTAAGCAAGCACAACAAAAATCACCATCAATCATTTTTATTGACGAAATTGATGCTATTGGTAGAGCTAGAGGAAAAAACAGCATGACTGGTGGAAATGATGAACGTGAAAATACTTTAAATCAACTTCTAACAGAAATGGATGGTTTTGGTACTGATACAAATGTAATTGTATTAGCTGCAACAAACCGTGCTGATGTTTTAGATAAAGCGTTAATGCGTGCTGGTCGTTTTGATCGTCAAATTTATGTTGACTTACCAGATTTACATGAGCGTAGAGAAATTTTTGAAGTACATATTAAGCCTTTAAAATTAGCTGATAATGCTAATTTAGAATTCTTAGCACAACAAACTCCTGGTTTTTCTGGTGCTGATATAGCAAACTTATGTAACGAAGCTGCCTTAATTGCTGCTCGTAATGGTAAAGAAGCTATTGAGCATCAAGATTTCTTAGATGCGGTTGATAGAATTGTAGGAGGTTTGGAAAAGAAAAACAAAGTAATTACTCCTAAAGAGAAAAAAGTAATTGCTTATCACGAAGCAGGTCATGCAACTGTAAGTTGGATGTTAGAGCATGCTGCTCCGTTAGTAAAAGTAACTATTGTTCCTAGAGGTCAATCTTTAGGCGCTGCATGGTATTTACCTGAAGAAAGAAAAATTGTTCAAACAGAACAAATGTTAGATGAAATGTGTGCTACTATGGGAGGTAGAGCTGCAGAAAAACTAATGTTTAATAAAATATCAACAGGAGCATTAAGTGATTTAGAAAAAGTTACCAAACAAGCTCGTGCCATGGTTACCGTTTATGGTTTAAACGAAAAAGTAGGGAATATTACTTATTACGATTCAACAGGAAACGATTCTTTTGTAAAGCCTTATAGTGACGGTACTGCTAAAACTATTGATGAAGAAATATCAAAAATAATAGAAGGTCAATATCAAAGAGCTATTGATTTATTAGATCAACATAAAGATAAATTAAACGAACTTGCTGAATTATTATTGGAAAGAGAAGTTATCTTTAAAGACGATTTAATAAAAGTTTTTGGAAAGAGGCCTTTTGATAAAAAAGAAGAAAAAACTGATACAGTAACTGAAGATTAGTTTTTAATTAATGAATTTTTTTAAGAAGTTATTTAAATCACATATAGAATCATCTAGAAATAAAGAAATTAACAAACAAGAAGTTAATTTATCTCTAGATGATTCTTTTGTGCATAATTTTATTAATAAAGGCGGTAAGTTTTTATACTGTACTTCTATAAAAGAAGTAAAAAATAACCTTAAACATATTTTACAAGAAAATAACTGGAAAAAGATTACATGTTCAGATTATGATCTAGTAAAGCTTACTGATAAAATAGATGTTAATTTACAAGAACATTTTTCTGAATCAATACCTTTTTTTACATCTTGTGAACATTTGATTTCTAATAAGGGAGAATTATTATTTTCATCTAATCAATTAGGAAGCAACAAATTATCTTCTCTTCCTAAACATTTTATTGTGTATGCTACTACTAGTCAATTAGTAAAAAATATGGGAGAAGGTTTAACAGGTATTAAAACACACTTTAGCGGAAATATTCCTACAAACATTAGCTCGATAACTAATTACAAAATTGAAGCTGATGAGGATAATTTTTTAAGTTATGGTAACACTAACTCAAAAAACTTATATTTGCTGCTCTTTGAAGATTTATAAACCATGCGCAACCTTATAACAAGAAGTATTTCAGGACTTGTTTATGCTATTATCTTTATTTCTGCAATTCTTTTTTCTGCCGAAACTTATTTAGGATTATTAGCTATTTTCACTGCTATTTGTATTTTTGAATTTTCGAAAATAATTCAATTTAAGAGCTATATACCTTATGTTATTTTAGCTTTTATTGTGTATTGTTTAATTACAGAGAAAGCACTTTCCACTTATCCTTTTTTACTAGGTATTTCATTATTCTTTTTAATCATATTCCTATATCAACTAATTACTAATAGAACTATAAGTACAGAAAAGGTTAGTCAAAAAATACTACTTAATTTTACCTATTTAATTCTTCCTTTTTTCTTTCTAATGAGTTTGCCTTTTATCAAAGGTAAATACCACTCAAATATTATCATTGCAATAATTTTAATTATTTGGACAAATGATAGTTTTGCTTATTTAGTTGGTAAAAATTTTGGTAAGCATAAACTTTTTGAAAAAGTATCTCCTAAAAAAACCATTGAAGGTTTTATTGGCGGGCTTGTTTTTGCAATTATTGCTGGGTTAATTATTAGTAAATATGTTACTATTTTCTCAACAACTAACTGGATTTTTATTGCGATTATCGTTTCCTTTTTTGGAACTTTAGGAGATTTAGTAGAATCGAAATTTAAAAGACAAGCTAGTATAAAAGACAGCGGGAACATTATGCCTGGTCATGGTGGTTTATTAGATAGGCTAGACAGCTTGTTTTTCCTCGCTCCCTTCGTATATTTGTATATCCATTATATAATATAATTATACATTTACTTAATCTATCTTTTTATGGTAAATGATTTAGATTCAAAATTTAATGAAGCTTATCAAAAGGCTTCTAAGCTAAAGGAAAAACTTCCTCCAGACGTTATGCTTAAATTGTATGCATATTACAAGCAAGCAGTTAAGGGAGACAAGTTTAGCTTTAATGCGAATAGCGATTTAAGAAATGCTTTTAAATTTAATGCTTGGATGCAATTAAATGGTATGGATGAAAATCAAGCAAAAGAAGAATACATCAACTTAGTCAATACAATTATAAAATAATCCTCATGAAAAAAGTAATTTACTCATTACTAGTATGCTTTACAGTTAACGCTTTGATTTCTTGTAAATCTGAAGCAAAAAAAGAAACACAAGAAAAGAAAGAAGTTAAAGTTGAAAAAAAAGCTCCTTTTTCTCTTTCTGGAGCTGACAATCAAATAAATTGGACAGCTTATAAAACAACTGAGAAAGCTCCTGTAAAAGGTCAATTTAAAAAAGTTAATATTACTGCAGGTGGTGAAGCTGATACTGCTAAAGAAGCGATTAATAATGCTGAATTTTCAATTCCTATTAGTAGTATTTTCACAAAAGATACGAGTAGAGATTTTAAAATTAAAAAGTTCTTCTTTGGAATAATGGACAAGACTGAATTACTTTCTGGTAAACTAGTTTTAGAAAATGATTCATTAGGTTATGCTAATTTAACCATGAACGGACTAACGAATAAACTTGCTTTTAAGTACACTATTAACGGAAAAGTATTTAACTTATCTGGTAATATGAAAATTTCTGATTGGGGAGCAGACAAAGCTTTAGCTTCTTTAAACGAAGCTTGTAAAGATTTACATAAAGGAGCAGATGGCGTTTCAAAAACTTGGGATGATGTAGCGATTAACATCACTACAGTTTTTAAATAAAAATTACTCATAAAAAAATTAAAAAGCCTTAGATATATCTAAGGCTTTTTAATTTTATAAACACAATCATATTATTTAAGCAGCAATTACTGTAAAATTTTTGACACTAAATCCTGTTTGGCTTTTTCATCATCACCAAACAACCAACGTAATGTATTGTCTTCCCAAATTTCATCATATTGTTTTTGATTGATTATATCTCTATCTATTGCTAAATCTAATAATTTACCTGGGTAAGAAGATTGCGCGTCACTTTCCATTTCTCCTAATGGATATGGATCGTCTAACCCCATGATTACTTGATTTGACCCTTGGCGGTCAATCATTAATTTTAAAGAATCAGTATCATGCACTAATGTATCAAAGTAAATATTTGGGTGTCCTACAGCTTTTCTAGGATGTGTTTTTCCTTCAAATAAATCTGGACGACCATCAAAACCTTGAATACGTCTTCCTAAATTCATTTGAGCTAATTGACCTCCGTGTGCGAAACATGTTCTGATATTCGGAAAACGCTCTTGCATTCCGTTTAAGGTATAAAAATGATACGCGTCACCACATTGTGCTAACATCCAAATTAAATGAAAACGCCAATTGGTATTTTCTAATTTTATCATTTTATCTCCATCATATGGGTGGATTTCTATAGCTAATTTATACTTGTTTGCTAACTCAAAAATTGGATCGTTTTCTTTATCAAATACACAACGCCATTGCCCAATAGAGTCCATGAAATGCGTTGGCAAACACAAAACTTTTAATCCTAGTTCTTCAACACAACGTTCAATTTCCCATATTGCACCATGAATAAATCCTGGATGCACTACAAAACCGCAAGTAAATTTTGATGGATTATCGTGCTGTACTTTTGCATTAAAATCATTTTGAAAACGCAATGCTTTTTTCATTTCTTCTAAACGCAATCCGTTACCATATAGTTGAGATAAATTTAAAACCACTGCATGATCTAACTTGTTTTTTTCCATCCACTCTAATTTTTCATTTAAGAAAAAACTAGAATCTGTTACTGGACGTTTCCATCCTTTTTGTAACATATATTTGCGCTCATCATCTACCCAGAAAATTTCTTTTTCCTTCATAAACTGAGGAATCTGTTCTGGATAAGGCAGTAAATGTGAATGTCCGTTTATTCTAAGCTTTCTTTTTGTCATCGGTTAGTTTAAGTTAAAAGTTACACCTATCGTTGGCGCTAATCCAGCATATATGTTATCAATATAATCAGAAGTATTATTTTCAACATTCAAATATGGAAGTATAAATTGAATTCCGAAATTTTCATTAAAAAAGTAATCAGCTCCTACTCCAGCATTCATTATGATTATTCCTCCACTATACTGTTCATGTCTTATAAAGTTTTGTTCTTCATTATTCGCTTTATATTTAATTGTACCAAACCCTATTCCACCTTCTAAAAACAATCTCCATTTTTCATTATTTACAAAACTATATTTTAACACAGGTACAAAACTGTAAGAGTTATATTTTGAGCTGATACCATCGACATCGATATCTCCATTAGTTGTATAATTAAGTGAAATATCTATAGAAAATTTATCATTAAAAAAATATCCCGTAGAACCTTTAACCACAAATCCTGATAATCCACTACTACCTTCAGTAGAAGCAACTAATGGAACTCCTGAAAAGGTTAATCTTACATCTCCTTTTTTAGATTGACTAAAACTTTTTAGGCTCACTAAAATAACAAGGCAAGTCAATATTATTTTCTTTTTCATTTGCTTTTTATTTAACTTTATTAGGCGCTTCCATTACCGTTCCGCAATTATCGCAAGTACATTTCTTTTTGTCTGAATAATAGGTATCGAAAATAATTGGCATATCAGTTTCTATATTATCCAAAGCAAATTCTTCTCTATATAAAGGCGAACTACAATTTTCGCAATACCACTCTAAAGCATCCATCATTTTTTCTGCTCTTGGATACTCGATTACCAAACCAACAGTGTTTTCTTTTCGTTGTGGTGAATGTGGCACTTTAGCTGGTAATAAATAGATATCTCCTTCATTTATTTCAACATCAACCATTTCTCCTTTATCATCAATAATTTTCAAAACCATATCTCCTTCTACTTGATAAAAGAATTCTGGTGTTTCATTATAATGATAATCTTTACGATTATTTGGTCCACCAACAACCATTACAATATACTCACCATTATCCCAAACTTGCTTATTCCCAACAGGTGGTTTTAATAAATGACGATGTTCATCTATCCACTTTTTAAAATTTAAAGGTTGTACTAGCTTACTCATAGTTGTTTGTTTTTAATTTTATAAATCTACAATGATTTTGTTCTCCCTCCATCAACAGGAACATTAATTCCGTTGATAAAACTTGCTCTTTCACTAGCTAAAAATACCACTGCATTCGCAATTTCTTCAGGTTTAGCAAAACGTTTTGCCGGTGAAGCGTTCATCATATTTTTTGAAACTTCTTCAACAGATAATCCTGTTTTCTTTGCTTTGTTATTAATTATCTCATTTAAACGTTCTGTACCTGTTGCTCCAGGCAATACATTATTTACAGTAATATTAAACTGACCTAACTCATTAGCCAAAGTTTTAGACCAATTCGCTACAGCACCACGAATAGTATTTGAAACTCCTAAACCATCTAATGGCTGTTTTACTGATGTAGAAATTACATTGATAATTCTACCATAACCAGCTTCTTTCATAAAAGGAACCAACGCTTGTACTAATACATGATTACATTTTAAATGTTGTGTAAATGCTCTTTCGAATTCATCTAACTTTGCATTAAATACTGGACCTCCAGCAGGACCTCCTGTATTATTTACTAGAATATGAAAATTTAAATCACTTGCTTCTAATTTTTCTTTTAACTCTAATGGTTTTGAAAAATCAGCAACTATATAGCTATGATTTTGATTGTTATTTGGTAACTCTGCTAAAACCTTTTTCAGTTTTTCTTCGTTACGAGCAATCAATGTTACATTTACTCCTTCTTCTGCTAATTGCATCGCTGAAGCCTTTCCTATTCCTTGTGTACTTCCGCAAACTAAGGCGTTTTTATGTTGTATATTTAAATTCATTTACTTTTTATTTAATAATAATTCTTAATACTCTAAATATTACTACAAGAACTATCAATCCAATAATTATTTGAGTTAATGGATTTACCATTCTCTTTTTAGGTAAATTATTTTCTTTCTCGAACTTTCTTCTTTTCTTTTTTCTTCTCCAAAAAGAAATATTATCTATTATGCTTAATAGTTCAGCTATTAGATCTAACATTTATAATTCTGAATCATATCTTTAATCTTCACTGCTTTTTCAAAATGATCTAAATGATGAGTTTCAATCCACCATTTTGCAACTTCCATTAATAGTTTTGGATTGTCGTTTTTGTTCTTAAAAAAAGCATAGAACGACAATCCTACATTCTCGCCTTTTTTGGCAATTTTATCATCACAAACTTGAATGATTTTTTGCCTTATTTCTTTATTCATATTGAATACAAACATTTTTAGGCTCTGTAAAAAAGCGCAAAGCTTCGAAACCTCCTTCACGTCCTACTCCACTTTCTTTTTGCCCTCCAAAAGGAGTTCTTAAATCACGCAACAACCATGTATTAACCCAAACAATCCCAGCGTGAATTTCTTTAGAAATCCGCATTGTTCTATTTAAGTTATTTGTCCATAAGGTTGCTGATAAACCATATTTTACATTGTTTGCTAATTGCAATGCTTGCTCATCATTTTTAAATGGCATAATCGTAACTACTGGCCCAAAAATTTCTTCTTGATTCAGTTTACAATCATTACTTGTAACTTCTATAATTGTTGGCTGTAAATAATAACCATTTTCACTTCCACTTACCTCAACTCTATCACCTCCAAAAAGAATTTCACCTCCTTCTTGCTCTGCAATATCAATATATGATTTTACTTTTTCTAAATGTTGTTTAGACACTAATGCTCCAACATTTGTGTTAGCTTCTGATGGATTTCCAACTTTTAACTGAGATACTTTCTGAACAAAGTCTTTTTTGAATTGCTCGTAAATTGACTCTTCTACAAAAATTCTACTTCCGCATAAACAAATCTGACCTTGATTAGCAAATGAAGAACGAACTGTAGTAGCTAACATCTTCTCATAATCGCAATCTGCAAATATGATGTTCGGGTTCTTCCCCCCCAACTCTAGTGACAACTTCTTAAACATAGGTGCTGCAACTCTCGCAATATGAGCACCTGTAGTAGTTCCGCCAGTAAATGATATTGCTTTAATATCAGGGTGCTCAACGATGGCTTGCCCAGTTGAACCTCCTAATCCGTGAACGATGTTTAACACACCTTTTGGCAAGCCAGCTTCGTTACAGATTTCTCCTAATAAATAAGCTGTCATAGGTGTTACTTCACTTGGTTTTGCAACAACACAATTACCTGCTGCTATTGCTGGAGCGATTTTCCATGTAAATAAATACAATGGTAAATTCCATGGAGAGATACAGCCTACAACGCCAATTGGTTGACGTAAAGTAAAATTAACTGCACTCAACCCTACACTTTCATGAGCCTCAGATGAGAATTGCGTAATCGCATTTGCGAAAAACTGAAAATTAGATGACGCTCTTGGTATATCGATCGCAGTTGCTAAACTTAATGGCTTACCATTGTCTTTAGATTCTGCAGCTGCTAATTCTGGTAATTTCTCTTGAATTAGCTGAGCTATTCTAGACAAAATTTTACTTCGTTCATCTAAAGTAGTATTTGACCATTGCTTAAAAGCAGCTTTAGCACTTTGATATGCCTTCTCAACATCTTCTTTAGTCGAATTTGGAATTTGTCCATACACTTCTCCAATTGAAGGATTGTAATTATCAATCCACCTGTCAGCGACAGGAGGCAAAAATTTTCCGTCTATGTAGTTTTGAATCTTCATTTAATTCTTAATCTATTCTTGCTTCTTATACGCCACCACCTTAATTTCTATCAACAAATGTGGATGTGGTAACTGATGTACTGCAACTGTGGTACGTGTTGGTCCGCTATAATCAAAATACTCTGCATATACTTCATTATATCCTCCAAAATCGTTCATATTTACTAGAAAAGAACTTACATCAACGATATCTTCTAAATCAGCTCCTACCTCTTGTAAAATCCCTCTAATATTTTCAATTACAGCTCTTGTTTGCTTCTTTATATCTAAGTTCGTTGTACCGAACTCATCTACCTCAACTCCTTCAAAAGAATTATCAGGTCTACGAGAACTGGTTCCTGACACATAGATAAAATCTCCTACTTGCTTTACATGTGGAAACTTACCTCTTGGTATTGCTTTTCCTTTAATTACTTTACTATCCATATTTTTATGCCTCTGTTACCATTTCAAGTAACTTAATTGTTGTTTTATAATTGCGAGTCGTAGCTATTACATTTAGCTTTTTCTCGATAGTGTTATTTGTTAGTTTCGTTTTAGCAAAAGTTGATGGACAATACAAATACACCACATCGTTATCTATTTTATATTGATCTTCATTAATTCCTTTGATTTCAATTTCTGATTGATTGGTAGTTTTACTTAAAAAAGAAAACGCTACTATTTTTTCATTTTCAACTGAAAAAGGATAATTATCTATTACTGCCCTCCACTCTTTTGGAGTTCTTATCAATACAGGAATATCATATCCGAACTTAGTTAAAATCTCATCTTTTATCTTTTTACAGATTACAGATTTACTTTCTTCAGAACTAAGTAAAATATTTCCACTTTGAATATATGTTCTTACATTTTGAAAACCTAAACCGTTTAATAACTCACGTAATTCTGCCATAGGAAGTTTATTTTTTCCTGACACATTTATTCCACGAAGTAAAACGATATATGTTTTCATTTACAAACCTGCTATTTTATCCTCTTCTAAAATTTCGTTCGTTTCTTTTTGTACTCTTTTTAGTACTTCTTTTAAATCAGAAATATCCCCTAAATCATTATCAGCAACCATATTTAACAAAGCTTTGTCTTGTGCTCGTCCTTTAGTCATTGCTTCATGGTAACCAATGTTTTCATTAAATGTTACCATTGAGTATTTAGAGAAATATTTATTCGGAAAACTCTTCTCTAACTCCATTTCTAATTTTCGTTTTTCTTTAAAAATAGGATTTGCAACATGGTCTCTCATTTCGTAATAATTCTCAACCGCTAAATCTCCAATAGCATCTGCATCCTTTTTTCTTGTTTTTTGATACCCTTTAAAAGTAGCATTCCAGCTTCCTAAGTTTTGATTTAAAATTTTATCTAAAACCGTTACATCTTCAAAAGAAGCATTCATTCCTTGTCCGTAAAACGGAACAACCGCATGTGCTGCGTCTCCCATTAACAGAGTATTACCCTTGTAATACCAAGGTGAACATTTTACAGTTCCTAAAGCTCCTGTTGGATTATTAGCAAACTCTTCTGCTATATTTGGAATTAACTTTAACGCATCTGGAAACTGAGTTTGGAAGAAATCTTTTATTTTTTCTTCAGAATCTAACCCTTCAAAGTGATATGCTCCTTCTTCATGTCCTAAAAACAAGGTTACTGTAAAACTACCATCTAAGTTTGGTAATGCAATTAGCATATAATCTCCACGAGGCCAAATATGTAAATGATCTTTACTTATTTGATGTTTTCCGTTTGTATCAGCTGTAATTTCTAATTCTTTATATCCGTGTGTTAAATAATTTTGCGAATAGCTAAATAAAAACTTCTTTTCTAAATAATAACTCTTGCGAAGTATTGAGCCTGCACCGTCTGTTCCAAAAATCACATCTGCGTTTACAAAAAACTCTTCTTTTGTTTCGTAACTCTTAAAATTAGCGATGGTATTTTCTATATCTACGGATGTACATTTTGAATTAAAATGAATAGTTACATTTTCGTGCTTCTCAGCTTCAGTTAACAAAATACCATTTAAATCTCCTCTTGAAATTGAATTGATATACTCATTTTCTCTCCCTGAATAGTTAGAAGCAAAAGTATTCCCTTCAATATCGTGAATTAAACGCCCATACATTGGAATACATATTTCACGGGCTTTCTCTTCTACTCCAGCCAATCGTAATGCTTTGAAACCACGATCTGATAAAGCTAAATTGATAGACCTCCCAGCGGAAATATCTGTGGTTCTTAAATCTGGGCGACTTTCGTACACCTCAACTTTATAACCTCTTTGTGCTAAACGCAATGCTAGTAGGCTACCACATAAACCAGCTCCAATAATTAATATATTATCCTTTTTATTCATCTTACAACAACCCTTTTAAAATCTCAACCATTCTAAATACATCTTCAAAACTATTATACATTGGTACTGGTGCACAACGAATTACATCAGGCTCTCTCCAATCGGTAATAATATTATTCTCAGTTAATTTGTGATGTAAACTTTTATCAGCATTTTTTACTTGAATTGATAATTGACATCCTCTTTCTTTTGGATTAGCTGGTGTAATAATCTTAATTCTGTCAGTATCTATTTCATTGATTAAAAACTCAAAATATCCTGTTAACTTTTCTGATTTTCCGCGTAAAGCTTCCATACCCACTTTATCAAACATATCTAACGACGCTTTAATCGCAGCCATAGATAATATTGGTGGGTTTGACAATTGCCATCCTTCACCTCCTGCCATTACATCAAAAGGTTGACGCATGTTAAAACGTGTTTCTTTATTATGATTCCACCAACCTGAAAAACGTGGTAATTCTTTATTATGTGCGTGTTTTTCATGCACAAATAAGCCTCCTAAACTTCCTGGACCAGAATTCAAATACTTATAAGTACACCAAGCTGCGAAATCCACTCCGCTATCATGTAATTCTGGAGAAATATTTCCTGCTCCGTGCGCTAAATCGATTCCAACCATGCAATCTTTTGAATGTCCTATTTCTGCAATACGCTTTAAATCTAAATATTGACCAGTGTAATAGTTTACGCCTCCAATTAATAATAAAGCTATTTCATCGCCTTGCTCTGAAACTATTTGCTCTAAATCTTCAATATTTAAAAGCTCTTCTCCTTCACGAGGCTTCCATTCAATTAAACCTTCTTCTGCGTCAAATCCGTGAAACTTTAATTGCGATTGCACCGCATATCTATCAGAAGGAAAGGCATCAGATTCTATTACAATTTTATACTTCTTTTTTGTGGGTTGATAAAACGATACCATTAATAAATGAAGATTCGTTGTTAATGTATTCATCACCACAACCTCCAAAGGTTTTGCACCAACAATTTTTGCCATTTTTTCTGTCAAAAATTCATGATATGGCATCCAAGGATTTTTAGCTTCAAAATGACCTTCTACACCGTAGTTTGCCCAATCGTCTAATTCTTGTTGAATATACTTTTGAGTTTGCTTTGGTTGTAACCCTAAAGAGTTTCCTGTAAAATACAACCAGTCGTTTCCTTCTGTATCTTTTGGTATATGGAATTGCTCTCTTAAATAAGATAACTTATCTTCTTTATCTTGCTGTTGTGCGTAATCTAATGTTGCTTTGTGCATGTTTCTTTTATTTCAAAAAACCATTTATTGAGAACACTAAAGATACTTGAATTATTATCAAATTAAAAACCATAGTGTTTCACTAAATGAAACGTTGTTTTATAAATCTACACTTTTTTAATATCTTAGCCAAAACGAATTGTAAAAAATGAGCTCTGACAATAAAACTTTAAACCAATCGATTATAAAAGCTTTCACAGTACTTGATGCTTTTACAAATGATAAAAAAGAATGGGGAGTTAGAGAGCTAGCTAATAAAACCGGTTACAACAAAAGCACAACCTATCGTTTACTAAACACTTTAGCTTCGTTAAACATTGTTCATCAAAATAGTAATGAAAAGTATAGTTTAGGCAGCAAACTATTTGAATTAGGAAACAGAGTTGCCATCTATAAAACCATAGCAAAATCGACAAACAACCCGATAAAAAATGTTGCTTTAGAAATTCAGGAAACCGTGTTACTGAGTATTTTAAAAGAACATCAAGTATTTCATATTAATAAAGCAGACAGTTTACATGGTTTAAAAATTAATACTTCAATTGGTTCTTATCAACCTATTCATGCAACAGCATCTGGTAAATTATTACTCGCTTTCTCTGACAAAACTGATGAAATTTTAAAAAACATTGAGCTAACAAAAGTCACTCAACATACTATTACAAACGCAAAGGCATTCAAAAAAGAATTAACTAAAACTGTAAATCAAGACTATGCTTTAGATATTGAAGAATTTGAACTTGGCTTAGTTAGTATTGCAATTCCAATTAGAAATAGACAACAGAATATTATTGCTAGTATTAGTGCTTCTGGTCCTTTAAGTAGGTTTAGAACAGAAAACATTCCTAACTATATTTCTATTTTAAAAAAGGGAGCTACTCTTATAGAAGAAGAATTTAAAGATTTTGATAGCTTATAACTATCAATCAACCTTTCTATACACTTTATATAATCTATCAGAAATTATAGAACAGTAAACTGACTTTGATAAAACTAGTAATTTATTTTTTCTTATTGAATAATCTAAATCCTCCCCATCTTTAACTGATAAATACCTCTTAAAACAAAAATTCGCTTTTTTTATTTGAATTTTATTCTCTTTAACCAGAATTCCATTTTTATATGTTTTTATAAAAAAATCTTTAGTGATAATGACTCTTTCTTTTGGGACATAGTTACCAACTACAAAAGCTTCTATATTAACCAACTCCCATTCACCGACTAAATCATTATAGCTAGTTATTTTTCTCCCTCTATCTATCTTTTCAATTCTATTTAAAGCAAAAACCCCTAAACTAGAATTACTTAACTCTGAATAAAACTTCAAATAATCTTCAACTAATAATGAATCTAAAATTTGATACTTGGCAAATTCATCTTTAGGAAGATAAACAGTATCCTTTCTTTTTCTAATTAAGCTTAAATCTTCATCTCTTTTTAACAACTCTTCTAATCTAAAACTTGGAGCTTTCTTTAAAGAATCAATATTCCTTTCTAATTTCTTTACCTTTTCTGTTAATTCCTTCTCTTTTGAAATGCATGAAAAGAAAGTCAAAATAAGTAGCAAATAAAAAATGCTTTTCATAGTATATTTTTTAACTATGAAAAGCATCAATATTTATTCCAAACTTTAATTTCTAATACAATACTCTAAATTTAATTGTTCCATCCACTTTACGAAGTTTTGCAATTACTTCTTGGTTGTATTCTTTATCTACATCAGTAATTACATAACCAACTTTTTCATCAGTAGATAAGTATTGTCCAGTAATATTTAATTCATATTTAGCCAAGACTTTATTAATTTTCGCCATTACACCTGGTACGTTTTTATGAATGTGTAAAAAACGATGTGCATTGGTTTGTCTAGGTAATCTGATATTTGGAAAATTAACAGCATCCACTGTATTACCTGAATTGATGTAAGCCATTATTTTACTCGGAACAAAATCTGCAATATCTTTCTGAGCTTCTTCTGTACTACCACCAACATGCGGCGTTAATATCACATTATCCAACCCTTTTAATTCTGTGTAAAAATCACCGTTTTTTCTTGGCTCTTCTGGATATACATCCACAGCACAACCAGCAATTTTACCTGATTTAATAGCAGCTACTAAAGCTTCAATATCAACTACAAATCCACGAGAAAGATTTACAAAATGAACACCATCTTTCATCTGCTCAATTTCTTCTTTACCTATATAATTTTTGTTTGCTGCATTATCATCAATATGCAAAGTCACTACATCAGAAATATTTAACAACTCTTTTAATGTACTAATTTTCGTTGCATTACCAAGAGCCAACTTATCTTCAACATCATAATAATACACATCCATTCCAAGTGCTTCTGCTAAAACAGATAATTGCTTACCTATATTACCATAACCAACAATTCCTAGTTTTTTACCACGTACCTCTCTTGAACCTTGCGCGGTTTTATTCCATTGCCCGTTATGCAATTCAGTACTACGCTGAAAAACACTACGCATTAGCATGATAATTTCACCAATCGCTAACTCAACCACCGAACGCGTATTACTATAAGGTGCATTAAAAACAACTACCCCGTTTTCTTTTGCAGCTACTAAATCAATTTGTTTTGTACCGATACAAAAAGCTGAAACCACCATTAATTTTTCAGCAGCTTCTATTACTCTTTTTGTTACTTGCGTTTTAGATCGAATTCCTAAAACATGTACGTCTTTCAGTTTTTCAATTAATTCATCTTCTGACAAACTTCTTGAAACCGTTTCTACCGAAAAACCATCTCCAGATAACCTTGTAAACGCATCTGGATGCACGTTTTCTAATAATAAAATTTTTATTCTATTCTTTGGATATGATATATTTCTTGGCAATTTATTTACGTATAAAAATTCATCTAAATTTGGGGTAACATGATCTGCGTTTTCAACAGTTTTTTCTCTTGACACATTCTCAGTATAGGCAAAAAACTTATCCGCTACTCCAGCTTCTCTGGTTACAGCATCACTATACCCATCCCCTATTACTTGTATTTCTCCTTCAAGATTTAAATCTTGTAAGCATTCAATTTTTCCGTTATGTTTTGATAGAGGATTTTCTGCATCGAAACCTATAATTTGATCATTAGCATCAAATTCAAAAGTATTGGCAAATACCCTTTCTGATGGTATATTATATTCTGCAACAATAGGGTCTATAAATTCTTTAAATCCTGCAGATATCACATAAATATCCTCTGAGAAATTTTCAAAAAACTCCCTGTTACTCTCAATAGAATGAGAAACTTTTTGTTTTAACTCTTTAATTAAAAAAGTTAAATCTGATTTTTTCGCATTCAATAACTGAATACGCTTTTCTAAAGATTGAGGAAAGGAAATATCACCATCTATTCCTTGGTTGGTGATATTAATAATCTCCTGAATAATTTCTTTTCTCCTTGGGTTTCCCGCTAAGGTGATTTCTGCTAAAACATCTAATGCTTCTACTCTTGTGAGAGTACTATCGAAATCAAAAACGAAATTTCGTTTTACTAAACTCATGTTGTTTTTTACTCTTTTTGTTGTGTTGTTGTTGAGTGAACGAATGTACAAAGGTTTTTATTAACAGCTTAATCTCTACATAATTTAGTTACAAATAGTAATCAATTGTAAATCCATTCTTTCTTATAACAATTAAACAATCATTTTCCCGAATGTTATTTATCATATCGTAATTATTCGAAAAGTATTTTTACCAGACAATTAATAACAGTATCCACCAAATAATTGGAAGCGCCTCCACAAAAAAGGAACTGTAATATCTAGATTGGTTTTCACTTGCCTTCATCAACAATATAAAAATCAATAAAGAGAAAACTATAAATAAGGTTCTATAACCAATATTTGAAGTTATTATAAACTCTAAAATTAGGCAGATACTTAATAAGACATATCCTAACATCTTTGTCTTTTGTATTCCAATTTTTCGAGGAATGGTTTGTAAAGAAATAGAATCGTATTTCATATCTCTAATATCAAAAGGTAAAATTAACACCACCACTAAAAAAAAACGTTGAACTGCCGTTAAGCACAATTGATTTGTAAATTCCTCTTTTACATCTAAAACAGGGACAAATACAGTTGCTCCTACCCAAACCAAGGCTACTATAATAATTTTTAGATACCCAATGCTTCTCAGGTTTTTTTGAAATCCACTTAAAAAAGGAATCGCATATAACAAGGTTAACACTCCCAAAGGCACAAACAACAAAAGTGTTTTTATAGATAATTGCCAAGCATAATAACACAATAACAAAAAGCAAATCAAAGAAAAAATCTGAATTACTTTTAAGTGTGTTGCTAAACTTCTATGATGCAATTTTGCAACACCAGCGTATTTCACAAAATTATACCCCGTAATTGTTCCAAAAAAAATAAAATAATCTAATGGCTCATTATATGGCAAATCAAAATATAAGGCTGTTATTCTAACCAAAGCATATACTGCTAAGGCTACATGAATACTAGCATTTATATAAAAGTTAAATAGTTGTTGTAAAAAGCGCATAAAACAAAAATAATCTTTCTGTTTATAACCTTAACTTTTGGTTAATAAAATATTGTTTTTAAACAAAAAATATACATTTAAAAACCATTCAATTTCATTATTTTTGAGCCACTTAAAACAAACAACACAAAATGAACACAAATTCATTTCAATTAAGACATATCGGTCCTCGCTCTAGGGATCAAAAGCAAATGCTTGAAACTATTAAAGCTGATAGTTTAGATCAATTAATTTATGAAACTATTCCTGATGATATTCGTTTAAAAAACGAGTTAGATTTAGCTCCAGCTATGAGCGAATATGAATACTTAAATCACATTAACGAATTAGGAGCCAAAAACAAGGTTTTTAAAAGCTATATTGGTTTAGGATATCATGAAGCAATTGTACCAAGTGTTATTCAACGTAACATTTTAGAAAATCCAGGATGGTATACTGCTTATACGCCTTACCAAGCAGAAATTGCTCAAGGACGTTTAGAAGCTTTGTTAAATTACCAAACTATGGTTTGTGATTTAACTGGAATGGAGTTAGCTAATGCTTCTTTATTGGATGAAGGTACAGCTGCTGCTGAAGCAATGGCTTTATTATTTGATGTTCGTGAACGTGCTCAGAAAAAAGCAGATGTAAATAAATTCTTTATTTCTGAAGAAATTTTACCTCAAACATTATCAGTTTTACAAACACGTGCAATTCCAATCGGAATTGAATTAGTAATTGGAGATCATCAAAAGTTTGATTTTTCTGATGAGTTTTTCGGTGCTATTTTACAATACCCAGGAAAACACGGACAAGTTTATGATTACACAGAATTTGTTGCTAATTGTAATGAAAAAAACATAAAAGTAGCAGTTGCTGCTGACATTTTATCATTAGTGAAATTAAAAGCTCCAGCAGAATTTGGTGCTGACGTTGTTGTAGGAACTACGCAACGTTTCGGAATCCCGTTAGGTTATGGTGGTCCTCACGCTGGATATTTTGCTACCAAAGAAAAATACAAAAGAAGTATTCCTGGTCGTATTATTGGAGTAACTAAAGATGTTGATGGTGGTCGTGCATTACGTATGGCATTGCAAACACGTGAGCAACACATTAAACGTGAAAAAGCAACATCTAACATTTGTACTGCGCAAGTATTATTAGCTGTTATGGCAGGAATGTATACAGTATATCATGGTAAAGATGGCTTACAATATATCGCAGACAAAGTTCATTCTGCTACAAATACATTAGCTAAAGCATTAAACGATTTAGGTTTTAAGCAAACTAACTCATCATATTTTGATACCATTACTATTAATGTTGAAGCAAATGTATTGAAGCCTATTGCTGAAGCAAACGGAATTAACTTTAATTATATTGATGATAATACCGTTTCTATTTCTATAAACGAAACCGTTAGTTTAAAAGAAATAAATGCTATTATAGATTGTTTCGAACAAGCATTTAATGTTCAAAATATCACTGTAACTGAATTTATCTCTGAAGATGTAATTCCAGAAAAAGCAAAAAGAAATACTTCATTTTTAGATAATGAAGTGTTTAATACGTATCAATCAGAAACTGAAATGATGCGTTATATCAAGAAATTAGAACGTAAAGATTTAGCCTTAAATCACTCGATGATTTCTTTAGGCTCTTGTACTATGAAGTTGAATGCAGCTTCTGAAATGTTACCGTTGAGTAATCCACAATGGGGAAATATTCATCCTTTTGTTCCTTTAAATCAAGCAGAAGGATATCAAACTGTATTAAAGAATTTAGAAAATCAATTAAACGTTGTTACTGGTTTTGCAGGAACTTCTTTACAACCAAATTCTGGCGCACAAGGAGAGTTTGCCGGATTAATGACTATTAGAGCGTATCATGAAGCTAATGGAGACGCTAATAGAAACATCTGTTTAATTCCTGCTTCGGCTCACGGTACGAATCCTGCTTCTGCTGTTATGGCGGGTATGAAAGTGGTTGTTACCAAAACGGACGAACGAGGAAATATAGATGTTGAAGATTTACGTGCAAAAGCCGAATTACATAAAGATAATTTAGCTGCGTTAATGGTAACCTACCCATCAACTCATGGAGTATACGAAAAAGCTATTATGGAAATCACACAGATTATCCACGATAATGGCGGACAAGTATATATGGACGGTGCAAACATGAACGCGCAAGTAGGATTAACAAATCCTGCTACAATTGGTGCTGATGTTTGTCACTTAAATTTACATAAAACATTTGCGATTCCTCATGGTGGTGGTGGACCTGGAGTTGGACCAATTTGTGTAGCTCCACAATTAGTTCCGTTTTTACCAACAAATCCTGTAATAGCTACTGGAGGAGAAAATGCAATTACTGCAATTTCTGCTGCTCCTTGGGGTTCTGCTTTAGCCTGTTTAATTTCTTACGGATATATTACCATGTTAGGCGCAGACGGATTAACAGATTCTACCAAGAATGCCATCTTAAATGCAAACTATATTAAAGAACGTTTACACGGACATTATGAAACGTTATATTCTGGCGAAATGAACAGAGCTGCACATGAAATGATTTTAGATTGTCGTGAGTTTAAACAAAATGGAATTGAAGTAGTAGATATCGCAAAACGATTAATGGATTATGGTTTCCACGCTCCAACTGTTTCTTTTCCTGTAGCTGGAACAATTATGGTTGAGCCTACAGAATCCGAATCTATTGCTGAATTAGATCGTTTTTGTGATGCAATGATTTCTATTAGAAAAGAGATTGCTGAATCTACTAAAGAAGATGCTAACAACCTTTTAAAAAATGCTCCACATACACAAGAAATGTTAACTGCTGATGAATGGACATTACCTTACACACGTAAGCAAGCAGCATTTCCTTTAGGGTATATTGCAGATAATAAGTTTTGGCCATCGGTACGTAGAGTAGATGATGCTTTTGGAGACAGAAACTTAATTTGTTCTTGTAATCCTATTGAAAATTATATGTAGAAGACAATGTCTTCAGATAAATTTTATAAACCGTTTCATTTATTTGAAACGGTTTTTTATTTATTGATTTCTACTTAAAAATAGATAGATTTGCTAACTAAGACATAAGTCATCAAAACAACACATCAATGAATGTTAAAGCTCTAAGGGAACAAAAACATCTTACTCAAGAAGAACTTTCTCAAGAGTCTGGAATTTCTATTAGAACAATTCAACGAATAGAAGCTGGTCAAAAACCAAAAGGACATACAGCTAAAGCATTAGTAAAAGCACTTGGTTTAGATTTAAATGCTATCGATAATACAGAACAAGCAATAGAGAACAGAAATTATTCGTTAATCAAAATTATAAACCTTTCTTCTGCATTTGTAACTTTTATCCCTTTATTAAACGTTATTGTTCCGTTAGCAATTATGTACTATGGAAAACAAATTAACAGCCTTACAAAACAAATTTTATCGCTTCAAATTTTATGGACAATTATTTCAATATTAATATTTTTCCTAGCTGCATTTCTTAAAAATTCTTTTTCCCTTTCTCATCGATTTCCTCTTTGGGTATTATCAGTTTTAATATTAATAAATATCATATTAATATTTGTTAATTCATCTAGCATCGATAAAAACAAAAAATTATCTATAAAGCTTAATTTCGATTTAATATAGAAAACTCTTAACGTTTATAAGTGTTGTCGTGTTATTGACACATTATTGTCGTGCTCATTTTTACGATTACAACATCATTTTTTATGACTTTTGCAAAGTCAAAAAACATAAAAAATGAACAAAAAACATTTCTACATTATTCTAATTATAATTTTCATGAACTCTATTTCACAAGCTCAGGAAAAGACAAGATTAAAAGATATTTATTCTAAAATAGACACTTACTTAACTAGTGGATCTAAAAATGGTTTTTCTGGAGCTATAGCTGTTTTAAAAAACGGAAAAACTATAATAAATAAAGGTTACGGAAATGCAAATAAGATTACTAAAACACTTAACAATCCTAACACTATTTTTGACATCGGCTCTAACACAAAACAGTTTACCGCTATAGCTATTTTAAAACTAGCCGAATTAAGGAAACTAAAAATTACCGATTCATTACAAACATATTTTAACATACTCCCTATTGATAAGCAAAACATTACCATACATCAGCTATTAACCCATACTGCAGGTTTTTCTGAGTCTATCGGAAAAGACTATTCATCTTTTGGAAAATTATCAACTATTTCAGAAAAAGAGTTCTTTGAAAAACTTTTCGCAAGTAAATTAGAATCTAAACCTGGAGGGAAATACTCATACTCTAACGTTGGATACAGTATATTAGGAAGAATTATAGAACTAGCTTCTAAACAATCTTATGAAGCTTTCATAAACGAATATCTTTTTAAACCAGCTTGCATGAAACAAACTGGATATCTTTTACCTAAATGGGACACAAAACAATTAGCCCGTGGTTACAACAGAAATGTAATAGAAACAGAGTCAACTGTTACACTTTATAAAGAAGCTAAAAATGTTAATTGGCATTTAAAAGGAAATGGAGGAATTAACTCAACTCAAAATGATATGATTCTTTGGTACAAAGCGTTAAAAACGAACAAAATCTTATCTAAAGAATCATTTAAAAAATTGATGACTCCTTTTGCTCCAATGAATTCTGAAAAGACACATAATTATAGCTATGGCTGGATAGTTAACACTTCAATATCTAATACTTTACGATTATCACATAGCGGCTCAAATGGTACATTTTGGCATACACTAATCTGGTATCCAAATAAAGATATTTATATCTCATACGCTACAAATGCAAACAGTTCAAAAGTTGAGAGCATTGCTTATGCTGTTGCGAAGATAATTTTTGACGAAAATTATACTCCTAAACCTATTGAAAATAATATTTACTCTTATATAATGGAATACACAAAAGAGAATCCTACAAATAAATCGAAGGAATTGATTAAACTGCTTAAAAAAAATTATACTGATGATTTCACAAATTCAAGAACTTTAAATACTATAGGAAATCTAATAATACGATTTAAAGGAAACTTGAGTTGGGCAATAGAACTTTTTAAAAAGAATATTGAATTATATCCAAAAGATGGAAATCTTTGGGACTCTTTAGGTGATGGATATAAAGCAAACAATCAAAATAAAAATGCTATAGAAAGTTATGAAAGAGCTATTGAATTAGGATATAAAGGCTCTAAAGAAAAGTTAGATAAATTATTAAAGAAAATGAGCTAGTTTTAGATACAATTCAGCAATAAAAACTCATCAGAAGAGAAAACTTTAACAAGCACAATCTTCTTATCTTGACATTATCACAAAATAATTATAAGAAGTCATTAAATAATTTCTTTTAACACATAACAAACAGCTTCAATATAGATATTTTATCTGCCTAGGATAAATAATTAGAAAAATAATCTATTTAAATAAAAAATAGCTGACATATAATATTAGTTCTATTACTTTTGCCCGCTAAATTTTATGACCATGGCAGAATTAAATGATACTTCAATAAAAATTCAACAAAAGTTAGATGCTCTTAAAAAAGAATTAACTTCAGCTAGAGATAGTTTTCTAGGATACCCTGTATCTAAAGATTTTGATTACTCAGTATTGAATGAGTTTTTTAAATTTCCCATCAATAATTTAGGTGATCCTTTTGAACATGGAACCTATCGTGTTCAGACCCATGAAATGGAACGTGAGGTAATTGCCTTTTTTGCTAAATTGTTTAGAGCGAATCCTAAAGATTTTTGGGGCTATGTAACCAATGGTGGTTCAGAAAGTAATTTATACGGTTTATATCTTGCCCGTGAATTATTTCCTAAAGCTATCGTCTACTATTCTGAATCGACACATTATAGTGTTCGTAAAAACATTCATTTATTAAACATTCCTAGTATTGTAATAAAATCACAACCTAATGGAGAAATGGATTATGAAGATTTTGAAAATACCGTTCGTATGAATCGTCATAAACCAGTGATAGTCTTAACTACTTTTGGTACTACAATGAAAGAAGCTAAAGACGATGTTGCTAGAGTAAAAGGTATTTTAAGCAATTTAGCTATTCAAGATCATTATATACATTGCGATGCTGCATTAGCTGGCTCTTTTGGACCATTTATGCAACCTCGTTTGCCTTTTGACTTTATGGATGGAGCCGATAGTATTTCCATTAGCGGACATAAATTTATTGGTTCTCCAATACCAACAGGAGTATTAATAGCCAAACGTTCTAATAGAGATCGAATTGCAAAAGGCATTTCATATATCGGTTCTTTAGACACTACTATTACTGGTTCTCGTAACGGACATTCTCCTTTATTCTTATGGTATGCGTTAAAACAATTAGGAACAGAAGGATTGCGTGACAGATATTTACACAGTTTAGAAGTTGCTGAATATTGCGAAACACAATTAAAATCTATTGGTGTAGATGCTTGGAGAAATCCGAATGCGATTACCGTAGTATTACCAAAAACACCAAAGAGTATTAAAAACAAATGGCAATTAGCTACCGAGGGTGATGTTGCTCACATTATCTGTATGCCTAATGTAACTAAAACTCAAATTGATGAGTTTATTAACGATATGAAAAATTGTAGCGAGCCAATTATAGAAGATGAATTTTCATATGATTTCTCATTAAGCTAAAAATAATACTTTACTTAAGTTATAAATAAAAAGCCTAAGAATTCTCTTAGGCTTTTTTAATGCATTCTATTATTTGAAATTTTTTATTTTGTTTAACCACATTTACTTTATCAAAAAGCTTACTTAAATGCGTACTGTAGTTTAAATGCGAATTTGCCACTAACACTAATCTTCCGTTTGGTTTTAAAACTCTAAAAACATCTTTGAACAGAGATAATGTTATCTCAATATTATTTTCATATTCAAAATGAAATGGTGGATTTGAAACTACTAAATCAAAAGAATTATCATCTAATTTCTCTAATCTATCATTACAAACAAAATTCGTTTTCTGATTTTCTAAATTCAGTTTTGACGACTCAATTGCCAAATTAAAATCGTCAACTAAAGTAACTTCAGCTTCTGAATTTTGCTCATTTACCCAACGAGCTATAACTCCATTTCCAGAAGCTAAATCTAATACCTTTTGTTCTTCTTGTTGAATTTGTATGTTCTCTAGAAAAAATTGCGTTCCTATATCAATATTTCCAGATGAAAATACTCCGTAGTATTGTTTATACTCTTTACCTTTCCATGTAAATGAATTGATTAGTTCTTCATACTTATTTATAGATTTCGGCTGTTTTAAAATTAACAATCGTGCTTTTTTCCATGCTTTAGATTGTTCTGTTACATCAAAATATTGTTCTGCTATTTTTAAATAAGAAGGAGAAAAATATTTGGTCATAAAACCGCAAACTACTTCTGTTTTATCATGAGTAGCTTTATAAATTTGTTGTAAAAACAACTCGAACAATTCTAATGATTTTGGAATTTTGATTAAGGCTAAATCAACCTTTACTAAATCATCTAAAGGAGTTTTATAAATTACCTCATCAGGAAAATTATTCAACTGTAAATTTTGAGCAATTGCTTTTTGCTGGCTAGCATATGTCCAAACTGTAGTTAGGTTTTTGTCGTTTAAAATAGAATTCCAAACCCCAAAACGATCATTAAACAAATGGATCTTTTCTACTTTTCTATCAGCTATATAATCTAACACCAATAGTTCAGCATTACTCCATGCGCGCAACGATTTGTCGTCCGTTTTTGGGTAACGTTCTAAATGATACTCATTCGAGTTAAATTCTAATTTTGCACTCATCTAGCTAACTAAGCTTTCTTCTTTTAAACCGTAAATCATATCTAACGAATCAATATCTCCAGCTTTATTTCTTCTAAAAATATGTTTTGCTTTTACATCAGCAATTGAATCTTTTCCCATGGCAGCAACTACTTCTTTAACCGCAGCTACGGTTTTATCATGATAATTTTTAACACGTATATTTTTATCACCAACTACCAATGCTTCAACCAAATCTTCATCTTGTGTTGCAACTCCAACAGGGCAAGTATCTAAATTACATTCACGTGCTTGAATACACCCAATACTCAACATAAAACTACGCGCCATCGCAATTACATCTGCACCTAAAGCTTTGTATTTAATAATATCAAACGCATCAATGGCTTTACCACTTGCTATAATTTTTATTTGATCTTTTAAATTGTATTTTTTTAATGTTTTGTTTACAAAAACCAATCCTTCTAACAAAGGAGTTCCTATATAATTAGAAAATTCTAAAGGTGCTGCTCCAGTACCACCTTCACCCCCATCAACAGCTATAAAATCAGGATAATTGTTTGCTTCAGAAAAAGCTTTAATCATGTTTTCTATTTCTTCATTATCTCCAACACAAAACTTAACCCCTACTGGTTTCCCTTCTGCTAAATCACGAACTCTTTGAATGAATACAATCATTTCATCAAAGTTTGAAAACGCTGAATGACTTGGAGGAGAATCTACTGTAGTATGTGGTTCTACAGCTCTAATTTTTGCAATTTCTTCTGTGTTTTTCTTTGCAGGTAAAATTCCTCCATGACCAGGTTTTGCTCCTTGAGAAAATTTAATCTCAATCATTTTTACTTCTGAACGAATCGCATTGGCTTTAAAAATTGCATCATCAAAAACACGTTTGCCGTTTACAGATTTTCCTGCTCCAAAATAGCCTGTTCCTACTTGAAAAATTAAATCTCCGCCTTGTAAGTGATAAGGTGAAATTCCTCCTTCTCCTGTATTATGTGCAAATCCAGCCATTTTTGCTCCTTGATTTAACGCCATAATTGCATTTTTACTCAACGAACCAAAAGACATTGCAGAAATATTAATAATTGAGGTATTGTACTTCTGAGTACATTTATCTGAACCTATCAGCACTTTTTCCCCTTCTATATGATGATGATCTTTTGGAAATAAGGAATGCTTTACAAACTCATACCCTTTTTCGTATAAATTGTGCTGTGTACCAAATGGTACAGTTTCAACTTCTCTTTTAGAGCGTTGATATACAATGCTTCTTTTTTCACGATTTATTGGAGTTCCATTTAAATCATCTTCAATAAAATATTGTTGAATTTTCTCACGCTCTTCTTCAAAAACCCAACGCAATCTAGCAACCACAGGAAAAGCGCGCATTAACGAATGCTTTTTCTGAATAAAAGCATCATATATTGCTAAAACAGTTACAGCTGTTGCTATTGTTAACAAGATGTAATTCCCCATGTCAGGAATAAAATATGCTAACACTCCGCATAAAACATTAACAACAATAATAACAGCTAAAATAGTATCTCTCATTTTTGTGAATTTTACAGGCTAAAATACAAGATTTTTAACATAAAAAAAGCTCTAACATTAGTCAGAGCTTTTAGATATTGTATATACTTAAAATTACTTTTTGAATTTCGCGTATTTGTTTTTGAACTTATCAATACGTCCTGCAGTATCAACTAACTTAGACTTACCTGTATAGAAAGGGTGAGAAGTTCTTGAGATTTCTAATTTGATTAATGGATACTCAACTCCTTCTACGTCTAAAGTTTCTTTAGTGTTAGCAGTTGAACGAGTTAAAAATACATCTCCGTTAGACATATCTTTAAAAGCTACCATTCTATAATTTTCTGGATGTATTCCTTTTTGCATCTTAAATGACTTTTAAATATTGTTTTAATTATTTATCAAACATGTAAAAATGGTAAGGTTTTACACTAAAAAAATATTTTTAGCTGTTTGAGGGTGCAAATTTAACCATATTTTTTAATTTTCAAACAAATAAATTGTTTTAATTTGTAGAGAAATCGAATAAATTAGAAATCAAACTATAAAATATGCGTGTTTATACATACTTTGCTTTAGCTTTATCAATTATAACGATTACTTCTTGCAGCGATGCTGGATACAAATTTAAGCTAAACACCTCAAAAAAAACAACTTTAGGAAAAAAAGCTGCTATTAAATTTGAGCAACTTAAAGGTGATAAAATTGATTCTGTTCAAATATATGTTGATAATAAACGTGTAAATAAAAACGAAACTAGTGTAGCTATAAACACAGCTGATTTTGGTGTTGGTAAACATGCTGTTACTGCCTTAGCTTTTTACCCTAATAAATCTAAAAAAATAAATAATTCTATTGAAATTTTAGCAAAAGAAGCTCCAGCGGTTTATTCTTACAAAATCGTTAATACTTTTCCTCATGATAAAGATGCCTACACACAAGGCTTAGAATATAAAGATGGTTTTTTATACGAAACGACTGGACGTAGAGGACAATCAACTTTAAGAAAAGTGGATCTAAAGACTGGTGATGTTTTAAAAAAAATAGATTTAGATAAAAAATATTTTGGTGAAGGGATGACTATTTTAAACAATAAAATTTATTGGTTAACATGGCAAGCTCGTAAAGGTTTTGTGTACGATTTAGATACTTTTAAACAAGTTGGTGAGTTTGACTACAATAATAGTAATGAAGGTTGGGGATTAACCCATAATGATGCTGAATTAATAAAGTCTGACGGAACCAATAAAATTTGGTTTTTAGATGCAAAAAATCAAAATGAAAAAAGAAACGTTCAGGTTTACACAAACAAATATCCTGTTGATAATTTAAATGAAATTGAATTAATTAACGGAAAGGTATATGCGAATAAATGGCAACAAAATTCAATCGTAATTATCAATCCAGAAACTGGAGTTGTTGAAGGTGTTGCTAATTTAAACGGATTAAGAGATATTGTAGCAAAAGAGCAAAGTTTAGAACCTAGTGACGATGTTTTAAATGGAATTGCCTACGACACAGAAAACAACCGCTTATTTGTTACAGGTAAACATTGGGGTAAATTATTTGAAATTGAGTTAATTAAAAAATAAAAAACTCTACCTTTAAAATCTTTATCTAGTTCTATTTATGAAAAATGCCCTTCTTTTTTTAGCCGTTATTTTATTAATATCAATCTGTTCTTGTAGAAAAGATTTTGATTCTGTCCCTAGTTTTGGAAGTCTTGAGTTTTCTAAAGACACGGTATTTTTAGACACTATTTTCTCTAATATTGGATCAGCTACATACAACTTAAAAGTATACAACCGAAGTAATAAAGCAATTACAATTCCTGAAATAAAATTAGAAAACGGACAAACATCAAACTATCGTTTAAATGTAGATGGAGAAAGTGGGAAAGAATTTAGAGACATGGACATTCTAGCTAACGATAGCATCTATGTTTTTATCGAAACAACTATTAATGCTACTACGGTAACAAACCCTTTATACACTGATAAGATATTATTTGATAACGGAAACAATCAACAAGATGTTGATTTAGTTACCTTAGTTCAAGATGCAAATTTTATTTTTCCTTCTAAAAATAGTACTGGTATTGAAACCTTAACCATTGATGGAAAAGACACAGAACTACAAGGTCGTTTTTTAACGGATGCTGAATTAACTTTTACAGATGAAAAGCCTTATGTTATTTACGGATATGCAGCCGTAGCTGAAGATAAAGTTTTAACAATTAATGCTGGGACTAAAATACATTTTCATAAAAACTCAGGATTAATTATTGATAAAAAAGGAAGTTTACTAGTTAACGGAACATTAGATAAAAAAGTAACCTTCGAAGGCGATCGATTGGAACATCGATTTAGTGAAATACCTGGACAATGGGGCTTTATTTCTATGCGAGAAGATAGCAGAAACGAAATTAATTACGCAATTATAAAAAACGCTAGTGTAGGTCTTTTAGTAGACGATAATGAAAATACTACTGAACCTACTCTTACAATTAAAAACACTGAAATATACAACAGCTCTAATTATGGTATCTTAGGACGAAATGCAAATATCTTAGGAGAAAACGTTGTAATTGGAAATACCGGTCAATCTTCTTTAGCATGCACTTTTGGCGGAACTTACAATTTTACACATAGTACTTTTGCTAATTATTGGGCCAATAGCTTTAGAAGCCTACCTGCAGTTATTGTAAACAATCACTTTACTCAAGTTGATGCAAACAATAACGAGACAATTTTAACTAGAGATTTAACTGCTGCTAATTTTACAAATTGTATTATTGAAGGAAATAACAATATTGAATTTATTTTAGATAAAATAGATGGAAGCTCTTTTAATTATAATGTAGAAAATTGCTTAATTCAATTTAACGACTTCAATAATTCGTTTGCTGACAATACTGAATTAGATTTTGACGATACTACTCATTATCAAAACATCATTTTAAATGGAAATCCTAACTTTAGAGACACTTCTATAAACGATTTTATTATTGGTAAAGAAAGTGATGCTATAAACAAAGCCAAAGCTCCATCTGTTTCTGAAGATATTTTAGGAGTTAACAGAACTACAAACCCTGATATTGGAGCTTACCAACATATAGAATTTTAAATATATTTTATTAGGCTTTGTCTAAATCTATTTTTATCATCTATAAAAATAGCTAAAGAACTCGCCTTTTTAGAAAATCCATAAAAACTATTAAATTTAATTTCTTCTGTTAGATGTAAAATTAAATTATGTCCTCCTGAACTACCTAATGGAGAGAAATATTTTATTTGAGTTTTTTCTGGCAACTCTTTTGTTGTTAATTCTACTTCTTTTATTTGATTAAAAGGTATAACTCCATTAGCTAATATCCCAAACTTAAGTATTATTTGTTTTTTATCTACATCAATGTAAACTGGTCTTTTAGCCAAAGAACGCAAAATAGCTATTACTTGCAAAGCCGTATATGCACTAAGTATACCTAAAATAAATGAACCTCTTACATTTCCTTGTTTCATCATAGCATGAGTAACAAACATTTCTACCACTACTACTAATAAAAAACCAAGTACAACACTTACTGCTGTACTATCTTTATGGTAACTATATTCATTTTCTTGAAGTGTTTTCTTTTTCCAATTAAACAATCCATAATAAATTACAGAAATCTCTGATGCAAAAACACTTCCAATTCCAGCTGGTAATATATCATTACAAGCTTGCTGCATAACATCAAAAAAATCAAAAGAATCATTATTACTCTTTTTAACCTTTTTAATTATTTTTCTTCCTTTAACAAATACAAAACCAATTAAAAACAGCTCTACCAAAGGCAACAGATATACCTTTATTTGTGGCAACAACCATTGATTTTCTTTTGGAAGCACAACACTTGCAATTGCCAAACCTAAAAATGCGACAGTAATTACAGTTTTATTTGTTATTTCTCTTTTTCTGATTAAGAAAAAATAAACTAAAGGTATCGTAATTAAAAAGTCTACAATTACGAATGGAGAAAGTTTGGGTATAAAAAAAGATGATTTCACCACAACTATAAGTGATAAAATCATCAATAAAGGAATTCCGAAAACTATTAAATTGCTTTGTAAATTAATTTTAGAATACATATACAAATCTTATTAAATTACTTCTATTCTATTAGTAGCTCATATTTAAGTTTTGTTACCTTTTATTAAAACTATTTTTTCTTATATACTTTTCCGTTTTTCATAACAAAAACAACATTTTCCATGGTATTAATATTTTTAGTTGGATCTTCATCTACTGCAATAATATCAGCTAAAAACCCTTTTTTAATTTGACCTATTTCGTTCTCCATCTTTAAAATTTTCGCATTGGTAATTGTTGCTGCTTGAATTGTTTCCATTGCTGGCATACCAGCTTCTACCATATAACCAAACTCTTTTCCGTTATTACCATGTTTAAAAACACCTGCATCAGTACCGAAAGCAATACCTACTCCTTTTTTATACGCTTTAGCAAATGTTCCTTGAATTTGTGGACCAACTGCTAATGCTTTTGGTACAACAATATCTGGGTAAAATCCTTTAACCTTTGCTTTCTCTTCTACTTCTTTTCCTGCAGTTATAGTCGGAACCAAATACGCATTGTACTTTTTCATCAACTCCATGGTCTTATCGCTCATATAAGTCCCATGCTCAATCGTTTTAACGCCTCCTATAATTGCACGTTGCATTCCTTCGTCACCATGTGCATGTGCTGCAACATGCATTCCGTAATCTTTAGCCATATCGCAAATTGCTTTCACTTCTTCAATAGTAAATTGAGGATTATCTCCACTTTTAGCAACACTTAAAACTCCACCTGTGGCTGTAATTTTAATACAATCTGCTCCGTTTTTATAACGCTGACGCACTGCTTTTTTAGCATCTTCAACAGAATTCACCACTCCTTCTTTTGGACCTGGGTTACCAATTAAATTTCTATTACTTCCGTTTGTTGGATCTGCATGACCACCTGTAGTTGCCAATGATTTTCCAGCAGTAAAAACTCTAGGTCCAGGTATCTTACCCGATTTAATTGCCTTTTTAATTGCAATATTAACGCCAGTACCACCTAAATCACGAACTGTTGTAAACCCATTTAACAAAGTAGTTTCAGCAAACTTTACAGAATTAAAAGCAATATCTGCTTCATTTAAAATGTACTTATTTAATCTCGCTTTTTTATCATACTCTAATTCGATATGCACATGCATATCTATTAACCCAGGCATTACTACTTTATCTCTTAAATCTATAGTTTTAGCATCACCTCCTCTAGGCATTATATAACCGTTTTTCACGTCTATAATTTTGTTTTCATGCACAACAATTGTCTTTTCAGTCTCAATTTCCCCTGACTTAACATCAATCAATTTCCCACATAAAACATAGGTGTTTTGACCAAAAGAGTAAGTTATTGCCAATAAGAACGTAAGTAAAAAACTGATTTTTTTCATGATAAAATTTATAATTAGAACTATAAATGTATGAAAAATTAAGTAGCTTGCTCCTTATAAATTTTTACCATTCGATGAAAAACATTGTTATTACAGGTACTAGTAGAGGTATTGGTTTTGAGTTAGCACAGTTATTTGCTAATGAAGGACATCAGGTACTTGCCTTATCTAGAAATATAAAACCTTTAGACGTTATAAATCATAAAAATATCACAACAATTTCTGTTGATTTATCTAAAGACTCTGACATAAAAAAAGCTACTGATTTTATTAAAGACAAATGGAAAAAAGTAGATGTTTTAATTAATAATGCTGGGAAACTAATTAATAAACCTTTTTTTGAATTAACTACTACTGATTTTGAAGAAGTATATAAAGTAAATGTTTTTGCGGTTGCTGAATTGACAAAGCAGTTAATTCCGTTTATGCAAAAAGGTAGTCATGTTGTTACTGTTAGCTCTATGGGAGGTATTCAGGGTAGTATGAAGTTCCCAGGATTAGCAGCTTACAGTTCTGCTAAAGGAGCTGTAATTACCTTATCTGAATTATTAGCTGAAGAATATAAAGAACAACAAATTGCTTTTAACGTATTGGCTTTAGGTGCTGTACAAACAGAAATGTTAGAAGAAGCTTTCCCTGGCTATGTAGCTCCATTATCTGCTAAAGAAATGGCTGATTATATTTTTAGTTTTTCATTAACTGGAAATAAGTTTTATAACGGAAAAGTTTTACAGGTATCTAGTTCAACTCCTTAAAATAATATGAGAAAGATAACTGTAATCTTTTTAATTATTATTTCTTTTTCTTATAAAAAAGAAGATTGGAAGGATAATATAACAGAACAATTAAACCAATACAATTCAAATGAAATTTTAATTAAAGTTGACACTTTTAAAAATAATTTACTAAGTAAAGTAATAGTCAAAAGATACCAATCAATTAAAGATTACTCCAAGATTTTGATTGAATATCAAAAAAGTTCACAAACTGGTAAATGGACTAAAACTTATTTTATCAAGAAAGACTCATTAAAGTATGCTTTCATTGAAGGAACATCTAGCTTAAAAGACAATCTAAACGAAAAAATTTATATTGAACAAGAGATTTGGTTTAAGGACACATTTGGTTATAAAGAAACAAAGGAATTAATATTTAACAATATATCACCTATAGATTCTATTAAAATAAAAGCAAAAAAAATGAAGTTAAAAGCCGACCTTCTATATGAAAAAGATTATGACTTCGTTTTTAATGAAATTATGTTTTTTAAAGATAAAAATTGAAAGAAACTCTTCTAAAATACATACCAGAAAAATCCATTCCGTTAGTTGAATATTTAATTAACGAACATAAAGTACGTCTTAAAATTGTTAATCAACGACAAACAAAACATGGTGATTTTAGAACATTTCCGAACGGACAGACGCAAATTACGGTTAATAATAATTTAAATCCTCATCAATTTCTATTAACTTTAATTCATGAGATTGCGCATCATGTAACTCATAAAAAATTTGGAAGAGTACAACCACACGGAAAACATTGGAAAACCGTTTTTCAACATTTAATGTTGCCTTTTTTACAACCAGATATTTATCCTAAAGAAATTCTTCCACATTTAGCAAACTATCTTAAAAATCCAAAAGCAAGTACCGATACTGATGTAAATTTATCATTAGCTTTACGAGGTGGTGAAGCAGAAAACGGAAAGAGTTTTATCTTTGAAATTCCGATTGAAAGTGTTTTTCAATTTAAAAACACCTTATATAAAAGAGGGAACAAGCGAAGAACTCGTTACGAATGTTTAAATTTAACGAACAAAAAAGTATATCTTTTTAATCAGAATGCAGAAGTTAAATTAATAAATTCTAACATATAATTAAATTTCTTAATAAAATTCATGAACAACAATTATTACGCAGTAATTATGGCAGGAGGTGTAGGTTCGAGATTTTGGCCTGTTAGCACACAAGAATACCCTAAGCAATTTCATGATATGTTAGGTACTGGCGAATCGTTAATTCAACGTACTTTTAATAGAATTAATCAATTAATTCCTTCTGATAATATTTTAATTGCCACCAATAAGCGTTATGAAAATTTAGTTTTAAAACAACTACCAAAAACTACACATCAGCAATTATTATTGGAGCCAGCAATGCGAAATACTGCTCCTTGTATTTTATATGCTGCTTTAAAAATATACGATCAAAATCCTGAAGCAGTTATGTTAGTAGCTCCTTCAGATCATTGGATTGAAAATGAAACGGAGTTTTTAAATAATATTAAAACTTCTTTTGATGCAACTGAGAAAGATGATATTTTAATGACTCTAGGTATTCAACCTGATACACCAAATACTGGTTATGGTTATATTCAATTTGAGCAAAATTCATCAGTAATAAAAAAAGTGAAAAACTTTACTGAGAAACCTCATCTTGAAAAAGCTAAAGAATTTTTATCTAGTGGTGATTATTTATGGAATGCTGGGATTTTTGTTTGGTCGGCAAAAAGTATTATCAATGCTTTTAAAAACCATCTTCCAGAAATGGTTGATATTTTAGACGATGGAAACAATGTATACAATACCGATTTTGAAGATGACTTTATAAAATCTAACTACGAGAAATGTGAAAATATTTCTATCGATTTCGGAATTATGGAACGTGCTAAAAACGTACATGTTTTACCTGTAGATTTTGGATGGAACGACCTGGGTACTTGGGGCTCTCTTTACAACAAACTAGAAAAAGACGATCAACAAAACGCTATTGTGGGTGCCAATATTATTTTTAGAGATGCTAGCGGAAATATGGTTCGTACAAAGAGTGGTAAAAAAGTAATTATTCAAGGTTTAAACGATTTTATTGTTGTTGAAAAAGACGATGTTATTTTAATTTGCCCACGAAAAGACGAACAAGACATTAAACAAATAAGTGCTGCAGCTAAAGATAAGTTTTAGCTTATAAAAAGTATTCACAACTAATTAATGGAGTATTCTAAAATTCTTAATATTGGTATTCTAGCCCATGTAGATGCTGGTAAAACAACTTTAACAGAACATTTATTATATCATGCTGGCGCGATTAGAAACATTGGAAGTGTAGATAAAGGTTCAGCAGTTACCGATAATCTAACTTTAGAAAAAAAACGCGGTATTTCTATTAAAGCTGCAACCACTTCTTTTATTTGGAAAAACACCAAAGTAAATTTAATCGATACGCCTGGTCACGTAGATTTTTCAAGTGAAGTCGCCAGAACTCTTTGTGTTGTTGATGCTGTTGTTTTAGTAGTCTCAGCTGTAGAAGGTGTACAAGCACATACCTTAACTATTGTTGATGCTTTACACAAACTAAACATACCTACAATTATTTTTATTAATAAAATTGATAGACAAGGTGCGGATACAGAAATGGTTTTAAAGCAAATAAAAAGCGAATTACAATTTAAAACAGTAACTATATTTACTAGTCATAATGAAGGATTACCTTCTGCTCATATCAATCCTGTTTTTAATAATTCAACTATAGATAAAGAGGCAATTATTGAGGAATTAATTGAAACCGATGAAAACTTACTAACTCAATATTTAAATGGTGTTCATCTATCTGATGAAGTGTATTTAAAAACCATTACAAAAAACACTTCTAAAGCATTAATATCACCCGTTTTTACTGGAATTGCTAAAAACAATATTGGAGTTGAGGAATTACTTAACGGAATAATCCAATTTATTGAACCAAATGAAATAAGTGCTACCAAAGAAACCTCTGCTTATGTGTATAAACTAGAGCATCATAAAATACATGGAGCTATGGCGCATGTAAAAGTTTTTTCGGGCGAATTATCATCTAAATCTGCTATTTACAATCACACACAAGATTTAGAAACGAAAATCAATCAATCAAAAACTTTTTACCAAACCAAACATATAGACACCAATATTAAATCTGGAGATATTGGAATTGTCACTGGTGTTTTAGGTACAAAAGCAGGCGATATTCTTGGAACATCAAAAGGAATTCCAAAGTTACCACAATTAAATATTCCTGTATTAAGCGTACAAGTAATAGCAATTAACGATAAAGATTATAATGCACTTGCGCAAGCTTTACAAATTATAGACAAAGAAGATCCTAGTTTACAATTTAAATGGCATAAACCCGAAAAAGAGTTAATACTCTTATTAATGGGTGATATGCAAATAGAAGTACTTACCCATTTATTACAAGAACGTTTTAATATAGATGTACGTTTTACAGAACCTCAAATTGTATATAAAGAAACAATAAGTAAAGTGGCAGAAGGTTATATTCGCTATTGGATGCCTAAACCTTGTTGGGCGATTATGACTTTTTTAATTGAACCTGCACCTTTAAACTCAGGAGTTACTTATCAATCTATTGTTTCAAAAAATGATGTTCATAATAAATATCAAAACGAAATAGCTAGAACAATTCCTAAAGCTTTAGAACAAGGTTTACTTGGTTGGGAAGTCACTGATGTGAAAATCACTTTAATTAAAGGTGAAGATCATAATGTACATTCGAGACCTGGAGATTTTAACCTCGCTACTCCTATGGGAATTATGAAAGGTTTACAAAACGGTGGTACTCATTTATTAGAACCTTTATTACATTTTGAAATAAAAACCAATGAAGAATTATTAGGCAAACTAATTTCAGAACTAACCAATAGAAGAGCTTCTATAGAAACACCTACTTTTCAGCAAGATTTAGTTTCTCTTACCGGAACTATTCCTGTAGCCACTTCTTTAGACTTAAGTATTAAATTAAATGCTATTTGTAGCGGACACCTTCGCTTACGTCTGGTTTTTCATGAATACGCAGTATGTCCAGAAGGAGAAGGTAAAATAAAAGAGTATAAAGGTGTAAATCCTTTAGATGAAGCCCAATGGATTTTACACCGTCGCGGTGCTTACAAAGCAAATGAAAGAGTTATTTAATTGTTTTTTACAATTTCTTCTAAAAAAGGATAATAATATTCTGTCATATAAGCTCCTTTTTTTTGACCTAAAACATCACCTTCTGCATTTACAACAAGCATTGTAGGAAAAGAACTAACACCATATTTAAACTTCAACTGTCCGTTTTCTTTTCTTGCAGATTCAGTCACTAAATCTCTATTTCTTGGAAAATCAGCTTTATATAACACTAAGTTTTTATCAGAAAAACCTTTAAACTTATCTGTTTCAATCAACTCTCTTTCTATCCTTTTACATGGAGGACACCAATCTGAACCCGTAAAAAATACTAATACAGGCTTCTTCTCTTTCTTTGCCTTTTTTATTGCTTTTTCAAAAGACATTTCCCACTTCACATTTTCATTAGCAACAACATGTTCTTGAGCAAAAGCTACGTTTACTCCAAAAAACAGAACCAAAATCAAAAGTATTTTTCTCATTATTATAATTGTTTACCGCTCCAAAAATATCAAAAATAATACCACAAATAAAAATTTTAACTTTTTATTTGACTGAAAATAAAGTCGTTAAATATTTTACCTTTATTTAAAAACTTAGATTGTATCGAAATATAATACAGATTTTCAATTTTACCACTTAAACGCATAAAGTCTTTTTCTGTTGTTAAAACAATTGAGTTTAACGATGAAAGCTCTTGTTTTGTTTTAACTACTTTATCAATATCATCTTTTGTAAAGTTATGATGATCAGGATAATTTAAGTGTTTATACTTAATTTCTTTAACGTCTAAATAATTAAGTAATGCTTTCGGGTTTGCAATACCTGTAACCAACAAAACTTCTTTGTTTTTTAATTCAGAAATAGAAAGCTTACTCGCTCCTTTTAAATCCTCATTATAAGAAATCGTAGTAAAAAATACTTGCTGATTTTTCGCTGGGTTTATCTTTTCAAGAATATTCTTCTGATCAACTTCTGATAAATTATCAGGACATTTTGTTACAATAATTACATCTGCTCTCTTCGCTCCTCTTCTACTTTCTCTTAAATTACCAGTAGGTAACATAAAATCATCAGAATATAAATCGTTGTACTTTGTTAACAGAATGTATGCACTCGCTTCTACCTTTCTATGCTGATAGGCGTCATCTAACAAAACTATTTCTGGTGGATTTTTACTTTTTAATAATTGTTGAATCCCGTTCGTTCTATTTGCATCAACTGCAACCGTAATCTTATTTTTAAACTTTTTATAAAATTGAAGCGGCTCATCTCCAACATCAATAGCCTGATGGTTGTCGTTTACGATTTGAAACCCTTTTGTTTTACGCTTATACCCTCTACTTAAAACAGCAATCATATAATCATCTTGTAGTAAACGTATCAAATATTCTATTTGTGGAGATTTTCCAGTACCCCCAACACTTAAGTTTCCAACAGCTATTACAGGAATATCAAAAGAAGTAGATTTTAAAATTCCGATATCGAAAAACCAATTACGAATCGTCGTAATTACATCATATAAAACTGCAAACGGAAATAATAAAAATCGAAGTAACTTCATTATATCAAAAGTAATAAAAATCTTAACTTTGATTCAAGATATTTTACACTATGCAAATAAAAGACGTTACAAGTTACATTGAGCAATTAGCCCCACTTTCATATGCTGAAGATTTTGACAATGTTGGTTTATTAATAGGAAACTACAATACCGAAGTAAATGGAGTTTTAGTTACGCTTGACACTTTAGAAGAAACAGTTGATGAAGCTATTGCTAAAAACTGTAATTTAATTGTAAGCTTTCACCCTATTATATTTAGTGGATTAAAAAAGTTTAATGGTAATAATTATGTTGAACGCGTGGTTTTAAAAGCCATTCAAAATAACATTGCTATTTACGCAACACACACGGCATTGGATAATGTAAATAATGGTGTTTCAGCTAAAATGTGTGAAGTTTTAGGTTTGCAGAATTGTAAAACATTAATTCCTAAAAAAGGAATCATAAAAAAGCTAACTACCTATGCTCCTTTTACTGAAGCTAATAATTTAAGAGCTAAGCTTTTTGAATCTGGTGCTGGAAATATTGGCAACTATGAAAACTGTTCTTTTAATGTTGAAGGAAAAGGAAGTTTTAAAGGGAATGAAGATTCTAACCCTCTGGTTGGACAAAAAGGTGAATTACGCTTTGAAGAGGAAACTTGTATTTCGGTTACTTTTAATAGTTTTTTAGAAGGTAAAATATTAAATGCCCTTTTTAAAAACCACCCGTATGAAGAAGTTGCTTACGAAATTATTACGTTAGATAACAGTAATCAAAATGTAGGTATGGGAATGATTGGTGAGCTTCCATCAGAAATGAAAGAAAAATCTTTTTTACAATTTGTAAAAAAGACTTTTAAGACTGACTGTGTGCGTCACTCAGAATTGCTAAACAAATCAGTAAAAAAAGTTGCTGTTTTAGGTGGATCTGGTAGTTTTGCAATTAAAAATGCAATACGAGAAAAAGCAGACGCTTATATAAGTGCAGATTTTAAATATCACGAATTTTTTAAAGCTGAAAAAAGAATATTACTTGCCGATGTAGGACATTATGAAAGCGAGCAGTTTACAAAAAACCTTTTGGTTGATTATCTTAGTAAAAAATTTAGTACTTTTGCCATTATTTTAAGCGAAAAAAGCACAAATCCAATACACTATATATAACAGATGGCAAAAAAAGAAGTAACGGTAGAAGAAAAGTTAAGAGCGTTATACGATTTACAATTAATCGATTCTAGAATTGACGAGATCAGAAACGTGCGTGGTGAATTACCTTTAGAAGTAGAAGATTTAGAAGATGAAGTTGCCGGATTAAATACTAGACTTTCTAATTTAGGAGAGGATGTTAGTAATTTAGATACTGATATTAACAACAAAAAATTAGCTATTGAAGAATCTAAAACTTTAATTGCTAAGTACGAAGAGCAACAAAAAAATGTTCGTAACAATCGTGAGTTTGATTCTTTAACTAAAGAAGTTGAATACCAAGAATTAGAGATTCAGTTATCTGAAAAAAGAATTAAAGAATATAAAGCTAAAATAGCTCAGAAAAACGAAGTTATTGCTGCTACTAAAGAAAAATTAGCTCAGCAAGAAAATCACTTAACTCACAAGAAAAACGAGTTAGATGCTATTTTAAAAGAAACTGAAAAAGAAGAGCAATTATTAAAAGAAAAGTCTGTAGAGTTTTCAAAATCTATCGACGAGCACTTATTAAATGCTTACACAAGAATTCGTACTAAAGTAAGAAACGGATTAGCAGTTGTTGCTATTGAGCGTGGAGCTGCAGGAGGTTCTTTCTTTACAATTCCACCACAGGTACAATTAGAGATTGCAAATCGTAAGAAGATTACAATTGATGAGCACAGTGGTCGTATTTTAGTAGATGCTGCTTTAGCACAAGAAGAAAAAGAAAAAATTGACAGCTTATTTGCTTAAAATTTTTCTAACATATATAAAAAGCTCTCAATATTGAGAGCTTTTTTATTGCTCCTAATTTAACTTGATTGTTAATCTTATTTGAACTAGTTTCGCTAACGTTGAATATAATTCATTAAAACGAAAACATATTCTTTAAAAAGCTGTAAATCAATTATGAAAAAAATTCTCGTTTTCACAATATTGTTTTTCTCAATTCAATCATTTTCACAAGAAAACAATGATTGTGACGAAAGGACTATGCCTTACTGGTGGAATGATACAAATAGTAGAATTGAAGGAGAAGTTCCAGTTTTGAAAAAGGCTATTCAAAAAATTCAGCTTTACGAAACAGAAATTGAACCGAAAAACGGATTTATAACTTTGAGATTAAATATTTCTAAAACAGGTAAACTCTGTAATATCGAAACATTCCAAATTGATGAGAATTATAAGAACACTGAATTTAACAAAGGACGATTAATTAAAGATTTGGAACGAATTGCAATTGAATTAACGGACTGGAAAAGGGATAAAGATTATAAAACTTACAACTTAATTAGGTTAAAAATTAAAGAAGGGCGAATTGAAGAAATTTTTTAAAATATTTGGTTACATTGCTTTAACTATTTTTGTTATCGCAATAATTTTTGGAATCTACCTCTATTTTTGGAATGAAAACAGAATTGAGAAATCTAAAAAATTATCTCAAAGGATAGAAAGTTTTCAATCACAAGATAGTAATGAATATATGGAATATTCAGTTGATTTCAACAAAGCCGGAGATTTCGAAAACGGGTTTAAATATTTGAACAAAGCAGTTGAACTTGAGCCAGAAATGCATTTGGGTTATCGTGGTTGGATAAGATTAAGGAAATTGAGAGATTTTGACAAAGCATTAGCTGATTTTGAAAGACTTGATAGTTTAACACCTAACTTTGTAGATGCTCCTTGGAATGAAAATATTGACTTTTTGCGCGGAGAGTGCTATTTCGGAAAAAAGGATTATAAGAAAGCTATTGAATCATTCAATCTAAATGTGAAAAACAATAAAGAAGATTGGGTAGATATTCACACTTTTGTTTATCTAGGTCTTTGTGAATATGAACTTGGTAATTACGAAAAAGCTATTTCGGAATTTGAAAGAGCTTTAGCACAATCAAAATATACAACCGAATCTTTTTTTGGGATTTCTAAAGCATTTTACAAACTTGGAAATATCGAAAAAGCTAAAGAAAATATTTTAGAAGCAGAAAAAAATATTGATTATAAGAGAAATGATATTTACAACGAGTTTTTGAATGAAATTTATCTATCTGAAATATTAGAATTTAAGAAACTATTATTCAAATAACTTAAGTTTTATTTCTAACCCCACAACCAATATCTTACACAAGCTAATAAGCAAAGCTAAAATCAGAATATTGATATAAAAAAGCAAAAAACTCGAATCAAATGATTCGAGTTTTTATTTATTCTCTTAAAAAATCAGATTATTAATAATCTAACTTTTTTACATATTCTAATTTAGCTTGCCAAACATCTAATTGGTCTTTAAACTCTTGAATTCCTTTACGAACATTTTGTACTAGAGGATTGTCTGCTGTTGCGTTAGAAATAAAACTTAAGTTATTTTCTAGTTGCTGCATTTCACGAACAGTTTCATCAATTCTTTTACGAATAAAGTATTGTTCTCCATCTAATTTTCTAAAGTCTTCTTGCGCTAAATAAGTATCTATAACATTTTTAAACTTCATCATTTCAATGTCTGCTCTACTCATGTTTAATCCACCTAAATGAGCATCGATTGCTTTGTTAAATTTCTCATCTAAATGACGTGCATTTCTAGGTAAAGACCCTAATTCTCTCCACTTTAAAATAGCTTCTTTAACATTCTCTAAAGTAAAACTTTCGCTTGCTTTAATTTGCTCGATGTATTCTCTCTTCGCTTCAACAACGGCTAATTGCTCTTTGTTTTGTTCATTTTTCTGAGCATGTAATCTATCAAAATAAAAATTACAAGCATTTTTAAAACGCTTCCAGATATCATCAGAAAATTTTCTTGGCACGTGTCCAATTTTTTTCCAATCAGCTTGTATACGCTTCATAGTATTGGTAGCCTCATTCCAATCATCGCTATCTTTAATACTTTCTGCCAACTCAACCAATGCCATTTTCTTTTTTAAGTTGTCATTCTGAGCACTTTTTTCAAACTTATAAAAAGTATTTTTAGCAGTATTAAATTTTTTGGTAGCTGCTTTAAATTCTTGCCACACCGATTCGCTTTTACTATAAGGAAGTTTACCAATATCGAAATATTTTTTTCGCATTGCTTCTATAGCTACAATACTTTTTTGCCAATCGTTATGTGTTTTATTATTAGAAGTATCGTACGCATTAATTTCTGCAACAACTTCTAATTTAGCATCAATCATTTCTTGATACTTCGATTTTAATTCTTTAAAATACTGATGACGCTTGTCATGAATTTTTTTAGTTGCTTCACTAAATTTCCCCCAAACTTCTTCTCTATGATCTTTACCTACAGGTCCAATTTCTTCTTTCCACATACGGTGCAATTCCTGTAAATCTTTAAATGCTGCATTAACATCTGCAACCTCATTTAAAGCTTCTGCCCTAGAAATTAACTTTAACTTCTCTTCTAGGTTATGCTTAAAATCAAGTTCTCTAAAATCTTTATTTAAGTGTAATAAATCGTAGAAACGTTCAACATGGTGGTGATAAATTTTCCAAGTATCGTTGTATTTTGTTTTTGGAACCGCACCAATAGATTTCCATCGCTTTTGTATTGCTTGAAAATCGTTATACATTGTTTTAGGATCCGCATTTGTAATTAACGACTTTAACTCATCAATTAAATTATTACGTTTCTCTAAATTATCTTTTAATTGACTTTCTAACTGAGAATAATACGCATCTCGCTTAGATTTATATTCTCCTAATAACTTATTGTATTCTGATTTTACTGGGCTAGAAAATTGAAAATCGATTGAATTACCTCCATCAGCTAAAAAAGCTGCTTTTTTCTCAGCTAACAACGTACCAAATTTTGTATTAAAAGCACTTTTAAGCGCTTCTACATTTGACTTTAATTGTTGAACAGGATGTCCTTTTAACAACTTGCTTAATTCATCAACCAAACTATCCAACTCCATTGAAGTGTAGTCAAGCATTTTTATTTCATGCTTCTCTTCAGCTTTTTCAGCTTCATTTGCTACTTCATTCTCAACTTCATTTACAGCGTTTTCAGTTTCTGAATTTACAGCTGTATTCTCCTCAACAATAGGTTGTTCTACTTTTTCCTCGTTATTTTCTAACATATATACAATGTTTAAGTTCCAATTAATTTAGATTATAAAGATACGGATTCTTATAAAATACCAAAGTTTATTTTAGGGCAATAATCTCTTTTATTCATTCCAAATTTCCCAAGATTTTTCGGCTTGTTGCTCTAACATTTCTAATCCGTTTTTTATACTTGCACCTTTTTCTTTTCCTTTTCTTAAAAAAGCAGTTTCAGATGGATTGTAAATCAAATCGTATAATAAATGATCTTCAGTTAAAAACTCATACGGAATATCCGGGTAACTATCAATATTCGGATGTGTACCTAACGGTGTACAGTTAATTATTAATTGGTGTGAAGTTATACTTTTTTGAGTCAGCTCTTTGTATGATATTTGTTTTTTACCTTCTGGGTTCCTCGAAACAAATTTATATTTGATTTCTAATTTATCAAGCACAAATGCTACTGCTTTAGACGCTCCTCCTGTTCCTAAGATCAAAGCTTTTTTATGATTTTTTTTTAATAAAGGTTTTAATGATTTTTTAAAACCATAAACATCAGTATTAAAACCCTTTAACCTTCCTTTTTTAGTAATCTTTATCGTATTAACAGCTCCAACTTTCAAGGCTTTCTTATCAATCTTATCTAAATAATTAAACACCTCTAACTTATAAGGAATTGTAACATTTAATCCTTTTAACGACTTCTTATTTTCTTTTATTTTTTGAGGAAGTTCTTTAATATCCTGAATATCAAAATTGATATATTCATGAGTATTAAAATTTAGCTCTTTAAATTTATTAGTAAAATATCCTTTAGAAAACGAATAAGAAATATTTCTACCCACTAAAGCAAAAAGCGCTTTATTTTTTTCTTTTCCCATAAAAATCAATAATTAAAATTAAAGCGATACCGAAGCATATGAATCCTATTGAAATCCATGTTTCGGTTGAAGAAAAATCTGGAATATAACGTTGGTAATTTTCTACAACTTTATTTCCATTTTGATCCAATAAAAAATTTGTTCCTTCTATTTTATAAATTGTTTTCTTCCATGGCCAAACTATTCCTAAAGAACCTGTAATAAAACCAATAATAACAGCTGTAACTATTTGATGCCATCTTTTTAAAACATATCCTAAAACATGAGATATTGATACTAAACCAAAAGCTGACCCAGCAGTAAAAACACCTATAATTTTTAAATAACGAACTTTAGCTTGATCTTTCAATACTTCAAAGTCTCCTGAAAACAAACTTTTTATTACGCTACCAAAAACATTTACACTATCAACTAAAAGCAACACATAATTACCCAATAAAATCAAAATAAAAGAACCTGAAAGTCCCGGTAAAGTCATTCCTGAAACACCAATAATTCCACAAATAAAAACAAACCAAAGGTTATCGTTTTCTTTCGCAGGTGTCATAAAACTAATAGCAATTCCTATAGAAGCTCCAATAATTAAAGCGAGTATATTTTTAAGCTTCCAATCTCCGAAATCTTTAGAGATATAATAAATCGAACCGATTATCATTCCGAAAAACCATGCCCAAACATAGAGTTCGTAATTCTTTAAAAAGTAATCTAAAATTAATGAAACACTAAAATAACTAAACATACTTCCTAACATTACAAATACTAAAAAGGATAGATTGGTATATTCAGCAAAACTTTTAAACCGTCCGTTAAAAAGTAATTTAAAAGCTTTAAGATTAATTTTTTGAAATGTGTAAATAAGCTCTTCATAAAACCCCATTACAAAAGCAACCATACCACCAGAAACTCCTGGTACTTTGTTTGCTCCCCCCATAGCCAAACCTTTTAAAAAAAGATTTACTTTTTGTAATAGTGTACGTTGCTTATACATACTGTTTGATTAGAAAACTAAGGTACTTATTTCTACTGTTTCTTAACAGCTAATTTTTCTAATAATAAAATTAAACTAAAACCTACAACTGCCAGCAAACTTGCGTATAATAGTTGTGGATTTCCATCGTAAGAAAATGGCGATACTGATAATTCATTAAAAGGAACTTGCTCTCCATGAGAATTAGTACGGTATGTTAACACCTTTTTCCAAGGCCAAATTTTATTTAATGAACCTATTACAAAACCTGTTAACACTACTAGCGTGTAATTTTTATAATTATTGAAAAGAAACTTTAAAATTCTAGAAAAAGATAACAAACCTACTATTGCTCCTACACCAACGGCTGCAATGGTTGTAAAATCTCTGTTGTTAATTGCTGCTAACACAGGTTTATATGCCCCTAGAAGTACTAAGATAAAAGACCCTGAAATACCTGGTAAAATCATTGCGCAAATGGCAATTGCTCCTGCTAAAAACATAAACAACGGTGAAGCATTTTCAGAAATTAAAGGATTTAATGTAGTAATATAATAAGCCAAAACTGCTCCAAGAACTAATAGGACTACTGAAACTAAATTCCACTTTGTTACTTGTTTTGCAATGTAAATAACACTTGCTAAAACCAATCCGAAGAAAAACGACCACAGTAAAATTGGATGATTAACCAATAACCAAGAAATTACTTTTGCTAATGAAACAATACTTATAAATATTCCAACAAAAAGAGATGCTAAAAAATTACCGTTTAATTGTTTCCAAGCAGCTTTAAATCCGTCTTTTTTAAGCGTTTTAAAAAGATCTAAGTTTATATTGCTAATTGAACCTAATAACTCTTCATAAATCCCTGAAATAAATGCTATTGTTCCTCCTGAAACTCCAGGAACAACATCAGCAGCTCCCATCGCAATTCCTTTTAACATTACTACTAAGTAATCTTTATTCGTTCTATTCATATAAGTTTGGTTATTCTTTCTTTTCTTCTTTAGTTTTAAACTTAATTAAATTATTCTTTTTAGGCTTTAAAGTATCTTTTTTAACCTCTTTTTTCTTTTTCTTTTTTAGTCCAATTTTTTCACCTAACTCAGATAAATTATTAAAGTTTACCTGATACGATATACCAACTCCTTGTGTGTACCCTTCTTCTTCTGTTGAATTCTGAATTTCATTTTGACGGTTAAAAACATTAGCTCTTAAATTTCCTTCTTCATTTAACAACACCTCTACTTTTACTTCACCTACCACACTAGTTTGTGTATTTGCTCCTACTGGAACTCCCACTTTTCCGTTTACTAAAACTCGATCTCCAAACTGGGTTGAAAAGGAAACATCTACTTGATCTTCAGAATTTAAATCATCAACATTACTTCTATCTCCTTGTACATACCCTAATCCTAATTGAAATTTATTTCCTTTCGAATTTAACATGTTGGTTAAGATACTAGAAGCTATTTGAGAAGCCGTTCCTGTTAACCCTGAAGCAGCACTATTACCTATAGTTTCTTGGTTATAAAAAGTACCAAAAGCTAATAAGAATGAGAAATGCTGCATTTTAGTATTCAAGTCATTTCCGTTTAAAACGAACTCTAATTCAGATGCTACAGTTGAATTTGCATTAGGTATTTTAATATCAAACTCTTGCTTCGAATCGAATAAACCTCCTGTAATTTTCGTGTATAAATCTATAGGAATTTTACGATTCGAATTAATATTATCTAATAATTGAGCTGGATTTGCTTTTGTTCTATATATCGCTGTTAAGTCTAACTCAGCATTATATGGATCTCCGTCCCAAGATATGGTTCCTCCTTTTTGTACTATAAAAGGTTTCGTTATACCAGCATATTTAAAATTGTACAACCCGTTATCAATCTTAAAATTACCATACATATTAAACTTACCAAGCGTATTTATGTCAATTCTTAAATTACCTTCTCCACTACCTTTTAACTCACTTCCAGAAACTTTATCTATTACCACTTGAGCAACTGCATCTTTGGTAACATCTAAATTAATTTTTAAGTCAAGACCTTTAATATCTTTTATTGTTTTACCCTTTTCATCGTCTTCTGGCTTACCAGTTTTAAAACGAATTAACTTGTAATTATCTATAGTTTTAACATCACTTAAAGGAATCACAAATTTGGTTCCTTTATTTGTACTTCCGTTTACTATAATATCTAAATTATTGGTAAGCCCTCTTATTTCAGCATTTCCATCTAAGAAACCTGTACCGTAATACTGAACATCTTCTGCTTCTTGAGTATCTAAAACTAATAAGTTATTAGTATCAATGTCTAGTTTTAAATACCAATCTTTAAAATTTTGATGTGCAATATATCCTGATAAATTTCCTCTAGTTAAATGCTTTGTATCTTCTAATACAATATTATTCAACTTAAATTGCTGCTTATCTAAAACAACACTTGTATTTCCTTTTAAATTAAAATCAACATTTAAATACGGAAAAGTTAAACCTGCGTCTTCAAAATTTAAAACTCCCTGAAAATCAGGATTACTCAAAAAGCCTTTTGCTGTAAAACTACCCGTAACTTTTCCTCTAAGTTTATTTAAAACCTCTTCTCCTAACGGACTAAATGCAGCAATTTCATATTCTTTTAAAAAGACATCTAAATCAACAGTAGGTCTGTCTTTTGAAAAATCAACTCCACCAACAGCCGAAATATTTTTAGCTCTTTCGTTTGCTAAAGAAAGGTTTACTTTAAACTTTTCGTATGAATTATCTCCAGATACATTTAAAGCTAAATCACCTTGAGAAAGGTCGTTTATTTTAAAGTCTTCGATTAATAAATTTCCTTTTGGAGCAAACCTTTTTCCTTCCTGTTTAAAATCAACAATTCCATTTAAATTTCCGTTCAATTTTAAACTATCTACAGGTGGTAAAAAACTCTCTAGTTTTACGTTCTCAAAATTAGCTTGGACATCTTTATAAGTGCTATCTCTAACAATTCCTTTAAATCCTATTTTTTGATTTCCTGACTTGAATTCAAACGGACTTATCTCAAAATTATCTTCTTTTAAATTAAAAGAAACTTTATTATTTAAATCGTTTTTAGGGTTGATAATCCAATCAAATCCTTTATAGTTAAAAGTTGATTTCTGTATTCCTACAACTGATTTCTGTAATTCGTTTATGGTATAGAAAAAATCGAGATCATAAGTTTCTGTATAATTCTTTCCTCCTTTAAAAACCGATTTAAAAAACAATGTATCATTTTTTGTACGGTTTAGTAAATTCAGTTTTTCAATATTATAATATTTTGTATTAATCTTACCTGCTGTTAAGTGGGTATTATAGAGTGGGTTTTTATTATCTAATCTCAGCACCATATTCTCAATAACATTCTTACACGCATCAATTTCAGGAGATGAGAATGTTAACTTAACAGAATTCTTATCTGAATTTATTCGTCCTTTTAATTTTGTGTTCTTTCCTATAGAAACTTCTGGTAAAAACACATCGATTATTTGATTGTAAATTGTAAAATCGAAATCTAAAAACTGATTAGGAGCTACCTTATGCGGTTGATAATTAGTATAAACACTACCCAAGGCATTTTGAGTAATTGGTATCAACTCATCAAAAGAAAACTTACCTTTTAATTGCCCTTTTACAATATCTTCAGAATCTACATTAATTGTTTTAATACTATCTTTTACAGATGAGTTTACCTCGAATCTTTTAAAGGCGTAGCTCTGCTTTTGATTTTTATATATTAAGTTTTTAAATGTTGCTTTACCAACGATATCATCAAAAGTATTTCCTGAGATATTTAAGTTTACATTTCCTTTTAATTCAGCAATACTATCACGAGTAAATAGATTTGTCTTTTTTAAATCTATTCGGTCGATATTGGCAACGAAATCAAATTTATTTATAGCTGATGAAAAATCTGCTAACCCTTCAAATTTCAATTTAAAATTATCATCCTTAGCACTTAATAAACCATCAAATTTTTTGTTTTGAAACTGTCCATTTACATTTAAATCTTTATACTCATAATCATTAAATTTTAAGCTACTTACTTTACCAATAATAATTGTATTGATATTATCCACATTAAATCCGCTACCATTTACATCAGCTTTTAATGAGATTTTACCTAAAATAGGATCGTTAGTAAATACCCCTAAATCAAAATCTTTAAACTCAACTTCACCAATATAGGTAGCTTCATCAATATTATCGATATTGGTAAGTTGAAGGTCGGAGATTGTAGTTCCTATTTCTGAATCAACTGATAACGTTGCATCCATTTGCTCGGGTGTAACCTTTACAATTCCTTGCATTGTAAAATTCCCTAATCGCTGAAACTCTGAAGGCAAACTTTTACCTAACAAATTAGGCAACACGCTTTTTAATTGTTGGTAATTAGCTGTTACATTATCTAAGTTGGCATCAAAAACAAAACCTCTACTGGTTTTTATAGCATTAACAAACCCCATATCACCAATAATTCTCATTCCTCTTTTAGAATGTAATCTTATATTATTGGCACTAAAGTTATTTAGTACTCCGTTAATATTTCCAGTAAAATACAATACATCATTACCACTTAGTTCGCTATATAACTTACTTAAATCTTTAACGGCAAGAGCACTCTTTAAAAACTTAGCTTTAATCTTAACTTTATCGTTAAAGTTTGCTAAATCTTTACGATCGTAAGTAAGCTTTATATCTCCAATTATTTTAGATTTATTATCTGTTTCGAGCGTTGTTTTCTCAAAAAGCATTTGCTTTAGTGTGTAAGAGAAATCAGTAGATAAATTAGATACATTTACTCCCCTATTTTCAGTAAAATGCATCCCTCTAACTTTTAGGGATACATCAGGACCAATAATTGAAAAATCATTCAACTCTCCACCTGCCTTATAAGCCGCGAATTGAAGTGGATCTTTTTTATTTTCGTCTAACAACTTAAAAGTTAAATCATCTAACGAAATCTTATCACTTCGTAAAATAAACGGATTAGATAAGCTATCTCTTGGCTTACCATCTTCAAAACTATCTATGAAGATTGACATATTATCGTTTTTTTCACCTTTATATGTTTTCATATAAAAATGAACACCGCTTAATGAAGCTTCACCTAAATCAACTCTATTTTCAAGAACTCTTTTAGCATTTAAAAGTGATGTGCTTAAATTCTGAACAAAAATTAGTGTGTCCTTATGATGGTCTCTAATTTCAATTTCTTTAAGTTGTAAAATACCTAACCATGATAAGTCTACTTTTTTAACTACAATATTGGTATTAAACTCTTCATTAAGTATGGTTGTTGCTTTCTTCGCAATTCTAGTCTGAACAGCAGGTAGTGAAAGTAAAATAAAAAGCAGGAGTAAAAAAAGCAGTACATACTTTACAATTCTCCATATTATTTTACCTGTTTTTTTGATACTATTCCCCTTTATAAACTAACTAACAAATGTAATCAGCAAACTGCAAAAATGCTGCCTTATTTTAAAGAAATGTCAATTTTAACGAAAATCTAACGCAATATCGATATTTTTGCTGTCTAATTTGATATAAATTGAGTACAAAAAACATTTACATTTTAGGAATTGAAAGTTCTTGTGACGACACAAGTGCTTCGGTAATTTGCAACGGAAAGGTATTAAGTAACGTAGTTGCAAACCAAGAAATACATGCTAAATACGGTGGTGTAGTTCCTGAATTAGCTTCAAGAGCACATCAACAAAACATTGTACCTGTTGTACAACAGGCTATAGAGCAAGCTGGAATTACAAAACACGATTTAAATGCCATTGCTTTTACTCGCGGACCGGGCTTAATGGGTTCTTTATTAGTGGGGACTTCATTTGCTAAGTCTTTAGCCCTAGGATTAAATATTCCTTTGATAGATGTTAATCATATGCAAGCCCATATTTTAGCGCATTTTATTGAAGAAGAAGGCAGTAAAATTCCTCCTTTTCCTTTTGTTTGTTTAACAATTAGTGGTGGACATACTCAAATTGTAAAAATCACCAACCATTTTGAAATGGAAATTTTAGGTGAAACAATTGATGATGCTGTAGGAGAAGCTTTTGATAAGTCTGCAAAAATTTTAGGCTTACCATATCCTGGAGGACCTTTAGTAGATAAATATGCGCAATTAGGAAACCCTAAAGCATTTCCTTTTACCAAACCCAAAGTTGGTGATTTAGAATTCAGTTTTAGCGGTTTAAAAACAGCCATTTTATATTTTATTAGAAAGCAAGAAAAAGAAAACCCAGATTTTATTAAAGAGAATCTTTATGATATTTGCGCTTCGATACAATACACTATTATCGAAATCTTAATGAGTAAATTAAAAAATGCCGTAAAACATACTGGTATAAAGCACATTGCTATCGCTGGTGGAGTATCTGCAAATTCTGAAATTAGAAAACGATTACAATTAGCTGAAAAACATTGGGGCTGGACAACTTATATCCCAAAATTTGAATACACTACAGATAATGCAGCTATGATTGCCATTGCTGGATACTTGAAGTACTTAAATAATGATTATTCTGACATCTCAGTTACTGCACAAGCTAGATTAAAAGTTACTGAGTAAAATATTTACTGTGTAAATAATTTAAAAGAACAACGTAATGAAATTATACTTAAAAAAATCGATAACTAGCCTTACAAGATTCCTCCTTTTAAGTTAATAAAGTTTGTATCGTTAAGTTGTTCTTTTAAAAACTTAATAGCTTTTGCACTTCGCATTCCTGATTTACAATACACAACAATGTCTTTTACTACACCTACTTCTTTAAAGCGCTGAGGTAACTCTCCTAATGGTATATGTTGCCCTCCAATATGATGTTGTTTTCGCTCCCAATCTTCTCGTACATCTAATAAGTTATAGGCTTCTTTGTTTTTGTTTAATTCATTTAACGTAATTTCATTTTCAACTAAGCTAATTCCACAAAAAACATCGTAATTTTCTTCTAATTCTTTTATATCAGCTTTATCAGTTCGTTTAAATTTTAAAACCATTTGCTGCATGGTCAATAAATTATAGGTCACCATTTTTCCTGATAAAACCTCTCCTAATTCACAAATAATTTTAATTACTTCATTAGCCTGTAAACAACCTATAACACCTGGTAAAACTCCTATAACACCTATTTGAGAGCAATTAGGAACTTCGTTCGCTTTTGGAGGGGTTGGATATAAACAACGATATGTAGGTCCGTCATTGTAATTAAACACACTTACCTGACCTTCGAACTTAAAAATTGCTCCATACACCAAAGGTTTATTTGTTAATACAGCTGCATCGTTTACCAAATAACGTGTAGAAAAATTATCACTTCCATCTACTATAATATCATACTTATCAAATAATTCAATCGCATTTTCTTTAGTTAACTTTTTATGATATGCATTAAACTGAATAAAAGGATTTAATGCAGCTAATCTTTTTGAAGCTGCTATCACTTTAGGTGTATTAATATCGTTTTGAGTATATAATATTTGACGCTGTAAATTACTTTGACTCACTACATCATCATCTATTAAACCAATCGCACCTACTCCTGCTGCCGTAAGATATTGTAAAACTGGACAACCTAATCCACCAGCACCAATTACTAAAACCTTTGCCTGCTTTAATTTTAACTGCCCCTCTACTCCTACCTCATTTAAAATTAAATGACGGTCGTATTGTTTTTGTTCTTCTTTGGTTAGCATTTACGATGTGTATAAATATTAAAATAATCGATTATTTATTATCAAAACTATAACGTTGCTCATTTGTACTTGGCGCTTTTAATATTTGATGAAAAACAGGTATTGTACTAAAATCTCTCGTAATTTCTTCTGAAACAGCAGCTCCATAAATACCTGTATTTATAATCTCATTAATATTATTTAATGTTACTCCTCCAAATGCAATAATTGGTATAGCTGTTTGCAATGTTTCTATTAAAACTTGATAACCTACAGTTTCTAAAGATTGTTTAAAACCCTTTTCTTTTTGCTGAAAAGGTCCAAGAGCTATGTAATCAACATTTTTATCTATAAGATTTTTACAATCTTCTAATGTATTAGCTATAGCTCCAATACTGTAAAACTTACCCAAATGCTTCCTAATTTTTAATGGAGAATCTTTTGATTCTTCAAGGAAAACTCCATCAGCATTAATCTCTTTTACTATTTTATAATTATCATTAATTATTAACCTTGTTTGGTAATGATTTGTAATTTCTCTTGCTCTCTTAGCAGTTTCTAAAAACGTTTTAGGGTTCGTTTTTTTTATTCTCAATTGCACCCATTCAATACCTGAAGCACAAGCTCTTTGAATATTATCTAAATGCTCTTCTGGAGTTTTTCCTTGTGAAATGTATTGTAATTTACTTATCATTACTTAATGTATTGGATGAACCTAATTTATAAATTATACTATAAACATAAAAACATCCATAAATTATGGATGTTTTTATAATTTATTAATTCTACTATTTTATAATTTTTCAACAGCTTTGGTTACTCCTTGAAGCACTTCAAAAGCAGTTTCTGCCATTTTATTTCCTTTTAAATCTAAAAGTGGATTTACTTCAACAAACTCTACACAAACAACTTTATTACTTGCTAATAAATTATTGATGATTGAAATAATTTCATACTGATCAAAACCTTTTGGCACTGGTGTACCTGTACCGTAAGAAATCATATCACAATCCATAGCATCAACATCAAATGATACATAGATTACATCACAATCAGATAATTTATCTAAAGCTTCGTTTACACAAAGTTCTAAACCACGATGACGTACTTCGGCAACCATATAATTTTTAATTCCGTGCTTTTCCATCTGCTTATCTTCTGGTTCTTCGGTATCTCTAACTCCAAAAAACACAATATCTTCCGGTAAAACTTTTTGACCAGGTAAACCTATATTTTTCATTCGTTCCCACAACTCTGCAGTTTCTCTATCTACATCGTTTATCTGGCAATCTAAATTATCATCAGCAATTGCTGCAGATAAAGGCATTCCGTGAATATTACCTGACGGTGAAGTATATGGTGAATGTAAATCTCCGTGAGCATCAATCCAAACTACTCCTACTCTTTGAGCTGGATAGGCAGCTTTAACTCCACTTATGGTTCCTAAAGCAGAAGAGTGATCTCCTGAAAGAACAATAGGAAACTTACCTTCTTGTAAATTTACTTTTACGTGGTTACTTAATCTTTTACATTGATTAAATACACTATCTATTCTTTTGGCAAACGAATTATTTTTCTTGTTATAAATTGATTCGTTTTCAGTAATTACATCTTCAAATTCATAAGAATCGAAATAATTACTGTGCTTATTAATTGCTGCTATTTCAATAGCATCAACTCCCATATCAGAACCACGTGTTCCTGCTCCAATATCTGATCTGTTTTTGATAAGTTTAATTTCTTTCATTATCAACTATATTAAATAAAAATGTCACCTAAATTTTAGATGACATTATTTGTTATTATCTTTTGCTTATTTTTTTAAACTCTCTAAGGTTTTCACCTGTATAAATTTGACGTGGACGACCAATTGGTTCTTTACGTAAACGCATTTCTTTCCACTGTGCAATCCATCCTGGTAAACGACCTAATGCAAACATTACTGTAAACATTTCAACTGGAATACCCATAGCACGATAAATGATTCCTGAATAGAAATCTACGTTTGGATATAATTTACGTTTTACGAAATACTCATCATTTAAAGCTTCTTGTTCTAAACCTTTAGCAATCTCTAAAATTGGATCATCGATTCCTAAATCAGCCAATACTTCATCAGCAGCTACTTTAATAATTTTTGCTCTTGGATCGAAGTTTTTATAAACACGGTGTCCGAATCCCATTAAACGGAAAGGATCGTTTTTATCTTTAGCTTTCGCCATGTATTTCTTTGTGTCTCCACCATCTTCTTTAATAGCTTCTAACATTTCTAATACTGCTTGGTTGGCCCCGCCATGTAAAGGTCCCCATAAAGCAGAAATTCCTGCTGAAAGAGAAGCAAATAATCCAGCATGAGAAGAACCAACAATTCTTACTGTAGATGTAGAACAGTTTTGTTCATGATCAGCATGTAAGATTAATAATTTATCTAATGCATCCTTGATTATTGGATTAATCTCATATTCTTCATTAGGCTGCTCAAACATCATTTTCATAACGTTCTCTACATATCCTAATTTTTTAGATCCGTAGTTTAAAGGTAAACCTTGCTTCTTACGCATTGCCCAAGCAACTAATACAGGAAACTTACCTAAAATTTTCACGATAGCTCTATACATTTCCTCTTCAGAGTCAACGTTTACAGATGATGGATTAAAAGCTACTAAAGCACTTGTTAAAGAAGATAACACTCCCATTGGGTGTGCATTCTTAGGAAAAGCTTCAATGATTTTCTTTATATCTTCATCTACAATCGCTTTTTCACGAATATCATTGTGAAATTTCTCTAATTGCTCTTTATTAGGTAATTCTCCGAAAATTAACAAATAAGCTACTTCTAAAAAATCCGCTTTTTCGGCTAAATCTTCAATTGAGTATCCTCTATAACGTAAAATTCCTTCTTCACCATTTAAAAATGTAATAGCACTCTGGCAAGAACCTGTATTTTTATATCCTGGATCGATTGTAATAACTCCTCCGGTTGCCCCTCTCAAAGTTTTAATATCAATTGCAGTCTCATTTTCTGTTCCTTCAATTAAAGGGAACTCATACGTATTTTCGCCAATTTGTAGTTTTGCTATATCTGCCATTTTTATCTCTTAAGTTTTTATAAATGAAGTGAAATGCGAAGATACCATTTTTTGCAGTATTTAAAAAATTGACGTTGATAGTTTTTAGGTATAAAAGGATAGAATTCTCTTATTTAAAAATTCAGTAAAAACAAAAAACCTTGCTAGAGATTCTAACAAGGTTTTAAATACTTTTATTTATCTGTGTTTATTTGATTTTAAACGCTTTTTCTTGCGGATAAAATGCAACATCATCTAATTCTTCTTCAATACGTAATAACTGATTGTATTTCGCCATACGATCTGAACGAGAAGCTGAACCTGTTTTAATTTGTCCAGTATTTAATGCTACTGCTAAATCTGCAATTGTATTATCTTCAGTTTCCCCAGAACGGTGACTCATCACAGAAGTAAATCCTGCATTATGCGCCATATTTACAGCTGCAATCGTTTCAGTTAATGTACCAATTTGATTTACCTTAATTAAAATAGAATTTGCAATTCCGTTTTCGATACCTTTTGATAAACGCTCAACATTAGTTACAAATAAATCATCTCCAACTAACTGAACTTTATCTCCACAAATTTCAGTTAAATACTTCCATCCATCCCAATCATTTTCATCCATTCCGTCTTCGATAGAAATAATTGGATATTTAGCCGCTAATTCTGCTAAATAATCTGCTTGTTCTTTACTTGTACGAACTTTACCGTTTGGTCCTTCAAATTTTGAGTAATCATATTTACCATCCACAAAAAATTCTGCAGCAGCACAATCTAAAGCAATCATAACTTCATCTCCGAATTTATATCCTGCATTTTTAGTTGCTAAAGCAATCGTTTCAATCGCATCTTCTGTTCCATCTAAAGTTGGTGCAAAACCACCTTCATCACCAACTGCAGTTGATAAATTACGATCGTGTAAAACTTTCTTCAAATGATGAAAAATTTCAGAACCTACTTCCATTGCTTCCGTAAAGTTCTTTGCCTTAACTGGCATTACCATAAACTCTTGAAATGCAATTGGTGCATCTGAATGTGAACCTCCATTAATGATATTCATCATTGGTACTGGTAATGTATTGGCTGAAACTCCACCAACATATCTGTATAATGGTAATCCTAATTCATTTGCCGCAGCTTTAGCTACCGCTAAAGAAACTCCTAGAATTGCATTGGCTCCTAATTTCGATTTATTAGGAGTTCCGTCTAAATCAATCATTAATTGATCGATCATGTTTTGTTCAAAAATCGACACTCCTAATAATTCTTGAGCAATTAAAGTGTTTACGTTTTTAACCGCATTTAACACTCCTTTACCCATATATTTATCACCTCCATCACGTAATTCAACAGCTTCATGTTCTCCTGTAGAAGCACCTGAAGGAACAGCAGCTCTACCCATAACCCCATTATCTGTAGTTACATCTACTTCGACAGTTGGGTTACCTCTTGAATCAAAAATTTGACGTGCGTGAATGTTAATTATAATACTCATAGTTGTTTTATTTTAATGTAGATTCCCGTGAACTATTAACTCACGGGAATATATTTTATGCTTGCTAATTTACAAAAATGCTTACGCTTCTACTTTAGCTTTTTTAATATTTTCTATAAACTGATCGAATAAATATTCTGCATCATGTGGTCCAGGACTTGCTTCTGGGTGATACTGTACAGAGAATACGTTTTTAGACTTCATTCTAATCCCTGCAACTGTATGATCGTTTAAATGTACGTGTGTTATTTCTACATCAGCATGAGCTTCAGTTTCTTCACGATTAATTGCAAATCCGTGATTTTGAGAAGTTATCTCACCTTTACCAGTTAATAAGTTCTTTACTGGATGGTTAATCCCTCTATGTCCATTATGCATTTTATAAGTAGAAATTCCGTTTGCCAACGCAATAACTTGATGTCCTAAACAAATCCCGAACAACGGTAAATCTTTTTCTATAATTTGCTTCGTTGTATTTTGAGCATCAATTAGTGGCTCAGGGTCTCCAGGTCCGTTTGATATAAAATATCCATCTGGATTAAAATCACTCATTTGCTCGAAAGTAGCATTGTAAGGATATACTTTTATGTAAGCTCCTCTTTTTACAAAATTTCTTAAAATGTTCTTTTTAATACCAATATCTAAGGCAGATATTTTAATCGGTGAATTTTCATCACCCACAAAATAAGGTTCTTTTGTAGAAACTTTTGAAGCTAATTCTAAACCTTCCATATTTGGAATTTCAGCTAATTGCTTCTTTAGCTCATCAATCTTATCTACTTCAGTAGAAATAATAGCATTCATAGCTCCGTTATCACGGATATAAGCCACTAATGCTCTTGTATCTACATCAGATATCGCAACTAAATTGTGCTCTTTAAACCAATCGAATAAGTTTCCGTCAGAATCTACACGAGAATGTGTAAAACTAAAATTACGACAAATTAAGCCTGATATTTTAATTCCATCAGATTCGACTTCTTCATTATTGATTCCGTAATTACCAATATGTGCATTTGTAGTTACCATTAATTGACCAAAATATGAAGGGTCTGTAAATACTTCTTGGTAACCTGTCATCCCTGTATTGAAACAAATCTCTCCTCTTGAAGTTCCTTCTATCCCGATAGATTTACCATAAAAGATAGTTCCGTCTGCTAATAGAACTAATGCTTTTTTACGTTGTTGATATTTCATTTAGTGTGTTGTGTGTATTTTGATTGCAAAAATATATAAAAAAAGGGATAAACATTAAATGTTTATCCCTTTGATATAATTTATAAAAATTTTCATTTTTATTCTTCTTCTTGTGAAGTTTGAGTTTCAACAGCAGCTTCAACTTTCTTCGCTCCACCACGACGGCTACGACGAGTATTCTTTTTAGCTTTGTTTCCTTTTGGATTGTATAACTCGTTGTAATCAACTAATTCTACCATTGCCATAGAAGCGTTATCTCCTTGACGGTTTCCTAATTTGATGATACGAACATATCCTCCTGGTCTGTCTGCAACTTTTACTGAAACTTCTTTAAATAATTCAGTTACAGTAAATTTATTACGTAAGTAACTAAAAACTACACGACGGTTATGAGTTGTGTCTTCTTTAGACTTAGTAATTAAAGGTTCAACAAACTTACGTAAAGCTTTTGCTTTAGCAACAGTTGTGTTAATACGCTTGTGTTCTATTAAAGAACAAGCCATATTTGCTAACATCGCTTTTCTGTGCGCTGTTTGTCTTCCTAAATGATTAAATTTCTTTCCGTGTCTCATGACATTTGGGTTTTAGCTCTCATCTTGCTTCTACTCTGTTCGAGGAGCAAAATATGAAAGGTTAATCTCTATCTAATTTGTATTTACTTAAATCCATCCCGAAATTAAGGTTTTTGTTCGCTACTAACTCATCTAATTCAGTTAACGACTTTTTACCAAAGTTTCTAAATTTCATTAAATCACTTTTGTTAAATGACACTAAGTCTCCTAAAGTATCTACTTCTGCAGCTTTTAAACAGTTTAAAGCACGAACAGATAAATCCATATCTACTAATTTCGTCTTTAATAACTGACGCATGTGTAATGATTCCTCATCATATGTTTCAGTTTGAGCAATTTCATCTGCCTCTAAAGTGATACGCTCATCAGAGAATAACATAAAGTGGTGGATTAAAATCTTTGCTGCTTCAGTTAATGCATCCTTAGGATTGATAGAACCATCTGTATCGATATCGAAAACTAATTTTTCGTAATCGGTCTTTTGCTCTACACGGAAATTTTCAACAGCATATTTTACATTCTTTATCGGAGTGTAAATAGAATCTGTAAAAATTGTTCCTAATGGTGCACCTGCTCTTTTGTTTTCTTCAGCTGGAACAAAACCTCTACCTTTTTCGATAGTGATTTCTGCATTGAATTTAACTGACTTATCCATGTTACAAATAACTAAATCTGGATTTAGTACTTGAAAACCTGAAGTAAATTTTTGTAAGTCTCCTGCAGTTAATTGTTCTTGTCCTGATACTGCAATTGATACAGTTTCTCTATCAGTCTCTTCAATTTGTTTCTTAAAACGAACTTGTTTTAAGTTTAAGATGATTTCTGTTACATCTTCTACAACTCCTTGAATTGTTGAGAATTCATGATCAACTCCGTCAATACGTAATGATGTGATAGCAAAACCTTCTAATGAAGATAATAATACTCTTCTTAAAGCGTTTCCTACTGTTAATCCAAAACCTGGTTCAAGAGGTCTGAATTCGAATCTCCCTGAAAAATCAGTAGATTCAATCATTATTACTTTATCAGGCTTCTGAAAATTTAAAATTGCCATATTTTTTCTTCTTTTTAATTGTTATTCAGTTGCGCGGTTTATAAGCGTGAAGAAGTGCAAATAAACCCTTTGGCTGAACTTCAATATGATTAATTTATTACTTAGAATATAATTCTACGATTAATTGTTCTTTGATGTTTTCAGGAATCTGTAATCTTTCCGGCGCTTTAATAAAAGTTCCAGATTTTTGATCTGAGTTCCAGCTTAACCATTCGTAAACAGCACTGTTTGATGCTAATGCATCTTCGATAGCTACTAATGATTTAGACTTCTCTCTAACAGCAATTACATCTCCTTCTTTTACAGTGTAAGATGGAATGTTTACTATCTCTCCGTTTACAGTAATGTGACGGTGAGAAACTAGTTGACGTGCTCCACTTCTAGATTTAGACAATCCTAAACGGAATGCTACGTTATCTAAACGAGACTCACATAATTGTAATAAAACCTCACCAGTAATACCTTTAGATGCAGAAGCTTTTTTAAATAAGTTACTGAATTGACGCTCTAAAATACCGTAAGTATATTTAGCTTTTTGCTTTTCCATTAACTGGATAGCATATTCAGATTTCTTACCTCTTCTTTTTCCAACACCATGTTGTCCTGGAGGATAATTTCTTTTTTCGAAGTTTTTATCATCTCCGAAGATTGCTTCGCCAAACTTACGAGCAATTTTAGTTTTTGGTCCTGTATATCTTGCCATTTCTAATTAATTTAGTAGGGATCATGAATTAAGGCTTTCTCCTTCGATAATCTCAATCCTACTGAGTTTAAAATATTTCTTTTTTCGCGCACAAAAGTACACTAAATAAAAATATAAGTTGAAAATTAATTCAACTTATACTCTTCTTCTTTTTGGTGGACGACATCCATTATGAGGAATAGGAGTAACATCGATAATTTCTGTTACTTCGATACCAGAATTGTGGATAGATCTGATTGCAGATTCTCTACCGTTACCAGGTCCTTTAACATAAACTTTTACTTTACGTAAACCTGCTTCTTTTGCAACATTTGCACAATCTTCTGCGGCTAACTGAGCTGCATAAGGAGTGTTCTTTTTAGAACCTCTAAAGCCCATTTTACCTGCAGATGACCAAGAAATAACGTCACCTTTTTTGTTTGTTAAAGAAATAATAATATTATTGAAAGATGCAGTTACGTGAGCTTCACCAACTGATTCTATAACAACTTTACGTTTCTTTGTATTTGCCTTTGCCATAATTAATTCGGTTTTAGTAATTTAGTTTTCTAATTTTATAGTTAAAACTATTATTAGATCTTGATTACTTATCTAACTTATTTTTTCTTGTTAGCTACAGTTTTTCTCTTACCTTTTCTTGTACGAGAGTTATTCTTAGTTCTTTGCCCTCTTAAAGGAAGACCAAGTCTGTGACGAATACCTCTTTGACATCCGATGTCCATTAAACGTTTAATGTTTAATTGAACCTCAGAACGTAATTCACCTTCAATAGTAAAAGTTCCAACTTGCTCACGAATTGCAGCAATTTGATCATCAGACCAATCTTGCACTTTAATGCTTTCGTCGATTTTTGCAGTTGCTAAAATCTCTTTAGCTCTGCTGTTTCCTATACCAAAGATGTAAGTTAATGCGATAACACCTCTTTTATTCTTTGGAATATCAATACCTGCTATTCTTGCCATTACCCTTGTCTTTGTTTAAATCTAGGATTCTTTTTGTTAATTACATATAATCTGCCTTTTCTGCGTACTATCTTGCAGTCGGCGCTTCTTTTCTTTAATGATGCTCTTACTTTCATCAGTCTGTGTTTTTAATATCTGTAAGTAATTCTTGCCTTTGTTAAATCGTATGGGCTCATTTCTAACTTCACTTTATCACCTGGTAATAATTTGATGTAATGCATACGCATTTTTCCTGAAATGTGAGCCGTAACAATATGTCCGTTTTCTAACTCTACACGAAACATTGCATTTGATAATGCTTCTGTAATTGTTCCGTCTTGTTGAATTGCTGGTTGCTTAGCCATATTATTTTAACGATTTTCTGTTACTGTTACCTGTTTTCATTAAACCATCGTAACGAGAGTTTAATAAATACGAGTTAATTTGCTGAATAGTATCTATTGCAACACCCACCATAATGATTAAAGATGTTCCTCCAAAAAACATTGCCCAGTTTTGAGTAACTCCAAACTTTACAATGATTGCTGGTAAAATAGATAAGGCTGCTAAAAATATTGATCCTGGTAATGTAATTTTCGACAATACTGAATCTAAAAAGTTAGCAGTTTCTTCACCTGGTTTATATCCTGGAACAAAACCATTACTTCTCTTTAAGTCTTCAGCCATTTTATTTGTTGGGATTGTAATCGCCGTATAAAAGTAACTAAAGATAATAATTAAGATAGCAAATATAACATTGTACCATAACCCGAAATTATCAGTTAAACTGTTTAATGCTGGGAATTTTTGACCTAAAGCTACTGGTAAAAACATAATAGCTTGTGCAAAAATAATTGGCATTACACCAGCAGCATTCAGTTTTAACGGAATGTACTGACGTGCACCGTCAACATCTTTAATGTCTGTAACTGCTGTACGACGAGCATATTGAACTGCTACTTTACGTACTGCGGTAACTAATAATACGGTTAACAAGATTACTACAAACCAAACTATTAATTCGATTAAAATCATCATTATACCTCCTGCTCCTGCAGTTTGCTTAGAAACTAACTCTTGAATAAAAGCAGCTGGGAAGTTTGCGATAATACCTACAGTAATTAATAACGAAATTCCGTTACCAACACCTTTATCAGTAATACGTTCTCCTAACCACATTGCAAAAATAGTTCCTGCACTTAAAAGGATAATTGATGATACCCAAAATTGAACTCCCGTTACTAAGAATGCTTCAGGTCCTAATCCCATTTGGTTTTGGATAATACCAATATAGGTTGGTGCTTGAAACAATGTAATAGCAATTGTAAGCCATCTTGTTATTTGTGTAATCTTCTTACGTCCACTTTCTCCATCTTTTTGTAATTTCTGTAAATATGGTACCGCGATACCCATTAACTGAACTACAATTGATGCAGAAATATAAGGCATTATACCAAGTGCCATTACTGACGCTCTAGCAAATGCCCCACCTGTAAATGCGTTTAATAAACCTAAAAGTCCACTAGAAGTACTGTCTTGTAGTGCTGATAACTGAGTAGGGTCAATTCCAGGTAATGGAACTGCCGCCATAAAACGGTAAACAGCAATTAAACCTAAGGTTAAAAGTAATTTCTCTTTTAACTCTTCTATCTTCCAAATGTCTTTTAAAGTATTTATAAAATTCATCATTTACAATTCTTATAATGATACTGCTTCACCTCCTGCTGCTTCGATAGCCGCTTTTGCTGTTGCAGTAAATTTATGTACAGTTACGTTTAATTTAGCTTTTAATTCTCCACCACCTAATATTTTTACTAAGTCGTTTTTACGAACTAATCTGTTTTCTATTAAAACATCTAAATTAACGGTATCTGTAATAGTTCCGTTATCTACTAATCCTTGTAATTTATCTAAATTAACACCTACATACTCCTTACGGTTAATGTTTGTGAATCCAAATTTAGGAACACGTCTTTGAAGAGGCATTTGACCACCTTCAAAACCGATCTTACGAGAATATCCTGAACGAGATTTTTGACCATTATGACCTCTAGTAGCGGTACCACCTTTACCAGAACCTTCACCACGTGCAATTCTCTTAACTTTCTTAACAGATCCCTCTGCTGGTTTTAAGTTGTGTAAACTCATGATTATTTATTGTCTTATTTAACTTCCTCTACGGAAACTAAGTGTTTAACTGTATTTACCATACCAACGATAGAAGGAGTTGCCTCGTGCTCTACAGTTTGGTTCATTCTACGTAAACCTAATGCCTCTAACGTCAATTTTTGATTTTTAAGGCGACCGATTTGACTTTTTACTTGTGTAACTCTAATTTTACTCATCGTCTTAAATTTTAACCGTTAAAAACTTTCTCTAAAGAAACTCCTCTTTGCTTAGCAATAGTTGCTGCGCTACGTAATTGTAATAAAGCATCAAAAGTTGCTTTTACTACGTTGTGAGGGTTTGATGATCCTTGAGACTTTGATAATACGTCTTTAATACCAACAGATTCTAATACCGAACGTACTGCTCCACCGGCGATAACTCCCGTACCATGTGATGCTGGCTTGATGTATACTTTCGCTCCACCAAATTTACCTTTTTGTTCGTGAGGTAAAGTTCCGTCTAAAATAGGAATACGCACTAAATTTTTCTTTGCATCTTCTATTGCCTTAGCAATTGCAGAAGCAACATCTTTAGATTTTCCTAATCCGTGACCTACAACTCCGTTACCATCTCCAACTACTACGATTGCTGAGAAACCAAATGCTCTACCACCTTTAGTTACTTTGGTAACACGTTGTACACCTACTAATTTATCTACAAGCTCTAATCCGCTTGGTTTTACTCTTTCTACGTTTTTATATCCTAACATAATATAATTTCTTAAAATTTTAAACCAGCTTCTCTAGCAGCGTCTGCTAATACTTTAATTCTACCGTGGTATAAAAATCCATTTCTATCAAAAGAAACTGTTTCTACTCCAGCCTTAACAGCTTTTTCTGCGATAGCTTTCCCTACTGCTGTTGCAGCTTCTGATTTAGAACTAGCTGTAATTCCTTTATCTCTAGATGATGCAGATGTTAATGTTACACCAGCTACATCGTCGATTAATTGAGCATAGATCTCTTTGTTACTTCTAAAAACCGATAATCTTGGTTTAGTGGCTGTACCTGTAACAACTTTTCTAATTCTATACTTAATACGTTGTCTTCTTTCAAGCTTTGATAATGCCATAATAATTTCTCTTATTTATTATGCAGATTTACCTGCTTTTCTTCTTAATACTTCTCCTACGAACTTAATTCCTTTTCCTTTGTAAGGCTCTGGCTTACGGAAACCACGAATTTTTGCTGCAACTTGACCAACTAATTGTTTGTCATGTGAAGTTAATTTTACGATTGGATTCTTACCTTTTTCAGATACTGTTTCAACCTTAACCTCTGGAGCTAAATTTAACACAATGTTATGAGAGAAACCTAAAGCTAAGTCTAACTTTTGCCCTTGGTTAGATGCTCTATAACCAACACCTACTAACTCTAATTCTTTAGTGTAACCTTTAGTAACACCTTCAATCATATTATTGATTAAAGCACGATACAAACCGTGTGCTGCTCTATGGTCTTTACTATCTGATGGTCTTGCTACTTTTAGCGTACCATCTTCAATTTTTACAGTAATATCAGATTTTAACTCTTGAGTTAATTCACCTAATTTACCTTTTACTGTAACCACGTTTCCGTCTACTTTAACTTCAACACCTTGTGGTAATGCGATTGGATTGTTTCCTATTCTACTCATTGTACAAAGTGATTAATAAACGTAACATAATACTTCTCCACCAACGTTTTCTTGTTTTGCTTTTTTGTTTGTCATTACACCTTTAGATGTAGAAACAATTGCAATACCTAAACCGTTTAATACTCTTGGCATCTCTTTAGCGCCAACGTACTTACGTAAACCTGGTGTTGAAATTCTTTGAATCTTTCTGATTACTGATTCTTTCGTATCACGGTCGTACTTTAAAGCTATCTTGATAGTTCCTTGAACTTTATCGTCATTGAACTGGTAGCTTAAAATGTAACCTTGATCGAACAAAATTTTCGTCATTTCCTTCTTCAAGTTAGAAGCAGGAACCTCCACTACTCTGTGCCCTACTGCCGTAGCATTTCTAACACGAGTAAGAAAATCCGCGATTGGATCTGTATACATAATTAATTAATTTGTGGTTTCGGTTTTTAGTTGTTTTTATTAATCTTTAAAGATAAATGGATACAACTAAACCTTAAACCAGTTAATATTTATTTTTCGTTTTTCAGAATAAATCTCATAAGCATTATACTATTTTATTTAGTATTTACTTACAAGGCATAATTTACCCTGTAAAAACAGAGTGCAAATATACATAAACTTTTCGAAAATAAAACCTTTTTATTAATTATCGTTTTGAGTATTAATTTATTGGCTTTTTAAAGCTCTATTCAAAACTAAAAACATGTATTATTTTCATACAAAAATCAAGCATTAGAAAAAGTTTATAAACACAAAAAGGTATACAATATTTTATAATTGTACACCTTTTGTTTATGTATAAAACGTGCTGTTTACCAGCTAGCTTTCTTTACACCTGGAATTAATCCTTGGTTAGCCATTTCACGGAAAGTAACACGTGAAATACCGAACTGACGCATATATCCTTTTGGACGTCCAGTTAGCTTACAACGATTGTGCATTCTAATTGGTGAAGCGTTCTTTGGTAACTTTTGTAAACCTTCATAGTCTCCAGCTTCTTTTAAAGCTTTTCTCTTTTCAGCATACTTAGCAACCATTTTTGCTCTTTTACGCTCACGCGCTTTCATTGATTCTTTAGCCATCTCTTAATTCTTTTTAAATGGTAAACCTAATTCTCCTAATAATGACTTTGCCTCTTTATCAGTATCTGCAGATGTTACGAAAGTAATATCCATTCCGCTGATTTTTTTGATTTGGTCAATATTAATTTCTGGATAGATGATTTGTTCAGTAATTCCTAAGTTGTAATTACCTCTACCATCAAAACCGTTAGCTTTAATTCCGTTAAAATCTCTTACACGTGGTAAAGAAGCTGTAACTAATCTATCTAAAAATTCGTACATTTTATCTCCTCTTAACGTAACTTTTGCACCAATTGGCATCCCTTTACGTAATTTGAAGTTTGCAACATCTTTCTTAGACATCGTAGATACTGCTTTTTGACCTGTAATTGTAGTTAACTCGTCAATAGCGTATTCTATTAATTTCTTATCTGCTATAGCTGCACCAACACCTTTACTTACAACAATCTTTTGTAATTTAGGCACTTGCATTACATTACTATAACCGAATTCATCAGTAAGAGCTTTGATAACTCTGCTCTTGTACTCTTCTTTTAATCTTGGTACGTAACTCATGGTTATATTGCTTTATCTGATTTTTTTGAAAATCTAACTTTCTTATCTCCTTCTACTTTATATCCAACTCTTACTGCTTCACCGTTTTCGATTAATGCAACGTTTGATATGTGTAATGGAGCTTCTTTTTTTACAATTCCTCCTTGAGGGTTAGTAGCGCTTGGTTTAGTGTGTTTAGACACCATGTTAACACCTTCTACTAAAACCCTATCTTTATCTTTAAGAATTTGTAAAACTTTTCCTTCAGACCCTTTATGATCACCTGCTAATACTTTAACAGTATCTCCTGATTTAATTTTGAACTTCTTCATCTTAATGTCGATTTAAAGCACTTCAGGTGCTAATGATACTATCTTCATAAATTGCTTATCACGTAATTCACGTCCTACTGGACCGAATACACGAGTTCCTCTCATTTCCTCTGTAGGATTTAAAAGTACACAAGCATTATCATCGAATCTAATATAAGATCCGTCTTTACGTCTAACTTCTTTCTTAGTACGAACAACTACCGCTCTAGAAACTTGTCCTTTCTTTACACTTCCGTTAGGAGTTGCAGACTTTACAGTTACTACAATTTTATCTCCAACGCTAGCGTAACGCTTCTTTGTTCCTCCTAAAACTCTAATTACTAAAACTTCTTTTGCTCCAGTATTATCTGCGACTTTTAATCTTGATTCTGTCTGTAACATATTATTTAGCTCTTTCTAGGATTTCTACTAATCTCCAACGTTTAGATTTACTCATAGGACGTGTTTCCATAATCCTAACTGTATCACCTTCGTTGCAATCGTTATTCTCGTCATGTGCAACGTACTTCTTAGTCTTTAATACGAACTTTCCGTACATTGGGTGCTTTACTCTTTTTACCTCGCTAACTACAATAGATTTCTCCATTTTGCTGCTAGATACTACACCGATTCTCTCTTTTCTAAGATTTCTTTTTTCCATCTTTAAAACTGACTAGAATTATTGTAATTCTCTTTTAGTTAACTCTGTAGCAATTCTTGCCACAGATTTTCTTAAGCTACGTAACTCTAATGGGTTCTCCAATGGAGTTATGGCGTGAGCCATCTTAAGATCCGTATAATTTTTCTTTAACGCTCCTAACTTTTCTTGTAAGTCTGCGATTGATAATTCTTTAATTTCTGATTGTTTCATGTCTTTTAGAATTAAGCGTTAAAATCAAAATCTCTTGCGATAACAAACTTCGTTTTTACAGGAAGTTTCTGTGCTGCTAAACGTAATGCTTCTTTTGCTACGTCCATTGGTACTCCACCAACTTCAAACAAAATTCTACCTGGTTTAACTACTGCTACGAAATGATCAGGTGCACCTTTACCTTTACCCATACGTACTTCTAATGGCTTCTTTGTAATAGGCTTGTCTGGAAATATTTTAATCCAAAGCTGACCTTCTCTTTTCATATGACGAGTTGCCGCAATACGAGCCGCCTCTATTTGACGAGAGGTTAATAGGTTTTGATCTAATGATTTGATTCCAAACATTCCGTTAGAAAGTTGGTTTCCTCTATTAGAGTTACCCTTCATATTACCTTTGGCCTTCTGTACCTTACGGTATTTTACTCTTTTTGGCTGTAACATTTTTAATTTCTAATTTTAAAAATTATTTTCTTCTGCGAGGTTGACGTTTACTGTTACCACCTTTATTAGAGTTACCTTTTTGTTTAGATAATCCTACTAATGGAGATAATTCACGCTTTCCATAAACCTCACCTTTCATAATCCATACTTTAACACCGATTCTTCCGTATTGAGTATGTGCCTCAACAAGTGCATAGTCGATATCTGCTCTAAAAGTAGAAAGAGGAATTCTTCCTTCTTTATAATGCTCAGAACGTGCCATCTCAGCTCCGTTTAAACGACCTGATAATTGGATTTTAATTCCTTCCGCATTCATTCTCATTGCAGCAGCGATAGCCATTTTAGTAGCACGCTTGTAAGAAATTCTGTTTTCGATTTGACGAGCAACACTAGCAGCAACTAAAGTTGCGTCTACTTCTGGACGTTTAATTTCGAAAATGTTAATTTGAACTTCTTTACCTGTAATTTTCTTAAGCTCTTCTTTTAACTTGTCTACCTCTTGACCACCTTTACCGATAATAATACCAGGTCTAGCAGTAGTGATAGTAACGGTTACAAGTTTTAAAGTACGCTCAATAATTACACGAGATACACTTGCTTTAAATAATCTAGCACGGATGTACTTTCTTATTTTGTCATCTTCAGCTAATTTATCTCCGTAGTCATTTCCACCATACCAGTTAGATTCCCATCCTCTGATAATTCCTAAACGATTTCCTATTGGATTTGTTTTTTGTCCCATTTCTACTTTGATTAATTACTGTTATTTTTAGCACCTAACTCTAAAGTAACGTGATTAGAACGCTTACGGATTCTATGTGCACGACCTTGTGGAGCTGGTCTTAACCTTTTTAACATACCTGCGCTATCAACACAAATTGATTTAACAAATAATCCAGCATCTTCGATACTTGCATCTTCATTTTTAGCTTGCCAGTTTGCAATTGCAGACATTAACAACTTCTCTAAATTTCTTGATGCTTCTTTTGGACTGAATTTTAAGATTTGTAAAGCTTTTTCAACCTCTACTCCTCTTACTAAATCTGCTACCAAGCGCATTTTTCTTGGTGATGTAGGACAATTAGTTATTTTAGCGAAAGCTCTAGACTTTCTAGCTTCTTTTAACTGTGTTGCCATGTTATGTTTACGACTTCCCATAATTTCCTACTATTTTTTTCCTTTATTTTTTGCACCAGCGTGCCCTCTAAAAGAACGTGTTGGTGAAAATTCTCCTAATTTATGACCTACCATGTTTTCAGTAACGTACACAGGAATAAATTGCTTTCCATTATGAACTGCAATTGTTTGTCCTACGAAGTCTGGAGTAATCATACTTGCTCTTGACCAAGTTTTGATAACTGATTTACTCTCAGTTTCAACGTTAGCTAACACTTTTTTCTCTAGTTTATAGTGAACGAAAGGTCCTTTTTTTAATGATCTTGCCATGTCTTATTTCTTTCTACGTTCTATAATGTACTTGTTACTAGCTTTAGTCTTAGATCTAGTCTTAAATCCTTTAGCTGGAATACCGTTTCTAGATCTTGGATGCCCTCCTGAAGAACGTCCTTCACCACCACCCATTGGGTGATCAACTGGATTCATTCTTACTGGGTTTGTTCTAGGTCTTCTACCTAACCAACGACTTCTACCTGCTTTACCAGATACTAATAATTGGTGGTCTGAGTTAGAAACAACTCCAATAGTTGCCATACAAGTTAACAAGATTAATCTTGTTTCTCCTGAAGGTAACTTAACTGTTGCATACTTACCGTCTCTTGCCATTAATTGAGCAAATGAACCTGCAGAACGAGCCATAACAGCTCCTTGTCCTGGGTGTAACTCAATACAAGAAATAGTTGTACCTAAAGGAATTTCGCTTAAGTACATAGCATTACCAACTTCTGGTGCTACTTCTTTTCCTGATACAATAGTTTGACCTACTTTTAAACCGTTTTGTGCAATTACATAACGCTTTTCACCATCAGCATAACTAACTAATGCAATAAATGCAGTACGATTTGGATCGTACTCGATAGTTTTTACTGTTGCAGGAATACCTTGCTTATCTCTTTTAAAATCGATAATACGGTATTTTTGTTTATGACCTCCACCGATATTACGTGTAGTCATTCTTCCCTGATTGTTTCGACCTCCAGATCGTTTTTTCGGAGCTAATAAAGATTTCTCCGGCTTATCAGTAGTTATGGTGTCGAACCCATTCACTACTCTAAAACGCTGACCTGGTGTTACTGGTTTTAATTTTCTAACTGACATTCTGTCTTTTCTTAAAGATTGTTATAAAAATCAATAGTTTCTCCTTCAGCTAACTGAACGATTGCCTTCTTATATCCACTTTTTATCCCAGTTACTAAACCTTTTTTAGTATATTTAGTATTTCTTTGAATAGGATAATTCATAGTTTTAACAGACTTAATCGCTACACCATAAGCAGCCTCAACAGCTCCTCTGATTTCTAATTTGTTAGCTTTACTGTTTACTACAAATGCATAACGGTTATAAACCTCGCTATCATTCGTAGCTTTTTCCGTAATAATAGGTTTTATTAAAATACTCATATCTTTCCCTATTTACTTAAATTAGATTGAATTTCTTCTAAAGTACTCTCAGCAATTACAACTTTGTTAGCGTTTAAAACACTGTAAGTATTAATTCCTGTAGCATTTACTACTTTAGCTTTTTTCAAGTTACGAGAAGACAAATAAACATTTTTATTTTCTTCACTTAACACGAATAAAGACTTTTTAGTCTCAATTTCGAAAGCTTTTAAAACATTGATAAACTCTTTTGTTTTTGGAGTTTCAAAATTGAAATCTTCAACAACAACTACGTTACTATCTTTTGTTTGTACACTTAAAGCAGACTTACGTGCTAAACGCTTTAAGTTTTTATTTAACTTGAAAGAGTAATTTCTTGGTCTTGGACCGAACATACGACCTCCACCTCTAAAAACTCCAGACTTAATAGACCCTGCACGTGCAGTACCTGTACCCTTTTGTTTTTTAATCTTTCTTGTACTTCCAGTAATCTCAGCTCTTTCTTTAGCTTTATGAGTACCTTGTCTTTGATTTGCTAAATACTGCTTTACATCTAAGTAAATAGCATGATCATTTGGCTCTATACCGAATACTTCGTTAGAAAGTTCAACTTTTCTACCAGTATCTTTTCCTGTAATATCTAAAACTGCTACTTTCATTATTTTTCGATAGTTACAAAAGCATTTTTGTGACCAGGAATTGCTCCTTTAACTACGATAAGATTCTTATCAGCAACCACTTTTAATACTTTTAAATTTTGAACTTTTACTTTGTCTCCACCCATACGACCTGCCATACGCATTCCTTTGAATACTCTTGCAGGGTAAGATGCAGCACCAATCGAACCAGGAGCTCTTAAACGGTTATGTTGACCATGAGTTGCTTGTCCAACTCCGGCAAATCCATGACGTTTAACAACACCTTGAAAACCTTTACCTTTAGAAACTCCAGAAACATCTACGAATTCTCCTTCGATAAAGTGCTCAACAGTAATTGAATCACCTAATTTGTACTCTCCTTCAAATCCTTGAAATTCAATAACTTTTTTCTTAGCAGATGTACCAGCTTTTTTAAAGTGACCATCTAAAGCTTTATTAGAGCTTTTTGCTTTTTTGTCATCGAAACCAAGTTGTAACGCGTTATAGCCGTCAACCTCTTCGGTTCTGACTTGGGTAACCACGCATGGACCTGCTTCGATTACAGTACAAGGAATGTTTTTCCCGTTCTCATCGAATAAGCTGGTCATACCTACTTTTCTACCTATTAACCCAGACATATTTGTTAATTTTAAGACGATAGATTTATTTTATCCAGCGCGTCTATTAATAAAAAATTGTTTTGAAACAAATGTTTCAGTTTGTTTTCCTTTAGTTTTCACATAAAAAAAGAGCGAAAAACATCTTCACTCTTGAATTTGTTTTTACCATTTTTCCTTCGCGAAACCCTCCGGACATGTTAAATTCTGATTAAAAAACAGAATTTTTACACCACGAAACCTAAATTTCGGTGTGCAAAAGTAAAAAAAACTTTCGGTTTAACAAAATTAAACCGAAAGTTAGTTATTTACTTATACTTTAATCTCAACTTCAACTCCACTTGGTAACTCAAGTTTCATTAAAGCATCAATAGTTTTCGAAGAAGAACTATAGATGTCTAATAATCTTTTGTAAGCAGATAATTGAAATTGCTCTCTAGATTTTTTATTTACGTGTGGTGAACGTAATACTGTAAAAATCTTTTTATTTGTTGGTAAAGGAATTGGACCGTTTACTACAGCTCCAGTACTCTTTACTGTCTTTACGATTTTTTCAGCAGACTTATCTACTAAGTTGTAATCGTAAGATTTTAATTTAATTCTAATTTTTTGGCTCATCTTAATATCTTATTAACCTTTAGCTTTTGCAATTACATCCTCAGAAACGTTAGATGGAGTTTCTGCATAGTGAGAAAATTCCATTGTAGAAGTTGCTCTACCAGAAGACATAGTTCTTAAAGCAGTTACATATCCGAACATTTCAGATAATGGAACTAATGCCTTTACAACTTTAGAACCAGCACGATCACTCATATCGTTAACTTGTCCTCTTCTTCTGTTTAAATCTCCTACGATATCTCCCATGTTTTCTTCAGGAGTTAACACTTCTAACTTCATCAATGGCTCCATGATTTTAGCTCTTGCAGCTTTTGCAGCAGCTTTATAACCCATTTTCGCAGCTAATTCGAAAGATAATTGATCAGAATCCACAGGGTGGAAAGATCCATCTTTTAAAGTAACTTTCATTGAATCCATTTCGTATCCTGCTAAAGGACCATTCTTCATTGCTTCTTTGAATCCTTTTTCTACAGACGGTACAAATTCTTTAGGAACGTTACCACCTTTAATTACAGACTCAAATTGTAAACCTTGAACACCTTCATCAGCTGGCTCCATAGTAAATACGATATCGGCAAACTTACCACGTCCACCAGATTGCTTTTTATAAACCTCTCTGTGATCTGCAGCTTGTGTAATAGCCTCTTTGTACTCTACTTGTGGCTGACCTTCGTTCACCTCTACTTTGAATTCACGTTTTAAACGATCAACAATAATATCTAAGTGTAACTCACCCATTCCAGAAATAATAGTCTGTCCTGAAGCTTCGTCAGTTCTTACAGTAAATGTTGGATCTTCTTCAGCTAATTTCGCTAAAGACATACCTAATTTATCAACATCTGCTTTAGTCTTAGGCTCAACCGCGATACCAATTACTGGATCTGGGAAGTCCATCGATTCTAAAACGATTGGATTCTTTTCATCAGATAAAGTATCTCCAGTCTTAATAGACTTAAATCCTACAGCTGCTCCAATATCTCCTGCTTCAATATAATCGATAGCATTTTGTTTATTAGAGTGCATTTGATAAATACGTGAGATACGCTCTTTTTTACCTGAACGGTTATTTAACACATAAGATCCTGCATCTAAACGCCCTGAATATGCACGGAAAAATGCTAAACGTCCTACGAAAGGATCTGTAGCAATTTTAAATGCTAATGCAGAGAAAGGCTCTTTTGCATCTGGCTTACGAGAAATCTCGTCACCTGTATTAGGATCAGTTCCAACAATAGCATCCTTATCTACCGGTGAAGGTAAGTAACGACATACTGCATCTAATAAGAACTGTACACCTTTGTTTTTAAATGCTGATCCACAGATCATAGGAATGATAGACATATCCATTACAGCAGCACGAAGAGCAGCATGCACTTCATCTTCTGTAATAGAATCTTCATCTTCCATATATTTTTCTAAAAGATTCTCATCGTAAGCAGCAACCTCTTCAATAAGTTTACCACGTAACATTGCAGCCTCTTCTTTTAATTCTTCTGGAATATCAACGATATCAAAAGTAGCTCCTTGTGTATGATCATGCCATATAATAGCACGGTTCTTTACTAAATCAACAATACCTTTAAAATCTGCTTCATCACCAATGTTCATTACGATTGGCACTGCGTTAGACTTTAACATATCTTTTACTTGTTGACAAACAGCCATAAAGTTAGATCCTTGACGGTCCATTTTATTAACGAAACCAATTCTTGGAACTTTATAGTTATCAGCTAATCTCCAGTTAGTTTCTGATTGAGGCTCAACACCATCAACAGCACTAAATAAGAAAACTAATCCATCAAGAACCCTTAACGAACGGTTTACCTCTACTGTAAAATCAACGTGACCTGGAGTATCAATAATATTAAAGTGATAACCTTTAGTATCTTTTGTTGGCTGACCATTTTCTACAGGGAACTTCCACTCACAAGTGGTAGCAGCAGAAGTAATTGTAATACCTCTTTCTTGCTCTTGCTCCATCCAGTCCATAGTTGCAGCACCATCGTGTACCTCACCAATCTTATGACTTACACCTGTATAATATAATACACGCTCTGTCGTAGTAGTTTTACCAGCATCAATATGCGCAGCAATACCAATATTTCTTGTAAATTTTAAATCTCTAGCCATTTCTTAGAATCTAAAGTGTGAGAATGCTTTGTTTGCTTCAGCCATCTTATGAGTATCAACTCTTTTCTTAACAGCAGCTCCTTCTTCTTTAGCAGCAGCTAAAATTTCAGCAGCTAAACGTTGCGCCATAGTTTTCTCATTACGCTTACGCGTATAAGTAATCATCCATTTAATTGCCATAGACACTTTACGGTCTGGGCGAATTTGCATTGGTATCTGAAATGTTGCTCCACCTACACGACGAGAACGAACCTCTACATGCGGCATAACATTAGATAAACCATCTTTCCAAATTTCTAGTGCTGACTTTTCCTCGTCAGTCTTTTTTTCTTCTACGATATCCATTGCATCGTAAAATACTTTAAAAGCTACAGATTTCTTACCATCCCACATTAAGTTATTCACAAAACGCGTTACCAATTGGTCATTAAACCTTGGATCTGGTAAAAGCTCTCTTTTTTTCGCTTTTCTTTTTCTCATGTCTTTACATTAAAAAAGTTAATTAATCTTTACTTCTTTGGGCGTTTTGCACCATACTTTGATCTACGTTGGGTTCTACCCTCAACTCCCGCTGTATCTAAAGCTCCACGTACTACGTGATACTTTACACCTGGCAAATCTTTTACCCTTCCACCTCTAACTAATACTATCGAGTGCTCTTGCAAGTTGTGACCCTCACCTGGGATATACGCGTTAATTTCGTTACCATTTGTCAAACGAACCCTTGCTACCTTACGCATTGCTGAGTTAGGTTTCTTAGGTGTAGTGGTATACACACGCGTACAAACTCCACGTCTTTGAGGACAAGCTTGTAATGCAGCCGATTTACTCTTCTTAGTTATTTTGGTTCTTCCTTTACGAACTAATTGTTGAATAGTTGGCATACTATTATTCCTTGTTTTTAATTTGTACTTAAATTACTCTCTTTTAAAAGAGTGCGCAAATGTACAATAAATTTCTAATTATTCAAACGCTTAATACAACATTAAAAACACTAAAGCCAAAACAGTAAACAAAATGTTAAAGAAACAAAGAGATTTATGATTTATTTATGATTTATTTATGATTTATGTTGCCTATTTAAGATTTATTTATGATTTTTGAAGCAATTAATTCAAATAATTACACGATGAAAAATAAGTTTAATGGAATTTTAACGCTACTCTTAGCGTTAATTGTGCAAATATCTTTTGCGCAAGACAAGGCTATTTCAGGTACTGTTTCAGATGAATCAGGACCCTTACCTGGAGTTACAATCTTAAAAAAAGGCACTAGTACAGGTGCTGAAACTGACTTCGATGGAAAATACACAATAAATGCTAAAGCAGGTGATGTATTAGTTTTCAGCTTTGTAGGAATGAAGCCCTTAGAAAAAACAGTAGGAGCTTCTAACCAAATAAACGTTATGCTAGATGCAGACAACGTACTAGATGAAGTCGTTATTGTCGGATATGGAACAACTACAAAACAATCTTTTACAGGAACAGCAAAAGTGGTAGATTCCGAAAACATAGATGCTAAATCAGTTTCTAATGTTGCCCAAGCCTTATCTGGAGAAGCATCAGGTGTTAATGTTATTAGAACATCTGGTAAGCCAGGAGCCGGTGCAAACATAAGAATTAGAGGTTTCAGCTCTATACAAGGTAACAGAGATCCTCTTTATGTTGTTGATGGTGTACCTTTTTCTGGAGGAATAAACTCTATTAATCCTTCTGACATTGCAAGCACTACAATATTAAAAGACGCATCAGCTACCGCTATTTATGGCTCTAGAGGTTCTAATGGAGTTATTATGATTACCACAAAAAATGGTAAGTCAGGTAAAAGCTACATTGAATTTGACAGTAAAACAACAGTTAACCAACGATCTTTACCAATCTATGATTTAGTAAATAATGAGGAAGAATACATTGGACTTGTATATAACGCACTAAAAAACACTGCTGAATTTGAAGGTGCTGCAGATCCTGCTCAAGTTGGGCTTTCAAGACTTTTTGATGGGAATAAAGGTATAGCACCATTATACAATATGTGGAATGTAGCTAGCGCATCTGACCTTATTGATGTAAGTACAGGAGCAGTAAAAAGTGGAGTTACAAGAAAATACTCACCAACAAATTGGGCTGACCATGGATACCAAACAGGTATAAGACAAGAGTATAATTTTAAAATTGCAGGAGGATCTGAAAAAACAAAACACTTTTTCTCTTTAGGTTATCTTGATGATAAAGGTTATATTAACAACTCTCAATACGACAGATACTCTGCTAGATTAAACCTATCTACAAAAGCAACTGATTGGCTTAAAGCATCTACAAATATTGGTTATGCACACAGTATAAACAATGATGCCACAGGTTATGGTGGAGGAGTTGTTACCTATATGCTTGATTACACTCCTACTATATACCCTTTATTTTTAAGAGATACTGATGGGAATATTGTTAATAATGAAAATTTAAATGCTCCCTTCTATGATTTCGGGGATAATATTGCTGGTAACGCAAGAGATTTTTCGCCAACATACAATGGTGTAGGTGAATCAATTTATAACATCAATAGAACTAAATCAAACTCAGTAAATGCTAATGTTAATTTTGTTGCAGATTTATATGAAGGCTTAACATTTGAAACATCATATGGAGTTAACTTATATGATTCAAAATTAGGTACTACAAGAAATTCTATTCAAGGTAGTGCAGGAGCTTCAATTGGTGGTACTTTATTTATTCGTAACACTAGTTATTTATCACAAAACTTTAATCAAATCTTAAGATATAAAAAAGAAATAGGTGATAGACATAACCTTGAAGCACTTATAGCACATGAATCTAATGAAGATTCTTTCACTTTTGACAACTTAAGTAAAAAAGGGATTGTTAATTTAAACCCAGATGCTGCATTAACCCCTGATAACTATCTTGATCAAAATGGAAATTCAACAGGGTTTACCAGAAAATCTTCAATAGAAAGTTATTTTGGACAAGTTAATTATGATTTCGATAACAAATACTATTTTTCTGGTACATTAAGAAGAGACGGATCTTCTAGATTCCTTAACAACAAGTGGGGAACATTTTGGTCTGTAGGTGCAGGTTGGATCGTTAGTAAAGAAGATTTTTTAAGCTCATCTGACGCATTAAGTTATTTAAAAGTTAAAGCAAGTTATGGTGTGCTTGGAGATCAAGGTGGTGTAAACACTAGAGTTACTGAATTTGTAGATGGTGAAAACTATGCAGGTGCTGATTATTATGGTGGACAAGGTGGTTTTGACATTCAAAATCTACTTGGATCTCCATCATTAGCTCCAAGACCATTGGTTGATCCAAATATTACTTGGGAAACGAGTAACCAATTTCAAGCTGGTATAGAATTTGAATTATTTAACGGAAGAATTGATGGTAATTTAGATTACTACACCAAAACAACATCTAACCTATTTGTTGATAAAGGTATTGCTGGTTCTACTGGTGATGCTTCGGTAAGAACAAATGATGGAGAATTAAGAAACCAAGGTTTTGAATTTGATATAACAGGGCATATTATTAAAAATGATGATTTTAAATTATCTCTTAATGTAAATGGGGAGATGTTTAATAATGAAATTACAAAAATGCCTACTTTTTTAAATACTGACATTCCTAAACCTATCAATTATTCTGGTAGATTTGGACATTCTCTTGGACATAGTATTTATGACTTTTATGTTAAAGAATGGGCTGGTGTTGATCAAACTAATGGAAACCCTCAATGGGTACAACATTGGGTAGATAACAACAACAATGACCAATATGATGCTGGTGAAGGTGTAGATGACTTAGTTGTATATACTACTGATAACCCAGATGCAACTATCCAAGAAAGAATAACAAATACATATGCAGACGCAACTACTAAATACGTTAACAAATCTTTAATACCTACTATTAGAGGAGCATTTAGGCTTAACACTTCTTTCAAAAACTTCTCTTTAAGTACTCAATTTGGTTATAGCTTAGGAGGATATGGATACGATGCAATGTATGGCATTCTTATGAGTAACGGAAAAGCGGGACAATCTAGCTACCATGCTGACATGAGAAATAGATGGACACCTAGCAATACTAATACAGATATTCCTAGACTTTATTCTAATGAAAACATTAGAGTAAACGCAACCTCTTCAAGATTTATTACTAGTACTGATTACTTAGCTTTAAACAACATGAGATTAGGATATGACCTACCTCGTTCAGTAGCACAAAAAATAGGTTTCTCAGGACTAAGCATGTGGGTCTCTGGAGATAATTTATTTTTACTTTCTTCAAGAAAAGGATACAACCCTACAGTTTCTGCAACAAGTACTTCTGGAAGGTATACATACAACCCTATAACCTCTTACACATTGGGTGTTAGAGTTAAACTATAAAAACATTTAATTATGAAAAAAATAAAATTTTTACTTCGTGCAATTTTAGCATGTATAGTAATCACTTCGTGTAGTGAAGATTTTTTAGATGAGAGACCTACAAACTTTATATCTTTTGAAGACTATAAAGAAAGTTCTATAATTAACCCTGAATTAGCTGCAGCTCCTTTAAAGGGTATTTACAATCAAATGGTTACTGCCTACATAGGTGGAACTGAAAGTCAAGAAGATTTTGGACACAAATCTTTTGATTTGATGAGTGATCTATTATCAAGTGACTTAGCTCAAGTAACTGGTGCATACAACAGATTTGTACCTTTTGCTAACCTTGCTTGGACTGTTGACCCAACAATTAACATTCCTAACTTTACAGCTTGGAGGTTTTATTTCACACTTATTAAAAGTGCTAACTTAGTAATAGATGGTGCTGGGGGTAATGATGCAGTACCAAGTTCAGATGAATTGAAAGCCGTTTTAGGACAAGCAAAAGCATTAAGAGCATTTTCTTATTTTTACTTATCTCAATACTACGCAGTAGAATACGATGCTGAAAAACCTATTTTACCAATTTACACACTTCCTGCACAAGCTGCACAACCTAAAAGTAAAATGAGTGAGGTATATGATTTAATGATTTCAGATTTAACTTCAGCAATTAGTCTTTTATCTAACTTTAATAGAGCTAATAAAGCTTTTATTAACCAAAATGTAGCTAGAGGTTTACTTGCTTATGTTTATGCTTCTACTGGTGAAAGCAGTAAAAATATTCTTGCAATGAATTTAGCTAACGATGTAATTAATTCTGGAGAATTTACTTTAATGGACAAAAATGAAGTTACTGGTGGATTTACAAAACTAACTACTCCTGGATGGATGTGGGGATTTGACATTACTGAAGCGAATGGATTAGGTTTAGTATCTTGGCATGGCTTTATGGATTTTTACACTTATGCATATCAAGCTGTTGGTAACAACAGAGGTATAGATAAAGGCTTATATGATAACATTCATAGTAATGACATTAGAAAAACCCAATTCGGTAGCCCAAGTCGTTCTGGTGGATTCACTCAAGGAGCTTCTCCTTTAATTCCAGCTCAAAAATTCTACAACTTAAACAAACAATGGTTAGGTCAAAGAGTTATTACGGATGATTATATTTACATGAGAGTTGCCGAGATGTATTTATTATCAGCTGAAATGGCAGCTGTTGAAGGAGATAATATTTCTGCAAGAAATAGACTTAAAGAACTTCTATCAAAGCGTTTTGACAATGCTGCTGATTATGCTTACGTTGACACATTATCTGGTCAAGATCTTATTGATGAAATTGTTTTTCAAACTAAAATTGAATTAATAGCGGAAGGTAAGAGCTACTTGTTAATGAAAAGAAGAAAGCTTAACAACACTAGAGGAGCTAATCACTTAAACAGAGCTGGTGAAACATTTACATATAATGACCCTAGACTAACCTTTTCTATTCCTCAAAGAGAGTTAACTGACAACCCAAACATTAATAGTCAGAACAAATAATTGAAATCTAATAATATTTTTATTACAGATTCTAATATTTACAAAATCCGAGAAAATTTTCTCGGATTTTTTTATTAAAAGAAATTAAATTAAGCCTAACTTAGAAAAAACAACAAATACTTATCATAACACATATCATTCTATAAATAAATCACGAACTCAATTACTTTTTTGTTAAAAAAGTTGTCATTTTAATATAAAATTAAGACTTTAGCGCCTAATTAATTCAAATAATTACATAATGAGAACAAAGTTTAATGGAATTTTAACGCTATTACTGGCGTTGCTTGTGCAAATATCCTTTGCACAAGACAGAACAATTTCAGGTACTGTTTCAGATGAATCTGGGTCATTACCGGGAGTTACAGTAATAAAAAAAGGTACTACTCAAGGTACTGAAACTGATTTTGATGGTAACTATACAATTAAGGCTAAAACAGGTGACGTTTTAGTATTTAGTTTTGTAGGAATGAAAAACGCTGAAAGAACTGTAGGTGCTTCAGATCAAATTTCAGTAATTTTAGAAGGAGATAACCTTTTAGAAGAAGTTGTTGTTGTTGGTTATGGTACCACAACTAAAAAAGCTTATACTGGTACTGCAAAAGTAGTTAAAGCGGAGAACATCCAAGCAAAAACATTTTCGAATGTTTCTCAATCATTATCTGGTGAGGTAGCTGGTGTAACTGTAATTAACACTACTGGTCAACCTGGTTCAACCTCTACTGTACGTATTAGAGGTTTTGGTTCTGTTAATGGTAACAGAGACCCTCTTTATGTTGTTGATGGTGTCCCATTCTCAGGTAACTTAAACTCTATTAACCCTGAAGACATCCAATCTACTACTGTTTTAAAAGATGCAACTGCAACTGCAATTTATGGTTCTAGAGGTGCGAATGGTGTAATTTTAATAACTACTAAATCTGGAAAGAAAAACTCTTCTTCTATAGAAGTTGATGTTAAAACTGGTGTTAACTTCAGTTTAATACCTAGATATGATGTTATTCGTTCTGATAATGAATACATTGCTCTTTCTTGGGAAAGTCTTTACAATCAAGGTAATATTCAAGGAGCTGACCCTCTTCAATTTGCTAATGATAATTTATTTAATGATGCAACAGGGATTGACCCAGATTATAACTCTTGGAATGTTGCAAACGGTGGTGAGTTAATAGACCCTAGTACAAGAACTGTTAGATCTGGTATTACTAGGAGATATAATCCAGAGAATTGGCAAGATTATTCTTTTCAACCATCTATTAGAACTGAAGCTAACGTAAAAATGTCTGGTGGTGGAGAAAACGGTAAATACTTTACTTCTTTTGGTTATCTAGATAGTAAAGGATATAGTGTTAATTCTGATTTCGAAAGATATTCTACTAGAATTAATTTAACTCAAGATCTTAAAACATGGCTACGCTCTAATGTTAATTTAGGATATGCTTATTCTGTTTTAAATAATAACGGTCAAACTGCTGATAGTGGTAACGTATTCTTTATTGTAGATAATATGCCTTCTATTTATCCAGTATTTGAAAGAGATGCTGATGGTAATAAAATACCAGATCCTATTTTTGGTGGGGATTTATATGATATCGGTAGAGGTAGACAGTTTAATGGTTTAACGAATGGACTTGCTGATGCGAGAAATAATGTTAGAAGAGAAAAAAGACACGAATTAAATGGTAATGTTTCTTTCGAGTTAGATTTACTAGAGGGCTTAACTTTTAAGACACAATTAGGTATTCAGCACAACGATAGAATTAGAAACATTTATAACAACCCATTTTTTGGGGCTGGTCAAGCAGTTGAAGGTAGTTTAACTAGAAGAAACATTAGATCTACTACTACAAACTTTTTAAATATGTTTACATATAAAAAAGTTTTTGGAGATCACTCTATTAACGTTTTAGCAGCACATGAATCTAACTCTACTGCTTTTCAAGAAGCTACTGCTAGAAAACGTAGAGTAGTTGTTCCTGGTTTATTAGAATTCAACAACTTCGTTGTAAATTTACCAACCAACTCTTTTACTCTTGATACAAGATTAGAAAGTTACTTTTCTCAGCTAAACTATAGTTTTAAAGATACTTATTATTTATCAGGTTCTATTAGACGTGATGGATCTTCTAGATTCGTGAATGATAAATGGGATACTTTTGGTTCTGTAGGTGGTGCTTGGATAGCTTCTAATGAAAATTTCTTAAAAAACTCTAACACAGTAAAGTTTTTAAAGCTTAAAGCAAGTTATGGTTTAATTGGAGAGCAAGCTGGTGTAGGTACTTACCCTGGATTAATATTATCTGATGTAAACCCTGTTGATGCAGGATTTTCATTTTCTGAATCTTTCGTAGGAAACCCTAACTTAACTTGGGAAACATCTAACATGTACCAAGTTGGTATTGAGTCTCAGTTTGGAGATTTCTTAGATGTTAATGTAGATTACTATATTAAAGATACTGAAAACTTATTATTTGATCGTCGATTAAATATCGCTACTGGTGTTGCTATTGCAGATGTAAATGATGGTGTATTAAGAAACTCTGGTTTAGAATTTGACATTAATGCTAAATTAATTAATAAAGAAGATTTTAAATTAAACTTAAGTGTTAATGGAGAGTTCTTAAAGAATGAACTTAGAGCTATGCCTATTGATCCTTCAACAGGACAACAAAAGGTTTTAGATATTGATGGGTTATTTGGTAGAACTGCTGGAAGATCTCTTTACGATTTATACACTAGAAAATGGTTAGGAGTTGACCCTGCAAATGGAGCTCCTTTATGGGAAGCTTTCTATTATGACGCAAACGGTGACGGTGTATTCAATGAGTCAGAAAATGGCGAGGTTGTAAACTCATTACACGAATATCAAGCTCAATTCCCAGATAGAGAATTAGTGAAAACTACTACTAGTAACTCATCTGTTGCTACAAGACAATTCATAAATAAATCTAGTATACCTACTGTAAGAGGTGCGTTTAGATTAGGTATGTCTTATAAAAACTTTGATATTAGTTCTCAATTCCTTTACAGTTTAGGAGGTTATGCTTACGATGCTGCTTATGCAGATTTAATGCGTAGTGGTAGAGTTGGTGGATGGAACTGGCATACAGACATCCGTAACAGATGGCAAAACCCAGGAGACATTACCAATGTTCCTGCAATTACTAACAATGTAAACGATACATCTAATGATGATAGAAACGTAACTTACAACAGAGCTAACACAGGTTCATCAAGATTTATTACTAAAACAGACTTTTTATCTTTAAACAATGTAAGGGTAGGTTATAATGTACCGACTAAGCATTTAGAAAAGGCTGGTATTTCTAGCTTAAATTTATGGGTATCTGGAGATAATTTATTCTTGCTTTCTGCAAGAGATGGGTTTAACCCTACCACAAGTGAATCTGGTAGTAGTGCAAGATATAATTACGCTCCTTTAACTAACATTACGTTAGGAGTAAGAGTTAAATTTTAAAAATTAAAAAATTATGTTTAAAAAAATAGCAAAAATTTTATCGCTATCTATCATATTGTTTTATGGTTGTGATGATAGCTTTTTAGAAGTAGAGCCGTCTGATAGGGTATCTGCTGAACAGTTAGCAGAAGCTGCAGAATTTAACCCAGATATAGTTAAGGGTGGTGTTGCAGGTTTATATCAATTAATGTATTTCCCTGGAACAGGTGGTACAACTGGAAACGATGACTTTGGTCAAAAAGGTGTAGATATTTGGTCTGATATGTTATCTGGAGATATTGCACACTCTAAAACCAATTATGGTTGGTATAGTACTTTTAGTAATTTACAAGCAAGTACAGATTTTACTGCAAATGAAAATTATATACCTTGGCGTTACTACTATAGAATTATTAGAAATGCTAACAAAGTAATTGAAACTTTAGGTGGTAATGATGCTACTCCTGATTTAGAAGAAAACAAGTTTTCTATGGGGCAAGCTAAAGCAATGAGAGCTTACTCTTATTTTTATCTATTACAGTTATATACTGATAGTTATGACCTTAGTGCTCCTGCTCTACCAATATACATAACACCTGTAATTGAAGCTGTTGCTAAAAGTACTCAACAGGAAGTATATGATTTAATTTATAAAGACTTAAATCAAGCTTTAAGCTTATTACAAAATTATGACAGAGGAACTTCTAGAATAGAAGCTAATACAGATGTTGTAAAAATGTTACTTGCTTATGCTTATGCTTCACAAGATATGAACTGGGATAAAGTTAAAACTTTAACTGGTGAGGTGATTAATAGTGGTTATACTATTTTACCTAAAGCTAATGCTTTAGATGGAATGAATTTTATTGAGTCTTCTCCAGGTTGGATTTGGGCTTCAGATATTAAATCTGATGATAATATCTCATTAACTTCTTTTTATTCTCAAATGGATTATTTCACATACGGTTATGCTTCAGTAGATAATGACAAAGCTATAGATGTTGATTTATTTAACACTATGCCTGCTGATGACGTTAGAAGATCTTGGTTTAGTAACCCAACTGAACTTATCAACTGGCGTAAGTATTATGACCCAAATAGACAATGGGATGGTCAAAGACCTGTAACAACTGATGTTCACTATATGAGAATTTCAGAAGTATATTTATTAAATGCTGAGGCTGCAATTAAAACATCAGATTTAACTGGTGCTAGAACTTCACTTAAAGCTGTTGTATCTGAAAGAGTAAATGATGCTTCTTATATCGATGGTCTTGACGAGCTTTCATTAAGAAACGAAATTTTCTTACAAACAAGATTAGAGTTATGGGCTGAAGGAAAGAGTTATTTACTTAAGAGAAGAAATAAACTAAATGTTGTAAGAGGTGCTAATCATTTAATTTTTGTTGGTGATGTAATGTCTTATGATGATGATAGATTAAGTTTTGAAATTCCTCAAGCTGAAATCTTAAACAATCCATTTATCAATTTACAAAATTAAAAACAATGAAAAATTTTAGATATCTAGCAATCATGTTATTATCTATTCTAACTATAGTTAGTTGTCAAGATAATAGTGCTGAAGAAATAAATGATTTTAATTACATAACTATTGATGCCTTTGAAAAAGGTTTAGTAGTTAATGAAGGTACAACCTTAGATACTGAATTTAAAGTTTACACTTCTAAAAAAATGGGAGCAGATACAACTATAAATTTAGATGTAACTACCTCAATGAGTTCTGATACTTATTCTGTACCCGTATCAGTTGTTATCCCAAAAGGATCTAACGAGGTTACAATTCCATTAAGTCTTATTGATGATGCTAGTGGATTAAATAGAATGGGTGAAACAATGACTATTGCTATAAACGGTCCTGAGGATTATTTTACTGGTAATTCAAAAGTTGATGTAAGCATTAGCGTTTTATGTCCTTCTGATTTAGCTGGTAGTTGGACTTATAGTGATGGAAATGGTAAAACTGTTGCTATTACACAATCTAGTGCTGGGAACTACTCTGTTCAGGGTGACAATGCTTTTGGTAGTAACTATTATTATGACATCTCTGATGCTTGTGGAAATATTACAATTACTGGTGGTCGTTTAGAAGACTTTGGTATTCCTGTAAGCGGTTCTGGTACTGTTTCTGCGGATAAGCAAACAATAACATTAACCTACACTGTTGATGGTTATTTTGCAGATAGAACTATGACTTTAGTAAAAAACTAAAATATTATAGTTAAAATTTAATATTAAACCACCTCTAGCGAGGTGGTTTTTTTATACCCAAAATTGAACTACATTTGCAGCATGGAAGAAAACACAACAATTTTTGGTATTAGAGCCATTATTGAAGCTATAGAAAGTGATGCGTCACTTAACAAAGTATATTTACAAAAAGGATTAAGAGGAGATTTATTTTTTCAATTAGATAAACTATTAAAGAAAAATAAAATTTCTACTAGTGTTGTACCTACCGAAAAGTTGGATAGGTTATCTAAACACAATAATCATCAAGGAGCTGTTGCTAAAATTTCTCCTATCGCTTTTCATGATTTAGAAGTATTAATTGAAACTACTGTAGAATCTGGTGAAACACCTTTATTTTTATTGCTAGATCAAGTGTCTGATGTTAGAAACTTTGGAGCTATCATTAGAACTGCTGAATGTACAGGTGTAAACGGAATTATCATACAGAAAAGTGGTAGTGCTCCTGTAAATGCTGAAACAATTAAAACTTCTGCTGGTGCTGCATTTAAAATGCCTATTTGTAAGGTTGATCATATTAAAGATGCAATGTTTCAACTACAAGCTGCTAATATTAAATTGTTAGCTGCTACAGAAAAAACCGAAGACAATGTATTTGATATTGATTTTAAACAACCTATGGCAATTATAATGGGATCTGAACACAAAGGGGTATCAAATTCAGTATTAAAAATGGTTGACTATAAAGCGAAACTGCCTTTACTTGGTGAAATAGAATCATTAAATGTTTCTGTTGCTTGTGGCGCTTTTTTATATGAAGCTGTAAGACAAAGACAATAGATATAAAAAAATCCTGCTAAAAGCAGGATTTTTTTATTCACTTTCTGTGTAAAAATATTTATAATTTAACTCTTCTATTTCAACGTTCTCATCTATAACTGGAGGAATATAATTTCCATCTTGATCAAACATATCATCGAATTCAGTTTTCGTAAACTCAAATTTTTCCTTTACAATACCATTCTTTCTATAAATTATTGCAAAAAGAAAGCCTATAATCAACCCTGACAAATGTCCTTCCCAAGACATACCATCTTTAATTGGCAACACATACCAAATCATACTTCCGTATAAGAAAATAGTAATTAAAGACACTGCAACTAATCTGAAGTGCTTCCTTATAATTCCGCTAAAAAAAACAAAACTAAATAATAAGTAAACAACTCCACTCGCTCCTATGTGGTAAGATTCTCTTGCTATTAACCAAGTTAATAATCCTGTGAATAAACCACCAAAGATTAAAACTTTTACAGCTATTTCTTTATAAAAATAAAAAAGAGACAACGAGAGTACAAATAAAGGCATAGAATTGTTGAAAAGGTGATTAGTGTCGCCGTGAATAAAATGAGAGCATAAAACACCTTTTAAACCACTCAGATTTCTTGGATAAACTCCGAATTTGTTAAAATTAAAACCAAATCGTATTTCAATCCAATAAATAAACCAAATTGAAAAAATTAATAAGAAAGGAATTACAAATATCTTATTGCTAAATTTAAGTTGCTCTTCTGTTTTCATCAGAATGAAAGTAACAAAAATAAATCCAAATACGAATTTCGGAATATCTGTCATAAATCTTTTCTATTTTTACACTATGAATCAACCTTTGGCAGAAAGAATACGTCCAAAAAATTTAAGTGACTATATTAGTCAGCAACATTTGGTAGGCGGAAACGGAATTTTAACCAATCACATAAAACAAGGGATTATTCCTTCTTTAATTTTATGGGGACCTCCTGGAATTGGAAAAACAACACTAGCTAATATAATTGCTACTGAATCTGGTCGTCCTTTTTATACACTAAGCGCAATTAGTTCAGGTGTAAAAGATGTACGTGAAATAATTGAAAAAGCTAAAAGAAGTGGTGGATTATTTACTCAGAAAAATCCAATCTTATTTATTGATGAGATTCATCGTTTTAGTAAATCTCAACAAGATTCTTTATTAGGTGCAGTAGAAAAAGGATGGGTTACCTTAGTTGGTGCAACTACAGAAAACCCAAGTTTCGAAGTTATACCTGCCCTACTCTCTCGTTGTCAAGTTTATATTTTAAATTCTTTTGATAAAAATGATTTGGTTGCTTTATTATATAGAGCAATGGAAAAAGATGAATTTATATCTAAAAAGAAAATCAGTTTAAAAGAAACAGATGCGCTATTACAGGTTTCTGGTGGTGATGCTCGAAAATTGTTAAATATTTTTGAATTACTAGTTTCTGCAGATGATGAAACTGAAATTACCAATGAATTGGTTTTATCAAAAATCCAAAAAAACACGGTTAGATATGATAAAACAGGTGAACAGCATTATGATATTGTATCGGCTTTTATAAAATCTATTAGAGGTAGCGATCCAAACGCTGCTGTATATTGGCTTGCGAGAATGATTGAAGGTGGTGAAGATGTAAAATTTATAGCTAGAAGAATGCTAATCGCTGCTTCGGAAGATATTGGAAATGCCAATCCAACTGCATTTATAATGGCTAATAACACATTTCAAGCAGTTTCTGTAATTGGATACCCAGAATCTAGAATTATATTAAGTCAATGTGCGGTTTATTTGGCTAACTCTGCTAAAAGCAATGCCTCTTATATGGCAATTAGTGAAGCTCAAAACTTAGTAAAAACAACTGGTGATTTATCTGTACCATTACATCTTAGAAATGCTCCAACAAAATTGATGAAAGACTTAGATTATGGAAAAGACTATCAATATTCTCATAATTATTCTGGGAACTTTGTGAATCAAGAATTTTTACCAGACGAGATAAAAAACACTAAACTATACGAACCGGGTAATAATGCTCGAGAAAATCAGTTTAGAGAATTATTAAAACACCGCTGGAAGGATAAATATAATTATTAAAAAAGACAGCTATCCGCTCTCTTTTTTAGTAAATCAAATTTCGTTTAAAATTTAATTTTATAACTTTCTATAGTCTTTTTATCTGCTTCATAATATTCAGCCATCCAACCATTACTACTTTTGTACATTAATCCATTTTTGTCTTTAATAACAAAAACATCTTTAACATTTGTTTTTAAAATTTGAAAGATTACTTCAGGCTTAGTATCAACTAATTGAAAACCATTAGTTATAGCTTGAGCATATAAAGTTTTGGAAGTATCCTTATTTACTTTATTAGTTACAACAGCATCAGTATTGATTATTTTTGGAGTTTCTACAACTACTGGAATACCTTCTGTTTTATTTTCATTTAAATCTTTTTTACTAGAAGTATATTTATATTTTAAAGCTGCGACAGATTTAAAAGCATTGCGAATTGCTTCATGATATGCCTTTTTATATTCTTTTTCCTTACTCTTACCTACACTTGAAGTGAAAATTACATTATTATAACAATCTCTTAACTCAATAATACTTTTTGTTGTAAACATTCCAGAATCATCTTTAACTGTACCTGTTAAAGCTAGACATTTATTTTCTGCAACATCTTTTGGTAATTTCTCATCAGATAAGAAAGCCTTAAAACCATACTTATTAAATAAAAACTTTGTTAAAGAGCTTGTTTGATACTTATCACTACTCCCAACAAATTCAAATTTATTTGGCAGAATTACATACTTATAGCTGTTTACTTTTTTTTGAGCAAAAATTGATGTAGATACTATTAATAATAGTAAAAATATTTTTTTCATTTTTTAATTATAAATTAAGTTAATTCCTAATTGAAAAGACGCACTGTTGGCATCAGCAATATCGGTTATATTAAATAAATTATCTAATATTCCATAAATATTTACTTTTCCAATTTTTGTTGATAATCCAACACCAAGGTTAGAATATGAAAAATCATCAATAGTATAAGTAATTTTTGTATTAAAATTCTCTGATAGCTTTCTTTCATAAAAACTTGTTAATGCAAATTTTGGCCCCGTAGGTCTAAATACTGAAAATAATTGTACTCCTATAGCATTATCATAAAAATCTTTATAAGACATATCATGACAGTTTTCTTCATTTCTACTCCTACCCCAACTATATTTATATGAACTATTAAATTTTACAGGACGCATAACCGAATAGGATTCTCTGCTTTTTTTCGATGGCACTTGAGTTTTAAAGTCACTATTTAAAACTTGCCAATAATCATTATTAGTACCGTCATATTGAAAGTTTATCCCTGAAAAAGTATAATCTCCTTTTACTTCATTACTCAATACATCTTTAGAATAACTTACAAAACCTATATCTAATAAACTTGCTGTTATTTCTGCTTGTTTATCTAATTGATATGAAAATCCAATATCAAAACCCAATCCTAAATTTCCACTTAAAAATGCTCTTCCTATTAAATCCTTTGGGTTTACAGCATCATCATTTTCATCATAAATTCCTGAAGTTTGTATAGAAGCGTTTATATTATTTAAATGATGCTCATACTGATTGTTATTACTTATACGTGAAGTAAAACTCCCAATATTATTTGTAGAAGTAACATTAAACATTCCTGAATAAATTTTAAATCTACCACCAACAGTAAATTTTTCATTTATTTTTCTTGAAATTCCCGCATGTATAACACCTAAAGCTTCAACTTTCAAATTTCCTTCTGACAATAAGAAATCTTTATTTAAATGAGCACTATTTCCATCTCTTAAAAGAATTAAAGCCCCTTTAGGAAAATTCATGAAAGCGTCTAACTCAGTATAAAAGCCTACATTTAAATAATCTTTATTATTTAACTTATATCCTCCATTTAATATTTCAATTTGAGAATTAATTTGCAAATAATCATTACTTGAAATTCTATCAATAGAGTTTAAAACTTTAGTAGTAAAATCAATAGAATTATCTCTAAACAAATCGGCAACAGTTAGTTCTGTTAATCCAGCCTGAAAAGACACCCTTGATAATAAAGGAATTCCAAAGTGATATTTATAATTAGTATTTGTTCCTGGATTTAACAACAATGTTTGAGGTAGGTTATCAAACTCATATAATACTTGCCTATTTTGTGAAACAACTTTGTATGACAATAATATTCCTAAAGCAAAAAAGTAGATAAGATATTTTTTCATTAATCAATTTTAAGAAAGAAAGTTCCTGACGAATTAAATGTAAATGACTTGTCCTCATTAATATCTATTATAGAGCCGTCTGTACTAGGCAATAAATTTACTGTTACATCTAAATTTTTAGATTCTAATATTTGAGGAGAGTCAGTTATAATAATTTCATGTGAATATTTATAATTTTCTACATTTTCTGACACACTTATTAATGGAAATTGGTAGGTTAGAGTTGCATTATCATCAAAAAAAGTAAGAGCAATTGTAAAGTCTCTGTCAAACTGATTGTTTATTTCAAAGTTAACAATCAGTTTTTCTACTTTCTCAAATACCGAATTAGAAAAAACATCAAATCTTGAAACATCTTTAAACTGGTTTATTTCAACTCCAGATGAATTGATAATAGCTGTTTGTTTAAGAGTTGTATTTGCAAGTGCTGAAACAAAGGTTGGTTTTAATTTTAAATCTTCAATTTGATTAAAATCAACATCTTTAACACAAGAACTATATATAGTCGTATAAATTATTAACAAGAAAATATTTTTCTTCATCATATAAGTTTAATTTACAAATACTTTTTTAACTCTAACAAGGTGTTTATAGTTAAAACTCCTGATTCTTTATTTTTATTCTGAGTAAAATAAATAGCTATCATCCCGAAATTTAATGCTCCTTTTATATCCGCTTCATAACTGTCTCCTATCATAATAGAATCTTGAGGAATAGCATTAGCCTTTTTTAAAGCAAACTCAAATACTTTAGGGTTTGGCTTTTTTACACCAACACTCTCAGAAGTAATAATTTCTTTAAAATACTTAGCAATTCCTGATTGCTGTATTTTTAAATTTTGAACTTCTTCAAATCCGTTAGTAATAATATGCAATGTATACTTTTCCTTTAAATATTCTAAAACTTCAATAGTTCCGTCAAATAAATGATTATGGTTCGGTAAATATGTTATGTAGTCTTCAGAAATTTTTTTTATTAAGCTATCAGAAACAGTATACTTTAAAGCATCAAAACTATCTTTTAATCTACTGTATCTCAAATCAGGTTTAGAAATTTTATCTTCCCTATATAGTCGCCAATAATTTAAATTGATTGGCATATAAACTTCTAAAAAGTCTTTAATATTTAATGGAATATTTTGTTCCTTAAAAATTTGATTGAATGTTAGTTCAGAATTCCTATCAAAATCCCAGAGAGTATGATCTAAGTCAAAAAAAACATGTTTTATATTCATTCTTTATTTTACTATTTTTAACATTGAATTATAAACTCGCTTCCACCCTTTCCATCTTTGATAATTGCTTAAACTTTCGTTATGAAAAACAGTAACAAAAACTCCGTTTACGGATTTCACTTCATTTTTTAAATCTCTAATTTTCCCTAATGATTGTTTTGCAGTTAACTTCATATAATCGTTCAAAGTAGAATCGATTAAAGCAAAAGGGAAAATTTTTAGAGGCGTTTGAATTTCAAAATCTAAATCGTAAAAATAAAAAGGAGAGCAAGTACTTGCTCTAAAACCAGTATGACTTGCATATCCCATCGAATAATCTTCTTCTATTTCTAAATCAATTAATTTTTGATATGTCTCAGGCAATGATACTCGTAAAAAATGCTGGCGTGATCTTTTAATCGGCATATTAATTATGCTTTCTAACCTTTCTTTTTCTTTTTTCAATATAGTACCATTATTCATAGTATAATATGATGGATGTAAACCTACTCGAGCATAATCTACCATGTCTTTTATCAGCAACTTAAATTTTCCTTTAGATGCTGACACATTAGTGTCAAAAGTTGTATAATCACCTATCAAAAAGAAAAAGATGGTTCTAACCTTATGATCTTTTTTAGATTCAATAATTTTTTTAAAAGTATCAAAAGGATCTTTTTTAATATTCGTTAATACAGCAAAACGATCCCAAACTGTAAAAATTTTAAACTGAGAAATATCTTTTAAAAAGCCACCTATAGTTCTTGCAAAACTCTTGTGTTTATAAGCGAAAGCATTATCCACATCTATCGTAGAAATATATTTATACTTTCTAGATGGACTTTCGAAATCAGGAAACTTTGCTTTTAATGTTTTTAAAAACTTATATGCCCAAATATCTACTAAAGGCTTCTCTAAAAAATTATTTTTAAATGCAATACTTTCGGTTGCTGAGAATCTACCGTGAGCATCTTTTATATGTGGTAAATATTCCTCATATCTTGAAATTAAATAAAAGCTCGCTGCAAAAATATCAAACGGAACTTCTGACTGTTCGTTGGTTAAAAAGAAACATGGAATATTCTCCCATTTTTGAACATTAATTTCAAAATCTTTAATTCCTTGTTGGAATAACAGTTCGTTGCTCTTAACAAAAAACTCTTTACCTAAAGCTACATTTGTGTATGAAAACTTAGGTCCATTATAGGCTACAAACTCTTCAACTTTTCCTGTAAAATCTATTGGTATCTGTAGAATTCGTGTAAAAATATGCTTAAAAATATAACGAACTCTGGGAGTAACTTTATGCGTATAAATAAGTATCATAGCCACTAAATCTCTTTTATAAAATAATCAAGGACTATAAAATTCCTTTATCTGCAAAGCTAAAATACGCTTTTTCGGTAATTATTAAATGATCTAATAGTTTTATATCAAGTGTTTTTCCTGCTTCTTTAATTTTATGAGTTAATTCAATATCTGAATTACTGGGTTGTAGTTTCCCCGAAGGGTGGTTATGACAAACAATAACACCAACACTTGATAACTCTATTGCTCTTTTAAACAACAACCTAACATCAACTAATGTAGCAGTTAACCCTCCTTTACTTAGCTGGCTCTTAGCAAGTACTTTATTTGAGTTATTTAAAAACAACACCCAAAACTCTTCGTGTTGTAAATCTGCTATAAGTGGCTGCATTATAATATAAACATCTCGAGAGCTATTAATTTTTGATACCGTTTTCTTATCCTCAAACTGTCTTCTTTTTCCAAACTCTAAAGCTGTAACTATCGAGATAGCTTTCGCCTCTCCTATTCCTTTAAATTTCATTAACTCTTCAATGGATAATTTTGCCAATGCATTTAAATCATTATCTACAGAACCTAAAATTCTTTTAGATAAGGCTACTGCACTTTCATCTCGATTACCAGAACCAATAAGTATAGCCACTAATTCAGCATGAGAAAGAACGGTTTTTCCTTTTTGCATGAGTTTCTCACGAGGTCTATCATCTAATGCCCATGATTTTATGGAAAACTTTTTCATGCTCTTTAAAATTCTAATTCTCTTATAAATATAACTCATTTTTTGCACAACCAAAACAAGCACAGTATCTTTGTATCCTATTTTTAATTTCCAATATGAAGATTATCATAGCCGGGGCTGGAGACGTAGGTTTTCATTTGGCTAAACTCCTTTCTTACGAATCGCAAGATACTTATGTAGTCGATTTTGATGGTGAAAAGCTAAACTACATCAATAATCATTTAGATGTTATTACCAAAAAAGGAGATGCTACCTCTATTAAACTTTTAAAAGAAATTGGTATTGACAATGCAGATTTACTCTTGGCAGTTACAGAAAGTCAGAATACAAATTTTACAATATCGGTAGTAGGTAAAGCTTTAGGAGTTAAAAAAACAATTGCTAGAATTAATAACCCCGAGTTTTTAAAAAATGATTCTATCAATTTTGAAGACTACGGAGTAGATTTCATGATTTCACCTGAAGCATTAGCTGCTGAAGAAATTAAATCATTATTAAACCAATCTTCTTTTAACGATACTGTTGCCTTCGAAAATGGTTTATTTAATATCATGGGAACAACCCTAGGATACAAATCCCCTATTTTAGATTTAACCGTTAAAGAAGCAAAAGATAAATTTAGCCTTGTTGATTTTATAACTATTGCTATAAAAAGAGAAGGAACAGTACAAACTGTTATTCCGCGTGGTGATACTGTTTATAAAATGAACGATCAAGTATATTTTTCTGTACCTAATTATAGTATTGACAAATTATATCCTATTATAGGAAAAAAGCAAGTTGATATTAAAAATGTAATGATTCTTGGAGGAAGTAGTATTGGACGAAAAACTTCAAGAAGTCTTTGTAACGATAATTTTAAGGTTAAATTAATTGAACGAAAGAAAGAGAAAGCATTAAACCTTGCAGAAGACTTAAGAAACACTTTAGTAATTCATGGTGATGGTAGAGATTTAGAATTATTAGAGCAAGAAAATATTCGTGAAATGGATGCTTTTGTTGCTGTTACTGGAGATTCAGAAACAAACATTATGTCATGTTTAGTGGCAAAATCAAAAGGTGTTAAAAAAACAGTAGCCTTGGTTGAGAATATGGATTATATTAACATCTCTCAAACAATCGGTATTGATACACTTATCAATAAAAAATTAATTGCTGCGAGTAATATTTTCCGTCATATACGTAAAGGTGAAATCTTAGCGTTAGCTAACTTACATAATATTGATGCTGAAGTATTTGAATTTGAAGTTCAGCCAAATGCTAAAGTAACCCAGAAACCAATTAAAGAATTACGTTTTCCGAGAGAAGCTGTTTTTGGTGGAGTAATTAGAGATGAAAAACCTCTTATGTCTTTTGGTGACTTTCAATTACAAAGTGGAGATAAAGCAATTGTATTCTGCTTACCAGAAGCGATTACAACAGTAGAAGATTTATTCAACTAATGGAAAATCTTAATTTTAAACTTATTTATCGTTTTTTAGGGGTAACTGCAATCCTTAACGGATTGTTTATGTGGTTATCGCTTCCTTTTAGTTTATATTATGATGAACCTTCTAAATGGGGAATTTTAACCGCAGGAATTGTTACAGTTGCTATTGGCTTATTATTGTTTCTTTTTAATAAACCTGATAACAAAAATATTCAAAAAAAAGAAGGATATCTTATAGTAACTTTCGGATGGCTAACATTATCTATTACAGGAATGCTTCCTTACTTACTATCAGAAAGTATACCTAGTATTACCAATGCTTTTTTTGAAACTATTTCTGGATACTCTACAACAGGATCTTCAATATTAACTGATATTGAATCCATGCCAAAAGGAATTTTATTTTGGCGAAGCGCAACTCACTGGATTGGTGGGATGGGAATTATTGTATTAACGATTGCGATTTTACCTTTATTAGGTATTGGTGGAATGCAGTTATTTATGGCAGAAGCTCCCGGTCCTTCCGCTGATAAATTACACCCACGTATTACAGATACAGCAAAACGTTTATGGTTAATATATGTTTTATTAACTTTTGTTGAATTTTTGCTTTTAAAAGTAGCTGGAATGACTTGGTTTGATGCTATAAATCATGCAATGGCAACTGTAAGTACTGGTGGGTTTTCAACTAAAAATGCTAGTGTTGCTCATTGGAATGGAAACCCTATGATTCAATACATTATCATCTTTTTCATGTTTGTTGCTGGTACAAATTTTGTACTTACTTATTTTGCTTTAAAAGGAAAGGTTAGAAAAGTAATTCAGAGTGAAGAATTTAAATATTATCTTTTTGGAACATTGGCTATATCTGCAATAGTAGCTATTACTATTATCTTTTATCAAGATCCAAATCTGCATACTTCAATAGATCACCCAATGATATGGGGAAAAACTGAAAGTGCGATTAGGCATTCATTATTTTCGGTTATATCAGTTGTTACTACAACAGGTTTTGTAACTGCTGATTTTACGATGTGGAGCTTTTTCTTAACGGCTTTATTTTTCTCTTTATTCTTCCTAGGTGGATCAGCAGGATCAACATCTGGTGGGGTAAAAATTGTACGACATATTGTAATGCTAAAAAACAGTTTTTTAGAATTTAAGAAATCATTACACCCAAATGCAATTATCCCTGTTCGATATGACGGTAAAGCTGTAAAACAAACCATTGTATTTAACATACTTTCCTTTTTTGTTTTATACATGTTGATATTTATTATGGGAACCGTAATCTTAGCATTTTTAGGCTTAGATTTAACTTCGGCTTTAGGAGCTTGTGCTTCTTCTTTAGGAAATATTGGTCCCGCAATTGGTAGTGTAAGCCCTGTTGATAATTTCAACCACCTTTCAACTGGCGCTAAATGGTTTTGTTCATTCTTAATGTTAATAGGACGTTTAGAATTGTTTACTGTCTTAATTCTCTTAACCCCTTTCTTCTGGCGTAAGAATTAACCTTTTTTTAAAAAGGGGATTTACCTTTTTTTTTAAGTAGTTTATCTCCCTAATTTTTAAAAGCAATGGTAATAAATTTGGTTTATAATAACCAAACTTAATTATACCATGTACACATTAGTTGTTCAAAACGATTTTAAATGGAGCATAGGTGCTTCTAACGGGGTAACTATCCCAAACCAAGGTGGCTCACACACTTTCAATAATCAAGGCTCTTTATATCTTACCGTTCCTGGTATAGGTGAAATTTGTTTTATCGATTTAGGAGATAAAAAACTAGAAGGCTACCCAATACCTAAAGAAACATGGGGTGTTTTAGTAAGAATCCATACTACAGAAGCTTACTATCGTTACGAAGGCGGAGGACAATTACACGCACTTATCGATCAATATGGATCTTTTTCTTTAAACACTACCAATGGTACAATGATACCAATATCACTGCCTGAATTAACAATTTTTTAAACTAATTAAATAAAAACTTACTATTATGGAACCTTTTTTAGCACAAATAATGATGTTCGGAGGTAACTTTGCTCCAAGAGGATGGGCATTTTGCGATGGTCAATTACTCCCTATCTCACAATATAATGCTCTCTTCTCTATTATAGGAACCACCTATGGAGGAGACGGAAGAACTACATTTGCCTTACCTGATTTAAGAGGTAGAGCTCCTATTCACCAGGGACAAGGATCAGGCTTACCTTCTAATTATAAAGCTGGTCAAAAAGGAGGGGTAGAGTCAGTTACTTTAAACACAACTCAAATTCCTAGTCACTCTCATACTGCTTCAACTCATGCGACTGCTCCAGTAGGAAGAGGAGAAGGAACAACATCTCCAGTTGAAGCATATCCGGCTGAAGGAGGATCATATGCTTCTGTAAACAATGTTTTAATGGCTAATAATGCTGTGACTATTGGAAATACAGGAGGAAATTTATCTCATGAAAATAGACAACCATTTTTAGTTACAAACTATATAATTGCTTTACAAGGGATATTCCCATCTAGAAGTTAATTTTTGTATACAAACAGTTGCTAAAATCATAAAATTATCATTTTGAGTAATTGAAGTTAAAACACTCAAAAAGCAACAGGAAAAATACCCTAAATAACTACAATACAATTATTTAGGGTATTTTTTTAGTAACTTCAACATTAACTAACTAAACTTATAAATCATGAAATTAAAAACTACTCTATTAGGAGGTTTATTATTAATTCTTTTATCAATTTCAGATATTTATGCACAACAAGAAGGCTTTCTCGGTGAAGTAAAGATGTTTGCAGGTAATTTTGCTCCAAGAGGTTGGGCATTCTGTGATGGACAATTATTAGCAATCTCGCAAAACACAGCTTTATTTTCTATTTTAGGGACTACCTATGGTGGTGATGGAAGAACAACTTTTGCCTTACCAGATTTACGTGGAAGGGTATCTATTGGCCCAAGAAGAGGTCCTGGCCTAACCGATTACAGATTAGGGCAAAAAGGAGGAATAGAAAACGTTATACTAAACATAACCCAAATACCTTCTCACAGCCATAATGCTGTTTTAAGTGCAACTGCTCCTGTAGGAAGAGGAGAAGGAACAACTTCACCGACAGGAAATTACAATGCAGATGGTGGTTCTTATGCTTCAACCAAGAATACTCAAATGGCTTCTGATGCAGTAACAATTGGAAACACTGGAGGAAATTTATCTCATGAAAATCGACCACCTTATATAGCTATAAACTATATCATATGTACGCAAGGACTTTTTCCTAGTCGAAACTAAATATCAATTAACTTCTTAACTCTGTAACTATGAGATATTTACATTTAAAACTAAATGATAAAAAACAACATTCGTTCTTTATATTAGTCTTAGTTTTTTGCTTTTACACGGCAACAACTATTGCTCAAAATTTAAACTTTACATTAGATACATCAACAGGACATGGTGATAATGAAATTACCGAAACTTTAATGAATAGTGGTGATACTTATGTTTTAACTGTTTTTCATGAAGGGGGAGCTGGTAGTAACATTCAAGATGATGCAGGGAAATTTTATTTAAGTGCTCAAGGTACAGGAGGTGACTATATCATTTCAGTTACTAAAAATGGAGCTTTAATCAACTTTACTTTAAACTCATTAGATTATGATACTATAGAAACTGGTGATGTGTCACTTCAAAATCAAAGTGGCGATGTTATAGCGTCTCAAAAAACATACGCCACAGGTTCTGGTCCTATAACTATTACCAATGCTACTAATGGAACTGGAATTAGCAGTTTTAATATCATTTCTCATAGCGCTTTTACTACTGGTGGATTTAATGATTTTGCATTTCATAATATTGATATAAATATAGTCAGTACTGTTACATGGAATGGTTCTACTGATAATAATTGGAGTTCAATTTCAAATTGGAGTACTAATTCTATTCCTGCAGCTGGTGCAGATATAACTATTCCAAATAGTCTAACTAACTACCCAACAATTTCATCTGCAACTACCGCTAACAGTATTACAATCCAATCTGGTGCTTCTTTAGTAGCTAACGCAGCAGTAACTGGAAGTGTTACTTACAAAAGAACATTAACTGGTAACTGGCATTTGGTTTCTTCACCTGTAAATGGTGAAACTATCCAAGATTTAATTACCAACCATACTTTTGCTATACAAGGAGGCTCTAACATTACAATGGCACCTTATAATAACGGTGGTACTGCTTGGAATTATTATACTGCCGCTTCTACTGGAAATATAACTTCTGGTTCTGGTCTTTCCGCTAAGTTAGCATCTGCTGGAGATTTCAGTTTCACAGGAACATTAAACACCAGTAACGTAACTCCTGCAATTACTCAAGGTGGCGCAAATAATTTTAATCTTGTTGGTAATCCTTTTACATCCTATATTACTCTAGGAACATTCTTTTCAAACAACACTGGAAAATTTACTGAAGATACAATATGGATGTGGAATCAAGCAACTAATAGCTACGACCTTAAAATGTCTGGTACCGATGATGCTTTTGAAATTGCTCCTGGGCAAGGTTTCTTTGTTAGCGCAAATGCAAACACAACTATAAACTTCAATGCTAATGATCAGAGTCATCAAACTGATACTTTTCAAAGATCTGCTAGAACTGAAATTAATTTAATAGCTAATGAAAATGGAAAATCTAAATCTACCAAAATCTATTTCATAGAAGGTACTACAAAAGGGTTTGATAATGGTTATGACGGAACTGCATTTAGTACATCAAATAAGTTCGCACTGTATTCTCAATTAGTAACTGATAACCAAGGAAAAAACTATGCAATTCAATCATTACCTTTAAGTGATATTGAAAACATAGCTATTCCTATTGGATTAAATGCTTTAGCTGGTAAAGAAATTCAATTTTATATTTCTTCTAATAATTTACCTAATAATACTAAAGTATACCTAGAAGACAGACTTAATAACGAGCTTGTTGACATTACAGATACAGCTCATACAATCACTTTAAAAAATGATGTTAATGGAATTGGACAATTTTATTTACGAGCAACTTCTAAAAAAATAGATGCAACTATTGCAACATCGATTGAAGAAGTAAGTATTTATAAATCTGCACCAAATACATTATCTATAATTGGTTTACAAACTGAAAAATCCTCTTTAAAAATATACTCTTTAATGGGGCAGAAAGTTGCTGATCAAAATTTTGATTCAAATGGATTTTCTACTGTTACGATTCCTTCATTAGCAACAGGAATCTATGTTATTGAATTATCTTCTGAATTAGGAAAAACCAGTAGAAAAATAATTTTAGAGTAATTTTAAATCTATACACCATGAAAAAAAACACAAATAAAAACAATAAAAATATTACTCGAAAAGAAGCTTTAAAAAAAATAGGAGGCTATAGTAAATATGCTGCCTTAACTGCTTTAGGTACTTATCTGATTTTAAATCCTCAAAAGGCACAAGCTCAAAGTACTCCTGAAGATCCAGGTAGCTAAAAATAATATATTCAATCTAATAAAACCTCGATATATATCCGGGTTTTGTTATTTTTACATATACTTCACTTATAGCTTAGTCTTCAGGAAGTTATCTATTTTTCTTATTTTTGAGTTTTAAAAACTCATTTTTATGAAACATAAATACTTTTTTAAACTATTCATTTTTGCTTCAATTTTTATAACTAGTTCTGCTTGGAGTCAAACTATTATTAATGATAATTTTGATGATGGAGACTTGAGTGGTTGGACTGAAGGAACAGCAAGTGATTGGGCAAATTCAACTGATTCTTTCATTACGGGTACAAATTCATTGAAACACAATCTATCAAGTGTTAGCGGTTCTAGTTATATTTACCATAGTACAGCTGGACTAGATTTAACTACTAAGGATGCCACTTGGCAATTCAATTTAAAGAATGGGTCCTGGGATCCTTCTGGATCAAATAAGTTTTGGATATTTTTAACAGCAAATGAAACAGACTTAAGCTCTGCAACAGTTGATGGTTATGCAGTGGGTGTTAACTTAACTGGATCTACTGACATACTTACTTTATGGAAAGTAACGGATGGTGCTGCTGATGGTGCAATCATAACTTCTTCAATTGACTGGAATTCTAGTAATACTAAAGGTATAAAAATAACTAGATCTACAAGTGGGGCATGGAATCTATCTGTAGATGCTGATGGTGGTTTCGATTCTTTAGTTTCTGAAGGAAATGTAACGAATACTGATTATACTTTTAGTAATTACTTTGGATTAGAGTTTTTTTACACATCGTCAAGAGCTGGTTTATTATGGTTAGATGATGTTTTAGTAGAAGGTACAACTCCTTCATCTAGCCCTGCAATTAATTTTGATAACGCTAGTAGTTCTGAAAACGAAACAGACGCTACTTTTAACACAACAGTACCGGTTTCCATGACAAATCATTCTTCAGATGTAACAATTAGTGTATCTGTTGATGGTAGCAGCTCTGCCCCTGCAAGTGACTATACTTTAAACACAACTTCTTTAACGTTTACAGGAGATGAAACTAAAAATATATCTATAGATATTAAAGATGATGCTGACTATATAAGTGAAACAGTTATACTTAATATTGCTGTAACTTCTGGTACTGCAGATATATCTATTGCTCAACATACTATAACAATTAATGACGACGATACACCTATTGTTATTAATGAAATCCTAGCTGATCCTGATGCAGCAAATGGAGATGCAAATGGAGATGGAAACTCAAGCACCTCACAAGATGAATTTATAGAAATATATAATATTAGTGGATCTGATTTAGATATATCCAATTGGGTTTTATCTGATGGTGCTAGTGACAGACATACATTCCCAAATGGAACAATTATACCAGCCAATGATGCTATTGTTTTATTTAGTGGTGGAAATCCAGCAACAGTACCTGGTTTAACACAAGTTGCTTCAACTGGAGCATTAGGATTAAATAATGGTGGTGATACAATTACTGTCAAAGATGATTCAGGAAACAGCATTTTAGTTGAAGTTTATGGAGCTGCTGGAAATAACCAATCAATTGCTAGGGATCCTGATTTAACAGGTTCTTTTGTTGATCATTCTGATATCGCATCTAACCCTGTTTTGTTCTCTCCTGGTAGAGATAATACAGATAATTCTTCTTTTACCTCAATAATTAAATGGACTGGAGCTACAGATAATAATTGGAATACAGCTACAAACTGGTTAGATAGCTCTATCCCTTCAAGTAGTTCTAATATAATTATACCATCTGGATTAACTAATTACCCAACAATTTCATCTGTAACTACAGCTAGTAGCATTACCATAGAATCTGGTGCTTCTTTAGTAGCTAATGCAACAGTAACTGGAAGTATTACTTACAAAAGATCATTAACTGGTAATTGGCATTTGGTTTCTTCACCTGTAAATGGTGAAACTGTTCAAGATTTAATTGCTAACCATACCTTTGCTGTACAAGGAGGTTCAAACATTACAATGGCTCCTTATAATAATGGTGGTACTGCTTGGGATTATTATACTGAAGCTTCTACTGGAAGTATTACTTCTGGTTCTGGATTATCTGTTAAACTAGCATCTGCAGATCATTTAAATTTTACAGGAACATTAAATACTAGTAACGTAACTCCTGCAATTACTCAAGGAGGCGCAAATAATTTTAATCTTATTGGTAATCCTTTTACATCTTATGTTACTCTTGGTACTTTCTTTTCAAACAACACTGGAAAATTCACTGAAGAAACAATATGGATGTGGAATCAAGCAACTAGTAGCTATGATCTTAAAATGTCTGGTACTGATGATGCTTTCGAAATTGCTCCTGGGCAAGGTTTCTTCGTAAGTGCAAATGCTGATACAACTATAAACTTCAATGCAAATGATCAGAGCCATCAAACAGATACTTTTCAAAGATCTGCTAGAACTGAAATTAATCTAACTGCCAGTGAAAATGGAAAATCGAAATCAACAAAAATCTATTTTATAGACGGTACTACAAAAGGGTTTGATAATGGTTATGACGGAACTGCATTTAGTACATCTAATAAGTTCGCACTGTATTCTCAATTAGTAACTAATAACCAAGGAAAAAACTATGCAATTCAATCATTACCATTAAGTGATATTGAAAACATAGCTATTCCTATTGGATTAAATGCTTTAGCTAGTAAAAAAATTCAATTTTATATTTCTTCTAATAATTTACCTAATAACACTAAAGTATACCTAGAAGACAGACTTAATAACGAGCTTGTTGACATTACAGATACAGCTCATACAATCACTTTAAAAAATGATGTTAATGGAATTGGACAATTTTATTTACGAGCAACTTCTCAAAAAATAGACGCACCTATTGCAACATCGATTGAAGAGGTAAGTATTTATAAATCTGCACCAAATACATTATCAATAATTGGTTTACAAACTGAAAAATCCTCTTTAAAAATATACTCTTTAATGGGGCAAAAAGTTGCTGATCAAAATTTTAACTCAAATGGTTTCTCAAACATCGCTATTCCTTCTTTAGCAACAGGAATCTATGTTATCGAATTATCTTCTGAATTAGGAAAAACCAGTAGAAAAATAATTTTAGAGTAATTTTAAATTAAAACATCATGAAAAAAAACACAGATAAAAACAATAAAGATATTACTCGAAAAGAAGCTTTAAAAAAAATAGGAGGTTATAGTAAATATGCTGCCTTAACAGCTTTAGGAACCTATATGATTTTAAATCCTCAAAAAGCACAAGCTCAAAGTACTCCTGAAGATCCAGGTTCATAAAATAATATATTCAATCTAACAAAACCTCGATATATATCGAGGTTTTGTTATTTTTACACGGTATGCTAGTAAAACAAATCGAAAATAAATCTATTGTTTGGTTCGAAGACAACAACGAATATATTGTTGTTGAACCTTTAGTTGCTGAAATTCTTTCGTTATTAAAAAATAACGTAGAAAAGCAAGAAATCATTACCAGACGACTTAACAGTTTAAACATCCCACACAAACAAGCTGAGAATTTAGTATCAGACATTAAAGCTTTATTAAAAACTAATGCTAAGGAAGAGTCAATTAATAAACAAATAGAAATTCCTACTAGTTTTGAGTTTATAAAGTTTTATCAGATTAACAACTTAATTTTTCAAGTAGATTTTCAATCAGATTATGAAATGTTTCTTGTGCATCCTAAATTTTCACATTTAGAAATTGAAACTCCCAATAATGTAAATCACCACTACAAAGTTTATAGTAATAAAGAATACATTAGTTTTTCTATTAATGATGTATTAATTAATACTTGGGGTAAAAATAATGTTCATTTTTTTCAAGGAAAGTTTTCCATGAAATTAGTTGAGCACATGCATGGAAAAAAAGAAAAAGATTGGATGGGTGTTTTTCATGCTTCTGCCATAAGTAACGGAAAAAGCTCAATGCTGTTTTTAGGAGATTCTGGTAACGGAAAAAGTACTTCATTGGCATTATTACAAGCAAATGGGTTTAATTGTTTGGCTGACGATTTTGTACCTATTGATGTTGAAAAACAAGAAGTATTTAGCTTTCCTTCAGCAATCTCAATTAAGAAAAATAGTTTAGACACCTTATTACCTATATATCCAGAATTAAATTCTACCGCTGAATATAATTTTAAACGATTAAATAAAATCGTAAGATATTTAAAACCTAATAATTCTGATTATACAAATCATTTACCATGTAAAGCTTTAGTATTTATTAAGTATAAAAAAAACAGTGATTTAGACCTTAAAGAGATTTCTAAAACTGATGCTTTTGAACAGTTAGTACCAGATTCTTGGCTATCACCTATAAAAGAAAATGCTCAAAGTTTTTTAAATTGGTTTACTGAATTACCTTGTTATCAACTAACGTATTCTAATAATGAAAAAATGATAGAAACAGTTTCTAAAATTTTTAATAATGACTTATAAAGAAGCTATATTTTTTATTGGAAAATGCTTAACAATCTCTCATGAAAAACAAAATCGTTCTGAAATTGAATTAGAGTTAAAAAAAAATAAAATAGATTGGGATATTATCGTAAAAGTAAGTACTGCTCAATATGTTTTCCCCGCATTATATTGTAATTTACAAAGTGCTGATTTCTTACAATACCTTCCTATTGATTTAGTTGAGTACATGATACATATTACTGATTTGAATCGTGAGCGTAACCAACAAATTATTAAACAAGCTAAAGAAATTAATGAGTTATTATTAGCGAACAATATCACTCCTATTTTTTTAAAAGGTACTGGAAATCTTCTTGAAGGATTATATGAAGACATTGCTGAACGCATGGTTGGAGATATAGACTTATTAATTCATAATCAAAACTGTGAAAGTGCTTATAAACTTCTTCAAAAAAATGGTTATTTTAATAAAAATAAAATTTCAAAAATTTCAAAGTACCATAGACATTTACCAAGAATAATACACGTAAACAAAATAGGTGCTGTTGAAATTCATAAAGAAATGCTTCGAAAAGAGAAATCAAAATTCTTTAATTACGATTTTATAAAAAATTCTTTAGAAAAAATTAATGGAATAACGTTCCTGTCTTTTGAAAACCAAATAAAATTAACTGTTTTTTCAAAGTTTATTAATGACGATGCTTACTTATTAAAAAACATAAGTCTTAGAGCTGCTTATGACATTTTTTTACTAGATAAAAAGCTAAAGAAACACACATCAATTAATCACAATCATTTAAATAAAGAATTAAATGCTGGATTAAAATTATACACATCAATTCTATCTCAACCTAAAAACTTTAGTTTTATTTCATCTAAAAAAGAGAACATCTATCTAAATAAATACATTAATTCTATAGACAACACTAAACAAAAATCATTAACAACAAAAAAAGTAAAATCCTATTTATGGTTTAAATCAAGATTTACTATTTTGTTTAAAGCCCTTTTTAATAAATCGTATTTCACATTTGTTTTCTCAAGATTAACAGACTTAAATTGGTATAAGAAGAAAATTGGTTTTAAGACTAAACCAAACTCTTAACTTCCTCAAAATCCAAGCCACCATAATTACCAGAACTCATTAATAACAGAGCTGTTTCTTTTAAGTTCTCACTAAACAGAAACTCTTTAAACTCATTCGGATTAGTAAAAATAATTAAATCATCTCTTTCAAAAGCACTTGCTATTTGCTCTTCTGTAACTTCTTCTAATTCTTTAATTTTTACAGCATGTGGAGAATAAAACACAACTGCTTTATCAGCATTATCTATAGCGCCTTTATACTCTGCTAAAAACTCTGCATTTAAACTTGAATAGGTATGTAATTCTAAACAAGCCAATACAGTTCTATTTGAGTATTGCTTTTTAACAGCAGTAGTGGTTGCTTTTACTTTACTTGGACTATGCGCAAAATCTTTAAAAACAACAGTAGAATTGCTTTCTGCTATCTTTTCTAAACGTTTACTTGCTCCTTTAAAACTAGCTATAGCTTCATAAAACTCATCTTCATCAATTCCCATATGTTGGCAAATCCATTTTGCTCCTGCCAAATTTTGTAGATTATGATCTCCAAAAATTTCCAACGGCATATCTCCATCAGAAGTCTCTAAGTAAGTTATTCCGTTATTTATTGTATAATTTGGAGTTTTATATGGATACCCTTTTATTGGATGATTAGAACTCTCAACAACTTCTTTTAAAACAATATCTTCTTCATTATATACCATAATCCCACCATTAGTCAAAGAATCATTAAATATTCTAAATTGCTCTACATAATTATCAAATGTTGGAAATACATTGATATGATCCCAAGCAATTCCACTCAACAAAGCAATATTTGGTTTGTATAAATGAAATTTCGGACGCATATCAATAGGTGAACTTAAATACTCATCTCCTTCTAAAACAATAAACTCATTTTCATTGGTTAAATGCACCATAGTTTCAAAACCATCTAACTGAGCACCAACCATATAATCTACTTCTCTATCATGATAATTTAACACATGTAAAATCATTGAAGTTATGGTTGTTTTTCCATGAGAACCTCCAATAACAACACGAGTTTTATCTTTCGATTGTTCGTACAAAAACTCAGGATACGAATATATCTTCAATCCTAACTCTTGTGCCTTCAATAATTCTGGATTATCTTTTTTAGCATGCATCCCTAAAATTATAGCATCTAAATCAGTTGTGATTTTTTCAGAAAACCATCCAAACTCTTCTGGCAACAATCCTCTTTTAGCTAATCGAGATTTTGACGGATCGTGAATAGTATCATCGCTTCCGGTTATTTGGTATCCTTTTTGTTGTAAGGCAATTGCTAAGTTATGCATTGCGCTTCCGCCGATGGCTATAAAGTGAATTTTCATGTTTTACTATCTATGATATAAAAACCAAAAATACAAAACCAAGCTATAATTTAAGTATCTTTAAATCGAAACTCATTGAAAAGTTATGTTCACTCACTCAAATTCTAGTTTTACAAACTTTTAATTGCTATTTGTAAAGTTATTTAAGTGATTTGAACATCAAAAAATGAACATAGTTATGAAAAAACTGACACCAATATTGCTAATGATATTATTTTCAACCTTATTAAATGCTCAAGAAAACTATAAAGGTTTGTGGGATCAAGTTCAAAAATTTGAAACTAAAAACTTACCTAAGTCAGCTTTAAAAGTTGTAAATACCATTTATAATAAAGCTGAAAAAAGTAATAACTCTCCTCAGATTATAAAATCACTACTTTACAAGAGTAAATTCTCTTTGACTTTAGAAGAAAATGCGCAACTAAAAATCATCAATCAATTTAAAGAACAGATTGATAAAAATTCATTTCCAACAAAAAATATCTTAGAAAATATTTTGGCCAATTTATACTGGCAATATTTTAATCAAAATAGATGGAAGTTTTACCAGCGAACAAGAACAACTGAAAAAGTTGATGATAATGATTTTAGAACTTGGGATTTAGACACACTTTTTGCAGAAATTCATAAATACTACCAAAAATCATTAGAAAACGGATTATTACTACAACAAACTAATATTGATAAATTCGAAGAAAATTTACACTCAGTAAAAGATTCTAAAAAGTATCGCCCTACTCTATTTGATTTTTTAGCTCATAATGCATTAAAGTTTTATAAAACTACCGAAACTAATATTACAAAACCTTCGTATCAATTTAAGATTGATAATCCAAATTTGATTAGTACTGCTAAAGTTTTTTCAAGATTAAATTTATCAACTAAAGATGATCTTTCATTACAATTTAATGCATTAAAAATTTATCAAGAATTAACCAGTTTCCATTTAAAAAACAACAATCTTGATGCTTTAGTAAGTATTGACTTAGAACGATTACTTTTTGTAAATCAACATGAAACTTTCACTAACAAAGAACAATTGTTTCTTCAAACTTTAAAAGATTCTGAAAAGAAATATAAAAACAATGAAGTTTCTGGTTTATATCTTTACGAAACTGCAAAAATTTATCATCAACAAGCAAATAGTAATTATCAAGATAAAAACATTGAACATCGTTTTAAAAACAAAGATGCTATTGCTATTTGTAATCAAGTAACGGAAAAGTATCCAAAAAGCTTGGGTGCTAAAAAGTGTGAGCTACTTAAACAACAAATAACTCACAAAACTCTTTCTGTTGTGTCTGAAAAATTTGTCCCTATCGATAGTTCGTCTCGTTTACTAATAACTTATAATAATATTGATGAATTATTTTTTACCACTTATAAAATAAATAGAGAACAACTAGAAGAACTAAATAAATTTAGAATAGAAGAAGAACGTATTCATTTTATCAATCGACTTGAAAAAGTAACTACTTGGAAAAATAAATTAAGAAACGAATTTGATTATAAATCGCATACTACTGAAGTTATAGTTCCTAAACTAAATCAAGGGAACTATTTAATAGTAGCACACGAAGACAATAATATAAATACAACAGGTTTATATGCTACTGCTAATATCCAGGTAACAAATCTTGCGTTGATTGAAAGCAATAATAACAATATTAAAACATATCAGGTAGTTGATAGAAACAATGGTAAACCTATTAAAAATGCAAAATTATTAATAGAAAATAAGCAACGTAGATATGGTAAAACCATCAAAAAAGAATTAATAACTGATGCTAATGGTTTTGCTACTTTTAAAAGTAATCATACCTATTACAACGTATTTATAACTGCTACCACAAAACAAGACAAAGCTATATTTGGTGACTATTATTTATACAAACATGAAAAACAAATTGCTGAAGAAGATAAAGATGAAACCATCATAAAACCCTTTATTTTTACTGATAGAAGTATTTATCGCCCAGGTCAAACAGTTTATTTTAAAGCAATTTTTATTCAGAAAAAAGGAGAACATTCTAAACCTTTTACAGATCAATATGTTCAAATTTCATTAGAGGATGTAAATGGGCAAGAAGTAAAAAAACTTGATTTAAAACTAAATGATTATGGCTCAGCTTCAGGAGAATTTATCTTACCAAATAATGGTTTAACTGGTGAGTACACTTTCTCTATTGATGAAAGTAAAAAATCAACAAGTAAATTCTATACTACTTCTAATTGGGATTTTGAACGTGATGATTATATCACTTCTATTTCTGTAGAAGAATATAAACGTCCTAAATTTAAAACCGAGTTTAAACCAATTACTAAAACCTATAAACTTAACGATAGTATTAACATAAACGGTTTTGCAAAAGCTTTTTCGGGTACTAATATTACCGATGCTAAAGTAATTTACCGTGTTCATAGAAAAGTACAATATCCGAATTGGTGGTATTGGCGTAGACCAGGGTTTTCTTCTGAGGCACAGGAAATCACACATGGAGAAATTAATACAAACGACTCTGGTAATTTTTCTATAAAGTTTAAAGCGATTCCAGATGAAAGTGTATCTAAGGATAGCTCTCCTATTTTTAATTATGAAATTACTGCAGACGTAACCGATGTTAACGGAGAAACTCGTAGTGCAAAAGCTATCGTAAAAGTAGGATATCATGCTTTAATAGCTTCTTTAAAAATCCCTAATACTATAAATGTAAAAGATAGCTCGCAAAAAATTGAAATCACTACCAAAAACTTAAATGGTGAGTTTGCGCCTGCAAAAGGAACTATTAAAATTTACAAATTACAAGCTCCTAAAAACCCGTTACGTAATAGACCTTGGAATACTCCAGATTATCAAGATATTTCTGAAGCAGAGTTTAAAAAGTTATTCCCACATGATTCTTATACTAAAGAAGAAGAAAATGTAACAGATTGGAAAAAAGGAAAACTTATTTTTGAAAAGTCTTTTGACACGAAAATGTCTAAAGAAATCATTTTGAATGATTTCAAAAAATGGAATTCTGGAAAATACATTGCTATTCTAGACACTGAAGATCGATTTAATCAACAAGTAACTGATAAAGTTATATTTTCAGTTACCAACGATTCAAATAAAACAGTTGCAGATAACCAATTATTCTTTTACAAAACCAATAAACCAACTTATAAAATTGGTGAAAATGTTTGTTTGCAAATAGGTTCTGCCTCAAAAGATGTAACAATTGTATTGCAAACCGAAAAGAATCATAAAATTGTAAAAACACAATTAATCCATTTAAATAATAAAATAAAAGAGATAGAAATTCCTATAAGTAAAGAAGATATTAGAGGTTTTGTTATCAAGTATTACTTTGTTAATTACAATTCCTATAATAGTGGAATCATAAACATTGCTGTACCCAACCCTCAAGAACTTATTTCTATTGAAACCAGTACTTTTAGAGATAAGCTACAACCAGGAGCCAATGAAACTTGGAGTTTTACTATTAAAAACGATAAAAAAAATAAAGTCTCTGCTGAAGTTTTAGCAAGTATGTACGATGCTTCTTTAGATGAATTTAAACCGCATAACTGGCAATTTAATCCAATTACAACGGCAACTTATTACTCTTATGGCAGTAATGCAAATGCATACCAGAGCTTTGGAAACGAAAGTTTTAGAATTTTTAATAGAAGCTACCCAAATACAAATCACCCTAGACAACAATTTGATCAATTAAATTGGTTTGGGTTTAGTTTTAACAATAATCATTGGGTAAATCAACGATACTTAAGCAGAGTTAAGCTAAAAGAAAAAATTAATACTTCGGGTAAATTTAAAGGTGAAGTTTCTGGAATTGTTTCTGACGAATCCGGAGTGTTACCTGGTGTTACTATAATGGTAAAAGGAACAAATAATGGCACAGAAACTGACTTTGACGGTAACTTCACTATAAAAGCAAAAAAAGGAGATACTCTTATTTTTAGTTTTGTTGGAATGAGAACAGTAGAAAAACGTATTGGCAGTTTTTCTATATTGGATATTCAAATGGTTGGCGATAATCTTTTAGAAGAAGTTGTTGTTGCCGGTTATGGAACAAGAAAATCTTCTCCTAGAATGATGAAGGAATCTGCTTCTATGATGATTTCTGAAGAAGCTGAAGAAAGTGATCTAAATAATGCTTTACAAGGAAAAGTTTCTGGATTACAAGTAGAAAATAACAACTCTAAAAAAACAAATTTAGACGGAATCCAAATTCGTAAAAATCTACAAGAAACCGCTTTCTTTTATCCAAATTTAAAAACCGATAAAAACGGGAATGTTACTTTTAGTTTTACTACTCCAGAAGCTTTAACTAAGTGGAAATTACAATTATTAGCTTATACCAAAGAATTACAATCAACAACTAAAACTTTAACAACAGTTACTCAAAAAGAGTTAATGGTTACACCAAACGCACCTCGATTTTTAAGAGAAGGTGATAAAATTACGTTAAGCTCAAAAATATCAAACTTATCTGATAAGAACCTACAAGGTATTGCTCAGTTAATTTTAACAGACGCTATTACTGGTAAAGAAATTAACTTGTTTGACAATTCAGTAAAAAATCAATCATTTACTGTTGATAAAGACGGAAACACAAACGTTTCTTGGAATTTATCAATTCCAGATAATGTTCAAACTGTTCAATATAAAATCATAGCAAAAGCAGATGGTTTTTCTGATGGAGAACAAAATGTATTACCTGTTTTATCAAACAGAATGTTAGTTACTGAAACTTTACCAATGTGGGTACGTTCTAATCAAACTAAAACATTCTCATTAGATAAACTGAAAAACAATACCTCATCATCTTTAAAAAATCATAAGCTAACATTAGAGGTTACCTCTAATCCTGCTTGGTATGCTGTACAGGCTTTACCATATTTAATGGAGTATCCGTATGAATGTAGTGAGCAAACCTTTGCTCGTTATTATGCAAATAAGCTAGCAAGTCATATTGCGAACTCAAACCCAAGAATTCAAGAAGTATTTAATCAATGGAAATCGAGTGATGCATTGTTATCTAATTTAGAGAAAAATCAAGACCTAAAATCCTTAATTATTCAAGAAACTACTTGGTTGCGTGATGCTCAATCAGAAACTGAGCAAAAGAAACGCATCGCTTTATTGTTCGATTTAAATAAAATGAAGAATGAGCAAGAAAGATCTATTAATAAACTACAAAACATGCAAATGTCCAACGGAGGATTCCCTTGGTTTAAAGGAGGAGATTATCCGAATAGATATATTACGCAACATATTGTTAGTGGATTTGGGCATTTAAAACAATTAGGTATAAGCGAGTTTGACAACAATACTAAAAGAATGCTTATAGATGCTATCCAGTTTTTGGATATTGAAATTGAAGAACAATATCTTGATTTATTAAAAAGAGCTAACGAGATTAAAGCTAAAAATGGTAATAAGAAGTATGAAGCTTATTTGAAACAGAATCATTTAAATTATTTTATAATTCAGTATTTATATATGCGTAGTTTTTATACTGATATTACATTAAATCCTAAAATTAAAACTATTGTAGAGTATTACAAAAATCAAACTTCTAAATATTGGAATGATTATAATCTATCTGCTAAAGCACAAATCGCATTGATCCATTTTAGAGCAGGTAATAAAACTATTTCTAATAAAATACTTGCTTCCTTAAAAGAGAATAGTATTAGCTCTGAAGAATTAGGAATGTATTGGAAATCGAATAAACCTAGTTGGTATTGGTATCAATCTCCTATCGAAACACAAGCTTTATTAATTGAAGCTTTTTCAGAAATTGAAAATGATACCAAAACTATTGACAACCTAAAAATATGGTTACTTAAAAACAAACAAACCAATCGTTGGAAAACAACAAAAGCCACTACCGAAGCTGTTTACGCCTTACTATTACAAGGTAGTAATTGGATTTCTATAACAGATATGGTTGATATAAATATTGGCAATAAAACTATCAACCCATCTAAAATGGAAGACGTAAAAGTTGAAGCTGGTACTGGTTATTTTAAAACTTCTTGGAATAATAATGAAATTACTAAAGAAATGGCTGAAGTAACTATTTCTAAAAAAGGAAAAGGAATTGCTTGGGGTGGATTATATTGGCAATATTTTGAAGATTTAGATAAAATAACCTCAGCTGAAACTCCACTAAAACTTAAGAAGAAACTATTTTTAAAAGTAAATTCTGACACTGGTAAGCAACTAAAAGAAATCACTCAAAACACAAAACTGAAAGTAGGCGATTTAATCACTGTTAGAATAGAATTACGTTCTGATAGAGATATGGAGTTTATTCACATGAAAGATATGCGTGCTAGTGGCGTTGAACCTATAAATGTACTATCTCAATACAAATGGCAAGATGGTTTAGGTTACTATGAAAGCACTAAAGATGCAGCAACAAATTTCTTTTTCGATCGTTTACCTAAAGGAGTATATGTTTTCGAATACGATGTTAGAGCAAACAATGCTGGTGATTTTAGTAATGGCATAACAACGATACAAAGTATGTATGCTCCAGAATTCTCAAGCCATAGTAAAGGAACAAAAATATTAGTTAAATAAATTTTATATATTAGCTCTAACAAAAAACACAAAATCAAAAATTATGAAAAAAACATTTTTAATTATCGGTTTAATCGTAGCTGGAGTATTCTCGGCAAATGCTCAAGACATTTCTAAAAATGCTATTGGACTTCGTTTAGGAGACAATGATGGGTTTGGAGCTGAAATATCTTACCAACACGCTTTAGGTGATAATAACAGATTAGAAATTGATTTAGGATTAAGAAATGGAAAGAATTTTGACGGTTTCAAAGCCACAGGATTATACCAATGGGTATGGCAATTAGAAAACAAGTTTAATTGGTACGCTGGTGCTGGTGGTGGAGTTGGACACTGGAGTTTTGACAATTCTTTGAATTTAGACTCTGAAACTGTACTTTTTGCTGCTGGTGTAGTTGGTATTGAGTACAATTTCGATATTCCTTTAATGATTTCTTTAGACTACAGACCAGAAATTGGATTTAGCGGTTTTTATGACGGTTTTCAATCTGACTTTGGTTTAGGGTTAAGATATCAATTCTAAATCTTGCAGCTATATTAAAGTAAAAACCTCCAATTATTTGGAGGTTTTCTTTTTACTAGCTTTTGCTAAAGGATTATAATCTAAAGCTAATTGTAACCAATAATGTAAATCTTCATCTAAATCGGTTGCTTCTTCAGTTAAAAAAACAAAACCTTTCATTGGTCTTCCTGTAAAATTCATTTTCTTGCACCCTTTCTTTAATAATGAGTCCTCATAAATATCTGGATTTATTCTTGCCATTATTTCATCTCTGTTCACTCCAACACACATTTTATTATCTACCATAAAACACACTCCTCCAAACATTTTCTTTTCATAAAACACTACATGTTTCTCTTTAAAACACTGCGCTATTCTATCTGATAAAAATTCATTGTATGCCATTATTTCTTTTTATTAGGTGGATATCCTTTTAATATTTCTGTTACTACTTTTTTATAATGCGCTAATTTTTCTTCGGGTGTAGTTCTTTCTTTTATTTCACTATTAGCAATTCCATTCCAAATAAGATTATTTGTTTTACTTTCAACAAAATCAACTGTTATTTCCTGATTAATTTTTCGGCTTCCAATCGGAATTCCTCCAGAAATACCAAATCCAACATTTCCTCCACCACCTATTCCAACTCCAATAGTATTTCTTCTAATGGCTTCTCTATCTTTAGAAACAATATTTATGTAAAAATCAGGAGTATCTGACAATCTCATTCCTTTTTGTTGTAATCCTTCTGACAACTCATTTGTTATTCTTTTTACATCTAACTCATTTAAACCTTTTCCAACATCTTCAAAGTAATTAAAGGTTTTATAAGTAGTAAAATCCATTTTATTGTCATAATCATATACCACTTTAGTTGACGAGCAACTCATTAGTATAAATAGAAAAAGATATTTTAATTGTTTCATTATTAAATTTTATTATTGACAATCAAGAATCATACCTTATAAAAATACAAAAAGCCTCGTATAAACGAGGCTTTTAAGGTTAGTTAGTTGATTTTTATTATTGAACAGCTTTTAAAGCATCAATATTTCCATATCCAAATTCAGAATGCTTATTTGGATAAAAATCAGCGGATTCTCTCATTTTTTGTAATACTTGTTCACGAGACCAAGATGGGTGTTTAGACCATACTAAGGCAGCAATACCTGCAGTAGTTGCAGTAGCTACAGATGATCCACCAACATAGTTCGCCTGACCATTATAATAACTTAATACTGGTATTTTATTATCAGTTCCATTAGTTCTTTGCATTTGTACAGTAAAATCTATTTGAGAACCTGAATGACAAACATCACATTTATTATACTGATTTTCTTTTACTCCTGTTACAGCTACGGTTTCAGACATACTTGCTGGAAAAATAACTCCATACCAAGTAGTTACTGAAGTTGATGTACCACCAGCTGCTAAAATCATTTTACCTTTACTATGTGCATACTTAACTGCATCAGAAACATTACCAATACTAAACGGATATCCTAACGACATAGAAATTACTTTTACATCACTTCTATTTGCTAAAGCTGTTAAGGCTTCTACAATTCCTCTTTTTTCATGATAATCATCTATCACAACATTTTCAACTGAACGATAAGAAACTAAGTTTGCGTTATAAGCAACACCTACTGGTAAGTTATCATTATTTCTTGGTGCAGTTGCAACAGCAGCCATTTTAGTACCATGACCGCATTTATCATTTACACCATCATAATTATTAGACCAAGCCCACCAAGAATCTACAAAAGTTCCATACTTCTGAACGGTTCTTCCAGAAGAATACCCATCGTTAAAGTATTGGTTCATCCATTTTTGCTCTGGTGACAAACCAGAATCAACAATAGCAACTGTAACTCCTGCTCCAGTACTATGGCTCCATGCTTGTGGAATATTGTGAGCATCAAAAGACCAAGGTACTCTTGCACCTGGAGCTACCGTACGGTAATCATTCGTACTTAAAGTAGCTGTACCATAACCACATCCAGAAGATCCTTCTGAAGAAGAACGTGCTTGATTATCAGTTGCCAAGAAGTTGTATCCTCCTGGTTCAATATATCGCACTCTAGTATCTTTTAATAAAGCTTTAATCGTTTCTTTATTAGTTACTCTAATATCAATAACATTAATTGTTTCATTAATATATAATTCAGTTTGCCCTTTAGCAGAAACGTTTTCTATGCTATGTACTAATTGAATTATTTCATTTTTAATATTTTCAGCTTCAGCACTTCTTGCAAAGTTATTTTTTGAAGTACCATAACCAATAGTTAAAATATCTTCACCCTGTTTAACAGCACTCCAAATAGTATGAGCCTCTTGATCTCCCCAATTAAAATCTCCTGTAGATTCTAATGAAGTTTTAATAATTGTGTTGATTTCTTTTTTACTTAGCAATTCTTTCTGCTGTTCAGCTATCTCTAATGTTTCGTTGTTAGAACAAGAAAACATAGCTAAAACTATAGCTAAACTTAATAATTGTTTTTTCATAATTTTGAGGGATTTTAATTTAACAATTGCGAATATAGCAAAAAATTAATAAAACTTTAACATTATCAACAAATCAACCATAAAACAAATATAAACTTGACAATTCAAATAAAACTACGTTATAAAAAAAGGGAGCTAAAAGCTCCCTTTATAATTTTAAAATCTCTATTCTTATTCTTCTATTACCACTCTTGTAGGTGTATCTTTTCCATTAATAATACTTTCAGTCCCTTTTGCTACTGCTTTAACAGTTTCTGTAAGAATACCAACATCTAAAGTTTCTGCTTCATCCGATACTTTATGGTAATCTGCATCAATATCAATTGGAGTGGTTGAAAAAGTATGAGAAGGAACACCTAAACGTGCTAAAGACGCATTATCTGACCTAAAAAATAAATTGAATTTTGTATATGGATCTGGAAATAATTTATAACCCGTTCCTTCTAAATTTTTCTGAATTATTTTACCAAAATCAGACCTATCAAAACCAGTCAACCAAGCTGTTTTAGGTCCTGTTTTTGGCTCTTTACCTATCAATTCTAAATTTATCCCAGCAACAAACTTAGACGGATCAATATCTTTACCAAAATACTTAGACCCTACTAACCCCATTTCTTCTGCGGTAAAACATACAAATAAAATACTACGCTCATTTGTTCCTTTTTTTGCATAATAATCAGCCAAAGCTAAAACACCTGTAACACCAGAAGCATCGTCATTAGCTCCATTAAAAATACGATCTCCTTCTCCATCTTTCTTCTCTCCTAAATGATCGTGATGCGCTGAAATAATTACATACTCGTCTTTTTTTGTAGTTCCCTCTAATACACCTATAATATTACTCATTTCAATACCATTATGAGTAAAAGTTTGACGGTAAGAATCTAAACCTTTAAAATGTTTCAATCCTATTCTTTTATACTCGCTTTCGATATACTTAGTTGCCTTCTCCATCCCTTCAGTTCCAGGCTTACGACCTTTCATATCATCAGAAGCCAATGTATATAAATGCTTTCTTACTAAAGAAGAATCTATAAAAGTAGAATTTTGTGATGTCTTTTTTGAAACCTCAACAGCTTTTTTTGCCTTATTTTGATCTTCATTCTTTACTGTTTTACAGGATACAATTGACAAAGCTCCAATAATTGAAGCGTATATTATTTTTTTCATCTTATTTATTTTAAAAGGTTAAATATAGCCAATTAAATATTTAAAAGAATATTCGTTTTTAATCTGATAACTGAAAATTGTCTTTGATAATTTATAGGCACAATTTTTGATTAATAAAATTGTTTTAAATTTCGACATGAAACAATTTCTATTACTCTTATTATTTACTTCATACTTCGGGTTTTCTCAAGAATTTTCTTCAATTGAAAAAATAACAAAAGACTACCCTAAACATTTAAGTTCTGAAGCATTAACTAAAAAAATAGCTTCTGATTTTAAATCTAAAGAATCACAAGTAAAAGCAATTTTTAATTGGGTTAGTAAGAATATTAATTATGATCTAGATAATTTTCGAAATCCTAAACAAAAAAGGATACGTTTTCGTTATAGAAACGAAGCTGAAAAGCAACAAAAAATTAACGAAATTAAAAATGAGATTGTAGATAAAACTTTAACTACTAGAAAAGCTGTTTGTGAAGGTTATGCTCAAACTGTTGCTAAAATATGTAACTTACTAAATATCGAAAACGAAGTTATAAAAGGCTATGTAAGAAATTCTTTAAACGATATTAATAATGTAAGAAACATAACAAACCATGCTTGGAATGCAATAAAAATTAATGACAAGTGGATTTATATTGATGCTACTTGGGCAGCTGGAGCTGTTTTTAATGGTAAATGGCAGAGAAGATTTAATCCCTATTTTTATGATATTCCTAAAGAAAAATATTTTAAAACACACTTACCTGAAAACACTCTTTGGCAATTAAGAGTTGGTAGAATTACAAAAGAAGGTTATTATAATCAACCTATTTATGAGTCTTCTTTTTTAAAATCTGATTTAGAATTAATTTCACCGAAACAAGGTGTTTTGAACAATAAAAAAGCTATCGAACTTAAGATTAAAAATTTAAAACCTCATCAAAAAGTATTATTTGGATTTAGCGGTTATCAATATGCAAAAAAACCTGACGACATATCTTATCAAAATAATATTAGTACTATTAAAATAACACCTCCACAAAACACAAGAGGATTGTATTTAATTATTGACAATGAGGTAATGCTGGAATTTTTAATTAAATAGTTATTTATTCCTCAATTCATAAGCTTCACTTAAAACCGATACTAAAATTTCACTATTTATTTCTTCTAGTTGAAAGTAACGAAGTGACTTTACTGCTTTTCTATTTTCAGAAACTAGAAACTCATTATACATTTTAAGTTCTGTGTTACAATAAAAACCTACATCAACATATCCCTTTTTTGTTGCATTGAAATAACATAGCGGTTTATTGTTTAAATAATAAAACGGAATTTTCCATTTATATAATAACTCTGCTTCCTCAAAATTAGTTTCTACCAAAATTTGTAAGTGCAGTAAAATAGACTGTAGTGACTCTGGTTGTTTTAATATGTATTCTTCAGCTGGTTTCATTAACTACAATGTTCTAATTTTTCGCAAAACATCCTCTAAACCGTTTAATTGAAGTTCGTAGACTAATCCCATCATCTTACCTAATTTACCTTGCGGAAATCCCTTGTTTTTATACCATACAATATAATACTCTGGTATATCAACCAAATATACACCTTTATACTTTCCAAAAGGCATTCGCATATTTGCGGTATCAATTAAAAACTTTTTATCTGGTAACATATAGTTATAAAAAATCCTGCCGAAGCAGGACTTAAATTGTTATTCTTTTCCGTCTACGTAATCTTGTAAATATAAATAACGGTCAGTTAGTTTCCCATCATTTGTAGTCATTTTAGCTCTTTCTAGAACACCTTCTTTATCATTATTATAAAATGATGGAATAACGTGTTTTAAAAACATTTCTCCAAAACCTTCACTTGCATCTTTTGGCAATTCACACGGCAAATTATCAACTGCCATTACTGTAATTGCTTTTTCATCCATAAAATCAATTTCTGATTCCGTTTCAGGATTATATCCATAAATAGGATCGGCAATTGTTGAAGGGCGAATTGTACAAGCTACTGGTCCATCAATATCACAAGAAACATCTACTACATATTTAATTTTGAAATCTGAATGTTTTGCATCCTCTCTTGTAAATAAATACGGAGCTCCATCTCCATAAAAATGTCCAGCAATAAAGAAATCTGTTACTTTAGCATATGGCATAAAGTTACTTTCATATCCACTTGGATCTTTATAAAAAGCATACTTATCACCAGCCTTACCATCAATACGCTTATTATATTCCATAACATCTGCCATACAATATACTGGCTCAGAAAAATCGGAAGTTAAGTATAAAGTATCTGAAACTTCTTTAATTTTTAAATGATCTAAAATCTCTTTAGCTCCCTTAGCTACCTTACCAGTACCTGTAAGTAATATTTTAATATTTGGTAAAGTTATTTTATCAAGTTCAGCTTTTACAGCTTCTAAATCTGGTAATGTTTCTACCTTAGCTAAATTAAAGATTCCTTCTCTAATACCTAAAGCTCTAAATCCGTTATATGCACCAACTAAACCAGCATAACGACCAAAACCAATTAACCTTGCTCCACTTTCTTTTACAATCGTTTCATGATCATACATTTCAATATTTCTCTCTAGCATTGCCTTTAACAACTTTCGATTATAAGGCTGTTTCTTTATAGTGTGCGAAAAATAAAAGTATTTTTTATTCGGAATTAAATTTTCAACAGGAACTTCTTTTACTCCTAACAATACATCGCAATCAGATACATCATTCGACACCTCTATTCCAAGGTTTCTATAAGCTTCATCAGAAAAAACGCGAATATCAGAACTTTCAACCACTATTTCAGCTTCTGGAAATTGTTGCTTAAACTCTTGTAATTTTTCAGGTGAAAAAACAACTCTTCTATCTGGTGGATTCTTACGTTCTTTTATGATTCCGAATTTCATGATCTATTTGCATTAAAATTTAACAAATTGCCTGTAATTGTTATAAATTACAACAAGCTTCGCGAAAATACTTGTTTTAAACGTATCGCACAAATAGTATTTTTATATATTTGTTGCCCACAAATAAAAAGGCTATACTGTATTATTTCATTGGTATATTTATTGATTATTTATTTGTGTTCTTTAACATATTGGGGACGACTGGTTTTGACAGCAAGGTCAGTGATAACGTAAGCATACCGAGGAGTGAGATGACAACTCGTAAAACTTATTTCAACTTTTTAAACGGCGAAGATAACTACGCTTTAGCTGCATAATCTGAATTAACAGTAGGATTAGCCTCGGCGCACAAGGTGCGCAAGCTTTATGTCCACGAAAAGCCTTGGTTTACGGCGTTTCACTTTTGGGCATCGTAAAAGTAAACATAGAGAACTTAATGCTTTGATAAGTTTTCGAAACTAAAGAAGATAAGTTATAGTTAGGCTGTTTTTGGTCAGGCTATAATCGAAAATTAAACAAAAACTAAGTATGTAGAAAGCCTTTGAGCTGCTTGTTTGGACCCGAGTTCGATTCTCGGCGTCTCCACAAATAAAAAAAGCAACCAAATTTGGTTGCTTTTTTATTTTTAAATTGTTTCTCCTAACTCTTTTAATTTAGAAGTATTTTCGGCAAGCATTAACTCATCGATAATTTTTTGAATATCTCCATTTACAATATTAGATAAATCATATAATGTTAATCCAATTCTATGATCTGTTACACGACCTTGCGGATAATTATATGTTCTAATCTTAGCAGAACGATCTCCTGAAGTCACCATCGAACCACGCTTTAAAGCGTCTTCTGCTTGCTTTTTAGCTAATTCTAAATCGTATAAACGAGAACGTAATACCTTAAATGCTTTTTCTTTGTTTTTATGTTGAGATTTTTGATCTTGACATTGTGCTACTAATCCCGTTGGAATATGCGTTAAACGAACAGCAGAATACGTTGTATTTACAGATTGTCCTCCTGGTCCTGAAGAACAGAAAAAATCAATACGTACGTCTTTAGGGTTAATCTCTATATCAAACTCTTCCGCTTCTGGGAAAACCATACAAGTTGCTGCTGATGTATGCACACGACCTTGAGTTTCTGTTTGAGGTACACGCTGTACACGGTGCACTCCTGCTTCGAACTTTAAAGTTCCATAAACATCATCTCCAGAAACTTCAAACTGAATTTCTTTAAATCCTCCATTCGTTCCTTCAGAAAAATCTACCGTAGAAACTTTCCAACCTCTACCTTCACAATACTTAGTATACATTCTAAATAAATCTCCTGCAAAAATACTAGCTTCATCTCCACCAGTTCCTGCACGTAATTCAACTACAGCATTTTTAGAATCTTCTGGATCTTTTGGAATTAATAAAAACTTAATTTCATCCTCTAAAACAGGAATTCTGTTCTTAGCTTCATCCATTTCCATTTTAGCCATATCTACCATTTCAGCATCACTTCCGTCAGCAATAATCTCTTTAGCCTCTTCAATGGTATTTAATAAACTTTGGTACTCGTTTGCCTTATCAACAACCTTTCCTAAGTCTTTATATTCTTTATTTAATTGAACATAACGCTTTTGATCAGTAATAATATCTGGCTGAATGATTAAGTCAGAAACTTCATCAAAACGTTGTTTAACTATCTGTAATTTATCTAGCATTGTATCTTTTCTTGGGGTGCGAATTTACGATTTTTATCGAATTTAATCCATATCTTTAGCTTATAAAGATGAATATTATGCGCTATTTTTCATTAATACTAACTTGTTTTATCATTTTATCTTGTCAAACAGAAAAGAAAAAACAAAAACCAACTTGGTTATTTGGAAAATGGGAGCGTATTAATGAAAAACCTAACAAAAGAACATTTGATTTTTGGAATAAAGATTTAACTGGTATCGGATTTACTTTAAAAAACACAGATACTATTTTTAAAGAAGTGATGAGCATAGTTGAATTACAAAACACATTATATTTAAAAGTTGAAGGAGTTAACGAAACACCTACTTTATTTAAATTCACCCAACAAACCGATAGTTCATTTACATGTGAGAATCCTGAAAATGAATTCCCTCAAAAAGTTTATTATTATAAAGAGAACAAACAACTAAAATGTAAAATTTTTAATGATAAATTTTCTGTAGATTTTGTATTTGATAAAATCAACCATTAATTTACTTCTAACTTATACCCAACACCGTGGATATTCGTTATTTTAATTGAGCTATCTTCTTTTAATTTTTTACGCAACTTAGATATATAAGTATCTAAACTCCTACCTACAAAAACACCATTATCTTCCCAAACTTTTTTCATTAACTCATCACGTTTTATAATTTGGTTTGGGTTTTCTACAAAAATAGCCAAGAGCTCACATTCTTTTTTAGATAAACTAATTTCAGTTGCTTGTTTCACCAATTTGTTTTGCTCTGGATAAAACTGAAAGATTCCTATAGTAGTAGTAGTAGTAGCATCTACTATTTCAACTAATTTATCTTCTATTTTAGGTTTTGAAAAAACATAATCAAACCCAAAAAGCAATAACAATACTATCAATCCAAATAAAAAGAAATACCTGTTAAAAAAAGCAGCATTTAAAGTGGTAAACTTTACTTCAATCACATAACAATTTTTAGGCAACAATCTTCCTTTACATGGAATGATATCACTTTCTTTTTTATTTTTTATTTCATAACTATATGCTACTTCGTTATCGTCGCATTGAACAACTTCCGTACGGTAATACTTTGATAGTTTTGATTTCTTTAAATTTTGTTTAATAATTGAAGTTAAACTATCTGGATTGATAGATAAATTATTCTGAAAAGAGATCTTGTACTTTGAATTTTCTAATTCAGTAATTGGTAATACCAAAGATGTTGAATCTTGATTAGATAACAACAATTGATGTCCAACATTACGGAGAGAAACTTTTACGCGTTCAGAAAAATCTTCATCAATTTTGTTTGCGTTAGAAAAAATCCAGCCTAAAAAAAGAACTATTCCTAAACTTATATATATGTAAACTTTCTTTTTATTCATAATCTAAAACAAAGAACATACAATTTCTTTAATTTTTACAACTATTGACACTTCTTTTACATTTTTTTGACACTTTTTCACTGTCACTAAAATAATTTTACTCAAAACTTAAAAACACTTCAGATGAAAAAAATTATTATCGCACTTATTTGTACTATTTGTATTTCTACCTATAGTAACGCACAAGAAAAACTACCTATTAATGTTACTAAAAGCTCTATAAAATGGATAGGAGAATACACCTTTTATTTTGGCGGACACGATGGCTTTATAAAAATTAAAGAAGGTCATTTTATAAAAAGTGGAGATTCAATTACCGGTGGAACATTTATTATTGATATGAATTCAATTACAAACACCGATATAAAACATGAAAAAGGAAATAAAAATTTAGTTGATCATTTAAAAAACTCAGATTTTTTTGATGTTGAAAAATATCCACTAGCAAAAATTAACATTACTAATGTTGAATATTTTGATGATGAATCTATGAGGATTAAAGCAGATCTTACTTTAAAAGGAATTACAAAACCTATTAAATTTAACGCAACTCCTAATTACAAAAACAAAAGTTTAACCACAAAATTTAAGATTGATAGAAGAGCGTGGAATGTAAATTATAAAAGTAAAATAAAAGATGATGCAATCTCCGACGCTATTGGCTTTGAAGTAAATATAAAACTATAGCAATGAAAAAAATAATCTTACTACTAATAACAATTTGCTCGATTAATACATTTGGACAAAAAAGTGAATTTAATTTAATAGACTTAGATACTACTTGGGGAAAAGAAGTAATTCATTTCCCAGTAAGAAACATGAACTACAATGGAACTGGAGAAGTAAGGTTTCCTCCAAAAGGATGGATAAAACCTAAGCATGATAATTTTTGGTCTTATACCTACGCTTGGAGTATCAACGTAAATAGAGAAATCCCTAAAAAAGAATTAGCAATAGATTTAGTAAAATATTTTAATAGCCTGAATCACATTGATATGAGTGACATAGAAAACAAACACTATAGTTCTGCTACAGTCACAAAAATTAAACAAAATAAAACTACAACATTCTTTAAAGGGCAAGTGAACATATTCGATCGGTTTGCAACTAATAAAATGATAACTCTACATGTAAAAATTGAAAGGTTTTATTGTAAGAAAAAGCAGAAAACCAATCTTTTATTCAAATTTTCACCCAAAGAGTTTAAACATCAAACATGGAAAATGCTACAAAAAGTAAAACTACACACTGATTTATGTGATTAGCAATAAAAAAGCCTTAGTAAAAGCTAAGGCTTTTTTATTATGTAGTTAGATGTTTTTAATACTCAAAAACTCCGTATTCACTTTTGATTGTTAGTTTTTTAGAATCTGATTTTTCTACGCTACCAACAACTTGTGCATTTACATTATACAATTTAGAAATTGCAATAATGTCTTCAGCAACTTCTGGAGAAACATACAACTCCATTCTATGCCCACAGTTAAATACTTGATACATTTCTTTCCAGTCTGTTTTTGATTGTTCTTGTATCAATTTAAACAATGGTGGAATTGGAAACATATTATCTTTTACAATATGTAAGTTATCCACAAAGTGTAATATTTTAGTTTGCGCTCCACCAGAACAATGAATCATTCCGTGAACTGTATCTGAATTATATTTAGATAAAATCTCTTTTATAATTGGCGCATACGTTCTCGTTGGAGACAATACTAACTTACCAGCATCTATAGGCGAGTTTTCAACCTCATCTGTCAACTTTGTATTTCCAGAATACACTAAATCTGCAGGAACAGCAGCATCAAAACTTTCAGGGTATTTTTCAGCTAAATATTTATGAAAAACATCGTGACGCGCAGAAGTTAATCCGTTTGAACCCATTCCTCCATTATATTCTGTTTCATAGGTTGACTGCCCGAAAGACTCTAAACCAACAATTACATCTCCTACTTTAATATTTGCATTATCAATAACATCTGTGCGTTTCATACGAGCAGTTACTGTAGAATCAACAATAATTGTACGAACTAAATCACCAACATCAGCAGTTTCTCCTCCCGTAGAATGAATGGTTACTCCAAAATCTTTTAAATCTTCAATTAACTCTTCTGTTCCGTTTATAATTGCTGATAAAACTTCTCCAGGAATTTTATTTTTATTACGTCCAATAGTTGATGATAACATAATATTGTCGGTTGCTCCAACACATAATAAATCATCAATATTCATAATTAATGCATCTTGGGCAATTCCTTTCCAAACAGAAATATCTCCTGTTTCTTTCCAATACATATAAGCTAAAGATGATTTTGTCCCTGCACCATCTGCGTGCATTATTAAACAATAATCATCATCATTCGTTAAATAATCTGGAACAATTTTACAGAAAGCTTTTGGAAACAAACCTTTATCGATGTTCTTAATAGCGTTATGAACATCTTCTTTAGATGCCGAAACCCCACGTTGTGCGTAGCGCTTAGAAACTTCTTGACTCATTTTATGTAGTGTGTTGTGTTGTTGTTGCTTGCAAATTTAGTTTTTTGAAATGAAAAAATCCTACTTTCGAAGTATTCATTTCTTACCTTGTAAAAAGCAATTCTCTATACTTAGTTAATGGCCATAAATTATCATCAACCATTAATTCTAGTTTATCACAGTGATAACGAATTTCATCAAAAAAAGGTTTTACTTTATTACAATAAGCATCAGCATTATTTTGTCCTGACAACTTATTAGCTTTTTTGCGTTCATTCGTCATTTTTTCAACTTTAGAATTGATCTCTGCAATATGACCAGATATTTTCTGAATTAAATCGATTTGTTCTTTTGCATACTGCTCAAATCCCTTATCAAAAATTTCTTTTAAGCCTTTAACATTTTCTATCAATGTATTCTGATATTGAATCGCTGTTGGTATCACATGATTTCTCGCCACATCAGCCAAAACTCTACTTTCAATCTGAATATGCTTAGAGTACTCTTCTAACTCAATTTCATGACGTGCTTCCACCTCTACTTTATTCATCACATTCATTTCTTCAAAAAGCGAAATCGATTTTTTAGAAATTTTAGCCTTTAAAGCTTCTGGTGTAGTTTTATTATTACTTAATCCTCTTTTTACAGCTTCTTTCTCCCAAGCTTCCCCATATCCATCCCCTTCAAAACGTATTTTTTTAGAGGCTTTAATATACTCTCTTAGCACATTAAAAACAGCTTCATCTTTCTTCAAATTTTTAGCATCAACCAATTCATCAACTTCAATTTTAAATTCTTTTAATTGCTTTGCTATAATGGTATTTAAAACTGTCATTGGCCCTGCACAATTAGACCAAGAACCTACCGCACGCAACTCAAATTTATTTCCAGTAAAAGCAAATGGAGATGTTCTGTTTCTATCCGTATTATCTAATAAAATCTCTGGAATTTTACCAACAATATTTAATTTTAAATCTGTTTTCTCTTGTGGAGATAGTTTTCCTTTCGTTACATTTTCTAACTCATCTAAAACAGCTGATAATTGCGAACCTATAAAAACCGAAATAATTGCAGGTGGTGCTTCGTTAGCTCCTAAACGATGATCATTACTAGCACTTGCAATAGAAGCCCTTATTAACTCTTCATAATCGTGAACAGCTTTAATAGTATTTACAAAAAAGGTTAAGAATTGTAAATTCTTCATTGGCGTTTTCCCTGGACTCAGTAAATTAACTCCTGTATTAGTAGATAAACTCCAATTATTATGCTTCCCTGATCCGTTTATTCCTTCAAACGGTTTTTCATGGAACAACACTTTAAATTGATGACGTTGTGATACTTTTTCCATCACATCCATTAATAATGAATTATGATCCACTGCTAAATTTGCCTCTTCGAAAATAGGTGCCAATTCAAACTGATTCGGAGCTACTTCGTTATGACGCGTTTTTACAGGAACACCTAACAACATACATTCTTGCTCTAAATCTCGCATAAAACTCATTACTCTTGTAGGAATCGACCCAAAATAATGATCATCTAATTGTTGACCTTTTGCAGGAGAATGCCCTAACAAAGTTCTACCAGTCATCATTAAATCAGGACGAGCAGAAACCAAAGCTGTATCAATTAAAAAATACTCTTGTTCCCAGCCTAAGGTTGCATTAACCTTTGAAACATTTTTATCAAAATATTTACATACAGCAGTTGCCGCAGTATCTACAGCCTGTAATGCTCTTAACAACGGAGCTTTATTATCTAAAGCTTCACCCGTATATGCTACAAAAACAGTTGGAATACATAAAGTAGTACCATATATAAATGCTGGTGATGTTGGATCCCAAGCTGTATAACCTCTTGCTTCAAACGTATTTCTAATTCCTCCGTGTGGAAAACTAGAAGCATCTGGTTCTTGCTGCACTAATTGACTACCATCAAAACGCTCCATCGCCCCTCCATCATCAATAGTCTCAAAAAAAGCATCATGCTTTTCTGCAGTTGCTCCTGTTAGCGGTTGAAACCAATGGGTATAATGTGTAGCTCCTTTAGATAAAGCCCAGTCTTTCATACTCACTGCAATCTGATCTGCAATTTTTCGATCGATTTTTGTTCCAAATTCAATTGCATCCATTACACTCTGAAAAGCTTCTTTTGTCATATACTGACGCATCGCTTGTTTGTTAAAAACGTTATTTCCAAATAATTCAGAACGTCTTCCTTTCTCCTCTATAAGAACTGGATTTCTATGTAACGTTTCTTGTAATGCATTAAATCTTAAAGTTGACATTATATATATATGGTAAAAATTCAAGGCCAAAAATACAAAACTTTAACTAAATCATAAATACCCCTAAAAAAATAGGGGTAAGATTAACTTAAAGTTAAATTTTAAACTTTTACCCCTAAAAATTTTGACACAAAACATAAAATATCCATTTTTGCACTGTATTTAATCTAAACACAATAACAAATTAAAAATCATGAGTAGATCTAAATTAGAATACATTTGGTTAGATGGTTACTATCCAACTCAAAACATGAGAAGTAAAACTAAAGTAGTTGCTGACTTTAGCGGAAAACTAGAAGATTGCCCTGTTTGGTCATTTGATGGTTCATCAACTAGACAAGCTGAAGGAGGAGATTCTGATTGCTTATTAAAACCTGTAGCTATTTACCCAGATCCTGAAAGAAGAGATGGATACTTAGTAATGACTGAAGTTTTAAATGCAGACGGAACACCACACGCATCAAACGGAAGAGCTGGTATTGATGATGATGATAACGATTTTTGGTTTGGTTTTGAACAAGAGTACTTTATTATGGACAGATCAACTTTATTACCTTTAGGATTTCCTGTAGGTGGTTATCCTGCTCCACAAGGAATGTACTACTGTTCTGTTGGAGGAAGAAATACACACGGAAGAAATTTAGTTGAAGAGCACGCTGATTTATGTATTGATGCTGGATTAATTTTTGAAGGAATCAATCAAGAAGTTGCTTCTGGACAATGGGAGTTCCAATTATTTGCAAAAGGAGCAAAAAAAGCTGGAGATGAAATTTGGGTAGCTCGTTATTTATTAGACAGATTAACTGAAAAATACGGATACTACATTGAATACCACCCAAAACCATTAGGAGACACTGACTGGAACGGTTCTGGTATGCACGCAAATTTTTCAAATACAACTTTAAGAACTTGTGGCTCTAAAGAAACTTACGAGAAAATATGTGAGTCTTTTAGACCTGTAGTAAAAGAACATATTGCTGTTTACGGAGAGTTTAACGATCAACGTTTAACTGGTAAACACGAAACAGCTTCTATTAACGATTTTAGTTACGGAGTTTCTGATAGAGGAGCATCTATCCGTATACCTATTATCACAGTAGAACAAGGATGGAAAGGTTGGTTAGAAGACCGTCGTCCTGCATCAAACGCGGATCCATACAAGGTTGCTGGTCGAATTATTGAGACCGTTAAAAGCGCCAATATAGATTAATACACACAACAACACAACTGAAAAAGCCGCTTAACTGCGGCTTTTTTTATTTTTAAAATCAACAATAGATAATTATGAAATTGTTAGATAAATGAAAGCCACATAAGCTCCCAACAAAATTATTCCGTCTTTCCAATTTAAACGTAATTTTTTTGGAAAGAACACTAAAGGAAGTACTATAAATGAAATTGCCAACATCCAATAAATATCATTATTTATCAAACTAATATCTTTAACCTGAACAGTCACAGGCGTAATCATAGAAGTAATTCCTAAAACTGCCAAAATATTAAACACATTAGAACCTATTAAATTTCCTAACGAAATTGCTTTTTCTTTTTTCATTACCGCAATAATTGAAGCCGCTAACTCAGGAATACTTGTCCCAACAGAAACAACGGTTACACCTATAACCGCATCACTTACTCCAAAATTCTCTGCCATTGTTTTAGCCCCATCAACCAACAATTCAGATCCTGCCCATAAGCCAAAACCTCCAATCGCTAAAAACAATACTATTTTATGCAATGGCAATTCTTCATCGTCTTCAGGCATTTCATCCACAACTGCTGTTTTTTGAAAGCGCAATAAATAAACTAAAAAAGCTATTAACATAGTAAACATTATCGCTCCTTCATAAAATTGAATCACTCTATCATTTACTATAAAAAAATACAGCAATACAGAAGCAATCATCATAACTGGCCAATCTGTCTTATAAAAACTTTTTTCAACTTCAATAGTTGAAAGAATAACTGTAATTCCTAAAACCAATCCTAAATTAGCAATATTAGAACCTATTACGTTACCAACTGCTAAACCTGTAGCACCATCTAAAGCAGATTTTACACTCACTATTAATTCTGGAGCCGAAGTAGCAAAAGACACTACCGTCATTCCAATTACAATTTTCGGAATATTTAATTTTAACGACAATCCAACTGCTGCCTTTAAAAGCCAATTACCTCCAAGTACCAACAACACTAATCCTAAAACGATATACAGAATACTCATAAAATATTTTTATGCTGCGAAGATAGCTTTTTTAACATATTTATTTTTTCTAAAAAAGATACTAAAAAACGTTTAGAAAAAACATGATAATTATCAGCATAACAAGTTTTACAAAAAATCAAACTACCTTTTTTCACCACCAAAAACACACAATTTCCTTTACTTTTTAAAACAATCAAAAAAAACTCCTTTATTTTATAACACATTTAAACACCAAATAATTAATATCATTACATATTTAAACCTACTTCAAGAAGTCTATATTTCATATTAAAACAGTAAATACTTTTTTAACTTCATATGTAAATTCAATTAAATTAAATTGATATAAACTATTTGGCGAGATGGTTTGAAACCTCATATATTGAAAAAAACAATTCCGGAATCAACTAATATTCACTAATTAAAAACACTAAAAACTAATGATTGCTATCGCACTAAAATTAATTATTATTGCAGCCAAAATTGCTATTACTATTACACAACAATTATTTTAATCAACTATTTAAAAAAATTACACTATGCTAACATTTATCGGAATTTTATTAGTCGTTATAGGACTAACAACCATTGTATTAAATTCAATTATTAAAAACAACAAAGTTTTAAACTGGTTCACCCTGCAAAGAAGTATCCAATTTACCATTTTAGGAGTTTTAATGAGCATTATAACAGGAATGTTTTTTTACGCAGATGCAGGTACCGCTTATGCCGTACAGTACGTGTCTGGTGGAGATAAGATGATTACCACTCAGGGGTTAAAACTTAAATGGTGGGGACGAATCATTCCATTATCATATGAAATATCAATTAAAGATATTATTGTTGATGATGAAAGTGAACTTCCTAAAAGTGGACAAGGAATGTACAACAGAAAATCTCAAAAATGGGAATTCAGCGACGCTATTAAAGCAGAAATCAGTACTTCTGTAATTGTTGGAGTTAACATTAATGACGAAGAAATTTTCTTGAACATGGCAGACAGAAACAGAAGTGAATCTAAATTAATTTACGGTAGGGTTTTACCAAATATTGATGCTGCTATTAAAAACACTTGTAAGCTAATGGATGCTCAAGATTACATCTCAGGACAAGCATCTGATTTTGATAGATACTTTAGAGATCAATTAGAAAACGGAATGTACCAAGTTGAACAATACTATGAGTCAGAAAACATTAATGAAGTTGTTGGAGACACTACAACAGTTAGAAAAATTAATGTTGGAAAATCTAGCAAACAAAAGAAGTTTAGAATCAAAAGAAACTCAGATGGAAGTATTATTAGAGACAATTCTAACACCTTAAAGCAATATGGCTTAAAGATTTACCAAGCTCAAGTTACCGGAATCGACTGGGAAGAATCTTTTGATGAAAGATTAGACCTACAGAAGAATGAAGTTGCACAAACTCAGTTAGAAAAACAACAAGCTGAACGTGAATACTATAGAGCTAAGAAAGAGGTTGCAAAAGGGGAATCTGAAAAAGCAAAAGAACGTGCTCGTTTAGAAAAAGCGCAAATACAACAAACAATTGCTGCAGAAACAGAAGCTAAAGTTGCTGAGTTCAATTTAATTAAAGAGAAAAAGCAATTTGAAGTTGAGCAATACAAAGCAAAAAGTAAAAAAGTTGCTGCTGACGCTCAATACTATGAAAATGCAAAATTAGTAAGCGCTGGTTTAACACCTCAAGAAAAAGCTGAGTGGGAATACAAAACTGCTGTGGGTGTTGCACAACAAATTAAAGACCTACAACTACCATCAACATATATTGAAGGAAGTAAAAACGGAAATAGTGGAAATTTACTGCAATCTTTAATTGGTGCTGATCTTGCAAAAAAAATGATGGAAAACAAAAAGTAACCCTAACTAACTACAAAGAGTGAAGCTTTAAAAAAGCTTCACTCTTATTAACAAATTATTTTTCAGTATTTTTGATATAGAATCAACTTATAATGAAAAAACAATTATTTAAAGTTTTAGCCAAACTAAACAAGACCCTATTACCTTCTTTTACAAAAAAAGAATTGGATATCTCTAAGGCATCAAAATTTCAATTAGCAATTATTGGATGGCGTGCTTTTGTAACTATAAATTCGTTGGATTAAAATTTACTATTATGACTGATTACACTAAGTTTTTTACTGGGACTTCTATTTTTGTTGATAGGCTAGATTACCTACTAAAAGAAGTAAGTATTCCTACTTTAATAAAGAATCATCATAAATCTGCCATCTTAAGTGGATTTGGACAATCAATGGACTCTGTTGAATTATTTATCTATACATCTGATATTGAAAAAGCTACACCAATATTAGAAAATTTTAAAAAAGAAATTTCAGAATAATTTTTCAGAACTAAAAAACATTCCTATATTTGCACCCGCAAAACGGCCTCGTGGCGCAACTGAATAGCGCACTTGATTACGGCTCAAGAGGTTACAGGTTTGAATCCTGTCGAGGTCACAAATTTTTCAAAAAACAAACCCTAAGATACTGATTCTTAGGGTTTTATTTTGCAAAAAACTAGGATTCAACACTCCCCTCAACCTAAAAACATAAACTTTTAGTTTTCAGCGAATTAACTCATTTTTTTATTCAAAAAAACAGAATTTTTCCCCTCAAACTCCCCTGTAAACTTTTAAGGTAACATTTAAGTTTTGAAGTATCTTCTTTTTTTTAATTTATAAAGTCATTATATTTTCATTTTAAAAACCCACATTTTTACTAGCTATGAACAAAGAAAGAAGATTCTACACATTTTACACGGCAATTGGTATTATTCTATTATTACTAGCAATTTTCGGACCGTACCTATTTTCAAAAATTTCTCTAGGCCCTGAGTTTAATGAAAACACTGGTTATATAGGGGACACAATCGGAGGAATAACTGCTCCTTTTATAAACTTACTTGCTGCATTACTAGTATGGATATCATTCAGAGAACAAGTCAAAGCAAATAAACTATTAAGCAAAGAAACTAGCTATAGTTTTATTAACTCATTAGTCAGTAATTTTAAAACTAATTTTGAAAGAGATATAACTGAATATGATAATGTTTTTAAGCGCTTATATAATTTTAATTTTGCCTTAGAAATTCAAAACATAAAAATAACTCAAATAAATTATGATAAAATTTACAATGAAGAAGACATACCCGAAGTTATAAAAAAAAGTCTTGATGAATTATTTAAAAGCTGCAACTCCTTTTTAATAAATGTTTCTGGAACCTCAAATTCTTTAACAACAATTATTAATAACATTGAACTTTCAAATCTAGATAAAAACATAAAGCATTCTCTTCTTGAAAATATTAAACCAGAATACAGAAAACTTCAGAAATACAATAACAACTGTTTAAAAGTTATCAAATTTCTAGAAGAAAACCTAAAATTATCAGGTTTTACAAAAGCTCATATTAGTGAACTTTCCTATAAAAGAGAGCCTCTAAACTCCTCTATAGCTAAATATCGTTTTTTTAATTTAAGGCTATTCTCTAAAAAAAAGATAACAGAAAAATATATTTAAACTTAACAACATTCTCAAACAAACATTACACATCAATACTCCCTAAAAACTCCCCCGTAAAACACATAAGAGGCTAAATATCAGAAATATATGAACACAAAAATAATACTGTCGAGGTCACAAAAGCTCATCTTAATTGATGAGCTTTTTTTGTATATAAATATTACTTCGACTACAGAATAAGAGAAATTTCCATAATTAAGTAAAGTAGCTCTTATACATCAACACACCTTAAAAAACTTATAATTTTACCTTACTTTTTTTATGGTTTTTTCCCACTGTTTCTTTGATTAATTATTTAACATTGATAAACTTTAAAACTTTTTAATTATGCTAAATAACATAGTGAACTTAGGTTTAGCCCTAAGCAAATCAGAACAACAATCTATTAATGGTGGCTATATGAAGCCTAATTGCGATTGGGCTGGACCAACAAGGAGTTGTCCTCCTGGATATTATTACGAAACTAGCACAAACTGTTGTTACGAATATTAAAATATCAAGCGAAATTCGGTTCGCTTTTTTATTTTACAATGTTATTTTTGTATAATAGAAAAGACCTTGAAACTTAATTCAAGGCCTTTCCGTCTAACCAAACTTAGTATAAAAACTAACTACTACTATCTTTAATCTCTTAAAACAAAGCTTCTCTTTTCGTATCACATTCTACTTACTAAGAGAAGCTTATATATATTCACTTTAAGGGTAATCTTCTATTTTAATCGAGCAAACATTTAAAACACTTATTGCTCGCTTACATTATTATGACACCATTTTTTTTAATAGGTCACATAAAAACAAAAAAAAACTCAAAAAAAGTTTTTTTTGAGTTTTTTAATATAAATATTTTCTTAAAAAAATTCGGTGTTCTGGTATTGACTTATCATAACCCTCTACCAAAAGCTCTAGTATTTCTGGGGGATTCACCCCTATTTCTTTTTTTGACTTGAATTTTGAAACATACAAATTAAAATTATCATTATTTTTTTCAAAAATTAAAAAATGTTGCTCATTTAAAACTGAAAAACAAATTTCTTCTCCTGAAAAAGCACCCGATTCATCTTTTTTAAATTCAGAAAAACCGTAATATCTAAAAACGTTTTCCATATTAAACGATCTCAGCAGATAATCCTAATTGTAATAATTTAGAACATTTAGGCTCTAAATCTTTATACTCTCCAGTTTTTACAGCGCATTTACCTTTATAATGCACTAGAATAGTACACTGTTCAGCTTGTTCTAATGTATGATCACAAACACTCACCAAACTATCAATTACAAAATCAAACGTATTTACATCATCATTATGTAAAACAATTTCATGCTTTCTTGTTTCTTGAATCAAAACATCTAGCTCTTCTTGTATTTTTTCAATCGTACTCATTTACTCTATTTTTGATATTGCAAAGCTACCCAATTATTTCTTTCGATGGTTTTATTTAATGTTAAACCATATTTTGAAACTTCTGCATCTATAATTGGAATGTCTTCACTATAAAATCCACTTAACAATAAAATTCCATTTTCATTTAAACAACTTGTATAAATACTCATATCACCTAACAGAATATTACGATTAATATTTGCGATGATTATATCGTACTTTTTATCTTTTAAAAGCGAAGATTCACCTTCGTATACTGATATGTTTTTACAATTATTTCTCTGAACATTTTCTACCGAATTTTCATAACACCAAGCATCAATATCAATAGCATCGATAGGATTTCCACCTTTCATTTCTGCAAAAATTGCTAAAATTCCAGTTCCACATCCCATATCTAACACCTTTTTATTCTCAACATCCAAATTAATTAAATGTTGCACCATCATATGTGTAGTTTCATGATGACCTGTACCAAAGCTCATTTTTGGTTCTATTACTATATCGTATTTTAAATTCGGGTTTTCATGAAAAGGTGCTCTAATACTTACTAAATCATCAACTTGAATTGGATTAAAATTTTTCTCCCATTCAGCATTCCAATTAGTTTGTTCAATCTCTTTGTGCGTGAAATCAATTTTAAACTCCTCTGATTTTAAAGCAAAAACATTTGCTAAAACATCTTGATTCCAATCTTGTTTTTGAATATAAGCAGTAACTCCATTATCATTTTCAACAAAGCTCTCAAAACCTACCATACCTAATTCTGCAATTAAAATTTCGGTTGCTGGCTCTTTTGGACTTACCTCAAAATTATATTCTATATAAATATTATCCATTAAATTGATTTAATAATCGCCAAAAAATCTTCAGCCTTTAAAGCTGCTCCTCCTATTAAACCTCCATCAACATCTTGTTTTGAAAATATTTCTTTTGCATTGGCTGGTTTTACACTACCTCCATACAAGATTGAAATTTCATCAGCAACATCACTTCCATATTCTTTCGTCATGATTTCTCTAATAAACGCATGCATTTCTTGCGCCTGCTCTGGTGAAGCGGTTTCTCCTGTTCCTATTGCCCAAACTGGTTCATAAGCTAAAATAATTTTAGAAAAATCTTCTTTTTTAAGATGAAACAGTCCGTTTTTCAACTGACTTTCAACAACTTTAAAATGATTTTCAGATTTTCTATCTTCTAACAATTCACCAAAGCAAAAAACAACTTCTAAATTATTTTCTAAAGCTGCATTTACTTTTTCCGCCAATAATGCATCAGACTCTCCAAAGTATTCTCTTCTTTCAGAATGCCCTAGAATAACAATATTTACTCCTATATCAGTTAACATATCAGCTGACACCTCTCCTGTAAACGCACCACTTTTTGATTGATGCATATTCTGAGCCGCAACTTCTACACTCGACTTTTTAGTTCTTTTTATTGCAGTATTTAAATTAACAAAACTAGGAGCTATAATTACCCTAGTATCATCGTTTAAACCATCTTTTACTCCTTTCTTAATTCCTTTAATAAGCTTTTTAGCTTCATCAAGGTTTTTATTCATCTTCCAGTTACCTGCAACGATTTTTTGTCTCACTATATTTTATTTTTGATTTTATTATTCTTTTAATGCAGCAGCAATTCTTGGGTCTCCAGGCTCAGTTGCACTTGCTAACGAAACAATACCCAGTTCGTTAACTACCATATAGCTTGGAATATCTTTAATTCCCAAACTTGTTGCAAAACCTCCCTTTAATGCTGATGGCAAGAAATAATGCTGTCCATCAATATTAAAGAATCTATCAATACCTTTTTTCCATTGTGGAATTGTTTTATCTATTGATAAAAAAATAAAAACCACATCAGGGTTCTCTGCTTTTAATTTTTTAACTGTTGGTATTCCAGAAATACACTCACTACACCATGAAGCACAAGCTTCAATCATCATTTTCTTACCTTTATTCTTTTCAAGAATTTCTTTAAAAGTTATTGAGCTTTCATCAATCGTTAAAAACTGTTCATTTAAAACTTCTAATGGAAAAGCTGATGGCTTTTCTGTGTTACAGGACACTAAAAAAACGAGTACTAATGCATAAATTACTCTTTTCATTATAAAATGTTATTTAAGGGGTTAAATAATTTTATAGCTAAAATACGTTATTTTTTTTCTAAGCTTTGTTTAATTGATTTATCTGTTGCTTTTGTAGCATTAAAAACAATAATTTTTCCTTCCTCATTTATAACCAAATAACGAGGAATCCAATTTAAACCTAAAAAATTACCAAAAGCACCTTTCCACCCTGATTGCATAAAATAATGTTGTCCTTTTATTTTTAATCGCTCTACTCCATTTTTCCATGATTCTAAATCTCTATCTAGTGACAAAAACACATAACTCAATCCTGGATTTTCTTCTTGTATCTTTTTTACATCTGGTAAACTTTGTAAACAATCGGTACACCAAGATGCCCAAACATCAATTAAAATTTTCTTTCCTTTATTTTTACTTAAAATTTCGCTGAATGTAGTTTCATCATTATTCATGGAAACAAAAACATCATTTAATGCTTCTTTTGAAAACTCAGTTTCATTTTTAACTGAACAATTCAACAATAACACTCCTACAAATAATACTATTATACTTTTTTTCATCTTTTAATCTGTCTTGTTTTTTAACCTTTCTGAAACACTTGATGATTTATAAAGTAAAATTTCTCCATTTTTATCTAAAATCAAAAACCTTGGAATTGTTTTTAATTTTAAAAACGCTCCCAGTTGACCTTTTCCTTTTTTGGGAATATAATAATGATTTCCTTTCACCTTAATATCATCAAGCCCTCTTTTCCAGTCGTGATAAGAGTGATCTACTGACAAAAAAATGTAGTTTATTTCTGAGTTTTCTTTTTGAAAAGCAATTACATCATCAAAACTATCTTGACTTACCGGGCAGTAAGTTGCAAAAATTTGAATAAAAGTTTTCTTACCGTTATTATTTTTTAAAATTTCACTTAAAGTAATAGGCTCTCTATTCAACGTTAACAATTCTTCGTTTAAAGCTTCAGAATTAAAATTCTTAGGCTGAAAAGCCGCACAACTACTTAACAATATAACTCCAACAAAAAACAATAAAAATCTCATACTAACTTAATCTTATTCTCGGGTCCAACCAACTATAAATTACATCAACCAAAATATTAATTATAATAAATAGTGCTGCTACAACTAATACAGACCCCATAATTACAGGTAAATCGAGCGTGTTTAATGAATTTACAATCTCTTTCCCTAATCCATTCCAATTAAAGATATACTCCACAAAAACCGCACCAGCTAACATAGAAGCAAACCAACCTGAAATTGCTGTTACAACTGGATTTAAAGAGTTTTTTAAGGCATGCTTTTTAATTATCTGAGACATAGTTAATCCTTTTGCTTTTGCCGTACGAATATAATCTTGACTCATTGTTTCTAACAACGAGTTTCTCATTAACTGAATTACTACTGCTAACGGGCGGATGCCTAAAACTATTGCTGGTAACAATAAGTTTTTCCACTGTATATACATTCCTTCTCCAAAATCATCAACTTCATATAAACTCCCCGTCATTTCTAACCCCGTGTACTCATGAAGCACGAAACCAAAAAACCAAGCAAATAATATTGCTGAAAAGAAAGACGGAACACTCATTCCTAAAGTACTTATTACTGCTATAACTCTATCGAAAAAAGTATCTTTATATAATGCTGATAAAATTCCTAAAACGATTCCCAATGCTAATGCTATAACAATAGCTAAAATTGCCAAAACAGCTGTATTCGGTAATGTTTCAGCTATAACCTCTGATACATTTTTTCCGTTTTTCTGAAAGGATTCACGTAAATATGGACATTTAAAAACTACTGAAGTCTTTCCAATATCAAATATTTTTTGGTATTGATATTTTTCATCAGACAAATAGGTGTAATCGTTTTTATTGTCACTATGAAATGACACAGGAGACACATCATTTAAATAGTATAAATACTGAGTAAATACAGGTTTATCAAAACCATATTTCTTTCTAATATTTTGTAACTGCTCAGTATCTTCTCGTTGATCTAACATCATTCTTGCAGGATCTCCAGGCAGTACATTAAACAAAAAGAAAATAACTGTAACCACTCCGAAAAGGGTTAAAAATCCGTAGAAAATTTTGTTAATTATATATTGAAACATTAATAACAAAGATAATAGAAAGTGTTAAAAAAGTGTACTTTTGTATAACTTTTACAACAACACATGACAACACAACAATTAGTTAACGAAATTCGAAAAAAGAAATCGTTTTTATGCATCGGCTTAGATGTTGATTTAACTAAAATACCTCAACACTTACTAAAAGAAGAAGATCCAATATTCGCTTTTAACAAAGAAATTATTGACGCCACACATCATCTTTGTGTAGCTTACAAACCAAATACTGCTTTTTATGAAGCCTACGGTTTAAAAGGATGGAAAGCTCTTGAAAAGACAATAAATTACATTAACGAAAGGCATCCTGAAATTTTTACGATTGCCGATGCTAAACGTGGTGATATAGGAAATACCTCAACCATGTATGCAAAAGCATTTTTTGAAGACTTAGCTTTTGATTCTGTTACTGTAGCTCCGTATATGGGAAAAGATTCTGTTGAGCCTTTTTTGGCTTTTGACAACAAACATACCATTATGCTAGCTTTAACTTCTAATCAAGGTGCTTTTGACTTCCAGACGCTAAGCGTAAATAAGCAAGAATTATACAAGGAAGTACTACAAGTTTCAAAATCTTGGAAAAACTCAGAAAATTTAATGTATGTAGTTGGAGCTACCAAAGCAGAATATTTTACTGAAATAAGAAAAATAATACCGAACTCTTTTTTATTAGTTCCTGGTGTTGGTGCTCAAGGAGGTAATTTACAAGAGGTTTGTAAATATGGATTATCCGAAAACATCGGTTTATTGATCAATTCTTCTCGTGGAATTATCTACGCTTCTAACAAAAATGACTTTGCTGCTGCTGCAACAAAGAAAGCTGAAGAGTTACAAAGTCAGATGGCAGAAATCTTAAATTAAATAATGAAATTCAAAGACCAAATAAATCGAGTTTTTGAATTACCTGAAACTCCAAAACGAATTATTTCATTAGTTCCAAGTCAAACTGAATTGTTAGTTGACTTAGGTATAGAAGATTCTATTGTTGGACTTAGTAAGTTTTGTATTCACCCTTTAGGTTTAAAAAAAACAAAGACTATTGTTGGAGGTACAAAGACAATTAATATTGAAAAGATAAAGGCTTTAAAACCTGATATTATTCTTTGTAATAAAGAGGAAAACACCAAAGAAATTGTTGAAGTCTGTGAACAAATTGCTCCGACACATGTTTCTGATATTTATGAGCTTGACGACGCCAAAGAACTTATAAATCAATATGGGAAAATATTTTCTTGTGAAACATCCGCTTTAAAAATTAATAAGGAATTAGAGTATAAAATAAACGATTTTAAACAGTTTATTAAAAATCAAAAAACAATAAGAGTTGCTTATTTTATTTGGAGAAACCCATGGATGGTTGCCGCTAATAATACTTTTATAAATCACTTACTTCAATTAAATAATTTTGAAAATATTTATACTAACAAAGAGCGATATCCTGAAGTTGATATTGAAATAATTTCACAAGAAAACAAACCTAAATTGATTTTACTCTCCTCAGAACCTTACCCTTTTAAAGAAATTCACATCCAAGAAATACAAAAACACAATCCTAACTCTAAAATATTGTTAGTTGATGGTGAATTGTTTTCCTGGTATGGAAGTAGGTTGCTAAAAGCTTTTGATTATTTTAAAAAATTACGCAATAGAATTTGAAATATCTTTATCTAAATATTTTAGTCTGTTAATTTTCTCTAACACTTTCATTGCTTTAAATGCTGAGCGATCACTCTTACATTCATCCACATACTTATAATCATTCGCTCTTTCAACCAACTTACGATACCTCTCCTCTAGATGATTTTTATATCTATGTAGTTGATTAATTCGTGTCATTTTCACTTTGGTTAAATGGACTATAAATATACACAATTATTTGATTTTCAGAAGCATAAAAACAACTCGGATTACATTTTAAGTGTTTTTCCTATTTATAACAAAAAAGACCCACTAAATAGTGAGCCTTTTTTACTAATCTAATTTATTTTTACCTACCATCTTGCAAAGCAAAAACTCTACGTAATAAATCAGTATTTCTTAAACCTACTTTTTCACGAATTCCTTTTTCTTCAACAGCAATCATAGTAAAAACTCCTTTTAACGCTTCAGTTGTTACATAATCTGTTAAATCTGGATTTACTTTATTTACAAAAGGAATACTATTGTATTTATTAATTAAGTTAGACCATATTTGATCAGCACCTACTTTAGCAAATGAGTTTTTTATTACTGGATTAAATTTGCCATATAAAGCGGCATTTGTTTTTCCTTGCAAATAAGAAGTCGCTGCGTTTTGCTCGCCTAATAAAATGTTTTTTGCATCATTAAAAGTAATCCCTTTTACGGCATCAACAAAAATAGGAGCAGCTGTTTTTACAGCATCTTCCGCAGTTCTATTAATTGCTCTTAAACCCTCGTCAGCTAAACTACTTAAACCTATTTTACGTAAAGCGTTATCTACAGTTTGTAATTCTTTAGGCAACAATATCTTCACTAAATCATTTTTATAAAAACCGTCTTTAGCAGTTAATTTGGTTACCTGATTTTGTATTCCATTATCTAATGCTTGACGCAAACCTCCTCCGATTTGATCTTGTGTTAAAACTCCACCTGTTGGTAATTGATTTACTACTTTTTGTAATTCAGCACATCCAGTTAATAGAACCACAAATGCTAATGCTATAATTTTTTTCATTTTGTTTGATTTATACTTTTTAGAAACAATTAATTAATAATTGTCACTTTATTTAAAACTATCTGTGTTTTTATCATATCCATACGGACAATGTTTACATCCACTTTTACAACAATAACCTCGTCTTAAATGGTAAGCTTCTTTAAAAACCCTATACCCATCTTCGTTTACATAATACTCATCTGGAGTAGGTTTTAAAATTTTATTTCTCATACTACAAATATCATAAAAAAAGATACGTTAATCAGATTTTTCTAAATTTCTGATAAACGTATCTTCTTATCTAAATAAATAATCACTTATTTCTTAATCTCTTCCTGGAGGATATTTTGCCATTATTTCTCCAACAAACTCTTTAATACGAGCTTCTCTTTTTTCAACATTACTCATTCTTAAGGCTCCTGTACCAATACCTTGCCATATCAACTCTTTATTTTTGGCATCAATAATATCCAAAAATAAAGTTCCTTCAGTATATTGATTAACATTTAAACGATTGGCCCCGTTCCACATCCAAGGATTCCAGCCCCAACCGTAACCATAGCCCCAGTTGTTATCTGTGATATTAACACGCTCTCTACTCTTTGTAAAAAGACTTACCAAAACATCAGGATTAGAAGACTTAACCATTCCTTTCGCTAGTAATTCAGCTTCAACAGCTCTCATTATTCGTTTTTTATCTAAATCAGAAATATTCGCTTTGTCTATTCCTTTTTTGTAAAACGCAAATGTTTTGTACTGGTTAAAATCTACTTTTGTATCATAATCTGTTGCAACTCTTACCGAGCTACAAGAAATCATTAACAAAGTAATAATTGGTAAAAAAAGTAATTTTGTTATTTTCATTTTCTTAGGATTTACACATTATCTAATAATGCATCATCCACTAAATTAGGAACCGTTACTTTTAATTTCTTTTCAGCTTTCATTGCTCTTTTAATAGCAAATACTGCTCCTTCATTTCTTGCCCAACTACGTCGTGAAATTCCATTGTTCACATCCCAGAAAAGCATTGATTTTAAGCGTCTTGATGCACCTTTAGAACCATCAAGAAGCATGCCAAATCCTCCGTTAATAGCTTCTCCCCAACCTACTCCACCGCCATTGTGGATTGAAACCCAAGTAGCTCCTCTAAAACTATCTCCAATTACATTGTGAATCGCCATATCAGCAGTATAACGAGAACCGTCGTAAATATTTGAAGTTTCACGATATGGAGAATCTGTACCAGATACATCATGATGATCACGACCTAATACCACATTACCAATCTTACCTTTTTTAATGGCTTTATTAAACGCTTCTGCAATTTTCATTCGTCCTTCAGCATCGGCATATAAAATACGTGCTTGAGAACCTACAACTAGTTTATTCTCTTGAGCTCCTTTAATCCACTGAATATTGTCAGCCATTTGTTGCTGAATTTCTTCAGGTGAGTTCTTTTTTATTTTTTCTAATACTTTACAAGCAATCGCATCTGTTTTAGCCAAATCTTTTGGATCACCTGATGTACATACCCAACGGAATGGTCCGAAACCATAATCAAAACACATTGGCCCCATAATATCTTGCACGTAAGACGGGTATTTAAACTCTCTACCAATGGTAGGGTTCTCTGCCATTACATCTGCTCCTGCTCTACTTGCTTCTAACAAAAATGCATTTCCATAATCAAAGAAATACGTTCCTTTTGCTGTGTGCTTGTTTATTGCTTTTGCATGACGACGCAACGTTTCTTGTACTTTTTCTTTAAATAGTTCAGGTTCATTTGCCATCATTTCATTTGCATCATCAAACGAAATATCTACAGGATAATACCCTCCTGCCCACGGATTGTGTAATGATGTTTGATCCGAACCTAAATCGATATGTACATTCGCTTCATCAAACTTTTCCCAAACCTCAACGATATTTCCTAAATAAGCGATTGAAACCGTTTCTTTATTTTCTTTTGCTGATTTTACTCGAATAACTAATTCATCCAAATCAGTAATTTTCTCATCAATCCAACCTTGTTCTAAACGAATCTGCGTAATCTTCGGATTCACCTCAGCACAAACCGTAATACAACCTGCAATATTACCTGCTTTGGGTTGCGCTCCACTCATACCACCTAAACCAGCGGTTACAAATAGGTTTCCTTTTGGCTCTTTTTTAATTTTTCTGAATCCGTTTAAAACGGTAATTGTTGTTCCATGTACAATTCCTTGTGGCCCTATATACATATAACTACCCGCTGTCATTTGCCCGTATTGAGAAACTCCTAAGGCATTCATTCTTTCCCAGTCGTCTGGTTGCGAATAATTAGGAATTACCATTCCGTTTGTAACCACAACTCTTGGTGCATCTTTATGTGATGGAAATAATCCCATAGGATGTCCCGAATACATTGTTAACGTTTGTTTATCCGTCATTTCAGACAAATATTGCATCGTTAATAAATATTGCGCCCAATTAGAGAATACTGCTCCGTTACCTCCATATGTAATTAATTCATGAGGGTGTTGAGCTACAGCATAATCTAAATTATTCTGAATCATTAGCATGATTGCTTTCGCTTGTGTGCTCTTTCCAGGATATTCTTCTATATCACGAGCATACATTTTATATGTTGGACGAAAACGGTACATATAAATTCTACCATATTTCTCTAACTCTTCTGCAAATTCTGGTAATAAAACCTCGTGATGTTTTTTATCAAAATAACGTAAGGCGTTTTTTAACGCTAGTTTTTTCTCTTCTGCAGTTAAAATTTCTTTACGTTTTGGCGCTCTATTTATCGACGAATCGTAAACTGGCATTTCTGGTAATTCGCTAGGGATCCCTTGTTTTATTTGCTCTTTAAATGTCATCATAATTTCTTTTTTAAGCTACTTTAAATTTTTGATTTTTAACCATATTTACCAATATATTAATATCATCTTTTAATACACGGTCATCTTCTAACTTAGCTACTTTACTTCTAATTAATTTAAAGTTTTCTTCAATAATAGGAGAAAATGTATTTGGTCTTCTAAAATCCATTGCTTGTGCTGCATACATAAATTCTATTGCAAATATTTTATCTATGTTTCCTAAAATTTGATTGAATTTACGTCCCGAAATACTTCCCATAGAAACATGATCTTCTTGCCCTAATGATGTCGGAACACTATCTGCTGAAGGCGGAAAGCACAATGATTTATTTTCAGTCACCAATGCTGCGGTAGTGTATTGAGGAATCATAAATCCTGAATTTAATCCACCTGCTTCGGTTAACAATCTTGGTAACCCAAACTTTCCTTCTAATAATAAATAACAACGTCTGTCTGCAATATTTCCTAATTCTGATGCCGCGATTGAAGCATAGTCTAAAGCCATTGCTAAAGGTTGCCCATGGAAATTCCCTCCAGATATTGCTTCCGTTTCACTTAATACAATTGGATTATCGGTAACAGAATTCATTTCTATTTCTGCTAATTCTTTCAAATGCGCATAGGCGTTTCTTGAAGCTCCATGCACTTGCGGCATACAACGGATAGAATATGGATCTTGTACTCTAGGGAAACTCTTATCTTCTACATTTTGAGAATTTTTCAATAACATTCGCATACGCTCTGCTACTTTTAAGTTTCCTTTAAACGGACGAATTTTATGCAATTCTTCTTTAAATGGCGATACATTTCCTGAATACCCTTCTAAGGTCATAGCTCCAGCAACATCTGCTAAATCTAGCAGATACTCCATCTTTTTTAAACCTAAAATTGCATGAGCTAAAATAAACTGTGTTCCGTTTATTAACCCTAAACCTTCTTTTGCTTCTAAAACTATAGGTTCTAAGTTGTTCTTCGCCAACACTTCTTTCGCTGGCTCTATTTTATCACCTACCCAAAATTCTCCTTCTCCTAATAGTGGTAAAAAAAGATGTGATAATGGTGCTAAATCTCCCGATGCTCCAACTGAACCTTGCTCAGGAACTACTGGTAATAAATCATTCTCTATAAAATATATTATACGATTAATCATTTCTAACCGCACTCCCGAAAATCCTTGACATAAAGCCTGTACTTTACAAATCATCATAATTTTAGAAAGCTTCTTATCAATAGGATTTCCCACTCCTACCGCGTGAGTAATTAATAAGTTTTCTTGTAACTTACTAGTCTCCTCTGGTGTAATTTGCACGTCACACAATGGTCCAAAACCTGTATTGATTCCGTAAACAGCAGCATCTGAATTTGCCATTACTTCTACCTTCTCCCTACATACATTCACTTTCTCTTGAGCTTCTGCTGTAATCTCCGCTTTTAAAGTTCCATCTGCAATGGCAATTACTTTATCTACCGTTAATTGATCTATTCCGTATTTAAACATGTCTATTATTTCATTTTTTACAAAGTTATTTTTATTTTTGATAACCAACAATATCATTATTATTAACAATTAATAACTATGAGTTATCAAATTGAATTACGTCATTTTCGATATTTTTTAGCGGTAGCTGAAGATTTACATTTTAGAAAAGCTGCCGAACGGTTATTTATTTCTCAACCAGGATTAAGCCGACAAATCAAACAAATGGAAGATGATCTAAACATTCAATTATTTGTTAGACACAATCGAAAAGTAGAATTAACTCCTGCTGGTTTATATCTTAAAAATGAACTTACTAGAAACCTAAAAAAATTAGATAATATTTTAGATTATGCTAAATTATTACAGGAGGGAAAACAAGGAAGATTAGATTTTGGCTATGTAGGTTCCGCTATGCAAGACATCATTCCCAACTTGTTAATTCAATTTAAAAAAGAGCATCCAAATACTCAGTTTGGGTTAAAAGAAATGGACAATCAAAAACAAATTGATAGTTTATTATCTCATGATATTGATGTAGGTTTTGTACGCTTAGATCAAGTGCCTAGAGGTTTAACTACAAAACCTATTTTAAAAGAATCTTTCTGTTTAGTTTTACCCAAAGAGCATTCAATAAACAATACCAATTTTAAAGGTTTACATCAATTAAAAAACGAACCTTTTATTTTATTTGATCCATCCTACAGTCCGTCTTATTATGAAAAAATAATGCAGATATTTAATGAACATAACTTCACTCCTATAGTTTCTCATAATACGATACATGCAGCTTCAATTTATAAACTTGTTGAGAATGGCTTTGGCTTATCTATTGTACCTAAATCATTACAAAAAGGATATGACATGAATGTAAAATTTATAGAGCTAAACAACATTCCACAAAAAACTACTTTATCAGTAGTTTGGGACAAGAATAATAGAAATCCGATATTAGCTTCACTTTTAGAAAAAATCAATTCATAAAACACGCCATAAATAGCACTTAAATAGAAATGATTATTTTTACATCATAGTTTCTATGATTTTAATTTCAAAACATATTGTTCCAAAAGGCTTTGTAGGATTAACCTTATTCCCTTTTATCTTTTTAAAACGAAAAGATTTAAAACACAATGCGGAACTAATAAATCATGAAAAGATTCATTTAAAGCAGCAACAAGAGTTGTTGATCATTTTCTTTTATCTTTTTTATGGGCTTGAATGGTCTATTAAGCTTATTAAATACAAAAATGGTTTTCTAGCATATAAAAACTTAAGCTTTGAGCGTGAAGCATATATGAATGAAAACAATCTATATTATTTAGAAAAGAGAAAGTTTTGGGCTTTTCTTAACTATTTATAATCTCTAAAGAATTCTTATATCTTTTAAGAAATTCGTAAATTGCACACCCAATTTTCTTTAAAATTTACGAATGGAACAAATAGCACCTTATAAACCAAAACATAAAGTACGAATTGTAACTGCTGCATCTCTTTTTGATGGACACGATGCTGCCATTAACATAATGCGTAGAATTATACAATCTACTGGGGTTGAAGTTATTCACTTAGGACATGATAGAAGTGTTGAAGAAGTAGTAAACTGTGCAATTCAAGAAGATGCCAATGCCATTGCAATGACATCGTACCAAGGTGGACACAACGAGTATTTTAAGTATATGTATGACCTTTTAAAAGAGAAAGGTGCAGAACATATTAAAATATTTGGAGGTGGTGGTGGTGTAATCCTTCCTGAAGAAATTAAGGAATTAATGGATTACGGAATTACACGTATATACTCTCCAGATGACGGTCGTGAATTAGGACTGCAAGGAATGATTAACGATTTAGTACAACAATCAGATTTTGCTATTGGTGATGTATTAAATGGAGAAGTAAACAAATTAGCCGACAAAGAAATTGGAAGCATTGCTCGTGTAATTTCTTCTGCAGAAAACTTCCCAGAAGTTGCTAAAGAAAGTTTAGATATTATCCACGATAAAAATAAAAATTCTAAAACCCCTGTTTTAGGAATTACAGGTACTGGAGGTGCTGGTAAATCGAGTTTAGTAGATGAATTAGTTCGTCGTTTTTTAATTGATTTTCCAGAAAAAACAATTGGATTAATTTCTGTAGATCCTTCTAAAAGAAAAACTGGAGGAGCTTTATTAGGTGATCGAATTCGTATGAATGCTATTAATAATGACCGTGTTTACATGCGATCATTAGCTACTCGTCAATCGAATTTAGCCTTATCTAAATATGTAAATGAAGCTGTTGAAGTACTAAAAGCAGCCGAATTTGACTTAATTATTTTAGAAACTTCTGGTATTGGGCAATCTGATACCGAAATCATAGAACACTCTGATACTTCTTTATATGTAATGACTCCTGAATTTGGGGCAGCTACCCAATTAGAAAAAATCGATATGTTAGATTTTGCTGATTTAGTAGCCATCAACAAATTTGATAAAAGAGGTGCTTTAGATGCGATACGTGATGTTAAAAAACAGTACATGCGTAACAATAACTTATGGGATGTTCATATGGATGACATGCCTGTATTTGGTACGATTGCCTCTCAATTTAACGATCCAGGAATGAATACGTTATACAAACGTATTATGGATAAATTGGTTGAAAAAACAGGCGCTGATTTGAAATCAAATATGGAAATTACTAAAGAAATGTCTGAAAAGATATTTGTAATTCCTCCAAGTAGAGTTCGTTATTTATCTGAAATCTCAGAGAATAACAGAGCCTATGACAAAAAAGTTGATGATCAAGTAATAGTTGCTCAAAAATTATATGGTATTCATCAAACTATTGAATCCATTACAAATTCGCCTGTTGAAATTATTAAAACAGGATTGAATGAGGATGAAATTTTACAACAAACTCAAAATGATGAACAAGACTTTATAAAGCTTTTAATTGCTCAATTTGATAAAGTAAAATTAAATCTTGACCCTTATAACTGGGAGATCATTTTAAATTGGGCAACTAAAGTTCAGAAATATAAAAACCCAATTTACACGTTTAAAGTACGTGATAAAGAAATTAAAATTGAAACACATACTGAATCACTTTCACATTCACAAATCCCAAAAGTAGCTTTACCTAAATATCAAGCTTGGGGAGATTTATTACGTTGGAATTTACAGGAAAATGTTCCTGGAGAATTTCCTTATGCTTCTGGATTATATCCTTTTAAAAGAACAGGTGAAGATCCAACAAGAATGTTTGCAGGTGAAGGTGGACCAGAACGTACGAATAGACGTTTTCATTACGTAAGTTTAGGAATGCCTGCTAAGCGTTTATCAACAGCTTTTGATTCTGTAACATTATATGGTAATGACCCTGGACATAGACCTGACATTTACGGTAAAATTGGTAATGCTGGAGTTTCTATTTGTTGTTTAGACGATGCTAAAAAATTATACTCTGGTTTTGATTTAAGTCACGCAATGACATCTGTATCGATGACTATTAATGGACCTGCACCTATGCTGTTAGGTTTCTTTATGAATGCTGCTATCGATCAAAATTGTGAAAAATATATTAAAGAGCATGGTTTAGAAGTTCAGGTAGAAGCTAAATTCAAAGAAGTTTACGATTCAAAAGGTTTAGAGAGACCTACATATCAAGGTGATTTACCTGAAGGTAATGATGGATTAGGGTTAATGCTATTAGGTTTAACTGGTGACATGGTGCTACCTGCAGATGTATACGCTGAAATTAAAGCAACTACTTTAGCACAAGTTCGTGGTACTGTACAGGCTGATATTTTAAAAGAAGATCAAGCGCAAAATACTTGTATTTTCTCAACAGAATTCGCATTGCGTTTAATGGGAGATGTACAAGAATATTTCATAAACAAACAAGTCCGTAATTTTTATTCAGTTTCTATATCTGGATATCATATCGCAGAAGCAGGGGCAAATCCAATTACTCAACTAGCATTGACTTTAGCAAACGGATTCACCTATGTCGAATACTATTTATCTAGAGGAATGGATATTAATAAGTTTGGACCAAACTTATCCTTCTTTTTCTCAAACGGAATTGACCCAGAATACTCTGTAATTGGTCGTGTTGCTCGTAAAATTTGGGCAAAAGCATTAAAATACAAATACAATGCTAACCCAAGAGCACAGATGCTAAAATATCACATTCAAACTTCTGGTCGTTCATTACATGCTCAAGAAATTGATTTTAATGATATTCGAACAACGCTTCAAGCCTTATACGCAATCAATGACAACTGTAATTCATTACACACAAACGCATATGATGAAGCTATAACAACACCTACAGAAGAATCTGTACGTAGAGCAATGGCAATTCAGTTGATTATTAACAAAGAACTTGGATTAGCTAAAAATGAAAACCCAATTCAAGGAGCTTTTATTATTGAAGAATTAACCGAATTAGTAGAAGAAGCTGTATTACTAGAATTTGATAGAATTACCGAACGTGGTGGAGTTTTAGGAGCTATGGAAACCATGTATCAACGCTCTAAAATACAAGAAGAAAGCTTATATTATGAAACGTTAAAACATACAGGAGAATTCCCAATTATTGGAGTAAATACTTTCTTAAGTTCTAAGGGTTCTCCAACGGTTCAACCTGCCGAAGTAATTCGTGCAACGGAAGAGGAAAAGCAATTCCAAATTCAAACAAAAGAATTATTGAACAAAACCAATGATGGAAAAGTTCAAGAGCAATTAGCTATTTTACAACAAGCTGCTATTCAAAATGAAAACTTATTCGATAAGCTAATGGAAGCAACTAAATACTGTTCTTTAGGTCAAATTACCCAAGCTTTATTTAAAGTTGGCGGACAGTATAGACGTAATATGTAAGCAAACAATGTTTCTAAAGAAGGAGTTTAATATATTAAACTCCTTCTTTATTTTACTAATAAATCTTCTCCAATACTAATATTATTACTAGTAAGCCCGTTTACTTCTTTTAGTTTTTGAACAGATATATTATGTTTTCTTGCTATAGAGTACAAGGTATCTCCTTTTTGCACCTTATAATACTCAGCCTCTTTAGTAATCTCTTCTAATTTATTTGATTTGTTAGATTTAACTCTATCATACAAGTGTAAGTTATACTTTTTAATAATCCCTATTAATTTTTGAGGATACCTTTTATCGGTAGCGTAACCTGCTTTTCTTAATCCGTACGCCCAACCTTTATAGTTTGTATGTCCTAATTTAAATAAACTTGCATAGCGCTTTCTAGTTAACAAAAACTGCGAATGATCTTCATAAGAAGTTTCGGGATATTTATATTTTCTAAAACATTCACCTTTTTCATCATCATCATGTGTTACGCTTTTACCCTGCCAGCCTCTATGGCATTTAATACCAAAATGATTGTTAGATCTGATTGCCAAAGCACTTCTACCGCTACCCGATTCTAATACTCCTTGCGCCAAAGTAATACTAGCTGGAATCTTATGCTCATGCATTTTTCTTACTGCAATTGGGGCAAATTTTTGAATATATGCCACGGTATGATTCTTATTTGTTTTAACAGGTTTTTCTATTTGTTCTAATTGAGGCAACTCAGGATTTACTTCTTTCTGTTCCTCAAGAACAACCATTTTAGAAGAACTCTTAACTACGTTTTTATTTGAACCGCAACTTATCAACAAAAACGTACATACTACAATATAAAAAATCGATTTTATTCTCATTAAACTTTTATTAACTCTTGATTTTTATTCTTTAATTTTTGATTCACTCCAGCTATTCCTTGTAAACCTCCTGTGTGAATTACTAAAATTTTGCTATTACTAGAAAATTGATTTTTTCCAATCATATCTAAAATTCCAAATAGCATTTTTCCAGTATAAATTGGATCTAACAGAATACCCACTTGTTCTTTAAACTTGTTTATAAAACTAATTAATTCAGCGTTATATTTTCCGTAACCTCCAAAATGATATTCATTTTGCAAACTCCAATTATCATTACTTTTTACAAATTGATTGATTTCTTCTTGTAAAAAATCACCTTTCAAAGAAGGAAAACCAATTATTTTTTGATGTGCATTAGCTGAATTAATCAATCCAGAAATTGTACCTCCTGTACCTATAGCACAACAAATATAATCGAATTTCTCATCCTCTTTTGTTAAAATTTCTTCACAACCTTTAATTGCTAATTCATTAGTTCCTCCTTCGGGCACTAAATAAAAATCACCAAATTCATTTTTTAATTGATTTATAAAATCTTCGGATGTTTTATTTCTATAAGCCGACCGAGAAACAAACTTGAATTGCATTCCATTTTTAGAGGCTTCTCGTAAAGTAGCATTCTTTGCTAATGTTTTATTAATATCAATACCTAGCTCTTCTCCTCTAATGATACCAACAGTACTAAATCCTGATGATTTTCCTGCGACCGCTGTAGCTACAATATGGTTTGAAAACGCTCCTCCAAAAGTTAATAACGTATCTTTTTGGTGATTTTTTGCTTCTTCAATATTATATTTAAGTTTTCGAAACTTATTACCAGAAACAAAGAGATGGATTTCATCCTCTCTTTTAATATAGAGTTCTATATTTTTCTCCTTTAAAGCTGAAAGAAAAACTTGTTGGTTTTCAGTTTTAAAATTTTGATTAAAAAAAGATGTATCAAACGTAATCAATATTAATATTTTAGAATGTAAAAATAGTAATTGCAATCTTGATTTTCAATCTAAAAAAAACATGAACTTAGCTAACGCCGAATTTAAATCATTAAAACGGATTCATATTTCTAAACTAGTTAGCGAAAATTTCAATCAAGAGCATAAAAAATCCCAAGCTTAAAAAGCTTAGGATTTCTTTTAAAAAGTTTTGAAAAACTATTGATCTATAGAACCTAAAACACGTTTCATAAAACTATTTAACGCTTCTTTTTTAGGAGTTCCCTCTTTTATCATTTTGTTAACTTCAATAGCTCCGTACATATTTGATATCAACTCACCTATCACATCTAATTCCTCGTCTTTTAAAGATGGAACCTCTGTTAAGGCTTCTAAAGTTTCTATCGTTTCTAATACGTAGTCTTGATCGTTTTCTTCAATAAAAGAAGTTAAGTGTTTAATAACTGGTAATTTCATATTTATACAACTTCGTTTACCAAGTCTTTCAATACATCAAACTTATTGGTTTGTACTTGATTTACAAATTTACCATCAACAAAAGTTGCAAACGTAGGTAAATTATCAACTGTAGCTAATTGTCTACTTTCTGGAAATTTTTCAGCATCTACTATAACAAAAACCATGTTTTCGTTTTCAGAAGATAACTTCTTAAACTTAGGCTTCATAATACGGCAGTTACCACACCAAGTAGCAGAATATTGCACTACCACTTTTTGATTTCCATTAACTAATTCAGCTAAATTATCTTGACTTAATTCTTGTACCATAGTTTATATTCTTTTCGAAAGGAGCTCGTGCTCGACCCCTTCAATTGCCTCACACGAACTTTACCCTTTCTTTCTTTTATAATCTTATTAGTTTACAGCTAAATACTCAGCAGTAGCTTTTGCATTAGGTTGCATTGCTTCTTTACCTTCTTCCCAGTTTGCAGGACAAACTTCTCCGTTTGTTTGTACGTGAGCATAAGCATCGATTAAACGTAAAAATTCGTTTACGTTACGACCAACAGGCATATGGTTAATTCCTTCATGAAATACAGTTCCTTCTTCATCAATTAAATAAGTAGCTCTATAAGTTACATTATCTCCTTCGACTTGAATGGTTTGTGTAGCTTCATCAAAAGTTTCGTTAGCAATATCTAAAATACCTAAGATTGAAGATAAATTACGGTTACTATCTGCCAATAAAGGATAAGTTACTCCTTCAATTCCACCATTATCTTTAGATTGGTTTAACCAAGCAAAGTGTACTTCAGGAGTATCACATGAAGCTCCAATTACCATAGTGTTTCTTTTTTCAAACTCACCTAAAGCTGCTTGAAAAGCATGTAATTCAGTAGGACAAACGAAAGTAAAATCTTTTGGGTACCAAAACAATAATACTTTTTTGTTATTGTTTGCTGCTTCTTCTAATACATTTACTTTAAATGTATCCCCCATTTCGTTCATTGCGTCAACGCTTAAATTTGGAAATTTCTTACCAACTAATGTAGCCATCTTATATTTTTTATTAATTAATATTTTTTCAGCTGCAAATGTATCTTGTTTATTACTTCTAGAAATACAAAAACAAAAATATTTTCTTATCCTATAATAGAAAATATCAATACTCTCAATCATTAACTATAACTACAGCAAATACATAAAGACAATCCATTCATAATCAAACAAATAAACATCAACACGAAATTACATATAATAAAAAACTATATCTAAATAAAAAATATAGATAAAAATTATTAACTGATTTGTTGTAAATTTGAGGAGCAACAACCTAAAAAACAACAAATTATGGATAACACAAATGCACACGCATCAGGAGATGTTTCTAAGTGCCCTTTTATGGGAGGAACTCAAAAAGAAGCTGCTGGCGGAGGAACTAGAAATAGAGATTGGTGGCCAAACGAACTAAAACTAAATATTCTTAGACAAAATGCTATAAAATCAGACCCTATGGGAAGTGATTTTAATTATACTGAAGCCTTTAACAGTATTAATTATAAAGAGCTAAAAAAAGACTTGGTTAATTTAATGACTGACTCACAAGATTGGTGGCCTGCAGATTATGGTCATTACGGCGGATTAATGATTCGTATGGCTTGGCACAGTGCAGGAACCTATCGTGTTGGTGACGGACGTGGAGGAGCAGGAACAGGGACACATCGATTTGCTCCTTTAAATAGTTGGCCAGATAATGGAAACTTAGATAAAGCTCGTTTATTATTATGGCCGATTAAAAAGAAATATGGAAACAAAATTTCTTGGGCTGACTTAATGATTCTTGCAGGCAACTGTGCTTTAGAATCTATGGGATTCGAAACCTTTGGTTTCGCTGGAGGTCGTGAAGATGTATGGGAACCAGAACAAGATATTTATTGGGGAAGTGAATCAGAGTGGTTAGGAAATGAAGAGCGTTATGAAGATGGAAATTTAGAAAGTGATTTAGGTGCTGTACACATGGGACTTATTTATGTAAATCCAGAGGGTCCGAATGGTAATCCAGATCCATTGGCTTCTGGACATGATATTAGAGAAACCTTTGGTCGTATGGCAATGAATGATGAAGAGACTGTGGCTTTAGTTGCTGGTGGACATACTTTTGGAAAAGCTCACGGAGCTGCTAATCCAGATACTTATGTGGGTATAGAACCTGCTGGGGCTTCAATTGAAGAAATGAGTACAGGGTGGAAGAACACTTATAAATCTGGAGTTTTAGATGATGCTATTACAAGTGGTATTGAAGGAGCTTGGACTCCAAACCCAACGCAATGGGATCACGATTATTTTGATGTATTATTGGATTACGACTGGGAATTAACTAAAAGTCCAGCCGGTGCACATCAATGGACTCCAACTGCTGCTTCCAATGCACGAATGGCTCCTAAAGCTGGAGATCCTAACGGAAAACAAGCGTTAATGATGACCACTGCAGATATGGCTTTAAAAATGGATCCAGCTTATTTAGAAATCTCAAAACGTTTTCACAAAGATCATAAAGCTTTTGAAGATGCTTTTGCAAGAGCATGGTATAAATTAACACATCGTGACATGGGACCTGTTGCTTTGTATTTAGGACCAGAAGTTCCTAATGAAGAGCAAATTTGGCAGGATCCTATTCCAAAAGGAAATACACTTTCTGATGCAGAAGTAGCAACCTTAAAAACGAACATTCAAAATTCAGGATTAAGCATTTCACAACTAGTAACAACTGCTTGGGCATCTGCTTCTACTTTTAGGGGTTCAGACAAGCGTGGTGGTGCTAATGGGGGACGTATTCGATTAGCTCCTCAAAAAAATTGGGAGGTAAACAATCCTAATGAATTAGCTAAAGTTTTAAACGTTTATAATGGTATTCAAAAAGATTTTAGCGGCAATGTTTCTATCGCCGACCTAATTGTATTAGGTGGTTCTGTTGGTATTGAAGAAGCTGCAAAAAATGCAGGGCATACCCTAACTGTTCCTTTTACCTCTGGTAGAGGCGATGCTTCTCAAGAACAAACTGATATTACATCTTTTAACTATTTAACACCTAGAGCAGATGGGTTTAGAAATTTCTTAAAAGAAGACTTAAATGTTGCTGCTGAAGAATTATTAGTAGACAAAGCAAACTTATTAACGCTTTCTATTCCAGAAATGACTGTTTTAGTTGGAGGACTTAGAGTTTTAGGTGCAAATTACGATGACTCAAACAACGGAGTTTTTACAGATAATGTAGGTACGCTATCAAATGATTTCTTTACAAACATTCTTGACTTTTCAATTACATGGAAAGCAGCTTCATCTAGCGATAAAGAATTTATTGGTAGAGACCGAAAAACAGGAGCCATGAAATTTTCTGCTACAAGAGCCGATCTTATTTTTGGCTCTAATACTGAATTAAGAGCTATTGCAGAAGTATACGGTGCAGATGATGCTAAAGAAAAATTTGTGAATGACTTTATTGCTGCCTGGACTAAAGTAATGAACTTAGATAGGTTTGATTTAAAATAGAGTTTTATTTATTCTACATAAAAAAGGTGATCATTTCTGATCACCTTTTCTTTTTATCAAGTCTTATATTTACTTACTTGCAAATAACTTTACATCATTTTCTGAAACTTCTTTTTCTCCTAAAATAATTAATCGTTCCACAACATTACGTAATTCACGAATATTCCCTGTCCAATCATACTCTTGTAGTAATTTAATTGCCTTATCCGAAAATTCTTTTTTAGGCATTCCTTGTTCTTTAGAAATTTTATCAGCAAAGAAATCTACTAATAACGGAATATCTTCTCGTCTATCATTCAATGCAGGAACTTTAATTAAAATTACCGCTAAACGATGGTATAAATCTTCACGAAAACGACCTTCATCTATTTCCTTTTTTAAATCTTTATTCGTAGCCGCAACTACACGAACATTTACTTTAATATCTTTATCAGATCCTACTCGTTGAATACGATTTTCTTGTAATGCACGTAACACTTTTGCCTGAGCAGACAAACTCATATCTCCTATTTCATCCAAGAAAATAGTTCCACCATTCGCCGCTTCAAACTTACCCGCACGATCTTTATTTGCTCCAGTAAACGAACCTTTTACGTGACCAAATAATTCACTTTCTATCAACTCAGAAGGAATCGCTGCACAGTTTACTTCAATCATAGAAGCTTTCGCTCTTTCAGATTTTTCATGCAACCAATGGGCTACTAGTTCTTTTCCTGTTCCGTTAGGTCCTGTAATTAAAACACGAGCGTCTGTTGCAGCAACTTTTTCAATGATTTCTTTAATGTGGGTAATCGCATCACTCTCACCAATCATCTCATAGTTCTTACTTACCTTCTTTTTTAAACGCTTGTTTTCTACAACTAGTTCTTTACGATCTAAGGCATTACGAACAGTGTTTAATAAACGATTCAAATCTGGCGGTTTTGAAATATAATCAAACGCACCTAAACGCATAGTATTTACAGCGGTATCTAAATCTCCGTGACCAGAAATCATCACCATTGGAGTTTCAGGTTTTATTTTCTTCGCTTTTTCTAATACCTCAACACCATCCATTTTTGGCATTTTAATATCACAAAGCACTAAATCGTAATCTTTATCTTTTATCATTTCAATTCCTGCCAATCCATCTTCAGCCTCTTCAACTTCATAAGAACTGTTTTCTTCTGAAATAATCTTTTTTAAAACTCTACGGATTGCCGCTTCGTCTTCTATAATTAATATTTTTGACATTCTTTTCTAAATTTATTTTCTAAAGATAAACAATAACCGTTCCATCAAAACTTATTCTTTAATAATACGCATATCTCTTTGAGGAAATGGAATTGTTATATCATACTCTCTAAACAGTTCGTCTATTTTAAATCTAATTTCACTTTGTGGTATTAATGCTTGAAAACTGTCATTTAAAGTAAAAATTAACTTGAATTCTAAAGCACTATCTCCAAAGTTTTCAAAAATTACCAAAGGTGCAGGATGTTGAAAAACTTTTGGATGTTCATTCGCTGCTTTTAACAACAAACTCTTTACCAATTGCACATCGCTACCATAAGCAACACCAACACTCACACTTTCGCGAGTTGTAGTTCCATTCTGCGTCCAATTATATAAACTGTTAGATAAATATTTATGATTTGGTATTACCAGTACTTTATTATCTATCGTTACAGCACGAGTAGTTCGTAACTTTATTTCTTCTACCCTACCTACTTTTCCATCTAACTCTATAATATCACCAACATGAACACTCTGATCAACAATAATAAAAATACCCGATATTATATCTTGAAAAAAGGTTTGCAAAGCCAAACCAACACCAATTAACAAAGCTGCGGATGCTGCAAATATTGCAGTTACATTAACTCCTGAAGAATTTAATGTTGTTAAAAATATGATTATATAGATTAACCATCTAGAAAAAGAAAACACCGTATCAAACTTGTTTTTATCTTCTTTCTCTAATCGTTTTACCACTAATCTTTTAAAAAGATTCAATAAAACGGAAGCAAGAATCAATACAATGATTAAAACCAAAACAGCTTTAACACTTATACCAATATCTTTATTAAAATGAAATGTATAATTAAGTATTTTATTGAGTTTTTCCACAAAAATATATTTATGGTAAATATATAGTTTTACTAAAAAAAAGCAGCTATCTTTTTATGATAACTGCTTTTTAAAATTTTAATTTTTATCCGTTATAACGAATCCATTTCCATAAATCTTTATAAGTTGGTTTTTTACCATACATTAAAATACCTACTCTATAAATCTTCGCAGCCAACCAAACAATCACAACAAATGTAGCAACTAACAATAGCATAGAAATTGCAATTTCCCACCAAGCTACTCCGAAAGGAATACGCATTAGCATTACTATAGGCGACGTAAATGGTATGTATGAAAATATTACAGACACTGGTCCGTGAGGGTCATTAATTACGGTTGCGAAACCAACATATACTGCTAATATTAATGGCAACATAATTGGCATCATAAATTGCTGCGTATCTGTTTCATTATCAACAGCAGCTCCTACAGCGGCAAACAACGAACTATACAACATATAACCTCCTAAGAAATAAAATATAAATAACAAGAACATTTTTAATAATGGCAACCTAAAGATTTCTTGCAAAATCATTTCACCTTTACTTCCTGCTGCTTGTTGCATTGCTTCCATTTGTTCTGGAGAAACTTTTGCTGATTGCATTTCCATCATATCAATTCCAAATACCGATGAAGCTATTAAGCTAAATACGAAGAATAAAATTCCCCAAATAAAGAATTGTAATAATCCCGCAGATGCATTACCAATAATTTTACCTAACATTAACTGGAAAGGTTTTACCGATGATACAATTACCTCGATAATTCTGCTGGTTTTTTCTTCAATAACACTACGCATTACTGAGGTACCGTAAATCATTACAAACATCATTAATAAATAACCTGCTATGGCTCCTACTCCAATTTTTAAACCGTTGATTAATTTTGATGTTTTTTCTCCAGAGAAATTATACATTTTAATATCTGATGATATTTTTGATGCTTTGATATGTGCTAAATCAATTCCGAATTTTGTTAGCTTTTCATTTCGTAATTTTTTCTCAATCTTATTTTCTAAACTTCCCATAACTGATAAGCTTGGAGAATCTTTTGAGAAAAATTCAATTGAGTTTGCTAATACCTCTAAACTATCTTTTTTAGGAATAAATAAAGCTCCGTAATAATCTCCTTCTTCTACTTTCTTTTTAGAGTCTTCAATACCTAAAGCCGTAAAATCTTCATACTTTACTGTTTTTGAATCTTTAAAAACATCTTTAGAAAACATTCCTGATTCATCAACATATACTATTTTTTTAACTTTTTCATCGTTCTTCTTCATCAAGAAAAAAACCAATGCCCCCATACCAATCATTAACAGTGGGCTTAAAAAAGTCATTACTATAAAAGATTTATTTCTAACCTTAGCAATAAACTCGCGCTCTATAATTAATTTTAATCTGCTCATCGCTTAACTGTTTTTATTTACTGCCTGGATAAAAATATCGTTAGCACTTGGTATTAATTCTACAAAATGTTGTACTTGTCCTTGACTGGTTAAAAATGATAGTAAATCATTTGCTGTATTTCCTTCAGTTAATTTTACGTTTAACTTTAATCCGTCATTTAATAATCTAAAATCTGCCGGTAATACTTTAAAGTTTTCTTTTAATTTAGCTTCAACTTCTTTTCCCTTTGATGTATTCAATCCAACTTGAAAAGTATTCGTTCTAAATTCTTTTTTAATGTCATCTAATTTACCATCTAGTATTTTATTAGATTTATCAATTAAAGCTATATAGTCACACATTTCTTCTACAGACTCCATACGGTGTGTAGAGAATATAATTGTAGCTCCTTCATCTCTTAACTGTAGAATCTCTTTTGCTATTAATTGTGCGTTTATTGGATCGAACCCTGAAAAAGGTTCATCAAAAATTAATAATTTAGGTTGATGTAACACAGTAACAATAAATTGTACTTTTTGTGCCATTCCTTTAGAAAGCTCTTCAATTTTCTTTCCCCACCAAGCTCCTATATCAAATTTATCAAACCAATACTTTAATCTCTTTTTGGCTTCAGATTTACTTAACCCTTTTAATTGCGCCAAGTATAAAGCCTGTTCACCAACTTTCATCGATTTATACAATCCACGCTCTTCAGGTAGATACCCAATATGCTCTATATGGTGTGGCGCTAGTTTTTCTCCATCCAAAATTATCTCGCCTGCATCAGGCATTGTAATTTGATTGATTATTCTAATAAGTGAAGTTTTTCCTGCACCGTTAGGGCCTAACAAACCAAAAACACTTCCTTTTGGTATATGCATCGAAACATTATTTAATGCAGTATAATCGCCGTAACGCTTAACTACATTATTAATTTCTAATAAATTATTCATAGATTTTATAGTTGATTAATTGCCGTTTATCAAAAATCAGCAATGACAAACTTACATATTTTTATATTTATTAGTACACACTTCATTCTAAACGTTACAGTTTAATTTTAAGTTAAATTTACTATGCACGCATAACTTTTTTACAAAATACTATGCATGCATAATAAATTTTTATATCTTTGGCATCAGATGGATAAAAACAAATCAATAGATCATCAATTAAGAGCCACTTGGCAGGCTGTTGCTAAAATGTACAACGAACAAGCTGCAAAGCATGATAGTACTATGGCAACCGCATTTGTATTATTGAATATCGATTTTGAAAATGGAACTCCTTCAACCGCTTTAGGTCCTTTAATGGGAATGGAACCAACAAGTCTTTCTCGTTTATTAAAAACAATGGAAGATAAAGGTGTAATATGTAGAGAGAAAAACCCTAATGATGGTAGAAGTGTTATTATAAAATTAACTGATTACGGTAAAGAGATGCGTGAAGTATCGAAAGGTCATGTATATCAGTTTAATGATAAAGTAAGAAATTATATTACTGAAGAAGAATTAGAAACCTTCTTTAAAGTAACCACAACAATAAACAAACTTATTGCAGATAAGTTGGTATACGATGATGATATCAACAAAGAAGCTGTATAAAACAAATCAACAAACAAATGACAAGAAGAATTAAAAAAGTAGCAATTATTGGTTCTGGTATTATGGGATCTGGTATTGCATGTCATTTTGCTAACATCGGCGTTGAAGTTTTACTTTTGGACATCGTTCCAAGAGAATTAAACGACAAAGAAAAAGCAAAAGGATTAACGTTAGAAGACAAAGCTGTTCGTAATCGTTTGGTTAATGATGCACTTACTGCTTCTTTAAAATCGAAACCATCACCTATCTACAAGAAAGAGTTTGCTAATAGAATTACTACTGGTAACTTAGAAGATGATATTGCTAAAGTAGCCGATGTAGATTGGATTATGGAAGTTGTTGTAGAACGATTAGATATTAAAAAAATCGTTTTCGAAAAATTAGAAAAATACCGTACTCCTGGTACTATTATTTCTTCTAATACTTCTGGTATTCCTATCAAATTTATGAACGAAGGAAGAAGTGAAGATTTCCAAAAGCACTTTGCGGTAACTCACTTTTTTAACCCACCTCGTTATTTAAAATTATTTGAAGTTGTTCCAGGTCCAAACTGTAAACCAGAAGTTACTGACTTCTTAATGGACTACGGTTCTAAGTTCTTAGGAAAAACTTCTGTATTAGCTAAAGATACTCCTGCTTTTATTGGGAATAGAATTGGAATCTTCGGAATTCAATCTTTATTCCACCAAGTAAAAGAATTAGGATTAACTATTGAAGAAGTTGATAAATTAACTGGTCCAGTAATTGGTCGCCCAAAATCAGCTACATTCAGAACTGTAGATGTTGTAGGATTAGATACTTTAGTACACGTTGCTAACGGTATTTACGAAAACTGTCCTAACGACGAAGCACACGATTTATTCAAATTACCAGATTTCATCAACACTATGATGGAAAACAAATGGTTAGGTAGTAAAACAAAACAAGGATTCTACAAGAAATCAGTAAACGCTGAAGGAAAGAAAGAAATCTTATCATTAGATTTAGATACGATGGAATATCGTACTAAGAAACGTGCTAAGTTTGCTACTTTAGAATTAACAAAAACTATTGACAAACCAATTGATCGTTTTAAAGTATTAGTTGGTGGTAAAGATAAAGCGGGAGAATTCTACCGTAAAAACTTCGCAGCAATGTTTGCGTATGTTCAAAATAGAATTCCAGAAATTTCTGACGATTTATATAAAATTGACGATGCCATGAAAGCTGGTTTCGGATGGGAAAATGGACCTTTCGAAATTTGGGATGCTGTAGGTGTAGAAAAAGGTATCGAATTAATGAAAGCTGAAGGAAAAGAACCAGCTGCTTGGGTTACTGAAATGCTAGCAAAAGGATCTACATCTTTTTACTCAGTTAAAGAAGGAGCTACTTATTACTATGATGTAACTGCTAAAGCTCAAACTAAAAAACCAGGTCAAGATTCATTTATCATCTTAGACAATATCCGTAAGTCAAACGAAGTATTCAAGAACTCAGGAGTTGTTATTGAAGATTTAGGTGACGGTATCTTAAACTGTGAGTTCCAATCTAAAATGAACACTATTGGTGGAGATGTTTTAGCGGGATTAAATAAAGCAGTTGATTTAGCTGAAAAAAATTTCCAAGGATTAGTAATTGGTAACCAAGGAGCAAACTTCTCGGTTGGTGCTAATATCGGAATGATTTTTATGATGGCTGTTGAGCAAGAGTATGACGAATTAAATATGGCTATCAAGTATTTCCAAGATACCATGATGCGTATGCGTTATTCAGCAATTCCTACAGTTGCTGCTCCTCATGGAATGGCTTTAGGTGGTGGATGTGAATTATCATTACACTCAGATAAAGTTGTTGCTGCTGCTGAAACCTATATGGGATTAGTAGAATTTGGAGTTGGAGTTATCCCTGGTGGAGGTGGTTCTAAAGAAATGGCATTACGTGCTTCTGATACTTTCCGAAAAGGAGATGTTCAATTAAACGTACTGCAAGAATACTTCTTAACTATTGGTATGGCTAAAGTTGGTACTTCTGCTTACGAAGCTTTCGACTTAGGTTTATTAGAAAAAGGTAAAGATGTAGTTGTTGTAAATAGAGAGCGTCAAATTGCTGAAGCTAAGAAACATGCATTGTTAATGGCAGAAGCTGGTTACACACAACCTGCTACTCGTAAAGACGATGTATTAGTTCTTGGTAAACAAGCGTTAGGTGCATTTATGGTAGCAACCGATTCTATGCATGCAAGTAGATTTATTTCTGAGCACGATCAGAAAATTGCGAACAAATTAGCCTATGTAATGGCTGGTGGAGATTTATCAGAACCAACAAAAGTTTCTGAACAGTATTTATTAAACCTTGAGCGTGAAGCATTCTTAAGCTTAGCTACAGAACGTAAAACGTTAGAGCGTATTCAGCACATGTTAAAAACTGGTAAACCATTAAGAAACTAAGAAGATGAAAACAGCATATATAGTAAAAGGATATAGAACTGCCGTAGCAAAGTCTAAAAGAGGTGCGTTCAGATTTAAAAGAGCTGATGAGTTAGCTGCTGAAACTATCGCATACATGATGGAGCAGTTACCAGAGTTCGACAAAAGCCGTATTGACGATGTAATCGTTGGTAATGCAATGCCAGAAGGATCTCAAGGATTAAATATGGCACGTTTAATCTCTTTAATGGGATTAAAAACAGAAGATGTACCTGGTGTAACTGTAAACCGTTTTTGTTCTTCAGGAATAGAAACTTTAAGTATGGCAGTTGCAAAAATTCAATCAGGAATGGCTGAATGTATTATTGCAGGTGGAGCTGAGAGTATGAGTTCTGTACCAATGACAGGATTTAAACCAGAATTAAACTACGATACAGTTGCTGCTGGTCATGCAGATTATTACTGGGGGATGGGAAATACAGCCGAAGAGGTTGCTCAGAAATACAACATTTCTCGTGAAGATCAAGATGAGTTTGCTTTACAATCGCATTTAAAAGCTTTAAAAGCATTAGAAGAAAATCGTTTTCAAGATCAAATAGTACCTATTAAAGTTGAAGAAACTTATGTAGATACTAACGGAAAACGTGCAACAAGAGAATATACAGTTACTAAAGATGAAGGACCTCGTAAAGGATCTAACATTGCAGGATTACAACGTTTGAAACCAGTATTTGCTGCAGGTGGTAGTGTTACTGCGGGTAACTCATCTCAAACAAGTGATGGTGCTGCATTTTTAATGGTAATGAGCGAGGATATGGTTAAAGAATTAAACATTAAACCAATTGCTCGTATGGTAAGTTATGCTGCTGCTGGTGTTCCTCCTAGAATTATGGGAATCGGACCTGTAGCTGCTATTCCAAAAGCATTAAAACAAGCAGGACTAAAACAAGAAGATATTAGCTTAATTGAATTGAACGAAGCATTTGCTTCTCAATCATTAGCAGTAATTAGAGAATTAGGATTAGATGCAGATATCATTAACGTAAATGGTGGAGCAATTGCATTAGGACACCCATTAGGTTGTACTGGAGCTAAATTATCGGTTCAGTTATTCGACGAAATGCGTAAGCGTAATATGCAAGGAAAATACGGTATGGTAACCATGTGTGTAGGTACAGGTCAAGGTGCTGCAGGTATTTTCGAATTCTTAAACTAACAAAAAAATAACAAAATGGCAGATTTATTAAGAGGAGGTCAATTCCTTGTAAAAGAAACAAAGTGTGAAGACGTTTTTACTCCAGAAGATTTTTCTGAAGAGCAAAATATGATGAAGGATGCGGTTATGGAATTTAACGACCGTGAAATCATTCCTCATAAAGAACGTTTTGAGAAGAAAGATTATGCTTTAACTGAAGAAACGATGCGTAAAGCTGGTGAGTTAGGTTTCTTAGGTGTTTCAGTTCCTGAAGCTTATGGTGGATTAGGAATGGGATTCGTTTCTACGATGTTAACTTGTGATTATATTTCAAGCGGAACAGGTTCTTTTAGTACTGCTTTTGGTGCACATACAGGTATTGGTACTATGCCAATTACTTTATATGGTACCGAAGAACAAAAACAAAAATTCGTTCCTGCTTTAGCCATGGGTGAACGTTTTGGAGCTTACTGTTTAACAGAACCAGGAGCTGGATCGGATGCCAACTCTGGTAAAACTACTGCTGAGTTAACTGAAGACGGAAAACACTATAAAATCAACGGACAAAAAATGTGGATTTCGAATGCAGGTTTTGCTGAAATCTTTATCGTTTTTGCTCGTATTGGTGATGATAAAAATATTACAGGATTCATTTTAGAATATGATAAAAACAATCCTAACGGAGTAACTTTAGGTGAAGAAGAACACAAATTAGGTATTCGTGCATCTTCTACGCGTCAGGTATTCTTTAGCGATACATTAGTACCTGTAGAAAATATGTTATCTGTTCGTGGTGGTGGATTTAAAATCGCTATGAATGCATTAAACGTAGGTCGTATTAAATTAGCTGCTGCTTGTTTAGACTCTCAAAGAAGAGTGATTTCTTACGCTACACAATACGCTACAGAACGTAAGCAGTTTAAAACTCCTATTGCTGAGTTTGGTGCTATTAAAATGAAATTAGCTGAAATGGCTACCAATGCATATGTTGGAGAGTCTGCTTCGTATAGAGCTGCTAAAAATATTGAAGATCGTATTGCAATTCGTGAATCTGAAGGAAGCTCTCATCAAGATGCTGAATTAAAAGGTGTTGAAGAATATGCAATCGAATGTTCTATCTTAAAAGTTGCTGTTTCTGAAGACGTACAATCTTGTGCTGATGAAGGAATTCAAATTTTTGGAGGAATGGGATTCTCTGAAGAGACTCCAATGGAATCTGCTTGGAGAGATGCTCGTATTGCTCGTATTTACGAAGGAACTAACGAAATTAACAGATTATTATCGGTAGGTATGTTAGTTAAAAAAGCAATGAAAGGTCATGTAGATTTATTAAATCCTGCTATGGCTGTTGGTGAAGAGTTATTAGGTATTCCTTCTTTCGACACTCCAGATTATTCTGAGTTATTTGCTGAAGAAAAAGAGATTATCGCTAAATTAAAGAAAGTATTCTTAATGGTTGCAGGTGCTGCAATTCAAAAATTCGGAACAGAATTAGAGCAACACCAACAATTATTAACGGCTGCTTCAAATATTTTAATTGAAACGTATATGGCAGAATCTGCTATTTTAAGAACTGAAAAGAACGCAAAGCGTTTTGGTGAAGATTCTCAAAAAGAACAGATTGCTATGGCGAAGTTATACTTATACAACGCTGTTGAAATTATTACCAAAAACGGTAGAGAAGGAATTATTTCTTTTGCTGAAGGTGATGAGCAACGTATGATGTTAATGGGACTTAAACGTTTTACAAAATACGCAAACTACCCTAATGTAGTTGAGTTACGTAATACAATTGCAGAAAAATTAAAAGCAGAAAATAAATACTGCTTCTAAATAATATTAAAATAGTTTACCCTCTTCATTGTGTAATTACTGGTAAGCTATTTTTAAAAATCTTCTATAAACTTTATAGGTTTTAGAATTTAGTTGTTTGTTTAAAAGATCGTCAAATTAAGTTTTGGCGGTCTTTTTTTGTTTAGGTATATTTAAAAATCGAATTCTTACCTATTCGCTATGAAAGAATTTAAAAAATTTATTGATGTATTTATAGGCTCATATACAACTATTACTGTATATATAAACTATTTAAAACTAACATCGAGAAAGTATCAAATATGAGCAAAGGAAATACAGAAATATTTAAATTAGATGACTTCAATTTTGAAACTCTTCTTCATTCAATAAATCGTTGTTATTCAGAAGAAATTCAGGACGAACTTCCTAAACCTTCGGATTTTCCTAATTCAGTTTTTGATAAAAAAAAGAATATAATATTAAACTCTTTATTAGCATTCGCTGAAGATTGTGAGAGTGCCTACACAAAATCAGTTTGTAAAAGAATAAAAGGTGTTTGGAATATCCGTAAATCAAGAATTCATAAACAAAATCTTGATTTAGAAGACACTTGGAAAATGATTTCGGAATCTATTCTGGAAATCCCAAGTAAGGCAACTATTTCATCAATAGGTTCACAAGGTTTTTTATCAATACCACTTTATAAATTCGATGATGATATGAAGTTTTTTGATTTCATTAGATTTCATATCTGGGAAAACAGTCTTTTGGAATACATTGACACCGACATAAGCAAACGGTTTTCTATTCACTCACATTCTTTTCTTGCGCAAAGTTGGATTATTCAAGGTTGTGTGATTAATGATAGATTTGATGTTAAAGTTAATGAAAAAGGAGAATCATCTTTATTTAAAATAGAATATAATAAAACTTTAAACAAAGTAAATCAACATACTTCATCAGCTGTAAATACAGGACAAATAGTTGATATAAACCACACAGCGAAAGAGCATTTTAAAGCTGGAGACAGTTATATTATTAAAGCTGGAGAGTATCACAAATCAATATCTAACGGAAAAGAAAATGGGTTATCATCTACCTTTTTCTCTTTTACGACACAAGATAAAAAAATAATCCAATCATATGTAACTGGACCAACAAAAATGGACGAATCTGAAATTAATAGAAAAATGCATATTGACCCGAAAGATTTAATATCTAAAATAAACTCAAACTTTAAATAAAATGAGTGAAAATCAAGAAAAAATGATTCTGGATTGGATGAGAAAAATTCATCAACTTGAATACGCACATCGATACGAATCGTTAATGTGGTCTAAGAGACAAACAACGATAGGATATTTGGCCTTTGGACTTTCCCTTGCGATAGCATTTTCTTTTCGATTTCCAAGTATAGAACAAACAACTTACGACAATCTCTTTTTTGCTTTTAGACACGATTTTTTTGTTGCATTCACATCTTTAATTGTCGCACTTTTAACTGGTTATTTAACCTTTACAAAACCAAGTGAAAAAGCAGTACTTCATAAAAACACAGGTAGTAATTACGAGAAATTAAGACACCGAATTGAATTAATTTTGACTATGGAATATCAAGAATGGGAATTTAAAAAAAGAACAGAATTAATTAAAGACGAATGGGAAAGTCTTGATGCAATTAACGTTTCACCTAAATTTTTTGTAAAGGGAAGTAAAGAAGTGAAGAGTATGAATAAATATCCCGAAAGACTTGGTTTTTTACCTGACATTCAGGAATAAGTACTAAAGCTAATAATGTATATAAAATCTATCATGAATATAACAAACAAATTCAATAGCATTACCAATTATTTTTCTCCTAAAATAATTACCGAGGTGAACGACCAATATGTAAAACTTGCAAAAATTAAAGGAGAAGATATTCCTTGGCATAATCACGAACATGAAGATGAATTATTCCATATTATAGAAGGCTCTTTACTTATGGAGATTGAAAACGAACCTAGTTTCACCATGAACAAAGGAGATATTTATGTGGTTAAAAAAGGAGTGAATCACAGAGTATCTTCAAAAGAAGAATGCTTAATAATGTTAATAGAGAGTAAAACTACTAAACATACTGGAGACGTAAAATCATCAATTACAAAATCAATAGAGCAGCAAAATTATTAAGTAATATTATAATTAATTTCTCTTTTCTTAAATTCATTATAAAATGTATTTTTGAACTTTTATCAAAAACTACTAATGAAATTAAACCCAAAAATAGAACACAATATAATTATAGGCTTGCTATTGGCTTTGTGGGCATTTTTATTCGGTTTTTTTGCAAGACCTTTTGAACATGGAAACATGGATTTAGGAGTTTGGATTCGTGTAAGTTTAGGCTTTAGTTTAGCTGCTTTTTTATCTTACAGCTTTGTAACTGTATATCAAAAAATAATTTACAACAAACTTAATAAGTGGAATGCTTTTTTAGAAATAAGTATATATCTAGTCTATTATTTTTTCTACACTATTCTAACATATACTTATTATAAAAGTTCTTTCGTTCATGGTTTTTACGATTTTTCTCGTTTTTTTACAGAAATCATACTAAACATAACTTTAATTATTAGTCCTATTATTTTCTTATTAAGAAAATACGCTATTAAATTAATTCCTAAGAAAGAAGAATTTATTACTTTTAAAGGAGACAATAAATTAGATTTCTTAAAAATTAAAAAAGAGGAACTAATTTGTATTTCTAACTCCCAGAATTATGTGGAGATTTTCTTCTTAGAAAACGAACAACTCAAAACAAAATTAATTAGGAGTTCTTTAAAGAAAATTCAGTACGAATTTGATTTTTTAATTCAAGTGCATCGTTCGCATTTAATTAATCCATCACATTTTAAATCTTGGAAAGATTCTACTACTATTTTACTTACTCAAGTAGAACTCCCAGTATCAAAAAGCTATAAAAATCGAATTTTATCACTATAATTTTTATACCTAAAAACCTTAGTTTCGTACCTCACCACTACGTTTTTACCTAAAAAACTAACTTTTATACCTTAGCTTACCAATTATTCTTTCAGTACTTTTTTTCATTCTACTTTGGCTATATCAAAAAAATAAAAATGAAAAAAATTACAATTATTTTACTTTGGATTCTCTTCGGAGGTTTATGCGTTTTCTTTAGTTTTTACCCTTTAGATTATCTTTTCGCTGACAGCCCTATTCAACTTTTAACTTCAAAAGCTGCTTCACTATTAAACAGTAACTTTTACATGATATGTTTCTATTTTCATATCATTTTTGGAGGAATAGCTCTATTAATTGGTTGGGTTCAGTTTATTGAAAAGTTTAGAATAAAATATATGAACATCCACAGGTTGATTGGTAAAATTTATATTTCTTCAATACTACTTAGTGGGGTTCCTGGATTTTATATTGCGCTTCATGCTTCAGCAGGATTATCTCCTAAATTAGGTTTTGGTATTGGCTCAATAATTTGGGTTACTCTAGCAATATTAAGTTATACCAGTATACGAAAAGGTAAAGTTATTTTGCATAAAAAATATATAATGTACAATTATGCTGGTACTTTTGGTGCAGTTACATTGCGTCTTTGGTTACCTTTGTTAATCAATGTTTTTGGAGAATTTGCTTTAGCTTATCAAGTAGTTGCGTGGTTAAGCTGGATTCCAAATATGATTGTTGTTTATTTATATTTAGAGAAAAAAGAAGTGATTTTACATTTTTACAAGAAGTATAAACTTCATTATATTTTAAAAGGGTCTATAGCCTTCACTGTGCTATTTTTTATCCTATCATATACTAGCGTTCAAACTTGGTTCTACAGAGGTGCTTCTTTTAACGGAATTGCTTTCGAAAAAAAAGCTATAGATAACAACTCTTATTTCTCTAAAGAAAAGTTTACAGAAATTGACACTTATTTAAAAGAAGAATCTCAAACTACAAGTATGGTGGTTTTAGAAAACGGAAAAATTGTTTATGAATATGGAGACATTTCAGAAATTAGTAATCTAAGTGACGCTAAAATTAGTATTCTTAGTTTATTATTTGGCAAATATGTAGAAAACGGAACTCTTAGTTTACAAGAAACTATTGGAAACAATAATATCAATGATTATTTAAGTTTACTGCCTATTGAAAAACAAGCGACCATTGATAATTTACTCACTTCAACTTCTGGAGTTTTATATTCTGATAATGAAAGAAGAAATTTTACTTTGTTTGAAAACAAAGAAAGAGGAAGTGTAAAACCAGGGGAATATTTTACATATAATAATTGGGACTATAATGTAGCTAGTTATATACTTGAGCAAAAATCTGGTAATAGTTTTCATGAAGAAATAGAACAACAATTGGCAATTCCGTTAGGTTTTCAAGATTGGAATATTAAAAATCAGTCTAAAGACTATACACACAACTCTAAATTCGACACTTATTATACACACCTTTCAACTAGAGACATGGCGAAAGTTGGTCAATTAATGTTGCAAGAAGGTAATTGGAATGGAAAACAAATTATTTCAAAAAAATGGATTCAAAAAATTACTTCATCAGTAATTCCTATAGATACCGTTAGAGTTAGATTAGGTGGAGATATTTCTAGTCCTTTACAAGAAACGTATGGACACTTATGGTGGGGATTTGATCGTTTTTACGACAACCCAGATTTTAAAGGAGCTTATACTGCTTGGGATATGACCGGACAATTTATTACAGTAATTCCTAAGCGAAATGTTGTTATTGCTCACAAAACTAAGTTAGACTACTTAACACATATAAAACTTTCTGACCGAACTAGAACTCCTTCTTGGCGTTATTGGTGGATTTTAAGAAAACTGATGTTAAACAGAAAAATGATTCCCGAACTAGAATCTGAAAAATCAACAGATGAGATTCTTGAGTTTATAAAAACAGCCTACAATAAAGAATCGGAATATGCCATTTCTGAACGTTTGATAAATGAATACGGACAATCATTAGCAGATGAAGGAAATCATGAGGATGCAATTAAATTTTTTGAATTAAACTTAAAACTATATCCAAATCATGGATATTATACGCATCGTATCTATAATCATTACGGAAATAGTTTAGTTAAGTTAGGAAGAAAAAAAAATGCTTTAAAAGCATTTAAAAAGTCTCTTGAATTTGATTCAAGTAATACTACCGCAAAACAAATGATTGCTGAATTAAGTAAGTAATACAAACAAATCATCACAAAAAAAAGAGCTTCCCAGTTTGGTAAGCTCTTTTTGTTATTTTATTATTTAATAGAAACCTATTCTAAAGCCCCTAAATAACGTTCAGCATCTAAGGCAGCCATACATCCTGTACCTGCTGCAGTAACAGCTTGACGATATTCTTTATCTTGAATATCTCCAGCAGCAAAAACTCCTGGTAAATTAGTTTTAGTAGACTTTCCTTTGGTAATTAAATATCCAACTTCATCCATATCTAAAACACCTTTAAATAAATCAGAATTTGGTTTGTGACCAATTGCTATAAAAGCTCCAGTAACAGCGATTTCTTTTTTATCACCAGATTGATTATTTACTACACGAACTCCCTCAACTACATTTTCTCCTAAAACCTCATCTAATTCAGTATTATACAACACTTCAATATTTTCAGTTTTATTTACACGGTGTTGCATTGCTTTTGAAGCACGCATGTAATCTTTACGCACTAACATTGTAACTTTATTACAAATATTTGCTAAGTATGTAGCTTCTTCTGCAGCAGTATCACCTGCACCAACAACGATAACATCTTGTCCTTTATAAAAGAAACCGTCACAAGTAGCACAAGCCGAAACTCCACCACCTATTAAGCGTTGCTCACTTTCTAAGCCTAAATATTTAGCCGTTGCTCCGGTAGAAATAATTACCGTTTCAGCCTCAATTTCTACAGACTCATCAACTATTACTTTATGAATACCGCCTACTTCAGTACTTAAATCAACTTTAGTAACCATTCCAAAACGCACATCTGTTCCAAAACGCTCAGCTTGTTTTTGTAAATCGTTCATCATTGCAGTTCCATCAGTTCCGTTTGGATACCCTGGATAGTTATCAACCTCAGTTGTTGTTGTTAACTGCCCTCCCATTTGCATTCCTGTATACATAACTGGTTTCATATCAGCTCTAGCTGCATAAATTGCTGCAGTATATCCTGCTGGTCCTGAACCAATAATCAAACATTTAATTTTTTCTGCCATTGTCTAAAATTTTGAAGTTACAAATGTAATTTTTTTTTATTTCTATTACATTTTTTTGACATTTATTTTGATTATTAGACGATAAGGAATAATTATCTTACGACCTGTTTATTTTTTTTCTCTTTTTTGTTTGCAGATTGAGTATTTTTTATACATTTGCAGTCCGGTAATTATTCGGGGTGTAGCGTAGCCCGGTTATCGCGCCGCGTTTGGGACGCGGAGGTCGCAGGTTCGAATCCTGCCACCCCGACTAAAAAGACTTAAGAGCAATCTTAAGTCTTTTTTATTTTTAATAATTCCATTGCTTTTATTACTCTTAAAGTTTTTTCTGTAAATTCGTCTTTATAGAATTTTAAACATGAAAACACTTCAACAATGGTTTGATGATTATGCGGTTAGTCATCAAAACGAAACAAATATTGCAATTCATTATATATGCGTACCAGCTATCTTTTTTAGCATCGTAGGTATATTCATGAGCATTCCTTCTAGTTTTTTAAGTGATTTAATTAAAATTGATAATCCTTTTATTGTTAATTGGGCGATTTTACCCTTATTGTTTTTTTTAATATTCTATTTACGTTTATCATTTTCAATGTTTATTAAAATGCTCATTTTCTCAATACTTTGCGTAATTGGAAACTATTATTTAGGTCAATATCTACCTTTGCTATACACATCTATTAGTCTTTTTGTTATTGCTTGGATTGGACAATTTTATGGTCATAAAGTAGAAGGAGCGAAACCATCTTTTTTAAAAGACTTACAATTCTTATTAATAGGTCCTGCTTGGGTGGTTAAAAAAATGTTTAGATAAAATTTTATGGAATTACTTTTTTTAGGTTTAGCAGGTGGAGCAATAATCTCTTATTTCGTTTTTCAAAAATTTTCTTCGGTAAGTAGAAAAAGTTTAACAGAAAAACAATCGGTAGTATTATTAGATAAGATTAAAAAAGTATCTAAGCTAATTACTGTTGAAGGTGAGTTTGCTGAAATTTATTATCATGAAAACACGAAAGAAAAATTCTTAGGTTTAGTTACCAGTAAAAAGAAAGCCATTATTTTAATTAATGCCAAGGTGCATATTGGTTTCGATTTTAGAAAAATTAAAATGGAAGCTAATTCTAAAAACAAAACTTTAGTACTATCTGAATTTCCAAAGCCAGAAGTTTTTTCCGTAGAACCAAACTTGCGTTTTTACGACATCCAAAACGGATTATTAAATAAGTTTAGTTCTGAAGATTTAACTGAAGTTAATAAAGAAGCTAAAGAGCATATTCTGCAAAAAATACCAGAAAGTAACTTAATGCAAACGGCAAACAAGGAGGCTATAGAAGCAATTACTTTAATGCAAAACTTAGTGGAAACCATTGGATGGAAATTAGATTTCTCCGCTTTAGAGCTACCAGAGTCAAGTCAAAAACTAATTGAATAAAATAATTTATGAGTAAATCATCTAAAATATTTAGATTACTATCAGTCTCATTTATTTCTTTATTCTTATATCGTTTTTTAAATAGTAATAATTATTTTAAATTACAACAAATAAAGCTAGATCGATCCTTTACACAATGGGGATTTGAGTTTTTCATGCTTCTAAACATCACAAAATACTTTTTCTTATTACTTGGTATAATTGCTATTATATACTTAATTTTAATAATTTTTAAAGAAAAAACAAATGCACGTAGAACAACTTAGAAATCATTGCATTGCTAAAAAAGGAGTCACTGAACATTTTCCTTTTGATGACAATACGTTAGTTTTTAAAGTGATGAACAAAATGTTTGCGTTAACTGGTTTAGATAGCTGGGAAAAGAATGAAGCTAAAGTTAATTTAAAATGTGATCCAGAAAAAGCTTTAGAATTGAGAGGAGAATACGATAGTATTAATCCTGGTTGGCATATGAATAAAAAACATTGGAATACCGTTACTTTAAACAACGATGTTTCTGACGAATTTGCTTTTGAACTAATTGATCATTCGTATGATTTAATTGTAAAAAGCTTAACCAAAAAACTACGTGAAGAGCTTCTTAACTTTTAACAAATGATAAAGAAAGAACTTCGTAAACTATATAAACAAAAAAGAAAAGAATTAACTGAAGTTGAGATTGAAAAGCTTCAACAAAGCATCTACGCTCAAGTTTTTAAAACTGATTTTTCTAACTCAGAAAAAATTCACATTTTTCTTCCCATAAAAAAGCAAAAAGAAATTGACACCAACCCTATTATTGATTTTTTAAGATCAATTAATAAAACTATCATCATTAGTAAAAGTGATTTTACAACCAATACTTTACAGCATTATATTTTTGATGAATCAACAAAACTAGAAATTAATAGTTACGGAATTCCTGAGCCAGTAAATGCTGAACTAATAGATGTAAAAGAAATCGACTTAGTATTTGTTCCTTTATTAATTTCCGACAAAAAAAACTACCGAGTTGGCTATGGTAAAGGGTTTTATGATCGTTTTTTATCAGAATGCAAAACTAATGTAAAAACCATTGGGCTTAATTTTTTCATACCAATTGATTTAATTAAAGACACCAATGAATTTGACATTCCGTTAGATAAAATTATATATCCAAAATAAAAAATCCCGCTTAGTTAGCGGGATTTTTTATTTATCTAAATTCTATAAACTATCCGTTCATAGAAATTAAAAACTCATCGTTGTTCTTAGAAGTTCTAATTCTGTCATTAATAAAGCTCATTGCTTCAACAGGATTCATATCTGCTAAATATTTACGTAATACCCACATACGCTGTACAGTTTTATCATCTAATAATAAATCATCACGACGTGTGCTCGATTTAATTAAATCAATCGCTGGGTAAATTCTACGGTTAGAAATATTACGATCTAATTGTAACTCCATGTTACCAGTACCTTTGAATTCTTCAAAGATAACCTCATCCATTTTAGAACCTGTTTCAGTTAACGCTGTTGCAATGATTGTTAACGACCCTCCGTTTTCAATATTACGAGCAGCACCAAAGAAACGCTTCGGTTTATGTAATGCATTTGCATCAATACCACCTGATAAAATTTTACCTGATGCTGGAGCAACAGTATTGTAAGCTCTTGCTAAACGCGTAATAGAATCTAAAAGAATTACAACATCATGACCACACTCTACCAAACGTTTTGCTTTTTCTAAAACAATATTCGCAACACGTACATGCTTATCCGCAGGCTCATCAAAAGTAGAAGCAACTACTTCTCCACGTACATTACGTTTCATATCTGTAACCTCCTCAGGACGTTCATCGATTAATAAAACAATTTGATATACTTCAGGATGATTCGCTGCAATTGCATTAGCAACATCCTTTAATAACATTGTTTTACCCGTTTTAGGCTGTGCTACAATCATACCACGTTGCCCTTTTCCTATCGGAGAAAATATATCAATGATTCTTGTTGATAAAGAACTTCCTCTTTCTGCTAAATTGAATTTTTCTTCAGCAAATAAAGGTGTTAAGTGCTCAAAAGAAACACGATCACGAACAATATTTGGACTTAATCCATTAATCTTAGAGACCCTAATTAAAGGAAAATATTTCTCACCTTCTTTTGGTGGACGGACATTACCTAAAACAGTATCTCCAGTTTTTAAACCAAATAATTTTATTTGAGATTGTGATACATAAATATCATCTGGAGATGACAAATAGTTATAATCAGAAGAACGTAAGAAACCATATCCATCAGGCATCATTTCTAATACTCCTTCACTTTCAATAATACCGTCAAACTCAAAATCAGGATCTCGATATTTATTACTACTCTTATTGCCTTTACCTACGTTTTGGTTCTTATGCTGAGGCTTATTTCCTCTATTATTTTGATTTTTATTATGCTGTGGCTTCTTAGGCGCATGTTGTTCCTTTTTTGCCTCAGGTCTTCTATCAGCAAGATTTTTATCTTCCGTTTTATGCTCTTCAGATTTACTTCCTACTGGTTTCCTCTCAACTCTTTTTCTATCAACTGGCTTTCTATCTGTAGGTTTTCTATCCTCAGTTTTATTTTCTACCGATTTTCTCTCTACATTTTTCTTCTCTTCTTTTACAGCTTCTACTTTCTTTACTGGTTGAGGAGCCTTAACTGCTTCAGATGCTTCAGGTTTAGAAATTCTTTTTCTTTTTGACTTTTCTGCTTTAGGCTTAGCTTCAGCTTTACTAGCACTAGCTTCAGCTTGTGCGTCTAATATTTTATAAACTAAATCAAGTTTTTTTAACTGACTTGTTTTTTGTAGCCCTATGCTTTTAGCAATAGTTTGTAAATCAGTTAATTTTTTAGCTTTTAACTCCGAAATTTCGAACATTCGTAATATAATTAAGTTATCTTATTCTTAATAGTGAAGAATATAATTGTATTAAGTTTAATTTTGATGTATTGTTAATTAGGGTATAAATAACAATTCTTAGTGCGGGTACTTATACGACAAATATATACAAATAATTTAACTTGTAATATTTCTTATTAAAAAAAGAAATATTACATTTGCTACCCAGTAAAAAATATGATACAAAGAATACAATCTATATATTTATTAATTGCAGCAGTTATTTCTGGTGGTTTAACATTTATTGTTAGCCTTTGGACGAATGCAAAAGCAACTACTATATTTAGTATGGATTTATTTTCTGGAGTTTCTATGTTTGAAAAAATGACTCCGATTTTATTTTTTATTTCAGCTTTATTATCATTTGTAACTATATTTTTATTTAAAAATCGTCAGTTACAATTTGTTTTAGGGCGCTTAAACATATTGATAAACCTTTTTTTATTAGGATTGTTGATATATCTATCACAAACATTATCTGGAGAAGCTTTAGTTTCTGAGAAAGGTATTGGGATGTTCTTCCCTATCATTGTTATTTTGCTACTAGTTATAGCAAATAAAGCCATTAAGAAGGACGAAGATCTTGTAAAATCTGTAGATAGATTACGATAAGCCTAACATCTTAGTATATTTAGTGCGAAAAAACCGAGATATTTATCTCGGTTTTTTATTTTTGTCCACAATCGTTTTTCACTTCTCTTCTTTTAAAATGTTAAAGAAATGTTAACGAAATTAGGGTTATCCCTAATTGATTAGGGATAACCCTTAGAGCACGATTAGGGTTATTGGGTATTGTACACAATCCTTTTATACTATAGATTTGTAAATGTAACAACTATGAATTACAAGATTAAAGTTCACATAGCGGATGACCACAAAATCTTAATAGATGGAGTTATCGCTTTATTAAATACTGAAGACGACATTGAAGTTGAAGGTTATTCTTTAACTGGAAGACAAGTAGTTGACTGGTCTAAAAAAAATAAAGCTGATGTTTTAGTTTTAGATATTAACATGCCAGAGATGGACGGTATTGAAGTTTTAAAAACGTTTAAAAAGCGTAATGTAAACATAAAAACAATTATACTGTCTAGCTTAAGCGATCCTAAATTAGTACAAGAAATGGTATTACTAGGTGCTTCTGGTTTTGTCGACAAAAGCTGTGCTAGCGATCATATTATTGATGCAGTTAAATCAGTTCATAATGGCGTACAGTATTTTAGTGATGATGTTAAGAGTAGGCTTTTAGATTTATATGTTACAGAATCTAAAGTTGAAGAGCCAGAATTAACTCATGGAGACCTAACTGAAAGAGAAGTAGAGGTTTTAAAGCAAATTGCTTTAGAAAAAAGCTCTTCAGAGATTGCAGAATATCTGCTAGTAAGTATTAAAACGGTTGAAACATACCGAAGAAGTTTATATAAAAAATTAAAAGTAAAAAATGTAGTAGGTTTAGCGATGTACGCTGTGAAAAACAATATAGTATAGCAGCCCCTTAAGTAGTTTTCTTTAATCCCCCGTGCGAAGAAAAAGGTCCCCCGAAAGTCTATACAATAAAGTACATCGCTATTTCTTATTAAACACATAAAAAAGTAGGTTTAGCGGTGTACGCGTTAATATTAACATAGAATAGAAAAACCCTTCATTTTGTTTTCTTTATCCCCTATAGTGAGAACATTCTCATTAAAAGTCTATCCTATAGTACATCGCTATTATACCTAAACCAAATTTCAAACCTATAACAATTCAAACAATAAATCATGAAAAAATTAGCTCCTTATTTCCTAGTTTTCAGTATAATTTTCACTTCATGTTCATCAAACGAAAACGAAGTTTTAGAAAATACACAAGAAAAATTATTACAATCGTATACGCTAAAAAGAGATGCCAGCGGTGCATATTCTATCGACTTTAACACCACAAACAATACAGATGTTACTGCATTAAAAAACACAGATAACTCTAATGAAATTATTCTATCAGAAATAAATACAAAAACAAAAAAAAATTACTCTAATAAATACGCTATAGAAAATGATCAATTAAAAATTGGTTTTATAGAAAATAATTCAGGAAAAAAAACAAAAATTTCTGTAAAAGATGACGATATTACTCTTGCTAAAGGAACAGTTACTGAGTTTTTAAATTCGTATAGCGTTTCTTCCAATGAAGATGGCACCTATAAACTAGATTTCAAGGTAAATGATAATGTACAAACTGAATTTATTTATAATGAAGATAAAGATGTTTACGAAATACACTTATCTCAAGGAGATACTAAGCAAAAAGATTTTTCGAAACATTTCGAAATGTCAGATACTAGCGTTTTAAAGATTAATTTTATTAACCATAAATATTCTGCAAAAACAGAAGAATACACAACAGGAAAACCTGAAGTAATTATTGAAACTGGCGATTTTTAAACTATTATTGTAAATTTAATGCACAAAGCAAAAAATTCTATTTATATATTATTAATGCTTTTTTTTAAAGCCAACACCCTTGTATATGGTTTTTCTTTAAATAACAATACATGCAAGGGTATTGTTTCATTTAAAGAGCTTAAAATTACATATAAAGATACTGTCTATCAAAAAGCATATAAATTATACAAAGTAAAAAAGTACTCTGAAGCACTAAAAGAATCATTAATTATATATAATGACTCTAAAACCCAAAACAACTTTTTTTTAACATACAAAGTATCTGAACTAATTTCTCAGATATACAAAAAATCATTCAACTACAAATTAGCCTTACAGTACTCAAATAGATCTTTAAAAAATCTTAAAATATATCAAAATCTATCTAGTGAAAAAACTAATAAAGGATTAAATTTAAATTCATTTGCAAAAAGTTACTTAAGAATAGGAGGACTTTACTTACAGGTTTATAAAAACTTAAAGGATAGAGATAACGACCCAACCTACCAAAAACTATTAGACATTGGTGTATCTAAAAAATACAATTCTGACTTTAATAACATTCAAAATATAAAAATATTTAAAGATAGTGCGCTTTATTTTTTTTCAAAACTAGAACAGCTCCCTTCAATTAATGATGAAATATTAATAAGTAAGGCCAATTCTCATATAAGTCTATCAGCAATTTACCAACTAGATTCTACATATGCGAAAGCAGAACATTATGCTTCACTAGCCATTGAAATACATAAAAACAGAAATGACAAAATAAAATTAGCAAAATCCCTTAGTAATTTAGGAAGTATATACCTATCTACTGGTAATTTTAACAAGGCAAAAAACACCTACCTTCAAGGGATAGAAACCATAAAAAAAGATGAGAGTGAAAAAGCTGTTAAAACAAAAGCTACATTATATTTTAACTTAGCTTGGGCTATGAGGAATTTAAAAGATTATGAAGCTTATGATTATCAAGAATTATCCTATGAAATAAAAGATGTTCTAAGAGATAAAAACATACAACAGCTTGTTAAAAAAATTGAAGCGAACCATAAAGAAAACCTTATAATTCAAAAAACAGAGTCTATTAAAGAACAACGAAAACTTTTAGAAGCTAAAGACAGCAAAGCTACACTATTATTCGGTGCTTTATCATTACTTGTAATTATTATCTCTGGAGTTGTAGTTTACAACTACAAACTCCGTCAAAAAAACTTACAATTAAAACTGTCTGAAAATAGTTTATTACAACAGCAAAGTATTGAGAAACTTAAATCAGAGGCCCATACAAAAATTTTAAATGCAGCAATTGACGGTAAAGAATCTGAAAGAAAAGAAATCGCCGAAATATTACACGATAATGTAAGTGCATTATTATCGTCAGCTAATATGCATTTAAGCGCTACAAAAAAACAGCTTCACAACAATACTCCTACCGAGATTGAAAAAACACAAGCTATTATACTTGAAGCTTCACAAAAAGTTAGAGATTTATCTCATAATTTAGTATCCTCTATTCTATTAAAATTTGGTTTAGAATACGCTATAAAAGATGTTGCAAAAAAATACTCGAATAGTGAATTAAAATTCGACGTTTCTGCAAATAACATTAATAGATATAATCAAGAATTTGAGATTAAAATATTTAATGTTATTCAAGAATTAATTAATAACATTATAAAACATAGTAAAGCTAATAGTGCTGAAATTATTATAAAGGAAGAGAAGAGTCAACTAACCATTCTCGTTAAAGATGATGGGGTAGGATTTTCTACCTCATCTTCTTCTTTAAATGATGGTATTGGCTTAAATCAAATTGAAGCTCGTGTAAAAATGATGAATGGTAAATTAACTATCAATTCAGAAATTAATAATGGTGCTTCTATATTTATTTCAGTTCCTATTCAGCAACAAAAACAGGCGAATAAACTTTCATCGGTGAGCTAACTCGATAACTTCAAGATTTTTTACAGCTCCATTATCTAACTCAAAGCGCAACATAGTTCTTATTTTATGAAAACCATGTTTACCAGCTGCTCCAGGATTTAAATGTAATAATTTAAATTTTTCATCATATTGCGCTTTTAAAATATGTGAGTGCCCACAAATAAATAGCTTAGGAATATTGCTTTTAAACTCTTCTTTTATTCTTGGTTTATACGCATTTGGGTAACCACCAATATGAGTTATCCACACAGATACACCTTCAACAGTAAATTTATTATCTAAAGGAAATTCAGCTCTAGCATTTTTATCATCAATATTACCGTAAACAGCCCTTAAAGGTTTATGTTTCTGTATAATATCCGTAACATTTAAATCACCAATATCACCAGCGTGCCAAACCTCATCTGCCTGTTTTACAAATTTCAATATTTGATCATCAATAAAACTATGTGTATCAGAAAGAAGTAGTATTTTTTTCATTAGCACAAAACTAATCAATACTATTAAAACAATAAACCCACAACATTACATTGTGGGTTCATCTGGGGAATTATAATAAAAGGGGACTCTTATTATCTGTTTTTGAGCCGGCAAATATATAACAGATTACATACCTGCATCTTAACCTATGTTTATATTTTTAATCTTATGATTTATTTAACAAAAATTAAGAGACTTATTTAAAACTCTACTAGAGTAAACTCACAGTAAAATTTCATAATTTTGTTTTTTAAATTCCAATATCTTTTTGAAGTATTTTATAGAGTTAGCTTACAACGGAAAAAACTATCATGGTTGGCAAATACAACCTGATGCAGTTTCTGTACAAGAAAAAATTAACAAAGCTATTAGCACAGTTTTAAGAGAAGAAATTATTGTTGTTGGTGCTGGTAGAACAGATACTGGGGTACATGCATCGCAAATGTTTGCTCATTTCGAAACAAACAAAAACTTAGACAGTAATTTTGCTTATAAATTAAATGCTATCTTACCACATGATATTGTAATTTTTAACATCAAATTAGTTCATGATGATGCTCATACTCGATTTGATGCTTTAAGTAGAAGTTATGAGTATAAAATTTGGCTAGGGCGTAATCCGTTTTTATTAGAAACAACTTTGCAATTACATCATCAAAAATTAAATATTGATTTGATGAATAAAGCTGCTGGGATCTTATACGAATATGAAGATTTCGAGTGTTTTTCGAAAGTAAAAACTGATGTACACACCTTTAATTGCAACGTAACAAATGCCAAATGGATTCTAAACAACAATGAGTTAACTTTTCATATTAGCGCCAATCGTTTTTTAAGAAATATGGTAAGAGCAATAGTAGGTACTTTAATTGATGTTGGAAAAGAAAAAATAACTGTAGAAGATTTTAGAGCTGTTATTGAGAGTAAAAACAGAAGCAATGCAGGCACCTCTGTTCCCGCAAAAGGATTATTTTTAACAAAAGTAGAATACGATTATATATAGTGAGTAACGCAACAGGAAAAGCATTTGATTTTAAAATTTTTGCAAGACTTATGAGTTTTGCAAAAAAATATCGTACTAGATTTATTTTAGCAACGATTTCTACAATTTTACTAGCGGGGTTTTCGGTACTAATTCCGGTTATTTTAATGACTGCTATAGAAGACTTTACTACTACTAAGGATGCTACAAGGCTACTCTACTTTACTATTGCAATGTTAGTAGCGCTACTTATTCAAGTACTCTTTCAATTTACATTCATTTACTATGCAAACTGGGTAGGTCAACATATTATTAGAGATATTAGAGCCAAAACCTTTCGTAAAATCGTAGAGTTTAAAATGGGTTATTTCGATAACTCATCGGTAGGTAAATTAGTTACTCGAGTAGTTTCTGATATAGAAACTATTGCTAATTTTTTTACTCAAGGTGTTTTTATGATTGTAAGTGACATCTTAAAAATGATTGTCGTTATTTTTGTGATGTTATATACAAATTGGAAGCTGGCACTAATTGCACTTGCAATGTTACCTGTATTAATTTATGCTACAAAGCTTTTTCAAATAGCTATAAAATCTACTTTTCAAGATGTTAGAAACCAAGTAGCTAATCTTAACGGATTTGTACAAGAAAGAGTAACAGGAATGAAAATTGTTCAACTCTTTAATCGTGAAAAAATTGAATATCAAAATTTTGTTGATATAAATGATAAACATGCAAAAGCACATATTAAAACTGTATGGTACTACTCTATCTTTTTCCCTATTGCAGAAATCTTATCATCAATAGCTATTGGTTTAATTGTTTGGTATGGAGGGCTACAAGTTATTGATGGAGAAGCTACAAATATTGCTGTTATTATTGGTTTTATTAAAATGGCACAAATGCTATTTAGACCACTACGTCAAATCGCAGACAAATTCAATCAACTACAAATGGGAATTGTTGCTGGAGAGCGTGTTTTTGATGTTATAGACACTGAAAGCTCTATTAAAAAAACAGGCACAAAGACCACCGAAAACCTTCAAGGAAATATCAGTTTTAAAAACGTTAGCTTTAGCTATATTAAAGATGAAGAAGTTTTGAAAGGTATCAGCTTTGATGTTAATAAAGGACAGACAGTTGCTATAGTTGGAGCAACCGGAGCAGGTAAATCAACTATCATCAACCTTATAAATCGTTTTTATGAAATTGACAGTGGAGTAATTTGTGTAGACGACATTCCTATTGAAGAATACGATATTGTTTCTCTACGAAAACAAATAGGAATTGTATTGCAAGATGTTTTTCTTTTTTCCGATACTATTTTAAATAATATCACCTTAAAAAACGAAAGTATTACTCTTTCTGAAGTTCAAGAAGCAGCAAAACAAATAGGTATTCATGATTTTATAATGACACTCCCTAACGATTATCATTACAATGTAAAAGAAAGAGGCGCGATGTTATCTTCTGGTCAACGTCAATTAATTGCATTTCTACGTGCTTATGTTAGCAATCCAAAAGTTTTAATTTTAGATGAAGCAACATCATCAGTAGACACACATTCAGAACAAATGATTCAATATGCTACAGATAAAATCACAAAAGACAGAACTTCTATTGTAATTGCACATCGTTTAGCAACTATTAAAAAAGCTGACATGATTATTGTTATGGATAAAGGACTAATTGTTGAGCAAGGGACTCACGCTCAGCTACTACAAAAAAGTGAAGGTTATTACAGAAACTTGTATGATAAGCAATTTAGTACTGAAATTGTGTCGTAAATAATTTGTTTACAACATTCAAAATAATACATTTGTTAATTATCAATCTAAAAACTAAAAATCATAAAACGATGAAAAAAGTAATTTTATCTGTACTTGTTATTGGAGCTTTATTAGCTACATCATGTAAAAAGGAAAAAGAAGCTACAAAAGATGCTGCTAAAGATGTGGTAGAAGCTGCTGACAAAGCTGTTGACGCTACTAAAGATGCTGCAACAAAAGTTGTAACTGATGCAGAAGCTGCTGTTGACAAAGCTGTAGATGCTGTAAAATCAGCAATCGAAGGTGTAACTATTCCTGAATTTAAAGATCCTAAAGTTGGTGAGTATTTACAAACTTACTCTACTTATGCTAAAGATTATATCGAGGCTAAAGGTGATGTATTAAAAAATGCTGAATTAGCTAAAAAAGGTGTTGAGTTAGCTGCTAAAGGAAAAGAAATAGTTTCTACTTTAGATGCAGAAGGAGTTAAGAAATTCAACTCTGTAATGAGCGCTTTACAATCTAAAATGGCTCCTGCTAAATAATTTTAGATTTTATATAAAATAAAAAGCTCGCAATTAATTGCGAGCTTTTTTTAGTTTTGACCTCTAGCTATTCTCATTAATTCAACAGACTTATAGATACTTATTTTTTCAGCCTCTAATAAATTCAAAGGATCATCTTTAAATTTATTAAGCTCTATATTCTTAGCAAAATAAGAAAACCTTTTTTCATGATGCAACTCTAAAATTAATCCTGGCAAGCCACCATAACCAGCAGGCCCATAGGGAACTTTAATTTCTGGAGTAAACCATGCGATAAAATTCATATACTTGCCAGAACGCTTATTAAATTCTTTTCTAGTTGCTTTTATACATTCATAATCTTTTATCTTTTTCTTTTCGTCGGTAATCACCCAATCATTCATTTTTTTATTATGATTGATTTGATATGTATCCCAATCTATCGTTTTTATTATAGTAGAATTTCCCTCTGCGTCTTGATGACAAATATTAAAATAGCCTACTAAAATTTCAGTTATCCCAGATCTTTTTTGCTTTCTAATTAACTCCTCGTTTAATAAGCCTAAATATTCTATTTCAAAAGAAGATCTTTTCTCATTAAAAAGTAAATTAAACTTCATGTATTCAGCATTTTCAATAGTTTCCAGAATCATTGGCTTAACACTATTCTTAGGATTATGCAAAACAACGATATACTCTATCCTACTTGTTTGAGAATGCATTGTTAGTGAAAAAACAAAAAGTAATAGTAATATTTTTTTCATAGCTGCTATATTATTTTTATGCTGTCAAATCTTTTTGAAGCTTTTTAAATAACTCTTCTGGTGTTTTATACAATACAAATTCGCCATTATTTATATACGATATCTCACCGGTTTCTTCTGATACTAATAAACAAACAGCATCTGTTTTTTCAGTAACTCCAATTGCAGCTCTATGGCGTAAACCAAATCGCGCCGGAATCTTTGTACTGTTAGAAACTGGCAACACAACACGAGTAGCAATAATATAATTATCTCGTATTACGGTTGCTCCGTCATGTAACGGACTGTTTTTATAAAAAATGCTTTCTATAATTGCCTCAGTAACTAATGCATTCATTTTATCTCCCGAGCCTACTAAAAAATCAAGGTTATTTGTTTTTTCAATAACCAACAACGCTCCTGTACGAGTTTTAGACATACTCGTACATGCTTTTAAAATCGTTTCGATATCAATTTCTGAATTGATCTCAGATTGCAAAAACTTAATTTGATTTAAAAAACCTCTTTTCGATGAAAAATTGGTCGTTCCAATCATTAATAAAAATTTCCTAATCTCTTGCTGAAATACAATAATTAAAGCAATAACTCCACCCGACAAAAGGTAACCTAAAATACCACTTAGCATTTCCATATGAAGTGCTTGTGTTATTTTCCAAATTAAAAAAATTAGTGCGATTCCAATAACAATATTAATAGCTACCGTTCCTTTTAACAACTTGTATATATAATACAGCAAAACAGCAACTAAAATAATATCAAGTACATCGAGAAAAGTAAAATTGATAAAATCTAAATTCATTAAATCTTTGAAGTTTTAGTAAATGTAATCATTTTTAAGATAATTGATTCACAATAGTAACAGCCTCAACTGCTTCTTTTACATCGTGTACTCTTAAAATACTTGTACCGTTTAACAAAGCTATTGTATTTGCAACCGTAGTAGCATTTAAAGCTTCTTTTGCCGAAATTCCTAAAACATTATATAACATCGATTTTCTAGAAACTCCAGTTAATATTGGAACATCTAAGTTTTTAAACAATTGTAATTTATTCAACAACTCGTAATTGTGTTCAACAGTTTTTCCAAAGCCAAAACCTACATCAATAACTACATCATTTACTTTTAAGGCTCTAAGCTTAAAAATTTGATCAGCAAAAAAAGAAATCACTTCTTTAACTACATCATTATAAACAGGATTCTTTTGCATATTTTGAGGAGTCCCTTGCATATGCATCATAATATATGGCACTTGTAATTTTGCAACTGTATTAAACATTGCTTCATCCATTGTACCACCTGAAATATCATTAACTATGGCTGCTCCATGATTTATCGTTTCTTCCACTACTCTACTTCTAAAACTATCAACAGAAATTAATACTTCAGGAAACTTATTTATCAACAAATCAATTACAGGAACAATTCTCTGCAGCTCTTCTTCTTCTGAAATATGCTTCGCACCAGGACGAGACGAATACGCTCCTACATCAATAAAAGTTGCTCCTTCTTTTAGCATCTTTTCTGTTTGATTTAAAATATCAGTCTCATTTTTATATTTCCCTCCGTCAAAAAAAGAATCTGGAGTTATATTTAAAATCCCCATAACTTTAGGAGTCGTGAGGTCTATTAAGCTTCCTTTACAATTAATCGTCATCATAATAAATTTCCAAGTAAAAATAAACGAAAAGCTTTTAATATTTACTATTTTTGGTCGATTACTTTTAAATAAAAAAGATGCAAAACACATCCAAACAATACGATGCAGTAGTAGAAGAATGTAGAAGTTTGTTTATTAAAAAAATGAGTGACTATGGTAGTGCATGGAGAATTTTAAGACTTCCATCATTAACAGATCAAATATTTATAAAAGCGCAACGCATACGTCAATTACAAGAAAATACTGAACGTAAAGTTGATGAAGGAGAAAAATCAGAATTTATTGGTATCATCAACTATTCTATCATGGCATTAATTCAATTAGAATTAGGCGTAGTTGAACAACCAGATTTAAATACTGATGAAGCCTCTTTACTATACGATAAACATTCAAAAATCACCAAAGAGTTAATGGAAAATAAAAACCATGACTATGGTGAAGCTTGGAGAGATATGAGAATTTCGTCTTTAACCGATTTAATTCTTCAAAAATTATTACGTGTTAAACAGATTGAAGACAACCAAGGAAAAACAATAGTTTCAGAAGGAATAGATGCAAATTATCAAGATATGATTAATTATGCTATTTTTGCTCTGATTCATCATTCAGAATTAGACAGTTAACCTAAAACCCCTAAAAAGATTATGTTGAAAATATTAACCCACATATCGAGAGTACTAGTAGGTCTTTTATTTATCTACTCAGGATTTGTAAAATTGGTAGACCCTATTGGTTCTCAGTACAAATTTCAAGAATATTTTAGCGAAGGTGTATTAAATATGGAATTTTTAATTCCTTATACTTTACCATTTGCTATTCTATTAATTGTTTCTGAATTAGTTTTAGGTGTAATGCTTTTAGTAGGTTTTAAACCAAAATTTACAGTTTGGAGTTTATTTAGCTTAAACTTAATATTCTTGTTCTTAACATGGTATTCTTACACTTATAACAAAGTAACCGATTGTGGTTGCTTTGGAGATGCTTTAAAATTAACGCCTAAAGAAACATTTTACAAGAATGTAGTATTCATGGTTTTTATTATCATTTTAATTTTAGGATTAAAATATATTAAACCTTTAATTTCTGATAAAGTAGCTTCATTAAGTACATACGTGTCAATATTCTTATCACTACTAGTTACCTATCATGTTTTACAACATCTACCAATTATTGATTTTAGAGCGTACTCAATAGGCACAAATATTGCAGAAGGAATGGCATATCAAGATGGTAGCGACGAAGTTCCTCCAATTCACGATTTCATGATTGAAACTGATGACGGAGATAAATTAGAGGAGATGTTAGCAAAAGATAAAGCAATGCTTATCATGCTTTATAATTTTGAAAAAATGGATAAAGATGGCTTACCTGCAGTTTCTAAAGTTGCTGCAGATGCTAAAACAAAAGGATATGAAGTATATGTTTTAACAGCTTCTTATTTTGAAGACGGAGCAAAAGCAGAACAAAAAGAATTCAACTTACCATACACGTTTGGTTTTTGTGATGAAACTGCTTTAAAAACAGCTATTAGAGCAAACCCAGGAATTATGACCGTAGAAAACGGAACTATTGTTGGAAAATGGAATTGGACAGACGCTGATGATGTTGTTTTAAAATAAAACTACATACTTTTTAAATATAACAAATCCCTAAGAAATTAACTTCTTAGGGATTTTTGTTTTCATCCAATAAATTTAAAATCAGTATTTTTACAATACAACCAAATTAACCGAATCATGAAATTTATTAAATATTTATTACTCCTAATAATTGCTTTAATTGTTATCGGGTTTATATACGTAAGTACATATTCAAGCAATTACGATGTTAAACGAAGTAAAGTGATTAACACTCCAATATCTCATACTTTTAACACTGTAAACGATTTAAAGACTTGGGAAAAATGGGGTCCATGGCATGACGAAGACAGTACTATTGTTGTTACCTATGGAGACAAAACTGTTGGTGTTGGTGCTTCTGATAGCTGGACTAGTAAAGACGGACCTGGTAAAATGGAAACTGTTGCTGTAGTAGAAAATAAATCTATCGATCAAAAAATATCTTTTATGGATAATGAACCTGGAGATATTTATTGGAATTTCGAACAAGTACCAGAAGGAACCAAAGTAACTTGGGGCATGAAAGCTGAAAAATCTCCTTTTATGTTTAAAATGGTTGCTGCTATGTCTGGCGGATGGGATAATATGCTAGGACCAATGGAAGAGCTAGGTCTTAACAATTTAGAAAGAGTACTTTTAGAAACAGCTCCAAAAACACCTAAATTCACTTTAGGAAATGTTTCAACTAAGGAGTTACCTGCAAAAACATTTATTGGGTATCCACATAAAATTAAAATAGACCACGAAGAAATGACCCGTTTATTTTTGCAAGATATGCCTAAAGCAGGAATGTATGCCATGAAAAGTGGATTAAAAGAAGGAGATTTTACTCCTGGATCAGTTTATTCAAAATATGATGAAGCTTCTGGTGAAACTGAATTTTACATTGGTCTTTTATTAAATAAAAGTATTGCTCCAGACAAAGGAATGGAAGTAATTAAATTACCAGCTAGTAATGGTATTATGATTTCAAAATTTGGGAATTATGGAGATGGTGATTATGATGCCCACATGAAAATTGCTACTTATTTAGAAGAAAACAAGCTAACTCAAAAATGGCCAATTTGGGAATTATATGTTAATGACTCTACAAAAGTAAAACCAGAAGAAATTCAAACTGACATTTATTATCCAATAAACTAAACACAAAACTATATATTTTAAAACCTCACACTATTCGTGAGGTTTTATTATTTTAGCACATCTATGAAACAACTACTACTCGTTTTTATTGGTGGCGGAACTGGAAGCATCTTACGATATCTAGTCGGTAAATTCTTAAACAACTCTGAAACAGGGATTCCTTACGGAACATTTACTGCCAATATTATAGGTAGTTTACTTATTGGAATTATTTTAGGATTAGCTGCTAAAAACGAAAGCTTATCACAAGATCACACATTATTATTAGCAACTGGATTTTGTGGCGGTTTTACTACTTTTTCAACATTTGCTTACGAAAATCATATTTTTTTAAAATCAGGAGATTTTACTTCTTTCGCTTTTTACACTATAGCAAGTTTCATCTTTGGTTTTTTAGCTGTTTTCGCAGGAATCTATCTTATTAAATTTATTTAAAACATGAACGAATTAATTCAATATACCTCAACAGACGTTTACGCAATCATTACAATTAACAACGGAAAAGCAAATGCTATTTCTCATGAAGTAATTGATGCTTTAAACGAAGCTTTTAACAAAGCTGAACAAGAACAAAAAGTGGTAATATTAACTGGGCAACCAGGAATATTCTCTGCTGGGTACGATTTAAAAAGCATGACTGCATCTGCTGAATCTGCTTTAGAATTAGTTACTAAAGGATCTAAATTATCGCACAGAATGTTATCTTTCTCATATCCTATAATTGTAGCATGTACTGGTCATGCTATTGCAAAAGGCGCATTTTTATTACTTTCTGCTGATTATAGATTAGGTACAGAAGGTGAATTTAAAATTGGATTAAACGAAGTTATGATTGGAATGACGATGCACAATGCTGGAATTGAAATTGCAAAAAGTCGCTTATCTCCTGTATATTTTGAACGTAGTGTAAATAACTCAGAAATATACAATCCTAAAGATGCTGTAACTGCTGGATTTTTAGATAAAATTGTTCCAGAAAGTCATTTATTACCAACTGCAATTAAAATAGCTGAAATGTTTTCGAAGCTGAATAAGAAAGCGCACGCCGAAACCAAATTAAAAGTTAGAAAAACATATTTAGATGCTTTATCAAAAGCTATTGAATCAGATATTAAAGAAGGATTAAATCCTCCATCATAAAAATAAAAATCCTGCAAATGCAGGATTTTTATTTTTTATAAGCCATTACCCCTGCTTTTATTTCAGTATCTAAATAATTATCTCTTGGAGTAATTGGGCAAGAATAACGGTCGCTATAAGCACAATAAGGATTATACGCCTTATTAAAATCAATCGTAATTGTTCCGTCTTCATTTTCATCCGTAGTTAATACATCTATAAATCTTCCGCCACTATAAGATGTTTTTCCGTTGGTATTATCTAAAAAAGGTAAAAATAAATTATCTATATATTCAGGTTTCGGGTTTTCATCTTGATAAATAGCTAATTCAAAATCTTCCCCATCAATAACAAAAGACACCGTTCCGTATTTTTTATAAACTGCAATTCTATCTGTAGTCGTTGGAAAATTAAATGTTGGTGCATCTGGTGTTTTAACCAACTTAGCTTTTACTTTAAACTTATTATTTAAAGGAAAGAAATCCAATCCTTTAAATTTCTTTAACCCTTTTTTAGTTAATGGCGACTTAGAAGCATCTTTGAATTTTGCATTCATTTCAATCTGAAAATCAGACTCACCTATTATTGATTTCTTTTTTTGTCCTTTACAAGATTGCAATATTAATATTAGTGCTAATAAAATCAACTTTCTCATATAATTTCTATATTTTTTTATAGGATTCAAAAATACTGTATTCTCAGTAATATCCTATTAATAGATGTAAATTCAACAACAAAATCAATTCTAAATGTTAATATTCTACTAATAAATTTGATATCATAATAAAAAATCTATATATTTAAACTATAGATTAAGTCTATAATTGGCTGAAAAAGTAAAAATTAGCTTTCAAAAGTACCATATAATTAAAATTTATAAATAAATAAAACAATTTGATTGATTTATTATAGGTTAAATGAAAGATTAATATATATTTGTCGCCCCAATTAATTTATAGGGTGTAGATCTTTTTAATCAGAATCAATTACCAGACTCAATTAAAAAAGACAATTAATTAAAAATAGTGATATTTTATGAGTGCAGAATTAATTAGTAAAGCAGACGAATTTGAAAACAGAAAATTCAAATTTGTTACTACTAGTGATAGAATATTAGCCTCTAGAGAAGTGAAAGCTTTAATATTAGAGATAAACGAAGTATATAAAGAAACGAAAGATGGCGCTTTAATGGACGCTATGAAACGTTTAACAGTTGTTAAACAAAGAATTGAAAAGCGTTTAAAAGGAAAACCTTTAACTGCTTAAGTATACTAAACGCAATTATATTTCGTTTAAAAACCAACAAGAGTAATTTTTTCATCAACTATTATTCTTGATAATATTTATTCTTGATAAAAGTTCTAGGAAAAAAAAACCTAGAACTTTTTCTTTTTTAAAAACAATATTAAAGAACCTGTTTTCACAAAAAATATCATTTTAGAACATTAACAAACCTAAATCAGCACTCTTTAATTAACTATTTTTTAAAAAAAGTAAATTTATTCAATCGAATAAAACATTGTAATGTTTTATATTTCAAACACTTAAAAAAGCACTCAAAAATCACCCCTGAAAAAAAATGAAAAAAGTTTTTGGCAGTTTTAAAAAACATTATATATTTGCCACGCTTTAAAAGCAAAGGCCGATGTAGCTCAGCTGGCTAGAGCAGCTGATTTGTAATCAGCAGGTCGGAGGTTCGAGTCCTCTCATCGGCTCAAAATAAAAAGCGCTAACTTAAGTTAGCGCTTTTTTTGTGCACTTATTTTCCTAAATTTGTCAAACAATATTTCTTACTCACAACTTAATGAAAAATATATTTGTTATCGGTATTGCCGGAGGAACTGGAAGCGGAAAAACAACCGTGGTTAACCAAATAATTAACGAGCTTCCTCAAGACGAAGTGTGTGTTATTTCACAAGACTCATATTATAGTGAAACCAACGACTTAAGTTACGACGAACGTACTAAGATAAACTTCGACCATCCGAGAGCTATCGATTTCGATTTATTGGCTAAGCATTTAACCGAATTAAAAAACGGTAATATCATTGAACAACCCGTATATTCTTTCGTTGCACATAACAGAACTAAAGACACGATAAAAACACACCCTCGTAAAGTTATTATTATTGAAGGTATTTTAATTTTCAATAGTAAAGAACTAAGAAACCTTTGCGACATTAAAGTTTTTGTGCATGCTGATGCAGATGAACGATTAATAAGACGTGTACGTAGAGATATTAAAGAACGTGGTAGAGATATTGATGAAGTTTTAAGCCGCTACCAAAGCACTCTAAAACCAATGCATCAACAATTTATTGAACCAACTAAAAACTACGCAGATATTATTATTCCTAACGATCGATACAACACAGTAGCTATCGATATTGTTAGAACAGTAATTAACGATCGTTTATAAAATGAATTTAAAATCAATAAAAAACAAGCCTTCATTTAAAATAGCAACAAACATTTATGTTATTATCTTAACTGTATTTGTTGTTTGGATGCTTTTTTTTGATGAAAATTCTTATCTTACTCATAGAGAGTTTAACAAAGAAATAAACGAACTAGAAACTTGGATCGATTATCATAAGAAGAAAATAAAGACTGATAAAGAAACCATACAAAAGCTTCAAGATTCTCTTCAATTAGAACGTTATGCGCGTGAAAAATACTTGATGAAAAAAGAGAACGAAGACATTTATATTATCGAATTTGATACCATTAAAAAGTAATGAGCAATTTTTTATTTGATGAATTCAACGAAGTAAGTGCTGCGGCATGGAAACAAAAAATCCAAGTAGATCTTAAAGGCGCTGATTATAACGACACTTTACTTTGGAAAACTGACGAAGGCATTACCGTTAAACCTTTTTACACTAAAGAAGATAAAACGAATACAAAAATAAATACTCCTAAAAAAGGATTCAATATCTGTCAATCTATTTTTGTAGAAGAGGAAGAAAAAGCAAACTCATTTGCTATAGATTCTTTAAACAGAGGTGCCAAATCGATAGAATTTAAAGCTAAAAATAAATTTAACTATCAAATTCTTTTAAAAAATATAGACACTAAAAACACTATATTATATTTTAATTTCAAGTTTTTAGACGTTAGTTTTATTATTGAACTATCAAAATTTATCAATTCAAAAAATTGTTATTTTAATATTGATATCATCGGTAATTTAGCTAGAACAGGGAATTGGTATTCAAGCTTAAAAGAAGATTATAGCGCTTTAGAAAAAATAGTGGATAACATTGACAATTCAATTTGTATCAACACCTCTATTTATCAAAATGCTGGAGCAAGTATTACACAACAGCTAGCATATAGTCTTGCTCACGCTAACGAATACTTAAACCATTTCGGCAACAAGGCAGCAAATAAAATACATTTCAATTTTTCTGTAGGTAGTAATTACTTTTTTGAAATAGCCAAATTAAGAGCTTTTAGAATTTTATGGGACGCCATTTTAAATGAATATGGTATCGAAAAGCAAACTGTGCACGTTTTCTCCCAACCAAGTTCAAGAAACAAAACATTATATGATTATAATGTAAATATGCTTCGAACAACATCGGAATGCATGAGTGCTATTTTAGGAGGTTCAGATACAGTAAGCAATCTTTCTTATGACGACATTTTCCATCACTCAAATGAATTTGGAGAGCGAATTTCAAGAAATCAGCTACTAATACTACAACAAGAAAGTGAATTAGCAGAAGCACAAAATTTTGCAGATGGCGCCTACTACATAGAAGCAATCACACAACAATTAGCGCAAAATGCCTTAACTATTTTTAAACAAATAGAAAAAGGAGGCGGATTTTTAAATCAACTGAAAGAAGGCGTTATTCAGCGAAAAATTAAAGAATCTGCCGATAAAGAACAAACAAAGTTCGATGCAGGTGAAATAGTCTTATTAGGAACAAATAAGATTCAAAACGATAATGACTCCATGAAGAATGACTTAGAGCTATTTCCTTTCTTCAAACCAAGAAACGAACAAACATTTGTACTACCTATCATTCAAAAACGTCTTGCTGAAAAGCTAGAACAACAACGACTAGAAAATGAGTAGAAAAGACATATCTAATATCAAGTTAACTACTGCAAGTCAAGAGTCAGCAGAGAAAAAACATGAAGATTTTGTTGCAGGAATTGCCCCAAACCTACGTGGACCTTACTCTACAATGTATGTTCGTAGACCTTGGACTATTCGTCAATACGCAGGATTTTCAACAGCAGAAGAAAGTAACGCTTTTTACAGAAGAAATTTAGCTGCAGGACAAAAAGGACTGTCAGTTGCTTTTGATCTAGCAACACACCGCGGTTACGATTCAGACCACGAACGCGTACAAGGAGATGTTGGTAAAGCCGGAGTTGCCATAGACTCAGTAGAAGACATGAAGGTATTATTCGATCAAATACCACTAGATAAAATGTCGGTTTCTATGACAATGAACGGAGCTGTTTTACCAATTCTAGCATTCTACATTGTTGCTGCTGAAGAACAAGGAGTGGATCCAGAGTTATTAGCCGGAACAATTCAGAATGATATTTTAAAAGAGTTTATGGTGCGTAATACATACATTTACCCACCTACTCCATCTATGAAAATTATTGCCGATATTTTTAGATACACCTCTGAAAATATGCCAAAATTTAATTCAATTTCCATCTCAGGGTACCATATGCAAGAAGCAGGTGCTACTCCAGAAATTGAATTAGCATATACATTAGCCGACGGTTTAGAATACATAAAAAAAGGATTAGAAGCAGGAATGGATATTGACACTTTCGCTCCTCGTCTTTCTTTTTTCTGGGCAATTGGAATGAATCATTTTATGGAAATCGCAAAAATGCGTGCCGGTAGAATGCTTTGGGCTAAATTAGTTAAGCAATTCAATCCTAAGAACCCAAAATCATTAGCTTTACGTACCCATTGCCAAACTAGCGGATGGTCTTTAACAGAACAAGACCCTTTCAACAACGTAGCACGTACAACTATTGAAGCCATGGCTGCTGCTTTTGGTGGCACACAAAGCTTACACACCAATGCTTTAGATGAAGCGATTGCATTACCAACAGATTTCTCAGCTCGTATTGCTCGTAACACTCAGATATACCTACAGCAAGAAACTCATATTACCAAAACAGTAGACCCTTGGGCTGGTAGTTACCATGTAGAACAATTAACTGAAGACATTGCCAATAGAGCTTGGGATCTAATTAAAGAAGTTGAAGAATTAGGTGGAATGACCAAAGCAATTGAAAAGGGAATTCCAAAAATGCGTATCGAGGAAGCTGCTGCTAAAAAGCAAGCTAAAATTGATAGCGGACAGGATGTTATTGTTGGTGTAAATAAATATCAATTAGAACAAGAAGATCCGTTACACATTTTAGAAGTTGATAATGAAGCTGTACGTCAATCACAAATAGATAGATTAAACGACTTAAAATCAAAAAGAAATCAAGATGCTGTCTTGAAATCTTTAGAAGATTTAACTAGTTCTGCAAAATCAGGTGACGGAAATTTATTAGATTTAGCAGTAAAAGCTGCAAGAAACAGAGCTACTTTAGGCGAAATTTCTGACGCTTTAGAAACTATTTTCGGAAGACACAAAGCAGTACATAAAACCATATCTGGCGTGTATAGTAAAGAAATAAAAGACGATAAATTATTTAAAAAAGCTACTGAATTAGCAGATCAATTTGCTGAATTAGAAGGTCGTCGACCTCGTATTATGATTGCCAAACTCGGACAAGACGGTCATGATCGTGGCGCCAAGGTAGTTGCTACTGGTTATGCCGATTTAGGTTTTGATGTAGATATAGGACCTTTATTTCAAACACCTATTGAAGCAACAAAACAAGCTATTGAAAATGATGTTCATATTTTAGGAATCTCATCATTAGCTGCTGGACATAAAACCCTAGTTCCTCAAGTAATTGCTGAGTTAAAAAAATACGGACGTGAAGATATTATGGTTATTGTTGGAGGTGTAATTCCTGCTCAAGATTATCAATTTTTATTTGATGCTGGAGCCGTAGGAGTTTTTGGACCAGGAACTAAGATTGCCCAAGCAGCCATTGATATGCTAACTATTTTAATTGATAGCACTGAAGAATAGGAACTATGCAAATACAATTTATAGATAGAAAATCTGGTAAAAAAATTACTGAAACTCCCCCTGGAGAAGGTTTCTTAAAGTTCCTATACCATAATCCATTTGGAAAAATGGCTATTTTACCAATTGCGAAACGTAAATTTTTATCAGCTTGGTATGGTAAAAAAATGGACAACCCAAGTTCTATTAACAAAATCGAAGGGTTTGTAAAAGAATTAGGCATCAATATGGATGAGGCAGAAAAGCCAATTAAAGACTACTCTTCCTTTAATGATTTTTTCTATAGAAAACTCAAACCAAGTGCCCGTCCAATTGAAGACGGATTTGTATCTCCTGGAGACGGTAAAATGTTGGCTTTTGAAAATGTAGCTGATATACACAACTTTTTTGTAAAAGGAAGAAAGTTTACCCTTAAAGAATTTTTAGGAGATTCAAAATTAGCTAAAAAGCATAAAAATTCATCTTTAATCATCTTACGATTAGCTCCGAATGATTATCACAGATATCATTTCCCTTATAACGGAACGCCATCAGAAATGGCTAAAATAAAAGGAGATTATTTTTCTGTATCTCCCTATGCATTAGCTTCAAACTTCACTAAAGTTTTTTGCGAAAATAAAAGAGAATATTGCACACTAACCACAAAAGATAAAGGAGACATTGTAATTGCTCCTGTAGGAGCAACTATGGTTGGCAGCATCATTGAAACTTTCACACCTAATTTAGAGGTGAAAAAAGGAGATGAAATGGGATATTTTGCTTTTGGAGGATCAACGATTGTACTACTGATCGATAAAAACAAAATCTCAATCGACCAAGATATTTTAGACAACACAAAGAATCGAATTGAAACTTTTGTGAAAATGGGAGAGAAAATAGGCGAATAACTTATTATTTTTTAACATTTCAATCCATTTAAAAATGATTGAAATCATAATTCTATTCCCGCATTAATCCGTAAATTTGCGAAGTTTTACACTTAGCAGATTTACTGATGAAAAAAATCTTAAATATCCTCTACTCAACCCGCTTAATGGCTGTGTTATTTTTCTTATTCGCAATAGCCATGGGAATAGCTACTTTTATAGAAAATGATTACGGAACTCAAACTTCAAAAGCTTTGATCTACAACACTTGGTGGTTTGAATTAATCATGGTGTTTTTTGTAATTAATTTTTTTGGGAACATTTTCAGATATCGTTTATACAAAAAAGAAAAATGGTCTGTACTTTTATTTCACGTATCGTTTTTATTAATTTTAATAGGAGCTGGAATTACGAGATACATAAGCTATGAAGGTTTAATGATTATTGATGAAGGTGAAACTACCAATACTTTTTTATCAGACACGAACTACTTAAACGTTGTTATTGACAACAATGAATTTCAAAAAGAAACCAATAATAAACTTTTATTATCTGCTTGGGGAACAAATTCAGCAAACTTTACAGAATATTTTCAACCAAATAAAGATAGTAAAAACCATAAAATAGATTTCGAACTTGTAGACTACATTCCTTGGGTTGAAGAAAAATTTATAGAAGATGATAACGCTACCGAACATATCTTATTTGTAGAAAGTTCAAGTGGTAGTAGACACGAACATTATATTAAAAGTGGAACTGTACAAAACATCCACAATATATTAGTTGGCTATAACTCTAAAGAAAGGGGAGCAAACATTAATATTTTCAAACAAAATGATTCTATAAAAATACTCACAAAATCAGCAGGTAACTTTCAGGTTATGGCTACTCAAGAAAAAGGCTTAGTTAAACAAGATACTATTCAGGACTTTAAATTGAGGTCATTATATAATGTATCAGGCTTGCCTTTTGTTGTACCCAATTACCCTACTAAAGGTGAAGTAAGAACAGTTCGCGGAAAAAAAGACCCAAAAAAATACGACATGGTTGTTTTTGATGTTACCACAGCTGGAAAAACTGAACGCGTTAAATTAACTGGAGGTCAATTCAATGTTGATGGAGCTAAGCAATTTAGTGTTGATGATTTAAATTTTAGAGCTTGGTATGGTGCAAAACAGCGTAAAACTCCTTTCAGTATAAAATTAAACGATTTTCAATTAGAAAAATACCCTGGTTCAGAAAACGCTGCTTCGTTTGCTAGTGAAGTAACTGTAATTGACAAAGATGAAACTTTTGATTTTAGAATCTTTATGAATAACATATTAGATTACAAAGGGTATCGTCTATTCCAATCGAGCTATGATGACTCTAAAGAAATTGAACAAACACATCTTTCAATAAATCATGATTTCTGGGGAACAACTGTAACTTACATTGGTTATTTCTTATTATTCTTTGGTTTAATAGCCTCTTTATTTGTAAAGAATACTCGTTTTTATGATTTAAAGAAATCTTTAAATAAAATAAGAACTAAAAAAGCAACGTTATCAATTGCTCTTTTATTAATTAGCTCTTTAAGTTTTTCGCAACACCAAACACATCAGCCAAAACAATTAACAGAAACTCAAATCGATTCTGTTTTACAAAAATCGGTAGTTGATAAAAAACATGCTGATTTATTCAGCGAATTGGTAATACAAGATGCTGGTGGACGTATGAAACCCGCACATACATTTGCTTCAGAATTAGTTAGAAAAGTTGCTCATACTGAAAATTTCAAAGGACTTACTCCTAGCCAGATCTTAGTATCAATTACAGAAGCCCCTATGTTTTGGTTAAATGTTCCTTTTATTTATCTTGAAAAAGGAAACACTCAAATACGTGAGGTGTTAGGATTACCTAAAGATGCTAAATATGCTCGATTTATCGATTTATACAATCCTGATGGAAGCTCAAAAATTAGTAATTTAGTCGTTAAAGCTCAGAAAAAACGAATTCAAAATAAATTTGAGCAAGATGCTATAAAAATAGAACGTAGAGCTTGGTTATTATCTCAAGCTCTTGGTGGTGGTATTTTAAGAATTTACCCAATTCCTAATAATGAAGAAAACAAATGGGTATCTCAACCAGAAACTTCTCATTCAAATTTTAAAGGAACAGATTCCGTTTTTGTTCGTCAATCATTACCTGTATATTTTCAGTTATTACAAACATCAAAAAAATCGGGTGATTATACTGAAACAAATAAAATTTTAGACGGAATTAAAAAGTTTCAAAGAAAATTTGGTTCCGAAGTAATTCCTGCAAAAGACAAAATTCAGATAGAAATTGCTTACAACAAGGCCAATATCTTCGTAAAACTATCAAAATACTATGGTTTTGTGAGTTTATTAATGATTCTATTTGTTTTCTTTCAAATTTTCAATAATAAAAAATGGACTAAATATGTTATAAAGACTTTTATAGCTATAATTATAGTTTTATTTATTACTCATGTTTTTGGACTAGCTATGCGTTGGTACATTAGTGGAAACGCTCCTTGGAGTAATGCTTATGAAGTAATTCTATTTGTTGGTTTAACTACAATGTTTTTCGGTTTACTTCTAGGAAAAAATTCATCACTAACTATTGCAGCTACAACTTTTTTAGTTTCAATTATTTTATTTTTCGCACATCTTAACTGGCTTGATCCAGAAATTGCGAACTTAGTTCCTGTATTAAATTCTTGGTGGCTATATGTTCATGTTTCAATAATTGTTGCTGCTTACGGTCCTTTTGCTTTAGGTATGATTTTAGGAATCTTTTCTTTATTCTTAATTGTTTTTACAAATAAGAATAATAAGAAGAAAATGAATTTACATTTAAAAGAATTGACTGTAATAAACGAAATGGCTGTTACAGTTGGTTTGGTAATGTTTACAATTGGTAACTTTCTAGGAGGAATGTGGGCTAATGAAAGCTGGGGACGTTACTGGGGTTGGGATCCAAAAGAAACCTGGGCCTTAATATCTATAATGGTCTATGCGTTTGTTTTACACATGCGTTTAATTCCAGGATTAAGAGGGAGATTTACTTTTAACTTATGGTCAATTATTGCTTTTTATTCGATTATGATGACATTTGCTGGAGTAAACTTTTATTTATCTGGATTACATTCGTATGCGAGTGGAGATAAAGTGATTACACCATCATCTGTTTATTACTCAATTGCTTTTCTTTTAATATTAGGCTCGATAGCTTGGTACAAATACAAGAAGTTCTACGGAAAATAATTAAAAATTAAGTATAAAAACGTACTTTTGCACGTTATTTAAAAAGAGATTATGTTCAATAAAAATATAAAATTAGTTTTAGCAGGTTTAATAACAATATGGTCTGTGTATGAATTTACGCAAGGTCATATCATGAATGGAATTTCTATTCTTTTATTAGCTGGTATTTTCATTCTATTCTATTTTAAAAACGAATTCATACTACTTGCTTTCTTACAATTACGTAAACAAAATTTTGAAGGAGCAAAAAAGTGGTTAGGATATATTAAAAACCCATCTTCTGCTTTAATTCAGAAACAAGAAGGGTACTACAATTACCTACATGGTATTATGTTATCTCAAACTAACATTACTCAAGCTGAAAAATTCTTAAAAAAAGCGGTAAAGCTTGGTTTAGCAATGGATCATGATTTAGCTATGGCAAAATTACAATTAGCTGGTATTGCTATGACTAAACGCAGAAAACGTGAAGCAACTAATTTAATGGCTGAGGCAAAAAAGTTAGATAAACATGGAATGCTAAAAGAACAAATGCAAATGATGAAGCAACAAATGAAGAAAATATAAGCTTCTTTTTATTTTTTGTAATTTTAACATCTAACAAAGCTCTTCAATGATTAAGAAACTGGTTTTAAAAGCACTAGACAAATATGCTTCACGATGGTTGGTTTTAATCATCGATATTTTTCTTGTATGTTTTTCATTTGTCTTAGCCTATACTGTACGTTTTAATGCTAGTTTAAATTTTAATATTGAAGATTTATACTATCAAATTCCTACCATCGCTTCAATAGCTCTAATTAGCTTTCTTGTAGTTGGATCTTACAAAGGAATTATTAGACATACTGGCACAAGAGATGCTTTTAATGTTTTTGTTGGTACTACACTGCTTTCAGTTATAACTATTACTGTTGTTCTATTTAATAGTTTTTTTAATATAATACCTGATTTTACTATACCCAAGACAATAATTATAATTCATTACTTAATTACTGTCTTAGTTTTAGTTGTCAGTAGATATATCTTTAAAGCTTTTTATGAAATAATTTCCACAGAATTAGATTCTATCACCAATGTTCTTATTTATGGTGCTGGAGACTCAGGGTTGATAACCTATGGTGCTCTAAATAGGGACACTAAAAACAAATATGAAGTCATTGGTTTTATTGATGATAATTTAAAGAAAGTTGATAAAAAAATAGATCGAATAAGAATCTATAATGGTAAAAAAATAGACAAAAATTTTATTCAAAATAAAAAAATTGATGAAATAATAATTTCTATTCAAAATATAAAGCCTGAAAAATTACTCTATTTAACAGATAACTTGTTAGCTTTAGGTGTAAAGGTAAAAATTGTACCTCCTTTATCTAAATGGATTGATGGGGATTTAGAAGCAAATCAGATTAAAAGTGTAAAAATTGAAGATTTATTAGATAGAAAACCAATTTCAATTGACAACCCGATTGTACAAAGAGACGTAAATAATAAAGTAGTTTTAGTTACAGGAGCGGCAGGATCTATTGGTTCAGAAATCTCGAGACAGTTAAGTAATTACAAACACAAGCATTTGGTCTTAATAGATCAAGCTGAATCTGCTTTATACGACCTTCAACAAGAACTAATTCAAAAAGATAAAGAAAATTTCACATCAATTGTTGCAGATGTTAGAGACCAAAAAAGAATGTCTCAAATATTTGACCAATACAAACCTCATAAAGTTTTTCATGCAGCAGCCTATAAACATGTTCCTTTAATGGAGATGAGTCCATATGAAGCTGTAAAAATTAACATTGAAGGAACCAAAAATATAGCTGATCTTTCAATAAAATATGATATCGAACGTTTTGTTATGGTTTCAACCGATAAAGCTGTAAATCCAACAAATGTTATGGGAGCTACTAAAAGAGTTGCTGAAATGTATATTAGTTGTTTAAGTAACCTAACAAGTCATAGCACAAAATTTACAACTACACGCTTTGGTAATGTTTTGGGTTCAAACGGCTCTGTAATTCCGCTTTTTAAACGTCAAATTGAAAATGGCGGACCATTAACCGTTACCCATAAAGATATAACTAGATACTTCATGACTATTCCCGAAGCTTGCAGATTAGTTTTAGAAGCTGGAACCATGGGAAATGGTGGTGAAATTTACATCTTTGACATGGGGAAATCTGTTAAAATATATGACATTGCTAAAAGAATGATTCATTTATCTGGATTAAATTATCCAGATGACATAGATATCAAGATAACAGGTTTACGTCCTGGAGAAAAACTATATGAGGAACTTTTAGCAAATGGAGAAAACACCACCCCCACATATCATAAAAAAATAATGATTGCTAAAAATCAACAAATTGATTATAGCCACATAAGTAGTAAAATATCAGACTTATGTCATGCTAATAAGAATTATAATAACAAAAAAACAGTACAACTTATTAAACAAATTGTTCCTGAATATAAATCTAACAATTCAATCTATGAAAAATTAGATGTTGTTTCAAAGAATTAAATTAGTAATTTCGCAAAAAATTCAACAATGCAAAGAGTAACTAAAATTGCTTTAGCACTAATAATGCTAACGATTACCTCATGTGTTTCTAAAAAAGAAATTGTTTATTTTCAAAATGATGAAATAAACCAATCATTAGAAAACAATAATTATAAAATCATTTTCAAACCTAATGACCTAGTTCAAATTACAGTTTCAGCAGTAGATATAGAAGCGGTAAAGCCTTTTAACTTACCTGCTGTTACTTATGCTACTACCACAAATAGCGTAGTAGGAACACCTAAACAACAATCTTATCTTGTAGATAATGAAGGTTATATAGAGTTTCCGCTATTAGGAAAAATTAAATTAGGAGGCTTAACAAGAATACAGGCCGTTTCTATGCTAAAAAGCAAACTAGATCCAGATTACATTAAAAATCCAACTATTAATATTAATATTTCAAATTTTTCTATTACTGTTCTAGGTGATGTAAAAAACCCTGGCAAATTTATAATTCCTAACGAAAGAGTTTCTATCATAGATGCAATCGGGTTAGCTGGAGACTTAAATATTTCTGGAATTAGAAATATTGAAGTAAAAAGAGAAGAAAACAATAAAGTAATAACTTATAATTTAGATTTACGCTCTAATAAGGTTTTCACCTCTCCAGCTTATTTTTTGCAGCAAAACGATATTGTTTATATAAAACCTAATCAAGCAAGATCTCAATCAGCTTCTTACAACCAGAATACAGGATTATTTATATCATTAGGTTCTGTAATCATCTCTTTAATTGCTATTTTAACAAGATAATTTATCATGAGCAACGAAAAATATTCTCCTCAATTTCAAGATAATGACACCATTAATATTAGAGCTGAATTAGAAAAATATTTAATTCACTGGAAATGGTTTATTTTGGGTGTTTTGATCGCTATAGTAGCTTCTTTTTTTTACTTACGTTATAGCACTCCAAAATATGATGCATCTGCAACTATTTTAATTAAAAACGATAAAAAAGGCGGGATATCTGATGAACTAGCAGCTTTTGAAGATTTAGGAATTGTTGGTGGCTCAAGTAAAAACATTGATAATGAAATTGAAATTATTAAATCTAGAAAATTAATAACTGATGTTATTAATAAGTTAAATTTAAATATCAAGTACATCTCTGAAGGTAGAGTTAAAGATTCTGAAATTTATGTAAACAAACCTTTTTCTTTCATTACTTTAGACTCTATTAATAACCTTAATAAATTAGACACTCTTTTTACTGTTCAAATATTATCCGATTCGAAATTCAACCTATTAGATTTAAATGGCAATATAACTTCTAAAAACCTATTTGACCATATAATTAACACCCCTAACTTAGGGAAATTTAAAATATCTAAAAATGATAATTTTAATAACAACTCTTTAGGAAAAAATATAAAAATCATTATAAAACCTATAGATAAAGTTATTGATTCTTATCAGAAGAACATTAATATTTCTCCAATAAATAAAAAATCTAGTGTTTTAAAAATTACGCTTCAATCTGCTATTAAACAAAAAGCTGAAGATATTATTGATGAGCTAATTGCTCAATATAATCTAGATGCTATTGAAGATAAAAAGGAAGTTTCTGAAAAAACAAATGAATTTATAACCGAGCGTTTAAAAAATATTGGGGCTGAACTTGGTAAAATTGATAGTAACGTTGAAACATTCAAGCATATAAACAACATAACTGACATTCAATCTGAAGTACAACTTACATTACAAACCAATTCAGAAAACCGCAAAGGTTTAATTCAAGCATCTACCGAATTAGATCTCGCAAAATTATTAAAAGAAGAATTAAATAATTCTGGTTATTTACCAGCCAACCTAGGTCTATCTGACCCTAACATTGGTAAATCAATCACTGAATATAATCAATTAATAGCTCAATTAAAACGCTTAGAAAAAAGTGCTGGTGCTAAAAACACGATTCTTATAGAAGTTAAAGAGAACTTAACAAGTTTAAAAAAATCTCTAGAAAGAAGTTTAAGCAATACTGTAAAATCTTTACAAACTAAAGTAAATGCATTGCAGCGAGAGTCTGGCAGATTTAATTCTAAAATCTCATCAATTCCAAGTAAAGAAAGACAGTTTTTAGATATTGCTCGTCAACAAGAAATTATAGCTGGCTTATATTCTTACTTATTAAAGAAAAAAGAAGAAACAGCTATTTCTCTTACGGCAACAGCTGTACCTAATGCTAAAATCATTGACAAAGCATATAGTTCTGGTATACCTGTGAGTCCTAAAAGAAAAATCATATACTTAGCCGCATTATTATTGGGTCTAATAGTACCTTTTATTTTTATTTATTTAAGGGACCTTTTAGACACCAAAGTTCACACTAAAAGAGATCTCGAAGAATTAACTACTATTCCTTTTTTAGGTGACATTCCTCATTCTGAAACAAAAGAAAAAATTGTAATAAATTCTGGTGCGAGATCAAGTACTGCTGAAGCATTTAGACTGATTAGAACTAACTTAGATTTCATGCTCCCTAAAAAAACAGATGGAAAAGGAAAAACAATTTTTGTAACTTCTACGACTAGCGGTGAAGGAAAATCTTTTACTTCAATTAATTTAGCAGCTTCTCTTTCGTTATCCGGTAAAAAAGTAGTTCTAGCCGGAATGGACTTAAGAGCTCCTAAGATTACTGAATATTTAGAGATCCCAGATAGAAAAGGGATTACAAACTTCTTAACAAATGAAAATATCTCTTTAGATTCTATAAAATTCTCTATTGATGAAATCCCTAATTTAGATATTATTGCATCTGGAGCGATACCTCCCAACCCAGCTGAATTATTAATGAACGAAAGAGTTACTTCTATTTTTACGGAATTAGAAAATGACTATGATTATGTAATTATAGACACCGCTCCTGTAAATTTAGTAACAGACACTTTATTAATCTCAAAATATGCTGATATGGTAATGTATGTAGCTAGAGCAAACTATTTAGACAAACGTATGTTGGTTGTTCCTCAAACATTGTACAAAGACAAAAAGCTACCAAACTTAGCTATTGTTTTAAACGATACAGATTTAAAACGAGGTTATGGATATGGTTATGGTTATGGATATGGTTATGGATACGGAGTCGCTGAAGAAAATAACACTCCTTGGTATAAAAAAATATTTAGTTAATAACCAATCACTATTTATAATAAAAAAGGAAGCTAGTTAGCTTCCTTTTTTATTATATAAATTTCTTGTTTTTTTCTAACAAATGACTGATTTGTTTTTTCGTTTTAACTGTCCCTATCTTATTTAGTAATTTTAAATGATTATGATGATGCGTATCAGTACCTACAAAATCATATAAATTTTCTTTTAATAATTTTTGAGCTGTTTTCTGAACCCCTTTTCCATATTGTTCTGTTAACGATAATAAATTTAATTGAAAAACACATCCTGCCTTTTTAAGCTTGTAAAAATTCTCAAAATCATTATGGTAAAAAGCATAGCGCTCAGGATGTGCTAATACCGGTTTATACCCTTTTAACTGTATTTCAAATAAAATATCGTATAAGTTATATGGAGCATTGAAATATGACATTTCCACTAAAATATAATTATCTTTAAGTGTTAGAATATCATCTTGTTTAAGCCTCTCTAAAAATTGCTCATCCATCATATATTCTGCAGCAGCATTAATCTTTACATTATTAAGACCTTGTTCTTTTAAAGCTTTCTGTACTTCTTCCAACTTACTTTTAATAGTTTCTGTAGAATTAGGATATACATCACCCAAAACATGGGGTGTAGTTATAAAATTTTTAATTCCATAAGAATACATTTTAGATATTAAAGAAATCGTATTTTCTAAATCTTTAGCTCCATCATCAATACCAGGTAATAAATGTGAGTGAATATCAACAAAACCTTCTGGAAAAACCTCTTTTAAAGGAATCTCCTTCTTCTTAAAAAAAAGCATACTTTATAATAAATTAATAATTGCAAATTTAAGTTAATATCAAACTATCTAACACAAAATCCATTCCTTTTTTAAACACAACCATTAATACAGTTAAGATTATTGTACATATGAGCTCCATAACATATCTTTGATTTATTAAAAACACACTTAAAAATGATTTTAATTGCTGATGGAGGATCAACAAAGGTTGATTGGGTTATATTGGATAGTAGTAGAAATGAAATTTCTAGAGTAAAAACTCTTGGATTAAACCCTTCAGTAATTGAGAAAAAAGAGCTTATCAATATAATTTTAGATGTCAATCAACTTATAGAGATAAAAAATAACGTAAACGAAGTTCATTTTTACGGAGCTGGGTGTGGTACTCCAAAACCAATTCAAATTTTAAAAGAGGTAATGGAATCAGTTTTTGTAAACGCTGATATTAATATTTCAGAAGATATGCTAGGTGCAGTATATGCTAGTTCACGAAAAAAACCAGCTATCATTTGTATTTTAGGTACCGGTTCGAATAGCTGTTATTTTGATGGTTTTAAGATAAAATCTTCAACTCCATCATTAGGTTATACAATTATGGATGAAGCTAGTGGTAATTATTTTGGCAAAATATTACTTAAAGATTTTTTTTACAAAAAAATGCCAGATAACATTAGTAAAAGTTTCAATAATGAATTCAACCTTGATATAGATACAGTTAAAAGAAACTTATACAGAGAACCTAACCCTACTATGTATTTAGCTTCATTTGCAAAATTTATGTTTAATCATAAAGAATCAAAATATATTCAAGAAATAATTAAAAATGGATTTCAAGAATTCTTTAAATATAGAGTTCTTCCTTTTGATAAGGATAAGAATACCCCAATCTATTTTATTGGATCAATTGCTTTTTATTTCAAAGATATTCTAGAGCAAGTCGCTTTAGATAATAATTTAATTATTGCAGATGTTATACAACGTCCAATAGACCGATTAGTTGAATATCACCAAAGCTTAACATAATTCAACCACTCTTTCTAAAGCAATACCACGGGATCCTTTAATTAAGATTGTACTTTCTTTAATTGAGTTTTTTATTAAATATTCTCTAAGTTCTGAAAAACTAGAAAATTTAGGATAATTCGTCTGAGTCTTAAAAAAATTATCCCCTAAAAAAAATACATTTTCAAACTTAGCATCTAAGACTAAATTAACGATGTTTTGATGCTCAACATCACTATACTCACCAAGCTCAAACATATCCCCTAAAATAACTGCTTTACGAGTATCTTCTAATAGTTTAAAACTTTCAATTGCCGCTTTCATACTTGTAGGATTTGCATTATAAGCATCTAAAATTATTTTATTTGTTTTTGTTTTAATTATTTGAGATCTGTTATTAGATGGAAAATAATTTTCGATAGCTTCTTTTATTTGATTAGCAGAAACATTAAAATAATTTCCAATTGTTATAGCAACAGCGATATTATTATAGTTGTAAAGCCCGATAAGATTGCTATTAATTTCAACATCTTTGAACCAAAGCTTAACAAAAGGATTAGCATTTATAAGTTTTATGGTAGAATCAAAAACTAATCTATCCATCTCTTTCGTTTTATCAACTTGAGTTTGATCATCAGGGTTAACAAAAACTTTTTTCTTGTTTTTTTTGATAAAATCGTATAACTCAGATTTTGCTTTTATAACCCCTTTTAAAGAACCAAAACCTTCTAAATGTGCACTTCCAAAATTAGTGATATACCCAAAGTCAGGATTTACTATTTCAGATAAAAAAGCAATCTCTTTATGGTGATTTGCCCCCATTTCAACAATTCCAACCTCAGTTTGTGAACCCATTGATAATAAGGTTAAAGGAACACCAATATGGTTATTTAAATTCCCTTGGGTAGCAGTCGTTTTATATTTTGAAGAAAGAACAACATTGATTAATTCTTTTGTTGTTGTTTTACCGTTACTTCCTGTTACTGCTATTATTGGGATATTTAATTGATTACGATGATGATTTGCTAATTCTTGAAGCGTTTCTAATACATTATCTACTAATATAAATCTATCAGAGCTCTTGTATTTTTCTTCATCAATTACAGCATAATTAGCTCCGTTATTTAAAGCTTGTTCGGCAAATTTGTTTCCATTGAAATTCTCTCCTTTTAAAGCAAAAAATATTGAATTCTCTCTAATCTTTCTTGTATCCGTATCAACTAAACCATGCTGAATATATAACTTATATAAATCTTCTATTCTCATAGGGTAAAAGTAAAAAACCTCATTGATAAATCAATGAGGTTTAATTGTATTTTATTTATTGCTAAGAAATAACTTACCTTCCTTTTTTCTTTACAAATCTAGGAGTTGCAGTTTTTCTTTTATTCAACATCATTGGTCCCATCTTATCTGTAGCACATCTAAAACCAATAAAGTTTGTAGCCATGTACTCTGGAAAATACCTTCTTTGTGCAGGATCTAACCAATACTCTCTATCTGCCCAAGATCCACCTTTATAAACTCTTGACTTATCACTAACTAAAGTTGTCCTACTTTTACTATCGTATTTATAATTGTCTATTACATTTCCTAAAGTATCTCTTTCAGCTTCTGGCTTTTGTGGAGAATTATACATTCTAGAAGAACGATCTAACTGATCTTTATCTAAATTATAATACTTAGAAGAAGCTTGATCTCCATCACCTAAACTAGAGTTATTTGCTAAGTTATAGTTTCTTCTCATGTAAGTATCTTCTCTAGTAATAGGAATATACTTTACACTACCTGGTAAATCTCTTGGAATAATTCTTCCGTTTTCTAAAGTATCGTATTCAACCTCTCCTGTTTCATCACCAACGATTACTACTTTACCATTTTCATCTATTAATTTCTTAGTAAATATGTTTCCTCTAAAATAATTGAAATCGTTTGCTTCAGAATCGATAATTGGTCTATAAACATCTTCTACCCATTCTGCAACGTTACCAGACATATCGAAAAGGCCAAAAGCATTTGGGGGGTAACTTTTTACAGCATTAGCAATATCGGACCCATCACTACTCCAACCAGCAATACCACTATAATCTCCTTTTCCTTGCTTAAAGTTAGCTAACTGATCTCCTCTTCTTCTTTTATCTCTATCACGAGTATATTTTCCATCCCATGCATACTTCTTTCTACCCCTAATATTATTATACTCACGATTTTCGAAAGTTGCTTTTGCTGCATACTCCCATTCTACTTCGGTAGGAAGTCTGAACTTTTGAGAAAGGATACCATCTGATGAAGTTACTTGTCTCCCTGAGAATTCACCTTTAACAGGTTTTGGATCTCCTTTTTTTCTTGGCACAGGAATACCTTTTTTATAGATAGTCGAATCACCATCAAATAATGCATACGGATTTGTTAAATAAGTATCTGTATCAAAATTATTTCTCCCTTTAAAACTTAATGAATCTTCTTTAAAAATGTTTTTAATAACACCCTTATCCATTAAGATTTTTAAATTCACAGCATTTGTACGCCATTTACAATATTTGTTCGCTTGCAACCAACTAACTCCAACTACTGGATATTCGGCATAAGATGGATGACGCAAATAGCTTTCAGATAAAAGGTTTGTATTTCCTAAACCTTTTCTCCAAACCAAAGTATCTGGTAAAACAGATGCATAAATATCTCTAAACTGTGGTTCTTCTGGAGGAAAAACGTCTTTTATATACTGCATGAATAAACCATATTCTGCATTAGTAACCTCTGTTTCATCCATATAAAAAGAACGAACGTGCATCTTTTTTGGAGTTGTATTCCAATCAAACATAACATCATCCTGCACTAATCCCATTGTAAAACTTCCTCCTTCAATATGTACCATACCTGGAGGAGTATCTTGACCTTCTTTATATTTTCCTTTTAAATAACCTCCATAATTAGGGTCATTAAAATTCCAACCAGTTAACGATGATTTACCTGAACTACCTCCGCTTTTACTTTTACAAGAAGTAAATAGTAAACCAGTGATAGCTAATAAACCAAATAATTTTAATGTACTTTTCATATGTTTTTAACTGTTTTAAGGGTGTCGCAATTTACACTTTTTCTAATTTATTGCAACTAATTTACATACAAATTCTGTTAATTGTAACCTTGCTCTTGCAAGATAATTAACGCCCTTTTTTTAACTTTAGTATTACGAATCTAAGAAAAAGATTAAAACTTCAACAATTATAATTTATTATTTTATTTTTTTTTAAAAAAAACAATCATAATAACACAAAAATACTCTACCCAAACACTATTAGAAATAAAAAAACAACAACTAGTTTTTACTTTAATAATAAATCCTTTTTTTCTTCGTTCTCTTTTAAATAATTGATTTCCTAAGTAATACTGATATTATTTTAAGAAATTATATATTTGCCAAACTAAATAATCAAATTTTTACATGAAAAAATTATCATTTTTATTGTTTTTTGCATGTTTTGCCCTTCAAATCAAAGCACAATCAACATCGGGAGGTATTACTACTGCTACACCGTTTTTATTAATATCATCAGATGCTCGTGCCGGAGGTATGGGAGATGTTGGTGTTGCCACCTCTTCTGATGCATTTTCTATTTTCCACAACCCAGCTAAAGCTGCTTTTAACAGAAACAAAATAAGTATTGGTTTAAATTACACACCTTGGTTACGTAATTTAACTGATGATATTTTTGTTGGAAATGCTTCTTATATCAATAGATTTAAAGAAAACTCTGCATGGGGAGTTGATATTAAATATTTTTCTCTTGGTCAGATTCCTACAAACGTCTTGCCAATTGGTTCTAGTTTACCGGTAAGTACTGGTACTATAAACCCTAGTGAATTTGCTATTACTGGTATTTATTCTTTAAAACTAAGTGAAAAATTCTCAATGGGTATTGGACTAAAATACATCAACTCTAACTTAGCTTCGGGTCAAAATAACAGTAGTATAGATGCTGTAAATTCATTTGCAGTAGATGTATCTGGTTACTACCAATCTGAAGAAAACAACTATGGAAATATTAATGGTCGATACCGTTTAGGTTTCAACATCACTAACATTGGTCCTAAAGTAGAATACACTCCAGGAGTTGAAAACTTTATCCCTACTAATGCAAAATTTGGTGGAGGTTTTGATTTTATCTTTGACAGTAATAATATTTTAGGCCTTAATTTAGAGTTCACAAAACTATTAGTTCCTTCAAGTAGTACTGCTTCAACAAGAGGTTGGTTCGAAGGAATGTTTACTTCTTTAGGAGACCGTAGTTTTAGTGAAGAATTACAAGAAACAACTTGGGCTTTAGGAGCTGAATATTTATACAATAATGCGTTCGCCTTAAGAGCTGGATACTTTCACGAAAGCGCAGAAAAAGGTCAAAGACAATTTTTAACTTTAGGTACAGGATTCACTGCAAAAGCGTTTACGCTAGATTTATCTTATTTAGTAAATACATCAGCAGTTAATAATCCTTTAGAAAATACATTACGTTTCTCTTTATCGTTTGATTTAGGAGAAATTTACGAAGATTATTAAAAATTAGTTTTTTTTTAATAAATTCGTACCAGAATTAAAAAGCAGTCATTTTCGGCTGCTTTTTTTGACCATTATTTTTACATATGAAAAAAATAAACGTTACTACTTCTGCAACTATGTTCGATGATTTTTCTCAATTATCATCTAATGATCAATTATTAATGAATAAAGCTATTGAAGCTCGCAAAAAAGCTTATGCTCCTTATTCTAAATTCAATGTTGGTGTTGCTCTTCTACTAGGTAATGGAGAAATTATTTTAGGAAACAATCAAGAAAATGCTGCGTATCCATCAGGTATGTGTGCTGAGCGAGTTGCTATTTGGAAAGCAGGTTCGGAATACCCTAATATGAAGGTTAAAAAAATAGCAATCACTGCAGCTTCAGAAACCTCAACTGTAAACAAACCTGTTGGTCCTTGTGGTGCGTGTAGACAAACTTTATCTGAGTATGAAATAAATCAGAAAGAACCGATAGAGATAATTTTCATGGGAGAAGTAGGTAGAATTGTAAAAACAGAATCTTTACTTTCATTGTTACCATTCTCATTCGATAGTTCTTATTTGTAAGATTTTCAATTTAAGAAAAGCCTAAAAAGGAATCCTTTTTTTTAATTAAAATCATTTATAAACTTATTTTTTGAGAATTCTACAATAATTCAAAATTGACTGAATTTAAATCCTTTAAAGTCAAAAAAAAGGTTTTATTTGTAAATCAATCTCAAAAAATTAACCCATGACTTCTGCTGTAATTACCGGAACAGGTTCTTATATACCTTCAATAAAAAAAGAAAACAATCAGTTTTTAGAAAGTTCATTTTTAAACTCTGATGGTACTCTTTTTGAAAGCACAAACGATATCATTATTGAAAAGTTCAAATCCATTACTGGGATTGAAGAGCGTCGTTATGCTAAAAATGAATATAAGTCTTCCGATTTAGGTTTCTTTGCAGCTCAAAAAGCAATTAAAGATTCTGGAATAAACCCAGAAGAATTAGACTATATCATATTGGCTCATAATTTTGGAGATGTAAAAGATGGCGCAATTCAAAGTGACATTTTACCAAGTTTAGCGACAAGAGTTAAATATATGTTAGGGATAGAAAATCCTAACTGTGTTGCTTATGATATTCTGTTTGGTTGCCCTGGTTGGGTTGAAGGCGTTATACAAGCACAGGCATTTATTAAAGCTGGTATCGCAAAAAAATGTTTAGTTATTGGTACTGAAACATTATCTAGAGTTGTTGACAAACGAGATAGAGATTCAATGATTTATAGCGACGGTGCTGGGGCTTGTGTCGTTGAAGAAAGAAAAGGCGCTGAATCAGGAATTATCAGTCATGCAACTCAAACTTTCACAAAAGATGAGGCTTATTATTTATTCTTTGGGAATTCTTTTGATAAAACAGAAGATCCAGATGTACGGTATATAAAAATGCATGGGCGAAAAATTTATGAATTTGCTTTAAATAATGTACCTCAAGCCATGAAATCTGCTTTAGATAAAAGCGGAATTGAAATTGATGAAGTAAAAAAAGTATTTATCCATCAAGCGAATGAAAAGATGGACGAAGCCATTATTAAACGCTTTTATAGATTGTATAAAAAACCTATCCCGGAAGGAATCATGCCAATGAGTATTCATAAATTAGGAAATAGTTCTGTAGCAACTGTACCTACCCTATTAGATTTGGTTTTAAAAGGACAAATAGACAACCAAGAAGTACAAAAAGGAGATGTAATTATGTTAGCTTCTGTTGGGTCTGGAATGAATATAAACGCGATTGTTTATCGCTATTAAAAAACTTCAAAAAATCTAAAATCAAACACTTAAAATCTAAAATCTAAGTACTATTTTTGCACATGCAACAACACAACGTACTTATATTAGATTTCGGATCGCAATACACGCAACTTATTGCGCGCCGAGTAAGAGAATTAAACATTTATTGTGAAATTCATCCTTACAACAAAATCCCAGAGAATTTAAACGATTTTAAAGCAGTAATTTTATCAGGAAGTCCATCTTCAGTTCGTTCTGATGAAGCTCCACATCCTGACCTATCAGAAATTAGAGGTAAAAAACCTTTATTAGCGGTTTGTTATGGTGCACAGTACTTAGCACACTTTTCTGGAGGATTGGTAGCTCCATCAAATACTCGTGAGTATGGTAGAGCCAATTTATCTTTCGTAAAAGGTAATGAAGATTTCTTTAAAAACATTTCGGAAGGGAGTCAAGTTTGGATGAGCCATTCAGATACTATTAAAGAGCTACCAACAAATGGAGTTTTATTAGCTAGTACACACGATGTACAAAATGCAGCTTATAAAATCGAAGGAGAAACTACTTATGCTATCCAATTCCACCCAGAAGTATATCATTCTACAGATGGTAAACAATTATTAGAAAATTTTTTAGTTAATATAGCTGAAGTAGCTCAAACTTGGACACCAGCTTCTTTTGTAGATGAAACTGTAGCAGATATCAAAGCTAAAGTTGGAAACGACAAAGTTGTTTTAGGTTTATCAGGTGGAGTAGATTCAACAGTGGCTGCTGTTTTATTACATAAAGCTATTGGTAGTAATTTACACTGTATATTCGTAAACAATGGTTTATTACGTAAAAATGAATTTACCGATGTATTAAAACAATACGAAGGCATGGGCTTAAACGTTAAAGGGGTTGATGCTTCGGCACGTTTCTTGAATGAACTTGCTGGGTTAAGCGATCCAGAAGCAAAACGTAAAGCTATTGGTAAAGTTTTTATTGATGTTTTTGATGATGAAGCAAATCAAATAGAAGATGCTAAGTGGTTAGCACAAGGAACAATTTATCCTGATGTTATAGAATCAGTTTCAGTAAACGGAGGTCCATCTGCAACTATTAAAAGTCATCATAATGTAGGTGGTCTACCAGATTTTATGAAATTAAAAATTGTAGAGCCTTTACGAATGATTTTTAAAGACGAAGTTCGTCGTGTAGGAGCTTCAATGGGGATAGATAAAGAATTGTTAGGTCGCCACCCTTTTCCTGGACCTGGTTTGGCAATTAGAATTCTAGGAGATATCACATCAGAAAAAGTTCGTATTTTGCAAGAAGTAGATGCTGTTTTTATTAACGGATTAAAGGAAAGCGGATTATACGATAAAGTATGGCAAGCTGGAGCTATTTTATTACCTGTTAATTCTGTAGGAGTTATGGGAGATGAAAGAACTTACGAAAAAGTAGTTGCTTTACGTGCTGTAGAAAGCACAGACGGTATGACTGCTGACTGGGTAAATTTACCTTATCAGTTTTTGCAAAAAACGTCAAATAAAATAATAAACAATGTAAAAGGTGTTAACAGAGTTGTGTACGATATTAGCTCTAAACCACCTGCAACAATAGAATGGGAATAAAATCCTGATATAAAAAATCTGAAGTAGATGAAGAAATTACAATTTTTACTTTTAATCTGTATTTTAACTTTTACCGTTTCATGTGGTCAACAAAAACGCTATGTTTCTTATAAAGTTCAAGAAGGTGAAACTATGAGAGACATTGCCAAACGTATGGACATGAGTACAAAAGACTTATTGCGCTTAAATCCAGATGTTGGTAGACGACCTGATGCAAATACGGTAATTGTAATCCCAAATCCTGAAATTAAAAAAGGAACTTCTTCATCTACTTCATCACCTGAAAATACTGAAGAAGTTGCTGTAGACAATGTAACTATTGGAGAATCTACAGAAACTCCTAATGAAACCGAAACTGTTTTTAAACATATTGTTTACGAATATGAAACACATACCGTTCAAGCTGGTGAAACTGTATATAGAATAACTAAAGACTATAATATTTCTAAAGATGATTTAATAAAGTGGAACCCTGAATTTCCTGGAATTGAAAGAAATATTCTAAGTATCGGTCAAGTTTTAAAAGTTAAATCAACTGAAAAAACAATTATTATTGATCGAGAAGAAGTTTTAAAAAATTTCTTAACACATACGGTTAAAAGCAAAGAAACCATATATAGTTTAACTCGTTTTTACAACGTTTCAAAAGAGGATTTAATTCGTTTAAACCCTGAATATCCAGGTATTTTAAATGATGAATTATCAATTGGTCAATTATTAAAAATTAGACCTATTGAAGAAGTTAATTCTGATGATAATTATACTTTTTATAAGGACAGCATTCAGGAGAATTCTAAAATTAACTTAGCTATTTTATTGCCTTTCAAAGCAAAAGAATACGATTCTATTTCAGCAAAAGAAATATTCAAAAAAAATCAATTAGCAAATATGGTAACTGATTTTTATATGGGAGCTGAAATCGCAATTGATTCAATAACTAAACAAGGAGTTGAAATTAATGTAAATGTTTTTGACACAGGAAATAGAGGTAGAAATATTGCTTCTATTTTATCTGAAGACAAGCTAGAGAATGCAGATGTTGTTATTGGCCCTTTTTATTCAGACAAAACTGAAATTGTTGCTAGAAAAGTAAATGCTCCGGTAGTGTTTCCTCATTACTCAAGTAAACAAGAAAAATTCTCAGGATTAAAAATTGTAAAAACTGCTCCTGAAAAATCTGCATACACCAACTTCTTAATTTCATATTTAAAAGATAATTATAGAGGGGAACAAATATTTGTTGTTGGTGACGGCGCATCAAGTTCTAACAGTAAAATTAACAGAATTACAAGTGAGTTGAAAAGACATGACTCTATAAAATTGGTTCATGTTTTAAAACCTGAAAAAGGATATATAAAAAGAGAGCGTTTTACAGATAAAATGGACGCTAAAAAACACAACTGGGTAATTATTACATCTGATGATAATGTAGCTATTGCTGATGCTTTAAATAGCATGATTGGTTTACCGGATGACATCACGGTTCATGTATTCGCTGTTGACAAAAATGATTCTTATAACAAGATAGATAATAATAAATTAGCAAGTATTAATTTCACTTATATATCTAATGTTTTTGCCGATGATTTTTCTGACGTCGTAAAAACATTTAACAATAAGTATTTCAAAAAAAATAATACCATTCCTTCAGATTATGCTGTTAAAGGTTTTGATGTAACTTATGATATCTTAATGCGTTTAGCCTCTGGCAACAGTTTAACAGATACATTTAAAGATGGAGTGTCCTTTCGTTTAGAAAACAAATTTGATTATCGTAAAAAGACTTTTGGAAGTACTAGCAATAAAGGTTTATTTATTGTAAAGTATAATAAAGATCTTAGTTTAACTAGGCTCAAATAGTTATTGTATTTTTAATAAAAAAGCGTTGGTAATTAATTACTAACGCTTTTTTATTTTTATTAAGCAACTATTGTTTTTGTTGCCACTTCCAAGAAGAAAGTAATGCCTCTTCTAGTGTTTTTTCACTTTTCCAGCCTAATATTTCATTAGCCGAAGTTGTGTCTGCATAAGCTGCTGTAATATCTCCTTGACGTCTTTCAACAATCTTATAATTTAATGGTTTCCCTGATACTCTTTCAAATGTATTAATAACTTCCATTACCGAACTACCTTTACCAGTACCAACATTAAATACTTCAAAATTTTGATTGTTTTTTTTGTCTAACAATCTCTGTAATGCTAATACATGAGCTTTGGCTAAATCAACTACATGAATATAATCTCTAATTGCCGTTCCGTCTGCTGTTGGGTAATCATCTCCAAAGACTGACAATTGTTCACGAATACCTATAGCAGTTTGTGTGATATAAGGAATTAAGTTTTGTGGAACTCCTAAAGGCAACTCCCCAATTTTAACACTATCATGAGCACCTATTGGATTAAAATAACGTAAGGCTATAGCGTTTATATCATATGCGCCACAAGCATCCTTTATTATCTCCTCTCCAATTTTTTTGGTATTTCCATAAGGAGACTCAGGTTGTTTTATTTGTGCCCTCTCAGTAATAGGTAAATCCTCAGCTTGCCCATAAACAGTACATGATGAACTAAATATAAAATTGCTGATTTTTCTATCGCTAATTTCTTGCAATAAATACACTAAACTTCCAATATTATTTTCATAATACTCTAAAGGTTTTTCAACGCTTTCTCCAACTGCTTTAAAAGCTGCAAAATGTATAATTCCATCTATTGAATTATCTTGAAAGAAATTTTGAACATCTACTTTTGCTCGTAAATCTATTTGATAAAAATCAGGTTTTATTCCTGTTATAGAAGTGATATTTTCTAAAACCTCAATTCTTGAATTTGACAAGTTATCTATAATTACAACATTAAACCCTTTATTTTGAAGCTCCACCACTACGTGAGATCCTATAAAACCTAAACCTCCTGTTACTAATATTTTTTTCATTTTCTTTTGTCAATATTAAAACGTGAATACTAATATTTAACATTACTTAACCAATCTATATTATCTAAATACCACCTTACTGTTTTCTCTATTCCTTCTTCAAATTGCAAAGAAGGTTTCCAGTTCAATTCTTTTTTTAGTTTTGATGCATCAATTGCATATCTGTAGTCATGACCTGCTCTATCTTTTACATAAGTAATTAGTTTTTCAGAACTTCCCTCTTCTCTACCTAACTGCTCATCTACCGATTTAATTACAGTCTTAATTAAATCTATATTTCTCCATTCATTATCTCCTCCAACATTATAAGTTTCCCCTACTTTACCTTTATGAAAAATAACATCAATTGCTTTAGCATGATCTTCTACAAATAACCAATCTCTAATATTATCTCCTTTACCATATACTGGTAATGGCTTATTATTACATATATTTTGAATGAATAAAGGAATTAACTTTTCAGGATATTGATTAGGTCCATAATTATTTGAGCAATTAGAAATAACCACTGGTAAAATGTAAGTATTAGCATAGGCTCTTACAAAATGATCAGAAGATGCTTTAGATGCTGAATAAGGTGATTTTGGATTGTATGAGGTTTCTTCTGTAAAAAAACCTTTGTCATTTAAACTTCCGTAAACTTCATCTGTAGAAATATGATAAAACAATTTATTTTTTAGATCTTCTTTCCAATATTTTTTTGCTTGTTCTAACAAGTTTAAAGTCCCTATAACATTCGTTTTCACAAATGACAAAGGATCAGATATTGATCGATCTACATGGGACTCAGCCGCTAAATGAATTACAGCATCAATTTTATATTTTTCGAAAATTTCGCTTACTAAATTAACATTGCAAATATCACCTTCAATAAAAGTATAGTTAGATTTATTTTCTATGTCTTTTAAATTATCTAAGTTACCTGCATAAGTTAATGCATCTAAATTTATAATATTGTAGTTTGGATATTTACTGACAAATAATCGAACAACATGCGAACCTATAAAACCAGCTCCACCAGTAACTAAAATGTTTTTCATTAAAATAATTCGTTAGCTCTCAAAGTTACTAATAAATAAACGGAGTTTTCAATTCTTTTAAACTTTGTAGTTGTTGATCTTTTGCAGAAAGTATAATTTCATCTACAGCTATTTTCCAATCAATATTTAAAGTTTCATCATTCCATTTTATTCCAGAATCACATTGAGGTGCGTAAATATTATCAACTTTATACGCAAAAACTGCTATGTCAGATAACACAATAAATCCATGTGCGAATCCTTTAGGTATAAATAATTGCCTCTTATTTTCTTCTGTTAGTTCTATTGAAACATATTTACCATAAGTCGGTGAATTCTTTCTTACATCAACAGCTATATCTAAAACTTTACCTTGAATACAGCGAACTAATTTTGCTTGTGCAAATGGTGGCCTCTGAAAATGTAAACCTCTTAAAACTCCTCTCGAAGATTTGGACTCATTATCTTGAATAAAAGTGATTTCTCCAATATTCCCTTCAAATTGTTTTAGATTAAAGGACTCGAAAAAATAACCTCTCCCATCATTAAAAATTTTCGGCTCAATGATTACAACTTCAGGAATATCCGTTTTTGTAAATACCATCTCTATTCTTTAATTAAGTTTAGTAAATACTGTCCGTAATTATTTTTCTTGAGAGGCTTTGCTAGTTTTTTTACTTGCTCTTTATTTATATAGCCCATGTATAGAGCAATTTCTTCCAAACAAGCCACTTTTAACCCCTGCCTTTTTTCAATGGTTTCTATAAACTGACTTGCTTCTAACAAAGAATCATGCGTTCCTGTATCTAACCAAGCAAAACCGCGCCCCATTAATTCAACCTTCAGTTGTTCTTTTTCTAAATAATATTGATTTATGGAGGTTATCTCTAGTTCTCCTCTATCTGACTGTTTTACATTTTTAGCTACATTAATTACATCATTAGGATAAAAATACAATCCAACCACCGCGTAATTTGATTTAGGATTCTCTGGCTTTTCAATTATAGACAATGCGTTTCCTTCTTTATTGAAATCTACTACTCCATATCTTTCAGGGTCTTTTACATAATACCCAAACACAGTAGCATTATTATCATTTTTCACATTATTAACTGCTGATTTCAACATTTCTGGTAATCCATGACCATAAAAAATATTATCACCTAAAACCATACATACATCATCATTTCCAATAAATTCTTTACCAATTATAAAAGCCTGTGCTAATCCATCTGGTGATGGCTGCGCAACATAACTCAGTTGAATTCCTAATTCATATCCATTTCCCAATAACTTCTCAAAAGTTGGTAAATCATCTGGAGTCGATATAATTAAAATTTCAGTAATACCAGCTAACATTAATACCGATAATGGATAGTAAATCATGGGTTTATCATATACAGGTAATAATTGTTTTGACACCCCTTTTGTTATAGGATACAAACGTGTTCCTGAACCTCCTGCTAAGATTATTCCTTTCATATGCTAAAAACTATAAAAGCGAAGTTAAAAAAATAAGCTCAGAAAATTTTCTGAGCTTATTTTTATTTTTTCATCAACTTATTAATTGATGTTTTTATCCTTTCTTTATCTTCTTCTGTTAAATTTGAACCAGAAGGCAAACAAAGACCTTTTTTAAACAAATTTTCTGATACATTTGTACCATAATAAGCATAGTCTTTAAAAACTGGTTGTAAATGCATCGGTTTCCAAAGCGGGCGAGATTCAATATTATCATCTAATAAACTTAAACGTAAATCTTCACGTGAGAAGTTTGTTATTGTCTCATCAACAATAATAGCACTTAGCCAATGATTAGAAAAATAGTTCTCAGTTGACTCTTTAAAAACAGTAATTCCTTTAATATTTTTGAATAGCTCTTGGTAAAATTGATTATTTACTCTTCTATAAGAAATATGTTTGTCTAAAACTTCCATTTGTCCTCTACCAATCCCAGCAGTAATATTACTCATTCTATAATTATATCCTATATGGGAGTGCTGATAGTGAGGTGCATTGTCTCTAGCTTGGGTTGCTAAGAAGATAGTTTTTTGTTTGTCTTCATCATTTTTACATACTAAAGCTCCTCCACCTGATGTTGTAATTATTTTATTTCCGTTAAAAGAAAGAATACCAAAGTCTCCAAAAGTTCCACATTTCTTTCCTTTGTATGTTGAGCCTAAAGCTTCTGCTGCATCTTCAATTAAAGGAATCTCATATCTCTTAGAAATTGCAGAAATTTCATCCATTTTAGCAGGCATTCCATATAAATGAACAACTATAATCGCTTTAGGTTTCTTTCCTTTCGACATTTCTTTTTTTATAGCTTCTTCTAGTGCTATCGGACACATATTCCAAGTGTCTTTTTCACTATCAATAAAAATAGGGTTTGCTCCTTGATATTTTATTGGATTTGCAGATGCAGAAAAAGTCATACTTTGACATATAACATTATCATTATAAGACACTCCTGATAATATTAATGCTAAATGTATTGCTGATGTTCCAGATACTAAACAAGCTACATTAGAATTTTCGCCGATATAACTCTCTAAATCTTTTTCAAATCCATTTACATTTGGTCCTAATGGTGCTACCCAATTGGTATCAAATGCTTCTTGAACATACTTTTGCTCTCCACCTCCCATATGAGGTGATGACAACCATATCTTATCCATTTTTTTCTTTACGTTTTATAACTCTTCCTGGATTACCTACAGCAGTAGTATAATCAGGAATATCATTAATTATTACTGCTCCTGCTCCAATAGTCACCCATTTACCAATTTTTATACCCGGTATTACTATTGCTCCAGCACCAATATGAGTACCTTCTCCAATAGAAACTCCTCCTGTAATAGTGACATTTGGTGAAATGTGAGCGAAATCACCAATTTTACAGTCGTGTTCAATTATTGCTCCTGTATTTAAAATTACATGCGCTCCAATATTTGTATCAGAGTTTACAACTACTGATGGCATTACAACTGTACCTTTTTCTATCGTAACAAAATCAGAAATTTGAGCTGAAGGATCTACAATAGCATCACTAATGTTAGTAAGCTTTTTACTAATCATTTTTCTAATTTCATTACTTCCTATTGAAATAATAAATTCCTTTTTAATTACATCCTCTATCTCACTTGTTTTGAGAATTGGAACATTTAAGAGTGTACTTGACTTAGGATTATCATCAACAAAAGCAATTACATTTACATTACTATTTTCTGCAATTTCTTTAATTACTTTACCATGACCACTACCTCCATATAAATACACTTCTTTATTACTCATTTCCCATAAATTTTGTAGCTGTTACTTGTCCTTCTTCATTAATTCCTTCTGACTTAAAAACCTTTAAAAAGGTCATAAAAAATATTTTTACATCAAGAAAGAAACTCAAATTATCGACATACTCTACATCATACTGAAACTTTTTCTTCCAGCTAATAGCATTTCTTCCATTAACTTGGGCTAAACCTGTAATACCTGGCCTTACACTATGTCTTCTTTTTTGCTCATCATTGTAGCGCGGTAAATATTCAACTAAAAGCGGTCTTGGTCCAATTAAACTCATATCTCCCTTTAATACATTTAATAGTTGAGGAATTTCATCTAAAGATGTTTTTCTAACAAATTTACCAAACTTAGTTAATCGAACTGAATCTGGTAATAATTCGCCGTTGCTATCTTTTTTATCGTTCATAGTTTTGAACTTAATTACCTTAAAAATCTTTTCATTTTTACCCGGTCTTTCCTGAAAGAAAAATGGCTTTCCTGCATTATAAATCGCCAATAAAATAAGAACAATAAAAAAAATAGGAGATAACAATAATAAAGCTATTAAAGCAATTAAAAAATCAATAACACGTTTAAAAAAAAGTTTATACATTTTTATTTAAGATTTGTTCAATTCTGTTAATGTATTCTTTTGCTAAAAGCTCTCTATCAAAGTACTCTTTTGCATATTTATAACCCGATTCTCCCATCTGATTTAATTGACTCTCAGATAATGCCAATGTTTCTTTAATACCTTTAACTATTTCATTGGTATTTTCTGGTTCAACATAAATACCGCATTCTGCTTTATTCACCAAATCTCTAGACACCCCATCAATAGCCAATAAAATAGGCTTTTTACAAGACATATAATCAAATGTTTTGTTTGAATATATAGTTTTAAAGGTATCTACTTTTTTTAACACTGAAGCTCCCATATCAGAAGCTAAGATATATTTGAAAACTTCTTCTTTAGGAACTGGATCTCTAAAAATCACATTGTTCAATCCTTTTTTTGCTGCCTCTTCTTGAAGCGCTTGTTTTCTCATTCCTGCGCCAATTAGTTGAAAAACAACATTTGTATCTTTTAGTTCTTCAGCGGCATCTACCAATTGAATTAAATGATTTGCGACACCGTGAGCTCCTACATAAGTAATTACAAAATTATTTTCTAAACCTAGTTCTTTTTTAAATTCAGCAGATTTAAACGATATGTCTTTCTGTATTTTTTCTGCCAAAGTAAAATCGGCCGCATTAGGTATAAATATAATTTTTTCAGAAGGAATATTTTTACCCTGTAATAATTTATCTCTAAATGCGGGAGTTAAAACATTTATTAGTTTTGATTTTTTATAAATAAATTTCTCGAACCAATACGCAAAACTTATAATTTGTTTATTTTTCAAAACTCCTGTATCTATAGCCGATTCTGGCCATAAATCTCTAATTTCAAATACAAAAGGAATTCTTTTAAACAATGAAAGTATATAAGCTGTAATTCCTACAAAAAGAGGTGGTGATGTTACTAAAATCACGTCATATTTACCTTTAGTTTTGAACAGGCCTGCATAAATACTTGAGAAAACAAATGAAAAATAGGCCCACAACCTACCTAAAAAACTCACATTGTAACTTTCAGATACATGGCATCTTATTACATCTACATTGTCATAAAACTGATTGTCTTTAAATGTAAATTTTCCTTTGTAACGATCTTGTTTTTTACCTGTATTGTAATGAACCATTCCTGCTAAAACAGTAACAGAATGTCCTTGACTAGACCAAGTTTTAGTCATTTCATTAAATCTTGATCCTCCTCCATCTCCTTTTTCTAAGAAATACTGATGAATTAATAATATACGCATTACAATACTTTAATTTTTGTGTTAAACTGATTTGTGTTTGTTTCGAAGGTAATTCTAAGTGAAGGTTCTTTAACTCCATAATAACCTGAAAACCATTTTTCTTCTATAATTGGAATTAAGTTGTTTCCTAAAGCATCAGTACTTTTAATTTCGATTTGATCTTTTTTATTAAGAGGTAAATGCCAATACTGATATATTTTTCTAGATGAATTAGTTACTGAATCTTTAACTAACCATTCTTTACTTTTAGATTCTTTATTGATACTTCTTTTATGAATTATATTTTTATTTAGTTGTTTAAACGCATTAATTTGTCCTTCAAAATTAAATGAGTTCGACTGTTTTACTAGTTTAGCAGATGTTTTTTTAACCCAGTAATACCAAATAAATCTGCCGCCTTTAAGCATTTGATCTTCTCCCGCTATACTTAATGTATTGTGCCCTTCACAACCATTAAAATAATTCAAGTATTTTTTATCGGTATTGTACATATAACTCCCCGAATCTCTTAGAAGGTTTTCCCCATTTACCCAAATATCTAAATGCAGATTATCTGACTGAGCTGGTCTATCTTTGTAAGCTCCACAACGAATGAATGTTTTTATATCATCTTCTTGAATAATGTAATAACCGCTATTTTCAAAAACATTTATTTCATCTCTTTTAACCTCTTCTATATTCTCTGGTTGTACTCCGTACCAAAAAACACTCTGGGAGTTATAGAATGTATTTCCATATAATACACTTCTCAAATCATCAAGTTGTGATCTATACACTCGGTAATCATCGTCAGTTAATTTAAAAAACAATGCTCCGTCGTTAGAACCATAATTAGGTAATTGCCCTGTTACTGGATCTGAACTTGCAGTTAAAAATGCTAATGATTTTTTAGCTCTTTCGTAAACAACTGGTTTAAATTTCTCATTATTTAAATTAGCTAATTGAATACCCCAAGTTAATAACTGAATTGTTACTCGATGGTAATTCATAGAAAACTGAAGAAAAGTACCATCAGGATAAATCTGGTATTCAACTTCTTGCTCAAACCATTTTTTTCCTTTAGCTGACCATTTTTTTACATTTGGCAAAAAAGGAAATAATTTTCCTGATAGATATAACATTAAGGTTTCTGTAATAGCATGGTTATTTCTTACAGAGATTCTTGAGAAATGAATATTACCATATACATGATGAATTTGCCAATAAATTGAATTCATTATTTTGACAAATAAATCTGAAGTTAAAAAATTAGACTCTTTATAATAATATAAAGCAAAAGTCCAATTTAAAACCCTTAAACTAATTTCTTGACTGCATTTATAATTTGGTCCTTGATTTATTGGATTCTTATCTATAAAGCTCTTTATTTCTGCTAAAACTAATTCAGATTGGTCTTCTTTAGTATGAAAATCATATCTAATTAAATCATACAAAAAAGAGAACCTCGCCTTTTCCCAAACGTATTTTATATCACCTGCTTCAGAAGAGATATCTTGAATTTCAGACCAATGTTTTTTAACATCATATATAAATCCCGTTGAAGGATTAGTCATCCAATTATAATTCTTCCTCAAATTAATTTTCTCCTTATTAAAAAAAAGATATTCTCCCTCTTTAATTGATTTAACAGTATCAACTAACTTTTGAGTTTTACTAGCTTCTAAGCCTTTTATTTTTTTACCATAAAAGAAAAAAGGAGGTAAGTTTTCTTTCCATTGCTCTAGAGTTATAAACTCTTTTGAATCAGGGTTTATAGGAAATACTTTTTTATGCCAACCAATTTTAGATTTGACGATATATGAAACTCTAAAAAAGACATACCTCATTCCCATATTGGAAATGAGATTAATTATTCTTTTTAGTTTTTGGATCATGATAATATTTAAGAATTAGATTAAAACTATTCTATATTTACCCAAGCACTTTCTTTTAAACTTTGGATAGCAGCAAAACTAGCTTTGGTAACATTAATTAATTCCTCATAAGGAATTAAATCAACAGATCCTTGTTTAAGTTTGTCTACAATTTGAGAGAATTGAGCTTTATGCCCTTTATCTAATTTTGTTTTAAGCTTAGAAAATCCTTTAACTCCATAAGCAGAAGTTTTAATGAAATTATCCATCACTAATACTTTTTCTTGTGAAAACACTTCCAATCTTTCTTTAGCATAAGATTTTGCTCCATTAGCAAAGTAATTTACTACTCCGGTAGATCCATTTTCCATTTTCACTAAAATAGAAGCGTTATCAGTATTTTCAGCTGGGTTTTCTCCTAAAGCATTCATACAAACAGATTTGATTTTACTACCAGATAAGAATACCATTAAATCTAAATAATGACAAGCTTCTCCAATAATTCTTCCTCCACCTATTGCCATATCATGAACCCAAACTTCTGGTGGAATTGCTCCTGCATTCATTGTTGCAACAATATTCATAGGTGCATTCCCTACAAGTGATTTAATTTTTTGTGTATGTGGTGAAAAACGACGATTAAACCCAATCATTAATGTACCAGTATTCTTTCGATATGATTCTTCAATTGATTGTAATTCCTTGCTATTTAAAGCAAGTGGCTTTTCAACAAATACATGCTTCCCTTTATCTAACGCCTTGATTACCATGTCGGTATGTAAATTATGACGAGTGGTAATCATTACTAAATCAACATCTTGATCATTTAATACTAAATCGTAATCTGTAGTGCTTTGCGTAATATTGTGCTTTTTAGCCAGAGCTGTTCCATTTACACCTCCAGAAGAGACTATATGCTTTATGTTTGCATTGGTTCCTTTTAAAGCTGGTAACATCGTCATTTTAGTAAAATTACCTGCTCCAATAACACCAATACCTCCTTTATTAGCTTTAGTTTCTTTTTCATTAACTACAATAGTATGCTGCAGTTTATTATCATCAGAATATTTTATAATTGAAGCGATTGATTTAGAGCTTCCAATATCTCCATAAACCTTACCAAACTCTTCTAAAGGAACAACTTCCGAAATTAATTCTTTTACGTCTAATTTCCCTGAAGATATTAATTGAAGTACAGTTTCAAAGTTTCTCTTTTCTGTCCATCTCACAAAAGGTAATGGATAATCTATTCCTTTGTATTCATAATCATCGTCATATCTACCTGGACCATATGAACAAGATACTTGAAAACTTAGCTCTTTCTCATAAAAGTCTGCTCGAGAAATATCCAGTCCGATTACACCCACTAATACAATTCTACCTCTTTTTCTACTCATTTGAGCAGCTTGAGATATAATATCATTTGTTTTAGCTGAAGCTGTTATAATAACAGCATCTGCTCCAACATTATTTGTTTTATCTTTAACAAATTTAACAGGATCACTTCCTTTCAACGGGTTAAATGCTAGAACTCCTTTACTTTTAGCTATCTCTACTTTAGTATCATCTAAATCGTAACCTATTACTTTACATCCATTAGCAACTAACATTTCAGCTGTTAACAAACCTATTAAACCTAAACCAACAACAACAACAGTTTCTCCAATAGTAGGTTCAACTAATCTAATTCCTTGTAAACCTATGGAACCAATTACAGTAAATGCCGCTTCTTCATCAGAAATATTATCTGGAATATGCGCTACAAGATTTTGTGGGATTGAAACAAACTCAGCATGTTGACCATTAGAAGCCACACGATCGCCTATCTTAAAGTCAGTAACACCTTTTCCTACAGCAACAACTTCACCTACATTACAATACCCTAGCGGCAAAGGTTGTTCTAACTTATTAAAAACAGCTTCTAAAGTAGGCATTAAACCTTCTGTCTTTATTTTATCTAAAACCATTTTCACCTTATCAGGTTGTTGTCTTGCCTTTTGAATTAGTGATGCTTTTCCAAATTCAACTAACATTCTTTCAGTACCTAAAGAAACTAAGCTTCTTGTCGTTTTAATAAGTACTTGACCTGATTTTACTTTAGGAGCTGGTAATTCTGCTAACTCTGTGACTCCTGTTTTGAACGATTGCAATATCTGTTTCATAATTCTTATTTTATCAGTGATTTAACAGCTCTAAACTTACCTGTATTAGTTCTTTCAATTTCAGAAACATATTCAAAAGAAATATTCAACCCTCTACTTATCTTATTTTTGATTTCCTTCCTTAAAAGTTTTTCTAAATCACTTCTATTATTCCCTTTTCTTTCTACTATTTTTATTGTTACACTACCTAACTCTTTTTGTATAATTTGAGATTCTCTAATAGATTTTGTGTCTTTAAAAATATAATCAAATCTTAAAATTTTATTTCCTTCTGGAGTTATTACAAAATCTTCATTTCTACCATTTATCTCTTTTATTGTTTTAGACTTTCTTCCGCAAGAACAATCTGAATCTACCCAAGTTGCTGTATCTCCAACTTGATATCGGATAAAAGGCATTGCTAAATTTGTAAATCCAGTTGCTAATATAGTTCCTGTAGTAGAACCATCATCATTCTTTTTAGGATTATGACATTCTAAAACTCCATATTCAAAATCTTCATGAAATAAATCTTTCTCACACCTTGAAGCATTACCACATCCTTCAGAAAACCCATATTGATCTGTAACTAAACATCCAAAAACTTTACTTATTTTATCTCTCTGATATTTTAGCAAAGCTTCAGCTCCTGTAAAAATTACTGCAGGTGAATCTGTTATTTTTAAGCTATTTTCTTCAATTAAGTTTGCCAAAGAAAATAATATTGATGGGTATCCACTGTAATATTTAAAACCTCCTTTATTTAACCTTTCCACAACACTTCTTACAGTATTATTATTGATATGATGCATTGTGAAAATAGTTTGTTTCATAGCTCTATTTTCTCTCCAATATGGGGGTTTATTTTGATTTAATGGTACTGCAGGTAATCCCGTAAAAGTTGCATATGAATCTTTTGGGTTAATTCCAAAACGTTTTTTATGTCTAAACCATAAAGCCCATCTAAACTGAATCGCATCTACAGCAAAATCAAATTGTAAGGATTTTCCCGTACTACCAGAAGTTTGAGAATGAACAATTTTACCTTCAAAATTATGATTTTTTAATTTTTCAAAATTATCTCTTACAATCTCTTTGGTCAAAATAGGAATTCGTTCCAAATCTTTTAAAGAATTAAAGTCTTCTATCTTAAAATTTATTTTTTCAAATAGCTCTTGATAATAAGGGATGTTCTCATTACAATATTTCAAAATTTCTTTTGTTTTTTCAAATTGATATAAATCTATTTTTTCTTTATCAAAGAATTCTGATTTTAATAATTCTGAATAAATTTTCTTAAATTCTCCACCTAAACGACTCCTTTTTTCCTTACTCCCTTTAAAAGTACAAATCATATTTTGAACCCAAATTGGAGATTTAGAATATATATTTAATAATTTATCTTTCATATTAGAATTCTTTTAGGATTGATTTATAAAGCTTGAAAATCTCTTGAGAATTATCTTCATTTTTTTCAATCTTAGGATTAACTAAATCATATTTTTTATCGAAATCTTCAAAATCTGAAAAGCAAATTACACCTTTAGGTCTATCAACAACATCAGTTGCAAAAACTGGCTTTTTATAATAAAGCGCTTCTTTTACAGATAATGAATCTCCATCCATAGTTGTTGCTCTTATTAATCCATCAGTTTGTTTTATTACATTTACAAAATCATGTGTCTCTTTTATGAAAAATATATTTTTAGAAATTGACGAAAATTGTTTTTTCAAAAATCTATAATATCCATCATTTGGACTAGAAAAAACTAATGCAATATTTTGTTTATTATTAAAATACTTTATTAATTCTGATCCCATGTAAATTTCATCACCTTTTTCATCATAAGCTAATGAACTAGCATTTGTACAAAAAACATAATCAAATTTTTGTTTCAATTTATCTATTCCTCTAATATCTTCTTCTTTTAAATGATTTAATTTTTCTTCAATTGGAGGTATAAACGCACCTATTTTATAAATTTTGTGAATTTGAATTTTTCTTGCATTTTCATAAGAAAAATTATTTAAAAGAATTGAAGCTGAGCTTAATTTTAAGCTGCAAATATCAAATTTATTTTTAAAATCATATTTCCCATGATAAGTAATTACTACGTTCTTAAATAAAATTCGAAATAAAAAAGCAAATATGAATCTTAACTTTTTATTACTTAAGTGAATGTGAATAATCTTTGCGTAAAATATTTTTTTAAAAATTGACACAAGATTTCTCTCTTTAGAATAATCTAAAACTTCTAAATTCAGATTTTGCTCTTTTTTAGATTGAAAAAGTAATCTACTAACATGAATTGTTACTCCTCCAATAGGAGGTGGTAATTTAGAAAATTGTAGTACCATTATAAAATTTATTATAGTAATTCCAAATAATTTTGAGTCATTTTTTTCTGGTCGAAAAACTCATAAGATTTCTTTATATTTTCCTTTCCTATTTCAGCTATCTTTTCAAATGGAAGATCATGGAATTTTCTGATTCTCAGAACTAATTCTTCAACAGAGGAGGAAGTAAAAATGAACTCTTTTTGATGGTTTAAATACATTCTATTATCAGAAACATCACTAGCTATTACAGGTAAACCACAAATCATTGCATCAATAACTGCATTAGGGCAACCTTCATATATCGACGGTAAAATTAATGCATCATATTCAATTATTTTATTATAAATTTGATTTGTTGATTTTTGAAACTTGAAATGATTTTCTAAATTATTTCTATCTAAAAAATCTTTACATTGCTTTACAATAGGATCATTTACATATACATCACCATACCAATGAACTGTAAAATCTAATTCATCTTTAAGCTTGTTTATTGCTTTAAGTAATAATAATGGGTTTTTTTGAGATGCAACTCTAGCTGAAACTATAAATTTTCTTTTTTTAGATTCATAAATATGTTTATCAAATACTTTTTGTTTCACCCCTCTAACATCCGTGCCATTAGAAATAAACCTTAATTTATCACCAAAATAAGGTTTTAATTTATTTAATTGTGCATTAGAGTTACATACGATTTTATTTGCAAAAATATGACTAAACCTAATTAGAAAATCTTTATATCCGAATTTATGTATATCTAAATTTCTTTCTCCAACAATTAATCCCGTTTTCCTCCAGAAAAAAAACATTTTATATAAAGCAGCATAATTATTCGGACCATTTAAAAAAGATATTATATAGTCTGGTTTATATTTTTTTAAAAAAAGAATTAATTTTAGTATTCTTAATATTTTGTTAGATTCTAAAACTTTATTTCTCTGGATATTTTTGGATAAATATTTCTCAAAAAAATTCAAATCATGATATTGTAATGTTTCAACTTGAAATTCTTTTATTTCATTAATACCGTTTGCAAGCATTACAATTTGTTTTTGTGCCCCCCCACTATTAAATGAATCCGTAAACAATAATACTTTTTCTTTCTTACTCATCTTAAATAAAATATTTTAAAATTGTAACTTAGTTTAATGTAGCATTATTTAAAATATTCTCAGCTCTTTTATCCCAAGTATATTTTTCATAAAATTCTTTGAAAGCATTCTCAGAAATCTTATTTGCTAATTCAGTATCAGTAACTAATAAATCTAAATTCTTCAACCAATTCTCTAAATTATTTACTTCACAAAAAAGGCAATTATATTTGTTTTTTAAAACCTCATGTAAAACTGGTAAATCGGAAACTAAAATTGGTTTTTTATCTGACATATATTCAAATATTTTTAACGGAGACATCCATTTAGATGTATCTCCTACATTACCTGAAATACGTACCTTTTCTTCGTAGGGAGCTAATAATACATCATACTTTTTCCTTAATATAGAAACTTTATTCGGAGGAAGGAAACCTTCAAAAATTACGTTTTGTAAATTTAAAGATTTCGATTTCTCTTTCCAGTATTGTATATCTTGTTCATTTCCACCTACAATATGAAAAATCATTTCTGATCTATTTTGAGCCATGTTTAAAATAAGCTCAATACCTCTTCCTTTATACAAATGTCCAACATAACCAATATGTATTTTTCCATCGTTAAATGTAAGATCTGATTTATCTATTTTTTGTTTTAAAATATTAGCACCATCATGTGCTACATAAAATTTTGAAGTATCATAATTATTTTCTTTATAAATATTTAGGAGAGCTTTAGAAATTACAACCACTTTATTTAACAAATCTCTTGATAAAATATTTTCTTTATCAAAATTTTTAAATTCAATACCATGAGTTTCAAAAATAGTTCTGATATTATTTTTCGTCAATAAATTTGCTATCATAAAACTTCTAGTATAACTATATTCTGGTTTAATTCTTTTTAAAAGAAATAAAACTATCCAACTAAAAATATGAATTCCTAAAATAGTTGGAACTATAGGTATCCTCAAGATTTTAAAACCTTCTTCAACCCCATAATGTTTCTTAATTTTATTTACACTTGTAAATAAATTATGTCGATTTAATGGAATAATTAATGTTACTTCATAATTCAATCTCTGAAAACTTTGACACATATTTATAATATGTATTGTATGTGCTGCCCTAGATGGAAAATTATTTGGTGAAATATAAACTAATTTATTGTTCATTTTTATTTACTGTTTTTTTTTGAAGGTATTTACTTTGTTGGAAAAGACCAATTACGATAATTATTAAAGTAAAAAAATTCATTCTATGCCTAACGGCCTGATTTACATCTCCAGAACCAACTATAAAAGGTAAAAAACCTGCTAATAAAAGCAATAACATTTTCTTTTCAAATCTACCTGTTTTCCTATAATTCTTAAACACTACATAAAACATCCAAATAGATAATAAACCGTAAGGGTATCTAAATAATTGACGATATATATTTGATATAGGATAAATAAATGGTTGAAATGTGAAATTTACAAAATCAACAGGAAATGCAATTAAAACGTTTTTCACTAAGCTATTACCATAAAATTTATCATATCTGGATGAAGAAGTTTCTCGTCCATTATTAATATTTTCTATAAAATTATCTGTACCAAAACTATTTATTTTTTTAAAATAGCCTCCTATTGCTCCTGAAGCAATCAGAGTAAATAAAATAAATGAAAAACCATAAATCAAACCTAATTTCACAACTTTTTTCATTTTAGAAAATAGGAACCATGCACCTATTACAATTGTTATATTCCCTGCATGTAAATAAACTGCTATAGCTGATAATACAAGTAGAAAAAAATTAGAGTAATATAGTTTATTAAATTTCTTTTGATAAATAATTTGTAAAATCAAAACGGAAATAAAATATATATAAATTATTTCCCTTAATAAAATAACGCTATAACCTATAAGAATAGGAAAAAAAGCAACTAATGACACCAATATTAGTTTCTCTATTTTCCTTAATAACAAAAGGTCTATAGATTTAAACATAATAATTAAAATAGCATTATGTAGTAAAATATTAATTCCTAACATTACTAAATGATTAGGATAAGTAAAATGATAAACTATTGCTAAAAAAGTAGGATATTTACCATATCTAGAATCTTCACTTTCAAATAATAAACTCCAAACATCTTGAGTATTATATAAACGAAGTGATTCTCTTACAAATCCTACAGCATCTTTCCCTCCATCAACTGGAGTAAAAATATGGTTTTCACTTAAAACTAATAATACTAATTTTAATATAAATGAAAAAAAGAAAACAGCTATGTATTTCTTTTGTTTCACTACAATCTCAAACTGCTTTATGAGAATAAGCAAAAACACTATAATTACTAAAATTATCATATTTTCTTACCATTTTTCAAATGGATTTCCAAAGAAGCTAAAACAAGTAGCGCATCAGAATGATCTATCTTTGTGTTTTGATGAACATCCCAAAGTTTATCTATTTCAATCCAATCAACAATATTCCTTGATTTTAAATCCATTATACTAGAATAAATTAAATCTTTTAAATCTTTTTTATGTCTAATAGCTTGATTAAAATCTATATAATTTGTGTTAGGGTTCTCATAAAAACCCCCAAACTTGTTTAATTCTCTTTTTAATCTTTGATTTATACGCTTGAATAAAATCTGAGTTTTTGATGCCTCCAGAGGTAATCCAAAATTACTCGAGGTTCCTATTTTAAATAATTTTGGATAGCATTCTAATACCATTTTTTTGTAAAAAGTAATATTTCTTCTGTGCCTTTCATTATCCAGACTAAGAAAAAAGTTATTGATTTTTTCATTACAAAAAGGTAGCTTATAATTAAACCCTTCAATTAGAACATGTGGTTTGATATATTTCTCTTGTCTGTTTTTAAAATCTAATTGTTCAATCAATGTAACTTTCTTTTCATCAATGAAATCTGTGTCTAATAAATCACAAAAATTATTTGTATCTTTATATAATAAATCTGTCGATTTTACAAAAGTATTTTTTTTTACAAAACTGTCTATACTTTGTTTTATATTAGATTTTTCATTTTCTCCTAAATGTGAACCTGCTCTATTATCCCCTCCAAACCCTGACCATATATTATAATCTGAAAATTTTTCTTTCACATCAAATATTGGTGGGTGATGAAATAAAACTGTCTGCATCTTACTATTCTTTGAAAAATACAATTCCTCCTCTAAAGAAAACTTATGTGAGGTCAATGGAAAACTGTGATGTTTTATTCCTGTCTTTTTAGCTATTAAATTTCCTATTTCAAAATCTATAGTACCTGGTGTTCCAAATGTATATGTTTCAATATTAGAAGCTTCTGTAAACTCCAATAATTCTGCTAAAATTATTCTACTATCTAATCCTCCACTAATTGGCACTACATTTTTCTTATTAGTTTCAAAAGATTCTTCAATTGCACTTTTCCATAACTTATGACCTAAATCTATAAGATTACTTTCAGATTCATCCTTATACTTATCTTTATCTATGAATCTAAAATCACAATCATCTCCATGAAAATCAAGAAAATAACCCAATTTCAAAAAAGAATTTAAGTTTGTTAAGTTCATATTAATTTTTCCTTTTAATATATACTAATTCTTCACCTAATTGAATTACTGATGTTTCGTAACTCATTTTTTCAAGAACTTTAATTCTATTTAACTTATTTGAAACCTCATTTTTCTTGCAATTTTCAAATTTCTTCCATGAAATAGAATTATTTTCTTTTTTTAAACCTAGCTCTATAACTATATTTTTCATATCCTTTTTAATATTTCTCTTAATAGTATCAAGCTTATCAATTTTTACTAATTGATTTAATGGATTATACTTCGATTTCAAATCTTTAGCTATAATCATTGCTGAGTGATTTTTAACATTATGCATAACAGAATTAAATGTTGAAATTTTCTCAGGTATTAAATCATTTTCAAAATTATCTTCGAAAATTTTATCTATATTCTCTTTTAGGAATTCTTTTTCTTTTATTTGTTTACTCATATAAATAGGCAACCAAGCAACTACTTTCTTATTTACTCTTGGCAAATAAGAAATTACAGGCTTATTTGCCAATAATGATTCTAGACCTGTTGTACAATCATAATGAATTACACCCTTTGAAGCTAAAATCCATTGTACCACATTTCCTTTTTTAACTATATTAACATTTGGAAAACTTCCGAAAGACTCTTCATATATACTTAAAGATTCACTCGGATGAGGCCTTATAACAAAATTAACTTTAGGCAAACTATTTGCACAATATTTTATTGCTTCTATATAATCATTTAAAACACCATGAAAAAAATCACTTTTTTCAATAATTTTATCTACAACTCCCTGACTATATGTCTTTTCAGCCTTTATATATTTTAGGAAATTTTCCTTTCCTACAACTGGGTTTGCAACACTAAAACTAGTATTAATTAAAATAAAATCTTTAAACTCATCACTTATCTTTTTTGTTTTATTTTCAAAAAATGGATGGAATTTTTCTTTCAATAGATCAAATCTAGGATTACCAGAAACAATAGTTTTATTATAAATTTTCGAATTTAAATATTTAGAAATATCATTTTTAACTGCCTCTCCAAAAACATAATTAATATCAATAAAATCAAAAACTTTATTAGAATATGCACTTATTATTGAATCTTTGTTATCTTTATAATGAATTCCTCCTTCTGCATGAATTAAAGCTAACCTAAAATTTTTTCTTTTCAGTTCTTTATAAAAAGGTATTTCATCAACAGATAAGCTCTTAAATATATATATACCATTGTCATATTTTAAAGCTTCTCTTTTCGTTCCCCCTCTAGATCCAAAAAATATATTATAAAACCCCTCATTTAATAAATGTGAAATCAACAACAATTTACCATCAAATTCTCTAGATTTAGTTTCATATGGTATGAAAATGGGCGTTGCTTTATTCATTTTTTCTTTTATTTTTTCTTTTATTTTTTATTATATTTTTTATTTGAGGTAGAATACTTTTTAATAAAATCCCCAATAAAATTACAATCAGTATAATCTTTATAACAACCTCTTTTATATCTATAATTTCTATCCCTGCAAAACTAGTATATATTATTGCAGAAACAATAATTATAAAACATAGAAGTAAATCTTTTCTTAAATTAATTTTATTCAAATAATCTTTAACTAAATATACACCTAAAACAAAATAGACTAAATAAGAAAACAATGTTGCTAAAGCAGCTCCTGATATACCTAACTTAGGTATTAATATAAAATTTAACACTATATTTAAAATAGCAGAAACTAGAGCAATCTTAGAGGTGTTTTTAAATTTATTTTGGAAGCCTAAAAACGAATTTGTGATAGTTATAAGAGAATTAAAAAAAATACCACCTGTTATAATACCAATTACAGGAATAGCTGAATAATATCTAGAATCGGTCATTAAAATCACAAATTCCTTTGCAAATAATATAATTCCTAAACAAATTAAAGTTATAAAAATTACATATCCAGAAATTAACCCCTTAACAATATCATAAGATTCATTTTTCATATTTTCGTAAAAAATCGGATTCCAAACTTTTCTTATCCCTACTGCTAAAAATATTGGAATTTGAGCGAGTTGATAAGCTATTGAATAAACTCCTAATTCTTCGGTACCAATCATTCCTTCAAGAATAAATCTATCAGCTATAAATAATATTTCATAAGACCATACTGCAACAATCAGTGGCAATCCAAAAATCAGAAGTTCTTTCATTTTTGAAAAGCTCCATTGCTTTTGTATATATTGAAGGATTGTTTTATTTGCTAAATAAAATATAAAAATTGCTGATGGTATTAATGCTAATATCTTACCTAAAGCACCGTATTTTAAATTAATTACTAAAAATAAAGAAAGTAACAAGGATACCACTCCACCTATTACATTATAAATTGCAGATTTTTGAATTTTATATTTCATCGAAAGTAATAAAACCCATATTCTTTTTGGTTGAGTAAAAAATGCTAATAAAATTGCAATGTAACCAAATGGGTAAAATGCATAATCTTTAAATATAGATTCTGAAAAAAAATACCCTACAATAACAGCTATTAGACTAATAATTAATGGAAACAAAAGAACAAATAAATAGGTTGAACCTATGATTTCTTTTTTATCTAATTCATCCTCTGAACTATAATATTTCCTCTGAGCAGCGGAAATTATCCCTGGGTTATAAAACAGACCCAGAAAGCTAACTATCGAAGTTGTTAATGCAATTATTCCAAAATCCTTTGGCGTCAAATATGCAGTATATATAGGAATCAATAATATATTAAGTCCTTTTAAAATAATTTCTCCTAGTGAAACAACTAATCCTCCTTTAAAAATATAACCTAAATAAAAAGTTAGATTTTTCTTTTTCTCTATACTATCATTTATCATTTATCATTATTTCAGCTAATCTAAAATCTATTATATCATCAATATCAACAGATGTTCTTTTACACATCTCATACTTGATAACTTTTTCAAATTGCGATATCTGTTTTTTCTTTAAAGAATTTGTGTTCATTATATAAATTGCTCCATTATATTCCCAAACTTTAGGGCAATCTTGCCTTCTTATAAATTTACTTTCTTTTGATTTTTTTAAAAAACCATTCTCAGATTCCTCAAAAAGAACATAATAAGGGTTTGAATCTGTTTCTTTAACAGAGACAACCATATCAACATCATTTGAAAAAAGATTAAGGGCTTCCTTTATTTGAGTCCCTGTTCTCAAAGGAGATGTTGGCTGAAGTAATACAATGTTTTCAGGTTCTACTCCACAGTTTTTTTCAAACTCTTTTATCGCATGTAAAATAACATCTTGTGTTCCTGCTGTATCTGTTGCTAAAAAGTCGGGTCTTATAAATGGAACTTTCAACCCTGTCTCTTCTGAAACTTTCTTGATTTCTTCAGAATCTGTACTTATATAAATAAAAGTATCTTCGAATATTTCTCTTGCAGCATCAATTGTATAGTGAATTAATGGTTTTCCTCCTAAAATTTTTATATTCTTTTTAGGTAAACCTTTAGAACCACCTCTGGCTGGAATTACAACTAATGTTTTCAATCTTTAAAATGTTTTATAAATTCTTGTGCATTTTTATAATCAGCTGGTTTTCCTATATCTATCCAATAACCACGAATTGGATTATGTAATAACAAACCTTTATCAAAAACAATTTTATCCATTAAATCTGTAATATCAAAAAAAGCATCCTTAGGAATTTCTGAAATCCATTCTTTTTTGAAAGCATAAACACCTGCATTCGAATGATATACATAAGTTGGTTTTTCCTTAAAATTTTCAACTTTCATGTCAGATCCACATTCAAAAACAGCGTAAGGGACATCTACTTTATATTCAGTAGAAGCGACTACCATATCAGCTTTTTTATCAATCAATTTTAAGAACATTTCTTCAAAATTTACATTTGTAAATAAATCGCTATTCATCAATAAAACATGATCTGTTTCAAAATTATCAACTAAAGAAAGAGCTCCTGCTGTTCCTAATGGTTTATCTTCCCAAATGTATTCTATATCTATTCCTTTTGAACTACCATCGCCAAAATATTCTACAATTTGTTCTCCTAAATATTTTACAGATATATATATCTTTTTTATTCCAAAAGAAATTAATCTATCAATATTATATTCAATAATAGGTTTTTTACCAAGTGGTAACATTGGTTTCGGCACATCATCAGTAAGTGGACTTAATCTTTTTCCTCTTCCTCCAGCCATAATCATACATTCCATAGGAATAATTGATTTCGTTTTCTCTAAATCAATCACTCTACTAAGAGTATAATCTTTATTTAATAAAGGAAGCATTTTAATATTATTATCTCGAAACCCATTCAAATTAATAAAACCTTCTGATTCGAAAATAAACTTAAAACTTCTATTACAAACTTCTCCTATATTCTTTAATAAATCTTTATCTTTTGACAAAGATCTTCTAATATCTCCATCTGTTAAAGATCCAATAACTCTATTTTGAACATCTACAACAAATAAAATTAGCCTACTTACATCAGTAACTAAATTTAACTTTTGTAGAGCATCTAATATTGTTTCCTTTTCTGAAATGACTAAGTTTTTTTTCATGTGTATTTCTTAGTATTGGTGATAAATATTCTTTTGAAACATTTTATAAATCATAAAAATGTTTCAAAAGAATATTTTCTAAATTACTTTTTTTAAGTACATCTTTTATTTTTTCTGAGGCTCCAGCCTCACCGTAAGGATTGACAACTTTTTTCAAGATGTTTTGAAAGGTTTCAGAATAACTATAATTAATCATATCTATAATCTCTTTCTTTTCAGGCAAACAATCTAAAACTGAGTTAGCCTTTAATCTTCCCTTCTGTCTATCCCCAATATTTATAGTTGCTACCTTAAAACTCGGAGCTTCAGCTAAACCGCTAGAAGAATTACCTATAACAGCATCAATATGCTGTAAAGCTGACAAATATCGCAGCTGACCTAAAGATTGAAAAGCAACTGCTTTTTCTTTATTTTTAGATACATAATCATTAATCATTTTTATTATTATTCTTCCATCTGTATCTGAATTAGGCATTGTAAAAATCAGTTTTGCATCTTCAAAACTTGATAATGCATCTAAAAGCTTTTGAAATTGTCGTTCTGAGGTATTATTTTCAAGAGTCACTGGATGAAAAGTAATTAGGAAATTCTTTTCTCCTAATTTAAAATCTATTGATTTTTCAAAATCTTCTTTATTTAATAAATCAAGATTAAAAATATTATCAATTCCAGGACTTCCTAAATTAAATACATTATCAGGATTCTCCCCCAATTGAATTACTCTTTTAGCATATTCCTTAGTCGCTACAAAATGTAAATGTGACATTTTAGTAATCGAATGCCTTAAAGCTTCATCAAAAGCTCCTTCAGTAGTTTCTCCTCCATGTAAATGAGCTATTGGAATTCTAGAAATCATTGCAGCAGAAGCTGCTGAAAATATTTCGTATCTATCTCCAAGAACGACACAAATATCTGGTTTTAACTGTTCAAATACTTCTGAAAAAGAAATCATTGTAAGTCCCATTGATTTAGAAACTCCTACAGAAGTATCAGATGACATCAATACTTCAACTTTTCTATCAATTCTAAACCCTTGTTCTTCAATGTTTTGATAAGTCATCCCAAACTCAGGAGATAAATGCATTCCTGTAACTACAAGTTGTAGTTCTAGTTCTTCATCTTCTTGAATAGCTTTTAATAACCAGTACATTAACCCATACTCAGCTCTTGTACCAGTAATTACACATATTTTACGCTTATTCATAAATATTCTCCCATTTTAATGGCTCACCGGAATTAACTTTTGATTTAATTTTTTTACCAATCACATCATGCCAATTCATTGGTGAAATTCCTGCATTAGGTCTCAGAGTAACTAGATCTGATTCTTTTATAATTTCCCCTTCTCTAAAATCTTTTAAAACATGAATACTTTTTCTTACAATATCTATATTTTTTTTCTCACTTTCTGAAGGTTCTTTTACACCACTTCCGCTCAATGCTTTCTCTATATTACGAATTGAGTCTACCATTAATTTTAATTCTCTAGGTTCTAAAGAAGCTCTATGATCAGGTCCTTCCATACTTCTATCAAGAGTAAAATGCTTTTCTATAACCTCAGCACCAAGAGTAACAGCTCCTACAGGAACTTCTACACCTAATGTATGATCGGAATACCCAATATTCACTTCCACTTCTTTTTTAATATGAAGCATCGCTTTAAGATTAACATCCTTCATTGATGTAGGGTATTCTGTATTACAATGTAAAACAGTTATTTTATTTTTATCAACTCCCTCATTAACAAGAACTTCAACTGCATCCTTTACTTCAGTGATATCTGCCATACCTGTTGATAAAATTACTTCTGGAAATAAACTTGCAACTTTTCTTAGATAGGGTAGATTAGTAATTTCTCCTGAAGGTATTTTTGCTAAACGAACACCTATATTATACAAAAAATCAACACTATCGAAATCAAATCCTGTGGATAGAAATTTCACTTTTTTGTTTTTACAATATTCTATTAAATGATGATGATCATTTTGAGAGAGTTCTAATTTTTTAAGCATCTCAAACTGACTATCATTATTATTAGTATTAGAATCTTGATATTCTGCTCTCTTAGCGTTTTTAGTAACTAATTTATTAGCTTTAAATGTTTGAAACTTCACATAATCAACTCCTGCTTCAGCAGCTACATCGATTAATTTCTCTGCTAACTTAATATCTCCATTATGGTTTACTCCTGCTTCTGCTATTATGAGTGTTTTCTTCATTTTTTGATAAATTCTCCAGCACTAATTATACTGTTTTCTTTAATAGTTATTCCATTAGAAATGGTTGCATTACTTCCTATAAAGGTACCTCTTTTTATAATTGAATCTCCATTTACTACAGAACATGTGGAAATATGGCAAAAATCTTCAACTATAACACCGTGTTCAATATTTGACTTTGTATTAACAATACAGTTCTTACCAATCATAGCTCCAGAACTCACAACAACATCATGCATAATAACAGTTCCTTCTTCAACTTTCGAATGTTTAGAGACATAAGCTCTTGGTGAAATAATAGTTGCTAGTTGCCCTTTGGATTTAATTATTCTTTTTGAAATTCTCTCTCTAATTGTATATGATTTTATTTGACCTACCGTAATCAAAAAAAACATATTATCATCAACAAATTTTTCTATGAGTTCATCTCCCCCTAAAACTGGGTACCCTAATATTTCTTTTTGATCAGTGTATCCATCTAGAATTCCTTTTATTGTAAATTTATTATTTAATTCAATAATATCTATTACAGACATACAATGTCCTCCACCTCCTATAAGTATAAGCTCAGGTTTATCCATTCAACTTAGTTATAATCTAACACTACTTGGAATATTGACTACTCTATCTTCTAACCACTCTGCATTAGTTAGTGGTCCTTTTACATTGTTCTTATACATAGGCAATTTATTCATGAGTTGCCATATTGGTCTAGTCATCACTCCTGCTTCATTACTCTCCCCTAAGAACAAATCCCGCTCTTTTCTATCTTTCAAAAAGATTGCATTTAACCAAAAATTACATTGCTCTTCGTCCCTTTCTTCAAAAAATGATATTTCACTATTCTTAAAAAATGTCGAATATTTAGAAGCCAACTCTCTTTTATTTTTAAGAAAAAAATCTAGTCCTTCAAGCTGTGCAAGCCCCAATGCAGCATTAATATTAGGCATTCTATAATTGAAACCAATATTATCATGAACGTATTCCCATTTATGAGGTACTTTTGACTGAGTTGATAAATGTTTTGCTCTAGCTGCCAGCTCATAATCATTAGTCAAAATTATTCCACCTCCACCTGTGGTCATAATTTTATTACCATTAAATGAAATTGCTGCTATTTTCCCAAAAGTACCTAAATGTTTACCTTTATAAAAACTTCCCATTCCTTCAGCAGCATCTTCAATTAACTCTATGTTGTAGTCCTTACAAATACTTAAAATTTCATCTATTCTACAAGCATGACCAAAAGTATGCATTGGCATACACGCCTTAATGCGGTTATTCGTTATTTTATTATAACATTCTCCATTTTTTTGCTCTGAATGTTCCTCTAAAAAAGCTTTTAGTGCTTTTGGAGATAGTCCCATTGTATCTCTATCTACATCTATAAATACAGGTGTAGCGTTTGCATATACTATGGCATTTGTTGTAGCAATAAATGTAAGTGGTTGAGTTATTACCTCATCTCCAGATTCAACACCAGCCACAAGTAAAGATAAATGAAGGGCATTAGTCCCATTAACACATACTATTGCGTGTTTAGCTTTTGTATACTCGGCAACTTTAACTTCAAATAAATCAACAAACTTTCCTACACTAGAAACAAAAGTAGAATCAATACATTCATTTAAATATTTTTTTTCATTACCAATAAATGTAGGAACATGTAAAGGAATAAAACTTTCTTTTTCTCCAAATGTATCACGTATAAAATCTATAATTTCACTATTCATTAAATCTACATTTTACTGTCTAAATATTTATTAGTTTCAATATGAGTAAAATTTGGAATCATTTCGTTAAATAATTCTACAATTTCTTCTTTATCCCAAGCTCTATTTACTCTAAATTCATTTATCTTATTTAAAAAATAAGATAATTTATCTTCATCTATTTGATGTTCATTTTTAACAACCCCCAAATTAATGTGTTTCTCCATATCAATCAATTCGTTAGCTGTATAAAATTCTTCAAATTTCTTTTCTCCAGTAGTATTACTTTCTGAAAATAAACAAGGCCATTTCCCTTCTTTTACCAATTTAGAAACTTTATCTCTAGCTTCATCTTCGTCTTTTACAATAAAAGGCTCAATCCCTTTTTCCTTTAAATATCTTTCTGCTATTTCTGAGAAAGATATTAAATGGAGATTTTCTTCTAATTTTGGAAAATAAATATCTCTATTTTCTCCAAAAATACAAGACATCAAGCAAAGTTCTCCAGACTCTCTTGGAGTTACAAAATATCTACGAATATCAGATGGAGCAACAACTGGTTGTTCTTTTTTTAATCTTTGATCAAAACCATGTAACAAAGATCCATCTGAAAATGCGACATTTGCAAAACGAGCTGTTGAAATATTTATTAATTTACTTTTTTGCATTAAAAACAACTCCATAATTCTTTTAGAACCTCCCATCATATTAACAGGATTTGCTGCTTTATCTGTCGAAACGCAAAAATATTTCTTTACTCCATTTTCAATAGATTGATTAATAGTTTTAATAGTGTTAAGAATATTTACATCAATCATTCTCATTAATGTAAATGGATCTTTTTCACTTCTTACGTGCTTCAAAGCAGATAGGTTTAAAACATAATCATATTTACCATCTGATTCTATAAAAGCATCATACTCTACAGAACCAATATCTAAAGCATAAGTTTTAAATTCACCATCGATGTATCCATATGAGCTTCTAATATCTCTAACTAACTCTACTAGATTGTTCTCTGAAATATCTACGACATGTAGTTTCAAAGGATTTCTTTTAAATATTTCTTTTGATACTGCTTGTCCTATTGATCCTGCACCACCTAAAACTAAAAATGAAGAATTAGAAATAATTTTTTGTAATTCTTCTTCATTTTTATTGATATCTTTTTCAAATAGTAAATTAGATCTTCCTATTAGCTTTAATATATCCATACTTTTATTTCTTTATTCCACAAAAATCAAGAATAGATTTTTCTGAAGAAATTTCTAATTCTTTAAATTCATCATGAGCTACCAAAAATGCAATGATATCTGCTTTTTCAATTGCTTCTTTATAATCTGTAAGTTTAAATACATTATGCTTTTCAATATTTGGCTCTACAATAAAATATTCTCCATTGTGATCATTTTGAAGTACTTTCTGTGTAATGTATTTTGCTGGTGATTCTCTCAAATCATCAATATTTGGTTTAAATGCAAGTCCCATAAGAGCTACACTTGGCTTTCTTCCATACTTTAATTCGAATTTCAACTTCTCATTTTGAATTTTCTCAGCACACCAAAAAGATTTATAATTATTGATTTCTCTTGCTGTTCCAATAATTTTAGATTCCATCGGATATTCAGAAACAATAAAATATGGATCTACAGCAATACAATGACCTCCTACTCCACAACCTGGTTGTAAGATATTTACACGAGGATGTTTATTTGCTAATTCAATCAATTCCCAAACATTAATTCCTGCTTTATCACAAATGAGAGATAACTCATTTGCGAAGGCAATCTGAACATCACGAGAAGAATTTTCTACAAGCTTGCACATCTCTGCTGTTCTTGCATTTGTAGCATGCAATTCTCCTTTTACATATTGTGAATAAAAAGAAATTGCTTTTTCTGTAGATTTCTGATCGATTCCACCAATCACACGATCATTATATACTAATTCATGCATTACATTTCCTGGTAAAACTCTTTCAGGACAGTAAGCTATATGTAATTCACCTTTTAATTCTGGTCTTTCTTCATAAATTAAATCTATCATTTTTTCTGTTGTTCCAACAGGTGAAGTTGATTCTATAATATATAAATCTCCTTTTTTTAATAATGGAATTATTCCTTTTGTTGCAGCTTCTACAAACGAAATATCCGGTTCATTCTTTCCTTTAAACGGAGTTGGAACCACAATTAAATAAGTATCTGCTTCTACAGCTTTTAAATCTGCTCTTAGATATCCTTTTTCTACGGCAGATGCCACAGCTTCATCTAAAGAAGGTTCTACAATATGAATCTTTCCTTCATTAATAGTTTTTACAACATTCTCATTGATGTCTACACCATGCACATAAGATTCTCCTTGTGCTATAAGAGCTGCTGTTGGTAGGCCAATATAACCTAAACCAATCATTACTACATCTACTTTATTCATTTACTTTTTCCTCTATAAAACTTACAATTCTTTGACAAGCTTCTCCATCTCCATAAGGATTGTGAAGTGCACTCATCTTTTCATATAACTCTTTATCTTCTAATAATTTTGTTGCTTCTGAAACAATTTTTTCTGTTTCAGTTCCAACTAAAATTACTGTTCCTGCTTCCACTGCTTCTGGTCTTTCTGTTGTATCTCTCATCACTAAAACAGGTTTTCCAAGACTTGGAGCTTCTTCCTGAACTCCACCACTATCTGTAATAATTAAATGAGATTTATTCATCAACCAAACAAAAGCTGGATATGATAAAGGATTAATTAATTTAATATTTTCAACTGCTTCCAATAATTCATAAACAGGTTTTTGAACATTTGGATTTAAATGTACAGGATATACAATTTGAATCTCAGGATTCTGAACTGCAATTTCCTTTAAAGCGGCACAAATTTTGATAAAACCTTGTCCATGATTCTCTCTTCTGTGTCCAGTTACTAAGATTACTTTTCTAGATAAATCTAAATTTTCTTTTAAGAAATCTATTTCCTCGTCTTGAATATTTTCAACTCTTTGAACGCTATCTTTCAAAGCATCAATTACTGTATTACCTGTAACTAAAATTTGAGATTCAGAAACTCCTTCTCTTAATAAATTAGCTTTAGAAGTTGCTGTTGGTGCAAAATGATAATCTGTAATTCTACCTGTAACCTGACGATTAATTTCTTCAGGGAAAGGTGACCTTTTATTATTTGTTCTCAATCCAGCTTCTACATGACAAACTTCAGCGTTTGAATAAAAAGCAGCTATACTTGATGCCATCGTAGTTGTTGTATCTCCATGAACATAAACATAATCAGGCTGATATCCATCTAAAACTGGTTTCAATCCTGTAATGATATCTGCTGTTAGTGTATGCAAATTTTGATTTGGTTTCATTAAATTCAAATCAAAATCTGGTGTGATTTCAAAAAAATCTAACACTTGGTCCAACATTTCTCTATGTTGAGCAGTGACACAAACTTTTGTCTCTAAATTTGAATTCTTCTGAAACTCTTTTACCAAAGGTGCCATTTTGATTGCTTCTGGTCGAGTTCCAAAAATAATGAGGTTCTTTTTTTTATTCATGGTACTAATCAGTATAATATTCTTTATACCAGTTTATAAAGTTTTTAACTCCTTCTTTAATTGAAGTATTTGGTTTATAGTTATAATCCTTAATTAAATCATCTACATTTGCCCAAGTTTTTTCAACATCTCCTGGTTGAATCTCCATCATCTTTTTCTCAGCTGTTTTTTCTAAATTCAATTCAATTTCTTGAATAAAATCTAATAATCTAACTGATTTATTATTCCCAATATTATAAAGTTTATAATATTCTTTATTTTCAACTCTATTTTTTAATGGTTTTTCTATTATCTTTTCTATTCCTTCTACAATATCATCTATATAAGTAAAATCTCTCTCCATTTCACCATAATTAAAAACCTTTATTGATCGATCATTAATTATTGCATCTGTAAAAAGAAACATAGCCATATCGGGTCTTCCCCATGGTCCATAAACTGTGAAAAATCTTAACCCAGTAGAAGGGATTTTAAATAAATGACTGTAAGTATGAGCCATTAACTCATTGCTTTTTTTGGTTGCAGCATATAAACTTACAGGAGAATCAACATTATCAGTAGTTTCAAATGGTATCTTCTTGTTTGCTCCATACACACTCGAACTACTTGCATACACTAAGTGTTTTATTTCAAAATGTCGGCAAGCTTCTAAAATATTTAAAAAACCAACGATGTTACTTTGAATATACACATCTGGATTATCTATACTATATCGAACTCCTGCTTGAGCTGCTAAATTACAAACAACATCAAAATCTTCATTTTTGAATAACGAAAAAAGCTCCTCTTTATCTTCTAAATTTAATCGGATAAACTTGAACTTGTCATACGAAGAACTCTCTGTTTCTTTATTAAACACAGACGCTTCTTCTCTAACAACGCCTAATACTTGTAAACGAGCATACTTAAGATTTACATCATAATAATCGTTAATATTATCTAATCCACACACTTCAAAACCCTTATCCAAAAGTTGTTTACTTAAATGAAAACCGATAAATCCTGCTGCTCCTGTAACTAAAACCTTCATTAGTTTTTTCCTATTTGATAATATTCAAAACCTTTTTCTTCTAAATTGAAAACATTGTACTGATTTCTTCCATCAAACACAATTGGAGATATTAATTGACTCTTTATTTCTTGGAAATCTGGTGAACGGAATTCTTTCCATTCTGTCAATAAAATTAAAGCATCAGCATTTTGCAACACCTCATATTTTGAATTCACATACTCAATTCCATCAATATCTTTTAAATAAAAATGCTGTGCTTCTCCCATTGCTTTTGGGTCGTATGCTTTTACTTTCGCTCCTCTTTTTACCAACTCACCCACCACATAAATCGCTGGAGCTTCACGCATATCATCAGTTCCAGGTTTGAATGCCAGCCCCCAAAGCCCGAAAGTTTTTCCAGACAAATCTTCACCAAATCTTTTGACTATTTTTTCAGCAATTACAAATTTCTGACGGTTATTCACTTCTTCTACTGAAGTAATTAATTGCGCTTTATAATTGTATTCTTCGGCAATCTTTTTTAATGCTTTTACATCTTTAGGGAAACATGACCCTCCATAACCAGCGCCAGGATAAATAAAACTATACCCTACTCTTGAGTCGGAACCAATTCCTATTCTAACATTATTAACATCGGCTCCAACACGCTCACAAATATTAGCTATTTCATTCATAAATGAAATTTTAGTTGCTAACATTGCATTCGCTGCATATTTAGTCATTTCAGCCGACCTTATATCCATACCAATAAATCGTTCATGAGACATGGTAAATGGAGTGTATAGTTGTTTCATCTTGTTAAAAGCATAATCAGATTCTGCTCCTATAACAACACGGTCTGGCTTCATAAAGTCATTAATAGCGTCTCCTTCCTTTAAAAACTCAGGATTTGAAACTACATCAAATTCAATTTCAACATCTCTTTTATCTAATTCTTCTTGAATAGCTGCTTTTACTTTATCTGCAGTCCCAACTGGCACAGTTGATTTATCTACAATGATAAGTCTATGGTTCATTTTTTGACCAATTTCTCTGGCTACCGCTAAAACGTATTGCAAATCTGCAGAACCATCTTCTCCCATTGGAGTTCCTACAGCAATAAAAACAATTTCAGCATCACTTATAGCTTCTTCTAATTTGGTAGTAAAAAGGAGACTCTTCTTTGCTATGTTTTTTAGAACCATCTTTTCCAAGCCTGGTTCATAAATAGGAATAATTCCTTTATGAAGTTTATCTATTTTGGTTTGATCTATATCCACACAAGTAACTTTGTTTCCCATTTCTGAAAAACAAGTTCCAGAAACTAAACCTACATAACCTGAACCAACAACAGCTATATTCATCTATAAATTATCTTATTTTTTTAAACTTTCTTTATTTGCCACTTCCTTACGTAAATCACTACTAGAAAAACGATGCTCTCTTTTATTGTAAAACAATTCTATTCCTTTCTCCTCGCAATAATCTCTCCCAGTAAACTGTTTATTTTTGTATTCATCTCCTAGAATACGAACATCAATTTTAAAAGATTGTAAAACATCCACTAAGTCTTGTTCTGTAGCGTAAGGAACTATTTCATCTACATATTTACAACCTTTTAACTGAATATACCTTTCTACAACAGATTGTATCGGCTGATTTTTCTCTGGGCGATCTAATGTAGGATCCGTTTGTAAACCACAAATTAAATAATCGCATTGCTCCTTTGCGTCTTCCAGCATCTTAATATGTCCTGCATGTAGTAAATCAAAGGCACTAAAAGTGATTCCTATTTTCATTTTAGCTTTTTAATTGGCAAATATACCTATTCTTTTATAATAGGAAGTGTTTTTCTCCTGAATTCATCAACCCCATATTTCTAATATTATGCACAATTTCTATTGATGATTTAGCATCTAAAAGCCCGAATCCATTTCCTTTTAAAATTTCTTTATAACTTTCAGTATGTAACTCTGTAAACCCTCCACTAAACTCTATTTCTTCACCATCTACAGCTATTGATCGATAAGTTCTTTGATTTTTTTCTTTAACTTCTTTTGGTAATGATTTTTCATCTATTGATAAATACCAACGCACTCTAGCGTTTTTAAACTCCAAATACCCTGAAGCTTTATTTTTTTCTCGAAGATGCACTATATTTTCCTGTAGATCTCCAAAGACCCAAGAAAGCATATCATAAAAATGAACACCTATATTTGTTGCTATTCCTCCTGATTTACTTTCATCACCTTTCCAAGAAACATCATACCAATTCCCTCGAGATGTAATATAAGTTAAATCAATATCATACTTCTCTTTTCTATTTTCCGAATCAACTTTATTTTTTAATGCTATAATACTCGGGTGCAAACGTAATTGAAGAATCGTATTTATCTTATTCCCTGATTCTTTTTCTATAGCTTGTAACGCATCTACATTCCATGGGTTCAACACTAAAGGTTTTTCACAAATAGCATCTGCACCTCTTCGTAAAGCCATTCTAATATGAGAGTCATGCAAATAATTCGGTGTGCAAATACTTACATAATCTAATTGAACATTTTGTTGACGCTTAATTTTTTCAATATGACGGTCAAAACGCTCAAACTCAACAAAAAAATCTGCATTGGGAAAATATGAATCCATAACTCCTACACTATCAAACTTATCAAGTGCCGCTATTAGGTTGTTATTTGTATCTTTGATAGCTTTTAAATGACGTGGAGCTATATATCCTGCGGCTCCTATGAGTGCAAAATTTTTCACTAAAGGTTTTTGTCTTTTATTGAATTAGGCAAAATATTCTTAACATCATACACTACTGATTTTTCTTTTTTTAATTCTGAAAAATCCAGCTCTTTAAACTCATTATGAGCTACAGTTAACACTATAGCATCATACTCTTGATTTGAAAATTCTTTGGTAGATTTTAATCCGTACTCGCGCAAGACCTCTTCTTCATTTGCCCATGGATCGTAAATTACAACATTGGTTCCATATTCTTTTAAAGAATTAATCACATCTACAGCCTTAGTATTTCTTACATCTGGGCAATTCTCTTTAAACGTAATCCCCAAAACCAAAATAGTAGCATTCTTAATATGGATATCTTTTTGTATCATTAGTTTTACAACTTCTGATGCAACATACTCCCCCATACTATCGTTCAATCTTCTTCCTGCTAAAATAATTTCTGAATGGTAACCATATTCTTGAGCTTTCTGAGCTAAATAATACGGATCTACACCTATACAATGTCCACCAACCAACCCTGGTTTAAATGGTAAAAAATTCCATTTTGTTCCCGCAGCAGCTAATACATCGTGAGTATTAATATCCATTAAACTAAAAATCTTTGCTAACTCATTTACAAAAGCGATATTGATATCTCTTTGAGAATTCTCAATTACCTTGGCAGCTTCTGCCACTTTAATAGTCGGAGCTAAATGAGTTCCAGCAGTGATTACGGATTTATACAGGTCATCTACTTCCTTTCCAACCTCTGGAGTTGAGCCAGAAGTTACTTTTAAAATTTTTTCTACCGTATGTTCTTTATCTCCCGGATTGATTCTTTCAGGAGAATATCCTCCAAAAAAATCTTTATTAAATATTAACCCTGATACTTTCTCTAAAACTGGAATACATTTTTCTTCTGTAGCACCTGGATACACTGTAGACTCGTATATTACTATATCATCTTTTTTTAGAACCTTACCAACAGTTTCACTCGCTTTAACTAAAGGAATTAAAACTGGACGATTATTTTTATCTACTGGTGTTGGAACTGTAACTATATAACAATTACAATCTTCAATATCATCCAACGAAGTTGTACAATACAATCCGTTTTCATTAGAAGATTTTTGTTTTAAAACAGCCTGTAAAACATCATCAGTAACTTCCAAGGTAGCATCTGTACCAGACATTAATTCATCTACACGTTGTTGATTTATATCAAAACCCACTACAGAATATTTTGTTGCAAACAATCTTGCCAATGGCAAACCAACATATCCTAACCCTATAATTGCTATTTTAACACTCTTATTCATTTATAAATTTTCCCAATACCACCTTACTGCTTCTTTTAATCCTTTTTGAAGCGAAAATTGCGGATTGTAATTTAATAATTCTTTTGCTTTTTCTATACTTGCTAATGAATGTGGAATATCTCCTTGTCTATTAGGACCGTAGTTTGATTCTACATCTTTTATTTTAGCATCAAATTGAGATAAATATTCTTTCAAGTAGCCTACTAAATCATTCAAGGTATTTCTATCTCCGTAAGCCACATTATAAACAGTATTCACTGCCTTTTCATTTTCAGTGACAAGTGACAACATATTCGCTTGAATAACATTATCTATATAGGTAAAATCACGAGAATAGCCACCATCTCCATTAATAGTTGGTGACTCACCCTTCATAAATTGACCTACAAATTTTGGTATTACAGCAGCATACGCTCCGTTTGGATCTTGTTTTCTTCCAAATACATTAAAATAACGCAAACCGATAGTTTCGATGCCATAGGTTTTTGAAAACACATCGGCATATAATTCATTTACATATTTAGTAATAGCATAAGGAGAAAGTGGTTTCCCTATAACATCTTCAACTTTAGGCAATCCTTTAGAATCTCCATAAGTAGAAGAACTAGCTGCATACACAAATCTTTTCACTCCTGCATCTCTTGAAGCAACTAACATATTTAAAAACCCACTAACATTTACACCATTGGAAGTTATCGGATCTTTTATTGAACGAGGAACAGACCCCAAAGCAGCTTGATGCAATACATAATCGGCTCCTTCAGTAGCTTTCTTACAGTCCTCTATATTCCTTATATCCCCTTCTATTAAAGTAAAATTTTTATTTAAAAAAAGGTGTTCAATATTTTTACGTTTACCTGTAGCAAAATTATCTAAACAAATTACCTGATTATTCTTTTCTAATAAGGCCTCACATAAATTAGAACCAATAAATCCAGCTCCTCCTGTTACTAATATTTTTTTATCAGTAAGATTTATATTCATAGTATAAAGAAATTTATATTCTTTTTCAAGGTACAAAATTACGAAAAACATAATGAACAAATCACCTAAACACAAAAAAAGTCTCATCAAATAAATGATAAGACTTTTAGTGGGCAATGAGGGATTCGAACCCCCGACCCCCTCGGTGTAAACGAGGTGCTCTGAACCAACTGAGCTAATTGCCCGATTATATTTTAATTCCTTTTCGGTTTGGAATCTGTGGGCGATGAGGGATTCGAACCCCCGACCCCCTCGGTGTAAACGAGGTGCTCTGAACCAACTGAGCTAATCGCCCCGATTTTTATTTTAATTCCTTTTCGGATTGGAATTTGTGTGGGCAATGAGGGATTCGAACCCCCGACCCCCTCGGTGTAAACGAGGTGCTCTGAACCAACTGAGCTAATTGCCCTCAATTGCGGATGCAAATATAACATTGTTTTGTGAAACACCAATGTTTTTTCATAAAATTTCCGCGACAACAAAGGTACTTCCCCCAATATAAATTACATCGTTACTATTTGCTTTTATTTTCGCTTCATCAAAAGCTTGATTTACAGAATCAAAAGACTCTCCCTTTATTCCAAATGTACTTGCTTTTTCTTTTAAAATATTTTCTGATAGACCACGAGGGATATTTGGTTTACAAAAATAATAAGTTGCACTTTTAGGAAACATCGGTAAGATTTCATCTAAATTCTTATCAGAAACAACTCCTAAAACAATATGAAGCTTATCCGTTTTTTCTTTTTTCAACTGATTTAAAGCATAAGTTAGACCTTCTTTATTATGTGCTGTATCACAAATAATTTTTGGTTTTTCTTGTAATACCTGCCAACGCCCTTTTAAGTTTGTGTTTTTAACTACATTTAGCAAGCCTAGTTTAATATCTTCTTCTGAAATCTCAAACCCTTTTAATTGCTTAACTGCCTCAATTGCTGTTTTTGTATTTTTCGGTTGATAATCACCCAATAAATCTGTTTTATATTCTTCATAGTTATCCGAAGCAAATAAAATTTCAGATTGACATTCGGTAGCCTTATCGATAAATGTTTTCTCAACTTCATTTTGACGCTCCCCTATAACTACTGGAACATTCTTTTTAATAATTCCTGCTTTTTCATAAGCAATCTCAGGTAAAGTTTCCCCTAAAAATTGTGTATGATCCAATCCTATATTAGTAATTACAGAAACCTCTGGTAGTATGATATTTGTTGAATCCAACCTTCCTCCTAATCCTACTTCAATTATAGCGATATCAACTTCTTCTTTTGCAAAATAATCAAACGCCATTCCTACTGTCATTTCAAAAAATGATACACCTTGTTTTTCTAAAAACTGTTTGTTTTCTGAAATAAAATCAACAACATTCTCTTTTGAAATTTCTTCTCCATTAATTCTAATTCTCTCTGTAAAATTCTTTAGATGTGGAGAAGTATATAGTCCTACTTTATAGCCTGCTTCTTGTAAAACAGAAGCAATCATATGACTTGTAGACCCTTTTCCGTTGGTTCCGCCCACATGAATTGTTCTAAACTTTTTTTCTGGATTGCCTAATTCATTACTTAAAGCAATAATATTTATTAAGTCTTTTTTGAATGCTGTTTTACCTTGACGTTGATACATTGGTAACTGAGCAAACATCCAATCTAAAGTTTCTTGGTAAGTCATTTCTTAAAAAAATTGAATTATTGTGATAAAGAAAACCTGTAGATTATGGTTCCTCTTTGTTTCGATGGCGCTTTTCCATCTGCATTCCACTTTGTTCTCATGGCTGCCTCTTTAGCTGGCTTTAATAAACAAGGCGCAGTATTAGTAGATCCTTTTACACCAGGAATAGCTTTTATTACCCTACCGTTTTGATCTACCTCTATACTAACTACTACGGTGCCTTCTTCTTGACAATCTGGTTTTTCGATTGGCTTTGACAAAGCTTTTCTTCCCGCTAAATTATAATTACCTCCTGATCCACTACCAGAATTGCCATAATATTTATTCGAATTCGGGTCTCCTTTTTCATTTCCTTTTACTCCAGATTCAGTATCATCTCCTTCACCTTTAGTAGCACCATCTTTAGATGTACCATTTAATAAACTATTTAAAGCATCGGTTGTTTCTTTTGAAGGTTTAGGTTTTGGCTTTTTTTTAGGTTTTATTTCTTTTGGTGTTTCTTTAACAACTTCTTTTTTCTCTTTTGTTTTTTCAACTACTGGAAGATCTTTAGCGGAATCATCTGTCAAAACATCTTCTTTAATTGTTTCTTTGGGTGTTTCCTCCACTTGCTCTTCAACAACTTCCTCTTCCTGCTTAGGAGTCGACTGAGCTTTTGTTTTTTCAACTGGCTCACCACTTCCAACTTCAGAATTTCCAAAATTAATTGCCAATCCGTATTCTACAGGTGGATCTAAGTATTTCATTCCATAATTGAAAATCCCAAACAACAATAATATTAGGATAATAGCCGTAATTATGGCTGATTTACGTTTATGCTTTGTATCTAAAACTGACATTCTATTTACCTTTTACGGCTAAAATCATTTTTAATTTATTTCTATTTGCAATATCAATAACTTTCATCACATTTTTATACGGTACATTTTGATCTCCCCTTATTACTACCGTTTTCCTTTTATCCGCCCCGACTTTAGACAGTATCTCTCTTTCTAAATTTGAATTACTAACTTTAGTTTTATCTATATAAAATGAAGATTTATCAGTAACCGTAACAGCTACGGATGTATTATTTTCTGTTTTACCCCCTGCTTTTGGAAGTAAAACATCAATCGCACTCACTGTAACTAGCGTAGATGTTAACATAAAAAAAATCAACAACAAGAAAACAATATCTGTCATAGACGACATATTGAAACTTGGATCTACTTTATTTCTTCCTTTTAAATTCATTACACTGGTTCATTTAATAAATCTAAAAACTCAACAGATTTAGCTTCCATTTGGTATACAACTTTATCTGTTCTAACTACTAAATGATTGTAAGCTATATAAGCTATAATACCAACTATTAAACCTCCAACGGTTGTTGTCATTGCTGTATATAAACCATCTGACAACATTTTGATATCTATCTGTCCTCCAGAGTTTGCTATTTCATGTATGGCAACAATCATTCCAATAACAGTACCTAAAAAACCTATCATAGGTGCAGCTCCAGCAATAGTTGCTAACACCGACACATTTCTTTCTAACTTATACACCTCTAACTTTCCTGCATTTTCTATTGCTGTATTAATATCATCTAGAGGTTTACCAATACGAGAAATACCTTTACCTATTAACCTTGCTGTTGGCGTTTCTGTATTGTCACACAAAGCTTTCGCGCTTTCTAATTTTCCGCTAGTAACATGGTCTCTAATTTGATTCATGAAGTTTTTATCAACTTTTGATGCAGCTTTAATAGCAAAAAAACGTTCAAAATAAATATATAAGGCAACAGCTAAAAGCACAAATAATAGCGCAATGATTATTTGTCCTCCAACACCTCCGTCCATAATTAAATTATAGATTGATAATGTTTTTTCTTCAGTAACTTCTTCTAACAATTCTTGATTCTCTTGAAATAACAACATTAAAATAATATTAGAGTTTGTAATGTAATTTACGTTAAATAACTAACGATTTGTTTTATTGAAAATTGTTTTCACTTGCAAGTATAAAAAAGTCTTCCTCAATAACCATAATCGAGGAAGACTTTTTACTATTTGTTTTTAATGGTTTTTAGAATAAAGTTCTCATAAGCACAAAAGCTATTGAACCAACTATAAAACCTATAAATGCTAACCATGATATCTTCTTTAAATACCAAAAGAAATCTATTTTCTCCATTCCCATAGCTACAACTCCTGCTGCTGAACCTATAATCAACATTGACCCTCCAGTTCCAGCTGAAAAAGCAATAAAGTGCCATAATGGATTATCTAATGGCTCACTAAACATTCCTAAAGAAGCAGCTACTAATGGTACATTATCAATAATTGCTGATCCAATACCTAATAAAATTACTACAAGATCAGAAACCTTTGTTCCATCTAATTCAGTTCCCATTAATGGGATACTTTCTTTTAAACTATCAGCAAAATTAAATAGAATACCTAATGATTCTAAAGCAGCTACTGCCATTAAAATTCCTAAGAAAAATAAAATACTTGGCATTTCAATTTTAGATAATGAATGATGAACTGGACTATGGTGCGCATGTGCATCAGATTCTTCACTATCAAAATCGGTTAATGAAAATTTTGTTCTACTATAAATTTCAGCAAATGTTGCTACAACTGCTAAAGACAACATCATTCCAACATATGGTGGTAAGTGTGTTACAGTTTTAAAGAAAGGCACGAAAACAATTGCTCCTAAACCTAAATACAACATTCTTGCACTATGTGGGCTTTTCTCTCCTTCTTCTTCTTTATCATCTGATTCAATCTCTCCTTTAAAAGCAGGTAAGAATGAAGCTATAAATGTTGGCACTATCATACATAATAATGAAGGAATGAATAAATACATAAACAACATTGGTGTTGTTACTTTTTTACCAATCCATAACATTGTTGTAGTTACATCTCCAATTGGAGACCATGCACCACCAGCATTTGCTGCAATAATTATTAAACCTGCAAACCAAATTCTATCTTCTCTTCTCTTTACTAATTTCTGTAAAATAGAAATTAATACTATTGTAGCTGTTAAGTTGTCAATAATTGCAGATAAGATAAAAGCTAAGATTCCGAACATCCAAAGAATCTTTTTCTTACTCTTTGTTTTTACATACCCTTTAATTGTTGAAAATCCATCAAAATAATCGATAATTTCAACAATAGTCATAGCTCCTAAAAGGAATACCAATATTTCGGCAGTTTTACCTAAATGATGTAATAAAGTTTCTTCAACTAAATGCATTTTATCTTCGTGAGCCATAGCTCCGAAGCCTTCTACTAAAGCATGTTTTCCTGAATCAAACCAATTAGAAAAACTGTCAACCCCTAAGGCTACTAATGCCCAACAAACGGCCATCATAACCAATGCAGGAATTAATTTATCTAATTTGATATTGTGTTCTAGAGTGATACCTAAGTATCCCATTACGAATATTAAAATAATCGCTGATTCCATAGTTTAAATTTATATTTATATCAATTCTTTTAAAGCGATCTCAAATGCTGTTGAACAAATTTTTGTTTTTGACGCGCTTTTAGTAAATGTTCTTTGTAATGCTTTTTTGATAATGTTCGAGGTATCATCAAATATCGCCTTATCTTCCATAGGTAATGCTACTTTTGCTTCCATTAAGTAAGCAAAAACTCTAGCGATACCACAGTTAGAAATAAAATCTGGCAATAAACTTAAGTGATTGTCTGTATATTCCATAATTGGTCCAAAGAAAATTTCCTTATCTGCAAACGGAACATTTGCTCCCGGACTAATTACTTCTAAGCCAGTATCAATCATTTGTTGTACCTGATCTTGAGAAACTAATCTTGAAGCTGCTGCAGGAACAAATATTTCTGCTGGTAAACTCCAAATTTTCTCATTAATTTCTTCGAAAGGAATCATATTATCAGCAACTAATTTATTTCCGTCTTTTCCTAAAAATAAATTAGTCATTTCTTCCATAGTGAAACCAGCTTCGTTTATCAAACCGCCCTCTCTATCAATAATTCCTACAACTTTAGCTCCTAATTGAGTTAAATAATATGCTGCAGCTGAACCTACATTTCCGAAACCTTGAACAATAGCTCTTTTACCAGCAATCTTTCCTCCGTAAATATTGTAATAATGCTTTACTGCTTCGGCAACACCGTAACCAGTTAACATATCTGCTACTGTATATTTTCTTGATAAATCTGGTGAAAACTGTTTGTCTTCAATTACTTTAATTACTCCTTGACGTAATTGACCAATTCTATTAATCTTATCAGCTTCGGTTGGTTTAAAATGGCCATTAAAAATTCCCTCTTGAGGATGCCAAACTCCACAACTCTCAGTAATTGGAATTACATCTTTATCTGCATCAACATTTAAATCACCTCCAGTTCCATAATAATGCTTTAATAACGGTGTAACTGCTTTATACCAACGCTCTAAAACACCTCTTTTTCTTGGGTCGTTAGGATCGAAGTTAATTCCTGATTTAGCTCCTCCAATTGCAGGACCAGATACAGTAAACTTAACTTCCATCGTTTTTGCCAAAGACAAAACTTCATTTTTATTTAGTCCTTTACGCATACGAGTTCCTCCACCTGCAGCTCCACCTCTAAGTGAATTAATTACTGTCCATCCTTCTGCATCAGTTTCTTGATCTTTCCAGTGAAAAACAATTTCTGGTTCTTTTTCTTCGTATCTCTTTAATAATTCTTTCATTTTAAATAGTGTGTGATTTCAACTTTAATTTAACTTCTTTTCATTCGCTTATAATTCATGTAGTATATCCCGAGTGGGAAGTTAAAGTTGATTCATTTTCTGTTGATTTTGTTATGTAGTTGTTTCGAACAAATTTACCATAAAAAAATTAGTACTCAAATTGTTTTACTTATTTCTCTGGATAAAAAATTACACCAGAAGAATGGTCTCTAATTGCTCCTGTTACAGATTGCAAACAATTGATTTCATTTTTATTTTTCAGCAATCCTAAAAGCGCAAATATCAATGCCTCTTTATATTCTATTAATTCTTTTGAAGGGATTTCGATTTTCTTATTTAAGTAATATTCAACCCTTTTCATTAAGAATGAATTAAAAACTCCGCCTCCAGTTACTAAAACTGTAGAACTCTCTTTTAAAACAGTACCTATTTGAATTGCAACATGCTCTACAAAAGTTCTTAAAATAGTTTCAATATTTTTTTCTAAATCATCAATTAGAGGAAAAATATTTTGCTGAACCCACTCTAAACCTAGCGATTTTGGTGGCAGTTTTTGATAAAATTCTAATGAATTCAATTTCTTTAATAATTCTATATTTACCATAGCTTCTGATGCTATCTTTCCTCGATCATCAAACTCAAATCCTAACTTATTTGTGTAATGGTTCAACACAATGTTTACAGGACAAATATCAAAAGCTATTCTTTCATTATTCTTTTCAAAAGATACATTTGCAAAACCTCCTAGATTTAAACAATGACTATGATTTGAAAACATCAATTTATCTCCAATAGGCACCAATGGCGCACCTTGCCCACCCAAATCAACATCTTGAGTTCTAAAATCACAAATGATCTTTTTATTTGTAATTTTAGATATTTCCTGTCCATCACCAATTTGTAATGTAATTCCATTATGTGGCTCATGCAAAATAGTGTGCCCGTGTGAAGCAATAAAGTCTAATTTAAATATATCGTGTTCAATTATAAATTCATTAAGTAAGTTTCCTAAAAGCTTACCATATTTCACATCTAATTCTTTTAAGTTTTCCTTAGTGTAAAATATTGCCTCTTTTAAAACAGCTTTCCATTCTTTGGAATATGGGATAGTTTCAGCCTGTATAATTTCAAAGTCTATATATGAACTATTATTGATTTTTATATAGGCTATATCAATTCCATCTAACGAAGTACCTGACATTAATCCTATGCAGTAAATATATTTATTGAGCATAAAGTAAAAGTAGAAAGTCTATTGAAAATATGCTATTAAAAAAGTATCTTTGAGCACATTTTTTACGAATTTAATAAAATAAAAATATATAATGGATTTTAATCTTACAGAAGAGCATTTAATGATTCGTGATGCTGCGCGTGATTTTGCTCAAACCGAATTATTACCTGGAGTTATAGAAAGAGATGAAAAACAAAGTTTTCCTGACGAATTAGTACGTAAAATGGGAGAATTAGGTTTTATGGGAGTTATGGTAGATCCTAAATATGGAGGAAGCGGAATGGATGCTGTTTCTTACGTATTAATTATGGAGGAATTATCTAAAATTGATGCTTCTGCTTCTGTAATGGTTTCTGTAAACAATTCATTAGTATGTTATGGTTTAGAAGCTTACGGTTCTGAAGAGCAAAAACAAAAATATTTAACAAAATTAGCTACTGGTGAAGAAATAGGAGCGTTTTGTTTAAGTGAGCCTGAAGCTGGTTCTGATGCTACTTCTCAAGCTACTACTGCAATTGATAAAGGAGATCATTATTTATTAAACGGTACAAAAAACTGGATTACCAATGGTGGTCGTGCTGGTGTTTACTTAGTAATCGCACAAACAGATCGTGAAAAAGGACATAGAGGAATCAATGCTTTTATCCTTGAAAAAGGAATGGAAGGTTTTGATATTGGTCCTAAAGAAGATAAATTAGGTATTCGTGGTTCTGATACACATACTTTACAATTTAATGATGTAAAAGTTCCTAAAGAAAATAGAATTGGTGAAGATGGATTCGGATTTAAATTCGCTATGAAAACTTTATCTGGTGGACGTATTGGTATTGCTGCTCAAGCATTAGGTATTGCTGCAGGAGGTTACGAATTAGCTTTAAAATATTCGAAAGAACGTAAAGCTTTCGGAACTGAGATTTGTAATCATCAAGCAATTGCTTTTAAATTAGCTGATATGTATACCGAAATTACTGCTGCTCGTCATTTAGTAATGGCAGCTGCTTGTGATAAAGATAATGGAGATGATTATACACGTTCAGGAGCTATGGCAAAATTATATGCATCAAAAGTTGCAATGGAGCAAACAGTAGAAGCTGTTCAAATTCACGGAGGAAATGGTTTTGTAAAAGAATATCATGTAGAGCGTTTAATGCGTGATGCAAAAATTACTCAGATTTATGAAGGAACTTCTGAAATTCAAAAAATAGTAATCTCAAGAAGTTTAATTAAAGAATAAACTCTTTTCACATAAAATAAAAAAGCTCATCAATATTGATGAGCTTTTTTATTTTTTAAAATCTATGTTATATAAATGTAGTCCAGAAGCTGGCGCAATGTTTTTTATTAAATCTATGTCAGAATCAGGTTCTAAACTTTTTTTAATAAACTCTAAGTCAAATTCTCCCTTTCCTAAATCGTGTAAAGCTCCCATGATTAATCGTATTTGGTTTCTCAAAAAACCTTCTCCTCTAACAATCAAAACATAACTTTCATTTGGAAAAAAAGAAGCTGTTAATTCAGTATTCTTTTCAATTCTACAAAATAGAATTTCTCTTTCTACTTTTGTTTCTGGAGATGGCTTTGTACAGTATCGTTTATAGTTATGAAATCCTTCAAATAACTTAGCTCCTTGTTTCATTAACTCAATATCTAGTTGCTCTCTAAAACGATTTAAAAAAGGCGCTGCATATGGATGATTTTTCTCTCCATATGAAAAATAATACCTGTACTCTTTAACTTTTGGGTGTTGGATTATATTAAAATTTCTAGGAATATCTTCAATCTTCAATGCTCTCATATCACTTGGAGCATTTACATTAAAATCTACCATAAACTGTTCGAAGTTTACTTCTTCATCAATAAATAATTGAAATGCAAAATTACTTGCTGAAACTCTTGCATCCGTTCTACCAACTCCCAAACTTTTTAACCTTACTCCCTTAAAAATAAATTTCAACGTTTTATCTAGAAAAAGATGACCTGTTTTTAAGTTCGGTTGCTTTTGCCATCCATGAAACCGAAATCCTAGATATTGAATAGTTACTAAGTAAGAATGTTTATAATTCATAGGTCAAAAATAGCAGTAAATTTCATGTAAAAAAAAACCTCAATCTAAAAAGATTGAGGTTTAAAAGAAAGGCAACGACCTACTCTCCCACCATTGGCAGTA
>CANLQH010000002.1 GCA_947493285.1 uncultured Tenacibaculum sp.
ACGGTCTGGTAGTTCAGCTGGTTAGAATACATGCCTGTCACGCATGGGGTCGCGGGTTCGAGTCCCGTCCAGACCGCAAAAAGCTTCTCAATGTTGAGAAGCTTTTTCTTTTTTACAATATTATTTGTTCTTGATTAGCAACCCAATTCACCACATTTATAATATCTTTTTTGGCTTTCCCTAATACAAACGGATTCCCATGACCAGGTAAAACAGTATAATCATCATCAAAAAAATCTAAAACTTTTACTACATTTTTAAGATGCTGCTCGGTATTAGAGTGCATAAAATCTGAACGACCAATAGAATTCTCGAAAATTAAATCTCCTGCAATTAATAATTTTTCCTCCTCACAATAAAAAATTGAAGAGTCTGGAGAATGCCCAGGAGTATGTATTGTTTTAAATTCCTTCTCTCCTATTTTAAAAGAAAACTCTTTTCCTTTAAAAACAACTTCAGCTTCTTTACAAGAAATGGTTTTAAACTGTGGGAAAAATCCAGAAGTATTCATCATTGGATCCGTTAACATCTGCTGACCTTCCTCTTGAATTACTACATCACATTGATATTCTTTCCGTAAATCTTTTAAAACCTCAATATGATCAACATGCCCATGAGTAATAATAATATTTTTAGGATTAATAGCTACAAATTCTTTAATTGCTATATCAGATGCATCAATAATTACCGACTCACCATTACTATCAATATAATAAGTATTTGTTGTCCAATGCGAAATAACGCGCTCAATATTCATAAGAAATAATTTTTAGCGAAGATAATTTGTTTTTCTAAAATTAATTTCTAAGATTTGTCTCGTACAAAGAACACAAATACAATGATGTTACAAAACGTATGGCAAGGTTTCTATTTTTACTTTTACTTTTTTAGTAAGAGATGAGACTTTGTATCGTATTGTTAAACAACAAATAATATAAACTAATCAAAGTCTCGAATTTATCGAGGCTTTTTTTTTGATTAAAAATGAAAAAAATAGCCATTCAAGGAATACAAGGAAGTAATCATCATATAGTTGCCCAAAATTATTACGGGGACAATATTGCTCTAGATGAATGTTTATCTTTTGACATCTTAGTAGATAGTTTACTCAATCAAAAAAGCGAACAAGCAATTATGGCTATTGAAAACACAATTGCTGGTTCGATAATTCCTAATTATGCATTAATAGACAAAAATAACCTTCACATATCTGGTGAATATTATTTACCCATTCATCATCATTTAATGGTTTTACCAAACCAAAAAACTGAAGACATTAAAGAGGTTTTTTCACACCCTATGGCACTTTTACAATGTAAAGAGTTTTTTAAACAGCATAAGCACATTAAACTTATCGAAGATGTAGATACTTCTGCTGTAGCAAAACGTATTTCAGAAAAAAAGCTAAAAGGAGTTGCAGCAATAGCTCCTAAGATCGCTGCCGATATTTTTAATTTAGAAGTTATTGAAGATGAAATACAAACGATAAAAAACAATGCTACACGATTTGTAATTCTGCAAACTTCTAAACCATACAATGGCAAAAGTGAAATAAACAAAGCTTCTTTAAAATTTGAATTAGATCATAAAAGAGGAAGTTTAGCTACTATTTTAAATGTAATGAGCGATTGTAAATTAAATCTAACTAAAATTCAATCATTACCTAAAATAGAAACCCCATGGAAATATTCATTTTTCGTTGATGTTACTTTCAATACTTATGAAGATTACGACAAAGCAAAATCTATTATTAAAATAATGGCTGAAGACTTTAAAGTTTTAGGCGAATATAAAAACGGAAGAATATGATACAATTTGCAAACCGTTTAAGCACTGTACAAGAATACTACTTTTCTAAAAAGTTGAGAGAAGTACGTCAATTAGCTACTGAAGGAAAACCTATTATTAATATCGGAATTGGAAGTCCCGATTTACAACCTCCAAGTTCAGTAATTGATGCTATAAAAAAAAGTTTATTTGAAGATGGAGCTCATAAATACCAAAGCTACCAAGGACTTCCTGAATTTAGAAAAGCAGTAAGTAGTTTTTATCAAAGAAATTATGATGTAGCGCTAAACTCAGAAAATGAAATACTTCCTTTAATGGGAAGTAAAGAAGGAGTTATACATATTTCTCTAGCATTTTTAAATGAAGGAGATCAAGTCCTAATTCCCAATCCAGGATATCCAACTTATAGTTCTGCAACCAATTTAATTGGAGCTACTCCAATTTTTTATGAGTTAGATTCAAACACAAATTGGCAACCTAATTTTAGTGAATTAGAAAAACTAGATACTTCTAAAATTAAGCTAATGTGGGTAAATTATCCGCATATGCCAACTGGTGCTAAAGCAACTAATGATACTTTTGAAAAATTAATTGCATTTGCTAAAAAGCACAATATTGTAATTGTAAATGACAATCCGTATAGTTTTATTTTAAGTGATAATCCTCAGAGTATTTTAAAAGTTGAAGGAGCTAAAGATATTGCTCTCGAGTTAAATTCTTTAAGTAAATCGTTTAATATGGCAGGCTGGAGGGTTGGAATGCTTTTAGGAAAACAAGAATTTTTAGCTCAAGTTTTAAAAGTAAAAACACAAATGGATTCTGGAATGTTTTACGGAATTCAAAAAGGAGCTATTGAAGCTTTACAGTTATCTACCGATTGGTTTAAGCAATTAAATTCGGTTTACATAGAAAGAAGAGAACTTGTATGGTCTTTAGCTGACAAGCTAAAATGTACTTACGATAAAGAAAGTTCAGGGATGTTTGTATGGGCTAAACTACCTTCAAACATTACATCAGAAGAAATGATTGATGATTTACTATACAACAAAAACATCTTTGTTGCTCCAGGCACAGTTTTTGGCTCGAAAGGAGAAGGATACATTCGATTTTCGTTATGTGTTCCAAAAGAAAAAATTAAAGAAGCAATAAGCAGAATATAACATGAATGTATTTATTATAGGACTCGGTTTGATTGGGGGTAGCTTATCTCTCGACATTCAACAAAAATTTAAAGACGCTACTATTTATGGAATAGATACTAATGAAGAGCACATAGAAAAAGCTTTAGAATTAAGAATCATTCATGAGCAAGCAGTAATATCTGAGGTAAAAAATGCGGATATAGTTATTATTTCTATACCTGTTGATGTTTCTTTAGACATCATCCATCAAACATTAAATATTGTATCAGATAATTGTTTGGTAATAGATGTTGGCTCGACTAAAGAACAAATATGTAAAGCCTTGGAAAACCATCCTAAGAGAAGAAATTTCTTAGCTACGCATCCTATTGCAGGAACTGAGTTTTCAGGACCAAATGCAGCTCTAAAAAAATTGTTTATTGGTAAAACAAATATTATTTGTGAAGTAGAAAAAACAGCTTTTAAGCTACAAGAAATAGCCTTAGATATTTTTTCAAAACTAGGAATGCGTATTCGTTATATGGATGCTAAATCTCACGACAAACACATTGCTTATGTATCACACTTATCACATATAAGCTCTTTTATGCTAGGAAAAACCGTTATCGAGAAAGAAAAAAACGAACGCGATATTTTTGATATGGCTGGTAGTGGATTTGCTTCAACTGTTCGTTTAGCAAAAAGCTCGCCAGCCATGTGGACACCAATCTTTGAACAAAACAAAGAAAATGTAATTGAAACTTTAAATGAGTACATTCAAAACTTACAACAATTTAAAACTTTAATAGAACAAAATAATTTTTCAGAAATTTACTCTGAAATGGAAAACACAAATCATATAAAACAAATTTTAAACGGAATTAAAGAAGTTAGCCTTCAATAATTAAAACATAAAATGGAAAATACAAAAGAATTAAAAACATGGTTAAATGATTTCGATTTAAATCATCCATTAGTTATAGCAGGACCTTGCAGTGCAGAAACAGAAGAACAAGTATTAAAAATTGCACATGAGTTAAAAGATACTGATGCTACAGTTTTAAGAGCCGGAATTTGGAAACCAAGAACTAGACCTGGTAATTTTGAAGGTGTTGGCGCACTAGGCTTAAAATGGTTGCAAAAAGCAAAAAAAGAAACCGGAATGTTAACTGCAACAGAAGTTGCGAACAAAGATCACGTAAAATTAGCCCTAGAGCATGATATTGATATTCTTTGGATTGGAGCTAGAACTACTGTAAGTCCATTTATTATTCAAGAAATAGCAGACGCACTTAACGGAACCGATAAAATTGTATTAGTAAAAAATCCTGTAAATCCAGATTTACCGCTGTGGCTAGGTGCTATCGAACGTTTATATACTGCAAATATTAAAAAACTAGGAGTAATTCATAGAGGTTTTTCAACTTATGAAAAAACAAGATACCGTAACAATCCCGAATGGCAAATTCCTATTGAGCTACAAAATCGTTTCCCAGATTTACCATTAATTTGCGATCCTTCACATATTGCTGGTCGTCGTGATATTATTTTTGATATTTGCCAAACTGCTCTTGACTTAAATTTTGATGGGCTAATGGTAGAAACTCATTACGATCCAGACAATGCTTGGAGTGATGCAAAACAGCAAATTACACCAGCTAGTTTAATACAAATGATGATTGATTTAAAAGTTAGAAAAGCAACAGATACAGAGGCTGATTATAGAAATGCACTAAATACCTTACGTACTCAGATTGATGTTGTAGATCATCAACTTATCGAAATGCTTGGAAAACGTATGAAAGTAGCTGATTCTATTGGTGAATTAAAAAAAGAGAAGAATGTTGCCATACTCCAAACCAGAAGATGGAACGAAATTTTAGGCAAAATGATTCTTGAAGGAAATGAAAGAGGTTTAAGCGAAGAGTTTATCCTTAAAATATTTAAAGCTATCCATCAAGAAAGTATAAATCATCAAGAAAAAATAATTAATAACTAAAAAAGGCGCCTTAACGGGCGCCTTTTTAACTGATTATTTTAATCTTTTAAAAATGTATCTAGTAATAAAAAGACCATTTTTATCTCCTTTACCACCATAACTCTCAACACCTGTATTTACAAATGCTAAATCCCATCCTTCTTCTACCATTGCATTAATTTTAGATGTGATAACCGCATCATTGGCAACAATATTTTGAAATCTAATTCCTCCAATATTAAAAAAGTTTAAAAGCTTAGTTTCGTCAAAGTTTTTAACTCTAATCTCTGAACGATCAGATTTATTTCTCTTATCTTTTTCTTTATCATCAGATCTAGTAGATGTAAAGTTCTTATAATCTCTTCCTTCGTTAGATGAAAGTAATCTAGATCTTCCTAATCCACTAGGAATTGTAGACTCTACACTTGTTATTACTCTATACTCATATTTTTGAGCATTTGCAGAAATAACAGACACCAATAAAAAGCTAATTGATAGCAATAAATTTTTCATAATATTTTTTTGTTTTTTAAAATTAAGGAGCGAATATACATTTTAATTTATAAAATTTCTCATCTTTGTTTCATATGATAGGAATCGTTTACAAATCAACTGGAAGCTGGTATTTAGTTAAATCTGAAGGAGTTTCGTACAAATGCAGAATCAAAGGAAAATTCCGCTTAAAAGGAATTAAAAGCACCAATCCGATTGCTGTTGGCGATAAAGTTGATTTTGATCTTGAGACAAAGAATAACGAAGAGACTGGAGTTATCACTAATATTTATGAACGAGATAATTTTATTGTTCGTAAATCTGTAAATCTATCAAAGCAAACCCATGTTATTGCTTCTAATATAGATCAAGTTTTTTTACTAATCACTATAAACAACCCTCCTACTTTTACCACTTTTATCGATCGTTTTTTAGTAACTGCAGAAGCCTACTCTATAAAAACAATTTTAGTTTTTAACAAAATAGACTCTTACGAAATTGAACAACGTGCTGAGATTTTATATTTAAAAGATATTTATGAGGCAATTGGTTATCAATGTATTGAAGTTTCTGCTACTCAAAATAAAAACGTTGATAAAATTAAAGAGTTAATGTTAGATAAGTCATCAATGTTTGTTGGACATTCTGGTGTTGGAAAAACAACTTTAGTAAATGCTATAGAGCCTTCTTTAAATTTAAAAACTAAAGAAATATCAGAACAATACAAGCAAGGAAAACACACAACTACCTTTGCTGAAATGTTCGATTTAAGTTTTAATGCTAGAATTATTGACACCCCAGGAATTAAAGGTTTTGGTGTTGTTGATATGGGTAGAGATGAACTAGGAGACTATTTTCCTGAATTCTTTGCATTAAAACAACATTGCAAGTTTAATAATTGCATCCACGTAAACGAACCTAAGTGCGCAGTAAAAGATGCACTAGAAAACGAAGAGGTTTCATGGTCTCGTTACAAGAGTTATTTACAGATTTTAGAAGGTGAAGAAGAGCATTATAGAACCGATGTTTGGGAAAAAGATAAAGAATAAATGAAAGCAGTAATTCAAAGAGTTACAAAAGCTAGCGTAACTGTTAATGGTGATAAAGTTGCCAATATTAAAAGTGGATTATTAATTTTACTAGGAATAATTGATGATGACACACAGGAAGATATTAATTGGTTATCTAAAAAAATAATTAACCTTCGCATTTTTAACGACGAGAACGATATAATGAATAAATCATTAATCGATATTAATGGTGATGCTATCGTTGTAAGTCAATTCACCTTGCATGCATCAACTAAAAAAGGAAATCGTCCTAGCTACATAAAAGCAGCAAAACCAGATATTGCGATTCCACTTTACGATCAATTCATAAAACAATTTGAGACTGATTTAGGAAAGAAAGTACAAACTGGTGAGTTTGGTGCAGATATGAAAGTAGAGCTACTAAATGATGGACCTGTTACCATTATTATCGACACTAAGGATAAAGTCTAGATTTTAGTAATGAAATTTATTGATATTCATACACACAATTTATCTAACCAAGATGATGTTTTTAAAATCGAAAACTGTTTTCCTAATTCTACAGAATTTAAAAATTCATTTTCTATAGGAATTCACCCGTGGTATATTAGTAATGAAAAAATAGAAGAAGAATTATCTTTTATTGATAAACAATTACAACTAGATAATTGTTTTGCTTTAGGTGAATGTGGATTAGATAAGCTAACTGAAACGGACTTTGAATTACAAATAGATGTATTCAAAAAACAAGTTACACTCTCAGAAAAACATAAAAAATCTTTGATAATTCATTGTGTAAAATCATTTCAAGAAATTATACAATTAAAAAAAGAGTTAAAACCCAAACAACCATGGATTATTCACGGGTTTAATAAAAACACACAAGTTGCTTTATCATTAATCAACAATGGAATATTTTTATCCTTCGGAAAATCATTACTTCTTTCTGAAAAAACGCAAGATACTTTTTCTAAAATTCCATTAGATAAAATCTTTTTTGAAACAGATGATGATGAAATAAACATTAAAGATATTTATCAAAAAGCGGCTATGATAAAAGAGTTAGAAACAGAAAAACTAAAAGAAATTATATATCAAAATTTTAATAGCATATTTATAAAATGAGTTGGTTAGAAAGAACAGAATTACTGGTTCAAAAAGAAGGAATTGAAAAGCTAAAAAAAGCAAATATCTTAATTGTTGGTTTAGGTGGCGTAGGATCATTTGCCGCAGAATTTATTGCAAGAGCGGGTGTAGGAAAAATGACTATTGTAGATGGTGATGCTTTTGATGAAACAAATAAAAACAGACAATTACCTGCACTTGACAGCACAGTTGGAGTATCGAAAACCAAGGTTATTGCCGAACGAATCAAAGACATTAATCCAGAAATTGAATTAACAGTTTTAGAAGAATTTCTTTCTCCAGAAAGAGCCTTTGAAATTGTAGACAAAAAATACGATTACGTACTAGATTGTATTGACAGTATTACACCAAAAATTAATTTAATTGTAGCTGCAAAACGCAAAAAAGTAAAGTTAATCAGCTCAATGGGAGCTGGCGGAAAATTAGACGCTAGTAAAGTTGTAGTTAAAGATATTAGCAAGACTAAAAACTGTAAAATGGCTCGTGCTCTAAAAAAGAGATTAAAAGACAGAAAAGTTAATAAAGGTATTGCTGCTGTCTATTCAGAGGAAGTACAAATTCCAAATAGTTTAAAATTAACTGACGGTACAAATTTTAAAAAATCATACTACGGAACCATTAGTTATATGCCTGCTGCGTTTGGTTTACAAGCCAGCTCTTACGTAATTAATAAAATCTTAACACAATAATAATTTCCGTGGGAACTATTTTTTATTTACATTTGTTCTAAATAATTCAATTATTAAAAATCAATCATAATGAAAAAATCAATTTTAGCAATTGCATTTGTTGCTCTAGCTGCTGTTTCTTGTAAAACAGAAAAAAACAAAGTAACTGCAAACGAAGAAGTAAAAGACATTAAAAAAGTAGAAAACGTAATAAATTCATACAAAGCAAACGTTGCTGAATCTACTGTTACTTGGAAAGGAAGCAAGCCAACTGGTTCTCATAACGGAGTAGTTAGTTTAGCGAGTGGTTTATTCGATATCGAAAATGGAGCTCTTAAATCTGGAGAATTCACAATTGACATGGCTTCAATTTCTTGTTCAGATTTAGAAGCTGGAAAAGGAAAAGAAGATTTAGAAGGACACTTAAAAGCTGGAGACTTTTTTGATGTAGCTAAATTCCCAACTGCAAAGTTTGAAGTTGCTAGTTCTGAAATGAAAGACGGAAAATTACAAGTTACAGGTAACTTAACTTTAAGAGGAACTACAAAAAGTATTACTATACCAGCTACAATTTCTGAAAATGATGGTACAGCTACTTTTAAAAGTGATGTTTTTAGTATTGACAGAACTGACTTTGGAGTTACTTACAAATCAAAGAAAATTGATGCTGCTTTAAAAGATAAGTTCATTAACGACTTAATGGAAATTTCTTTTGATATTAAAGCTCAAAAATAGTTTTAGTTATACAAATAAAAAAAGGGTTGACAATGTCAACCCTTTTTTTATTCTACTATAAATTCTTCAACTTCAAACAATTCTTTAAAATGTTTTAGAATTTTTTGCTTCACCTCAGCTTCTGACACTTTTTTTTCAAGCTCAACCTCCATAGAAGTAACAGCTTTACCTCTAATTCCACAAGGAATAATATTATCAAAATAACCCAAATTAACATTTACATTTAATGCAAATCCGTGCATAGTAACCCAACGACTAGCACGAATACCCATAGCACATATCTTTCTAGCAAAAGGGGTTCCAACATCTAACCAAACTCCAGTTTCCCCTTTACTTCTATCTCCTTTTAATCCATATTCTGCAATTGTTAGAATAATCGCTTCTTCTAATAATCGTAAATACTTATGTATATCAGTGAAAAAATTTTCTAAATCTATAATTGGATACCCAACAATTTGCCCTGGTCCATGGTAGGTAATATCTCCCCCTCTATTTATCTTGTAAAAAGTGGCTCCTTTTTCTTTTAACTGCTCTTCATTCAATAATAAATTACTCATGTCTCCAGATTTCCCTAAAGTGTATACATTCGGGTGCTCAACAAACAAAAAGTGATTTGGTGTTATTATTTCAGCATCTCCATTTCTCTTCTCTCTTTTTAAAGAAACTATACCATCTAAAATTTCAGTTTGAAAATCCCAAGTCTCCTTATAATCTTTAGAACCTAAATCTCTGACTATAACATTTTTATTCATATTTTCGCTAAATATTTCATCCCCCAAAGGTAGGGAAATTTAACCTTAAAGTGTTATTATTTAATATAACTACCCAAGACAATTATGATTAAAAAACAAGCCCTTTTAGTATTTATATCTTTTTTTGTTGCAGTAATTAATTTATGCTCACAAAATTCATGGAAGAAAGTAGGTTCTGAGAATCTCCTTTCAAAAAACGACAATACTCTTTTTATTAAAAATTTCCCTGAGAAATATTCTTTGATGAATTTGGAATTAAAAGAGTTTAAAAATTCTTTAAACAAAATTAGCCAAAGAAGCAGCAAAAAAGAGAACGTAATAAAACTACCTAACTCTAAAGGAGAATTAAAAAAATTCTCTATTAAAAAAACTTCATATTTAGCTCCAGAATTAGCCGCAAAGTTCCCTATGATAAAATCATATTCTGCTCAAGGAATAGATGACCCAACCGCTGTTGCTAAAATTAGTATTGGCGTAGACGGATTACACGCCGTTGTTTTTTCAGGAAAAGAAAGTACAATCTATGTAGACCCATATACAAAAAACAAAGAGCAATACATTGTTTATAAAAGGGCAGATTTAAAATCAAATAAAAGTGGTTTTGAATGTCAAGTTGAAGTCTCTGCTAAAAAAATTGTAAAATCAACTTCTTTTCAAAGAAATGCTGATGATGGAAAACTTAGAACATATAGAATCGCTATCGCTTCAACTGGTGAGTATTCTCAGTTCCACATAAATCGTACTACACCTACCCCAACAAGCGATACAGAAAAAAAAGCTGCTGTTTTATCAGCAATGAACACTACAATGACTCGTGTTAATGGAGTTTACGAAAAAGATTTAGGAGTACGAATGATTATTGTAAATGATAATGATAAAATTATATTTTTAGACGCAGCTACTGACGGTTTATCAAACAACGATGCTAATAGCTTAATAGATGAAAGCCAACAGAAATGTGACGCTATTATTGGCAATGCAAATTACGACGTCGGTCATACTTTCAGTACCGGTGGTGGTGGTTTAGCTCAATTAAATTCTGTTTGTGTTACTGGAGCTAAAGCCAGTGGTATTACCGGTAGTAGCCAGCCTATTTCTGACCCTTACGATATAGATTTTGTAGCTCATGAATTAGGACATCAATTTGGTGGAACTCATACTCAAAATAACGATTGTAATAGAACAAATTCAACAGCTGTTGAGCCTGGTAGTGGATCTACTATTATGGGCTATGCTGGTATTTGTTCTCCAAATGTTCAAAGCAATAGTGATGATCATTTTCATGCAGTAAGTATTGCTCAAATGTGGAATCATATTAAAGGTTCTGGAGATTGTGCAACTAAAACAGACACAGGTAATACTGTACCTACAGCTAATGCAGGTTCTGATGTTAGTATTCCTAAATCTACTCCTTTTGCCCTAAAAGGTAATGCTACAGATGCTCAAGGTACAGCTAGCTTAACCTACAATTGGGAGCAAACTGATACTGAAGTTGCTACTATGCCTCCTGTTTCAAAAAATACTGGAGGGCCAACTTTTAGATCTTTACCATCTAAAGCTTCACCAAACAGGTACTTCCCTGCCTTACCAACAGTAATTGGAGGAAGCACTTCAAGTACATGGGAAGTTGTACCTTCGGTTGCAAGAACTTTAAATTTTGCACTTACAGTTAGAGATAATCATACAGGTGGAGGTAATTCTGCTAGAGATGATATTAAAATAACAGTTACAGATGCTGAAGCGTTTACAGTTACAGCACCAACAACAGCTGTAACTTGGAACACTGGAAGTTCTCAAACGATAACATGGAATAAAGGAACAACAGATCAAGCTCCTATTAATTGTTCGAAAGTTAACATTAGACTTTCTACTGATGGCGGAGTTACTTTCCCTATAACTATAAAAGAAAACATTGATAATGACGGAACTGAATCTATTATAATCCCTAACAATCCAACAACGCAAGCCCGTGTTATGGTTGAAGCAGCTGATAACATTTTTTACAATGTTAACTCTACAAACTTCACTATTAACTCTACAGTTCCAACGTTTTTATTTACCAATAAAACAGATAAACAAACAGTTTGTAACACTGGAAACAACTCTGTTAATTACACATTGAATTTTGATTTTGTTAATGGTTTTTCTGAAACAGTAACGCTATCTGCAACTGGTTTACCTAATGGAGCTACAGCTAATTTCTCTCCAGCTACAATTAACACTGATGGTGATGTCACCATGACAATCAACAACTTAGACAACAGTAATCAACAAAATTATACAATTGTTGCCCAAGGAAGTTCTGCAAGCGTTACACAAACTACAGATGCTTTATTAAAAATTATAGGAACAAGTTTTTCTAATATCAATATAACATCTCCTACTAATGCTGCTACAGATGTTGGGTTAACTCCTAAATTTGAATGGGGAGCAGATACAAACGCGACATCATACGATATTTTAGTAGCAACAGACGCAGGGTTTGCAAATGTTATCATCAATGAAAATACTTCTACAAATACATATACTCATTCATCTCCTTTAAATGGGGTAACAAAATATTTTTGGTATGTTAAACCTAAAAATGATTGTGGTGAAGGTGCTAATTCTAGTATTGGAGAGTTTACAACCGAAACACCGTCGTATTGTACCTCAACTTTTACTGATGAAGCTGGAGGAACAGAACACATAACCAATGTTACTTTTAATACTATTAATAACAACTCTGATAATGACACTGCTGATGGTTACGAAGATTTCACTTCAGTTTCCACAAATATCAAAAGAACTCAAACTCACCAAATAAGTGTTACGTTTGACACAGGAGGATACCAAGATCACTGTTATGTTTTTATTGACTGGAATCAAGATTATCAATTTAATAAAACAGATGAAAGGTTTGACTTAGGTTCTAAGCAAGATAGTGATGGTAATAGTACTACGACGAATACAGATACTACTACTTTTAATATTACCGTGCCAGAAGGAGCTGTTTTAGGAGAAACAAGAATGAGAGTTGTTATTGAGTACGATTCTCCAAGTGATGGCTATGGTGATGGCCCATGTGATTCTGACCATAAAACTGAATGGGGAGAAACAGAAGATTATACTGTTATTATTGAAGAGAAACCTCAACCAGATTTTACTTTAACAAGTACATCCCAACATATTTCAATATGTAATAAAGCGGTAAACGAACAAGCTTTTACTTTTGATTATAAAAACTTATTTGGTTTTAATGAAGATGTTAACTTTACTGTTACTGGAGTACCAACGAATGCCACATCAGCATTTAACCCCGCTTCAATAAACTCGGATGGTACAATTACCTTAACTCTTTCTAACTTAAACAATGCTGCTATTGGTGATTACACAATGATAGTTACTGGTACATCTGCATCATTAACAAAATCTGTAGAAATACCTTTTAACGTTAACGATAACTTATGTAATTCTTCTGGAAATACAAACTCGCAAATAAGTACCACACTAGTTAATTTTGGGGAGATAAACAACACATCCACTAAAACAAATGGTTATTCTGATTTTAAATCGATTTCTTCAGAAATTATTAAAGGAGCCAAGTATCTGTTAAAAACAAATGTGAATACAGATGGCAATAACGCGACTAAAACTTATGCTTGGATAGACTGGAATCAAAACTGTTTATTCGATGCTAACGAAAAATATGACTTAGGAGAAGCTACAAATACTTCTGGTGCTACTAACAATAGTGGATTAGAAGTAACGATACCTAATGATGCTTTAATAGGAAGTACAATTTTAAGAGTTACTACAAAACTTGCTAGTGATGGAGATCCAAATTCTTGTGAATTAAACTTTAATGGAGAAGTTGAAGATTATACAATTACAATTACTCCTAGTTTTACATTAACAAATAAAACTGGAAGTTTATCTATTTGTAACAAAGCTGTCTCTGAAGTTGAATATATGTTGGATTTCTCAGTATTTAATGATTTTAATGAAGATGTTGCGCTGTCAATTACTGATGCTCCTGCAAATGCGACCACAGAATTAAGTATTAATTCAATAAATACTAGCAACGTATTTACATTAACGGTTTCGAATTTAAGTAATGTAGCTGTTAGCGATTACACAATTAAAGTTACAGGAGCGTCAACATCTATGACAAAATCAGTTGATTTAATTCTTAGTGTAAATGACAATCATTGTAAATCATCAGGTAATTTAGATTCTCAAATTAGTATTACCAACGTAAAATTCGGGGAAATTGATAACTCATCAACAAAAACTAATGGATTTTCAGATTTCAAATCAATTTCTACAGGAGTTGTAAGGGGCGAATCTTATGATTTATCAGTAACTATTAATAAAGATGGTAACGATGATGTAAAAACACATGGATGGATTGACTGGAACGAAAATTGTTTATTTGACGATAATGAAGGGTTTGATTTAACATCAAATAATTTTGATATTGTAATACCAGAAGATGCTATTCTAGGTAATAAAACTCTTAGAATATCTACTAAACTAAAAACTGCTCCAAATTCTTGTGAATTAGATTTTGATGGTGAAGTTGAAGACTACACTATTAATGTTGAAGAAAGCTTTGCTACTGATGCAACATTATTTAAAGATTTAAAAATGTATCCAGTACCATCTGATGGTAATATAACGGTGAATTTTAAAGTAAAGGTTAAAGATTTAACTATTGTTAGATTATTCGACTTAAGAGGACAGTTATTAGATACTCAAAGTTTTTCTACAGTATCAAGTTCTTTTAACAAAGAAATTCAGTTTAAAAGACCAAGTGGAGGAATCTACTTATTACAAGTAGAAAATGATGGTAAAATTGAAACTAGAAAAGTGATTTTTAGATAAACACAAATATTATATCACAAAAAAAGCGAGCTAATTAGCTCGCTTTTTTATTTAATCAATTCAAAATATTATAAATTATACTTAACGCTAAAAACAGCTATTCTTGGCTGAATAACATAAGTAGAGTTACTAACTAAAATATCGTTACTACTATTTTGATTCAAACCTGTCGTGCTTAATAAATTAGTTACTCCTACTTTATATTCCCATTTACTATCTTTTTTCTGATACGTTAAATCTGCTCGTAAAAAACCATAACTATCAATTGAAGTTCCGTTATTCACTACATTATTGTACGTGTACTTTGACGTAAATATTAACTCCTTTAAAAAGTAAGCGTCAAAATTAATATAAGGACTATGTGTTGTAAATGTATTTTCGACTCCGCCAATATCTGATTTATTTATCGACACATTATAACCTAAATCAAAATTTGGAGCTTCTTTAAAGTTTGTACTAAATTTTGTTCTATATGTTTGTGTAAACATCTTAGACAACCTGTTTGATGAAACATTCGTTTGCCTATCTGTAATTAAACTATTCGATTTTGAATATGAAACATTTCCACCCAGACTATACTTAAACTTTCTATGGCTTTTTTGAAAATTTGCTCTAGCCGAAATTACCTCATCTGGAAACGCAGAATTAATCGAAGTTCTAACTTGGTTAACCCCTAAAAACTGAGTGTTACTTTTAATTACATCTTTTCTTTTACTATAATCTATCGAACCAAAAATATTGGTATAGTTAAACATATTGAAGCTGAAATAATTTAAACTTACATTATGATATAATGAATTTTCTAGCTCTCTATTTCCTGAATACAAACTGTTGTAATTATTAAAAACATAGCCTTCCGCTAACTGAACTACATCAGTAAAACTTGTTTGTATTCGATAATTTAAACGCAAAGTTTCAGATTTTTTTAAATTAATTTTTATTGAGGCATCTGGTAAAAGTTGAGTAAAATTATTTTTTACTTCAGACCCTAACTGCGTATTCTTAGAAACATAATTATGTAACGTAAAACCTTGGTTGAAAGTAAATATTCCAGTAATAAACTTATAATGTAAACCTGTATATAAATCGTTAAAAGAAAAATCTACATCGTTAATTGTATTAGTAGCTGAAATTTGTGTTTTATTTCCATTTAAAACTTCAAATATTTCGGAATTAAATCGTTGATTACTCAATGTAGAGCCCAATGTTATATTTAAATTACTCTTACTATTTATTACATAATAGTAATCTAACTTAGCATCAAATTTATTTGTTTTAATTCTTTTGTTTTGACTTACATCAAACGGATTCGCTAACTCATTTAATCCTATTAAATTAGAAAATGACAATTTTTCAAGTTCAGCATTATAAAACGGATCTTCATCTTGCCATAAATGTTGCGCTTCAAAAGCAAAAATATTTTTATCGTTTAACGTATAATAATAATTTAAGTTTTGATTAATAGAAAACGGATTTTGTTCAGACATTTGATTAATAGGAACAATCTCATCATCAGCATTTAAATATGTTCTTGATGATAATGTACTTTGTAACTGTTTTTGACTTGACACTTTAGCAAAAATATCATAGTCTAATTGATTATTTGTGTTTGACTTATAGCTCGAACTCAATTTAAACAAACCTAAATCGCTTTTTTGATTCGTTAAATTTTGAATCTCTTCCGTATCAATAACTTTAAATGAATTTGGATTATTCGGGTCGTAAGTTGGCAAACTAGTTTGATCTATATTAGCATTAGAGTACAGACTGTTTGTGCTCTCTTCCATATCTGTATTATTTCCTGAATAAATTGCGAAACCGCTAATATCCCACGTTTTTTTAGGCGAATAACTAAAGTTAACTGCTCCAAACTTTGAATCAATTTCTTTAGCTCTATTATTCTTTAATGTTAAAAAAGAGATATCATTTGATCCGACATTAAAATCGGTACCGTTACTACTGCCAACACCTCTAAATCCTCCTGTAAACTTAAAGTAATCGCGCATGGTAAAAGGTACTTCACCAATATTATTAATATCAGTAATAATATTCACACTATATTTTGGGCTATAATAAAACAGTTTTGGATGGGCTATATACCTACTATCTTTCATTCCAATACCCAAACCAGCTGTCACTTCTCCAAACCAAAAGTTTTTCTTCCCTTCTTTTAATTTTATATTGATAACAACATTATCCTCATTATCAGTAACACGACTCATCTGCCCAACTTCGCTATGGTTTTTTAATACTTGAACTTTATCTATCGCATCTGCAGGAATATTTTTTGTTGCGATTTTAGAATCTCCATCAAAGAAGTCTTTTCCTTCAACCATTACTTTTTTTACAGTCTTCCCTTCTACTTCAATCTCTCCATCATCATTTACCTCAACACCAGGTAATTTATCTAAAACATCTCCAAGTTTTTTTTCTGTTCCAGTTTTAAAACTATCAGCGTCATACACAATAGTATCGCCTTTTACAGTCACTGGCATTTTGTAGGTAATATTAACTTCATCTAGAGTATCATCCCCTTTTAAACTAATATCTTTTACTACATCAACCTCGTTCATTTTAATTGTAGTATCAGAACTTTTCATTCCGATATAACTTGTTTTAACAGTGTAGGTAGTATTCTTTTTAAGATTTAATTTATAATTTCCTTTCGCATCTGTAAATCCATAGGAATCTAACTTTTTTGTATCTTTATTTATAGCAATTACATTCGCCATTTCTAACGGATTTCCAATACTATCTTTAACCACCCCTTTTAGTGTAATTTGAGCATTAGACATCCATGTAACCATACAAATGGCTACGAGTAGTATTTTTTTCATTGTGTAAGTTTTTCTTTTTATTTAAGTAGGCTATTCTTTAATGAAATCCGCGTCTTCCTCCATTTCCCCCTCTTCTATTCCTAAACATTTCTCTCATTTCTTCCATCTTCTTTTTCATGATTTTTGTGTACTCTGCTCTTGTTACTTCCTTTCCTTTTGTAGGTTCTTTTATTTCAATTTTCTCAGACGGATTCATTATTATTTCTGAACACAAAATAGTCGTACGTCCTTCATTAATTTCTAAAATTAAACCTGGCAATCCCCAATAATTCCCCGGACCATTACTAACAGGTATCTGCGGAGTATACCAAGCTGTAACTACAACTTCTTTTGGCAACTCTATTTCTTTAGTTATTTTTTGAGTTTTAGTAGAGTCTTTCTTTTTATCATTTCCTCTTCTCCCACGCATATTCCTCCAATCTAAAGCATCAGTTTTCTTTATTAAAGTTGCTTTAAAACAAGTGTAATTTCCTATTTGCTTAGTCTCACTTCCTAATTTCCAATTAGGTTTTTCGACAGATTCTGTAATCAAAAACTTTTTTCCAAAAGACTCTGTAGATTCTAAAAACTTTCTTTCTTTGATGTTTTTATATTTAGTGCCTCCGCCTAAACCACCAAATCGAAATCCTCTCCCAGTTCCTGGAGCTGCTAATTTTGCTTCTTCTTTATAAACAGATTCTTCTTTAGTAAAACTTAAAACATATGTTTTCTCTAACATGTTTTTCATTCTATCTTTAATCTGTTTTTTTCTTTCTTCAGACATTTGACGACCATTAAATCGATCCATATCAAATGTAGTTTTAGATTGGTAGACTGCTTTTCCTTGAAAATTAGCTTGAGCAAATAGCGTGATTGAAAGGCACAGAAATAACCCTGTAAATAACTGTTTCATAATTAAATCTTTATTTTTTAATAAAAATAACTCTTGTTAATTGAAGTTAGACTTAAAAAAAAGCTAAAGGTTTAATCTTATCCTTGAATTTCTAAACTAAAAGAATTTCCGTCCTTACTTTTTCTTTTACTTCTAAAACGTTCCATCATTTCTTTTGAATGCTTATCCATAATTTCATCAAATTCTTCTTGATTAACTTTTTTCCCTTTTTTAGGAACTTTAATCTCAACTTTATCAGACGGATTCATAACAATCTCAGAACAAACAATGGTTAATTTACCATCTTGAATTTCTAAAATTAAACCTGGTAATCCCCAAAATTCTCCTGGACCATTACTAACTGGAATTTGAGGTGTATACCAAGCTGTGGTAGTTACCGTTACTTTCTCTTTTTTCTCTTCTGGCTTTCCATCAGTTACACTCATGCTAGTTCTTGTTTCTTCTCTGCTTCTAGTAGCTTTATAGCAAGTGTAATTTCCTATATTTTTAGTTTCACTCGTCATCTCCCAACCATAGTCTTCTAGCTTATCTTTTATTAAAAAGCGCTTGCCACTAATTTCGGTCTTGTTTAAATACTCTTTATCAGATATATTTTTATATAAAACATCTGTTCCTCCTCCGTTTCCTGCAATTACTATTTGAACACCTCCCATACTTGCTTGTGGTGCAGATAATTTTTTATTTTGAGTATATACCGATTCTGATTTGTTAAAATTCAAAGTATATGTTTGTTGAAACTGTTTTTTTAATTGTTCTTGAATTTGTTTTTGCATAGCTGAATTCTCTCCACCTTCTTTCATTTTAAAATCTACTTTTCTAAAAGTTTTATAAGTGGCTTTTCCTTGAAAGTTTTGTGCTGAAGAAATTACAGTTAAAAACAATAATGTTATTGTGGTTATAAATCGTATCATATCTGTATGGTTTATAGGTTTTTAAATACTTTAATAAATCGTTTATTAATCTTTATAAAATCATCTATATCTTCTGACTTTCCTTTAACAACTATGCTATTATCATAAGCTATTCTTTTAGTTTTATCTTTACTTCTGACTCTAAATCCTAAAGCAATACTATCGTTAGATTTATTTTCTTTAACCATGTCTTTAATATCTTTCCAATTAATCGTTTTTAACTCATTCAAATTATCTACTGTAAAAATTAAAGAAGTAATTTTTGAGTCATTTACTTTTACTGTTGCTATTTCTTGTTGAGCTTGTATTGTTAACACAAAAAAGAATAATACTGTAATAATTAGTTGTTTCATTTTTTATAATTTTTATTGAATACTACAAATATGAAAACCATTATCTTTCTTTTGAGTTAATGAATGTTAACGAGTGTTAACCGCTTTTTTATTATCGACTTAACTTCTTATTTTTGAAACATGAACGCGAAAAAACAACGATGGATTTTATACCTAATAAGTTTTACTATAGTTACTACTATTGGTATACAATTTTATTGGAATTATAAAAACTACGAAGAAAACCGACTGCGAGTTATAAACGAAATAAACCAAAGTTTAGACGATGCGGTAGAGATTTACTTTTCAGACTTATCTAAAGATAATTTTTACTCAATAATAAATCCTGATAAAGATAGCAATGCTAAAATCTTCAATAAAATTTTTAATATTGATGAACCTGAAAATCCAAGTAAAAAGAAAGATTCTTTTAGATTTCAAGTAAGTGAAATTAGTATTAACTCTAACAATATTGATGAACTCAGAAAAATGGATTCAACTATTTTGAATTCTCTTAAAGACAATTTTAAAATAAAGAAAAGCCATAGTTCTAAAAAATCTCACATAACCTTAAAGCAAGAAGTTAAATACAACACTATTGAATCTTCTGCAGATTCAAAGCAAAAATTCTCAGAATTTTTTTTAGGTAAAAAAAAATTAGACAGTTTAAAGCGTAAAAAAGATTTAAACACTTTTTTTATCTCTATACAAACAGATACTATTAAGTTGAAGTCTTTAGATTCTATTTTAAGAAATGAGTTTTTAGACAAAAAAATATTTGCAAATTTTAACCTCAATCATTTTAAAGCAGACACCTTATTTAGCAGTTCTAAAAATATTTATTCTAATGTTGTTTTATTAGAAAATGATGCTGCTCCAACATTTTTAAAGAAAAACGAACGTATACAATTACAATATACTAATCCAACAATTGAAGTTCTAAAACGTAGTTTTACTGGTGTTTTGTTATCGTTTATTTTAGCACTTGCGGTAATTTCGAGTTTATTCTATTTGTTAAAAATCATCAATAAACAAAAAGAATTAGCAGAAATTAAGAACGATTTAATCAGTAATATTACTCACGAGTTCAAAACTCCAATTACCACAATTTCTACAGCTATTGAAGCTATCGATAATTTTAATATGATCGATGATAAAGAGAAAACAAAAAAATATCTTTCTATTTCAACTATTCAGTTAAAAAAACTGCATCAAATGGTAGAGAAATTATTAGAAACTGCAACTCTAGATAGCGAGAAGTTAATGTTAAAAAAAGAATCAATAGATCTAATTAGTTTCGTAGATAAAATTGTTCAAAAACATCAATTAATTACACCTAAAAAAAAGATTCAATTTTCTACAAACATTTCTGAAACAACAACCAAAATAGATACTTTTCATTTTGAAAATTCTATTTCAAATTTAATTGACAATGCTATTAAATATGGTGGAGATAATATTCAGGTTAACATAAACGCTGTTCTTAATACTATAGAAATATCGGTAGCTGATAATGGCAATGGAATTGATAAAAATCAACAAGAAAAAATATTTGATAAATTTTATCGAGTTCCTAAAGGAAACACTCACGATGTAAAAGGGTTTGGTATTGGATTGTATTACACAAAAAAAATAATTGAAAAACACAATGGTTTCATATCATTAACATCAACACCAAAACAAACGGTTTTTAAAATTACTTTGCCAAATGACTAAGAAAATAAAATTATTATTAGCCGAAGATGAACCTAGTTTAGGGCAAATTGTAAAAGAAAGCTTAGAAACAAGAAACTTCGAAGTCTTTCACGCTGAAAATGGTGAAAAAGCCTTAGAAATTTATCAAAAAGAACAACCCGAGGTTTTAGTACTAGATGTAATGATGCCTAAAAAAGATGGATTTACGTTAGCTAAGGAAATTAGAGAAGAAAACAATGACATACCTATCATTTTTTTAACAGCAAAATCTCAAACAAAAGATGTTTTAGAAGGTTTTAAACATGGAGGTAATGACTATTTAAAGAAGCCTTTTTCTATGGAAGAGTTAATTGTACGAATCCATGCTCTTTTAAACAGAATTAGCTTAAAAAAAGATGATTCTAAAATAAATATTGGCGAGTTCAATTTTAATTACACTAAACAACTACTAACTCATAAAGAACAATCCGAACCATTAACACATAGAGAATCTGAATTACTATTCCACCTTTCTCAAAAGAAAAATGAAATACTAGACAGAACTTTTATTTTAAAAAAATTGTGGGGAGATGATGATTTTTTTAATGCCAGAAGCATGGATGTATTTATTTCTAAGCTTAGAAAAAAGCTAAAAAAAGATACAAATGTGCAAATAATCAATGTTCGAGGTTATGGTTATAAATTGATTTGTTAAAATCTTTTGTAATCCTTTTTTTTATGTAATTTTACGACTTCAAACTGGTACAGCCAGAGATTTAAAATTACACAAAAACTATGCACGTAGCCATTGCCGGAAACATCGGAGCAGGAAAAACAACCTTAACTAAATTATTAGCAAAACATTATAATTGGGAGCCTCATTTTGAGTCGGTTGATGAAAACCCTTATTTAGATGATTTTTACGGTGAAATGGAACGTTGGTCATTTAACCTTCAAGTATTTTTCTTAAACAGCCGTTTTCGTCAGGTATTAGAACTAAGAAAATCTGGAAAAAAAATAATTCAAGATCGTACAATTTACGAAGATGCTCATATTTTCGCTCCCAACCTTCATGCAATGGGATTAATGACAAATAGAGATTTCAGTAATTATTCTTCTTTATTTGAATTAATGGAAAACCTAGTTACTCCTCCAGATTTATTAATTTATTTACGCGCTGATATTTCTACGTTAGTAGGTCAAATTCACAAACGTGGAAGAGAATATGAAAATTCTATTAGTATTGATTATTTAAGTAGATTAAATGAACGCTATGAAGCTTTCATTTCTCAATATACTAAAGGAAAATTATTAATTATTGATGTTGATAATTTAGATTTTGTAGAAAATCAAGAAGACTTAGGTTATATCATTGATAGAATTGATGCTCAGATAAACGGATTATTTTAACCTCTCTTAAACTCACTCAATAAAATAGCTGTAGCAGTTGCTACATTTAAACTTTCGGTTTGTTGAATATCTCCAAACCTAGGGATGGTTAGTTTATGCTTTACAATTTCAGAGATTTCTTTTGAAATTCCATTCGCTTCATTACCCATTACCAAAACTGCTTTTTGTGGCAATGAGGATGAGTATACATTTTTGCCATCCATGTCGGCAGTATAAACAGGTAAATCAGTCGTTTTTAAAAACTCAGGTAAATCAACATATAAAATATTAACTCTTGTTAATGACCCCATGGTTGATTGTACTACTTTTTGATTATAACAATCAACTGTATTCTTAGAACAAACCAACTGAGTTACTCCAAACCAATCACACAAACGAATAATGGTTCCTAAGTTCCCAGGATCATTTACTTCATCTAAAGCAACAATAAATTCACTTACTTTTAATTCTTTTTTTTCCGAAATTTTAAATAACCCCAAAACTTTATTCGGATTTTTTAACGTGCTAATTTTTTTTAACTCATTATCAGAAACAACTGTAAAACCAACTTCTTTAGAAACACTAAAATCTTCATCTGTAGAAAAAACATGAAATGCTTCAATTGATGAGTTTAATAATTCATTTACAACTTTTATTCCTTCAGCAACAAATAAATTATGCTTCTCTCTATACTTTTTTCGCTGTAAACTTGTTATTAATTTCAGGTTGTTTTTAGATAAACTCATTAAATCTTTTTTAACACTTTAAAACCACTAAAAAATAGTATTTTTGATATTTAAATACGAGGCGTAAAGTTAATGAAAAAACTTTCTTTTTTCTTTTTATTGGTAGTCTTATTCAGTTCTTGTAGCACAATAAAATACGTTAAAGAAAACGAGTTATTGCTAGCAAAAAACACTGTTTTTGTAGATAGCACAAAAAACACTAGCGAAAACATTACTGAATTATTGATGCAACGTCCTAACGCCAAGGCTTTAGGTATGCCGCTTTCATTATATTTTTATAACCTTGGTAATCCTAACGGTCCGAAAACTCCAAGTCAATGGGGTGAAAAGCACCCAAAAACATACAACTTTTTTAAAGATATGTTTTCTGAAAAGCAAAGTATTTCAGTAGCAAAAACATTTATAGGTTTTAATAATTGGTTTTTAAAAAGCGGACAAGTACCAATTATTATTGATGATAGAAAAACAAAACGAACAGTTAATAATTTAACTACTTATTTTCAAAACGAAGGATATTTTAGAGCAAAAGTATCATCAAAAAAAGATACTATAAGTAATAAAAAAGGAGCTATTTCTTATAATATTTTAAAAGGAAACCCTTCGTTTTTAGATTCAATTAGCACTAGTATTTCTTCTACAATACTAGATTCACTTTATCAAAAAGAAAAAGAAAAAAGTTTTTTAAAAACTAAAAATCAATATAAAGTTGGAAGCTTTATTAATGAAGCTAACAGAATTGTTAAACTCTTTAGAAACAAAGGTGTTTATCATTTTAATGAAAATTATATTTCTTTTGAAATCGATACACTTAATAACTACGAAAAAACAAATGTAGATATTGAGATTTCTGATAGAGTGATTCCTTTTCAAATTCAAAAGATAAAAAAAGTTAATGTATATACCGATTATACATACAATAAGAAAGATGAAATTCATAACGATTCTGCAAATTACAAAGAGTTAAACTTTTTTGCTCATAATAAGTTAAAATACAATCCAAAATACTTATCTCAATCAGTTTTTATAAAACCAAATTCTGTATACAGCGACTCTTTAACCGACTTAACAAGGGTTCATTTAAGAGATTTGAAAAATTTTAAGTCAACTTCAATTAGATATAATGAAATTAGCAAAGATGAATTAGAGGCAAATATCTTTTTAACCCCAATTGAAAAATATACTTTAGGAATTGACACAGAACTTTCACGTTCTAATATTCGAAATTTTGATGTCTCTTTAAAATTTTCATTAATTAACAGAAATACTTTTAAAGGTGCTGAAATATTCAAGCTTTCAACATTTGGTTCATATTTTAATTCAAATAACGGTCCTGGTTGGGAATTAGGAGGTGATATTTCAATGGAAGTCCCACGCTTTATGGCTCCTTTTGGTCTTCACAAATTTGTACCTAAAAACATGTTTCCTAAAACAAAATTTTATACCGGTTTAGGTATTCAAAAAAATATTGGTTTAGATAAACAAAATGTTTCTATAGGGGTAGACTATAAATGGAATTATAACAAAAAGAAATCAATTCAATTAGAATTATTAAACGCTCAATATATTAGAAATTTAAATGTTGATAATTATTTCAATGTATATTCTTCAGAGTATTCAAAAATATTGGATGTAGCTAAAGCTTATGACCCAAATTTTACGCTACCAAATAACACTCCTAGTAATTCAAATGACATTTTACAGTTTATAAGAAGTGTAGCACTGAATAGTAACTTTGCTAATTCAAACCCTACTGAGTACCAAGATAATTTCAACATACTTAATCGATATAATATCATCACTTCAGATTTTTTAATTCCTGAAATCGCTTATAGTTTCACCTACAATAACCAAAGAAACATTAAAGATCATAATTTTTCTTTTTTTAAAATTAGACTTGCAAACTCTGGTAATATTATGGGAGTTTTATCGAAACAAGAAAATTTAAGAGGGCAAAAAACTGTTTTAAAAATACCTATTGCTCAATACTTCAAAACAGACATCGAGTATAAAAAATATTGGGATTTAGGTGATAATACTGTGCTAGCTCATAGAACATTTTTAGGTGCGATTGTTACTTATAACAAATCAGATGTACCTTTTTCTAGAAGTTATTTTGCTGGTGGATCTAACGATATAAGAGCTTGGAGAACTTACGATTTAGGTCCTGGTACTAGACGACCTGGGTTAGAATATAACATTGGTAGTTTAAAATTCTTAACTAGTTTTGAATATCGTTTTGATGTATTAGGTGCTTTAAAAGGTGCTTTATTTACTGATGCTGGTAACATTTGGGACATTACCAATTCACAATTTATTGATGATGCAGCGAAGTTTGATAGTGCTAAATCACTTAAAGATATAGCTGTTGGTTCTGGATTTGGACTTCGTTATGATTTTAAATTTTTAATCGCTAGGTTAGATTTAGGTTTTAAAGTTCACGAGCCATATTTAACAGATAATAGATGGTTTAGAAACTTCAACTTCTCTAACTCAGTACTAAATATCGGTATTAACTACCCTTTTTAATTTATTTATAACAATAACGTTATCGTTATTTTTAATATAAATAGATTGATTTTTTCTTACTTTTGACACACAATTATAATACAATTAAAAACCATTTTTTAATGTCTCACAATATAAAACCTGGTGTTGCTACAGGAAAAGAAGTACAAGCAATATTTAATTTAGCGAAAGAAAAGGGCTTTGCTTTACCTGCTGTAAACGTTGTTGGATCAAGTACTATTAATACGGTATTAGAAACTGCCAAAGAATTAAACTCTCCAGTAATTATTCAATTTTCAAATGGAGGAGCACAATTTAATGCAGGAAAAGGTTTATCAAACGAAGATCAAAAAGCTGCTATTGCTGGTGCCGTTGCTGGAGCAAAACACATACACTTATTAGCTGAGGCATATGGAGTTCCAGTTATACTTCATACTGATCATGCTGCGAAGAAATTATTACCTTGGATTGATGGTTTATTAGACGCTAGTGAGCAGTTCTATAAAGAAACTGGAAAATCACTTTACAGTTCTCATATGATTGATTTAAGTGAAGAACCTCTTGTAGAAAACATTGAAATTTGTAAAGACTACTTAGCTCGTATGAGTAAAATGGGAATGACTTTAGAAATTGAATTAGGAATTACAGGCGGTGAAGAAGATGGAGTTGATAATTCTGACGTAGATGTTTCGAAATTATATACACAACCAGAAGAGGTTGCTTATGCATATGAAGAGTTAATGAAAGTTTCTCCTCAGTTTACTATTGCTGCTGCTTTTGGTAATGTACATGGAGTATACAAACCTGGAAATGTAAAATTAACCCCAAAAATTTTAAAAAACTCTCAAGAGTATATTTCAGAAAAATATAACGTTCCTCATAATACAATCGATTTTGTTTTCCATGGTGGATCAGGTTCTACTTTAGAAGAAATTAGAGAATCTATCGGGTATGGAGTTATTAAAATGAATATTGATACCGATTTACAATATGCTTTCACAGAAGGTATTCGTGATTATATGGATACTAAGAAAGATTATGTAGCTAGTCAAATTGGTAATCCAGAAGGAGATGACTTACCTAATAAAAAATATTACGACCCACGTAAATGGTTACGCGAAGGTGAGCAAACATTTAAAGCTCGCTTAAAGAAAGCTTTCGAAGATTTAAATAATGTAAACACGTTATAAGAACCTCACACTTAACTACCTAAAGCATCTAGATTTCTCTAGATGCTTTTTTTATGCCTCAAAAAAGTAAAGTTCATAAAAATCTTTTACATTTGTAGCCGACTCTTTTTTCATTATATTTAGAGTTAATTACAAACAAACAACAAAACATAAACTAACTATGGCTTGGTTTAAGCGTAAAGACAAAGGGATTCAAACCCCAACCGAAGAAAAGAAAGACACTCCTAAAGGCTTGTGGTATAAAACTCCAAGTGGAAAAATAATTGATACAGACGAATTAAAAAAGAATTTATACGTAAGTCCAGAAGACGGATATCACGTACGTATAGGTAGTAATGAATATTTTGAATTATTTTTTGATGACAATAAATTCGAAGAATTAAATTCAAAATTAACTGCTAAAGATCCTTTAAAATTCGAGGATACTAAAAAATATCCAGATCGTTTAAAAGCAGCACAAAAGAAAACAGGATTAAAAGATGCTGTTCGTACTGCTGTTGGTAAATCTCAAGGAAAAGATATTGTTATCGCTTCTATGGATTTTGCTTTTATCGGAGGATCAATGGGATCTGTAGTAGGAGAAAAAATAGCAAGAGCTATCGATTATGCGATTCAAAAAGAATTACCTTTCTTAATGATCTCAAAATCTGGTGGTGCTCGTATGATGGAAGCTTCATTATCATTAATGCAATTAGTAAAAACATCTGCAAAATTAGCGCAGTTAGCTGACGCTAAAATTCCATACATTTCATTATGTACTGATCCAACTACTGGAGGAACAACAGCATCGTTTGCAATGTTAGGTGATATTAATATTGCTGAACCAAATGCTTTAATTGCTTTTGCCGGACCACGTGTTGTAAAAGATACAACAGGAAAAGAATTACCTGAAGGTTTCCAACGTTCTGAGTTTGTTTTAGAACACGGATTCTTAGACGGTATTTATGAGCGTAAAGACTTAAAAAAGCAAGTGAATTTATATATTGATTTAATTCAAAATCAACCTGTAAGAGCATAAAACTTAAAACCAGCAAATTGCTGGTTTTTTTATGCATTCTTCTTTTCTCCAATCTAAAAAATAATTGTACATTTGCTGCTTCAATGTAAAAGCATTGTGTACATTAAAATCATTTAAACAATATTGGTATGTATTTAACTAAAGAAGTAAAAGAAGAAATCTTCGCTAAACACGGTAAAGGAGCAAACGATACTGGTTCTGCAGAAGGTCAAATCGCGTTATTCACGCACAGAATTAACCATTTAACTGAGCACTTAAAGCAAAATCGTAAAGATTACAACACTGAGCGTTCGTTAGTAATGATGGTAGGTAAGCGTAGAAGCTTGTTAGATTACTTAAAGAAAAAAGAAATCAACAGATATCGTGCGATTATTAAAGAATTAGGAATTAGAAAATAATTTCTTTCAAAAAGAGGCTCTATAAACGTGCCTCTTTTTTATTTTACAAAGAATTCATTTCTGACTAACAAACAGAAATTTATATAAAAATTCCAAAATTGCCAACAACAATTTTGGTTTTCCATTGGAGACACAACAACACAACAACAACAAACAAATTAAAATTTAGAATTAAAATTTATGATTCCAAAAGTATTTAAAGAGGTCATAGACCTTGGAGATGGAAGAACCATCTCATTAGAAACCGGTAAATTAGCAAAGCAAGCACACGGTTCGGTTGTTGTTCAGATGGGAAAAGCAATGTTGTTATGTACAGTTGTATCTAACTACAAACAATCTGATGTTGATTTTTTACCATTAACGGTAGATTATAGAGAAAAATTTGCTGCTGCAGGAAAGTATCCTGGAGGATTCTTTAAAAGAGAAGCAAGACCAAGTGATGGAGAAGTATTAACAATGCGTTTAGTAGACCGTGTATTACGTCCATTATTCCCAAAAGATTATCACGCAGAAACTCAGGTAATGATTCAATTAATGTCTCATGATGATGATGTTATGCCAGATGCATTAGCAGGTTTAGCAGCTTCAACAGTGATTCAATTATCTGATATCCCTTTCGAAACTCCTATTTCAGAAGTACGTGTTGCACGTGTAAACGGAGAATTCGTAATCAACCCAAACAGAACTCAATTAGCAGAAGCTGATTTAGATATGATGATTGGTGCTTCTGCAGATTCAGTAATGATGGTAGAAGGAGAAATGGATGAAGTTTCTGAAGAAGAAATGGCTGATGCTATTAAATTTGCACACGAGGCTATTAAAGTACAATGTGCTGCTCAAGTTCGTTTAGCAGAAGCTGTTGGAAAAAAAGAAACTCGTGAATACGAACCTGAAAGAGAAGATGAAGATTTAGCAAAAAGAATTCATGATGCTGCTTACCAAAAGTGTTATGATATCGCTAAAAAAGGAACTTCTAAAAAAGAACGTTCTACTGCTTTTGCAGAAGTAAAAGAAGAAATCGTTGCTTCATTTACTGAAGAAGAAATCGCTGACTTTGGTGGTTTAATTGGAAAATACTTCAATAAAGCACAAAAAACTGCTGTTCGTGAATTAACATTAGCAGAAGGTTTACGTTTAGACGGACGTAAAACTACAGATATTAGACCAATTTGGTGTGAGGTAGATTACTTACCATCAACACACGGTTCATCAATCTTTACTCGTGGAGAAACTCAAGCTTTAGCTACAGTTACTTTAGGAACTTCAAGAGAGGCAAACCAAATAGATATGCCAACATATTCTGGCGAAGAAACTTTCTACTTACACTATAACTTCCCTCCTTTCTGTACAGGTGAAGCTAGACCGTTAAGAGGAACATCTCGTAGAGAAGTTGGTCACGGTAACTTAGCACAACGTGCTTTAAAAGGAATGATTCCTGATGATTGTCCTTACACAGTAAGAGTTGTATCTGAAGTATTAGAATCTAACGGTTCTTCTTCTATGGCAACAGTTTGTTCTGGTACAATGGCATTAATGGATGCTGGGGTTCAGTTAAAGAAACCTGTTTCTGGTATTGCAATGGGATTAATTTCTGATGGTGATCGTTATGCAGTTTTATCTGATATTTTAGGTGACGAAGATCACTTAGGAGATATGGACTTTAAAGTAACAGGAACTGCTGATGGTATTACTGCTTGTCAGATGGATATTAAAGTAAAAGGATTGTCTTACGAGATTTTAGTAAATGCTTTAAAGCAAGCTCGTGATGGTCGTTTACATATCTTAGAAAAGTTAACTGATACTATAGAAACTCCAAATGCTGAAGTTAAAGCTCACGCTCCAAAAATGATTAACCGTAGAATTCCTAACGAATTAATCGGTGCATTTATTGGTCCTGGAGGTAAACATATTCAAGAGCTACAGAAAGAAACAGAAACTACAATTGTAATTACTGAAGACCCTGTAACTGAAGAAGGGATTATCGAAATTTTAGGAACAAACCCTGAAGGAATCGAAGCGGTAATTTCACGTATCGAATCGATGATGTTTAAGCCTCAAGTTGGTAGCGCTTATGAAGTAAAAGTAATTAAAATGTTAGATTTTGGTGCTGTAGTAGAATACATGGAAGCTCCAGGAAACGAAGTTTTATTACACGTTAGCGAATTAGCTTGGGAACGTACAGAAAATGTTTCTGATGTAGTTAAAATGGGAGATGTATTTGATGTAAAATACTTCGGATTAGATCCTAGAACTCGTAAAGAAAAAGTTTCTCGTAAAGCTTTACTACCTAAACCAGAAGGTTATGTAGCTAGACCTCCTAGAGACAACAAAAACGGTAGAGATAATAATAGAGGAAGAGATAATCGCGGACGTGACAATCGTCGTGACGATAGAAAACCTAGACAAGAAAAGAAAGAATCATAAAAATTCTTTTTATAATAATTCAAAAAGGCAACCATAAATGGTTGCCTTTTTTTTGATTAAAATTCTAGTGTCAACATCATTCTTTTTCACGAAAGAAATAAACCTTAATCTTTTTAACTAATTTTTCATATATAAAACAGTTAAGAAGCCTTAACCCCTACTTAAAAAAAAGAAAAAGGTTGCTATAAATAGCAACCTTTTAAGAGTCATCCTTTTTGATCATTCCCCAATAATCTTAAAAAATCTTTACTCTGCGTAAGAAATTCTATATATTGAAACAAGTAATTTTAAAAACACCCTACCTTTTATTTTATTTTTTTTAAAAATAAAATTCTCATTTACTCCTAAAGTTATTTAAGTTTTATTTTTCTTTGCAATCTACAGATGAAAATACAACGAATTACATACTTATCATTAGGTACAAACCAAGGTAACAAGTTAGAAAGCCTACAAAAAGCTATTAATTTAGTTGCAGAAAAAATAGGTTCTATACAAAAAGTAGCTTCTATTTACGAAACACCGTCTTGGGGTTTTAATAGCAGTAACTTTTATAATACTTGTATTAAAGTTTCCACATATTTACCACCTGAAAATTTAATAAAAACTATACTTTCTATTGAAGATGAACTTGGTAGGGTTAGAAAGGATAAAGAAGGATATTCTGATAGGCTTATTGATATTGATATCTTATTGTTTGACGATGAAATTATATTTTCTAAAAACTTAATTGTACCTCATCCTAGAATGCTAGAACGCAAATTTGCCTTAGCTCCTCTGGTAGAAATTGCTAGAAATATAATTCATCCAATAGAAAAAAAGCATTTATATATCTGTTTAGAAAACTGTTCTGATACTTCTGAAATTACAGTTGTTGAAGATAAATTAAAAAGACCAATTCCAATTACTGAAAAGTATAATTATATCGCTATTGAAGGAAATATTGGAGCCGGAAAAACATCGTTAGCAAATATGATGTCTGATGAGTTTAATGCTAAAATTGTATTAGAACGCTTTGCTGATAATCCTTTTTTACCAAAATTTTACGACGACAACGAGCGTTACGCTTTTCCGTTAGAAATGAGTTTCTTGGCTGATCGTTACCAACAATTAACTGATGATTTAGCTCAATTTGATTTATTTAAAAACTTTATTGTTTCTGATTACTATATTTTTAAATCATTAATTTTTGCTCAGGTAACATTACAAGAAGATGAGTATAAACTTTATCGTAAAATGTTTGATTTAATGTATAAAGAAATTACAAAACCTGATTTGTATGTATACTTATATCAAAATACCGATAGATTATTACAGAACATAAAAAAGCGTGGGCGTGACTACGAGCAAAATATTGAAGCTAGTTATTTACAAAAAATACACGATGGTTATAGTAACTTCATTAAAACCCAACCAGATTTAAATATTTTAATTATTGATGTTTCTGAGCTTGACTTTGTAAATAAACCTGAAGATTATCAGTTTATAATTAATAAGATAAAAAATCATTCTAAATAAAAAAGAGTAGCTTAAAAGCTACTCTTTTTTATTTTTTAACTAGTTCTAGTTTCTCTGCAAAATAATCGCAAAAATCGCGCATTGTCGCGCTCATTTTTTCATCATTTGTTGCTCTTTGAAAAGAGCCTGCCATAGACACTAATGTTTGATGAAAGAATTGTTTCATCTCATCAACCGGCATATCTTTTGTCCATAAATCCATACGTAATGTATCTTTCTTTTTATGATCCCATACCGATAACATTATTGCTTTAGAAGCTTCGTCTTTAATTCCACCATCTTCAGCATTCCAAGAAATTTCTTCAGGAATTTTATTTTCGTCTAATCCTACAGTAAATGTAATTTTTGATGTATGCTCTACCGCCATTATTTTTTTGGTTTATATCTTGATTTCTTGAAGATTTCCTCTTCACTTGTTCGTAATAATTCGTGCAAAGATACATCATTCTTTTGCATATACGAACGTACTATTTGCCATCCAATCCACTCACCTATTCGTCCTGGAGATTGATTATCTTGATCTAAATAAAATTTGGAAAAAGGAGCAATATCTAAAAATCGTTTATCTAGTTCTTTATTGGTACTATACAAATAATCCTTACTTATAAAGTATTTCCATATTTGCTCTTCGTTATCTAATGCCCAATTAAATTTAACTTCAGAAAATCCTATTTTTTCTCTGTCAGAAACAGTAGGTAAATATGCATCTAACACAAACATCTTTTTACCCTTATAAATCATTTTATCTACAAAACTTCTTGCCTTGCTAGGCATAACTTGAGTATTAACAATCGTTTTAGCAACATCTACAACAATGTGTTCCTTTTCATTATTCTGTTTAACATATGCAGGGTAATCATTATAAAATTCGTGCTTCTTACCTAAATATGCATCTAAAGAAATCAATAGTAAACTATCAGCATATACAATTCTATTATCATAATCGATATTTGTTAGCATTGTTATTACTCTAAGGCTTTTAAACTTTGGATTATAATATTTTATATGTTTAAAAAGTGAATTAATTTCTGATGTTAAAACACTAATATCTTTGTATACTTTTTGAGTTTCATTAAATAACTCACGTTCATCTTTATTATTTATCTTATTAATCCAAACACTATCTGGCTGGTTTGGAAATAAAATAGGATATTTCTTTTTAGTAGTCTCTAAATTTTCTTCTGATGTCGTATAAAATTCAACATCGAATCTATCAATTTTTACATCAGACTGAATATTAGAAACATCAACTTTTAAAGCAGTTCTTTCTTCATTTTTACAAGAAACTAGTGCTGAAACTAAAACACAAAGTGCTAAAATTTTTCTCATGAACTTTAGTATATTTACATTCAAAATTACAACGTCGAAATTACTAAAATAGTTTATATCAATTAGATATTAACACCTATAAATCTTACTAATTATGAATACTCCTAAAGTTGCAGAACACATTGTACAATGGTTAAAAGACTACGCTATGAATGCTAAAGTAAATGGTTTTGTTGTAGGTGTTTCTGGTGGAATTGATAGTGCTGTTACCTCAACTTTATGTGCCAAGACTGGCTTAACTACTTTATGTGTTGAATTACCAATTCATCAGGCAGCTAGTCAAGTAAACAGAGCCAATGAGCATATTAAACAATTAAGAGAACGTTTCAGTAATGTGAGTGAAGTAGAAGTAAATTTAACTTCAACTTTCGAAGATTTTAAAAATGTAGTTCCAGAAGTGGAAGACTCACCTAAAACTGCTTTAGCCTTAGCTAATACAAGAGCTCGTTTACGAATGACGACCCTATATTATTTCGCTGGACTAAAAGGCTTATTAGTAGCCGGTACTGGAAACAAAGTAGAAGATTTTGGAGTTGGTTTTTATACCAAATACGGTGATGGCGGTGTTGATTTAAGTCCTATTGCAGATTTAGTGAAATCTGAAGTATTTGCTCTTGGTGAGTACTTAGAAGTTCCTGAATCTATCCAAAAAGCACAACCAACCGATGGTTTATTTGGTGACAGTAGAACTGATGAAGATCAGATAGGTGCTTCTTATGATGAGCTAGAGTGGGCTATGGATATGCAAGACCAAGGAAAATCTAATGATGATTTTTCTGGTAGAGAACTAGATGTATTTAAAATATACTCACGTCTTAACCGAATTAATCAGCATAAAATGAATCCAATTCCTGTTTGTGAAATCCCTAATGAATTAAAGTAAATTAACAGACATCATTTGTCTCTTAATTTTCTGGTAAGCACGCTTCTTATGTCCGTTTGTAATATTAATAGGTAGTAATATAAGTAGCCTAAATAGCTCTAAGATTTGTAGCGTTTTTTTCATAACTCACTGTTTTTCTTTCTTTTTCGGACACCTAAGTTACAAAAAAGTCACGAGATGTATGAAAAACTATTAGTTATTTTACAATTTAATAATATTAAATCACACGATTTAACTTTTCGAAAAGCCTGGTTTTCAACCCAGTATAGTTTGTAATTTCTTCTAAATCTAAATCAACGTTTTCTTCTTGAACAACTTTTAAAATTTCTTTTATTTTCTCTTCAATCAATACTCTTCGAAGGTTTAAAACAGCATCAGAAACTAATTTTGGAAGTATCTTATTAGTCTCAGTAACGAAAACCTCTTTTCGTTCCCAATCACTTAATGAATATTTTTCTTCATCCATTAAAATATTGGTCACCAAATTAGAAATACTTTGGTTCTCATGCATTATTAACTGATCGATAGAAATCTTTTCTTCTTGATTTAATTGATGGATTAACTCGTAATACGTTAATTTAAAAACCTCATCAGTAAATTCAATTTCATCTTCTTGTAAGTTTAAATACAGCTCATTGGAAACTGTATTTTGATACTCTTCTTTCTCCATTATTGGTCTCCCTTTTTCATCTACACCATCTACCCAATTTACAAAATCTACTACCTCATTACCATACAATAATAATATTCGTATAATTTCTTTTTCAAGAATGTTTAATTGATCTATCTTTTGATGTCTCTTACCACCTCCTTTTACAGGCATCATTCCCGCTTGTTCCTGAAAATATTCTGGCGGTGGTTGATTAGGGTCTTGTGATGAGCTACTTTTTTTAGAATTCGATTTACTTAAGCCTTTACTAATTAATTGAGCAAGCTCGCTAAATAAAACACGTTCGGAAATATCCATAATACGTGCACACTCTTGCACATATATTTCTCGTTGAATTCCATCTGGTATTTTAGATATACTCGTAACTATATCACGAATTAAACCTGCTTTTTTAACAGGGTCATTCGCTGCATCTTTCATTAATAAAGACACTTTAAACTCAATAAAATCTTGCGCTTTATCTTCTAAATACTGTTTTAATTCTGCACTAGAATGTGATTTTGCAAAACTATCCGGATCTTCACCTTCAGGAAAAGAAACCACTTTCACATTCATTCCTTGCTCTAGGATTAAATCAATTCCTCGGATTGAGGCTCTAATTCCAGCTGCATCACCATCAAATAAAACAGTAATATTTTTAGTTAAACGATTTACCAAACGAATTTGATCGGAAGTTAATGCTGTACCAGAAGAAGCAACTACATTTTCTACACCAGATTGATAAAATGAAATAACATCAGTATATCCTTCAACTAAAAAACAATTGTCTTGTTTCGCAATTTCCTTTTTAGCATGATAAATTCCGTATAAAATTTTACTCTTATGGTAAATATCACTCTCAGGAGAATTTAAATATTTGGCTGCTTTTTTATCGTTTGTAAGAATTCTACCTCCAAAACCTAAAATACGACCAGACATACTATGTATCGGAAACATAACACGTCCTTTAAAACGATCGAATTTTCTAATTTGAGGTCCACCTTCTTTTACAATTGTTAAACCTGTAGATTTTAAATACTTTAAATCATATCCTTTATCTAAAGCTGCATTGGTAAAATTATCCCATTCGTCTTTACAATATCCTAAATCGAATTTTTCTATAACCTCTTCACGAAACCCTCTTTCTTTGAAATATGACAAACCGATGGCTCTTCCGTTCTGAGAATTCATCAACACATCATGAAAATAATCTTTCGCAAATTTAGAAACCAAGAACATACTTTCTCGCTCATTCATCTGTTGCTTTTGCTCATCAGATTGTTCGGTTTCTTCGATTTCTATATTATACTTTTTTGCTAACCACTTTATAGCTTCAGGGTAGGTATAATGCTCATGTTCCATTAAAAACGAAACCGCATTTCCACCTTTCCCTGTACTGAAATCCTTCCATATTTGTTTTACAGGAGACACCATAAAAGATGGAGTTCTTTCATCGGTAAACGGACTCAATCCTTTAAAACTACTTCCTGATTTTTTTAGCTGCACAAACTCGCCTATTACCTCTTCTACTCGGGCAGCTTCAAAAACTCTCTCTATGGTTTGTTGGGTTATCATAATTCTCAAAATACAGCTAACAAATATACTAGTTTTAGCTATTCACTCCTTAAAAAGCGAAGTCTTAACATATTTAATTTGCTAAAAACATATAAATATATACTTTTGGCACAAATTCCCTATTATGAAAACAATTATATCCCTTTGTTTTACACTACTTTTTGCTATTAACATCAATAGCCAAGAAACCATTACTATTCCAGATATCGGTTTAGAAGAATGTTTGATTGATTTAGGTATTGATTCTAACGGTTTAAACGGAAGTATTCTAGTAAGTGATGCTAAATATGTGGTTAACTTAAATATAAATGACCCGATTACCAACAAGTTACTTCCGAATGTACATTCGAAAGTTAAAGACTTAACTGGACTTGAACATTTTCCAAACTTAAAAAGGATAGATTGTTACGGAAATAATATCACCAAAATTGATTTATCTAAAAGTACATCTATTACTTTTTTGAATTGTAGTAACAATAAAATTGAATCTTTAGACCTTAGTAATAATAAGGAATTAAACTACGTAAGTTGTGACAGTAACAAATTGCATACTTTAATTTTAGGAGATAACCCTAACCTTGAAAGTTTGTATTGTAGTTCAAACAAGCTAACCTCTTTAAACGTAGAAGGTTGTTCAAATCTTGAAAGTTTTGATACTACTGGAAATAAATTAAATACAATTATTGTTAGTAACGAACAACTTTCGAATACTCCTGAAGGATGGTATAAAGACGCAAACACTAAATACAGTAATACTTTATCATCAGATAATTCAAGTACTAACAATAACCCTACTGTACAAGAAATAAAAAAAGAAACAACTCCTGCTACACAACAAACTACAGTTGCTCAGTCTACTCCTGTAACAAACAATCAATCAAATGACTCTGCAGCTAATTATTTTCAAAAGTTTCAACTTTCTGTTATTACTGAATATGATAAATCAATTTTAAATGCCTCACATTTACAAAGTAAAAAAGACGAATTACAAAAGAAATACAATTTAAATCCTGACCAACTAAATAAATGGATTGCTAAATACTCTAATTTAAAAGTAAATAATAAAGGTGCTGATACAGTAACTCCTGTAAGAAATACGGCAACTTTCTTGTTGAAATTTAAAAAATCAGCAGTAGAAGAGTATGAAGAATTGGTTTTAAACTCAGCCTATTTACAAAGTAAAAAAGAAATAATTCAGAAAAAATATAATTTAAACCCTGAGGATTTCACAAAATGGATTAATTCTTTTGGAAATCATGCTATAAAAGCTAGAACAAATAACTCTGCAGAAACTACAAAAAGTTTCTATGATAAATTTAAAAAATCTGTAGTTGAAGAATATGAGTTCTTAGTTTTAAACGCCACCTATATACAGAATAAGAAAAGAGAAATACAGCAAAAATATAACCTAACTGCTACTCAACTTAATGAATGGGTAAAAAAACATAGTAAAGTAAAAACTTTATAAGAACTATTTTATGACAATAAAAAAAGACCACATTTAATTAAATGTGGTCTTTTTTTTTTACGGAAACATTATCAGCTTACACTAAACTTATTTTTACAACTAAACCTTCATTAGCACGAACATTAAAAACGGTATTATCTTCAAAAATTAAATACTGCCCTTTTAATCCTACTAGTTTACCTATATAAGATTCCTCTTTTACAATGTTCAAACTTTTAGGTTTTTCAGGATATCTTTCAACAGGAAAGTTAATTGTAGTTTCTTTATTATTTTCTATAAAATATTCTTGTACCTCCTCAGGAATAAACACTCTTAATTTCTCTTGCCAAGAAACTAAACTTTCATCTTCAATATCATTCTTTAACATCTTACGCCAATTCGTTTTATCAGCTACATGTTCTTTTAAAGCAACTTCAGTTATTCCTGCTAAATAACGATTCGGAACCTCAACTATTTCTATGGCTTCATGTGCTCCTTGATCTATCCAACGAGTAGGTACTTGCTGCTTTCTTGTTACCCCAACTTTTACGTTACTTGAATTTGCTAAATACACAATATGCGGTTGTAACTGCACCTTTTGCTCATAGGCCAAATCTCTATCTTCAATACCTAAATGTGCCTTACTTAGTTCCGGCCGCATAATCCAATCTCCAGCATTTGGTGTTTCGAAAAAACAACTTTTACAAAAACCTTGACGGTAAACTTGTTTTTCTAAATGACAATTTAAACACTCGTAAGTAACAAAACTCATTTCTATTTGCTTACCTATTAACTGATTCATATTTAAAAAATCAGATTTCATATCTAAATAATACTGTACTGTATCTAGATTTTCGGTCGCCATTTTTTTTAAAACTCCTTGGTATTGCATGTCTTAAATTTTAGTACTTTTAACTTCAACAAACTTACAGTAAAAAAATTGAATTAAGAGTTAAGCTATGGCGTTTCCATTTATAAATTCTATTATTTCTTGGTTTCTAAAAAAACGTAAGCACCAAGTAGAATTGTTTTTAAAATACCCTATTGATGTTCAAGATGAATTATTAATAAAACTCTTAAACACTGCTAAAAACACTGAGTTTGGAAAACAACATTCGTTTTCATCGATAAAAAATTACACTGATTTTTCGAATAAAATTCCAATACAGAAATACGAGAGTATTGAACCTCTAATTGAGCGCTGTAGAAGAGGTGAACAAAACTTATTTTGGCCAACTCCTATTCGTTGGTTTGCAAAATCTAGTGGTACAACCAATGCTAAAAGTAAATTTATTCCTGTAAGTGATGAAGCTCTAGAAGGTTGCCATTTAAAAGCTGGAAAAGACATGTTGTGTTTATACATTAATAACAATGAAGAAACACAAATGTTTAAAGGAAAGGGATTGAAATTAGGTGGTAGCACAGCCATATATGAAGACAACAACACCTACTTCGGAGATTTATCAGCAATTATTACCGAGAACCTTCCCTTTTGGGCCGATTTTAGTTCTGCTCCTAGCATGGAAGTTTCGTTAATGGCAGAATGGGAAACTAAAATGGAAGCTATTATTAATGAAACTATTAACGAAAATATTACAAGTTTAGTTGGAGTACCAAGTTGGATGCTAGTTTTATTAAACCGTGTTTTAGAGAAAACAGGAAAGGATAATATTTTAGAAGTTTGGCCCAATTTAGAAGTCTATTTTCATGGAGGAATTAACTTCAATCCATATAGAGAACAATACAAAAAACTAATTCCGAAAGCCAATTTTAAATATTACGAAACCTATAATGCTTCAGAAGGTTTTTTTGGTATCCAAGATCAAAACAATTCTGATGAGTTATTATTAATGTTGGATTATGGTATTTTCTACGAATTTATTCCAATGGATACTTATGATGGAGAAAACTCAAAAGCAATTCCACTTTCTGGAGTTAAAAAAGGCGTAAACTACGCAATTGTAATTACTACAAACGGAGGGCTTTGGCGTTATTTAATTGGTGATACAGTTAAATTTACTTCAACAGATCCATATAGAATAAAAATAACTGGTCGTACCAAACATCATATTAATGTTTTTGGAGAAGAGCTAATTATTGAAAATGCAGAGGAAGCTTTAAAAGCCGCAAGTGAGAAAACAAATGCAAGCATAAAAGACTATACAGTAGGTCCTGTTTTTATGGAAGGGAAAAGGAATGGCGCTCATGAATGGATTATCGAGTTTGAAAACCCGCCAGAAAACTTAGCACTGTTTACTGAGTTACTTGACAATGCTTTAAAAAATTGCAATTCAGATTACGAAGCAAAGCGTTATAATAGTATGACTTTGTCAATGCCAAAAGTGCATCAAGCTCGTAAAGGGTTATTTTATGATTGGTTAAGTTTAAAAGGTAAATTAGGCGGACAACATAAAGTTCCTAGATTATCGAACACTCGTTGGTTTGTTGATGAATTATTAGAGTTATAATTATGAATTCTTTTCTAGAGCAAAACGCAGCCTTATTATTAGATAATCCTCAACTAGCTGAAGCTTTTCAGAATATTATGATGTTTGAAAAATATCCAAAACATCATATTCTACATGAATCTGGGACAATTTGCAATCACTTTTATATTATAACTTCTGGTATTGCTCGTGTATTTTACTATAAAGAAGATAAAGATATTACAGTACACTTCTCGGCTGAACAAGAAAGCATTACAACTATAGATAGTTTTATTCAGCGAAAAAAAAGCAAATATAATATTGAAGCTCTTGAAGATTTAGAAGTCTTAAAAATAGCACATGCCGATTTAGAAAACTTATTTGAATCCAATCCTAAATTCGAACGCTTTGGCAGACTTTTTTTACAACAAATCTATATTGATTTAGTTGAGCGAATTGACGATTTACAATTACACTCAGCTCAAGAACGCTATCAAAAATTATTAGAAAAGAAACCTTACCTGTTTCAAAGAGTAGCATCTAAACATATTGCTTCATTTTTAGGAATGACCCCTGAAACTTTTAGTAGAATTAGAGGTAAATAATTTCTTGATAATTATCAAGAAGAATTAAAACTCCCTAAAATATCTTTGTGTTATAATTAATCTATTATGACAATAGCACAAGCATTACAGCAGTTTTACAAAGACAATAATTTTGCCAAAGATGGTGGAGAAAGCGAAGATACTTTCGAGTTAAAATTTAAGTTTTTTACTTTAAAACTACCTAACTCACAATTCAGAAAAGATGTAATTCACATCCATGACATTCAACATATTTTATATAATTGTGACACTACTTGGAAAGGTGAATCTTTTATAGCTGGTTGGGAAATTGCTACAGGGTTATGGAAACATTTACCAATTGGCCTCATGAGTTTATGGGCAATGGGGTTTTGCTTATTAAATTATCCTAAAGAAGTTTTATTAGGCTACAAAGCTGGCTTAAATTGTAAAGGAATTATAGATTTAAAAATATCTAAAGATGATCTTTTAAATTTATCTATTAATGAATTGAAAGAAAAAATCACAAAAAAGAAATCCATCAAGATCAATACTTTTCAATGGGTTATTTTTGTTTTGTGGGCTGCAGTTAGTCAACTTATTTTTCTTTTCCCTATAATCTTACTAGCAATCGTTCTACTAATTAGTTAATATTCTAATTGGAAGTTGGTATTGAGTATTAACAGGTATTCCTCTTTTTATTGCAGGTGAAACCTTTGGTAATTTTTTTATTGAGTTTTGCAGTAAACTATCTAGTTTTGGCAATTCTGATTTTATATTCTCTGTAGATGAAATATTTAAAAGTTTAAATTTTCCTTTATTGTTTATTAAAACATCTATTAAAATTACTTCATCGATAAAGTTTTCTGTTGTAAAATGATAAGCTTCCAAATTAACCGTAATCCTTTTTTGAATCTCATCTCTAAAACAATTGGTTTTTGCTTTATCTAAAAGGTTTTTACAATTATCAAACGATGGTGACACATCTACCTTGGTAAAATCAATAATAGTATCAATACTTTGAGCTTTTTGCTTCTTCTCTACTGATATATAATTGCAAGAAATACATATAACTATTAATAAAAAAAAGGAGCAATAAAATCTCATCTATTTGATTTTTAGATGAAAGTACAAAAAATACTACTATTCTAAAACCTCACCCTTCATGAAATAATATTTTTTAATTTCTTTTAATCTAGATTTTACTTGATCAGTTAATAATGAATCTTTTTCTTCAAACCTATTCATGTAATTTTTATAAATTTTATAGGCTATTCTCTTGTCTTTATAAAAATTCTCTGTTGTAGTTGCCTGTTGATATAAAGCTCTAAAATTTCTAGGATTTTCTTGATAAGCTTTTTTATAAAATACAATCTCATCTTTTGGCTTCCCCAATTCTTTATACACTCTAGCCAATTGATAATATTCTGTATCTCTAGGTTCTTTTCCGGTAAAAGCAGCAGACATATAATTATACATTGCTTCTTTATAATCCTTTTGATCAAAAGCTATATCTCCTAAATAGGTGTATGATTTAAAATCATCTCTATCTATTCTTAGTGCCTTCTTAAAATACTTTTTTGCTTCATCATAATCTTTTAATTTATATAAAATTCTTCCCAACATTTTCTGTGTATAATGTTCGTTTGAAGCTAACGTATCAATTTTTTCTAATAAACTAATTGCTGGTAAATATTCTTTCCGTCTATATAAATCATTAATCTTTAATTTGTTTAAAGCGATATGGTTTTGATTTACTTTCAATCCTTTATTTATAAATAGATTAGCCGAATCTCTATCCCTTAACAATGTGTACGAAACTGCCAATTGATGGATTGCTTTTATATGTTTGTCATCATACTTATAAGCATCTAAAAAACTATCAATCTTTGGGTTTCTCTTTTTTAACATTGAAAATGCTAAGCCTAATTGATAATGATAATTAGCATTTGTTTTGTCTTTCTCGATTAAAAATTCAAAAAATTTCTTGGCTTTTAAAGGTTGTTTAGTTTGCAAATACAATTTACCAAGTTGATAATTAATTAATAAGTTATCAGCATCTTTTTTAATAATCTCTTCAAAAATTGAAATTGCTTTTTGTTGTTTTCTCTCTTTTTGATAAGCTTTTCCTAAACTAACTTTAGTCGCATAATCATCTTTTAGCTCTAAAGCTTGTTCGAAATATTTTGCGGCTTTTTTATGAGCATCTATCGATGTATAAATTTTAGCTGTTTTTACATTGGTTTTAAATGTGGGTGGTAGCTTTTTAAGCTGCACTAATGCTTTCTTGTAACGTCCAATAGTTAGCAAACTATCAATTGATTTAAAAGCCGAAGTTTGTGCTTCGGCTTTTATGAATCCAATTACTAAAACAATAATTAAAATTCTCTTTTTCATATATTTTTAATCCTTAAGCGACAACCAAGTCATAATATTTAATAACAATTTATAATTCTCTCCGGCTCCCTCTGCATTCATTCCTACTTTAAATTGATTTCTTCCTGCCAATTGAGCAGTAAACATTGCTGCTTCTCCAAAGAATGCTACTTTACCTTTTCCATATTTCATAATTGCACCTTGTGATAACCCTTTAGCTGAAAAGCTTTTTGTTTTTTCTGAAAATCGCCACATGGTATCTGGTAAATGCACTCGCATTTTCTCATTTGTTTTTAATATAGAAATTGCTTTATCTGGAATTTCAAACGCTTGACCTGTAAATGTTTTTATCGATTTTATCTTTTCATATTTTTCAGCTCCGTTTATAATTTTATGCTTTCCTAATAATGAGTTTTCATTAGAAAAATCGAATATTCCTCTTCGATTTTCATCAAACAAGAAGCTATCGTAAAAAGTAAATCCAAATGCTTTTGCTAATTTCTCACTCGCACCTGCAAAAGGCATATGATCTGCAATTAAAAACAAAGAACCACCTTTTTTTACCCAAGTTTTCACAGCTTTGACTTCCTCTTTAGAAAAGGCACTTGGTGTAGGAACTACAAACGGACCTCTTGCTCCTTCAACCAAAGCATTTGATATTACCAAAACTTTTACAACTTCTAAACTTTCTTTTGAAAACTTTTCTGTAAAACCTTTTACATTATATCCTGCTTGACCTAAAACATTAGCAAATGGTTTAAAGCGATTGTCTTTTGTATGAAAATTGTTATGAGCTTCATCAATATACACCTCAACATTCATTCCTGTCTTTTGAATACTAGGTATATATAATGTATCTGGTATCTGTTGAGCAATACCAGATACATTCACACATAATAGAAGTGTAAGTAAAATATATTTCACCTTATTCAACCTTAAATGTAATTGGTAAAGTGTAACCTGTTGACACAATTTTTCCATCTTTCTCTCCAGGTTTCATTATTGGTAATTTACTAGCTACCTCTATAGCGTGTTCTTTTAATGCTGGGTGTGGTGCTCTAGCTTTAATATCTACTATCTTGCCCTCTTTGTTAATTTTAAATTGAACATATATTCTTTGTTTACCAGAATCTAAACCTAAAGTATTTGCTATTTTTCTATCAAAATTATTTACAACAAACTTCATCATTTTTTTATTAAAACACTCTTTATTCCCTTCTATACAACCAGGAAAAGTTGGATGCTTGTCTAATGTTGCAAAAGGAGCATAATCTGTTTCTCCTTTAGCATCTAGTTTAACAATATCAAAAACTATCATTTTTCTATTATTCAACCCTTCATGAATTTTAATATTCAATGGAGTTTTTTTTGACCCTAATCTACTTTTCAACTCTAAGAATTCTTCTTTTTCTTTAGCAGTAAGATCTTCAATTGTTAATTCTTTTGTATTTAAACCTTTGCTTCCAAAATAAACATCCATATAACTTTCATCTGGTGCTATACTTGGTTCCTTTTCTAAATCGGTATACACCTTTCTTTTTTCTTTCTTTTGTTCAACTAAAGTTTTCTCGTTTTCAGAACAAGCCGTATACAAAACCATACTTGCCAGTAATGGGATTAACAATAAGTACTTTAATTGTTTAATTTCTTTCGATTTCTTTTTTGTCATCATAATAATTCGTTTTTTGATTAATGAATGTTTATAAAATTGATTAATGAATGAAATACTCTCCACTTGAAAAATATCAGAGAGTAAATTGTTTATATAGTTTTCTTTTGGAGTAGACTTACTTACTATCGCATCAGAAATATATTCATGAACTAATGAAATTCGGTTTTGATACACATATACCATTGGATTAAACCACATAATAATTCTTAGAAACTCGAAAAACAATAAATCGAATGTGTGTTTTTGTTGGCTATGTACCAACTCATGCTGAATTATCTTTTCTTGCTTTTCAGCTGGAATACCTTTTCCTAAAAAAATATAATTAAAGAATGAAAATGCTTTTGAACCTTGAGGTAGCAGCACTAACTTATAAGAGCTTCTTTTCTCGCTTCCATATTTAAAAATTAGTCGAATGATGCGTTGTAACTTTATCATGAAAACTACCAAAAACAGTAAGCTTCCCAACCAAAATAGTACATCTAAATAATCTATCGATTGATACCAAGCTGCTTGCTCAATAACTTTTTGAGGTGACAATACTACTTCTGGTAGTAAAATCGTATATTCTATCGGAACCGCTTTTTGAATTGTTGGTATTTTTAACAACGGTAGTATAAATGAGATTACCGCTGTACTCAGCAAATACCATCTATTCTTTGTAAAGAACGTCTCTTTGCTTAAAAAGAAATCATACACCGCAACAAATAGCGCTTGAAATAATATTACTTGAATAATGTAGTTTATCATGATTTCTTGTTTTTATCTACCTCTTTTAAAATACTCTCAAGCTCATTGATATCCATTTTATTTTCCTTCATAAAAAAAGACACCATGCTTTTAAATGAACCTCCAAAATATCCGTTCATTAACTTATGTAAGCTTTCATTACTATAATCCGATTTTTCTACTAAGGGATGATATACATACCCTCTCCCTTTTGGTTCGTGCCCTACAAATTCTTTTGTTTCTAAAATTCTAATGATTGTTGAAACTGTGTTATATGCTGGTTTTGGCTCTGGTAGTTCAGCGATTACTTCTTTTACCGATGCAACTTTTAAATTCCATAAAACTTGCATTATCTGCTCTTCTGCTTTTGTTAACTGTTTACTCATTTTTATTCTTTTAAAGTAGTATGAAAATATTCTGATTTAAATAATTTTGATGGATCTTCTTTACTGTAAGTGTATTTTACTTTAGCGATATCTCGTACAGGAACTACCTCCTTATTCAATCCATAAAAAACTCGTTCTTTTACATTTCCGTAAATATCAAATTTGTAATTTCTAAACACATATTCTCTATTCCCTACCATTGGCTTACCATCTAAACCAATTGTTATATACTGTAATACATTTCCGTTGTCATCATATTTTACAATTCCGCCTGCTGCTCCTATAAAAGTCCCAACAACAGGTACTTTCTTTGCGTTTAAAAATTTATATGAAACGATATTAAATTTTTCATCATAGACTGGCACATCGATTGCTACACCTGTTGCTTCTTCAATCAAATTCCCTTTATCATCGACATTATTCATCGATTGTAAAATTCCTTCTTTAGAAAATTTATATAATGTTGTCATAAAATGATAATAAGATCTCATTGGCACAAAATCTCCTTTTACATTTTTTCTTTTCTCCGACACATCACTATCGTTAACATGAGACCAGAAGTACTCATAAATTCCCCAAGAATTATTTATTGGCTTCTCTTCATCATCATAATGCTTCAATCCTACTTTTTTATTTTTCTCATCGTAACTGTATACTTCTTTATATACACCCATAAAATTTTTACGTTGATTACCATACTCATCAAAAAAAGTTCTTACCTCTGTATTGTTCTTATATTCAATACTCGTTTTAGGCATTAAATTTCGATTTCCATCTAACATCCCAGATCTTCTAGTACTAATTAATTTACCTCCGATATTATACTCTACTAAAATCAACTTACCTAGTTCATTATATGTCAACTTATAATTATTCTCCCTAAGTGCTCTTCCTTTTGTTATTTCTATTCTACCTTTTATCCCAGAAAAAGGGGTTTCTCTAAATACCAAATGTTTATAATGTTTAACTTTACTCTGAGCATTTGTCGTAATTGAAAGAAGAGTAATTATAATTAATATCGAATATCTCATTAAGTTTATTTTTCACAAATATAACTAAAAAATTAGTTTAAACTAATTTTTTAGTTATAAAATCATGTAACAAACTGTTAGTATCTTCGTCATATTTATAAGAAATCGTTAAAAACACAATGGATATACTACTTGCTTTTCTTGGCTTCTTTTTTGTTTGCTTAGGTATAATTGGATCATTTTTACCAATTTTACCAGGGCCAATTACTAGCTGGATTGGATTATTTTTATTGCATTTAACCAAAGCAATACCACAAGACTGGACTTTTCTTGGAGTTACTTTAGCTATAGCTGTATTAATCTTTTTCTTAGACTATTTTATCCCTGCTATGGGCACAAAACGTTTTGGAGGTACAAAATATGGCGTATACGGAACAACAATTGGATTAATTATAGGTTTACTCTCCCCTATTCCATTCGGAATATTAATAGGAGCTTTTTGTGGAGCATTAATAGGTGAATTAATATATGACAGCAATGATACTAACCGAGCTATAAAAGCTTCTTTTGGTGCATTTTTAGGCTTCTTAGCTTCTGTAACCATTAAATTCTCAATTTCTTCAGTATATTTTGTGCTGTTTATAATGACGCTATGGGAATATAAAGAAGTTTTATTCTAGTTGAGTTTACTCCAAAAAAAAAGCAACCCATTTCAGGGAAGCTTTCCATTGGTTAACAAAACCATGACACTACTTAAAGTGCCTAACAACACAACTAAATGCTACTTTATAAAAAAGCAGCCTGCAAATATACAACCTTTTTTAAAACCTACAAGTTTTTTCTATTATTTTACAAAAAATGTGAAACTGTTATTCATTGTTTAATTCTTCAATTGATTGTATCTTTGCCTCTTCATTAAAAATTATAAAAAACAACCCATGCAATTATCAGAACAAGAAGTTGTACGTAGAGAAAAGTTAGGGAGATTACGCGAGTTAAATATTAATCCGTACCCTGCTGATTTATTTCCATTAAATTCTAATTCAAAAAAAATAAAACAGGATTTTGAAGAAGGGGAAAAAGTGGTGATTGCTGGTAGATTAATGAGTCGTCGTATTCAAGGAAAAGCTTCTTTTGCCGAGTTACAAGATAGCGAAGGACGTATACAAGTATACTTTAACCGAGATGAAATTTGTACTGGAGAAGACAAAACCTTATACAACGAAGTATATAAAAAATTATTAGATATTGGGGATTTCATTGGAATTGAGGGTGAATTATTCACAACTCAAGTAGGTGAAAAAACTGTAATGGTTAAAGACTTTAAATTATTAAGTAAATCTTTAAAACCATTACCTATTCCAAAAGTTGATGCTGAAGGAAATACTTATGATGGATTTACAGATCCTGAAATGCGTTACCGTCAGCGTTATGCAGATTTAGTGGTAAATCCACATGTAAAAGAAGTATTTGTAAAGCGTACTAAATTATTCAACGCAATGCGTCAGTTTTTTAATGACGCTGGTTATTTTGAAGTTGAAACGCCAATTTTACAACCAATTGCAGGGGGTGCAGCAGCAAGACCTTTTATTACACACCACAATGCGTTAGACATTCCTTTATACATGCGTATTGCCAACGAATTATACTTAAAACGTTTAATTGTTGGAGGTTTTGATGGTGTTTATGAGTTCTCTAAAAACTTCCGTAATGAAGGAATGGATAGAACACATAATCCAGAATTTACAGCAATGGAAATTTATGTAGCCTATAAAGACTACAACTGGATGATGGATTTCACTGAGAAATTATTAGAACATTGTGCTATTACTGTTAACGGAACTACAGAAGCTACATTTGGAGAACACAAAGTTGACTTTAAAGCTCCTTATGCTCGTGTAACCATGGCTGACTCTATCAAGCACTTTACAGGTTTTGATATTAATGGCAAATCTGAAAGTGAGTTATTTGAAGCTGCTAAAGGAATGGGCATCGAAGTAGATGCTACTATGGGGAAAGGAAAATTAATTGATGAAATTTTTGGTGAAAAATGTGAAGGAAATTACATTCAGCCAACATTTATTACTGATTACCCGAAAGAAATGTCTCCGCTTTGTAAAGAACACAGAGACAACCCTGAATTAACAGAACGTTTTGAATTAATGGTTTGTGGTAAGGAAATAGCAAATGCGTATTCTGAATTAAACGACCCTATAGATCAACGTGAGCGTTTCGAAGCACAATTAGAATTAGCAAAACGTGGAGATGATGAAGCTGGCGAATTTATTGATCAAGATTTTTTACGCGCTTTAGAATATGGTATGCCACCAACATCTGGATTAGGAATTGGTATGGATCGTTTAATTATGTACTTAACAAATAATCCGTCTATTCAAGAAGTATTATTCTTCCCACAGATGAAGCCTGAAAAACAAGCTCCAACTGTAGAATTAAATGATGACGAAAAAGCTGTACTAGCTTTATTAGAAAAAGCTGAGAAAATTGGTTTAAATGATTTAAAAACTCAAAGTGGATTGTCTAATAAAAAATGGGACAAAACCATTAAAAGTTTAACTAAAAATAAACTAGCTAAAGTTGATAAAACTGACGAAGGTTTATTTATTGAAGTAGTCTAACTTTAAAATATACGCAATATTGAAAAGCAACCTAATTAGGTTGCTTTTTTTGTCTGTAAACTTTTTATTAACTTTAACTAGTTGTGAAAAAGCTATTTACATATACACCTTTTTATTATTTATTTTTTTTGATTCTTGGAATCATTATTCAATTTCAATGGGATCTTTGGAGATTTGATTTTACGACTCTATTTACTTCTTTTTTATTTTTAAACACCTTATTGTTTGTATTTAAAAAACGGTTAAAAATTGCTTTTACAGTTATAAGTTCTTTTGTTTTTATATTAATCGGTATTGCAACTATAGTTATTCAGAATCCTAAAAATTATAGCAATTATTATTTTAATAACCACCAAGAAAACAGCAATGCAGTTCTAACAATTCAAAAAGTATTAAAACCTGGAAATTATTATAACAAATATGTTGCTAATGTTACACAAGTAAACTCAAAAGAAACTACAGGAAAAGTTTTATTGAATATCCAAAAAGACAGCGCACACATCTCTTTACAAGTAGGCAATCAGCTCTTTTTAAAACCAGAATTTAAAAAATTAATTCCTCCTTTAAACCTACATCAGTTTAGTTATAAAGATTACTTAGCAAAACAACACATTTACCATCAAATATTCACAAGCAAAAGTCATTACAGGAGACTAAATAACAATCACTATTCATTAATAACATTATCAGCATCAGTTAGAAGAAAAATTCAAACTTCATTAAAAAAACACAACTTTTCTAAAAATGAATATGCAGTAATCAATGCTTTGCTATTGGGGCAACGTCAAGAAATATCAAAGGAACTATTACAAGACTACACCAATGCAGGAGCGATTCATATTTTAGCAATTTCAGGCTTACATATAGGAATCATACTACTAATCTTATCTTTTTTATTTAAACCCATAGAGCGGTTTAAAAACGGACGTTTAATAAAGAGTATCTTAATCATATTACTACTTTGGATGTTCGCTTTTATTGCTGGCTTATCAGCATCAGTTATGAGAGCTGTAACCATGTTTAGCTTTGTTGCAATTGGAGCTTCTTTTAAAAAGAAAAAAATAATTGAGCATTCCTTAATCAGCTCCATGTTTTTACTCTTACTCATAAAACCTCTTTTCTTATTTGATGTCGGTTTTCAACTAAGTTACTTAGCCGTTTTTGGAATCGTTTGGGTACAACCTCTACTCTACAATTTATGGAAACCAAATTTTTGGCTACTAGATAATTTTTGGAGACTTTTTACCGTATCTGTAGCTGCTCAAGCTGGAATATTACCAATAAGTCTGTACTATTTCCATCAATTTCCTGCATTGTTTATTTTATCGAACTTAATTATCATTCCTTTTTTAGGTGGAATCTTAATAGGTGGAATCCTTATTATAACCCTTTCTCTTTTAAACATACTACCGCAACTTATTGCAGATTTTTATGGTTGGATAATCTCATTTATGAATGAAACTGTAAGTTGGATTTCTAACAAAGAAGAGTTTCTTTTTAAAGAGATATCGATGCCTTTTATTGAAATGATTGTTTGGTATCTTTTTATTGTTTTAGCATTTCAGTTTTTAATATCAAAAAACAGCAAACAATTCAAATACTTTTTAATCTCAATCATCTTAGTGCAATCAGTTTATATTTTTGAAGCTTACCAAAGAAACAACAAACAAGAATTCATCGTTTTTCATAAAAGCAGGAAAAACTTAATTGGAGTCAGAAACTCGAAAGAGCTAATAATTCATCACAATCTTGATTCAAAAAAAATTGATACAGAAAAATCAATTATTGCTTACCGAATAAATGAAAATATTAAAAGTAAATTTTCTAGTAAAAAACCAACACTTTTAAAATTCAAATCAAATACTATTTTAATTGTTGATAGTTTAGGAGTTTATCAGTTTAAAAATATCAAAAACTCGATAGTACTTTTACAAAACAGTCCAAAAATAAACTTAAATCGATTGATTAAAAAACTAAATCCTAAACAAATAGTAGCCGATGGTAGTAATTACAAAAGCTATATAAGTAGATGGAATATGACTTGTAGACAAAGAAAAACTCCGTTTTATCACACAGGACAAAACGGAGCTTATATTGTTAAGTAATAACCAATTAGTTTACCCTTTTAAAATTCTTTTCAAAATCTACCCAACTAGAGTTCTTGTAATTATTATTATTAAAGAAAGCTAAAATCTTTTCAAATCTATCCTCTTTTAAATAACCCGGAACGGTTTGAATTAACTGTTCTTCTGGATTAAAAAATGCTGTTGAAGGATAACTCATTTTACCTTTCATAATAGCTGCTGCTAATTGATGGTATTTACTTCGTCCTTCTTGCACATACTTATAGGTTTTCCCTTTAAACTGAATATCCTCTTTACCTTCGCCGTCCATCTTTACAGCATAGTAATTATCATTAATATACTTAACAATAACATCGCTCTTATAAGTAGTTTTATCCATTTTTTTACACCAACCACACCAATCTGTATATAAATCAACTAAAATAGGTTTCGGATTTTCTTTATTCTTCTCAATTGCTTCTTCAAAAGTTAACCAATTAACTTCTTCTTGTGCATTCACTCCTATCGAAATAATTGCTAAAACGGCTACTAATATTAATTTCTTCATGTCTCTTAGGTCTCAATAAGTATTCCAAATTTACAAAAAAACCTGTCAATTATTAATAATCGACAGGTTGTAAAGGTTATTTTAACTTTTAATTAGGGTTATTTAACCCCATGCATTAACTTTTTAATTACTGGATATAAGGCAGCAGATAATACTGCTAAACCAACAGATACTGCTGTTAAAATCCAGAAGAAAGTACTTAATCCACTTTCTTGAGCGATCGCTTCAGACGATTCTGCGAACACACCAGCTAATTTCATTCCAATTGCTACTGCTAAATACCAGATACCAAACATAAATGCGATCATACGACCAGGAACTAATTTAGACACATACGATAATGCTACTGGCGACACACACAATTCTCCCATTGTATGGAAAAAGTATACTAAAATTAACCATATCATACTTACTGATGCTGTTTTAGCTCCTACAGGAATTCCTGCTGAACCTATTGCCACACAAGCCATACCTAAACCTAATAACCCCATACCAATTGCCCACTTCATGTTTGCGTTTGGATTATATTTACTCTCCCACCATTTAGAAAATAATGGTGCTAGTGTAATAATAAATAATGAGTTTAATATTGAGAACCAAGATGCTGGAACTTCAGTAGTATCTTTTTGGAATTCTTCATTTAACATCCATAAGGCAATACCCCAAACAATTACAAAACTTAATGCTAAGAATATGTTTGACAAAGCATATTTACCAAATGTCTTTTTAAATAATAAGTATAATACCCAAGTTATAATCCCTAAAGGCACTATAGTCATTAATGAGTTAACAATTTTAAACATCATACCTGCACTACCTTCTAAAGTACGCTGTGTATAATCTTTAGCGAATACTGTAAGTGAACTTGGTGATTGCTCAAAAATTGCCCAGAAGAAAATAGTTACAAAAGCGAAGAAAATTACCGCTAACATTCTATCTCTTAATACAGGAGTATATTTAGGAATTCTTATTATTAATAAAGCTAAGAACAACCCTAAAGCTGTTAAAATAGCTACGTTAGAACCTGATAACCCTGCTAATTCGAAAGGGAATAAATTATATGCCCCTTCTGATATTTTTGATATTGGATCATTGAACACCCAAGCTAACCCTAATAAAGAAGAAATAGCAATCATTATTTTTTGAGTTCCAGTAAAAGGATTTCTTCCTTCTTCATCAGAAGTACTTTCTGAAGTTACATCATCAATTAAGTCAACATTTTTATTTTTAGGTCCGTCACCAATTTTTCCAAAAATCCCTTGAGCAAACCAGAATTGTAACATTCCGAATAACATAAAGATACCAGCTACACCGAATCCCCAAGACCAACCGATCTTTTCACCTAAGTAACCACATAATAAAATACCTAAGAAAGCTCCTGCATTTACTCCCATATAAAATATAGTGTAAGCTCCATCTTTCTTTTCGGCTTTACCTTCATACATTTCAGATATAATAGAAGTCATATTTGGCTTAAAAAAACCACTACCAATAACTAATAAACCTAAACCTGCATAAATAAAAAATGGTGTTTCAACTGCCATACAACCATGACCTAGAGTCATTAACACAGCACCCCAAACAACAGCTTTACGAATACCAATAACATTGTCTGCAAAATAACCACCTACCATAGTAGATAAATACACTAATGATGTATATGTACCAAAGATTGCATATGCCCATTCTCTTGGCCATCCCCAACCTTCATCCATTAATGATGCAGTAAAAAATAAGATTAATAATGCACGCATTCCGTAATACGAAAAACGTTCCCACATTTCTGTAAAAAACAACACGAACAATCCTGCTGGATGCCCTAATACTTTGTCTTTAAATAGATTTTCAATATCTGTATTCATATTTCTGTTATATAATTTATAAATGAAAGAACCTTGGAATATTAATATTCCAAGGCTTTGTTTTTTTTAGTGTACGTTACCCATTAACTTTTTCATTAATGGAGAAAAAATTAACACGATTGCTCCTGCTGCTAAAGAGTACATAGCAATTAAATGGAACCCATCAGTATATATTCCTAAAGTATCTAACCCTCCTACATTTGCATCAGTACTTTCTACAGCTAATTGTTTAGAGATGAATCCTACAATTTGAAATGCAAAAGCTGATGATAAAAACCAAACTCCCATCATAAATGCTACTATGTTTTTAGGAGATAAATCTGTAATTTTTGATAAACCTACTGGAGACATAAATAATTCACCAACAGAAATAATAAAGTACATTACTAATAAATATGTAAAAGGAACCATTCCGTTTTCATTTGCGCTTGTTCCACTAATTGAAAGAATATAAAAACTTACACCAGCTAAAAGTAATCCTAATCCAAATTTATAAGGTGTTCTTGGATTCAACTTTCTCTTTGATAAATATCCCCATAATAATGAAATTGGAATTGCTAAAATGATAATAAACATTGAGTTTAATGCATTTGTTTGACTAGCAGTCATAATACCATCTAAATCAACATTTCTTGAAGCAAATAAAGTAATTACACTTCCAGATAATTCATGGAAACCCCAAAAAAGAGTCATGAAAAATGTAATTAATACAGCCATAAACAACTTTTTACGTGCTTCACTATCTAAGTTGTACATAATATATCCTAAGTATGCCAATACAGCAAAACCTATAAATTTGAATATTCCACTTACATAATTCGCTTGCCAAGAAGAAAGCAACCATGCTATTGCTGGAGCACATAAAAATGCTATTATTGGTATTAATGTCTTTTGAGAAATCCCTAAAACTCTCTTTTCATATACTTCCTGACTAGGTGGCATCCCTTTATCTCCAAAAACATTTTTTTTAATTCCACTCCAAAAGAAAATTAATCCTGCTAACATTCCTATTCCTGCAAGACCAAAACCATAATGCCAACCATATTCCGCAGCTAACCATCCACATAATAAAGGAGCTACAAATCCACCGATATTAATTCCCATATAAAAAATGGTGAATCCTGAATCTTTTCTTACATCTCCATCTTCATATAAAGAACCTACGAATGTTGAAATATTTGGTTTAAAAAAACCATTACCTACTACTATAAAAGCTAATGCTAAAAAGAAAGCAATGTCATTTTCTATAGCTAGTACAAAATGACCTAAAGCCATTAAAACACCGCCCAAAAAAATAGAAGCTCGCATTCCTAAAATTTTATCAGAAATCTGTCCTCCAATAACAGTTGATGCATATACTAAAGAACCATAAGAAGCATATACAATTGCCGTTGCCGCATCACGTTCTACAATTGCTTTAAAAATTTCTTGCACCATGTACAAGGTTAATAAAGCACGCATACCGTAGAAACTAAAACGTTCCCATAATTCTGCGAAAAATAAATAGAACAATCCTTTAGGATGTCCAAACATTTGTTGCTCTTCTGGCTTAACTACTGTACTCATATTTATGTTTTTATATTTTTATTTAGAAGCTTTTAAATCGTTTTCAATTTCAGTATTTGAATCTGATTTTTCTTTTAAATTCTTATTAAGAAAGTTAGTCATTTTTGTATACAAATGTAAGCGAGTATTACCGCCGTAAATTCCGTGGTTCTTGTCTGGATACATACCCCATTCGAATTGCTTATTAGCTTGAATTAAAGCTTCTGCCATTCTATAAGCATTTTGTACATGCACATTATCATCACCTGTTCCGTGAATTAACAAGTATTTTCCTTTTAATAATTCTGGGTAATTTAATGGAGAATTCGCATCATAACCTTCAGGATTTTCTTCAGGAGTTCTCATATAACGCTCTGTATAAATTGTATCATAAAAACGCCAAGTAGTAACAGGTGCCACTGCAATTGCTGCTGCAAAAACATCATTTCCTTTTAATAGTGAATTTGTACTCATATGACCTCCAAAAGACCATCCCCAAATACCAATTCTTTTAGCATCTACATATGGTAACTCTGCTAATTTTTTAGCTACTGCTATTTGATCTTCTGTTTCGTGTTTTACTAAATTCATATACGTTACTTTTTTAAAGTCACGTCCTTTAAATCCAGTTCCTCTACCGTCAACACAAACAACGATATAACCATCTTGCGCTAACATTTGATGCCAATAATCGTTAGTTCCGTTCCAACGATTTGCTACTTGTTGAGAACCTGGACCTGAATATTGATACATTAATACAGGGTACTTCTTATTTGGGTCGAAATTTGCTGGTTTTATTGTAAACATATTTAAATCCTCACCATTTACTGCAATAGTTGAGAATTCTTTTTTACTTAAATTATATCCAGCAATTACTTCTTTTAACGCAGCATTGTCTTTTATTATTTTTAATACTTTTCCTGAGTCGTCTCTTAAAGTATATACATTTGGAGTATTTACATCAGAAAATGTATTAATAAAATAATGCATATTCTTACTAAAAGATGCTCTGTTAGTTCCAGAAGGGTTACTTAACAACTTCTTGTTTTCTCCCTTTAAAGAAATGCTATAAACACCTCTATTTATTGATCCATTCTCTACAGACTGGTAATAAATAGTTTTTTTATCAGCATCATAACCGTAGTATGAAGTTACTTCCCAGTTCCCTTTGGTAACTTGGTTAATTAACTTGCCTTCTTTATTGTAATGGTAAATGTGATTGAATCCATCTTTTTCGCTCGTCCAGATAAAACTATTATCATCTAAAAAAGTTAAATCATCAGTCACATCAACATATGCTTTATCAGTTTCATTTAAAATTAAAGAACTATTATAAGAATCAGCATTAACGAAATACATTTTTAAATCATTCTGATGACGATTCAATGTACGAACTGCTAATAAGTTTCCTTCATTTGTCCAATTAATTCTTGGAATATACTCATAATCACCTACTCTAATTTCAGCAGTTTTATTCGTTTTTAAAGAGAAAATATGTAAAGATACTTTTGCATTTTCCTCGCCAGCTTTAGGGTACTTAAATACATGTTGACTAGGGTATTTTCCTTTCCCATACACATCCATCGAAAAAGTTTTTACTTTACTCTCATCAAAGCGTAAAAAAGCTAAGTTCTCACTGTTTTTACTCCACTCAAAAGCTTTTACAAAAGCAAACTCTTCTTCGTAAACCCAATCTGTTATACCATTAATAATTTCGTTCTTTTTACCGTTACTAGTAATTTGGTAAACAACATTATTATTAGAATAATCTTTAATAAATAAATTATTGTCTTTGGCGTAAGCAATTTTCTTACTGTCTGGTGAAAATGTTGGCTCTTGAATATTTTCTCCAATTAAATCTAATGATTTTGTAGCGATGTCGTACACGTAAAATGTACCAAAAAAAGAACGACGAAAAATCGGTTTAAAGGCTGTACCTAAAATCAATTTTGATTCGTCGTTATTAAAACTATATGATTGAAAGTTTTTTAATCCTTCTAAGTCTTTACTATTTACAATTGTGGCAACTTTTTCTAAAGTTTTGTAACTGTATTTATCTACAGTCGAACTTCCTTCTGAATAATTTAAAAGTGAATAAAAATCTCCATTCATTGAGTTTAGAGAATTCATGTAATCAGCTCTAAACGTGCCCTTTTTCCATATATCTTCTAAAGAAATATCTTTTTTCTGAGCTTGTAAAAGCGAAGATATCCCTATAAAAAATATCAATATTTTCTTCATATTACCTTGTTGTTTGTGTAAAAAGTTTGCCAAGTTTACGGAAAAATCATCAAAAATCAGCCCAAAAAGATTAGAAATCCTAAATAAGAAGCCTATTTTAACAGGATTCATTTATCTTTGAGCCACTCAAAATAAACTAAGAATGTCTAAAATTATTTCTGGATTTTCGAAACTTACCAAAGAAGAAAAAATTGATTGGTTAGCTAAAACATATTTTAACAACCAACCTGAAATTATACAAACTCTAAAGCAGTATTGGAATGTTGATAATAAATTACAACAATTACATGATGATTTTATAGAGAACACCATTTCTAACTTTTATATGCCGTATGGTATTGCGCCTAATTTTGTTATAAACGGACGTGATTATGTTATACCAATGGTTGTTGAAGAAAGCTCTGTGGTTGCTGCCGCTTCTCTAGTTGCTAAATATTGGAGTACTCGTGGTGGTTTTAAAACCGAAGTAATTTCTACTACCAAAATTGGTCAAGTACACTTTATGTTTGCTGGCAATAAAACTGATTTAGAAACTTATTTTCAAGAGCAAAAACCTAAATTACACAATGCTACAGCTTCTATAACTAAAAATATGGAAAAACGTGGTGGTGGTATTTTAGAGATTCAGCTAATTGATAAAACTGATAAGCTTGCTAATTACTACCAACTACATGTTACGTTTGAAACCAAAGATTCAATGGGAGCAAACTTTATCAATTCGTGTTTAGAAGCAATGGCTAATCAATTTAGAAATGATAAGATTGATATTGTTATGAGTATACTTTCTAACTACGTTCCTGAGTGTATTGTGAAAGCTGAAGTGAGTTGTAAGGTAGAAGATTTAGGCGGAGAGAATCCTCAAAAATTTGCTCAAAAGTTTGAGCAAGCAGTTAAAATAGCTGAAATAGAACCTTATCGTGCAGTAACGCACAACAAAGGAATTATGAATGGTATCGATGCTGTTGTTTTAGCTACTGGAAATGATTTTAGAGCTATTGAAGCTGGTGCTCATGCATACGCTTCAAAAGATGGTCAATATAAAAGTTTAACACATTGTAGTGTAAAAGATGGTGTTTTTAAATTTTGGATTGAGATTCCGCTTGCTTTAGGTACTGTTGGAGGTTTAACCTCTTTGCATCCGATGGCAAAATTATCGCTAGATATGATGCAAAAACCTAGCGCTAGAAATTTAATGCAAATTATTGCAACTGCAGGTTTAGCTCAGAACTTTGCAGCTTTACGTGCTTTGACTACCAAAGGGATTCAGCACGGACATATGAAAATGCACTTACAAAATATTTTAAATCAGTTAGGGGCATCAATTGAAGAAAAAGAAGAAATAACTACTTATTTTGAAAGTAAAACAGTTTCTCACAGTGCTGTAGTTGATAAATTTAATGAAATAAGAAAGTAATCTTTATAAAAACTCAAGAAAATTAAACAATTTTAAAAATATTCTTATTTAGAATGATTCTAAATAAGAATATTTTAATTATATTTGATTAACCGTATTATAACGGTGAAATGAAATATTAATTATGAGAAAAATCATAATCAAAAGAACAATAAGAATTCAAACAAAAGTTATTGTTCATAGAGTTAGAATAAGATAATAAATCTTATTAATTTTGAAAACGCATCTCAAGGGTCAGAATTTGAGATGCTTTTCTTTATACAAAAGTATGAAATATTATAGCAACGGAAAATTATTATTAACTAGCGAATATGTTGTTCTCGACGGGGCAACTTCTTTAGCTGTACCGACAAAATTTGGTCAAGATTTAATTGTTGAACCAATTAAAGAACCTCAACTTATTTGGGAAAGCTTTACCAACAAAGATGAATGTTGGTTTGAAGCGAGTTTCGATTTACCCAAACTACGCCTAACCTCAGCAACATTTAATTCTAACAAGGAAGGAAGTGCTGAATTTATTGCTGAAACTTTACGTGATATTTTATCCGAAGCTAAAAAAATGAATCCTCAGTTTTTAAATTCTGACAGCGGATTTATTGTAAAAACAAACTTAACATTCCCTCAAGATTGGGGATTAGGAAGTTCATCAACTTTAATAAACAATATTGCTACTTGGGCAAATGTAAACCCATTTACTTTGCTATGGAATGCTTTTTCTGGTAGCGGATATGATATTGCTTGCGCAAGTAACAACACTCCTATTTTATATCAATTAGAAAATAAGAATCCTATAATTGAAGTGATAAAATTTAACCCTAGCTTTACAGATGAATTGTTTTTTGTGTATTTAAATCAAAAGCAAAATAGTAGAGAAGGAATTGCGCAATACAAACAGCATAGAGAAGAAGGAAAAACATTAATTCCTGAAATTAATAATTTAACTCAAGAGTTTTTAAAAGCTGACTCATCTAAAAGTTTAAACAAGATAATTATTGAACATGAACATATTATTAGTTCAATTATAAAACAGGAGCCTGTAAAAAAACGATTGTTTTCTGACTATTTCGGAGAAACAAAAAGTTTGGGTGCCTGGGGTGGTGATTTTATTCTGGCTACAGGAAATAAAGACACCATTAAATACTTCAATAAAAAAGGATACAATACTGTTATTCCTTATAAAGAAATGGTTTTATAATGAAAAAAGCAATAATCGTTGGTGGTGGAGCTGCAGGATTTTTCACAGCTATTAACGCTAAAGAAGCAAATTCTGATTTAGACATTACCATTCTTGAAAAAGGAAAAGAGGTTTTACAAAAAGTTAAAATTTCCGGTGGAGGACGTTGTAACGTAACACACGCTTGTTTTGACCCCAAAGAACTAACAAAATTCTATCCTCGTGGAGAAAAAGAGTTATTAGGTCCTTTTCATCAATTTATGACAGGTGATACTTTTGAGTGGTTTGATAATAGAAATGTTCCTTTAAAAATAGAAAGCGACAATCGTGTGTTTCCGGAAGCAAATACATCTCAAGCAATCATCGATTGTTTTCAAAATGCTGTTGATAGTTTGGGAATTAAAGTATTAAAAAACCATGGCGTAAATTCAGTTTCCAAGCAAAATGATAAATGGATTATCAACACTAAAGAAAAACAATTTGAAGCGGATTATTTAGTAGTTGCAGCTGGAAGTTCAAAAAAAGTGTGGAATTTATGCAAAACCTTAGATCATAACATCATCGAACCTGTTCCTTCTTTATTTACTTTTAATATAAAAGATAAACGAATTATTGATTTAGGTGGAATTGCTGTACCAAATGCAGAAGTGAAATTAGTTGGAACCAATATAGAAAACTCAGGACCTTTATTAATTACACATTGGGGATTGAGTGGACCCGCTATTTTAAAATTATCAGCTTTTGGAGCAAGAATTTTAGCCGAAAAAAATTATCAATATAACGTAGAAGTAAATTGGCTAGGGCAAGATTTTGATTCGGTATTAGAAGAACTTCAAAATTTAAAAAAATCACAACCTAAGAAGCAAGTCAATTTAAAATCTCCTTTTTCTGACATTCCCCGTCGTTTATGGGAACGTTTTATTACTGCTTCAGAAATTAAAACCAATCAGAATTGGGCTGATTTAAGTAATAAGCAATTAAACAACTTAGCAAGTCAATTAACTAAAGGAGTGTTTAACGCAAACGGAAGAACTACCTTTAAGGAAGAGTTTGTAACCGCTGGTGGTGTAGATTTAAAAGAAATAAATTTTAAACGTTTTGAAAGTAAGCTTCACAAAAACCTATTCTTAGTTGGTGAAGTCTTAAATATTGATGCTGTTACTGGTGGGTTTAACTTCCAAAATGCTTGGACTGGAGGATATATTTGTGCAAAAAGCATTGCTGAATAAATACCATTAATTAACAAAAAAGAGCATTTACTAAATTTAGTAAATGCTCTTTTTTGTTTTGCTTAGCTCTTAATTAAGCCATTACTGATGCTTTCATTGACTTTCTATAAGTAAAAGAGTTGAAAATATTTCTCTTCCCGAAGTTGTTAATAGACTTAGCGTTTATAAATTTTAAAAATATCTTTTTACTTACCCCAAAGTATTCATAAGTATTACCATCAGTAAAAGTAACTTCTAACAACATGCTTTTGTGCTTGTAATCTGCTACTTTAAATTCAGTAATTGTAGTATGATACGCTTCTAAATTATCTTCTTTTGTTTTTGGTGCTATACTTACTAAAAAGTGATACCCATCAATAATCTTTGTACTTACTTCTTCCGCCTTTAGTTTCTTTTCTTCATCTACAAACTTATCTGGATGCCATTCTTTTACCAATCCTCGGTAAGTTTTTTTCAACTCCTTCAAGTCGATAGCTCCTTCTACATTAAAAAGCTTTTTATATTCTTTTATTCGTTTCATTTTCTTGAAATAATTTAGCGCGCAAAGCTATTTAAATTATCTGAATATGAGACAGAAAGCTTATTTTATTTAGAAAAATTAATTCGATTTAAAGATTAATAACTCATTACGGTGCCGTAATACAATAATTGAAAGGTTTTAACATCTAATAGCAAATAATTCATTGCCATCATCATTCCATAGTTGGACTTATCATAAAAAAGATACTCAAAGTAATTTATCTCTTTTTCGTACTCATAATAAGTGGCACTAGTTTTAAAGTTATCGTTATAAAAATTTTCTAATTGAGATAACTGGTGCACATTAATTTTAACGGAACAGTCATACAAACTATCTATTTTAACTTTAAGCTTCTTTCCTTTTAAAGTCAGCTTTCCGTTATTCTTAAAAAGGGTTGTTTTATATATATCCTTCTCTAATAATTCATAGAGAATCATTTCGGTATTCACTTCTTCTTGAATACTTTCTATATATTTTGATAAGTTATTGGATAATCTATTTAATTCGCTAATCCGAACTTTTGTTTTTTGAAACATTAAAGGTTTTACTTCTGCTTGCTTTTCAAAAAATGCAGTCCGTCCTTTTATTATTTCATCATTAATGTGAATAGCATCAATAATAGATTTATGTGCAGTAAAGGTTTTGTATTTATGTTGAGATATACAGTTTAAAGAAATAAAAACAATAATTAGCAAAACAAGTTTACCTTTCATAAAATATTTTTTTACAAGATACTATGTTTTAGCTAATTATTATAAAAGTAAAAATCTATTCCTCTTCGTAGCAATTAAAAACAATAGAATAACCGTATTCTAAAGCTTCATTGTACAGTTCTTTTTGCTCTTCTTCATCAACATCATTAACAGAATCTAAACTAAAATATTCTTCTTCAATTTCGGTAACCTTCCACCCTTCTTCTTTAATATAAAAACTGGCAAGCTTTAAAGCTCCTTCTATATCTTTATAATCGATATATAAACTAACATAAGCACCGATTACCTCGTCGTAATGTTCAGATGATTTTTTTGGTTTTGCTAACGCATTTATTAAAAACATATTTTCTTTTTTATTAATTAAGCTAATTCTCCTCTGTGTGGTTTTAGAGCATCTCTAAAAATTTTCATATTACCTTCATCAACTACAATAAAAGCAATGGTATGCATCAGGTTGATTTCTTTAAAATCAACTTCATGAAAAGGCAAACTATCAATTTGAGCAAATTCTTTTAAATGAATACAATGATGTTTTGCAGTTTCTAACCCATCAGGACCTTTAAAATCCCAAATTAGTTTTATTTTTCTCATGTAGCAAAAATACCCAATTCAAAATTGAATTGGGTATTTAATCAACTAACTAATCAAAAGAAAAATTACTTTTTCTCTCTTGTTGTAAAAAGATAAGATTTAAAAATCTGAATTAGTTTTTGAGTAGAAGAACCAGAAGATGCATTAAAAGTAAAACTAATTGTTAATTTTAATTTAGGAATATATGCTACTGCAGAACGAAATCCATCAACTGCTCCATCATGGCCATAAACAACCATACCATTAAAATCATCTACAGAAATTCCCATTCCCATTTTATCTTTAGAGGCAGTCATTAACTTTAAACTCCTTTCAGAAATAAGCTTACCGGTGAAAAGTGCGTTATAAAATGTGCTTGCATCTTTCGCGTTTGATATAATTCCACCAGCACCCATTGTTCCTATTAAATTAGTATGAAACGTAATTGGGTGCCATTGGTTATTTTCTGGATAGTAGCACATCGCTTCGTTTTTAGAAAAATCGATGTCTTTTCCAAAATCGGTATGGGTTAAATTAAGCTTCTTGCTAATTCTATTCTGAAGAATTTCTCCAAAAGTTAGTTTATCTAAATCTTCAGCGATATATGCTAATAGAATATAATTAGAATTAGAATATTCTGTTTTAGAACCTGTCTTAAATAAACTGTTATAGCCTTTTATTTTAGATAACATTTCATCTCTACTCCTTGGTTCGCTAATCCAAACTTCAAAATTTTTATCCGAAGTAATATTATAGATTCCGCTCCTATGATGTAACATATCTGATATTGTAATATTTTCAGCATTCGGAATTTCAGGGAAGTATTTTTTTAATTTATCGTTTACAGACAATTTTCCTTCATCAACCATTTGTAAAATAATTGTGGCTGTAAATGTTTTACTAATAGATCCTATTCTGTATTTAGTTTCAGAATTATTCTTTTTGTTTAAATCGATATTCGCAAAACCGATTGATTTAGTGTAAAACTCTTTTCCTTCTTTGAAAATAGAAACAGTACCCATTGCTATTTTTTCTTTTTCATAAGTAGAGAGTAAATCATCTAAATTCTGACTTTGAGAACAACTTACAAAAAAGCAAACCCATCCTATTAGGAATAAAAATCCTTTTTTCATGATAATAAGTTTAAGACTTTCTATAAAATTATTTATTCTTCAATGTTAATCCAATTAGCCCAAGTCTTGAAACTAAAAAAATAAATATTCCAAAGGTTGGAGAAAGTAAACCTATTTTTAACCCTCCAGCTAAAACGGCAGGATGAATATCTGTGGCTATTGCCATTACATCAAATGCTTGAATCATACCAAGCATAAACCCTAAAAAACCAAAAGCCAAAGCAAACAAACTAATATGCTTAATTAAAAATGCTGTTTTCTGATTCTCATCACCTTTTAAAAAAACTTTTACAATTAATGCAATACATAATATTAACATTAGCAGCATTGGATACATAAACATTGGCCCTCCATCATTTAATAAATTGAAAAATAAAAATTTCATTAGTGTTATATTTTAAGATTATTATATTTCAAATGTATTTTTAAAGTTGACTTCTTTATTTTAAAATAGATGGATTAAAACTAAAAAACTTTAAATAACCAATTTAAAGCTAGTTTTTGTAAATAATTAAAAACAGGTATTCTACCTACAAATAAGCTTATTTCACCTTATAAAAGATCTTAATATCTAAAAAAAGTTGATATTGCAATAGATATGATTAAACAATATTATAAATTTAATACTCTTCTAAAAACTGTTCTCCATTTTATTTTCTGGGTAATGGTTTACTATTTCTATACTTATTTTTTAGGCTATGGAAGCCTTAACATCGAATACATAAACAACTTTTCTTTGTTTTTAATGCCTGTAACTATTAGTATTAGTTATTTTTTCTATTTCTTTTTAATCCCAAAATATTTACTAAAAAACAAACAAGGTTTATTTTTCTTATACACAATATATACCTTCATTATTTCTTTTTTTTTCATTGTCCTTTCTATACTATATGGTTTAGTTTTTTCTGAAAAATTTAAACTTAATGACTACACTCCCATAACCAAAGGTGTTATTTTTATAATTTTGGGAATATACTTCATTACTTTTATTGTAATTACAATAAGTTTATTAATACACAATTACAAGTCAACTTTAAAAAGTGAGGATTTAAAAAACAAGTTTTTACAAACTAAATTACAATTAAAAGAACAAGAATTGAAATTTTTAAAAATGCAATTGCATCCGCATTTTTTATTCAACACCTTAAATACACTTTATGGTTTTGCTTTAAAAAAATCTGATGCAGCTCCAGACATGATTTTAAAACTATCTAATTTACTTGATTATATATTATACCAAGTTGACAAACCATCAGTACTTTTATCTGATGAAATAAAGCATATAGAAAATTATATTTCTTTAGAGAAAATAAGATTTCAAGATAGCTTACAAGTTAATTTCACCAAAGAGTTACATGAAGAAAATATAGAAATAGCTCCTATGCTATTATTACCTTTTATAGAAAACTCTTTTAAACATGGAACACAAATAAATGATGTTTTAAAAGTAAATGCTTTTCTTAAAACTTCTGATAATCTATTGGAATTTACAGTAAATAACACTTCTAAAAACAGCCTAGCTACGAAAAGAGGAATTGGCCTAAATAACATAAAAAAACGTTTAGAAATGCTATTTAACAATGATTACACGCTAAATATTACTAAAGAAGATACTTCATTTAATGTTGCACTTAAAATCCCATTAAAAAATGTCTAAAAAAATAACTTGTGTAATTGTTGATGACGAGCCAATAGCTAGAGAAATAATTACTTCATTTGTAAAAAAAACACCTTCTTTAGAATTAATAAAAACCTGTAAAAATGCTACTGAAGCCATTAACTTTATTGAAACTAATAAGGTCGATTTATTTTTTCTAGACATTAATATGCCAGAAGTTAATGGGTTAAGTTTAGCCAAGATTATTGGCAAAAAAGCAAATATCATTTTTACAACTGCTTATAGAGATTATGCTGTGGATGGATTCAATTTAAATGTGGTTGACTATTTATTAAAACCTATTGCGTTCGAACGTTTTTTTGAAGCTGTACAAAAAGTAACTCCAAAGCAAAAATCAAAAAGTATAGAGCTAGACAAACCTACTTCAAAAGACTATATATTTGTTCGTGCAGATCGCAAAATGGTAAAGGTAAATTTTAATGAAATCTCATATATAGAAAGCTTAGGCGATTACTTAAAAATTTTTCTAGAAAGAGAAACTATTATTACTAGAGAAACTATGAATAACATTAACAGTAAACTACCTAAAAGTATCTTTATTAGAATTCATAGATCGTATATCGTTTCATTAAACGAAATTACCTCATACACAAATGAGTTTATCGAAATCAATAATAAAGCATTACCAATAAGTAGAAGCTACAAAGAAACCGTTTTACAAAAATTAGCAGAAGTGTAGTCTAAATTTTATCTTTACCCCAAAATTTAGACTTTTGAATACATCACAATTTATTTCCAAAAACTTAGATAAAACAATTGAAAAAGCAACATTTACATGGCAAACACCAAGTAATATTGCTTTAGTAAAATATTGGGGAAAAAGTAATCCGCAAATCCCAAAAAATGCATCTATAAGTTTTACACTAAATAACTGTCATACCACAACAACTATAGAGTTTGAAAAGACATCAAAAAATACAGTTGTAGATTTTGAATTATTTTTTGAAGGAAAAAAGAAAGATGATTTTAAACCAAAAATCGCTGAATTCTTTAAACGAATTGAAGAATATTGCTCGTATATTCATGAGTACAAAATGGTAATTAATTCTGAAAACTCTTTTCCTCACAGTAGCGGAATAGCATCATCAGCAAGTGGAATGAGTGCCATTGCAATGTGTTTAATGAGTTTGGAAAAAGAATTAAACCCGAATATAACAGCCGAATTCATCAATAAAAAAGCATCATTCTTAGCTCGTTTAGGTTCAGGAAGTGCTAGTAGAAGTATAGAAGGTCCTCTAGTTGTGTGGGGAAATCACCCAGAAATAAAAGGGAGTTCCAATTTATTTGGCACAAAATTTCCTTATGAAATACACCCAATTTTTGAAAACTATTGCGATACGATCTTACTTGTTGACAAAGGAGAAAAACAAGTTTCTTCAACTGTTGGTCATAACTTAATGCACAACCATCCGTATGCAGAAAACCGTTTTAAACAGGCTAACGAAAACTTAACTAAACTCTCTAAAATTTTACAAAATGGAGATATAAAAAGTTTCATTAACTTAGTTGAAAGTGAGGCTTTGACACTACACGCAATGATGCTTACTAGTAATCCTTATTTTATTTTAATGAAACCAAACACACTAGAGGTGATTAATAAAATATGGCAATACAGAGAAGAAAACAATAGCAATATTTGCTTTACGTTAGATGCAGGTGCAAATGTACACGTCTTATATCCGAACATCGAAAAGACTGAAATTGAGCTTTTTATTAAGAATAATTTAGCTAAATACTGCCAAAAAAATCAGTATATTTGTGATAATGCGGGTTTGGGAGCAAAACCGCAATAATCTTAAATTCCCTGATATTATGAAAACATCAACACTACTAATAGCTATGTTTATTGGGTTTTTAACCTCCTCAGTTACGGCTCAAGATTCAGACATAGTTTGGTTTGACAAAAATTGGCAAGAAACTACTAAAGAAAATCATGAGTTTTACAGACCATCACCAAAAAAAATAAAAGACGGTTTTTGGATCGTAGACTATTATAAAAATGGTCAAATTCAAATGGAAGGATATAGTACCGTTAACAAACCAAACGAAGAAGTATTTGATGGTCTAATACTATATTACCATCCTAACGGAAAACCTTTTCATAGAGCAAACTATAAAAACGGAAAATTAGAAGGAGTACGCAAAGTGTTTCACGAATCTGGTGAACTGAAAGAACAAGGGAAATATGTAAATGGTAAGCGTGAAGGTGTATGGAAAACCTTTTACAAAAACGGTAAAATAGAAACGAAAGGAAAATATAGAGACAATGAGAAAGTTGGTGTTTGGAAAACTTTTTACAAAAATGTCTACTAGCTTGTAAACAAGCTTATTTACTTGTACTTTTGCTTGGTAATTAAATCATCTATGAAAGGACCATTATTTTACGCGAAAATCTTACTCTTTGGTGAGTACGGAATAATAAAAGACTCTAAAGGCTTAGCTATTCCTTTCAACTCATATAAAGGCGCGTTGAAATCTGCTAATAATTTATCTGGAGAAGCAAAAAAATCAAATGAAAGCTTATCTAAATTCTATAACTATTTAGCAAACCTAAATTCAGACATCGTATCTTTTGATTTAACATCATTAAAAAACGATATTGATAGTGGTATGTATTTTGACTCTTCGATTCCTCAAGGATACGGAGTTGGAAGTTCTGGTGCTTTAGTTGCTTCTATTTACGATCAATATGCTACCGATAAAATTACTATTTTAGAAAACTTAACACGTGATAAACTGTTAACTTTAAAACAAGTTTTTTCTTTAATGGAATCTTTTTTTCATGGAAAAAGTTCTGGATTAGACCCATTAAACTCATATTTAAGCTTACCTATTTTAATTAACTCAAAAGAGAACATTGAACCTGCAGGGATTCCATCTCAAAAAGAAGGGAAAGGAGCGGTTTTTTTATTAGATTCTGAACAAATAGGAGAAACCGAACCTATGGTAAACATCTTTATGAATAAGATGAAAAATGAAGGTTTCCGTAAAATGATTAGTGAAGAATTCTCACTACATACCGATGCTTGTATTGAAGACTTCTTACAAGGAAATATCACGTCATTATTCGGTAATGTTAAAAAACTATCTAAAGTTGTTTTAGCTAATTTTAAACCAATGATTCCTTCTGCTTTTCATAAAGTTTGGGAAAAAGGAATTCAAACCAACGATTACTATTTAAAACTTTGCGGTTCTGGTGGCGGTGGTTATATCTTAGGTTTTACTGAAGATTACGAAAAAGCAAAAAACAGTTTACAAGAATATAAATTAGAGTTAGTTTATAGATTTTAAATAAATGTTTGCTTTATTTCATTTAATATTTGAATTCTTTCGTATTTTATTTCTTTCTTGTATTTATGGCTTTGTTATAAATATCCTTCTAAAATCTAAAAAACTTAAACTCCCAATCATTGTTGGATTTTTATTCATTTCTTTATTTGTTTGGAGGTTTTCTTACTGGAGAAATAATGGTTTTGGAGATGAAGGAAGAGTACCTTTAACATCTAATTATCAAGTTAGAATGATTGACTTTGAGTATGGTGAAATTTACTTTAATGATTCCCCCATTAAAACTGTTGACAAACTTTACTATGATAAAAACAACATATACTCACTAAATAATAACAAGTACTCTATTATAAACACCTTTGATCATTCAATTGAAAAGAACTTATCTGAAAATGAATTTATTCGTTTAAATGGCAAAGTCTCAAGCCTTCAAAATTTAGAAGAATTTCATTCTGACTATTTTGGTTGGTTTAAATTGTTATTTTTATAAAACAATGAGCAACACAAAAAAAATAACTAAAAAACTTTTCAGTCTTCTATCAGTAGTTAGAGGATATAATATTTTAGTATTAATAGCAGCTCAATATTTAGCTGCTATTTTTATTTTCTCAGAACACAAATCGATAAAACCGATACTTTTCGATTGGCATTTATTATATTTAGTAATAGCAACTGTTTGCGTTGTTGCCGCAGGGTATATTATCAATAATTTTTATGATAAAAAAGCTGATAAAATAAATCGCCCTATAAAATCCGGATTAGATTCTTACGTAAAACAAGAAACAAAACTATCATTATATTTTTTCTTAAACTTTGTTGGTTTTGGTTTCGGCTATTTAGTTTCATGGCGAGCAGCATTCTTTTTTGCTCTCTATATTTTTGGAATTTGGTTTTACTCACATAAACTAAAAAAACATCCTTTTATTGGTTTAATGAGTGTAACCATATTAACAATCTTACCTTTTTTTGTTGTTTTTGTACATTATAAAAATTTCTCAAAAGTTATTTTTGTTCATGCTATTTTTCTTTTTTTAGTGATTATGATTCGCGAACTAATTAAAGATTTAGAAAACATAAAAGGTGCTATTGCAAATAACTACAATACGTTCCCTGTAAAATACGGAGAGAAAAACACCAAGAAGTTAATTATCCTTTTAATGATTTTAACACTAATTCCAATTGGGGTATTATTTAATTACCCAGCTATAGAATACATGAAATATTATTTTTATTTAGCTGCAATTACTTTAATATTTATTGGATTATACACATGGAAAGCCACAGGTAAAAATCAATATCGTTTATCTCATAACATCTTAAAAATATTATTATTAATAGGTGTTTTTAGTTTATTATTTATCGATAAATCTTTAATATTAGACAAAGTCGTTGAGGTTTTAGATTAAAAATCAAATAATTACCTTACATTTGCCCACTTTTTAAAATTTAAACATGAATTCAAAAAACTCGTCGAGAGGACGACAAGCTGGAAAGAGCAGCAATCCTCAAGGAAAAAGCCAATTTAAAAGAGATTTCAGAAAACCTAAAAAGAGTACACCTACTCAACAAAAATCTGAAAACACTGGTGTTCGTTTAAACAAATACATTTCAAATTCTGGAATTTGTTCTCGTAGAGAAGCTGATACTTATATTGAACACGGAAGTGTTACTGTAAACGGAGATTTAGTAACCGAAATGGGATATAAAGTTCAATCTGGAGATGAAGTACGTTTCGATGGAACATTAATTTCTATTGAAAAAAAACGTTACATCTTATTAAACAAGCCAAAAAACTATATTACAACCATGGAAGATGATCGTGGTCGTAAAACAGTAATGGAACTTATTGCAAACGCAACAAAAGAGCGTATTTACCCTGTTGGAAGATTAGATAGAAATACTACAGGGCTGTTATTATTTACCAATGATGGTGAAATGGCAAAAAAATTAACGCATCCAAAACACAACGTACGTAAATTATATCACGCGTCATTAGACAAAAAATTAACTTTATCTGATTTAGATAAATTACGTGGTGATGTTATCATTGAAGGAAGAAAAGTATTTATTGATGCTGTTTCGTATGTAGAAGGAGAACGTAAAACTGAGGTTGGAATTGAGATTCACTCTGGAAGAAACCGTATTGTTCGTAAGATTTTTGAAAACTACGGATATACAGTTAAAAAATTAGATCGTGTGGTTTTTGCAGGTATGACTAAGAAAAATTTACCAAGAGGTAGATGGAGAGAGTTAACAAGCCAAGAAGTAAATAACTTACAAATGATATAAAAAAATCCCGAGTTTAAAACTCGGGATTTTTTATTTATTGCTTTTCTTTCTTATGATCGTTTTGTACTTCTTCATCTCTATATTTACAACAACCATGTAAATTATCATAAACTTCTTTTGGTGCCTTAAAAGTATCTGTATCATGACCTACATTTGCGATATTCTGTTGCACTGTAGCTGTATCCGTTTTACGCTCATCAATAATTAAATTTAACTGATGCGTCTTTACATTCCATAATGCATATTTTACTCCTTTAGAATTTAATGCTGCTTTTTCAATTCTGTTTTTACACATCATACAAACACCATCAACATCAAAAGAAACTTTTGTGTTTTTCTTCTTTTTTTGAGCAGAAGCTGATATACCTATAAACAAAACTGCTATTACTAATACTATTTTTTTCATTTTAATCTATTTTAAATCTTAATCCTGTATAAAAATTACTTCCAAAAATTGGCGCATATACTATCGTTGTATCAAAACTTGAGCCAAAAGGATCATCGCTTGCCAATATAGGGTTTTTCTGTTTATAATTTGTAACATTCTCAGCTCCAACATATATCTCAAATTTCTTAGAAAACACTTTTGTTATTTGAGCATTTAATAAATTATAACTGTTAGAATATTCTGATAATTGATATTGAACTGGATTTTGAGAGGTGTTTGGCAATCTCTGCTTACCAATCCAATTATAAGTTACATCAAATTTCCAATGTGCATCGTTTTCTTGTTTACTAGTTTCATAAGAAACATTTGCAAAAAATCGATGTTTTGCCTGAAGTGCTTTTGCTGCATTACCTGATTTAAAATCAGTATTTACATCGTAATACTTGTATGAAAATCTCGTGTTAAAAAACGGAATAATATTCTGATTTAACTCAACTTGAAAACTATTTGCAACACTTTTTCCGTCTAAATTATAAAACGAAATTTCTTGTGGATTTTCCCAATCTACCACTACTTGATTATCAAAATTGGTTCTGTAAAAATCAAAAGTAACATCTCCTTTTCTACCAAACAACTTATATCCTTGTAAAAAAGATACTCCATAATTCCATGCTACTTCTGGATCTAATCCATAAATTTTACCGTTTGTATTATCAATATTAATCTGTCTTGAAGAAGCAAATAATTGTTGGTTTTCAGCAAAAATATTAGCGCTTCTTTTTCCTCTACCTACAGATGTTCTAAATACCCCTTTTTCCCAAGGTGAATATCTTATATGCAAACGAGGTGTTAAGAAAGTTCCTAATAAATTATGATTGTCAACCCTAATACCAGCTGTTACACTTATATCATCTGAATTATCATAAGCATACTCAAAAAATGCTCCTACCGATGTTTCATTTCTATTATAATCATTTACTTGTGGAGTCGTTTTTACCATTTCATCATATTTATCATAGGTAAAACTAAGACCTGTTTTAAATTTATGACGCGTATCTCCAATAATAGAGTTAAATAAGAAATTACTGTAAAAACTTTCGTGTTCAATATCATATTCTCTTAAACCAAAATAAGAATCTTGTTTATGATTACTATAAGCAGCTTGTAATCCCATACTTTGAAAAGGTAAATCTGGAAAAACGTACCCTAACTTTGCTGAAGTTTCAAATCTTTTACTTTTAATTTCACTACCCCAAATTGTAGTTGAACCTTTATCAGTATCGGGATTAAAACCAATTTGACCAACTTGCTTGTCGTCATCTAAATAGTGAAAATTAATAAAACTAACCCAACCTTTTTCAGCATCAGTATATTGCCAACGGTTCATTACGTTTATTTGATTTGATAATGGATTATCTAAAAAACCATCGTTGTTTTTATCGAATTTTTCTCCTCTATGGTTCCCATGTACATAAATACCTGTTTGCCATTTATCACTCACTTTTTGATTAAAATGTGTGTTTAACTCTAACCTTCCTCCTAATGCTCCATAAGCGTTTAAAAAAAAATTATGATCTCTTGATGGTTTTACTAATTCAGCATTTATTTGCCCAGAAATACTTTCAAATCCGTTAATAACACTTCCAGCTCCTTTGGTTATTTGAATACTTTCCACCCATGTTCCTGGAGTAAATGTTAAACCGAAAGCTTGGGCGGCTCCTCTAATTGACGGAATGTTTTCTTGAGTAATTAATAAATATGGACTAGTTAAACCCAACATTTGAATTTGCTTTGTACCTGTTAAAGCATCCGAAAAATTCACATCAATGGATGGATTCGTTTCAAAGCTTTCAGATAAATTACAACACGCAGCTTTTAATAATTCTTCACTATTAATCGTTACTAAATTTTGTGCTTGCAAATACGATTTTTGTGTTGCACTCTTCTTAGCATTTACCGAAACTTCTTTTAATGTGTTACTCTCGGTAATAAAATGGTGAATCGGTTTTAAATTATTAATTGTTATTGTATCTGTTTTATATCCAACAAAGCTAACAACTAACTTTTTATAGTTTGACTTATAAGGAATAGTAAACCATCCTTTTTCATTAGTTGTTACACCAACATTTGTATTCAACCAATAAACACTTGCACCGTAAACCCCTAAATTATCTTTGGGGTTATTCTTATCCATAATCATTCCTTTAAAGGTTTCTTGCGAAAAGGATATGGATGCCATCAGTATAAATATACTGACCAATAAATTATTTTTCATTTTTATATATCATATTAAATTTTACAATTCTTAACTTTTTAAATAAGAACTATAAAATCATATGATAAAAACCTCGTGAAGTACCTGAATATCTTGAACTAAATCAGGCGGGGAATAATATTGATGTGATGTTACTTGCTTTTCTAAATCCGTAAAAAGAATTTGATACGAATTTCTAAACGCAATAAGAAAGCTTAATTGATCAAAACTAACATCATCTAAAGAATGTTTTTGAAATTCATCTTGACCATCAATTTGATGAACTTCATCTTTACAACATTTCTTTTTCTTTGTAACAGTAGCACATTCATCTACACCACCATCACTATTACAAGTATCAGCTTTACCTAAATAAGAAACATCTACTAAATAATCACCACAGTAATGCTTCTCTACCGTAAAAGAAAACGTAGAAAACAGCACTAAAAATGCTAATACAGATGATACTATTTTAGTAATTACTTGTTTCATTGGCTGCAAAGTTACAAAAAATCAAAAATCTATTTTTTAAAACAATTGTTAAATCTATTTTTGTAAGTTCTTAACCTTAATTACGAACTAGGTATTAAACATTTTAAAATGAACTTACAAGCATTAAAAAACAACATAGATAACATCGCAGAAAATAATTCTACCAAAGAAGAAAAACTTCAACAAATATGTGATTACTTAGCTTCTGAAATTTCGTATTATGATTGGGTAGGGTTTTACTTTAAAAACGGTGATAAAGACGAATTAAAATTAGCACAGTTTAACGGTGAACCGACTGATCATACAATTATTCCTTTCGGAAAAGGAATTTGTGGTCAAGTAGCAGTTAGTAATGAGAATTTTGTTGTGCAAGATGTTAGCGAACAAGACAATTATATTTCTTGTGGATGGAAAGTGAAATCAGAGATTGTAATTCCTATTTTTGTTAATGATGAAAATATTGGACAAATAGATATTGACTCTCATACAGTTAACCCATTTACAGCAGAGGACGAAGCTTTATTAGAATACACTTGTAAAAAAGTAGCTAATTTCATGTAATTTTTACGTAATCATTTGATTGTTAGGATTTTTTTTCTTTAATTTGGAAAGATTTATTAACCCTTGCTTAATTCCCCTATATTATGAGCAACAAAGAATACCCCACTTACGCTGCATTAGGCAATACTAATGCACATGCAAATTCTCAACAATCTTTTTTCGAAAAATTTACTATGTGGTTTCGTGATTTCTTAGAAAACGCGGAATAATATTTTATATTTTGTTGAACAAAACACCACCAAAAACATATAGTTTTGGTGGTGTTTTTATTTAATAATAAACCAAAATAATTTATTGTATAACCTTTACTGTTTTAGTAGTTTTGCTAGCTTAACAACACAACAACAATGAACAATCAAAAAACTATTAAATCTGCACTGATTTCGGTCTTTCATAAAGACGGTTTAGAACCAGTTGTAAAAAAACTGAACGACCTTGGAGTAACTATTTATTCTACCGGAGGAACAGAAAAATTCATTAAAGATTTAGGTATCGATGTAGTACCTGTAGAAGATGTTACTTCTTACCCTTCAATATTAGGTGGACGCGTAAAAACTCTTCACCCTAAAGTTTTTGGAGGGATTTTAAACAGACAAGATCATGAAGGTGATATTGCTGAAATGCAAGAATATAACATTCCGCAATTAGATGTGGTAATTGTAGATTTATACCCTTTTGAAAAAACAGTAGCTTCAAATGCACCAGAACAAGATATTATTGAAAAAATTGATATCGGAGGGATCTCTTTAATTCGTGCTGCTGCTAAAAACTTTAAAGATACTGTGATTGTTTCTTCAATGGATCAATACGAGGCGTTTTTAAATTTAATTTCTGAAAACAATGGAAGTACATCTATCAGCGATAGAAAAAAGTTTGCTGCGAAAGCTTTCAATATTTCTTCTCATTACGATACAGCTATTTTTAATTATTTTAACGAAGATGAAGTTGCATATAAAGCGAGTGAAACAACTTCTAAGACTTTAAGATATGGAGAAAATCCACATCAAAAAGGGTATTTCTTTGGTGAATTAGAGGCTATGTTTGATAAATTACACGGTAAAGAATTAAGTTATAATAACTTATTGGATGTTGATGCTGCTGTAAACTTAATGAATGAGTTTAAAGGAGAAGCTCCTACATTTGCTATTTTAAAACACAACAACGCTTGTGGATTTGCTCAAAGAGAAACAATTCATCAAGCTTATGTAGATGCTTTAGCAGGTGACCCTGTTTCAGCTTTTGGTGGAATTTTAATTTCAAATACAAAAATAGATAGAGCTACTGCTGAAGAAATTCATAAATTATTCTGTGAAGTTGTAATTGCTCCTTCTTATGACGATGATGCTTTAGAAGTTTTAAAAGGAAAGAAAAACAGAGTTTTATTAATTCAAAAAGAAGTTGAGTTACCAAAACAAACCGTTCGTACAGCTTTAAACGGTGTATTAATTCAAGATAAAGATTATATTACTGATAAATTAGAAGACCTATCATACCCAACAAACAATAAACCTAACAAAAGTGAGTTAGATGATTTATTATTTGCTTCTAAATTGTGCAAAAACACAAAATCTAACACTATTATCTTAGTTAAAAACAAGCAATTGTTAGCTGGTGGAACAGGACAAACAAGTAGAGTTGATGCTTTAAAACAGGCTATCGACAAAGCAAATAGCTTTAATTTTGATTTAAACGGAGCTGTTATGGCGAGTGATGCATTTTTTCCGTTTCCAGATTGTGTAGAAATTGCAAATAATGCTGGAGTGAAAAGTGTAATTCAACCAGGAGGTTCGATTAAAGACCAATTAAGTATCGATTACTGTAATGATCATGATGTTTCAATGGTTTTTACAGGAACTAGACATTTTAAACATTAATAATTTTAGTTGTAGAAACATTACATATTTTTAGTTAGATTTGTAATAATCCTCTTAAATTAAAGAAATAACAATATCATATGGGTTTTTTCGACTTTATGACTGAAGACATTGCGGTAGATTTAGGCACTGCGAATACATTAATTATACACAATGGTAAAGTTGTTATAGACAACCCCTCTATCGTTGCACGTAACCGATTGACTGGAAAAATTATTGCTACTGGTCATGAAGCAAACAGAATGCAAGGAAAAACTCATGAGAATATTAAGACTATTCGTCCATTAAAAGATGGAGTTATTGCAGATTTTCAAGCTTCTGAAGAAATGATTAAGGAGTTTGTTAAACAAATCCCTGCAATAAAGAAAAAGCTTTTCCCGCCTTCGTTACGAATGGTAATTTGTATTCCTTCAGGAATTACTGAAGTTGAAAAACGTGCCGTAATTGATTCTGGGCGTCATATGAACGCCAAAGAAATCTATTTGATTTATGAACCAATGGCTGCAGCTATTGGTGTTGGTGTTGATATTATGGAGCCAAAAGGAAACATGATTATTGATATAGGTGGAGGTACAACAGAAATTGCAGTTATTGCGCTTGCTGGTATTGTTTGTGATCAATCTGTAAAAGTTGCGGGTGATTTATTTACAAGCGACATTATGTATTACATGCGTACTCAGCACAATTTACATGTTGGTGAAACTACTGCCGAAAAAATAAAAATACAAATAGGTTCTGCAACTGAAGATTTAGATACTCCACCAGAAGATATGATGGTTCAAGGACGTGATCTTTTAAGCGGTAAACCAAAACAAGTACAAGTTTCTTATCGTGAAATCGCAAAAGCTTTAGATAAGTCTATTTTACGTATCGAAGATGCTGTAATGGAAACTTTATCAAAAACACCACCAGAATTAGCTGCCGACATATACAACACAGGTATCTATTTAGCAGGAGGTGGATCTATGCTTAGAGGTTTAGACAAACGTTTATCTAGAAAAACAGATTTACCTGTTTACGTAGCAGAAGATCCTTTACGTGCTGTAGTTCGAGGAACTGGTATTGCATTAAAAAATCTTGAAAAATACAAATCAGTATTAATCAAATAAATTTTAATGATTATTTATGCAACAGCTTTTTTATTTCTTTCAAAAGAATAAATATTTTTTATTTTTTCTATTTCTAGAGATTATAGCTGTTGCATTAATCATTAACAATCATTCTTTTCATAGAAGTAAATTTATCAGCTCTACAAATTATATTACTGGAGGTATTTATGATAAATCTTCAGAGTTTTCAGAATACTTAAGCCTAAAAGAAAGAAATAACAATCTTTCTGAAGAAAATACAAATCTTAAAAATAAACTAGAAAAACTATACTCATTTATCGATAGTGCTACTGTAATAAACATTGTAGATTCTTTAAATCACAATCAACAATACAGATACATTAACGGGAAGATAATCAATAACGTTTATCACAAATCTGACAACTTTATTACCATTAACAGAGGTACTAAAAATGGAGTTTCAACTGAAATGGCCGTAATTAATAATAAAGGTGTTATTGGTATTACAGACAATGTTGGCCCTAAGTTTTCAAGAGTACAATCTATTTTAAATTCAAATAGTAAAATAAACGCCAGTTTTAAAAACAGTAATTATTTTGGAACTTTAATTTGGGATGGAAAAGACTATAACATCACTCAGTTAACTGATATTCCTCGTCAAGCAAATTTTAAAATTGGAGACACTATAATTACTGGAGGTAGATCAACAATATTCCCAAAAGGAATTCCAATAGGAACAGTTGCTAACATTCCAGAAAAGTTATCGGCTACAAACACAATTAATATTAAATTATTTAATGATATGGCTAATCTTGGACATATCTACATTATTACAAATCTTAATAAAAAAGAAATAAAAACAATAGAAAACAAAAATGAATAGAACAGTTTATATCATCTTTTTATTTATTTTTTTCTTGCTCTTGCAAGTTCTAATACTTAACAACGTTTTATTTTTAGGATATGTGAACCCCTATTTATATATCACTTTTGTTTTTTTATATCCATTAAACACAAACCGTTTTCCTTTTTTAAGTTTAGCTTTCTTATTAGGTTTATGTGTTGATGCTTTTTCTAACTCAGGAGGTGTACATACTTTTGCTATATTATTTATAGCTTACATCCGGTTATTTTTTATTCAAACAATTTTCAAAAAAACTCCCTCGGACTATTTACTTTTTAACTTAAGACAAGAAACTTTTGATAAAGTTTTTAATTATACTGCTATTTTAACAATCATTCATCATTTTATTTTATTCAGTTTAATTAATTTCAGCTTTTATAATTTATCTAATGTGGTTGTTAACACACTTTTTTCTAGTGCATTTACGTTAGTATTATATTTTTTAGGTAGTTTTATATTTAAGAAAAAACTCACATAAAAATAAAAGCAGTAAATGAAAAGAAGTTTCCTTCTTATTTTTCTAATTTCACTCGTAGGAATAATCTATATCGGTAGGTTATTTCAGCTTCAAATTATACGTGGCGGAAATCAAAACCCTATTCAAGGATCTACTGTTAAAATTGAATATGATTATCCTGAAAGAGGCTATATATACGATCGAAACGGAAAACTTCTGGTTGCCAATCAGCTATCTTACGATGTAATGGTAATACCGAAAGAGGTTGAACCTCTTGACACTCTTGAGTTTTGTAACCTTTTAAAAATTACAAAAGAAGATTTTAAGAAACGTTTTAAAAAAGCTGAGAAATACGCCAGATGGCTCCCTTCAAAGTTCTTAAAACAATTAGCAAAAGAAGATTTTGCTTACCTGCAAGAAAAGCTACCCAAATACAAAGGTTTTTATATTCAAAAACGTATTATTAGAAACTACCCTATTAAATCTGCTGCAAATGTTGTTGGATTTATTGCTGAAGTAAACGAGCAAAAAGCAAAAACTAACAATTATTATGAACAAGGTGAGCTTATTGGGAAACTCGGTGTTGAAAAACAATACGAAAATGCTCTTAGAGGAATTAAAGGCAAAAAGATTTTTAAAAGAAATAATTTAAATAAAATAACAGGATCTTTTAAAAACGGAGAATACGATACTTTAGCTGTAGCTGGTCAAGATTTAACATTAACAATTGACACAGAACTACAACAATATGGAGAATTGTTAATGAAAGGCAAAAGAGGAGGTATTGTTGCTTTAGAACCTAAAACAGGTGAAATTTTAGCCCTAATTACTGCTCCTAGTTACGACCCTAATTTGTTAGTAGGAAGAAAGCGATCACCAAATTCAGTAAAATTATTCGAAGACAATATAACGAAGCCTACTTTTGACAGAGCATTAAAAGCTCAATATGCTCCTGGATCTCCTTTTAAAATCATTAATGGATTAATTGGATTAGAAGAAAACGTTATTGACGAAAATTTTGGAGTTAAATGCTATCGAGGATATCGATACGGTAATCGAAAAAGCGCTTTTATGGGTTGCCACTGTGATATTGTTGGGCGACCAATACGTTTAAAAACTGCCATATCTAAATCATGTAATAGTTATTTCGCAACAACCTATAGAAAAATAATTGACAAATATGAGAATAGCACTATTGGTGCAAATAAATGGAGTCAACATGCAAGGAGTTTTGGATTAGGAAATTATTTAGGTTATGATTTACCTGAAGGTCAAAAAGGGAGGATCCCAAACGGGGAATATTACAATAAGGTTTATCCTAAGTTTCGTTGGGGTGCCACACATACAATATCTAATGCAATTGGTCAAGGAGAAGTAGAAACCACACCAATTCAGTTAGCGAATATGACAGCTGCTATTGCTAACAAAGGGTATTTTTACACTCCACATATTATAAAAGAAATAGATCATAAACCAATAAGCTACTCTACTTATACTACAAAAAGAAATACTACTATAAGCCCTAAACATTTCCCTGTTGCTATCGAAGCGATGCATGAAGTTTTTAAAACAGGTACTGCGAGATGGTTCCAAATGAAAGATATTGATATGTGTGGAAAAACAGGAACCGTAGAAAACTTTATTCGCGTAGATGGTGTTAAACAACAACTAGAGGATCATTCAATTTTTATAGCTTTTGCACCCAAAGAAGACCCTAAAATAGCAATGGCTATTTTTGTTGAAAATGGAGGGTATGGATCAACAATAGCAGCTCCTATTACAAGTTTAATGATTGAAAAATATTTAACTGGAAAAACCACAAGAAAACATATTGAAGAAAGAATGATTAACCTTAGTCTTCAAAAGGAATATGATAAATTAATTCAGAAAAAAGACACACTTGAGACAGGAACGAAATAATATTTTTGCTGGTATCGATTGGCTACTAGTTCTTTTATATATAATCTTAGTTGGATTTGGCTGGCTTAATATATACGCAGCTTCATCAACTGATGAATCTAGAGAGGTTTTCACTTTTTCTTCTCAATATGGTAAGCAACTTATTTTTATCGGATTAAGTGTTCCCGTAATTATTTTAATCCTATTTTTTAATTCAAAGTTTTACGAGCAGTTTTCGAGTGTCTTTTATATTATTTCTTTAGTTTTATTAGCAGGAGTTTTAGTATTTGGAAAAAAAATAAACGGAGCTACTTCTTGGTACAACTTTGGAGGAATTGGGCTACAACCCTCCGAGTTTTCAAAAGCTTTTACTGCGCTTGCTCTAGCTAAATTAATGAGTGACCGACAATACAACTTAAAACTCTTCAAAAATCAGATAAAAGCTTTCATTGTAATATTTCTCCCAGCTTTCTTTATTGCATTGCAACCAGATATGGGATCTGTATTAATTTACTTTGCTTTCTTTTTTGTACTAAACAGAGAAGGTTTAACATTAGCTTACATTCTATTTGGTGTAATTTCTATCGTCTTATTTTTACTTACCATTTATTTTGGTGCCAAATGGATTCTCTTAATATGCTTATCAATATTAACCTTTGGTGTATTATATGGCTACTACAAAAACAAGCGTTTTATCCGATTTAATGCTATAAAAATAATAAGTTTATATCTATTTACTAGTGTTTTTGTTTTCGGCATAGGCTACACCTATGACAACATCTTAGAACCGCATCAAAAAGATAGATTTGATATTCTTTTAGGAAAAACAACAGATCTTAAAAACAAAGGATATAACACATATCAATCAGAACTAACAATTAGTTCTGGTGGCTTTTTAGGAAAAGGTTTTTTACAAGGAGATAGAACGCAAGGTAAATTTGTTCCTGAACAAGAAACCGATTACATTTATAGTACTGTAGGCGAAGAATGGGGGTTCTTAGGAAGCTCTATGGTAATCATTCTATTTATATTACTACTCTACCGAATTATCTACCTAGCAGAAACACATACCAATAAGTTTGGAAGGATATATGGTTATGGAATTGCCTCGATTATATTCTTTCACGTAATTGTAAACATAGGGATGGTTATTGGCTTGCTACCTACTATAGGAATTCCACTGCCCTTTTTCAGCTACGGTGGATCATCTTTATGGGGCTTTACCATCTTGCTTTTCATCTTTATTAGACTAGATGCTCATAAAAAGTATGATTGGTAAGAAAACCAATCATACCTTAAGTAATAGTCAAGCTTCCCTGCTTAATTACTTAAACAAAAGTCAGAGCACACTTCAAGAATATATTCCAGATAATAAGACCATCAACTGAAATATTATAAAATAAAAAAAGCGTTTCGAAAATCGAAACGCTTTTAACTATTAACTAACCTTAAAACTCTTATAAAGCTGCAACGTGTTTAGCCAATTTAGACTTTAAATTTGCTGCTTTATTCTTATGAATAATGTTGTTCTTTGCTAATTTATCTAACATAGATACAACAGACGAAAACATTCCTTCCGCTTCCTTCTTATCTTCAGTAGCTCTTAATTTTCTAACAGCATTACGTGTAGTTTTGTGCTGATATTTATTTCTTAAGCGCTTTGCTTCGTTACTTCTAATTCTTTTAATTGCTGACTTATGATTTGCCATTGTGCTAAATTCTTAATTGTTTATAAAAACTTTGTAGTCCGTACGGGAATCGAACCCGTGTTACCAGGATGAAAACCTGGCGTCCTAACCCCTAGACGAACGGACCAAAACAATCGTTCTGATTGCGGGTGCAAATATACAATACTTTTTAATATTTGCAATAATTTTTAATCTTTTAATTATCAATTTGATAAAAGGGCTTCAATATCATATTAAAGCTGATTAAACCTAGTAGTCCGTACGGGAATCGAACCCGTGTTACCAGGATGAAAACCTGGCGTCCTAACCCCTAGACGAACGGACCAAAACAATCATTTTTCGTGATTGCGGGTGCAAATATAAAAACTGTTTTTTATTTGAACAAAGCTTTTTTTATTTTTTTTACACCTCCTCTATTTTCTTTGGATTATAAGTCCAAATAATCATAAAAAAATCCTGCAAAAGCAGGATTCTTATTGTCTTTTAATATGCTTTCGCAAAAAGAACTCTTTTCGATGAAGGTTTTCCTGTAAAAACACAAACTCCTTCTTCCTCTTTAGCATCATTAGGAATACATCTAATGGTTGCTTTTGTTACTTCTTTAATCTTATCTTCAGTTTCAATCGTTCCATCCCAATGTGCAGAAACAAATCCTCCTTTTTTCTTTATTACATCTTTAAACTCGTCAAACGTATCGACTTCAGTAATATGATTATTTCTATAATCTAATGCTTTTGCAAATAAATTCTCTTGAATTTCTTCTAATAAATTAGCGACAACATCTACAACATCATTTTGAGCAACAGTTTGCTTTTCGAAAGTATCACGACGTGCTACCTCAACTGTTCCGTTTTCTAGATCACGTTTACCCATTGCTATTCTTACTGGAACTCCTTTTAGTTCGTATTCAGCAAACTTAGCTCCTGGACGGAATGTATCTCTATTATCAAATTTAACTGAAATTCCTCTCGTTCTTAGCTCCTTTACAAACACAGCTACTTTTTCCGAAATAGCACCTAATTGCTCCTCACCTTTATATATAGGTACAATTACCACTTGGATTGGAGCTAATTTTGGAGGTAATACTAATCCTGCATCATCTGAATGTGTCATAATTAACCCACCAATTAAACGAGTAGACACTCCCCATGAAGTCGCCCAAACATGTTCTTGCTTACCTTCTTTAGATGTATACTTTACATCAAATGCTTTTGCAAAGTTTTGACCTAAGAAGTGAGAAGTACCTGCTTGTAATGCTTTACCATCTTGCATTAAAGCTTCAATAGTTAAAGTATCATCTGCTCCAGCAAAACGTTCGCTTTCTGATTTTGCTCCTTTTACCACTGGCATTGCCATAAAGTTCTCAGCAAATGTTGCATAAACCTCTTGCATTTGTTTCGATTCTGCAATTGCTTCCGCTTTCGTAGCGTGAGCAGTATGACCTTCTTGCCATAAAAATTCAGCAGTACGTAAAAACAAACGCGTACGCATTTCCCAACGAACAACATTTGCCCATTGATTAATTAACAACGGTAAATCTCTATATGATTGAATCCATCCTTTATAAGTATTCCAAATAATAGCTTCAGATGTTGGACGAACCACTAATTCTTCCTCTAATTTAGCTTCCGGATCAACTCTTAATTTCCCTTCGTTATCAGGATCATTTTGTAAACGATAGTGAGTTACAACCGCACATTCTTTAGCAAAACCTTCTGCATTTTTCTCTTCAGCTTCAAACAAACTTTTAGGCACAAATAGCGGAAAATATGCATTCTCGTGTCCTGTTTCTTTAAACATTCTATCTAATTCTGCTTGCATTTTTTCCCAAATAGCGAATCCGTAAGGCTTTATAACCATACATCCTCTAACAGCTGAGTTCTCAGCTAAATCAGCTTTTACAACTAATTCGTTATACCATTTCGAATAATCTTCGGCTCTTTTTGTTAAGTGTTTGCTCATAATCAAAAGTTTGGCACAAAACTTGTTACTTTTTATGCGTAAATTGTAAGTGCAAAACTACATTAAAAAGGTAACAAGCCCAACAAAGAAATAAGTTTTTGCAATGCATTTTTAAAAAATTTGCTTTAACCTAAAAATACAAGACATGAAGTTACATTACGCCAACACCAAACTTCCATTTTATATCCTATCATTATTAATGGTGGCAACATTTGTTTCCTGCGGAACAATGCAAACGGTTGCTGGTAGTGATGACGGTATTTATGCCGATGAACAAGAACAAATACAAGAACCTCAACGTAGAGTTGTTGTTGAAAATAGCAGAGAACATAAAGAGCACGAAGAAAATTACTTTAGAAAAGAAGTTGAACGTTTAGGTACATTAAATGGCACCGATATCTTTACTGATATTGAAAATTATAGTTCTCAAGATTTTGATGCAGAAGAAGAAATTATTGATGAAGAAAGACCTGAAACAAGAATTACATATAACGACAACGAACCTTGGGGATACAATACAAGCTCTGATGTTGTTATAAACATTAACACTAACCCTCGTTGGGGATGGGGTTACAACGGTTTCTACGATCCTTATTGGGATGGAGCATGGGGATGGAATAATCGTTGGCGTTGGAATCGTTGGAACAACTGGGGGTACAACCCTAATTGGCATCCTTACCATTGGAATTCAGGACTGTATGTTGGTATTGGTTTAGGCGGATTTTACAATAATCCTTTTTATTGCCCTCCATATTATGGAAATAGATTTTACGGAAACAGATTCTACAACAATAGATATTATAGAGGAGCTAATCCATACAGAGGATATCGCACCGCTTCTACTTCAAGAAGAGGATATACTAATGGCAGAAGAGCAACCACTACATCAAGAAGGTCTTCAAATGTATATCGAAGAAGTAACAGAAGTGCTACTTCTCGTACATCAAGAGGACCAAGATCTACAAGAGGATACAACTCTAATAGAAGAAGTACTCGATCTACAAGATCAACAAGAGGTTATAATTCCAACGGAAGTAGATCTATAAGAAGTTCTAGAGGAACAAGAAGTACTCGTAGTCACTATAACACAAGAGGTTCTCGTACTTCTAATAATTCTAGAAGTTACAACTCTAATGGTAACAGATCAGCAAATAGCTCACGAAGTACAAGAAGCAGAGTCGCTAACAGCTCAAGAGGAAACAATACTAGAAGCTATAAAAATTCCACTCAGAGAAACACACGTAGTTACTCAAAACCAACTAGAAGTAGTAAAGATTACGCTTCAAACAGAAGCTCCAGATCTAGCAGATCGAAAAGCTACTCAAGCTCTTCAAGAAGCAGAAGCTCTCGTAGCTATTCAGCCCCATCAAGAAGTAGTTCTAACAGAAGTTCTAGTTCTTCTTCAAGCAGAAGAAGCTCAAGAGGTAGACGATAATTTAAACCAACTTTTCTAAATAAGTTTTAAACTAATTAACGAAAACATGAAACGAATTTTAACCTTCGCGATTCTTATCGCTAGTACTTTTACTGCCTTTTCACAATCATTAAACTATAATGATTTAGGCGTTTTATTTTCAAAAGACGATAATTATGGTACTGCTCGTTACGAAGCAATGAGTGGAGCTTTTGGAGCCTTAGGTGGCGACATATCTGCTTTCGGAATTAACCCAGCTGGATCGGCAGTAGCTAAAAAAAGTATCTTTTCTGCTACTTTAAACAATAGGAATACCGAATTTTCAGCCAATTACTATGGTAATACGGTAAATTCTGAAAGTGATTTTTTTAATATTAGTCAAGCTGGTGGAATCTTATCTTTTGATTCTGCCTATAACTCTGATTGGAATAGATTTGCGTTAAGTTTCAACTATAGAATTAAAAGTGATTTTGAAAATGCTTTTTCTACAAGAGGTAATAGTGGACAAGCTTTATTTAACGAACATCCAGATGACACAAGTAATCAGTTTAATAATGGACAAGAGCAACGTTTTACCAATACTACTAGAGGGGAAAGTTCTATTTTAGAAATGGGGTTCTCTGCTGTACATCAAAACAAGTTGTTTGCTGGGGCAAGTTTAAAGTTTCACAGCTTTTCATTCGGTCAAATAACTAGATTAAGAGAAATCAACCAAGACAACAGTGGTAACACTTTGGATGCATTAAATATTCAAGACAGTTATTTTGAAGGTAATGGAATTTCTTTAAGTGCAGGTTTCATATATAAAGTAAATCAAGCTTTTCGTTTTGGTTTAGCTTACGAAACACCAACTTGGTATACTGAGGTGTTTGAAGAAAGTAACTTAGATGTTTTTGACCCTAATGATGCTAGATACGATGACTGGTTAGGCTATACAGATATTTCAGCAAGTAATCAAACAGATATAAATAGCGGAGAAGTATTTAATGCTAATGTCTTTAAACTTAGAACTCCTAGCCGATTAACTGCAAGTGCTGCTTTAGTATTTGGCAAACAAGGTTTAATTAGTGCTGATTATACGTATAAAAATTATAGTGGGACAAAATATCAAGAAAATGATGAAGTCTTTATTAATGCAAACCAAAACTTTAACACTGACTTTAAAAATGCGCATGCTATAAATATTGGTACTGAGTGGCGTTTTGATAAAATGAGTATTAGAGGAGGGTATCATTTTGAAGAAAGCCCTTTTAAAAACGCCTTAGACAGAGACCATGTAAAAGGATATTCGCTAGGTTTGGGTTACAATTTTGGAAGCATGAAATTTGATTTAGCATATAAAAAATCAGAAAACAACAGTCCATACAACATTTATAATTCACCAAACGTAAATGTAAACCCTATAGAGCTAAACAATAATACCTCAAGAATTTCTGGAACTATTACCTTTAGCTTATAATTCTAAACTGTTAAACAATATCAAAGTCCTGCTTCTTGCAGGACTTTTTATATATACATATCTCAGTTTTTTACCGTAATTTTGCACTTCATTTTACAAGACATGAGCTCAATTAAAATAAACATACAAGAAACTAATAACGAAACCATTATTAAATTTGTTAGTAATAGCATTTTAGTTAATGGTGGCAGTTATGAATTCAACAATATAGACGAAGCTAAAAACTCACCTTTAGCACAACAACTTTTTTATCTTCCTTTTGTAAAAAAAGTATTAGTTACCGCTAATTTTATAGCGATTCAAAGATACGACATTGTACAATGGGATGATGTTGAAGAAGAAGTACGTGAGCAAATTGAAGCGTATTTACAAGAAGGAAACTCTGTTGTTAAAGAAGAAACATCCAAGAAAGATGCTGTAGAAGTGTATGCCGAAGTTACTCCTAACCCAGCGGTTATGAAGTTCGGCACCAACAAAGCTTTAACACAAACTGATGTTGAATTTAAAAATATTGAAGAGGCAAGTAAATCATCTCCTTTAGCGCAACAATTATTCAGTTTTGCTTTTGTAAAAGAAGTTTTTATTTCAGAAAATTATATTTCAATTACGAAATATGATATGATCGAATGGAATGAGGTTTACCAAGAAGTTAGAACTTTTATAAGAAGCTATATTCAAGATGGAAAAACAATTATTCAAGAGCTTCCAAAACAACAAACAAAACAAAACGTTGAAATTCCGAAAGAAGAATTAACTGATACCGAAGCTAAAATTGTTGATATTTTAGATGAGTATATTAAACCAGCTGTAGCTTCTGATGGTGGAAATATTGCTTTTCAATCATATGATGAAAGCTCTAAACAAGTTCGAGTAATTTTACAAGGAGCTTGTAGCGGATGTCCATCATCAACAGTAACTTTAAAAAACGGTATCGAAACTATGTTAAAAGAAATGCTTCCAAATCAAATTAACGAAGTAGTTGCTATTAACGGATAATTAAAAATTACATGTCAAAAACTATCAAACCATACAAAGATTCCGAATTAGGAAAAAAAGAGCAAGTTGCTAAAATGTTTGACAATATTTCTGAAGATTACGACGGACTAAACCGTGTTATTTCTTTAGGAATTGATGTAAGCTGGCGTAAAAAAGTAGTAAAATTAGTTGGCGAAAATAAACCTCAACAAATTTTAGATATTGCTACAGGTACTGGTGATTTAGCTTTAATGATGGCTGATTTAAATCCTACAAAAATTGTTGGTTTAGATATTTCTGAAGGAATGTTAGAAGTTGGTAAGCAAAAAGTTGCTAAAGCAAACTTATCAGATAAAATTGAAATGATTGTTGGCGACAGCGAGAACATTCCTTTTGAGGATAATACTTTTGATGCTATTACAGTATCCTTTGGTGTACGTAACTTCGAAAACTTAGATAAAGGATTAACTGAAATATTTCGCGTGCTTAAACCAGGTGGAAAGTTTGTGGTTTTAGAAACTTCAAATCCAACTAAATTTCCTTTTAAACAAGGTTATAAATTTTACACTAACTTTATCTTACCTGTCATTGGTAAAATATTTTCGAAAGACAAGGTTGCTTATTCATATTTATCAGAAAGTGCTAATTATTTTCCTTTTGGAGAGGCTTTCAACAATATTTTGCAAAAAAACGGGTTTAAGAATGCAAAGAATTTACCTGTAACTTTTGGAGTTGCATCAATTTATACTGCTACAAAATAATATGCTTAAAAGACTTTTATTATTAGGATTTTTAGGGGCTTTTACAATTACCTCTTATGCTCAAGAAGAAAAAATATTAAAACTACCTAGTTTTGATAAACCTCTTTTTCATTATGGCTTTTACTTAGGAGTAAATAATAACGGCTACAAAGTATCTTATAAACCAAGCGACATAACTAATAATCCTGAAGTAGAAGTTTCATCATCAGTAGGATTTAATGTTGGTTTAATTGCCGACTTAAGACTTCATAATAACATTAATTTAAGATTCGAGCCAGGTTTAATGTCTAACACCAAAACATTAAAGTTTAATCACATTGACCAGAATGAACCTGATAACATAAGAACTAGAGAGGTTGGAGCTACCTACTTACATTTACCGCTTATTTTAAAACTGAGCACGAATAGACTAAATAACTTTAGACCATACGTATTAGGTGGTATTTCTTATGACTATAATTTTTCAAGTAATGAAAGTAATAGTGATGACAACTTTGCTGGAGAATTTAGAACGACTACTAGCAACTTAATGTACGAATTAGGTATCGGTGTAGATTTTTATTTAAGTTATTTTAAATTTTCTCCATCAATTAGAGGAGTTTTTGCAGTTAATAACGAGCTTGTAAGAGATGGTCAAAGACCTGGAGGCAGCCAATGGACTGACCCTATTGACTTTCTTGGAACCAGAGGTATATTCCTACATCTATCTTTTGAATAACTGATATTCAACACAATACACAGTAAGTGTGTTGTAATATAATACAAATGGCTTTTGTTTTCACAAAAGCCATTTTTTATTAACACCGAGATAGAAGTCCCCCCAGAAAACTATCTCCTCTATTTTAGACACTTTATTATTTCTGAAGTCACAGTTTTCTGCAAAAAAATGACCATCCGAAGATGGTCATAATTTGTAAAGATTACTCTTTACTTATAAGATAGAAGTCCCCCGAAATCTATCATTCTACTTTTATTTCAATTCTATTTGACTTCAAATATATGAAAAATTATTAATTTTCTTTATTTTCTAACTACTATTTTACTGTCAACCACATCTTTAATAGGTATAACTACCTTACCATCTCCAGTAGCTACAGTTAAACAAATGTTATCTATTGCTACTACTATACCTTCTACATCATTAATAACTATCTTTTCTCCTATACCTATATTCTTTCTAGAATAATAACCAAACAGCAATCTTGAAACCGCATCACGAGCACCTAAACCAAAAGCAATGGTAAATGCTAAAAGAATAGAACCAATTAACATCAATAAATTACTCTTAATAACCGAAGTATCAACTCCAGCTTGATCTAATGCTGTAATTGACAAGAAAATTACTATTAAATAAAAAGCAATGTTTCCTACCAAATTACCTCCTGAAATTTCAAGAGATTTAAACATTGTATGAATAGCTTTTTTAACCATAGTACCTAAATAAGCTCCTGCTACAAAAATTCCTAGTGCTGTTAATAATTTAGGTAAGTAAGCGAAGAAACTTTTTATACCTTCAGATACAGCTGACAAACCAAACATTTCTGCACCAACCATAACAAACATAAAAATCAAAAACCACTTTAAAACAGCCAAAATTACATTTGTTAAAACGATGTTTATTGTTGAATTTCCAAAAATCTCTGTTTTACTTAACTTCTTAGACCATTCATCAATTTTAGTTTTAGCTAAAGCTTTTCTAACAATATATAAAAACACCTTTATTAAAAGCCAAGAGATTATAATAAATCCAACAAAACCAGCAACTGTTGGTAACGTTTCAACTATATCTTCAAATGTATTTCTAAAGGGTTTTAAAAAATCTATTTGCAATGAGTACATAATTCTTTGTTTTATTCTTAGTTAGTTGTAATTAATCTTCTTTATCTTTTTTGTTAGAACTCCCTCCACCTATTAAATCTGCAATTACATTTGGGTATTTTACCACAAATAAATCTGCAACATCAATAGACAGTTTAATCATCGCCACATCGTTAAGCACTTTGTCCTTAAGCACCTCTGGCAATTCTTCGTTATGTAATATTTTCTTAAATGGGTTATCCATAATTATTACAGTTCGTTATATGCTTTAACAACTTTTTCTTTCGCTCTCTTTAAACGCATTTTTACTGCGCTATCTCCTAAATCTAATGCCGAAGAGATTTCTTTGATACTCATATCATCTTGATATTTCATTAAAAGAATCATTTTTTCAGCAACAGGTATTATTTCTAAAGCTTTCGCTAATTTATCAGATTTCAATTCAAATAATGTAGAATCGTCGATTTCATCTACATTACCATCTTCTTTAATTTGATCGGTTACTACGGTTACTTTTTCTTTCTTTTTCTCTTTATTTCTTTGAACGTAATTTACACAGAAATTATAGGTGAAAGAATACAACCAAGTAGAAAACTTAGATCTACCTTTAAAAGATCTTAATTTTACAAATAGCTGTATAAACACATCGTGGGTTAAATCTTGCGCCTCTTCTTTATTCTTAGAAAAGCCATAGCATTTATTATAAACCACAGGTGCATAACGATCATATAAAACAGCGAATAAATGAGTATCATTTTTTTCAACTATTTTACTAACCAGTTCTTCATCGCTTAATTTTGTTACATCAAGACTTTTCAACAGCTATCTTTAGTTCTTATTAGTGGGTTAGACATATTATTTTTTAGACACCTTTTACGTAAAAAAGTCACTAATTGCATCTAATCACAAAATCAAATTTAACACTTCTTTAACAACTACAGAAAATTAAATAAAAAAGTTTCATCTTTTTGTAACATTATTGAAACATCGTACGTATAAGAGTATGTAGGAAGATTAAGAATTTAAAACACACCTTAATTACATGAGACAACTTAAGATTACAAAACAGGTTACCAATAGAGAAACCGCCTCTTTAGATAAATATTTACAAGAAATAGGTAAAGTAGATTTAATTACTGCTGATGAAGAAGTAGAATTAGCTCAACGAATTAAAGCTGGTGACCAAATAGCCTTAGAAAAATTAACTAAAGCGAATTTACGTTTTGTGGTATCGGTTGCTAAACAATACCAAAACCAAGGATTAACATTACCAGATTTAATTAACGAAGGAAACTTAGGATTAATTAAAGCTGCAAAGCGTTTTGATGAAACTCGTGGATTTAAGTTTATCTCTTATGCTGTATGGTGGATTCGTCAATCAATTTTACAAGCGTTAGCAGAACAATCTCGTATCGTTCGTTTACCTTTAAACAAGATTGGATCGATTAACAAGATTAATAAAATGTACGCTTTCTTAGAGCAAGAAAATGAAAGACCTCCAAGTCCTGAAGAGATTGCTAAGAAATTAGACATGACTGTTAACGACGTAAAAGAATCTATGAAAAATTCTGGTCGTCACGTATCAATGGATGCTCCTTTAATTGAAGGAGAAGACTCTAACTTATATGATGTATTAAATTCAGGAGAATCGCCAAATCCAGATAAAACATTATTACACGAATCTTTACGTATCGAGATTAATCGTGCATTAGAAACATTAACTCCACGTGAAGCTGATGTTGTAAAATTATACTTTGGTTTAGGTGAACACCAACCAATGACTTTAGAAGAAATTGGTGAAACTTTCGATTTAACTCGTGAGCGAGTTCGTCAAATTAAAGAAAAAGCGATTCGTAGATTAAAACATACTTCTCGTAGTAAGATTTTAATGACTTATTTAGGATAGCATCACTGATGCTTTTAACATAAGCATCTATATAAATAAATAATATATACAACAACAAATAGTTATCGTAACTATTCGTTTTTTGATTAATGAATGGAAAACTCTCGAATTATCGAGAGTTTTCTTTTTTATACAACCACCCTTTATGTTTTCATTATATTTGCTCAACTTAACAACACAACAACAATTACAATGAATAAACTTGTAGCTCCTTCAGTTTTAGCAGCTGATTTTGCAAACCTTCAAAGAGATATAGAAATGGTAAACGATTCTAAAGCCGATTGGTTCCATATCGATATTATGGATGGCGTTTTTGTACCTAACATCTCTTTTGGAATGCCTGTTTTAAAAGCCATTTCTAAGCACGCAAAAAAAACAATAGATGTACACTTAATGATTGTAGATCCTGATAGATACATTCAAACTTTTGCAGACTTAGGTGCTGATATTTTAACTGTACACCATGAAGCTTGTACACATTTACACAGAACAGTACAAGCTATTAAAGCTGCAGGAATGAAAGCTGGAGTTGCTTTAAATCCTCATACACCAATTGCTGTTTTAGAAGATATCATCCAAGATTTAGATTTGGTATGTATTATGAGTGTTAATCCAGGTTTTGGAGGACAATCGTTTATTGAAAATACTTATAAAAAAGTAAGTCAATTAAAACATCTAATCGAGTTTACCAACTCTTCTACTTTAATAGAAATTGATGGTGGTGTAACTGATAAAAATGCAAATCAACTAATTGAAGCTGGTGCTGATATTCTGGTAGCAGGTAGTTATGTTTTTAAAAGTGATAATCCAACCGAAACAATTGAAGATTTAAAGAATTTAATAAACTAAAAAGAGGAGGCAGTTGCCTCATCTTTTTTTTTAAAACTGCTCTAACAAATAATTTATCAAATCTGTTGTTGTAACTATACCAACTAAATTGTTATCATCAACTACTGGTAAAGCATGAAATTCTTTCTTAGCTAAAATTTCTGCTACTTCTTTTATCGTTGTAGCCGAAGTTACTTTTACTAAATTCTTAGCCATTACCTGATCTATTGTAAACATATTATACACAACTGTATCTACATCAGTTTCATTATCATCTACAGCATCTGCAAAACTAATTCTTAACAAATCGGTATAACTTAACATTCCTACAATTTCTTTTCCACTCACAACAGGAATATGTCTTATACTGTTTTCTTTAAATAATTTCTCGGCTGTCATTAAATCATCTACACTACTAAGCGTTATAACTTCTTTAGTCATAATTGCTGACACTGGCGTTCTTTTTTTCATTTTATATAGTATTAATCGTTATTTTCTATATCAAATTTCAGAAATAAACTCAATAGAAAAACTGATTAAAATCATTATGATTTAATTTATTTTTTTGTAAATTCTCACTTCAAAATTTTAGAAAATTGATACAAGATTTAAAAAGCTATTATGGTTATTTGTTTGAGGATGAATTACTGAACGAAATAGCCAAAACAGCCACTCCTAGGTCATTTAAAGCAAATACTACTATCATTGATGTTAATAGCTACATAACCTCTATTCCTTTACTTCTTAGTGGTGCTATTAAAATTTTACGCGAAGACAAAGAAGGAGATGAATTAGCTCTTTATTATATTGAAAAAGGTGATACTTGTGCTATGACACTATCTTGTTGTGCTGGGTTAACAAAAAGTAAAATTAAAGCTGTTGCCGAAACTGATATTGAGTTATTAATGATTCCGAAAGAAAAAATGTCGGAATGGCTAAGTAAATATAAAACCTGGCAAGAATTCATTTTGCAAAGTTATCATTCACGTCTCGATGAATTTATTGAAGCGGTTGATACGATTGCCTTTTTAAACATGGACGAACGTTTAATTAAATACTTAAAAGACAAAGCAATGGTTATAGGTAGTGATGAAATAATTGCTACTCATCAACAAATTGCGAATGATTTACACACCTCTAGAGTGGTGGTTTCAAGACTATTAAAATCTTTAGAAAATAAAGGAGAAATAAAACTACAACGAAACCAAATTAAAGTTTTAAACGTTTAATTTGATCGATTTATAATTAAGCATAACTTCAATTTTCTTGTATAATTTAGGAAACTTTTCTTGAAAATCTTCTGGGGTTTCGAAAAAATGCTCCATAATAACTGCCACAAACTCTAGCTTGTTTGTTAAAGCATATTCTCTAAAATAATTAGATTGTTTTATAGCTTCTAAATTTTCTTTTGAATTCATAAAACTGGTTATTTCTTCAAATACACTATAAAATATCCTTGCACTAACATCTTTAGATTTCCTTCCATGAAAAGTTAAGGCATGGGTAAATTCATGAATTCCTAAATTCAAATTATCATTAATCACTACATCTCCAAGTAAAAAATCCTCCCAAGAGAACACAATCATTTTAAAAGCAGGATTAAATTCTCCTTTATGATATTGTTTAGTTATAAGCGAGTAGAAATTATTTGGATATACTACAATTTTATCAAAAGTTGTTGTTAAGTATTTTCGCATACCAAAGGTTAATTTTACATAAGACGAAGCTATTAAAACCTTAGCCTCTGGAGTTAACTCAAAGTTTTCTCTTTCTACAAAATCGTATGTTCTAATAAACTTTGTTAATCTATGTTCAAAATAATCTTTATGCTTATCACTTAACTTATTATAAAAAGACACATTATTAACTAAAAACTCTTTCTTTTTCCTTGACAACTTCTTCTTAACCAAATACAAATGCACAAATATTGGCTTATTAAAAAAATACACATAGATAGATTCAATTACATTAATTCCCGCGCTTAAAAAGCCTAATAAAATTGCCGAATATTTAATTATATAAATGTGCTTCATTATTTATAGTTTTCTTTAGCTATGTAACAAATGTTACATTATTTAGCATAACGATTGTTTATTTTTAATATCCCTATTAAGAAGTAGCCCCCTTTTTCTTATCCCTTAAAAAAAAGCAGTAAAATTAACTTTTACTGCTTTTTATTTTTATGTGACCGCGAAGGGATTCGAACCCCCAACCCTAAGAGCCGAAATCTGATATTCTATCCAGTTGAACTACGCAGCCTAATAATTTTTACACTAAATTCTTACGCACTAAAGTAGAAATAGTTTTTCCGTCTGCTTGACCTGCTAACTGTTTAGATACGATTCCCATTACTTTACCCATATCTTTCATTCCTTCAGCTCCAACTTTTGCGATTGTTTCTTTTACCACTTTCTCAATTTCTTCTTCACTTAAAGCTTCTGGTAAAAATTGCTCTAAAATTGCTGCTTCTGCTAATTCTGGCTCTGCTAAATCACTTCTTCCTTGTTCTGAAAAAACTGCCGCACTATCCTTACGTTGCTTAACTTGCTTCTGAATAATTTTCATTTCATCTCCTTCTGATAATTCTCCAGATCCTACTTCGGTATTTGCTAACATAAAAGCAGATTTTAAAGCTCTTAAAGCTGTTAAAGCTACAGTATCTTTCGATTTCATAGCTTCTTTCATTTTATCCATTACTTGTTTTTGCACACTCATAATTGTAATTATTTTAATTAAAAAATTCCCGATGCTATCGGGAATTTAAAAGTATATGTTATTTTCTAATTAATCTACATTATCATGTAAAAACGAATTATTAGAACGTAATAAATCATTGTTATCAGTATTTAATGCAGTATCTGATTTACTAATATCAGATCGAGTATCAATATCAACACCTAATCGTTTATAAGCTGGCTGGCGCTCAATTTCATCGATATTCTTACTTACTTGATCGTTGAACTTATAGTTAAACCCTTTCATTTTTTCGCGACGCTCTTTTGCTCTTTGTTTCAATTCAGAAACCGTTAAACTTAAAGGAGAAACTTCTTCGCTAACTGTAGCTATATTATTAATTTCTTCTTGAGTTTTACTTTTTACTTCGAACTGTAAAGCCTCTTCAACTTCATCCTTTATAATCGGCGTAGAACTTTTACCTATTGTAGGCTGCACATCAAAATCATCAAGAACATAACGCTTTTCTATTTGATGTCCTCTAGGCTTAACTTCTTCAGCTACTACTTCAATATTTTTAATTTCTTGAGTCGTTTCAACTAGCTTAGAAGCTGGTTTAATTTCTTCATAAGAATTCAACGGTAAGTCAAACAATAAATCTTGTTGAACTACTTGTTGTTTTACTTCTTGAACCTCTTCTTTTTGCCCTATAACATTAGTAATGATAAAATCATCTTCAGAGATTGTTTCAATCTCAATCTGATCATAAGTTACGTTTATGTTTTTAATAGCTTCAGTAGTAGGAATCAAATCTAACTTTGGTTCTACAACTTCTTCTTCTAAAACATGAACAACTTTAGCTTCTGGTTTACTTGTTAAAGGCTCATTAATACTTGGTGCAGACTGGACTTTTTGTTCAGTAAAATTATAGGTAGCTTTTTGCTCATCCTCTAAAGTATGTACAATTTTCTTAACCTCAGTATTTGTGATATTACTTTGCTGCTCTACTGCAAAACCAGTCGCAACAATTGTTACAGCTATTCCATCTTCTAACGATTCATCTTCACCAATACCCATAATAATATTCGCATCATATCCAGCTTCATCTTGAATGTAATCGTTAATCTCACCGATTTCATCTAAAGTAACTTCATTCTGTCCAGATACAATTAACAATAGCACATTCTTAGCACCTGTAATCTTATTATCATTCAATAACGGTGAATCTAAAGCCTTTACAATTGCATTCTTAGCACGGTTTGCCCCAGTTTCTTTTGCAGATCCCATAATTGCTGTTCCACTATTAGAAAGTACCGTTTTAGCATCATGTAAATCGATATTTTGCTTGTAGTGATGAGTAATTACTTCCGCAATTCCTTTAGCTGCTGTAGCTAAAACTTCATCTGCTTTAGAAAACCCTGCTTTGAATCCTAAATTACCGTAAACTTCACGTAATTTATTATTATTAATTACAATTAATGAATCTACATTTTTACGTAATTCATCAATTCCATTTTGAGCTTGTTTTGAACGCATTCGACCTTCGAACTGAAATGGCATTGTTACGATTCCTACCGTAAGAATATCCATATCTTTCGCAATTTTTGCAATAATAGGCGCAGCACCTGTACCTGTACCACCACCCATACCAGCAGTAATAAATACCATTTTGGTATGTGTACTTAGCATTTGCTGTATTTCTTGAATACTTTCTGCTGCTGCTTGTGCACCAACATCAGGATTTGCTCCAGCACCTAACCCAGAAGTTAAATGCGCTCCTAATTGTATTTTATTAGGAATTGGGCTGTTCTCTAACGCCTGTGCATCTGTGTTGCAAATGACGAAGTCTACTCCGTGAATTTGCTTATTAAACATGTGGTTTACTGCATTGCTACCTCCCCCACCAACACCAATTACTTTAATGGCATTCGATTGTGTTTTTGGCATGTCGAATGAAATGTTATTGAATTCTGCGCTCATAATAACTTTTCTTTTTATTAATTCTTATTCATTTTACATTCCTATTTTAGGGGGTAACAGGAACAACTTATTCTATTTATTTCTATTCAGCGTTATCTAAAAATTCTTTGAACTTCTCAGTGAATTTTTCAAAGATTGATTTAGACTTCTCTTTCGCTTTATACTCTTTTTCTACCACTGGTTCTTCTAAAATCTCTTCTTCTAAAGTATCATTTATTGGAGCAGTTATTTTAGGTTGAGTTTCAACAACTTCTTCTTCAACTTCAATATCTTTTCTTAACCCTTCCATTAATAATCCAACAGCTGTTGCATACGACGGGCTAGATAAAACACTATCTGAATCACCAGCTAAATGTTCATTTGGATACCCAATACGTGCATCCATTCCAGTAATATATTCAACTAATTGACGTAAGTGTTGTAATTGAGATCCTCCTCCTGTTAAAACAATACCTGCAATTAATTTTCCTTTTTGTGTTTCGTGCCCGTAGTTTTTAATTTCTAAGTACACATGCTCAATAATTTCTTGAACTCTAGCGTGAATTATTTTTGATAAATTTTTAAGCGTAATCTCTTTCGGCTCTCTACCTCTTAATCCAGGAATAGAAACTATTTCTGTTTCTTTATTTTCCCCTGGCCATGCACTACCAAACTTAATTTTTAATAATTCTGCTTGCTTTTCAATAATCGAACAACCTTCTTTAATATCTTCAGTAATCACATTTCCTCCGAAAGGGATTACTGCTGTATGACGAATTATACCGTCTTTAAAAATGGCTAAATCTGTTGTTCCACCACCTATATCAATCAAAGCAACTCCAGCTTCTTTCTCTTCTTGGCTTAATACAGCAGATGCAGATGCTAAAGGCTCTAATGTTATATCAGACAAATTTAAACCAGCACTCTTAACACATCTTCCAATATTTCTAATAGAAGACACTTGACCTACAACAACATGAAAGTTTGCTTCTAAACGCCCACCGTACATTCCAATAGGTTCTTTTATTTCAGGCTGACTATCAACTTTAAATTCTTGTGGCAATACATGTATAATTTCTTCACCAGGAAGCATTACCAATTTATGTACTTGACCAACCAAATTTTCAATATCAAACTCATCAATTACTTCATCAGATTTTTCTCGAGTTATATAATCGCTATGATGTAAACTACGAATATGCTGACCCGCAATACCAACTACAACATTTTCAATCTTTTGTCCAGAAACACTTTGTGCTTCATCAACAGCTTGTTGTATCGACTGTATTGTTTGAGTTATATTATTTACCACACCTCTTTTTACACCTAAACTTTTGGCTTTACCAATACCTAAAACTTCAATTTTACCGTATTCGTTTTTACGCCCAATCATGGCAACAATCTTGGTTGTACCAATATCTAAACCAACTGCGATTTTATTGTTTTCCATCTTGATTTTGTTTTGTGCACACAACTTGGTTGTGGTATTTTACATTTATTGTCTTATAATTATTTATAGTTTTATCAGCTAATGCCTTATTATAAAAGGCTATTAACTTTTTAAACTTAACATCAACATTTTTAAACTCACCAAAAACTATTTTATAGTCACCGCTACGAACGGTAAAAATATATTCGTTTTTAGCATTCTTTTGAATTGCAATAATTTCTTTTACAAGAAAATCATTGCTTTCAATTGCTTTTATTAAAGTCGTTAATTCTTTGATTTCTTCAGAATCCCCTACTCCTGAAACTAACGGTACTCTTGCTGAAAAATTTGATGATAATGGAATTTTTACTCCATACTTATCAACATAAAAAGATTTTTCTTTATCAACAATACGAGCTATCGGAGTCCTTTGTTTTATCACTGTTTTCAACACCCCTTCAATGGTTAAAAACACGTCTGCTTTTTCAACATATGGATTCGCTGATACATTAGCCTCTAGAAAGTGTAAATCTAACACTCTTTTTGGTTGGTTTTTAACAAATTCTTGATTTTGTATTAACAATTTATCAACCATACTGTGTGTCAAAAAGTTATTGTCTCCAGCTTTAAATTCAACTACTGGTTTTAATACCTTTTTAGCCCCATTTCTATTAGATGAAAACCCATATAACACTGCCAAAAACACTAGCAATACTAAAAAAGACAAATATGTCGCCACTTTTTTAATCATTCAGCTTGTATTTTTTAATCAAACTATCTTTTACTTCATCAACTATTAAACCTATATCTCCAGCTCCTAACATCACCACAATTTTAGACTCAGATTTTATAATTTCGTCACTTAATTTTTCTTTAGAAATTAGTTTTTTATTTCCTAAACTCATTTTCTCTAATAACCAAGAAGAAGTGATGCCTTTTATTGGTAATTCTCTCGCCGGATATATGTCTAAAAGCAACACTTCATCGAACTTAGAAAGTGCTGTAGCAAAATCATCAGCAAAATCTTTTGTTCTAGTAAATAAGTGCGGTTGAAACACAGCCAATACCTTATCGCTACGATACATTTCTCGTACAGAATGTTCCACTGCATTTATCTCAGTTGGATGATGAGCATAATCATCAATTAAAACACTTTTGTCCGTTTTAATTTTATAAGAAAATCGACGTTTTACACCTCTAAAGGTTTTTAATTGTTCTTTTACACTCTCTAAAGAAACTCCATAAACATCAGCCATAGCTAAAGCCGCCAGCGCATTCATCATGTTATGCTTTCCTGGTAAATGAAATTCTATATTTTTAATTACTGATGTTGGTGTTTGTACATCAAAAATATACTTACCATCATCAATTTTTACATTATATGCTTTATAATCGGCCTCTTCATTAACAGCATAGGTTAAACCTTTTAAAGGCAATCCTTTCGCTACAATTAAAGTATCAGAAACTTTATTTGCAAAATCTCTAAACGACTGTTGCAATTGTTCGTTCTCACCATAAATATCTAAATGATCTGCATCCATAGAAGTAACACAAGCAATATTTGGTGATAACTTCAGGAAAGATCTATCAAATTCATCAGCCTCAACTACCGATATTTTATCTTCACCTAGAATAAGATTTGAGTTATAATTTTCTGCAATTCCTCCTAAAAATGAAGTCGCTTTTTCTGGCTGCATTATATGACCCAAGATAGAAGACGTTGTTGTTTTACCATGAGTACCTGCAACTCCTAAACAAAAAGTATTTTTGGTTATTTCTCCTAAAATTTCAGCTCTTTTTAAAACTGAAAATCCATTATTTATAAAATAATTTAACTCTTGATGATTATTAGGTATCGCTGGAGTATACACCACCAACGTTTTATCTTTATCTAAAAATGAAATTGGAATGTTCTTAACCGAATCTTCAAAGTGAATTTCAATTCCTATTTCTTCTAAACCATTGGTTATAGGACTAGGAGTTTTATCATAACCTGCCACAGTTTTTCCGTTAACAGAAAAATAACGCGCAATAGCACTCATTCCGATTCCTCCGATTCCAACAAAATAAACGTTATGTATCGTTTTTAAATTCACTAATAAATTAGTTTTTCTATTTCGTTAACAATATCATTTGTTGCATTTGGTAATGCCAACTCATTAATATTTTCACTTAAACTTTGCTGCTTTCCTTTATCTTTTAACAAGGTTTCAACTACAATAGGAAAAGTTTCTAATTCAGACTCTTTCACTACAATTGCACCGTGTTTATCAGCTATTGATTTTGCATTTTTTGTTTGATGATCTTCTGCAACATTAGGTGACGGAATAAAAATCGTTGGTTTACCAACAATACACAATTCAGAAACCGAACTAGCTCCCGCTCTAGAAACTATAAAATCTGCAGCTGCATAAGCTAAGTCCATTCTGTTTAAGAACTGATAAACTTGTACGTTTTCTAACTCATTGTACTTTTTATATTCATCGAAATACAATTTACCACACTGCCAAATCAACTGAACTTTTTGTTCTTTGAAAAAATATAAGTTTGATTCTATTAATTGATTTATCTTTCGAGCTCCTAAACTTCCGCCAATAACCAGTATCGTTTTTTTCTTTTTATTTAATTTAAAAAAAGCTTTACCTTCATCAACTTTTGTGTGAATAAACAATAAATCTTGACGAACAGGGTTTCCTGTTTTTATAATCCTTTCTTGAGGAAAGAAACGCTCTAAATTATCATAGGCAACACAAATTTTCCCTGCTTTTTTACTCAGTAATTTATTAGTAATTCCTGGATAAGAATTCTGTTCTTGTACTAATGTTGGAATTCCTTTTCTATTCGCCATCATTAAAGTTGGCCCACTTGCAAATCCGCCAGTACCGATAGCCACATCTGGCTTAAACTTATTAATGATTTTATTCGCGTTCCACAAACTACTAATCATCTTAAAAGGAAACATTAAGTTTTTTAATGTTAACTTTCTTTGAATCCCTGAAATCCACAACCCTTTAATATCATAACCAGCTTGTGGCACTTTTTCCATTTCCATTTTATCCTTAGCGCCTACAAATAAGATATTCGCATCTGGATAACGAACCTTTATTTCGTTAGCTATCGCTATGGCAGGGTAAATATGCCCCCCAGTTCCTCCTCCGCTTATAATAACATTAATCGATTGTTTCATGTAAAATATCTAAAGGATTATCATCTAAAATTGTTTCTTCAGTTTCGTTCTTAGAAGCACTAACACTTAAAATCATTCCTAATGCGAAACACGTCATCCAGATTGAGGTACCTCCACTACTAATTAACGGAAGCGTTTGCCCTGTTACTGGTAAAATATTTACGGCAACAGCCATATTAATCATTGCTTGAAAAACAATAGGAACGCCTACTCCTATTACTAATAAAGTTGCGAAAATAGTTGTTGCTTTTTTTGCTGTTATTAAAATTCTGAAGAGTAATAAAAAGTAGATAAATACTACAACTAAAGCGCCTACAAACCCATACTCTTCAACAATAATTGCATAAATAAAATCGGATGAAGATTGCGGTAAAAAGTTTTTCTGAACACTTTTTCCTGGACCCTTACCAATAACACCACCTGTTGCTATTGCTATTTTTGCTTTTTCTACTTGGTAATCTTCTTTTCCATCAGATTTTGAGAAATTTTCAATTCTACTTTTCCATGTATTTACACGGTTTGGCATTGCATCTGGAAATGCTTTTGCTACCAAAATAAAAAACAGAAAAGCAAAAAGTCCGATACTCAAAATATAGCCTATAAACTTTAATGGATATCCCCCGATAAAACTCAACAATAACACCATAAAAAAGATTATTGCTGTAGTTGAAAAATTCGCTGGCAATATCAGAACTAAAACTAATCCTACAGGCAACCATAGGTTTATTAAACTCTCTTTAAAACCAATTAATTTCTCTTTGTTTTTAGCAAGATATCTCGCCACATAAACCATCAATACCAATCCCGCTAAGGTTGATGTTTGAAACCCAATACCAACAAATGGTATGCGAATCCAACGACTTGCATTGGCTCCTCCAATAGTAGTTCCTTGCGCTAATGTTACTATTAAAAGCAACACAACCACTGGTAACATTAAAGCGGATCCTCCACTAAAATATCTATATGGAATTTTATGTACACCATAGATTACAGCGAAACCAGTTAACAGTAAAACTATATGTTTTACCAAATGCCCTAAAGTAGAACCATTACCAACCACATACACCAAATTTGTACTTGCGCTATAAATTGGCATAAAAGAAAAGATCGCTAATATGGTTACTATTGCCCATATAGCTTTATCTCCTTTTATATGTTGAAAAATGGTTTTCATTCTTAACTCTTATAAATTCTTTACCGCTTGTTTAAACTTATTCCCTCTATCTTCATAGCTATCAAACAAATCGAAACTTGCACAAGCCGGAGATAACAAAACAGTATCTCCTTTCTTTGAAATTTTATGAGCTACTTTAACAGCTTCTTCTGCTCCTGCTGTTTCTACTAACACATCAACAACACTACCAAAAGTGTCGATGATTTTTTGATTATCTAAACCTAAACAAACAATTGCTTTTACTTTCTCTCTAACTAAAGGCATTAAATCACTGTAATCATTTCCTTTATCTACACCACCAACAATCCAAACTGTAGGATTATCCATACACTCTAATGCGTAAAATGCAGCATTTACGTTTGTTGCTTTACTATCGTTGATATACTGTACTCCGTTTATCTTTTGCACGCTCTCTAATCGATGCTCTACACCTTCGAAATCTGATAAACTTTCAGCGATTGTTTCTTTTCTAGCTTTTAATAATCTAGCCGCTAAAGACGCTGCCATCGCATTTTTAGTATTATGCTTTCCTTGTAATGTTAATTCAGAAACATTCATTAGTATATCTTCAGTTTTTAATTTCATTATAATTTTATCTTCTCTTAAAAAAGCTCCATATTCCAATTCTTTTTCCATAGAAAAAGGAACTAATTTTGATTTAATTTTATTTTTACTCAACCAATTTTGAATAGCTTCATCATCTGCATCATAGATTAAAAAATCGTTTTTTGTTTGATTTTTTACTATGCGGAATTTTGAACCTATATACTTATCAAAATTGTATTCATATCGATCTAAATGATCGGGTGTAATATTTGTAATTATCGCTATCTGTGAATTGAAATTTTCAATTCCATCTAACTGAAAACTACTTAACTCTAATACATAATTTTCAAAGCTATTCTCTGCTACTTGCTTAGCAAAACTATCACCTATATTACCTCCAACACCCACATCTAACCCTGCTCTTCTTAACACATAATGAGCTAGCATTGTGGTAGTGGTTTTCCCGTTTGAACCTGTAATCCCAACAATAGTTGCATTGGTATATTCTGAAGCAAACTCTATTTCAGAAACCACTTTAATCCCTTTTGAAACCAACTCTTGAATCAATGCTACTTTATCAGGAATACCCGGGCTCTTCATTACTAAATCAGCAGCTAAAATTTTACTTTCCGTATGCTGATTCTCTTCAAAATCGATATTATGATGTAAAAGAACTTTTTTATATTTATCTGTAATTGCTCCCTTGTCAGAAACAAAAACATTAAACCCTTTTTGTTTACCCAAAATAGCTGTACCAACACCACTCTCTCCTCCTCCTAAGACAACTAGATTCTTCATTTATCTTAACTTTAATGTTACGATTGTAAATACCGCCAATAGAATTCCCACAATCCAAAAGCGAGTTACAATTTTACTTTCGTGATAATTTAATTTTTGATAATGATGATGTAATGGAGACATCTTAAATACACGCCTTCCCTCTCCAAATTTCTTTTTCGTGTACTTAAACCAAGAAACCTGAATCATAACTGACAAGTTTTCTACTACAAAAATTCCTGCTAAAATTGGCAACAATAATTCTTTACGAATTGCAATTGCAATAACCGCAATAATTCCTCCAATTGTTAAACTTCCTGTATCCCCCATAAATACTTGCGCCGGATAGGTATTATACCACAAGAAACCAATCAATGCTCCAGCAAACGCTAGTATAAACACTGTCATTTCTCCAGATTTTGGTATATACATTACATCTAAATAATCTGCAAAAATGATATTACCCGACACCCATGCAAAAATTGCCAAGGTTATTACAATTATTGCGGATGATCCCGCTGCTAAACCATCAATACCATCTGTTAAATTTGCACCATTAGAAACTCCTGTCACTATAAAAACAACAACGAAAATGAAAACTATCCATCCGTATTTCTCATATCCATCTCCTAAAAAACTAAATGCTTTTGCATAATCTAATTCGTTATCTTTTAAGAAAGGTACAGTTGTTTTTGTAGATTTATGAGCATCGCCAAAAACCTTTTTCTTTCCATCAATTTGAACGATTTGTTCAACATTAGGCAATTGTTCTTTTATTGTTACATCTGGATGAAAATATAGCATAGACCCAACTATAATTCCTAAACCTACCTGCCCCAAAACCTTAAATTTACCCTTTAACCCTGCTTTATCTTTTTTAAATACTTTAATATAATCATCTGTAAAACCAATTAACCCCATCCAAACTGTAGTGATTAACAAAATGATGATATAAACATTTTCTAATCTTGCTAATAACAACACAGGAATTAAGGTAGCTAAAATGATGATAACTCCCCCCATAGTTGGCGTTCCTGCTTTTTGAACTTGACCAGCTAACCCTAAATCTCTTACAGTTTCTCCTACCTGCTGTTTTCTTAAAAAATCAATGATTTTTTTACCGAAAATTGTTGATATTAACAATGATAAAATAAAAGCTGCAGCCGAACGAAATGTGATAAATTGAAACACACTTGCTCCGGTAAGATTAAATTCACTTTCTAAGTATTGAAATATATAATACAGCATTCTTTAAGAGTTTTTTAGTTGATTAAAACAGTTGGTTACTTCTTCTAAATCATCAAAATGATGCTTTACACCATTTATTTCTTGATAATTTTCATGTCCTTTTCCTGCAATTAGTATTATATCCCCAGTTTCAGCTAGCTTACATGCTGTTTTTATAGCTTGTTTTCTATCTAAAATTGATAATGTTTTTTTGTAATTCTCAGCAGCTACACCTGCCTCCATTTCATCAATAATAACTTGAGCATTTTCCGTCCTAGGGTTATCTGATGTGAAAATTACTTGATTACTTAACAATGTAGCAATATTTGCCATTTTTGGTCGCTTCGTTTTATCTCTATCTCCTCCACAACCTACAACCGTAATTACATTTTCATTCCCTGTTCTGATATCGTTAATAGTTTGTAATACGTTTTTAAGTGCATCTGGTGTGTGTGCATAATCTACAATCGCAGTAACCCCATCACTTGAAATTGTATATTCAAAACGACCACTTACACTTTCTAACTCACTAATAACTCTAAGTATTTCTAATTTTTCAAGACCTAACAATTCAGCTACTCCATAAATCGCTAATAAATTAGAGGCATTAAACTCTCCAATCAACTTTGTCCAAACCTCAATATTATTAATAGTTAATAACGTACCTGAAAATCTTTTTTCTAAAACCTTAGCCTTAAAATCCCCCAAAGTTTTTAAAGCATATGTTTGCTTATTTGCTTTGGTATTCTGTAGCATTATTTGTCCGTTTTTATCATCAATATTTACTAATGCAAATGCCGATTTAGGTAACGAATCAAAAAATGATTTTTTAACATCTCTATATTCTGCAAAAGTTTCATGATAATCTAAATGATCATGTGATAAGTTTGTAAAAACACCTCCCGTAAAACTCAAACCTTCAGTACGTTTTTGATGAACTCCATGTGAGCTTACCTCCATAAAACAATACTCAACACCTTCGTTAATCATCATAGATAAATATTTATTTATCATTAATGAATTTGGTGTGGTATGTGTAGCTTCATATTCGGTTTCATCAACCATTATTTTTACTGTAGAAAGTAACCCTACTTTATATCCTGCTTTTTTAAACAATTGATATAAAAGTGTAGCAATAGTTGTTTTACCGTTTGTTCCTGTTACCCCAACTAATTGTAAATCATTAGATGGATTATCATAAAAATTAGCAGACATTATTGCTAACGCAATATTTGAATCTTCAACTTGCACATAAGTAACTTCTTCTTGAAAATCTGATGGAATCTCTTCACAAATTATTACCGAAGCTCCTAACGACAAAGCTTTATCTATAAATTGATGACCATCAACAGTTACACCTTTCTGAGCAACAAAAACATCGTTCTTTTGAATCTGTCTACTATCGAATTGAATATTATTAATTTCAATATCCGTATTTCCGTAAACAGCATTTACAGAAACTTTATACAATATGTCTTTTAAATTTTTCAACTATGATAATTTTAAATAAACTGTTGTGCCTTTTTTAACCTTAGTTCCATTATTGATAGACTGCTCAGTAACCTTACCCATTCCAGAAAACTTAACGTTCAATCCCATATTCTCTAACAAAGCAATTGCATCCATACCACTCATTCCTAAAACCTTTGGCATAATGGTTTTATATTTTCTAAGCTTTTGATAATAATTTTGATAATTTTTATCAAGACTAGCATATTCGATTTTATCTGACACCAGCTGATTATCAATTGGGTTCGAAGTGTAAATTTTTTGAGCAATTTCTTTAAATACCGGAGCAGCTACTGTTGCACCATAATATCCTTTTTCTTTCTTAGGACTATGAACAACCACTATACACGAATACTTTGGGTTTTTAGCTGGAAAGAACCCAGCAAAAGAAGCTACATATTTTTTATTTGAATAGTGACCATAAACTGTTTCTCCGTTTTCATCTTTATGCTTCGGAATATATTTTTTAGCAGTACCTGTTTTTCCTGCCATTGAAAAACTAGGAGAATACACATTCTCTGCAGTACCCTTTTTCACAACATTCTCCATTACTTTTCTAACCTTATTCAAGGTTGTCTGCGATGCTATTTTTTCTTTTAAAACCTCAGTAGTGAAACTTTTCTCTACTTTTCCTCCGACTCTTAGTTCTTTTACAAAATATGGCTTCACTAATTTCCCTTCGTTAGCCACAGCATTATAAAAAGCCAATGTTTGTAGCGGAGTTAAAGAAACCCCATATCCCCAAGCCATCCATTCTAACGAAATTGGACTCCAGCTTTTTTCTGAAGGATTTGGTATATAAGGTTTCCCTTCTCCTTTTATTTTTACTCCAGTTAATTGATCTAAACCGAATGATTTTATCTTATCAGTAAATTTCTTTGGGTTTTTATCGTAATGCTTTTGGATTGTTTTTACAATTCCAACATTCGATGAAACTTCAAAAACACGAGCTAAAGATATCTTACCATAACCACCTCTTCTACTATCTTCCACTTTACGGTTATTAATAAATATTTTTCCTTTTTCACAATCTACCACATCAGAAGTGTCGACAACCTTATCTTCTAACGCCACCATTAAACTAGCTAGTTTAAATGTTGATCCTGGCTCATGACTTTCCCAAACAGCATAGTTTCTTTTCTCGTAATATTTACCTTTAGAAGTTCTTCCTAAATTTGAAATCGCTTTTATCTCCCCTGTCTCCACTTCCATAACCACAGCACAACCATGATCTGCCTCGAAACGTTCTAATTGTCTTAACAAGGCATGATGTGTAATATCTTGAATATTCACATCAATAGTTGTAATCACATCACTTCCATCAATCGGCTCTTTTTCATTTACATCATTAATAGGTTTCCATTGACCTTTAGCTATTCGCTGTTTTAAACGCCAACCATTTTCACCTTGCATATATTCAGCAAAAGCACCTTCGATACCAGCACCTCCTCTATGATTATCATAACCTATTGTTCTTTCCGCAATTTTACCTATCGGATGCACACGAACCGTTTTTTGTTCAGCAATAAAACCACCTCTATACACTCCCAATTTAAAAATCGGGAAGCTTTTCATTTTCACATAATCATTATACCCAACATTACGAGCAATTAACAAATAACGATTTTTACGCTTTTTTGCTTCTCGTAATTTTTGTTGATAATAATTTGTTGACTTACCCAGTAAACCTGACAAAGATTCTGAAAGAGCTCGAATATTTTTTTCAAACACTTCTGAATTTACTGCCACTACATCCATTCGGATAGTGAATTTAGACATTGAGGTTGCTAACAAATTACCATCTGCCGCATACACATTGCCTCTATTTGCAAAAATCGTGTCGTTTTTTACTGTTTTTTCTAGAGAAAGTTGTCGATACTTATCTCCTTCTACATATTGAAGTTTAAAGACTCTAAAAACAATAACCACAAAAAAAAGCATCATTAAAACAGCAACTACATAGAGCTTATTTAATATACCTTTTTTAATTACCATTTTTTATTCTTTATTATATGTTACTTTTATTTTTCTTGGCGGTGTCTTTGCAGGAGACAACCCTTTTTGCTTTACTTTATCACGAATATTACTTTCTAGTTTCATTCGCATCAGTCTTGTACTCGTATCAATATCTTCAGCACGCAACTCTCTTATCTCCTTATTCAATTGTGATATCCGAACCACTTTTGCATCAGCACTATGAGAACTATATATCATAACCAGCAATAGAATTACCACAAAAATTAAAATCCGCCAGTTTTTAAAAGAGCTCTCATCAGTTAAAAAGCCTCCACGTAAAATATCGTAAACGTTTTTTCTAACTTTCGACATTATTTTAGTGTTGCTATTCTAAGTTTTGCGCTACGCGCCCTGTTATTAACCTTAATTTCCTCTTTTGTTGGCACAATCATCTTCCCAACCTTTTGCATAGGAACACTAATATTCCCGTAAAAATCTTTTTCAGGCTCCCCAACAAACAACCCAGTTCTTATAAATCTTTTTACCAAACGATCTTCTAATGAATGGTATGAGATTACACTTAACCGACCATCTTCATTTAACAATTTCGGCATTTGCTCTAAAAATTCCTTTAACACCTCCAACTCTTGATTCACCTCTATCCTTATCGCCTGAAATATTTGTGCTAATATTTTATGCTCTTTAGCTTTTGGAAGATGCTTTTGCAACACTTCTTTTAACTGAAAACTTGTCTCAATATCTTCCTCTTCTCTAGCTTCAACTATAGTTTTTGCCAAAGCACGAGCACTTCTCAACTCCCCATACAAAAACAAAATATCTGCTAACTCTTTTTCCTCATATTTATTGATTATTTTTTTAGCTGACAAATCAGATTTCTGATCCATTCTCATATCTAAATCAGCATCAAATCGAGTAGAAAACCCCCTTTCCGCTTCATCAAACTGATGGGAAGAAACTCCTAAATCAGCCAAAACACCATCCACTTTTTTCACTCCGTAAAAACGAAGAAATCTTGATATGAATCTAAAATTCTCTCCAATCAAGACAAATCGATCATCATCAATTTTATTTTGCTGTGCATCCGGATCTTGATCAAAAGCAAACAACCTTCCATTCTCACCCAACCTACTTAATATTTCACGTGAGTGACCACCACCACCAAAAGTCACATCCACATACACACCATCTTCTTTTATATTAAGTGCATCTACACTCTCTTTCAACAAAACCGGACTATGATAATTCATCTACACCTGTATTACCCATTACTTCTTCTGCCAAATCAGCAAAATCAACAACAGCATCATCAATTACTTTCTCATACTTATCTTTATCCCAAATCTCAATAATATTCACCGCAGAAGAAAGCACAACCTGCTTCTCTATTCCCGCAAAATGACACAAGTCTTTTGGAATTAAAACCCTACCTGAAGCATCCATTTCAACCATTTTTACACCAGCCGTAAACCTCCTGATAAAATCATTGTTCTTCTTTACGAAACGATTCAACTTGTTAATTTTACCCATCATTAAATTCCATTCCTGCATTGGATACAACTCCAAACAAGACTGAAACACAGATCTTTTAACAACAAAACCCTCTTGCAACACAGAAGAAAGCTGCTTCTTGAAAGCCGATGACATCATCAACCTTCCTTTAGCATCAACCTTGCATTCGTATGTTCCAATTAAATTTATCACGTAAAGAAACTATAGTTATGCTTCAAAAATAGAAAATATTTACCACTTTTTACCACTTTTTACCACTTTGTTGATAAGTTTTAATTTTACAGCTAAAAAACTGACCCTAAGAGTGTTTGCATAGCGACTAAGTATCGAAATAATAAAAATGCAGATTTAACAAAAAAGAACTACATTTGTGCTTAAGTCAAACCGTAGATATAAATGACTGATTTTTTAAAGAAAGAAGGCAAATTTACATATGCAGAAGCAGGGGAAGGGAGAGCACTAATCGTATTACACGGCTTAATGGGTGCACTTAGTAATTTTGATGAAACTTTTAACTATTTCTCTAAAAAAGGTTATAAAGTTTTAATTCCTGAATTACCTTTATATAGCTTACCACTTCTAAAAACTAATGTTAAAAACTTAGCTAGTTTTTTGCATGATTTTATAGAACATAAAGAACTAAAAGACGTTGTTTTACTAGGAAACTCATTAGGCGGACACATAGGTTTATATTACACAAAACATTACTCGCAAGACGTTGCTGCACTTGTACTTACAGGAAGCTCTGGCTTATATGAAAAAGCTATGGGAGATAGTTTCCCAAAAAGAGGTAACTACGAGTATATTACAGAAAAAACACAAGCTGTTTTTTATGATCCAGCAATCGCAACAAAGGAATTAGTTGATGATGTTTTTGAAATAGTAAACGACAGAAGTTCTGTTATTAGAACTCTATCTATTGCTAAAAGTGCGATTAGACACAATATGGCAAAAGACTTACCAAATATGCAACAACCTACTTGTCTTATTTGGGGAAAGCAAGACACCGTTACTCCACCAGAAGTAGCAGAAGACTTTCATAAGCTGCTACCCGATTCTGATCTGTTTTGGATTGACAAATGTGGTCATGCTGCTATGATGGAAACTCCTGAAGAATTTAATACAATTTTAGAAGGTTGGCTTTCTAAAAGAAATATATAATAGCCACTTAGCTTACGCTTACATCCATGAAAATAAAATCTGCTGAATTTGTAATGAGTAACAGCAATGTTACCAAGGCTCCAAAAGACAGAATACCAGAGTACGCCTTTATTGGACGTTCTAATGTTGGAAAATCTTCATTAATAAACATGTTAATGGAACGCAAAGATTTGGCTAAGATTTCTGGAAAACCAGGAAAGACGCAACTTATCAATCATTTTAAAATAAATGATGAATGGTTTTTAGTTGATTTACCTGGATATGGTTATGCTCAAGTTTCAAAAAAGAAACGACAAATATTTCAGTTTTTTATTGAAAACTACTTCAAAGAACGTGAGCAATTGGTTTGTACTTTTGTTTTGATTGATTCCCGTCATGATCCACAAAAAATTGATTTAGAATTCATGAAATTCTTAGGTGAAAATCAAATTCCTTTCTGTATTGTTTTTACAAAAGCAGATAAATTAGGAAGCTCTAAATTAAACAAGCAAATAACTTCTTATAAAAAGAAATTATTAAATTTTTGGGAAGAGCTACCAATGAGTTTTGTTACCTCATCATCTACAGGGTTTGGTCGTGATGAATTTTTAAAATTTATCGAGCAAATAAACGAAGATGTAGCCGATAACTTTAAATAACATTTCGGTAATATTCGAATTGACTTTTTAAAATGTATTCTACTAAAGAGAACTTACAGGTTATACACGAAGACAATCATTTAATTATTGTTAATAAACGTGCTGGCGACATTGTTCAAGGAGATAAAACTGGAGACAAACCACTTTCTGACGTTGTAAAAGAATATATTAAAGATAAATACAACAAACCTGGTGCTGTTTTTTTAGGAACTGTGCATCGTTTAGATCGCCCTACTTCTGGCGTTGTTATTTATGCTAGAACCTCAAAAGCATTAGAACGTTTAAACAAAATGCTTCGAGATAAAGTTATTAAGAAGACTTACTGGGCCGTTGTAAAAAACCAACCTAAAAAAGCCTCAGACACTTTAATAAACTTCTTGAAAAAGAATCCTAAAAACAATAAATCTACCGCTTATTCTAAAGAAATTGATGGTAGTAAAAAAGCGACTCTTCATTATAAGGCAATTAAAAAACTTGATAATTACGCTTTATTAGAAATTGATTTAGAAACTGGTCGTCATCATCAAATTAGAGTGCAACTTTCAAATATTGGCTCTACTATAAAAGGAGACTTAAAATACGGAGCCAAAAGAAGTAACAAAGATGGAAGCATTCACTTACACGCTCGTAAAATTGAATTTACACATCCAGTAAGTAAAGAATTAATAAAAGTAACAGCACCCACTCCATCTGATCCTATTTGGGATGCTTGCTCGTAATTTGTATCTTTAGGGAAATTTCAAAGATGAAAGCCCTCAAATATTTATCAATCTCTATTCTACCCATTACTGTATATTTTGCATTTACTGGTAAAGGATGGATTACGCTTTTACCTATAATTACTTTTTTTGGAGCTGTTCCGTTAGCTGAATTATTCTTTAAACCAAACAAAGAAAACTTCACCAAAGAAGAAGCTCAAAAAGAAAAAGAAAACAAATTATATACAGCCATTTTATACGCAACTGTTCCAATTCAGGTTTCCTTTTTAGGATGGTTCTTTTTGGCCATTCAAGAAACTGGATTGACTAACTTAGAAATTGCTGGAAGAATAACAGCAATGGGAATTATGTGTAGCGCCATAGGTATTAATGTTGGGCACGAGTTAGGACATCGCAATAACAGATTTGACGAATTATTAGGTGAAATATTATTACTAACCTCAATAAACACACACTTTTTACCGTACCATAATGCGGGACATCATTTAAACGTTGCCACTCCTAAAGATGCAGCTACTGCTAGAAAAAACGAAGTTCTATATACATTTTGGTTTCGTTCTCATATTACAAGTTATTATCAAGCTTGGGAAGCCGAAAATACACGTTTAAAAAGCACCAACAGAAGTTGGTTTCACATTCAAAACAGAATGCTTATTTACACCATTTGTAATGTGCTTTTAGTTGGAGGAATTTATTTTTTCTTCGGCAGCTTCGTTACTCTAGCCTTTTTAGCCGCAGCCGTTTTCGGAATTTTACAATTAGAAACCGTAAACTATATAGAACATTACGGATTGTTACGTAAGAAGAATGAACATGGAAGATACGAACGCGTAAAAAGAACACATTCTTGGAATTCAGACCATGTTATAGGACAAGCAATGTTGTTTAATTTATCACGTCACTCTGATCATCATTATAACGGATCAAAACATTATCAATTATTAAAAACATTACCCGAAAGTCCGCAAATGCCTACTGGTTATCCTGGTATGATGTTACTTTCTTTAATTCCACCATTATGGTTTTCAGTAATGAATAAAAAACTACAAGAAATTTAATTTTATGAATATTCCACAATTGGTTCAGTCGCAAAAAGATTTTTTTGCTACACAACAAACCAAAGATATTTCCTATAGAAAAGTTGCTCTAAAACGTCTTCAGAAAGAATTAATCAGAAGAGAAAATGACATTATTAAAGCATTGAATGATGATTTTAAAAAATCGGAATATGAAGCTGTAATGACTGAAACTTCTATCGTTTTAGCTGAATTAAAAATGGTGTTGAAGAATATTCATTCTTGGAGCAAACCCAAACGTGTTTTACCATCGTTGTTAAACTTTCCGTCTTCAGCAAAAATTTATAAAGAACCTTATGGAACTGTTTTAATTATTGCGCCATGGAATTACCCATATCAATTGGCATTTGCTCCACTTTTGGGCGCAATCGCTGCAGGTAACACCGTAGTATTAAAGCCATCGGAATTAACACCGAACACCAGTAAAATTACTAGAGAAATTGTTGAAGCTGTGTTTGATAAAAATCATGTTTCTGTAGTAGAGGGTGGCGTACCAGTTTCTCAAGAATTATTAGCCCAACGTTGGGACTATATTTTCTTTACAGGAAGTGTACCTGTGGGTAGAATTGTTGCTAAGGCTGCTGCAGAACATATTACTCCCGTTACTTTAGAACTAGGAGGAAAAAGCCCTTGTATTGTTGATGAAACTGCAAACATTAAACTAGCAGCAAAACGATTAGTTTGGGGTAAATTTATCAATGGAGGGCAAACCTGTATTGCTCCTGATTATTTATTAATTCATAAATCTGTAAAAGAAAAATTTGTATCGTATTTTAAAGATGAAGTTTTTAGATCCTACGGTGAAAACCCTCAAACATCTGAAGATTATCCTAGAATTGTAAATACTCGAAACTTTGATCGATTAGCATTAATGCTAGAAAGTGAAAGTTTTTTAATTGGAGGACAAACAGAAAGAGAAGATCGATATATTGCTCCTACAATTATAGATGAACCAAGTTTAGATAGCGAAGTAATGAAAGGTGAAATTTTCGGACCTATTTTTCCGTTAATCTCTTACGAAAACGAACAAGATATTTCGACTACATTAGCTAAGTACGACAAACCTTTAGCATTATATGTATTTACAACTCGTAATAAATTTGCAAAAAAAATGATTGCTGATTATTCTTTTGGTGGAGGAACAATAAACGACACTACTGTACATTTTGCCAACCACAGATTACCTTTTGGTGGTGTTGGAGAAAGTGGAATTGGAGGCTATCACGGAAAACAAACATTTGATACTTTTTCACACAAAAAAGGTGTTGTTACTAGAGGAAACTGGTTAGACATACCTACACGATATGCACCATACAAAGGGAAATTGAAACAATTAAAAACCTTGATGAAAATAGGATAATGACAAAAGAGAAAACAGTTTCAGAAGCCGTTAATTATCGACGCTCAGTAAGAATATTTGATGCAGAAAAACCAATTGACACTACTGTTGTAAAAAAATGTTTAGAACAAGCTAGTTTAGCTCCAACAAGTAGTAACATGCAATTGTGGGAATTTTACCATATTACCAACAAAGAGACGATTGCTAAAATTGCACCGATGTGTTTTAATCAAAATGCAGCAAAAACAGCACAACAATTGGTAGTTTTTGTTAGTAGAAAAGATTTATGGCGTAAACGTGCTAAAGCTAACTTAGCTTTTATGGATAAAACTTTTGGAAAAGATAATCCGAAAACAGAACAAAGTAGCAGAGAAAAAGTAGCACGTAATTATTACGGTAAAATCATTCCATTTGCTTATTCAGATTTCTTAGGGATTTTAGGCTTCTTTAAATACTTAATGATTTTAATTACTGGCCTATTTCGTCCAATTTATCGTGAAGTTCGTAATAGTGATATGCGAATTGTTGCTCAAAAAACTACAGGACTAGCGGCTCAAACCTTTATGTTGTCAATGGCTGCCGAAGGTTACGACACTTGCCCTATGGAAGGCTCTGATACTTGGCGCGTAAAAAAACTATTAAACATTCCTCGTAGTGCAGAAATAAACATGATTGTTTCTTGTGGTATTAGAACCGAAAAAGGTGTGTATGGAGAACGTTTTAGAATTCCGTTTAATGAGATTTACAAAGAAATTTAGTATGAAAAAACTCATTTTATGCTTCGTTATTATTAGCGGAATGTTATTTGGTTGTAAAGAAAAAAAAACAACAAGAAAGCTTTCCGAAATCTCTATTTCAAACAATGGTATTAATAAAATTGATTTAGGAAAATGTATTACTATTGATTCTTTAAAAACTGCTTTTCCTGACTCAACAATTAAAATGAAAATTTCTGAAGATGATGGTTACGATTATCACTACGCAGAAATAAAAAATTCTAAATACTTAATAAATGTTTTAATGAATCATATGGACGCTTGTTTAGTAAATGAATTTAACGTTACTAAAAGTCCTTTTCCTGATAAATTTGGAGTGAAAATTGGAATGACTTACGAGGAAGTAAAGAAACTACGTCCTGAAATTATTCATAAAACCAATTATCATTTTCACACGATTTTATCTGCACCAAACTCTAATTTAAAATATGAGATTTCTGGTACTTTTGACGGCCCCGATAAACAAGATTTTATTTATGATGAAGTTAAAAAATGGAAGGTTACTCAGTTTTTGATTAGGAGTTATTAAATTAAAAAATCTACTCAAAACAACTTAATGGACATAAAAAAAGAGTTTATTAATATCTCGGAAAAATTAAATGCCAAATATTATTATGAAAATTACAAAGTTGGTGGACCAACTCCTGGATCTAGGATATTTATTTCTGATCACTATTTCAAAATCAATTATAAAAATTTAAAAATAAACGCAAAATACAATTTAGGCAGCAATAACATAGCTGAATTAAATTCAGATGTAAGGACAAATAATAACATCCCTGAGTTAAAATTGGAGACTAGAGATAATTTTATTCGATTAATTACTTTTAAAAAAGATATATGGAAAATAAAATGTTCTGATAAACTCTTCCAATCAAAGTTCACTCATTTACTTAATCAATCTAAACTTACTCAAATAGCAGAAAAAACTGCTTTTGAACCATTAATAAGTATAAAACAAACTAACAATATTTGTAATATTAACATCAAATATTACTTAGGTTTTAACGAAAAAGAAAAATACCTTTTAACAATAATAAGTTTCCACAAAAAACTTATTGATTTAATTCAAGAACATAGGTAACTTTTAAAAATAAAGACAAATTTCACAAAAACTAAACTTGTTCTACTTCTTAGGCAAAAACACCAACTTATTTTCGCTCTTTTCTATATCAGACTGATTCAGTTTCATTTTTACAAAATCGCCATTTACATACTTTTCTGCTTGGTCTTTATAATGTTCACTAAATACATTACCCGATTGTCCAGTTGGTAAAATAGTAATGCTGTTTTCTACATCCGAAAAATCTATAATTCTACGAGTCGATGGTCCTGCATGTATTTTGTAGTAACCAGTGCTATCTATCTTATAAATTTGATTGTTAATTACCTGATCTCCCCCATTGGTTTCAAAAGGACCTACATTAAAAAACTTTCGCAATAAGCCTCCCGCTTTTCCTATTGCATGTTCATACTCTACTGTAGTTACTCTTTTCCAATACCAACCATCTACATTCTCTCCTAATTGCTTTTGTAAAAAAGTGATTGTATTCTGAAACGATTTATTTACAATATCCTGCTTAGTTTCTTTTTCTTTTGTTGAAATATCATCCCACCAAACTGAATTATCTTTTCTTACTTGAGCTGCCACTACTTTTTCTTCGAAAGGTGTATTTACAAATTGCTCAAAAGCATCGCCCATTTCATCTTTAAAAGTATTTTTTACAAACTCGTACCACAAGCGTGTATAAATAACCGGAGCCACTTTCTTTTTTCCGTAATGACCATCCCAGTTCTTTAAAATATTAAATGCTTTTTTCTCGCTAGCAGTTAATTGAGTAACATCAATATCTTTAGCAATTTTCATTATATTTTCTGGTGCTACGGGTGATGTTACATCATTAATCATTTCAGAAACATCAAACTTTGTCCAATCGTTTTTATCCTCTAACAAATATTCTATTCTTTTAGCTCTATCTTCTGGTAAATAATACCCAGGATATAAAACACCTGCAATAGAATCTGGTTGATTATTGGCTGAATACACATAATTCCAATCTGGATTTATCGCTTGCGGATTCTCTTCAAAATCAATCCATTCTACAATTTCATCTTTTCCAGAGGCTCCATCTAAAATCACCTTTGTGTTTAAACTATCTCGGTATTTATATAATTTTCCTGATGCAAACCAAGCAATATTATCTTTTGCATCGCCATACATAATATTTAACCCAGGCGCATGTAATTTACTTGCTCCCACTTTAAAATCTGACAATGATTTTGCATGTGACATCTTGTAAGAAACATCTAATAATTGATTTTCTAATTTCGTGTAAATCCACTGCATTGCAATAGGACGTTCATCTTCTATAAAATCAATTAAACCATTCATAACTGGTCCGTGCTTACTAACTTTTACTTGGTAAGTAGTATCGGCACCTCCTTTAACTTTTATCGTTTTATCAATTAATTTATATTTCTGATACCCTTGTGGAGTTTTATATTCTAATGAATTGTTTGGATTGTTTTCTTCGTAGTAAAAATCAACATCATCATTTTCAAACATTGTTAATCCGTACGCATAATTACGATTGTGCCCCAATAATGGAAATGGAGTTAAAGCTAAATTAAATCCATACATTTCGTAATTAGGGGTTTTAATATGCGATTGATACCAAACTGAAGGTTGTGAAAACCCGATATGCGGATCGTTTGCAAAAATCACTTTTCCATTTTTGGTTTTTTCTGGTCCTAATACCCATGAATTACTTCCGATAAATGGAGAAATTGGTAATTTATCAAGCAAATTATTCATTGCTTTTGCAAATTCTGCTTTTATCTCTGGGTTCTTTTGATTTTTAATCAAGGTTAAATTTTCAGTGCTTGCTCCGTTTAATTCATTAAAATATACCTCGCCTAATTTCTCCTTTATTTCCGTTAACATCGGATCCGTTTTATGAGCAACTGCAAAACTAAATGCCATATACCCAAAAACATTATATACATCTTTAACTGTATATTTTTCTTTATCAAGTCCAACTAAATAAAACTCTAATGGCTTAGCACCTTCATCAATAAATTGGTTAATTCCGTTCAAATAAGCTTCTGTCATCTTATAAGCTTCGGAATTTTTATCTAAATTTTGAATTGTTTTGGAAGCCGCTTCTTCAATTCCCAAACCAGAGAAAAACTTATCTGTACGCACTAACTCTTTTCCGAAAACCTCAGCCAATCTCCCTGCTGCAATTCTACGAATCAACTCCATTTGCCACAATCTATCTTGCGCATGTACATAACCCAAAGCGGTATATGCATCTTGCTGATTTTGCGCATTAATATGCGGTACACCTACTTCGTCGTAGTACACTGTAACTTTATCAGAAATATTTGCTAATTCTAATTCTCCGTTATAAGTTGGATGCAATGTTTTAGTAAACAGCCAAACACCAACAAATAACAACACTACTACTAGTAAAAATATTTTGAAAATCTTTTTAAACAATTTCATTTGGGATTGATTTTCATCAAAGATAACAGAATTTTTATTTTAGGTTTTTGAGTAATCTTCTTTTTTATATACTACAATCTGTAAAAATTTAATTTCGTTAATTCTTCAAAATCAATCAGAGATTGTTTGTATTTTTGTTCTACTAAAAAATTCGTTTATCAGATGAAAAAAATTCAAATGGTTGACCTACAAGGTCAGTACGCAAAAATAAAACCTCAAGTAAATAAAGCTTTCGAAAATGTTTTAGACACTGCTTATTATATCGGAGGTCCAGAAGTTAAAGGATTCGGAAGCGATTTAGAAAAATATTTAGGTGTAAAGCACGTAATTCCTTGTGCAAACGGAACAGATGCTTTACAAATTGCAATGATGGGATTAGGTTTAGAGCAAGGAGATGAAGTTATTACTGCCGATTTTACTTTTGCTGCTACTGTAGAGGTAATTGCATTATTAAAGCTAACACCTGTTTTAGTAGATGTTGAGCCTGATACATTTAACATTGATATTGAAGCTTTAAAAAAGGCGATCACTCCAAAAACAAAAGCGATTGTACCTGTACATTTATTCGGTCAATGTGCGAATATGGAAGCTGTAATGGAAGTTGCGAAAGAACACAACTTATTTGTAATTGAAGATAATGCACAAGCAATTGGTGCGGATTATACGTTTTCTGACGGGACTAAAAAGAAATCTGGAACGATTGGAAATATAGGGACTACGTCTTTCTTCCCGTCTAAAAACTTAGGTTGTTATGGTGATGGTGGAGCTATTTTTACTAACGATGATGATTTAGCACATACCATTAGGGGAATTGTAAATCACGGAATGTACAAACGTTATTATCACGATGTTGTAGGTGTAAATTCTCGTTTAGACAGTTTGCAAGCTGCTGTTTTACAGATAAAACTACCCTTATTAGATTCTTACTGTGATGCTCGTAGAGAAGCAGCGATGTATTATACAGAAGCTTTCTCAACCAATTCAAATATTATTACGCCTGCGATTAGCACTTTTACCACACATGTTTTTCATCAATATACTTTAAGAGTCACAAATGGAAAACGTGATGAATTACATCAGCATTTATTAGATAATAATATTCCAAATGCAATTTATTACCCTGTTCCGTTACACGCTCAAAAAGCATATAAAGACGAACGCTATAATGAAGATGATTTTGCAATTACAAATCAATTAATTGATGAAGTAATTTCTTTACCAATGCATACTGAATTAGAGGAAGATCAATTAGCTTTTATCACAAAAACTATTAATGATTTTATTGGATAAATAATGTCAGAGATTGAAAAGGAATTAGATAAAAAAAAGAATGCTTTAAATAGAATATACAAATTCAATGTTCCAATTAGTATAGTTATTGGTGTTTTATATTCTTTTATCTACCCTTATATTCCAAGAAAAGGAGGTCGCCCTCCAATGATTGAAGAAATGGAATATATTGATGCTATAACTGAAACTGCTATTCTTTTTTTCATCTTACTTTTCTTTAGCATGTATTTTATCATCAATAAAAAAAAGAAAAAAATTGAAGAACTAGAAAGAGAAGTTTATGTTAAAAATAAGAATACAAAACAATATAAATCAGTTTCTAAATTTGATTAAAAGTTTATGAATCAAAAAATAAAAACCCTTAAAATAATTCACTTAGCATTAGTAGCTGGAGTTACTCTAGCTTACTTTTTAATTGGTGATTTTAAAAACATATTGAATATTAAAATTGACAATGCTTCGCTACCTTATTCTTTTATTCCTGCGATAGCTTATGTTTTAAGTAATTTTTTATTTAATAAAACTTTAAAGAGCATACACAAAGATTCCTCTGATGATGAAAATTTTGCTATTTATCAAAGTGCCTCAATTATTAAATGGGCGGTATTAGAAGGGGCTTGTTTTTTAATTTTATTATTAAAACCTGAGTTTTTATTATTTGGAGTAATTCTTTTATTCTACATGATTCTTTTAGCACCTAAAGAAGATAAAATATTTCAACTTTTGAATATTAAAGTTTAAACATAAAAAAAGCGAACTCAAATTGAGTTCGCTTTTTTATTTACTTTATAAATTCTTAAGCTTCTATACTTGCTCCACTAGCAGCAACGCTTCTATCAATCTTACGCATTAAGCCTTGTAATACTTTACCTGGACCAACCTCAACAAATTCAGTTCCTCCATCAGCAATCATTGCTTGAATACACTGTGTCCATTTTACTGGGGCAGTTAATTGCTCCATTAAATTCTTTTTAATCTCTTCAGGATTTGTAACTGCACTTGCTGTTACATTTTGATATACTGGACAAGTTGGTTCGCTAAACGTAGTCTCTTCAATCGCTTTCGCTAATTCTTCACGAGCTGGCTCCATCATTGGTGAGTGAAATGCTCCACCGACAGGTAAAACTAATGCTCTACGTGCTCCTTTTTCAGTTAATACTTCACACGCTTTCTCAATAGCTTCCACTTCACCAGAAATTACTAATTGACCTGGGCAGTTATAATTTGCTGCAACTACAACTCCATCAATCTCAGCACAAGTATCTTCAACTACTTTATCTTCTAATCCTAAAACAGCTGCCATGGTTGATTTCTGAATTTCACAAGCTTTTTGCATAGCTAAAGCACGTTTAGAAACTAATGTTAATCCATCTTCAAAAGATAAAACCCCATTAGCTACTAATGCAGATAATTCTCCTAACGAATGTCCTGCTACCATTTCTGGTTTAAAATCATCACCTAACACTTTTGCTAAAATTACAGAATGTAAAAAGATAGCAGGTTGCGTAACTTTTGTTTCTTTTAACTCTTCAGCAGTACCTTCAAACATTACATCAGTAATACTAAAACCTAATATATCGTTAGCCTTTTCAAAAAGTTCTTGAGCTAATGACGATTTTTCATATAAATCTAATCCCATTCCTGTAAACTGTGCTCCTTGACCTGGAAAAATATATGCTTTCATTTTATTTGTTGTTTGTTTTTATGCTGCAAACATACACATTTTTAAAATCATTATTAATTAGTAACTTCGTTCTATGACTGAGAAACTGAAAAACCAAGCACAGTTAATTTATTTAATTTTAGCCGCTTTATTTATTGCCTCTTTAGTAACTTCTAATTTAATTTTTCAGAAGTTTTTTTATTGGTATCCATTTAACATAGAAATTTTTGACGTTAAGCTTTTCGAAATTTCAGTAGGTCTTTTACCATATCCAATCACTTTTTTAATTACAGATATTTTATCTGAAATCTACGGAAAGAAAAAAGCGAATCAAGTTGTAATCGCTGGTATCTTTGCATCCTTCTTTTCTTTAGGAATTATTTATGTTTCAAAAAATGTTCCTGCCACCTCATGGTCTACAGTAGATAACACAACTTTTATTAATGTTTTTGGTGCTGCTCCATTAGCTGTATTAGCATCGATGTTGGCTTATTTAGCTGCTCAGTTTATTGATATTAGAGTCTACCATTTTTGGAAAAACTTTACCAAAGGAAAGCATTTATGGCTACGTAATAATTTTTCGACATTCACCTCGCAAATAGTTGATACATTAACCGTATTAGTTTTGTTATGCTATTTTGGAATTATACAATGGAATTTATTTTGGGGTTTATTAATTAGTGGAGTACTTTTTAAAATGATGATTGCAGCCATAGACACTCCTATTTTATATTTAATTGTTTTTTTATTCAGAAAAAAATTCAATTTAAAAGTTGGTGAAGAGATTCGCAATATCTAATTTCGGCTTATGAAGAATTCTAATTCTCTTTGGCAAATCGCTATTCAAAAATTTAAGCAAAGTAAAATTGGTATGCTTAGCTTTAGCTACATTATTCTTTGCGGGTTAATTGCTGTTTTTTGTTACGTTTTAGCTCCAGACAATAGTAACGCTGCCAACCAAATGCATTTAGAAATTCATTCAAAAGCTCCGGGGTTTTCAGTTCAAATGTTATCGATTCCTTCTGTTCAGAAAAAAAATCAATCTTGGTTTTCAATTTTTATGGATGGAAAACAAGATTCAAGTTCTGAAATTCCTATAAAATCATATTCAATTAAAAACAATCAATTAGAAGTAATTAAGTATTCTGATGGATTACCCAAAAACTATTCACTCTCATTATTCAACAATCAACCTGAAAAGTTCATAGAACAAAGAACTTTTTTGTTTGGCACCGACAAATATGGTCGTGATTTATTAAGTAGATTATTAATTGGAGCCAGAATCTCTTTTTTTATTGGCTTTATTGCTGTTTTCATCTCTTTATTAATTGGAATTCCTGTTGGTGCAATTGCGGGATATTTTGGAGGAAAAATTGATAACTTCATTATGTGGATCATCAATATCACTTGGTCTATACCCACCTTATTGTTAGTTATTGCAATTACACTGGCTTTGGGTAAAGGCTTCTGGCAAGTATTTATTGCTGTTGGTTTAACCATGTGGGTAGAAGTTGCTCGTGTTGTTCGAGGACAGGTAATTACAACCAAACAACAACAATACGTTGAAGCTGCAAAAGCACTAGGATTTTCAGATTTCAGAATTATATTCAAACATATATTACCTAATATTTTAGCACCTATCATTGTTATTTCTGCGGCTAATTTTGCCGCTGCAATTTTAATTGAAAGTGGCTTAAGTTTTTTAGGCATTGGTGCACAACCCCCTACTCCTTCTTGGGGTGCAATGATTAAAAATCATTATAACTATATTATTCTTGGCAAACCTTTTTTAGCTTTAATTCCTGGACTAGCAATTATGAGTTTAGTAATGGCTTTTATGCTGATTGGAAACACACTTCGTGATGCTTTAGATGTAAAATCTTAGCCTAAGAATTATAATTTTGTACTTTCGTTTTTAAAAAATATATAAATGAATTTTAGCGTACAATTTAAAACAAGGTGGTCAGATTTTGATGCCAATATTCACATGCGTCATACAGCATATAATGACTATGCAGCAGAGGTAAGATTACGTTTTTTTAAAGAACATAACATCACTATCCAAGATTTTACTAAAGAAAAAACGGGTCCGATTTTATTTGAAGAAAACACCAAGTTTTTACGCGAAATACACATGGGAACAGATATTTCTATAAACCTTAAAGTAATTGGTTTATCTAGTAAAGGTGAACGCTGGAAAATTCAACATGAAGTTTTTAATGAAGAAGGGAAATTATCTGCAATCATCACAGTTTATGGAGCTTGGTTAGATTTAGTTAGACGTAAACTAACAACTCCTCCAACAAAATTCCAAACAATTTTCAATGAGGTTGAAAAAACTGAAGACTTTAAAGAGATTCTACTAAAAAGCTAATGAGTACTTCCAAAAAAATAAAGCTTGTTATTACCATTATAGTTTTAATCGCAGGATGGTGGTTACAACGAAAAGAAAATACCGAAATTTCTTCTCAAGTTCCCATTGAACATACTAATAACCCTGAAAGTTTTAATTATTTACCAACTTCAACTACTGGAGCTATTGTTAAACACAATGGATATCAATTATCTTATAACGAACAACACGAGCAAGCTGAGTGGGTTGCTTATACATTAGATAAAAACGATATTATTTATACGAAGCACAAACGTCCTTTTTTTATTAGTGATCCAAAAGTAAAAACAAAATCTGCTGATTGGAGAAATTATAAAAATTCGGGTTATGATAAAGGACATTTATGTCCTGCTGGTGATAAACGTTATTCTAAAAAAGCACACGACGAAACTTTTTATACGTCTAATATATCACCTCAAAAACACGATTTCAATGCTGGGATTTGGAATAAATTAGAGCAAAAAACTCGTTATTGGGCTAAGAAATACAATCATTTGTATGTAGTTACTGGCGGTATTTTAGAACCGAACTTAAATACCATTGGTCGAGACAAGGTTTCAGTACCTAAGTATTTTTATAAAATTTTATTAGACTATACGCAACCTGAAATAAAAGCAATTGCTTTTTTAGTTCCACATAAAGAAAGCAATAAACCCCTTTATTATTTTGTAGTTTCAATTGACGATATTGAACAAAAAACTGGGATTGATTTTTTTCCTGATTTACCCGATACTATTGAAACAAAATTAGAGAGTTCTACTAGTTATAAGAATTGGAGTTTTAGATAAAAAATATTAAACATGAAAAAAGCATTAGTAATAACGATAATCTTTATAACGACTTCTATAAGTGCTCAAATGTACCAAGTTGTTCACCCTAAAAAAATTAATAAAAAAGAATTTCATTCCTGTAAAATATTTTTTAAAAATGATAGTATTGCTAGTGGTTATGGAACATTTTTTCAAACCGGTTTTTACGGGATTCGATTTACTGACTCTATTCCTGAAAAAGAATATATTAAAAATTTCAAGCTCATTTCAATGATGGATTTTGAGAAGGTTGAGATGGTAAAAAACTCAAAGAAAACTGTGTTCCACTCTATTAAAACAAAAGGTGTTTTTAAAAAATATATATTATTAAAAGTTTATGAATCCAACTTAATGACGCTCTACAGAAACCCCTTATATACTGAGATTTTTGGTTTTCATAAAAAGAATGAAGAAAAAGCTAAAATGTTAGGTTTTATGTTTAAAAATAAAACAAAAAAAATGCCTTCAAGAATTTTGAGAGTATTTAACGATTGTCCTCAAATAAAAAAGAATTACAAAAAAAAGATTTATAAAAATAATTATGAAAGTTTAATTCAAATAATAAACGATTACGATAAATGTAAATCAAATTAAGTTTGTCATTAATGAACAAACTTCTCAAAAATTACAGCATAGAAAAACCACATTTTTACAATGTGGTTTTTATTACTTACTATATCTTTTATTCTTATCGTCTACTTCTAACTTCTCTAGATCTTGAACTATTCCCTTTTGACTTAGAATAATTTTTATTTCTACTCACTTTTGCTATAGACCTTGACGAATTACCTTTACTTTTATACCTACTATTTTGAGATCTTTTTGTTGAACTAGCTGTACGATTCCTAGAATACCCTCTTGAGGTATTTTTAGTTTGAGTACTTCTAGTTGGTCTATTATATTTTTTTGATGTTTCTCTATTAGATCTTTTCGATATAACATTTCTATTTCTATCACTAGCTGTTCTTTTTCTTGAGATAGAACTATTAATCCCTCTTTCTCTAGAAACCTTTCTCGAATTTCTTGCTATTGCTCGAGATTCATTAACCTTATAACCTCTATTGTTATTTGCTACTCCTGAATTCCCTCTATTGCTTTTACGATAGTTACGATCATTTTTCTGATACATTGTTCTTCTATGATCTTTTGATCTAAACTTTACACTTCTCGCACTTGCTACTCTTCTTCCTCTATTAAAGTTTCTTACGCTATTGCCTGGTCTATAATAACTACGGTTTCTATACGATCTACCATAATATCCATCATAATAATTGTTTCTATATACTGTGTACGAATATCTATTTGGAGAATAGAATCTTCTATAAGGACTATTCCAAACCACACATCTATCTACTACGGGTACCGCAAAATATCTATGGTATGGTCTATATACGTAATGCCTGTTAAAACTATTGATATACCCAGTAAAGTTTAAGAAATTACCATAACTATTATAGTGTACAAACAATCCTCCTACTCGAGACACACGTCCCCAACGGTTGTACCTAATAAATACATCGCCTGCCTGTACAATTCTTCCGTAGTGGTCGTAAAAAACTGGAATGTCTTCAATTTGTACTACAGCTCCATAATCATCATATTGTACAAACGGATCATAATTAAACCCTGAATTAAAACTTATATTTACCCCAGGAGCATTAAAATTAACATTTACTCCATTTCTAGAACCATTTAAATAGAAATCGAATTGTCCGTCTGGATACACAGCAAATTCAACTCCTCCTTCATTAAAAATAAACGATTTACCATAGTTATAGTACCTTGCGTTTTCGCTTGCATTTGTGCTAGTACTTAATTCTGATGCATTAATCGTAAATGATGTTAATAAAAGTCCGGTAAGTAATAAAACAAAATTTTTCATACGATCTGATTTTAAATGTCTATCATTTTTTTGATATACAGTTACTTAATACCAAGTAACGTGCCAAAAATCTAAACTCTTAAAAAACCAAAAGTTAAAATTGTTTCACTTAAAGGCAACCATTCATTCTTTGCAATCTCTTCTAATATTACTACTTCACTTATAGAACTGCCTTATCAATATTTGCAATAGTATAAAAGGTTTTTGCAACATTTTGATAAAACTAAACATTTACCCCTTAAAACTCATAACCCACTATTTTACATGAATATAACCACATAACCTTATTTATAAAATGATATATATCATTCCAAAATGGGTTTCTTTCAACTAAATTTGAGTATCAAATTAAAAAACAATCACGATGGAAACACATATTCAATTTGTTAAAATGCCTGTGAGTGAAAATCTCCAAGATTTTATTCAGAAAAAGTTAGACAAACTTTATAAAAAACACGATTGGCTTATAAAAGCACAGATATATATAAAATACGAAAATACACCTACACCAAAAGGTAAGATTTGTGAAATTGTATTAAATCAACCTGGTCCGCAAATATTTGCTTCTTCTAACGAAGATAATTATCAGCTTGCAGTAAAAAATACTATTAGTGATTTAGAAAAACAGCTTAATAAACGTAAACAAATTATGATGTCGCATCTATAAACTTTAAAACATACTATTATGAAACATATTTTAATTCCAACTGATTTTTCAGACAATGCATGGGCAGCTACTGTATATGCACTTAAACTTTTTGCTGATGAAAAATGTGTTTTTCATTTATTACATTCAGCACCCATTAAATCGTCAAAAATATCATCATTTTCAAACAAATTATCTCGTGTAATACAAGAAAATGCAGTGAAAGACTTGAAACATTTACAAGAACGTATAGAAAAAAACTACCCTAACCCTAACCATAGCTTTAAAATTTCGACAAGTACTCGTGATATTGAACAAGCTGTAGATATAGCTATTGAAAAACACAATATAGACATGGTCGTTATGGGAACTAAAGGAGCTACTGGAGCTAAAGAAATTTTCTTGGGTAGCAATACTGTAGAAGTTATTAGTAAACTTTCTAAATGTCCAGCACTTGCGATACCCAATAAAGCTGAATACAAAAAACCTAAAAACATTGGTTTTTCAAGTGGTTTTAAACGCCTGTATAGTGATACTGAGCTAGACAAAATTAAAGACTTAGCCAACTTAAACGATTCTAAGTTACATATTTTTCACATACAAACTAAAGAAAATTTAACTGTAAGTCAAAAAGAAAATCTAGATGCATTACAGGCCTATTTAGACGATTTGGACAACAATTATATTGAAATACCACAATACACCAACAAAACAAGTGAAATTATCGACTTTATCAATGATGAAGATATTGACATTTTAACCATGATTAAATATAAACATAGTTTTTTCGAGAATCTATTTCGAGAACCCGTAATTTTAAATTTAGGGCATAAATTAACTATTCCGTTTATGGTTATCCCTGCTTAACAAAAAAACCTTAATTCATTACGAATTAAGGTTTTATTTTTAAACTCTGTACGGGCAGGGAGACTCGAACTCCCACACCTTTCGGCACTAGATCCTAAGTCTAGCGTGTCTACCAATTCCACCACGCCCGCATTCTTTGAATTTGTGGATGCAAATATAAACAATACTTGTAAACTACAAAGAACATGCATAATATTTTTATTATTTTTGAAGCTCACTAATTCACAACACATGCAAAACGTAAAAGAATATATTTCTCAACATAAAGATAGGTTTATTAATGAGCTTATCGAGCTATTAAAAATCCCTTCTGTAAGTGCTGATCCAGCATATAATCAAGATGTATTAAACACAGCTGATGCTGTAAAAGAAAGCTTAGAAAAAGCAGGGTGCGACAAAGTAGAAATTTGTGAAACTCCTGGTTATCCAATTGTATATGGTGAAAAAATAATCGATCCAAATTTACCAACAGTTTTAGTATATGGTCATTACGATGTACAACCTGCAGATCCAATTGAATTATGGGATTCACCTGCATTTGAACCCGTAATTAAAAAGACTGATATTCATCCTGAAGGAGCAATTTTTGCTCGTGGAGCTTGTGATGACAAAGGACAAATGTACATGCATGTTAAAGCGCTAGAGTACATGACTTCTACAGGAAACTTGCCTTGTAATGTTAAATTCATGATTGAAGGTGAAGAAGAAGTTGGTTCAGAAAGTTTAGCTTGGTTTGTACCAAGAAATAAAGAAAAATTAGCTAATGACGTGATTTTAATTTCTGATACAGGAATGATTGCAAACGACATACCATCTATTACTACGGGTTTACGTGGTTTAAGTTATGTTGAAGTAGAAGTTACAGGTCCTAATAGAGATTTACATTCTGGTTTATATGGTGGTGCTGTTGCAAATCCTATCAATATTTTAACACAAATGATTGCTTCTCTACATGACGAAAACAATCACATTACCATTCCTGGTTTTTACGATAAGGTTGAAGAATTATCTCGTGAAGAACGTGATGAAATGGCAAAAGCTCCTTTTTCTTTAGAAGAATATAAAGCTGCTTTAGATATAGAAGAGGTACATGGAGAAACAGGATATACAACGAACGAACGTAATTCTATTCGCCCTACATTAGATGTTAATGGTATTTGGGGAGGATATACTGGTGAAGGTGCTAAGACGGTTATTGCCTCTAAAGCATATGCTAAAATATCGATGCGTTTAGTTCCTGGTCAAGAATGGGAAGAAATAACTGAATTGTTTAAAAAACATTTTGAAAGCATTGCACCAAAATCTGTAAAAGTAGTTGTAAAGCCTCACCATGGTGGACAAGGTTATGTAACTCCTATTGACAGTATTGGCTATCAAGCAGCTAGTAAAGCATATGAAGAAACATTTGGAGTTACTCCAATTCCACAAAGAAGCGGAGGTAGTATTCCTATCGTTGCTTTATTTGAACAAGAATTGAAAAGTAAAACTATTTTAATGGGATTCGGATTAAATTCTGATGCTATTCATTCACCAAATGAGCATTTTGGGGTATGGAATTACTTAAAAGGAATAGAAACCATTCCTCATTTCTACAAACATTTTACTGAATTATCAAAATAATTCACACGCTACAACACTAGTAAAATAGCCTTGAATAAGTTTTCAAGGCTATTTTTTTACACCAAAAACTTACTCTACACTTGTAGAATATATTTTTTATCTCTACATTTGTAGAGTTAATTCTAATTATGTAGAGATGCAATTATCAAAAACCGAAGAACAAGTAATGCAATATTTATGGAAACTTAAAAAAGGTTTCATGAAAGATATATTAGCAGAATTTCCAGAACCTAAACCAGCAACAACAACTGTAGCAACATTACTTAAAAGAATGAACGACAAAGGTTTTGTAAATTATAAATTATTTGGAAAATCAAGAGAGTATTATCCAGTAGTTAAAAAATCAGATTACTTTTCTAAACACGTAAACAGATTGATAAAAAACTTCTTTAATAATTCTGCAAGCCAATTTGCTTCATTTTTTACTGAAAAAACAGATTTATCAGTTTCTGAATTAGAAGAATTAAAAAAAATTATTGATAGTCAAATTAAAAAACAACAGTAATGATTGCTTATTTTTTAAAATCTTTTATCTGTTTAGCATTGCTATTAGCTTTTTACCACCTGGTTTTAGAGCGTGAAAAAATGCATCAATTTAATCGTTTCTATTTATTAGGTAGTATTCTATTTTCTTTTATTGCTCCGTTATATAAGATATACATTGAAGTATCACAAACAATAGTTGAAGACACTCAGCCTTTAGTGCTAGATTACCCTATTCCTACAGAAATTACAGAACCTGTACAGGAAACAAACTATATGCAATATGCTCTTTTTGTGTATCTAACAATATCGCTTATTCTAACAATTAGATTTATAAAAAACTTAGTTGCTATATATCTTAAAACAAAGCAGCAAAAAATAAAAAAGGGTAAAGCAATTTTAGTTTTAGTAGACGACTTAATAAGTCCACATACTTTTTGGAACTATATTTTCATCAATAAAGAAGAATATTATTCTAATAAAATTGAAACAGAACTTTATACACACGAATTAACACATGCACTCCAAAAACACACTTTTGACATACTTTTAATTGAAGTATTACAAATTGTTTTTTGGATAAACCCTACATACATATTACTTAAAAAAGCTATTAAATTAAATCATGAATTTTTAGCTGACAGTAATGTAATTACCAAACATAAAAACACTTCCGAGTATCAATATTTATTATTAAACAGAGCTGCTTGGAACAACGAATATTACTTGGCCAGTAATTTGAATTATTTATTAACTAAAAAAAGATTACTAATGATGACAAAGCAAAGTTCTCGAACAAAAATCTTGTTTAAAAAACTGGCAGTAATACCAGTATTAGCGGGATTTACTTTCCTTTTTGCCGAAAGAGTTAAAGCAGAAAATTCAGAAATTAAATATATTGACTCTGAAGTTATTGATAAACAAAAGGGTAAAGAAAATTCTACTTCAATATTTAAAGACATTAATGATAAACTTAAAAATGTTAATTCTTTAAAGTTAAGTATTGTTAAAAAAGACACTTTTTCTATCAAACTAACTAATGGAGAGACAATAAAGGTTTGGGAAACTAACGACTCTATTCCTAAGCATAGAAGAGTTATAAATCGCCATAAAGGTACATTTATGTATACTGATAAAAATGGTAAGGTTGTCTCTAAAAAAATATCAGAATTAACGGATGAGGAGAAGAAAATGATTCCACCACCTCCACCACCAGTTGGCTTGGTAAAGAAAACCGTAAGTAAAAATTTACTTGACAAATTAAAAAACTCAAAAAAATACGCGGTTTGGATTGATGGAAAAGCAATAAACAATAATGTTTTAAATAATTATAAACCTTCCGATTTTTATAATTACATGGAAAGTTTTGTGCACAAAAATGCTAGAAGCAAACGTTTCCCCCAAGAATATCAATATCAATTAAATACTAAAAAACATATTGACAAAAGAAGAAAACACTTACCTCCTCCGCCACCAAAACCTAAAACAAAAGTTTTAGCTCCACCTCCTCCTAAAACTGGTTTTTATGAAAGTAACGGACAAAAACTTTACTATGTACAAAAAGGAAAGAAATTCACTTTTTATAATAAATACGGACAAGTTGTTACAAAACAAGGAAAAGTTATAAACCCAGAGCAAACTGCTTCAGATAAAGTTATACCAGGTCAAAATATAACTAAAGTATATAAAGACAATAAAGTAGTAACTCGATTCAAAAACACGAGTCTACCACCACCTCCACCTAAAGCTAATTTTCCGGAGGTGAAAAAAGGAGAAAACTCAAATATCCCTAAACCTAAGACAACTCAAGTAAAAACAAAAAGTAACTGGGTAGTAGGAAATGAAGTATATGTTATCGAAGATGTAAATACTGAGACATTATCTTCTGATAATAACAACTATGATTTACCTCAATCATCTAAAACAAAAAAAGAAAATAAATGGGTAGTAGGAGACGAAGTACATGTTGTAGAAGATATAAATACCGAAACTGGAACCATTTATAAAAGAAAAGACATAATTAAAAAACCAACATCTAATGAATATCCTGAATTCATAAAACTAGATGAAAATTTAAAAAAAAATTATTTCATAGAGGATAAAAGAACAACTAAAAAAGAATTCTACAACCTTATTAAAAATAATAAAGAGTATCATTTTGGTTCCTCATACACTGATAAAGAAAAAAGTGCTCTAAACATGTATATTTCTAAAAACGAAAATAAAATTATAGCATTAATGAAAAAGGGATATTAAAAAAACTGTTAAAAGCCTCACAATGTGAGGCTTTTTTGTAACATTATATAAAAACACTCGTTCTTATTGTATAAGCTTATATACATGATCAAAGATTTTTTCCTTCTATGCGCTGGTGTGGATCAAAATTTAATTAAAAAATGCTCTAACGGAGAGCAAAATAAATATGCCGGAATTGGCGCTACTGTTTTTTTTACTGCTTTAATGGCAACCATAGCTTGTAGCTATGCATTATTTACAGTTTTTGATAATATTTACACTGCCATATTTTTCGGAATTCTTTGGGGGTTATTAATTTTTAATTTGGATCGATTTATTGTTTCTACTATTAAAAAAAGAGATTCTAAACGTCAAGAAGTTTTACAAGTTATCCCAAGGTTATTATTGGCTATGATTATCGCAATTGTAATTTCTAAACCTTTAGAATTAAAGATTTTCGAAAAAGAAATTAATCAAGTTTTGTTAACCGAAAAAAACCAAATGACTTTAGATAACAAAACACAAATAGCACAACAATTCACTCCTGAAATAACAAATATTGAAACTGATATTATTGCTTTAAAAGAAGAAATAACTGCAAAAGAAAATGAAGTAAATAATCTTTATGAAACCTATATTTCAGAGGCAGAAGGTAGAAAAGGAACTAAATTACTTGGAAAAGGTCCTGTTTATAAAGAAAAACGTGAAAAGCACGATGCAGCTTTAAAAGAATTAAGCCAGTTAAAAGCTGATAATAACGAAAAAATAAAAGCTAAAGAAGCAACTGTCGTTAACTTAGTTCAACAACAAAAAGATACAGAGAGTAAAACACAGCCTATAATATCAAATTTTAATGGCTTAATGGCTCGTATTAATGCCTTAAACAAACTCCCTTGGCTGCCTTCTTTTTTTATTTTCCTATTGTTTTTAGCAATAGAAACCGCTCCAATTTTCACAAAACTTATAAGCTCTAAAGGAGAGTATGATTTTAAATTAGAAAATGAAGAATCAATCGTAAAAACATGGATTCAACAGCAAGTACACCAAAGAAACGCTATTTTAAAAACTGATATCGATCTTAACGAAAAAATATATTCTGATTTAAAAACTGAAGAAGAACTTTATAATTACAAACAAAAAATGGCTCGTAACCTTATGAAGTTACAAGCTGATTCTTTTTATAAAAACCAACAAGAGACTTTATAAAGCAATTGCATTTCTTTCATAACTAAATTATTTTTGCTTTTTTTGCTAAAAAGAAAACAAAGTAATTAATTGCATGAAAAAATACTACCCTGCCATTTTAATGGCTTTATTGTTATGTCTTAACATATCTGCACAAAAAACCAACTCAAAACTTTCTTCCTTATTAATTTCCAAAGAATTAACAGAAAACGCTAATGCTGTTATTAGACAAAATATAATCACTATTGATATTTTATCATCAAGTAAAATGTCTGTAAAACAAAAAAGGGTCGTAACAGTATTAAATAAACTTGGTAAAGATCATGTAGATGCATATAAACACTATAATAACGATACTAAAATAATAACGCTTAATGCAACTATTTATGATGCACTTGGTAATAGAGTTAAAAAATATTCAAAAAAAGACTTTCAAGACGTAAGTGCTATTGATGGAGGAACTCTATATTCGGATTCAAGAATAAAATATCTAGAGTATACTCCTACTTCTTATCCATATACTGTTGTTTTTGAATCTGAATATAATAATTCATCAACTGGTTTTATTCCTAAATGGTTTCCTATAGAAAACTATAATTTATCTGTAGAAGAGAGCGTATATAAATTAAACAACCCTCAAAACATTTCATTTAGAAAAAGAGAAAAAAACTTTGAGGGTTTTAGTGTCAAGAATTCATCAAGTGATTATAGTTTAAACTATTCTATATCCAACCAAAAAGCCATTAGATACGAAAAGTACAGTATTAATTTTGAAGATTTCCTTCCTAATCTCTCAGTTTCACTTGATCAATTTAGCCTAAAAGGTGTAAATGGCACAGCAAAGAATTGGGATGAATTTGGAAAATGGATGTATAATAATTTAATCATAGGAAGAAATGAATTACCTACTTCAACAACTGTAAAAATTAATGACTTAGTTAAAAATATAGATGACCCTATAGAAAAAGCAAAAATTGTATATGATTTTGTGCAAAAGAAGACTAGATATATTAGTGTTCAAGTAGATATTGGTGGCTGGGAGCCGATTGCTGCAAATAAGGTAGATGAGGTAAGTTACGGTGATTGTAAAGGTTTAACTAATTATACAAAAGCTTTACTAGATGCTGTAGGAGTAGAATCTCATCATGCTATTGTCTATGCAAAAAAAATTAAAAATATAGATTCAGATTTTACCTCACTCCAAGGAAACCACATGATACTAAACATCCCAAATAATGGTAAAGACGTTTGGTTAGAATGCACAAGCCAAACTATGCCTTTTGGTTTCTTAGGAGACTTTACCGACGATAGAGATGTTTTAGTGATAACACCTGAAGGTGGTGTTATTAAAAGAACTCCTGCTTATATAAATCAAAACAATTTACAATCAATTAAAGCAGATATTACTCTTTTACCAAATGGATACCTTTTAGCTTCTTTAACTAGAACTTCTAAAGGAACACAATACGATGATAAAACTACTATAGAAAGTTTTACTAAAAAAGAACTTGATAAATATTACAAAGTTAACGTTTGGGATTATAACAATAATTTAGAAATTGTGAATTCTAAACTTAGAAACAATAAAGAGAAAATTGAATTTACCGAAAGACTAGATGTTAACATTGAAAGCTTTGCTAAAGTTAGAGATAGTAGTTATTTATTTAAACTGAATGTATTTAATCGAATTACTGGAGTTCCTAAAAGGTATAGAAACAGAAAAAGATCTTTACAAATTGATAGAGGTTTTATAGATAAAGATGAATTTACCTTTAAAATCCCTAATGGTTATTCAATTATAAACTTACCTCAAAATAAAAATATAGATAATAAATTCGGTACTTATAAATTAAGCTTTGAAAAAATAGACGACACTACATTAAAATATGAAAGAGTATTTTCTCTTAAAAAAGGAACCCATCCAAAAGAAGATTACAAAGCTTATCGAAAATTTCGGAAAACAGTTGCTAAATACGATAATCTTAGAACAGAATTAATTAAGGACTAAAAACACTATGAAAAAACTATTATTTATAATATTATTAACTTTTAATATAAATGCTCAAGAAATAAAATTTGGAAAAGTTTCAAAAGAAGAACTTGAGGAAAAAACACACCCTTTAGATTCTACTGCTGATGCGACTTATCTTCTAAAAAAAAGAAAAACTTACTTTAAGTTCGACACAAACAAAGGTTTTCAGGTCGTTACGGATTATCATGAGCGAATAAAAATTTACTCAAAAGATGGTTTAAATTACGCTACAAAAAAAATAAGATACTATGACCCACAAACTGGAGATAAAGAAAAAGTAAGCAACTTAAAAGCCTATTCTTTTAACTTAGTTAATGATAAAATAAAAAAGAACAAAGTAACTAGTAAAAATATCTTTGATGAAAAACTAAACAAGTATAGAAGTCAAAAAAAAATTACTTATCCAAATGTAAAAGAAAAAAGTGTAATTGATTTAAAGTATACTATAACTTCTCCTTACTGGAATATTAATACTCTTAATTTTCAATATGGAATCCCAGTAAAAAAAATTGATTATGACGTAAGAATCCCTGAATATTTCATTTTTAACTTAAAAAATAAGGGGTATTTCAATATAACTCCTAAACAAACTAATAAACAAGGTGAAATCAATTGGGCAACCAGAACTAGAACTTCAACTAGAGGTTCTAGAGGAGGGTCAACTATAAGTAGTGAGGTTAATAATCACAAAAAAAAGTTCAATGTAGTTTATTATACTTTTAATAGTAATAATATCCCTTCAATAAATGAAAAGGAACCTTATATAGGAAATATTAATAACTATCGAGGAGGTTGTGAATTTGAACTTTCAGGAACACGTTTTCCAAACTCGCTGCATAAAAACTATGCTACATCTTGGGAAAGTGTATGTAAAACAATCTATAAATCGTTAAATTTTGGAAATGAACTTGATAAAAGTAACTACTATAAAAATGATTTAAAAGCTATTTTAGATATTGCAAAAAGTGATATAGAAAAGACATCTTTAATTTTTCAGTTTATAAAATCAAAAGTTAAATGGAATGATTATTATGGTAAATACACAGAAAAAGGTGTGAAAAAAGCATATAAAGATGGTTCTGGTAATGTAGCCGAAATTAATTTAATGCTTACCTCTATGTTACGCTCTGCTGGTATAAAAGCAAATCCTGTTTTAACAAGTACTAAAAACAATGGAACTCCTATTTTTCCTACAAGAGAAGGATTTAATTATGTCATCTCTAAAGTTAACTTATCAAACGGGAAATATATTTTATTAGATGCTACTGAAAAGTATTCTACAGCAAATATTACTCCTTTCAGAACTTTAAATTGGTTTGGGAGAGAAATTTTAGAAGGAGGTAATTCTCAACAAGTTAAGCTAATTCCTTCTAGACATACAAAAGAAAATAACATCCTACAAGTAAAAATAAATGAATTAGGTGAAATAAATGGGATGTTAAGAACTTCTCTAACTGGTCATTCTGCCATGTTTTATCGCAAGGAAAACAATTTAAAAAAAGAAGATGATGTTATTTCTTCTTTAGAAGAAAAGTATAGTATAGAAATTGAAAACTTTAAAATCTTAAACAAAGAAAAAATTTCCAAACCAATTACCCAAACATTAAAATTTACAAGTGAAGATTTTATCGAAGAGATAAATGGAAAATTATATTTTAACCCTTTATTTTTTCTAGGAACAAAAGAAAATCCATTTAAATCAGAAGAACGAAACTTCCCAGTTGATTATGGAATGCCTTGGCAAGATAAATTCTCTGTCTCAATTACAATACCAGATAATTGCACTATAGAATCTTATCCTAAAAATCTTGCAATAGGATTAGCCGAAGGCTTAGGTGTATTTAAATATCAAATTAATATTCAAGGAAATAAAATAAAACTATCTTCTGTTCTACAAATAAACTCAAACATAATTGCTCCCCAAAACTACGTTAGTTTGAGAAGTTTTTACAAACAATTAGTAGAAAAACAAACCGAAAAAATTATTTTAATAAAAAAATAATGAAAAGAATAATTCTGTTATTAATTACTATTGCTAGCACTCAATCCTTTTCTCAAAAGAAAAGATCAACGAAGATTGGTAATGTTAAACTTAAAGAGCTAAGTCTAACCAATTATATTAAAGATACTACCGCTAACGCAGTTGTTTTACATGAACATGCTAACTATTATTTAGACGAAGAAAAAGATTATAAAAATACTACCGATTTTTACTTTAAAGTAAAAATTTTGAAAAAAGAAGGGGCCAATAAAGCCATCATCAAAATCCCTTTTTACGGAAAAGACAAGGTTTATAATATAAAAGGAATAACATATAATATATCTAAGCAAGGGAAAATTGTAAAAAACCACCTTGTTAACTCTAATATTTTTACTAAAGATTTAAATGCTAAATGGAAAGAAATATCTTTTACTCTTCCAAATATAAAAGCGGGTAGTATTATTGAATATTCTTACTCAATCACTTCTCCTTATTCTGGAATTGATGACTGGTACTTTCAATCTGACACTCCTAAAATAAAGAGTGACTTCACTGCATCAATATTAGGTAATTGGAAATACAAAATAAGAGTCGTAGGGTTTCAAAAATTATCAAAAAATGAAGCTTCAGTTAACAAAAGTTGCGTTACTATTCCTGGGCTTGGCAAAGGAGCTTGTTTAATTTTAGATTATAGTATGGAAGATATTCCAGCCTTTAAAGAAGAAGACTATATGCTAAGTAAAGAAAATTTTATTTCAAAACTAGCTTTTGAACTTGAGTCATATACTAGTCCTAAAGGAGGCATTAAAAAATACACTAAAACCTGGAAAGATGCTGACAGGAGTTTAAAGCATAATTTTTTAGATAATCAAATATCTAAAAAAAATTATTTTAAAAAACAATTAAGCCATAATTTACTTAATAATGATAATGAACTTGAAAAAGCTAAACTCATTTTTAAATTCATTCAAAACCATTATTCATGGAATGGTAAACATTGGCCTTCGAGAAAAGTAAAAGTGAAGAAAGCTTTTGAAGATAAAACAGGAAATATATTTGACATTAACCTATCACTATTTAATTCTTTACAAGCTGCAAACATTAAAAGCTATTTGGTTCTTACTTCAACAAGAAATAAAGCTATTCCAACCAAGCTACACCCTATAGTAAATGACTTTAACTATCTAATTGTAAAAACAATTATTAACAATAAAACTTACTTTTTAGATGCAACGGATAAACAATTACCATTCGGGTTAGTTCAAAAAAAATCATTGAATGGAGATGGAAGAGTTATGGACTTTAAAAAGGGTAGCTATTGGGAAACTATTAAATTAAGTGAAAAAACTTATAAAACTACAAAAGCCCAACTAACTCTTGATGACGAAGGCATTTTAAATGGGGATTTAATGATATCTTCTAATGGTTATTTTGCTACAGAAGATAGAAATGAATTAAAAAATAAAAACTCAGAAACTTACATAGAGGATTTTGAATCTGATCATACTAATTTAGAAGTAGATAGTTTTGAGCATAAAAACTTAGAATATAATAACGATCCTCTCCATCAAATATACAATATAATATTTGAGGAGCTAGAACAAAAAAACAAAATAAGAATCAATCCTTTTTTAATAAATAAATTCACAAAAAATCCTTTTAAATTAAAAACGAGAGATTACCCTGTCGATTTTGCTTTTCCAAGAACTAACACATATATTCTTAATTTAAAAATACCTAAAGAATATAAGATAAAAGCTTTACCTGAAAACAAAGCAATCTCATTACCTAATAAAGGAGGTAAATTTATTCTTAATTATAAAAAAACAAACAATACAATTAATTTATACTTTAAAGTATCAATCAACAAAAAAGTATACAGTAGTGATGAATATCATTATTTAAAAGAGTTTTACAATCAAATAATTGAAGCACAAGATACTTTTATAGAAATAGAAAAAGTGAACGAATAATCGTTCACTTTTTTATTATAACGCAATAGCATTCGAATTTTTCACTTCTCCAATAGTAAATGTACTATGAGTATTCCCTATATGCTTTAAAGCAGTTAATTTGTTTACCATAAACTCACGATATTCATCCATATCTTTTACATATATTTTTAAAATATAATCGTAATCTCCACTAACATGAAAACACTCAGTTACTTCATCTAACTTGTTAATTTCTCTTTCAAATACAGTAATATATTCTTTAGTATGCTTTTCTAATCTAATATGACAAAACGCTAAGAACGATTTACCAATCTTGTTTTTATTCACCAACGCAACATATTGAGTAATTACCTGCTCTCTCTCAAGTTTCTTAATACGTTCATATACAGCAGTAACAGACAAACCCAACTGTAACGACAGTTGCTTTGTAGTTTGTTTACTATCTTTTTGAAGTAATTCTAATAATTTTTTATCTGTACGATCTAATTTCATCTGAAAATTTTACACCTTTTATAGATTTTTATTCCAAAAATCTTGTTTTTAAAACTAATAAAGATCAAAAATAAAGAAAAATAATCTAACACAAATAATATTGCTTGATTTAAAATCATGTTTTAAAGTAATTTACAATCTATTAAACAACTAAAAATTACTATTATGGATTTTAAACCAGCTAACAATATTCAAGACTTACAATATTTTGGAGAATTCGGAGGTGTAAACCCTTCAATTTCTGATTCGTCCACTTATACTTTCATGAAAGCAAAAACAATGTTTGATACTTTTGAAGGGAATACAGATGGATGCTATTTATATTCTCGTCACACCTCTCCTTCAAACTTATATCTAGGTGAAGCTTTGGCTGCTATGGAAGGAACAGAAACTGCTAACGTAGCAGGCTCTGGAATGGGCGCTATCACTCCTACTATTCTACAAATTTGTGGCGCAGGAGATCATATCGTATCAAGTAGAACCATCTATGGCGGAACCTATGCTTTTCTAAAGAATTTTACACCAAGAATGGGTATTGAAACTTCTTTTGTAAACATTACTAAGTTAGATGTTGTTGAAGCTGCTATTAATGAAAATACTAAAATGATTTACTGCGAAACTGTAAGTAATCCTCTTTTAGAAGTTGCCGACATAAAAGGTTTATCAGCTTTAGCCAAAAAATACAACTTACAATTAGTTGTTGATAATACATTTTCGCCTTTATCTATTTCTCCTGTACAATTAGGTGCTGATGTTGTTATTCATAGTTTAACAAAATTCATTAACGGATCATCAGATACTATGGGAGGTGTAGTTTGTGCGAGTGCTGATTTTATCAACTCACAAAAAAGTGTAATTGATGGAGCAAGTATGCTATTAGGTTCTTCTATGGATTCTTTACGTTCTTCATCTATTTTAAAAAATATGAGAACACTGCATATTCGTATGAAGCAACATAGTAAAAATGCAGCTTATTTAGCTGAGAAATTTGAAGCTGACGGGTTAAAAACAGTATATCCTGGATTAAAATCACATCCATCATATGAAATTTTTAAATCGATGATGAATGAAGAGTATGGCTTTGGAGGAATGTTAACTATTGATTCGGGATCTTTAGAAAAAGCAAATGCTTTAATGGAATTAATGCAAGAACGCAACTTAGGATATTTGGCTGTGAGTTTAGGATTCTACAAAACATTATTCTCAGCTCCAGGAACTTCTACCTCATCAGAAATACCAGAAGAAGAACAAGTAGAAATGGGATTAACTGATGGATTAATTCGTTTCTCTATTGGTTTAGACAACGACATAGAACGCACTTATGAAATGATGAAAGCTTGTATGCTAGAAATAGGCGTTTTAAAAGAAAAGGTTCTAGCTTAATAACTAAAACACAAATAAAAAGTCCCGCAATATGCGGGGCTTTTATTTTACTTTCCATAAAAACGTTTGGTAAATTCTTTTATATCTTCCTTTGAAGGTGGTTCTCCCGAAAACGGAACCATGTCCCAACGATCGTTATCTTTCATTAATTCAAAACGAAACATTGATGTTCCTGCATCATTCGGATTTAACAAAGGATATCGTAAATCTAAATATTGAACATTCTTGCTAGAATCCATAGGTATTAAGTTATAATACCCATTACTAAACCATGTCAAGGTTTTAATATCAGAATGATTAACATCTAACAGCTCTCTGTTTTTAGAAATGCTTAAAATAGTATCAACCTCAGCTTTTGAATCTAATAATGAATAAAATCCAACTTTATAATCATTTTCTGTTTCGGCTATTCCATACCATAAAACATTATTCAATATGGTAGGTTGTGTAGAAAATCGGCTATATGAAACCTCAGCCTTATCAAACGACTCTTTAAAAATTGAATCAACATGTAATTTATTTCCAATAGTAAATAGCATGTATGCTGAACTTACTAATATCCCTGCATGTGTCCACCATTTTCTTCTAGCTTTTTTTCGATTGTAAAACATTGCTATAATCAAACACACTAAAAAAGGTAACGTGTATAAAGGATCTACGACAGAAATATTATTAAAGGCAACTCTATAATCAGAAAAAGGCAAGAACAATTGCGTTCCGTAAGGCGTAAAACTATCTAATAATGGATGTGTAAAAATGGATAAAAAGTATAACCATATCCAATCTTTTAAATTTGTCGTTCCAACTCGCTTACCTGTATCATATAGTTTATGTGTTATCCATCCGAAAAGAAAAGGAGCTAAAATTGCAAAAACAATTGAATGCATAAACCCTCTATGAAATGCCATTGCATCAATTTCATTACCATACAGCCAGCTACCAATAAATACATCTAAATCGGGTATGGTTCCTCCTATCGCACCAAATAACAATGCCTTGTTTCCTACCTTTTTTCCTAGTGCAATTTCTCCGCAAGCTGCACCTAAAACAATTTGAGTTAATGAATCCATAGTTGGCAAATGTACTAAACTGATTCTACTTGTGTAATTCTTTGCAAAATCGTAACATTACACTTCCAAAAAAACTACACAATGCAAGACGATAAAAATTTATCTGAAATTAATATAGAAGACCAAAAAATTATAGACAATAAAGAATTAAGTTTTTGGGAAGCTTTAATTCCTGTAATCATTTTGATGGGACTATTAGCTTATAATATTTTTTATGCTGATGGTGCTTGGTTAGGAGATTATTCTAATCAATATATTCTATTAATGGGAGGTGCTATTGCAGCTGGAGTAGGTTTTTTCAACAAGGTTTCTATTCAAACCATGATTGCTGAAGTTTGGGAAAACTGGAAAAGTGTTTTTGTTCCTATTATGATTTTATTTTTAGTAGGTGCTTTAGCAGGAACCTGGCTAGTAAGTGGAATTATACCTGCAATGGTTTATTATGGATTACAAGTATTAAGTCCTGAAATATTTTTACCTGCTTCTGTTATTATTGCTGCGATTATATCAATCGCAACTGGTAGTTCATGGACTACTTCTGCAACTGTAGGTATTGCCTTAGTTGGTATCGGAAGTGCTTTAGGAATTCCTTCTGGAATGATTGCTGGTGCTGTAATTTCTGGAGCTTACTTTGGAGATAAAATGTCGCCACTTTCAGACACTACAAATTTAGCTCCTGCGATGGCTGGGACAGATTTATTTACCCATATAAAATATATGGCATACACAACAGTGCCAACTATTATTGTTACTCTTATTGTCTTTGCCATTTTAAGTGGAACTATTGATACAACAGGTAGTGCAGATGTAAGTAACCTATTAACGAGTATTAAAAATACGTTTCATATATCTCCAATGTTATTTATTGTACCGGCTGTGGTAATAGCAATGATTTTATTAAAAACGAAGCCTCTAGTAGCTTTAGGAACTGGTGTTGTTTTAGCAGCTGTTTTTGCTTTTATTTTCCAAGGAGACGTATTAGATACTTTAAATGAATCCAGATTTCAATCAATTGTTAATTCAGTTTTAACCGATACTCAAATACAAACGGATAATGAAAAACTAACTGAATTATTTAGTGCTGGTGGAATGAATGGAATGTTATGGACCATCTTTTTAATTGTTTGCGCTATGGTATTTGGTGGTGTTATGGATGCTATTGGAGCCCTAGCTAAATTAACCAAGGCACTATTATCAATTGCCACTTCTGTTTTTGGTTTGTTTGCCAGTACAGTTGTAAGTTGTCTAGGATTAAACGTAATTGCTTCCGATCAATACCTAGCATTGGTAATTCCTGGAAAAATGTTTAAACAAGCTTATGAGGATAAAGGTTTAGCTCCTGAAAACTTAAGTAGAACGTTAGAAGATTCTGGAACTGTAACCTCTGTATTAATTCCTTGGAATACTTGTGGAGCTTACCAATCTGGAGTGTTAGGTGTAGGTGTTGGCGAATATGCTTTATATGCGGTGTTTAACTGGCTAAGTCCATTTACAACCTTATTATTTGCTGCCTTTAGAATCAAGATTAGACAATTAGTAAAAAAATAATATTACAATCCTCACTTATAAAACGTGAGGATTTTTTATTATAGCAAAAGTTTTAGCCAAAAATTAATTTAATGGATTTAGATAATATATACATATATTCTATAGGTGTGATTTTTTGTATCTGGCTAATTGTTTCGGAATTAAAGTTTCTGAAAATAACATCTTCAGATGAAGATGAATTTACATATAGAAAAAACAAAATTAGAAGTATCAATATATTGATTTCATCTACAATTGGCTTAATACTATTCTTGTGGTTCATTTATAGTGAAGTATAACTTTAACCTGAGATAATAACTACCGCTATACTCCTCGTTAGTATGAGTTAAATAAATCAGAAATGACGATTTCAAATATTTTATAGATAGTATTCTCTTTTTTTATGATTATAAAAGCTACCATACAAGACTCAGAGCTATTAACCAATATTGCTTTAAACTCAAAAGCACATTGGGGCTATTCTAATGAACTTATTGAAAGTTGGAGAAATGATTTAACCGTCTCTTCTAAAATGATTGAAGAAATGATAGTTTTTAAAATTACTATCAATAATCATATAGCTGGGTTTTATGTTTTAAATCCACCAAAAGAAAACTCTATTGAATTAGAAATGCTATTTATTCTTCCAGAGTTTATTGGACAAGGTATCGGAAAGAAGTTACTAGAGCATTCTATTAAGAAATCGAAAGAATTAAAAACTAATTCAATGACTTTATTAGCAGATCCAAACGCTGTACCTTTTTATAAGAGTCAAGGTTTTGTTATTATTGATAAAAAAGAAAGTTCTATTCCGAATCGTTTTTTGCCAATAATGCAGAAAGATTTAACACAATAGAAACTAATAAAAGTACCCAAGGTGCTCCATGTAAAAACACATCAAAAACATCTTTAAAATTCATAACGTGTTCACCTGAGAATGCATTCCCGCCTGCAATCCATTTTAATTTACCTAAAATATGCGGTGGATTAAACGGTGCTAACCCTAAGGTTAAACTTGCTATTAAAAACAACTTCCAGTTTTGTTTTAGTAACCTTTTCATATTTATAAATGAACTATCTACCACATTGTGGCTAAATAAACCAATTCCAAACTACTCCAAAGCGGATAACAAAATCTCTATATGGATATCCTGGTGCTGAAAAATAATCTTTCTTAAAAAAGAATGAGCTTATATTATCCGCCTTAAAATAAATACGTGTTCTACGCACTCTACCGTTAAAAAACAAATCGACAGTAGGATAACCTATTTCACTATCGTTTTGTAAGGTAAACTCTGCTAATAAAGGATTATAAGCATTTGCTTTATACTCACTAAAGTATTTAAACGTTACTCCTATTTGTACTAATAACGGATTACCTTTAAACCAATTATCAGAATAATATAAGGTGTTTCTTGTTACAAATTCTGGAACTCTAAAAACATCGCTTCCATTCGCAACTTTTTGATACATTAAGGTATTATCCAATCCAAACTTACCAAATTTAAACTCTTTAGAAACTTTTGCTTTTAAGTAATTAACACTACCTGAATATTGCTTTGGCAAACTATTTTCATCAAAATAAGTGTAATTGTCAATATTCGTAATATCTACAGAAGCGTCTCCCCATTTTGAAGAAAAATCTCCACCAAGAGTTCGAGTTCCAACTGAAGAAAAATCATTTTCCCAATTGTATTTATTATAGTTACTTTGAAATAACAAAAAGTTGAAATTTGGTAACTTATTACTAATCCCAAGTCTTGTTTTAAAAGTGAATACACTATCTTTTTTATAAAAAGCTTCAGCTTTGATATTATTCCCAGAAAGCCTTCCACTACCAGGTGTTAAACTTGCAGATGCGTTTACATGAAAATTCTTAACCCTACCGTTCCAATCTGCACCAAAAGAAATAGCATCTCCTTTTAATCTATTCCTGGTAATACCAACTAAACTGTTTTGTAAGTTATTGTAACCATAATTATAAGTGGTATAATCTGATTTTACTCTGAATCTACCTAAAACATATTTAGAATTGAAATCTAAAAAAACTTGATTATTATATGACAAATAATTTACTTGATTTTTTATCGCTCCCGAAACGTTTACATCTCCAAAAATTGCTTCTGTTGGACTTGATTGATTAAAACGATAAAACTTAGAATCTCTCGTAAAAGAATGTCCTATTTTTAGATTAGAAAAATCCTTTTGCTGCAAACTATCTTTTACGGAAATTATTTTGAATGAATGTTCAAAATGTAATCGCTTTCCTTCAAAAGTATTTTCAGCATCATTTAAGTTAACATCTAACCTCGCTCTATTTCCACTAAAGTTAGGGTCATCATTAATAAATGAAACTAGAGCACCTTCAGTTAAACCACCACTTTCTTCATTAAAAAAATCTTGATTTACGGCTTGCCCTCTAATAGCATATTGTCCTTTTGGACTTTCGTATCTAAAACTCAATCTAAAATTTCCCGAACTAGCCAACGAACGCCTATAAGCCCCTAAAGAACGAATACCTTTGTATGCAATTCCTACATTAAGTCGTTTTGAGAAATTGGTTGTGAACAACGCGTCTAAAACCTGTCCTTGTTCTAACCCTGTTCGATACATAATCTCTGTAGTTGGAGTTGGAACGTGGTAATAATCTATATCTTCTATTTTAAAGTAATTAAATTGTTTTGCTCGAAAACCTATATCTGGAAACTGAGAAATATTACTAAAATTATACCCTAAATTATTAAAGGTTTGTCCTTGATTATGAAAAGCTAGTAACTCAAAATCATCTTTCCTTAAAAAATTAAACTTGTAATACTTTTTTAAAGTAAGTGTAGTATCAACAATTGTTGTATCATTTTTATGCGAGATAATTTTATAGTCGGTGTACTTTGTTTTTCCACTAAGCTTTACTTTAATTTCATTACCAGGGAGTGAATCTGAGGGAGAACCAAATCCTACTGCTAATGAACCATCTGAACTTCTTTTTTGAGAAAATAGCAGTTGAGTACTCATCAAACAAAAAAACACTAAAAAAATTTTCTTCATAACAGCAAAAGTAAAATAATAAAACGACAAAAATTATGAATAATTTCTTTGAAAACTGTTAATTTGTAACATGTTGAAATTAAATCATAGCGGATTTACTTTAGAAGCTGGAACAGATGAAGCTGGTAGAGGTTGTTTATCTGGACCCGTTGTGGCCGCAGCTGTAATTTTACCTGAGAATTTTCATCATGATTTATTAAATGATTCTAAACAAATTTCAGAAAAAAAACGTCTAGAACTACGCCCCTATATTGAAAAACATGCCTTAGCATTCGGAGTTTCATTTATCCATCATCAAGAAGTTGATGAATTAAATGTTTTACAGGCATCTATTACCGGAATGCATCGTTCTATTGAACAACTTTCTACACAACCTGAGTTTATTATTGTTGATGGCAATAAGTTTAAACCTTTTAAAGATATTTCTTACGAAACCATCGTAAAAGGAGATGCTAAATTTATGAGTATTGCAGCGGCATCTGTTTTAGCAAAAACATATCGTGACGAGTATATGGAGAAAATTCATCAAGAATTCCCGCAATACAATTGGAAAAAAAACAAAGGGTACCCTACAAAAGAGCATCGAGAGGCTATTCGCAAATTCGGAATTACACCGTATCATCGCAAGACTTTTAAATTACTTCCCGAACAGTTAAAATTAAAACTTTAGTTTTTCTATTTTTGTCTTCCAATTTTTAGAAGATGATTAAAAGAACGCGTGCAGAAATTAGTAAATGTATTATTCATAAAGTTGCCAATAAATACAATAGTGGTCAAAATGCTTTCTCAGAAAGTTTAGTGCGTTTTGACGAAGAAAGCTATGAATTATTAATGCCTTTTTTATTAAAAAACTTTAGCACCGTAACCCAAAGTTATCGATTTAGTCATCATGCAGATGTTCGTTTAAACGAAATGAATAAATACACTTCAGATATTTTTGAAGATGAAAACACGTTTATCGAACACTCTAAAAATATTGTAAATCATTTATACGAACAATCTAACTCTGCCAATATTAAAACAGGTGATGTTATTGTTGTTTACTTTGAAGGCATTGAATATAAAGATGTATTAACCGAAGCTGTTGGGGTTTTTAAAATCGAAAGTAAAGTCGATTTCTTTCAAACTTACTTAGATGATGATAGCTTTGATGTAGTGGTTCAAAAAGGTATTTCAACAAAAAAATTAGATAAAGGTTGTTTAATTTTAAATTCATCTGACACAGAAGGCACTGTAGTTTTATCAATAGATAACAATCAGTATGACGCCCAATATTGGATTAAAAACTTTTTAAGTGTAAAGTATGCTGATGATCGTAATCTACACACACAGAATTATTTAGAAATGTGTAAAGAGTTTTCTGAAGAAATTATTAAACCTGAATTCGGAAAACAAGAGCAAAGTAACTTTTTAGCAAATACTGTCGATTATTTCAAAGAGCATGAAAGTGTAGATTATCATGGATTTAAAGATGAAATTTTTGAAGAAGATAAGCATAAAGGAATGTTTGAAGATTACAAAAAGCATTTCGAAAAATTAAACGATGTATTAATTCGTAATAATTTTGAAGTTTCTGACGCTGTATTAAAAAAAGAAAAAAGCAAGTTTAAAACAGAAATTAAACTCGATACTAATATTCAAATAAAAATTGATGTAGATGCCCCAGATGCTTCTTCTGATTATTTAGAACAAGGCTACGATGAGGATAAAAAAATGAAATTTTACAAAGTGTATTATAACGCTGAAAAATAAGCATAAAAAAAGCTGAGTTTAAAAACTCAGTTTTTTTTATGCTTATAAATTTATTATTCTTTTTCCGACATCTTCTTAACATAATCGGTAATAATTACAATCTGAGTAGGCCCTACCTTACCTTCAATATATTTCGCATTTTCATGATCTAAAGAAATTCTACGAACCGCAGTACCTTGCTTAGCTATCATACTAGAACCTTTTACTTTTAAATCTTTAATTAATACTACAGAATCTCCTGCTTGTAAAATTGCTCCGTTAGCATCTCTATGAATTATTTTTTCGCTTTCATCTAAATGATCACCACTTTCTTTAGCGAAACGTACATCCTCATCTTCTAAATACATCATATCAAGCAAACCTTGTGGCCACCCTTCTTTTCGTAATCTAGATAACATTCTCCATGCAACAATTTTCACAGCTCTAAATTCACTCCACATAGAATCATTTAAACAACGCCAATGATTTGCATCTGTTTTTTCCACATCTCCAATTTGCTCTACACAAGTATTACAAGCTAACAAACTTCCGTCAACTCCTCCTGTAGAAACTGGCGGCACTTCGTATATTGATAAATCACTTTTTGACGCACACAACTCACATTGATTTCCACTTCTGTCTTGTAACTCTTGTAATAAACTCATTTTGTCATTTTTTTGTTTCGCAAAAGTACATTTTTAATCTATATTTAAACCATGTTATTAGAAAGCGAAAGATTAATTATACGTGATGCTCAGGTAAGTGATGCTCCTTTTTATTTTGAATTATTCAATGATCCGGATTGGATTAAATTTATCTCCGATAAAAATTTAAAATCAATTGAAGAAACTAAAATTTATTTAAAGGACATTTTATTTAAGAATCTACAACTTGGTGGATTAGGCTTCTTTACGGTAATTTTAAAAGAAACTAACAAACCTATTGGAACGTCAACAGCCTTACAAAGAGATAAATTAAAATTTATTGATATTGGCTATGGATTTTTACCTGAAGCTAGAAGTAAAAGGTATGCAACCGAAGCTACAAAGCTAATAATTGAATATGTTCGAAATAAATTTCAACAAGAAAAAGTATATGCTTTTACTATGCCTGACAACGAACCTTCACAAAAACTTTTAAAAAACTTAGGATTTAACTATGTTGGTTTACAAAATATTTTTGATGACGATAAAGATTGTGTGTTTGAATATACATTTTAAAAGTTAATTTATTTTTAACAACTTTCATTTTTTTATATAAAAACAAAGAATCATATTTGCAGATTGATATTTACCCCCTTATAAGATAAAGTTCATTTAACCAAACTATCATGAAAATTAACTTATTAAAAAAGAAAACAACTAAATCTAGTAAGAAAAAATTTCAAAGATTTTTACTACTTCCACTATACCATAGTGGCTCTATCTTCTGGTTAGAAAAAGTAATTATTAAGAAGAATTTTAATGGGAAATCTTACCAAACTACAGATGTAAAAAGGCTAAATAAATAACATTTTTTACTCTAAATACAAATCAATCAAACCTTGTGGAGTAGTAACTTCAACCGTTTTATTATCTCTATCCACTTTTTGAATGAAGTTGTCAATCATCGGGATAAAAACTTCGTTTCCGTTTCTATCAATTTCAAATAAAGGTTGTGCAGAAGAATCATTAATACTTACAATTTCTCCTACTTCACCAAAAGAAGTATCAACAACTGTAAAACCTATAACTTCATGAAAATAGAACTTTTTACCTGAAAGTTTAGGCAATAAATTTAAAGGTAGATATATCCCAGCTCGCATTATTGCATCAGCATCTTGCTCGGTATCTACATCTTCAAACTTAACACGAAACATCGTGCTTTTACTTAAAGAAGATTTTTCAATAAAAAAAGGAACCAGATTATTGCCTAAATCGACAAAAACTGATTCCAATTTTTCGTAAAGATCGGGTTCATCAGTATCTAACTTAATAATTACCTCACCCTTAAAACTATGTTTTTTAACGATTCTGCCTAAATAAAAGCAATCTTCTTTTTGCATCATCGTAATACAGTTTTTACTCTTCGCTATCTGATCCGTTCTCTGCAGCAGCATCCTCGCTATCTTCAACAGCAGGAGTGTTAGCAGCAATACGAGCTTCGTTAACAGCTTTTTCAGCTTCTAAGGCTTTTGCTTTTGCATCAGCTTGTGCTTTTGCTAAACCATCAACTTTTCCAGAAACTTTTCCAGCTTTTTCCTCTAACCAAGCTGCAAATTTAGCATCTGCTTGCTCTTGAGTTAAAGCTCCTTTTTTTACTCCACCAGCTAAATGGTTCTTTAACATAGCACCTTTGTAAGATAAAATGTTTCTTGCAGTATCAGTTGGTTGAGCTCCATTTTGCAACCAAGCTACAGCTTTATCAACGCTTAAGTCGATAGTTGCAGGGTTAGTGTTTGGATTGTAAGTACCAATTTTTTCTAAGTAACGACCGTCTCTTTTTGATCTAGAGTCAGCTGCAACTACCCAATAAAATGGCTTTCCTTTTTTACCGTGTCTTTGTAATCTAATTTTTACAGGCATAATTTTAATTTTTAAGGTACGCGACCTTGGTTATTAATAAATCTTACCATCTCGTGATAAGTGGGCGCAAATGTATAAAATCTTTTTCATTTAAAAGAAAAAAATAAACTTTATCGCAATAAAAAAGAGCTTGATAAACAAGCTCTTAAGAAAATAAATTTGATACGAATTATAAAACTCTAACGCTAACTGCGTTTAATCCTTTTCTTCCTTCTTTAAGTTCAAACTCTACAGTATCACCTTCTCTAATCTCATCGATTAAACCTGATACGTGTACAAAATGCTCTGTGTTTGACCCTGACTCTGTAATAAATCCAAAACCTTTAGATTCATTGAAGAACTTTACTGTTCCTTCTTTCATTGTAAAAATATTATAATTAAAATGCAAAGATACTTTTAAAAATTGATTCTTATTTCTTTTTTTCAGGTATTTAATCTAAACTTAACACTGAAATAACAAAAACACCATTAAACACACATAACCAACACTTTAACAAGCACAAAACCCGTTAATAACTTCTACTAAAAACACCACAATTTCTTTGTATTTTTACATTCCGTTTTTACCTAAAAAAACGCTTCATAAATTAAACAATATCAATGTATTTAATTTTCGATACTGAAACAACTGGATTACCAAAAAGTTGGAATGCTCCTATTACTGATACTGACAATTGGCCAAGAGCCATACAAATTGCATGGCAACTGCATGATGAGTTAGGAAATGTTATAGAACATAACGATTTTTTAATTAAGCCTGATGGATTCAATATTCCGTATGATGCAGAAAGAATCCATGGAGTTTCCACTGATTTAGCTATTGAACAAGGTATAGAGTTAGATGAAGGCTTACGGTTATTTAATGAAGCTTTAGATAAAACAAAATTTGTAGTTGGTCAAAATGTTGGGTTTGATGTGAATATTATGGGATGTGAATTCCATCGTTTAGGTGTTGAAAGCAAACTTACCCAATTATCAGTATTAGACACTTGTACAGAGCACACCGCAAAACTATGTCAAATTCCTGGAGGACGTGGAGGAAAATTTAAACTACCAACACTTACCGAGTTACACAATCATTTATTCGGAATAGGTTTTGGAGAAGCTCATAATGCAACTGCCGATGTTGAAGCTACTACACGTTGTTTTTTAGAATTAATTCGTTTACGACAGTACACTAAAGAGCAATTACAATCTGATGATGGTTATTTGGATCGTTTTTCTGAAGCTAATCCAACGCCAATTAAAGTCATTGGATTAAATCACTTAAACCTTAAAAAGGAAAGTGAAAAAATCCGCACTAAGAAAGCCTCTGAAACTGAAGTTGAGAATACCATTTCAACTTCTGAAGGGTTAGCTGAATTAGAAAATGTTCAGTTTGCGCATTTACATAATCACACACAATATTCGGTTTTACAATCTACTATTCAAATTGGTAATATTGTAAAAGCGGCAGCTAAAGACAACATGTCTGCCATAGCAATGACTGATACTGCGAATATGATGGCTGCTTTTCATTTTGTAAAAGCTGTTTTAGGACATAATAAATCTGTAGAAGCTGCCAATAAAGAAGCCATTGAAAACGGTGAAGCACCTACAAGGAAAACTTTAAAACCAATTATTGGTTGTGAGTTTAATGTCTGTAGTGACCATACTAACAAAAGTCAAAAAGACAACGGAAACCAAGTTGTTTTATTAGCAAAAAACAAAAATGGGTATCATAATCTTGCAAAGATGTCCTCTATTGCATTTGTTGATGGATTCTATTACGTTCCAAGAATTGACCGAGAAGTAATAAAAAAATATAAAGAAGACATAATTGTTTTAACTGGAAACTTATACGGAGAAGTTCCTAGTAAAATATTAAACGTTGGTGAAACTCAAGCCGAAGAAGCTTTACTTTGGTGGAAAGAGCAATTTGGTGATGATTTATACATCGAGTTAATGCGCCACAATCAAGAGGACGAAAAAGTGGTAAACAAAACACTTTTAGAGTTTTCGAAAAAGCATGATGTAAAAGTTGTCGCTTCTAACAATACCTTTTATTTAAATAAAGAAGATGCCAATGCACATGATATTTTATTATGTGTAAAAGATGGTGAAAAGCAAGCTACTCCAAAAGGAAGAGGAAGAGGATATCGTTACGGCTTACCTAATGATGAATACTACTTTAAGTCTTCGGATGAAATGAAGACATTATTTGCCGATCTTCCTGAAGCGATTATTAATATTCAAGAAATTGTAGATAAAGTAGAAACCTTTACGCTAGCACGTGATGTATTATTACCTGCATTCGATATTCCTGATGAATTTAAAGATGAAAAAGACAACGAAGATGGAGGTAAAAGAGGTGAAAACAATTTTTTACGTCATTTAACTTACGAAGGCGCAAAAAAGCGATATGGAGAAATTACCGAAAGCATTAGAGAACGTTTAGATTTTGAACTAGAAGTAATTGAAAAAACAGGATATCCTGGTTATTTCTTAATTGTTGAAGATTTTATTCGTGAAGCAAGAAACATGGATGTATCTGTTGGACCTGGGCGTGGTTCGGCAGCAGGATCAGTAGTGGCTTTCTGTTTATGGATTACCAACATCGACCCGATTAAGTACGATTTACTTTTTGAGCGTTTCTTAAATCCTGAACGTGTATCGATGCCTGATATCGACATTGATTTTGATGATGAAGGAAGAGGGCGTGTAATGGATTATGTGATTGATAAATATGGCGCCAATCAGGTAGCACAAATTATCACATACGGTACTATGGCAGCAAAATCTTCTATTCGAGATACTGCTCGTGTATTAGATTTACCTTTATTCGAAGCTGATAGAATTGCTAAGTTAATACCTGGAATGAAGCTAAAGAAAATATTTTCTTTAGACGAAAAAACACTAAAAGAAAAACTTCGTGCCGAAGAAATTGAGCTAGTTAACGAACTAAAACGTTTGTCTAACGGTTCTGACTTAACAGCTGAAACTATTAATAAAGCTCGAATATTAGAAGGCTCTGTTCGTAACACTGGTATTCATGCTTGTGGTGTTATTATTACCCCTGATGACATTACGAAGTTCGTACCTGTTGCTTTAGCAAAAGATTCTGACATGTATGTTACTCAGTTTGATAACTCGGTAGTAGAAGATGCAGGATTACTAAAAATGGATTTCTTAGGATTAAAAACACTAACCCTAATTAAAGACACTGTAAAAATTGTAAAAGCTAGACATAATGTAGATTTAGATCCAGAGAACTTTCCGATTGATGATGTAAAAACATACGAGCTTTTCCAAAGAGGAGAAACGGTTGGTATTTTTCAATATGAATCTCCTGGAATGCAAAAACACATGCGTTCGTTAAAACCGACTGTTTTTGCCGATTTAATTGCAATGAATGCCTTGTATCGTCCAGGTCCAATGGAATACATTCCTTCGTTTATTCGAAGAAAACATGGTGACGAAGCTATTGAGTACGATTTACCAGCAATGGAAGGCTATTTAAAGGAAACCTATGGTATTACAGTATATCAAGAGCAAGTAATGTTACTTTCTCAGCAATTAGCCGATTTTACCAAAGGTGAAGCCGATGTATTGCGTAAAGCAATGGGTAAAAAACAAATTGCAGTACTAGCTAAAATGAAGCCTAAATTTGTAGAGCAAGCAAAAGCAAATGGTCATGACGAGAAAAAGTTAGAGAAAATTTGGACTGACTGGGAGGCATTTGCATCTTATGCTTTTAACAAATCACACTCTACTTGTTATGCTTGGATTGCTTATCAAACGGCATATTTAAAAGCTCATTATCCTGCTGAGTATATGGCCGCAGTACTTTCCAACAACATGAACGATATTAAATCTGTTTCATTTTTCATGGAAGAATGTAAGCGCATGGGATTAGAAGTATTAGGGCCAGATGTTAATGAATCATATGCTAAATTCTCAGTAAATAAAGAAGGAGCTGTTCGTTTTGGAATGGCAGCTATTAAAGGCGTAGGTGCATCTGCTGTTAAAGCAATTATTAATGAACGTAAAGAAAACGGGCATTTTAAATCAATTTTTGATGTAGCTAAGCGAGTAGATTTACGTGTTGCTAACAAAAAAGCTTTCGAAGGGCTAGTATTAGCGGGAGGCTTTGATTCATTTAATGGAACACATCGTGCACAATATTTTGTTGAAGATGAAAAAGGCGCAAAGTTTTTAGAGAAAATCTTACGTTTCGGAAATAAATATCAAGAGAATCAGAATTCATCTCAAGTTTCTTTATTTGGAGAAGCTTCTGAAGAAGAAATGCCAGAACCTATAATTCCTCAATGCGAAACTTGGGGAACTATGGAGTTATTAGCGCAAGAAAAAGAAGTAGTAGGAATGTATATTTCTGCGCACCCTTTAGATGATTTTAAAAACGAATTAAAGTTTTGTAATGCTACCCTAGCTCACTTTAAAGACTTACACAAAGTTGAAGGAATGGGCTTGTCTTTTGGTGGTATTGTAACCGATGTACAGCACCGAGTTTCGAAGGCAGGAAAAGGGTGGGCAACTTTTATTATTGAAGATTATAACGAGAATCTTGAATTCAGAATTTTTGGTGAAGAATATTTAAAGTTCAAACACTTTTTAGTTCCTAATTCTTTCTTATTTATAAAATCCTCAATTAAACCTGGATGGACGAATAAAGAAGGCGTAAAAGGTGAACCAAGAATTGGTTTTAATGAGTTTTTATTACTCCATGACATCATGGATAAAATGTGTAAAAAAGTTACTATTAAAATGCCTTTACACGACGTAAAAGAAAACACAATTAAAGATTTACAACATTTATTTGCAACTAATAAAGGAACTCATAGTTTGAATTTTACGATTTGGGATGCGGAAGAAAAAATTGAATTGAATTTACCGAGTAGAACTACTAAAATTAAAATATCGAGTGAGTTTTTAAAAGCTTTAGATGAACAATTTATTAATTATAAATTGAATTAAAAATGCTTCCTAGTTTTAAAAACAGTTCAGATTTATTAGATAATGCTTTAAAAGTAGATTTATACACTCAATTAATTAAACAACTTAATAAAGATTTTAGTCTAGCTAATCTTAGTTTGAATATTAGTGAGCAAATTACTCCATTTACCTTAAAAAAGGAACTACAGGAAGCAATAGAAAACATTATTTTAAATGATGCTAATTCATTTAGCAGCCTTTTATATATTATTGATGTTTCTGAAAAAAATTTAATAAATTCAGATATTGAGAAAGTTACTTTTTTAATTTTGAAAAGAACTTGGAAAAAAGTGTGGTTTAGAAATAACTACTCTAGTTAATTATTTATTCAAAAAATCTAAAACAGCTTCAACGACTTTTTCTAATTCATTAGATAATGTAGATTCGCCCCAAGGATGTTTTACATTAAACACATGGTCTGCGTCAGGAATAATTTCTAGTTTACTTTTTGAATTCCATTGATGGAGTTCTTTTGCTTCATCTATTGAAATAGAAGTATCATTATCTCCATGAACAATTAAATGCGGAATATTTAATCTTTCTTCAGCAGTTTTAATATTTAGACGTGCTTCGTTTTCTTTAAAGTTTTTATAAAACTGATAATAATGTGGCATTTGTTGTTTTGTTCTTCCATTAACAACATACTTCACTCCAGTTTCTTTCCACTTTTCTAAATCTCCAACAGTAGCAGTTCGTCTTCCAAAATCACTAATGCTTGCTAATGTGATGAGTTTATTGATCCTATTGTCTTCCGAAGCTTTTATTATAGATATACCACCACCTCGACTATGTCCAATTAAATTAATATTGCTAGTATCAATACTCTCATTTTCTTTAAAATAAGATTGCACCCAATCTAAGACATCATTTAAATCTTCTAATTCTTTGGTATAATTATTATTCCCAAAAGCTTCTAAATCTGGGAAATCGATTGGATTTTCTATAGTTCCTCCGTTATGAGAAAAATTAAATTTAACAAAACAAAATCCTGCTTTGGCAATAGATTCTGCCATTAAATTCCATGCTCCCCAATCTTTAAAACCTTTATAACCATGACAAAAAACAACCGCCGGTTGATTAATACTTTCTTTCAAAAAAAACGTGTCAATTAAAATCGGTTTTTTGTCGATTCTTTCTAAAACTATGTTCTTTCTTATCTCCATTAAATTATTGAAAAATCTAATTCGTTAACTCTCTGAATAAGTTTTCTAGATTTTTATTTTCAGCATTTAAACCAAGAATCTTTAACCCGTTTTCTTGAGCGAAATCAAAAATCATAGGACGCATATCCTCATCAGATTCAAAAGATAGAATCCAGTTATTTTCAGTAGTATTTTTAAAAGAAATAATATTTGGTAATCGCTTAATAAATTGCTCTTCTAACTTATAATCAAACGTTACTCTTATTACTTGTTCATTACTTGTTTTAAGTTCAGAAATCGGCTTATCAATTACCAATTCTCCTTTATTAATAATAATAACACGATCGCAAACTGCTTCTACCTCTTGCATTATATGTGTTGATAATAAAACCGTTTTATCTTTCCCTAACTCTTTTATTAGTTCTCGAATTTCCACCAACTGATTTGGGTCTAAACCAGTTGTCGGTTCATCTAAAATCAATACTTCAGGATCATGTAAAATAGCAGCTGCTAACCCAACTCTTTGGCGGTATCCTTTAGAAAGTTGATGAATCTTTTTATGAGCCTCAACAGTTAACCTTACTTTTTCGATTACAGCTTCAACCTTACTTTTTTCTACCTGATGAATTGAGGCTTGAAATTGCAAATACTCACGCACATACATATCTATATACAATGGATTATGTTCTGGTAAATATCCAATATTTTTTTGCGCATCGATGGGATTTGCAATAACATCTACTCCACTAACCAAAACAGTTCCCTCATTAGGCTGAATGAATCCAGTTAAGATTTTCATTGTAGTAGATTTTCCTGCGCCATTAGGGCCTAAAAACCCAACAATCTCTCCTTTATTAGCTTCAAAAGAAATATTATTTACAGCTTTTTGAGTTCCGTAAACTTTAGATATCGAAGTAAGTTGTATTGACATAAATTATTTTCTTGTGTAAGAAACGAAACTGTAGTCGTATTTATTTTTTTCGTCTGCTTTAAAATCTTCTCGAGACACTTCTTTCCATACATCCATATCAATTTTAGGAAAGAAAACATCTGCTTCAAAATCTTGATGTACAATCGTTATATCTAGCTTATCAACCAATCCTTTTTCGATTGCTTGCTTATAAATCTGTTCACCTCCAATAATAAACGCATCATCATCTTTTGAGATTTCTAAAGCCTCTTCTATTGAATTTGCTATCAAACAACCATCTTTAAAATAATCTTGATTTCTAGTAATAATAACCGAAGTTCTGTTTGGTAATGGTTTACCAATACTTTCAAAAGTATTACGCCCCATTAAAATATGATGCCCTGAAGTAACTTTTTTAAATCGTTTTAAATCGGCAGGAAGGTGCCAAATTAAGTCATTATCTTTTCCTAAAGCATTATTTTTTGCTATTGCAGCAATTATTGTAATCATAAAATTATATACTCTTTGCCCACTCTTTAATATAACTAGTTAAATCTCTTTTTCGAGTAATAGCTTCTTCAAAAACTTCAGTTTTTATATTATCAACCAAAGTTTTAATTGCTACCAGTACTTTTTCATCATTAATATCAGCTATTCTTTCGTAAAGGGAATCTTTTAAAACATCAACATTTGTAGTCATCTTTATTAGTTTTTGGATTCTATTTACAAAGTTACTAAAGAAACCACCAAAAATAAAGTTAAATTACACAGCCACAACACCTTTTATATGTGGGTGCGGATTATAATCTACCAACTCAAAATCTTCGAAAGTAAAATCTTCGATATTTTTTATTGCCGGATTGATTCTCATTGTTGGCAATGCTCTAGGTTCACGAGATAATTGTAATTCTAATTGCTCGATATGATTGCTATAAATATGTGCATCTCCAAAAGTATGAATAAACTCACCCGCTTCGTAACCACAAACTTGTGCCATCATCATTGTAAACAATGCGTAGCTCGCAATATTAAAAGGAACTCCTAAAAAGATATCTGCACTACGTTGATATAATTGACAAGATAATTTACCATCTGCAACATAAAACTGAAAGAAAGCATGACAAGGCGGTAAAGCAGCTTTTCCGTTCGCTACATTTTCAGAAAAAGAAACCGAAGTGTCTGGTAATACAGATGGATTCCATGCAGAAACTAACATTCTTCTAGAATTCGGATTATTTTTTAAAGTTTCAATAACTTCTTTTATTTGATCAACCTCATCGCTATTCCAGTTACGCCATTGATGACCATAAACCGGACCTAAATCTCCATTCTCATCTGCCCAAGCATTCCAAATTTTAACTCCGTTATCTTTTAGGTAGTTAATATTTGTATCACCTTTTATAAACCACAATAATTCGTGAATAATAGATTTAAGGTGTAACTTTTTTGTGGTTACCATTGGAAAACCTTCGCTTAAATCAAATCGCATTTGATAACCAAAAACACTTTTTGTTCCTGTACCTGTTCTGTCTCCTTTTTCGTTTCCGTTTTCTAAAACGTGCTTTACTAAATCTAAATATTGCTTCATCTTCTTACTTGTGATTTTTGTAAAAATAAAAAAGCTTCAACATTTAATATTGAAGCTTTTAAAAATTATATTAATAAGTTATTAACTATTTTTAATTTAAATAGCAACTCATTACCCGATAATCATACCTGCAATTGTTGCCGACATTAAAGAAGCAATTGTTCCTCCAATTAAAGCTTTCATTCCAAATTCTGATAATGTTTTACGTTGTCCTGGTGCTAAAGAACCAATACCACCAATTTGAATACCGATTGATGCAAAATTTGCAAACCCACATAACATATAAGTTGCCATAATGATTGACTTATTATAGGTTAAATGTGTTGCGCTAGCAACATTTTTTAACTCAGCTAATTGGATATAACCAACAAACTCACTAGCTGCTAATTTAATTCCTAATAACTGTCCCATTAAAGCCATATCTTCTTTTGCTACACCAATTAACCACATTAATGGCGCAAATACATATCCTAAAATAAATTCAAGAGAAAAACTCTTATATGCGGTATTATTAACGATCCAATCATTTAACCCTGTAATACTTCCTGTTTTGAACAAACCGTAATTTAGCATAGCTATAAAAGCTACAAAAACCAATAACATTGCTCCAACATTCATTGCCAAGTTTAAACCTTCAGTTGTTCCGTTTGCAATAGCATCTAAAATATTAGTTCCTATTTTTTCAGATGAAACCTGCACATCTGTATTTACTTCTTCAGTTTGAGGATATAAAATTTTAGAAATAATGATTGCTCCTGGTGCTGCCATTACGGATGCTGCTAATAAATGCTTAGCATATTGCAATCTTAAAACAGGATCATCCCCTCCTAAGAAACCTATGTAAGCTGCTAATACCGCTCCAGCCACTGTAGCCATTCCTCCTGTCATTACTAATAATATTTCCGACTTATTCATTTTTTCTAAATAAGCCTTTATTAATAACGGTGCTTCTGTTTGCCCCAAGAAAATATTTCCTGCTACAGATAAGCTCTCTGCTCCTGAAATTTTTAAAATCTTAGACAACAATAATGCTAAAGCTTTAACAATCCACTGAATAACTCCCAAGTAAAATAAAACTGACGTCAATGCTGAGAAAAATAAAATAGTGGGTAATACTTGAAAAGCAAAAATGAATCCAAAAGACCCCATATCTGAAACTAAGCCGCTAAATAAGAATTCACTACCCGCTCTTGTAAAGTCAAGAACCTTAACAAATCCTTTTCCTACAAATTCAAAAACAGCCTGAACAAAAGGGATTTTTAACACTCCTACCGCAATTATCAACTGAAAAGCTAAACCTAAACCTACTGTTTTCCAATCAACAGCTTTTCTATTTGAACTGAATAAAAAAGCTACTATTAAAAGTACAATCATACCTAAAACCCCTCTCCAAAGACTACTCATAGAAAAACCTTGGCTAGGAACTATTTGGTTAGATGTTTCTACTACAGCCTCTACAACTTCTTTAACTTCAGCAACTACTGGTACTGTATTAGAATCTTTAAACTTGTACAATACATTCTTTTCCGATAAGGTTAATGCGTCATCTGTTAATTCAACTACATTATAATAACGTACTGTATCGTTAGGCTGTTTGTAATTAAATATCAATAAATTATTTTGATGAATATAATTACCGTTTGCTTGTAAGCTGTCTTTTGCTACAAGTGAATAATCAAAATTTCCTTCAGTTAAATTTAAAACATCTGATGGATTGATAGCAACTACCGAACTACCATCTGTAGTAGTAATTGATGAAAAATTCCACTTCTTTTCAATGCTTTGACCAAAAGTTACCATTGATGCACAAAGCATTATGAAAATAAATAATTTCTTCATTATGTGTATTTTAATTTTTAAGATCGTTTGCTAATTTCGTCACGAATTTTTGCTGCCAACTCATAGTTTTCATCAGCAACAGCTTCGTTTAATTGTTCGTTTAATTCTTGTAGTGATAAGTGACCATAACCACCTCCTTCAGAAGCTATTTCTTCTTCTAAAGAAAATTCTATTTCATCAGATTCTAGATCCTCTTCAATAGTTAACTCTTCATCCATTTTTAAATAAATACCTGCTTTATCTAAAATATTTTCAAAGGTAAAAATTGGCGCTTGAAAACGAACTGCTAATGCAATTGCATCAGATGTGCGTGTATCTATAACCTCTTCTATTCCATCTCTTATACAAGTTAAACTTGAGTAAAAAACACCATCAACCAATTTATGGATGATTACTTGCTTTACTTCTATAGAAAATCTATCAGCAAATGTTTTAAATAAATCGTGAGTAAGTGGTCTTGGTGGACGAATTTCTTTTTCTAAAGCTATCGCAATAGATTGAGCTTCAAAAGCTCCAATAATTATGGGAAGAGTTCTTGTTCCTTCTATTTCACTTAGCACTAATGCATAAGCTCCACTTTGGGTTTGGCTATATGAAATCCCCTTAATAGTTAGTTTAATTAAACTCATGTATCAATCGTCATAAATAACAAAAGGCTGTCTAATTTTAGGCGCTACGCTTAAAATTTAGACAGCCTTTTTATATGGGCACAATTTACTAAAAATTATGAGTACATCTCTAATTTATAGAAAAAGAAAAATTACCCAGTAAAATTACGCTTGTTTAAAAGCTTTTAACTTCTCTACTAATTGAGGTACAACTTCAAAAGCATCACCAACAATACCATAATCTGCAGCCTTAAAGAAAGGTGCTTCAGCATCTGTATTGATAACTACTTTTACTTTTGATGCATTAATACCTGCTAAGTGCTGAATTGCCCCAGAAATACCTATTGCAATATATAAGTTAGATGCCACTGGCTTACCAGTTTGACCTACGTGCTCACTGTGAGGACGCCATCCTAAATCTGATACTGGTTTAGAACAAGCAGTAGCTGCTCCTAAAACATCAGCTAACTCTTCAATCATTCCCCAGTTCTCAGGCCCTTTCATTCCTCTACCAGCAGAAACAACGATATCTGCATCTGCAATAGTAACAGTACCTGTAGCTTTACTAATACTTTCTGATTTCACTCCTAATTCTGGTAAAGTAGCATCAAATGACTCAGTTGAACCTGACACTGCATTTTCATGAGCTCCATATGAGTTTTTAGCAACTCCAACTACTTTTTTCTCTGTTGAAATTTCAGTATTGTTAAATCCTTTATTTGAAAAAGCTTTTCTTTTTACTACAAATGGACTTGTGCTACTTGGCAATGCAACTGTGTTTGAAGCATATCCTGCATCTAAAGCTACCGCTACTAATGGACCAACTGTTAATCCGTCAATACTAGAATCAACAACAACAACATTTGAACCTTTTGCAACAGCAACTTGTTTAATAACTGAAGCGTATGCTTTTGCATTAAAAGAAGTTAAATCGCTTTTAACCTCTACAACTTTTTCAGCTCCGTAAGCATATAACTCTGATGCATCTCCTCCATTAATGGTTAATACAACCATTTCACTACCTAATTGCTCAGCTACTTTTTTTCCGTATGAAACTACTTCAAACGCAGTTTTTTTAAATTTTCCTTCCGATGAATCGGCAAAAACTAATACAGACATATTTTTATTTTTTTATGTTACTAAGAGAGTACTCTTAATAAACTTGATTTAAATTTTATAATTAAATTGCTTTTGCTTCGTTGTGTAATAAGTCGATTAACTCATCAACAGTATCCACTAACTTTACAGCACCTTTTTCAGCAGGCTTCTCGAAATTTTGAGTAGAAGTACTTGCTGCTACATCTGTTGGCTCAACAACTGATAACGGCTTCTTACGTGCCATCATAATTCCACGCATATTAGGAATACGTAAATCTTTTTCTTCTACAATTCCTTTTTGACCAGCAACAACCATTGGTAATGTTGAAGAAACTTTCTCTTCTCCTCCATCTATTTCTCTATCTAAAGTTACATTAGACCCATCTACCTCAACCCCAACACATGCATTTACAAAATTGAAGTCTACTAAAGAAGCTAACATCCCAGGAACCATTTGTCCATTATAATCTGCAGATTCTTTACCAGCTAACACTAAATCATACCCTCCATTTTTTACAACTTCAGCTAATTCTTTAGCAACCATAAATCCATCAGTAGGCTCAGCATTTACACGAATTGCATCATCTGCACCAATCGCTAAAGCTTTACGTAAAGTTGGCTCAGTTGATGCTCCTCCAACATTTACAACAGTTACACTTGCACCTTGTTTTTCTTTAAACCACATTGCGCGAGTTAAACTAAACTCATCATAAGGGTTAATAACATATTGAACTCCATTCGTATCAAATTTTGTGTCATTATCAGTAAAGTTGATCTTCGAAGTAGTATCAGGTACGTGACTGATACAAACTAATATTTTCATATATTGTTGTTTTTAAGAAACTTAATTTTGTGCGACGAAGTTACGTCTTTTTTTTAATTTACTATGCATGCATAGTAAATTTTTTATTTGTATCTAGTTATCTAACATTAAGGCACAAATGTAATTAATCATTTTTGTTTAAGTTAAAAAACTATTTATTCATCCTAAATTTATTATTTTTGCACTCTTGATAAACAACTACTTATTAAACGTATGAAAACAATACAATTTAGAGAAGCTATTTGCGAAGCTATGAGTGAGGAAATGCGAAGAGATGAAAGCATTTACTTAATGGGTGAAGAAGTAGCTGAATATAATGGAGCCTACAAAGCTTCGAAAGGAATGTTAGACGAATTTGGAGCAAAAAGAGTTATTGACACTCCTATCGCTGAATTAGGTTTTGGAGGTATTGCTGTTGGTTCTGCAATGAACGGAAATAGACCTATCGTTGAATACATGACTTTTAATTTCTCTTTAGTTGGTATTGATCAAATAATCAATAATGCAGCTAAAATTCGCCAAATGAGTGGTGGTCAATTTAACTGTCCAATTGTATTTAGAGGTCCTACAGCATCAGCTGGTCAATTAGCTGCAACGCACTCTCAAGCTTTTGAAAGCTGGTTTGCTAACTGCCCTGGATTAAAAGTAATTGTACCTTCTAATCCATATGACGCAAAAGGTTTATTAAAAGCTGCAATTCGTGATGACGATCCAGTAATCTTTATGGAGTCTGAACAGATGTATGGTGATAAGATGGAGGTTCCAGAAGGAGAATACATTATACCTATTGGTGTTGCAGATATTAAAAGAGCAGGAACTGATGTAACTGTAGTTTCTTTTGGTAAGATTATAAAAGAAGCATATAAAGCTGCTGATGAATTAGCTAAAGAAGGTATTTCAATAGAAATTATTGATTTACGTACTGTACGTCCGATGGATCATAATGCAATTTTAGAATCAGTAAAGAAAACAAATCGACTAGTAATTTTAGAAGAAGCATGGCCTTTCGGAAGTGTATCTTCAGAAATTACCTTTAGGGTTCAAGACGAAGCATTTGATTATTTAGATGCTCCAATAAAAAGAATCACAACTGCAGATACACCAGCGCCATATTCTCCTGTTTTATTAGAAGAATGGTTACCAAACGCTAATGATGTTGTTAAAGCGGTTAAAGAAGTAATGTACCGTAAATAAAAAATAAACAAGCAATTTGTAAAAACCAAAATCCTTTTGACCACTTGTCAAAAGGATTTTGTACTACTAAAAAGATGAAAAAGATACTAATCCTCACACTTCTACTGATTGCCAGCTCATTACAAGCCCAATTAACTTTAAAAGGTAAAGTAGTTGACGAATTTAACAATCCGATGCCATATGTAAATGTTTTTATGAAAAACACTACTTATGGAACTACTACAGATGACAATGGGAAATTCTTTTTAAAGACAAAAAAATACAGAGGAACTCTAGAAATTTCATTCATCGGTTTTCAAACACAAACTTTAAAAGTTAGTCAAAAAACAAAATTCTTAAATGTTGTTCTTAAAGAAGGAACCAATCAATTAGAGGAAGTAATAATAGTAAACAAACCTAAGAAACGTCTAAAGAAAAAAGAAAATCCTGCGTATCGAATTTTAAAAGAAATTTGGAAACGTAAAAGAAAAAACGGTTTAGATTTAGTTGATTATTATCAATATAAAAAACATACGAGTATCGAAATTGGACTTAACAATCTAGACACTTTGTTTTTAAAAAAAATCTTCAAAAAAGAATATAAAGAAGCAATTACCCAAGTAAAATACGACAGTGATGGTATTAACTATTACGTACCTATTTTCCTTAATGAAGAGGTTTCTAAAGTGTATGGAGACAATATAAATGGAAACATTAGAAAAGATGTTGAGGCAGAAAAAAAAGAAGGGTTAGGAGCTCAAGGTTTTGTTTTTGATAGAATGTCCAATACCTTTCAAAACATCGATGTTTTTAAAAACAATATCACTTTACTAAGAAAGTCTTTTGTAAGTCCCTTATCTACAGATGGGTTTGCAACATACGATTACGTGCTTTACGACAGTATTGTAGATAACAAAAAGAAACTTTACAATGTTTATTTCTTTCCTATTAGAGATGGAGATTTAGCCTTTCAAGGAAATTTTTGGGTAGCAGACAAAACATTCTCTATCAAGAAACTTAAAATGAAAGTTCATAAAAGTATTAACTTAAATTTTGTACGTGGGCTTTCTTTTGAAAAAGAATTTGAAGTTAGAAACGATAGTATCTACCTACCTACAAAAAATGCATATGAAGGCGATTTCACTCTTGTTGATAAAAACGAGAGCAACAAAGGACTAACTATTAAAAAGACTATCACTTTTGAAGATTATGTATTAGACAAACCTCTTGCTAAAAATTTCTACACACAAGAAATTACCAAAATAAGACCAGATCAATACGAAAAAGATGACACTTATTGGAAAACTACTATTAGTGATGAAAATAAATCAACTTATCAATTGATTAATGAAGTTAAAGAAAAGAAGCAAATAAAAAATATTACTGGTTTAATCAACACAGTTGCTAGTGGATATATCAACACTAAAATGGGAATTCAGTTTGGACCACTATGGACAGCTTTTGCAAGTAATCAAGTTGAAGGTTTTAGAACCAAATTTGGATTTAGAACATTTAAAACCAAAGATGATCGTTTCCGTTTAAGTGGACATTTAGCCTATGGTTTTAAAGATAAAAAATTAAAATACGGAGCAGAAGGGCGTTATTTACTTTCATATAAACCTAGAATTGCTATAGGAGCAGCTTATCAAAAAGACATTGAACAATTAGGAAGTACTTTATTAAACACCACCCAGCTTTTAGGAGGAAGTTTTGGTACTACGGCATTATTCAATAGAGGAGATAACTTTTATTTATCTAATATAGAGAAGATTGCTACTAATTTCGACTACCAAGTTAAAATGAATTTTCATATTGGACTTAACTTCTCGCATGCAAAAATAAAATCTGCATCTGAAGAGAATTTTTCTATGGACTATCTTGATAATAATGGTATTGTTCAATCTGAAATCACAGATGTTGCCTCAGACCTTTATATCTCATATACCCCAGGAAGGTTTGTTTATGGTCTTGGAGTTGAAAGGCGTTTTGGAAGAAACATATTCCCTACATTAGTTCTTAATTATCGTAGAGGTTACAAAGGTCTTTTTAATGGTACTCATGATTACGATAAACTTCAGTTTAAATACAACCAACCGATATTACTAAGTAAATTTGGAATTTTCGATGCTACTTTTGAAGCCGGTAAAACATTCGGAACTGTACCTGTTGGGTTATTAAGTGTTGTTCCTGCTAACCAATCATTTTCTTTAGTTAAAGACACTTTTGCCTTACTAAATTATTACGATTTTGTAACAGACACTTATTTAGCTACTCACTTTGAACATCATTTTAATGGTTTTATTTTAAACAGAATTCCTTTGCTTAAAAAACTAAAACTACGTAGTTTGTTAACTTTTAGAGCAGCTTATGGAACTATTTCAAATAAAAATAGGGCAATAAATGATGGATTAACAAATAGTAACGGAATTTCAAATGTAATCTACAACCCACCAAACAAGGTATATTATGAATATGGTGTAGGTTTAGAAAATATTGGATACGGAAACCTTAGATTCCTTAGAATTGATGCTATCTGGAGAAGCAACTATACACCACCTACAGGGTCAATTGTAGCACCAACTCCAAAGTTTGCAATTCGCATAGGAATTAGACCTGGCTTATAATCATCGATTTAACAATAAAATAACCTGTGTTTTTCCTTTTAAAATATTAATAAATTGCTACTTTTGCAATCCGATTTTAGAAACGAAGAAAAGCAAGTAATATGACTGCAAAAGAAAGAAAAACAGTAGATGTTTTAATAGAGATACCAAAAGGTAGTAGAAATAAATACGAATACGATTTTGATTTAGGAAAAATACGTTTTGACAGAATGTTATTTTCATCAATGATGTACCCTGGAGATTACGGATTCATTCCAGAAACTTTAGCTTTAGATGGTGATCCATTAGATGTATTAGTTTTAGGAGCTGAACCAACTTTTCCAATGTGTGTTATGGAAGTAAAACCTATCGGTGTTTTCCATATGGCTGACGAAAAAGGACCAGACGAAAAAATCATCTGTGTACCAACTACTGATCCTATTTGGAATAGTTATAACGATCTTGCAGACTTAAATCCTCACAGAGTAAAAGAGATTACACACTTCTTTCAAGTATATAAAGATCTAGAAAAAAAGAAAGTTGATATTGGTGCTTGGGGAGATGCAAACGAAGCTTATGAAATTTTAGATAAGTGTATCGAGCGCTACGAAAATAGCGAACATAAAACCAACGGAGACTTTACTATATAATTAGTAATTTTTCTTAATAAATTTCAAAAACCTCTCAGAACACTCTGAGAGGTTTTTTTGTTTAGTTGTTGATTTTGTTATATTTACGAACACTTATAACTAATCTAATAACTTAAACATGAAACAAAACATGATGTATTTGCCAATTATTTTGGCAATTTTAGGACTTATTTTTATGTATATAAAAATGGTCTGGGTAAAAAAACAAGATGCAGGAAGTGACAAAATGCAATCCATTTCAAAAAGTATTAAAGAAGGTGCTCTTGCTTTTTTAGCCGCAGAATATCGATTACTATTAATCTTCGTTGCTATTGCCTCAGTAGCACTTTTTATTATATCAAAATTAGTAGACACAACTAGCTGGATGATTGTTCCAGCATTTATTATAGGAGCTATTTTTTCTGCCTTAGCAGGAAATATAGGAATGCGTATTGCAACTGATGCAAATGCAAGAACAGCCGAAGCTGCAAAAACAAGTTTACCACAAGCTTTAAAAGTATCTTTTGGAGGAGGAACTGTAATGGGACTTGGAGTTGCTGGTTTAGCTGTTTTAGGATTAAGTTTATTCTTTATTTTCTTTACCAACCAATTTATGGGAGGTGATGGGTCTTTCTACGAAAACATGACCGTAGTTTTAGAAGCATTAGCCGGATTCTCTTTAGGAGCTGAGTCTATTGCTTTATTCGCTCGTGTTGGTGGAGGAATCTACACCAAAGCTGCAGATGTAGGAGCTGATTTAGTAGGTAAAGTTGAGGCTGGAATTCCAGAAGACGATCCTCGTAACCCTGCAACTATTGCAGATAATGTTGGTGATAATGTTGGTGATGTTGCTGGTATGGGGGCCGATTTATTTGGTTCGTACGTTGCAACTGTTTTAGCTGCAATGGTACTAGGAAATTATGTAATTAGAGATATGTCTACGACTACTCAATTTACTGATGGGTTTAATAATATGGGACCTATCCTATTACCTTTGGTAATTGCTGGAGTTGGTATTGTAGCATCTATCATAGGAACATTTTTAGTTGGAATTAAAGATAATTCAGCAAAAGAAGCTGAAGTACAAAAAGCATTAGATACAGGTAACTGGGCTTCAATATTATTAACCTTAGCTGCAAGTTATTTTCTAATTGACTGGATGCTGCCAGAAACTATGCAAATGAGTTTCTTTGGAGAAGGAATTAGAGATGTATCCTCAATAAATGTATTCTGGTCTGCATGTATCGGTTTGGCTGTTGGGGCATTAATTTCAATGGTTACTGCATACTATACAAGTTTAGGTAAAAAACCTGTAATGAGCATCGTTCAAAATAGTGCAACTGGTGCAGGAACAAACCTAATTGCAGGTTTAGCTGTAGGAATGAAATCTACTTTTTTATCAGTTATTCTATTTGCTGCCGCTATTTACGGTTCATATTATTTTGCAGGATTTTACGGCGTTGCTTTAGCTGCTTCTGCAATGATGGCAACTACTGCAATGCAATTAGCAATTGATGCTTTCGGACCAATTGCAGATAATGCAGGTGGAGTTGCAGAAATGAGTGAATTAGAAGATCACGTTCGTGAACGTACAGATATTTTAGACTCTGTTGGTAATACAACTGCCGCAGTAGGCAAAGGTTTCGCAATTGCTTCTGCTGCATTAACTGCTTTAGCTTTATTTGCTGCTTATGTAACATTTACCGGAATTGACGGAATAAATATTTTTAAAGCAGATGTATTAGCAATGTTATTTGTTGGAGGAATGATTCCTGTAATATTTTCAGCTTTAGCAATGGAATCAGTTGGAAAAGCAGCTATGGAAATGGTACACGAAGTACGTCGTCAGTTTAGAGAAATTCCTGGAATTATGGAAGGAACTGGAACTCCAGAATATGCAAAATGTGTTGATATTTCAACCAAAGCTGCTTTAAAAGAAATGATTTTACCAGGTTTAATTACCATCATTACTCCTATTTTAATTGGATTAATTTTTGGTGCAGAACCTTTAGGTGGCTATATGGCTGGTGTTTGTGTATCTGGTGTTATGTGGGCAATCTTCCAAAATAATGCTGGTGGAGCTTGGGACAACGCTAAGAAATCTTTTGAAGCTGGTGTAGAAATTAACGGAGAAATGACTTATAAAGGTTCTGATGCTCATAAAGCTGCAGTAACTGGAGATACAGTTGGTGATCCTTTTAAAGATACTTCTGGTCCATCAATGAATATTTTAATTAAACTTACTTGTTTAGTTGGTTTGGTAATTGCGCCTTTATTAGGAAATCATGGTGTAACAGAGCATGCTACTAACGAAATTAAAAAAGAAGTTCGTGTTGAAATGAAATCTACTGATGGAGATATAGCAAAAGCTACAATTACTACATCAACTACTAAGGATGGAAAAACAGTTACTAACATCCAAAAACTTGAGGGTACTGCTGAAGAGATTGAAGCAAAAGCCAAAGAAGCTGGAGAAATAGTTTCAGTAAATGTAAAAAAAGAAGCAAAAACTATTGAAGTAGAAGTTGAAAAGAAAGAATAACTCTTTCAACTTTATAAAACGAAACCCGATAGCATTATTTCTATCGGGTTTCTTATTTTTGTACGATGTCGAAAAGAACCCAACGTAATTTTGAAATAGAAAACCCAGAAGAATTTAAGCAAAAGTTATTTGCTTGGTCTAAGCAGTTTGAAACAGCTCTTTGGTTAGATTCTAACAATTATGATCAAGAATACGCTTCGTTTGATTGTTGTTTAGCTGCTGATGAATTCACGTCAATAAAAACCGATTATCATGGTGCTTTTGATAAACTAAAAGAGTATCAATCCTATACTAAGGATTATCTTTTTGGTTATATTTCTTACGATGTGAAAAATGATGTTGAGAAGTTAAGTTCCAATAATTTTGATGGACTTCATTTTCCTGATTTATATTTCTTTCAACCTCAAAAGGTAATTTTTATCAAAGGAAATACAATTGAGTTTCATTATTTACAAATGATTGATGACGAATTAGAAGAAGATTTTGAAGAAATCCATGGAACCAGCACCAAAGCATTTATTGATAAATCATCTGACGAGGACGATATAAAAATTAAACTTCGAATTCACAAAGATGAATATCATCAAAAAGTAACAAAAGTTTTAGAACATATTCATAGAGGTGATATTTACGAAGCTAATTTCTGTCAAGAATTTTATGCTGAAAACACAACTATTAATCCGCATGAAATTTATCAACATTTAAATGAAATTTCCGAACCTCCTTTTGCAACTTTTTTCAGACACGATAACTTATATTTATTGTCTGCAACTCCAGAACGCTATATAAAAAAGGAAGGGACAAAAATTATATCTCAACCTATTAAAGGAACTGCTAAACGCTTCATCGATAAAATTGAAGACGATAAAATTGCGTTCGACTTAGCTCGTGATGAAAAGGAACGGTCTGAAAATATTATGATTGTAGATCTAGTCCGTAACGATTTATCGAGAACCGCAAAGAAAGGCAGTGTCCAGGTAGAAGAATTATGTAAGGTATATTCATTTAAGCAAGTCCATCAAATGATTTCTACTATAACTTCTGAAGTTGAATCGACAACACACCCTGTAGATATTATAAAAGACACCTTTCCTATGGGGAGTATGACTGGAGCTCCAAAAATATCAGCAATGAAAATCATTGAAGAATTAGAAGAAACCAAACGCGGTCTCTATTCTGGAACCGTTGGTTATTTTACTCCGAATGGAGATTTTGATTTTAATGTGGTTATTAGAAGTATTTTATACAATACTGAAGAAAAATACGTTTCTTATTCTGTAGGCGGAGCGATTACTGCTAAATCTACTCCCGAAAAAGAGTATGAGGAATGTCTTTTAAAAGCTAAAGCTATGAAATATGTTCTTTTAAACAACTAATAAAACTTAATTATATTTATCCTATGAAAAGCATCTATAAATCCCTAACTTTAATAGTATTCTTAATTGTTGGAATTGCTTGTAAAACCAACAAATATTCATTTGTAAATGAATACCCAATAAAACAACTACCTTTAATTGATAGTACTAATTTTAGTAATCATGTTGAAGGAAAGCTTTTAAGTAAAGAAGAGCAAAAATTATTAAAATTACCTTCAATATTTGAAGATCAATTAAATAATGAAAAAGCCAAAATTGGAATTTCATACCTTCCTAAAATATCTGACAACTTTCAATCTGTAGTATTCTATTTTTACCCAAATAATGTAGAAGTAATTTCAATGTTAGTTAACTACGATAAAGATTTTTCTATTATCAATAGTCAAGTTTTAGCTTATGATGAAATTACTGACGGCATGTTAAAAACTACTTCGAAGCTTGATAAAAATAGAATTGAGTTAACAGAGTATATTTCTGACAATCCATCTACACTGTATTTTAAAATCTCAAATGACGGAAATATTGTCAGAGAATAAGACTGTATATAGTCCTTTTTACTAAATTCAAACTAGTTTCTTTATATTTACTATATGATGATTATAGAACAAGAAGAAAAATTTAACCATGTACTTTCTAAAATAGAAGGAACACCTAATGAGCAGATTTTTTTCAATACCTTTCTAGAGGAATATCCAGACGATTGGAAACAACTTAAAATTACGTTTTCAAAATTTAATAGAAGTAAACAATTTGGTAAAACCATCCCATTACCAAAACCAGAAGTTTCTTTGAGAAAAGAAATTAGAATCTGGTTAAAAAAGCAATAAACTATGACACATCACGAGTTTAATTTCAATTATCATAAGACTGATTTCTACGGTCAATATTGGCAACCTGAAAAAGTTGAAGCGGTTGTAGTTATTGTTCACGGAATGGGAGAACATTCGGGGCGCTACGAACATGTTGCAAAAAAACTAACTGATAATAATTTTGGCGTAATTGCTTTTGATCATTTCGGACATGGTAAAACTACTGGAAAACGAGGGCATAATCCGAGTTACGATGCTGTTTTAAATAGTGTTTCTAAACTAATTGATAAAGCAAAAGATGTTTTTGGTGATAAACCAATGTTCTTATACGGTCATTCGATGGGAGGAAATACCGTAATTAACTATGTTTTAAGAAAGGATAATTCTTTAAACGGTGTAATTGCTACAAGTCCGATGTTAAAATTAGCTTTCCAACCTCCAGCATGGAAACTTACCGCAGGGAAATTAATGCAAAAAATTGTACCTTCAATTACTTTACCAAGTGAGCTAGATGCTACTCATATTTCTCGTATTAAAGAAGAAGTAGATAATTACATCAATGATACGTTAGTACACGACAAAATAAGTCCAAATTTCTCATTATCTTTCTTTGATGCCGCAGATTGGGCGATAGAAAATGCTTCAGATCTTAAAATTCCAATGTATTTATTACATGGAACTGACGATAAAATAATTGATTATAAAGGAACAGAAACATTCGCTAACAACTCTAACAAAGCAACTTTAAAGCTTTATGAAGGAGGCTATCATGAATTACACAATGATTTATGCAAAGAGGAAATGCTAAACGACATAGTGAATTGGTTGAAACAAAGAACTTTTAACTAAACCTATAGTTCATTTTACTATATTGCATAAAATTTATAAAAGATAACTATGAAGAAAATTATTTTTGTATTAATAGTTTTAACTATTATTTCATGTAACAAAGAAGAAAAAAATTACGTTTTATTTTCAGGTAAAATTGAAAACCCAAACAGCAATTTATTATCAATCATTAATAGCTCAAATAAAAAAGTAAGAGAAATAACTGTATCAGATACAGGTGTGTTTTCTGATACAATTTTTGATGCTAACGGTTATTTCAGGTTTTCAGACAGTAAAGAAAGTTCTTCAATCTATTTAAAAGATGGTTACGACATCACTTTAAATATGAATGCTAAGGAATTTGACGAAACTATAACTTATACAGGTAAGGGAAGTAATGAGAATAATTTTTTAGCTCAAAAATACTTAACCATAGAAAAGTATGGTAGCCCAACAAAATTATTTTTATTAGAAGAAGCTGATTACTTAAACAAAATTAACGATCAAAAAACAGAGTTATTAAACTCTTTAAGTAGTGATTTAGATAATGATTTTGTCGAGTCTGAAAAAACAAATTTAAAATATGATCATATTTTAAAAGCTAAGCAATATGAAAGAGCTCATGCATACTTTACTAAAAACAAAGACTTTAAAGTTTCTAAAAACTTTCCTGACTTAGCTAAATATTTAAAATATGACAATGAAAAAGATTATAAAACATCCTCTGCATACAAAAACTTAGTAGGTAGAAATTTTTATAAAACTGTAAGAGAAAAATCAGAAAAAGATAGTATTCCGTTTCAAGAAGCTGCTATTGCATTCATTGAAAATGTAAAAAGCCCTGAAATTAAAAACGGATTATTAACTAGTGTAGCTCGTGATGTTTCTTCTGGAAACCCAAAATCTGGAGATTTATATGAATCAATAATGAGACTTTCAACTGACGAAGATTTCAAAACCAAATTAACTGAGAAATATAATTTAATTAAAAAATTAGCTAAAGGTAGTGAGTCTCCAACTTTTGAAAATTATGAAAATTATGCTGGTGGTACTACTTCTTTAAATGATCTTAAGGGTAAATATGTTTATGTAGATGTTTGGGCAACTTGGTGTGGACCATGTAAAAGAGAAATTCCATCTTTAAAAAAGATTGAAAAACAATACCATGATAAAAACATTGAGTTTGTAAGTATTTCTATTGATGTTAAAAAAGATCATAATCTTTGGACGGAAATGGTAAAAGAAAAAGAACTTACAGGAGTTCAATTATTTTCTGACAACGATTGGAATTCTAAATTTGTGAAAGGATATGGTATTAATAGTATACCTCGTTTTATCTTAATTGATCCTGATGGGAAGATTATTAATGCAAATGCTCCAAGACCATCTAGCGAAGATTTAACTAAATTATTTAATGATTTAAATATTTAAAATAACAAAAACCAAATAATAAAAAACCCTTTTAAATTAATTTAAAAGGGTTTTGAATTACCAAGATGTATTTAACAGAATTTGCAAAACATATTGACTCTAATTTCTCTTTTCTAAAAGAAAGAAAACTTTTAATAGCAATTTCAGGAGGAATAGATAGTGTTGTTTTAACTCATTTATTACATCAATTAAAATACAATATTTCTTTAGCGCATTGTAATTTTCAGCTAAGAGGAAAAGAGAGCTATTTAGACGAGGTGTTTATTAAAAACTTAAGTAAAGATCTTTCTATTAAAGCATATACTACTCAATTTAAAACAGAACAATTTGCCATAGAGCATAAATTATCAACGCAGCTAGCTGCAAGAAAACTACGATACGATTGGTTTTATGAGTTAGCTCAAGAATATGACTTCGATTATATTTTAACAGCTCATCATGCTGATGACAACTTAGAAACTTTTTTAATCAATTTAACAAGAGGTACCGGTTTAGAAGGTTTAACAGGTATCCCTGTTGTAAACGATAAAATTGTACGACCACTGTTAGCTTTTTCTCAAGAAGAAATTAAGAATTACGCTACAAAAAATAATATCCAATGGCGAGAAGATGCTAGCAATGCAGAAACTAAATATTTAAGAAATAAAATTAGACACGAAATAATCCCTTCTTTAAAAGAACTAAACCCTAGTTTATTAGAATCTTTTACAAAAACATCCGTTTTTCTTAAACAATCTCAACAAATTGTAAATGACAAAATAAAAGAAGTTTATGAAGAAATTATTTCAAAAGATGGTGAAATTTTAAAAATAAACATTTCTAAATTAGTGCAATTATCAAATCCAAAAGCATATTTATATCAGTTATTAAAAGACTATAAATTTACAGAATGGAATGATGTTTATCACCTAATTTACGCTCAATCAGGTAAGAAAGTATCAACAAATTTGCATACTTTGTTGAAAGACAGAGATTTTTTATTACTTTTACGCACTGATAAAAAAAGCCCTTCTAATCAAGAGCTAATTATCATTAATAAAGAAAACACCAGGATAACAAACCCAATCAACTTGTTATTCGAAAACGTTCACCAACAAAAAAAGATCAATACAAATAGCATTTATGTTGATAAAAATTTGTTAAATTACCCACTCTCTCTAAGAAAATGGAAAGAAGGAGATTACTTTTATCCGTCAGGAATGATCGGAAAAAAGAAGATTAGCAAATATTTTAAAGACGAAAAACTATCTGTTTTTGATAAAGAAAATATTTGGTTGCTTTGTTCAAATGATGATGAAATCATTTGGGTTGTAGGAAAAAGACAAGACAAACGTTTTTTACCCACAAGTAAAACAACCGAATTATTAAAAATGAGCATTTAAAAACAACCCCTTATAAACTAACTCGAATGAAAAAATTCTTTACTCTATTTTTATTATTCATAGGTTTAGCTGTTTATTCTCAATCGGATGACAACCCTATAGTAGTAACCCCTACTGTCGAAAAAATCTCAGATACTGAGTACGATTTAATTTTTGATTTAGAAATCGCTGATGACTGGCACTTATACTCACAATATAACCCAGAAGACGCATCATTACCTATGACAATTTCTCCAGCAGAAGGTCAAACAGGATTTACTGTTGTTGGGAAAGCAAAAGAAAGTGAAACCGAAACTGAATTCAGTGAAATTTGGGGAAAAGATGAAATTTTCTTCGTTGAAGAAGGTAAATTAATACAACGTATTTCCGTTTCAGATCCAAGTTTAACTCAGGTAACGCTTAATTTAGACGCACAAGTTTGTAAAGAATATTGTTTACCTTTTGATGAGGATTTTACATTTTCTTTAACTGGAGGTGCTGTTGAACAAACAGTTGCTGAGGTAGATGATAAAAGTAAATCTTTATCTCAAACATTAAACCTTAACTTAAAAAATACAGTTTTACTGAAAAGTACTGCTGAAAAAAGTGTTGAAGAAAAAGAAGGAGATTCTTTATTAAACATTTTCTTATTAGGTTTTGTTGGTGGTTTATTAGCATTTTTAACTCCATGTGTATTCCCAATGGTTCCTTTAACTGTGTCATTCTTTACAAAAAGGACTGAAAAAAAAGGAAAAGGTATTGGAAGTGCATTATTATATGGATTCTTTATCGTATTAATTTACGGGCTTTTAAGTTTACCGTTCCATTATTTAGACACATTAGATCCAGAGATTTTAAATACAATTTCAACTAACGTATGGTTAAATGTATTTTTCTTTGCTGTATTAATATTCTTCGCAGGATCATTCTTTGGTTTCTACGAATTAACACTACCAAGTTCTTGGAGTAATAAAGCAGATAGCGCATCTAACGTTGGAGGTATCATCGGTACATTCTTTATGGCGTTAACATTAGCAATTGTATCATTCTCTTGTACCGGTCCTATCTTAGGTTCATTATTAGCAGGTTCTTTAGGATCTAGCGGTGGAGCGATGCAACTATCAGCTGGTATGATTGGTTTTGGGGCTGCATTAGCATTACCGTTTGCTTTATTTGCAATGTTCCCAGGATGGTTGAATTCTTTACCTAAATCTGGTGGATGGTTAAATACAGTTAAAGTTATTTTAGGTTTCTTAGAATTAGCTTTTGCTTTCAAATTCTTATCAAATGCTGATTTAGTAGGTCACTGGGATTTATTAAAAAGAGAAATCTTTATTGGTATTTGGGTATTAATCGCATTTTTAGCAGCATTATATTTATTCGGATTTATCGGTAAGAAATATGGAAAAATATCTTTCTTTAGAGTATTATTAGGTCTTTTAGCTTTAGGATTCGCTATATACTTAGCTCCTGGAGTTATGCAAAAACCAGCTTGGAATCAAAACAAATTATTAAGTGGATTTGCACCACCTCAATTTCATAGTATCTATCAAAAAGACAACAAATGTCCATTAGGATTAAATTGTTTCAAAGATTTTGATGAAGGTATTGCTTACGCAAAATCAGTTAACAAACCAGTATTATTAGACTTTACTGGATGGGCATGTGTTAACTGTCGTAAGATGGAAGAAAACATTTGGAGTCAACCAGATATCTATTCTTTAATTAATGATGATTACGTATTAATTTCATTATACGTTGATGATCATGAAAGAAAATTACCAGAAGATGAGCAATTCGATTTTATCAAACCTAATGGTAAAGTAAAAAGAATTAGAACTTATGGTGATAAATGGGCTACGTTACAAGCAGCTAACTTTAAAACTGCTTCTCAACCATTTTATGTGTTAATGAGTCCAAACTTAGAGGTACTTAATACACCTCAACAATATTCAGATCATTCAACTTATTACGATTGGTTAAAAACTGGTTTAGACCGTTATAACAACAACTAGTAAGTCATAAATATTTTAAAAAAGCCTCTTAATTAAGAGGCTTTTTTTTATATCTTAACATCAAAAAAAGTATGAGTCCAGAATCAATTATCAGTATTTTTTTAGGAATTGGTTTAGCAGCTTCGGTAGGTTTTAGAGTGTTTTTGCCACTATTTGCATTAAGTTTAGCTGGATATTACAATATCATTCCTTTAAATGAAAACTGGAGCTGGGTAGCAAGTTCTTCTGCCATTATTACTTTAGGAATTGCTACTGTTTTAGAAATTTTTGCATACTACATTCCTTGGTTCGATAATTTATTAGACACCATCGCAATTCCACTGGCAGCTATTGCAGGTACCACAGTAATGGTTTCTACTGTTGCTGATTTATCTCCTGTAATTACTTGGGCTTTGGCTATTATTGCTGGAGGCGGAACTGCATCTGCTATAAAAGGAACGACAGCTTCTACTCGACTTGCTTCCACTGCTTCAACAGCAGGTGTGGCAAATCCAGTAATTTCAACTGTTGAAACAGGAACCGCAATGGTAATGTCTGCCTTTTCCATTTTCATTCCTATTGTTGCTATTTTTCTAGTCGTTTTAATTTTCTTTATTATTAGAAAAATTTACAAATCACTTTTCTCATCTGCAAAGAAAAATACCTCTAACTAAACAGCTTTAAACTCATTATATTTTTCTCTATCTTTAACAGAAAGAGAAAGTTATGCTTGTAAAAGTTTATGGAAGTGCTGTTTTTGGAATCGAAGCAACCACAATAACTGTTGAAGTAAATATTGATAAAGGTATCGGCTATCATTTAGTCGGATTACCTGATAATGCTGTTAAAGAAAGTTCGTATCGAATTTCAGCTGCATTAAATAATAACGGCTACAAACTACCCGGAAAGAAAATAATTATCAATATGGCTCCTGCTGATATAAAAAAAGAAGGAGCTTCTTACGATGTTACAATTGCCATGAGTATCCTCGCTGCATCTAAACAAATACTATCAGAAAATATAGCTAATTATATTATTATGGGAGAATTATCTCTTGATGGAAGTTTGCAGCCTATTAAAGGTGCATTACCCATTGCTATAAAAGCCAGAGAAGATGGATTTAAGCACTTTATACTACCTAAAGAGAATGCTAAAGAAGCTGCTATTGTAAACGATTTGAAAGTTTACGGAGTAGATAACATCATGCAAGTAATCAACCATTTCAATCAAGATGAAATACTTGAACCCACAATTGTTGATACTCGTGCAGAGTTTTATAAACATATTGATTTTCCAGAGTTTGATTTTTCTGATGTAAAAGGACAAGAAAGCATAAAACGCTGTATGGAAATCGCTGCTGCGGGTGGACATAATATTATATTAATAGGTCCGCCAGGAGCTGGGAAAACTATGCTAGCTAAACGATTACCATCCATATTACCACCAATGACCTTACATGAAGCTTTAGAAACAACCAAGATTCATTCGGTTGTTGGTAAAGTGTCTAATTCAGGCTTAATGTATCAACGTCCATTCCGTAGCCCTCATCATTCTTGTTCTGATATCGCTTTAATTGGTGGTGGCAATAATTTACCGCAACCTGGAGAAATCTCATTGGCACATAATGGTGTGCTTTTCTTAGATGAACTTCCCGAATTTAAAAGAGGTGCTTTAGAAGTTATGCGACAGCCATTAGAAGATAGAGAAGTAACGATATCTAGAGCTCGATTTACAGTAAATTACCCTAGCAGCTTTATGTTAGTAGCAAGCATGAATCCAAGCCCTTCTGGTTATTTTAACGATGCCGATTCACCAATGACCTCCTCTCCTGCCGAAATGCAACGCTATTTAAGTAAAATATCAGGTCCTTTATTAGATCGTATTGACATCCACATTGAAGTAACCCCTGTTCCTTTTGAAAAATTAACCGAAGAACGAAAAGGAGAAGCATCTATAGAGATTAGAAAGCGAGTAACCGCTGCTAGAGAAATTCAAACAGAAAGATTTAAAGAATTTGAAAACATCCATTACAATGCGCAAATGAGTGTAAAACAAATTCGTGAATTCTGTAAATTATCCGAAGAAAGTAAAACCTTATTAAAAACAGCAATGGAGAAATTAAACCTATCTGCCAGAGCTTATGATAGAATACTAAAAGTTTCTCGCACTATCGCAGATTTAGCCTCTTCAAAAAACATCGCATCAGATCATATTGCTGAAGCTATTCAGTATAGAAGTTTAGATAGAGAAGGCTGGTTAGGTTAAATAGTTAAAAAACTTTTCTATAACTTAAAAATTAGTAATTTAGTAAGCTATTAAAGCAATAATTAAACTTACAACTAATGAAAAAAATAGTTTGCTTAATGGCTGTTGCCATAGCTATGGTTTCTTGTAAAAAAGAACAAAATGACTTTGTTACTTTTTCAGGTAAAATAACCAACAAAAATTCTGATTCAGTCGTTATTTCTAATCCTCAATTTAAATTTAAAAGAGTAATTAAAGTTGATGAGAACGGAATGTTTAAAGATACCATGAATGTAAAAGATGGTTTTTATCGTCTGTTTGATGGTGGAGAATATGCAACTTTATATTTAAAAAATGGTGCTGACATCAATATGACTCTTGACACCAAAGAGTTTGATGAAACTATAACTTATACTGGTGCTGGTGCTGATGAAAGTAATTTTATCGCAAAATCGTCTATGTTACAAGAAGGGTTATTTAATGATAAAACCCTTTTTACTTTACCTAAAGAAGAATTCGATACTAAGATTAATGCATTTGTTGATGGGTTCAACAAAAGAATCGAAGAAACTAAATTAGATTCAGCTTTTGTTGCTTTTCAAAAGAAAAACATCACTGGATTAAAAAAATACTTAGACAAAACGCACGCAGATAAATTATACATGGCTACTAAATTAGCTAAAGGTTCTGAGTCACCTAAATTTGTTGATTACGAAAACTACAAAGGTGGTACAACTTCTTTAGACGATTTAAAAGGTAAGTATGTGTATATAGATATGTGGGCAACTTGGTGTAATCCTTGTAAAAAAGAAATTCCTTTCTTACAAAAAGTTGAAAAACAATACCATGGTAAGAACATAGAGTTTGTAAGTATTTCTGTTGATCAAGAAAGAGATTATGAAACTTGGAAAAAAATGGTGGCTGATAAAAACTTAAGCGGAGTTCAGCTATACTCTAAAAGAGATAAGAATTTTTCTGGAGCTTATAGAGTAAATAGTATTCCTCGTTTTATCTTAATCGACCCACAAGGAAATATTGTTGATGCTAATGCACCTAGACCATCTAGTCCAAAATTAATTGAGCTATTTGATTCTTTAAAAATATAATTGATTAAAATTTAGTCAATAAAAAATCCAGCAACTAAGTTGCTGGATTTTTTATTTATAGTCATTACTAAATCCTAGTATCTGTAATGCTCAGGCTTAAATGGCCCTTCAACAGTTACACCAATATAAGAAGCTTGTTCTTCACGTAACTCTGTTAATTCAACACCAATTTTAGCTAAGTGTAATTTTGCTACTTTTTCATCTAAATGCTTAGGTAACATATATACATCATTTTTATAGGCATCAGCATTGTTCCATAATTCAATCTGAGCTAATGTTTGATTTGTAAATGAGTTAGACATTACAAAACTTGGGTGTCCAGTTGCACAACCTAAATTTACTAAACGCCCTTCAGCTAAAATGATAATATCATTTCCGTTTACGTTATACTTATCAACTTGAGGCTTAATAGTATCTTTAGTATCACCAAAGTTACCATTTAACCAAGCCATGTCAATTTCATTATCAAAGTGACCAATGTTACAAACAATAGCTTTGTCTTTCATTGCTTCGAAATGACGTCCTTGAACGATATCTTTATTTCCAGTAGTAGTAATAATAATATCAGAATTACCAACAACTGTTTCTAATTTCTTTACTTCAAAACCGTCCATTGCAGCTTGTAACGCACAAATAGGGTCAATTTCTGTAACAGTAACAATAGAACCCGCACCTTTAAAAGAAGCAGCTGTACCTTTACCTACATCACCATAACCACAAACAGTTACACGCTTACCTGCTAACATAATATCAGTAGCTCTACGAATCGCATCAACTGCAGATTCTTTACATCCATATTTGTTATCAAACTTAGACTTCGTAACAGAGTCGTTAACGTTAATTGCTGGCATTGGTAAAGTTCCGTTTTTAACTCTTTCGTATAAACGGTGAACTCCTGTAGTAGTTTCTTCTGATAAACCGTTGATTCCTTCAGCTAACTCAGGGTACTTATCTAACACCATGTTTGTTAAATCTCCACCATCATCTAAAATCATGTTTAATGGTTGCTTATCTTCACCAAAGAATAAAGTTTGCTCGATACACCAATCAAACTCTTCTTCAGTCATATCTTTCCATGCATAAACTGGCGTTCCAGCAGCAGCGATTGCAGCAGCAGCCTGATCTTGTGTAGAAAAAATATTACAAGAACTCCAAGTAACCTCAGCTCCTAAAGCTTGTAAAGTTTCAATTAAAACCGCAGTTTGAATCGTCATGTGTAAACATCCTGCAATTCTTGCACCTTTTAATGGTTGCTCATCTTTATATTCTTCTCTTAAAGACATTAATCCTGGCATTTCAGCTTCTGCCAATTCAATCTCTTTTCTCCCCCAATCAGCTAAAGAGATATCTTTAACTTTAAAAGGTACGTATGTAGCGGTATTTGTGCTCATATTTATGTATATTTATGTATCTAAATTTTTGAGTCGCAAAATTACGAAATAACTTTCTAAAATATGCCTATTCACAAAACATTAACGGTAAGCAACAACTCTAAAGTATTGATTTGGAAGATAGAAGAATCTTTTGAAGATTTATCTGAAGGAATAGTACTTACTAAAAATAATCAAGACCGTGTTGATGGTATGAAATCTGATTTGCATCGAAGAGGTTTTTTAAGCGTTCGTCATTTACTAAAAGAAGTAGGATATACAGATGCTGATTTGGTATATGATGAATATGGAAAGCCTCATTTAAAAGATGGTAAATTTATTTCGATTACACATTCGTTTACTTTTTCAGGCATCATTATTTCTGATGAAAAACCTGTTGGAATAGACATTGAAAAACAACGTGATAAAATTGTAAAGATTGCGCATAAATTTACGCCCATCGAGGAATATAAGTCAATTGCGAATCACGATGCTTTGGTAAGTAAACTGACTATAGTTTGGGGGGCTAAGGAGAGTTTATATAAGATTTACGGAAAGAAAAAGTTACTCTTTTTGGAGAATATTTACATAGAAGATTTTTCGTTTGACACTAATAAAACTACGGGTAAAATATTATATGAAGGACAAACCTCTGAATATGATATTCAGTTTTTAGAAACTGAAGGTTTTACATGTGTATATGCTTCCTAAAAATCTTATCTTTTTTAAAATTTCGTAGTATATCTTAGTCCATTATCTTTGCTTCTCTAATTTATACTTTCTATGAAAATATCAGTAGAGTTAACGTTAACTCCTCTTCAAAACGAATTCGAAGAACCAATTATCAACTTTATAAAAAAGTTAAGAGCATCAGACTTAACTGTACTTGAAAATCCATTAAGTACGCAAGTGTATGGTGAATATGATAAAGTAATGCAGGTCTTAACTACCGAAATAAAAGAAGCCTTTGAATTGATAGATAAAGGTTTATTATTAATGAAAATTGTAAAATCTGATCGTAGCGACTATGAACCAACTTTTTGATTTCCTTTTCGGGCAATATGCCAACTCTTCAACGATTGATATTACTTTAGAAATAATCGCAGTAATCTTTGGTTTTCTTTCTGTTTGGTTTTCAAAACAGAATAAAATTTGGGTGTTTCCTACTGGGCTAATTAGTACATCCATCTTTGTATATCTTCTTTTAAAATGGGGACTTTTAGGTGATATGATGATTAATGGGTACTACTTTATTATGAGCCTTTATGGTTGGTATATTTGGACACGTAAAGTTGATGCTACTCACGTTACACCAATTTCTAGAACAACACTTAAAGAAAAAAAGACAAGTGTTATCATTTTTTTAAGCACGCTTGTTTTTGTGTACGCTGTTTACACTTATTTTGACAAATGGAATAATTTAACGGCTTACATTGATACCGTAACTACAGCTGTTTTCTTTGTTGGAATGTGGCTGATGGCAAAGCGAAAAATAGAAAATTGGATTTATTGGATTATCGGAGATATTATTTCTGTCCCGTTATATTTTTATAAAGGATTTACATTTTCGAGTTTTCAGTATTTAATATTTACCTTTATAGCAATATCAGGATATTTAGCATGGAAAAAAAGCTTAGACAAAAAAGCATCAACCTTATAAAGGTTGTTTTATTTGGTCCAGAAAGCACAGGTAAAACTACGCTCTCTCGTCAACTTGCACGTCATTACAATACCGTTTGGGCTCCAGAATTTGCTCGTGATTATTTGCAAGAAAAATGGAATAACGAGCGTAAAATTTGTGAACAAGAAGATATTCTTCCGATTGCTCAAGGACAAATTCAGTTAGAAAACGATTTAGCTAAAAAAGCAGATAAATTATTAATTTGTGATACTGATTTATTAGAAACTAAAGTATATTCTGAAGAATATTATGGCGGGTTTGTAGACCCAAAACTTGACGAGGCTGCTATAGAAAATTCATACGATATTTATTTTTTAACTTACATCGATACTCCTTGGGAAGAAGACGATTTACGTGATCGCCCAGAACAAAGGCTTGAAATGTTTAATGCTTTTGAAAACACCTTAAAAAAGTACAATCGTCCGTATATTTTATTAAAAGGAGATAAAGAAACTCGTTTTAAAAAAGCTACAGAAGTAATTGATAAACTAATCGCCTCTAAAGAAAACTTATATTCGTATTCTGATACTTTGATTGATTTAGATTTACATTTTCTACACCAAAATACGGATGTAAGTAACCTACCTTCTTAACTGTGAATAAAGAAATTTTATTTAAAGAGTTACAATTTAAAGCAGTTCGAAGTTCTGGTGCTGGTGGGCAACATGTAAACAAAGTTTCGTCAAAAGTAGAACTCTCTTTTAACCTTTTACTTTCTGAAGGCTTAAGCAATGAAGAGAAAATAACACTTCAAAAAAACATAAAAAATCGACTTAACAAAGAAGGCATCTTATTATTATCAAGTGGAGAAACTCGTTCTCAACACAGAAATAAAGAACTGGTTATAAAACGTTTTTTTGAATTAATTACCTCAAGCTTAATCAAGAAAAAAATACGAAAAGCTTCCAAACCAACAAAGGCATCAATAAAAAGAAAGGCTGAAAATAAAAAGCGAAATGCGCTTAAGAAAGTTCTACGAAAAAAGCCTAATATAGATTAAGCATTTGTTTTTTCGACAACCTAGATAAAAATTATTGCTTCTTTGTGTTCTATTCTAAAAATCTGTTATACATTTGCAGCGTTCTCGTAAAGGGGTGCCTAATATCGGCTGAGATCATACCCAATGAACCTAGAACAGGTAATGCTGTTTAGGGATTGTGAACGTAAAGAAAACATCTAATAGATGTTTTAGTGTACAGGTGAAAAAATTATGCTTTTTTATTTTTACGCTACGTTCAAAACACGTTAATTATTCAACAAAAACATAGAATAATTACCTCTTTTTATTCGATTTTATTTTTAAAAAAATGAGACCGATGTCCTTTATTAAACAAGTGAAGATAGTAGCTTTTTTAATGGTATTATTTGCAACCTTAACCGCAAATGCACAAGATTACATTTTAGCTGGTAAAGTAGTTAACAACAAACAAGAACCTTTGGTTGGAGCTACCGTTGCTGTTAAACAATTACAAAAAGGAACTTCAACTGATTTTGAAGGAACTTTTAAATTAAACTTAACTAAAGGTAAACACATTATTGAGGTTTCTTACCTTGGTTATAAAACCTTAACTCAAGAAATTGATATCACATCAAACCAAAGCATTACTTTAAACTTAGTTTCTGATGCTAATGTATTAGACGAAGTTTTAGTTTCTGCAGTTCGAGTAAAAGCAGATGCACCTGTAACACACTCTAACTTAACAAAAAAAGAAATTGCGAAGCGTAACTTAGGACAAGACATTCCTGTTTTAATGAACTACTTACCTTCAGTTGTTACTACATCTGATGCTGGTGCTGGTGTAGGTTATGCAGGTATTCGTGTTCGTGGTTCTGATGCTACGCGAGTAAATGTTACTATTAATGGTATTGCTTATAACGATTCGGAAAGCCAAGGTACTTTTTGGGTAAACCTAGGAGATTTTGCTTCTTCTACCCAAAGTTTACAATTACAACGTGGTGTCGGAACATCAACCAATGGTTCAGGAGCCTTTGGTGCAAGTTTAAATATTTTGACTGATGCGGTTTCTGAAGAAGCTGGTGGAGAAATTTCTAATTCTTTCGGTTCTTTTAACACCAGAAAACATACCGTAAAATTCACTACAGGGAAACTTAACAATCATTTTGAATTCGCAGGACGTTTATCAAACATCGAAAGTGACGGATATGTTGATAGAGCTTCAACCAGCTTAAAATCTTATTTCTTACAAGGAAGTTATACTGATGAAAACACCTTAATAAAAGCTTTGGCTTTTGGTGGAAAAGAAAAAACATATTTATCTTGGAATGGTATCTTACAAAACAAATTAGATACAGACAGGACCTACAATCCTTCTGGTGAATATACCGATGTTGATGGAAACACTCAATACTACGATAACGAAACCGATAATTATTGGCAAGATCATTATCAATTACACTGGAATGAAAAATTAAACGATAATTGGTCTACAAATATTGGTTTAAACTATACTAAAGGACGTGGTTACTATGAACAATATAGAGAAGATGAAGAAATAGGTTTATACAACGGAATAGTTGTAGCCACAGATACTAAAACTGAGGACGACGGAAGTTTAACTCCTATTACCGATTTAATTCGTAGACGTTGGTTAGATAATAAATTCTATGTAGCTAATGCTTCTGTAACTTACCAAAAAGAAAATTTAGAAGTCATTTCTGGTGTATCTTACGGAAACTATGTCGGAGACCATTTCGGAGAAGTTATTTGGGCACGTCAATTTGCTAACAATGCAAACATTCGAGACCGTTATTATTTCGGAACAGGAAAAAAGAAAGAGTTCAGTATCTTCTCTAAAGCTACTTATACATTAAACGAAAACTGGAAAGCTTTCTTAGATTTACAAGGTAGATTTGTAAACTATAAAACAAATGGTGAGGATTCAGACAGATCTCCTTTTAATGTAGATAAAGATTTCGAATTCTTTAATCCTAAGTTAGGTCTTACTTACAAAATTAATAACCAACATAGTTTATATGCCTCTTATGCAAGAGCAAATAGAGAGCCTAATAGGTCAGATTTTGAAGCAGGTACAACAGAACACGAAACCTTAAACGATTTTGAACTAGGCTGGCGTCATCAAAACAATAACACTAAATTAAATGTTAATGTATATTACATGAACTACAAAAATCAATTAGTGTTAACAGGTGCTTTAGATGATACTGGTTCTGCTATTAGAGCCACAAGCGGTAGCAGCTATCGATTAGGTTTAGAAGTAGATGCTTTTATACCAATTACAAATAAGTTATCGGCACAACCTAATTTAGCTATTAGTACTAACAAACATAGAGATTTTGTAAAGTCTGGTAGCGGAGCAAATGTGGTAAAAGGAGATACTAATATTTCTTATTCTCCTGATATAATTGCTGGAAATATATTAACTTATAAAGCAACAGATAATTTAGAATTATCTTTCTTAAGCAAGTATGTTGGTGAACAATACTTAAACAATATAGATGATAATACTTCTAAGTTAGATAGCTTTTTTGTAAACGACTTTAATGTGAATTATGAAATTAAGCCAAACAAAGTTTTTAAATCTATTATCCTATCTGGATTAGTAAACAATGTTTTTGACACCAAATATGTGTCAAACGGAGCAGATTATGGTGGTGGTTATATTGTATACTTCCCACAAGCAACAAGAAATTTCTTACTTGGAGCTACATTAAAATTTTAAATAAGGGAAAAGTGCTAGAAAAAGAAAAAAACCGATGCAATTGCATCGGTTTTTTTATTAAAAAGTAGTCCTATTCCTCTTAAGTTTTCTATTTAAAAAAACACTGAATACTTTAAAAAGATTTTTATTTATATTTGAGTTATAATATAAAAACAAATAATGCAAATGAAAAAAAACTTATTTAAAACTTCTCTAATTTTATTGTTAATTACAACTTTTTATTCCTGTACAAGTGAAGATGACAACCCTATTAATTCAATTAAATTAGTAAAAGTATTAACACATACTAACTCTAGTGGGGTTTCAAGAAATCTAAATATCACTTATAACAATAGTAATAACATTAAAAGAATAGACTCAGAATCTTATTACAAACTTTACACATATTCTGGTGAAAATATTTCTAAAATAGAAAGTATAACTTTACCAAACACACCTTACTACACCATTGAATTTACATATTTAAACGGTAGAGTTGTTAATACAAAAAGAACAAATCACTATAATAGTTCAGTAATGTATGTTGATTATTCATATTCTAGTGATGGTCGAATTAATCGCATATGTTTATATGATAGTGATCAAGAAAAGAATGATGGATTATGTGAAAAATCATATCAAATTGAATATGCAGGTGCAACTACTAATTATTTAGAAAAAACATTTTTAAGAGATGTAGGACTTACTCTTTTTGAAACAAAAACAAAATGGGAGTATGATTCTAATACTAGACCATTTTTTGGGCAAGCAATTAACACTATAAGTATACCTTACGCAACAAATGGATTAGAAGTAGATTGGGAAATAGTATACTCTTTAAACAATCCTACAAAAAGAACTCAAAAAGATAATAATACAGGAGTGTATAATTTATCAAAAACTTATAACTATTTATATGATAAAGATGGTTCGCCAATTATGATGGAAACTAAAAAATATGATTTAACTAACGGAAATTTGTTATCTACTTTTAAATCTGAAATTAAATATTAATATGTGACTCTCTAAAATAGCTTTACATAATAAGTAAAAAAATCCCGAGTTTTAAACTCGAGATTTTTTTACTTATTTACTTTACCTACTGCACAGCTTACAAATGATTTTGCTTTGTGTAATACTGTGTTTTTATCGCCTACTTCTGGGTATCCTAGTTTAGATAATTTTTCTTTTACCAAAATTAAAGTTGCTTCATTACTTGTTAAGGTTACTAACGAATTTTCTACATCAACATTTACATTTTCTGTACCCTTTATTGAATTTAATCCGTTAATAATGGTATTTGCACAACCTCCGCATTTTAAATTCTCAATATAAATTTCTTGCTTCATTCTACTTATTTTTTTCTTCCCAAGCCAAATAACCTCCTAAAACATTATACGGTTGAAAACCATTTTTCAACAACACATCTGCTGCTATTTTACTTCTGCCTCCCGATCTGCAATAAATATATACTGGGTTTGATTTATCTAACTTTTCTAAGGCTAGTTTCTCAAAATCATCAGCTGTTACATTTATTTTCATTGCATTATCAATAATACCATCAGCCCACTCACCTGGAGTTCTTACATCTATTAATTGAACACCCTTATCATTATTTAATACAATCTGTAAATCTTCAACTGTTATATCTACAATTCCTTGATTTTGTGGTTTACACGAAGAGATAATACTAACAGCTAACACTAAAAGTAAAACGATTTTTTTCATTTTATATTATTTTAAAGTTGATGGACAAACCATATCGGTTCTTTGAATATTTGTTTTTTTAATTGCTCCATAACCTCCAGCTACATCAATTACATTATGATATCCTCTTGCCTTTAATATTGAAGCTGCAATTACCGAACGATAACCTCCTGCACAGTGAATATAAAAATCTTCATCAGTAGGAAATTCTTCTACGTGATCATTTAAAAAATCTAACGGTGTACTAGGTACATCAACAATATGCTCGTTTGCATACTCCCCTGGTTTACGTGCATCAAAAACTTTTGCATTATTGTTCATTGCTTCTTCTAAATCGATAGCAGACACAGAACGTAAGGTATCTACTTCTTTACCTGATGCTTTCCAACTATCAAAACTTCCTTCTAAATACCCTAAAACATTATCAAAACCAACACGAGATAAACGTGTAATAGTAGTTTCTTCTTCACCAACAGGAGTTACTAATAAAATAGGCTGCGTAACATCTTTTATCAATGCCCCTACCCAAGGAGCAAAAGTACCTCCTAAACCTATAAAAATTGATTGTGGTATAAGTCCTTTAATAAAATCAAATTGATGGCGAACGTCTAAAATAATAGCATCAGTTTCATTTGCTATTTTTTCAAAATCTTCAACAGATAAAGCTCTTGATCCACTCTTAATAACATCATCGATAGATTGATATCCTTCCTTATTCATTTTTACATTTAAAGGGAAATATGCTGGTGGAGGTAACAAGCCATCTGTAACTTCTTTCACAAATTCTTCTTTAGTCATATCTGCACGCAATGCATAATTTGTTTTCTTTTGGTCACCTATAGTTCCTACAGTTTCTTTACTTAAGTTTTTACCACAAGCCGAACCTGCTCCATGAGCTGGATATACAATAACATCATCAGCTAAAGGCATAATTTTAGTTCGTAAACTATCAAATAACATTCCTGCTAAATCTTCTTGAGTTAAGTCTCCTTTTTGAGCTAAATCTGGTCGACCAACGTCTCCTAAAAACAAGGTATCTCCACTAAAAATAGCATGATTATTCCCGTCTTTATCTTTTAACAAATAGGTCGTACTCTCCATCGTATGTCCAGGAGTATGTAATGCCGTAATTGTAATTTCTCCTACTTTAAATACTTCTCCATCTTCTGCAGTGTGAGCGTTGAATGAAGTTTTAGCAGTTGGACCATACACTATAGTTGCATCTGTTTTTTCAGCTAATGTTACATGCCCACTAACAAAATCAGCATGAAAATGAGTTTCGAAAATATATTTAATTTTAGCTTCGTCTTTAGCTGCTCTCTTTATATACTGTTCTACTTCACGTAAAGGATCGATGATCGCAACTTCTCCGTTACTTTCAATATAATAAGCTCCTTGTGCTAAACAACCTGTATAAATTTGCTCTATCTTCATAATATACTATTCGTACGCTTGATGTATATATTGTGCGTACTTTTTTTGATTTTGATTATCTCCAGTTTTATAAAAATTTACAGCTCCGTTTGGTCTCATAAAAAAATGATCTAAACTAAGTACCTCTAATAAACCACCTCTAAAAAAGGCATCTCTCACTGGTCCTTTTACTGCTGCAAAATAAAACTCTATATTTCTTTTTTTGTAATACTTAATTCTTTCTTTAAGCATTTCTATTCCTGTACTATCTACTCTATTAATGCTCTCTGCATCTAATACAATCAATTTTAATGCCTCACCTTTTTCTTCTGTCAATTCGTCTAACTTATCTCTAAAGTAATTTGAATTGGCGTAAAACAACTGTGCATCAAATCGAAAAACCAATACTTCGTTATCAATGACTACTTCCTTAAAACGAGATTTATTTCTGTAAAAATCTGAGTTAGGAACTTTACCTAATTCAATTGCATAAGGTCTTGATGTTCTAAAAATTAAAACGATTAGTGATAAACCAACACCAATTAAAATTCCGTATTCAATACCAAAAAATAATGTTGAAAAGAATGTTGCTACTAACAGCCAAAAATCTAGATTATTAGCTTTCCACAACCTCTTTGCTTCTTTAATATTAATTAAATTGAAGACAGCTACAATAATAATAGCTGCTAATATTGTTTTAGGTAAATGATAAAATACTGGTGTTAAAAAAAGTAAGGTAAGCACAACTATTATTGCTGATACTATTGCAGAAACACCAGTAGTTCCTCCAGATTCTTCATTTATTGCTGAACGTGAAAAACTAGATGTTGAAGGGTAGGATTGAAATAGAGATCCAACAATATTACTTATTCCTAAAGCTACCAATTCTTGATTTGGTCGTATGCGATATTCATCTTGTTTTGCTTCTAATGTTTTTCCTATCGAAATAGTTTCTAAATAACCTACCATTACCAATGTAGCTGCTATTGGAAATAATTCTCTTACTAAAGCAATATCTATTACAGGTATTGAAAATTTAGGCAATCCTGAAGGAATATCTTTTACAATAGCCACATCTGTAAATTGATTTCCAAAAAAACGAATAACTAAAATACCTAGAGCAACAACAATTAATGCATTTGGTATTTTCTTATTTATTTTTCTAAACGTCATTATTATAACGCAAGCAATAATACCTATTATTGTTGTATTCATATTGAAGTATTCTATTCTATTAAAAACATCTTCTAATAAAATATGTACTTGATCACTTTGTAAAAACTCAACTCCAAATAAATTTCTAAATTGATTTAAACCAATAATTAAGGCTACTGCTGATGTAAACCCAATAATCACTGGTCTTGATAAAAAATTCACAATAAACCCTAAGCGTAAAACTCCCATTAAAAATTGGATCGCTCCAACTATTAATGCTAGTAAAATAGCAATAGCAATATAACTTTCAGATCCAATTAAAGCGAGTGTTGAAACTCCTGTTGCTACGATTAAAGAATCCATTGCTACAGGACCAATAGCTACTTGACGAGAAGAACCAAATATAGCATACATTAATTGCGGGACTAAAGCTGCATACAAACCATAAATTGGTGGTAAACCTGCAATTAATGCATAAGCAATTCCTTGTGGAATAAGTACAATAGCCACAGTTATACCTGCTATAACATCACCTCTTAATTGTGATTTTTTATAGTTGGGTAACCATTCTAATATGGGTATAAGTTTCTTTAGTAGTTTCACTATTCTATTTTATTAAAGTTATAATAAAAAGGAATTGTCCATTTTAAAAAAGCTTCTTCGCTATTAATTTTTTCTATTTTAATCTCATGTAATCCTTTTGATACTCCTTCTAAATCTATAAAAGCTAAAATTCCAAATTGGTTTGTCTTATAATGATTGTTATATCTTAAATAAGAGGCTTCTATCTTCTCTTCATCTAATAATATATTATGATATTTCTTATAACACTCTTTTAAATATTCTGCTTCGTGTAAATGCTTTTCTACTTTACTCTTATCTTTTTGTTCCTCATAAACACCGCAAACAGTTTCTCTCATAGAACTTTCATAGTCAAATATTGGAATAAAAACTTCTACAACATTTGACTTTATCATATCAGATTGAATTTCTGGAGCTAATAAAAAATCAGAATTATTTGAGTCTTTATAATAATTTGAATACGTCTTATGTGCATCAAAATATTTTTGATAATTAGAATCTGCTAAATAAAATATATTTGTTTTAGAAAATTGTGTTACAGCAACTAAAGAGCCAGATAACAAAAAAAGAAACATCAAATAAGTTAATGACTTTTTCTTTTTAAAATTGGAACCAAAAATCATGAAAACTTGTAAAAGATTTTTATACAATGGTCCATAAAGAATCATATTCATGTATTTTACCAAAGTAAAATTTAAATGTTGTAGTTTTTCTTTTTCCTTATTTCTCTTAAGGTTAGAGAATAAAGTAACTAAAGTTTGAGCTATTGCTCCTGCAATTATTATTATAGCTGGTATTATTAGGATGTAATATGGTATAAATTCAGAAAGTATATTAAATAAAAGTAAATAGACACTCACAAACAAAGCCATGTAACCATATATGAATAAAAAAGTAAAAGCTACTGAAAAAATTACACTACACAATTCGTCTACTTTTTGAATTGAATCTTTTAGTTTAGGTAATATCGATAATATTTTCTCTGTATAAATTTTAGAATAGGCACTATCTTCTATACTATAATCGGGAAATACAGAATTTAACCCTACTAAACCAACCCAATAAGCTCTTAGTATAAAATGTATGACAAACATAGATGTTAAAACACTTACTGCAAGAAAACTAAAAAGGCAAATAAAATATGCTACAAAGTATTGGTTAGGGTTTAAAATATTAATAAAAATATTAGTTCCCCAATTAACAAAATCAAAAAGCTGAAAAGTACCAAAGATGGCAATAGCAGATACTAAAAGTTCTGCTTCCCAACTTTCATCTTTTAATCTTTGCAACCAATTTTTAGTATTGTTTTCCATAAACTAAAATAATTCTCCTTGACTTGTTCCTTTTACTCTTCTTAAATGTTTATAAGCTAAATCTGTTACTTCTCTTCCACGAGGTGTACGCATTATAAATCCTTGCTGGATTAAAAAAGGTTCGTAAACTTCTTCAATCGTTTCTGAATTTTCTGATACTGCAGTTGCTAAAGTAGAAATCCCTACCGGTCCGCCTTTAAACTTATCGATTATTGTTGTTAGAATCTTATTATCCATTTCGTCTAAACCATGTGCGTCTACATTCAATGCTTTTAAAGCATACTGAGCGATTTCTATGGTAATAGTTCCATCTCCTTTTATCTGTGCAAAATCACGTACTCTACGTAATAATGCATTTGCGATACGAGGGGTACCTCTACTACGCCCAGCAATTTCTATTGCAGCTTCCATAGAAATTGGAACACCAAGAATCTGTGAACTTCTTTGAATAATTGTAGTCAATAATTCTGTAGTATAATAATGTAATCTACTGCTGATACCGAAACGTGCTCTCATTGGAGCTGTCAACAATCCTGAACGAGTTGTTGCTCCGACAAGTGTAAAAGGCTCTAAATTAATTTGAACCGTACGTGCATTGGGTCCAGATTCGATCATAATATCGATTTTATAGTCTTCCATCGCTGAGTATAAATACTCTTCTACAATAGGGCTTAATCGATGGATTTCATCTATAAATAACACATCACGTTCATCAAGGTTTGTTAATAAACCTGCTAAATCTCCTGGTTTATCTAAAACAGGTCCTGAAGTAACTTTTATACTTACTCCTAGTTCATTTGCTAAAATGTGAGCCAAAGTAGTTTTTCCAAGTCCAGGAGGACCGTGAAACAAGGTATGATCTAACGCCTCATCACGTTGATTAGCTGCTTCAACAAAAATCTTTAAGTTTTCAATTGCTTGATCTTGGCCTGAAAAATCATCAAAAGAAAGCGGACGTAGTTTTTTTTCTACATCTAATTCTTCATTGGTGAAATTGGTGTTTTCAGGGTTTAGATTTTCATTCATAAGAGCACAAATATACTTGAATTATAAATTTCGAATTGTAATAATTGTTACGTAGCAACATTAGTAATGCTAAGATACATATTCACTATTGATTTTAGTGCATAAAAAAAGCCTCCCAAATTGGAAGGCTTTTTAATTTATATCTTTTTAAGATGGCTCTTCTCCATCTAATAAAGGTGTAGTTTGTAATACGAAATCTTTTCCGTGTACATATTCACCGTTTTCATCTGTCTTACTGTAATCATAAGCCCATCTATGAACTTCAGGAATTGCTCCTGGCCAGTTTCCGTGAATGTGCTCAACTGGAGTAGTCCATTCTAATGTGTTAGACTTCCATGGGTTTTGTTCAGCTTTATTACCTCTATAAATCGAGATAAAGAAGTTTGCTAAGAAAATTAACTGAGCTGCTCCACCTATAATAGCCATTACTGTCATGAATACATTAATCTCTACTAAATCATCAAACATTGGAAAGTTTGTGTTTGTATAGTAACGACGAGGTAAACCTGCTAAACCAACAAAGTGCATTGGGAAGAATACTCCGTAAGCAGTAATAATTGTTAACCAGAAGTGCCAATAACCTAATGTTTTGTTCATCATTCTACCATACATCTTAGGGAACCAGTGGTAAACCCCAGCAAACATACCTAATAAAGCAGATACACCCATTACTAAGTGGAAGTGCGCTACTACAAAGTAAGTATCATGTACATTAATATCTAATGCAGAATCTCCTAAAACTAACCCTGTTAAACCTCCTGTTACGAATGTAGAAACTAATCCGATAGAGAATAACATTGCAGGATTTAATTGCAAGTTACCTTTCCATAAAGTAGTTATAAAGTTAAATGCTTTTACCGCTGATGGAATTGCAATTAATACCGTTGTAAACGTAAACACAGATCCTAAGAATGGATTCATTCCTGAGATAAACATGTGGTGACCCCATACAATTGTAGATAAAAAGGCAATTGCCATAATAGATCCAATCATTGCACGGTAACCAAAAATTGGTTTACGAGCGTTTGTTGAAATAATTTCAGAAGTAATACCTAATGCTGGTAATAATATAATATATACTTCAGGGTGACCTAAGAACCAAAATAAGTGTTCGAATAATACTGGTGAACCTCCTTGGTAGTGTAATACCTCACCCGAAATAAAGATATCTGATAAAAAGAATGATGTACCGAAACTTCTATCTAAGATTAATAATAACGCTGCAGATAAAAGAACTGGGAATGAAATTACACCAATGATTGCTGTAATAAAGAACGCCCACATTGTTAATGGTAAACGTGTCATTTTCATTCCTTTTGTACGTAAGTTTAAAATTGTTACGATATAGTTTAATGAACCAATTAAAGACGATGCAATAAAAATAGCCATAGAAACTAACCATAATGTCATACCTGTACCTGATCCTGGAATTGCTTGTGGTAATGCAGATAATGGTGGATAAATTGTCCATCCTGCAGAAGCTGGTCCAGCTTCAACAAATAATGAAATTACCATTACTACTGATGATAAGAAAAATAACCAGTAAGATACCATGTTTAAGAATCCAGAAGCCATATCACGAGCTCCAATTTGTAATGGAATTAATAAGTTAGAAAACGTTCCACTTAATCCTGCAGTTAATACAAAGAATACCATTATTGTACCGTGAATTGTTACCAATGCTAAGTACATATCAGGATTCATAATTCCATCTGTTTGATGATCTCCTAAAAATGCTTCAATAATCGAAAACGATTTTTCTGGCCATGCGATTTGCAAACGGAATAACATAGACATAAACCCTCCTATAATACCCATAAATATACCGGTTACTAGGAACTGCTTCGAGATCATTTTATGATCTTGACTGAAGATGTATTTAGTTACAAATGTTTCTTTGTGATGATGATCTGACATAATCTATATCTTTATATATACTTTTAAAAAATATCTTATTTAATAACTTGAGCTAATGTTTTTTGTTCTGATAACCACTTTTCGTATTCAGCTGGTTCTACGACAGTAATTTTCATTTGCATATTGTAGTGAGAAGCACCACAAATTTTATTACACAATAACAAATAATCAAACTCATAAGGATCTTCTCCTTTTGCTTTTCTAATCTTGTTAATTCCGTCTGTTTTTGCTATAACTTCAGCATTCTGACGCATCTCTGCAGTAGTATACTTAGGTGTAAATGCAAATTGAGTTACCATACCTGGCACACAGTTCATCTGCGCTCTAAAGTGAGGCATATAAGCTGAGTGTAATACATCTTGAGAACGGAACTTGAATAATATTTTTTTACCCTTTGGTAAAACTAATTCGGTAACTTTTTTATCATCCTGAGATTTAGGATCAGACATATCAACTCCCATTGAGTTAATACCTTTAATAAAGTTTACATTTCCTAAACCTAATGCGTTATCTGCACCTGCGTAACGAGCTTGCCAATCGAATTGTCTAGAATACACTTCTATCTCAATTGGGTTTTCGTCATCACCAACATACATAATGTTGTTCCAAGCCCATAAACCGTATCCGATTAAGATTACAATTGTTACAGCTGGAATAACTGTCCAGATTAACTCTAATTTATGGCTATCTGCATAGAATAAAGCTTTTTGATCTTTTTTACCTCTATACTTATACGTAAAGAAGAAAATTAAGAATTGCATTGCAAATTGCACAATACCAATTAACCAAAATGTGATGTTGAATAAATTATCATCATGTTCACCTTCTATCGAAGCCGATTCTGGTAACATAATTACATTCATTGCTATTAAACAGTAAATCATCATTGCATATAGGAATGCTAAAAATCCTATTGCTAATTTACCTTGTGTTTCGTTGTCTTTATCATTAGCAATAACCGAACGAAAGTTCATTATGCGAGTAATTTGCCAAAAACTAACTCCTATTGCAACTGCTATGAAAATATAAAATAAAGCGAGCATATTATCTAAACTATTATTGTTTATTAATTCTTTTTATTAATGGTGATTACTATCTTCTCCTCTGTGTTCGATGTTATAGTAATGGTATGTTTCACTCTCGTGTAAGAATGGGTTTCCTTTTGCTATCGGATCTGCTTTTGCAAATGCACTAAATGTAGCATAGATAAACAATCCTAAGAAGAATAAAATTCCACTAATTTCACCAATTCCGAATCCCCATTGAGCACCTACAGTACCAGGCATAATCATTACGAATAAATCTACGTAGTGACCTAATAAGATTACTACACCTCCGATTACTACGAACCAAGGAATACTCTTAAAATCACTGTTGATTAATAATAATACTGGGAAGATAAAGTTCATTCCTACCATTGCTAAGAAAGGTAACTTGTACTCATTAAAACGTAATAAGTAGTAAGTAGTTTCTTCTGGCATATCAGCATACCATATTAACATAAATTGAGCGAACCATAAGTATGTCCAGAATACAGAGAAACCAAACATGTATTTTGCTAAATCGTGAATATGACTATCGTTAACAAATGGTAAAGCTCCTTTAGAACGTAAATAAATAGTTACAAATGCAATTGTTGTTAAAGCTGATACTAAGAAAGTAGCTAATACATACCATCCAAATAATGTAGAGAACCAGTGTGGGTCAATTCCCATAATCCAATCCCAAGACATCATAGATTCAGTAATCATAAATAAGAATAAGAAGATTACAGAAATATTGTAGTTTCTCTTATGTAATTTTAAATCTCCATTATCTTGTTTAATAGAATCTCTTCTAATAAAGAAACGATAAGCATTCCAAACTAATAAATAGAAAATACTTCTAATTAACCATCCTGGAGTATTTAAATACCATTTCTTACCATCGATAATAGCATCATAGTTAGGACTTGTAGGATCTACAACTCCTTCTCCCATCCATGGAAATAAGTGATTCATGTGCATTGCAGTAGCAATTAAGAACAATAACATAATTGCACTTACATAATGCATGTTTGCAGTAATAGCTTCCATTACTCTAAATAACACTACAGACCAACCTGCTTGTGCTACTCTTTGAATTGCATAGAATGCTAATACTAATAATGTAACTCCTAAAAAGAATAATAAGGCTACAAAAAATGCTGCCCAAGGGCGGTTTTGCATTTGATGAAAAGCATGTTTTGCGTGAGCTTCGTGTTCTTCAGCGTGAGCTGCATCTGCATGAGTATCTTTAGTTTCTACAACGTGTGCGGTTGCTTCTTCTTTGTGAGTATCTTCTACATGAGCTGAATCAGTATCAACAGCAGTATGTAATTCTTCTTTTACTTCTTCAGCATGTGTTGCTGTACTATCTGCAGCATGCTCTTCTGTTTTTGCTTCTTCTGAATGTTTTTCAACTTCAGCATGTGCTTCAGTTTTAGCTTCTTCAGCATGTGCTTTTTCTTCTCCGTGAGAATCAGCAGCATCGTGACCACCTCCATGGTGAGCATCTTGTTTTGCTAAAATTTCTTTTGCTTCTTCTAATGTTTTAGGCGCCGACATAAAACTAGCGGCAGTACCTAAGGCTCCTAAAATCATAAGAGCAATAGCAAGCATTTTTAATTTTCCTGAAAACTGGTACATATCTTAACTATCTATTATAGACTTATTTTAATTCGCTTCTTAACTTTTCTACGTACTGTACAACTTGCCAACGCTCTTTGTACTGTAACTGTGATGCATGAGATCCCATTAAGTTTTTACCATACATAATAACGTGGTAAATATTTCCTGGTGTTAACTCTCTATCCTTGTAATTAGGAATACCGTTAAATTTATCTCTTTGCGATAAAACTCCGTTTCCATCACCTTTTGTTCCGTGACAAGAAGCACAATAAATTCCGTATAACTCTTTACCTTTTTCTAAATTTACTTCAGTAGTAGGTAATGGATTTTTTAATTCTGCTTTTGCTTTTTCGTATCCTTCGTTTGTATCAGGAATATCATAAGCTACAATACCGTTTCTACTAACAGTACCAGCAACTGGTTTTCTATCAACCATTTTTCCGTTTAAACCATCTGCACCATTTGCTTCATAAGGAACAGCTACATACATGTCTGGCATGTATTGTACTTGTGGTTTACGCTTATTATTACAAGAAATTACACTTGCAATAACAACTAAAGCGATAATAATTTTAAAACTCTTCATATCTCTTTATTAGTGCTTTTCTACTACGTTAATCTCTACAGCTCCTGTTGATTCTAACAAAGCTTTTAATTCTTCTTCATTTCCATCAACTGGAATCTCCATTAAGAAATGATCGTCTGTTGTTCTTGGATCAGGGTTTTCAGCTTTCTTAAATGGCCAAATCTTACTTCTCATATAAAAAGTAATAACCATTAAGTGGGCTGCAAAGAACACAGTTAATTCGAACATAATTGGTACGAATGCTGGCATGTTTGTTGCCCAAGAAAAGTTAGGTTTACCTCCAATATCTTGTGGCCAATCAGCAATCATAGTATACCATGTTAACCATATAGCTACAGATAAACCAGTAATACCATACATAAAAGCAGTAATTGCTAAACGTGTTGGTGCTAATCCCATTGCTTTGTCTAATCCGTGGACTGGAAATGGACAAAAGATCTCTTCGATATGATGATGGTCGGCTTTTACCTTCTTAACGGCATCCATTAAGATATCATCATCATTATATAATGCGTGAATTACTTTATTAGTGCTCATTGTTCTCCTCTCTTAATTTTTTATAATTCTCCCCTGTTGATTTTAAGATTGTCTTAATCTCTGCTGTAGGAATTACTGGGAATGTTCTTGCATATAATAAGAATAATACAAAGAAGAATCCGATAGTTCCAATGAAGATACCAACATCAACAAACGTTGGTTCAAAACGCCACCATGTAGATGGTAATTGACCTTTACTTAATACAATTGCAATAATATCGAAACGCTCAAACCACATACCGATGTTAATGATAATTGAAATAATAAAAGACCAAATAAAACTTCTTCTAATTTTCTTTATCCATAATAACTGTGGCGTAAAGATGTTACAGATTAATAATGACCAAAATGCCCATCCGTAAGCTCCTGCTTCAGCTCCAAAAGATAAATATGTATAGTTTTCGTAAGGTGATCCTGTATACCATGCGATAAAGAATTCAGTTGCATATGCTACTGCTACGATACCACCTGTTAAGATAATTACGATGTTCATATACTCTACGTGTAAACGTGTAATATATGCTTCCATATTTGTAACCTTACGCATAATACCTAATAAAGTTTGTACCATTGCGAATCCTGAGAAGATTGCTCCAGCTACGAAATATGGAGGGAATATTGTTGAGTGCCATCCTGGGTTAATAGATGTTGCGAAGTCCATCGATACAATTGTATGTACAGAAAGTACTAATGGAGTTGCTAAACCGGCTAATACTAATGATACTTCTTCAAAACGTTGCCAGTCTTTAGCTCTACCAGACCATCCGAAAGATAATAATGCATAAATCTTCTTTTGGAAAGGCTTAACTGCTCTATCACGAATCGTTGCAAAATCAGGTAATAAACCAGTCCACCAGAACACTAATGACACCGATAAATACGTAGAAATTGCGAATACATCCCATAATAATGGCGAGTTAAAATTCACCCATAACGATCCGAATTGGTTAGGAATTGGTAATACCCAGTACCCGTTCCATGGACGCCCCATGTGAATAATTGGGAATAATCCTGCTTGGAATACCGCAAAAATTGTCATTGCTTCTGCAGAACGGTTAATTGCCATTCTCCATTTTTGACGGAATAATAATAGTACTGCGGAAATAAGTGTACCTGCGTGACCGATACCTACCCACCATACAAAGTTGGTAATATCCCATGCCCAACCGATGTTTTTACTTAAACCCCAAACACCAATACCGGTACCTACGGTGTAAAAGATACATCCAAATCCCCATAACATTGCTGCTAATGAAATATAGAATGCTACATACCAATGTTTGTTTGCTTTACCTTCTATAGGTCTAGCAATATCCTCAGTAATATCGTGGTAACTTTTGTTACCAAGTATTAAAGGTTCTCTATAAGATGATTCGTAATGAGACGACATAAATCTATATACTTGTTAATTTTATTATTAAGCTTCGTTTGTATTTCTTACTTTAACTTGGTACACAACGTTTGGTTTAGTACCTATATAATCTAATACGTGGAATGCTCTATTATCTTCTTTTAATGCTGCTACTGTATCTTCAGAGTTATTAATATCTCCAAACACCATTGCTCCTGTAGAACAAGCTTGAGAACATGCTGTTGCAAACTCATCTTTATTTACAGCTCTACCTTCTTTCTTAGCTTTTAAGATGGTAGCTTGTGTCATTTGAATACACATAGAACATTTTTCCATAACTCCTCTAGAACGAACAACTACGTCTGGGTTTAATACCATTTTACCGTATTCGTTATTCATATTAAAGTCGAACTCTTCGTTTTCTGCGTAGTTAAACCAGTTAAAACGACGAACTCTATATGGACAGTTGTTTGCACAATATCTTGTACCAACACATCTGTTATAAGCCATTTGGTTTTGACCTTGACGACCGTGAGATGTTGCTGCTACTGGACATACTGTTTCACATGGTGCGTGATTACAGTGCTGACACATCATTGGTTGGAAAGCTACTTGAGGATTCTCTGCTGGGTTTTCTAAAGCATCGAATAAATCTCCTCTACTTAATTCTAAAACCTTCTCAGTATATCTTCTTTCAACTTCTTGATTTGCTAATCCTGGGTTCTGAGCTTTAAACTCTTCTAACGTCATTTTAGCATCTTCCTGCTTATCTACAACAGTAGAAGAATAATAACGATCGATACGTAACCAGTGCATATCTCTACCTACACGAACTTCATCTTTACCAACAACAGGAACGTTGTTTTCTGCGTGACATGCTACAACACATGCTCCACATCCTGTACATGAAGTTAAATCAATAGATAAATTAAAGTGATGACCGATAGTTCTATCATGCTCATCCCATAAGTCAATAGTACTTCCTTCAACTTCTTGGTGATCGTAAGTAACCATATATGGTTTGTTCCATGTATGCTTAGGATCTAAGTTTTTATTAGTTACTTCTTTTAAAGAAGCTTCCTTTAAAATATCATGACGTCCTGCAAGTGTACTTTGTACCTGAGTACAAGCAAACTTGTGCCATCCTGATGCTTTTTCTATAGAAACGTTGTATTGTACATTGCTTCCATCTTTATAAAATGGATATGCATTAATACCAACTTGCATTTCAGATTTTAATCCTTGAGTTCTACCGTAACCAACTGCTAAACCAACAGATCCTTTTGCTTGACCTGGTTGAATCATTACCGGAATATTCTTAATCGTTACTCCGTTTACAGTTACGTTTGCGTAGTTACCATCAATAGCTCCATTATCTTTTACAGGATTAGAGAAACCTAACTCTTTAGCATCTGCCATAGATACTGTTAAGTAGTTATCCCATGCTGCACGTGTTAATGGATCAGGTAATTCTTGTAACCAAGGGTTATTTGCTTGCTTACCATCACCTAATGCTGTTGATGCATATAAATTTAATTCGAATCCTGAAGCATTATTCGCTGATCTTAGTAAAGCAACACCTGCTGCATTTACATCAACTTCTGCTCTTTCAACATCTTCAGATACTACATCATTTTTGAAGAACCCATCATGTAACGCTTGATTCCAAGATGCTCCTCCTAAAACAGTAGTACTCCAAAATTCTTTTAAAGTATCATAATAGTTTACAGAACTACCAGACCATTTTAATAATACATCTTGTAACTGACGTGTATTAAATAATGGTGAAATAGTTGGCTGCATTAAACTATAAGTACCTGCTACTGCCATTACATCTCCCCAACTCTCTAAGTTGTGAGGTGCTGGTAATGTATATTGTGTAGCATTAGCTGTTGTATCATCTTGAGTAGAGATTGCAACAGATAATTTTAAGTTCTTAATTCCGTTAGCTAATTCAGTTGCGTTTGCTAAAGTATATAATGGGTTTGTATTATAAGTAACTAAACCTTTTACTTTACCTGATTTAATATCTGCAACTAATTCTGCTACTTGAGTATCATTACCTTGACGTGTTAAATTAACAGCCTTAGTATCGATAACTTCACTATTTAATGCTTTGTTGATTGCTAATGCAATTAACTGCGCATTTTTATCATTTAATCCTGTAACTACAACTCCTTTAGATCCTGCTTTCTTTAAATCAGCAGCTAACTTCTTTACTTCAGTATCTAATTTTGTTGCTTTAGATGGAAGAGAACCTCCAGTTACAGCATTATATAAATTGATTAAAGCATATACTTGTTCAGAAGGTTTAACAACCATTCTTTTATCAGCATTTGCTCCAGTCAACGACATGTTACTTTCTATTTGAACGTGGTAAGACATTTTACCAGATTCAACTTTACGTCCTGCAGCATATGATTTTTCATAACCACCTTGCCAATCTCCTAAGAAGTCTGCTCCAATAGATGCAATTACTTCAGCTTTAGAAAAATCGTAATTTGGTAATGCACGTTGGCCGTACATTGCTTCAAAAGCATCAGCAGTAGCACTTTCAGAAATTGCATCGTATACTACATGCTTTACATTTGGGTAAGCAGTAATAAAATCAGCAATTACTTTTTCAGTAGAAGGACTTGCTAAAGTACCTGTTAACAATACAACAGATTCGTTTGCGTCTTTTAACTGATTTAATTTTGCTACAATTTCTTTATCAGCATCAGCCCAAGAAATTTGAGTTTCACCTTTTCTAGGTTCTTTTAAACGTAAGTCACCATCATATAATGATAAAACAGATGCTTGTGTACGTGCGTTTGTTTCTCCTCCTGCCTCTTTGTTAGGCATTACAAGAATTGGACGACCCTCGCGTGTTTTAACTAATACGTTTGCAAAATCAAAACCATCTGCAATTGTAGTTGCGTACCAATCAGCAACACCTACAACGATATCATTTGGTTGCACTACATAAGGAATTGATTTTCTTACCGGACCTTCACAAGCTGCTAAAGAAGCTGCTGCTGTGGTAAACCCAACATATTTCAAGAAATCTCTACGTGAAGTTGATGAAGTTTCTAATGTTTCTTTATCACCTAAAAACTCATCTGTAGGAATATCTTGTACAAACTCATTATTACGTAGCGTTTCAACAACAGAACTATCTTTTAGTTCTTCAACACTTTGCCAGTATTTTTTGTTTGAAGCCATTTATATACGTGTTTTTCTACTTTCTAATTGATTAATAGTGGCACTTACCACACTCTTTTCCACCTAACTGCGCAATTGTTACTTGCTCTACTCCATACTTCTTCGCTAATTCTTTATGAATCTTAGCGTAGTATTCATTTCCTTTTAAGTCAACCTTAGTTTCCTTATGACAGTCGATACACCAACCCATTGTTAATGGCGAGTATTGATATACTTCTTCCATTTCTTCAACTGGTCCGTGACATTTTTGACATTTTAATCCTGCAACAGTAACGTGTTGTGAGTGATTAAAATATGCAAAGTCAGGTAAATTATGAACTCTTACCCATTTTACTGGTTTCGTTTCACCTGTGTACTCTAATTTATCTGCATCCCATCCAACAGCATCGTAAATCTTAGCGATTTCCTTATCTAAGTCAGATTTATTTAAAGTATGATCATCCATCACTACTTTTGTATCATCAGCAACTTCTGAAATGTTTTTATGACAGTTCATACAAACACTTACTGAAGGAATACCTGAATTTTTACTATGCTTTGCAGCAGAGTGACAATATTGACAATCTATCTTATTATCTCCTGCGTGAATTTTATGAGAAAAAGCAATTGGCTGAATTGGCTGATACCCTTGATCTACCCCTACTTTAAATAAACTTCCAAACAAGAAGTATGCAGTAACTAATGCTCCGAAAATTACAGTTAACACATGTAAAAATGTGTTTTTCTTAATCCCTTCCCACAATTCTGCAGTTTGCCCCATTAACCCTGGAGTTTTTGGCGCTCCTTTTAACTCACTAATTGTTTTTAATAAACTAGCAATAATTAAAAAGGCTACAATAATTGCCGCTGCTAAAATATACAACAACCATTTTGGCGCATCTCCTTTTTGCGAACCAGCTACAGCAACATCTGCCTCACCAGCTTTCTTAATCTCACCAACAGTTGTATAATAAAGAATATCGTCGATATTCTTATCAGTTAACTGAGGGAAAGCCGTCATGTTCGACTGCTTATACTCATCAAAAATCTCGATTGCATCCTTATCTCCAGAAGCTCTTAATGCCGCATTATCTTTAATCCAAGATTGCAGCCATTCTTTACTTCTTTTCTCTTCAACTCCACCTAAAGCTGGCCCAACAAGTTTTTTATCTAACTTGTGACATGAAGCACATAAAGACTTAAATAAATTTTTACCTTCTTTCTGACGCGCTTCGTCAATCTCTTGCGAAAATGCCGAAAAACTTACGAATAAAACTAAAAGGAAAGCTAAACTCTTTACGAGAGTTTGGGTTAATCTACTGTGATGTTTCACACTTTTCATACTATAAAATATAAGTTTTGTATCTGTTTTGGTACAATTTTTTCTATATAGCTGATATAAAAACAGCACATAGAAAGTTGCACAAAAGTACTACTTCTGTCTAAATTGTGAAATGTTAAGAGATTGCTAATTTATAATTTATACTAATTCTAAATAAACAACGTTAGCAATGTATTAAACAGCAAGTCGTTACTTTTGTAAAAAGATTTAAAAAAATGAAAAAACAGAAATTCATCATTACTTTTTTATTACTCCTTATTGGAGGTGTATATTTTGCTAACGCGCAATCTAACTACACTGAAAATAAAGACATTATTTCTTTAATTGAAAAGAAAAGAGAATACAATAAACGTAATGGTACTGGTTATAGAATTCAACTATATAATGGATTAGAAAAGAGGGCTAGAAGTTTTCGCGGAAGGTTTCACGTAGAATTCCCAGGTGTATACACAAAGCTTTCTTACACTGCTCCTGAATGGAAAATACAAGTTGGTAATTATAAAACAAGACTACAAGCTGATAGAGCTTTAAATAAGATAAGAGAAAAATTTAACGGAGCTATTGTTGTTCCTTTATAAAAACCTCTCTTTAAAAAAGACAAAAAAAAGAGTGTCCATTATGAACACTCTTTTTTTTATACTACTAAAAACAACTTTAATTAATAAGCTCTTTCGTCGTTTCCTTCGTAGAAATTAATAAACGCCTGATTCACTACTCGATGACCTCCATCGGTTGGGTAATCACCTGTAAAATACCAATCTCCTAAATTATCAGGACATGCTTTGTGCAAACCACTTACCGGTTGAAAAATCACATCTATATCAGCTTTGATATCTGATGTTTTTAGCATTTGAGCAATTTTAGCAGACACTTCTTTATCAGTAAAAGGTGCGTAAATTTCCTTTACGAAATTCACCACATTCTTGTCCTCACTATTCTCTTGCTGCTTACATTCATTATACACCTCATCAACAATATGATATTGATTAGTTTCTTTTAATAACTCTAAAGCTGCTTTAAAAGCAATGAAGTCATTAATCTTTGCCATGTCAATTCCATAACAATCTGGATATCGAATTTGAGGCGCAGAAGAAACTACCACTATTTTTTTAGGGTTTAATCGATCTAAAATCTTAATGATACTTTTCTTTAAAGTAGTTCCACGAACAATACTATCGTCGATAATTACTAAATTATCGGTTGGTTTTACCACACCATAAGTTACATCGTATACATGGGCTACTAAATCGTCACGACTACTATCGTCAGTAATAAACGTTCTTAGCTTCGCATCTTTAATTGCTATCTTTTCAAAACGTGGTCTTTTTGATAAAATATCTACCACTGTTTCTTTCGACAATTTTCCGTTCCCTGCTAAAATCGCAGCTGTTTTTTGCTGATTCAACACGTCTTCTGCAGCTTCCATCATTCCAAAAAATGATGTTTCTGCAGTATTAGGAATATAAGAAAACACCGAATTTTCTATATCATTATTAATCGACTTCAATACTTCAGGAAATACATATTTCCCTAAATTTTTTCTTTCTTCATAAATTGAAGCATCACTTCCTCTAGAAAAATAAATACGCTCAAAAGAGCATGCTTTTTTAACACGTTGTTCTAAAACTGGCTTCATTGAAGTTTCACCATTCTTCTTTATAATTAATGCGTGACCTCTGTCTATTTCTTTAATAGCATCAATATCAACATTAAATACAGTTTGAATTACTGGACGCTCTGAAGCTACAACAACAACTTCTTCATCTTCATAATAAAATGCTGGACGGATAGCAGAAGGATCTCTTAACACAAAAGCATCTCCATGACCTAATAATCCAGCCATCGCATAACCACCATCCCAATTTTTTGCCGAACGTTGTAGGATTCTTTGAATATCTAAATGCTCTTCTATAAAAGGTGAAGCATCTTTTTTACTGAATCCAGCTTCTTTCGCTTTGATATATAAGTCAGAAACTTCATCTTCTAAAAAGTGTCCAATCTTTTCCATCACCGTTACTGTATCAGTAAACTCTTTTGGATGCTGCCCTAAATCAATTAAATCGTTTAACAATTGTTTAGAGTTGGTCATATTAAAATTACCTGCAACTATTAAGCTTTGGTGTTTCCAATTACTTTGACGTAAAAATGGATGTACACTTTCTATTGAATTCTTACCAAAAGTACCATAACGAACGTGTCCTAAAAATAGGTTTCCTAAATAAGGCACATTCTCTTCTTGCCATTGAACATCATCAACCTTTTCTGGGTGCTCTTCAAAAACTCCATTAATTCTTTTATTAACTTTTCCGAAAATATCTTGAATTGGCTGTGATTTATTAGATCTAATTCTACTAATATATCTTGTACCTGGTTCAACGTTAAATTTTATGCTTGCTAAACCTGCACCATCTTGACCACGATTGTGCTGTTTTTCCATTAACAAGTACATTTTGTTTACACCATAAAATGCAGTACCATATTTATCTTTATAGTATTGTAATGACTTTTTTAATCGAACCATTGCAATTCCGCATTCATGTTTAATAGCGTCACTCATTTGAATTATAAATATTTAGTTGTGTTGTGTGTTGTTGTTTTTAATATAAAAAAAATCCGCAGCAAAACGCGCGGATTTTTATTTATGATAACTCTATATCAAATTGTGTTAAATCTTTAAAAGACTGCAAACGTGTTAGCACTTCGTCTTTCGTTAGTTCTTCCATTCGCTGTGTTCCGAATTTCTCTACACAGAAAGAAGCTAAATTAGAACCGTAGATAATCGCGTTCTTCATATTCTCAAACGAAATATCTTCAGTCTTCGCCAGATATCCGCAGAAACCTCCTGCAAAAGTATCTCCTGCTCCTGTTGGATCAAACACCTCTGCTAATGGTAATGCCGGTGCGTAAAACATTTTTCCTTCATTAAATAATAAAGCTCCGTGTTCACCTTTTTTAATCACCACATACTTAGGCCCCATTTCATGAATCTTCTTAGCAGCATTTACTAAAGAATACTCTCCAGATAATTGACGAGCTTCTTCATCGTTAATTGTAATTACATCTACTCTTTTTAAAACAGTATGTAAATCAGCTAAAGCAATGTCCATCCAAAAGTTCATAGTATCTAATACTACTAATTTTGGTCTTTCATTCATTTGATCTAAAACAGATGCTTGTGTTAACGGGTGTAAATTACCTAACATTACAATACCAGAATCTTTAAACGCTTCTGGAACTACTGGTTGAAAATGCTCTAATACATTTAATTCAGTTACTAAAGTATCACGAGAGTTCATATCGTTATGATATTTACCACTCCAAAAGAAAGTCTTTCCTTCTTTAATAATCTCTACTCCATCAGTATTAATTCCTTTGTTGTTCATCATATCTAAATATGACTGTGGAAAATCTCCTCCAACAACAGAAACTACTCCTGTTTCAACTCCAAATTGAGAAGCTGCTAAACCAACAAAAGTTCCTGAACCTCCTAATATCTTATCTGTTTTACCAAAAGGCGTTTCAATAGCGTCAAATGCTACGGTACCAACTGCTAATAATTTACTCATTTCTTATTTTTTTACTGTAATTTTGCACTTTTAAATAAAGTGGTCGTACGACTGTGCAAAAATAGTTTTAAAAAATGACTATCAAAGAAATACAAGAAGAAATTATTGATGAGTTTTCAATGTTTGAAGACTGGATGGAGCGCTATGAGTATATTATTGATTTAGGAAGATCGCTACCCTTAATAAATGAAGCTTATAAATTAGATGAGAATTTAATTAAAGGATGTCAATCGAAAGTATGGTTGTATTCTGAATTAAAGAACGACACTATTGAATTTACTGCCGATAGTGATGCCATTTTAACTAAAGGTATTGTGGCGTTATTATTGAGAGTATTTTCAAACCAAACACCACAAGCTATTTTAGAAGCAAAAACTGATTTTATTGATGAAATTGGACTAAAAGAACACTTAAGTCCAACTCGTGCTAATGGATTAGTATCGATGGTGAAACAAATAAAAATGTACGCAATTGCTCAACAGAGTAAATTAACGAATTAAAGAAAGAAGAAATGACAGATAAAGATTTAGAAGATTTAGGAGATAAAATAGTTCGCGTATTAAAAACAATATTCGATCCAGAAATACCTGTAGACATTTACGAATTAGGTTTAATATATGACGTATTCGTATCAGAAGAAAACGATGCTAAAATATTAATGACTTTAACCTCTCCTAACTGTCCAGTAGCAGAAAGCTTACCTGTAGAGATAGAAGAAAAAGTAAAGACATTAAAAGAAATTAACAACTGTGAAGTTGAAATTACTTTCGACCCTACTTGGACTCAAGACATGATGAGTGACGAAGCTAAGTTAGAATTAGGAATGCTGTAATTCATGGCTGAAGAAATTATAAATAGAGTTGCCAATAGTAAATTAATTACTATCGACCTTGAAGATTTTTATCCTCAAGGGAATCGTGTTGTTTTTGACATTAAAGATTGGCTATATGAAGGATTAATCCTTCGTGAAAATGATTTTAGAGAGCAGGTAGACAATCATGATTGGTCTCAGTATGAAAACAACTATATTGCTTTAACATGTTCTTCTGATGCTATCATTCCTTCTTGGGCATATTTATTATTAACTACTCAATTATCCGAATATGCTAAGAAAGTTGTTGTTGGGAATTTAGAATTGTTAGAAACGGTTATCTATCAAAAAATCATTAATCAAATTGATACTTCAGAATTTACTGATAAACCTGTAATTATTAAAGGGTGTGCAGATAAACCAATCCCTCCTTCTGCTTATACTTTATTAATAGAAAAAATTCAACCAATCGCTAAAACAATTATGTTTGGTGAAGCTTGCTCAACAGTTCCTTTATATAAAAAGAAGAAAAAGTGACTTTTTAAAAATAAGTTTGTCTAACTATACCGAGTACGTATATTTGCGCCCTCAAAAAAACAAAAATAACATTACAATGAAAAAATTATTAGCTATCGCTTTCTTATTTGGAGCTTTAACTGTTAGCGCACAAGAAAAGAAAGAAGAACAACCAAAAGAAGGATGGAAAAGGACAGGGAACATTTCTTTTTTATTCAATCAATCAGCATTTAACAACTGGTTAGCTGGTGGAACAAATAACATTTCTGGTACTTTAGGATTAAACTACGACTTTAATTACTTAAAAGGAGACTGGACTTGGGATAATAAATTAATTGCTTCTTATGGTTTAACAAAGTTAAAAGGAGAAGATATTCAAAAAACAGATGACCGTTTAGAATTAAACTCTTTATTAGGAAAAAAAGCTTCTGGATACTGGTATTACTCAGCGTTTTTTAACTTTAAAACTCAAATGTCATCAACTGATGTTGGAGGAGTACAACAATCTCACTTTTTCTCACCAGCATACTTCCAATTCGGACCTGGTATGTTATGGAAAAAGTCTGACAACTTAAAAATTAACATCGCACCAGCAACTTCTAAGTTAATTGTTGTTCATGATCATTTTACTAAAGTACCATCTGCCGGAGTTAATGCTTTTAATGCTGCTGGAGGATATTTTGGAGTTGAAGCTAATGAAACTACTCGTTTTGAATTTGGTGCTGCTGTTAACGCATATTACAAATTTGATTTAATGGAAAATGTATCAGTTGAAAATATTTTAAACTTATACAGCAACTATATAGAAGAGGCTCAAAATGTTGATATTGACTATACAGTAAATGTAGTTATGAAAATTAACAAGTACTTATCGGCTAACTTAGCATTACAAGCTATTTATGATGACAATGCTTTCGAAGGTTTTCAAACAAGAGAAGTATTTGGTTTAGGTGTTAACTACGGTTTCTAAACAAGAAAAACACAATATATCAAACAAACCTCAAAGAGAAATCTTTGAGGTTTTGTTTTTTGCTTATTTTAGCTTAAAATTAAAAAAGAATGACCTTATTAATAATTTACGCTACAGTTTCTATTTTTTTCTCTTTTCTATGTTCAATTCTAGAAGCTGTACTACTAAGTGTATCACCTACTTTTATTAATGTTAAAAAGAAAGAAGGAAAAGCATTTGCTACACAATTAGAAACACTTAAAAAAGATGTTGACAAACCTTTAATTGCTATTCTTACACTTAACACACTTGCCCATACAGTTGGTGCTATTTTAGTAGGGGTGCAAGCTAAAGTTGCCTATGCAGAATTATACGGAAGCGAAACTAAATCCTTTTTAGGGATTGAATTTACTGAAGATTTAATGGTTGGTGCGGTATCTTCTATCATGACTGTTTTAATTTTAGTTGCTTCAGAAATTATTCCAAAAACTATAGGAGCTACTTACTGGAAACAATTGGCTAATTTTACTACCAAAGCTTTGAATATTCTGATTTTTCCGTTAAAATGGACAGGTATTCTTTGGATATTACAACTAACAACAAAGTTAATTGGAGGAAAAGGAGGGCATGGTGAAAGTGTTTTAAGTAGAGAAGATTTTTCTGCAATGACAGATATTGCTGAACAAGAAGGAGTTTTTCAAGAAAACGAAAGTAACGTGATTAGAAACATGTTAAACTTTAAAGATGTTCAGGCAAAACATATCATGACACCTCGTACCGTTATTACAACCGCTGATGAAAGCCAAACCATTCAATCGTTTTTTGACGACAATAAATCACTGCGTTTTTCAAGAATTCCTGTTTTTGCAGAAAATCCAGATAATATTACTGGGTATATTTTAAAAGACCAATTATTATTAGCTTTAATTGATAAAAAAGGAGACCAACCTTTAAAATCGATTAAAAGAAATATTATCATTGCGAATAGAGATTTATCAATCCCTAACTTGTTTGAAAAATTAATTGAACAAAGAGAGCATTTAGCTTTAGTTGTTGATGAATATGGATCGGTAAGCGGATTAGTTACCCAAGAAGATGTTATTGAAACTTTATTAGGCTTTGAAATTATGGATGAAAGCGATAACGTAGCAGACTTGCAAAGTTTAGCAAGAAAGAGCTGGGAGAGACGCGCAAAACGCTTAGGGATTATTGAAGAAGGTGATACTGAATAAAAAATTCTGAAAAATCAAGTATAAAAAAAGGAGTGAATTTAAATTCACTCCTTTTTTTATTATATAAACTCTTTAACTATTTCTAGTTATTGATTGCCCAAGAAATATAATATAACGATCCGATTAAACCAGAACCTGGTGCAACTACGTACTCTTTACCAGTTAAGTTTGTTCCTCCAATTTTTATTTTAGACTTTAAAGATGGTATTCTATAATTCATCTGAGCATCTAAAACTGTTCTTGCATCAACTTGAGCATCTAAGAAGCTTGATTGCCATAAAAAGTCATTTTGCCATCTTGCATTAATATTAAATCCAAAGTTTTTAAATAAGTTAGGATTACCAAACATAACTTTAAGCTGATGCTCTGGTATGTTGAACCCTGGTTGAAAAGATGGGTCACTAGCTTGATCGAAAACTAACTTACTATATGTATAATTAGTTCCGAAATTAAATGTTTTAAACACTTTTGTTGTTAAACCTATTCCAACACCATAAGAATCAATATCTGCAGTTGAATTAGTATTTAAAGTAACATTAGTAACATCTCTATTAGCTAAAGCAGCTGTAGCCAATGCATCAGGCACCCCATTAGAAATAACTCCATAATTAGGAACTACCACATCTTTAAATGCCACGAAATTTTCATATTGATTATAATATCCGCTTAAATCTAATTCTACAATATTTGTTTCTCCAATATTAATAATACTTCTATATCCTAATTCATAAGATTTTACGTTCTCTGCTTCAACAGGTTTTACATCGGCTTTATCCAAACTTGCAACAGCTGTTGGTAAAGCAGGCGCTCCTCCAGCAATTAAAACACCTAAAAACTGATCGTACGAATCTTTTGTATAAGACTTATTAAAAGCATCCGAACCAGTTATTGTAGAAGTTGATGGAGCACCTGTTCCTGAGTTAGTAACTACAGCATTGAATCTCGTTAAGTTTTCTACTGAAGTACCTAAAATGAAACGGTTAGGTCCTGATCTTAAACCAAAAAATTGTTCTGGGATACTTGGGTTTCTAAATCCTGTTTGATAAGAAGCACGGATTATTTTATTCTTACTTCCTCCAACATCGTAAGTTAATGCAACCCTTGGCGAGTAATTTCCTTCGAAATTTTTTGCTTTATCATAACGTATAGATGCAGTTAACTTAGCTCTTTCATCTAAAAAGCTTTTTTGAATTTGAGAATAAGCTCCGTACATATCGAAGTTTATTGGACTGTCTTTATCTGTAAATAATGTTCCTTGAGAGTTAATATTGAATTTACGGTATGAACCTCCTATTTGAATTTCAGCCCATGATATTAAATCTCTAAAGTTATAATTTGCATCCGCATGATAATAACCTGTTTTATCTTTAATTCCTGCCCCACCTTCGTTTATAGGTGTTGCGATAATTTCATCTAATGCTTTTCTGTACTCAGGTGTTCCTGGTTTCAATCTATTTCTATCTGCAAAATCACGAGCACTCTTGTCGTTTCCTGGTGTAACTCCTAGAACACCACCAGCAAATGCAGTAGCATACTCACCAAACCAATTCTCAGAAGGGTTATATCTTTCATTTAAAGCAACTCCAGCAAATCTAAGATCATGTGTTTTATCTCCCGAATCATTACCAACATAATAACCTCTTACAAAAAAGTTTTTACCAATAACTTCTAATTTATGTTGCTCTAAAGAATAACCTTCTTGCGAAAACCTGTTTGTTCCTTGGTATGAATTATTACCTTGAGAAAAACGAGAGCTGTAAACTAATTCTAATTTATCGTTACCCATTGGTCTGAAATGTAACGAGCCATCAAACTTGACATTATATCCATCATAATCATAAATTTGATTTTCCGCATACCCTGTTCTACTTACTCTTCCTATACCTGGCAATGGAAATACAACTTCATCACCATAAAAATTTACTCCATCATAATCAGAATGAGAATCTCTATCTCCTTCTTTAGTAACACCACCAACACCTGTAGTATTAGCATCATTATTAGCATGCCATTCTTCAGCTTTAAATGCATTGAAATTTACTTTAGCGGCAAAATAATCACTGAACTTATAAGCCATTCTAACCCCTACATCGTAAAACTGATTCGTACCTGCAGCTTCTTGAGTCATTTGACCTGTCTTAAAATAAGCGCTGATTCCGTCGTAACTAAAAGGGTTTTTACTTCTCATTAAAAGTATACCGTTAAAGGCATTCGCACCATATAATGCAGAAGAAGCTCCTGGTAATATCTCAACGCTTTTAACGTCTAAATCTGACAATCCTAAAACATTACCCGCAGAGAAATTTAATGCTGGTATTGAAGTTTCAGCACCGTCAAGTAATTGTACAAAACGGGTGTTATCAAAAGTAGCAAAACCTCTTGAGTTAATTGCTTTATAACCATAATTCGACTCTCTAGATTCTATTCCTTTTAAATTAGCTAAACCATCATAAAAAGAAACAGAAGTATTTCTTTTCATATCTGTAATACCAATTCTTTCAATAGTAACAGGAGATTCAATAATACGCTCTGGAGATCTCGATGCAGAAATAACAACTTCATCTAAGGCTGTATTCTCTTTTAAAATTACATTTACCTCTTGATCTTTAGAAGTAATTTCAATTACTTCTGTTTTGTATCCAAAAGCTGAAACCTGAATAGAAAAAGGGAATTTTGTTTTAACTGATATCGTGAAATTCCCATCAATATCTGAAGTTGTTTGTCCTTGTACCGAATTGATTAAAGCACTCGGAAAAGGCTCAAGATATTCATCATATACCTTTCCTGTAATTGTAGTTTGACCATAAAAAGCCATACTACATAAAACAAAAACTGTTAATAGTAGTTTTTTAAACATAGTGTTTATTTTTATTAATTGTATTTATTATTGAGGGATATTTACTCGTCTAAAGCAAACATAATTGGGAAACCGTATTTTACTGAAGTACGACTTCCATCTTTTTTAGCTGGTGAAAATTGCGGTAATTGCGCAACTACTCTTTTAGCTTCTTGATTAAGTATTTTACCGTTTTTAGGCCCTAAAGTTTTAATGTTTCGGATATCACCATTCTTATCAATGATAAAACGAACCCAAACTTCTCCCTGAATTGATTCTTTTACAGCTTGACTTGGATATCTAAAGTGTTTAGAAATATGCTTTATCATTTCTTCATTAAAGCAATCCATACGCTCTCCTTTTTTTGCCTTTTTACAAGCATTAAATGAAGGTATTTTATCAACTGTGCTAAACTTTGATGCTTTTCTAACTTCTTCGGCAGATAGCTTATTTTTAATATCTTCTATATTATTTTTTAAAGATATTGATTGAGTCAATACAGGATTTTGCTCTGTACTAGCAACTCCTGAAGTACCAATTCCAGAAACTCCAGATACTGCTTTCTTTTTAAAAGCTTCTCTTTTTTTAAGGTATCTTCTATTCGCGGATACCTTAACTGTAATCTGTCTTGATTTTTTGTTTTTCTTACTTTTAGATTCTTTAATAGTACACTTTGTAACGCTAATACTATTTACATCTATTTCAGCTTCATCTGGGGATTCACAAACTTCTTGTGAAAAAATGTTAACGGAAAAAACTAATGCTAACATTAATAATAAAAAATTTCTCATAATACTGGGGGGTATTTACCTGTAAATCAAGCTTTATTAAAAATAAAACAAAATAAACTAGCTCACAAAAATATCCTTTTTTATTATAAAAAAATGTTAAAAGAGTTAAAAACAGGAAAATAACTGTTAATATTTATAGCTAATCCAACTTAAAACTCATTGGAAAACTATATTCTACTTCTTTTTTTACACCATCGTGTTTTCCTGGCAAGAAATCTGGCAGTAATGAAACTATTCTTTTTGCTTCTTTCTTTAAGATTTTATGCTCTTTGTTTTCAACTTTAACACGTATATCTTTTACTTTACCATCTACATCAATAATAAAACTCACTTCTAAATCACCTTCAATTTCTTTTTCAAGAGCAATTTCTGGATATATAAAATGTTTTATAATATGTTTTTCCATCTCATAATTAAAACAATCTTCTTTATTTATCGAAGTATCTCTACAAGATAAAAACAATGGAATTTCTTCTATAGTATTAAAAGATATTACTTCTTCAACTATCTTAAGTTTATTCTTTTCTAATGCATTCTCTTTAGGAGCAACCTGATTAACATTCTTTGTTTTTAATGCATTTGAAACACTAGCAATTCTCGGAATTAAAGATTCTCTCTTTTTTAAATACCTTCGACTTCTTATCGTTATATTGTTAGCACTTATTTCTTTATTATTTATATCTTTTTTTGCTTCAGTTATTTCACATTTGTTTATAGAATTTAAATCTACCAACGTGGTTTCATTATCAGTACATTTTTCCTGAGAAAAAACCTGAAAAACAAAAAATTGAATTATAAATAGTAGGATTACTTTTTTCATAACTATATATTTAAACCAATATATTGTGTTAGACGCCAATTGCCATTCAAAATTTCAAGGTCAGTATTATACTATTTTTAGCTTTTAATGCTAAAAAATTACCTTAATTTTAAGACAAGGTTAAACGCCTAAAAAATGGTTATTGAAAAATTTACTTGTTTATTTTTATCAAAAAGAATATTTGACAAATTACTCAGAATTGAGACTATTTTTTTCATTTTTTCGGGGGGTTAAAATGGTTAAAAAATTGATTTTTAAAACTTAAGAAATGTTATTAATTTTCACTTAAGCTAAACTAAAGATAACAAAAAAGAACTTAAATATCAAAATATTTAAGTTCTTTTTATATTATCACCTCATTATTTTTAGGTAAATTTCTTAATATTCTTGGTATAAAAAGTCACTATAAGGAAAGCGCTGTACATGAATTTTTCTCACTTCATCGTACGTCTTTTCTTTAAAGTTATCTAAGTTATCTTTATTTAATGCAGAAATAAAAATACTTTCTTTCTCTAAATCATTCATCCATGTTTTTTCCCAATCTGCTAATGAGTAATGTGCTTTTGTTTTCTCAGTAACCAAATCATCTTCGTCAATCGTTTCATGAGTATAAGCATCTATTTTATTAAAAACCATTACCGTAGGTTTATTTGCGCTGTCTATCTCATCTAATATTTTATTTACTGAAGCAATGTGATCCTCGAAATTTGGGTGAGAAATATCAACAACATGCAATAATAAATCCGCCTCACGAACTTCATCTAAAGTAGATTTAAAAGATTCTACTAGCTGAGTTGGTAATTTTCTAATAAACCCGACAGTATCAGTCATTAAAAAAGGAATGTTTTTAATCACTACTTTTCTTACTGTTGTATCTAAAGTTGCAAAAAGTTTATTCTCAGCAAAAACATCGCTCTTACTAACTACATTCATTAAAGTAGATTTACCTACGTTGGTATACCCTACTAAAGCTACACGAACCATCTTACCACGGTTCTTTCGTTGAACAGCCATTTGCTTATCAATAGTAGCAAGCTTTTTCTTTAACAATGTAATTTTATCTCTAATAATACGTCGATCTGTTTCAATCTCTGTTTCACCAGGACCACGCATACCTATACCTCCTTTTTGCTTATCAAGGTGCGTCCATAATCTAGTTAACCGTGGAAGTAAATATTGATATTGAGCTAACTCTACTTGCGCTTTAGCTGAACTTGTTTGCGCTCTACTTGCAAAAATATCTAGAATTAAATTGGTTCTATCTAAAACTTTGCAGTCTAAAAAGTTCTCAATGTTTCTTAATTGAGCAGGAGATAATTCGTCATCGAAAATTGCTGTTCCGATATTGTGAGATTCAATATATGCTTTTACATCCTCTAATTTACCCGTTCCTAGAAAAGTTTTTGGGTTTGGTCTCTCTAATTTTTGAGTAAAACGTTTTACAGGTACTCCACCCGCAGTTAAAGTTAAAAACTCTAACTCATCTAGATACTCTTTAGATTGTTTTTCGTTTTGATGCTGCGTTATAATACCTATTAAAACCGCTTTTTCTGATATGGCTTCTCGTGTTTCTATCATAGGCTACAAAAGTACAAATTTATCAACTCAACCAATATCTTTTAATTACTTGTTTAGCAAAAGGCTCTAAACTATAATTTCATGAATTTTATTTTTTAAAATTGGCAACACCTCTTTTTCAAACCAAGGGTTTTTAGTCAAAAAAAATCTATTTCTTGGTGATGGATGTGGTAGCACAAAATATTTAGGTAAGTATTCGTGAAAATTATCAACTGTTTCGGTTAATGTTCTCTTCGTTTGATTTTTTAAATAATAATTCTGAGCATACATACCAATTAAAATAACCAATTTAACATTCTTCATTTTATCTATTAATTGATGATGCCATTGCGGAGCACATTCTTTTCTTGGTGGTAAATCACCTGATTTACCTTTACCAGGGTAACAGAAGCCCATAGGAACTATCCCGAAGTTATTAGTATTATAAAATTGTTCATCGGTAACGTTCATCCATTTTCTTAGCTGTTTCCCACTAGCATCATCCCAAGGAATTCCTGATTTATGAACCTTTGTTCCTGGCGCTTGCCCTATAATTATAATTTTAGAAGATTCATTCGCAAAAACAACTGGGTTTGGCTCTATGAATTCTTTACATAAATCACACTTACGAACGTTAATTAATAATTCTTTCATGCTTTAAATTTAAACTTTAAGCATAAAAAAAACACTCATTTTATCTTAAAATGAGTGTTTCTTCTTCAATCTTTTTTATTCTAGTGACTTATTGCATAACCAGCTGCTTTACCAAACTCTGCTAATTGTGTAAAAATACTTTTAAAAAAATTTTGAATCCCCTTTAGTAATTGTTTTTTCATAATTATGTTTTATTAATTTCCCCTACCACAAAGATAAAAACTTAACTACTTGTTTTAAAGCGAAATAAGTACAAATGTATAATTGGTAAATAATTATGTATGAATAGCAATATGTTATTTATTTTTAACAAGTTGCTATTTATAAAGTAGAAAAAAAAGGTTGTTTTAAAACTTAATAAAGTCGTTAAAAGCTACATAATATGGCTGACCTTTAAATACTGGCAAGTCAACACTTTCAGCATTTGCAATACCTATACCAGCGAACCAAACTTTTGCATTTTGCTTTTTTGAGTGTTCTTTAAATGTTTCCATCCATAAAACATCATATTCCTCTGGAGATTGGATATTATTTGTGGTCTTTACTAATACAAAAATAGTAGGCTCTCCTTTTTTAAATAACACAAATTGGGGATGTTTTTTAAGTTCGCTATTAATAGCCACAAACTCATATCCCATTTGTTCCAGCTTTTTACCAACAATATTCATCCCTAAATTATGTAGTTCTTGCTCAGTAAGTGCTTGCATTATTTCTTTTTATTACGTCTGTTGTAATTTTTATCACCACGAGTTTTTGGCTTCTTATATTTCTTTGCAATTTCTCTACGGTAAGAACCTCCTAAATTCACCTTACTATTCTTTTCACTTTTTTCATGAAATGCAGGACCAGGAACATATTCTTGTGAAGTTCTGTTTTTAGAAATTTCTCGCTCTTCTTTAGGACGTTCTTCCTCTGTTAATTGTTTTGAAATTTCTACTTGCTCAGGGATTTCTAGTTTAGGAATCTCATATTTCATCAATTCCTCAATTCGTTGTTTTGCTTCCTGTTCTTTTTCTGTAGTAAATAAAATTGTTTTTCCTTCATGTTCTGCACGTCCTGTACGACCAATTCGATGCATATAGTTTTCTGGAAAATGTGGTGTATTAAAGTTAATTACGTGTGTAACCTCTTCTAAATCTAATCCACGAGCAATTACATCAGTAGCAATTAAAACTCGCTTTTCACCTTTATTAAACTGCTCGATAGAACGTAAACGATAATTCTGTGTTTTATTAGAATGTATTACACATGTTTGAGAAGGAAACTCTTCTTTAATGCATTCAAACAATCTATCGGCATTTCTTTTATTTGGCGCAAAAACTAATACTTTGCTATATTCTGATTTATCAAATAGTAACTCGTTTAATAAGTTGACTTTTGTATAAAAATTAGGAACATCATAAGCTACTTGTTGTATGTTATCAAGTGGCGTTCCACTAACTGCAATGGCTATCTTTTTAGGAGCAATAAAGAAATCATCAATTAAAGCCTCAACATCTTGAGTCATCGTTGCAGAAAACATGATGTTTTGACGACGAGGAGGTAGTAAATCAAAAATATTTAATAATTGAAATCTAAACCCTAAATCTAACATTACATCTACTTCATCGATCACTAACTTTTGAATTGATTTTAGCTTTAAAACTCTACTCAAAGCCAAATCATACAAACGCCCAGGAGTAGCTACAATAACATCAGCACCTTGCATTACTGCTTGCTTATGACGGTTTAAATTAACCCCTCCGTATACTCCAATAGTACGTAAAGTCATGTATTTTGCAAGCTTTTCTATTTCATCTACTACTTGCACTACTAATTCACGTGTTGGTACTAAAACTAGCACTCTAGGATGTTGCTGTTTTGAGAACTTTAAATCACGAAGTATAGGTAACATATAAGCAAATGTTTTACCTGTACCTGTTTGTGCGATACCCACCATGTCTTTACCCGATCTAATTACGGGAAAAGCTTTCTCTTGAACTGGTGTTGGATTCTCAAAACCAAGATCTCCAATTGAGTTACGTAGCGGATTAGATAAGTCTATATCGTGAAAAGTAGTCATTTATGCAAAATTTGTGCAAAGGTACGCTTTCTAATTCACTTTTACTTCTATAAAACCAATTGTAATTCAGTTTTATAACGTTCAAAATCTCTTAAATTATGATGTGTCCCCTCATCAATTAAAACACTTTTTTTCTTAGTATGGTTAATCAATTTTAGTAAATCTCTTGAATCATTTGGTGAAGTGACTTTATCTTCTAATCCATGAAAAATTAATACTGGTGATTGTACTTTCTCAATAAAACTAAACGTTGGGAATTGATACTTTAAAATAGACTTTAATCCAAATTTAAACTGATGTTTTACAGCATGTGGTAAACTATAAAAAGGTGATTCTAAGATTAACTGTTTCGGGTTGTTTTCTGATGCTACTTTAGTCGCAAAAGTAGTTCCTAAAGAACGTCCATAAACCACAATTTGATTTTCAGAAAATTTTTGTTTTAAAAAATCATAACTCAACAAAGCATCCTCATACATTTTCTCTTCGTTAAACTTTCCTGTACTTTTACCATAACCACGGTAATCGATTACGAAAACGCTGTACTGAAATTGTTTAAGATACTGCACTATTTTACCCCAGCGAGTTAAATTACCTTTATTACCGTGAAAAAACAAAATAGCTCCTTTTGGGTTATTAACCGTAAAATACAATCCATTTATCGTTTCATTGTCTGAAGTTTTTAGATTGATTTCTTCAAAAGGTTGCTCAAATTCAAACTGGTAATCTTTATCAAGCTTTTCTGATAAAAAAATGATTTTTTCTTGAAACATATTAACCGCAAAAAAACTTAAAATTAAAAGACCGACAATCCAAACTATCACTTTTTTAAACATTACTTTTTACGTTTGGTTCTAATAAAATCGATGCTAGTATTCTCTCTATCCACTTCTGTAATCCCCTGTGAATTTAAAATCTCTTTTAAAGCTCTATGGTAACTTTCGTAATTATGTAAGTTCTTATGTCCTCCTCCAATAATTGGGTATAATCTTGTTAATTCTGGCTTCATTTTGGACAAACGAACGCTCGATTTAAATCGAATAACTTTATCATCTGTTCCATGTATAATTTTAATTGGGCATTTTACGTATTTAATCCACTTATAAGTAGGCATAGAATAACGCATTACCAAGCCTAACGGAATAAACGGTAAATAACGTTTTGCGTTATTAGACATACTAAAATATGGACATGCTAACACTAACATTTTAGGATTATTTACTGAAGCCACTTTGGTTGCTAAACCAGTTCCTAAAGAACGTCCATACACAATAATATTTTCTTCTTTTACTCGTTCTTTTATCTTATCATAAACCAATAAAGCATCGTCTTTCATAGTTTGTTGACTCATTTTACCTGTACTTTTTCCAAAACCTCGATAATCTATCATCAACACATCATAATCGAATAAAGTAAAATCTACTGCAAACTTTCCCCAACCTTTTATACTCTTAGAATTTCCTTTTAAATAATAGACTAAACCTCGTGATTTACCTTTGGCTTTAAATAACAAGCCATTGATAGATACTCCTTCCTTTATTTCTAAATTATATTCCTTTACCTCTTGATTTTCATATTGAAACTGGAAGTCTTTAGGTAACTTTTCTGGGTGGAATAAAAACTTTTCCTGAAAAAAATAGAGCACAATACTAACTACAACTATTATAACAACAAATACAAAAAGATAAAAAGTCCAGCCCATAGTAACATTTTAATAAACTAATCTACTGATTTTTAAGTAATAAAAAAACCGACACATCACTGTATCGGTTTTTATATATAATGTCGATTATCGACCTATCCTCCAAAGTCATCAAATCGGATGTTTTCGTCATCAAGACCAAAATCTTCTCCCATTTTTTGTACTGCTTTGTTCATTAATGGTGGTCCACAGAAATATAATTCTAAATCTTCTGGAGCCTCGTGCTTAGATAAATATTGATCTATTACCACTTGGTGAATAAAACCAACAAAACCATCTCCAGCCTCATCATTAATATCTGCTTTAACCTTCCAGTTATCTTGTTCCATTGGTTCTGATAATGCCAAGTAGAATTTAAAGTTTGGAAAATCTTTTTCTAATGCTCTAAAGTAGTGAATATAGAACAACTCTGCTTTAGAACGACCTCCGTACCAATAAGTTACTTTACGACCAGTTTTTAAAGTTCTGAATAAGTGATAAATATGTGAACGCATTGGTGCCATACCTGCTCCTCCACCTACATATAACATTTCTGCCTCAGACTCATTGATAAAGAACTCACCATAAGGTCCAGAAATAGTTACTTTGTCCCCTGGTTTTTGGTTGAAAATATAAGAAGATGCTACTCCTGGATTTACATCCATCCATCCGCCTTTAGCACGATCGAAAGGAGGTGTAGCCACACGAACATTTAACATGATTTCTCTTCCTTCTGCAGGGTAAGAAGCCATAGAATATGCACGTTCTACTATTTCAGTATTTTTCATTACTAATGGTCTAAGGTTAAACTTATCCCAATCAGCCTCAAATTTATCTGGTTCACCTGGATGATCTTGTGGGTGTGCTGAAATATCCATATCTGAATATTTAATCTCACATTCAGGAATTTCAATTTGAATATATCCACCAGCTTTGTAATCCATATCTTCTGGAATCTCAACTACAAACTCTTTAATAAAAGTTGCTACGTTATAATTACGTACTACTGTTGCTTCCCATTTCTTAATTCCGAAAATTTCTTCTGGAATAGAAATATCCATGTCTTGTTTTACTTTAACCTGACATGCTAAACGGATACCGTGTTGTAATTCTTTACGTGTAAAGTGTGGTGTTTCTGTTGGTAAAGCTTCACCTCCACCAGAATTTACGTGACACTCACATTGTACACAAGATCCACCACCACCACAAGCTGATGGTAAGAAAATCTTCTCGTTACCTAAGGTTGTTAACAATGTAGCTCCTGAAGCTACTTCAATTGTTTTATCACCATTAATCGTAATCTTTACAGGTCCCGATGGCGCTAATTTTTGCTTTACAAATAATAACAATCCTACTAAAACTAATACAATTGCTAAGAATGCGACTACAGTTACAGCTACTGTACCTCCAGTACTTACTTCTAAAAACATCATTATTCTGTAATTTTTTTAGTGTTATCTGCTAATTTTTCAGCATCCTCTTTCACCTCTTCCTTCTTTTCTTCTATCTTGATTTCTGCTTTAGGAGCTTCTTCTTTCTTCGCTTCATCATCACCCCCTGTTAACATACCTCCAAAACTCATAAATCCGATTGCCATTAAACCAGTAATAATAAAAGTAATTCCTAATCCTCTTAATGCTGGTGGCACTGATGAATATCTGATTTTTTCACGAATCGCAGCAATAGCTAAAATTGCTAAAAACCATCCGATACCAGAACCAATACCATAAGTTAATGATAATCCTAAGGTTGGAATTTCACGAGATTGCATAAATAAAGACCCTCCTAAAATTGCACAGTTTACTGCAATTAATGGCAAGAAAATACCTAAAGAGTTATATAATGCTGGTGCAAATTTCTCAACAATAATTTCTACCAATTGTACCATGGTTGCAATTGTTGCAATAAACATGATAAATGATAAGAAACTTAAATCGTAATCTGCATATTCAGCTCCTAACCAAGATAATGCTCCTGGTTGTAATAAATATTGATCTAATAACCAGTTAATAGGTACTGTTACAGCTAATACAAAGATAACTGCAGCTCCTAAACCTACGGCTGTTGATACTTTTTTAGATACCGCTAAGTAAGAACACATTCCTAAGAACGTAGCAAATACCATGTTATCTATAAATATCGACTTGAAAAATAATTCTAAATGTTCCATTTTTCTATATTTTTAATGAACCCTAACTAGGTTAGTCTTCAATTAATGCTTTGTTTCTACTACGTTGTACCCAAATAATAATACCTACAACAATTAATGCCATTGGCGATAATAACATGAATCCGTTATTTTCATATCCAAAAGCATACAATCCTGTTTTTTCAATTGGGTCTCCTAATACTTTAAATCCTAATAAAGTACCAGAACCTAACAATTCTCTAAAGAAACCTACTGCAATTAAAATAACAGCGTATCCTAAAGCATTTCCAATTCCATCTAAGAATGATCTCCATGGCCCGTTACCTAAAGCAAATGCTTCAAAACGTCCCATAATAATACAGTTGGTAATAATTAACCCAACAAATACCGAAAGTGTTTTACTTAACTCGTAAGCAAATGCCTTTAATACTTGATCAACAATAATTACTAAAGCAGCAACCACGATTAACTGTACAATAATTCTAATTTTTGATGGAATGATATTTCTTAATAAAGAAATTACCACGTTTCCTATTCCTAATACAAACAATACCGATACAGACATTACAATTGATGCTTGTAACTCTGCAGTAATTGCTAATGCAGAACAAATACCTAATACCTGAATCGTAATTGGGTTGTTATCTGCTAATGGGTCCGTAATTAACGCTGCGTCTTTTTTTGATAAAAGTCCCATAATTATTTCAATGTTTTAAAGTAAGGTACGTATAAACCTAATTCAGATTTAATCATTGCTGCAACACCGTCTCCAGTAATTGTTGCTCCTGCAATTGCATCTACCTCGTTATCATTTTTATCTTCGTTCTTCGGGTCGTTATTTGATTTAGAAACCGTAATTCCTTTAAAAGAACCATTTCTCATTAAATTTTCTCCGATGAAATCATCCATAAAATAACGTTGCTTAATGTTAGCTCCTAATCCTGGTGTTTCTCCTTTATGATCGAAGAAAGCTCCTTGAACTACCATATTTTTATCCATTGCAACGTATCCCCATATAGCATCCCAAAGACCTTTACCTCTAATTGGTGCGATGTAAAACGTTTTACCGTCTTTTTCACCTACAAATAATGGTAATTTTCTTACGTTTCCTGCTTTTGCTGCTGTTTGTTGTTTTTTAACATCAATTAAATAAGCATTTATATCTTCAGAAACATTAGTTCCTTCAATAACTAATTGCTTTTTAATATATTTTGAAAACTCATCAGCTACTTTATCTTTTGACACAAAGATTGCGCTGCTTTCATCATTATCATTTACACCCATAGCATACAAAATGTTTTGTTGCTTTTCGATACGCTTGTTAGCATCGATCATTGGGCGAAGCGATGAAGCTGTAAAAGCTAACAAAGCTCCTACTACTAATACCATACCTATGGCAAAAAGTAGCGTATATCCATTACTATCTGTTCTCTTACTCATAATTAGGCAGTTTTAACTTTAGCACGTTTTAATCTTCTCTTTACATTTCCTTGAACCACATAATGGTCGATTGTTGGAGCAAAAACGTTCATTAATAAAATAGCTAACATTACTCCTTCTGGATATGCTGGGTTGAATACACGAATCATAATCGAGATAAATCCGATTAAGAAACCATAAATCCATTTTCCTTTATTCGTTTGTGAAGCAGATACAGGATCGGTAGCCATATATACAGCACCAAATGCAAATCCTCCAACTAATAAATGTTTCCAGAAATCTAAGCTCATTAATCCGTAAAACTTGCTTGTTTCACCAATCCAACCTAAATCAACTACTTGATTAAAGATGAATCCCATTACTAAAGCTCCGATTACTGCAGATAACATAATTCTCCAGCTTCCAATCTTTGTAAAGATTAAGAATAAACCTCCTAATAAAATTAATAATGTTGAAGTCTCTCCAATAGAACCTGGAATAAATCCGAAGAACATATCAGAAACTGAAAAGTTAGGAGCTGCATTCTGAGCTAAACTTCCTAAAACAGTTTCTCCAGAAATTGCATCAGCAGAACCTGCTAATTCTCTTGCTCCTTCAACCCATACTTTATCTCCAGACATCCAAGTTGGATATGCGAAGAATAAAAATGCACGAATTGTTAAAGCTGGATTTAAGATGTTCATTCCTGTTCCTCCAAATACTTCTTTACCAATTACTACTCCAAATGCAACTGCAACAGCTAACATCCATAAAGGTAAATCGATTGGTACGATTAACGGAACTAACATTCCTGTTACTAAGTATCCTTCTTCAATCTCGTGTCCTTTAATGATACAGAACACAAATTCGATAGCTAAACCAACTACGTAAGAAACAATTACTAATGGTAAAATTTTTGCTGCTCCAACTAATAAGTTGTCTAAGTTCCAAAAATCTCCACTAAAGAAAGACATTCCTTCAGTAAATCCGTTAATAGCTGCATAGTGTTGGTACCCTGCATTAAACATACCGAATAATAAACATGGTACTAAAGCCATGATTACAATATTCATTGTACGTTTTAAATCATCTGCTGCCTTTATATGAGTTCCTCCGTGAGTTGTCTCATTTGGCAAGTATAAAAAAGTATGGAAACCATTAAATAGCGGTGCCATTTTAGTTCCTTTATACTTTTCTTTTAAATTATGTAAGTTTTGTTTTAAGCCCATATCTTATCCTAATTCTTCTCTCATTAAATCTAATCCTTCACGAATTATCTTCTGGTGAGGTTGTTTAGATACACAAATAAATTCTGTTAACGCAAAATCTTCTGGTGCAATTTCGTAAGCTCCTAACCCTTCCATTTCGTCAAGGTCTTTATACATACAAGCTTTTAATAATTGCATCGGATAGATATCTAACGGAAATACTTCTTCATACGCTCCTGTAACCACAAATGCTCTGTGCTCACCGTTTGTATTCGTATTTAAATCATACTTTTTCTTTGGATTTAACCATGAGAATGTTAAAGCTCTAGAAGTAGAAACTTTATCAAAAACTGGTTTGTTCCATCCAAATAACTCATAATCATCTCCTTCTGGAATCGCAGAAACTTGGTTGTCATAGTATCCTAAGAAACCATTCTCTCCAACCTGCTCTCCGCTTAACACATTTCCGCTAATTACACGTTCATTATCAGTTTCTAAGTTTCCTTTAGTAATATCGCTCATTTGTGCTCCTGCCAATGCAGTAACATATTGAGGTTTACTAAATTTAGAACCTGTTAACGCAACTGTACGTTTTGCATTAAACTTTCCTGTTAATAATAACTCTCCTATTACCACTAAATCTTGAGGAGTAACTACCCATACAACTTCACCTTTATTAATCGGATCGATTTGTGAAATTTGAGTACTTACATTTCCTACAGGATGTGGTCCAGATATTTTATGTAACTCAACACCTTTCATCTCTTTAAAAGGAGATAATGTTGAATTTTTAGCAACTGAAACATGCACTTTTCCTTCTGTTAACTTTGTTAACGCAGTTAAAGCAGCTTGTAATTCAGCTTCTTTACCTTTTAAGGTATAATCATAATCTGCTGCTAATGGTGCACTAGCATAGGCAGATACAAAAATAGCTTTTGGCGCTTGATTTGGATTTGCAACCACGTCGTACGGACGCTGCTTTACAAATGGCCAACAACCTGAAGTAAATAAGTGATTTTTCACTTCTTCGCTAGACATTTCGTCAACATCTTTTTTACCAAAATCTTTGTATTTCTGCTGTGCTGTAGCAGTGATTTTAATTTCTAATACTTTTCTTCTTGCTCCACGAACGATTTCTGTAACCTTTCCGCTAACTGGACTCGGAAATAAAATACGCTCATCACTCTTTGCATGAAAAAGTGCTTCACCTGCTTTTACTTCTGTACCCTCTTTAGCTAAAATTTTAGGAATAACGCCGTGAAAATCGCTTGGTTTAATAGCAAACATACTACCCAATGGAAGTTCGGTAGTAATTTGTTCTGCCTCACCAACTAGCTTGATGTCCAAGCCTTTCTTAATACGGATGTCTTTTGACATAGGAACTGATTAATTTGATTTTCTTAAAAAACATGCAAATTTACTGATTTTGAAAATTTTGGGTAAGTTTTTAGTTTTTTATCTTTTCGATAGTTCTTTATTTATATTTATTCTAAATTATAGATATTGCTCTTTTGGCTCTAATTTTGATTTAAGTATATTTGAACTCATAACTTTTGAAAAAGATTTTTTAATGAAAAAAAACACTTTGCAATTTATAAGAGAAATGCTTCCTGTTTTTACAGGTATCTTAATTGCATTATTTGTTAACAATTGGAATGAAGAAAGAAAAAACGAGGAATATCTTGATAAAATTTATATAAATATAAAAAAAGAATTAACCGAAACTCATAAAGAAATTCTTAAAAAAGAAAAATTACAGAAAAAACTCTTAGACACCTTAAACAATTATTTAAATAACAAAAACACATTATTTGAAGTTTTAACTAAGGGAGATGGAATTTATCTACCAAACATAAGAATGAACTCCTGGAAAGCGATTTCAAATTCTAAATTAGAATTATTAGACTATAAAAAACTAATTGACCTTTCAAATATTGAAGAAGGTAAAGAACTTTTTAAACTAAAGTCAAACATGCTTGCTAATTTCACATACAGCAACATGAATAGTCACGAAAAAGAAAAAAAAGAAGTTTTTAAAATTTTACTCAAAGATGTTACTTCTACTCAAAAAGGTTTAAAAATGCGAATTGAAAAAATCATCGATGAATAAAATATATCTATTTCTCTTTTTTCTTATAACTTTTAATGTTTCTCACTCACAAAACATTAAAACCATTCAGTTACGCCCTAAACATAGCATTAACCAGTATGCTGCTATGGTAAAACTAGGTCAAGTTTTAGAACTTTCTTTTGATGATTTAGATGCCGACAATAAAGAATATAAATATAAAGTTGAACACATGACACATGATTGGAAACCGAGTAACCTAACTTCCAATCAATACATCGATGGTTTTGATGAAAACGAAATCTTTGACATAAGTAATTCATTTAACACTCTTCAACCTTATACACATTATTCGGTTGATATTCCAAATCAAAATACAATCATTACCAAAAGTGGTAATTACTTAATTTCTGTTTTAGATGAAGATTACGAAGTAGTTTTTTCGAGACGCTGTGTATTTTACGAAGACATAACTACTGTCGGTGTTGCAGTTTTTAGAAGCAGAGACACAAAATCTAACAATCAAAAACAAACAGTTCAATTTGTAGTTAATCATCCAACATTAGCAATTAACAATCCTGAGCAAGAAATAAATGTATCAGTAATTCAAAATTATAATTGGAACACTTCTATAAATGATATTCAACCAGTTTTTATAAAACCTCAACAGTTAGTTTACAATCATACTTTTAAAACTAATTTTTGGGGAGGTAATGAATTTTTAAATTTTGATAGTAAACATATTCGCAGCACTAGTTTAAATATTGCTAAAACAGAACGAAAAGACATTTACAATAGCTACTTATATACTAACGAACCAAAAGCTAACAAAACTTACACCTATAATCCAGATATTAACGGTCAGTTTGTTGTTAGAACACTAGAAGCTGATGATGCAAATACTGAAGCAGATTATTCTCTCGTTCACTTCTCTTTAGATGCTTTTGAACCTTACGAAAACAAAGATGTATATATATACGGAGCGTTTAATAACTTTCAATTAACTGATGAAAACATAATGAAATACAATTCAGTTGATCGGATTTATCAAGCAGCAATACTTTTTAAACAAGGGTTTTACAATTACAGTTACGCAACTTTAAACAAGAACAACAAAGTTAACCTTCACGAAATTGATGGTTCTTTTTTTCAGACTGAAAATGAATACACCGTAATTGTATATTACAAGCCATTTGGAGAAATTTACGATAGAGTTATTGGGGTTGGAAGTGGCTACTTTAATCAAAACAGATAGTTAATCATTATAACTATTGATTAAAACTCGAAAAAAAACTATATTTATGCTATGTTTCAACAGATAACAAAAGGCATAAAAATATCGGTAAAAACCACTTTCAACGGCAAAGTGTATCGAGGTTATCAAGAATACTACACTTTTAGTTATTACATTTCTATAGAAAATAACTCTAAAAATATAGTCCAGCTTTTAGAGCGTTATTGGACTATTTTCGACGCCCTTAACAATATTGAATACGCAGAAGGCGAAGGAGTTGTAGGCGAAACACCTATTTTAAAGCCCAATGAGGAATATAATTATAGGTCTAATTGTTTTTTACTATCAAATACTGGTGCTATGATGGGACATTATAAAATGATTAACTTTGAAACTTCAGAAGAGTTTTTGGTAACCATACCAACTTTTCAACTAACCACAACGCCTACCTTAAATTAATGTTTAAAAAAAATAAAGCTATAGTAGTTAAAGACATGAACTGTCTAAACTGCGGACATCCTTTTAATGGTCATGAAAAATTCTGCCCTGAATGTGGACAAAAAAATAAAAACGCTAGAATTACTTTTAAAAGCTTTTTAGCTGAAGTTTTTAATGGCTTTATTTCTTGGGATGCTAAATTTTGGAAAACTATTATTCCATTAATAATTGCACCTGGTAAAGTTTCTAAAGACTATATTGAAGGAAAACGAATGCGTTATGCTAACCCATTTCGATTTTACCTTACTGTTTCAATTTTATTTTTTTTAGTTCTTGGTTTTATAAATACTTATCAAAAATTCACAGAGTTAAGTAAAGATAAAGCTACTGTAAGTACTCCTAGTCAAATTAATTTTTCAGATCCAACTAAAAACTTAACAAAAAAAGAGTTAGACTCTATAAATAACACTATAAAAACAGAACTTAGTAAAGAACTTAAAAATGTAGATTCAACCACAAAAAAACAACTACTAAGCTTAGTTCCAGAACTCGATTCTACAGCAATAAAGGAAGCTGGAAAAAGAAATGTTAATTTTAATTTCGGAAACAATATCTCTAGAATGAAGAGGTTTCAATACAAAAACCCTCAGCTACCAATTCAAACAGCTCTTGACAGCTTAAAAATTGAAAAAACATTTTTTAACAAATTCCTATACACTAGAGTAAACGTCATTAATTCTTGGGAAACATCCAATGGTAAAGAATTTTTAAAACAATTAATATCTTATGCTTCTGTTTCGTTATTTATACTCCTTCCTATTTTCACATTATTTATAAAGTTTGTGTATATAAGAAGAAGGTTTACCTATGTAGAACACTTAGTCTTTGTATTTCATACTCAAACAGTATTCTTTATTTTACTAACCTTGTTTTTACTTATTTACGCTATAAACCATAACACTAATGCCTGGTGGATATTTATTATCGCTTTTTTAATATATCTCTTTTTAGCAATGAAAAAATTTTATCAACAAGGCTTTATAAAGACTTTCATTAAATACACTTTTATAAACTTTGTTTTTCTTTTTCTAGCAATCATAGGAGGTGTTATTATTTCATTTGCTGCATTTTTATTGTCATAAAAATTAAGAATTAACAAAATCTAAATATTGTAAACCTACGTTATCTTCTTTTTTAGAAATCGAAGTAACACTTACAGTTTCTACACGAGTACGTTTCATTTTTAATGATATCTCCGAATTCCCTTTTGTTTCATCTTGATGAAAAGCAAGAATATCTTCTTGTGTAAAATCTTTATACTCTTCTAACCAATCAGCAAACCAATCGCGACGCAATTGTTTCATTTCTTCATCATATAAGGTTGATGACGACCATATTTTTGGTATGCCCTCTAACACTTCAAAATGTTTTTGTTCTCCGTCCCAAACTAATTCATAAGCTTTTAGGTTTTGCTTCCAATCAACTAAAACAATTGTAAAAGGTTCTATTCCATCAAAATCAAAATGATTAATAATCTCTACAGGATTATCAACCTTTAATAATTGCTTTACAATTACCCCTCTACTCATTCGGTAACTTTCTGCACGTTGATGCTTGGTAAAACCTCCATTTAACAAACAAATCAATCTCTTTTTTTCAGACAAACCAATCCAAGTCCCTCCTGCCAACTCATCTTTAGGGTAGGTAAGCTTTACTCCTTCCTCATCATACTCTTTTGGCGGAATTGTTTTTCTATTCGGATCTTCATCTCTATTAGAGGTTAATATAAAATCATTATTTCCTAAAGGTAAATAAGTTACCGTGCACATATTGTATCTTTTTTGGTAAGTTAAGACGTAAAAACAGCTTAGTTATTACTAAAAATAAGTGTTAACTTTGCGCCTCAAATCAATCTAAGATTGTTTGGCTAAAGTATCACACATTAATCTTTGCAAATTAATAGTATTAGATTGTGTTTTTTACTTTTTAATTGAAAAAAATAATTTTTAAATAAACAACATAACAAAATGGCAAGAGGATTTTTTAATGTTCCTAAAGCAGTAAACGAACCTGTGAAAGGATACGCTCCTGGCTCTCCTGAAAGAGAAGAATTATTAGCTACTTATAAATCAATGTTTAATAGTAATATTGATGTACCTATGCATATTAACGGTGAAGAGGTTAGAACTGGAAATACCAGAAACATTACTCCTCCTCACGACCATAAACATGTTGTTGGGCAATATCATACAGCAGATAAATCTCACATAGATACTGCAATCTCTACTGCTTTAGCTGCAAGAGAAGCATGGTCTTCGGTTTCTTGGATGGAAAGAGCTTCTATCTTCTTAAAAGCTGCTGAGTTATTAGCTGGTCCTTACCGTGCTAAAATGAATGCCGCAACAATGATTGCACAATCTAAAAACGTACACCAAGCAGAAATTGATGCAGCTTGTGAAATGATTGATTTCTTCCGTTTTAACGTAGAATACATGACTGATATTTTTAAAGATCAGCCAGCGTCTGCACCTGGAATTTGGAACAGAGTTGAGTACAGACCTTTAGAAGGATTTGTATATGCAATTACTCCATTTAACTTTACATCTATTGCTGCGAATTTACCAGCAGCAGCAGCTTTAATGGGAAATGTTGTTGTTTGGAAACCATCTGATCATCAAGCATATTCTGCACAAGTAATTGTAGATTTATTTAAAGAAGCTGGTTTACCTGACGGTGTAATTAACGTTGTTTATGGTGACCCTGTTATGATTACGGATACTGTATTAGCTTCTCCAGATTTCTCTGGACTACACTTTACAGGATCTACACACGTTTTCAAACACTTATGGAAACAAATTGGTACTAACATCGAAACCTATAAAACATACCCTAGAATTGTAGGTGAAACTGGTGGTAAAGATTTTATCTGGGCACACAACTCAGCAAATCCTTTACAAGTTGCTACCGCAATCACAAGAGGTGCTTTTGAGTATCAAGGGCAAAAATGTTCTGCGGCTTCTCGTGCTTACATCCCTGCTTCTATTTGGGCAGATGTTAAAAAACATTTAGAAGCTCAAACTTCTGAATTAAAAATGGGTTCTCCAGAAGATCCTTCTAACTTTGTAAATGCTGTAATTCACGAAGGTTCTTTCGATAAAATTGCAAAGTATATTGATGCAGCTAAAGATGATGCAGATGCTGATGTAATTATTGGAGGAGGACATGATAAATCGAAAGGATATTTTATTGAGCCTACAGTAATTGTAGCGAAGTCTCCGACATTTGCGACAATGACAACTGAATTATTCGGACCTGTAATGACAATTTACATTTACGAAGATGCTGAATGGGAAGCTTCATTAAAATTAGTAGATGAATCTACAGAATATGCTTTAACTGGTGCTATTTTCTCTACAGATAGATATATTGTTGAACAAGCTTCTAAAGTATTAGAAAACGCTGCTGGAAACTTCTACATTAACGATAAACCAACAGGTGCTGTTGTAGGACAACAGCCATTTGGAGGAGCAAGAGCTTCTGGAACAAATGACAAAGCAGGTTCTGCTCAAAATTTATTACGTTGGACTTCTGTTCGTTTAATTAAAGAAACATTTGTAACTCCACAAGATTACAAATACCCTTTCTTAGGATAAGATTATAATTTTAAATTATATAAAAAGCAACCTCAATTGAGGTTGCTTTTTTATTTTCTTACTTTACTATTAAAATAACAATGAAATTGGAATAACATTTATTCATTTGAAGCAAGTATTTTCTTTACTTCATTACGTACCAAAGCGTAACCAATGCTATTAAAATTATAATCAGCAATTTCATCAAACATATCCATTGCTACGTCATTATTCCCTGCCATTTTATTTGCTTTAGCCATCCAATACCTATCATACACATTGTCAGGATTTAATTTTGTTGCATATTCGAGTGCTTTATCATAATTTTCTTGTTTGTAATTAACAAACGCCAACACCCTGTGATAAGGTCTTAATTTGTTTGGATCATTTATCGTTGCCAAAGTGCTTTTTATTATTTCTGCTTTCGCTAGTGCTTCATCATAATTTTCAGCTGCTGCCGAAGCAATAGCATCCCAATAAAGTGCATTAACTTTTTGATTTATAATTGCTCCTTTCGAACCTATATCTTTACCAAATTGATTAAAAAGTGGCTTCATTAATTCTACAACTTCTTTTAAATGCTCTACATCTCCATGATGCATAGCAATCATTGCACAATTAAAAGCGCAATTCATTTTTGTTCCTGTCTTATTACTTTCTGGAATATCCATTTGATTTACCGCTTGAGCAGCATTCTCTAAGAAAGCCAACGCTTTTTTTGGGTCCTCTTCATATAAGTAGGTAAATGCCTCAAAATTGTATGAGTTTAGACCAAATTCACTTACAGCTCGAGCATCTTGGAAGTTTTTTCGTGCAGCATCAAAATTTCCTAGAAAACTATTGGCATGCCCAGCTTTAGAAAAGGCAACCGCATCTTTAGGATCTAGCTCAGCAGCCTTAATATAACTTTTCAATGCTTTTTCAAGGTCGTTTTGAGCACGGTAGCAATCTCCTAAATTAATTTGTGCACGAGAACTTTGTGGTACTTTCTCTACCACTCTTTCCATATACTTTTCCGCTTCCTTAAAGTCTTTAGGCGAAGTAAATAAATATGAAGCTCCAAGATTTGAAATTGCTGGTAAAAAATTTGAATTTAACTCTATTGCTTTTTTCCAATTTTCACGAGACTTTTCGACCTTATCTAAAGAAGCGTATGAGTTTGCCAAATAATCATAAGCTCGAGCTGATGAAGGATACTTTTCTACTAACTTTTTACTTAACTCCAATTCTTTTACATCATCATTCTCCATATTAGCCATAAGTAAATCCATAAGCATGGCCTCACCTTCATTAGCTGTACTTCTTAAGGCTAAAAATTTATCTCGGTTTTTAGAAAAATCTTTTGCTGAATTACTACTAAAAGCCCTATACATTTGAGCACTCACAAAATTAGGATCTAATGCTAAAGCTTTATCAAAAAAGGGTTTGGCTTTTTGACCATTTCCTTGATCAAAAATATTTAATCCTGTAAGAAATTCTTGCATCGCTTCATTTGAAGTAGATTCAAACGGAATTTCATTTTCAGGATAAAAGGTCTTTTTAGTTTGAGGGGCTTGACATGCAGTTAAAATAAACATAATTGCCGCCATTAAATAAACAGTTAATTTTTTAATACTATACATAATAACTATGGTTTTAATGATACAAACTAAACTTATAATTTATTGGTTTTCAGAAATATAACCAATATTAGTAAGTTTTAAAAAGGAAAACCCCTTATTTAAAACACTAAATATTTAATATTAAAACACTTAGACAATAAGCTCTATTTAAGGTTGCTTTTTTAGTTTGATTCTTAACCTAAATTCTACTACCTTTCGTTAACGTTGGATATAAATTATTAAAACGAATTCATATCCTTAAAAGGTAGCTATAATTAAAATCACTCGTAAAAACAATTAGAATGCTAGTAGAAACTATATCTAAATACATAAAACTACGAAATAATTATGTTGATTTATACGGAGAAAAAACTGGCAATGCTATAGGTGATATTTTTAGCAAGGTATTATCGTTTACTATAAAAATTAAATCAATAGAGTATGAATTAGATTTATACGCTGAACTTTATCTTGACAATATTTTTTTAACAACAGATAATTTTTATAAATCAAAACTTAAAAAGGAGTACAATGAAATTGATAAAAAATTAATAAAAGAAGTCAATAAAATACTTGAAAATCCAAAACATAAATTATCTGATGAAATAACTTTATTATTCTACGTGGGGCTATATCACAAGATTGAAAATTACGAAATGGAGATTTTAAACCACTTCAATACTATTAATGGAACTAATTATAAAGAACTTTATAAAATAGGAATTGACACTCAAAAGAAGAAAAAATTATTCGCAGATAGAGATAGATTAAGACTAATATCTAATTCTATAAAGCATAATCAGTTTTTCCCTAAAAAAGAATTATTAAAATACTATCCATCTTTAGATATTAACAAGAAAATATCACTTTCAAATTTCAACCCAAAAGAAGATATATTATTAGTAAAACATTCTATCCAATTTTTTAATTTTTTAGTTCTTATGAAAAGTACTATAACAAGTAATAAAGCTCTGTTTGGCGAAAATAAAGAATTAGAAAAACCTTTTTTAGAGTTGACAAAAGATATAAGCTTAAAAAAAAGGGAATTTAAACACACATACTTGAATAAATAACTACAACCAACAATATATAAAAATAATTGCTCAATTTTGAGCTTAACCAAAGGTCGTTGCAAGTTTACTACGTCTGATTTTCCTGCGGAAAACCCTCACTCGTAAACCCGTAACTATTCTTATACAAGATTGTTAGCGAAAGATATAAAAAAGGACTCTTTTAAAGGAGTCCTTTTTTATATTTACCTCTATCTCATCTCTAACATAAATCAATTTTCATGTTTAAATACAACCATTTGGTTGGCACATTATCTGATTTTCCGTTAACTATTAAATCATAATCAATTCCCCAATCAAATAAATTTACTTGTCCATCTAAAACTAATGAGCTTGCGACTTGTTCATTTGGATTTCTAATTCCTGTAACAAATAACTTTACCTCTTTTTCTACTCCTTTAATCGACATTTTACCATTCACCTGATACCAATCCACTCCCATCGTATATACATTGGTAGACTTAAATGTAATCTTCTCGTTATTTTCTCCAATAAACAATCCTGGAGTTTTAATTCTCGGAGTTAATTCTTTTGCTCTACACACATTAAATGAGTTCGGATCTACTTCAAACGAAATAACCATATTTTCTAACGGATTCCCCAAATCTAATCGTACAGGATAATCAACTTTTAAATCATTTATTGCACCTGCAAATGGTGTACTACAATGCCCGTGGGTAACAAAAAAATTAATTGTTTTATTTACTTCGCTTTCTAATACTTTTGTAGTTTCAGCTTTCTTTTCAACTGATTTTGTCTTCGTATAACCGCTAACAATAATTACTGTTACTAATACAGTTAACAATAAAAAACTCTTTTTAATTTTACTCATAATAACACATTTTATATTTCTACGAATATAGCTTCAGCTTGATGTGAAATATGTAAATGAAATGTAAAAAAAGTGTAAAAATTGCGAAATAAGTCAACAATTGTTTTCAGCAATAAATTTATAGATTTGTAAAATACATTTACTTTTAAAATCAAAGTATAAAACCTCAAAATGTCTCAAAAGAACGAATTAAAAGAAATAGCAAAACTCTTTTTTAAGTTAGGAAGTATTGCTTTTGGTGGTCCTGCAGCTCATATTGCTATGATGGAAGATGAAGTAGTTAAGAAACGTAAATGGATGACTCAAGAGCATTTTTTAGATCTTATTGGTGCTACAAATTTAATTCCAGGGCCAAACTCAACTGAAATGACCATGCACTGTGGTCATGAAAGAGCAGGTTGGAAAGGATTAATCGTTGCTGGATTTTGTTTTATTCTACCAGCGGTAGTAATCACAGGAATTTTTGCTTGGTTATATCAAGAATATGGTCAGTTACCTAAAGTTGAACCTTTTATTTACGGAATAAAACCAGCGGTAATTGCTATTATTATAATGGCAGGGTATCGCTTAGGTAAAAAAGCTATTAAAAATACTGAATTAGCAATTCTAGGAATTATTGCTCTAGCAGCCTGCCTATTAGGAGTTAATGAAATTATTACCCTTTTCGGTTGTGGGTTATTAGGCTTGAGTCTATATTTTTTCAAACAAAACCGTAATAATCTAAATAGTTTTGTTCCGTTGTTTATTTATCAAGCCAGTGAATCCTTCAACTTAAGCAACATAAAAATATTGCTTACTTTTTTAAAAATAGGCGCAATATTATACGGTAGTGGTTATGTTTTATTTGCTTTTTTAGATTCTGAATTAGTAGCCAACGGTTGGTTAACCAGACAAGCACTAATTGATGCCGTTGCAGTAGGACAAATTACTCCTGGACCAGTTTTATCTACTGCTACTTTTATTGGCTGGCAGTTAAATGGAATTACGGGAGCTTTAGTAGCAACACTAGGAATTTTCCTTCCTTCATTTCTGTTTGTTTTGGTATTAAATCCGTTAATACCAAAAATGAGAAAATCAAAAAGTATTCGTTCAATTTTAGATGCTGTTAATGTAGCTGCTGTAGCTTTAATTATTGCAGTTTGTATAGAAATGGCTAAAGACACGCTAATTGATTGGCGAACTATTACTATTGCAATAATTAGTTTAATTGTTGTTTTCGGTTTTAAAAAATTAAACAGTGCATTTATCGTTTTAGGAGGATCAATTCTTGGTTACCTATTAACTTTTATTTAGAAACTTAAAAATCAATCAAACTAAAATGCATTCTTACTCATATCGTTTCTTTTAGGTTACCTTTGCAAAAAAAGAATCAATGCAGTTTTCAGAATTACCTCTTAGTAAATCTATTTTAAAAGTACTTACAGAAGAAAGATATCACAGACCTACTTTAGTACAAGAAAAGGTTATTCCGTTAGTATTAGACAACAAAGATGTAATTGTTGCTGCACAAACAGGTACTGGTAAAACTGCTGCTTTTGCTTTGCCGATTATTCAGCAATTAGCAAAAGAACCAGATGCTGAAAAAGGCGAAAAGAAAATAAAAGCTTTAATTGTAAGCCCTACTAGAGAGTTAGCAATACAAATAGAAGAAAACTTTAAAACTTATAGTAAATACACTAACTTAAGAATTACTGCGGTTTATGGTGGAATGTCTACCAAACCACAAAAAGACGTTTTAACAAAAGGTGTTGATATATTAATTGCTACGCCTGGTCGTTTTATTGATTTACACAAACAAGGAAGTATCGATTTGCGTTTGCTTAAAACTTTTGTTTTAGACGAAGCAGATTTAATGTTAGATATGGGCTTTATTCAAGATGTAAGAAAGATTGAAGAACTATGTCCTCGTAAAAAACAAACTTTATTATTTTCTGCAACAATGCCAGATAAGGTAAACGATTTAGCAAAATCGATGTTGCGAAATCCTGAGAAAGTGAATATCATTCCTACCGAAAAGACTGAGAATAATATTGGTCAACTTTTATACTACACGCCAAAAAAGAATAAAGTAGACTTGTGTTTGCATTTACTACGAAATACCATTAATGGTCGTATCATAATTTTTAGACGCACCAAATTTGGTGTTGATAAGCTTGAAAAGACGCTTCAAAAAAACGGGTATAAAGTAACTAGTGTACATGGAGATAAAACACAAGTACTTCGTAATGAAGCCATCGAACTTTTTAAAAACAACAAGGTTAATATCTTAATTGCTACCGATGTTGCCGCACGTGGAATTGATATTAGTAAAGTAGATGCTGTTATTAATGTTGATTTACCTAATGTGCCAGAAACCTACGTGCATAGAATTGGTAGAACTGGTAGGGCAGGAAAATCTGGAATTGCTTTTTCTTTATGTAGCGAAGACGAAACTTCGTACATAAAAGCGATTCAGGAATTCACAAAAAGACCTATAAAAATTATTGAAGATCACCCTTTTGCTTTGGTGAAACCTAAAAAGAAAAAACAGCCAAACACAGTTAGTAAGCATAAAAAAGGAAGAAAATCTGAAGCTTCTAAAAAGAAGAAAAAACGCTGGTATTAAACTTATTATAAATTATTAAAATGCTCCGATAACAAAATATTATCGGAGCATTTTGTTTTAAATCAAATATTAATCGTAATATTGCAATATAATAATTAACTAATGGGAGTCACTAAATCAGAAATATTTACACCAGAACAAAATACAATAGCCAAAGTAGCTAAAGTTCTTGGTCATCCAGCTCGTATCGCTATTCTACAGCACTTGTTTAAAATTAACACTTGTGTATGTGGTGACTTGGTTGAAGTTATTGGATTAGCACAACCAACTATTTCTCAACATTTAAAAGAATTAAAAAATCTAGAAATTATTAAAGGAAATATTGAAGGAACTAGAGTTTGCTACTGTATTAACCAAGAAAAATGGTCAGAAATTAAATCATTATTAAACACTTTTTTAAACCTTGATAGCAAGTCTAACATTTGCTGTTAAAAAAATTTAACCTCAACTATCGTAATATTGCGATTATATAATATGTATTATGAAATTATCAGAAATTAAAAATCACTTAGCCTCATTAGAAACAATAGCTTTTCAATTACCAAATGGAGAGTTAGTCCCAAATCATTTTCATGTAACTGAAGTAGGAAAAATTACAAAAAACTTTATTGATTGTGGGGGTACTATAAGAAATGAAGAAGTTGTAAACTTCCAATTATGGGAAGCGAATGATTACGATCACAGGTTACATCCTGAAAAACTGGTTCACATTATTGAGTTATCAGAAAAAGTATTAGATATTCCAGACTTAAATATTGAAGTTGAATACCAAGGAAGTACAATTGGTAAATACGGGTTAGATTTTGATGGAAAAAACTTTTTATTAACCACCAAACAAACTGATTGTTTAGCAAAATCTGAATGTGGAATTCCTTCTGAGAAACCTAGAGTAAAATTATCAGATTTACAAACTCAAACTGCTTGCACTCCGAACTCAGGATGTTGTTAAAAACTAAAAGAATGGAAGTAACAAAAACAACAGTCTTTTCTCAAATAGAGGAAACTATTGCAAACTTATCTATAAACATTACTGAAGACAGGAAAAAAGTACTACAACCTTTAATAGATCATATTCAGAATGGTGTAAATAATAAAGAACTGATAAACCTTAACTTTATTTGCACACATAATTCTAGAAGAAGTCATTTATCACAAATATGGGCGCAAACCTTGGCTCATTATATAAATGTACCAAATGTTTATTGTTATTCTGGTGGAACGGAAGCAACTGCAATGAATATAAATGTAGTTGAGACACTCATTCAACAAGGTTTTAAAACTCAAAGTTTATCAGAAACAGCTAATCCTATTTATGCGGTAAAGTTTTCGGAAAATAACCAACCTATCATTGGTTTTTCAAAAAAGTATGACAATGAATTTAACCCAGAAAATGATTTCTGTGCTATCATGACTTGTTCTCAAGCAGATGAAGGATGTCCTTTTATTGCTGGAGCTAATAAGAGAGTTCCAATTACTTATGAAGACCCAAAAGTATTTGACAATACACCATTAGGGAAAGAAAAATATGCTGAGCGAAGTTTAGAAATAGCTTCTGAAATGCTATACGTTTTTAAATCTATTAAATAGCCTCGGGCTATTTAATAGATTTATATTTTTTTAGTAAGTGTACATACCAAACTACCCTTTATATTTCATTGGTAAATGCACCACTTTTTTAGTTTCGAAGAAATCTTCTTCATAAAAACTTGGTAAATCATAAATAGTAGCAGAAGTATATTTTGCTAATTCTTCAGACAAATCTCCTCCTTTTAAATACAGAATACCGTTTTTTAAATCGTGGTTTTGCTTTTTTGCAATTTTACCTTTATTCCAACGAACAAAAGTTTCCATTTGTGCAACTGCTCTACTTACAATAAAGTCGTACGTATCTTTTACTTCTTCAACACGACCGTGCGTAGTTTTTACATTTTCTAACCCTAATCCTTCGGCTACTTCATTTACAACTTTTATCTTCTTACCTATAGAATCAACTAAATGAAATTGTACTTCAGGAAATAAAATTGCCAACGGAATTCCAGGAAAACCTCCACCTGTACCAACATCCATTACTTTAGCTCCAGATTTAAATTCCATCACTTTAGCAATACCTAAAGAATGTAATACATGTCGTAAGTATAACTCATCTATATCCTTACGAGAAACCACATTAATTTTCAAGTTCCAATCTTTATACAGTTCTTGTAATTTAGAGAACTGTTCAATTTGAGTTTCCGTTAAATTCGGAAAGTATTTAAGTATGATTTCCATAAAATTGTTAGTAAGCTGCAAAAATAGTTAAATGTTAACAAACAATTCCTAACAAAAACTGACGTTTATCATAAAAAGCAACCGTAAAAAGTATATTTTTGCCGTTCAAATAAACAACAAATGAAGACAATTAACTTCTCAAGAATAGATAACGCTAAGTTTTTTAGAACTCTAAACAAGCGCGTTAATACATATTTTAAAGAAAATAACATTAATCGTACTGGTAACTGGAAGCTATATTCTAAAGCCATTATTATGTTTGCTATATTTTTAGTTCCATTCATCTTAATTTTAACTGTTGACATGTCTCAATGGATTAAATTAGCACTTACTGTTTTAATGGGTGTTGGTATGGCTGGAGTTGGAATGAATGTTATGCATGATGCGAACCATGAATCTTTTTCAAAAAGAAAATGGGTAAACAAATTAATGGGGAGCAGCATTTATATTTTAGCTGGTAACGTATACAACTGGAAAGTACAGCATAATGTATTACACCATACATATACCAATATTCAAGAACATGATGAAGATATTGATGCTGGGAGAATTATTCGTTTTTCTAAACACGCACAATGGTTATGGATTCATAAATTTCAAAAATATTATTCGATATTCTTATACGGTTTACTAACTATAAACTGGGCAATTACTACCGATTTTAAACAAATGCACACCTATTTAAAAAGAAAGTTGTCATATGGTGAATTTCCAAATCCTGCAACAGAATGGACAAAATTGGTTATTTCTAAAGTAGCTTACTATGCACTTTGGATTGTTTTACCAATTGCAGTTATGAATATTGCTTGGTGGAAAGTTTTAATCGGATTTTTTGTTATGCATTACACAGCAGGAATCATTTTAAGTGTTGTTTTTCAATTAGCGCATATTGTACCAAAAACAGAAATGCCATTACCAGATAAAGATGGTAACATGAAAAATACTTGGGCAATACACCAATTATACACAACTTCTAATTTCGCACCAAAAAATTGGTTAGTTAACTTTTATACTGGTGGATTAAATCATCAAGTAGAACATCATATTTTTCCACATATTTCTCATGTTCACTACGATAAATTAGCGAAGATTGTTAAAGAAACTGCTAAGGAGTTCAATTTACCTTATCATGAATATCAAACAACTAGAAGAGCTATTATCGAACACTTTAAGCATTTAGCTGAATTAGGGAAAAAACCTCAACTAGCGTAAACAACAACACACTATACAACACACAAATGTCACAACAATTATCAGACAGAATTAACAGTTTACCTGTTTCACAAACTTTAGCTATGGCAGCTAAAGCAAGAGAATTAAAAGCAGAAGGTAGAGACATTATTAGTTTAAGTTTAGGAGAACCAGATTTTAACACTCCTGATTTCATTAAAGATGCCGCTATCGAAGCAATTAATCAAAATTATAATTCTTATACTCCTGTTGATGGATATGTAGAATTAAAAGAAGCTATTTGCGAAAAGTTTAAGCGCGATAATAACTTAACGTATGCTCCAAATCAAATTGTTGTTTCAACAGGTGCAAAACAATCAATTGCAAATGTTGCACAAGTTTTATTAAACCCAGGTGATGAAATTTTATTGCCTGCACCGTACTGGGTAAGTTATTCTGCTATTGCAACTTTATGTGAAGCTAAATACGTAGAAATTCCTTCATCAATTGATAGTGATTTTAAAATCACTCCTGAGCAATTAGAAGCTGCAATTACGCCTAAAACAAAAATGATTTTCTTCAACTCACCGAATAACCCAAGCGGATCTATTTATAGTGAAGAAGAATACAGAGCATTAGCTAAAGTTTTAGAAAAACACCCAAATATTTATATTTTATCAGACGAAATTTACGAGCACATTAACTACGGTACAAAACCGTTTAGTTTTGCTGCTATCGAAAGCATGTACGATCGTACCATTACTGTAAACGGATTAGCAAAAGCATTTGCGATGACAGGTTGGAGAATTGGTTTTATTGGTGCTCCACAATGGATTGCTAAAGCTTGTACTAAAATGCAAGGTCAAATTACATCTGGAACCAATTGTATCGCACAACGTGCTGCAATTACTGCTGTAAAAGCAACTCCTGAAAAAGTACAATACATGGTTGATGAGTTTAAAACTCGTAGAAACCTTGTTTTAGATTTATTAGGAAAAATTGATGGATTCAAATTAAATGTACCAGAAGGTGCTTTTTATATTTTTCCAGACATCTCTGCTTTTTTCGGAAAAACAATTAAAGGCAAAGAAATTAAAAACGCTAACGATTTTTCTATGCTTTTATTAGAAGAAGCAAACGTAGCTACAGTTACTGGTGAAGCTTTTGGGGCTCCAGATTGTATTCGTATGTCTTACGCAGCTTCTGAATTGCAATTACGTGAAGCTATTAAAAGAATAAAAGAAGTTTTAAGTTAGATTTAAAACTGACTGCATACCAAAACTCACTGTATATTCAGTGAGTTTTTTGTTTTAAAAAACTATTGCAACTAATACTAATGCAAACATTGAAACTTTTAAGATAGTACCTGTTTCACTATATATTTTCGAGCTATCCTTTTTTAAGCGACTCTTTACTCTTGATAAAGATTGGGCTTTTATTGACAGAATACTCTGACGGATTTCTTGTTTATAACTTGATGTTAAAATTCCTCTTTCTAAAACTAAATTATTTGCTGTTGATTTCATGATTATTGGTTTAATTGATTACATCTATTCGACGGCTATCAATAAAAAATGTTACATCATTTTTAAGATGCAACACACAATAAATCAATTAAAAAAACATAATAAATTAATCAATAACACAGTAAAATCAGTTTACTGAAATCGGTTAAAAAATCGAAAACACAACTCATTTTTATCGTAAATTTTAACAATTTTTAACTAAAAAAAGCCAGATTTAAAACGGCACTTTAATCAACTTTTTACGCTTTTTCTTCTTTAGTTTTTTTAAATACAATACTTTTTTATCATAATCGATAAATGCTTTTCCATCTTCTAAAATATCTGCACCTATAATTCCATCAACTTTTTCGGCATCATGTTGTTTTAGTGCAGTATTTACATGTGACAAATCAAACAACACTAAATTACATTGATTAGTAGACCATTTACCAATTTTTAAAGAATTATTCTCAGATTTTTGAGTTTCCATATCAGTAGCTCCTGCTCCAGCAGCTTTTACTTCACTTTCTTCCGAAATCAACTTAAAGTGTTCAATTAAATCTAAACCCACACAAGAATTCGATGCACCAGTATCTAAAATAAACTTTCCTTTTACTCCATTAATCTCTGCATTTAATTCTAAATGATTTGTTATGATCTTTTTAAGTTTTATTTTTATGTACTTCTTTTTTCGTAATACTTTTTTCAAACTTGCCATTTCTCGTACTTTTGCTTGCTGTAAATATACAGCAATTAATGATTACAGATACCCACACACATCTATACTCAGAGCAGTTTGATGAAGATAGAAATGAAATGATGCAACGAGCTAAAGAAGCAGGAGTTCAACGTTTTTTTATTCCAGCAATCGATAGTTCATATACGAATCGCATGTTAGATTTAGAAAAAAACTATCCGAATGATGTGTTTTTAATGATGGGCTTACACCCTACTTCTGTTAAAGAAAATTACAAAGAAGAATTGGCTCATGTAAAAGAATGGATCGATAAACGTAATTTTTATGCCATTGGCGAAATTGGAATCGATTTATACTGGGATAAAACATTTTTACCGCAACAGCAAGAAGCTTTTAGAACTCAAATACAATGGGCTAAAGAAAAAAAACTACCAATTGTAATTCATTGTCGTGACGCTTTTGATGAGATTTTTGAAGTACTAGAAACTGAAAAAAGTGATGATTTATTCGGAATTTTTCACTGTTTTACCGGAACTTTAGAACAAGCTAAAAAAGCAATTTCTTATAATATGAAATTAGGAATTGGTGGAGTTGCTACTTTTAAAAATGGTAAGATTGATAAATTTTTAAACGAAATAAACATTAAACATATTGTTTTAGAAACTGATTCGCCATATTTAGCTCCTACACCATATAGAGGAAAGCGTAATGAAAGTTCTTACATAACCAATGTGATAGATAAATTAGTTGATATTTATGGTTTAACTTTCGAAGAAATTTCGGAAATTACTACTCAGAATTCTAAGGCTGTTTTTGGAATTTAAATTGATTCTTATATGCGTAAAACATTCTTCTTTTATATTCTTTTTCTATCAACTGTAGTATTGAGTTTTGGGCAACAAAAACAATTCAATCTACAAGATTTTTATGATTACAATCCTATATTAGAACATAAAGTTGATGTCATTTTTCAATCTTTAACAGATTCTGAAAGAGTAGCTCAAATGATTGTAACCTCAGCTGGTGAATTAGGCAAACCAAATGATGTTGTAAAAAAATTGGTAAAAGAAAATAAAGTTGGAGGAGTTATTTATTTAAAAGGAACTAAAGAGAGTCATAAAAACTTAATATCCGAGCTTAATAAAATTGCTATTCAAAACAATCAGCTACCGCTTTTACACAGTATGGATGCTGAACCTGGTTTATTAAAAGGTAGAATAAAAGGTTCCCAACAACTTCCTGACGCTATCGAAATTAAAACTGTAAAGGAATGTGATAGTGTTACCAAAATAATTAATCGGGAATTACTTAATATAGGGGTACGTCAAAATTTTGCTCCTGTTGTTGATATCAGTCCAAATAACGAAGCTATTAAAAGCAGAAGTTTTGGAAACGATAAAAACAACGTTATTCAGTTAAGTAAAACATTTATTAAAACCACTCAAGAAGAGCAAATAATAGCTACAGCTAAACATTTCCCTGGTCATGGACTCGTAAAAGGAGATACACATAAACAGTCGGTTTATATTGATGGAGCTTTACAAGAACTTGACATTTATAAACCACTCATAAATTCTGGGGTTTTATCTATTATGGTAGCGCATATCACTGTAAAAAACAACGATAAATATTCTACTAACGGATTACCAGCTAGTTGTTCTAGAAATATTGTTACCGATTTATTAAAGAATAAACTAAATTTTAAAGGCTTAGTTATTACAGATGCTATGAATATTATGAAGGCTGTTACTATTATTAAGGACGCTCCTTTACAAGCCTCAAAAGCTGGATGTGACATGATTTTAATGCCAGTTGATGAAACTAATACAAGAGATCAGATTTTGGCAGCAATGAATTCAGATGAGGCCTTTAAACAGCAAGTATATCAATCTATTAAAAAGATTATAAGACTAAAAATTTGTCTTGATTTATTATAAACGACTACTTTGGATTTAGTAACAGCATATTATAAAACCCCAATAGGAACTGCAAAAATTGTGGGTGACGAAAATGGAATTCAATCCGTTTCTGTTTTAGATGATGCTATCGAAACTTCAACGGATATTCCTACTTGTTTAAAAGATTGCGTGAATCAACTAGAAGAATATTTCTTAGGTACTAGAAAAGAGTTTGATTTAAAATTAAATCCACAAGGAACAGATTTTCAACAATCCGTTTGGAAAGAATTATTAAATATCTCCTTTGGAAAAAGTAGAACCTATTTAGAGCAAACCAAACAACTTGGAGACCCAAAAGCAATTCGTGCAGTAGCTTCGGCTAATGGTAAAAATCCTATTTGGATTATCATTCCGTGTCATCGTGTTATTGGGTCAGACGGTTCATTAACTGGATATGCTGGTGGTGTTTGGCGAAAAAAATGGCTACTAGAGCACGAAAATGGTAGTAAGCAACAAAGCTTATTTTAATTACTTAACTAAGTTTTTAATAAATTTAGTTTTTCAACAAGAAAAAGAGGCAAAGACTGTAACTTATAAGTTAAGACAACTGTTGGTTTTAGATTAGTGGGTACTCCATATTGAAATTTAATCATAAATTCAGACTCTAAAAATTCAAATATTTTATCTTCACATTTTATTTCTCCTTCAGACCAATTATTCCAAGCAAATAATATTTTTTTAAATCCTTTTCTTAAAATCCAAAAGTCTTCATCTATTCCAGCGTCAAACCCATAATATTTTGAGGTTACTACCCAACCTCTACTTCTTAATTTGCAAATAATTTCTCTCCATCTTTTAGTTTCAATATTTATAGCTGTTTTTCTCAAAATCAATCTAATTAATTCTTAATTTTCTTAAACTAATTCAAATTTCGTTTTTCAATAAAAAATTTCTTCATTAAAAAACTACATTCCTCTTCTAAAACTCCTGAAACAACTTTAGTTTTAGGATGTAATTTAGTTTGCAATACGCTAAAGCCTAATTTCTGTTCATTTGCTCCATATACTATTTTACCTATCTGTGTCCAATAACTTGCTCCTGCGCACATCTGGCAAGGTTCTAATGTAACATATAGCGTACAATCTTTTAAATATTTACCTCCTAAAAAATCTGCAGCAGCTGTAAAAGCTTGCATCTCTGCATGTGCTGTTACATCATTTAATAACTCTGTTAAATTATGTGCTCTTGCAATTATTTGATCTTTAAAAACGATGATTGCGCCTACCGGAACTTCTCCTTTATCAAAAGCAATTTGAGCCTCTTGCAAAGCTTTTTTCATAAAGTAAGTATCATCAAAAGGATTTATTTCCATAGTGTTGAAAGCGTTTTAAACAAAAGTACCTCAAATTAGTTATTTTTACCAAAAATTACGATTTGATTTCAATCAACACATCTGAAAATAAGAAAATCTATTTTGCTTCCGATCAGCATTTAGGAGCGCCAACTCCAGAAGCTAGTTTTCCGCGTGAACAAAAGTTTGTGCAATGGCTAAATGAGGTGAAAAAAAATGCCGAGGCTATTTTTTTATTAGGTGATTTATTCGATTTTTGGTTTGAATACAAAACAGTTGTTCCGAAAGGTTTTGTAAGGGTTTTAGGGAAACTTGCCGAAATTAAAGATAGTGGAATTCCTATTTATTTTTTTGTAGGAAATCACGATTTATGGATGTCTGATTATTTTGAAAAAGAATTGAATATTCCTGTATATCATACTCCTCAAGAATTTAAAATTGATGATAAAATATTATTAATCGGTCATGGAGATGGATTAGGACCTGAAGACAAAGGCTATAAACGAATGAAAAAGGTTTTTACGTTTAAACCTTTTCAATGGATGTTTAGATGGCTACATCCGGATTTAGGAGTTCGTTTAGGGCAGTATATGTCAGTTAAAAACAAACTTATTTCTGGTGATGAAGATGCAAAGTTTTTAGGTGAAGAAAATGAGTGGCTAGTGCAATATTGTAAGCGAAAATTAGAAACAAAACATTATGATTATTTTGTTTTTGGACATCGTCATTTACCATTAGAAATTAAACTACAAGAAAATAGTGAATACATAAATACTGGTGATTGGGTAAAATACTTTACCTATGGTGTTTTTGAAGAAAACAAACTTAGATTAAAAGAATATTAAAAAAATAAAAAAGGCGATGAGATTTCATCGCCTTTTTTATTTAGAAATATTAATTTTTAAAACTTAAATGTTAATCCAGCTTTAAAAGTCATACCATTAAAACCAAATTGATTTACTTCCCAAGGATATTTGAAACGCCCTCCTAAATCGGTTACAAAATCACCCTTGGTATCTATAACATCAGGATAAATATCAAATAAGTTATTTACCATTGCATTGAATGAAATTTTATCAGAAAACTTATATCCTAAAGATAAATCTGTAATCGTTTTACCGCTAAATGTCTGATCTTTTCCAGGGTCTTCAGCATGCTGCCATGTTACTTCTCCAAAATATGTATTATTTAAACCTGCAGTAAATTTACCCACTTCATAAGTTCCTCCAAACAACAATTTCGTGTTTGGCCTCGAACTTGTAACTCTTGCTTGTTCTTTTCTATTAAATATATTGTTACTATAAGTTGATAACAAAGTAGGCACCTTTGTTTCTCCTTCTAATTCTGTTCTATTAATATTTAATGCAAGATTTAATGCTAATTTACCTGAAGCAAAATCTATATTTCTATAACGCATAGTATAATCAAAACCTTGAGTTTTAGTATTAATCGCATTAATAAAGAACTTCATACTTGTTAACTTGTTTGCCTTTAGAATGTCTTCTACTGCGTTTGTTGTAACAATATTATCTATAGTTACACCTGGATCACTTAATTGCTGGCCTACCCCATCAAAACCTACTTCTCCAGAAAAAAGAACTCTATCATCTACTCTTACATTATAATAGTCTAAAGAAATGGTAAAATCTTTTGATGCTTTAACTGTTAAACCTGCTGAAAAGTTTTTTGCTGTTTCAGCAAATAGCTCAGGAATGCCTAAAGCTCTAATAGCTGGATTTACATTATTAAATGTACCTTGATTTGAAATTGTCCCTCCAGACACCAATGTTTGTACGTTACTTAAATATACTTGATGTAAAGAAGGTGCTCTAAAACCTGTACTATATGATGCCCTTAACACACCTGCTTCCCCTATTTTATACCTTGAATTTATTTTCCATGAAGTATTACCACCAAAATCAGAATAGTTTTCATATCGAACCGCTCCACCAATTAAAAACTTTTCATTTATATCCCAATCCAAATTAGCATAAGCACCAACATTAGTTCTTGTTTCATTTAACTCATTACTAGGTTGTAATCCAGGAAATGACTGAACAGCCCCATCAAAAGGCTCCGGACCTACCTCATAAGAAGCTTCCTCTCCTGCTGTTACTTCAAAACGCTCTTGACGTGCTTCTACTCCTAATCCCAAACTTAAACCTCCCTCAAAGGACTTGTTTATATCGAAATTACCAATAATATTACTAAATGCATAAGCTCCTGCGTTAAATGACGTTGGGCTATTAGCACCTAAAGATCCATTAATCGAATTACCTATAGTATAATCAACAGAGTTCCCTCCATAAGTCACACTGGCATCTGCATTAAAATCTCCTAATTTAAATTGAGATCCTGCAGTAAATAATAAATCTTGAATATCTGTTTCAAATGTAGGTTGAAAGCCTTGATATGGACCATTTCCATCATATAAAGGATTAGATCCTGGTGAATTTTGTCCTGGAATACCTGGGAAGTAAGGCGTTCTATATAAAGCAAAACTTTTACCTTTTCTTAAATTGAAACCTCCGAAAGCATATAGCTTTGTATCATCATTTAACGGATATTCTGCATTTACATACAAATCTCCTTTCTTCATTTCTGGTTGCCCAATAATCATTCCTAAATCTGGATTTTCTTTTAACCAATCGGTATTTCCAGTTAAAATATCGTTACCTGTTGCAACGTTATTTCCAACACCTAATGCTCCATCTCCAGCTCCGATAGGAATAGCTCCAACACTATATAAAAAACCAAATAAGCCATCTGCTCCAGGCGTCCCCGCTCTATTCGTATAATCTTGATAACTTACTCCTAAAGTTGTATTTACAAAACCTCCTTCTCCAAAAGTAAATGTATGATTTACATCTGCAGCTGCATTAAACCCATCCCCTTCTTTAGTTATCCCTGAGCTAATGTTAACTTCAGTAAAATCAATATTTTTTTTCAAAATAATATTTACAACACCTGCTACAGCATCAGAACCATATTGGGCAGAAGCCCCATCTCTTAACACTTCTACTCTTTCGATAGCAGCTGTAGGAATACTTTTCATATCCGTACCTACTTCACCTTTACCTGGTGTATCGTTAACATAAACTAATGCACTTTGATTTTTACGCTTACCATTTACTAAGACTAAGGTTCTACTAGGACCTAAACCACGTAAATCGGCTGGATCGAAATGTGCTGTAGCATCTGAAACTGTTTGATTACTTGCATTATATGAAGGAACTGCATACGTTAGCATTTGATCAATACTAGTTTGTCCTGTAGCCTGTAACTCTCTTACACTAACATTATCAATTGGTACAGCAGAATCTAAAATTGTTCTAGGTTTTGATCTGTTTCCTGTTAAAACTACCTCATCTAAAACATTATTCTCTTTAAGAGTTACAGCTATATAAGAAGTTTTATATACTGTTTCTTCTAAAGTTGAAAAACCAACGGAAGAAAATACTAAAGTTACTGGTATCTGTTTAACTCCAAGTACAAATTCTCCATTTTCATCTGTGCTTACCCCATTAGTAGTATCCTTCTCTAAAACATTTACATAGGGTAATGGTTCACCATTCTCATCTGTTACTTTACCTTTTATTTGTTGAGCTGATACAACTATAGTAGCCATAAAAAAACTCATTACAAATAGTTTAAATTTTAAATTCATAGTTTAAATTTTAAGATTAGTTACTAACAATAATACAAATTTTTAATCTAAAAATCACATTTGCAGCTTATTAAGAGCAATTCAATACTTTTTTTAAAGATTATTATTAACATTCTTTTAAATACTTTTCATTTTTGCTTTAACCTTACTTTAACAGCAGTTATTTTCTTATTATTGTAGCTTTGTTTCACAAAAATTATAATATATTTCAATTACTATGGATGTAGATGTAAGAGCTATAAATGAAAAGATAGAAAGAGAGAGTGCTTTTGTTGACTTATTAACTACTGAGATGAATAAAGTAATCATAGGTCAAAAATACATGATCGAAAGATTGCTTATTGGTCTTTTAGGTAACGGACATATTCTTTTAGAAGGTGTTCCTGGGCTAGCAAAAACACTAGCTATCAATACTTTATCAAAAGCAGTTGAAGCAAGTTTTAGCCGTGTTCAATTTACACCAGATTTATTACCTGCTGATGTTGTAGGTACGATGATTTACAATGTAAAAGAAAATGATTTCGCAATAAAGAAGGGTCCAATTTTCGCAAATTTTGTTTTAGCTGATGAGATTAACCGTGCTCCTGCTAAGGTGCAATCTGCTTTATTAGAGGCAATGCAAGAACGTCAAATTACTATTGGCGATGAAACTTTTAAGTTAGACGAACCTTTCTTAGTAATGGCAACTCAGAACCCTGTTGAACAAGAAGGGACCTACCCTTTACCAGAGGCTCAGGTTGACCGTTTCATGTTAAAAACAGTTATTGATTATCCTAAATTAGAGGATGAGCAATTAATTATGCGTCAAAATTTAAATGGTAGTTTTGCAAAAGTAAATCCAGTAGTTTCTGTTGATCAAATTATTAAAGCTCGTGAAGCTGTTAATGAAGTATATATGGATGAAAAGATCGAAAAATATATTCTTGATATTATTTTCGCTACTCGTTATCCTGAAAGATATAACTTAGAAAAATTACAGCCTTTAATTAGTTTTGGTTCTTCTCCTCGTGGAAGTATTGCATTAGCAAAAGCGGCAAAATGTTATGCTTTTATTAAACGTAGAGGTTATGTAATACCTGAAGATGTTCGTGCCATTGTAAATGATGTCTTACGACATAGAATAGGAATTACTTATGAAGCTGAAGCCGAAAATATTACTTCCTTAGACATCATCAATTCAATTATCAACGAGGTTCAAGTACCATAAATAAATTTACTAGCGTCCTAACAACACAACAACAGGAAATAATTTACCCCCTTAAATTTGCTATAAATGACATTTAAATTAACAACGTACAAAACGTTAAAAGGAACAAAAGAAATTTTAGAATTAAAAAAGAAAAAAAGTACCGAAGCAATTATTTACAAAGATAACACCCCTAGTTATTATGTAGATTGTTTTGATTTGCATACAGAATCAAACGTTATAATGAATAGTTTGGTTTTATGCCAACAACGAAAATTGAGCGATGTAATTAAAGAAATTGGCAAAAAAAATAATATAAATTTATCTATACAAGAAGCACCTTTTTTATCTTTTGAGAAAAGTGTAGAGTATACAGAAATGGAACTTCCTCCATTACCTGAATCTTGGTTAAATTAATGGATACAAAAGAATTACTAAAAAAAGTTCGTAAAATAGAAATTAAGACACGTCGTTTGTCAAATCATATTTTTGGAGGTGAGTATCACTCAACCTTTAAAGGTCGTGGTATGACTTTTTCTGAAGTTCGTCAATATCAATATGGTGATGACATTAGAGCCATCGACTGGAATGTTACTGCGCGCTATAACGAACCTTATATTAAAGTTTTTGAAGAGGAACGCGAACTAACCATGATGTTGGTGGTCGATATTTCTGGTTCAGAATTTTTTGGTACTTCCGAACAATTTAAAAAAGATACTGTTACCGAGATTGCTGCAACACTTGCTTTCTCTGCTATTCAAAATAACGATAAAGTTGGATTAATTTTATTTTCTGATCAAGTTGAATTATACATTCCTCCTAAAAAAGGAAAAAGTCATGTACTTAGAATTATTAGAGAATTAATCGAATTCCAACCTAAAAGTAAGCAAACCAACATTAGTGAAGCTTTAAAATTTTTATCAAACATTATGAAAAAGAAAGCGATTGTTTTTATGCTTTCTGATTTTATGGATGATAATTACGAGCGTACTTTAAAAATTGTTGGAAACAAACATGATGTTACAGGTATTCGTGTGTACGACAAACACGATGAAGAAATTCCTAATCTAGGAATGGTACCAATGACTGATGCTGAAACTGGAAAAACACATTTAATAAACACTAGCTCATCATCTGTTAGAACTCAATATAAAGCAAATGCTTTACGATTATCTGACTATTTTGAAACTACTTTTAAGAAAAGTGGCTCAGGAACAATTAGCACTCGTGTTGATGAAAGTTATGTGAAAAAATTATTAGGATACTTTAAAAGAAAAGGATAGTGTAATAATGAAAAATAAGCTACTCTACATATTTATATTTTTATCTGCTTTCGGATTTTCTCAATCCAATAAAGTACAGGTTGAAGTTGACACGACCAATATTAGAATTGGAGAACAGTTTCAATATAAAATTTCGGTAGATCAAATTGAGAATGTAATTATCCCTAAGTTAGAAAACTTAAAAGGGTTGGAGGTTGTAGACACCTTAAAAATCGACACCATTAAAAACAAATTAGTTCAAAAATATATTTTAACTGGATTTGATAGTGGTGCTTTTTATATTCCGCAGCAACAAATTTTCATTAAAAATCAAGCTTATTTAACTGACAGTTTATTAATTAATGTAGCTACAGTTGCTATTGATACAACTAAAATTAAAAAATTTCCTATTAAAGGAATCAAAGAAGAACCTTATCAATTTGATGATTTTAAAAATTACATTTATTGGGGTATTGCTATTTTAATTCTTTTAGGCTTATTAATCTATTATTTTGTTTTCAAGAAGAAAAAAGAAACCGAAGAAGAAGTAATCATTCCATTATTACCTCCTTACGAAGAAGCCATTCAAAAACTACAAGAATTAGATGAAAAGTTATTATGGCAAAACAATCATGTTAAAAAATATTATAGTGAATTAACAGGAATTGTAAGAGGTTATATTGAGAGAGAATTGAATATTCCTGCATTAGAAAGCACAACAGATGAGCTGATCGATGTTATCAAAGATTTTAGTGATGTAAAATCTATAGAAACCAATAAAGAGACTATTCAAAAATTAAAGGAGCTATTACAAGAATCAGATTTGGTAAAGTTTGCTAAATCTAAACCGATGTCTCACGAAATTGAACAAGATCGTAAAGATGCAAAAGATGTAATAGACAATTTAAAACCTAAAAAAGAAGTTGTAGAAGATGAAGTGGAATAATTTTGAGTTTCATAGTCCAGAGTTTTTATGGCTGCTAATATTAATTCCTTTATTAGCTTTTTGGAATTTCTATTCTCGAAAAAAAGACACTGCTCAATTAACTATATCTAGTGTAAAAGGATTTAAAATTCAAGGTTCTATTTTACCTAAACTAAAACCTTTATTATACCTGTTACGTCTTTTAGCTTTAGCTTGTTTAATCATTGCTTTAGCACGACCTAGAAATGTTGCTATTAGTAAAAAAACAAAATCTAACAGAGGTATCGATATTGTTATGGCTGTAGATGTTTCTGCAAGTATGCTTGCAAAAGATTTAAAACCAAACAGATTAGAAGCCCTAAAAAGAGTAGCAACTGACTTTGTAAATCGTAGACCTAATGACAGAATAGGAATCGTATCGTATGCTGGAGAAAGTTTTACGCAAACCCCTATTACAAGCGATAAATCTATTGTAAAAAGAACCCTTTCTGAAATTAAATGGGGGCAATTAGAAGGCGGAACCGCTATTGGTATGGGCTTAGGTTCAGCTGTTAATAGATTAAAAGAAAGTAAGGCAAAAAGTAAAGTAATTATTTTACTAACCGATGGTGTAAACAATGCGGGATTTATAGATCCAAAAACCGCTACCGAATTAGCCAAAGGAAATAATATTAAAGTATATACGATTGGTATTGGAACAAACGGAATGGCTCCTTTCCCATGGGCAAAAGATCCAAGAACAGGAAAAATTTCTTTTAAAAATCAACAAGTTGAAATTGATGAAGCTTTATTAAAACATATCGCTGAAGAAACAGATGGTAAATATTTTAGAGCAACAAACAACTCTAAATTAAAAGCCATTTATGATGAAATTGACAAGCTTGAAAAAACTAAAATTGAAGAATTTAAATACTATAATTACACCGAAAAATACAGGTTCCTTGTGTTTTTAGCTGGTATCTTTTTATTGTTAGAATTCATATTAAAAAACACACTATTTAAAAGTTTTATATAAACAATGTATCGTATAGAAGAACCAATATATTTTTATTTTTTTGCAATTATTCCTGTAATAATTGTCGTTTTTCTGTTGGTTTTATGGTGGAAAAAAAGAACACAGAAAAAATTTGCTAGTCAAGAGTTATTAGCAAAAATAGCACCGAATTCTTCAACTTTTAAATCAGTTGTAAAACTTGTTTTCTTTTTAATCGGAATTTCTTTTTTAATAATTTCTTTGGTAAACCCTAAAATGGGAACCAAACTAAAAACAGTAAAAAGAGAAGGTGTTGATGTTGTTTTTGCTTTAGATGTTTCTAAAAGTATGTTAGCCGAAGATATTGCTCCCAATAGATTAGAAAAGGCTAAACAAATCATCTCGAAAACTATTGACAAACTTGGTAGTGATAGAGTTGGAATAATTATTTATGCAGGTAATTCATATCCGTTATTACCAATTACGACTGATCATGCTGCTGCAAAAATGTTTTTACAAAATGCTAATCCTGATATGGTTTCGAGCCAAGGAACTGCAATTAACGAAGCATTAACTTTAGCTAAAACATATTATAATAACGACGAGCAAACCAATCGTTTTTTAATTATTATCTCTGATGGTGAAGATCATCAAGAAGAGGAAACTCGAAAAATAATGCAAGGTTTAGAAAGCGAAGGTGTAAAAACCTACACTATTGGTGTTGGTACAGAAAAAGGTGGGCCAATTCCTATAAAATTAAATGGCGCACTTATTGGTTATAAAAAAGATAGAAAAGGAGAAACTGTTATTACCAAAAGAAAATCGGATGTTTTAAAAAGCATTGCAAACTCTTCTAACGGTGAATATATCGATGGTAATAGAACTGAACATCCTGTAGAGAAAATTGAAAAAATTATTGGTAACGCTCAGAAAAGTGAGTTTGAAACCAAACAATTTTCAGACTATAAAGATCAATTTCAGTGGTTTTTAGGTATTGGTTTATTCTTTTTAATTATTGATTTATTTTTCTTCGAAAGAAAAACAAAATGGGTTAAAAAAGTAGATTTATTTAATGAAGAAGATTCATAGAATGAAACATGTAAAAAATATACTACTCTTATTTTTAATGTTGATCTCGATAAACGTGTCAGCACAACAAGACACGTTAAAACTACAGCGAGAAGCACGTGCTTTATTAAGAGATGGAAATAAATTATACAATAAACAAAAGTTCGACGCAGCTGCTATTGCTTATAGAAAGGCTTTAGATAAAGACAGTAAATACGAAAAAGCTAGCTACAACTTTGGAAACACCTTGTATCAAGAAAAAAAATACAAAGAAGCAGTAGCTCAGTTTGAAGTAACTGCAAAAACAGCAAAAGATAAATTTGCTAAAGCAGAAGCTTACCATAATATTGGAAATGCACAAATGGAGCAAAAACAATATCAACAAGCTGTCGATGCTTATAAAAATGCTTTAAGAAAAAATCCTAACGACGATGAGACGCGTTATAATTTAGCAGTTGCCCAAAAGAACTTAAAGAAGCAGCAACAAAATCAAAAAGATAAAAAGGATAAGAATAAAGACAAAAAAGATCAGGATAAGAAAGATCAAAAAAATAAAGACGACAAAGACAAGAAAAACGATAAGGATAAAGATAAAAAAGGCGACGACAAGGATAAAAAGGACGATAAGAAAGATCAAGAAAACAAAGACAAACAAGATCAGAACAAGCCTAATAAAAACGATAAAAAAGACCAAAAACAAAAGCCTAAACCACAGCCAGGAAAAATGACTCCTGAGCAAATGAAGCAATTACTTGAGAGTTTAAATAATGAGGAAAAGAAAACTCAAAAGAAAATGAATGTAAAAAAATCGAAAGGAAGAAAAGTAAAACAAGAAAAAGATTGGTAGTTTTTAATCTTTAAAAGATTGTTATTTTTACGTTTTTTGAAAATGAATATGAAGTTGAAATTATACATATCGTTAGTATTTAGTTTTATTACACTTCTTGTAAATGCACAAGATGATATTATAACTGCCACTGTTAGTAAAAACAAGCTGGGAGTAAATCAACGTCTAAGAGTTACGTTTGCCATAAAAAAACAAGGGGGTGATAATTTTAAAGCGCCAAATTTCAATAATTTTAAAATTGTTGGTGGACCAAGTCAAGCTATTAGTCAATCCTATAAAAATGGTAAACTTTCTTTCTCTCAATCTTACTCATATATTCTACAACCTAAAAGAAAAGGTGAACTTAATATTGGCGCAGCTAGTATTGAGATGGATGGTAAAACCATAAAATCTAATCCAGTAAAAATTATAGTTTTAGATGCGGTTGATTTACCAAAAAACCCGAATGACCCTAATTATATAGCCAATCAAAATATTCATTTGGTTGCTGAAATTTCTAAATCAAACCCATATGTCGGTGAAGGGATTTATGTTGAATTCCGTTTATACTTTAGTGAAAATGTAGGGATTTACGACAATGCTATTACTGAAGCTCCGCAATACAATGGTTTCTGGAATCAAGAAATTAAACGAAATGGTACACCCGTAAAAATGGGAAAGTATAATGGTGAACGTTACCGTTATGCAGTGTTACATAAAGCTTTATTAATTCCAACTAAAGATGGTAAACTAACAATAGATCCTATTAAAATGGATATTATTGTTGCAGTACCTACTGGACGTGCAGATTTTTTTGGAAATGCAATTACAAGGCAAGTACGAAAAGAATTTGCGTCAACTAAAAAAATAGTTAGAGCTAAAGCATTGCCTCTAGAAAATAAACCTGAAGATTTTACAGGTGCTGTTGGAGAATTTTCTTTTGATGTTTCATTAAGCAAGCACACTTTAAAAGCAAATGAATCATCACAAATTAAAGTTGCGGTTAACGGAAAAGGAAATTTAAAATTATTCGAACTTCCTAAGATTGAAACTCCTAAAGAACTTGAAGTATATCAGCCAGAAAGAAAAGAAAAAGTTGCTATTACCTCTTCAGGATTAAAAGGTAATGTAACTGATAGCTACACTGTAGTTCCTGAGTTTAAAGGAAAATATAAAATTCCTAAAACCAATTTCTCATACTTTAATCCAAAAGAAAAAGTATATCAAACAATTACTACAGACGATTTATATGTTGATGTTTTAGAAGGAAAATCATTACCAACTAATAACGACGCTAACCAAGTTACAAAGCAGGATGTAAAAGTTACAGGCGATAATTTTAGATACATTCAAACTGCAAGTAGTTTAGAACCAATATCAACTTCTGATTTCTTCAAGACACCATTATATTACGTTTTATTACTATTACCTATTATAGCAATCCCTGTAGGAATTTTTATTAATAAGAAGAAAGAAGAAAGAGATGGCGACATTGTTGGTAATAAATTAAGAAAGGCCGATAAACTAGCTAAAAAGTATTTATCTGAAGCTCAAAAACAATTAGGGAATAAAGAAGCCTTTTATGAAGCTTTAGAAAGAGCATTACATAATTATTTAAAAGCAAAATTAGGAGTAGAAACTTCTGATATTAGCCGTGATAAAATCACTGATTTATTACAAGATAAACAAATTGACAATACAACTATTAAAAGTTTTATAGATGTATTGAACGATTGTGACTTTGCTCGATACACACCGATTACCAACTTACAAATGAAAGAAGAGTACGAAAAGGCTAAACAAGTAATTACTCAATTAGATAAGCAATTATAATGAACAAGATTATTGTACTATTATTCTTATTAGTTTCAAGTATTTCATTCGCTCAAACTGCTGATGATTTATTTGAGAATGCAAATGCTTTGTATAAAGAAGGTAACTATCAAAAAGCAATTGAATTATACAAACAGATTGAAAATAAAAAAGAAGTTTCTTCTGAACTTTATTACAATTTAGGAAATGCTTATTACAAATTAAATAAAGTTGCTCCGTCAATTTATAATTATGAAAAAGCATTGCAATTAGACCCTTTAAATGAAGATGCTCAGAACAACTTAATAATTGCAAATCGTTTAACTTTAGATAGAATTGAAGAACTTCCTAAATCTGTTTTTCAAAAAATAAATAAAAACGTATTACAAAAGCTAACTTATAACCAGTGGGCTGCGCTTACTATTTTCTTATCCTTTTTAGCAGCTACTTTATTTTTACTTTTCTACTTTTCTTATACACCTAATAAAAAAAGGTTGTACTTCACCACAAGTATTATTTCTTTCTTATTATTGATTGTAACCTTCGTAATTACATTTACGCAACACAATCAAACAAAAAACACAATTGAAGCAATAATATTTACTGAAGAAATAGAAGTAAAAAATGCTCCTACAATAGATGCAAACGAAATATTTACGCTACACGAAGGAACAAAAGTGAATGTTTTAGACTCTGTTGATAATTGGAAAAAAATAAAATTGGTTGATGGTAAAATCGGTTGGATAAAAAAAGAAGCCCTTAGATTACTATAATTTTTAAAATTATTTAACATTTTATTCTCTTCTATCCTATTATATTTGCGTTTGATTAAAAAAATGTATAAAACCCTCTTCGCATACATACTAACTCTTACGCTACTTTCTACAGTAGCTATTCCTACTTATTTTAGTATTACCGAAGAAATATACGAATCATCATTAGTTATTGATATAGAAGAAGATACTGATGGAAATGAAAAGTCAGAAAAGAATGAGCTTAAAATTATTAGCTTACCTTTAAGTTTTTCATCTTCTTGTGTACATTTTTCCTCAGAAAAAACAAACTCTTATCAATCGAATCAATATAATTCTATTTCTAGTACTCTAGAATCTCCCCCTCCCGAGTATTGTTAAGAATTGATTACTGTATATTTTTGAAGCCAAGTTTAATTTATCATTGGTCCTTCTAATTATGTTTAAAAAGCATCTCTATTTTAAACCTTCAGTAATAATCTTATTTCAACTTGTGCTTTTTAAGTGCAAACTGTCAATTATTATTTAAATTTTTAAAACAACCGTTTAGGTTAAAATTACATTTATGTTTAAAACAATTAAAAGCGACTTGCCCGCAAGTATCGTAGTATTTTTCGTCGCATTACCATTATGTTTAGGTATTGCATTAGCCAGTGGGGCTCCATTATTTTCCGGATTAATTGCCGGAATCGTAGGTGGGGTTGTAGTAGGTAGTATTAGTGGATCTAAAATTGGAGTTAGTGGACCTGCTGCTGGTTTAGCAGCTATTGTACTAACTTCTATTGCTTCTTTGGGAGGTTTCGAAAACTTCTTAGTAGCGGTAGTTTTAGGTGGTGTTATTCAGTTAATCCTTGGAGTAGTAAAAGCTGGAGTTATTGGATACTACTTTCCATCTTCAGTAATTAAAGGAATGTTAACTGGTATTGGTATCATCATTATTATGAAACAAATTCCATTTTTCTTTGGTTATGATAAATCTATAGGAGGTTTCTCAATGGATGCTATTAATGTAGGATCTACAGTTATTGGAGTTATTAGTTTAGGAATCTTAATTTTATGGCAACAAGTATTATCTAAAAAAGGAAAAATTTTCCAATTAGTACAAGGACCATTAGTAGCCGTAGTTGTGGGTATTATTTTTTATGTAATTACTCAAGGAAGCGAGCAATTAGATATACATGCAAAGCAATTGGTTAGTGTACCAGTACCAGAAAGTATGGATTCTTTCTTAGGACAATTTACATTTCCTAATTTTGATGCAATAACGAATAAAGATGTATGGATCGTTGCATTTACAATTGCAGTTGTAGCAAGTTTAGAAACATTATTATGTGTTGAAGCTACTGATAAATTAGACCCAGACAAAAATGTTACTCCTACAAATAGAGAATTATTAGCACAAGGTGTTGGAAACATTGTTTCAGGATTAGTTGGTGGATTACCAGTAACACAAGTTATTGTTCGTAGTTCTGCAAATATTCAATCAGGAGGTAAAAGTAAAATGTCTGCTATCATTCACGGATTTTTATTATTAATTTCAGTAATATTAATTCCAACTTTATTAAATAAAATACCTTTATCTGTTTTAGCAGCTGTGTTATTAATTGTTGGTTATAAATTAGCGAACCCTTCTACATTTATCAATATGTACAAATTAGGAAGAAAGCAATTTATTCCATTTATGGCTACAGTTTTACCAATGGTTGTTACTGGTGATTTATTATTAGGTATTGGATTAGGATTAGCTGTTGGTATTGTTGTAATTTTATATAAAAACTACCAAAATTCTCACTTCTTACATATTGAAGATAAGAGTAACGGAGTACATAAAATTAAAATGACTTTAGCTGAAGAAGTTACTTTCTTTAACAAAGGAGCAATCTTAAAAGAATTAGACAGTCTTCCTGAAAACACGTATTTAGAATTAGACGTAAGACAAACAAGATATTTAGATAATGATATTATTGAAATATTAGAAGACTTCGCTTACAAAGCAAAAGAAAGAAGTATCGATATCAAATTAATTTCTGAAAGAGGTATTGTAGAAAACCCAGAAAGTTTTATAGAGTTTTTCAAGCTTCGTCCACAATCAGCTTAAACTTAAAACACAGAGTGCTTTTAATTTTTTTTTAAAAGCACTCTTAAATATAACTTACTCAACAACAAATCCTTATTTAAAGATTTCTGAAAAATAAGTATAGAAATAAGATAAAAATTTTTAGTATTTTTAAGAACTTACTAGCCTTAATTATTTATGAAAAACTTATTTAGTAACTTAAAAGGAGATTTATTTGGTGGTATTACCGCCGGTATTGTTGCACTTCCTCTAGCCTTAGCTTTTGGAGTTAGTTCTGGGTTGGGTCCCAGCGCAGGTTTATATGGAGCGATTTTTATCGCTTTCTTCGCTGCGTTATTTGGTGGTACCGATACACAAATTTCAGGACCAACAGCACCAATGACTGCTGTAAGTATGGTTGTTATTGCAAGTATTATAGCTGCTAATGATGGTGATGTTAGCAAAGCATTACCAACCATTTTAATGGTTTTTTTACTTGCTGGATTAATGCAAATTGGTTTGGGTGTAATTGGTATAGGAAAATATATACGCTATATCCCCTACCCTGTAGTATCTGGTTTTATGACTGCTATAGGTGTAATTATTTTAATTACACAAATATTACCATCTATAGGATATTACCCAAAAGAAGACACTGAGTATGTAAACAAATTTAAACCGTTTGTAGAAGAAGTTATTTTAGAAAACATTTTAAAAGAAGAAGCTGAAGAAGGAATATTAGTATTAGAAGACTTTAAAGAAACTATTAGAAGAGCTGAAAAAATTACGCAAGCTGATATTATTAAAGAAAGTGAAAATTTAGCTGCAAACGAAGCTGCAGGTGTTTTAGGAACCCTTAAAGTACTACCTAGAGCATTAAAAAACATTAGCTGGTTAGAACTTGCTTTAGCATTAGGAACCATTTTTATCATCTATGGTTTTAAACGAATAACAACTGCGGTACCAAGTACATTAGTATCATTAGTTGTTATGACTGGAATTGCTTTAGGTTTTGGGTTAGATTACAGACCTATTGAAGAAATTCCTAGTGGATTTCCAATACCTAATCTAGAAATGTTTACCAACTTTAGTTTGGGCAGTTTAACTCCATATGTTTTCACAGCCTTAACTTTAGCTTTATTAGGAGCTATTGACTCTTTATTAACATCTGTAGTAGCTGATAATATGACTAAAACCAAACACAAACCTAATAAAGAATTAATAGGTCAAGGAATTGGAAATAGTATTGCTGCCGTTTTTGGTGGTATTCCTGGAGCTGGAGCAACAATTAGAACTGTTGTAAACATCAACTCTGGTGGTAAAACTAAACTATCAGGTATGATTGCAGGAATTATGCTTCTTATAATACTTTTAGGCTTAGGTCCTATTGCTTCGAAAATTCCAGCTGCTGTATTAGCAGGGATATTAATTACTGTAGGTATTGGTGTAATGGATTATAAAGGTTTAAAAGCCATTCCTGTATTACCGAGAGATACTAAAATTGGTCCTTTCAAAGTAAGTTCAGAAGTTATTATAATGCTCGTAGTATTATTCCTTTCAACATTTTGGAATTTAGTATATGCTGTAGGTATTGGTTTAGTAATTGCTTCGTTAATGTTTATGAAGAAAATTGGTGATTTAACTGCTGAACGTTCAGATGTAAAATCACTAAAAAAAGAAAGAGCTTGGACTGATGAAAAAAACTTTCCAGAAGAATTAAAAGAAGAGGTATTTATTAAACATATTAAAGGTCCTTTATTCTTTGGTTCTACAAGCGATTTTCAGGCATTAACAAAACAAATTCCTAAAACTGCATCGACAGTAATCATGCGTTTAGATAGAATGCAATATATGGATCAGTCTGGTTTATACGCCATGGAAGACATGATTCAAGATTTAAAATCAAACGGTACTCATGTACAGGTTCTTTTCGTAGGTTTACTAAGACAACCTCGTTATATGATGGAACGTATTGATATTATCCCAGATTTTATCCCAGAAGATCATATTTTTGATTCTTTTGATGATTGTATTGTTTGGGTAAAACAAAACGTAGAAGACACACATTAATTAAAAAATATTAACATTTAAAAAATATGAGAAATACAGCTATTACAAAAGACGTACAAGGAGGATTAACTCCAAATTCTGTTTTACAAGATTTATTAGACGGTAACAACCGATATACTAACGATAATTTAACTGCTTCTAACGTATCTGAGTTAGTAAAGCAAACAACTGGAGGACAATTTCCTAAAGCAGTAATTTTATCATGTATCGATTCACGTGTACCAGTAGAAATGGTTTTCGACCAAACTATTGGTGATGTTTTTGTTGCTCGTGTAGCAGGAAACTTCGAAAACGTAGATATTTTAGGAAGTATGGAATATTCTTGTGCTGTTGCTGGAAGTAAATTAGTAATGGTTTTAGGTCATGAAAGTTGTGGTGCAGTAAAAGCTGCTTGTGATGGAGTTGAATTAGGAAACATTACTGCAATGTTAGATAATATTATTCCTGCTGCAAAATTATCTTCAGAGCAAGTAGAAGGAGAAGCTAATTCATCTAACGCTGAGTTTGTTGCTAAAACTGTTGAAAACAATGTAAGATTAACTATGGATCGTATCCGTGAAAAGAGTAAGATTTTACAAGAAATGGAAGATAATGGTGAGATTCAAATTGTTGGAGGAGTTTACTCTTTAACTACTGGAAAAGTAACGATGATTTAATTACCTTATTTTATAAAATTAAAAATCCGAAGCTTATGCTTCGGATTTTTTTTATGCCTCAGTTTCTGTATTATCTTCTTCAACATCACCATCTTTAATTATCGATGGAAAAATAGTCGGAGCAATTTTTTTAACAGGCTTATATAAAATAGATTCGTTTAAATTCTCTTGAGATACAAACGGAATCGTATCATTCATCTTTCCAAAAAAAATAAAAACCACACTTAAAATCAGCCCGATTTTTAAAGCTCCGAAAACTCCTCCTAAAATTTTGTTTAGAATTCCAAGTGAAGCAAAATCAGCAATTTTAGTTAAGATCTTTCCTAATAAAGCTATGACAACAATAATTACAACAAATGTTCCAGCAAATGCTGCTAATGAAATATACTTCTCATCCCAACTTACGCTATCCTTTAACCAATCTCCAATAAAATAAGAAAAGTGAATTGCTCCATAAACTCCAGCGACTAACGCCACTAAAGAAGCAACCTCAACAAACAATCCTTTCATTAAACCACGCACAAAACCAAAAAGTAATAATGCAGCAATTATTATATCAAATGTATTCATAGTTATTTAAATGTTTCTGTGTAAATATACATAACTCATTTGTATCTTTGTATATTCAAAAATCAGAGATGACGAAAGAAGTTAGTTTAAAAGAAAAATGGGATGTTGTTGTAAAAAATTTATCACAACAATTTGCAGAAGGAGACGAATTAAATGTTGATGGAATTATCTATTTAATAGGTGTACAAGAATTAGGGCAAGGGCACAGAAAGTTTAAAAAAGACGAAAAAGTAAACTTAATGCATATTGCAATTTGTAAACTTTTAGAACCTTATGGTTATTATGAATTCGATTTTTTTGATAACGATGGTTGGCCACATTATAAAACATTAACTGAATTACCTAGTTTAAAACCTGGTGAACAATCTGTACTCATAAAAGAAGCTATCATTAATTATTTTGAAGCAATTGACTTTTTTAAGTAACACTTAATTTTCGAATCATTTTTGATAATAACTTAGGAAAAAAACGCTTCGCATACACTCCTAGTTTTTCTTTAGCACCAGCTATATAAACTTCCTCTCGTTTATTTTTAATTGCCTTTACCATTAATTTAGCAAACCTATCTGGATTAATTCCATTAGCTGTGGCAGTATCCATAGAGTTTTGCGGACTTCCATCACCTGTTAATGCATTTTTAGAAACATTAGTGGTTACAAAACCTGGGCACACCAAAGTAACTGCAATATTATCTTTAAAATGTTCTGCTCTTAAGCTATCAAAAAAACCATGTAATGCATGTTTTGTTGCTGCATAAGTTGATCTTAATGGAGTTCCTATTTTACCAACAATACTTGTAGTTACAACAAAATATCCGCTTCGATTTTTAATAAAATAAGGTAATAATGCTTTTGATAAAGCTACGGTCCCTAAATAATTAATATCCATTAAGCGTTTATCAACAGAAATATTAGTGTCTTTAACTAAAGATCGTTGGCTAACACCTCCGTTGTTTACTAATACATCAATCTTTCCAAAATAAGAAATAGCTTCTTTTACCTTAACATCCATTATCGAATAATCTTCTAAATCAAGTGGTAAAACTTTAACTTTTGACGAGTTTTCACAAAGCTTTTTTACTTCTTCTAAGGTTTTTTCATTTCTAGAAGATAAAATTAAATTCACATTGTAATTAGATAACTCTATTGCTAATGATTTCCCTATTCCAGAGGATGCTCCTGTAATCCAAAAAACCTTATTTTCGAAACTCATTTTTATTCTTTTTATAAAAAACACTCCTAAAATAGTTAAGAAAAAATAAAAATGGTACACTTCTTGGAAAGAAGTTAGCAAATGACTAGTTTTAAAACCTTAATAACAACCCTTTAAATTATAATGATGAAAAAATTACTGGCTATATTAATCTTTGCTACATCAATTGCTAACGCGCAATATACTGTTAAAGGAACAATGACTCCTCCAGAAAAAGATAACTGGGTAGCTTTATATAAAATAGAAGGAGCAAAACAAAAATATATTACCAATGCAACTATAAAATTTGACACCGTTGCCGTAGGTGCTGGAAGTCAAGTAATAGGAAAGTTTAAATTCGACTTACCTGCTACAACTAAACCTGGTGCTTATAGAGCTACTTATAGAAATAGAGGTGCAGGGTTTGTAGATTTTTATTTTAATAAAGAAAATGTTGAATTTATTTTTAACCCTAAATATCCTGAACAATCTGTTGTATTTACTTCTTCCAGAGAGAATAAATTATATAATGAATATTTAGAAGCATATGCTTTAGTTCAAAAGAAAATGGATGAATATCAAGTATCATATATTCAAGAAGGGAATAAAGATGCTAAAAAAGCTTATAAAAAAGAGTTTAAAAAATTGGAAGAGGTTCAGGAAATTTATGAAAATAAGTCTGAAGGAATGTTAGTAAATAACTTCATTAAAGCTTCACAACGTTACAACCCTTCTAGTCCTTTTGACAACATGCAAGATTATTTAACTGCTACAGTTGATAACTTTTTCAAGAATGTTGATTTTAACAGTAATGCTTTATACAATTCTTCTTTTTTAATTGATCGTATTACTGATTATGTTTTCTATTTAAATTATTCTGAAGATGCTTCTTTACAACAAGAATTATTAAAAGAATCAATTACTAAAGTAATGGATAAAGCATCTAGTAATAAATTAAAATCTTCTATTACTAAATTTTTAATTGGTTACCTTACTGAAAAACGTAATGGAGAAGCTGTTGATTGGTTGCTTGCTGAATATTATGATAAACTTCCAGAAAACAATAAAGATGCTGAATTTAAAAAAGAAATTTTAAAAACATTAAGTGCTACTGTAGGAAGAACTGCTCCTAACTTCTCATGGAAAGAAGGTGATAAAGATTTTAAATTATCAACATTGAATGATGGAGAGAAATATCTATTAGTTTTTTGGAGTACAGCTTGTCCACACTGTGTTAAAGATGTACCTAAACTACACGAATTAATGCAAAAACACAAAAATGTTTCAGTAGTCTCATTTTCTGTTGAAGATGCTGATGGAGTAAATGATTGGAACGAGTTTAAGAAAAATTTACCTTATTGGCATAATGCTATGGGTACTCACCCAGACCATAAATGGAGTAACGAAACTGTACAAGCATATAATTTATTAAGTACACCTTCCTTTTTTATATTAGATAAAAACAAAAAAATTATAGCTTTACCTGAACATTTAGAAGATGTTGAGGCTTATTTTAAAAAGCACTAAGCTCTTTTAAATATTAAGAATAAACCCCGATAGTTTTAAAACTATCGGGGTTTATTCTTTTAGAAGTGTAAAAAAGCATCTTTTAAATGCTCTATATTAAATTCATTTTTCTCTTTGATAATTGCGATGATATCAAATCGAATATCAACATCTAAATCTTTTTCTACCACGTAATTATCAATTGCAGAAACTATTAATTTTATCTTTTTCTCATTCACAAAATCTTGGGGGTTACCAAATTCATTAGTAGAGCGTGTTTTTACCTCAACAGCAACTAATAAATTCTCTTTTTTAGCAATTATATCTATCTCGGCTTTTTGATAACGATAATTTCTTTCAATAATAGAATATCCTTTTTCTAATAGATAATCAACAGCTAATTGTTCTCCTTTTTTACCAAGATCATTGTGTTGTGCCATTATTTAAACTCTACTTCAGATGTATTTTTCTTAATCGACAGTTTAGTATTTCTCCCCATGATTAATGCTCTATTATCAGGTTCATGACCAGCAGGAAAACCAAACAATACTGGAATATCATTTGGCAAAATGTCAAAAATTAATTGTTCTATAGAACTTCCCCAAGGGGTTGTATTCTTTTTTACTTTCGTCATATCTCCGACAATTACTCCTTTTATTTTTGTAAAATATCCTGCACGTTTAAGAGATTGTAACATTCTATCAATTGAATATTTGTACTCTCCTATTTCTTCAATAAATAAAATCTTCCCATTTGTTGAAATTTGGCTATCGGAACCTAGCATAGAAGCCAAAATAGCAATGTTTCCTCCTACTAATTGTCCTGTTACTTCTCCTTTTCTATTATACTTCGAAGATTGAATAACATATTTTAATTCTTCTCCAAACAATGCCTTTCGTAAAGTTTCAATTGTCTCAGGAATATCTTCAGTTTTATCTTGCATACTTGTCCCCATCATACCATGAATAGTTTCTATTCCTAGATTATGAATATGATTGTGAAACGCGGTGATATCTGAATAACCAATTACCCATTTTGGATTCTCTTTGAATTTTGTAAAATCTAATTTATCTAAAATTCTAACAGAACCATAACCACCACGGGCAGACCAAATCGCTTTGATGTTTGGATTATCTAGAGCATCTTGAACATCTTGGCAGCGTTCTGCATCAGTACCTGCAAAATGATTATTTTGATTAAACATGTGTTTTCCATAAATAACCTTTAATCCCCAACCTTCAGCTAAAGCTTTCGCCTTATCAATAATATGTTTTCTATTCTTTAAAATACCTGCAGGTGCTACTATTGCAATTGTATCTCCTTTTTGTAAATAAGGCGGTGTTACTAACTTCATAGGTTGTGTTTGCGAATAAACTGATGAAATCATCAGTATAAAAAACAAAAAGAATATTCTTTTTTTCATAATCAAGTATTATTTCTTGATTCTAAAGTCTAAAATCTATCAAATGTACCCAATTTATAACACTATAAAAAATTGCTTTTTCGTACTTTTGCACTTTAATTTTAGCAAATAAAAATGAGTACACCGAAAAGATATACAATTACAGCTGCATTACCTTATACTAACGGACCTATTCATATTGGTCATTTAGCAGGGGTATATGTTCCTGGAGATATTTACGCACGTTATTTACGTCAACGAGGAAAAGATGTAGCTTACATTTGTGGTTCAGATGAACACGGAGTTGCAATACCAATGCGTGCAAAAAAAGAAGGTGTTACTCCACAAGATATTATTGATAAATACCACGGAATTATTAAAAAATCTTTTGCTGATTTTGGTATTTCTTTTGACAATTACTCGCGTACATCTTCAGAAATTCATCATAAAACTGCATCTGATTTCTTTACCAAGTTATATAATGATGGGGAATTTATCGAAGAAGTTACCGAACAATTATACGATGCTGAAGCAAACCAATATTTAGCTGATCGTTTTGTAATTGGTACTTGTCCGAAATGTGGAAACGAAGAAAGTTATGGTGATCAATGTGAAAACTGTGGTACAAGTCATAACGCAACAGATTTAATCAATCCTAAATCGGCAATTACTGGAAATGTTCCAACTTTAAAAGAAACGAAACACTGGTTTTTACCTTTAGATAAACACGAGGCTTTTTTACGTGAATGGATTGTTGAAGGTCATAAACACGATTGGAAACCTAATGTTTTAGGTCAATGTAAATCGTGGATTGACGATGGTTTACGTCCTCGCGCAGTAACACGTGATTTAGATTGGGGAATTCCTGTACCTGTTGAAGGAGCAGACGGAAAAGTATTATACGTTTGGTTCGATGCCCCAATTGGTTATATTTCTGCTACCAAAGAATGGGCAGCTCGTGAAGGTAAAAACTGGGAGGATTACTGGAAAAAAGACGACACCAAATTAGTACACTTTATTGGTAAAGATAATATTGTATTTCACTGTTTGATTTTCCCATCAATGTTAAAAGCACATGGTGATTATATTTTGCCTGATAACGTGCCTGCAAACGAGTTTTTAAATTTAGAAGGAAATAAATTATCTACTTCTAAAAATTGGGCCGTTTGGTTACATGAATATCTAGAAGATTTTCCTGATCAACAAGATGTATTACGTTATACCTTAACAGCAAATGCACCAGAAAGTAAAGACAACGATTTTACTTGGAAAGATTTTCAAACTAAGAACAATAGTGAGTTAGTTGCTATTTTCGGAAACTTTATAAACCGTGTGGTTGTTTTAACAAACAAATATTACGACGGACAAGTTCCTGTTGCTGGAGATTTATCAGAAATTGACGAAGAAACTTTAGAAAGTTTAAAACAATTTCCAGATACAATCGCAAAATCTATTGAGCGCTACCGTTTTAGAGAAGCTTCTCAAGAACTAATGAATTTAGCGCGTTTAGGTAATAAATATTTAGCGGATGAAGAGCCTTGGAAAGTTATTAAAGTTGATGAAGAGCGTACAAAAACTATCATGAATGTAGCATTACAAATCGCAACTGCCTTAGCTGTTTTATCTGAGCCTTTTTTACCGTTTACATCTAGCAAATTAAAATCAATCTTAAATATTGATGCTGATTTATCTTGGGAAGATGTAACCGAAAAAAATGTTTTAATTTCAGATAATCATCAAATTAATAAAGCTGAATTATTATTCTCTAAAATTGAAGATAAAACGATTGAAACGCAGTTAGCTAGGTTGGAAGCGACAAAACTAGCAAACGAAGCTGCAAACAAAGTAATCGAACCTCAAAAAGACACAATTCAGTTTGATGACTTTACTAAATTAGACATTAGAGTAGGTACTATTTTAGAAGCTGAGAAAGTAGCAAAAACTAAAAAATTATTAAAGCTTACTGTTGATGTAGGTTTAGATAAAAGGACCATTGTTTCTGGTATTGCTGAAAGCTTTAAACCAGAAGAAATTATTGGTCAGCAAGTATCAGTAGTTTGTAATTTAGCACCTCGTAAACTAAAAGGTATAGAAAGTCAAGGAATGATTTTAATGACAGATACTCCTGATGGCAAGTTAGCCTTTGTACAACCTTCTACTGAGGTGAATAACGGAGAGTTTATTTCATAATAATTCAAAATACAATTTTATATATATTTGCAAAAGCTTCACAGAAATGTGAGGCTTTTTAAATTAATTATTATGAAAAGAACCTTAACATTTATTGCCATTTGCTTCATTTTTCCATCCGTTTTCTCACAAGAAAAAATTGCAAGTTTTAAAAACAGTTTAAAAACAAACAATACCAACATTAAGGATGTTATTCCTATTGTAAACAAAGAAAATGATGAGTTAGCCATGTTTATTGCAGATGCAAAAAAAGTGTATGCTTATAAGCTAAATACTGAATTTAAAGTCACCGATCAATTATCTTCAGAAACTAAAAAAAGAAAATATAAAGTTCTTTTAGGGAGTTCTATTAACGGAGACAACTATCGAATTTTCTTAACTAACAAAGACAAAAAGAAATACGCTTCGATTAACTTTTCATTTACCGACAAGAAAACTTCTATGAGCGAGTTTGAATTCCCTCATGATGAAGTATTTATTCAAACCATTGCTCATGAAAACAATTTTTACTTATTAGTTGGCTCAACCGTTATAGGAAAATTATACTTATACAGTTTCGATGAGCTAGGAAATCCAAAGAAAAACGAGATTAACTTAAACGGTATAATGCTTCTTGATAAAAAAGGGAAGCTTAAAAAGATAACTGACTTACTATTAAAGTCTTTTAATGGGTTTATTACGACCAATAGCTCTTCTATTAAAAAGTTTGAAAAGGATACTCCAAACTCAATTGAATCCGTATCAGAAACTAAAAAAATGTATGTAAGAGGAAACGATATTGTAATTTCTTTTGATCATAACAAAAAAATCACGCAAGTAATAACCATCAATATTGACACTAAAGAGTTAACTAAAAAGGAATTTGATAAACCTCTTGTAAACATAAAGTCTGGAAAAAAGAAAACAAACTCTTTTATTTATGAAAACAACATTGCACTAGTTGCTGCTAATAAAGAAGTTTTATCAATGTATATTCTAGACTATAACACTGGTAAGTTTATAAAAGAATATTCTGTTTCAAGAGACGAAAAAATAAATTTTAAAAACTCTCCAATAATACAAAAAGGTGGTTTTTATAATAACCATAGAGAGCTTGAAAAAACGAAAAAATTCTTGCGAAAAATAACTTCTCAAAAAATTGGAGTTTCTATTATTAAAAATAATAACAACTATCAGTTTACAATAGGTGGTTATGCACAACAATCATCAGGAGGTGGAATGATGATGGGAGGATTTGGTGGTATGCCTATGGCTGGTGGTAATTTTGGAGGTACAACGGTATTTTTAAACCCAACGATGCTAGCGTACAATTCATTTACAAACACAAAATCTACAAGAATTGAATGTTTATTTAATGATAACTTTGAGCATATAAAAGAAGCCAAAGCTCCAGATAATGTTTTTGATAAAATAAAAAAGGCCCCAACTCCATACCTAGCAGCTGAAACCGTTTTTAGATATAAAGATTACTTTATTAAAGGTGATAACAGTTCATTTGGTAAAACGTACACCTTAAAAAAATTCACAAATTAACACTATACTTAAAAAGTGCTATTTATTATATTTGAATCCTCACTTTTTAAGTGAGGATTTTTTATTTAAAAATATTTTATGCAACTTATTCCCTATATAACTTCTCGTTCTCAAATCTCTGAAAAATCAATTCAAAACACTGTTGAATTATTAAATGAAGATTGTACCATTCCGTTTATTTCAAGATATAGAAAAGAGAAAACAGGAAACTTGGATGAAACTGAAATCGGGCAAATAGTTCAGTTAAAAGAACAATTTGAAGCCTTAGAAAAAAGAAAGAAAGCAATTTTAAAAGCTTTAGAAGAACAAGACGTTCTAACTAATGACTTAAAAAAGAAAATAGATAAAACCTACGACCTTACTACTTTAGAAGATATATATCTTCCGTATAAAAAGAAGCGTAAAACCAAAGCTGAAACTGCTCGCAAAAACGGATTAGAACCTTTAGCTAAAATAATAATGAGCCAGCGTGTAAACGATTTAGATTACACCGCTTCTAAATATACTTCAAGTGAAATTGAAAACTCAGAAAAAGCATTAGAAGGCGCTCGTTTTATTATTGCAGAATGGATTAATGAACGTACAGATATTAGAAATAATATTCGTTATCAATTAGAACGTTTTGCTACGATTTCAACAAAAATAATTAAATCAAAAAAGGAAGATGAAAAAGCGCAAAAGTTTAAAGACTATTTCGATTGGTCAGAAAATTTGAATCGTATCCCTTCTCACAGATTATTAGCCATTTTAAGAGCAGAAAACGAAGGTTTTATTCGTGTGAAAATTGAAATTGATAATGAAAGAGCACTTCAAAAAATAGAAGATCGGATTATTCGATCTCAAAACGAATGTGCTGATCAAATTGAATTAGCAATTGCAGATGCTTATAAACGATTGTTATATCCTTCGCTCTCAAACGAAGCATTATCAATTGCTAAAGAAAAAGCTGATGAAGCTGCGATTAAAGTTTTTGCAAAAAACTTACAACAACTTTTATTAGGCGCTCCGTTAGGTGAAAAAAGAATTTTAGCTATAGATCCTGGGTTTAGATCGGGTTGTAAAATAGTTTGTTTAAATGAGCAAGGAGATTTATTACATAACGAAACAATATTTCCGCATGCTCCTCAAAATAGAGATACCGATGCTATTAAAAAAATTAGCTCTCTTACCGATGCTTATAAAATAGAAGCTATTGCAATTGGAAACGGAACAGCATCGAGAGAAACTGAGCAATTAATAAAACGTATTCATTTTAAAAATGAAATTGAAGTTTTTGTGGTAAGTGAAGCAGGGGCTTCTATTTATTCAGCTTCGAAAATTGCACGTGACGAATTCCCTGATTACGATGTTACTGTTCGTGGCTCGGTTTCTATTGGTCGTCGATTAGCAGATCCGTTAGCTGAGTTGGTAAAGATTGATGCAAAATCAATTGGCGTTGGACAATATCAACACGATGTAGATCAATCTAAATTAAAAAAATCGTTAGATGCTACTGTAGAGCATTGTGTAAATAAAGTGGGCGTTAATATTAATACTGCAAGTGCTTCTTTATTAAGTTATGTTTCTGGTATTGGTCCGAAATTAGCAGAAAATATTGTTACTTATAGAAATGAAAATGGTTCTTTTTCTGATAGAAAAACCATTAAAAAAGTTGCTCGATTAGGCGGAAAAGCATTTGAACAATCTGCTGGATTTTTACGAATTAAAAATGGTGATAATCCTTTAGATGATTCTGCTGTACATCCTGAACAATATCCGTTAGTAAAAAAAATTGCTAAAGATGTAGGTAAAAATATTTCTGATTTAATCGGAAATTCAGCTGAACTAAAACAAATTGATTTAAAGAAATATATTACCGATACTGTTGGGTTACCTACTTTAAAAGACATTATTTCTGAATTAGAAAAACCAGGTTTAGATCCAAGAGAAAAAGCGAAAGCTTTTAGTTTTAATCAAAATATTAAATCAATTACCGATTTACATGAAGGTCAATTATTACCTGGAATTGTAAACAACATTACCAATTTTGGTTGTTTTGTTGATATCGGAATTAAAGAAAGTGGTTTAGTACACGTCTCTAACTTAGCTAATACATTTGTAAAAGATGTGAATGAACACGTTGCTTTACATCAGCAGGTAATTGTAAAAATTTTGGAAATTGATGTTAACAGAAAACGCATTCAATTAAGTATGAACCATTAAAAAACCAGCCGATTTCTCAGCTGGTTCATCAAGAGTAAATAAAAACCTTTGAGGGTAATTATTTCTTTGCTAAAATTAGCATCTGTTCTATTGTTCCACTACTGCTATACGTTTTTAACATTATTTGTGTGTCAGTAATTTCTTTTACACTCCAATCTTCATTAAGCATTTCCAAGATATCGTGAGATGGAAATTCTAAAAGTAATTTAGTTGCTCCGTTAAATGATTTCCATTCTCCAGAATCGATTGTTGTTGCTGTCTTTGCCTTTACAACTCCTGATGTTTCAAAATAGAAATCGTACGGATTAAATTTTGAAGTTTTATCTTCACCATTATCTAAGTATTTTTCTACAACCCAAACACTGTTTGCTTCAGTTAATGCATTACTTAAATCATCTCCGTTATTACTTCCTTTATTACAAAGACTTTCAAAACGAAGTTTATCATCTCCTAAAAATAAGCTTACTTCTATTTCGTCATTTTCATTTTCTATCTCATGTAACGACCAGGTTTTATTAAATTTATCAAAACCATTTACATTTATCGTAATTTTAATATCGTTTGCTTCGCCTGAAGCTCCCCACTCTCCTTCAAAAACATTACCATTTTTAATAATTTTTAATGAGCCATTTTCTCTAAAATAGAATGTAGCTGTTTCATAATTATCTGTATAATCTACATTACTAACTTTTAACTTATCAACTTTCCATTCCTCACATTCTGCGAAAAGCTCTTTAAGTTTATTAACCGTACAATCGTCACAATCGTCATCATCATAATCATTATCATCATCTTCATCACAATTGTTAATAGCGTTACTTATAATCTCTTTTAATTCTTCTAAATTGTTTATAGTGATAACAGAACCCTCTGATAATTTCACTTTTATTGGGAAATTAATGGTTACCGCTGAGTACTCTTTTAAGTCTTTTAATAATTTAAATAGTTCTTCATCATTCTCAAGAGTAATTGTTAAAATTAAATCGTTGTTTTCATTAAAAACCGATGCTGAAAATGGATATTCAAAATCTAAACATTCTATGTCATCATCTTCTTCATTTTCTCCTTTACAATTTTTTACTAATTCTTCTAATTCATCACCAGAGTTAACCGCAACAACAGAGTGATCACTTAAAATAACATTTACAGGATATTTAAGTTCTATAGTATCAACATCATCGTCAAACAAATCAAAGATATTCTCAATCTCTTCATAACCTTCTTCATTATTAATAGTTACTTCTGTAGAATTCGCTATAACAGTTACAGGCAATTTTATACTTAAACAGCTTGCTTTATCTATAATATTATCATGCGAACCATCTCTTAAAACTGCTCTACTCATTAGATTAACTACTGGTGAGTTTTCTACAAGCGCATTTTCTTTCGGAGGATCTATAATTTGGATTTCTTCTGTTCTACATGAAAAAAGAATCAAAACTGTAGTTAGTAATAATAAAGTGGATTTTAAAAATTTCATAATTCTAGTTTTTTGAGTTGGTTTATATACTTAAAACAACTTCATTTTTAAATGTCCCAAAAAAAACTCTATCTTTCAAATGTTTTTTTAATCCTCCTTTACTTTGTCTAAGTCTTTATTTAAAAATATATGTGATAAAAAGCGCTTTTCCGCACTCTACGGAAAGTACGCGCAAGAACTTAGTAACTTTCTATATTACAAATTCGGAAGCTCTTTAAATCCAAATGACAAAGCGCAAGACGCATTTATTAAACTTTGGGAAAATTGTACTAAAGTTACTCCTGAAAAAGCTAAATCATATTTATATACTGTTGCCAATAACTTAATGTTAAATGCTGTTAAGCATCAAAAAGTAGTGTTTAAATATCAGGAAGTAAAACCTAAAAATTACACAAATGAATCTCCTGAGTTTATTTTACGTAAAAAAGAATTTTTACATCGGTACGAAAAAGCATTGGCTAGTTTAAAAGATGAAGAGCGAGTTGCTTTTATGCTAAGTAAAATTGATGGAAAAACTCATAAGGAAGTTGCCGAACTTATGGGAGTAACTAAAAAAGTTGCTGAGCATAAAATTTATTCAGCGTTTAAAAAACTAAAAAATCAACTAGAGGAATTAAATAAAAAATAATGGGACAATTTATTAGTAAGTTGTTTTATATATATACAGTGTAAAATGGATAAAAATGAGTTAATACAGAAATGGCTAAAAGGCGATTTAACGCATGAAGAGCAAATTGCTTTTGATGCCTTAGAAGACGCTCCTTTTTTTAAAGAAATTATTGAAGAGGGTAAGCGATTTGATGCAAAAGAACACGCAAAAGTAAATTCATTTGAAACTTTAGAAAATCAGTTATCCAATAGAAAGAAAGTAAATTGGACAAAAACAATACCAAGAATAGCTGCTGTATTAATTATTAGTTTGGGCCTTTTTTATTTTGTTAATAATCCTTCTTCTAAAACATTTAATACACAATATTCTGAAAACAAAACAATAACGCTTCCTGATAATTCAATTGTTAATCTAAATGAATTTTCCAATTTACAGTATCAAACAAAAAAATGGAAAGAAAACAGAAATCTGCAACTTGATGGAGAGGCTTTTTTTGATGTTGAAAAAGGAAGTCGATTTAGTGTAAATACAAGTTACGGAACTATAAGTGTTTTAGGAACCGAATTTAATGTTCTATCGAGAGATAGTATTTTTAAAGTTTCCTGTTATGAAGGGTTAGTACAAGTAACATATAATCAAAAGATTATTAAACTCCCTGCTGGTTCGGAGTTTACTTTAAGTAACATTTTTGAAGAAAAAACAAACATTTTTTTAGCTACTCCACAATGGCTAGATAACAAAAGTGTATTTGAACGTATTTTACTGAATGATGTTGTTAATGAACTTGAAAAACAATATAAAGTTTCTGTAACGACTAGCTTAAAAAATAAAGATGTTTATTTTACGGGAGCATTTTCAAACAACAATTTAGAAAGTGCTTTAAAAGCAATTACACAACCCTTTAATTTAACCTATAACATTAAGAACAAAACAGAAATAATAATTTCTGATGAGCCAAACTAAAAGAAACTATTTTATTTTATGGGTGTTTTTATTCGGATGTTTTGCAGTAACTGCACAAAATAAATCTCCTCTAAAAAACATACTCAATGAAATTACTGAGCAACACAAAGTTCAATTTAATTACAACAGTAATTTAATTGATAATATTAGCATATACCCTATTTCTAAAAAAATTTCTTTAACTCAAAAGTTTAAGAATATAGAATCTCAAACATCATTAAACTTTACTAAAATAGATGCCAACCACTATAGCATTTCTAAAATATATAAAATATGTGGATATGTTAAAAGCTCTATAGATCAGACAGTATTAAGAGGTGCTACCATTAGCACAAGTTTTATCAATATAATAACCGATGAACAAGGTTATTTCGAAACCAAAATGCGTTTTGCTTCTGAAAAAATAAACATCCGGTTTTTAGGTTTTCAACCCGTAAATCTTACTCTAAATTCGTTTTTAAATAAAGAATGTAAAGTAATTTATCTACAAGAAAAAGAAGAAGTAATTACTCCTGTTTCTTTAACGGGATATTTAGTAAAAGGTATCGACAAAATAACCGATGGAAGTATTGCTATTAACTTTTCTGAATTCTCTTTACTTCCTGGACTAATAGAAACCGATGTTTTACATTCCGTACAAGCGTTACCTGGTATTCAAAGTGCCGATGAAACTGTTTCTAATATTAATATTAGAGGAGGTTCGCATGATCAAAACTTAATTCTTTGGGATGATATTAAAATGTATCAATCTGGTCACTTTTTTGGTTTAATATCTAGTTTTAATCCTCAAATAACTCAAAAAGTAGCTGTAGTAACTAACGGAACAGATGCAGCTTTTTCTAACGGTGTTTCTGGTACTATTCAAATGAAATCGGATACTAAAATTCAACAAAAATTAAACGGAAGTTTAAGTTTAAATTTTATTAATGCAAATGCTTTTTTAGATATACCTCTTGGAAAAAAATCATCAATTCAAATAGCTGCTCGAAAATCTATTGATGATTGGGTAAGAACACCTACCTACGAGAACTATTTTAAAAGGGTGACACAAAATACCGAGGTTGAAAATAATGTGGTTAATGTAGAAAATTCTAACCAAGAGTTTAATTTTTACGATACTTCTTTTCGTTGGCTATATAAACCTACTGTTAAAGATGAAATACGTGTGAATTTTATTACCATAAATAACGATTTAACTTTTGATGAAACAGCTACAAGAAACGCAATTATTGAAACAAAACAGAGTAGCTTAAATCAAAATACTATTGCTGGTGGAATTAATTATAAACGATATTGGAATCATAATTTTACTACACAACTTAACATTTATGAGACAGATTACAAACTTCAAGCTATAAATGTAAATATTTTCAATGATCAGCGGTTTTTGCAGGAAAATATTGTTTCTGAAACAGGTGTAAAACTTCTTACTAATTATTCAAAAAACAATTGGAAAAATAGTTTTGGGCTCAGTTCTACAGAATCAAAAGTTACTAATTTAAACGATGTGGATAATCCGAGGTTTCTTCGATTACGTTCTGATGTCATTAGAGAATATGCCATTTTCGGGCAAACACAATTTAAAAATTCAGACAACAGTTTTATCATTAAACCTGGTGTTCGTTTAAATTATATCGAAAAATTCAAAAAGACAATTATTGAACCTAGAATTAGTATTCGTAAAAAAATAACAAACAAAATTTCTACTGAACTATTAGGTGAATTTAAACATCAAAACGTTTCACAAATCATCAATTTCCAAAATGACTTTTTAGGTATTGAAAAAAGACGTTGGCAGCTGTCAGACGATGATGAAATTCCAATTATCAAAAGCAAGCAATTATCTTTTGGAATCAGTTATAAAAACAACTCTTTATTAATTGATACTAAAGGATATTATAAAAATGTAAATGGTATTACAACACAAAGCCAAAGTTTTACCACTAAATATGAATTTGAAAAAGAAAAGGGGAGTTACAATGTTTGGGGCGCAGAAATTTTGGCTCGAAAAAGATTAAAGAACCTCAACACTTGGTTAAGTTATTCTTTTTTAAAAAACAGTTATTCTTTTGAAAATCTTGAAGAACAAAACTTTCCTAGTAATTTCGATTTTACACATTCAATTACTTTAGGAAACACTTATACTTATAACGATTTTAAGTTATCAGCAGGTTTAAATTATCAAACCGGAAAACCTACTTCTAAACCAGTAAGAAATAATGAGATTATTAATAATAACATCAATTTTGAAGTTGCTAACAATTCACGATTAAATAATTATTTAAGAATAGATGCTTCTGCTACTTATCAATGGGAAATAACAAATTCCACTGGTGTTGATTTCGGAATTGCTCTTTGGAATATTTCTGGAAATGAAAATCAAATCAACAATTATTATAGAATAAATGAAGGGGCAAATGAAGTAAATAAATTTACCCAACTCTCTTTAGGAACTACTACCAATGTTTTAGTTCGATTTTATTTCAATTAAAAAGCGGATCCCATATATTGAACCCGCTTTAACCATAAATTTCATTAAGTAAGTTTCTAATTATTTGCTACCTAACATTAACAATTCATTACAAACTACTTCCGTTATATATCGCTTTTCACCTTCTGAGGTTTCATACGAACGAGAAGTTAATTTTCCTTCTATAACTACTTCGTTTCCTTTTTCAAGATATTTCTCTATAATCTCAGCTGTTTTATTCCATGCAACAATATTGTGCCATTGTGTATCTGTTATTTTTTCTCCTTGTGAGTTTTTATAACTTTCATTCGTTGCGATAGAGAATTTTGCTAATTTCTTACCACTCTCTAAAGTGATGATTTCTGGGTTGTTTCCTAAGTTCCCAATTAACTGTACTTTGTTTCTTAACGTATTCATAAGATAAGTTTTAAATGATTTATAATTTGTCAATTCGTTTTGACATTGCAAAGATGAAACAGCAATCAAACTTTAACCGGTTGTTAAACGTTTGTTTCCGATTGTAAATGAATGTAATCGTTTATTTATTTTTAGTACCTTTGATTTCAAATAATTAACTAATGAAATTTTATATTGAAACCGAGCGATTAATTTTAAGAGAATTTCAAGACAAAGATACCAACGGAATTTTTGAACTAGATTCAAATGCTGAAGTACATAAATATCTTGGTAACAAGCCTATTACTACTTACAAGCAAGCTGAAGATATTATTCAATTCTTTCATAAACAATATTCAGAAAATGGTATTGGAAGGTTTGCTGCTTTTGAAAAAGAAAGTGGTGACTTCATCGGGTGGTCAGGATTAAAATTTAACGTAGGAAAAAAAGAAGAGTTAAATGGATTTACCAATTTTATTGATATTGGTTATCGTCTTATTCCTCGCTTCTGGGGAAAAGGATATGCTTCTGAGTCTGCTTTTGCTTGTTTAGATTTTGGGTTTAAAGAAATGAATTATGATACAATTTATGGTGCTGCAGAAACAGAAAATATTGGATCAAATAAAATTTTACAAAAAATAGGTTTGAAGTATATAAATGACTTTGTTTTTGAAGGTCATGAGGCGAAATGGTACGAGTTAAACAAATCTGATTATGGAAACTAGGAAATGTTTAGAATGTGGAGATAAAGTTGTAGGTAGAATTGACAAGAAATTTTGTTCAGATTATTGTAGAAACGCTTTTAACAATAAAGTAAATAAAGAAAGTAAAAACCTAATTAGAAACACAAATAATCGTTTACGTAAAAACTACAAAGTTCTCACGGAACTGAATACTGCAGGCAAAAAAAAAATTACAAGACGAAAACTATTCGACAAAGGTTTTGACTTTAAATTCATCACATCAATTTACACAACAAAAACAGGAAACACTTATTTTTATGTGTATGATCAAGGTTATCTAGAACTTGAAAATGAAATCTATTTATTGGTAAAGCAAGATTAATTACTTCCATGTATTACCCTTTAATTTCATTGCAGCAATCAATACGTCTTTTTGACTAATCTGTCCTACAAGCTTACCGTTTTCTACAATTGGGAATCTTCTTCTTTTTGATTCTAAAAATTTATTAACCGCATCTAAAATATTCATGTTTCCATCAATAGTTTCAACTTGCTTAATCATGGCTTTTCCAACCGTGTTATTAGTATCCATTGGCAAATTATAATACCTACTTTCAGAAATTTGTTTCATACAATCTCCTTCAGAAATAATTCCAATTAATTCATTTTTCTCGTTTATAACTGGCCCACCAGAAATCTTGTTTTTAATCAACGAATCAATAACATCTTCAATTGGTTGATTCTCTTTAAAAGTGATTAAATTTTTAGTCATATAATCTGACACTAAAATCAATTCACTCTTCTTTTCTGGTGAATTAGATCGTTTTCCTTGAAAGCTTTTTATACCCATGACAATAATTATTAGCTATTAAATATACTGATTTTTAGTCGATTAAATTTATTACGCCTTAAAAAGATAAAATTACTTACTTTTATAATCACTTAAAATTAACTATGAAATCAACTAACAATTTCCTAGCTGTTATAATTATAATTTTAACAGTTTATTGGAGTTTCAACAGTATCATTCCTTCAATTCCAACTAGTGATACGAAACTAGCAACCACTGATTTTTCTCTCGATAATGCCTTATATCATTTAAAGAATATATCTAAAAAACCACATCATTCTGGATCAGGTGAACACAATGTTGTACAAGATTATATTGTTAATGAATTAAAAAAATTACAATTACATCCCGAAATTCAAATTCAAACTGCCATTAACAAAAAATGGAGAGCAAGTACTACCACCGAAAATATTGTAACTAAGATAAAAGGAACAGAAAACGGGAAAGCTTTATTAGTACTTACACATTACGATTCTAACCCGCATTCTTCTTTAGGAGCTAGTGATGCTGGATCGGGTGTTGTAACTATTTTAGAAGGAATTAGAGCTTTTTTAGCAAAAAATACACAACCTAAAAACGATATTATTATTCTTTTTTCCGATGCAGAAGAATTGGGTTTATTAGGTGCTCAAGCATTTGTTGAAAAACATCCTTGGGCAAAAGACATCGGTTTGGTGTTAAACTTTGAAGCAAGAGGTAGCGGTGGTTCAAGCTATATGTTGATGGAAACTAATGGTAAGAACAAAAAAATACTGACTGAGTTTTTAAATGCTAATCCTAATTATCCAGCTGCAAACTCGTTAATGTACAGTATCTACAAAAAGCTACCTAATGATACTGACTTAACTGTTTTTAGAGAAAAAGGAAACATTAACGGATTCAATTTTGCGTTTATTGATGATCATTTCGATTACCATACAGCACAAGATTCGTATGAAAGGTTAAACAGAGAAACCTTAATGCATCAAGCTGATTATTTTACTAGTTCTTTAAATTATTTTTCAAATGCCGATTTATCTGATTTAAATAGTAATGAAGATTACATATATGTAAATTTCCCTTTAATTAAGCTATTAATATATCCTTTTTCATGGGTGTTCCCTATGTTGTTAATCGCTGTTGGTATATTTTTAGTGTTAGTTTACTTAGGGATTTCTAGTCAAAAAATCACTGTTCAAGGTATATTTAAAGGCTTCATTCCTTATATAATTTCATTAGTTCTTTGCACAGGAATATCTTTCGGGTTGTGGAAATTAATTTTATTAGTTCACCCTCAATATTCTGATATTTTACATGGATTTACTTACAACGGGTATCAATATATAATTGCTTTTATCTTTTTAAACATATGGATTTTATTTAAAGTTTATAATTATTTTAAAGATGAAAAAACTACAGATTTATTTATTACTCCAATTTTCATTTCGTTAATAATTAATTATTTGATCTGTGAATATTTACCTGGTGCTGGTTTCTTTATTATCCCTGTATTTACTTCCTTGTTAGTTTTAGCAATTTTAATTTTCATGGAAGTTAGAAAAAAATCAAAAGCAACTTTATTTACTGTTATTTCTATTCCTACAATATTTATGATTGCTCCAATGACACAATTATTCCCAGTTGCATTAGGATTAAAAATATTATTCGTCTCAGCTGTTCTTATCGTTTTAGTTTTCGGGTTTACACTCCCTGTTTTTCATCAACAAAAAAAGAAAAACAAATGGCAGTTTTTAGTCGGATTAGTTTCTTTAATCTTCTTTGGAGTAGCTACTTTTAATAGCGGATACTCAATAAATAAAAAACAACCTAATAGTCTTGTTTTTGTTCAAAATTCAGACAGTAATACGTCGTATTGGGCAACCTATAACAAGACTTTTGACAGTTATACTAATCAAATATTTAATGATAGTTACGAAGAGAGTAATATTCCTTTTAACGAAGGGAAAAGCAAGTATAACACCCGTTTTAGCCATTCTAAAAAAGCTGAAAATAAAAACTTAAACACTTCAAATATCATCATTAATTTAGATACTATAATTGGTAGTAAAAGAAATTTGAATTTTACTTTAACTCCTACTCGAAAAATAGATAGATACGAATTTCAAAACAATACTCCTATTACTATGAGTGAGTTTAGTGTTAACGGAGCATGTTATGATGCTGGAAAATCTTTTATTGCTGATAAAGGAACCCTACTTATTTATCAAATGGCAAATTCTGATAAAGATGTTACTATTTCATTTTCCATTGATAAAAATGAGAATCCAAATATTACATTAAATGAAATTTCTTACGATTTATTATCAAATCCAAAATTCAACTTAAAGCCAAGAAGTGAAACTATGATGCCTATGCCTTTTGTAGTAAATGATGCAATTATTTGTTCTAAAAAAATTAAGTTCTAATAGCAGAAATATAAAGTATACTTTTTTGATTAAGCTTTACCCACAAAAAAACCAGAAAATTTAATTTTCTGGTTTTTTTTATTTTATTAAAAATGTTAATCTTTTACTTAATTGCCATTTTAGTTTCTTCTTTCCATGTTTGTACACTAGCAATTGTATTATTAGCATAGTCTATTTCTTTTAACCCATCTTCTTTCCACATAAACCATTTACCAACTTTCTTCCCAGCTTCATAATGAGCTATTGCTGTTTTATTACCATCTGCATCAAAAGAAGTCCAAGTTCCCGTTAATTTTTTATTTTTAAAGAAACCTTGCTCTTTTACTTTACCATCCTTATAAAAATAAGTAGCTTTTACTAAATTTCCTGACTTTTCAAACTTTGGTTCTGTATTTTGAGCTTGTAATAATGATACTGATAAAATACAAGCAGCTATTATTAATTTCTTCATATCTAAAACTTTATAGGGTTAACACTTACATTACAAATATATAAATAATTTTACATATTTGAAACATTTGCGTAACATTAATTTAACATTGAGGTTTTTATTCGAATTCATCAATAAAAATAAACCGCATAAAAATCGTTATATTTACAAGGTATTAACCACTAAAAAAAATTATTATGGCAGTAATGAAAGTTATCGAAGTATTATCTAACTCAGATAAAAGCTGGGAAGATGCAACAAAAAAAGCTGTAAAACAGGCTTCAAAATCAGTAAAAAACATTAAATCAGTATTTGTACAATCGCAAAGTGCTGTTGTAGATGGTGATGATGTTACAGAATTTAGAGTAAACTTAAAAGTTACTTTTGAAGTAAAGTAAGCTTATCAGTATAAAATTTAACTACTATCAAGCGGTTTTGGTTCTAATCAAAACCGTTTACTATTTATAAAAAATTACATGAACACATTACAATATATCTTCATCGGCTTAGTTGCAATAATCCACATTTACATCGTTGTTTTAGAAATGGTTTTATGGACAAAACCTAAAGGGATAAAAACTTTTGGTTTAAAATCTAAAGAATTTGCTGATGAGACGAAAGTTCTTGCCGCAAACCAAGGATTATATAATGGTTTTTTAGCAGCTGGATTAATCTGGTCTATGCTATCGCAAAAAACAGACGTAGCAATTTTCTTTTTAGGTTGTGTATTTGTTGCCGGAGTTTACGGTGCTTACTCTACTAAAAAACCAAGAATTTTCTTTATTCAATCTATACCAGCTTTAATTGGATTATCACTTTTGTTATGGTAAATTGCGGCGTTTTAAAAACTAACGCTACTATAACAATTTATTAATTTTTTAAAACTTAAACATGGAAAAGTATTTAGATACATTTCAAAACTTATTAATCGAATACACCCCAAAAGTATTAACAGCTTTAGCTATTTTAATTGTTGGTTTATTTGCTATAAAATTTATAGTAAGAGCCTCTAAAAAAATTATGAATAAACGTGGTGTAGACATCACTTTACAAAAATTCTTAGGCGATTTAATTAGCTGGTCGTTAAAAGCATTATTATTTGTTACTGTTGTATCACAGCTAGGAGTTGCTACAACTTCGTTTGCTGCTATTATTGGTGCTGCTGGTTTAGCTGTTGGTTTAGCTTTACAAGGCTCATTATCTAATTTTGCAGGTGGTGCAATAATTATGATTTTTAAGCCTTTTAAAATTGGTGATTTAATTGAAGCTCAGGGTGTAACTGGTGTAGTGAAAGAAATCCAAATTTTCACTACTCATTTAAATACTCCTGGTAATAAATTAGCCATTATTCCAAACGGAACTTTATCTAACGGAAACATCATTAACTATACTGCTGAAGGTAAATTAAGAGTAGATTTAACTTTTGGTGTGTCTTATGATGCAGATATTAAGCAATCTAAAGAGATATTAATGGAAGTCTTAGCTTCTAATCCGAAAGTATTAAAAGATCCTGCTCCTTCAGTTAATGTATCTGAATTAGCAGATAGCTCAGTGAACTTTGCTGTTAGACCTTGGGCTAATGTAGCAGATTACTGGGATGTATACTTTGAAACTACAGAAAACGTGAAATTAGCCTTAGATAAGGCTGGAATTGAAATACCATATCCACACTCTGTTGAAATTCAGAAAGAAGGTTAAACTTTCTTCTTTTGTGGAGTAACCACAAAATCTTTTAAATAAAAAGGTTCAAAATAAGCGACATCTTCGATGTCGTTTTTTTTGTACTTATCGTAACTTAAAACTGCCATTTCTTTTGCTGATGGAAATTTAGCATCAATAAAATTAGCGTTCTTATGAGTTAATGTTTCTTTACATTTTTCAGCACCATCTCCTAAAAAATACACCTTTCCCTTTTCTAACTCTTCTTTAAAAGAATTTTCGTCAATTATTTCAGCCTCTATCTCTCTTATTTGCGAATAGTTAGAATTATAAACTGCAGAATACACTTCCATTCTACGAGCATCTAACATTGGCACTATTAAACCTTCTTCAACAGAAATAGCATGAGATAATGAAGTTAATGTTTCAATAGAAATTAATGGTTTATCAAAAGCAAAACACAAACCCTTTGCAGCCGATACACCAATTCGCAAACCTGTATAAGAACCAGGACCTTTACTAACTGCCACAGCGTCTAGTTCACTCGTTTTAATCTTTGTTTCATCTAAAATTTCTTGAATAAATGGATGTAACTTTTCTGCATGTGAATAGTTTCCATCATTTAACTCTCTAATTGCTAAAACTACTCCGTCTTTTGCTAAACTAACTGAACAGTTTTTTGTTGCTGTTTCTATATTTAAGATTGTTGCCAAACTGAAATTATTTTTATGAGGCAAAGATACATTATAAAGAAAAACCCCGTTAAATAAAATCTAACGAGGTTTAACAACAATAAAATCTTTATTACTAATCTACTATTGATTCACCAAAGTAGAACTTTAATACTTTTGTTTTAAATACGTAATCGTATTTTGCTCTAATCATTGCTCCTTCTGCGTTTACCAAACGATTACGAACTTGATCGAAATCGAATTGTGTCATTGAACCATAATCGTAGCTTACTTGTGCATTTTTGAAAGCTTCTTTTTGTGCTTCTAACGAAATCTCTGCAGCTTCATATGTTTTAGCAGCAGCTTTAGCATCTAAAAAAGATGTTTCTATTTGCTGCTCTAATTTAAGCTTTTCACTCTCTAAAGTAAATTCGCTTTGTTTTTTATTAATTATTGACTTTGTAACTCTATTTTTTGTTTGAAAACGATTAAAAATAGGAATATTCAAGGAAAGTCCTAAACCGTAACTTAAATTATTATCTAATTGTGTTCCAAAACCATTAGGCAAAAGAGTTACTGCACCTGTTGTTGGATTTCTTTGTGGAATTACGTCTGGCTCACCAAAGACTGTAAAGTATGAAGTATTTGCACTTGCAGAATAAGTTAAAGTTGGTAAATAAGCTCCTTTGGCAATTTCAAAACTTAAATCCGCATTATCAACATTTAATTTAGCTCTTTTGATTTCAGGTCTATTGGTTAATGCTTTTTTATACACTGTTTTAGAATCATTGTATAATAATGAAGCAGATGGAGAATCAATATTAATTTTAGCTACATCAAAATTATCACTCGGTATTTGTAGTAATTGCGCTAAATTCAACAATGTTAAATTTAAATTATTCTCTTGATTTACAATATTTTGAATATCGTTAGCTGCTGTTGATTGTACATTTAATAAATCACCTTTAGGAGTTGCTCCTGATTCAAATTGTGCTTTAGCTCTATCAATTTGCTTTTTACTTATTTCAGCCTGAATTTTAGCTACAGCTAAATTTTCTTTCGCAAACAACACATTTAAATAAGTATTTACCACTCGTAAAGAAATATCATTTTCTATAAACTCCAAGTCTAACTTTGCACTTTCAATTCCTAATTGTGCTTGTTTATATGAGTTTAAATTTCTAAAACCGTTGAAAATATTACCACTTGCATTTAATCCAAAACTTGTAGAATATCTATCTTCCGAAGTATTTACTCCACTAATTCCTGATGACAAACCAAATGAACCTCTATGAGAGTTGCTAAAACCAAGGTTAGGTAAAAAATTACCTTTAGCAATAGCTACATCCTTCTCAGCTAGATCTACATTTAATTGATTTTGTTTAACGGTAATATTGTTTTTCAACGCATGATCAACACATTCTTTAAGTGTCCATTGTTTTTGAGAAAAACCAGCTAATGAAGTAAACAAAGCTGCGAGTAATACAATTTTAGTTTTCAAGACAAATATTTTTTTGTTCGTTATTGTTAGTCAATTCATGTTCCAAAAAAGAAACAAAACATAATCACCTATACAATAAGTGATTACAAAAATAAAAATATTTTAACTGTTTGATTTTGAACATTATTAAGTACAAAATCGAACAATTATTTTTATTTGTTTTTATATGACGACTAAAAGTAGAATATGTTACAAAAAAATTCTCTTATTGAAGTGTTAATTTTTAGTTGCCTTTTTATGACGGTAAATAAAATAGAAAAGTAAGCCTACTAAAATGTATGGAAACACCATTAAATACGTAATTCCGTTGTTAACACCTTCAGCAATTGTTTCGTTTCCTCCTTCTACCACAGCTTTACACATCGCACATTGAGCAGAAGCATTTACAACAAAAAATAATAATATTATTGAGAACAGTTTCTTAAACATAATAAGGAGATATCATTAAATATACCACTACACCTGAAACAGCTACATACAACCATAAAGGAAAAGTAATTTTAGCTATTTTCTTATGTTCAGCAAACTTACCTAAACGTGCTCTCATAAATGTAATCAACACAAAAGGAATTACTATTATTGATAATACTATATGCGTTAACAAAATAAAAAGGTATATATATTTTATTACTCCTTCACCTCCAAATTTAGTAGAATCTGAAGTCATATGGTAAGCCACATACATTACTAAAAACAAAGCTGAACAAATAATAGCTGTTGTATTTAATTGCTCATGCAGCTTTCTGTTACCCTTTTTAATTGCAACAACTGAGGCTACTAATAACACCGCTGTTAAACCATTAATACTAGCATATATTGGCGGCAAAAAAGTTAAGGGTTCTACATTAGGTATTTTAACTCCAAATAAAGCTGCTACTGCTAAAGGAATTACAATTGATACAATCGTTATAAATCTTTTATATTTTTTTTCTTCAGCACTCATATTACTCATTCAATAATAACTTAATATCTTGTTTTAATTCTTTAATTTGATGTCCAAATCCGTGTTCGTCTAAGGCTCTATAATACATTATCGGGTTTCCATGTTCGTCATAACGAGAACGGATGTAACCGTCTTTATCAACTAAAGCAAATAAACCTGAATGTTCAAAACCACCGTGAGAAACCTCTCCTTTACCTGCAAATAACTTAAAACCTTCGTTTGATAAATCATACACAACATCTTCAGGTTTTCCTGTTAGCAAGTGCCAATTTTTATGGTTAATTCCGTTTTGCTTAGCAAATGCTTTTAACTGACTTGGAGTGTCTATTTCTGGTGTGATAGAAAATGAAGCTATTCCGAAATTAGGATTTCCCATAAACTCGTTTTGTACCTCTACCATACGAGCATTCATTATCGGGCAGATCGTTGGACAAGTAGCAAAGAAAAACTCTACTACATATACCTTGTCTTGATAATCTTTATTAGTAATCGTTTCTCCATCTTGATTAATAAACTCAAAAGAAGGTACTTTAGTAAATTTATGTAAATCTGATTTCTGGAAGTGTTTTACAATTTTTGGCACTGAATAAATACCAAATAATAAAATTATAAACGAAATACCAACGTATGAATAGTTCTTTTTCATCTCTCTTAAATTTGTCTATCTGCGTTATTCTTTTTTAATGCCAAACGATATTCTGCTAAAACTACTTTTACATCGTCTTTCATTTTGTTTTTCAATTCAGCAACCGATGTCATTAAATAACCATACATCTTACCTTCAAAAGCGTCTTTATCATCATCCCTTCCTCGTAAGTTAGTATCCTTATCAATAATAAAAGCTTTTGATGAATGAAGATTTTTATCTAAAGAATCTCCTGTTTTAAAAGAATCAAATAACACTTTAATTTCTGTTTCGCTAGCAAAAATGAAATTCCATCGAACCATATTGGTAAACTCACCTAATTTTTTCTGAAGTTTTTCAACTTCTTCTTCAGTTCCTTTAGGTGCAATAACTATTAATTGAAAGTCTTTAAAGTCGTAAAAAGGTTTGTATATTTTTTCATTTAAGTTAAACAACTCACTTTTTGCTACATCAATATCATTTCCTAAAAAGGTTACTATCGATATTTTTCTATCAAACTGATGTTTTTTACTAATCGCAGAAACATCAATTACTTTCTCTGTTAACACTGGTAATTTCGCAAAATTATTAATACCAAGTGATAAGAATATATAGAATAGTAAAGGCACAATAAACAGTGCAAATAATACAATATGTTTTTTTGAAATCTTCATTTTATTACAAATTAAAGATAAAAAAAGGTGGTTAAAACCACCTTTTTTCAAATTTTATAAAATTACCATTTTACTAATGGCGCTAATGTTTCATGTAAATAATCTCCTTCTATTAATACAATGAATAATAAGTAAGAAATTAAGAATACTGCTGTCCAAACAATTGCTCTTCTAAACCAAGTTTTCTCAGCTTCTAAGTGCATGAAAGCCCAAGCAATATAATATGCTTTTACTATTGTTAAGATAATAAATATCCAGTTTAACCAACTAGTACCCCATCCGTGTAAGTGTAAAGAGTCTGGTTTAACAATACCTAATGCTACTTCAACTGTGGTTACTATAGTTAAGATTGCAAGTACAATCCAAATTCTTTTTGTGTTCGATTCGTGTGCGTGACCCATTTTTAATATCGTTTTTTGATTATACTAAGTAGAAGAAGGTAAATACAAATACCCAAACTAAATCTACAAAGTGCCAATATAAACCTACTTTTTCAACCATTTCGTAATGCCCTCTACGCTCATACGTACCTAATACAACATTAAAGAAAATGATAATATTAATTAAAATACCTGATATTACGTGAAAACCGTGAAATCCTGTAATAAAGAAGAAGAAATCAGCGAAAATAGGATTTCCGTACTCATTCTCTTTTAAGTTAGCTCCTTCAACAACCTTTGTTATTAATGGTAATTTAGCTAAACTCTCTTCTCTTGATAAAATTATTTTTTGTTTCGTTTCAGGATTTAATTGCTCTGTTCTAATTAACAAAGAAGGATCTGCTTTAAAAGCTTCTTTAACCTGAGCTACCGAATATTGAGAGATAGCTGGTTCTTGATCGAACCATAATCCATTATTACGAGTATGATGAATTCTATCATCTTTTCTATCAGTATGAATAAAATCTGCTAATGCTACTTGATGACCATCTTTTACAAACTGTAAAATGTGGTTATTACTAGTTTTAACAGCACCATAAGAACCATTAATGAAGTTTTTCCATTCCCAAGCTTGAGAACCAACGAAAATAATTCCGAAAATAATCGTTGCAAACATATACCAAGCAACTTTCTTTTGTTTCATTTGATGACCTGCATCAACAGCTAACACCATTGTTACTGATGATACAATTAATATAAATGTCATTAATGCTACATAGTACATTGGTGCGTGCACACCGTGTAATCCTGGAAAGTGAGTAAACACCTCATCGGCAATTGGCCAAGAATCAATAAATTTAAAACGTGTTAAACCGTACGCTGCTAAAAACCCCGAAAAGGTTAATGCATCCGATACGATAAAAAACCACATCATCATTTTACCATAACTAGCGCCAAATGGTTTTGCACCACCTCCGCCCCAGGTCTCTTTGTTGTCAGAATTTACAGCAATATTTGCTCCCATAAATCTCTTATTGTTAATTTTTGTTAAAACAGTGCGCCAAAATTACGCATTTTTCATCATCTTATGAAATAGAAAAAGAAAAATAGATAAATCCATAAAACATCCACAAAATGCCAGAAGATTGCACCTAGTTCAAACCCAAGCATATCGGTCGATGAATATTTCTTTTTAAAATGATTATAAATTACTACTAACAGCACAATTACCCCTGCTAACAAGTGTAAAACGTGCATAAATGTTATCCCTATAATAAAAGATGTAGATACAGTACTTTCTGGCCCTGTAAAATATAACCCTCCAGATCTCAACTCATAAAAACCTATATATTGATACCATACAAATCCTAATCCTAACACTAAAGTTGTTAGTAAAAAGATTAATGACATCTTTAAATCATCTTTTTTTAAAAAATTTCGAGAAATTAATAATGTAATACTACTTAATACAATTACTATAGTACTAATATAAAAAGCTTGTGGTAAATCGAAAGTAATCCAGTCTTCACGTTTCATACTTACAACGTAAGCACTTGTTAATCCAGCAAAAAACATTACCATGCTAATCATAGCAACCCATAACATTGGTTTTGCTGACTTCTGCTTTCCTATTTTTAATTCTTCTTGTAAAGTTTGTTCACTCATTTAGTGTAAAAATTTATCTACCACATAAATTATGGGTACGATTGTAATGTAAAAAACACTTGCCAGCATCAACTTTCTTGCATCTGTGTTTTCTTGTGTTTTATATAATTTAAACGCGTAATACAGCATCAATATTCCTAACAACAGAACAATAACAGCTGTTAAAGGATAAATGTAAAACGCACCTGTTACTTTTAATACTGGAGCAACAGACATTAATATCATAATGCAGGTATAAAAAATTATTTGCACAATAGCTCCTCTATCTTTTTTATCCATAGGAAGCATATGCAAACCTGCTTTATTATATTCTTCGAACTGTAACCAACCAATTGCCCAAAAATGTGGGAATTGCCAAAAAAACTGAATCATAAATAAAAACCCTGCTTCAATACCAAATTCACCTGTTGCAGCAACCCATCCTAACATAAAAGGAATTGCTCCTGGAATCGCACCTACAAACACTGCCAAAGGAGTTACCGCCTTTAATGGAGTATACGCACTTGTATATAAAAAGATAGAAATTGCACCAAACAATGCACATTTAGGATTAATAGCATATAAAATTGCAATACCAGCAATAGTAAATAATGTTGCAATAATTAAAGCTGTTGTAGTTGACATTCTACCTGCTGGCAACGGACGATTTTTTGTACGCTGCATAACAGCATCAATATCTTTCTCTATCACCTGGTTAAAAGCATTCGATGCTCCTACCATTAAATATCCACCAATAGCTAATAATAAAACCGTAGTATAATCTATTGTTTCTGCTCCTAACAAATAACCTGTAATAGAAGTAAACACAACACTTACCGACAAACCAACTTTAGTTAGTTGCTTAAAATCGTTAAAGAGTGATTTAACAGAGGGTTTAGTATGTGCAGGTGAAACAGAATCCACTTCTTGTTTTAAAATTTTTTGCAAAGATATTTCTTTCTTATGTAATGACCATATATTTTGATGTTAATTGAAAAGAGAAAAAAAATTAAAAACTATTTTGCAATTTAAAAAATGGTGTTATATTTGCACCCGCATTCGAAGCAATGCACAAGTTCATTAAAATAATTTTTGACTACGCGAAAGTAGCTCAGGGGTAGAGCATCACCTTGCCAAGGTGGGGGTCGCGGGTTCAAATCCCGTCTTTCGCTCTGAGACTTTCTTTAAAATATACCAATGTTTGATTGTTTTCAATCAAATATGCTGAAGTGGTGGAATTGGTAGACACGTTGGACTTAAAATCCAATGAGCCGTAATGCTCGTGCGGGTTCAAGTCCCGCCTTCAGTACCACAAGCCTCGCTTTTATTAGCGAGGCTTATTTTTAAAAAAGTCAAAAACAAAATATACCATGCTGAAGTGGTGGAATTGGTAGACACGTTGGACTTAAAATCCAATGGGCCGTAATGCCCGTGCGGGTTCAAGTCCCGCCTTCAGTACTAAGCCTTAACATTTATTTGTTAAGGCTTTTTTATTTTATACACTTTTGGAATATTCTTTGTAATGTATTGTTTAAATTAACGTCTATACTATCAGTTTAAAACAAAAAACATGCGAAAGATATTTTTAATAGTTTGTATTACTTTCTTCACAAACGCTTTTAGTCAAACCTCAACTCTTAATTCGTTATTAAAAAAACATGTTGATACTAAAGGAAATGTAAACTACAAAGCCTTTAAAAAAGATGTATCTAAACTAGATAGTTATTTAGAATACCTAAATAAAACTTCTCCAAAGAAAAATTGGTCTGCTTCAAAAACAAAAGCTTTTTGGGTTAACGCCTATAACGCATACACCATAAAGTTAATACTTGACAACTATCCTTTAAAAAGTATTTTAAAAATTAAAAAGAAAGGAAAGGATGCATGGAATATTCCTTTTGCAAAAGTTGGAGGAAAAGCATATACCTTAAATCATATTGAGCACAAAATTTTAAGAAAAGACTTTAATGATCCAAAAATTCACGTTGGTGTAAATTGCGCTTCAGGCTCATGTCCTCAATTAGGAAATTTTGCTTTTACAGAAGCTAATTACACTACTAAAACAAAAGAACTGATGAAAAAATTCATCAATGACCCAACTAGAAATAAAATCTCAGGTAAAAAAGTACAGCTATCTAAAATATTCGAATGGTTTAAAGGAGATTTTACCAAAAAAGGTTCGTTAATCGATTTTTTAAACAAATATTCGAATACTAAAATTGATAAGAATGCAAAAGTTAGCTTTTTAGAATATAACTGGAGTTTAAATGGAAAGTAAGTAACGTAGCTACTTTAGTAAACTATTAGTATTTTTACTTTCAACTTGAAAACAAAACAAATGTCTAAAACATATTACGATCCAACTGACTTACGTAAGTTTGGAAAAATAACAGAATGGAGCGAAGAACTTGGAAACAAGTTCTTTGATTATTATGGAAAAGTCTTTGAAGAAGGAGCTTTAACTGCTCGTGAAAAATCTTTAATTGCTTTAGCAGTTGCACATACAGAGCAATGCCCATATTGTATTGATGCGTATTCTAAAGATGGATTACAACGTGGAATTACCAAAGAAGAAATGATGGAAGCCATTCATGTTGGTGCAGCTATAAAAAGTGGCGCAACATTAGTACACGGAGTTCAAATGATGAACAAAGTGAATAAATTAGAAATGTAAAATGAAGAAATCTCTTCAAGCAAGAAATAACGATTTAGCAAACACCCAACGTCAGTTAGAAATTCTTTCAAACGGAATTTTTGCTGACGGTGAATTACCCACGTTTGCAAAAAAAATTAAGGAAACAAATCAGTTCCCATTACGTCCTAAAAAATTAGAAATTCTTCAAATTAATTTAGGATATATGTGCAACCAAGTTTGTGCACATTGCCACGTTGATGCGGGTCCAGATCGTAAAGAAATCATGACAACTGAAACAATGCAACAATGTTTAGATGTCATTAAAAATACGGGAGCACATACTTTAGATTTAACTGGTGGAGCACCAGAAATGAATCCGAATTTTCGTTGGTTTGTAGAAGAAGCTTCTAAAGCAGGAATTAAAGACTTTATTGTTCGCTCTAACCTAACCATTATTAGAGCCAACAAGAAATATTACGATTTACCAGAGTTCTTCAAAAAACACAACGTACACGTAGTTTCTTCGATGCCACATTGGACACGTGGAAAAACTGATAAACAACGTGGAGATGGAGTTTTTGATAAATCTATCAAAGCTTTACAAATGCTGAATGAAGTTGGTTATGGAATTCAAGGTTCTGATTTAAAACTAGATTTGGTTTATAATCCATCAGGAGCATTTTTACCTGGAGATCAAATGGCTTTAGAAAATGATTTCAAGAAAGCGTTGAAAGAAGATTTTAATATCCATTTTCATAACTTATTTGCAATTACTAATTTACCTATCAGTAGATTTCTAGACTATTTAATTGCTTCTGAGAATTATGAAGATTATATGTATGCTTTGGTAGAAGCGTATAATCCTATGGCAGTTGAAAATGTGATGTGTACCAATACATTATCGGTAAGTTGGGATGGTTTTTTATACGATTGTGATTTCAATCAAATGTTGAATTTAAAAGTGAATTCTAAAGTAAAACACATATCTGATTATAATGAAGAATTGTTGCAAAACCGAAACATCATTATCAATCAACATTGTTACGGTTGCACTGCTGGTGCAGGAAGTAGCTGCCAAGGAACTGTAGCCTAATGAAAAAACTTGTTTTCTTTTTTATATTGATTTCCCTTAATTCTTTTTCGCAAAAGAATTTAAAGCAATTATTGAAGAAATACAACACAGAAAGTGTTCCCTATATTTCTGTAAGTGATTTAAAAAAAGAAGCAGATAATGTAATCTTATTAGATTCTAGAGAACCTAAAGAATTTAAAGTAAGTCATCTTAAAAATGCTACTTGTGTTGGTTATGATAATTTTGACATCAACAAAATAATCAAGAAGTTACCTACTGATAAAAACACAAAAATTGTGGTGTACTGTTCTTTAGGAATTCGTTCTGAAGATGTTGCTGAAAAACTTAAGGGTGCTGGCTACAATAATGTTTATAATTTATATGGCGGGATTTTCGAATGGAAAAACCAAGACAACACAGTTGTAAATTCTAAAAATAAGCCAACTAAAAAAGTTCACACTTTTAACAAAGAATGGAGCAAATGGCTCTTAAAAGGAGAAAAGATTTATGAGTAAAAACTTACTGCTAATTTTTACAAGAAATCCTGAGTTAGGAAAAGCAAAAACACGTTTAGCAAAATCAGTTGGAGATGAAACTGCTTTAGAGATCTATAAATTTTTATTAAACAGAACCAAAGAAGTAACTCAAGATTTATCTTGCGATAAAGCAGTGTATTATTCAGTAAAAGTTCGCAATAATGATATTTGGGATGCTAAAGTTTACCAAAAACATCAACAAGAAGGAGAAGATTTAGGTTTTAGAATGCAAAATGCTTTTCAAAATTCTTTTAATATTGGTTATGACAAAGTGATGATTATTGGTAGCGATTTGTACGACCTAACTCCAAATCACATTAACGAAGCATTTAATAAACTAGACAACAACGATGTTGTAATTGGTTCTGCAGAAGATGGGGGCTATTATCTTCTTGGAATGAAAAATTTACAACCTAATATTTTTGAAAACAAAGCTTGGGGAACCGAAACTGTTAGAAAAGATACACTTAACGATTTACAAAAAGTAAGCGTACATTTGTTAGAAGAATTAAACGATGTAGATGTGATTGAAGACATTGAAAACCATCCAGCATTTCAAAAATTTTTGAATAATTAGAATGAAAAAACAACAACTACAAGAAACAATAGATTTTTTAAAATCAAACGGAATTTCAAATCCGCAAATAGGAATTGTATTAGGAACTGGTTTAGGAAAACTAGTTGATGAAATAACTATTGAAAAAGAAATTCAATATTCAGAAATTCCACATTTTCCTCAAGCAACGGTAGAGTTCCATTCAGGAAAATTAATCTACGGAGAATTATCAGGAAAAAAAGTTGTGGTAATGTCTGGACGTTTCCACTTATATGAAGGCTACAACTTATGGGAAGTTACTTATGGCATCAGAACCATGCATGGCTTAGGAATTTCTACTTTATTAATTTCTAATGCAGCTGGGGCTATCAATCTTTCATATAAGAAAGGAGATTTAATGTTACTAGAAGATCACTTAAACTTACAAGGTGGCTCTCCTTTAGCTTTTAAAGGCGCTAACGAATTCGGAAATATTTTTGCTGACATGTTAGAACCTTATTCAAAAAAAATCAACAATCAGCTGAAAGCTATTGCTCAAGAAAACGACATACAATTGCACGAAGGAATGTATGCAAGTGTTGTTGGACCGCAATTAGAAACCAGAGCGGAATATAGAATGTTACAAATTTTAGAAGCGGATGCAGTTGGCATGAGTACTGTACCCGAAGTAATTGTAGCAAAACAAATTGGTTTGCCTTGTGCAGCAGTTTCAGTATTAACAGACGAATGTGATCCAAAGAATTTACAGCCGGTAGATATTGGAGAAATCATTGCTGTAGCTGGAAAAGCAGAACCAAAAATGATTACCTTATTTAAAGAATTGATTAAAGAATTATGAGTTATTTAGAAACTACACATAACGTTTATAAAGAAGCAGCATTAACACCAGATGTTGGTTTATGCTGTACCACAAACCCTATTTGGGAATTACCGGGATTAAAAATTCCACGTATTATGCAAGAAATGAACTACGGATGTGGTTCAACTGTACATGCACGCGATTTAACTAACAACCCAAAAATGTTATACGTTGGTGTTGGTGGTGGAATGGAATTATTACAATTCGCATATTTCAATAGAAATAAAGGTGGTGTAATAGGTTTAGATGTGGTAGATGAAATGCTAGAAGCATCTCGCAAGAACTTTAAAGAAGCAGAAGAAATGAATCCTTGGTTTAAATCTGATTTTGTGGATTTAAGAAAAGGTGATGCGATGAATTTACCTGTAGAAGATAATTCGATTGATGTTGCGGCACAAAACTGCTTATTCAATATTTTTAAGGAAGATGATTTACAAAAAGCCATTGCAGAAATGTATCGTGTGTTAAAACCACACGGACGTTTGGTAATGAGTGATCCTACTTGTGAGCAAGAAATGAATGATGAGTTACGTAACGATGAGCGCTTACGTGCACTTTGTTTAAGTGGAAGTTTATCGATTGCTAATTATGTAAAAGCATTAACCGATGCTGGTTTTGGAACTATTGAAATTAGAGCCAGAAAACCTTACAGAATCTTAGATCCTAAAAACTACCCAACTGATGAATTGATTTATATAGAATCTATTGAAGTAGCTGCAATTAAAGACCCAATGCCAGAAGACGGACCGTGTGTTTTTACAGGAAAAGCTGCTATTTATTATGGAGATGAAGATTATTTTGATGATGGAGCAGGACATACTTTATTAAAAAATCAGCCTTTAGCTATTTGCGATAAAACAGCAGCAGCATTAAAAGCTTTAGGTAGAGACGATATTTATTTTTCAGAATCTACCTACCATTACGATGGTGGCGGATGCTGTTAAATTTCTTTTAAAAGAATTGAAACCCTTGCTTCTAGCAAGGGTTTTTCTTTATCTTTAAATCAAAATTATTGACGTTATGAAACGCATACAACTTTTTGAGTTTGAAGATTTCCATTGGCTTCCGCCATTTATTAGGTCTAGCATTACGAACCTATTGGCTTTATTGCTAAAAATGCTAAAAACCAAAGATGTTGTTGCTGCTCTTATTCATGATATTAAAAAACAACACGATTTTAAACAAATTGTTGATTTAGGTGCTGGTTCTGGTGGGGTTATGATTGATGTAATTGAAGAAATAAATAAAAATAATAATACGCCAGTTAACTTATTACTTACCGATTTATATCCAAACACCTCAGTTGTAAACAACATTAACAGTTTAAACATTAAAAATGTTCACTATCAAAAGAAATCGTTAAATGCAACTGATTTTAAAAATGCTCCTGAAGGGTTAAAAACAATGATGAATAGCTTTCATCATATGCCGCCAGAAAATGCCAAAAAGATTTTAAAAACCGCACAAGAAAACAAACAACCTTTACTGATTTACGAAATGGGAGAAAACAACATCCCAACATTACTTTGGTGGTTGCTATTACCTATTTCTATTATAATAATGGTAGTAATGGTGCTTTTTATGACTCCTTTTGTAAAAAACCTCACATTTAAACAAGTACTATTTACTTATTTAATTCCTATAATTCCGTTCGTATATGCTTGGGACGGACAAGCTTCTTTAGTTAGAATGTACACATTTAAGGATATTGAAAACTATTTACTAAAAGACTTACAAAACGATTCTTATTCATGGAAGATTGACCATGCTAAAAACTTAAAAGGTAAAAAACAAGGCTATTATATTTGGGGGCTTCCTAAGAACAAATAACTAAGTAGATAAAAGAAGGTGAATGTTTTATTATCTGGAAATATTTAACCTAAAAACAATATATTTGATTGTATATAACCAGTTGTGTGTCATTTGAAAAAAGAAATAGAATAAGAAATGTCAAATAGTTTTTTTGAACTTAGTGGAACACCAAGAGTAATTGGAAAAAATTCCGAAGTGGAATTTAAAGAAATGGTTTCAGCAAGTGAAGGAACTATTAGAGATTTAATCTATAAACCAGATATCTTAAAAAACAGCGATGAATATCCTCGCTATAAAGTAAAGTCAATTACATTTATAAATGTCAGTTTCGCAAAGACAAAACTAAAAAATATTGATTTCACTTCTTGTCACTTCGAAGACTGTTTATTTTTTGGAAGTACTTTAGATAATTGTCAATTTCACAGATGTACATTTAAAAACGTAAACACACATCAAATCCTAATTAAACGTACCTATATAGACCCTATAAGTTTTAAAAATAACTACAAAAAGAACGACATTGAAAAGTCTAATATGGCAGTTCACTTATTCCAACAGCTATTAAACAATTCAAGAGATGAAGAACAATCTGAGTTTGCAAGAATAGCCAATTATTATTTCCAAAAATGGGAAGGTCGACTGACAAGAAGTAAATTTTTTAAAAGCCAACCTTATAAAATAAATTTTCAAACTTTTGCAGTTGAGTATATTCCTAATTTTCTATATCGATGGATATTTGGTTATGGCCTAAGACTAAGAAGTTTTATCGCAACTTTCTTTGTTCTTTATGGAGTATTTTACTTTACCAACTTAAATTATTGGAATGAATATGGATTTCACGAAAAGGACTTTGCAATCGCATCTTTCAATTCAGAGAACATTAGCCCAATAGCAAACATCTTTTTCACAGCAGATGCAATGACGCAATTAGTAGATTCTCAATTTCAACCCCAAACTGATTTTGGAATGTATATGTTGACAATGCAAGGCTTTTCAGGCTTCATTCTTTTAAGTTTTTTAATAACAGTTTTAATAAATCGATTTGTAAAATGAAAAATTATAGTGTTGCAGTTTTTGGCAGTTCATTGAGAGCAGATTTTGATAAATATAGCGATAGAGATTTATTAGTTGTGGCTAATGATTTTAAAACTTTAGAGAAGTTGAAAGAAACCTATTCTAAAGATGATTGGTCTATCTCATTTTACACATACTCAAAACTTGAATATTTATCGAAAAATGGTAGTTTATTTATCAAGCATTTACAAAAAGAATCAAAAACCATTATTGACCCAAATGATAGATTTAAAGATATAATAAATCATTTCAATCCAAAGACAGATTATAAAAAGGACATTAAAGATTGTGAGAATTATTTTAACATAATTAAGACTGTTCCGAAAACTACTTTAGGTTTTGCTTGGTTTTGCGATTGTCTTTTTGTTGGATTGAGGAATTATTTAGTGTTTAAAAATGCGGAGAATGGAATTTTTGAATTTTCATTTATAAAACTACTAAACGGACTAAAAGAGCAAGGTTTAATAAATCAATCTGATATTAACCTTTTAAGGGAATTAAGAGTTGTAAAAAGAAACTATAGAGAAGAAATCCTTGATGAATTACCTTCATTGGACTTCATTAAAAAAGTAATACCTATTGTAAAAGATTTAGGGATTTTAGATTCCGTAAAGTTTGTTGAGTCAGAGACATTTCAAAGTTTAATTGAAAAGTCTATTATCAAAAGAAAATTCAATCCTTATCAACGATTAAGATTGGTGGAAGGATATTACTGTTCGCAAGATTTGAATATTCCTGAATTGAAAAAAATAATTAGTAACCCACAATTTTATGCTTGCAAAATGAAGGACAATGATTTTACTCTCAATTTGATATCGGAAATAAAAAAACGCCACACAACATTGTATAAAAATAATAGCGGTTTAATCGCTAAAACGAAAGTAAGTAAAACATAAAAAGGTCTGTGTTTAACCGAAAAGATAGTGAGTACAAATCCGCTACTATTCTTATACGAGACCGTTGGCAACAATAATAGAAATGAATAAAGTACTAAACATAATTATCTTTGGAGGACTATTGATTTTGTTGGTCATAGCTCTGCTGCCTATTTTTGGTCAAGGTATTTTCGGTAGGACGATATCCTATGGTTTAGGATTGGGAGACGCATTTTATGCTCTAATGTCATTTGTTGCATTTGTAGTATTTATGATTTTGATTAATCTCAAAAAAATTAAGTCAAATCTTAAATCGAAAATAACAGTCGCAATTTTCATCTATTTGACGATTATATTTTTTAGTTATTCCTTTACAGTTGGTCGAGGAGTTGAATATTCTTGGAATGGTGAAATATTATACCCATCAACACAAGGGCAAGAAAAAAATAACGATTACAAAAGTTCAACGCTTGAACTTGGAAATGGAGATGATGTAATAGTTAATCTTGAAGTTCTTGATAACACGGGTATAACGAAAATTGAATTTCAAACAAATGGGAATGTTGAGGCAATGAATTCGGACGACTTAGAAAATTATAAAATAGTTTCTTTCGGATTTGAAAATAAGGGTGAAGGAACGTTTAAAGTTTGTGTCTACTCTTCAAATGACACCATATGTTCAGAACATTATGTTGAAGGAGGATACAGACCAGAACTTACTTGTACGAAAGAGAAAATTGAAGTCAAAGAACACATTGGATATTAAAAAATAAAAACTGTTGCCAACAATGGCTATAAAGCATAGGCCTAACCAACCAAACCGTTCCTACGCTTCATAGCCAGACCGCTATATGCAACCAAAGCAATGAGAACACTTTTTATAATTTTAGTTTTAATTTTAGCTTCCTGTAAAGAACAAAACAAGAAGAGTGATCTGACTAAAAAATCAATATCGAAAAGTATAATAACAACTGAATACGAGTTAATCAAGGCTGAAAAACAAAAAGGTTTATTAATTTTATTTCCTTGCTTTCCTTGTGATGCCAAAAACACATTTTCTGAATTTAAAATTTCGGACATAAGCATAGAAAATGGGTTTTCAGTTTTGGCAATGAACTTAAACCAGCGTTTATTTTTGACACAAATAGAAAAACAAGAGTTGGTTGAACAATTAGAAAAAATAGTTTCCGAAAATAATCTACCAAAAGAAAACGTATTTATTGGTGGCTTTTCAAGTGGTGGGAATGTAAGTCTTTTAATCAGTGATTATCTTATTCAGAATAAAAGCAAAATTCAACCCAAAGGAGTATTTGTAGTAGACTCACCTATTGACCTTTTAGCACTTTATAAAACGGCTCAAAAAAACTTAAAAATGAACTTTTCACAACCTTCTATTCAAGAGGCAACGTGGATAAAAAGCTTTTTTGACAAAGAATTTGGAAACCCGAAAGACGGAATAGTTAATTACGAAAATAGTTCACCTTTTACTCTTGAAACACAAAACATCCAAAATTTAAGAAACCTTAAAAATCTAAAAATTAGACTTTATACAGAACCTGATTTAAAATGGTGGAAAGAGAACAGAAAAAACGATTATGAAGACCTAAATGCCTATTATCTTAAAAAGTTATCAAGTAAATTAAAAACAAAGTTCGGAAGTAAAAATATTAAACTTATAGAAACGAAGAATAGAGGTTATCGCGCAAACGGAGAAAGACATCCACATTCTTGGGCAATCGTAAACGAAAAAGATTTAATAAAATGGATGACAGAATAAAAACTACTGTTGCTTAATCTTAAGCAAACAGCGTAGCAAAGGCTTCTTCAATCTTACTTACCAGAATCAGTTTTATGGAATGATTTTTACTCGTAATTTTATTGTATTTAGAAGTAACAAACGTTTTATAACCTAATTTTTCAGCTTCTGTAATTCGTTGGTCTATTTTAGAAACTGGTCTAATTTCTCCTGCTAAACCAACTTCTGCTGCAAAACATACGTTCGGGTTAATCGCCATATCTTGATTCGAAGATAGTATTGCAGCTACAACTGCTAAATCTATTGCTGGGTCATCTACATGAATACCTCCTGTTACATTCAAAAACACATCTTTAGCACCTAATTTAAAACCTGCACGTTTTTCTAGCACAGCTAAAATCATATGCAATCTTTTTAGGTTATAACCTGTTGTAGTACGTTGCGGTGTTCCGTATACTGCTGTAGAAACCAAGGCTTGTATTTCTATCATTAACGGACGAATTCCTTCTAAAGTAGAAGCGATTGCCGTTCCGCTTAAATCGGCATCTTTTTTTGATATTAATATTTCGGAAGGATTGGATACTTCTCTCAATCCGCTTGATAACATTTCGTAAATCCCCAATTCGGCAGTTGAACCAAAACGGTTTTTTTGGGAACGTAAAATACGGTAAGTGTGATTTCTATCTCCTTCAAATTGTAAAACCACATCTACCATGTGTTCTAAAATTTTAGGCCCTGCTATGTTTCCTTCTTTATTAATATGACCAATTAACAAAACTGGAGTCGCTGTTTCTTTGGCAAACTTTATCAATTCTGCAGAAGTTTCACGAATCTGAGAAATACTTCCCGGAGAAGCTTCAATAGAATTGGTATGTAATGTTTGAATAGAGTCAATTACCAACACATCGGGTTGAACTTCTTCGATATTTTTGAAAATTTTCTGAGTATTTGTTTCTGTAAGAATTAAACAATTAGAGTTTTTCATATCTAATCGTTCTGCACGCATTTTTATTTGCGACTGACTTTCTTCTCCTGAAACATACAATACTTTTTGTGGTATTTGTAAAGCTATTTGCAGTAATAAAGTTGATTTACCAATCCCAGGTTCTCCACCTAATAAAACAACAGCTCCTTTTACCAATCCGCCACCTAAAACCGTGTCTAATTCTTGATTTTTAGTTCCAAAACGCTCTTCAGGATTTAATTGAATATCTTCTACTCGTAAAGGCTTAGAAACTCTTTTTTCTACATTCGTTGGCGTTTTCCAATTTCTTTTTTCTTCTTTCTGAATTACTTCCTCAATAATGGTATTCCATTCTTTACAAGCATAACATTGCCCAGTCCATTTTGCATGTTGCGTTCCACAATGCTGACAGAAAAAAGTAGTTTTGGTTTTAGCCATTCGATTTGTAAGATTTACTTACAAAGAAAAGAAAACTATTTGTTTTTATTATAGATAGGTAATAGTAAAAATGCGAGTCCACCAAAAACAATAATCATAAGGGTTTGGGCTGTCCACATAATCCAACCAAAGGCAGTTGCTGGTTCTTCCGGTACTCCAAATAAAGCTAGAGCTCCTGCTACCGCTACTGGATACAAACCAATACCTCCATTGGTTGCTGCAATACTGAATCCACCTGCAATAAAACCGATTAACACCCCACCAAAAGGTACATTTAATCCTTCAATCGCTGGTATCGTAGCCCAAAACATAGCTACATACATAACCCAAATAAATACAGTATGAAAAATGAATGCCCATTTGTGTTCCATCTTAAAAATACTAGTAGCTCCTTCAACTAAACCAGCTATAAAGTTCTTAATCTTTAAACCAATTCCTGATTGTGCTTTTTTGACATATCTACGAAGTAAGATAAAGCCGAGAATTACTACCCCTAAAATTAGTGCAATTTTTGTTGGATTAAAATTCTTCGTTAATAGATCGTAAATAAAGTCGAATTGCACGAAAAGAGTAATTGTAATGATGCATAGCATCATAATCATGTCGGCAATTCGTTCAGCTACTATAGTACCAAAACCTTTTTCAAACGGAATATCTTCGTAATTTGTCATTACCGCAGCACGAGAAACCTCTCCTGCTCTAGGCACCGCATAATTTACTAAATACGCCACTAAAACCGCCATGGTACTATTACCGAAATCTGGTTTATAGCCCATTGGTTCTAATAAAAACTTCCAACGATAAGCTCTTGATAAATGACTTAGAATTCCGAAAAACAATCCTAAGGCAATCCACCAATAATTGGCATCTTTAAAATACTGTAATAATGTATCTATGGATACTTTTGATAATGAATACCAAACTAAAAAACCTCCCAAAACGAGAGGTAATATAATTTTTAAGACTTTTTTTACTGACAAACTCAAACTACTCTAATAAATTATTTTCTTCGTTAGGGAATACTAACTGTGGTTTGAATTTTTTTGCTTCTTCAAGCTCCATAAAAGCATATACTATTAAGATAAGTATATCTCCTTTTTGAACTCTACGAGCAGCAGCTCCATTTAAAGTAATTTCACCACTTTTTCTTGGACCTGGAATTGCATAAGTTTCTAAACGTTCACCATTGTTGTTGTTTACAATCTGAACTCTTTCTCCTTCTATTATTCCAGCAGCATCCATTAAATCTTCGTCAATGGTGATGCTTCCTATATAATTTAAATCCGCATTAGTTACTTTAACACGGTGAATTTTAGATTTTACTACTTGTACTAACATACGGCAAAAATAGATGTTTTTTGATGATTAATGAGTTGTTTTTGATGAATTTATTTCAAACGAATATTATCAATCAAACGAATCTCTCCTGCAAAAACGGCTATAAAACCTCTGTACTTTTTGTTTGGTTCGATGACTGTTGCTGTTTGTAATGTTTTCTCATCTGCAATAGTAAAATACTCCAACTCTAATAACGGATGCTTTTTGAATTGTTTCTCAACCCATTGCGTTAATTCATTAGCATTTTTTGTGCCAAATTTTTTCTTTGCTTTCTTTAAAGTTTTATAAATAAAAGGTGCAACTTCTCTATATTCTTTTGTTAGACGAGTATTACGAGAGCTCATTGCTAATCCGTCATCTTCTCGATAAATATCGCAACCTTTAATTTTAAATGGTAGACTATGTTTTTCTACCATTTTTTTAATGATCTGTAATTGTTGAAAATCCTTTTTACCAAAATATGCTTTATCTGGATTCACTATTTCAAACAAGGTTTTCACGATAGTTCCAACTCCATCGAAATGACCATCTCTGAATTTCCCTTCCATTTGATGCTCCAACCCGTCAAAATCAAATTTATCAGAAGCAATGTTTTCTGCATAAATTTCTTCAACCGAAGGAAAAAATAACACATCGCAATCCACACTTTCTAATAACTCAACGTCATTATCAAATGTTTTCGGATACTTAACTAAATCGTCTTTATTATCAAACTGTGTAGGATTTACAAAAATACTAACAACTGCTATATCGTTTTTCTTTTTGGCTCTTTTTACAAGCGACAAATGCCCTTTGTGTAAAGCCCCCATAGTAGGCACAAATCCAATTGATTTATCAAGACTCTTTTGTTGTGATAAAAAATCTTTTAATTCTGATTTAATTTTAAAAATTTTCATTCTCTAATAGTTGGAATCCATGCAAAATTAGCAATTTAACACCATTTTAGCATAAATTTTCGTATTTTTGCAGCTTCAATTTAAGAGAAAGATTTAATGAAGGACAAGAGAATATTATATGTTTCGTCTGAGGTAACACCTTATTTACCAGAAACAGAATTATCGTCTACCGCATTTAACGTTGCTAAAAATGCACATTCTAAAGGAGTTCAAACCCGTATTTTCATGCCTCGTTTTGGGGTAATTAATGAAAGAAGACATCAATTACACGAAGTAATTCGTTTGTCTGGGATGAATTTAATTATTAACGACATGGACATGCCTTTAATAATTAAAGTTGCTTCAATTCCTAAAGAAAGAATGCAAGTTTATTTCATTGATAACGATGAATATTTTAAGCGTAAAGCTGTATATTCTGATGAAGATGATAAATTGTTTGATGATAATGATGAACGAATGATTTTCTTCGCAAAAGGAGTTGTTGAAACTGTTAAGAAATTAAACTGGGCTCCAGACATTATTCACGTTCATGGATGGATGGCTTCTTTACTTCCGTTATATTTAAGAGAATTTTATAAGGAGGAACCATTGTTTGCAGAAAGTAAGATTGTAACTTCGCTGTATGATAAGAATTTTGATGGTGAATTAAATGGTGAATTAGCAAATAAAGTTCGTTTTGATAAAGTTGAGGAATCAAAAATTTCAACAATAGAAACACCAAACTACACTAATATTTTAAAAAGTGCTATCGAAAATTCAGATGCTATTGTTAAAGGTAGCGAAAGTTTATCTGATGAACTAGAATCTTTTATCACAAACAGTGATGTTAAAGTTTTAGAATTTCAATCAGAAGAAATTTTAACTGAATCTTATTTAGAATTTTACAAAGAAAACGTTTTAGAATTAAGCGAATAATAACAGAAATGATTAGAAAAATTGGTGCTTTAGGTATTAGCTTACTATGTTTAGGAGCTATAATATCATGTGAAAAAGATTTTAACGACATCGGAACGAATGTTGTTAGCAATACAAAGTTTGAAACCGGTGAGATTTTATTAGATGTAGAAATTACCCCTATTGATTTAGAAAGCGTTCAAGCTGATAATATTGCTATTGGTGCTTTAGGAGAATATTGGTTAGGAGTTTATAAAAGTAATCACTACAAAACAATTGAATCCTCAATTGTGAGCCAATTAGGTTTTATAAATAGTCCTAAAAATGAAGATGTAAAAGCTGCTACAGCTAACGGAGAAATTGATTCTATCTATGTTTTAGACAAAGTAATATTAAAACTTCCTTATACAGCAACTAACATTAGGGAAACTGGTGACACTAAACCTAAATTTAGATTTGACTCTTTGTTAGGCAACCCAAACTTAGCTACTTCATTAAAAGTTTTTAGAAATAATACTTATTTAAATAATTTAAACCCTACTAACCCCTCAGCTTCTAATAGTTTTCAATCTGATGCAATATATCAAGTTTTAGATCCTGTAACAGACCTATTAAATGAAGATGGAGATTTTAAATTTCTACCTACTCAAAAAGATTCAATGTTTGTCTTCAAAAGACATTATAGTAATGGTAATGAATTCAATGATACTATCAAGCTAGAAAACAAAGCTCCTTTTATTGCAGTTCCTTTAGATATCACAAAAATGAAATCAATTTTTTGGGATAATTTTAAAAATGATCATTTTAAAACAAGAGATGCTTTTAATAATTTTTTTAGAGGGTTAATTGTTAAATCTGAAGGAACAGATGGTTTAATGGCCCCTTTTTCTCTTACAGGAAATAGTGCTTCAGCCTCTTTAGAGTTTCACTATACTATAAGTAGATATGAAAAAAAGGAAGGCATAACTGATTTAGTTTTTAAAGATACAGTACCTTCTAGTTATTCTTTCCCATTATCAGGTATAAGAAACAGTATATACAATATGTCTTCTGCAACCACATCACCACCTGCAAATAATTTTATTATACAAGGTACTGCAGGAACGATGGCTAAGATTAAAATCTTAGACAACACTAAGCTCCAAGAGCTAAGAAGTAATAATTGGTTAGTCAATGATGCTTCTTTAAGTTTTCATGTAAATCAAAACATCAACACAAATAAAAATACAATACCTCAAAGATTATTTGTTTACCAAGATAAAGACAATGGAAATGGAGGTACTACTCCTACCCAATTAACAGATGCTTATAGGGAAAACGCTACTTTTGGAGGGAACCTAGAATTAACAGAAGATGACAAACCTGAAAAGTACACTTTTAGAATCACTGATTATATCTCTGATTTACTAAACAGTACTACTAATGACATTTCACCTTTAATTTTAAAGGTTTACAATAATCCTACTGATAATGCAGTAGCTAATGGTGTATTAGATGTTAATGTAAAATCTTATAACTGGAATCCAAGAGGAGTAACATTATTAGACGGAAATGAAACTGCTAACGGAGCAAAAAGAGCCGTATTAAAAATATCATATTCAAAAGAAAAATAAAAAGTTGTTATGTGTGGAATAACAGGATATATTGGAGAAAGAGAAGCATACCCTATTGTAATTAACGGATTAAAACGTTTAGAATATAGGGGGTACGACAGTGCAGGAATTATGATGTATGATGGAGAAACAATGCACTTATCTAAAACCAAAGGGAAGGTTTCTGATTTAGAAATTATAACCAATAAAGACGAAAAAAGAAAGAAGGGACAAATTGGAATAGGACATACGCGTTGGGCTACACATGGAGTACCTAATGATACTAATTCTCACCCTCATTTTTCTCAATCTGGAGATTTAGTAATCGTTCATAATGGGATTATTGAAAACTATGATACCATTAAAAAAGAATTAATTTCTAGAGGTTATGAATTTAAAAGTGATACTGATACTGAAGTTTTAGTAAATCTTATTGAAGAAGTTAAAAAAACTGAAGGGTGTAAATTAGGAAAAGCTGTTCAACTTGCGCTTACCAATGTAATTGGAGCTTACGCAATTGCAGTTTTTGACAAAACAAAACCTAACGAATTAATTGTGGCTCGTTTAGGAAGTCCAATTGCTATTGGTGTTGGAAAAAATAATGAAGAATTTTTTGTTGCATCTGATGCTTCGCCTTTTATAGAATACACTAAAGACGCTATTTATTTAGAAGATGGTGAATTAGCTATCATCAAAAAAAATAAAGGTATTAAGGTTCGTGTTATAGAAAACGACAAAGAAGTTGATGCTAATATTCAAGAGCTTCAATTAAGTTTAGATCAAATCGAAAAAGGTGGTTATGACCACTTTATGTTAAAAGAAATTCACGAACAACCTAAAGCTATTATAGATACTTATAGAGGTAGAATGTTAGCTGATCAAGGTATCATTCGCATGGCTGGTGTTGATGATAATATGTCCAAATTTTTAAATGCAGACAGAATCATTATCATTGCCTGTGGTACATCATGGCATGCTGGTTTAGTCGGAGAATATTTATTTGAAGACATGGCTCGTATTCCTGTTGAAGTTGAGTATGCATCAGAATTTAGATACCGAAATCCAATAATTACACCTAAAGATATTGTGATTGCTATTTCTCAATCTGGTGAAACAGCTGATACTTTAGCTGCAATTAAACTTGCTAAATCTAAAGGAGCATTTGTATTTGGTGTATGTAATGTTGTTGGTTCATCTATTGCTAGGGAAACTCATGCGGGAGCTTACACCCATGCTGGTCCAGAAATTGGAGTTGCTTCTACAAAAGCATTTACAACACAAATTACAGTGTTAACTTTAATAGCTTTAAAACTTGCGCAAGAAAAGGGAACTTTATCTAAATCTGCAGTAAATAATTATTTACAAACGATGCAGCAAATTCCTACCCAAGTTGAAAAACTATTAGAAATTGATTCTAAAGTCCAAGAGATTGCAGCTGTTTATAAAGATGCTAAAAACTGCTTATACTTAGGTCGTGGTTTTAACTTCCCAGTTGCATTAGAAGGAGCTTTAAAATTAAAAGAGATTTCATACATTCACGCTGAAGGCTATCCTGCTGCAGAAATGAAACATGGACCTATCGCTTTAATTGATGAAAATATGCCAATATTTGTTATCGCAACTAATAAAGGTCATTATGAAAAAGTGGTAAGTAACATTCAAGAAATTAAATCTAGAAGTGGAAAGATCATCGCAATCGTTACTGAAGGTGATGAAACTGTAAAAGAAATTGCTGATCATGTAATTGAAATTCCAGATACTGAAGAAGCGTTAACTCCTTTATTAACTACTATTCCTTTTCAATTATTGTCATACCACATTGCTGTTATGTTAGATAAGAATGTAGATCAACCTAGAAACTTAGCTAAATCAGTTACTGTAGAGTAATCGATTTAACTTTTTAAATAATAAAAAATCCCGAGAAAATATCTCGGGATTTTTTTATTCATCTTTTTCAAAAACAGTATATACTGGAAAGTGATCTGAAAATCCTCCTTGATACCAAGGACCTATATAGGTTCTAAACGGGCTGTTTTTAAACTTCCCTTTGTAAAATCGCAACCAATCCTTTTTTAAGATGTTTGCTTTTAAAAAGGTATGCTTACTTTTTTCTGCATCAAAAAAATCTCTTGAAAAAATAATCTGATCAAACAGATGCCATTTTTTATAAAAAGTTAAAGTCCCCTCTCCTTTCTCAAACAAAGGTTTCATTGGATTATATAAATCATCAGTAACCAAATAATCTTGCATACTTTCACTTGCTGGGTCATCATTAAAATCACCCATAATAACAAATTTAGCATCTTTATCTTTTGTCTTTATGCCATCAATCACTTCTTGAACTAATTTTGCAGCCTTAATGCGTTTATGCTTTGTTTCTTCATCTCCATCTCTTCTTGATGGCCAATGATTAACCAAAACATGAACCAATTCATCATTTAACTTCCCTTTTACAACTAAAAGGTCACGAGTATAATCTACCTCACCATCTTCATCAGTTAAATACAATGGATGGTTACTGGAAGAAATTACTTCAAAAAAATCTTTATTATACATCAACGCAACATCAATACCTCTTTCATCTGGAGAATCATAATGCACATAACTGTAATTGAATTTTGATAAGTTTTTATGTTTAATTAAATCCTTAATTACTTTTGCATTTTCAACTTCTACCAAACCAACTATAGCAGGTGGAAAAGCTGATTGATTATTTCCCAATTGACTTATAACTGAGGTAATCTTCTTTATTTTGTGCTTATATTTTTTAGTATTCCATCTTCGTTTACTTAACGGTGTAAAATCATCATCTGCAGTTAATGGATTATCAACTGTATCAAATAAATTTTCAACATTATAAAAAGCGATTGTAAACCTGTTTTTTCTTCTAGTTCTACTCATTAATCAATATTTATAAACCGAAATTACAAAAAATAAAAAGCACGCTATAAATAGCGTGCTTTAAATATATTATTGAAGCTTGTTATTAAACAACTCCTTGATCTAACATAGCATCGGCAACTTTAACGAAACCTGCAATATTAGCTCCTTTTACGTAATCTACAAATCCATCAGCTTGTGTACCATACTCAACACAAGATGCGTGAATATCGTTCATAATTTGGTGTAATTTACCATCAACTTCTTCTCTAGTCCAGTTGTAACGTAAAGAGTTTTGAGACATCTCTAAACCAGATGTTGCAACTCCACCTGCATTTGATGCTTTTCCTGGAGCGAATAAAATCTTCGCTTCTAAGAAAGCTTCAACAGCTTCTGGTGTAGAAGGCATGTTTGCTCCTTCTGCAACACAAATACATCCGTTTGCTAATAATGTTTTTGCTTCTTCACCGTTTAACTCATTTTGAGTTGCACATGGTAAAGCTACATCACATTTAGTTCCCCAAGGTCTTTCACCTTTAAAGAATTTTGCGTTTGGATACTTTTCAACGTATTCATGAATTCTTCCACGGCGTACGTTTTTAATCTCCATAACGTATGCTAATTTCTCAGCATCAATTCCGTCTTCATCAAAAATATATCCTGAAGAATCAGACATTGTCACTACTTTTCCTCCTAACTGAGTTACTTTTTCAGTAGCATACTGAGCAACGTTTCCAGAACCAGAAACCGCTACAGTTTTACCATTAAAAGAATCTCCTTTAGTTTTTAACATGTTTTCAGCAAAATAAACATCTCCGTAACCTGTTGCTTCTGGTCTAATTAAAGAACCACCCCAAGTAGCTCCTTTACCAGTTAAAACACCAACAAATTCGTTACGTAATTTTTTGTACTGACCGAACATGAATCCGATTTCTCTTCCTCCAACACCAATATCTCCAGCAGGAACATCAGTATTAGCTCCGATATGACGGAATAACTCAGACATAAAAGCTTGACAAAATGCCATTACTTCTCTATCAGATTTTCCTTTAGGATTAAAGTCAGAACCTCCTTTTCCTCCACCCATTGGTAAAGTTGTTAAAGAGTTTTTGAAAACTTGTTCGAATCCTAAAAACTTTAAGATCGATAAGTTTACTGATGGATGAAAACGTAAACCTCCTTTATAAGGACCAATTGCAGAGTTAAACTCAACTCTATAACCTCTGTTTACTTGTGTTTCTCCGTTATCATCTACCCAAGGAACTCTAAACATTAAAGTTCTCTCTGGCTCAACCATTCTTTCTAACAATTTTTTCCCTTGATATTTAGGATTGTTTTCAATAAATGGAATTACAGTTTCTGCAACTTCATGTACTGCTTGCAAAAATTCTGGCTCATTAGAATTACGTTCCTTAACGTAATCCATAAATGCATTTATTTTAGATTCCATAATCTAGTTGTTGTATTATTATTATTTTAATAATTTCGTTAGGCAAATATAATTAATTTACAATTTGCTGAATTTAAAAAAGGCAATTATTTACCTATTTTTTGACTTTTCTTAATCGTTTTCGCTGCAATGATTTCAATAGTCGATAACTCTTGTTAAAACCTACACAACTTTGATATAAAAATCTTAAATTTGCAGCCTAATTTTTGACAAAAACGATGTTAGACAAGGTAAAAGAATTGATTGGTGATGTACAAGCTTTCAAAGCTACTTCGAAAGAAGAAGTGGAAGCTTTTAGAATAAAATATTTAGGAAGTAAAGGTTTATTAAAAGATTTATTTGCTGAATTTAAAAATGTTGATGCCGAATTAAGAAAAGATTTTGGTCAGGCTTTAAATAACTTAAAGCAATCTGCCGAAGGAAAAGTAGCTGAACTAAATGATGCTTTAGAAAGTGCTGTTGAAGAAAAAGGAATCTATGGAGATTTAACTCGTCCATCTGAGCCAATTAATTTAGGTTCTCGCCACCCGATATCTTTAGTGAAAAATCAAATTATCGAGGTTTTTAACCGTATCGGTTTTACTGTTTCTGAAGGACCAGAAATAGAAGATGACTGGCACAACTTTACAGCATTAAACTTACCGGAATATCATCCAGCACGTGATATGCAGGATACGTTTTTTATCGAAAAAAATCCAGACACTTTATTAAGAACACATACCTCATCGGTACAAGTTCGATACATGGAAAACAACGAACCACCAATTCGTACAATTTCTCCGGGTCGTGTTTTTAGAAACGAAGATATTTCTGCTCGTGCACACTGTATTTTTCATCAAGTAGAAGGTTTATATATTGATACTGATGTTTCTTTTGCTGATTTAAAGCAGACACTTTTATACTTTACTAAAGAGATGTTCGGTAAATCTAAAATCAGATTACGTCCTTCTTATTTCCCATTTACTGAACCAAGTGCTGAAGTAGATATTTACTGGGGGTTAGAAACCGAAACAGATTATAGAATTACCAAAGGAACTGGATGGTTAGAAATTATGGGGTGCGGTATGGTAGATCCTAACGTATTAAAGAACGCCAATATAGATCCTACTAAATATTCTGGATATGCATTCGGAATGGGAATTGAGCGTATTGCCATGTTATTATATCAAATTCCTGATATCCGTATGTTTTACGAAAACGATAAGCGTTTCTTAGAGCAATTCAAATCAGTTATTTAATTACAACATATATAGACGAAAGAATAACCGCTTTCGTCTTTCTTTTTAAAAGAATTATAAATGAAAAAAGACATTCAAATACCTAATGTAACTAATGTAGAAGTTGCTGTTGTTTTAGATAAAAACGCACAAGACAGCTCTGATGAATGGGGAGTGTATATTATAAACAGGAAAGAAATTGACATAGAAATGGTTGTTATTGTTTCTCAAGGGTTTTCTGAAACAAAAAAAACGTCATTATTTCGTAGAAAACTAGATGTATTACCAGCTAATTCTTTTTCTAAGTTCGAAATAATGCAACCAGAATTATTTGCTTTAGACAATCAATTTCAGGTTACTTTTTTCGAGAATAACCAATTACACGACAAAACCTTTATTTTTCAAGCTGAAACTATTCAAAAAGGGTTTTTAAGAGATATCGATATCTTAGGTAAAAAAGGAATACTTATCAAATAGATTTCAATTTAAAAACACACTAAAGAGCAATATTCGTTAATAAATGAGTATTGCTCTTTTTTATGCACTCTATTTAGGTACATTAGCCAAAAACTAAAGAAACATGCTTTTAAGTATTCAAAATATAGTGTCTGATTTTTCTTCATGGATTTGGGGAATGCCTTTATTAATATTATTAATAGGTGGAGGATTATACCTATTCATATACTCTGGCTTGGTACCTTTTAGATATATGGGACATGCTATTACTGTTTTAAGAGGTAAATATGACAAACATGATTCTCCTGGAGACTTATCTCACTACGAAGCTTTATCATCTGCTATTGCTGCAACTGTAGGAATGGGAAATATAAGTGGTGTCGCAATTGCGATAGCCATGGGAGGACCTGGAGCAATTTTTTGGATGTGGGTAAGCGCTTTTGTAGGTATGGCAACTAAGTTTTTTACTTGTAGTTTAGCTATAATGTACCGAGGTAAAGATGAAGAAGGAAATGTAAAAGGAGGGCCAATGTATGTAATTACAGAAGGTTTAGGTAAAAAATGGAAGCCTTTAGCTATCTTTTTTTCTACTGCTGGTTTAATAGGAACATTACCTGCTTTTCAAGCAAATCAATTAACGCAAACAATAATTGATGTTTTTAGCGTGAATGAATCAAATGAATTTACTGCGAAATTCTTAATAGGAATCGTTATTGCATTTATTGTCTCAATGGTAATTTTTGGAGGAATTCAAAGAATAGGAAAAGTGGCTGGTAAATTAGTTCCGATAATGGTAATTGTTTATTTACTAACCGTTTTAATTATTCTTCTTATAAAAATAGAAGAAGTTCCATCAATAATCTCATTAATATTTACCGATGCCTTTACAGGAAAATCTGTTTTAGGTGGTGCTTTAGGAGCATTAATCATTACTGGTGTAAAACGTGCTGCTTTTTCTAACGAAGCTGGTTTAGGAACTGCACCTATGATGCACGGAACTGCAAAAACAAGCGAACCAATTCGTGAAGGTTTGGTAGCTATGTTAGGTCCAGCCATAGACACCTTATTAGTTTGTACATTAACTGCATTAGCTATATTAGTTTCAGACGTGTGGAAAGGTTTTGATGGTAATGGTATTACTATGACTTTAGCTGCTTTCGATTCTGTGCTACCATATCATTTAGGAAGCATTATTTTAACTATTTGTGTATTAATTTTCGCATTCTCAACCCTATTTACCTATTCTTTTTATGGGTATAGTTGTCTTAGTTATTTAACCAATACTAAGCTTGCTAAATATTACAATCATTTTTATGTTTTAGTAATTATAATTGCTGCAATAATTAAACTAGACTTTGTTATTAATTTAATGGATAGCGCTTATGCTTTAATGGCAATTCCTACTGTTTTATCAACCTTAATTTTAGCTCCAAAAGTTAAAAAAGCAGCGACTATTTATTTTCATAAATTAAAAACAAATAGCTTTTAATCATTCTTCGTTCTTTTCTTTTTATTTACGTAATTTTGCACCTCAAAATTTCAAGAAATGTACAGAACGCATACTTGTGGCGAATTAAGATCTTCGCACATTAATACTGAAGTAACCCTTTCTGGATGGGTACAAAAATCACGTGATAAAGGATTTATGATTTGGGTAGATTTACGTGACCGTTACGGAATTACACAGTTAATTTTCGACGAAGAACGTACTTCGAATGATTTAATGGAAAAAGCGAAGACTTTAGGTCGTGAGTTTGTTGTGCAAGTTAAAGGAACTGTTATTGAGCGTCAATCTAAAAACGCAAATATTCCTACAGGTGAAGTTGAAATATTAGTTTCTGAATTAGAAATTTTAAACGAAGCTAAATTGCCTCCGTTTACAATTGAAGACAATACTGATGGTGGAGAAGATATTCGTATGCAATATCGTTATTTAGATATCCGTCGCAACCCTGTTAAAGACAGTTTAATCTTCCGTCATAAAGTATCGATGGAAGTTCGTAAATATTTGTCTGATAAAGGTTTTATTGATGTTGAAACTCCGTATTTAATTAAATCTACACCAGAAGGAGCAAGAGATTTCTTAGTTCCAAGTAGAATGAATGCTGGTCAGTTTTACGCCTTACCGCAATCTCCTCAAACCTTTAAGCAATTGCTTATGGTTGGTGGAATGGATAAATATTTCCAAATTGTTAAGTGCTTTAGAGATGAAGATTTAAGAGCTGACAGACAACCAGAATTTACACAGATTGACTGTGAAATGGCGTTTGTAGAGCAAGAAGATATTTTAGAGATTTTTGAAGGAATGACACGTCATTTACTAAAAGAAATCAACGGAGTTGAAGTAGAGAAATTCCCAAGAATGTTGTTTGATGATGCGATGCGTTTGTACGGAAATGACAAGCCAGATATCCGTTTTGGAATGGAGTTCGGTGAATTAAACGATGTAGCCCAAAACAAAGAATTCAAAGTATTTAACGACGCCGAATTAGTAGTTGGTATTGCTGTACCAGGTGGGGCATCTTACACAAGAAAAGAAATTGATAAATTAATTGATTGGGTACGTCGTCCTCAAGTGGGAGCTTTAGGTATGGTGTATGTAAAATGTAACGAAGATGGTACTTTTAAATCATCTGTAGATAAATTTTACGATCAAGAAGATTTAGCAAAATGGGCTGAAAAAACTGGAGCAAAAGCTGGAGATTTAATCTGTATTTTATCTGGAAACACCACTAAAGTTAGAGCACAATTATCTGCTTTACGAATGGAAATGGCAGAACGTTTAGGTTTAAGAGACCCTAAAGTATTTGCTCCGTTATGGGTAATCGATTTTCCTTTATTAGAGTTAGATGAAGAAACTGGTCATTACCACGCAATGCACCACCCGTTTACTTCTCCTAAACCAGGACAATTAGAATTATTAGATACTAACCCTGGAGATGTAAAAGCAAATGCTTACGATTTAGTTTTAAATGGTAACGAAATTGGTGGAGGTTCTATTCGTATTCACGATAAAGAAACTCAGGCAATCATGTTTAAGCATTTAGGATTTACTGAAGAAGAAGCTAAAGAACAATTTGGTTTCTTAATGGATGCTTTTGAATATGGTGCACCGCCTCATGGAGGTTTAGCATTTGGTTTAGATAGATTAGTTTCTATTTTAGGTGGTCAAGAAACAATCCGTGATTTTATTGCGTTCCCTAAAAACAATTCTGGTCGTGACGTTATGATTGATGCGCCAGCAAGTTTAAATGACACTCAACTAGAAGAGTTGAGTATTAAATTAGATGTAAAAGAATAGTATTCTTTCTTAAATATATATAAATCCCGCTCTAAATTTAGAACGGGATTTTTTTGTTACTTTTAATTTATGAAAAAACTAACCGCATTACTCGTTTTATTATTCGCTTTTCAAGGGTTTTCTCAAGAATTAACAGGTGAGCAATTATTAGAAAAAGCCATTCAATATCACGACCCAAATGGGAATTGGGAAACTTTTAATGGTACTTTAAAAGTAACTATGGAAACTCCTAAAAATCCAAATCGTGATAGTGAAATTAAAATAAATTTACCTGAAGAGTATTTTTATGTAAAAGCATCAAGAGGAGAAAACACTACAGAGTACACAGTTGATAAAGGAAATTGCACTATTAGTTTTAATGGAAAAACTGCAACCGAAGCAGAAAAAAAAGAGCATAAATTAAATTGTGAAAGAGCTAATCTGTATAAAAACTACTATACATATTTATATGGCTTACCAATGAAATTAAAAGACAACGGAACTATTATTTACAGTAAAGTTGAACGTAAGAATTTTAAAGGTAAAGACTATTTAGTTTTAAAAGCTACTTATAAAAAGGAAGTTGGGAAAGACACTTGGTATTTCTACTTTAACCCTAAAACTTACGCTATGGAAGTTTATCAGTTTTTTAAAGATAAACCAGATAGTGGCGAATATATTCTGTTATCAGATGAAGAAACTATAAACGGAATTAAAATGCCTAAAAATAGAGCTTGGTATTATAATAAAAATGATGGCTATTTAGGAACGGATATTTTAAGTTCTAAATAATTAATCACATCATAAAAACTAAAACCCCATTTTAAATTTAAAATGGGGTTTTGTTTTATAAATACACTTGAACTGTTAAAACAATCATTGTAAAAATCGTTAGAATAATTACTAGCGGAATTACAAACTTTAACCACTTATCATATCCAATTTTAACAATTGCTAAAGAAGCTAAAATTAACCCTGTAGGGTTGATAAATGCAAATAATCCCATTCCATACTGATATGCGTTTACAATAACCTCTCTTCCAATACCAACAGTATCTGCTAAAGGAGACATAATGGGCATCGTTAACACAGCCATACCTGAAGAACTAGGAATAAAAAATGATAATCCTGAATAGATAAACAACATAACGTTGGCGAAAATTCCTTTAGGCATTCCTTCTGTTATTGTACTTGCATTATACAATAACGTATCACTCATTAATCCACTTTCCATAATTACTGAAACTCCTCTCGCAATCCCAATAATAAATGCAACTCCTAATAAATCATTTGCTCCTTTTATAAACGTAGTAACAAAATTTTCTTCTTTTATTTTGGCTAAAATTCCAATAACAATAGCTCCTACTAAAAATACCGCAGTCATTTCTTCAAACCACCACCCTAAACGAGAAACACCATAAATCATTACCACAAAACACATTGCAAAAACAATAAGTATTAATCGTAATCTTGTATTTAATTTGTGAGTTGAAGAAGTAGAACTACCAAACAGGTTTTCAATCATCTCTTTTTGGTCATAGATAATTGATTTTGTAGCATCTTTTTGAACTCGATTTGCATAACGCATAATATAAATTAAACAAATAACGATCCCTCCAATCAACATTAACAACCTACCTGTAAACCCTGTTGTCCAATTTATTCCTGCTGCATCTGAAGCAATAATCACACTAAACGGATTTACAGTTGAACACATAGTTCCAATACTCGATCCGGTATAAATACAAGCCAACGCTACTATAGCGTCGTATTTTGCTGCTAAAAAAACAGGAATCAAGATGGGGTAAAAAGCAATGGTTTCTTCAGCTAAACCAAAGGTTGTTCCTCCAATTGCTATTAATGTAGTAACTACTATAATTAGCCAATACTCACGTCCTTTTAACGAAGTAGCTAAACTTGCAATTCCAGCATCAAAAGCTCCCGAAAGATTCATTACAGCTATAACACCTCCAATAATTAATACTAATAAAATAATATCTGATGAAGCTATAATTCCTTTAATTGGTGCTTTTATAAAATCGATAAACCCTTGAGGTTTTGAATCTAATTTTTGATAGGTTCCCGGAATACTAATCGGTTTATATATTCCTCCAGAAACAAACTTTTCTAAAGGGATTTTAATGTTTAGTTTTTCTAAAGTTTCTTGAGTTGCAGGCAGGTTTTCAGTTGTTTCTAAATGCGTTTTTACAAATTGCTTCGAACTTGCATCATACTTTAAAGTATCGTACTTACCTGCAGGAACAAACCACGTTAAAACTGTTACCGCTAATGTTATTAAAAGTAAAAGAGTATGCGGTGTAGGTAATTTTAGTTTTTTTAGCATCTCGTAAATATTTTATTTGGTTAAAAATACTGAAAACATTTTACAGACGATTAATTTACAGTTTTGAAGTTTATATTTGTAGTAATGTCAAAAGCAAAAAACATATTTAAAAAAATACTGATTTGGAGGTACAAACACATTTCTGAACGTCAGTTTATTTATGTTTTAAGTATACTCGTTGGATTTTTAGCAGGTATTGGCACCTTAATTTTAAAAAATCTAACTTCTTTTTTTCAAACAGTTTTAGAGGGTAAATTTATTAAAGACATTCATCACTCTTTGTATTTCATATTTCCTATTATTGGTTTGATTTTAGTGTATTACATTAAAAAAAGATTTATAAAAAAAGAAATCGGACATGGTATTTCTACAACTTTACACGCAATTTCTAAGCGAAGTGGAATTATAGAAAAGTATAAAATCTATGCTTCATTAATTACCGCACCAATAACTGTTGGTTTTGGAGGATCGGTAGGTTTACAAGGACCAGCTGTGAGTACTGGAGCTGCTTTGGGCTCTACCGTTTCGCAGTTGTTTCATATGAATTCAAAAACAAGAATGTTGTTAATAGGTTGTGCAACAGCAGGAGCAATGTCGTCAATGTTTAAAGCACCAGTAGCAGCCATTATTTTTGCGGTTGAAATTTTTAGTTTAGATCTTGCTTTTGCATCATTAGTCCCTTTATTGTTAGCATCAGTTTCTGCAGTGGTAACCTCATATTTTTTCTTTGAAAATGATGCTTTATTAGGCTTTGAATTAAAAGATATATTTCAAATAAAAGATATATTTTATTATGTTTTATTAGGTTTCGGAACAGGTTTGGCATCTGTTTATTTTTCAAAAATTTACTTTGGTATCACCTCTTTTTTCAAGCCTTTTAAAAAACCTATTCATAGATTAATTATTGGGGGTATCGCTATTGGATTGATGTTGTATTTTCTTCCTCCTCTTTATGGTGAAGGATATGGGTTAATTAATAATTTACTTGAAGGAAATACACAAGAGGCTTTGAAAGATCTTCCTTATCAAATCGATTTTAAAAATGTTTGGATTGTTATTTCATTCCTTTTATTAATCACACTTTTTAAAGCAATTGCCATGACCACAACTTTCGCTGCTGGTGGAATTGGGGGAATTTTCATTCCAACACTAGTTATGGGAAGTGCTATTGGAAATGTGTTAGCGAAGATTATTAATCAATTAGGCGGGAATATCTCAGAAAGTAATTTTACCCTAATTGGCATGACTGGACTGATGGCTGGTGTATTACACGCTCCTTTAACAGCTATTTTCTTGATTGCCGAAATAACAGGCGGTTATGATTTATTTGTCCCTTTAATGTTAGTTGCAGCAATTTCTTATGCAGTTACAAAGTATTTTATCTCTAATTCCATTTACACAGTAGAATTGGCTAAAAGAGGAGAATTGATTACACACAATAAAGACAAAAATGTGTTAATGATGATGAAGATTGATAAATTGATTGAAACCAACTTTAAATCCACTCATCCTGATACATTATTAGGCACCATGCTAAAAAGCTCCGTCGCTAATTCTAACAGAAATATTTTTCCTGTGATTAATGAGGATTCTCAATTTTTAGGAATTGTGTTATTAGACGATATCCGACCTATTATGTTTGACAGTGAAATGTATGACAAAGTAACTGTAGAAACATTTATGAGAAGTGCTCCGGCTGTTATTTTCCATAATGATTCAGTAGAAAAAGTAATGGAAAAATTTAAGCAAAGTGACGCATGGAATTTACCAGTTATTAAAAACCAAAAATACATAGGCTTTATATCAAAATCGAAGCTACTAACTGCTTATAGAAAGAAGCTTATTGAAGTTACTTCTTAACTAAAAACTCAACCATTTTATCTGGGAAATCAGTAAAGCCCCCATCTACATTTGCTTCAAAAAATAATACTTGCATCATTTCATCAAAAGATGAAAACTCATCTAATTGGTCTGCTCTAAAAGTATATGGGTGCACTTTTAATCCAAGTGTATGAGCATCTTCGACTAAAGAAGTAAACTCCCATTTATCTTTTCCTCTTTTATCTAATATTTGCTTATACCATGGTCCAATACCATCAGCATAGGTAGCAAAATTCTTTAGCTGCTTTGTCTCTTCTTCAAATTCGATTAACTGAACCAAAAACAACTCCGATTTTAGTTCTTTTCGAACTCTTTCTAATTCCTTTGCGTCAAAACACTGAAAAATGCATCTATCATTTTTCGTTTTATATCCATATCGAGAAAGAATATCTATGGTGATTTTAGCAATGTCTTTTCCGTTTGTATGATGAAACTCTGGATTTTTAATTTCTGGATAAATACCTATATTATTCCCTGTACTATAATTTAAACCTTGAATTAATTCAATTTCTTGTTGAAGTGAGTGTAGTTTAAAATTCCCTTTTCCTTTTGGGAAACGTTTTGGGTAAAATTGTTTTCCTGTTTTAGGATTGAAACGTTCGGTAATTTGTAATTTTTGTAATTCTTCAAATGTAAAATCTATTACATAATAACGCCCATCTTCTCTTTTCCTATCAAAAAAAACTTCATTAACATTAGTAACATCATCTAAATAAATATCATGTATTACCACAGGAACATCATCTTTACTCAGTACTAAATCTTGCTCAATATAATCTGGATTCATAGCATAAGCCATAGCTTTAGCTTCCATGGTATGCTCTGGCAAATAACCAGAGGCTCCTCTGTGTGCGATGATTACTTTGTCTCCTTTTTTATTTTTTTGCATAGTGTTTTTACAACCTAATAAGAATAGTGTTAGTACAAATATATTTAACACTATAATTGTTTTGCTATTCATATTATAAAAATAAAAAAAAGCAATCCAAAATGGATTGCTTTTTTTTATTTTTATAAGAAAGGTACAACTACTCTACATTAAAAGTAATAGGTAATGTATATCCTACTCTTACCGCTCTACCTCTTTGTCTACCAGGTTTCATTTTAGGAATTTTTCTTGCTACTCTCATAGCTTCCTTTTTTAATCTTGGGTGTGGTGCTCTAGCATTTATACTAGTAATAGAACCATCTTTATCAATTTTAAATTGAAGATAAATTCTTTTTTTACCTGGTGCTAAACCTAATTCATTGGCTAACTCAGAATCAAAACTACGTTGTACAATTTTAGTTAATTGCTTATTTAAACAAGCTTTCTTCTGTGCTTTTGTCCCTTTACATCCTGGAAAAACAGGAACTTCCTCAATAATAGCAAAAGGTACATCTTCTACTACCTCTTCCTCTTCTTCAACCTCAACAATTTCTTCAACCTCTACCGCTTCAGACTCATCAGTTTCTGTAGACTCAATAATAGTCTCTTCTACTTCTTTTTCGTCTTCTACAACTTCAATTTTTTCTGGAGCTGGTGGTGGTGGTGTATTTGGTTTTGGTTTTGGTGGCTCAATTTGAAGCTCTATAGTCTCTTCATCGATATCAGAGGCCATATTAGCATCTCCAAATTCTCCATACTCTTTATCATATGTTTTATTTTCAATCGCAACATATGTTACAAATAAAGCTAAAACCAAACCTAACTGCATAAACAGTTTACTATAATTCTCTAAGTTTGATTTTGGATTTTTCTTAATTTCCATCCTAAATGTTTTTTAATAGTTCGCTAATTTAATTAATTTATTTCAACTTTTACAAGCTAATTCTTTAAATAGCTTCATTTTTCTTAAAAAAAGAAAGGTAACATATATAAGCTATTAAAATACCCATCGTATTTGCGACAACATCTAAAATTTCACCTGATCGGTAGGATGTTATTGTAACTTGAAGAGCCTCAATAATTATGCCGTAAAGAAAACAACATAAAACTATAAGTTTTGCATTAATTTTTGACTTTCTTAAGGCTAGTAACCAAGCAAATGTTAAAACAAAATAAGCTATAGCGTGCTCTATTTTATCTAAACCATTTATTTGAATTGGTTGTTTACCAAGCTTTATTAAACTAAGAATAGCAATACTTACTGTTAAAAGTATTGCTATTATGTTTAAATTATCCCTTAATAAGTTCTTGATACGCTTCAGCACTTAATAAATCTGCTATTTGTGAATCGTCTGAAATTTGAACTTTAATCATCCATCCTGCTTCGTAAGGATCAGAATTTACTAATTCTGGTTCATCTTCTAAAGCTTCATTGAATTCAATTACTTCTCCTGATAAAGGCATAAAAAGGTCTGAAACTGTTTTTACAGCTTCTACCGAACCGAATACATCTTCGATTACTAAATTTTCATCTAAAGTATCTACATCAACATAAACGATATCACCTAATTCTCCTTGTGCAAAATCTGTAATACCAATTGTTGCTACACCGTCTTCAATTTTTACCCATTCGTGGTCTTTAGTGTACTTTAATTCTGATGGAATGTTCATTGTATTGTTGTTTTATATTCTTTGTTTTAGTTTCCTAAGTTATATATTAAATTAATTCCTGCGTTAATTGATTGCCTTGGAAAAGTAGTTGAAACAGCATATTGGAATGTTTGATGATTGTAATAAAACGATGCAGTTAAATTACTACTTAAATTATAATCGGCGATAAACTTTAAACCGAATAATTTCTCTCCTCCTGTTATCTGATTATTCTCTGTATCTACACTTCTTATTAAGGTTAAATTATCTCTTAACGAAATATCTGCCCTTAAATTAATATCTCCTTTTAACGTTTCTTTCTTTCCTGTAAAATGTGTTACAAATTTAACATCTCTAATCTTATACCCAAACCCTACAACATATTCTGTTCCTTTAATATCTGTTAAAGTATTGTTGTTAAAGTTTAATGTTAAACTTCTATCTCTTCTTATTTCTCCTTTAAAAGAGAAAGAATTTTTCATTCTGAAATCAACTTTCATTAATGGTGAAAACTCATCAATTAATGTTGCCGACGAAATTAAGTGTTCTGGTTGATAATTCCCAGAAGTATTTGTATTTGTTAAATTATCTGAATCATATTGTAAATTATTAGTGTAATTACCAATTGTATATGATGATTTATAACCGTGCGATAATGTAAATGATGAGAAATTCTTTTTAAACCATTTATATTTCATTAACCCATTAAAACGTAATGTCCAATTAGGGATTGGAATGTTTTTAAAGATTCCTGTATCTACTGAATTTGGATTATTACCTGAATAAGCTGCTATAAATGCTGGTAACATTACTTGTTGACCACTTTCTTTAAATCCTGCTATTGGCTGACTTGTCGTAGCCAATCTATTAGCTATTGTACTTCTGTAGTCTAAGAAATTCTGGTACAAAGTTTCGTTATCAGTAAAAATGGTTCCTAACATAAAATGACTTATACTATAATTCCCTGTTTCGAATGGCTTTATAAAAGGATCTTGGTGATAATCTGTTGGATCGTTAGGATCTCCTCCAGTTTTTAAAATTACATCTAACTGTTGATTTAAGTTACTAGTTTGAATTCTAGTTCCTATTAAATCTATCGTTAAGCTTTTAAATGGTTTTACAGAAATATTATAATCCAGTTTCTTATAACTAGTTTTCCCGTAATTCTTACTATAATAAGGTTGATTTGGATCATCTTGACTGGTTCTTGTAACTAACCAATTGTTTTCAATAGCTCTATTTAAAATATCTGTTTGACTACCGAATACAAATCCGAAGGTAGGTGCTAAACTTCCTGCCGAATTACTTCTTCCTAAAAAACCAACAGATGGTTTGTACCCTTGTAATAAAGTTCCGTTATTTTGAGAATAACTAATTTTTGCTCTTTTTACCGATGTTAGCACATCATAAAAACCTTTCATTACTTTTTGTCCGAAAGAAGCATTCTTTTTTAGTTTAGCTTTTTGAGTTCCTTTTTTGGCACCTAGAGCTACTGTTCCTTTTTTAACTGGCTTCTTTCTTGTTCCTTTTAATAACAATTTATCAAGCCCTAAAGTTTTATAAAAACGTCCAAAATCAATATTTGTATTTAAATTATGAGTGTTCGCATTCTGAATCATATTACCTACAGCATCGGTATAGCTCAGCTCGTTCCCGTTAGGTAATATTAAATTACTTTGCGCACTCGACTTCCAATCGAAATCTGCTGTATAACCATAATCGGCAGAAATAAAACTTAAGAAAGGAAATTTATTTAATGGCAACTTGTAGGTTGCATTTAACTTTTGATGATAATTATCTGGTCTACCAGTGGTAAAGAATTTATCATAAACTTCTAACTCTTCGTCTTGCCCGAAACTATCGTAAATATTATTGTTTGTTGCGTTAAAGTTTAACTGTAATGACTTTGTTAAATCGAATCCAATTGTATAATCCCAATTAAACAAAAATCTTCTTTGAGTTAATTCTGGTTGCGCAACTGGCAAGTCGATAAGGTTTCTTGACTGTTGCGAATTAAAGTTCCTATTAATTCTTGAGTTAATTGCAATCGTTTTTGGTACCGGGTTAATATTTAAATCTTTTATAAATTTTAAATATTTACTACTTAGTTTTTTTGATTTCTTAAATGGCTCAATAACAAATGGCTTAAATGTAAAATTATAACTCGCCCCAGCCATTACATTTTTATTCACATACTTCTGTATGTTATAATCTTTATGAAACTCTTCATTATGCGCATAAGAAACCGAGAAATTTTCTACATCGTAAAACTTTGGTTTTTTCTTGCTTTCTGGATTTCTGTTTTTCTTTACATTAATAAAACTAATACTCTTTCTACTTGTATAATCTTGAGCGTTTTTACTATTTGGATTTTTATCTAAAGCATCCTTTAATTCAACATCCTGAAATTGAGGATCGTATTTAGGATCTCTAAACTCTTCTCCATAGCTATAACTCATAGGCACTTGCATGTTCCATTTTTTAGGCATCATTTTACCTAATTGAACATTGGTTGCTACACTATACTGTTTTATTTCCTCTATACTTCTCTGTTGTACGCGATCTTCAACATTTCCAAAACCTATGGTCGACATTCTACCTGCTAAAGAAACATCCATTACATCAGCAAGATTCGCATCTGCGTTTAACACTGCAGCCCATCCTCCTTTATTATCAAAACCTACAGCACGTAACTCATTAAACCAAACCTCAATAGATTTATTAGCTGTTGAAGTATTTTTCACTCCCAACATAACGGTATTAACTTGAGCTAAAGTAGGATTTCCTCTAACAGAAATTTTTAATCCATTTGAGCTTACCGATGAAAATATATCAGTAATATTTACTCCTGTTGGTCTTTCTATTTTTAAGTTTGCTAACTCTTGTAATGGCACTTCTAAATCATTGATTTCTGGCCAAACTTGATCTGCAATTGGAGTTTCATTTAATTCTTGTTTACTATAAACAAGTGGTTTTTCAATTTCGTAATAGTTATCATTTAAATCGGTACCTAAACGAATAATCGCAACGGCATTTGTTTCATCTCCTTGAGCGGCAAGCCTATCAGGATCTTCAGCATGTAAAAACATACGCAGCTTTTTATACCTACGCATATCAATACTAATATTTTTATAAATAGTTCTTATATCGTCAGCTGGTAAATCAGTAACTTTTAACGTAACCGATTGTTCGTTTTGACGCTGAATTCTATTTGTTCCTTGTAATTGTTCTCTTTGAATTCCTGGAGGAAGGGCGTATCGTTCTTGGTTTTGCTCGATACTAACAACTCCTACTTCAAATTTATTTAATTCATCAGTGTCTAAATTCACAGGTGTTGTTGTACTTGGTAATACTTTTGTATAACGTCTCCAATCACCACGAACCAATTCTAATTCACCAAAACGTAATACAACTGGCATTTTAAACTGAGTAAGAAACATTCTTATAAAGCGAATACTATTAAAATCTGTAATACCATTAATTCTTTGAGAATCTGTTATATTTCTAACTGGGATTCTAAACTGATACCATGTAGTATTTCTTGTTGCCCCGTTTGATAATGTTATTGGTGTACTTTTTACATCAATAATATGGTTTTGACCTACTTGTAAATCTGATTTATTAAACGAAACCTCGTATTCAAAATAACTGTTTACAGGGTTCATTGTTTGATCCTTATTAATATCCTCCACATCTGGATATGCAGTTGAAGAAGTCGGAAAAGCTTCATTTGACTGACTTACTGTTGGCGAATTACCTTGAGTACCATTAAAATTCTTATATCTTGATAATACTGAATTAGAACTTTCGATTGCACCTCCTCTAAAAAATTGAAAATTATCTCCTGCTGGATCGTCTAACGAAGCAAATGCTGGGTATTTTGCTCTTTCTTCTTCATCTGTTAGTCCATCTAACCCAATATCTTGGTTTGTTCTAGCTTCATTACTCGCATCAAAAGCATACAATATTGATGGGTTAATTGGAATATTACCCCAATCGGTTGAATTAATATTAGTTCCGTCTATTTTATTACCATCAGCTGGTAAACCATTCTCATATTGCTTTCTACCATCCTTTAAAATATCCTCAGAAACATTACCTAAATTAATGAATAATTTACCTACTTGATTAGTCGGGTCTTGCGGATTTAACCCTACTGGTAATCCTTCATCTGGTCTTATTCCATATTCTTCATAAGGATCCATAACCCAAAACTGAATATATTCTACATTGGCCTGTTCAAAATTATTGGTTGTTAAAGGACGCATTATACCTCCCCAACGTTCTTCAGGAAGAACTGTACTTGCATTTTGATTATAATTATAAGGTCCTCTTTCTGATGGATAATACGCTAAATCTAAAGTTCGCACTAAATTTTGCTGTGTAATATCTAAATCGGTATCAGGAAATAATTCGTTATAACGAATTTGACGAACTTCGTTTCTTGACAATTCATTTTCATCAATATTATTAGGCCTATTTCCTGTACCATAAAAAAGTTGATCGATATTATACCAAGCTATTTTCCCTCTTTTATAATTATAAGATAAATCAAAAGTACCTCCATCGAACCCTTGAGATTCTGGAGTACTCGCTAAGAACCATTGCTGTGGCGAACTTAAGTTTATAGGTATTTGTGATGCTTCAAAATCATCTAGATAAGAAGTGGCTGTACCATCTACATTAATTCCGCTTGGTGCTCCTGGTAACAGGTACGCAAAATCTGCTCTTACCGATACATTAGACGGCGCATCAGTTTCAACAAAAGGTAATTTATTTGCTAGCTTTGTTAAGTAAGGAACTTCGGCAGAATAATCTACATTTAAACCTAACATTACATTATCAATCGGTTCTCCTCCAAGATTTACTTTTGGTGTTATTGGTCTCTCACTTACATTTAAAAATGTACCTCCTAAAATAAACTTATCTGAAAAACGATGTTCTACATCAACACCAAAAAATGTTTTTCTTTGTTGATTAAAGAACGTATTATTCTCAACTGTTGCATTAATTGGAATACCAGAAGCTTCCAATCCTGGATCTAAAACTTGTACACGTCCTAGTTGATAATCTACAACGTAATCTATTCCCTCTACTAATTGTCTACCACCTGCGGTAACACGAACAGAACCTCTAGGCACATTAAATGCTCCTAAAGAAATACCTCTGCTTGTTTCAGATTTAAAGTATCCTTTTAAAAAGAACTTATCTAAATTTTGATATTCGTTTTTTGCTTGAATTTTAGTCGTTAAATATAGTTCTTCAAACACATATTTTTCCTCATCAGTAGCAGATGATAATTGACTTTTAAGATCTGCTCCAAAAGGTTCTGGCTCTGGAAATAACACATAACCTCTTTGAGAATTTACTGTAACTCCATCTACATAATCGAAAAAACCATCTCCATTAGGTACAGCATACTGACTCTGATCTAATTTATCAAGATTTAAGATTCGCAATAAAGGTTTATCTGCAATCCCTGGTGTTAATGCATTCTGTAGTGTATTTTGTAATGTCCCGGTTTCATCATCTCGATACAATAACTCAAAACGAAAACCATCACGTTGTAATGGAAAAGCTCCTAACGCATACACATTTTTCATCATTAAACGCCATGTTGGAAAAGGTTCTCCAAGACTTGTTGGTGTGGAAGTATTTGGACGTACCGTGTTTAAAATTTCACTACGCAATAATTTTACTACAATATTTGCTGGTGCTACCACTCCATCATTCGAAAATTCACCAACTTTAAATACTGTTTCGCTATTAGACGCTCCAACAACAGTATATTCATAAGCTACAGCTAAAACTTCTCCATCATTCAATCTTCTATTCAAAGAAATGAACCCTAATTGTGGATGCAATGTAAATTCATTTGCTTGTAATTTACGAGCATTCTGTAAGTATGAATAGTTAAATCCTTGTTGAGGAGGAACTTCAGTTCCAATAGCTGTATCAACAGATGCTACATCTCTAATACCCCCTACTGTAGTGCTTAATAAATTATTTAAGTTATTAACCTCATTGTATGGTAACCTCTTCATATTTACAGTTACCGCTCCTCCTACTGTAGTAATTTCCGTAGGGTTTACCTCATTTGCATCGCTAGACTCACCTAAATCGGCAAGTGCTACAATACTACGGTAATCAGTTACATTTTGGTTTCTATTAGTTACCCAAACCTCAACTCTTGTAATATTTATTGGACTATTAATTAAAGGGTAATTATTTAACGACTCTTTATAATTTTCTCTAAAGTATTGTGATAAAAAGAAGTGACGATCATTATCATAATCAGAAGCTCTTAATTCAAAAGGTTCAATCGTTGCGCCACCTTCTGCAATTACTGTTCTAGATTGAGAATTTTGCTGAGAAAACGCAGCGGTTATATATGTTTTTCCAAATTGCAACTCTGTTTTTACACCAAATAAAGCCTGAGCCCCATTAATTAAAGAGTTTTTAATTGGCATACTAATATTACCTGCTTCAATATTTCTAATAATATCGTCTTCAGTAGGCGTATACTCTAACTTGATAATATTTTGAAAATCGAAAGTAGATTGTGTGTCGTAATTTGCAGTTACTTTTAATCGTTTACCAACTTTGGCTTGTAAACTGGCACTTATTTGCTGATCAAAATCGAAAGTAAAACTACTTTGGTTTTCGATTGAAATTTGAGGATTCTCATTTTTTTGATAAATACCTCCTAATTTAATATTTACTTGTCCTGAAGGAATAACCTCAACGGTATTACCCCCAAAAACCGATTCGAAAAACTTAGAATTTACATAATACTTCGGTAATAAATTTCTTTTCGCGTTTCTATTTCCTTTTTTCTTCGGATTAGAAGCATCTATCTTTTCTTTAAAGTAGCCTTTTAAATCATTTTTTAATCGATACTTATCATACTCTTCTGGAGTCATAAAAATTGGAGTACCCACATAATAGTCTCCAATTTTTTCTACAAGTACAAATTTATTTAATGCTTTATCGTAGGTAACAACTTTCTCTGTTGGATTCTGTAAAAATAAGCTTCCGTTTTGGTTGTACTTAAAATTGTATTTTAGAGGTGCTACGGTATCATTTTGTACAGCATTTGTACTGTTAGTTTGCGTATTTTGTGAAAACGAAACAACACTTACTAAGATAGCAAGTGTTGTAAACAATTTATTCATAACTGTTTTCTCCAACCTTTTTATAAGTTTTTCAACGCCTGCTTTATTAGCTTTTCAACACTAGCATCAGGTGTTTCTTTTAATATATTCCCTATTACTTTATCTGCTTGCTTACGAGCAAAACCAAGTACTTCTAAAGCAGATAACGCTTCTTCTTTATTTGTATTGTTTTGTACAACCGAAACTTCATCTAAATCAAAGGTTTTAAGTATTTTGTCTTTTAAATCAACGATTACTCTTTGAGCTGTTTTTGCGCCAATACCTTTAACTGACTGAATTAACTTCACATCTTCAGATGCTATCGCTTGTTGTATTTCTTTAGAAGTCATTGATGATAACATTGTTCGAGCTGTACTTGGACCAACTCCGGATACCGAAGTTAACAAACGAAACACTTCACGTTCAATTTTATTTGCAAAACCAAATAAAGTATGCGCATCTTCTCTAACAGATAAGTGGGTGTATAACAATACATTTTCATCATTTGGTAATGCTGAATATGTATTTAAAGAAATATGCATTAAATATCCTACTCCGTTGCAATCAACTACTGCATAGGTAGGATTTTTCTCCACAAGTTTCCCCTTTATTTGTGTTATCATTTAATTGATTTTCTATTTGTCTAAAGTAGACAAAATATTTCTTTTCAAAAACCTAACTTAAAAGGATTTAAAAGGCGTATTATTTCTTTGCTTTTCTTGCTTTATTTTGTGCATCAACTACTGCAACCGCAGCCATGTTTACCATTTCATCTACACTTGCTCCTAACTGTAAAATATGAACAGGCTTACTCATTCCTAATAAAATTGGACCAATAGATTCTACTCCATCAACCTGCTTCATTAGTTTATAAGTAATATTTGCTGATTCTAAATTTGGGAAAATTAAAATATTCGCTCTTTTACCATTCAGTTTAGAGAAAGGGAATTCTTTAGCTAATAACTCAGGGTTCAAAGCAAAATCTGCCTGTAATTCTCCATCTACAATTACATGTGGATGATGACGATGAATATAAGAAACTGCTTCTCTTATTTTTACTGAACTTTCAGACTTTGAAGATCCGAAGTTAGAAAAACCTAACATCGCAATGTGAGGTTTCATTCCAAACATTTTTGCTAATACAGATGTTAACTGAGAAATCTTTGCTAAATCTTTTGCTGTTGGGTTGATGTTAATTGTAGTATCTGCTAAAAACATTGGTCCTTGTTTAGTCAACATCATATTTGTTGCTGCCACACGAGTAACTCCTTTATCTTTTTCAATTAACTCTAACATTGGTTTTACAACCGATGGGTAAGGTCTAGAATATCCAGTAATTAAAGCATCTGCCTCTCCAGTATTTACCATCATTGCAGCAAAATAGTTACGTTCACGCATCCATTTTTGAGCCTCTAACAATGTAATTCCTTTTCTTCTTCTAGATTCCCAGAAAGTTTGAGCAAATCGAATTCTTCTTTCTTTTTCTTCAGAAGTTTTAGGATCAATAATTAACACATCAGCATCAAATCCTAATTCTTCTTTTAACTCAAGAATGATTTCTTTTTTTCCTAATAAAATAGGAATCCCTATTTTCTCTTCATAAACTCTCTGAGCCGCTTTTAACACATCTAAATGATCAGCTTCAGCAAACACTACTCGTTTAGGATCTTTCTTTGCACGGTTATGCAATAAACGCACTTCCTTGCTTCCCGTTCCTGAGCGGTCCATTAGTTCATCACGATATTTATCCCAATCAGTTATTGGTTCTTTTGCTACTCCAGAATCCATAGCAGCTTTTGCAATTGCTGGTGGAATCTCATAAATTAATCTTGGATCAAAAGGTTTTGGAATGATATATTCTTTTCCAAAAGATAAACTTACCTCGTCATAAACAATATTTACTTGTTCTGGCACCGACTGTTTAGCTAGATCTGCTAAAGCATGAACGGCTGCCATCTTCATTTCTTCATTAATTTTTGTAGAACGTACATCTAACGCTCCTCTAAAAATAAATGGAAAACCAAGTACATTATTTACTTGATTAGGGTGATCTGACCTACCAGTAGCCATAATAATATCATCTCGAGTTGCAATTGCTAAATCATATCCTATCTCTGGTTCTGGATTTGCCATTGCAAACACAATAGGGTCTTTAGCCATCGACAACAACATCTCTGGTGTAACAACATTTCCTTTAGAAAGTCCTATAAACACATCTGCATTATGCATTGCTTCTTCTAAAGTATTTACATCTTTATCGGTTGCAAACTCTGCTTTTTGTGAAGTTAAATTATCTCTATCTTTTCTAATAACACCCTTACTATCACACATTACTACGTTTTCGCGTTTAGCACCTAATGCTAAATACAAACGAGTACATGAAATTGCTGCTGCACCAGCTCCGTTAACTACAATTTGAACTTTAGAAATATCTTTTTTAATAATTTCTAATGCGTTTTTTAACGCTGCTGCAGAGATGATAGCTGTTCCATGCTGATCATCATGCATTACAGGAATATCTAATTCTTCTTTTAATCTTCTTTCAATCTCAAAAGCCTCTGGTGCTTTAATATCCTCAAGGTTTATCCCTCCAAAAGTAGGAGCAATTGCTTTTACCGTTTCAACAAATTTATCAACATCGGTAGCGTCAACTTCAATATCAAAAACATCAATATCAGCGAAGATTTTAAACAACAATCCTTTACCTTCCATTACAGGTTTTGATGCCTCAGGACCTATATTTCCTAAACCTAAAACTGCTGTTCCGTTAGAGATTACAGCTACTAAATTACTCTTTGCTGTATATTTATAAACGTTGTTTTTATCTTTTGCTATTTCTAAACAAGGCTCTGCTACTCCAGGAGAATATGCCAACGACAAATCGTGTTGTGTTGCATATTTTTTAGTAGGTACTACTGCAATTTTCCCTGGTTTTGGTTTTGCATGATATAATAAAGCTTCGTGCCTCTTTCTAGAATCACTCATAAAATTGTTGTTTGTTTGAACCTACAAATATACGCTTTTCACGGAAAGGTGTTTCTTACCTTTTTAATCTTGGAGAAATTGAATATTTCTAGTTAATCCTGAAAACTTAGTTCTTTTAACTGCGGATTTTTTAAACACCTTACTAAAAGTATCTTGCGTTAATTCTTGCCAATCTCTTTGTGTCATTTCCAACAAGTTTTCTTGTGGTTTAAACAACGGTTCTGAATGTGGTTTTGAGAAACGATTCCACGGACAAACATCTTGACAAGTATCGCAACCAAACATCCAACCGTCTGTTTTTCCTTTAAATTCAGTTGGAATAGCATCTTTTAATTCAATAGTAAAATACGATATACATTTACTACCATCAACTGTATTATTCGGTAAAATTGCTTGAGTAGGACAAGCATCTATACAACGAGTACATTCTCCACAATGATCTGTTTTAAAAGGATCGTCATACTCAAGTTCTAAGTCTATAATTAGTTCTGCTAAAAAAAAGAATGAACCTTGTTGCTTTTGTATTAATAGTGTATGCTTTCCATTCCATCCTAACCCTGCTTTTTCTGCCCAAGCACGTTCTAAAACCGGAGCTGAATCAACAAAACACCTTCCTGAAACTTCTCCAATCTCATCATTAATTAACTGTAATAATTCTCGTAGTTTTTCTTTTATTACATGATGATAATCTTGTCCGTAAGCATATTTAGACACTTTATAAGTTCCTTCATTCTGAACTTCTTCTGGAAAATAATTATAAGATAATGAAACTACTGATTTAGCTCCATCAACCAACAAACGAGGATCTAAGCGTTTATCAAAATGATTTTCCATATAACGCATTTCGCCATGATAATCATTCTTTAGCCACTCCTCTAATCTAGGTGCTTCATCTTCTAAAAAATCAGCTTTTGCAATACCACATTCTAAAAAACCCAAACGTTTCGCTTGAGCTTTTATAAAACTTGAATATTGCTGTATCTGAATCAAAACCTGTGTTTTTAGTTGAACAAAATTACCAAACTTTTATTTTATAATTTTATTCACTCTTACTTAACAAATAATTATAGAACTTTGTTCGTTAGTATATAAAGTTAACTTTCTTATTTCATGAAAAAGATTTACAAAATAACCATTGGTATTCTTATCGCATTTTTTGTTGTATTAATAAGCCTCCCACTATTGTTTCAAGATAAAATTATTGGTTTAGTAAAACAAACCATTAATAACAATGTAAATGCACAAGTTGATTTTAGCGACTCTAACTTGAGTTTACTAAGAAATTTTCCTAATGCTTCGGTACAATTATCAAATTTAACTGTAATTAATAACGAACCTTTTAAAAATGACACTTTGTTATTTGCAAAAGAAATCAACCTTAGCTTAAAACTCACCGAGCTATTTAAAAAAACTTCAGAACAATTAAATATAAAATCATTTGCTATTGATGAAGCTCTGGTAAATGTATTGGTTGATGAAAAAGGGAATGCAAATTATGATATTGCTAAACCTGAAGAGGTTAAAAAAGATTCAAATCTTGATAATGAAACTCCTTCTAATTTCGGATTATCAATCGATTCTTATGAAATAACAAACTCAACCATAAAATACAGTGATAAAAAAAGTAAAACAAACATTGTTTTAAACAACTTTAATCACTCTGGAAGTGGTGATTTTTCTCAATCTAACTCTGAATTAAATACTAAAACTTCTGCATTAGTTTCCTTTGGAATGGACGGAACTTCATACGCGAAAAATCAAAAAATTGAATTGAACGCTATCTTAGGAATGGATTTAATAAATCAAAAATTTTCTTTCCTAAAAAACGAAGCAAAACTGAACAACTTACCTTTAGTTTTTGATGGTTTTGTTCAAATCAATGAAAAGAATCAAGAAGTGCATTTAAACTTTAAAACACCTTCTTCAGATTTTAAAAACTTTTTAGGGTTGATTCCTGAGGCATACACTAAAAACATATCTAATGTAACCACCTCTGGTGATTTTAGTGTTAACGGAAAAATAGACGGAATTATTGATAACAATACGATTCCGAAATTAGATATTGCTGTTAAATCTAACAGTGCTTCCTTTAAATACCCTGATTTACCAAAAACTGTTAGAAACATCAACATCAATGCACAGATAAAAAACACAACAGGAAAAATCGCCAATACCTATGTAAATATTGCTGGTTTATCTTTTAAAATTGATGAAGACACCTTTTCTGGAAAAGGAACTGTCTCTAATATTACCACAAACCCTTTGGTAAATGCTAACGTAAACGGAACGCTAAACCTTGCACATATAAATCAAGCTTACCCTATTGATTTAAAAAATGAATTGAGTGGAATTTTAAAAGCGAATCTACACACTAAGTTTGATGTAAAAGCTATACAAAATAACGTCTTAAATCGTATAAAAAATGATGGGCACATTGAAGTAAGTGATTTTGTTTTTTCTTCTAAAGACATTGTAAATCCTATTAATATAAAGAACACTAAAGTCGATTTTACTCCATCAACTGTTTCGCTTACTAAGTTTAATGCTAAAACAGGAAAGAGTGACTTAAACGCTACTGGAAAAATTCAAAATTTATTAGGATTCTTACTTTCAGACAAAAAGCTCCAAGGAACATTTAACGTAAATTCCAACGCCTTTCATGTTAGTGATTTTATGCAAGAGAACACAAGCTCAACTGAAAACAAAAAAGATACTTCACAACAAGAGCAACCAACTGAATCTTTAAAAATTCCTGCTTTTTTAGATTGTAAAATTTTGGCAGATGCTAAAACAGTATATTATGATAATCTTACTTTAAAAAATGTAAAAGGAACTTTGTATTTAAAAGATGAAAAAGCAACTTTACAGAATGTTAATGCAGGTATATTTAATGGTCAAATCGCCATGAATGGTGAGGTAAACACTCAACAAAAGCAACCAACTTTTGCGCTTAAACTTGGTATAAAATCGTTTGATATTGCACAATCTTTTAATGGCTTAGATTTATTACAATCATTGGGGCCTATTGCAGGTGCTATGAACGGAAAACTAAATTCTGACATTAATTTATCAGGAAATTTAAATAAAGATTTTACACCTAACTTAACCTCTGTTTCTGGTAAAGCTTTGGCAGAATTATTAGCCACTAATATAAATCCTGAAAAGACTAAAACTCTAGGCTTATTAAATAATAAACTTTCTTTTATTGATTTAACAAAATTAGATTTAACAGATATTAAAACACATTTATCTTTTAAAGAAGGAAAAGTAGAGGTATCTCCTTTCAAACTAAAATACAAAGATATTGGTATTAATATTGGTGGTAGTCATGGATTCGACCAAAGCATGAGTTATAATGTAACTTTTGATGTTCCAGCTAAATATTTAGGAAATGAAGTTCAAGGTTTATTATCTAAACTTAGTGTAAAAGATCAAAACGTTACAGTACCTGTTACAGCAAACATTACAGGAAACATGTCTAACCCTTCTGTAAAAACAGACTTATCATCTTCAGTAACTAAGTTAACTCAAAAGTTAATTCAGCAACAAAAAGACAACCTTATTAAAAACACTTTAGGAGGCTTATTAGGTAATAAAAAGAAAGACTCTTCAAAGACTTCTAATAAAACTGAAAATACTGTGAAAAAAGTAACCGATGTTTTAGGCGGGTTATTTGGAAAGAAAAAGAAAAAAACTGTAAAAAAAGACACTGTTCATTAAATAATCAAGCAACTCTTTTTACTTTTTATTAGTCTAATGTTTTAAGAGTTCTTTGTAACTTATTTAACAGCTTTTAAACATTTATTGAGATGTACTTGATTTATGTTTGTCTTTGAATATGAAAAACCAACTATGAAAAAAACAATTACGCTACTATGCCTAGTATTTACTGCCATTAACTTTGCTCAAGTAAAAGGAAAAGTAACTACGAACAACAACAAACCATTATCTTTTGTAAGCATCTATTTAGAAAATAGTATTACAGGAACTACGACTAATGATAATGGTGATTACGAATTAGCAATAACTAAAAAAGGAGAGCACACAATTGTCTATCAAATTTTAGGATTTAAAACCGTAAAGAAAAAAGTTGACATCTCTTCATTTCCGTTTATTTTAAATGTAACTCTTTCTGAAGAACAAGTTGCTTTAGATGAAGTTTTAATCTCTTCTAAAGAAAACCCTGCCAATAAAATTATTAGAAATGCTATCGCAAGTAAAAAGAAAAACACTGATAAGTTTGCTCAATATAAAGCTGATTTTTATTCTCGTGGATTGTTTAAAGTTAAAAATCTCCCTAAGAAATTTTTAGGTCAAGAAATTGGAGATATGGGCGGTGGCTTAGACTCTACAAGAACTGGTATTGTATATCTTTCAGAAACTATTTCTAAAATTTCCTATCAGAAAAAACCTAAAAACTTTAAAGAACATATTATTGCTTCGAAAGTCTCTGGTAGCGACAACGGAATTAGTTTTAATCAAGCAGAAGAGGTAGATTTTAATTTTTATGAAAACTCATTTAATCTAGCAGAAGCTCAAATGATTTCTCCTATTTCTAATGGAGCTTTCAGTTATTACAACTATAAATTAACAGGTACTTTTTACGATAAAAATGCACGGTTAATTAATAAAATTCAACTATTACCTAAACGAAAAAACGATCGAGTATTTAGTGGCTTTATCTATATTGTAGAAGATGATTGGGCTATTTACGGAGCTGATGTTATTGTTACTGGAAATCAGGTAAGCATGCCAATGATTGATACACTTCATATAAAACAAAACTATAATTTCTCTCATAAAAACAAAGCTTGGGTACCCGTTACTCAAACCATCGATTTTAAAGCGGGTATGTTTGGATTTAATTTTAATGGAAGATTCTCAGCCGCATATTCAAACTATAACTTCTCTCCTAATTATACCGAAAAATCATTTGGAAGTGAAATTTTATCATTCGCTGAAAATGCTACCGAAAAAGACTCTGTGTATTGGAATAAAATTCGTCCTGTAGCTCTAACTAAAGAAGAAGTTTCTGATTATAAATTGAAAGACAGTATTAAAACGGTAAGAAAATCTAAAAAATATTTAGACTCAATAGACAGCAAAAAAAATAAGTTTAGAATCATGGATATTATCTCTGGTTATTCATACCGAGACTCTTACAATAAATGGTCGATTAACCTACCTTCTCCTATTGAAGATTTAAGCTTTAACACAGTGCAAGGTTGGAATACTTCGGTAGGATTAAGTTATTACAAAACACTTGATAAAAAAGGAAAGAATTTTGGGTTTGGCACCAATGTAAACTATGGTTTTTCTGATAAAGAAATAAGACCTACTGGTTATTTTTATTACAAATGGAATAATACTACAAGACCTATTTTAAATATATCTGGAGGTGTTACTACGGCTCAATTCAATGCTAAACAACCTATTTCAAAATTTTGGAATACTATAAGTTCTGTTTTATTTGAAAGAAACTACATGAAGGTTTATGAAAAATCTTTTGCTAAAGTTTCCTTTTCACAAGAAGTAACTAACGGATTACATATGTCATCTTCTTTAGAGTTTGCCGATAGAAAGCCTTTATTTAACACTACAGATTATGTAATGTTTCCTAAAAAAGATGTAAGCTATACCTCTAACAATCCGCAAGAACCTAATAATTTCACCTCGTCTTTTACACCTCATAAAATGTGGTCGTTTACGGTTGGTGCCAACATCAATTTTGGACAAAAATACTTATCCTATCCAAACGGAAAATATAATGTGGGTAATAAAAAATACCCCTCATTATTTATCGGGTATAAAAAGAATTTTGGTTCTAATAATTCTGAGTGGAATTCAGACGTAGTATATTCTCAATTAAATCAAAAGGTTTCTTTTGGTAACTGGGGTGAATTCAAATACAAAGCAAAAGGTGGCGTGTTTTTAGAAAAGAAAGACATTCCTTTTATAGATTATGCGCACTTTAACGGAAACCGTTTATTGGTTGCTCCAAAAGATAATTATTTAGACAATTTTTATATGCTGCCATACTATCAATTAAGTACAAACGATAAATATGGCGAATTGCATGGGGAGTATAATTTTAAAGGTGCTCTTTTAAGTAAAATCCCTTTATTAAATAAATTAAACTTTCATTTAGTTACTGGAGCTAAAGGATTGTTTACTGGAGGCAATAAACCATACTCTGAATTTGCGGTTGGTTTAGACAATATTGGCTTTGGAAAATGGCGTTTTTTACGTGTAGATTTTGCTCGTTCTAACTTTAACGGAAGAAATGAAAACCGAGTAGTATTCGGAATTAAATTGTAATTTCGTAGTATGAATATTAATGTACTACTTTTTGGTATTGCAACAGATTTAGCAGGTAGTTCTTCTATAAAAATAGAACTACCTGTTAATTCTACTATTGCAGGTTTTAAAGAAATTATTTCTCAACATTTTCAATTGAAAAACATGAGCACTTATGCAGTAGCCATCAACGAAAGCTATGCTACTGATGAAACTATTATCAATGAAAATGATGTAATTGCGATTATTCCTCCAGTTAGTGGAGGATAGTGTTTATTTTTTCAAATACTTCCCCACAAAAAAAGTTCCGAATGGTAAGATTGATAATAAACAAACCATTCCGAAAGTTTTATTATTCCATTTAAGCTCATACTTTAACATGATAGCTAAAACAATGTAGATTACAAATAAAATTCCATGAGGCATTCCTAGCATTTTTACATACTCTGGGTTTCCTTGTAAGTATTTTATTGGTGTAGCTATAAAAAGTAATAAAATGTAAGATATTCCTTCTAGCCAGCTAATTAGTTTAAAAAAATTAATCATGTTTGTATTTTTAAAATTTGGTTATTAACGATATTGACACATTACGTCCTGGAGCAGATACACCTGATGCAAACTCTTTGTAATGCTGATCGAATAAATTAGTTAATTGTGTTTGAACAGTGATATTAGAATTCACTTCGTACTTCCCATACAGCCCAAAGGTCATCCAACTTGGAGTTCCGTAATATTTATCAATATCATTTGTAGCATTTTCATCTACTATTGGAGTTTGTTGTTGATTGTCTATTCCTTCTATTAAATTATAATCTTTAATATCTTTTTTAGCATTGAAAACCATGTTAGCACCTGCTTCAAACTTACCTTTAGAATAATTTAAATCGAACCTCCCAAATAACGGAGGAATAGAGGATAATGGTCCACTTGATATTTCATCTTTATCAAAAGTATGTCCTTTGGTGTAAGTAACTGTTCCTAAAGCTTTCCAGTTTTTATGTAATCTCCCTTGAAAACTAGCTGTAAAACCAGTTATATATGCGCTTCCCAAGTTTTGATTTGCTAAAATCTCATTGTTAGCAGCCGAAAAACTCTCTCCATCATAAGCAATTATATTAGTACCTAATATTGGAGTTTTAACAATTATTTGATCAATAATTGTATAGTAAGCATTTACACCTACTCTAAACTTTCTATTATTAAAGTATTTCTGTAATCCAACTTCAAAATTATAAGCAAATTCTGGTCCTAAATCTGTATTTGGTATCGTTAACTCCCCGTTCTTCTCTCTTATTTTACCAACATCATCTATGTTTGGAGATCTAAATCCTGAAGAAATCACACTATTAAATTGCCAAGTTCTATTTGGTTTATACACATAACCTATGGTTGCTGTTAACGACTGATTATCTAAATGAATATCATCTTCATCCAAACTAATAAATGTATCATCAATCCATTTTGCTTTTAAAACAGTATGCGTTGCTCTAATACCTGTATTTAAAGTAGATTTATCGTTAATATCTTGGCGATAATCAGCATAAATAGCAGAGCTCAAATAACTACTTCCACCATCAGGGTAACGAGATTGCACAGGGAAACTTCCATTAAACCCTATTATTCCCCCGTTCTCAACATTTAAAATTCTTCCTGAAGGTATTGAAGCTACATCGTTATACGCCACTTCAAAACCATAACCTAAATTCCTTTTTTTTGCCAATGGTACTGTGAAATCTCCATTTAAGCTAAAAATATCCACTTCTTCCTCTCTATATGTTCTTTCTAAGCTTCCAAATTTTCTTTGAATACGACTTTCTTGAACATTTTGATATGCAAAAGTAATGGTACCTTTATCTAACCATTTTTTCTTCGGATTAATTTCTAATTGAGGTGAAACTAGCAAACGTTTTTGCGGACCGTAATACCATTCTGCAAACTTTAAACTTCCATTTTTAAGTTCCGTTAACCTATCAAAACGAGGAACATTAGAAGATGTTGAATATTGAATATTTACTTTTAAATCAGTATTTTTAGATAACGGAACATAAAACTTCTGTAATAAATCTGTTTGGCTAAATCCGGTATTTCTTTGAAGATTAACATCATTATTTAAGGTAGGATTCTCACTATAGTTTCCGTTTAAATTATCAGAATAAAAATACACTTTCCCCCAGTTATCAAAACCATGAGAACGATTTTTACCCATTTTTAAATCTCCAAAATTACTATGTGATATACTCGTAAAAGAAGCCCACTTTTTAAATTGAAGTTCTGCCGAAACAGTATTTGTAACTTCATTGTTTACTGAGCTATATCGTAAAAAATGACTCCCTTTAACATTATTTTTCTCCGACAACTTTGGTGTTTTCGTATAATAATGAATCACACCACCTAATGCATCAGAACCATAAATAACTGATGATGGTCCAAAAACAATTTCAGTTCTATCTAGTAAGTTAGGACTAACTGTTATAGAGTTTTGCAGGTGTCCTTTTCTATAAATCGCATTATTCAATCTTACCCCATCTACAACTAATAAAACACGATTACTCTCCATACCCCTAAGTACAGGACTACCACCTCCAAATTGAGATTTTTGAACTTTAACCCCTGGGATATTAGCTAATAAATCGGCAGAAGTTTGTGGAGATAGTTTTTGTATTTCTTTAGCAGAAACTACTGCTATTTGCTCAGCTATTCTATTAGTTTTTGCTTTGTTTTTAAAAACGGATACAACTACCTCATCTAACTTTTCAGAATATTTAGATAAATAAACTTGGTAATCATTTTTCTTTAGTGTTGACTTTTTTTCTTGAAACTCAGCATAAGCAACATGAGAAAAAACAAGAATCTCTTCTTTTTGAAAAGCAGTAATATTTACAGCCCCACTTTCATTACTAATTGCCGATGTGGTTTTAGTTTTATTAAATACCGCCACTCTATCAATTGGCTTACCTGTTTCGGCATCAATTACAGTAAGGTTTTGCGAAAAAATAGAGGTGATTATCAGTAAAAAAAATACAGTTACAACTTGCTTCATATATCAACTAAACACGATTTCTAAAACGTCTAAAGATTTAGGTTTTCTAAAACCCTCCAAATGTAATTCAAAATATTGAATTATAGTTCGCAGGATTATTTGTCTTTCATTTTTATTGTATAAAACTGTATCTATTGCATCAAAATTTATGCCTAATAGCCTTTTAAAAAGAACTAATTCATTTCCAATTACTGTTAATCTTTCATATTCAACATCAGTAAACCTACCTTCCAGTAAATTAAATGCTTTTTTTTCAGGCTCAGAAACATCAGGGTAGAACCCTAAATACCTTGATAAATTCAATAAAAAAAGCAAATGGAAATTAGCAATATTATCATGAGTATCTAGCCAAACCAAGCCAGCCTCTATATATTCGTATAAAGATGCGTTTTTTTCTTCTTCTTGAATAATACCTGACAACACTTCTGACAAAAAAAGCACTATTGTCTGTTTTATTACCGAAGTATGGATATTCTCATAAGGATGAATAACCTGAATCTCTTTAATAGAATTTAATGCATTCTTATTATTATGATTTGCAGTAATTAACAATTGATTTAAAGACTGAAAGTGTGCCGCTTTTAACTTACCCCTTCTAACCTTTAAAACTCCTTTTAACATATACGATTTAACTCCATCTTCTAAAGTAAAACACTTAACTATTAAACTCGTATCGCTATATTTCAAGGCACTTAAAACAATTGCTTTGGTAGTAATTAATGCCATCCTAAATTTTCAAATCAATTATTAATACTTATCAAAGATATTTAATATATACGACAAAAAATTGATACTTTCGTATAAATTAGACCACGGAATTTATGGCGTTAGAAATAGAAAGAAAGTTTATCGTAAAGTCTACTGACTTTAAAGTATCTGCACATAAAAAACACTTTATTAAACAAGGTTTTTTAAACTCTAATAAAGAGCGCGTTGTTAGAGTTCGTATAAAAGATGAAAATGGTTTTCTTACTATTAAAGGAAAATCAAATAAAACTGGAACTACTCGCTATGAATGGGAAAAAGAAATTGACATAAATGAAGCAGATGATTTACTTAATTTATGTGAAGAAGGAGTAATTGAAAAATATCGTTATTTAGTAAAGGTTGATGACCATACTTTCGAAGTAGACGAATTTTTAGGTGATAATAAAGGATTACTTATAGCAGAAATAGAATTAGAAAATGAACACGATACTTTCACTAAACCAGATTGGTTAGGAGAAGAAGTTACTGGAATAAATAAATACTATAATTCTAATTTAAGTAAAAACCCTTTTTTTAAGTGGTAATAAAAAGGTTAAAGCAATGCTTTAACCTTTTTTCTTTACCCCTAAAGAACGTGAGTCCCCCCAAATCACAATTCCTTTTCTATATGGCTAAATTACATAGGTTTTGAAAAAGTTTTGAAAAACTTAAACAATTGGTAGTAAAAATTAAATATTACGTTAAAAAAACACAATAATTGACATTATAAATTATACGGAAAACAAATAAAAACTTGAGTTCCTGTTGCTTTCTCATCAGATATATCTTCAATATCAACTTTAATTTCTTGACCGTACATTAATTCCAGTCTTTCTTTGACTAAGTTAATCCCGTAAGATTTTTTATTTAATAACTGCTTATCTTTTTTCCTTTGAGAAGCATTTAAGCCTATACCATTATCAACAACTTTAACAACAATATCTTTTTTTTCCAACTGTACACTTAAAATTAACTTATTATCACCTTTTTTTAAACTCAATCCATGCCATATGGCATTTTCTACAAAAGGCTGTAAAAAAAGAGGCACTACTTTTAACTCTTGAATATTAATATTATCATCTATCTCTTTTTCAAAAACAAAGCTATTTTTCAACCTCATCTGTTCTAACTTTATGTAGATAGATAAAACATCTAGTTCTTCTTTTAATGAAATTGAATTTTTATTAGTTGCTCGAAGTACTTTTCTAATTAATAATGAAAATTTAGTAATGTAATTTGAAGCTTTATCTACTTTATTCTGAATTACAAAATTATTTATCGAATTTAAGGAGTTAAATAAAAAATGAGGGTTCATTTGACTTTTTAAAGCTATTAACTTTAATTCAGAAATTTGATTTCTCTGTTTTAACAAATGAATCTCTACTCTATTTTTTTGCTCTATTATCTCTCTAAAATAATTTCCAATTAAAATTGCAAATATGGTGCTTTGAATAATTGCTCCAATAAAATAATAAAACATTCTGTGCACCTTAAAATCAATTAAATATAATTCACCTTTAACCATTTTAACTGAACTAATATTTGCCAATATTAAAAACAAAATAGACCCTAATAATAGATAAAAAACTTGTTTTGATTTCTTTTTTGAAACAACAAAGAATATATAAAACGCGCAAAAAGAAGTAAAAGGAACAGACCAAGCAACTGCCAATTTCTGAACTTCGTAACCCCATAAAAATTGAATTACAACCAAAAAAAATGCTAATACCAACAACCCCTTCGAAAGATTAACTGCTCCTTTATCTAACTTTGGAAAGTTTTGTTTTGTATTTACTAAACTTCTGCAAAAATGTATAAAATAAGCATAACCTATATACTGTATAGAAAAACTAATGTATTGATAATAATACTGAACTGTTTCATTTGTAAATGCATCTCTTACTAAATAAACAGTTAAGCAAAAAAGATAAATACTATAATACCTATGTAAAACATCTCGGTTTTGAACATATATTATAAAATGATACACAAAAAGAACCAGTAGTCCTCCTCGTATCCAAGAATAAAACGGAGATGTAATATCCTGTAACACTATTTATCTAAATGCAGTTTTTTTATCAATTCTGTTTTTTTACTTCTACTAACACTAACAATTGTACCATCTAACATTGTTAATTCATTCACTCCTTTATTATATTCAGTTGCATGATTTAAGTTTACTACATAAGAATTATGAACTCGAACAAACTCAGGACAAGGAAATTTCTTATGAATTTCTTTTAATGTTTTAGTCGCAATAATTTTTTTACCAGAAGTCAAACTGATTGTCGTATAACTTTTATCTGATTTTAAATAAAGTACAGTTTCTTTATCTATAAGATACACTTTACCATCTGCTGAAATGTTTATCTTAGGCGATAAATTTGCCGGTATAGTAACTTGTTTTTCTTCATTTAGAATTTTCTTTATCGCTAAGTTGAGCTCATCAACATCTATTGGTTTTAAAAGATAGTCGAATGCTTTTGCTTTAACTGCCTTAATTCCATATTCATCGTAAGCTGTAGTAAAAATCACTTTAAAATCCCTATCAGGAAACTTTTCTATAAAAGAAAAGCCATCCATTTCTGGCATTTGAATATCAAGAAATAAAATATCAGGTTCTATTTCCTTCAATAATTCTATACCAATTAAAGGCGAACTACATTTAGTTATCGAAATTTCTTCTTTTACATATTTATTTAATTTCCATTCTAATACTTCTAAAGCATCTTTTTCATCATCAATTATTAATATCTTTAACATATACCATTGTTTTAACTTGTTTCTTTAGGAAACTTTATTAACACTTTTGTGCCAATAGTTTCCTCATCACTTATTTTAACAAAATTGCTCTGGGGGGTATAAATTAAATTTAATCTACTCTTTATGGTGTCAATACCGAAAGATTTTCGTTGAATATTTTGAGAGTTTTTTCTGTTTTTAGACTCTTCAAAACCTATTCCATTATCAATTACTTCGGTAAAAATATAATTCTCTTTCTCTCTAATATTAATTGTTAGTTTTTTTTCTCCTTCTTTTAAACTTAGTCCATGCCATATAGCATTCTCAACAAAAGGCTGTAAGTAAAGAGGTACAACTTTTAATTCTTCTACATCAATATTTTCTTCCACATTAATTTCATACAAAAAACCATTTCTTAATCTAGCTTGCTCAATATTAATATATAATTCTGAAATACGTAACTCTTCAGCTAAAGAAATTGAAACTTTTTCTGTTGTTTGAAGTACTTTTCTAACTAACGATGAAAATTTAGTTATATATATCGATGCCTCTTCTTTTTTGTTTTGAAGTACAAAATTATTTATTGAATTTAATGAATTAAATAAAAAATGAGGGTTCATTTTATTTTTAAAAGCTGTCATTTTCAACTTATATAGCTGTGATGATTTCTCTAATAAATCATATTCAATTTTATTCTTTTCTATTTCAATTTTTTGCAAAGCATCAGCTAGTAAAAAAGCATAAATTGTGGTTTGAATTAATATTCCAATAAAATAATAAAACATACTATGTACTTTTAAATTTATTAGAAAAAACTCCCCTCTAATCATCTTAATTACTGTAATGTTTGCGCATATTAAAAGGATTACTGACCCTATTAAAGAATAGATTCCTTCTTTCGAAAAAATCACTTTAACATAAGATAATCTTACTATAAAAATTAATGAAAGTAATGGCGCTCCATAAATCAGTACCTCCTTTTGAAATTCAAAACCAAAAAAGAACTGAACTACTAAAAGAACAAATCCCATGACCAATAATGATAGCGCTATAAAACTCGCTTCTTTATCCCATTCTGGGTAATCTCTTTTTGTATCTAATAAACTTCTAGTAAAATGAATGTAAAAAGAAAATGCTAAAAACTGAATTGAAAACATCAAATACTCATAAACCCGAATCATTAATTCGGTTTGAAAAACATCCTTAATTAAAAAGATAAAAATCCCTAAAAGGTATATTGAATAATACTTATAAACATCTTCTTTATGCTTTAAGTAAAATACAAAATGATAAAGTAATAGAAGGAATATACCTCCTCTGATCCAAGAATAAAATAACGAATTAATATCTAACAACATCCCTCTAAATATATAGAAATATGATCGAAACCTCAAAAAATATAGATGCGTTAAATAAAGTTTATTCTGAGAGAAAAACTATTACAAATAAAAAAGCTTCAAAATCAAATGATTTTAAAGCTTTTTGTTGGCCTACAAGGACTCGAACCTTGAATATCGGTACCAAAAACCGGTGTGTTACCATTACACCATAGGCCAATTGCGTTATTGCGGGTGCAAATTTATAAGTTTTTATAATATTTACAAAACTTTTTTAAAGTTTTTTTCTTTTAACAGAACTTTATCTGAACAACAGATATACAAATATAATCAAAATTATATTTTTGCTAGGTATAAAAACACTAGTTATTAGTACATTCGCAGTAACTTATTTAAAACTATGAAAGATTTTAACTACAAAAAATGGAATACAATTTTAGGATGGTTTTCATTTGCCGTGGCATTAATTACATATACTTTAACTCTCGAACCTACTGTTAGTTCTTGGGATTGTGGAGAATACATCTCAACAGCAGTTAAGTTAGAAGTTGGTCACCCTCCAGGCGCACCTTTATTTCAAATGCTTGGAGCTTTCTTTGCTATGTTTAGCAACGACCCAAGCCAATGGGCTAAAATGGTAAATTTCATGTCTGGTTTAGCTAGTGCATTTACAATTCTATTCATGTTTTGGACCATTACCAGTTTAGCTAAAAAAATGACTATTAAAAACGGTAAGTTTAGCAAAAATGAACAAATCGCTGTTTTAGGTAGTGGTTTAGTTGGTGCTTTAGCCTATACTTTTTCTGATAGTTTTTGGTTTAGTGCTGTAGAAGGTGAAGTATATGCGATGTCTTCTTTTTTAATGGCACTTTTATTTTGGTTAGGATTAAGATGGGAATCAGAAATAAATACTCCAAGAGGAAATAAATGGTTAGTTCTAATCAGTTTTGTAGTTGGTTTATCGTTTGGTGTACATATTTTATCATTATTGGTAATTCCATCAATTGTACTATTATATTTCTTTAAAACGTATAAAGATATCAATATTAAAACGACAGCTATAGCAACTTTAATTTCAATATTTGTTTTAGCTTTTGTATTTAAGTTTTTATTTCCATTTACGTTAAAGTTCTTTAGTGTTTCTGAGTTGTTTTTTATCAATCAAATAGGACTGCCTTATAATTCTGGAACTGTAATAGCTGGATTAGTCTTAATAGCTTTATTCTATTTTGGATTAAACTACACTCGAAAAAACAATCTTGTTACAGTAAACACACTTATTTTATCTGTATTGTTTATTATGATTGGATTTTCATCGTGGTTAATGTTACCAATTCGTGCAAATGCTGATACAGTGATTAATGAAAATAATCCATCTAGTGCTCGCGAATTATTAGCTTATTACAATCGTGAACAATATGGTGATGCAAATGTTTTCTACGACAAATACTATTCAGTTGCTTACGACAGAGAACAAGACGCTAGTCAACCATACAAAGATGACAAGCCTAAGTATGAAAAAAAGGATGGAAAATATGTTATTGTAAACAAATACAAAAATATAATTCCTAATTATTCAAGTAAACACAAAGGATTTATTCCAAGGATGGTGGATCCAGGGTCAGAAAAAAACTATAAAAGAATCGCTGGAATTCCTGCACGAAGTAAAAGACGCCCTACTTTTTTAGAGAATATGCGATTCATGATTGATTATCAATTCGGATACATGTATGGACGTTATTTTATGTGGAATTTTGTTGGACGACAAAACGATATTCAAGGTCATTTAGATATTGAAAACGGCAACTGGCTAAGCGGTATTGATTTTATTGATGAAATGCGTTTAGGTTCACAACAGAGTTTACCTGATGACATAAAAAACAACAAAGGACGAAACAAATACTACTTCTTACCTTTAATTTTAGGGCTGATTGGGTTGTTTTATCAAGCTAAAAAAGACAAGAAAAACCTATACACTTTAGCACTATTCTTTGCTTTTACTGGTTTTGCAATTATTTTTTACACCAACCCAAAACCTTTCGAACCTCGCGAACGTGATTATGCAGTAGTAGGATCTTTTTATGTTTTCGCAATTTGGATAGGATTCGGAGTACTTGCGCTCTACGACTACCTTAAAAAATATGCAAATAACAGAACTGTAGCATTAGCTGTATCGGCAGTATCTTTAATTGCTGTACCTGTATTAATGGGTGCTCAAAACTGGAATGATCATGATAGAGGTGATCGTTATTTAGCACAATTAAATGCTCAGACATATTTAGAAAGTTGCGATCCTAATGCAATTATTTTTACCATTGGAGATAACGATACTTTTCCGCTTTGGTACATGCAACAAGTAGAAGGAGTTAGACCTGATATAAAAATTGTAAATACAAGTCTTTTCCAAACAGATTGGTATATCGATCAAATGAAAAAGAAAACCTATGATGCCGATCCTATTCCGTCTAAACTAACACACGACCAATATAAGTACGGAACATTAGACGTTGCCTATTATTATCCACTACCTCAATTAAGAGATTCAATTCTTCCTATAAAAGATTTTATGCGCTGGATTGAAAGTGATAATGACGCCACTTATATAGAGGCAACAGAAACTTCAAAAGAAAAATTCTACCCAACAAACAGAATTCGTATACCTGTTAATAAAGCCAATGTTTTAAAAACTGGTTTAGTAGCAGAAAAAGATGCTGATAAAATTTTACCATATATTGATATCACTGTTGGTGAACTTCTTTCTAAGAACAGAATTTTAATGCTCGATATTTTAAATAATTTCGATTGGAAACGTCCTTTATATTTTACAGGTGGTGCAAACGCTGATGAAGAATACATCTGGTTAAAAGATTATTTACAATTAGATGGAATGTCGTACAAATTAGTTCCTATAAAAACATCAAATAAAGGAAAATCTATGTTTGATATGGGACGTATCGATCCTGAAAAAATGTATGAAAACGTTAAAAAATGGGATTGGAAAACCATTAATAACGGTGAAATTTATTTAGACGAACAAAGTAAACGTAACGCAATATCTATACGTAATAATTTAATGCGCTTATCTGAAGAGTTCATGAAAAAAGGAGATTCTGTAAACGCAAAAGATGTTTTAGATTTATCGTTATATAAAATGCCAATTAAAGATTTTGATCATTATAGCATTTCTTTAGGATACCCTGAATTGTATTACCGTATGGGAGATATTGAAAAAGCTCGTGAAACAGCTGAAACTCTTTCTGATATTTTTCAACAGAAATTGAAGTATTATAGCACTTTTAAAGATGAAAACCTTGATTTAATTCTAGACAACTTAGAAACAAACTTATACATGTATCAAAACGTTATTCAGCAAATAACAAAATACGATACCGATATGGAGTACGGTAAAAAAGCCTTCGAACAATATATAGCGCATGCTCGTTTGTTTAAGCATTTAATGCCAGACGAAGAAGAACCTGTTACTCAAGAATTAGACACTATAAAACCTTAAATTAAATGAGGTTTTATTTTACCAAAACACCACGTATACTTAAACAACTGTTTTCTAGGTATACGTGGTGTTTTACTTCTAACAAAAAAGAAATTTACTTAACTTTTGATGATGGCCCAATACCTGAAGTTACAGAGTTTGTTTTAGATCAATTAGAAAAACACAATGCAAAAGCTACCTTTTTCTGTATTGGTGATAATATAAAAAAACACCCTACTGTATTTCATCGAATTATAAATGAAGGGCATTCAGTAGGCAACCATACTTTTAATCACTTAAACGGATGGAAAAGTAATAATGCTAGTTATATTAAGAATACAGAATTATGTGAAAGTATTATTTTAAACGAATTTGAAAAATTAAAAAAGCCAAATCCTTCAAAATTATTTAGACCTCCTTACGGAAAACTAAAAAAAAATCAATCCGTACAACTTATTAAAAGTGGATATAAAATAATAATGTGGGATGTATTATCGGCAGATTTTGACAGATCAATCACAAAAGAAAAGTGTTTAAAAAACGTTTTAGAAAACACAAAAAATGGAAGTATTATTGTTTTTCACGACAGCATAAAAGCTAGCGAAAAACTATACTACACATTGCCAAAAATTTTACAGGAATTTAAAAGGAAGGGGTATACGTTTAAATCTATTTCTTAAACGTACTGTTGAACTAAACCAATTAAAGTATTTGCGTCTTGTTCACCAGTTTGTCTCCACTTCATCTCTCCTTCTTTATAAATCATAAAAGTTGGATTTCCTTTTACACGTAAAGCTTCAGCAAGAATTTCATTCTTTTTAATATCGATCTTAATAACTTTTGCTTTATCTCCTAAAGCAGCAGCAACATCACGAAGTGTATCTAAACTAGGTTCAAACTCGCTCCAATCTGTGTAAAAATCAATTAAAACTGGTTTGTTTACACTTATTATTTCACCAAACTTTGTCATTTTAAATAAAGTTTTATATAAAAATTTATGCAAAAATACTTCTTTTTTTTAAAATAGATATTAACATTTGTTTAAAATGCAGTAAATCAGGCTTTTTTAAGTTCAATTACTGTAATTTCTGGCCAAATACCAACTCTACCCGGAAATGCATGAAAACCAAAACCTCTGTTTACATTTATATACCTCCCAAACTCTTCATACAAACCAGCCCATTGCTTATAAACATATTTTGCGGGACTCCATTTTATAATTCCAGGAATTTCAATTCCAAACTGCAAACCATGTGTATGCCCACTTAAGGTTAATTGATAATTAAAATCGTCTTTTTTTACTTTGTATTCCCAATGGCTTGGGTCGTGACTCATTAATACTTTAAAATCATCTTTGTCTATGCCTTCACTCGCCTTTTTCAAATCTCCAGCTTGATTGAAACCTTTTCCCCAATTCTCTACCCCTATTAAAGCTATTTTTTGCCCGTCTTTTTCTATAAAACGGTTTTCATTTAACAGTAAATCAAATCCTATTTTAGGATGGATTTCTTTTATTGCTTCAAAATTAACTGCTTTTGCTTCTTCGCTTTTCCATTTCGAATAATCTCCATAATCATGATTACCGAGAATAGAATACTTACCAACCGGTGCCTTTAATTGTGAAAACATCGGAATCCATTCATCCATCTCTTTTGCAAAATTATTTACAATATCACCTGTAAATAAAATCACATCTGATTTTTGTTCATTTATTAAATCAACTCCGTATTGAATTTCTTCCTTATCAGTAAAACTACCAGAATGTATATCTGTAATTTGAGTAATTGTAAAACCATCAAAAGCTTCAGGTAAATCATCAAACTCTAGCTGATATTTTAAAACTTTGTAATTGTACTTTCCTTTAAAAATACCATACAACAAGCTTGCAAAAGGGATAGCCGCAATCCCCAAAGCTAATTTTGCAATAAAAGTTCTTCTTCCTTCTAATGCTTTGGTTTCGCTTGATGAAAAATAAGAAACTCCTTTTTGAATCCACCTAACCATGTCCTCACCAAACATGAACAGCAAAATAATCAACTTAGGTATTAGCACTAATAAAAGCATTCCGAACGCCCATTGAAATTGCGTTGTTTGCCCCGAACTTCTATCAGAAGTTAGCATCACGTAGAAAAAGTTTACATAAGCTACAGTACCAACAAGCAACCACCCATAACGGATAAATTTATTTTTTGTCACTGTTTTTATAGCCTGAAAAGCATAAATTTCGAAAACTATAATGATTACTGAAATTATTAAAAGAGGAAGAATCCAGCGAGGCATATTTTATCTTTTTAAAAGTCGAGCAAAGATAGCATGATTCTTATAATCAATTTTTTAACGTCTTGTTAAAGTTTCGTAGCTTTACCTGCGAAGTTCGCAGTAACTATTTTTATAGGTTAATTTGATGTAATCAAATCTATATCAACAATTTATTTCAACAGGCTTAACTTACACAATGGCAAATCAAAAACGATTATTTTTATTAGATGCTTTTGCATTAATTTTTAGAGGATATTACGCTTTTATAAAGAATCCAAGAATCAATTCTAAAGGAATGGATGTTTCTGCTATTTTAGGATTTACCAACTCTTTATTAGATGTTATAAAACGTGAAAAACCAGATCATATCGCTGTTTGTTTTGATCGTGGCGGAAGCGTTGCCAGAACAGAAGTTTTTCCAGAATATAAAGCCAACAGACAAGAAACACCAGAAGCTATTAAAATTGCGGTTCCGTACATTGAACAAATTTTAAAAGCAATGAATATTCCTGCCGTAATTAAAGAAGGCTACGAAGCAGATGATATTATTGGAACATTGGCTAAAAAAGCCGAAAAAGAAGGCTATCAAACCTATATGGTAACTCCTGATAAAGATTTTGCACAATTAGTTTCTGAAAATATTTTTATGTACCGTCCACGTTTTGGTGGAGGTTACGAAACTTGGGGAATACCAGAAGTTCAAGAAAAATTTGGAGTAGAGAGACCTGAGCAAGTTATTGACTTTTTAGGAATGATGGGAGATTCTGTTGATAATATTCCTGGATTACCTGGCGTTGGAGAAAAAACAGCAAAAAAGTTTTTAGCAGCATACGGATCTATGGAAAATCTGTTGGCAAACACTGCTGATTTAAAAGGTAAAATGAAAGAAAAGGTAGAAGCTAACGGAGAATTAGGTTTACTTTCTAAAGAACTGGCAACAATTATGCTAGATGTTCCTGTTGATTTTCATGAAGAAAATTTTGAGTTTTCACAACCAGACATGCCTGCCATTACAACTCTTTTTAATGAATTAGAATTTAGAAGACTTGCAGAAAATTTAGCAAAAACATATGCAACTCCAGCAGTTACCGAAAATAATACTGAAGCAACAGCTAAAACCACATCAAAAAAACAAACTCCAGCTAAAAATGATGGTCAATTTGATTTATTTGCTGCTCCTGGAGGCGGAAACACATCCGAAGAAAATAATATCAACGGATATAAAACGATTGAAAACACCAAGCATTTTTACCAACATATAGATACTCCTTTATCAAGGAAATTATTGTTAAATAAATTAATGCAACAAAGCTCTGTGTGTTTTGATACAGAAACAACGGGTTTAAAAGCGTTAGAAGTTGAGTTAATTGGAATTGCTTTTTCATGGGAAGCTGGTAAAGGTTATTATGTTTCGTTTCCAAAAAATCAAGAAGAAACAGCAGCTATTTTAGAAGAATTTCGTGCGTTTTTTGAGTCTGAACAAATTGAAAAAATAGGTCATAATTTAAAATATGACATTAAGATATTATCAAACTACAACATGCCTGTAAAAGGAAAATTGTTTGATACCATGATTGCGCATTATTTAATCAATCCAGATATGCGTCATAATATGGATGTACTTTCTGAAACCTATTTAAATTACCAACCTGTTTCTATTACTGAATTGATTGGTAAAAAAGGAAAGAATCAACTTTCGATGCGAGAAGTTGAAATCTCTAGACAAAGCGAATATGCGGTTGAAGATGCAGACATCACTTATCAATTAAAAGAACATTTTTCTAAAGAATTAGAAAGCGGAAATGTTACCAAATTGTTTAATGATGTTGAAACTCCTTTGGTTTCAGTTTTAACAGCTATGGAAATTGAAGGAATCAATTTAGATGTTGGGTTTTTAAAATCATTATCTGTTGATTTATCTAATGACATTACTCGTTTAGAAAAAAATATTTACGAGCAAGCTGGTGAGGAATTTAATATTGCTTCACCAAAACAATTAGGGATTGTTTTATTTGAAAACATGAAGCTAGTTGACAAACCTAAAAAAACGAAAACAGGACAATATTCAACTGCCGAAGATATCCTTTCTTACTTAGCAAAAGATCATCAAATTATTGCTGATGTATTAGAATATCGCCAATATAAAAAACTACAGAGCACGTACGTTGATGCTTTACCAAATGAGGTAAATCCGAAAACTGGTAGAGTTCATACCGTATATGCTCAAGCAGTAGCCGCAACTGGTCGTTTAAGCTCTAATAATCCGAATTTACAGAACATTCCTATTCGTACAAAACGTGGACAAGAAGTGCGTAAAGCATTTATTCCAAGAGATGAAAATCATGTATTATTAGCTGCCGATTATTCTCAGATAGAATTGAGGATTATTGCTGCTTTAAGCGAAGAAGAAACCATGATAAAAGCTTTTCAAAACGGAGAAGACATTCATGCTTCCACTGCTGCAAAAGTATTTAATGTGTCGATTGATGAAGTTACCCGCGAACAACGAAGCAACGCTAAAACAGTAAACTTTGGTATTGTATATGGAGTTTCTGCTTTTGGTTTAAGTAATCAAACAAATTTATCTCGTAAAGAAGCTAAAGAATTAATAGATACATATTACGAAACCTATCCAAAACTAAAAAGTTACATGGCAAGTCAGGTTGATTTTGCTCGTGACAACGGATATGTAGAAACAGTTTTAGGACGTCGTAGATATTTAAAAGATATCAATTCTCGTAATGCAATTGTTCGTGGAGCTGCCGAACGAAATGCTGTAAATGCACCAATTCAAGGTTCTGCTGCTGATATTATTAAGCTCGCAATGATTAACATTTATAATCGTTTTGAAAAAGAAAACTTCAAATCGAAAATGTTATTACAAGTCCATGATGAACTAGTTTTTGACACTCATAAAGACGAGTTAGAAACAATTAAACCGATTATTAAAGAAGAGATGGAAAATGCCTTTAAAATGAGCGTTCCGTTAGATGTTGAAGTTGGTTTAGGTGAAAATTGGTTAGAAGCACACTAAAAATGGAGTTAGATTATATCGAAAACGTAAACGGACTTAATGAAAACATTGTCCGTTTATATAACTTTAATAAAGCTGAAGCTACAAAACTTAAGGAGTTAATTGAGGATGTTATTATTAATAAAAAGCTACGATTAGATTTATCTCTAATAGATTTTATTGAACCTCGAAATTGTAATTTAATTTTAGGTTTATTTAAATCTGACGAAGGAATACTTAGTGAAGACAATCAAACTTTTTATTGTATTCTTACCTTAAAAGGATTTATAAATATGGTGAATCTCATTGAACCTTTTTGCAAAAAAGAATCTAGAGGTTTTCAGTATTTATATGATATAGATAATCCTACAGATTTTTTGTTTTCTCCTTCAGCTACTTGGTAGAACTACTTAATAACAAATGTTTCATTTTGAATCCAGTTAGCTCTTAGTTTAAAGGGTTCTTCAAAATAAACTACTTGTTCTGGTTGTCTTCTTAATAAGAAATTACCCGTATCCCAAACGTTATTATTGTTTTCATCAATAATAGCTCTAACGGTATATTCTTTAGGCTCTAAAAGATTAAACTCAACTTTTTCAGAAGCAGAAATGTATTTCGTTTTCACTATTTTGTCTTTTACTAAAAGCTGAACTATTACTGGATATGTAGTTTCTTTCTTAACATCTAATATGATACTTCCATAATCTTCAACAGTTAAAGTTTTAAAATTATATTTTAAAGTATCGTTTGTGGTTTCGTATAAATCAATCAATCCTTTTGGGTATACATTGAATTTATAATTCATTTTTGGTGTTTTTTTGAATAAAACAGCCAACTTATTAATCTCTTGTTTTTTCAACTCAAAATCAACATCAACTGTGTCTTTATCAACTAATGAAAACTTTGTTTTATCAATAGACACAATAGGGTTGTTGCTTTCTAAAAATAAAGTATCATTTAAATGTAGAGTTCTACTTAAGTTAGAAGAAACAGATAATGAATCTATTTTCTTTTTACGCAAACGAACAGTGATTGTATCTAAAAAACTCTCATTACTTACTGTAAAATTCAATGAATCTTGCTCTATTGGAGTATACCAATAATTTAGTGTGTCTTTTTCTTTTTCAAATTGAGTAAAAGATTTGAATGACTCTGGAACATTAGAAAGTAAATTTACTTTCATATCTGTTTGTTTTCCTTCAAATCCAAATTGAATCTTCCCTTTTACGACTTCTTTCCCTCTTTTAAACTTATAAGGTTGAATTTCTTTAAAAATTCTAATCGGATTTAAAACAAGGCTATCTTTTGGCAATGAGATTGTATCCGCTAAAAACCCTATTTTGTCTGTTTTAGGATTAAACATGAAGTTATTTGAAGATTCTTTTAAGGCTAACATTAAATATTTACCAGCACTTAAATTGGTAAATTCGAAATTTGTAGAATCTAAAGTACTTGTTACGTAATTAGGTTTTTGTTTATAGATAATCGAATCGTTATATGTGCTATCTAATCGATATAGCAAAACACCAATTTCTTTTACTTTATCTCTTTTAAACATTTCCGACACATTTCCTTTAACAGTTAAAGAATCAATATAATTCCCTGTAGAGAAAACATATTTAAAGCTTTCCAACTTATTGTTTTCGTTATTGTCTTGAACTGCATTTCCGAAATTAAAAGTATAAGTTGTGTTGGTCTTTAAAGTATCTAAAATTTCTATATTAATATATTTACTCGGTGTACCTTGGGGAGTAATTATTGGTGGGTTTTTTAATGGCGGAGAAACTACCAATTGTTTTGTTAAGTCTTTTAAAACAATATATTCATCAAAATAAATTCGGATTTTATTTTCATCAAAATGAATTGTTTCATTCGGCGGTTTAGCAGTCATCATAATTGGAGCATCCTCATCTTTAGGGCCGCCATCTGGTCGCCCTTTTCGAGCACAACTAACTATTATAAATACAAATAGAATAGCTAAAACAATATGTTTATTCTTCACTGAATGATATTTAAAATACAAGATCAAAAGTAGTAAAATATTGATGAATAAAATTATACTCTTGGAGTATAAGACATAGTAGCAATACTAATAGTAATCCCTTCAGTTTTTAAGAGCTCGTTACAACAAGCTTCAAGTGTAGCCCCAGTTGTTATTACATCATCAATTAGTAAAACATGTTTGTTTTTAAACAGCTCATTATCGGTCAACTTAAATTTAGTTTTACTATTAGTAAACCTTTCAAAACGTTGCTTTAAAGTTTGAGTTTTTGTTATTGAAGTTCTTAACAAAATAGCTGGCTTATATTTAATCTTTAAAACATCGCTTAAACTTCTTCCAAAATTAACAACTTGATTATAACCTCTCTTTTTTAGCTTCTTAGCATGCAAAGGAACTGGAACTATATAATCTACATCTTTAAAAATTTTAGACTCATTTAATCTAGCTCCAAACCATTTACCAATATAATTACCAATCTCTGGTTGATTTTTATATTTTAATTGATGAATAATTTTTTGAGTAATTCCATGTTTTTGAAAATACAAAAACGATCGAACATTTTTTACCGGTACTTTTCCATAAAAAACAGATTTCAATGTAACATTTGTATGCTCATCTTCGTCAATAAGAGGCAACCCACTTACACAACCGACACATAAATACTGTTCGTTTTGTAACAATATTGTTGTGCAATTAACACATAAATTTGGATAAAATAAATAGAATATATCTTTTAAAAATCGCATCTTTACCAGCAAATTTTTATTAGAAAGATACAAAAAACACATCTAAAAGCATTTTGAGTAAAAAGTTTAATTTTTTTAAAGAAGCCGTAAAAAACTATAAAACATCTGGTACTGTAGTTCCAAGTTCTAAATATTTAGCAAATAAAATGCTAAAAGACATTGATTTTTCTTCTGCAAAATTAATTGTTGAACTAGGTCCAGGAAATGGAGCTATAACTCACGATATTTTAAAAAAACTTTCTCCGAATACTACTTTAATATGCTTTGAGGTTAATGATGCATTTTATGAAGAGTTAATAAAAATTAAACACCCTCAATTAATTGTTTTAAAAGCATCTGCTGAAAACATTAAAAAAGAAGTTGTAAAACTTGGCTTTGAAAAAGCAGATCATATAATATCAAGCTTACCTTTAACAATTATTCCTAAAGAAATTTCACATACTATTTTAACTGAAAGCTTCTCTTTTTTAAAGAAAAATGGAATCTTTGTTCAGTATCAATACAGTTTAACTTATTATAAAAAACTAAAAGAAGTATTTGGAGATAACATTACTTTAAACTTCGAACCATTTAACTTTCCGCCAGCGTTTATTTATAAGTGTTCTAAAAATTAGTATATTAGCACGAAACCAAACTCATTATCAGAACCCCAAGTGATGATTGCTATTAAGAATTTTAAAAATCATGGCTTAGTTGCCTTTCTACTTGTTTTAATTGTTGCTATTGGTTATTTATCATACCAAAACGCTGAAGATTACACAGAATTAAAAGATGTTTTTGAGATAGAAAAAAAAGAATTAGAATCTGAACTTAACACGCTTATCAAAGAATATGAGAAAGCTAGTTATAATAAAGATGAAACTTCTTTAAAGCTTAGAGAAGAGCTTCAAAAAATAATTAAACTTAGAGACACTATCCATAATTTAAAAGCTACAGATTATGGTCTTATCCGATTGTACCGAAAAAGAATCAATAATTTAATTGAAGAAAACAAAAAACTTTTTGCTCAAATAGACTCCCTACACACTATTAATAATCAGTTAATTACAAAAAATGACAGCGTTAAAGTTGCTTTAGAACAAAAAGAAAACATAAACACTAGGTTAAAGTATAAAAATCGTTTTCTCAACCAAGAAAAAAGAATTTTAAGCGATAAGATTGCTACTGCTGAAATTATTGAAATATCATCAATTAAAGCTTTAGCTATGAAAAGAAAGAGTAGCGGAAGACATACTTCTACCTCTAGATCTAGTAGAACAGACGCTTTTAAAACAGAATTTAGTTTATTAGAAAACAAAATTATATCACCTGGAGCAAAACCAATTTATATTCAAATTACTGATAAAAACAACAAAGTAATTTCACCAGTAAAAGAAGTGAAATTAAAAAACAAGAATAAAATCTTATGTAGTGATGTTTTAATGGCTGATTATCATAATAAACAACTATCTGTAATTTCGTTTATTGATGTAAATAGAGATGACATACATAAAGGCGCCTATAAAATTCATGTGTTTGTAGATGGTGTATATAATGGCAACACTGAAATAAAACTTAGATAAAAATGAAATAAAACAATTATTAACCCCTAACTAAACCCCCTATTTATGACCCCTCAAAAAAGAAAAAGCGCACTAATTGTTGTGCTTTTAATCCTATCGTTATTTCTAACTCTATACTCTTTTCAAAAATCTAGTCAGTATAGTACGCTTCAAAAAGTATTTCAAGATGAAAAAGCTGATTTAGAAAAGGAATTAGATGAAATAATTAAAGACTACACAGATGTAGTTGTAAGAAAAAAACGCATTTCTAAAAGACTACAAGTTGAACTAGGTAAAATGCAAAACTTACGTGACTCTATTAAAAATTTAAGAGTAGACAACTACAATTTAATTAGAAAATACAGAAAAAAAATTGCCAGTTTAGAGCGTGAAAATAAAAAATTATTTATCCGTGTTGATTCTTTAAATACAGCTAACGATCAATTAACACAAGACAATCTTGTTGCTAATGAAATCTTAAAACAAAAAGAAACAATAAATGTAGCTCTAACTAAAAAGTTCAAAAAATTAGAAGTAAAACAAAAAGATTTAGAGGCTAAAGTTGCTATTGGCGGAATTATTAAAACTTCGCCTGTAAAAGTAATTGCGATGAAAGAACGTAGCAGTGGTAAGCTAACCTCAACTTCTAGATCTAGTAGAACAGATGCTTTTAAAGTGAATTTTGATTTACTTGAAAACCCAATAACCAATGCTGGAGACAAATCAGTTTATATTCAAATAATAGATGAAAACAAAAAAGTTGTTGCTCCAAAAGGTGTTACCAATTTAAAAGACGGAGGAAAAATTCAATATACCGACTCTGTTGAAGTTAATTATAACAATGATAGACTTAGCTTAGTTTCTCTTGTTTTAGTTAATAGAGATGATATTAATAAAGGTAAATACACAATCAGCACTTTTATTGATGGTGTTTATACAGGCAACACCACCTTAAAACTTAGATAATAAAACACATTTGTCAATTTAAAAAGTGAAGAATTAACTTAATTCTTCACTTTTTTCTTTTTGAATAGTAATAGTTTAAATGCTTATTTTATTTTTGCACTATGGCAAAACAAGAAGATCAATTTAAAAAAGTTTTATCACACGCAAAAGAGTACGGATATGTATTCCAATCGTCTGAAATTTATGACGGATTAAGTGCGGTGTATGATTATGCTCAAAATGGAGTTGAGTTAAAGAAAAACATTAGAGATTACTGGTGGAAAGCAATGGTGCAAATGCACGAAAACATTGTAGGAATAGATGCATCTATTTTAATGCATCCAACCACTTGGAAAGCTTCTGGTCACGTAGATGCTTTTAACGATCCATTAATCGATAATAAAGATTCTAAAAAAAGATATAGAGCTGATGTTTTAGTAGAAGATTATTGTGCTAAAATTGAAGGAAAGATAGATAAAGAAGTTAAAAAAGCTGCCAAACGTTTTGGTGATGATTTTAACAAAGAAGAATTTCTTGCTACTAACGGAAGAGTTTTAGGATATCAAGAAAAGATCAATACTATTTTAGGTAGACTAGGTAAATCTTTAGAAAATGAAGATTTAGCTGATGTAAAATTATTGATTGAAGAATTAGAAATTGCTGATCCATTAACTGGTTCTAAAAACTGGACAGATGTTAAGCAATTTAACTTAATGTTCGGAACAAAACTTGGAGCTTCTGCTGATACTGCGATGGACTTATATTTACGTCCAGAAACTGCACAAGGAATTTTTGTAAACTTCTTAAATGTGCAAAAAACTGGAAGAATGAAAATTCCTTTTGGTATCGCACAAACTGGTAAAGCTTTTCGTAATGAGATTGTTGCACGTCAATTTATTTTTAGAATGCGTGAATTTGAGCAAATGGAAATGCAATTCTTTGTTAAGCCAGGAACTCAAAAAGAATGGTACGACCAATGGAAAGAAACGCGTTTAAGATGGCACTTATCATTAGGAATGGGAGCAGATAATTATCGTTTCCACGACCATGAAAAATTAGCGCATTATGCTGATGCTGCCGCTGATATCGAATTCAAATTCCCTTTCGGATTTAAAGAATTAGAAGGAATTCACTCACGTACCAATTTCGATTTAAAAGCACACGAAGAGTTTTCTGGTAAGAAATTACAATATTTCGACCACGAAGAAAATAAAAACTACACCCCTTATGTGGTAGAAACTTCTATCGGATTAGATAGAATGTTTTTAGCTGTATTTTCTAAATCTTTACAAGAGGAAGAGTTAGAAAACGGAACAACAAGAACAGTTTTAAAATTACCAGCAGTTTTAGCACCAGTAAAAGCAGCTATTTTACCATTAGTTAAAAAAGATGGATTACCAGAAATAGCTCGTGAAATAGTTGAGAATTTAAAATGGGACTTCAATGTGTCTTATGACGAAAAAGATGCTGTTGGCCGTCGTTATCGCCGCCAAGATGCAAATGGAACTCCTTTTTGTATTACTGTTGATCATGATACTAAAGAAAATAATACTGTTACGATTCGTCACAGAGATACTATGGAGCAAAAACGTGTTCCAATTTCTGAACTAAGTACTATTATTAAACAAGAAGTAGATGTACGCTCTTGGTTACTAAAAATGTAACAGTAAAATAATATTAAACTAAAAACCTATCATGTAAATATGATAGGTTTTTTATTTTTACACAAAATTCAGATTAATGAAAACAGTTTTAAAAATACTATTCATCATCTTTTTACTTTGGATGAGTATCGGAGCCTACTTATTAAATACAGAACACCCAAAAGCCCAAATTATAATGGGATTAGGTGTTATGTATATGTCTTTTATACTAATGCCTCTATTTATTTACCATCGCTATAAAGATGGTAAATATAAAAAGTATGTAATAGATAACAACAAAGACAAAAAAAAGGCTGAGAATTAATTCTCAGCCTTTTTAATATTTATAAACTAATAAATATTAGTTATTGATTGTCCATGAAACGAAGTATTGAGAACCTGTTGCCCCAACACCTGGTGCGCTAAAGTATTCTTTTCCTCCTAAGTTAGCTCCACCTAACTTGAAAGTAGATTTCCAAGATGGTACACTATAGTTAATTTGTGCATCAACAACTGTTCTTGCATCAACCATACCATCAAAGAAAGAAGACTCCCATAAGAACTCATCTTGCCATCTAGCATTAATGTTAAAACCAAAGTTTTTAAATAAATTAGTTTTACCAAACTGTAATTTTACTTTGTGTTCAGGTGTGTTAAATCCTGCTTCAAAATCAGGATCAGAAGCTTGATCGAAATCAAATTTAGACCAAGTATAGTTCATCCCTAAATTAAATCCGTTAAACACCTTAGTACTCAAACCAATAGAAGCTCCATAAGAATTAATATCTGCATCAGAGTTACTATCAAACTGAATTGGTTTAAAATGTCCTTGGCCTAAAGCAAATACTCCTAAAGGAAGAGCTGCAGGACCAGTAGGTCCTAAAATAGGCTGAAGGTTAATTGGGTCTGATAAATCAGCTCTACCATATAAAGGTGCTATAACAGTTTCTGATGCTATAAAATCTTTATACATATTATAGTATCCACTCAAATCAATTGATACTCCTTCAATAACCCCTCTATATCCTAATTCAATAGCTGTTACTTTTTCTGGTTTTACTAAATCAACATTAGCTTTTTCTAATAAAGCTGGGTTTACTCCACCACCTGCTAAAAATGCTTGTAATGATGATAATGTCCATGAATTATTAAAAGCTCCTGTACCTGTAACAGTTGCTGTTCCTCCAATATTTGGATTTGAACCATATAATGCGTTATAAGTACCGTTAATATAACCTAAAGCTGCAGCTGGTAAATTAGATGCAATCGAAAAAGGATTAGATGTATATCTGTCTAAATTATCTGCAGCAGTACCAATCAATAATGCAGATCCTGCATCTAAACCAATATATTGATCTTGTGTAGTAGGGTTTCTAAATCCAGTTTGAACAGACGCTCTAAAATTATGATTTTTGTTTTCACCTGCAGCATAAGCTAACGATAAACGTGGAGAAACGTTACCATCAAAGTTCTGAGCTTTATCATAACGAGCAGAAGCTGTAACCTTTAAACGATCGTCCATCATTTTCTTTTGAATTTGAGTATACACTCCATACTCATCATATCTAATAGGTCCATTAGCATCTGTAAAGATTGTTCCTCCAGAATTTAATACATATTCTCTATAAGAACCTCCTACTTGAACCTCAGCCCAATCAATATAGTCACGCAAATTTAAATTTGCATCAGCATGATACAGTTTTGTATTGTCTTTAAACTTAGAACCTGTAGTTAAATTTGGATCAGCAGTAATTTTATCTAAAGCTGCTTGAAATCCAGATGTACCAGGCACTAAACGATCTCTATCAGCAAAACCTCTTGCTACATTATGATCAAATGGTGTTACCCCAGGTACTTGACCTAAATAAGCACCTGCATATTCTTGAAACCATTTTTCATCTGATTTCCAACTTCTATTAACATTAATTGCAGCAAAACGAGTATCGTAAGAATCTCCTGCATCTTCTGAAGTTAAATAACCTCTTACAAAGAAGTTCTTTCCTTTAAACTCTAATTTGTGCTGCTCCATAAAGAAGTTCTTTATGTTGTATCTACTTTGTCCTTGATAAATAGTGTTACCTCTACCAAATTTAGAATTCCATATAATTTCTAAACGATCATTTCCTAATGGACGATAATTTAATGAAGCTCCAAATTTCATGCTTTTTGCTTCATTATTCATCAAATCAATATCTTGGTAACCTGTTCTTGAAACTGAAGATGATCCAAATGTACCAGCAGGAGCTCCTGCTAATGTGTCCCAATTTAAGATTGTGTTAACCTCATCTCCATATTTATTTAAACCATTATAGTTTGTATTCCCTGTATGATCAGTAGCATTAGTACCATTCTCATCTCTATAATCAGTAGCATACCACTCAGTACCTTTTAAATAAGATAATGTAGCTTTAGCTGCAAATTTATCAGAAAAAGCATGCGCCATACGAATACTTGTATCGTAGAAATTATTATCTCCTGCAGCTTCTTGACTTGTAATACCTGTTTTTAAAGAAAAACTAATTCCTTGATCGTCAAACGGACTTTTACTAGTCATAAACATAATACCATTAAATGCATTTGCTCCATATAACGCTGAAGATGCTCCTGGTAATAATTCAACTGTCTTCACATCTAATTCAGACATTCCTAATAAATTTCCTAAAGCAAAGTTTAATGCAGGTGAAGAATTATCCATACCGTCTACTAATTGCATAAAACGCTCATTAGCGAATGTAGCAAATCCACGAGTGTTAACAGATTTAAAAGTTAAACTGTTTGCATTAATGTCTACTCCTTTTAAGTTTTCTAAACCATCATAGAAAGATGGTGAAGAAGTATTTTTAATAGCTCTAGTATCCATTCTTTCAATAGTTACAGGAGACTCCATAACACGTTCTGGAGTTCTAGAAGCAGAAATTACAACCTCATCTAATGATGTTGCATTTTCTGTTAAACTCACTTCAACAACTTGATTGTTTTTTGTGATTTCAACGTTTTTTGATTGATATCCTAAAGAAGATATCTCAATTGTGAAAGGTGGAGTATCAGTTACAGTCATTGTAAACTTTCCATCAAAATCAGTTGAAGTACCAACCGCCTTTCTTAAAACTTTAATGTTCGCTCCTGGTAATCCTCCTCCAAGAGATGCATCATTGACCGTACCAGAAATGGTAGTCTGAGCAACCATTGCAACAGTACCAAACAGCACAAATGCAACAAGTAATAGTTTTTTCATCATAATTATAAAATTTGTTAACTAAAGCGCAAAATACGATTTTTTTTTATTTGTAAAAATTTATACCCTATTTTATCACTATAGCATTTTTAAAGACTTCTTATTAACAAAATAGCATTTTTATAACTTTATTTAACGATCTGCATTCAACATCTTATACAAATTGTATTTTTGCTCAAAACTTATATTTTTAAGCTTGGAAATATCTCATTCAATTTTTGATTTTAACCCCTCTCAAAAAACAATAGTTACTATTGGTACTTTTGATGGTGTACATATTGGGCATCAACAAATTATTCATAAATTAATTGAGGAAGCGAAAACTTCTAATAAAAAATCTGTTTTACTTACTTTTTTTCCTCACCCAAGAATGGTGTTACAAAAAGATGCCTCGATTAAATTAATCAACACAATAGGTGAACGAGCTAAATATTTAGAAAACCTAGGCTTAGATTATTTAATCATTCACCCTTTCAGTAAGGAGTTTTCTAGACTTACTGCATTAGATTTTGTGCGTGATGTTTTAGTAAATCAACTCGATACTTCTAAATTAATTATTGGTTACGATCATCATTTTGGCAAGAATAGAGAAGGTAATATTGAGCAACTAACCGAGTATTCTCATATGTATGATTTTACTGTTGAAGAAATTCCTGCTCAAGATATTGATGAAGTTTCTGTAAGTTCAACTAAAATTAGAAGAGCTCTTATGGGAGGGGAACTAAAAACTGCTAACAAATATTTAGGCTACAATTTTTCTTTGACTGGAAAGGTGGTTAACGGGAAGCAATTGGGTGGTAAAATAGGTTTTCCTACAGCAAATATTGATGTTTCTGAAGAATATAAGTTGATCCCAAAAACGGGAGTTTATGTTGTGAAGTCAGTAATTGACGAAAATACTGTTTTTGGAATGATGAACATTGGTAATAGACCAACCGTTGATGGCGATCATCAAACTATCGAAGTACACTTTTTTGATTTCAATGAAGATTTATACAATAAAGAACTTACCATAGAATTACTTTACTTTTTAAGAGACGAACAAAAGTTCGAATCGATTAACGACTTAACCATTCAACTACACAAAGACAAAGAATCGTCTTTAAACTACCTTAAAAACAATTAAAGTTCTTCGTTGCTAAAGTCTACTGCTTCTTATATCTTTGCGGTTCTTAAAATTTTAAAAAGATGTTACAGGTTCAGTTTATTAGAGACAACAAACAAACTGTTTTAGACGGATTAGCAAAACGTAATTTTGCCAATGCCGAAACAATTATTAATGAAGTATTAACTTCTGATGAAACTCGTAGAGCAACACAAGTTTCTTTAGATAATATTTTAGCTGAATCTAACAAAATATCCAAAGAAATTGGAGGTCTTTTTAAATCTGGAGAAATTCAGAAAGCGAACTTACTAAAGGAAAAAACAGGTCAGTTAAAAGAACAATCTAAACAATTAACTGAAGAGTTAAATTCTGCTACAATTAAGTTACAAGATTTATTATATCAAATTCCTAATATTCCTCACGCTTCAGTAAAAGCAGGGAATAGTGAAGATGATAATGAGAAGATTTTTAGTGAAGGTACGATTCCTGATTTAGGAGAAAAAGCATTACCTCACTGGGAATTAGCTAAAAAATATGATATCATCGATTTTGAATTAGGAACTAAAATTGCTGGTGCTGGTTTTCCTGTTTATAAAGGGAAAGGAGCTCGTTTACAACGTGCTTTAATCAATTATTTTTTAGATAAAAACACAAAAGCTGGTTATAACGAGGTTCAAGTACCACATTTAGTAAACGAAGCTTCAGGAATTGGAACTGGACAATTACCAGATAAAGAAGGGCAAATGTACCATGTAACTGGTGACGACTTATATTTAATTCCAACAGCTGAAGTTCCTATTACAAATATGTTTAGAGGAAATTTGGTTAAAGAAAGTGATTTGCCAATTACAGTTACTGGTTATACTCCTTGTTTCCGTCGTGAAGCAGGAAGCTACGGCGCACACGTTCGTGGATTAAACAGATTACATCAGTTTGATAAAGTAGAAATTGTTCGTGTAGAACATCCTGATAATTCTTACCAAGCTTTAAACGGAATGGTAGAACATATTAAAGATATTTTACGTGAGTTAAAATTACCATATCGTATTTTACGTTTATGTGGTGGAGATACAGGATTTACATCTGCATTAACTTTCGATTTCGAATTATATTCTACAGCACAAGAGCGTTGGTTAGAAATTAGTTCAGCTTCTAACTTTGAAACATTTCAAGCAAATCGTTTAAAGTTACGTTTTAAAAATAGCGATGGTAAAAGTCAATTAGTACACACTTTAAACGGAAGTTCTTTAGCATTACCTAGAGTTTTAGCGGGAATTTTAGAGAATTATCAAACAGAAGATGGAATTAAAATTCCAGAAGTATTAGTTCCTTACTGTGGATTTGATATGATTGACTAAAAAATCACATTCAATATAAAAAACAGAAAATCCCAAGTTTCAATCAAGAAACTTGGGATTTTTACTAATTCACCCCTTCAAAATGAATCCACTATATTTTAGTTGGCAATAACTGCCGTCATTAATCTTTTGTATTTATTCATCTCTAACAATGCTTCAAAATATTGAGTTATTTGACCCCTCTTCATAAACTCATTTGCTTTTTTCTTTGCTGTCTCGTATTGTAAATTAAAGTTTTTCATAGTATAAATTGTTTAGTCTTGTTATCAATAAGACAAACTTCGTGCCAAAATGTTACAAGGTTTTCAAAAAAACAAGGTGTTTTAGTATAAATTTAACAATTTTGTTCCCTATTTTTGATTGATGAAAAAAGCTACAATATTACTTAATCTATTGTTTTTCAGTTTGTTTTGCAATGCTCAACAAAACGAATTTGCTATTGCTGAAAATTATTTTAGAAATAATGAATATGAAAAAGCCACTCAACTTTATAAAAAATTATACGATAAAAGTCCGTACAACACTACTTATTTAAAAAGGTTAATTTCCTGTTATCAAGAAACTGAACAGTTTTTAGTTGCCGAAAATTTACTTTCACAAAAAATAAATGAGAAGCCAAACCTAACGTATTTGCAAGTTATTAAAGGGTATAATTTCGAACGTCAGCAAAAAGATGAAGAAGCAAATAAATTATATCAAATCGCTTTAAAAGCTATTGATAACAAAGGAAGTTATGGGAGTATAATTGCCAGCCTTTTTAAAAACTACAACAAATTAGATTATGCCATAGAGGCTTACTCTAAAATAATGGCTAATAATCCGAAAGCAAATTACGGATTTCAATTAGCACAAATTCATGGTGAAAAAGGAGATTTTCCTAAAATGTTTGAATCCTATGTTAATTTAGTTGACAAAAACGAAAATTACCTTAACAATGTAAAACGTTTTACCGCTAGGTATATTAATGACGATGCCGAGAATGAAAACAATATTCTCTTTAAAAAAGCATTGCTTAGAAAATCCATCAGTAACCCTAAAGATATTTGGAACGATTTGTTAGCTTGGTTATTCATCAAGCAAAAACAATATCAAAAAGCACTGATTCAACACAAAGCTTTACTTGCTAGAAATCCTGATAATTTAGGGCGAATAAATGAGTTAGGAAAAGTAGCTCTTGAAAATGAAGAATATGAAACGGCTAAAGAGTGCTTCGATTTAATTATTGAGAAAACAAATTACCCTTCAGATAAGTTTAAAGCAATTAATAATAATTTAAAAATTGCAATTGTAACAAAACAACCTGATATTGAAGAACAGTTTAAAGCTATTTTTGATAAGTACGGAATTAATCAAAAAACCATACACACTCAAATAGCATATGCTAACTATTTAACTTTTGAAAAAAGAAATCCTGAAGAAGCAGAAAAAATATTAGAAAAAGCATTAACGCTAACAAAATCTAAATTCTTCGTTGCCCATATAAAGTTGAAACTTGGTGAAGTATTAATGTTTACAAACAAATTCAACAAAGCTTTAATTTACTTTTCTCAAGTACAAACAAAGTTTAAGAATCATTTTTTAGGACAAGAAGCACGATTTAAAGTAGCCCAAGCATCTTATTTTAAAAACGATTTTAAATGGGCAAAAGCACAATTAAAGGTTTTAAAAAGTTCAGCTACACAATTAATTGCCAATGATGCAGCTAATTTATTTTTAACCATTTCTGATAACGAACCAAAAGATAGTATTTCTTCAGGTTTAAAAGAGTATGCCAAAGCAGACTTGCTAGCTTTTCAAAACAAAAATGAGGAAGCTATCGTTGTTTTAAATGAAATTATTACAAATTACAAAGGGCAACCAATAGAAGACGAATCTTTATTTAAACAAGCACAACTTTTTGTAAAGCAGAAAAAATATGATGAGGCTATTTTAAACTATGCTAAAATATTGGCTCTAGATAAAGAAGGTATTTTTATAGACGATGTGTATTATCAAATGGCTGAATTGTACAATAACGAATTAAATAACTCAGAAAAGGCTAAAGAATACTATCAAAAGATTATTTTTGACCATGCTAACAGCATTTATTTAGTTGATGCTCGTAAAAAGTTTAGAAAATTAAGAGGTGACAATATCTAACAAACATATTTTAATCGTTGTTTTTTTTATTACTAACTCTATTTTTTCTCAATACTCTAAAGAATTTTTGAGAGTTGTGAGCAATATCAAACCCTATGACTCAATAAAAGTTATTGAGAAATTTAAAAATGGAAAATTAAAGAAAGAATATACTAAAACTTTTTATATAGTAGATAAAGTAAAATACTGGAGATACTCAGGTAAATCATCTGAATATTACAAAAACGGAAATATTGCAGCTAATCAAACATTTGATAAGTTTGGTTTTCTTCTTAATTATGAGTTTTTTAATAAAAAGGGGATTCTTATTAGTGAAATAAAGACTAAGTTAATTGATACAGAAAACACAAATGCTTTAGATTTCTTTAATAACAAAATGAAACATAATATTACCTCTTATTGTAAAGAGTATTATTATGATAAAAAGTATAATTATTTATATAAAGAAGGTCAAAAACATAATAATGATAAAATTGGTATTTGGCGAACCTATAATAATTGTGGTGACACTATAAAAATCAAAGATTTTACAAAAAGATAATATCTTATGTACATATACAACGTAACAATAAATATCGATCAAAGTATTCATGCTGAGTGGTTAACTTGGATAGAAAGTCATATCCCAGAAGTTTTAGCAACTGGTCGTTTTTTAAGTGCAAAAATGACGCAAGTATTGGTTGAAGAAGAAATGGGTGGAGTTACCTACTCTATTCAATACACTGCAAAAACTCGTGAAGATTTAGATAATTATTATAAATACGATGCTGAGAAACTTCGTACGGATGGAATGAAAAAATTTGCTGATAAAATGTTAGCATTTCGCACAGAGTTAAAAATTGTGAACGAGTTTTTTCCTACAGTATCAAGTAATTAAATTGCAGAAATAAGAAGCCATGACCGTAAGAGCAAAAAAACATTTAGGGCAACATTTTTTAACCGATGAAAACATTGCTAAAAAAATTGCAGATTCATTAACCGAAAACGGTTATGATAATGTATTAGAAATTGGTCCTGGTATGGGAGTACTAACAAAGTATTTGTTAGAAAAGAAACCCAAAGTTACGGTGATGGAATTAGATTCTGAATCGGTTGAATACCTTAACGATACTTTTCCATTAGAACATATAAAACTAGATACTTCGAAAGAAAATTTCAACATTATTGAAGGAGATTTTTTAAAGAAAAACCTTCAAGAAACTTTTAAAAAAGAGCAAGTAGCCATTATTGGAAACTTTCCTTACAATATCTCTTCGCAAATAGTTTTTAAAGCAATTGAAAATCGTGAGTTTGTTCCTGAGTTTTCAGGAATGTTTCAAAAAGAAGTTGCAATGAGAATTGCAGAAAAAGAAGGCTCTAAAGTATACGGAATCATGTCCGTACTAACACAAGCTTTCTACGATGTAGAATATTTATTTACCGTACCTCCTACGGTATTTAATCCACCTCCAAAAGTAGATTCTGGAGTTATTAGATTAATCAGAAAAGAGGATTACTCCTTACCTGTTGATGAAAAATTATTTTTTAGAGTGGTAAAAACAGCATTTAATCAACGAAGAAAAATGTTGCGTTCTAGCTTAAAATCTTTCGATCTTTCGGCTACCTTAAAAGAAGACCCTATATTTGCGATGCGTCCCGAACAATTATCGGTGCAAAAATTCATTGAATTGACAAAAAAAATAGCGCAAAACAATAGCTAATTATTGTTTAAAGCAAAAAGTAATATTTTTGAATTTGATATTCAAATCTCGATTATCGAGTAAAATCGCAAAACGATGGCATTTGAAATTACTAAAGAACTTTTAGAAAAAGTACAAGGACTGATTAAAAATCAGAAAGACACTGAGCTTTCTAATTATTTTTCAGACATCCACCATGCCGATATTGCCGAAATATTAGATGAATTAACATTTGATGAGGCGGTGTATATTATTCGTTTATTAGATTCTGAAACAACATCTGAAGTTTTAATGGATGTTGATGACGATGTGCGTGAAAAAATTCTTAGACAACTTACCGCCAAAGAAATTGCCGAAGAAATTGATGAATTAGACACTGATGATGCTGCCGATGTAATTGCTGAGCTTCCTGAGAAAAGAAAGCAGGAAGTAATGCAAGAAATTGAAGATGAAGAACACGCCAAAGAAATTGTAGAATTACTGCGTTACGATGAAGATTCTGCAGGTGGATTAATGGCTAAAGAGCTTGTAAAAGTTAACGAAAACTGGACCGTACTTCGTTGTGTAAAAGAAATGCGAATTCAAGCAGAAGAAGTTACCAGAGTTCATTCTATATATGTAGTTGACGATAGTGGAAAATTAAAAGGTCGTTTGTCTTTAAAAGATCTTTTAATGGCATCAACTCGAGCAAAAATTTCTGATGTATACATACCAAAAGTAGATTATGTAACCGTTACAGACGAAGCTGAAGATGTTGCAAACATTATGCGTAAGTACGATTTAGAAGCTATTCCAGTTATTGATGAATTAGGTGTTTTAGTAGGTCGTATTACCATTGATGATATTGTTGATGTAATTAAAGAAGAAGCCGATAAAGATTACCAATTAGCAGCGGGTATTACACAAGATGTTGAAGCTGATGATACTATTTGGGAACTAACAAGAGCACGTTTGCCTTGGTTATTTTTAGGATTAATTGGTGGTGTTGGTGCTGCAAGAATTATGGGCTTTTTTGATGATGCTATCGCCGAAAACGCGATACTTTTTATGTTTACTCCATTAATTGCCGCTATGGCTGGAAATGTAGGAGTGCAATCGTCAGCAATTATTGTACAAGGTTTAGCAAACGACGATGTAAAAGGTAGTATTACTGATAGATTATTAAAAGAGGTGTCCTTGGCAATGATCAACGGGCTTGCTTTATCTGTACTACTTTTCTTTTATGTGTTTATTGCCGAACAAGATATACATGTTGCTAGTGCAATTTCGGTATCTCTTTTTGTTGTAATTATTGTTGCTGGTTTAATCGGAACTTTCATTCCGCTTTTCTTAGATAAAAGAGGAATTGACCCAGCAATTGCTACCGGACCATTTATTACCACAAGTAATGATATTTTCGGAATCCTTATTTACTTCTGGATTGCCAAAATGATTATTGGGTTTTAGTAGTTTGCTCTACTGTATTTAAAAGATTATCAATCTTCTCTTTTGGGATAAACCCCTTTAGCATTAAAACTGCTCCGAAAACAATTAACAAAACTCCCATACCTCTTTTTATTCTATAAATAACTAATGGCGTAAGCTTGTTTCTTAATTGCTTTGCTAATAATATTTTCCCTAAGTCAGTAAGTGCATATCCTAAAATTACAGTAGCGAAATACCAAAATAAATATCTAGGATTCATATCGTAAGTAGGACCAATAACGACAATCAACCCTAACCAAAAAGCTAAGACGCCAATATTTATAAAGTTTAAAAAAAAACCTTTTAAAAGTAACTTTAAGTAGTTATTACTTTCTGGCAATTGCACATCTGGTGCTTCAGCTTCTTTCTTATTATTTTTATCTAAGTAGGTTATTAAGCCATAAATAATCAGCACCAATCCTCCAATTAAAAATAAACGAGGATCGTCTTTAATCTTCTCAAGTAAACTTCTACTTCCAAAATAGGCAATTAACATAAATGAAACATCACCTAAAATCACACCAATATCAAAAGCAATAGCAGCCCTAGCACCTTTTAAAACACTAGTTTTTAAAAGCATAAAGAATACAGGCCCTATCATAAAGGCCATGAAAACACCTACTAAAAAAGCATTTTTAAAGTCGTAGAAATCCATTATTTAAAGGTACGTGTTTTTAACTAAACATCATCAAAATCAACCACAACCTTTTGAGTTGTTGGATGTGCCATACAGGTTAAAATAAAACCTTCTTCTAACTCATCATCAGTTAAAATAGAATTTTTAGTCATTACTGCTTTACCTTCAGTTACCTTAGCAATACAACTACTACAAACACCTCCTTGGCAAGAATATGGAGCATCTAATTTATTACGCAATGATGCTGCTAAAACAGTATCTGTTTTATCCATTGCAAAAGTAGTTTCCTCATCATCTAGTAAAACAGTGATTTCCGATTTTCCATCAGGAAATTGCATTTGAATATCCTCATCTGATGCAGTAGCGGTAAATAATTCGAAATGAATATTTTCTTCGTTAAATCCGTTTTCCTGTAAAGTTTCAGAAGCAATCGTAATCATTTCTTCTGGTCCGCATAAATAAGCTGAATCGAAAGCAATGTCTTTATGAACATTCTTTACAAAATAATTCACATGTCCTTTATCTATTCTACCAAATTTAGTGTTTGTTCTTACTTCTTGACTAAACACATAATGTAAGTTAAACTGATTTGGATATTGTTCAACCAAAGCATTTAACTCATCATAAAAAATAGTGCTATCTGCTTTTTTATTACCAAAAACTAAAGTGAAAGTTGACGATGGTTCGTTTTCTAAAACAGCTTTAACCATTGATAAAACTGGTGTAATACCACTACCCGCAGCAAATGCTATGTAGTTTTTATTATCAGAGGGATTTAATATAAATTTTCCTTCTGGTTCAGATACTTCGATAGTAGTACCCTCTTTTAATTTAGTAGTTGCGTAGGTAGAAAACAATCCTTTTTCTACAGATTTAACTGCCACCTTTATTTCATTAGTATTAGGAGATGCGCATATAGAATATGCTCTTCTAATTTCTTGATCGTTTAAGGTTGTTTTTATGGTAATATATTGTCCTGCAACGAATTTATATACTTCTTTTAACTCAGCAGGAACCGTAAATAAAATCGAAACCGCATCAGCAGTTTCCTTTATTATTTTTTCTATAACTAGTTTGTGAAATGTAGACATTTATTCAATTTAGAACTGCAAAAATAAGAAATACCTAGAGAATCACTTGTTAGGGTTTGCATAAAAAACATACCTAAGATTATTATACATAAGAAAATTATGTATATTTGCATACCTAAGTTTTTTAGGCATAGTTTAAAAACGTTGTTTTTATGGGAAATCAAAAATTATATAAAGGCTCTTTACAAACCATTATTCTTAAGCTTTTAGCTCAGAATGATAAGATGTATGGTTATGAAATTACTCAAAAGGTAAAAGAATTAACCAAAGGAGAATTAAAAATTACCGAAGGTGCTTTATATCCTGCCTTACACAAATTAGAAGCCGAAGGACTGTTAGATGTTGAAGTTGCTAAAGTTGGTAACCGATTGCGTAAATATTACAAACTAACAGAAAACGGAACTAAAGAAACCGCGAATAAGTTAGAAGAAATGCAAGAGTTTTTAAAAACGATGCAACAGTTGGTGAATCCTAAATTTAGTTTGGAGTAATATGGAAAAGAAATACGAAATCACTGAAAAGCAATTGGCTTTTTTAGAAGATTACATTAAAAGGAAAAAGAGAAGTATTGAACCTGAAGATTTATATGAATTGATGGATCATTTAATTAACGATTTTGAGGCAACAACTACAAATGGAAATTTATCACAATATTTAGCCAATAAAACTAATTTTATTTCTCAATATGCAAATGATAAAGAATCAAAAGTACATTGGGCTTATCAAAAAGATTTATGGAATACTGTTTTTAGTTTTTTTAATAAAAAAAAAACCTTACCTATTAGTATTACAATAGCAATAACCTTATTAAGTCTTTCTATTCTTTTAAATGAAAAACAACTAGGTATTGTTTTTATGATTTCTATTATTTTTCAAGTTTTATATGGTTTTTATTTGACTTACCATGGAAATAAAAAAATACGAAAATTAATCTCTTTTAAATATTTAGGAAACATAATGAGTTTACCTCAAGTTTTTCTTTACTCTATTACAATTTTTAAAGATTTTTTAATAACCCATCGTGAGTTATTCTTTTTATACTGGCTTATTGCGTTTAGTCTAAGTATCGCTGGTTTAATTGTAATTAAAGATAAAAAGGAAGTAATTCTTAAAAAATACAAACACTTGTTAAACTAACGCTATGGAACTAACAAAAAAACAAATACAAAGAGTAAACAAGTACTTAGATGTAAAAGGTGTAAAATTCATTGATTTTAGAGTTGAAATCTTTGATCATATTGTTTCACAAATAGAACAGAGATTAGAAACAAAAAACACTGATTTTGAAACTGTTTTTTACCAAGTAACTGACCAATGGAATAAACAGTTAAACTCATCTTCAAGTTTTATTTTTGGTTTAACCTACTCTGCACCTAAAGTTGTTATGAATAAAGCAAAGAAAATTTTCAAGCCTTTTTTCTTTTTAATTTTAATACTTTCTATACTTCCTGGGGTATTACTTCATTTTTATGAACTTAATATTTCTTCTGAAGTCGCTGATAAAACATCTAGAACAATAAACATTATTGCTATACTACTTTCTTCTATTTGGTTATTTACGACCATTAAAACAAGTAGAGATAAAATAAAAACCGTGTATAGTTTTATTATCAAAACAAAAAGTGTCATGATTATATACGTACCGCTTATGGTTTTAACTAGTTCTATTAAAAATGGCTTAACTATAACCTTGTTTTTAGTATTTGCATCTATGGTTGTGTTGAATGTTGTTTTTTATAAAAAACACCTAAAAGAAAAAGAGAAATATAAATTATTAGTGGGATAATTGCTGTGGAGTTAACAAAAGAACAAATAAAAAGGATTAATGATTTCTTGGAAGGAATCGGTATTGAATATATCGACATTCGTTTTGAAATGGTAGATCATATTGCTTCAGAAATTGAAAATAAGGTTGACGATAAAAATTTATTTTTTGAGAATAAACGTTTTCAAACACCTTTTATAAAATATCTGTTAAGTCAAAAGGCAACGTATTTAAAAAACTATAAACAACAAAAAAAGAAAAGCTTTTGGGTCAATACTCAAAAAATAGTAATAGACATGTTTCATCAAGCAATAAAACCACTTAATCTTATGTTGATTTTATCATTTCTAATTGTAATATATTACTTAGAAAGATTCAATCTTAAATATTTAGGTGAAATTATTTTTGTAAGCTTTTTTGCAAGTTTCATGTACATAGCTATAAAATTCAATCGATTTAAAAAGAAGTTTGGTGAAATTAGAATTATTCAAACTTATGTAAGTTTCTTAATGTTTAATTATATCATTGCTTTTCACTTTCATAGTTCAACATCGTTTTTCGGTGAAAATAGCTCTCCTTTTATTATATATAAAGCTGCGACAATGTTAATACTTAACTTTTTAGTTCTTATGAGTTTTAAGAATAAAAAAGACAGTATTGAAAAACAGTTTAATCATCTTGTATTATAGCTATGGAACTAACAAAAGAACAAGTACAGTTTATAGAAAATCGTTTAGAAAACGACGGTATTAAATATTGGGACATACGTATTGAAATGTTAGACCATGTAGTTACAGATGTTCAAAACAGAATTGAAAAAGGTGAACTATTTAAAAGCGCAGTTCAAAATAGTTTTGTTTCTCTAGGTTGGAAAGAAAATTTTAATGGAAGTTCTTTTGAGGCTATTTTACAAGAAAAACAAAATCTCTTTGCTAAAAAATACAGAAAAAGTTTTTGGGCGTATTTTAAAACCTGTGTTTTTAAACCAAGTTCAATAATTTGGATTTTTAGTATAATAGCTATATTGTACTTTATCTACCCATATAAAGTAATTTTTAAATACACTTTATTTACCTTTTTAGGTATAGTAACAATTCTATTCTTTTATTTTTTCACTAAATATAAAGTATATAAATCTGTACAATTAAATAACGCATTAATTCAAACTTTTCTTTCTTTAAACTTGATTAATATTTATTTGAATGTCCCTAAAATGTTTGAAGTTGACCTTTTAAAATTTCATTTTTTAACTACTCTAGTTTTTAGCTTTGTTTTTATACAATCCTATATAGGTATTCGTTTTTTCTTAAAAGAATACACGAAAATCAACAATACATACCAAAAACTAATTTCACTATGAAACTATCCACCCTTCAAATAGAACAACTATATAAATTCACACGTCAACATTATGTAGAGCATTACGACGTACAAACTGAATTAGTAGATCATTTAGCAAACGACATCGAACAAATTTGGATCGAGAAACCAACTTTAACTTTTGAACAAGCTAGAGATATCTCCTTTAAAAAATTCGGGATATTTGGTTTTATGGATGTTGTAGAATACAAACAAAAACAACTTGGCAAAAAATATAGAAATGTACTATGGAAGTATGTTAAAGAATGGTTTAGAGTTCCTAAAATAATTCTTACCATAAGTATTTTTTTCTTTTTCTATTATTTTATACAATTACCAATTGGAATTTATTTGGTAGGAGGAACACTTACAATATTAGCTATCTCTGATTTATACTTAGCAACTAAACTTAAAAAGGAATTTAAAAAACGAACTGAAGTAAATGGTAAAAAATGGATGCTAGAAGAAATAATCTTTAATGTAGCTTCTTTTGGTGGGGTCATGGTAGCTTCAAACTTGCCACAAATTTTCAATCATATTGAAAAAACTCCTTCTGAAACTGGGGCTATAATTATTTCATTAATACTAACACTTACAATTATTTATTCATATGTTACTCTAGTAATCATTCCAAAAAAAGCTGAACAGTTACTCGAAGAACACTACCCTGAATACAAGCTAGTTTAATTTACTTTTTACCTTCAACAATAATCACAATTTCGCCTTTGGCAGGTTTCTCCGTATAATATGATAACACTTCTGCTATATTTCCTCGTTTGGTTTCTTCAAACAATTTTGTCAATTCTCTAGAAACCGATACTTGTCTATCTGTTCCAAAATACTCTCCGAAGTGCGTTAGAGTTTTTAATAATTTATGCGGGCTTTCGTAAAAAATCATCGTGCGAGTTTCTTCTGTTAATAATTTTAAACGTGTTTGACGTCCTTTTTTAACGGGTAAAAAACCTTCGAAAACAAACTTATCGTTTGGTAAACCAGAATTTACTAAAGCAGGAACAAAAGCCGTTGCTCCAGGTAAGCATTCAACATCAATATCTTGTTGAACACAAGCACGAGTAAGTAAAAATCCAGGATCCGAAATTGCAGGAGTACCTGCATCAGAAATTAATGCACAGGTTTCACCGTTTTTCAATCTACTTATAACACCTTCTACAGATTTGTGCTCGTTATGCATATGATGACTATACATTTGTGTAGCAATCTCAAAGTGCTTTAATAGCTTTCCGCTTGTACGCGTATCTTCTGCTAAAATAAAATCGACTTCCTTTAAAGTTCTAATCGCTCTTAAAGTAATATCCTCTAAATTTCCGATAGGTGTTGGCACCAAATACAATTTACTCATACAGCAAAGCTACAACAAAGTTTTAGTACATTTGTGGTATGCCAAAAAAGCTATTAAAAAATATAAATTTACCTGCTGATATCAGGCAATTATCTTCTGATGAATTGCCTTTATTAGCAAAAGAATTGCGTGAATTTATTATTGATGTAGTAGCTACTAAAGAAGGACATTTAGGTGCAAGTTTAGGTGTGGTAGAACTCACCATTGCTTTGCATTATTTGTTTGATACACCCAACGATCAATTAATATGGGATGTTGGGCACCAAGCTTACGGTCATAAAATTTTAACGGGTCGTAAAGATGTTTTTCACACCAACAGGCAGCAAGGAGGAATCTCTGGATTTCCTAAGCGTAGCGAAAGCGAATACGATACTTTTGGTGTAGGTCATTCATCTACTTCTATTTCGGCGGCCTTAGGTATGGCGATCGCTTCAAAATTACAAGGAAACGACAAACACCACATCGCTGTTATTGGTGATGCATCTATTGCTAGCGGAATGTCTTTTGAAGCTTTAAATCATGCTGGAGATACGAATGCAAATCTATTAGTTATTTTAAACGACAATGCTATAGGTATTGATCCTTCAGTTGGCGCACTAAAACATTATTTAACTAGAATAAAATCTACGCGATCTGATATTGAACAACACAATATCTTTGAAAGCTTAAACTTTGATTATTCTGGTCCGATTGACGGACATAATTTTGAAGAATTATTATCAGAATTAAATCGATTAAAACAAGTTGAAGGACCTAAGTTTTTGCATGTTATTACCACTAAAGGAAAAGGACTTAAACAAGCCGAACAAGATCAAGTAAAATATCATGCTCCTGGAAAATTCGATAAAGTTTCTGGAGATGTTTTACCAAAAGAACAAAGTAAGTTCACCAAGTTTCAAGATGTATTCGGAAAAACCATTGTTGAACTTGCCAAACAAAACGATAAAATTGTTGGTATTACACCTGCAATGTTAACAGGTAGTTCTCTAAAATTTATGCTAGAAGAATTTCCTGAGCGTACTTTTGATGTTGGTATTGCTGAACAACATGCGGTTACTTTAGCTGCTGGTATGGCAACCCAAGGTTTAGTTCCGTTTTGCAATATCTATTCAACATTTTTACAAAGAGCTTACGATCAAATAATTCACGATGTAGCTCTACAAAATTTACCAGTTATTTTCTGTTTAGATAGAGCTGGTTTAGTAGGTGAAGATGGCGCTACACATCACGGAGTTTTTGATTTAGCTTATTTACGTTGTATCCCTAATTTAATAATTTTTGCTCCTCGTAACGAAATTGAGTTACGTAACATTATGTATACTGCACAATTGGAATTACAAAACCCAATCGCTATTCGTTATCCAAGAGGAAAAGGAAAATTAGAACAATGGAATCTACCTTTTGAAAAAATAGAAATAGGTAAAGGAGCTTGTTTAACAGAGGGTAGTCAGGTTGTGATCTTATCTACTGGAACAATAGCTAATAACGTTTCAGAAGCGATTAATTCATTAAATAATGAGGTTTCAGTAGCTCATTATGATATACGTTTTATAAAACCATTAGACACTCAACTCCTCGATACCATATTCAATAAGTTTGACAAAATAATTACTATTGAAGATGGCACTATAAAAGGCGGATTAGGTGCTGCTATTTTAGAATACGCTTCTAAAGTAAACTATAAAGGAAGAATTAAGGTTTTAGGAATTCCTGATGAGTTTATTCATCATGGAACTGTTGATCAGCTACAAGAAAAAGTTGGTATAAGTAGTATATTAATTAAAAAAGAAATAGAAACCTTATATAATTAAAAAAGCGAACCAAATTGGTTCGCTTTTTTAGTTATATTGATTAAAATTTAATATTTATAATTCCGTTGTTGGTATCTATAGTTCCAGTACCACCAGATGTTTCTTGAACACTACCACTAAAAGAAGCCTTTAATGTTGAAGAAATATTTTCTAAAACATTAAAATCAAATCCTGGGTGTATAGGGTCATCATAAGTAACTCCATTTTCAGAATATTTAAAACTAATTAAGCTATCACTTCCCGTTACTTCTTCGTAAATACTAAATATTAAAAACTTATCTGTTTGACCATTAATGGTCGCTGTAAATTTTATCTTTTTTTTACCTTGTCCAGCATCTAAGTTTGGTTCTGTCTTGATATTATTAAATATCAATTCATTTCCATTTACAGTCATTTTTATTTCATTACCGTTACTTGTATTTAAATCGTCATTATCATTATTACTAGAACATGAGTTTAGTGTGATAATTGATAATAATAAAAATGTTTTGAATAATAATTTTTTCATAGAACTTATTTTTTTTAAATTTTCAAGCAAAAATATGATTTTTCTATATAAATAAAAAGCGAACCAAATTGGTTCGCTTTTTATTTATATAGAAAATTATTTTCTTCTAGTTATTCAATGCTTCTGCACCACCAACAATCTCTAAAATTTCGTTAGTAATTGCAGCCTGACGCGCTTTATTATATGTTAATAATAACTCGTCACGTAATTCAGTAGCATTATCTGTTGCTTTATGCATTGCAGTCATACGAGCTCCGTGTTCAGCAGCAAAAGAATCACGAATAGCTTTATATAATTGCGTTTTTAAAGACTTAGGTATTAACTCTAATACAATCTCTTCTTTCGATGGTTCAAAGATGTAATCTAAATTTACATCAGCATCACCTTCAACTGGTTCGATTGGTAAGAATTGCTCTACTTGTGGTATTTGTGTTGCAGCATTCTTAAATCTATTGTAAATAAGCTCTATTCTATCGTAAGAACCATCTACATATAAATCCATTAATTGCTCAGCAACTTTAGCAACGTTATCAAAAGTTAAATCATCAAAAATATCGTTTCTATTTTCAATAACTGTATTGTCTTTTGATAAGATATCGTCTCCTTTTTTACCAATTGTAAATAAGTCAACAGCAACTCCATTGTATTTTTCGTCGATTGTTTTAACAGCTTCTTTAATAATAGAAGAGTTAAAACCACCACATAAACCTCTATTTGAAGTTACAGTAACTAATAATACTTTGTTTACTTCTCTTTGAGTTGAATAAGCTCCGCCAGCATCACTATCTAAAGTAGCGCTTAAGCTTTGTAATAATTCAGTAAGCTTAGATGAATACGGACGCATTGCTGTAATTGCATCTTGAGCTTTTTTCAATTTTGCAGCCGATACCATTTTCATGGCAGAGGTAATCTGCATCGTTGATTTAATCGAAGTAATTCTGTTACGTATTTCTTTTAAGTTTGCCATACAAATAGTATTTAGCATTAAGTACTAAGCATTGAGAAAGTGTCTCAATACTTAATACTAAAATCTTTTATTAAGCTTTAAATTTAGCAGAAATTTCTGCTGCTGCTGAAGTTAACACATCTGTTACTTCATCAGTTAATTTACCTGCTTTTAACGTATCTAATGTATCTCTATGCTTAGCATTTAAATACTCGATATAATCTGTTTCGAATTCTTTTACTTTGTTTACAGGTACATCTTTTAACAAGTTTTTAGAACCTGCATAAATGATTGAAATCTGATCTTCTACAGTATAAGGATCGTTTTGTGCTTGCTTTAAGATTTCAACATTACGTTGACCTTTAGAAATCACATTCATAGTAGCAGCATCTAAATCAGAACCAAACTTTGCGAATGCTTCTAATTCACGGTACTGAGCTTGATCTAACTTTAAAGTACCTGATACTTTTTTCATTGATTTAATCTGAGCGTTACCTCCAACACGAGATACAGAAATACCTACGTTAATTGCTGGACGAACCCCTGAGTTAAATAAATCAGACTCTAAGAAAATCTGTCCATCAGTAATCGAAATTACGTTTGTTGGAATATATGCTGATACGTCTCCTGCTTGTGTTTCAATAATTGGTAATGCAGTTAAAGAACCTCCACCTTTTACGATTCCTTTTAAAGAATCTGGTAAATCGTTCATTTCGCTTGCAATCTTATCATCATTAATAACTTTTGCAGCACGCTCTAATAATCTTGAGTGTAAGTAGAATACATCCCCTGGATAAGCCTCACGTCCCGGTGGTCTTCTTAATAATAAAGATACCTCACGGTAAGCAACTGCTTGCTTAGATAAATCATCATAAACAATTAATGCTGGTCTACCAGTATCACGGAAATATTCTCCAATTGCAGCTCCTGCGAATGGTGCATATACCTGCATTGGTGCAGGATCTGATGCGTTTGCAGCAACAATAGTTGTATAAGCTAAAGCTCCTTTTTCTTCTAACATGTTAGCAATTGCTGCTACTGTTGAAGCTTTTTGACCGATAGCTACGTAGATACAGTACACTGGTTGTCCTGCATCATAAAATTCTTTTTGATTTAAGATAGTATCAATAGCAACTGTTGATTTACCAGTTTGACGGTCTCCAATGATTAACTCACGTTGACCACGTCCTACAGGAATCATTGCGTCGATAGACTTGATACCAGTTTGCATAGGCTCAGTTACAGGCTCACGGTAAATTACCCCTGGTGCTCTACGCTCTAAAGGCATTTCGTAAGTTGTTCCTTCGATTGGTCCTTTACCATCGATTGGCTGACCTAAAGTATTAACTACACGTCCTACAATTCCTTCACCTGCTCTTAAAGAAGCAATACGTTCTGTACGCTTAACAGTAGAACCTTCTCTTACTGATGTAGAAGCTCCTAATAATACAACACCTGCATTATCTTCTTCTAAGTTTAATACGATACCTTCTAATCCGTTATCGAATTCTACTAATTCACCATATTGTACGTTAGACAAACCGTAAACACGAGCAATACCATCACCTACTTGTAATACAGTACCTACTTCGTTTAATGAAGCCTTCGACTCGAAATTTGTTAATTGTTCCTTTAAAATTGCTGATACTTCAGCTGGTTTAATTGCTGCCATCTTATTTCTTTTGATGTATAATTAAATTTGTGGAATGTAATGACTATTGTCAAATTCTCTTCTTAATTCATTAAATTGATTAGAGATACTTGCATCATATTGCACATCTCCAACACGTAAAATAAATCCTCCTAAAATTTCAGGATTTACTATATTTTCTATACTTGCGCTATTTCCTGTAAGTGCTACAATCTTAGCTTGTATTTTATCTTCTAATTCTTTTGTTAAAGCTACTGCTGTAGTAACTTTTGCAACCTGCATGCTTTTATGGTAATCGTAAATGATAGAGTATTGCTTAGCAATTGGCTCTAACATAACCATACGCTTATTTTCTTGTAATAAGTTAAATAAACCTTTAACGATGTTATCTACTTTATCACCAAAAAGTGCTGTTAAAACATTACGTTTATCTACAGCTTTAATTACAGGGCTTTTAAGCATTGTTTCTAAGTCACTGCTTCCTGCAATAGTATCTACGATTAACTTCATGTTATCGTTAACTAAAGTCTCGTTTCCTTGCTCTTTAGCTAGATTTAAAATTGCTTTTGCGTAACGTAATGCTGGTCTTGCTCCTTTCATCGATTGATTAGTTTAAAGTAACCTCTTCTAACATTCCTTCAACAAGCTTTAATTGATCATCTTGTGAGGCTAATTCTTTTCTTACTACTTGCTGAGCAATGTTGATAGATAAATCTGCAACATTCTTCTTTAATTCAGCGATTGCAGCTTGTTGCTCTTGTTTGATTGTTGCTTTCGCATTTTCAATCATAATAGTAGCTTGCTCTGAAGCTTCTTCTTTAGCTTCTGCAATAATGTTATCTTTAATCTCACGTGCTTCTTTCATCATTGCATCTCTTTCTGCACGAGCTTCTTTGATCATTTTTTCATTATCAGCTTGTAAGTTTTGCATTTCTTTACGAGCATTTTCTGCTTGATCTAATGCATTTTGGATACCTTCTTCTCTTTCATCTAAAGAGTTTAAGATTGGTTTCCAAGCAAACTTTGCTAATAAAAATAATAATAGAATTAAGATAGTTAATTGCATTGCAAATAATCCTATCGAAAAATCATTAAAAATATCCATAATACTTAATTATTGTCTTTTGTCGTTTAATTTTTTTAAAAACACTTCTGTAACCAACCGTTACAGAAAGTGTTTTTGTTGTTTTTGTGTCGGGATTATTTTCCTAAAAGTAAAGCACCAAATGCTAAACCTTCTAATAATGCTCCGATAATGATCATCGCTGTTTGGATTTTACCAGCAGCCTCAGGTTGACGAGCAATTCCTTCCATTGCTTTTCCTCCAATTTGACCTAATCCGATTCCTCCACCGATTACGATTAATCCTGCTCCAATTAAATTGTACATACTAATTGATTTATATTAAATTAAACAAATTCTTATTCTACTTCTTAATGAGCATCTGCATGCTCATGATCGTGCTCTTCTACTGCCATACCAATAAATAAGGCAGATAACATTGTGAAAATAAATGCTTGTAAGAACGCTACTAATAATTCAATAACAGTTAAAAATAAAGTTAACAAGAATGAAATTCCTGTCGCTCCAACTGTTCCGAACTCAGCTTTTAACAACACCATAAGTGCTGCAATACCCATTACTACAGAGTGACCTGCTGTAATGTTGGCAAATAAACGAACCAATAATGAAAATGGCTTAATTAACAAGAATCCTGCTAATTCTAAAACTGCCAATATTGGTCTTAATAACTTTGGTACTCCAGGCATCCATAATGTGTGTGCCCAAAAATCTTTACTACCATTTGTGATATAAATAACTAAAGTAAACAACGCTAAACCTACTGTTACAGCAATTTGCCCAGTTACGTTAAATCCTAACGGAGTTAATCCTAATAAGTTTAATATCCAGATAAAGAAAAATACCGTTAATAAATAAGGCATAAACTTCTTATACTTCTTTTCACCAATATTTGGTCTTGCTATTTCATCACGTACATATAATACTAATGGCTCTAAAACACGACCAACTCCTGTAGGAATCGCTCCTTTTTTATATCCCTTAGCTAATGAACCAAAACCTAAAAACATTAATAAACCTGCTAATAAGATTCCGAATACACTTTTAGTAATTGAAAAATCTAATACTTTATGTGCATTAGTAGCATGGTGAGTTTCATCGAAAGCAACCGAAGTTTCACCCTCGTTTAACTCATATATTTTACTATGAATTTTTGTTAACTTAACATCTCCTGCATCTACAACTAACTTTCCATCATCATTATGGTGGAACTTAGAAGACATAAACATCTTTATTCCTTTACTTGTTTTCACGATTACTGGTAACGGAAAACCTACATGTTTTCTTTCCCCAGAATCGTTCGTGTAAGAAAATAATGAAAAATCGTGCGAATCAGCTAAGTGATGCTTAATGTAGTCTTGAATTTCTTCTTTGGTGTTTACTTTTCCACCATCGTTATCTGAAGATTTATTATCTCCACCGCCAGCAAATACTCCAAACGAAGTAAAAACTAATGCTATAACTGTAAAAAACTTGATAGATTTTTGTGCTATCGTCATACCTTTTTAAATATAGGGTTATGGTCTCTAAATTTCCGTGCAAAGGTACACATTTAATTAAAACTACAAACCGTTTTTTTATTTAGTTTTTTCAAAGGTTTTTTAGCACACTTGTGTTCTCTGAAAAACCAGCAAACTATTTGCTATTCAGTAGTTTTGAAATTGCAACCGCTTCTATTATTAAAAATAAAAACAAAGGTATTACCAACGAAAATCTTTCTGGCTTTGTAAGTTGCTCATTTGCAAAAACTGTGGCTTGAAAAACCAATACAAAAAATCCCATTTTTAAAAAAACGGAAGCTAAATAAGCATATCCTGCTTGGTTAGGCATTTTATCTGCAATAAACTCAACTATCACATATACAATAGTTGCAGCTATAACATGAAATAGATATACTGAGAATAAAGAAAAAGACAAATAGATGTCTTTTGAATTTAACACATAGTCGTGCGGCACATAACTTATTATAAACAGCACAATAACTGCTACAATAAATTGAATAATACGTTTAATCATTATCTTTTGATAATTTTGTTACTTGCATAATTACTGAAAACATGGCTAAAAAAACCGCTGCAAGTGTACAAATTTTTGTGTAAAGTTGTGAAGTGTTTTCGTATTTGGTGTCTAACCATTCACCCAGTAAGCTTCCTAGATAAATGGTTAAACCCATTTGTAATGCTATCCCGGTAAACCGAACAAATTTATTAAGCGGTTTTCCCTTTGAGTCTTTGCTCATCTTTATTTAATTCTTTTACAGCTCCTTTCATTGAACATGTTGCATTAAAAGCTGCTCCTGGCTCTACAGAAAGCTTACTTATTACTACATCTCCACTAATATTTGCCGAAGACTTAACAGTTAATGTATTAGATACAGATAATTCTCCAGAAAACTTCCCTTCGATATCTGCATTTGTACAATCAACTTTTCCATTTACAAAACCAGAGTCTCCTATAATAACTCTACCTTCAGTTTTTATAGTTCCTTCTAAAGTTCCGTCAATTCTAAAATCTCCTTCAGAGATAATATCTCCAGCTATTTTAGTGTTTTTACCGATAACATTTCTTTCTGAAACTTTTTGACTTCCTGCTTTTTTACTTTCTTTACTAAACATGGTATTTAGGGGGAATTATGATATTTTATTTATTTAATCGTTTTATTATTTCTTGTGCTTTTTTTCCTTCTTCAAGATTAGCATAACTAACCGCAACAAATTCCAACGCTTTTTTATACGCTTCTTTATCTTGGTATTTACCTGTTGCTAAAGCTTTTAGGAGCGCAAATTTAGGAATTAATTCTGAGTTATTTACTGTTAGCATGAAACTATCTATCTCATTTACAACTTCTTCGAACTTATTTTGTTTATATAAGTAATATAATTCTTTGTACTTATTTAAAACAACATCCTCTTTCTTCTCTTCTGTTAATTTTTTATTTGGATTTAAAATTATCTGCGCAAAACTTGTTTCTGGATATTTATTTAGAATAACATTTTTATATTGAATTGCTTTTTCTTGATTCCCTATCTCATTATAAACTTGATATAAATGATAGCTTATTGGCAACTCAAGATTATTATCTGTACGTAATTTATCTAAACGCTCAAGGTTTTTAATTGCTAAATCAGTATTTTTAAATTGTTCTTTGTAAATCAACCCTAATTGATATAATGCTTCGTTACGACCAGCAATTAAACCATCTATTTCGTTCTTATCTGTTGGTATTTCATCTAAATAAGTTGATAATTCATATCGTGGATTTACCTTTTCTTCATTCGAATTATCTTCTGACAAACTAATATCATCAATTGTAGATTTATCAGATAACCTCCAATTATCTTCTAACGGACGAGTTCCCCAAGTTTTTTCAAATTCAACTTTACCAAAACCTAATGCTCTTGTATTATAAAAATACCATTTCCCTGCATTAGCACTGTTATTAATTGAAGCTCCTCCTCCAAAAGAACTTCCGAAGTTTTGAGCATTTAAAATTTGTTGCTTTCTTTCTTCATCTTCATTTTTTATTTTTTCAATATAGTCTTCGAAAAAAGAAGTGCGCTCATCTGGACTCATTGCAACTAATTTTAGAATACTATCATTATTCTTAACTAGTTCTTCGTGTTTTCTTAAAGTAGTTAACCCTTTGTTTTTTCTTCGAATTCTTCGAATTCTCTTTTCTTGATCAAACTCTTTAGAGGTTACTTGTAAAACACTATCATAAAACGAACCTGCTAACAAATAATTTTCTTTATTAAAAGCAATATTACCCAACTTTTCGTAGGCGTATGTTTTTTGATAATCGTTATTATTTTTAGCGTTTAATGATTTTTGAAAATACTTAACCGCTTTATCTGTATTGTTTCTTCCTTCTTCTAAAACTCCTGCTTGATAATACAGCGCATTTAAAAATTTACGATTATCAGAATTTTTGATTAGTTTTTTTAATCTGGCCAAAACTACAATGGATGCTGAATCATTAGGTGTGTTTTTAGCCAACTCAATATTAGATCTTATACGATAACGATATGGTGCTTTTTTATTATCAGCAAGTTTATTAAATACCATTCTTGCAGAATCTTTACGACCTAACTCACTATATATTTGACCCAAAACAAACATATCTCGAGATGCTTGTTCTTTATTTTTAAATATTTCAGATGCTTTTGCTAAATGCTCAATTACTTTTTGAATAGTATCTGTTTTTTGATACGCCATAGCCAGCGCTGTATGCGCTTGTTCTCTTATTTCATCTGGAAGTTCTTTTTCATTCTCTTCAACCTCTAATAAGAATTTTAACGATTCGATAGCTAACTTTTCATTATCTAAACGAATATTCGTTTTGGCTCTCCAAATTTTTGTTTCGTTAATTAAATTTGCATTCGGATAATTGGCAATAACATAGTTAAAAGCTTCTATCGCAGGAATAAAACGTTGTTGATAATATCTTGATTTACCTAGCAGTAAATAGGCATCATCGATTTGACGGTTTTTCTCATATCCATCGATATTCATCGAATGCGTTTCAATCGCTTTCCTAGCCTTGTCTTCTGCTCTCTCGAAAGAAGTTAAATTTCTTTCTTCTTCCTCTTCACTTTCTCCAAAACCAGAACCTGGTTGAACTGCTACTGTTGGAATTATTTTATCATCAAAAGTAATTGGCTCTATTTGTAATCTTTTCCAAAAATTATCTTCATGCTTCTCTTTTATTTCTTCTAAGCCTTTTTGATATGCTTGTTCACCATTAAATAACACATTGTATTTAGTGGTTAATGCATGGAAATTTCTGTTTAAAAAAGCATCCTTTTTAACACTACATGAATACACAATAGCTATAAGAATACTGAAAACTAAGAGTTTGTATAGTTTTTTCATAAAAAAAATTACGCTTTTACTGTACAACATTAATAAGGTTAAGTTATTGTACGTAAAAGCGTAAAAATAGCAATAAAAAGGCAATTTTTTCTGCTATGCAGCAAAATAGCTTTCTAATTCTTTTAAAGTTTCTTGTGAGGTATTAATATCTTTTACCACATTTCCTTTTTCTAAGACAACAATTCGTTCACAAACTTCGGTAACATGACTTAAATCATGACTAGAAACTAATACTGTAACCTCTTTATTATCAGTTAAAGTTTTAATTATTTTTTTAAGTCTAATTTGAGTTGTTGGATCTAAATTTGCGAAAGGCTCATCTAAAATTACCACTTGTGGATTTCCCATCATTGCAGCAATAATTCCTGCTTTTTTCTGATTTCCTTTACTTAAATCTCTTAAATACTTTTTCTTTCCTAGAATTTCCCCATTAAAAAACTCATCAAATTGTGCTAAGAACGATGTTACATCTGCCTTATTCATTCCTCGTAAATCTCCAATAAAATCAAAATATTCTTCCGGTGTTAAATAACCAATTAAGAAGCTTTCATCTATAAAAGACCCAGTAAAACTTTTCCATTCTTCACTCTTATTTACCACCACATTATTATTGGTAATTTCTCCTGTTGTTGGCCTGATTAAATCTAATAAGATATTAAATAGTGTGGTTTTTCCTGCTCCATTATTCCCTACTAAACCAAAACTTTGACCTCTAGGAATTTCTATTTTCTCTACGTTTAAAACTTCTGCTTGTCCGTATTTTTTTGAAACTGTATTTATTGTAATCATTATATTTTCTTTAAAGTTTGTGTTGTTTATGCTTCTTTACCAAAAGCATTAATCATAGCATATTTGTCTTTGATATATTTCTTTTCGATCAAATTCATGAAATAGTTTTTAAAAACCATTCCGATAACTCCAACAAGTGCAACTGCAATAAACCCAGAATTATAACCTATGAATTTATCGAACACCCAATATATTGCCATAGGAAATAACATTAACGGTATTATAATTAAAAACTGTGTAGCACTAGTACCTTGTGTGTTACCAAACCCTCCTTTTGTTAAGTCAATTCTTTTTCTATTAAAAGATCCAGCATAAAGTAGAAATAATGAGTTAAATCCAATATTAAAAACAGCTCCACAAGTAATCATCAAGAAAATTTTAGTTCCGAAGTACAAATATGGAATGCTCATAAAATACAAGATAGAAGTCATCGCTACCATTAGAAACCATTTAGATTCTAAAAATTTACGGTATCTAAAACTTTGACTCATTAGCATTTTATAATGCGCACTATCCCAAGCTGGTATAAACTGACCATAGTTTAATGCAAACCCTCCTGTTACAAATAACGAAGCAAACATTAACATTGCTGGCATTTTTTGATACGTTTCTTGCGTAAAAAATACTAAACCGTAAAAAAGAAATAAAAACGACATTAAGAAAACGGTTTTTGTTCTTTTATTTCTCCAAATTAATCGGATATCGTTCTTAATAAATGGAGCTACATCTCCTAGTCTTTCTGTCCAAGATAAATCTGCTGTATTTGCTTCTTCTACTTTTACTGCAACTACATCATCTAAATATACTCTATCTCTTAATTGTTTATAATTTACATAGTACAAAACAATAGCCGTTGCAAAAGGAACTAAGCCTAAAATTGGATTAGCAACAATTCCATCGAATACTTGTTGACTATAAATTGATGCATCAAAACTAGTGAACTTCTGAAGTGCTATTAAACTCACTAACAACGTTGCAATAAAAGCAAAGACTCTATTATCCTTGTTGATTAGAAAGTTTAAAAAATTAACCGTTTGAATGATAAAAATCATCGCAAACAACCAACCTAAAACACCAAGTGTATTATAACCTTGACCAATAAGAACAATTGCAAACGGAATGTAAAAAAACAATGACAAGAAATTAAATCCTGAAAAAGCCGACTTTCCTAATACATAATGAACTAGCTTATCTTTTTTAATTGGTAATATTAATAGCGGTTTAATATTCATTACAGGTAATTTTTGCATTAAATACCTAAAAATTAAATCACCAAGAATAGCAAAAATCAACATTGAGTTTACAATTTGTAGCGGATCTTGCTCTGGAAATGTTTTCTTTAAAATAAAATATCCTCCAATTCCAATACCTAAAAAAACTGCAATAAGATAAAGAACAAAAAAGCCCATTATTATTTTTAAAGCGATTCCTTTTTCCCAATAAGAAGAACGAAAATATTGTTTCCATTCTAATTTTAAAAAGTGTGTAATCATTTGGTTAATTATTAATTGATTGCTTTATAAGTGTCTTTATTTAATAATTTGTTACATAAAAAAAGCATCAATTTAAAAATTGATGCTTTTCCTAATTTTATTATTCTATAGTTTTTAAGCCCATTGACAAATAATTCCACCCATTAATGCTAGTGTTATAGTCCAATATCCTACATTAATAGCTACGTACTTAAAACTTCTTCTTTCAAATAACGATTTAGTTCCTATAATTGGTAGCACAAAAAACAACCCAGTTAAAATACCATGTAAAGCACCATGCTGAAAAGTTCTAAAGCGATCTCCAAAATTGCTCATAAATTCTACGAAATAAGCATAAGCTCCTCCTGATTTCTCCATAAACTCAGGTTCTCCTGCTAAGGTTTGAAACATTCCAAATTGATGAATTACTAAAAACTGCATAAAAAATGCAATTAATAAACTAAACACAAAACTAAGTCCGAAAATTAATAGCATGTTGCCGCCTTCAACATCCTTTTGTGTAAAATTCATTTCTTTCATCCATGCTTTTTGAAATAACATTGGACCATACCAAAGAAATCCCATAATCATAGGTATAAAAGCTGCTCCTAAAATCGCTAAATAATTTGTTTCCATTATGTTTAAGTTTATAGTTAATGTACTCAAATATAACAAAAAAAGCATCAAATAAATATTTGATGCTTTATGAGTATTTATATAAAAATAAACTTATTTTATTTTCATTGATTTTGCAATTGCCTCTAATTCAAATAAAAAGTCTCTTTTATTTACCGATGGCGCATATGTGAATCCTTCAAAAACAATTAAACGATTATTCTTCTTATCAACCACAGTATAATTAATAAATGGGCCTGCCATAAAATCGTTTTTAACTTCCCATTTACCACGAGTTTCATATGCCTTTTTGCCATCAATTTCGGCATCAAAAGTAAAAGGAGTAAATGCTTGCTCGGTAATCATATACATTCCTTCTTTACTTCCTGGTATGTGTTTTTTACCAATAGTATCTCTAACAGCAACAATATTATCAGCCACCTTACTTTCATCTTCTAATGGCACGCTGTAAATTAAAACATTATTAGTTCCATCACCACGAGCTATACCGCTTTTTAGGTGTTGGCGCAACCATAGAAATTCACCTGTATCTTCAACTAACCTATATCTTTTCGGGATATCTATTGTTATTCCTAAATCTTGGGTTGTTTTAAACTTCGTTTCATCTACACGCTCTTTTTTAAAGATTCTTTGAGTAAACTTAATATCTTCATCTTTAAAAATCTTAATAATTTCTTTCCCTCTATTTTTTACAAGGTTAATTAAACCTTCTTTATTTTTAGCAGTACCATATACTATAATTTGAGGATCGGCATATTTATTTTTCTCTACAGAAAGCCCTTCTTTTTGTCCTTGTTGAAGAACTAAAACGGCTTTATTATTTCTCATAAACCCACTAAACCCTGAAGGATCTATTTGTCCGACAGACAATAATGTTTCTGGTTGTGGTAATCCTACTTGATGCTCTCCAAACACTGTTCTAATCTCATCTCCCAATGCACCTTGCCAATCAATACCTTTAACAACTACCAATACCTTATTGGTTTTTCCGTTAGATGTTGGTAAAATATATCCACTTTTTCCATCTCCGTTTTTACATGAGATTACTAGTAATGCTAAAATGAATATTGCTACAGCTTTTTTCATAGTTTTTGTTTTTTTAGTAGTAAGTTAATGTTAGCTCTTAAATATTTTGAGTTTCATTCCTGGTTTTAAGCTTTTGATGCTCCAAATATTGTTCCACTTTTTTAATTGCTCTACAGAAACTGATGGATACTTTTTTGAAATCGTCCAAAGTGAATCACCGTTTTTAACCACATACACTTCATGCTTTCCTTTAGGTTGCTCGTATTTTTTATGAACTGTCTTTTTTGGGATTGCTAATTTCTTCGGATAAATACTTAAACGTTGCCCAATTTTTAAACGATGATTTCGTAGCCTATTCCAACGTTTTATATCGCTAACTCGAACACCAAACTTATTTGCTATCTTTCCTAAATAATCTCCACTACGTACTTTATAACGGATACGTTTATCCATCTCAAAGTACTTAGGTAATGGCTTTTCTCTTTTAGCTTCATCTTCATTTGCTAGTGCATATATCTCTTTTTCCTTATCTAAAAAATCTACCACACTTTTTCGCGGTAATCGAACTGCATAATTCTTATTTTTTACATAAGGGATAATATCTAGCTTATAAGATGGATTTAAAAAAGATAATAACTCTCTATTGATTTTTGTTTTTTCAGATATCTGATCAAAACTAATGGTTCTTTTTACACGAATAGTATCCGTTTCGAAATGAAATATTTTTGGAACATCTGGATAAATATTATGTTCTTCAGCATATTCAAAAATATACATCGTTGCATAAAATGCTGGAACATACCCAGCGGTTTCACGAGGTAAAAACGGACGAATATTCCAATAATTTTTATAGCCCCCTGATCGCTTTATTGCTTTAGAGACATTACCTGGACCTGAGTTATAAGCCGCTAAAGCCAAATCCCAATCTCCAAAAATTTTGTATAACTGACTTAAATATTTACAAGCAGCAACTGTAGCTTTTACAGGGTCTTGTCTTTCATCAACATATGAATTTACTTTTAAATCAAACTGAACTCCGGTACCGTACATAAATTGCCACAAACCTGTTGCGCCAACTCTTGACCGAGCATCAGGGCGTAAAGCAGATTCTACAATCGCTAGATATTTCATTTCTAATGGAACATCAAACTGATCTAAATACTGCTCAAACATCGGAAAGTAATATTTAGCCTTTGCCATTAAGGCTGGGTAATATTTTTTACGATACTTTAAATAACTATTAATTACTTTTTCTAAAGATGGATTGTAGGCTAAATGAAATGGTGTTTTAACATCTAAATCACTTAATCGTTTTTTAAGTAAATCTGTAGTTAAAATTGAGGTTGTATTACCGATAATATCTTTATCATTAATTACATATTGAATACTATCAAATAATGATGAGTTGAATTTTTCTTCTACTAATAAACTATCAATCATCTTTAAATCCGTATCAGAAAATAATTCTTCAACTTCATTTACTTTAATTGAGTCTTTAGCTACAAAAGTTGAATCAATTACTTGACTCATCTCTTTATTCTTCAACAACAAACTATCAACTGGTTGTTGTGCAAAAATTGATGTAGTTAAGAAAAGTAGTACTAGTAGGTTCTTCATATTTTATTTATACATCTAATTCAACAACAATCGGACAATGGTCTGAATGTTTTGCTTCTGGTAAAATATAAGCTCTTGAAATCTTTTCTTTTAACGGTTCGGTAACCATCGCATAATCTAATCGCCAACCTTTGTTATTCGCGCGAGAATTTGCACGATAACTCCACCAAGAATATTCTTGTCTCTCAGGATTTAAAAAACGGAAACTATCTATAAATCCACTATCAATAAACTTCCCTAGCCATTCACGCTCTTCCGGTAAAAAACCAGAAACTCCTTTCATTTTTGGGTTGTGGATATCAATTGCTTCATGACAAATATTATAATCACCACAAATAACTAAATTCGGAATTGTTTTACGCAACTCGGTAGCATACTCTAAGATTTCATCCATATAGTTGAATTTATAATCTAATCTTGCTGCATTAGTTCCCGAAGGTAAATACATACTCATTACCGAAATGGCATCAAAATCTACACGAAGATTTCTACCTTCAAAATCCATTGATTCTATTCCTGTTCCGTATTCAATATGGTTTGGTTTTTCTTTACAAAAAATTGCTACTGATGAATACCCTTTTTTCTCAGCAGAAAACCAATAATGATAAGGGTAACCTGCATTTTCGAACTCAGCTACGTCTAATTGTTCTTTATGCGCTTTGGTTTCTTGAATACAAATTACATCTGGATTTGCTGCTTGCAACCAATCGATAAATCCTTTTTTTAAAGCGGCACGAATACCATTTACGTTGTATGATATTATTTTCATTAATCTAAAAATATTGGTTTTTTAAGGAAAATCCAGGTTAGTTGTTTTCTTTCTCCAGTTTGTGTTTGAATTATCTTTTTCCTTGGTGACAAAACATAAGCTACTGCGATAGCAACTGCTGTTTGTATCCAAGATCTTTCTACTAAAAATACTTTATCTAAAAGCAGTATAAAAAGTATTATTAATATTGGATATACTCCTCTATGAAATCTTTTTAAAAAGTTTTCCATTAGATAACCATCTCAGGAATTTCTCCACTTACAATTAAAGTCCCATCAGTTGCATTTTGAATTTCTTCAATACTAACACCTGGAGCTCTTTCTAATAAATGAAATGCGTTGTTTTTAACTTCTAACACTCCTAAGTTTGTTACTACTTTGGTAACACAACCAACACCTGTTAATGGTAAAGAACATTGTTTTAAAATTTTAGATTCACCACGTTTATTAGTGTGCATCATTGCAACGATGATATTATCTGCTGATGCTACTAAATCCATAGCTCCTCCCATTCCTTTCACCATTTTCCCTGGGATTTTCCAGTTAGCAATATCTCCGTTTTGTGCCACTTCCATTGCTCCTAAAACGGTTAATTGCACATGCTTACCGCGAATCATAGAGAAACTAGTAGCAGAATCGAAAATAGATCCGCCATCTAAAACAGTAACTGTTTGTTTTCCTGCATTAATTAAATCAGCATCTTCAGTTCCTTCTACTGGGAAAGGTCCCATTCCTAACAATCCATTTTCAGATTGAAATTCTACTTCGATACCTTCTGGAATATAATTCGCAACTAGAGTAGGTATTCCAATTCCTAAATTAACGTACCATTTATCTTGCAACTCTTTTGCAATTCTTTGCGCTATTTGTTGTTTACTTAATGCCATGATTTACGATTTAGGAGTTACAGTTCGTTGCTCAATTCTTTTCTCATACTTTTCTCCTTGAAAAATACGTTGTACAAAAATTCCTGGAATATGAATTTGATTTGGATCTAACTCTCCTGCCGGAACTAATTCTTCAACCTCGGCCACTGTAATTGTTGCTGCTCCACACATGTTTGGATTAAAATTACGTGCAGTTCCTTTAAATATTAAGTTCCCTGCAGTATCTCCTTTCCACGCTTTTACAAAAGCATAATCTGCTTTAAAAGCTGGTTCTAAAACGTACATTTTTCCGTCAAACTCACGAGTTTCTTTTCCTTCTGCTACTTCAGTTCCGTAACCAGCTGGTGTATAAAACGCAGGAAAACCTGCTTGTGCAGCTCTACATTTTTCAGCTAATGTTCCTTGTGGAGTTAACTCAACCTCTAACTCACCCGATAACATTTGACGCTCAAATTCATCATTCTCTCCTACATAAGAAGAAATCATTTTTTTTATCTGACGATTTTGTAATAATAATCCTAATCCAAAATCATCTACTCCTGCATTATTTGAAATACAAGTTACATTTCTAACATTTAATCGTACCAGTTCTGCTATCGCATTTTCTGGTATTCCGCACAACCCGAAACCTCCTAACATAAAAGTCATAGAGTCTTTTACGCCAGCTACTGCTTCTTGTACGTTATTTACTTTTTTATTTATCATGTTTAGTTGTTTGTTTTATCTAAATAAGATTAAAAATCGGTGTCATTTTCCTCTTCCTTCTTTTCATCACCTTCAATTTCATCTTCAGCTTTTTTCACCTCATCACAATTAATTTGGATTGATAAATTAGCAGGTTTTTCAAAATCTTCTTTACTGATATTTAAAGTTTTATCAGCATAACATTTATTCATAAACAGTGCCCAAGTAGGTAATGACATTGCTGCTCCTTGCCCCTTTCCAATTCCAGCAAAATGTGTTGCTCTATCTTCTCCTCCTGTCCAAACACCAGTAGCTAAATTAGGTACGATTCCCATAAACCATCCGTCAGATTGATTTTGAGTTGTTCCAGTTTTACCAGCAATTGGATTGGTAAAATTATATGGATGTCCGGTAATATAACCTGGTCTTTTATAAGGTGAACGCAAACGTACACCAGAACCTGATGTAGTTACTCCTTTCATTAAATCAAGAATAACATATGAAGATTCTTCACTTAACACCTCTTTTGTTTCTGGTACAAATTCTTCTAAAACAGTTCCGTTTTTATCTTCAATACGTGTAATCATCATTGGGCTTACTCGTAATCCTTTATTTGCAAACGTTGAATATGCACTTACCATTTCAATTAATGATAAATCTACAGCTCCTAAAGCAATCGATGGGTTTGCTTCTATCTTTGTTTTAATTCCCGATGATTCTGCTAAACGAGCTACGTTTACAGGTGCTACTTTATCTATTAATTGCGCAGAAATTGTATTTAAAGAGCCTGCTAATCCTTCTTTTAAAGTCACCATGTTTCCATAATCTGGACTGGTATTTTTAGGTGTCCAATCTTCCGGCATTCCGTATTTTTCCTTAGGAATGGTATATAAAATATTTGGCAATTGATCACATGGTGACATTTTTAACTGATTAATCGCTGTTGCATACACAAATGGTTTAAAAGTAGAACCTACTTGACGCTTTTGTTGCTCAACTGCATCGTACTTAAAGTACTTGTGATTAATACCACCAACCCAAGCTTTAATATGCCCCGTTTGAGGTTCGATAGAAACTAAACCTGAACGTAAAAAGTGCTTATAATAACGAATAGAATCGTAAGGCGTCATTACTGTATCGATCTCCCCTTTCCAAGAAAACACACGCATATCTGTATCAGTATTAAAAGATTCTTCTATCTCTTTTTCAGATTTACCAGCTGCTTTTAATCGTTTATAACGGTTAGAGCTTCTTTTTGCTCTTTTCATTATTCTAGAAATGTCTGATTTTTCTATATCGTAAAAAGGTGCTGTTCTATTTTTCTTTTGTTCTTTTGAAAAGTACGATTGTAAGTTTGCCATATGCTCTCTACTCGCTTCTTCAGCATATTTTTGCATACGAGAATCTATGGTTACATATACTTTTAATCCGTCTTTATAAATATCATATGGTTTTCCATTAGGCTTTAAATTATTTTTTGCCCATTTTTTCAAACGTTGTTTTATATTTTCTCTAAAATAAGTTGCCAATCCATCACTATGACTCTCTGGAGTGAAATTTATTTTTAGTGGTAAATTTTGTAACGAATCTTTTTCTTTTTGGGTTAGCAATCCGTTTTTTGCCATTTGAGCGAATACTACATTTCTACGTTGCAAAGATTTTTTTCTAGAAATTTTTCTATACGGATTATACTGACGAGGATTTTTTAGCATTGCTACTAAAATCGCCGACTCTTGTAAATCTAATTCTTTAGGCTCTTTACCAAAATAAATGCGTGCTGCTGAACGTATACCTGTTGCTTTGAATAAAAAACCTTGTGTATTTAAGTACATGGTCATAATTTCTTGTTTGGTATATTGACGCTCTAATTTAATAGCAACAATCCACTCTTTCGCTTTTTGTAATATTCTTAAAAATTTATTTCCTGATGCTTTTTTTGTAAATAAATTTTTTGCTAGTTGTTGAGTTATAGTACTTGCACCTCCTCCAGCTCCTAATTTAGCCACAGCTCTTGCAGTTCCTCTAAAATCAATCCCTGAATGCTCATAAAAACGTTCATCTTCTGTTGCTACTAAAGCTTTTACTAAATCTTGAGATAAATCTTTATATTGTATTGGTGTTCTATTAGCTTCAATATAATATTTCCCTAGTGTTTTTCCATCAGAAGAAATAACTTCTGTTGCTAAATCACTTTTAGGATTTTCTAATTCTTCGAAAGAAGGTAGTGCACCAAATACCCCCCAAGAAGCTAATAGAAATAATAAGCATACAAAAAGGAATCCTCCTAAAACAATGCCCCAAAACCATTTAATATATTTGCTAAAACTAGCAACTTTCTTTTCTGCCATACTATTCAATTTTTTCAATTCTAAACCCAACATGAGTAATGCCTTCAAGCTCTTCAATTCCTTTAGTATTGCCATTTTTTCTCATGGCTTGACGCACTTTAAAAGTATACTCTCCTGTAGTTGGAAATGTTATATTTTCTTTATAAAAAAGTTTATTTTCTTTAATATCTGAAAACCCTTTTCCTAAAAATTTCCCATTAACATCAGCCATATCATACTCTAAAGTATCAACTATAACTTGTCCATCTGGAAAATCCATCTCAGTAATTAAAAACAAATTACTGTACTGGTAATCTTTATTATTTCTAAGATTAATAAAAAGGTTTTTCTTGTTTATAGAGTCCTTTACTGGAAACGAAAACTCCACTGTATTTTCTTTGCTCCATGAACTATTTGGTAGAGAAATATACTCGTCATAAGTTCTTTTAGAATCACAAGAAGTGATTATAAATACAACAGCAAAAAGTACAAATACAATATTACTTTTCATTTTTTGGCTCCGTGTTTTTATTTCCGTTAGGGTTTCTCTTTTTCTGATTATTATTTCTTCGTCTTTGATTATTCGGTTTTTTACCTTTTTCTTGATTTGGTTTATTATCCGAATTCCTTTCAACTTTAGGATTATTACTTCTAGGATTCTTTTTGGGACGAGGTTTTCTATTATCAACTCTCTTTTTGTCCGTTTTAGTATCTCCTTCAGCCTTTACAGGTTTTCTCTGAGGCTTTCTTTGCGGTTTCTTTTCCGTCTTAGCATCAGTAGATTTGTTTTCTGGTTTTCTATTAGCTGGTTTTCTCGATTTCCTTCTATTGTTTCTACGAGGCTTTTTAGGTGCATCGAAACGTGTTAAACTATCTTGACCAACTACATTTTCGAAATCAACTACAGGTTCTTCTGTAATTTCAGATTCATACTCATCTAACGGTAAAGCAAGTTCATTATTTTTATTCAACTCAATAATTTCATGAACTTGGTCTAATGACAATTTAAACCACTTAAAACTTTCATTCTTGTAGGTATACCAAACTAGCTCTTTAAAGATGTCCATTTTTACAAAAACAGCATCTCCTTTTTCGGTTTTAAGTATTTTGTCTTGCTTCGGAAAACTTTTTAAAGCATCTAAATAAGTATCTAACTCAAAGTTTAAACAGCACTTTAACTTCCCACATTGTCCTGCTAACTTTAAAGGGTTTAAGGATAATTGTTGGTAACGTGCTGCAGCGGTATTTACTTTTCTAAAATCTGTTAACCAAGTAGAACAACATAATTCTCTACCACAAGATCCAACTCCTCCTAAACGAGCGGCTTCTTGACGCATACCTACTTGACGCATTTCTACACGAATAGAAAAAGCACCTGCTAAATCTCTAATTAACTGACGAAAATCTACACGTTCATCTGCAGTATAATAAAAAGTGGCTTTGGTTCCATCACCTTGATATTCTACATCAGAAAGTTTCATTTTCAGTCCTAAACGGCTAATAATCTCTCTTCCTTTTCGTTGTGTTTCTTGCTCACGATCGCGAGCTGTATGCCAAACATCAATGTCTTTTTGAGATGCTTTTCTGTAGATTTTTTTTACGTCTTCACTATCGGCAGTAACTTTACGCTTTTTCATTTGAACTTTTACAAGTTCTCCTGCCAAAGAAACAATACCTATATCGTGCCCCGATGAGCCTTCTACAGCAACAACATCACCCATAGTAATGGTAATGTTTTCAGGATTTTTATAAAAATGTTTACGTCCGTTTTTAAATCGAACTTCAAAAATATTAAATGGAGCTTCACCTGAAGGTAAAGTCATATTCGATAACCAATCAAAAACGGCAAGTTTATTTCCACTTCCGCAGGTACCTGTTGCGCAATTTCCATTGCTTTTACAACCATTAGGTACACCGTTTTTGCCAGTTGAGCAACTGCTACAACTCATAAAATAGTATATTTTTAAAAATGTTTTTTAAACCTGACGAATTCACAGTATCAAAAAACACTTTTTTGTTATTGATTTTCAGTTAGATAAAACTCAATTCATCTCAACTTCTCTTAATCAGTAAAGATACATATTCTATTGAAAATTGAAAATTGATTTTTCTCTTAAAAAAACAACCCTTTGTTTTAGCTAAACAAAGGGTTATTAAGTTAAATTTTTAATAATTAAACTATTTCTTTTTAGCCCAATTATCTCGTAATCCTACAATTTTATTGAACACTAAATTCTCTGGAGTAGAATCATCATCAACATTAAAATATCCTAAACGTTGAAACTGAAAACGATCTCCAATTTTTGCAGTTTGTAAACTTGGTTCAACAAAAGCTTCTATTTTTTCTAAAGAATCTGGGTTTATAAATTCCATAAAATCTTTGTCTTTATGAGCATCTGGAGCTTCATCTAAGAACAATCTATCATAAGCTCTAACCTCAGCCTTAACTGCGTGTTTTACAGAAACCCAATGCAATGTTCCTTTCACCTTACGCTTGCTCTCTTCTGTACCACTGCCAGATTTTGTTAACGGGTCATAAGTACATTGAATTTCAGTTATATTTCCATTTTCATCTTTTGTACAGCTATTTGCGGTAATAAAATAGGCGTTCTTTAAACGAACTTCTTTTCCTAATTTTAATCTAAAGAACTTCTTGTTTGCTTCTTCTCTAAAATCTTCTTTTTCAATATAGATTTCTCTTGAAAAAGGAACCATTCTTGTTCCTGAATTTTCATCTTCTGGGTTGTTCTCCGCAATTAAAATTTCCTCTTTATCTTCAGGGTAGTTTGTTATCACCACTTTTACAGGGTCTAAAACTCCCATAACTCTGTTTGCTGTTTTGTTTAAATCTTCACGGATTTTAAACTCTAATAAAGCAACATCGATTACATTTTCTCGCTTAGAAACTCCAACAGTTTCGATAAAATTACGGATAGAAGCTGGTGTATAACCACGTCTTCTTAATCCTGAAATTGTTGGCATACGAGGATCATCCCATCCGTTTACAATCCCTTCTTCAACCAATTTCAACAACTTACGCTTACTCATAATAGTATAGCTTAAGTTTAAACGTGAGAACTCACGTTGTTTTGGTGGGTTTGGATAATCTGACTTACTATATTCGTATACATTGTCTCTAAACCAGTTATATAATTCACGGTGAGGTTTAAATTCTAATGAACATAATGAGTGTGAAATTTGCTCTAAATAATCACTTTCACCATGTGTCCAATCATACATCGGATAAATAACCCAATCGTTTCCTGTACGGTGATGTGCTTTCTTTAAAATACGATACATTAATGGGTCGCGCATTAACATATTCGGCGAAGCCATATCTATTTTTGCACGTAAAACATAGGTTCCTTCTTCAAATTCACCTTCCTTCATTCTGTTGAATAAATCTAAGTTTTCTTCAACAGATCTATCTCTAAAAGGACTGTTTGTTCCCGCTTCTGTTGGCGTTCCTTTTTGCTCACGCATTTCTTCAGAAGATTGAGAGTCAACATACGCTTTTCCGTCTTTAATTAATTGAACCGCCCAATCGTATAATTGTTGAAAATAATCAGAAGAATACAGTTCTTGATCCCATTGATATCCCAACCAAGAAACGTCTTTCTTAATAGCATCTACATACTCTTGTTCTTCTTTAGCTGGATTTGTATCGTCGAAACGTAAATTTACAGGAGCATTGTATCTTTCTCCAAGCCCAAAACTAATTCCGATAGCTTTAGTATGACCTATATGTAAGTATCCGTTTGGCTCTGGCGGGAAACGAAAACGTAAATTTTCTTTAGGCATCCCATTCGCCAAATCTTCTTCAATAATTTGTTCTAAAAAATTCAATGATTTCTTTTCTTCTGACATTTTCTGTTGAATTTGAGGTGCAAAATTACGCAAAATTGTTGAGGTGATTTCTATATAAAAAAGAAACCCTTTCAAAATAAATTGAAAAGGTTTCTAAAGAAAATTAAGGGAATTAGCTAGGTGTTTTTATCTCATATAAGTTCCATCTGGCAAAACTGTTGGTATTTTATAAGTTGGGTTTGTTAACAAGGTAAAAACTGCTTTGTCAGTTTGCTCTACTTTAGCTCTAGTATTTAATTTCCATTCTTGTTGAATCTCATTTAAACGACTACTTGTTGCTTGCGCTCCAAGCATAGAAGTTAATGCCCAATACATGTACTCGATTGTTTGACATGAATTATAATCACAAGTTGAATCATTATATGTATACCAAGCATTAGCAGGATAAGAACTTGGAATAGTTAAAAACTTTCCGCCTCGAGCAATGTCCATAGCTTTTGCTAATTCAGAGTTTTCATTTTGCCCAAAAGCATTCGGATATGCATACGAATGACCTGCGTTATTAATAATATGTAACACTTCTTCTAGCGAAGCATCAAAACGTCCAGTAAGACCACTTGAAACATAGGTAGGGTTAGTTTCTGCATTACCCAAATCTTGCCCTAATCTTCCAGCTGGAGGATTCATCCCGCTTAAATCACTTTCGCTAGCCCACATTACTAAAAACGCCTTGTTTTCTTGCATTTTATCAAGCACCAATTGATTATCTACTATACCATCTTCATTATTATCTAAATACTGCGCCATAACATTTGCTGCATGTAATAATTTTACATCTTCTACTCCAGCTACTGCATAAATATCGATTCCAAAAACAACTACTTTTCTATTAAAACTAGTTAAACCAGTATCTGTATTTTTTACAATGGTAAAATTTGGATCATTACCAGGGTTAATTGTTGTATTTTCTCCAGCTATTGCATCATCATTTTTAGAGCACGACACACAACTCATTGTAATTATACCAATTAATACAATTCCTAAACTCATTAATTTCTTCATAATTTGTATGATTTTAAATTCGACTATTTTTAAAGTTGAATTGATAACTACAAAAGTGTAGCCAATGGTATAAATAATGAGTAGATAGAAGTCCGATTGCGGCTATTCGGATTTTTTTAGTTGGTTTTGATATTGTTTTGGCGTAATTCTTTCTGAATTTTTAAAAGCAGTATAAAATGTTGACTTTGAAGAAAATCCAGCTTCTTCAGCAAGTCCTAAAAGAGATAACTGTTTTGATTTAGGAGATTCTAATAGTTTTTTAAACTCTTCTATTCTAAATTGATTAATAAAGTGATAAAAGTTATTTTTAGTATGTTGGTTTATTAATTTAGAGAGCTCTTTTTCTTTAATACACAATTCTGTTGATAGTGAACGTAAATTCAAATCTGTCTTTGAAAACAGTTTTTGCTGTTGAATTGTATGAGTTATTTCTAAAAATTGATTTTTGGTTTCTTCTACATTCTTTACAGAAATCGCTTCTTTTTTATTATATAAAGATAATGGAGAGGTAAACATTTCTGGTTGAGAAAAACCATTATAGCCAATCCAATAAATCATAAAAAAAGTAAGTACATTAGACGTTATTGCAAAATACTCTATCAAACTTTCGTTTTGTATGCCTACCAAGTCTTCAATTACCCAAAAAACATTAAAAAACAAGAATATGTATATGATTGTTTTCACCCAAGAAAACGTTTTGTTTTCTACATCAGAATAAAAATCTCCTAATTTTACTTTATGTTTTTTTAATATATCAAGTGCAAATATTAATATTAAAAAACTAAATACATAACCGATTATTCTAGATGAGAAACCTAAAAAATCCCAAACAAAAGGAATTAAAAGCGCTAGATAAATAAATTTAAATTTATAATTAAGTGTTTTAATTATATACAGAAATAATAAAGGAAGTGTTAAACTAGCCGTAGTATAAATATTGATATTATCTATTTCTTGCCCATCAACAAAAAACTGTAAAACTTCGGTTGCTAAAGACCATAAAAATAGCCCTAGAAATATATTAGCTTTATTGTTTTTTGACTTTGTTGTTAAAAAAAGTAAACCCAACATAAATGCAGTTGCTATTGACAAGATGTCTAAAGCCGATAATACACTAAGCTCAATTACTACTTCTTTCATTGCTTAAAAATACAAATCATTTATACAAAAAAAGCAAGTCTATCGACTTGCTTTTCTATAAATATAAAATTACTCTTATTTAGTAACTGTATTATTTTCTAAATTAATATCTGCCATTAATTTTGATGGATCAATCTCTACAGATTTCACTTCTTTTTTAGTTGTGAAAGAATAAGTAGGATGGGCGAACGTCCAATCTTTTAGTATTGTAGCATCTGTTGGTTTTTCACCACGCATCATACGTAAAGGAATATTATACATTCCTTTTGAACCATCAGTATAAGTTACTTCAACATCAATAGGCATTGGCATTTGCCCTAATCTTTCTAAAGTAATCGTTTTACCATCAACAGATTTTATTCCATAATCAATAGTATGTGTTGTTTGCGTCCATTCGTTTAAAAACCAATCTAACTGTAATCCTGAAACTTTTTCAGCAGTACGTTTAATATCATTTGGTGTTGGGTGCTTAAATGCAAAATCATTAAAATACTTTTTTAATGTTTTAGCAACATTCTCTTTTCCAATAATATATTCTAATTGAGTTAAAAAGATGTTTCCTTTCGAATAACTTCCCATTCCGTAAGCCATATTTGTATGGTATCTATCTGCATGTGTAGAAAGTGGTTCTTCAGCATTGTTATTAACAACATAATTGTAATATCTATAAGAACCTGTATGTGGGTTTTCTTTTCCTTGCTCTAAAATTTCATTTTCTGCTTTGTTAGATATGTAAGTTGTAAAACCTTCATCCATCCATGGGTGTTTACTTTCGTTCGTTGCTAATAAAAATTGAAACCAGGTATGTGCCAACTCATGCGCAGTAACTCCAAATAAACTTCCCCACTTACGCTTTCCTGTAATTAAAGTACACATTGCATACTCCATACCGCCATCTCCTCCTTGAATAACTGAATATTGTTTGTATGGATACTGACCAATATTTTCGCTAAAGTAATCCATTAATTCAGCTGTTTTAGGCTGTAATTTTTTCCAGTTTTCCTTATAAAAATCACTTAACGTATTCTTGTATAAGAAATGCAAATCGATTCCATTATCCATCTTATAAGTATCATGGATATATTCAGGATCTGCAGCCCAAGTAAAATCGTGTACATTAGGTGCTTTGAATTTCCAAGTTAACTTATCACCAGAAGGCAAGTTTAATCCTTCATTTTCATTCTCATAACCATGACCTACTTCTTGTGGATTTTGAACATAACCAGTTCCTCCCACTACATAGTGTTTATCAATGTGTAATGTTACATCAAAATTACCCCAAACTCCATGAAATTCACGCCCTAAATATGGAGGCGTATGCCATCCTTCAAAATCATATTCAGCCATTTTAGGGTACCATTGTGTCATTGATAAAGCAACTCCTTCTTTACTATCTCTACCAGAACGACGGATTTGTTTTGGTACTTGCGCATCAAAAATCATATCGAAAGTTACACTTTCTCCTGGTTTAATTGCTTTATTTAAAGTTACCTCTAAAATAGTACCAACGGTTTCATGTTTTACAACCGATCCATCTTGTTTTAGAGAGTTTACTTTAATATATCCTATTTCAGAAGGTGATAATTTACTTATTCTATCTCCAACTCTTTTGTCTGGATCTTTAATATTTCGAGATCGAACATCCATTTGAGAACCTGGTTGAAACGCGTTAAAATATAAATGATAAAACACCTTATTTAATTCATCTGGAGAATTGTTAGTATATACTAACTTTTGGGTTCCTTTATATTGATATGTTTTCACATTCATATCAATATCCATTGTATAATCTGCGTGTTGTTGCCAATAACTACTTGTAGTTGATTTACTAGCTTCTTTATTTCCTACACTACTATTCGTTGCTCCTGTAGATGCACAAGAAACTGCAAACAATACTGAAAGTCCTAATATTATTTTTTTCATTTTTTATTAGATTTTATTTAAATCAAAAAAAGAGCATTGTGAAAATGCTCTTTTTTATTATTTTATTCGGATATTATTTTCTTCCGTTTACCATTCTGTCTGCCATTCTAACTGCATTATATGCATTTACAACACGACCTGAAACAGATAAATCAGCAAAAGGCACTTTTTCTACTGGCTTACCATATCTACCTCCCGTACCAGGTTTATTTACTTCTAAATCTATTTTAGTACCAGAGTTCATTAAAATATGTTTTACTTGAACCGCAGATAATTTTGGATAATAAGAACGAACTAATGCCGCTACCCCTGCTGCAGCTGGAGAAGCCATAGAAGTTCCGCTAATTTTTTGATATGCATTATCTGGAAAAGTTGAATGAATTTGAACTCCAGGAGCAAAAATATCTACATTCTTCTTACCATAGTTTGAGAAAGTTGCTGGTAATTCTTCATTATAATTAGCACTCATTGCTCCAATTGTTAAAAAGTTATCAGCAATCTCATTTACTAAATCTGGAGCATCGTTAGGGAATGTTTTCTCTACATCAATATTCTTACCATCATTTCCTGCTGCATTTACAATTAACACATCTTTAGAAGCTGCATATTTAATTGCGTCATAAACCCATTCTTTATTTGGTGAAAATCCTTTACCAAAACTAGTATTAATAACTTTAGCCCCATTATCAACAGCATAACGGATACCTAAAGCTACGTCTTTATCGTACTCATCTCCATCTGACACAGAACGAACTGCCATCATTTTTACATTATTAGCAACTCCGTTCATTCCTTTACCATTGTTACGAGTAGCACCAATAATACCAGAAACATGAGAACCATGTGCCTCATCCTTTACAGAATGCCCTGTATTACCATTACCAGAACCTGGCTTATCATTAATATCATAAGCATTATCACCTACAACTGTACGGTAATCTGTTTTTAAATTTTCACCAGCAATAGTTGCTTCAGCTTTTTTTACACCACTCTCTAATGCTTTCTTTATACTAGATAATGTATGTCCGTTTCTTTTTGCGAAAGCAGCTCCTCCTTCAATTGCTTCTTTTAAGTTTTTATCATCAGTGTTAATTGCATCAATTTCTTTTTGAGTAAAGTCCGCTTTTCCAAAATATTTTGTTAATGTCTCAGTAGCAGAATCAACCATTTTTAAATAATCCTCATATCTTTTTTTTGTTCCTTTAGCTTCATCAACTTTTTTAGTTTGATAAGCTTTTACTTCTGCTAAAGTTTCAGCATCAGCTATCGAAGGATTCATTAAAATACGCTCGTACTCTAAATGTTCTTTATAAGAATCTCCTAAAAAGTTCCATCCGTTAATATCATCAACGTAACCATTCTTATCATCATCAATTCCGTTACCTGCTATTTCTTTTGTATTCACCCAAGCAACATCAACTAAATCTTCGTGTTTTAAATCGGTACCAGAATCTACAACCCCTACTACAACTGGAGTACTTTTTTTACCTTTTAAAAATTCGTATGCTTTATGAACACTCATTCCTGGAATAGAATCAGTAGCTAAATCTAAATGTTGCCAGTTATCCTTTTCAGCATCTGTTAATTTTGCTTTCTTAGCTGGAATGTTAATAACGGTATTAGAACCTGTAGGTACAGGTTTTGTGCTAATTGAACTACAACTAGCTAAAGTCGCCACTGCCACTGCAGAATAAAATATTGGCTTTAAAACTCTCATATCTCTCTTTTAATTAAATATATCTGTAAATTTATAACTCTCTTTTAATCTTACGCCTTTTTCTGTATGCTTCACAGTAATTAATTCGTTATAAGCATCATGCTCTAAAAACAAGTAAAACTCTTTATCGGCTGCCTCACTTAAAAAAGCTTCTTTCTCTTTTAAAGTTAGTAACGGGCGGGTATCATAACCCATTACGTAAGGTAAAGGTATGTGTCCTGCTGTTGGCAATAAATCTGCCATAAAAACCAATGTTTTGTCTTGATATTGAATTTTTGGCAACATTTGTTTTTCGGTATGTCCGTCTTTAAAAATCACATCGAAACCAACATAATCTTTAGCATTTAAATGCAAAAAATTAAGCTGTCCGCTTTCTTGAATAGGTAAAATATTTTCTTGTAAAAAAGATGCTTTCTCTCGAGCATTTGGATTTATAGCCCAATCCCAATGACGTTGGTTGCTCCAAAAACGAGCATTTTTAAATGCTGGTTCATAACCTGTTCTATCTTTATTCCATTGAATAGACCCTCCACAATGATCAAAATGTAAATGTGTTAAAAATACATCCGTGATATCATCTCGATGGAAACCATATTTTGCTAAAGAAGCATCTAAAGAAAAATCTCCGAACAAATAGTAATATCCAAAAAATTTGTCTGATTGTTTATTTCCAATACCTGTATCAACAAGCGTAAGTCGATCTCCGTCTTCAATAAGCATACATCGCATGCCCATTGAAATCATATTTTTATCATCAGCTGGATTTGTTTTCTCCCAAAGAGACTTCGGAACCACGCCAAACATAGCACCACCATCTAACTTAAAATTACCTGTTTCTATCGGATAAATTCGCATAACTACAAAGATGCAGAATTTTAACGAAACTTTTTGTTAAGGAAAATAAAAAAAGCGAATCAATTAATTGATTCGCTTTTTTAGAGGTGTCGAGCGGATTCGAACCGCTGTAGATGGTGTTGCAGACCACTGCCTAGCCACTCGGCCACGACACCTTATACTAATAAGGACTGCAAATTTACAGTTTTTATCTTTTGGTGCAAGGTTTTTTTAACTTTTACGCACATCTTTTAAAATGATGACTACCTCTTCTACATTTCCTCCTATCGGTGGATTAATTTTAGCTACACTAACTTCCGCTTCTTCAACCAGTTGAATCTCTTTAAATATTCTATCTAAAATTCGTTGACCTACATGTTCTAGCAACTCAGAACGGATTGCCATCTCTTCTTTTACTATATAATTTAGATGAACATAGTCTACTGTATCGACTAATTTATCAGATTTTGCCGATTTTTGCAAATCTGCTTTCACCTCAACATCTACTCGATATTCTGAGCCAATTTTTGCCTCTTCATCTAAACATCCATGATTTGTAAATAAACGAATGTTGTTTACGCGTATAATTCCCATATAGGCAAAGATACCAATGTTTCTTAATTTCCAAAGAAATCAAAAATATTACTTAATGCACTTGTACTGGCTTTATAAAACTCTGTATAACTACATCTTTTACAAGTAACACTTGAAAATTTTTCTGTTTGAATATTAAAAAACTTAGACCAAATTCCACCAGTAGCTCTCATTTCTCCAATTACATAATCTTTACTTGCACACTTAGGGCACGTATAATTTAAAGGTTTATTCATTGATTATTATTTTTACCTAATTAGAAGGCAAAATGCTAAAAATGTTACAATCTACTTTATTTCAAACGCTTGTTTACTACCGTTTAACTCAACTCTATACTTTCCTTTAGGCAAATAATAAACATTGTTTTTAGCTTTTTTTATTACAGCATCTTTATATTGTTTTAAATATGTTTTTCTTCCTTTATCAGAAAAAGAAACATCATATACTACTTCATTAAAACCTTTTTCAGCATCAGCTTGAAAAGAATTTACTAATACATCACCAGCATAAATACTTACTGTAATTTTCTTATCAGAATTTAAATAATATGGAATTGATAGTTTTGGCGTATTTGGTTTTAACCATTTACTCCATGAACTTCCCCAAGAATTACTTTTACGAAGATTTTTTATTGAAAATATTGCTTCTTTATTTTTATATTCTTGTAAAGCAGCTATATCTGCTTTGTACAAACTACGTCCGTGTGTACCAATGATTAAGTGTTTTGCTTTGGGCTGAATTACTAAATCATGCACAGCAACATTAGGTAATCCTTTTTTAAACGATTGCCAATTGTTTCCATTATCAAAAGAAGCGTATAACCCGTTGTCGGTACCTAAATATAAAATGTTTTCTTTTTTAGGATCTTCTTTTATCACATTTACTGGTGATGAAGGAATATTACTGCTAATCTTTTCCCAGGTTTTTCCATAATCGTTAGACATGTATACATAAGTATTAAAATCATCCCAACGGTATCCATTTAAAGTAACATACACTCTTTCTTTTTTATGTTTTGATGCAATTACACGGCTTACCCATAAATCTTGTGGAAATGAGTTTGATACCTTATCCCAACTTCCACCACCATTTTTAGTAATATGAACCAATCCATCATCTGACCCCACATAAATTAATCCGAATTGAAATGGACTTTCTGAAATAGTAGTTAAAGTTCCGTAGGCTACATTTCCTTTTTTTCCGCCTTTGGTTAAATCTTCAGAAATAGTTTCCCAAGTATCTCCATTATCTAAAGAACGATGTAATTTATTTCCTCCTAAATATAAAATATCTTGATTGTGTTTTGATAACTGAATTGGAGTTTGCCAATTAAAACGATATGGGTTTTCACCTAATTTATGCTTAGGCTGGATGTATTTGTTCTTACCAGATTCTCTATCAATTCGATAATAATTACCAAACTGATATCCAGTATATACTATGTCTGGATTTCTATCATCAACAGCTACTTGCATTCCATCTCCACCCATGATACTTTCGTACGGGTTTTTACCTGACTGTTTCCATGCTTTATTAATTTTTGCATTATGATTGGCTACCCAAACTCCATTGTCTTGTAAACCTCCATATACTTTGTAGTTCTTCTGATTATCGGCATATACAGTGTAAAACTGACCAACAGCTGGTTGATTCGCTTTTATCCAGCTTTCACCATCATCATACGATATATTTAAACCACCATCGTTACCATCAATTAAATGCCCTTGTTTTTTAGGATTTACCCATAACGCTTGGTGATCGGCATGTACGTTTTCTTTACTGATAGAAGTAAATGTTTTTCCGCCATCTTTCGATTTTAAAATAGGAACACCTAATACGTAAATTCCATTTTCGTCTTGTGGATCAACTCTAACTTCACCAAAATAATATCCGTATGAATAATATAAGTCATCTAAATAACCTTCGTGTGTTTTCTTCCAAGACTTACCACCGTTTGTAGTTTTAAAAACCTCAGCCCCTACAACTGGTGTGTCAAATAATAAAGTATTTGCATTTTCTAAATACTTTGCTAAATCGTTTGGTTTTACAGAACCCGAACGTACCATTTGTTTTACATTTTCAGCACGATACTTTTCTTGAAAACCATTCATCTTTAAATAGGTATTCAATTTCTTGTCTTTCAATTTTAAAAATGCATCAACCGACATGGTTTTAAAATCATCCTTTGTTAAGGCATTCGACTCTTTTTTCTTCTTCTCTTTCTTTCTTCTAAATTGACTATCGTGAAACGCATATACAGTATTTTCATCAAAAACAGCTAAACCTATTCTACCAACACCATTTCCGTTTGGAAACCCATTGTTTTCTGAAATCTTCACCCAAGAATTCCCTGCGTCTATAGATTTATAAATCGCTGAATTTTTACCGTCTCCATCAAAATTCCACGCTTTACGATTACGCTCCCAAGCAGCAGCATATAAAACGTTAAAATTATTTGGAGCAGCTTGTACATCTATAGTTCCAGTATTTTCATTTATAAACAAGGTTTTTTTCCATGTTTTACCACCATCAGTAGTTTTAAAAATACCTCGTTCTTTATTTGAAGAATATAAATGTCCGATAGCACCTATTATAACTTCATCTGAATTATTCGGATTAATCAAAATTCTTCCAATATGATGTGAATCTGTTAATCCAACATTTGTCCAAGTTTTACCTTTATCGGTAGATTTTAAAATTCCGATACCTGCATAACTTGAACGAGATGAGTTATTTTCACCTGTACCCACCCAAATGGTTCCGTTTTTCCAATCAACAGCAATGTCTCCTACATTTTGTGTTGGTGAGTTATCTAAAATAGGCGTGAATGTTGTTCCGTTATTATTAGTGTACCATACTCCTCCTGATGCATATCCTACATAAAACTCTGTAGTGTTTTCAGGGTTTACATCAATATCAACAACACGACCACTCATCACGGTTGGCCCTATGTTTACGAATGGAATGTTTTTAACTAAAGACGTTTTTTCTAATTGCTCTTTTTGTTCTAATGACTTTTGAATAACCTCAGCTGAAGTAGCTTGTTGACCAAAAGCACTAGAAGTTAATACAATTAATAAAAAATTTAAAAGGCGTTTCATTTTTGTTTGGTTTAAAACGATGAATTTACTTCATGCTAATTTGAAATCAAAAAAATTAACAGAATTCTATTTTATCTCTTTTCAATCTTATAAAGAAAAAAGATTAGATTTGTGAAGGTACAATTATTACAGCTATGAATATTTTTATACTCTCAGTAAGTGAGCATATTTATTCTACACAAAGAATATACAAGGAAGCTAACCGTCGAGGACATAAAGTTAGAGTAGTTAATCATTTAAAATGCTCAATAAAACTAACCAATGGTAAACCTGAAATAATTTATGAAGGTGAAAATATTATTGACGTTCCTGATGTAATTATTCCAAGAATTGGTGCTTCAGCAACTCGTCATGGGGCAGCTGTAGTTAAAGAGTTTGAAATGAATGGCGTGTATAGTACTGCTACTTCCCTCGGTATTTTAAGAGCACAAAACAAAGTACGTACTTTACAGATAATGAATCGCAAAAATATTCCGATTCCGAATACTTTATTTTCTGTAAACCCAGAAAACATAAGCGAACAAATAGATTTGTTAGGTGGTGCTCCAATTATTATAAAACTACAAGAAGGCACCCATGGTTCTGGTGTGATTTTAGCTGAAAGTAAGAAATCTGCAAAGTCGATAATTGATACCATGTATAGTACCAATACAAGTATTTTATTACAAGAGTTTATACAAGAAAGTAATAGTGAAGATATTCGTGCTTTCGTGGTGAACGACAAAGTAGTTTCTTCTATGAAACGAAAAGGACTTGAGGATGATTTTCGATCAAATATTCATCAAGGAGGAAGTGGTTTTAAAGTCGATTTATCTCCTGAAGAAGAAAAAATGGCAATTAAAGCTGCACAACATTTAAGTTTACCTGTTACCGGAGTAGATTTAATTAGATCTAAAAGAGGGCCTTTACTTATTGAGGTAAATTCAACTCCTGGTTTGCAAGGAATCGAAGCCTATACTAAAGACAATATTGCCAAAGCAATCATTAAATTTCTAGAAGAAAAATGTTCGAACAAGAATTTAAAAACGAAATCGTAGAAATAAGAGGGCAAAAAATTGGGTTAGGACAATCTAAGCTGATTAAAATTCCTGTTGATAGGTTACCTACTGGTACACTTATCGAAATTCCTGTATATGTTTTTAATGGTGATGAACTTGGGCCAACAGTTTTATTGCAAGGAGGTTTGCATGGTGATGAAGTTAATAGTGTGGAGTTAGTTCGTAGAATGTTAATTGACAAATCGTACAAAATTCATCGAGGCTGTGTTATTGTGGTTCCTTTATTAAACGTGTTTGGGTTTCTAAACTTATCTCGCGATATGCACGGTAAAGATGTTAACCGAAGTTTTCCTGGGTCTAAAAGTGGTTCTTTAGCCAGTAGAATGGCATATTACTTAATGAAAGAATTGATTAAAAATGTAGATTTTGCCATCGATTTTCATACTGGGGGAGCGCAACGAAATAACTTCCCACAAATTAGATATACTCCTGAAGATGAAAGAGGTTTCGAATTAGCAAAATTATTTAATGCACCATTAATGTTTGGTTCCAAACTAATCCCTAAATCTTTCAGAAATCAATGCCATAAAAACGATATTCCAGTTATTGTTTATGAAGGAGGAGAATCTTTACGTTTAGAAGAAAATGCTATTCAACAAGGAATTAACGGAACACTTCGTGTTTTAAAACATTTTAAAATGGTTCATAAAGATGTTGAAGTTCCTCAAAACTCAATGTCAATTCAAATTACAAAACGAAAATGGATTCGTGCAAAAGTTGCTGGTTTATTTAATCCAAAAATTGAGAACGGAGCCAAAGTTGAAAAAGGACAAACTATAGGTAATATTATGGATACTTATGGTGAAACCAATTTTGAAGTAAAAGCTCCTGCTGGTGGTTATATCATCGCAAAAAACAACTTTCCAATCGTTAATATGGGAGACGCTTTATTCCATATTGGAAGCATCTAACAAACTGGTTATATTTGGTTTATTGATTAATTTTCACTTTCTTTAGAATCAATTAACTAATTAAAAAATTAAAAATTATGGAATTACTTATTAGCTTATTAAGTGGTGCTGTTGGTGGTAACGTCGCTGGTGCTTTATTAAAAAAGTTTTCAATGGGTACCCTTTGGAATTCTGTTGTAGGAATTTTAGGTGGTGGTCTTGGAGCTCAACTATTAGGAATGCTAGGGATTGATATTTCTGGTATCATTGGTAACATTGCTGGTAGTGGTGTTGGTGGTGGTGTTTTAATGGTTATCATCGGCCTTATTAAAAGCGCTATAAACAAATAAGTTAAAATAACATAGTATTAAAAAGACGCCTTACTGGCGTCTTTTTTTATATACTATACTTAACTAATAAATAGCAGTACCTTTGTACACTCATAGTAACCATTTATTTTTTAGAGTTACTTAATAAAAACATATGACATTTAAATCTTTAGGATTATCTGATGCTTTGTTAAAAGCCATCAAAGAAAAAGGATACGATACTCCATCACCAATTCAAGCAAAGGCAATACCCCATATTTTAGAAGGAAAAGATGTATTAGCCTCTGCACAAACCGGTACAGGTAAAACTGCTGGTTTTACATTACCAGTTTTACAACGATTAGCAGATACAAAACATCCAAAATACAGACCATTAAGAGCATTGGTATTAACACCAACAAGAGAGTTAGCTGCTCAGGTTTATGATAATGTAAGAGACTACAGTACACATTTAGATATACGATCGGCAGTAATATTTGGAGGCGTAAAAGCTGCTAGCCAAATAGCAACTTTAAGAAGAGGTGTAGATATTTTAGTAGCAACCCCTGGTAGATTATTAGACTTACACGATCAAAAAGCAGTATCATTTAAAAGAATAGACGTTCTTATTTTAGATGAAGCTGATAGAATGTTAGACATGGGTTTTGTTAGAGACATTAACAAAATCATCAGTTTTATGCCTGCTAAGCGTCAAAACTTATTATTTTCTGCTACTTTTTCAAAAGAAATTAAAAAATTGGCTGAAGGAATTTTAAGGAATCCCGTTTCGGTTGAAGCTGCTCCGCAAAACTCTACTGCCGATAAGGTTTCTCAAAAAGTTTATACGGTAGATAAAAGCAAAAAAACAGAGGTAGTTACGAACTTAATCAAAGACGGTAATTGGAGTCAGGTTTTAATTTTTACTAGAACCAAACACGGTGCTAATAAGCTAACTAAAAAGTTAATTGGGTCGGGAGTTTCTGCAGCTGCAATCCATGGAAATAAAAGTCAAGCAGCTCGTACCAAAGCGCTTGCAAATTTCAAAAGTAATTCTATCCGTGTTTTAGTAGCAACAGATATTGCTGCTCGTGGTATTGATATTCCATTATTACCTCATGTTATTAATTTTGAACTACCAAATGTACCTGAAGATTATGTACATAGAATTGGTAGAACAGGTAGAGCTGGTGCTAAAGGAGAAGCAATTTCTTTAGTATGTAGTGAAGAAACTGAATACCAAAAAGAGATAGAAAAAATCTTACGACAAAAGTTAGAAACAGAAGTAATTGAAGGTTATGAACCTACTGATACTGCTGGTCCTAAAAGAGCTGCTACGCAAAAGAAAAAATCTGGAAAAGGTAAGAAAAAAGGTGTAGGTGCTACACACAGAGGAGCTGTTAATAGAAAACCTAAAAAAGACCGATCTAAAGAAAGTTCAAACAATAATGAAGGTAGATCTAGAGGAGTAAAGAGAAATGACTCTTCTACTAAAAATCATAAACCTAAAAAAAGAAATAACAGAAGACCAAAAAGAACTCAAAAACCTAATAATTAAACATCTACAACAATAATTCGGCATAAATATTGTTTTAATTAATGCATAACAAAAAATCAAATATCATGAAAAAACATATTTTATTCTTATTTGCATTAACAACAATTTTTGCTGCTTTTGTTAGCTGCTCAAGTGATGATCCTAAGACTTCACAAATTGCAGTTCGTTTAGTAGATGCACCTGGTGATTACGAAGAGGTAAATATAGATGTTGCTGATGTAATGATTAACCGAGAAAACGGTTGGGAAAGTTTAGGTAATATTACTCCACAAGTGTACGATTTACTAAAATTAACTGGTGGTGTTGATGCTTTATTGGTGGACACTGAAATTCCTTCAGGAAAAATTAATCAAATTCGTTTAGTTTTAGGAGATAATAACACTTTAGTTAAAGATGGAAAATCTTATCCTTTAGATACTCCAAGCGCTCAACAATCAGGATTAAAATTAAATGTACATCAAGATTTAGTTGGTGGAGTTAAATATACTTTCATTTTAGATTTTATGGTTGATAAATCTATTGTAGAAAAAGGAAACGGAACCTATAGTTTAAAACCTACTATTAGAGTAACTACTGAAGCTTTATCTGGGGCAATTTCTGGTAAAGTAACTCCGTTTGATTATCAAGTAGAAGTAACTGCTGTTTCTGCTACCGAAACCATCTCAACATTTACCAATGCTGATGGTGCTTTTATGCTACATGGCGTGCCTGTTGGCACTTATCAAGTAACCTTTACACCTGATGCTGCTTCTGGTCTTACAGAAAAAACAATTAATGATATAAATTCTGTACTTGGTGAAAATACTAATATGGGAACTATAGAGTTAGAATAATTACTTTATATAAATAATTTAAAAAGGATGCTTAATAAGCGTCCTTTTTTTATACTTTTAAACTAAATTTTCATCCTTTTATGGAATCTTCAAAAGAACTCATTTCTCAATACATACAAACTGTTATAAACAATGATTTGTTAAATTCTTTGATTCCAGAAATTATCGACTGTTTTTCTTTTAAAAAACTTTCTAAAAACAAATACTACGTTGAAGAAGGTAAAATATGCAAATACTTTTGCTACATAGAAAGTGGAATTTTACAACATTCCATACAAATATCTGATGAAGAAAAAACTACTTATTTAGGATTAAAAAACTCTTGTACAGCTTCCTTAGAAAGTTTTTTACAGCAAACTACTTCTCGCAAAAGCATAAAGGCATTAAGTGCATGTAATTTATGGGTAATTTCAGTTAATGACTTTAAACACCTATTAAACAATAATAAAGCCTTTCATCAATTCTACTATAACTTAATTGAAAATCAGATTTTTTTAATTGATGATTATCGTATTGATTTATTGACTTTAACTCCAGAAGAACGGTACCAAAAACTATTAGAAAACGAACCTAAATTATTACAAGAAGTACCGCTACATTATTTGGCTTCCTTTCTAGGAATTTCTACTAGACATATGAGTAGAATTCGAAAAAATATAAAATAACGCCAAATGGCTAATATTTGCATGTATTCTTTCATTATTTTTGAATAAATCTTAATTGCATGAGTATTTTCGGAAAATCAAAAAAACTTTTACCGACTGAATATATTAATTTATCAGATGATTCTTACCCATTTGAAGTAGAGATTACTAGTGCTCAAAAGCATCCAGAAAAAAAAGATGAGCATTATATAATTTCTATTAATATTAAAAACCAATCAACAAAAGATATTGAATCATTTATGGTTGGTTTTGAGTTCATTTCAAAATTTCAAGAATATTTTAATCACAAATACGGTTATGCTTCTAAAGTAATTGATATTGGTAAAGGTGGGAGTTTCAATTGGACTTTTTACATTCCTGAAGGGGCTTTAGTTGGTCATATAATAGCTTATCCTTTTAAAGTACGTTTTCTGGACGGGACTATTTGGAAAGCCGATTTAGATCATGTTACTAAAGAAATAAATAATTTATATAATTTTACTGTTAACATACAAGAAAACCTAAAATAATGAAATACCATCCAATAAATAGTAAACTGTTTATTAAAAACCGTAAAAACTTTATGGCGCAAATGAAGCCGAATAGTTTAGCTGTTTTTAACTCAAATGATATATATCCTGTAAGTGCAGATAGTACTTTGCCTTTCGAACAACATCGTGATATTTTCTTTTTAAGTGGTGTAGATCAAGAAGAGAGTATTCTAGTTGTTTTTCCTGATTGTCCGAAAGAAAATTTACGCGAAGTATTGTTTTTACGTGAAACAAACGAACATATTGCTGTTTGGGAAGGTGAGAAATTAACCAAAGAAAAAGCATTAACAACAAGCGGAATAAAATCTGTTTTTTGGTTACAAGATTTAGAAAAAGTTTTGGCTGAAATGATGGCTTTAGCTGATACCGTTTATATAAATACCAACGAACATTATCGTGCTTCGATAGAAACTGAAACCCGTGAAGCTCGTTTTACAAAATGGTTATTAGCAAAATACCCTGCGCATACTGTAGCTAAAAGTAATCCTATTTTACAACGCTTACGTTCGGTTAAAGATCAAATAGAATTAGATTTAATGCAAACTGCATGTGGTATTACCGAAAAAGGGTTTAGACGTGTGTTAGATTTCGTAAAACCTGGGGTTTGGGAATACGAAATTGAAGCTGAATTTATCCACGAATTTATCAGAAATCGATCTAAAAAATTTGCTTATACGCCGATTATTGCTTCTGGTAATAATGCCAATGTATTGCATTATATTGAAAACAATCAGCAATGTAAAGCTGGTGAATTAATTTTAATGGATGTAGGTGCTGAGTATGCAAATTATTCATCAGATATGTCTCGTACCATTCCTGTTTCAGGTCGTTTTACCGACAGACAAAAATCAGTATATAATGCTGTAAACAGAGTAAAAAATGATGCTACAAAATTATTAGTTCCTGGAACTATTTGGGCAGATTATCATGTTGAAGTTGGTAAATTAATGACTTCAGAATTATTAGGTTTAGGTTTATTAGATAAAGCTGATGTACAAAATGAAGATCCAAAATGGCCAGCATACAAAAAGTACTTTATGCACGGTACTTCGCACCATATGGGATTAGACACACATGATTACGGATTATTACATGAGCCAATGCAAACGAATATGGTATTTACTGTTGAGCCTGGAATTTATATACCTGATGAAGGGTTTGGTATTCGTTTAGAAGACGATGTAGTTATTCAAGAAAAAGGAGAACCTTTTAACTTAATGCGTAATATTCCTATTGAAGCAGACGAGATTGAAGAAATTATGAATAAGTAAATTTTTACTTAAAAAAGAAACCCTGCAAATTTGCAGGGTTTCTTTTTTCTATAAACTTATATATGTTTACTCTACTTTTAAAGTGTATTGTGGTGTTGGATTTAACGGGCAAAAATACACGTATTCACCTTTTTTAAGTGTTACTTTTTTAGATGTAGACTTGCTATTGTTTTTAACCAAAGAAGTTACGTAGGCATCTTTAATATGATGCTCTGCTTCTACTTTTCCTTTAGGTGCTAATACAAAACCTACATCGTGTCCTACAGCATTGTTTGAAATTTCAAAAACATAAGTTCCTTCTTTTAAAGTCAACTCTTTTTGTGTGAACTCACCTTTTGTTTGTTCTAAAGCCACTGTTTTTACATCTTGTGCGTTTGCTTGAAAAGCGATACCTAATATTAATACTAAAATTGCAATAATTCGTTTCATTTTGATTTGTTTTTATAATTATTATTTAAGGGTTGAGCAGCCTTGTAGCCTATAATTATTATAGTTATGCCTCACATAATGCCACAAGAACTAACTCAAAAAATTTTATTACGCGTTTACTGTAAACTTCCCAGCTTCAACACTTGGAAAATCTATTTCTGTTTCTGCAATGTGGTTAACGTAATTAGTTAAAGTGTTTGCAACTACATTTAACACAATTTCTAAAATGTCCCCATCGTTATATCCTGCTGCTTTTGCCGCTGCTAATTCTTCAGAGCTTACATTTCCTCTGTTCTTAGTTACACTTTGTGCAAAATTTAATCCTGCTTGTACTTTAGCATCAGAAGATAATCCTTGTCTGTTTTGCTCAGTTTCTGCATCTGTTAAACCATTCATTTTTCCAATAGCCGTATGTGCAGATAAACAGTAATTACATTCATTTTCTTCAGCAATTGCTAATGCTAATTGCTCTCTAAACTTGTTAGAAAAGTTTCCGCTTGCTGTTAACTCACCTAAACTTAAATAAGTTTGTAAAGTTGCAGGGGAATTACCAAATACTTTAATTAAGTTTGGTATAAATCCTAGTTTCTTTTGAACAGCATCAAATAATTCTTTTGATTTACCTGTTGTGGTTTCTGGGTTTAATGTTTCAATTCTTGTACTCATCTTTGTATATTTTTAAGGTTATTATTTTGTTTGATTACAACTACATAATTCTCTTTCAGGATTTTGTTCGTCGTATGTTTGGTATCCCCAACAATTTGGACATTGGTAATTTTCTTTTGTTTTCATCTTTTTTACTTTTTAAATTAACCATGAAAACCATTGGTTAAAAATTCTGATACAAAGATGCGATGAGAATAGACCTTAAAAAATGGACAAAAGTTCCTAAGACTTGGACTAAATATTTTTTTAAAAACATTTTGATTTCTTAACCTATGTTAATTATCAGATTTAAAAGAAGCTATATATTTGAAACATAATTATAAATATACTTACCCCCTTAAAGAAGTATATTCCCTTAATTAATACCCCTTATACTCGTAGCCCTTGTGTGTTGCGAGTTTTTTTATGCTTAAAAAATGATTTATTAACACATGTTAATGGATTGATTATAAATGACATATATATTTGCAGTGTTATTTACAATTAATATTCCCCTCAATATTATTACCCCCTTAAAATAACACATCCCCAAAAATAAACCCCTTACTCGTAGCCCTTGTGTGTTGCGAGTTTTTTTATGCTCTATTTTCTTTTTGAAATTGTTTTGGCGATTGCCCTGTTGCTTTGGTAAAAAAGCGAGAAAAGTATGCTGGATCGTTAAACCCTAAATCGAATGCAATAAATTTTATTGCTTCTGTAGAATATAATAATCGACGCTTCGCTTCAGTTATAATTCTGCTTTTAATAAAATCACTTGGGGTTTTTGTTCCTGTTTTATGAAAACTTTTGGTTAGCGATTTCGGAGATACTCCTAATCGATTTGCATAGTCGGTAACGCTGTGTAATTTTTTAAAATTCTGCTCTACTAACAAACTAAAATCTTTAAATAATTTTGTTGTTGAATCTTCTTTAACAACATGATACTCTTTTTTTATTCGAACAGAATGAATAATAAATTGCTTTAAGTAAGCTTGTAACATATCGTATTGAGCTGTATCTGTACTCTTAAATTCATCAATTAAATTTTCTATAATAAAATTTAGTTTCTGAATATCTTTTTCACAAGGTTTTACAAACGGTGTCTCATAAACATTATTAAACAACACTCCGTTACAAGCAATTTCAGAATCGTGTGTTTGAATACAGTAAAAATCTTGTACAAAACTTAACTGATAGGCTTCTTTTATTTTTTCAGAATCAACTGAAAAAATTTGCCCTGGCGATAAAAAAAATAGCACGCTACCATCAAACGAATAGGTTTCAAAATCGATATGATAAGTGCCTTTTCCTTCTTTAATCCAGAATATTTTATAGGTATTTATCTGTTCGGGTTTATTAACCACACAAGCTTTTTCAAATTGCACTGTTTGCAATGAAAAAACATCTTGATATCTATAGGTTTTTATATCTTGAATAGCCATTGTTTTGCATAGTTTTATTCTTGGTCGAAAAAATATGGTTAGCTAACAAAACAAGGTTATATTTGAAGTAAAATTCGCACTATCTAGAATGAAAAAACATCTCTTTATTGTTTTTATATTATCAAGTTCTTTTATGTTCTCACAATCTGACTGGCAAAAATTTAAAAAACTATCGCCCTCAAAGAGAATGTGGGTGTTATTTCATCCATTTAAGGCTAAAAAAGCTTTATTGATTTCTAATGAAGCTAATAAAGTTGCGGACTCTATTAAAAAATCACCACTATTAGACGGTGATGCAGCTGGTGGGCAGGTAGATGCTTTTCGTCACGCTTATTGGATGGCTCGCTTACATCAAGAAATAGGAAAAAGTGCTGCCAGATCTTTAGGAAAAGCTCATGAAAAAGAGAACTATAAAACTTATAAAGAAAGAAAACTAGAAGATGGAGTAGTTCCTGATAAAATTTCATCTACGATGGATTTATTTAATAACGAAGTTGGACTCTCACTTACTCTAAAAAACAAAAGAAGTTCTAAAAAAGGATTGATTTATAAGGTTATTAATGCCATTCAAGCAGGAAAATTAAAAATCATTAAAAAAGATGCTAACGGACAGTTTTTAACCTGCGACAACATCCTAATTTCAAAAGAATCATTAAAGGGTAAATGGATAAATAATAAATGTTTAGTCTCTTCTAATTATAAACCATAGATGCAAAAAGTATATTTTATTTCTGGCACTATGTGTACGGTTGATTTATGGCAATTTGTATTTCCTAATTTAGAAAATATTTTACCCGTTCATATTGATATAACCCCTGCAAAGTCTTTTGAAGAAATCAACCAAATTATACTTTCTGAAATAACCGAGTCAGCAACTATTGTTGGGTTTTCTTTAGGTGGCTTTTCTGCTATGAATTTCTCCATAAGCTATCCAAAAAAAGTCAAGAAACTGATAATAATAGCAGCAAATACTAATGGGTTAAACGATAAAGAAATTCAACTACGAAAAAACACTATTGAGTTTTTAGAAAACCATAACTACAAAGGAATTTCACAAGCTAGAATTCAACAATTTTTACATCCAAACAATCAACAAAACAAAAAATTATCTGGCATCATCAAAAAAATGGATACCGATTTAGGTAAAGAAGTTTTAATCCGTCAACTAAAAGCGACTTCTTCTAGATTAAATATTTCTCAAGAAGTTATAAAATTAAAAATCCCAATATTATTTATTGCTGCTGAAAATGATAATTTAGTTTCTGCATCGAGTATAAAAGAATTTTCAAACCAAACTAAAAAAGGAAAATGTGTAACTGTTAAAAATTGCGGTCATATGATTCCATTAGAAAAACCTGAAGAGTTAACTAATCTTTTAAAGATCGTTTTAACTGATTAAAAGGATTCTACCTTTTTCTAAAACTCGAAGGTGTTGTTCCTTCAAACTTTTTAAAAGCACTATTAAAAGAGGATAAACTACTAAACCCTATATCAAAAGCTATCGAAGAGATCGTAAACTTTTTATTTTCTGGATTTGAAAGTATTCTTTTAGCATCTTCAATTCGATAATAATTAATGAAATCATTAAAATTTCTTTGAGCATATTGATTAATAACTGAAGATGTTTTTTGTGTACTCTGTCCTATCATTTCACTTAACTTAGAAAGAGATAAGTCTGACTCTAAGTATAATTTTTTAGTAATTACTAAATCAGAAATTTCTTTAAACATACTTAAATCATCGTTTATCTTAAAAACATCTCCATTTATCTCTGTCGTTTTTAACACAAACGCTTTATAGCTTAAAAAGTAAATAACTATAGAATAAACAATGGGTCCGATAATATACGGAACCTCATCATCTAAAATGTTTAGAGCATAAGAAATCCAAATAACCACAAACCCAGTTACTAATAATTTTAACCAAGTAAAAATTGATTTTTGAGACTTTGTTAATTCTTCTTCCTTAAACTTTTTAGCCTCATTTTTTACTTTTTTCCATGATAAATGAATATAAAAAGCTAAATGGAAATAAATAAAAAGAAGAGCACTACCAAATAGTATAATTGCTTGACTTTTGTTAGTGTCAAACCATTCTTTTGTGATAAAAAAACTTGATATAAAGATTAGAGCAAAAGGTATTAATTCAAAACCATAATGTTTTAGTAATTTAAAATTTGGTCGCAGCATTCCTAATACATACCATCGTAATAAAGGGCCAATTAGTAATAAAAATGCAAGACCTATAAAAATAAATATGGGTTCTAAATCATCCCCAAAATTCATCATAACCGATTTCCCTATCCTAAATGCCATAAAAATTAAAATCAATCCCAATAATAGATTTGGGATTGACTTCTTCTTTTTAAAAAAGCATAAATAGAAAGCAAATAACACACCATGTAAAAGGCCTGCGCTACTTATTATAATAAGAAGTATTTCTAAAAAACTCAAAAGATTATTTTTCTCAAATGTAGTAATAATTGTACGCTAAACCTTATATCATTTTAGTATCTGTTTATTCTTTTTCTGTCTTGTTTTTAATATAAGATACTAATCGTACTAAGCTAACAAACCTCCCTATTTCTCCATTCATAACAGCAATAATACTATGCCCTGCTATAGTCATTCTATTAATTGATCTACTATCTTTATGTAACATTTCTTCTATTGTTTGTTTTGTTTGCTGCATACCATGAGTCTCATAGGTTTCTAAAATTTTCACAGCATTTTCTTCCGAAGTAGTTTTTCTATGTTTTGGAGTATACCCTAATTGTTTAATCATGGTTTCTGCTAATTTCCATGTAGACCATGGGTTTTGGCCTGTTATTAGATTTTCATCATGACTAATATTTTCTAGATACATAGTTCCTTCATTAAACTGAGCTCCTTGAGCAATTAGTTTATCTTCTAACAGAAAAGGAAATATTGATTCCGCTTCCGGAATAAGAAGTAATTCCTCTTTATTTGTAAAACAGCTTACGGTTTTATTTTCTAAAAGTGGTTTTCCATTATCAAGTGTCACATTCACCAAAGCTGCTGGTCCATGACATACAGCTCCTATTATTTTTCCTGATAGATAGTAGTTACGTATTAGTTTTTGAATAGCCTTATTCTCAGGAAAGTCAAACATTGCTCCTTTTCCGCCTACAAAAAATACAGCATCATAATTTTCTTCATTAACATCGTTCATTGCAATAGTATGACTCGTTTTATATTGAGCTATCGAATCATTTAAAAAGGCATAATCGAATATTCCTAAATCATCTATAATTACTGGCGGATTTCCTCCTAATGGACTAGCTATATCAACCTCAAATCCATTCGCTAGAAATACATAATACGCACGGGATAACTCGGTTAATTCATACCCTGTACTTTTTCCGGTAGTTCCCATAGTTGCAGTACTAGTAACAACAGCTAAAATTTTTCCTCTTTTCGAAATTTTATTTTGGGACAAATATGATATGCTTTCAACACTACTTTTTGTTAAATCTTTTTTCATCTCCTCTATTGGCAAAAGATTGATAAACCAAGCTCCAAAAGAAATAACGATAACAATTAAACTTATTAATGAAATAAGCCCCCATTTTAATTTAGGGTATTTTTTTAGTTTGAGTGCTAATCCCGCTCCAGCTCCTAAAACTATTCCAACACCAATCCAAAGAGGTAATTTATTAATAATTAAACCTATTATAATACCAAATACTAAACCTAGTAGTATTCCAATGCCTATATTTTTTTCTGACTTCATTACATAAATGTTTTTATAATTATGCTACGAATTACAGATAACAAGTCGATAAAAGCTGAAGAAATGATAATTTCGTCAGAGTAAAAGGTGATTTTAACATAAATAAATGTATAAAATATGCTGATGTTAGTATTTATAAATAATATAAAAGGAAAACACATTTCTCTAAAAAAATTATGGGTATATGATTCCTTTAGAAAAGCCTAATCAGCTATCTAATTTTACAGAAAAATTTATTCACTACAAAACATTACTTATTTTTGCTAAAAAAAGCATTGAAATTAAAACTAACACTATTCATCTCTTTCTTTATACATCTTTCGGTCTTTTCTCAATGGGTTCAAACTGCAGGCCCTAACGGCGGTTACGCTAATGAAATTGTTCAAATAGCTAACGAGTTAATATTGTCAACGGGAAATGGGATTTATAAATCAGTAGATAATGGTAAAACTTGGAATTTAAGTATTTCTGGATTACCTTGTAATGTCAGTGTTTATGCACTTGTTGAGTATAATGGTCTAATTTATGCTTCTATTTCTAGAAATGGTATCTATTTCTCTAATGATAGCGGAAACAATTGGAGTGCAATAAATACTGGAATTGAAAATTTAACTTTTAATAGTTTATTTGTTGAAGGCTCAAATATATATGCCGGTAATATTAATGGCGGTGTATATTATTCTCCAGACAATGGCATAACTTGGAGTAATAAAAGTAATGGAATTGACGATATTCAATTTGAAGATTTTATTTTCTTTAATTCAAAAGTTTATGCTGCTGGTAAAAATGCTAATGGTTCTTTCCTATTTGAAACAGCTAACAATGGAGATACTTGGACAAGTATAGACGTTCCAGGTTTGAGCTCTAATGGAATAAGAGATATGACAGTGGAAAACAATATACTTTACGCATGTTCTGAAGGTACTGTTTTTACTTCAACTGGCAATCTTAGTTCTTGGAATACATACACAATAAATAATAACGGAGCAACAATTTCAAGTATGCACTCCTTTAATAACACTGTTTATATTACAACTGGTAGTGGTATGTATTTTTATACAAATAACAGTGGAATTAATTGGACCTTAGTTCAAAATTCTAATACAAATGCTTGGGTAAATCATCTTTTTTTTACAAATAACTCCATTTTTATGAGTACTGGAGATGGAGTGTACGAATCTATCGATAAAGGCGCGACTTGGTCAAAAAAGAATAATGGAATAGGTGCGTTACATATCACAACTCTCCAAAAAAACAATTTACACATATTTGCAGGAACTTCTCGACAAGGTGTTTTTCGTTCATCTAATAACGGCCAAAATTGGACTCTTATAAATAACGGGTTAAATAATTCAAATAGTTTAAGTGTTGATGAAATTTTCACAATCGGTGATTTTATTTTTATTGCGACAGCGGATGGAATTTATAAATCTTCTAACAACGGCGATTCTTGGGATAGAAAATTAAACCCTGGCATAAATAAGTCAAGCCAAGGACTTTGTTATGATAAAGGAGTTTTTGCTACAGGAGTAAGCGGTACAGGAATTTACACATCTACAGATAATGGAGAAAATTGGAATCTAACTCAAACTAACGGTATAAATACTCAAACAAGTTATCATAGTGTTAAAATTTATGATGATGTCATAGTGGTAAGTACCCAAAGCGGTGAAATGTTTATTTCAACCGATTTAGGAAATACTTGGAATGATATTTCAATAACATCGAGCTATCATGAAACATTTGATTTTGAATTTATAAATAATATTTTATATGCGGCTACTACAAAAGGCTTGATGGTTAGTTCTGACTTAGGTCAAAATTGGAGTTCCTTTAATAATGACCAAAAAAACATTCTCGATGTTATTTTTGATGGTGAAAAAGTTTATATAGCTACAAGTTTAGGTATCTATATAGCTAACATTCAAGAGAAGATATGGTATGCTTTATGTGATGGAATGGGCAAACAATATACAAACAAACTACTCATAAATGATAACACTTTATTTGCAGGAGCATCGAGTTATAGTGTATGGAAAAGGCATAAAATAAATGGAGATTTACCTCCAGTAGAGGACAATTCTACAATAGGAATAGATAAGTTAAGTTTATGCTCTAATAGCAATCCCGTCAATTTATATACTAAAATTGGAATACCTTTAAATAGTAATGGGACTTGGGCACCGAACCTTACTAGTACAAATGGTATCTTTAATCCTTCTGTAGATACTCCCGGAATCTATACTTTTACATATGATAGCGACCTTTGTGATTGTGAAAAATATCTAAAGATTGAAGTCCGTTTAGACGGACAATCAAATGCAGGCATTGACACTAACTTAATATTGTGTAAAGAAAACATTTCTATAAATCTATTTGAAAAAATAGAAGGAAACCCTGATTCTGGAGGAACTTGGAGCCCACAATTAGCCAGTGGAACAGACATTTTTAATCCTTTAATTGATACCGAAGGAATATATACTTATAAGGTTTCAAGTATAGACTGCGGAACTGATACTTCTGAAATAAATGTCAAATTTATTGACATTCCAAATGTAGGAATTGATTCTAATTTAATACTGTGTAAAGAAAATACTTCTATAGATCTATTTGAAAAAATCAGTGGAAACCCTGATTCTGGAGGAACTTGGAGCCCACAATTAGCCAGTGGAACAGACATTTTTAACCCTTCAATTGATTCTGAAGGAATATATAAGTATATAATAGATAATGGTCATTGCCAATTAGTTTCAGAAATAGATATTACCATAATCCAAAAACCAAATGCAGGAATTAATTCTAGTTTTACAATATGTAAAGAAAGTACCTCTGTAAGTCTATTTGAAAAAATCAGTGGAAACCCTGATTCTGGAGGAACTTGGAGCCCACAATTAGCCAGTGGAACAGACATTTTTAACCCTTCAGTTGATGTCGAAGGAACATATTTATACACAGTTGACAATGGTAATTGCCAATCAGTTTCAGAATTAAATATTACAATCGTAGAAAGATCTAATACAGTAATTGATTACAATATAGATATTATAGATTTTTCAAATTCTAATTCAATAACTGTAACAACAAATAGTAAATCTAGATATCAATATTCATTAGATGATATATCATATCAAATTAGTAATGTTTTTAATAACCTTAGTGGAGGATATTATACGGTTTATGGTAGAGAAATTGGAGGTTGTAGTTTTTTTAAAACAAATGTTTTTATTTTTGATTACCCTAGATTTTTTACTCCAAATAACGATGGAAATAATGATCTTTGGGAAATCATACCAAGACCAAATGAAAAATATCGTTTATATATTTTTGATCGATTTGGAAAACGCTTAAAAACATTTAATTCTATTGACGATAACTGGGATGGAACTTATCTAGGAAAACCAATGCCCTCCAATGATTATTGGTTTAAAATAATTTTAAATAATGGAAAAACCAAAGTTGGGCACTTTGCTTTGATAAGGCAATAAGAAAACTGATTATAATCAATTTATACAAAATTCCTTAAACGAAATTTTCTAAAAGCTCCTTTTCTATTTAAACCCATTCTAAATATTTAAGAAAAGAATTCGTAAAGTTTGTTCAAGTAGCCTGTACCCCTTAAATTTGTGTTTATTATTTAATCAACAAACAAAATAATGGGATTATTAAAATCTTCTATTGGAAGAAAATTTGCCATGGCACTTTCGGCGTTCTTCCTGATGTTTTTCTTATTACAACATTTTGCAATAAACATCACTTCTATTTTTCCAGATAACGGAGCAACATTTAACAAGCTATCTCATTTTATGGGAACAAATGGTTTGGTGCAATATGTTATGCAACCTATCTTGATTTTTGGTGTAGTTTTTCACTTTGTAATGGGATTCATCTTAGAATTAAAGAATAACAGTGCACGTAAAGTAAGTTATGCTAAAAATAACGGAGCTGCTAATTCTACTTGGATGAGTAGAAACATGATTTGGTCTGGTTTAGCAATTTTAGCATTTGTAGTATTACACTTTATCGATTTTTGGTTTCCAGAAATTAACACTAAATTTATTCAAGGTGATTGGAGTGGATTACACGATGGTGAGTTAAGATACTTTCACGAATTACAGCACAAATTTTTAAGTCCAGCAAGAGTAGCAGCCTATGTAGTGGCATTTGTGTTTTTAGCAATGCACTTATTACATGGATTTAATTCTGCTTTCCAATCTGTTGGAGCAAACAATAAATATACTAAAGGATTGAAAACATTTAGTAAAATTTATGCAATTGGTATTCCTGTAGGATTTATCATCATTGCATTATTTCACCATTTCAATCATTAATACGCAATAAGTATGGCTACTTTAGATTCAAAAATTCCAAAAGGTCCATTAAAAGATAAGTGGACAGATTATAAAGATCATATCGATTTGGTAAACCCTGCAAACAAACGTTTAATCGACGTTATTGTAGTAGGTACAGGTTTAGCAGGTGGATCTGCTTCAGCAACTTTAGCCGAATTAGGATATAATGTAAAAGCATTTGCATATCAAGATTCTCCTCGTAGAGCGCACTCTATTGCAGCTCAAGGAGGAATTAATGCTGCAAAAAACTATCAGGGAGATGGTGATTCTTTTTACCGTTTATTTTACGATACGGTAAAAGGGGGAGATTACCGTTCTCGTGAAGCAAACGTATATCGTTTGGCTCAAGTTTCAGCAAATATTATTGACCAATGTGTGGCACAAGGAGTTCCTTTTGCACGTGATTACGGAGGTCAACTAGATAACCGTTCGTTTGGTGGTGTATTAGTATCACGTACTTTTTATGCTAAAGGACAAACAGGTCAACAATTATTATTAGGAGCGTATTCAGCAATGAACCGTCAAATTGCTCGTGGAAAGATTGAAATGTTCAATCGTCATGAAATGTTAGATGTTGTTATTGTTGATGGAAAAGCGCGTGGAATTATTGCTCGTAACTTAGTTACTGGAGAAATTGAGCGTCATTCAGCTCACGCTGTGGTAATTGCTTCTGGTGGATATGGAAATGTATATTTCTTATCAACCAACGCAATGGGTTCTAACGCAACTGCAGCTTGGAAAATTCATAAAAAAGGAGCGTATTTCGCAAACCCTTGTTATACACAAATTCACCCAACTTGTATTCCTCGTTCTGGTGATTATCAATCTAAGTTAACGTTAATGTCAGAATCATTACGTAACGATGGTCGTATTTGGGTTCCAAAGAATATGGACGATGTGATGGCAATTAGAGAGGGTCGTAAAAAACCTACCGATTTGTCTGAAGATGAAAGAGATTACTACTTAGAGAGAAGATATCCTGCATTTGGTAACTTAGTCCCTCGTGATGTTGCTTCTCGTGCGGCAAAAGAGCGTTGTGATGCTGGTTATGGTGTTAACGCAACTGGAGAAGCTGTTTATTTAGATTTTAAATCTGCAATTGAGCGTTACGGAAAAGAGCAAGCTAAATTAAAGCATGTATCGAATCCTACTGACAAAGAAATATATGATTTCGGAAAAGCAATCGTAGAAGCAAAATACGGTAACTTGTTTCAAATGTATGAGAAGATTGTCGATGACAATCCTTACGAAACACCAATGATGATTTATCCAGCAACTCACTATACAATGGGAGGTGTTTGGGTTGATTATAACTTAATGACTACGGTTAACGGATTATACTGTATTGGTGAAGCAAACTTCTCTGATCACGGAGCTAACCGTTTAGGAGCTTCTGCCTTAATGCAAGGTTTAGCAGACGGTTATTTCGTATTACCGTATACTATTGGAGATTATTTATCTGATGATATTCGTACAGGAAAAATACCAACAGATACTAAAGAATTTGATGAAGCTGAAAAAGAAGTTAAAGAGCGCATCAACTTCTTCATTAACAATAAAGGAGAGCATTCTGTAGATTATTACCACAAGAAGTTAGGAAAAATTATGTGGGAAAAATGTGGAATGGCTCGTAACGAAAAAGGTTTAAAAGAAGCAATGGCTGAAATTAAAGCTTTACGTGAAGATTTCTGGAAAAATGTAACAGTACCTGGTGATGCGAATGAGATGAATCCTGAGTTAGAAAAAGCTGGTAGAGTAGCAGATTTCTTAGAACTAGGAGAATTATTTGCCAAAGACGCATTGAATAGAAACGAATCTTGTGGAGGTCACTTTAGAGAAGAATCTGTTGAACTAGATGGATTACAAAAGGGAGAAGCAAAACGTAACGATGAAGATTATGCGTATGTTGCTGCTTGGGAATATAAAGGAGAACCTGCTGATGCAGTTTTACACAAAGAAGAATTAGAGTTTAACGATATTGAATTAAAACAACGTTCATACAAATAAGAAAAGATATGAGTAACATGAATCTTACGCTAAGCATTTGGAGACAAAAAGGAGCGAACGATAAAGGAAAAATGGTAGACTATAAAGTTACCGATATTTCTGAACATATGTCTTTCTTAGAAATGATGGACGTATTAAACGAACAATTAATTAACCAAGGAGAAGAGCCTGTTGCTTTTGATCATGACTGTCGTGAAGGAATTTGCGGTATGTGTTCAATGTATATTAACGGTGAAGCTCACGGACCAGATCGAGGTGTAACTACTTGTCAGTTACATATGCGTATGTTTAAAGATGGTGACACGATTACAATTGAACCATTTAGAGCAGCTGCATTCCCAGTAATTAAAGATTTAGTAGTTGACAGAACTTCTTTTGAAAGAATTCAACAAGCTGGTGGATATATTTCTGTAAATACTTCTGGTAACACACAAGATGCAAATGCAATCTTAATTCCTAAAGAGGATGCAGATAAAGCAATGGATGCAGCAACTTGTATTGGTTGTGGAGCTTGTGTTGCTACTTGTAAAAACTCTTCTGCAATGTTATTTGTTGGAGCAAAAGTATCTCAATATGCTTTATTACCACAGGGGCAAGTAGAAGCTACTGATCGTGTTTTAAACATGGTAAAGCAAATGGATGAAGAAGGTTTTGGTAACTGTACTAATACTGGAGCTTGTGAGATTGAATGTCCGAAAGGAATTTCTTTAGAAAACATTGCTCGTATGAATACTGAGTTTATGAAGGCTAGCTTAAAAGGATAGATAAGTCTTTCGCATAAAATATAAACGCTCAAACAATTATTGTTTGAGCGTTTTTTTATTAAATTTAACCAATAATAATTTATAATAAATGGATGATACTATATTTGATAAAAGCAGAGTAATTAGTTTTTGTGATGCTATTTTTTCAATAGCAATCACCTTATTAGTTCTTGAAATAGCAATACCTAATTATAAAATTGTAGAAGAACACGGAACCTGGAAAGTACTACAAAATAGAATACCTAGTTTTATAGGTCTTGTTGTTAGTTTTTTTGTAACAGCCTTATATTGGGTAGCACATATGAGAATTACAAAATATGTTTCTACCATAGATAGTAAATTGTTATGGATTAATATACTTCTTTTATTTTTTATTGTTTTATTACCATTTTCTACTGCCTTTTATGTTGGAGGTTTCACCTTAACAGGGCCTTTTGCATTTTATTGTTTTAACTTAGCTGCTATTGGTTTTTTTAATTACATAATGGTGAAATACATTATAAAAAAAGAAAAAGGAAAAACAGGTTTAACATTATTAAAAGGAAAAAGAGAAAAAGCAAGATCTTTAAATGGTTTATTAATTTGGATTTTAGCAGGAATAATGGCTTTTATATTACCATTATTAGCAAGATATATATTCATACTAATTTTTATTATTAATATTTTTATAAATAGATACTATAAAAATAAAATTAAGAGCAAATAATTATTTTCATTTACCAAATATATGATATAAAAAACCCCGAGTTATAACTCGGGGTTTTTGTTTTTTAGTTTACGGCTACTGCAGACTTGTTTTCTACATAACCTTTAATCTTAAGCATTTTTCTAGGTGTCTTCGCATTAGAAATTACTGTAATAGCTTTCGAAAAACCACCAAGTCTCTTAGTATCGTAAGAAACTTCAATTTGTCCTTTTTTACCTGGCATAATTGGTCTTTCTGGTTTTTTAGGAACTGTGCATCCACAAGTAGATTTTATGTCCTTAATAATTAAAGGCGCATCACCTACATTAGTGAATTCAAATACTTTAACTCCATCTTCTCCTTGATTTATCTTTCCATAATCAATTGAAGCTGTTTCAAATTTTAATTCTTGTGCGTTTATCATAAACGTAGATAAACCAATTGCGATTAATAATACAAATCTTTTCATTTTTAGTTAATTTAAGTTAGTATTCTGTTTATTTTCTTCGAAACTACTAGATATCAATCATCCAATAAAAATAAATAGTACATACAGCACATAAACTTATTTAAACAACCGTGAAGTTGTATTTCGTACCGAAGAACATGTTGTTTGTACTTCATTTTTTGAATACTGTTTATAAATTACTTATTTTGAGGTATTGTATATGGACTTTATAAAAAAACACAGTGCCGAAATTTTAATTCATATTTTATTTTGGTCGTTATTTACATTTATCTCGCTATTTGTATTTACTCAATACTATTGGGCGGAAAACCCTTTTTTACAGTATTTTTTTATTTTAGTGGTTATTGTTTACACCAATAATCAGGTGTTACTTCCTTTTTTTGTTAAAAAGAAATGGTACGTTTTTTACGGTTTCATTTTTATACTAATTTCTTTCTTAGCAACTCAGTTGTATTGTTATGTTTTTACTCGATGTGGTTGTACAATAATGAAATGTTTAAGTGATTATTTGTGGCAAACTATAACTCCGCTTTTGTTTTTCTCTTTTATATGGGTGCTTTTCAGGTATATCGATCAATCTAAAGAAGTAGAACAAATTCAGCAAGAGCGAACGGAAATGGAATTGAAGTTTTTAAAATCACAAATCAATCCGCATGTTTTACTAAATAACTTAAACACCATTTATTCTTACGCCATTGAAAAGCCAAATAAAGCTCCAGATTTAATTTTAAAGTTATCCGACAACCTAAAGCATGTCTTATATGAAAGCAACACTAAAAAGGTCGCATTATATAAAGAAATACAGTTTATAGATAACTATGTAGCTTTTCAAAAAATAAGAACTGAAGGGATTAAAAAAGTTGACTATAAAAAGACAATAGATTCTGATAAACATTCAATCGCACCTTTATTATTAATTACACTTATTGAAAATACATTTAAACACAGTGTTTTAAATAGCACAATTTTTATAGAAATTAAAGTAGAAAAAGGTAAATTAACCTGTATGTGTTCTAATAGTTTTGATGCTAGTAAAAAGAATGGTAATGATACCATAGGGTTGAATAATCTTAAAAAAAGATTGAATTTGTTGTACCCAAACAGTTATGATCTTGTAATTGAAGAAAATAAAGATTTTAAAGTAATATTACAATTAGATTTAAATTAGAGCTATGAATTGTATTATTATAGAAGATGAATTACCTGCACAAATTGTTTTAAAAAGTTATATCAGAAAAGTACCTGACATTAACTTATTAGAAACATTTCAAACAGCTTTAAGCGCTAATAGCTACTTAAAAGAAAACTCTGTTGATGTTATTTTCTTAGACATTAATTTACCTGATATTTCTGGTTTAGATTTTATAAAAACAGTTAAAAATCCACCTAAAATAATTATTACAACAGCTTATCCTGATTATGCAGTTTCAAGTTTTGAATTAGAAACCATCGTAGATTATTTGGTAAAGCCTTTTTCTTTTGACCGTTTTTTAAAAGCCATAACAAAAGCAGAAAAGCGTTTAAATAAAAAAGAAGAAGCAGTAGAAAGAGAAATAGTCCTTTTAAATATTGATAAAACAATACACAAAATATTTCTTGAGGATATTTTATACATTGAGTCTGATAGAAATTACCTTACTTTTTTTACAGAAAACAAAAAACTAACAATAATAGATTCCTTAAAAAAATGGGAAGAGCCTTTAAGTAAAAAAGGATTCATGCAAATTCATAAATCCTATATTATAAATAGTAAAAAAGTTGAAAAATTTACCGGATCTTACGTAATAATATCCAATAAAAAATTGCCTATAGGTAGGACTTTTAAAATAAAAACAAAGGCAAGCTTATAAGCTTGCCTTTGTTTTTACTAATGGTTAATCCCAAGTATTCTCTGCAGCATCTCCTCCCCAGATTAACGTAGCTAAATAAGGATTATCAATTATTGGGTTTCTATTTCCTTGCTTAGTTGCAATAACATTGTTACGATTCTTCTCAAAATCAGAAACTGGATCTTCTTTATTCCATTCTAATAATAAATTAATCATATTACTATCTGATGAATTAACTGTACCAATGGCAACGTTTTTAGGTAGACATTGATCACCATAGCGTAAATACATGTACATCATCATACGAGCAACATCACCTTTCCATTCATCACCTGGATACCATCCTCCAGAAATATCACCTGCATTTCCAGAACCATCAACGAATTTTTTACTCCCTCTATTCGAATTCATTTTAACATCAGAGGGTCTTAAGTGGTGTGGATCTGCACCAGGACCTGAAGTACCTAAATTAGGGTCTCCTAATGCCTTAGGATATACGTGTTCTCTGTTCCAATCTGAACCTTGAGTACCACCTGTCTCATTTTTATCTCTGCTCCTATCAGTTATATAATTTCCATCATTGTCACTGTATCCGTAGATTAATAATACTTTTGTATTATCTGTTGGGTCTATGTCTGATTCTTTTAATACATCCCAACCATAACTTAAAACTGTAGTATGCTCATTTATAGTTTTTGTAGCTAAAGCATCCATTAATGAAGAACCTGTTAGAGTTAAGTCTACATCGTTATAGTAGTTTTGCAAATCTGTTGGAATGTTAAAACTCCCTGTATTTCCACCTCCTGAATTTGAAGTATCTTCTTTAACAGTAATAGTAACTGTAGCAGTAGAACAGCTACTAGTTGTAATTGTACTACAAATAGTATACTTAAATGAATCTGTTCCAAAAAAATCTGATGCTGGAGTGTAAGTATATTCATCGTTATTTTTAACTACTTTACCATTTTTAGCTGTAGTAGCCTCAAAAGTCACCTTAACATTACCTGTTGTGTAGGTGTCATTAGTTAAAAAATCTGGTAAAACAACTGGCGTATTTTCGTCTGCTTGGAAAGAATCATTCACAGCGATTACTTTATCTTCTGGTGTTGGCTTTACAATTTCATCATCACTTCCGCCACAGTTTATAAAAAAAGAAACTATGATTCCTAAAACTAATACTCTTTTCATCATTCTAATATTTAAAAAATTATTTTTTATCGTGTACTTTCGTTGGAATTTGATCATTCCAAATAGTTAATATATCGGTTGCAACACTTGCGCCACTTCCTGCTGCGATAGCAAATTGACTACGCCAACCTGCTAAAGTTCCGCAAACATACAAACCTTTTTTTATTAAATGGTTAAAATTTCGCAATTGAACCCTGTCCTTCATTGAATTAGCTCTCATATGAGGTTCAATATATTGCTCTAACCCACTTATTTCAAACGGTTTTGAATAGTTAAGAGCTATAACTACATTTTTGCTCAAATATTCATCCTTATTTGTGATTACCTTATATCCTTGTTCGTCACCTAAAACGGCTATTACTTTCTCGTTTGCAATTTGATTTACATCTGGATATTGAGTTTTTAATTGCTCCTTTCCTTGATTTAAGATATCTTCTCCTAAGGTTCCAGCTGATAAACCTAAAACATTATTAAATAATGCATTTTGCAAATGAGATGATCGCTGATGCAAAATTATACCAATTTCTTTATTTTTAGCATACTCTTTTGTTTGAGCAGATCCTAATACCAACGCACATTGCATTCCTGAAACTCCTCCTCCAACAATTAAAACATCAAAAATCATTATGCTAGTAACACTTTAATATTCGTCGCAAATAATTTAACTGCAATTGCTAATAATATTACTCCAAATATTTTTCGAATTATTTTTATTCCATTGTTACCTATCATCTTCTCTATTTTTGAAGATGTTTTTAACACTATATATATCACCAATACATTTAATAAAACAGCTATAATGATATTTCCAATGTTAAACTCTGCTCTTAAAGAAAGTAATGTGGTTAAGCTACCTGGACCAGCAATTAAAGGAAAGGCTAGAGGAAATACTGTTGCTGTTAATGTTTCATCTTCATCATCTTTATATAAAGTAATCCCTAAAATCATTTCTAAAGCAATAAAAAACAAAATAAAAGCACCTGCAACTGCAAATGAATGCACGTCTATTCCTATTAAACTTAATAATCGTTCTCCTATAAAAAGAAACAAAATCATAATAAAGCCGGCAATAACTGAAGCTTTTTCAGATTGAATATGACCTACTTTTTTTCGTAAATCTATAATAATAGGAATGTTTCCAATAATATCAATTACAGCAAACAATACCATGAAAGCAGTGAAAATTTCTTTTAAATTAAAATTCATATTATGTTGTTTTTCGGGTACAAAATTAGATAAGTAATGTTACAATCTAGTATTTTTGCATCTAAATTTACGTGAAGTTTATGTAAACTTCTAACTTTAAAATATATTTTATGTTTCAATTAGGAAAAACCATCGTTTCTGAAGACCTTATAGAAAAAGAATTCGTTTGTAATTTATCTGCTTGTAAAGGTGCTTGTTGTATTGATGGAGATGCTGGTGCTCCACTAGAAGAGGAAGAAACTAAAATTTTAGAAGAAATATATCCAAAAGTAAAGCCTTTTTTACGTAAAGAAGGTATTGATGCTATCGAAAAACAAGGAACTTGGATTAAAAGTGATTTTGGTGAGTTAGAAACTCCTTTGATTAATGATGCTGACTGCGCCTATGTTATTTTTGATGATAAAGGAACGGCTTTATGTGCAATTGAAGAGGCCTATAATCAAGGATTAGTGGATTGGAAAAAACCTGTTTCTTGTCATTTATACCCAGTAAGAGTTAAAGATTTTAGTGAATTTTCGGCGGTAAATTACCACAAGTGGGAAATTTGTGATGATGCTTGTTCTTTAGGAAAAGAATTACAAGTACCTGTTTATAAATTTGTAAAGCAAGCTCTCGTAAGAAAGTTTGGACAAAATTGGTATGATGAATTAGAAAAAATGGCAGAAAAGCATTTGAAGAAATAACTTTTTATATGGTTCTAAAATATGTTAATAGATTATTAATTGTGTTTTTCACCAGATACTTATATTAAGTACATTTAACCTATTTCTTATCTGTGAATAAGTCTATTTTACACCAGGTTATTTCAGTGTGAAGCATATTCAAAAAAAGCATCTAAAATTTTAGATGCTTTTTTTATACTTAAGGGAATAACAATTAATAAGGGGTTTATTTATTGTCAGAAAACAAATATATATTAATTTCAACAATCACCAAATATTATTACATTTTTCTTATTAAAGAATTTCAATCATTAAGTTTACTTTAATAAATCGTTTATTTATTTCCATTCCATTCATTTTTAAACTGACTTAAAAACACTTCCATAAACTGATGTCTTTCTTCAGCTAATTTCTTTCCTGTTTTAGTATTCATTTTATCTTTTAGTAATAATAATTTCTCGTAAAAATGATTAATCGTAGGAGCTGTAGAATTTTTATATTCCTCTTTCGTCATATGTAAGTTTGGCGAAATTTCTGGATTGAATAATTCACGATTTTTAAATCCTCCATAATTAAAACAACGCGCGATACCTATCGCTCCAATCGCGTCTAATCGGTCAGCATCTTGAATAACATCTAACTCAGGTGATGAAAATTTTTGCTTAAAATTCCCTCCTTTAAAAGATATGTTTTTAATGATATTTTCAACATGAATAATAACACCTTCAACTACATTCTCTTCTGTTAAAAACGCTCTTGCCTTTTTAGGACCTACTGTTTCATCTCCATCGTGAAATTTACTATCAGCTATATCATGTAATAAGGCTCCAAGAGAAACCACAAAAACATCAACATTTTCATTTTTAGCTATTAACAACGAGTTTTTGTACACTCTTTCAACATGAAAATAATCATGTCCACCTTCTGCTCCTTTTAATGTATCCTTTACAAACTCTATAGTGTTTTGTATAATCTGTTCTTTATTCATATTTCAAAAATAAAAATCCTGTACTAATAAGCACAGGATTTTAATATTATTATAACCTTTATTTTTAAACCACAACTGATGCTTTAACTAAATTATTTGCTACTAAATATTCAGCTATTTGAACCGTATTTGTAGCTGCTCCTTTTCGTAAATTATCAGAAACAATAAACATATTTAAAGCATTTTCCCTTGATAAATCTCTACGGATTCTACCTACAAAAACATCATCTTTTCCTTCCGAATAAAAAGGCATTGGATATTCGTTATTCTCAGGGTTATCTTGAACTGTAACTCCATCTGTTTCCGACAAAATATTACGTACTTCATCAACAGTAAAATGATTATCAAACTCAATGTTTACAGCTTCTGAATGACCTCCTACTACAGGAATACGAACACAAGTTGCCGTAATTGCAATACTTGGATCATTTAAAATTTTGTGTGTTTCACGCACTAATTTTAATTCCTCTTTAGTATAACCTGCTTCTTCAAAAATATCACAATGCGGTAATGCATTTTTATGAATTTGATGTGGATAAGCATTATCTCCATCTACACCATTAGCTTCGTTTTCTAACTGACGTACTGCTTTTACTCCTGTACCAGTAATAGATTGATAAGTAGAAATAACCAAACGATTAATTTCATATTTTTTATGCAACGGAGCTAATGCCAATACCATTTGTATAGTAGAGCAATTAGGATTAGCTATAATTTTATCTTCTTCCGTTAACTCAGATGCATTAATCTCAGGAACGATTAATTTTTTCGACGGATCCATTCTCCAAGCAGAAGAATTATCAATAACTGTGGTTCCAATTTCAGCAAATTTAGGAGCCCATTCTAACGAAGTACTTCCTCCTGCAGAAAACAAAGCGATATCTGGCTTCATTTCAACAGCTGTTGCTAAACCTACAACCGTATAATCAGTTCCTTTAAATGCTATTTTATTTCCTACCGAACGTTCTGATGCCACAGGAATTAATTCTGTTACAGGAAAATTACGTTCTGCTAATATTTGTAACATTACATTACCTACCATACCGGTAGCGCCTACAACTGCTACTCTCATTTTGTGTGTTGTTTTATATTGAAGTACAAAGGTTTAAAAAAATCGAATTAGTTGTATCTCTTTTTATTAAAATTTTTAATTAAAGTTGAAAAAACATCATATTTAATGTAAAAAGTAATATTTTAAACACTAAAAATCAAAAAAATAGTACATTTGCATCGATTTTAAAGAATCGCAACATATTTTGTTTAACTAAAAAAGTATAGCATGCAACTGTACAACAAGTTAAGCGCTGAAGAACGCGCTAAATTAATAGACGAAGCCGGAAAAGACCGTTTAACCATCTCTTTCTATCAATATTTCAAGATAGAAAATCCAACTTTATTTAGAAATAAATTATTCCTTGAATGGGACGCCTTAGATGTTCTAGGAAGAACTTATGTTTCTTACGAAGGTATCAATGCACAAATATCAGTTCCTTCTGAAAATTTCTTAGCACTAAAAGATCAATTAGATGCTATTTCGTTTTTAAAAGATATTCGATTAAATGTGGCTGTTGAGCAAGACAATAAATCTTTTTTAAAGTTAAAAGTTAAAGTTCGTAACAAAATTGTTGCTGATGGTTTAAATGACAATACATTTGATGTAACTGATAAAGGAGTACATTTAAATGCAAAAGAATTTAACGAGATGTTAGCGAACCCAAATACGGTTTGTGTTGATATGCGTAATCATTACGAAAGTGAGATAGGTCATTTTGATGGGGCTGTAACACCAGATGTAGATACATTTCGTGACTCTTTGGATATTATTGAAGAAGATTTAAAAGATCATAAAGAAGATAAAAACCTATTAATGTATTGTACAGGTGGTATTCGTTGCGAAAAAGCATCTGCATATTACAAGCATAAAGGATTTAAAAACGTTTTTCAGTTAGAGGGCGGAATTATAGAATATACTCGTCAGGTTAAATCTGAAGGAATTGAAAATAAGTTCATCGGTAAAAATTTTGTTTTTGACCATAGAAGAGCTGAACGAATTACTGATGATGTAATTTCTAATTGTCATCAATGTGGAAAAGCTTGTGATGAGCATACAAATTGTGCGAACGAAGGTTGCCATTTATTATTTATCCAATGTGATGAGTGTTCAGAAAAAATGGAAAACACTTGTTCTACTGAGTGCCAAGAAATAATTCAATTACCATTCGAAGAACAAAAAGCTTTACGTAAAGGAAAACACGCAAGTAATAAGATCTTTAAAAAAGGACGTTCTGAAAAGTTAAAATTTAAAAATTAACTTTATAAATAACTATTTAAAAGCTCTCTTTCGAGAGCTTTTTTTGTTTAAAAACTGTAATTTTAGCTAAAATCAATAAAATATGTCTGGCGTAAAAAATTTACAAACGTTAATTAAAGAAATGAAGCCATATTTGAATAATGGCGAATATGTTTTTACTACAGTTAGTCATTTAAAAGATATTAACCCAGAAGATATTATTGGGCAATTCAAAGAAAAAGAAGGAATAACATTGATTTTAGAGCGTAAAAAAGCTGATCATCTGAACCTTACTTATAATTTCATTGCTTCGTGGATTACCTTAGAAATCCATTCAGCTTTAGATGCTGTAGGATTAACTGCTACTTTCTCTTCTGAACTTACGAAATACAATATTAGCTGTAATGTTATTGCTGGTTTTTACCATGACCATATTTTTGTTAATAAAAAAGATGAAGCTAAAGCAATTGAAGTTTTAGTCAACTTATCTAACAAGTTTTAAAATTATAATGGAGTTACAACCACCATATCGTAAAATTATTCATGTTGACATGGATGCTTTTTACGCATCAGTTGAGCAATTAGACAATCCTGATTTAATTGGTAAAGCGGTTGCCGTTGGAGGAAATGAAATTAGAGGAGTGGTTTCTGCCGCAAGTTATGAAGCTCGTAAATTCGGTGTACGATCTGCAATGAGCGGATTTTTAGCAAAAAAAAAATGTCCCCATTTAATTTTCGTCCCACCTAGATTTGATCGTTACAAAGAAATCTCATCAAAAATTAGAGCTATTTTTTATGATTATACCGATTTAGTAGAACCGCTATCTTTAGATGAAGCCTATTTAGATGTAACTGAGAATAAAAAAGGAAATGCTTCAGCAAGTATGATTGCTCAAGAAATTCGTAAACGTATTTGGGATGAATTAGAATTAAAAGCTTCAGCAGGAATATCTATTAATAAATTTATCGCTAAAGTAGCTTCAGATATTAATAAGCCTAACGGGCAAAAAACCATAAACCCAGAAGATGTCATTCCTTTTTTAGAAGAACTTCCTGTAAATAAATTTTATGGGGTCGGTAAAGTAACTGCTGCTAAAATGCATAACCTAGGAATCTTTACAGGATTAGATTTAAAGAAAAAAACGTTAGAAGAGCTTTCTGTTTTATTTGGAAAATCAGGGGTTCATTATTTTAATATTGTTAGAGGAATCCACAATAGTAAAGTAAAACCTAATCGAGTTCGAAAATCTATTGCTGCCGAACGTACTTTTAATGAAAATCTATCTTCAGAAGTTTTTATGCTAGATCGTTTGGATAAAATTGCTGAGGAATTAGAACGAAGAATGAAAAAATCGAATACAAAGGGTAAAACGGTTACTTTAAAAATCAAATACAGCGACTTTACACAACAAACTCGTAGCAAAACTACCAATCATTATATTCAACTAAAAAAAGAGTTTTATCCTATTGTTAAAGAGCTGTTGTATCAAGAAAAACTTAAAAACTCCGTACGCCTTTTAGGAATTTCTTTCAGTAATTTAAATACAGAGAAAAAAGATCCTATTTGGGTACAATTAAAATTCGATTTTTAAACTATCGGAAGCATTAAAGATACTTTTGTTCCGTTTGGTTTTCCTTTTTCATCAACCAAATCTACATACTCTAAAGAATAAGTATTTATAAATTCATTTGAAAAATTCTTTAGCCTTTCTTTTGTTAAATCAATTCCTATCGACTTTCTGTTTAAAGACTTACTGTTCTTTATTTTAAAAGCAGCATCTCTACCGATACCGTTATCTATAATATTAATTTCGATAAATTCTTTTGAAAATTTCTCAATGGTTAAATCTACCTTCTTTTCTCCTTTCTTTGATGACAATCCGTGCCAAATAGCGTTTTCAAGAAAAGGCTGTAATACTAATGGTGGTAATTTAATTCTCTCTAAATTTAAATCATCCGCAATATTTTCTTTATATGTTATTTCATTAGAGAATCGAATATTTTCAATACTCATGTAAAGATTCATTGTTTTCAACTCTTCAGAAAGAGCAACTTCTTTTACTGTTGTAGATTCTAGAATATTACGAATTAGTTTAGAGAACTTATTTAAATAATAAACCGCATTTTTCTGCTCATTATTTATAATATAAAGTTTAATTGAATTTAAAGCATTAAATACAAAATGTGGATTCATTTGAATTCTAAGCGCTTCTTGTTCTAATAATAAAATCTGTTTGTCGTTTTTTAATAAACGTTGTCTGTAAATTGAATATAATAATACTCCAAATAAAGCAATAGAAACCAGCGAAATAATTAAAATGTTTCTATTTCTTAGTAGTTTAAGCTTTGAAATCTCATTCTCTCGTGCTAAACTTTTTAATTTATTATTACTTACTTCACTATCATATTTGTTAATTAAACTATTTACATAACGAATGGTTTTAGCGTTAAATGTTTTATTTTTAACTTCAATTGATTTTTTAAAAAACTCTAAAGACTCCTTATAATTTCCTTCCTTCTCATTTAGTTCAGATAAATGATCATATGATAATACTAAACTTGAGGGAATATTATTGTCTATCCCTATTTTTAGTGCTTTATCTAAATAGTCTCTGGATTCTTTTAACCTATTTAATTTTAAAAGCGACCATCCTAAAGTATTATAAACTTCAGATAAATAATACCTATTGCCTATTTCTTCTGCAGATTCAATAACTTCTGTAATATATTCGTAAGCTTCATTATATTTTCCTTGCTTAATTAAAATATCACTAATACTATTATGACATATAACTTTACCAAGCTTATCATTATTTAACCTGTTGTATTCTAAAGATTTTTGATAATTTTCTAAAGCTAAGTCTAAGTCTCCAATATTCTTGTGCGCGTACCCAATGTTTTGATGATTAATCGCTAGTCCCCTGCGGTCTTCTAATTGTTTTTGAAGCGCAATAGACTCGCTAAACTTTTCTAAGGCTCTTTCATATTGACCTAGCGTTAAATATATATTACCAATACTATTAATTGTAATACTATTACTAATCTTTATATCGTTAGTAGGATTTTCTACTTTTAAAATAATATCTAATGCTGATTGATGGTAATTTAAAGCTCCTCTTATTTTATCTTGTCTTCTACAGACTACTCCTAATTGATTTAAAGTTACAATTTCAGCTTCTATACTTTTTATCTCCTTAGATAAATTTAAAGCTTCCTTATACTTTTCAACAGCTTTATTATACTCAGTTACATTTCTATGTGAACGTCCTTGAACATTTCTAGCAAAAATCTCACCTATTACATAGTTGTTTTTTTGACTTTCATTTAAAAGTTTTTCTATTTGTTCCTCTTTAAAACGTACTCTTTTAAAATGCTTTTGAAGTTTAAAATAACTTGATTCTTTTTTTTCAATTGCTGAGACAATTAAACTATCTACATTCTTTTTTTGAGAAAAGCTTAATGTTGAAATTAAAAATAATAATATGGAAGTGTAAATAAATTTCATTTTAAAACTTTTCTAAGAAATCAGATTTTCTTTGACGTGATACAGGTATTTTATGGTTGTCTTCTAAAATCACATATCCATCAGACTTTAAGAACTCTTTTATTTTATTTAAATTTATGACAAATGAATTATGGATTCTAAAAAAATGTTCATCAGGAAGCAATTCATTTATTTCTTTCAACTTTTTAGTAACCACAATTTTTTTATTTAATGTTGTGTGAATTGAACAATAGTTCCCATCTGATTCTACAAATAAAATTTCTGATTGATCTAAGAAAATAAGTTTTCCATCAGTATTAATAGTTATTTTTCTTCTATTAAACTTCTGAGTAAAGCTGGATAATATTTTTTCGAATTTCTCACTGCTATTATTCTTACTATTATGATTTTTAATCCTATTAATAGTAGCTTCTAAATCATCTGTATCGATTGGTTTTAACAAATAATCAATTGCTTCGTTTTTTAAAGCTTTAATTGCGTACTCATTATATGCTGTTGTAATAACTACCGCGAAATCCCTTTTATTTAATTTCTCTAATAATTGAAAGCCATCCATAGTTGGCATTTCAATATCTAAAAAAAGACAATCAATTGAACTCTCGTTAATATGTTTTATTGCTTTGTCTGCTTCTGTAAACGTATTTATAATTTCAATATCTTTATCAAAATTTGATAATTCCCAGGAAAGACTTTGTATAGCCTTTGGCTCATCATCAACAATAATTGCTCTTAACATTTTGTAGGGATTTTCACCAAATGTAACTGATATAAGTGTAAAATTAAAATACCACATCAGTCTTTTACCCTATAGTTGAGTTCTCCTTTTACTTAAAAAAAAAGAATACCTACCATTTATACATAAAATCAAACCATTTACACAAAAATAGATTTTAAAAATATTTTTTAACCTCATATTTGCAGTATAATACACAAGGGGATCATATTGATAAATTGGGGGATTAATCAATAATGACAAAATTTAAAAGACATCGTTATATAACGATGTCTTTTTATTTATAACAAAATTACTTCTACCCTTTAATTTACCATTTATACAAAAAATACTACCAACTATACATAACCATTTTTACCAAGTCTTTATTTATTACATATTTGTAGCATAATACACAAGGGGATCATATTGATAAATTGGGGGATTAATCAATAATGACAAAATCAAAAAAAGCATTACATAGCGTAATGCTTTTTTTATGCAACAATTTAAAATAAAAACTTTTTGATATACAAAAAAGCTCAAACGTTAAACGTTTGAGCTTTTAATCTATCTAATCAATTAGTTTCTTAAGCCTCGAATGGAGTTACTGAAACGTATGATTTGTTGTCTCTTTTCTTTCTGAATTCAACTACACCATCAACCTTAGCATGTAAAGTATGATCTTTCCCCATATAAACATTTTCACCTGGGTTGTGAGTTGTTCCTCTTTGACGAACGATAATGTTACCTGCAATAGCAGCTTGTCCTCCAAAAATCTTTACTCCTAGTCGTTTCGATTCTGATTCTCTACCATTCTTCGAACTACCGACACCTTTTTTATGAGCCATCTCTCTAAGTTTTTAAAGTTAATTATTTGCTTAACGCTTCAATTAATTCAGCTTTCTTTAAAGAAGTGTATCCTTTAATACCTGCTTCTTTAGCTGCAGTTTTTAATTCTGCAACAGTCATTGAACTTAAATCAGTCGCTTCTGCTTTTGGTTCAGCTTTAGGAGCTTCTTTCTTAGCAGCTGCCTTTTTAGCACCTGAAACAGAAATTCCTTCAATTTGAATTTCAGTTAAATACTGTCTATGTCCATTTTTCTTTTTGTAACCTTTTCTTCTTTTTTTCTTGAAAACGATTACTTTATCACCTTTTAAGTGACCTAATACCTTTGCAGTTACTCCTGCACCTGCTATAGCTGGGGCGCCAATAGTTACGTTACCTTTATCTTCAACAAGCATTACATTATCAAAAGTTACTTTTGATCCTTCTGCCTCTTGTAAACGGTGTACGTATACTTTTTGGTCTTTTGCTACTTTAAATTGCTGCCCTGCTATCTCTACGATTGCGTACATACTTTTTGTTTTGCGTTATACTTTATACACTTTCTTAGTGAAAATGCGGATGCAAATATACGAGTTTTTCAACAACAAACAACCTACAGTTCAGAAAATTACTTACTCTCTTATAAATTTTAAATATTTTTTCACTCATAAACGTAACGAATGAGTTAATTTCACGTCAGATATATCAAAATCAGTTAAAAACTAAAAAATTTATTAATGAAAAAAAGTGTTTTATCTCTTGCTTCAGCTATGTTATTTGCATTTTCTGCAAATGCACAAAAAGTGGAGTTTGAAGAGTACGATTTAAGTAATGGAATGCATGTTATTTTGCATCAAGACAATTCAGCTCCTGTAGTTACTGTTGGAGTAATGTACCATGTTGGTTCAAAAGATGAAGTTGAAGGAAAAACAGGAATGGCTCACTTTTACGAGCATTTATTATTTACTGGAACCAAAAATATTGGTCGTGGTGAATGGAGTAAAATTGTAGCTGCTAACGGTGGTGCAGGTAATGCAAACACAACTTGGGATAGAACTTACTATTACGAAACCTTTCCATCAAATAATTTAGAATTAGGATTATGGATGGAATCTGAGCGTTTATTACACCCTACTATCGATCAAAAAGCAGTAGATACACAAAATGAAGTTGTAAAAGAAGAAAAACGTCAACGTATGGATAATGCTCCTTATGGAAAAATTATTTATGGTGATGTATACCGTCATATCTTTGACAAGCACAACTACAAAAACTCTTTAATAGGTTCTATGGAAGATTTAGATGGTGCTACTTTAGAGGAATTCAAAGCTTTTTACGACAAATGGTATATGCCAAACAATGCTGTTTTAGTTGTTGCGGGTGATTTTGAAACAAAAAACACTAAAAAGTTAATCAAAAATTATTTCGAATCTATTCCTGCTAGAACACTTCCAAAGCGTGTAACTACTGTTGAACCAGAAAGAACACAAGAAAAAAGAGTAAAAGAATATGATTCTAATATTCAATTGCCTGCTATTTTATTAGCTCACAAAACACCTGCAATGAAAGAGCGTGATGCTAAGGTGCTAGACGTAATTTCAACTATTTTAAGTAACGGAAAAAGTTCTAGACTATACAAAAAGTTAGTAGACGATAAGAAAAAAGCATTACAGGTTTTTTCTTTTGCTAGAAACTTAGAAGATTATAGTGTTTATAATATTGGAGCAATTCCTTTAGGTAAAACATCATTAGAAGACTTAATAAAAGAAATGGATGAAGAAATTTTAAAACTTCAAACCGAATTAATTTCTGATAAAGACTTACAAAAAGTTCGTAATAAGTTCGAAAATAATTTTGTTGCATCTAATTCTAATGTACAAGGTATCGCTAATTCTTTAGCTAGAAACTATATGTTAATAGGAAACACTAATAACATTAATAAAGAATTAGAAATCGTAAATTCTATTACTAAAGAAGAAATTAGAGCGGTAGCTAAAAAGTATTTAGCAAAAGACCGAAGAATCGTAATTGAATATTTACCAGAATCAAAAAAGAAATAATCATCTAAACTGAATTTAATGAAAACGAAAATATTATCAATCGTTACAATATTATTTCTATCATTTACTGTTTCAGCACAGATTGATAGAACAAAGCAACCTAAACCAGGACCTGCTCCAAAAATAAACTTAGGAACTCCTGAAAAATTCACTTTAAAAAATGGATTACAAGTTTTAGTTGTTGAAAATCATAAACTACCTAGAGTAACAGCTACTTTATCTATCGACAATCCACCAATGTCTTTTGGTAACAAAAAAGGAGTTGAAAATCTATTAAGTGGTATGTTAGGTACTGGTTCTAAAAATACTCCTAAAGCAAAATTTGATCAAGAAGTTGATTTCTTAGGTGCTAACATTTCTTTTTGGAATGAAGGTGCAAGAGCTAGCTCATTATCAAAGTACTTTCCTAAAGTTTTAGGTTTAATGGCTGATGCTGCTTTTAATCCTGTTTTTGAGCAAGGTGAGTTTGATAAACAAATGAAACAATCTCTTGACGGAATAAAAAGCAATGCTAAAAATGTAAAAGCTATTGCTAGAAGAGTAGAAAACGCTCTTACTTACGGTAAGAATCACCCTTATGGTGAGTTTACTTCTGAAGAAACTTTAAAAAATGTAACATTACAAGACGTAAAAGACCTGTATAACAAAACTTACAAGCCAAATAATGCCTATTTAGTTATTATCGGTGATGTAAATTTTAAAGAGGTTAAAACTCAAGTTGAATCTTTATTTGGTAACTGGGCTAAAGGAAACTTAGTTGCTCAAACCTTACCTAAAGTAGAAAATCCTACAACTACAGAAATCGACTTTATTAATATGCCTAACGCTGTTCAATCTGAATTAGCAGTTATAAATGCTGTTGATTTAAAAATGGGTGATAAAGATTATTACGCAGCTTTATTAGCCAACCAAATTCTTGGTGGTGGTGGTACTGGTAGATTGTATAAAAATTTACGTGAAGACAAAGGGTACACATATGGTGCTTATTCTGGTATTGGAGATGATAGATATGCTTCAAGATTCAAAGCTTCTGCTTCAGTAAGAAACATGGTTACCGATAGTGCTATGGTTGAAGCAATGAAAGAAATCAACAAATTACGCTACAAAAAAGCAACACAAGAAGAATTAGATATTGCAAAGGCTAAATACATTGGTTCTTTTGTAAGAAATGTTGAAAAACCAAGAACAGTAGCAAACTATGCTTTAAATATTTTAACTAATAAATTATCTAAAGATTACTACAAGAACTATCTTAAAAATATTAATGCAGTTACTTTAGAAGATGTTCAAAATGCAGCTCTTAAATATTTTAGAGGTGATAAATCTCGTATTATTATTACTGGTAAAGGAATGGATGTTTTAAAGAACTTAGAAAAAACAGCTGATTATAAAATCAACTATTTTGATGCTAATGGAAATCCAACTACAAAGCCAGAAATGACTAAAGCAATTCCTGCTGGTGTTACTAAAGCTACTGTAATTAATAAATATTTAGATGCTATTGGTGGTGCTGATAAAATTAAAGGTTTAAAATCTTCTATGACAGTTTACGAAGGTTCTGCAATGGGTAATACTATTCAATCTACAGAAAAAAGAACTCCTACAAATTCATCTACTGCAATTTCAATGGGCGGAAATGTTATGCAAAAGGTTTTAGTTAATAAAAATGCTGTTACTATGAATGGACAACCATTGCCTCCTATGATGGCAGATATGTCTAAAGACATGGCTAAAACATTAGGTACTTTTATAGAAGTTTCATTTTTAAACAATCCTGAAACTAAATTAACAGGAATAGAGAACATTAATGGTAGCGAAGTTTATGTAATTACACAAAAAGGAAAAATGGTAACTATTACAAGTTATTATGATGCTAAAACTGGTTTAAAAATTAAAGAAGTTCAAACAATTAATATTGGCGGAAGAACTCAAAACCAAGAAGCAACTTTTAGTGATTATAAAGATTTTGGTGGTGTAAAATTCGCAACTAAAAAAACAGGCTCTATGGCTGGCCAAAAATTAAACTTTATATTAAAAGATGCTAAAGTAAACGAAGGCGTTTCTGATGCTGATTTTAAATAATTAAAATATCTTTTCAAATTATTAAAGAGTCAAAGCCTATGCTTTGGCTCTTTTTATTTTGCCTTATTTACCAACCAAACCCCAAATAAAATTACGCCACCAGCTAACAACTGTATAACACTCAATTTTTCTCCATCAATTATTCCCCAAACAACCGCTACAATTGGGATTAAATAGGTTACAGAAGATGCAAAAATCGGCGAGGAAATATGAACTAAATCATTAAATATCACCTTAGCGATTGCGGTTCCTAAAACCGATAAAATAATTATATATAATAATGCTGGTTTGGTTTCTGAATTCAATTCAAACTCCGTAAAAAAACCTGTATAACCCAATATTATCAAAACAGGAATAATTATTAATAAAAAATGACCAACTGTAATGGAAAGTCCATCTAAGTCATGTAAATGTTTCTTTATAATATTTACATTAAAGGCATAACCAACTGAAGAAATAATTGGCAATAAGGCATACCAATAATTCTGATCAGGGTTTAAATCAGCTCCTTTTACAATTAAAACAAGTGTTCCTATCAAACCGATTAAAATTCCTGTAAACTGACTTTTTTTAAAAGTAAAACCAAACACCAAAGCTCCAATGATAAAAGTATTAAACGGTGTTAACGAGTTTAATATTGATGCTATAGAACTATCAATACCCTTAATAGCATAAGCGAACAAAAAAGCAGGAAAAAAAGTTCCTACTAAAGAACTAGCTAAAACATATTTCCAATGTCTTTTTTTTATTTTTTGTAGACTTTTATATCCAACAATAAGTATAAATATAGCAGCAAAAAAAGTTCGTAAAGCAGCTACCTGTATTGGAGATATACTTATTAGTGCCTTTTTCATTAAAATAAAAGAGCTTCCCCAAACTAGCGAAAGCACTATTAAATACAACCATTTTCGTTGTTGAACACTCATTCTCAATCTATTTAAGTACAAAAGTCGGGTATTTCTATTTATAAATTTGATTTTATTAATAACTTTGCCAAATAACTCAATAAACAAAGATGATGAAAATTCAAAAAATAATATTCGCTTTAGCTTTTGTAAGTTTTTTAGCTGTTGGTTGTAAAAATGACGTTAAAAAAGATGAAGTTACTAAAGAACAAAAAACAGCAGTTGCTGCAAATGCAAAAGAACTTTCTTTAAACATTTCTGGAATGACTTGTGAGATAGGGTGTGCTAAAAAAATCGCTTCAGATTTAAATAAAAAAGAAGGTGTTTTAGAAGCTAATGTTGTTTTTAAAGATAGCATTGCAACTATAAAATACGACTCTAACATTACAAACAAAGCAGATTTAATTGCTTTTGTTGAAGGTATTGGTAGCGGAGATATGTACAAAGCTGCTGAAGGAGCTAAAAAAGTTTGCGAGAAAGATTGCAAAAAAGATTGTGGAGCAAAAACAGATGCTGAAGCTAAAGCTTGCAAAACAAACTGTAAAATGGCTTGTTGCTCAGAAAAAACTGAAGACAAAAAAGCTTGTGAAGAAGATTGCAAAAAAGAATGCTGCGCAGAAACTAAAAAAGCATAATTCAAGTTTTAATATAAAAATCAAGCTCCTTAATTAAGGAGCTTTTTTTATGCGTTTATCTTATCTTTGTAAAAACTTTTCTTCTGATGAAAAAACACTTTCCTCTCATAGTAAAAATTGCATTAATTTCAGTTTATCTTATTTTTTTAGCAGGATCTGTAGTTCGTATGACAGGATCAGGAATGGGGTGTCCTGATTGGCCAAAATGCTTTGGTTATTATATACCTCCAACATCTGAAGAACAAATTACTTGGCAGCCAAATACTGAGTATGAAGAAGGAATGATTATCGTTAAAGATGAAGCACTGTTTGTTGCTGAAAACAATTTAAAAACATCTGAAGAATTCAATTCTAATAATTGGACAAAATACACCAAACACAGTTATGCTAAATTCAACAAGTTTCATACTTGGACAGAATATATCAATCGATTAAGTTCTGCTTTAGCTGGAATTCCATTTTTGTTTTTAATTTTTGTTTCTACTAAATTTTGGAGAGAGAAGAAACTAATAACACTCTTATCTTTCGGAGCTTTCTTTTTAATGCTTTTTGAAGCTTGGTTAGGTAAAACAGTGGTTGATTCTAACTTAAAACCAACCATTATTACAATTCATATGGTAGCTGGTTTAGTTATTGTCGCTTTGTTATTATGGCTGTTATTTATAGTTTCTGATCGTAAAAAAACAACTTATAAATTCAACTCACTATTTAGTAAACTCGTAATTATATCGGCTGTTTTTTCGTTAATTCAAATAGCAATGGGTACTCAAGTTCGTCAATTTATTGATGAACAAGTAAAACTATTTGGTTTCGACAATAAACAGTTTAGCTTACTAGAACCTAATTTTAAATTCTATTTTCATCGCTCTTTTACTATTGCGATAGTCTTAATTAATCTTGGTATATTCTATTTAAACCAAGTTAAGAATTTAGGATACAAACTAGTAAATTGGATTGTTTTCTTAATCTTTTTAGAAACGATTACTGGTATTTTAATGTACTATGCCGAATTCCCATTAGGAACACAAGCTATCCATTTACTTTCTGGAGCAGTATTATTTGGATTACAATTTTATTTGTGGTTGCAGAGTAGAAAAACTAACGATACATTTCTAAAACAATCTTAACATTCTCGTTCCCAGTTTTCATTAATTCTTCAATAGCTAAATTTGACTTTGTAGAATCAATCATTTTTAAAGCATGTACACATTTTCTCAATGTAGGTTCTAATTCATCATCAAAAAATCTATATTCTTCCTCATTAGTAGCTATTTCAATTATAGGACGAACAAAACCATCATACTTTAAATTTTTTAGGTAAATCAAATTAATCAAGTCTTCATGTAAGTTATGCCATATACAAAGAAGAACCTTTTCTATTACTGAATAATAAATTTTACTATTTTCAGAATCATTAAATAACTCAATAATAAAAAGTTCTAAATCTTTTTCGCTCTTATCATTAACTATCTGTTTAAACCTATCAATCATCTTTCTAATCTATATTTTCCCATTCTAATGTTTCCATCATCCGAATCATGTCTTTTTTAATGTATTCAACTGCTGGTAAAATAGAATCGTAATTAGGTTTGGTATAAAAAAATAATGAACCTTTTAAAAAATGCTTAGCACTATCGGTAACATGAAATTGTATTTGTGAAGCTGCATTACCAGATATTTCACACATTTTTCCATATACTTTTCTGTCATCATTTTTAAAGTCACGCCAAGAAATATGGTCCGCTTTTACTGTGTGCTCTAATACGAGTTTCTCCGCTTCAATTAATAACTCTCGTAGATTATTGTTTATAGGTCGATACGTAATATCAACCGAAGCTTTTAATTTTGGGTATTGAACTTTCAACCAATTTTTAGGTAAACTTTTAATCGTTGTATTTTTAGCGACATCAAAACGATAGGGTCTACTTTCATTTAATTTATTATACCCTAGCTCAGGGTATTCTAAGCTTAAATATCCTTTTGGTTTTGGTAAGGTTTCTTCACCACAACTTATTAATAACATTGCTGATATCAGCAATAAGAATTTACGCATTTCGTGTTGCTTTTACTTGTTTTATACGCTTTTTATCTAACGCCTCAATAGTAAACGTATAATTACTAAAGTTTATTTTCTCTCCTTTTTTAGGAAACTTGCCAGATACTTCTAAAATAAAACCAGCTAAGGTTTCACTCTCTCCTTTGGCGTCTTCAAACTTCTCTTCGTCGTCATCTTCTAAAACACGACAAAAATCTTTAATTGTTATTTTTCCTTCAAAAATATAATTGTTCTCATCTAGCTTAGAATAAGTTAAATCATCATCATCAAACTCATCATTTATATCACCTACAATTTCTTCAATAACGTCTTCTAGGGTTACAATTCCGCTTGTTCCACCGTATTCATCAACTACAATTGCCAAGTGTTTTTTCTTTTCTTGAAATTCACTTAACAAATCATCTAACTTTTTGTTTTCAGGTACAAAAAATGGCTCTCTTAATAAGTTTTGCCATTTATATGTTTTCTTACCCAAATGCTCTAATAAATCTTTCGCATATAAAACACCGATGATATTATCGATATTTTCATGATATACAGGGTTTCTTGAATATCCGTTCTTAAGAATTGTTTTTAAAACCTCATCGTAATTTGTATCATCTGCTAGCGCACAAACATCGGTTCGAGGTTTCATAATCTGTATAGTTTCGGTATTTCCGAAATTTACAATTCCCTCTAAAATCTTTTGTTCTTCTTTCGTTGTAGCATTCTCAGAAGTAAGCTCTAAAGCTTGTGATAAACGCTCTACTGATAAATTACCATTTTTGCTCCCTAATCTATTTTCAACAATACTTGTTAGCTTAATTAACGGCGTACTTAAGGGTGTTAAAATTGTATTTAAAACCTGAATTGGTTTTGCCATAAGACCAGCAAACTGAACTGGTTTTCTGCTAGCGTATACTTTTGGTAATACTTCACCAAATAATAAAATTAAAAAAGTAACAACAACAACTTCTACAAAGAATTTAACCCCACCTGACAAACCTTTAAAAAACACTTCGCCTAATGAAGTAAAGAGTAGTACAATAAGAATATTAATAAAATTATTGGTAATTAAAATAGTTCCTAATAATTTCTTCGGGCTTTCAAGAAGTTTAACAACTGTACTCTTTCCTTTTGATGCTGTTGAAAGCTCATCAAGTTTCGTTTGCGATATCGAAAAAAAAGCAACTTCGGTTCCTGAAACCAATGCAGAACATATTAATAACCCAAGTAGCAATACGCAATTAACACTTGTTATCCAATCGATACTTGATATTAAAAAAAATAATGGTTCGGGTTCTGGATCCAATTTTTAAAATTTAATTAAACTAAAATGGTAAATCATCGTCTTCTTTAGGAGCTATATTGGGTGTAGCAGTATTTGGATTTTCCTGAACAGGATTTGTATTAGCTGGAGCTTGATTTAATTCTTTCTTAGTTGATAAAAACGTCATTTCTTGCACCTGTATTTCGGTAGTATAACGTTTTTGTCCATCCACTTCGTATTGACGTGTTTTTATACGTCCTTCGCAATACACCTTATCTCCTTTTACCAAATACTTTTCACAAATTTCAGCCAGTTTATTGCGCACTACAATATTATGCCATTCTACATTGGTAACCTTTTCTCCTGTTTGACGATTTGTATAAGTTTCGTTTGTAGCTATAGGAAAACGCCCAACAGAGTTACCTCCTTCAAAATAATGCATTTTCACCTCATCACCTAGATGCCCTATTAAAATAACTTTGTTAATTGTTCCTGCCATAGCTTATTGAATTTGTATTGAATCAAATATACAAAATTTACTTTTTTGTGTTTAAATATTGATTTAAAAAATTATCTATTAAAATAGGTACTGGATATTGTTTAACATCTTTCCAAGAAATAGTTTTTTTAGCAACTTTTAAAGTCTTTACAATCCAAAATTTAGTGTATAAATGTTGATGGGAAAGTTTATGAACAACATCTTTTATATTGAATAAAGACAAAGTTGTTTCATTAAGAAAAAGATTTACAAAATCCTCCTTAGTAACTAATTCTTCTTCTAAAATTGGTTGTTGAGTTTCAATTAGTGGGAATTGATATAAACCCTGCCAAATTCCCTTACCAACTCTTTCTTCTATTATTGTTTCATTATCATCAGTAACAATCACTAAAAAATTAAAATATCTTTTTTTAATCTTTATTTTTTTCTCTTTAACCGGCAATTCTTTTATCAACTTCTTTTCTAAAGCTACACAACTACCCGAAAACGGACAAGTATCACACAAAGGGTTTTGCGGCTTACAGTGTAGTGCTCCGAAATCCATAATTGCTTGATTATAGGTTCCTGGTTGAGAACTATCAATTAAGGTTTGTGCTAACTCTTTAAACTCTTTGATTCCTTTAGTTGAATTAACAGGGGTTTTAATACCAAAATAACGAGACAATACACGATAAACATTTCCGTCTACAACAGCCACTGGCTCATCAAAACAAACTGATGCAATCGCTGAGGCTGTATAATCACCAATCCCTTTTAATTTTAATAATTCTTTATAGCTATTCGGAAAAACTCCATTAAGTTCATCAGCTACATGTTTAGCGGTAAAATGTAGGTTTCTAGCTCTAGAATAATAACCCAAACCTTGCCATAATTTCAACACAGTACTTTCATCAGATTTTGCCAAATCAAATACTGTTTTATAGGCTTCAGTAAACTTGATAAAATATGGTAAACCCTGCGCTACACGTGTTTGTTGTAACATAATTTCGCTTAACCAAACCAAGTAAGGGTCTTTAGTTTTACGCCAAGGCAAATCTCTTTTGTTATTTAAATACCAGTAAATTAATTGGTTAGCAAAAATCATTTATGTAAATTGAGCTAGCGAAAATACTGCATTTTATTTAGATATTTTTATTCTTATTATTTTCGGAATAGATTAATTATCATATATTTGCACCCTCATTTTTAAAAATAAATTCAAAATATATATAGAATGACAAAAGCAGATATCGTATCTAAGATTTCAGATAAGAGTGGAATTGAAAAAGCAGATGTTTTAGCAACAGTTGAAGCATTTATGGACGAGGTGAAAGATGCATTAGAGAGTGGAGATAATGTATATTTAAGAGGTTTTGGTAGCTTTATTATCAAAACTAGAGCAGAAAAAACTGGTAGAAACATTTCTAAAAACACTACCATTAAAATACCTGCACACAACATCCCAGCATTTAAACCTTCGAAGGTTTTTACAGAAGGTGTTAAAACAAAAGTATCTGTAAAGTAATTAAAGTATTAACCAAGAACCTTTACTAATAAAGGTTTTATAAAACATTTTAACTATGCCAAGTGGTAAGAAAAGAAAGAGAGCAAAGATCTCTACGCACAAAAGAAAGAAAAGAGCAAGAGCAAATCGTCATAAGAAAAAGTAAGCTAACGCTTACTTTTTCGTTGCTTTTATAGCTACGTTCATTGACATTAAGGTTTTAACACCTTAAAATGGTATAAAAATTATACCTGTTTACAAATTTAATCCGTCTTCGTACATTTTACGTTGGCACAAAACCATGTTCAGAATGAAAACAGAATTAATAATTCGTTCAAATTCTTCTGATATTGATTTCGCCTTACTAAGAGATGGTAGACTTACTGAATTAAACAAAGAAACAAGCGACAATAAGTTTTCGGTCGGAGATATTTTTCTAGCTAAAATAGGAAAAGTAATGACTGGCTTAAACGCTGCTTTTGTAAATGTTGGATATCCTAAAGATGGTTTTTTACACTATCATGATTTAGGACCACAAGTACAATCTTTAAACAAATTCATTAAGAAAGTAAGCACGGGTAATTATAAAGAATTCACTTTAAAAAACTTTCGTCCTGAAAATGATATTAATAAGGATGGAAAAATTAATGATGTACTAAAATCAGGTCAAAATTTATTAGTACAAATTGTAAAAGAACCTATATCTACCAAAGGTCCGCGTATTAGCTCGGAACTATCAATAGCTGGTAGATTTTTAGTTTTAGTTCCTTTTTCAAATAGAGTATCTGTGTCACAAAAAATTGCAGATCCAAAAGAAAAAGAACGTTTAAAAAAATTAGCAAAAAGTATCAAACCAAAAGGGTTTGGACTTATTTTACGTACTGTTGCTCAAGGAAAAAAAGTAGCAGAACTAGATAAAGATTTACAAAACTCACTAGATCGTTGGGAAACATTATGCAATAGTATTGCAAACCAAAATACCCCAACAAAAATATTAGGTGAGTTAAACAGAGCATCTTCTATATTAAGAGATGTAATGAACGATTCTTTTACAAGTATTGTAACCAACGATGAAACCTTAATGATTGAAATTAAAGAGTATTTAGAAGAAATATCTCCAGGAAAAGAGAGCATTGTAAAACTTCACAAATCAGATACTCCTATTTTTGAGAAATATGGTATTGAACGTCAAATAAAAACATCGTTTGGTAAAACAGTTTCTATGAGCAAAGGTGCTTATTTAGTTATTGAACACACCGAAGCGCTACATGTTATAGATGTTAACAGTGGTAATCGCTCTAACAAGGCTTTGAGCCAAGAAGAAACTGCATTAGAAGTCAATTTAATTTCAGCTACAGAAATAGCTCGTCAGTTACAGTTACGAGATATGGGTGGAATTATTGTTGTTGACTTTATTGATATGAAAACGTCTGAAAACAGACAGAAATTATATCAGCATTTAAAAGATGCCATGTCTTTAGACCGTACAAAACATAAAATTTTACCTCCGAGTAAATTTGGTTTAGTACAAATTACAAGACAACGTGTACGACCTGAGTTAGAAATAAAAACACGTGAACCAAACCCAAATAAAAATGGAGAAGTTGAAGCTCCTATTGTTTTAGTAGAAAAAATAGAAGCAGAGTTAGAACGCCTAATTAACAACGATAAAAATTATAAAGAAATTACATTAAATGTACATCCTTTTATCGCTGCTTATTTAACAAAAGGTGTTAATTCTATTCGTTTTAAATGGTTTGTACAACACAAAAAGTGGATTAAAATATTACCTAGAGATGCTTACCAATACTTACAATATAAATTCTTTTTAAAGAAGAAGAAAACAGTTAAGTAGGGCAATCTTATTATGAAATAAAAATCCCGTATCAAATATGATACGGGATTTTTTTATGCTTAAAACCAAAAACCTAAATTAAATAACCAATACCTTTCAGAATGATCGGGCGACCAACTATATTTTAATTCTACTGGCCCTAAAAAAGTTTCTACACTATAACCAACTGCATAACCAGATTTGGTATTTTTAAATAAACTTCCTTCTTCAAATACATCTTCTTCTGCTCGTGCGTAGTTAGCAATAACCGTTGCATAATGTTTATCAAAAACTTGATATCTAAAATTAAACTCCGATTTTAAAAAAGATTGATTATTTAAAGCCCCTGTATCGTATCCATAAAAAGGCACGAAATTATTAATGTAATTTTGGTTGTATCCTCCTAAACGATAATCAAACATCTGTGATGCTTTTTTACCTAGGGTATATCCTGCTTCTGATGTGTATTGAAAAGTTAACTTATCGTAAAAAGTAGTTGTAAAACCCAACTTACCTCCTATTTGAGAAAACTGATGAAACTCCTCGCTTCCTTGCGCTAAATTGGAGATGTTTTTATTTCTATCGGACCAAACAAACCATTTAAAACCTACATCTGCATAAAAACCTTCGGTTGGAAACATTTCTTTATTATACGTATCTAATTTTAAAAACGAATATAGATTCACATAATTACTATTATCAAAAAGGGTTTCTTGTCCGTTTGTTAAAATATTTTCTGAGCTTACTTCAATGTTTTTTTGTTCTACTCCAAAACCTAAAGCAAACTTTTTATCCATCGTTGTTTGCAGGTAAAATGCATTGGTAAAATCAGCATATCTAATGTTAATTAAATTACTATCAAACAAAAAGTCTGTATTAAACACATTGTATCTTGATTTGAAACCGTAACTAGGGTGCAATCCATTATCAATAAAATACTGAAAGTCGTATCTTATTTTATCTCCAATTCCTATATCTAAAGATAGTTCATCATTTTGAAAAAGCATTTTCTTATGATTGTAATTTAATAATACTGCCGATTTATATAGCAAATCGTAATGCAAACCAAAACGTAAATAAGACTTAATCTTATCTTCTTTTACAACTAACTCTATCTTTTTTCCTGTAAAAAACTTTTCGAAATGATAATCAATTCTTTTAAAGTTTTTAGACGCTGTTAATGTGTTAATTTTTTTAGAAACATCTTTATACGAAACACTATCGCCTTGTCTTAATTGTAGCTTACCTAAAATATAATTATCTGTATAATTTTTATTACCCTTAATAACAATTCTATCAACTAAAAACTTATCGTTTTTTAAATTTAAAACGGGTCTCTTTTTTTTGTTCGGTTGAAGTTTAGCAATACTATCGAAAACTACTTTAAATGTTTTTGCTGTTTTAACTCCTTCTGCTAAAATTTCATCTTTTTTATCGAAAGAAATCACACTGTATTCAACAATATCTGGTCGAACATAAATGTTTAATAATCTAATTTGTTCGTCAGACTTTTTATACATCTGAAAATTTACAATCTGCATTAATAACGATGCTACAGAAGCTAGTTCTTCTCTTTTTAATAATTGACCTTGCACACTAACGCCAATTATTAAATCCATTCCTTTTTGCTTCATTACATCTACAGGAAAATTGTTTACTACTCCTCCATCAACCATTAACTTTCCATCAATTTCAACAGGGTTTAATAACGACGGAAACGCCGCACTTGCTCTTAATGCTAATGGTAAGGATCCTCTTTCTAAAACTTCCTCTGCGCCTGTTTCTATATTTGTTGCTACGCAATAAAAAGGCACTGGTAATTTAGAAAAATTGTTAATCTCATCCACCGGAGCTAACAATTCGGTTAAAAAATTTAAAACGTTTTGTCCTTTTGATAAACCTAGCGGAAGTCCAATATCCCCTTCTTTAATGGGTAGTGTAACTGCATATTTCTCTCCATGTTCTTTTTGAAAAAGTGGTTTTTCTCTTCGTGGAATTTTATCTTGTAACACCTCAATAAAATCGGTGTCTTTAATAATTTTTTCAATTTGATTTGCTGAATAACCAGCCGAATACAAACCGCCAATAATAGCACCCATACTCGTACCACCAACATAATCTATTTGAACTCCAGCTTTTTCTAATTCTTTTAAAACACCAATATGTGCAAACCCTTTCGCTCCACCACCACTTAAAACCAATCCTACTTTAGGTTGATTTTGCGCCAACAGTAACGCTGGAAAAAACAATAGGATTAGTAATTTTTTCATTCTTTTTCTTTTTGGTAATATTGATATACTTTTTGGGCTCTAGACAACCCAACAACTTCTTTTAACTCTTCTAAAGTAGCTTCTTTTATTCGTTTAGCCGATTTAAATTTACGCAATAAATTAGTTATGGTTTGTTTTCCTACATCTGGTATTTGTTCTAGCTCAGATTGTATGGCACTTTTACTTCGTTTATTTCTATGAAAGGTAATTCCGAAACGGTGAGCTTCGTTACGTAAATATTGAATAATTTTTAGACTCTCCGACTTTTTATCTAAATACAACGGTACAGAATCTCCTGGGTAATAAATTTCTTCTAATCGTTTCGCAATTCCGATGATGGCAATTTTACCTCGCAAACCTAAAACATCTAAACTTTTTAATGCCGATGATAATTGCCCCTTTCCTCCATCAATTACAATTAATTGTGGCAATGGTTGGTTTTCTTCTAACAATCGCTTGTAACGTCTAAAAACCACCTCTTTCATCGATGCAAAATCATCTGGACCTTCTACGGTTTTTATATTATAATGGCGGTATTCTTTTTTGCTAGGTTTTCCATCTTTAAACACCACACATGCAGCTACAGGATGCGTTCCTTGAATATTTGAGTTATCAAAACACTCAATATGTCGTGGCTCAACACTCAATCGTAAATCTTTTTTCATTTGCCCCATAATGCGTTTTACATGACGATCTGGGTCTACAATTTTTATTTGCTTAAACTGTTCCATGCGATAATATTTCGCATTGCGCTCTGATAATTCTACAATGCGTTTTTTATCTCCTAGTTTAGGAACAGTCACTTTAATATTTTCTCCTAAATCAACTTTAAAAGGCGTATAAACTTCTCTAGATAAAGAATTAAATCGATTACGAGTTTCTATAATAAAAAGCTCTAGTAGTTCTTTATCAGTTTCATCTAATTTCTTTTTTATTTCAGTGGTGTATGATTGGACAATTGATCCGTTCATCACCTTAAAAAAGTTCGCATATCCATGTGTTTCATCAGAAATAATAGAAAATACATCTACATTATTAATCGATGGATTCACAATAGTCGATTTTGCTTGATAGTTTTGTAATGAAGCTAATTTATCTTTAATTTTTTGCGCCTCTTCAAACTTCATTTCAGCCGCAAAATCAAGCATCATTTGTTGTAAACGTTCTAAACTCTCTTTAAAATTACCTTTTATAATATTTCGAATCGCTCTAATATATTCTAAGTAATTATCTTCATGTTGAAAACCTTCGCAAGGACCTTTACAATTTCCTAAATGATATTCTAAACAAACTTTGTACTTCCCTGCATCAATCTTTTCCTGGCTTAAATCATAATTACAAGTACGTAGCGGATATAGTTCTTTTATTAAATCTAAAAGCGCATGTACCGTTTTCATATTGGTATATGGACCAAAATATTCCGAACCATCTTTAATTACTCTTCGTGTAGAAAATACTCGAGGAAAACGCTCTTTTTTTATACAAATCCACGGATACGATTTATCATCTTTTAATAAAATATTATAACGCGGTTTGTATTTTTTTATCAGGTTATTCTCTAGTAGTAAAGCATCAGTTTCTGTATCGACAACCACATGCTCTATCCGAACAATTTTTTTGACTAAAATTCGAGTTTTACCGTTCTCGTGATTCTTCGTGAAATAGGATGAAACTCGTTTTTTTAAATTCTTTGCTTTACCAACGTAAATAATTACATCTTCCTTATCAAAATATTGATAAACACCTGGTGAGTTAGGTAATGTTTTTATTTGAAGTTCTAATGGAGTTGGCATACAACGAAAATACAATTTTATACAGATATTTAAACGGCGATACGTACTTTTACATCAATATTTATTTAATCTCGAATGCAAGAGCCAATTCAATTTTACAACGAAGAAATAAATCAGCTAAACACAAAGTTTAACACACTTAAAAAACAATTGCTAACAACACGTATGTTACGCCTTTTAGCTTTTTTAGCTATTACTTTTACTATATACTTAGCTTTTACAAAGTCAACATTTTTCTTTATTGGCTGTTTACTAAGTATTATTGCTTTTGTGTTTTTAATACTAAAACACGGACATCTAAAAAAACAGAAAAAACTTACCGAAATTAAGCTCCAAATTAACAAAACTGAAATTGATGTTTTAAAGGGTAACTTTTCTCATATAGAAGAAACAGGAAAAGAGTTTGTAAATCCTGAACATTATTTTAGTAACGATATCGATTTATTTGATAGAGGGTCTTTTTTCCAGTACCTAAACAGAACAGCAACTTTTGAAGGAAAAAAATTAGTAGCAAACATTTTAACAAGTAATCATCTTAATAATATTGAGCAAAAACAAGAGGTTATAAAAGAGCTTTCTCTAAAAGTAAAATGGCGTCAACATTATACAGCAGTTGCCCGCTTGATTAAATCAAAAACAACCATATCTAGTATTATAAGTTGGATACACGCCTATGATCAAAGACTTCCTGCTTTTTTACCTTTATTTTCTTATGTTTTTTCTTTAGCATCTATTCTACTTATAGGGCTCTTAAGTTTTGAAATAATTTCATTCTCCTTGGTGTTAATCTGGTTTTTTATCGGCTTAGGAATTACCGGTGCTTTTTTCAAAAAAACTCAAAAATTATATACCGAAACAAGTAATGCTAAAGAAACATTTAGTCAATATTACCAATTACTAGAATTAATAGAAAACCAAGAATTTACCAATCCTATTTTAAAAGAGAAACAGCAAAAAATTCAGTTAGAACAAAAAAAAGCATCTGCTATTTTTAAAGAGTTTTCTAAAAAATTAGACGCATTCGATCAACGAAACAATGTAATAATAGCTGTGGTTGGAAATGGACTTTTTTTATGGGATATTCGAAATGCTGTGATTATTGAAAAGTGGATTACTACCTATAAAAATACCGTAGAAGAATGGTCTGATGTGGTTTCTTATTTTGATGCTCAAAACTCATTTGCAAATTTTACATTTAACAAACCAGAGTATACATTTCCTAAAATTTATAATGAAGAATCAACTATCAAAGCAACAAATTTAGGACATCCTTTACTAGATCCTTTAAAAAGAGTTGACAATGATTTTATGATCGACAATGAAGAGTTTTTTATTATAACAGGAGCTAATATGGCAGGAAAAAGTACTTTTTTAAGAACCGTTTCTTTATCTATTGTAATGGCCAATTGTGGACTACCAGTTTGTGCAGATAGTTTCAATTATAAACCCGTTAAACTAATTACTAGCATGCGAACATCAGATTCATTAAACGATGATGAATCCTATTTTTATGCTGAATTAAAACGATTAAAATTCATTGTAAACGAAATTAAAAACGAAAACTACTTTATCATTTTAGATGAAATTTTAAAAGGAACAAATAGCAAAGACAAAGCCATTGGATCTAAAAAGTTTGTTGAAAAATTAAGCAGTTCTAACTCTAACGGAATTATTGCCACACACGATGTAAGTTTATGTGAGCTGGCTACCGAGTATTCAACTATTAAAAATTACTTTTTCGATGCAGAAATACTAGATAACGAATTACATTTCGATTATACCATGAAAAACGGTGTGTGTAAAAACATGAATGCTTCCTTTTTATTAAAAAAGATGGAAATAGTATAAATCTGTCATAGTTTACTATAAAACTATGATAAATGACAGTAAATATTTGACGCATTAATCCATACCTTTACAGTATGAGTAAACTTATTGATAATTTTGGTAGACAAATCAGCTATGTTCGACTAGCTGTAACCGATCGTTGCAACCTTCGCTGTCAATACTGTATGCCTGCTCAAGGAATTGATATTGTACCTAGAAAAGAGCTTTTAACCTATAAAGAAATGTACCGTATTATTCGTGTACTTACCGAGTTAGGTGTAAACAAAGTTCGTTTAACAGGTGGCGAACCTTTTGCGCGTAAAGATTTTATGTCTTTTTTAGAAATGTTGTCGTATAACGATTTGCTAGATGCTATAAACATTACCACTAACGGGGCTTTGGTTTCTAAGCACATTCATACTCTAGAAAAGCTTGATAAAATTAAAAACATCAATTTAAGTATTGACAGTTTACATGCGGATAAGTTTGCTAAAATTACGCGTCGTGATGTTTTTCCTGAAGTGTATAAAACCTTTGAATTATTAGAGAAAAGTTCGTTAAATTTAAAACTGAATATTGTGGTTCAGTCTGGGTTTAATACAGATGAAATTAATGATTTTGTTGCCTTAACAAAAGATAAAAACATTGCCGTTCGTTTTATTGAAGAAATGCCTTTTAACGGAAAAGGGCAGCGAGATACTCTAGAAAATTGGAATTACACTAAAATTTTAGATGAAATAAAATCTGAATACGACGTAAAAACAGTTGTTTCAGAAAAATCATCAACATCACGTAATTTTTCTATCGATGGTCATGAAGGAACTGTAGGACTAATACCGGCGTTTACAAGAACTATTTGTAACGATTGTAATCGTATTCGTATTACCTCAACCGGTACATTTAAAAACTGCTTATTTGATGATGGTGTTTTTAACCTACGTGATTTCATCCGTAACGGAGCGAGTAATGATGATTTAAAAGGACTCTTTTTATCACTCATAAAAGAAAAACCCGAAAACGGATTTATTGCAGAAGCAAACCGAAAAAAAGGAAACGTGAGTGAAAGTATGAGTACAATTGGTGGATGATTTTAAATAATGGAGAGAAACTATTACATATTAAATAAGGCTTTGACTACTAATTCTCAAGACTTAAAAATTGGCTCTAGAATCATTGCAGCACCTATAAGTTTTAATGAAAAATTTGAGGATGGTGATGGTCCTTTCAAAACATTGAATGAGTTAAAATCTAAGTCAAGTATTTACAAGAATCTTAAAAGAGAAGATTTATCAAGAGCCCAAAAAATTGTAGCTGAAAAGAATATTTTTTTTATTAAAGACACAATTACAACACCTGATGTTGACATTGATGCAAATACAATTAATGCATTAATTCATTCAATAAAAGGGAGAGTTAAAAATAAAAATATAACTGGGGTACATTTTTATGATAAATCAAAAATCAGAATAACAAAACTTATTAACCTTAATCTTAACGGTGTCTTTGAAGCTTATTTTGAGTTTTACAATAAAACAACAAATAAATGGATTGCGAAAAGAACATTCAGTACCTTCTTTCCAAAAAATTGGACAATACAAAGGTTATTTTGTGAAATAAATTATGCTATTTCTTTTATTAAAGTTGCTGAAGACGGAAATTATAACTCTTTAACTTTTTCTGGAATTGAGGTCATCATCAATATAAAAGATGGAAAAGTAAAAACTTTATACCCAGTAATTAAATGATTTCAGTAGAAGAAGCAAAACATATCATATTACAAAATACCGTAGATTATGGAATTGAAGAAATTCCGTTTATACAATCTGTTGGACGAGTTTTAAAAGAAGATATTGTTGCCGATAGAGATTTTCCTCCATTCAATCGTGTGGCAATGGATGGAATTGCTATTAACTATAACTATTTTAAAAACGGTCAACGAAGTTTTACAATAGAAGGAATTCAACCTGCGGGAAGCCCTCAACTTACCATGCAAAATTCTGAGAACTGCATTGAAGTAATGACAGGAGCAGTTTTACCAAACAATTGTGATACTGTAATTCGTTATGAAGACGTAACCATCGAAAACGGAATTGCAATTATTACTGTTAATAGTATTAACGATGGTCAAAATATCCACGAGAAAGGAAAAGACAAACAGCAAGATGATCTTTTAATTTCTAAAAACACAATTATTTCTCCTGCCGAAATTGGCGTGATTGCTACTGTAGGTAAATCAACTATAAAAGTAGCAAAACAACCTAAAGTGATGGTTATTTCTACTGGTGATGAACTAGTAGATGTAGACGAAACTCCATTAGCTCATCAAATCAGGCGTTCGAATGTATATACCTTGGTTTCTTTATTAGGGAGTTTGAATATCCCGTCAGAAACCGCACATATTACTGACGATAAAGCTATTTTAAAAGAAAAAATTAATACCTACTTACAAGAATACGATGTGCTATTATTTAGCGGAGCTGTAAGTAAAGGAAAGTTCGATTTTTTACCTAAAGTATTAGACGAATTAGGTGTAGAAAAGCTATTTCATAAAGTAACACAACGCCCTGGAAAACCTTTCTGGATGGGACGCACAGATACTTTAAGCATGAATAATAGTTCCAAAAACAAAACTCTTGTCTTTGCTTTTCCTGGGAATCCTGTATCAACTTTTGTGAATTGTGTTGTTTATTTTTACTCTTGGTATTATAAATCAATTGGGGTTCAAAAAAATAAACAAAGTGCTATTCTTCCAGAAGATGTAAATTTTAAACCCAACTTAACTTACTTTTTACAAGTCAAGTTAGAAAACAAAGAAGGTCAGTTGTTTGCTACTCCAGTTAAAGGAAATGGATCTGGAGATTTAGTTAGTTTAACCGAAGCAGATGGTTTTATCGAATTACCAAAAACTGAAAATATAGAATTTAAAAAAGGTAGTGTTTATCCTTTAATTAGATATAAATAATGAGCAATTTTACCCACATAAACGAGCAAAATCAACCTAAAATGGTAAATGTTTCTGATAAAAAAATCACGAAACGAACAGCTATTGCAAAAGCAACCATGTATGTGGGTACAGAAATTATTTCTCATTTTAATAACGAGGAATTAATTACCAAAAAAGGACCAGTTTTTCAAACAGCCATTATTGCTGGGATTCAAGCTGTAAAAAAAACATCAGATATTATTCCCATGTGTCATCCGTTACTAATTAACGGAGTAGATATAGATATTAACATTATAGACACTGAAAACATTAACGTGTTTTGTAAAGTTACTATCGAAGGGAAAACAGGTGTTGAAATGGAAGCTTTAACAGGTGCTTCAGCTACTTGTTTAACCATTTATGATATGTGTAAAGCAATCAGTCAAGAAATGGTAATTAAAGAAGTGAAATTAATAGAAAAAACTGGTGGAAAATCAGACATTAAAAATGGATAAAATAGCAATTATTGGTGCAGGGAAATTAGGATGTGCTATCGCAGATGGACTTTTAGAAAGTGGATTGCATGCATCTAACTTAAGTTTATCTAGAAGAAAAACAACAACACTTAAAAAATATACTGAAGCGGGTGTTTTAGTTACTTCAAACAATAACGAAGCAGTTAAAAATGCTACGGTTATTTTACTATGTGTAAAGCCTCAAAAAACTGCTCAAGTTTTAAAAGAATTAGCTTCTGAAATTACAAACCAAACAATAATTTCAACCGTTACTGGAATCTCTTTATTAGAATTAAAATCTATTATAAAAAAAGACCTTCCTTTGTTTAGAGCAATGCCAAATACTGCAGCTGCAATTAAACAATCTATGACTTGTATTTCTACTATTGATAGTACTGATACACAAAAAAACACGGTAGAAAGTATATTCAAAAACTTAGGAGAAACTGTTTTTATTGACGACGAATTAATGGCTTCGGCAACTGTTTTAGCAGCAAGCGGAATTGCATTTGCATTACGTTATTTAAGAGCCGCAATGCAAGGAGGTATCGAAATAGGTTTTAATTCTGAATTAGCGCAAAAAATAACTGCGCAAACCATTAAAGGTGCTGCCGAATTAATTTTGCAAAATGGAAATCATCCAGAAAGTGAAATTGACAAGGTAACAACGCCACAAGGAATTACGATTACAGGTTTAAACAAAATGGAACAAGAGGGATTTAGTTCTTCTGTTACTCATGGTATATTGGCTTCTCAAAATAAAATTGAAAACTTATAAATGGCACATCAAAAACATACAAATATCACAAAAAAGCAAAACGATAATTTCGCAGTAAACGAAGTTGCTATTTTGGGTGCTAAATGTGGAATTATTGAAGATTTAGTTCATAAGGTTTCATCAAAACTATCAAACTATAATTTGGGTTATTTTGATGCTTCTCATGCTAAAGATATTGATCAAAACAATGTAACTAAATATACATTTCATCATGAAGGTAATTTACAAATAGATACCACATCTGTAATAAATAAGTTTGAACAACGCTTACAGTTTATTAATCACGATTTTGTGTTTATCAATGGAAATCATTATCAAGGTGCAAAACAAATTTTAATTTTAGACCCTGAGAAAGAAGCTTCAATAAAAAAGAGATTAGATCAAATAACAAACATTCAATTTGTGATAAAATTGAATCCAGATGTTGTCTACTTCGATTGTTTATTGGAGAAATTTCCAAATATTAAAAATATTACATCCTATACAATTGATGAAGTAGATAAAATTACCTCTCATATAAATCTTTTAATTCAAGAATACATTCCACCAGTAAAAGGGTTAGTTTTGGTTGGTGGAAAAAGTACTAGAATGGGAAGCGACAAATCTCAATTAGATTACTATGGAAAACCTCAAAAAGAACACGTAAAAGAACTATTAGAGTCAAATAATTTAGACGCTTTTTATTCAGTTCAATATAACTCAAATAAAGAAGATGAAATTCACGATACATTTATAAATCTTGGTCCGTTTGGAGGTATTTGTTCTGCTTTTCAAAAAAATCCTAATACGGCTTGGTTAGTAATAGCTACAGATGTTCCTTTTGTAAACAATGAGCTCATTCAGCTTTTATTACAAAAAAGAAATCCCAGTAAAGTAGCAACAGCTATTAAAGGAAGCAGCAAAGAATTTCCAGAGCCTTTAATTACCATTTACGAGCCAAAAGCATACACTAAATTATTACAATATTTAACTCAAGGATATTCTTGTCCTCGTAAAATGTTGATTAATTCTGACGTAGAAATTGTTGAAGTTAATGATGCTTTAATTAGAAATATTAATACTCCAGAAGAGTTCGAAATTGCTAAAAAGGAAATTAATGGATAATTTAATAATAATTGAAGGGCAGAAAAAACATTTTTTATATCGCCTTTTAGCATCTTTTTTATTTGCTACAGCTGTATTTGTTCTTGGGAAATTCTTTTTAAATACTCCTATATCAAATACAGAAAGCTTTAGATTAGCATTTTTAAAACTAATAAAATCTGAGGTTTACATTTTAATCTTTGCTATAGGTTTTTCAGTTGTTAGCCATCATCATTTTAATCTTAAAGAGAAAAAATATAGAGAATACTTTTCAGTTGCTAATATTGGTTATGGAAAATGGAAATCGATAGATAATTTAAGTTATACTTCAGTATTTTTAAATAGTAAAGATATTTATGAAGTTAATATTTGGGATGAAAGCAACAATCGTTTTAAAGTTTATTTTTATAATAAAGAAATTGACGCTATAGAAACAGCAAAACATTTAGCAAAAAAACTAAACATAAGCTATTACTCAAAAAATGGATAAAAAACTTCACATATTTTGTTCAAAAGAAGCACAAACTACTTTTAAAGAATCTAATATTGAAGGAGACTCTTTATTGTTTAAAGAAAACTTGCTAGAAGGACCTATAATTTCGGATGTTTTTTCTGATGAATTTTGGTCGAAACGTTACGAGTATTTCGAAAATACGTATCAAGTTTCAAGAGTTGATTATTTCGACAATGCTATTAAATCAATAGTTCAGTTAGAGGATCTTGGTGAATATAAGGAAGTAGTTTTGTGGTTAGATTACACAAATCTTTCTCAAGTAAATTTAATGGCTATAGGTAGCCACTTATCTAAATATTTTTCAAAAAACACACAGTTCTTTTTATTATGTTCAGGTAAACATAAAGGAAGAAATGAACTACAAAAATTAACTGATTATAATTCTAAAGAATTTGAAATACTACATTCTTATAAGGTAAAACTCACTTTACCAAACCTTGAATATTTACAACAATGTTGGGAAGCTTATTCGGTAAAAAATAATACGTTTAACTATAGTCTTTTTTCAAATAAGTTTAGATATTTACAACAGGCTATCAATGGTTTGCTAATCTTCTTTAAATAAAAGTAAAAAGACATTTGTCACTCAGTAAAAAATAATCCTATGGATACTTATACTATTGCAACTTTTCTTATTTTATTATCTGCTGTTTTTGGATATATAAATGTTAAGTTTTTAAAATTACCAAACACCATTGGTTTAATGCTTATTACTATTCTATATACCTTAGGCGTATTGGCATTAAGTTATTTTGATAGTACTCTATTAAATGCCGAAATTGAATTCATTAAGCAAATTGATTTTAGAACTGTTTTATTAGATGAAATGTTAAGTTTCTTACTATTTGCAGGAGCCTTACACACCAATTTTCAACAGTTAAAAGTACAACGTTGGCCTATTTTAGTTTTTGCAACTATTGGCGTTTTAACCTCTACTTTTTTAATTGGAGGCACTATGTATTATGTGTTACAATTATTAGGAATGAATATTGAATTCATTTATTGTTTATTATTCGGAGCATTAATTTCTCCAACCGATCCTATTGCTGTTTTAGGAATTTTGAAAAAAGCAGGAGCTCCTAAAAAACTAGAAACTAAAATTGTAGGAGAATCATTATTTAATGATGGTGTTGGTGTAGTTGTTTTCTTAACTATATTTCAAGTAGCTTCTTCTGGAAATTTTAATCCTGCAGATGTAGCAACTTTATTCGGACAAGAAGTAATAGGCGGTATTATTCTTGGATTAATACTTGGGTACCTTGCCTTTAAAATGATAAAATCTATTGATGATTTTGAAATAGAAGTTATCATTACCATTGCATTAGTTATGGTAGGAAGCTTAATTGCGCGTAAACTTCATTTATCGGCTCCATTAGCTATGGTAACTGCTGGTTTAATGCTAGGAAATGATACTTCTAGAAACACTTCAATGTCTGAAACTACCGAAATGTATGTAGATAAATTTTGGGAATTAGTTGATGTACTATTAAACGCAATTCTTTTCGTACTTATCGGTATGGAAATGCTGGTATTAGTATTTGAAGGAAAATATATACTTGCAGGATTATTAGCAATACCAATCACATTATTATGTCGCTATGTTTCTTTACTATTACCAATCAATTTCTTTAAAAAGAAACTCGATTTTGTTCCTAATACTAATTTAATGATGACTTGGGGAGGCTTACGAGGTGGTATATCTATTGCATTAGCACTTGGTTTATCACAAGATATGCACCGAGAAATGTTTTTAGTAATTACTTATATCGTAGTAATATTTTCTATTCTAGTACAGGGATTAACTATTGAGCCTTTGTTAGAAAAACTCGGATTAAAATCAAATAAAACTACTAACTCCCATCATTAAAAATTAAATAAAAAAACCTCAACAAATTTGTTGAGGTTTTTTGTACTCGAGGCGGGAATCGAACCCGCACTCCCGAAAGAATTGGATTTTGAATCCAACGTGTCTACCAGTTCCACCACTCGAGCAGTTTAATAGACTGCGAATTTATTAAATATTTTAATGATTTCATTTAAAAATATCTTTTAAACTCTCAAAATAGTTTTACTTTTGTTGCCAACAACAACAGTAACTAAATATCACAACACTAAATGGCTACAAATCAATTGAGTCCAAAGTTTTTTGCATGTTCACAAAGTATTGAATTAGCAGAAGAAATTGCTAAAAATTATGGCTTTGAATTAGGAAAAGTAATCACCACTCATTTTAGCGACGGAGAATTTCAACCAGCTTTTGAAGAATCAGTAAGAGGACGTAGAGTTTTTATTATAGGATCTACCTTTCCATCTGCTGATAATTTAATGGAAATGTTATTAATGTGCGATGCTGCTAAACGAGCATCTGCAAGACATATTACAGCTGTAATGCCTTATTTTGGGTGGGCTCGTCAAGATAGAAAAGACAAACCTCGTGTAGCAATTGGTGCAAAATTAGTAGCAAAATTATTAGAAGCTGCTGGGGCTACAAGAATTATGACAATGGATTTACATGCAGATCAAATTCAAGGGTTCTTCGAAAAGCCAGTAGATCATTTATTTGCTTCTACTATCTTTCTTCCTTATGTAAAAAGCTTAGAATTAGATAATCTTACAATTGCTTCACCAGATATGGGAGGTTCAAAAAGAGCTTATGCTTATTCTAAATATTTAGAAAGTGATGTGGTTATTTGTTATAAACAACGTGCAAAAGCTAATGTAATTTCTCATATGGAGTTGATTGGTGAAGTTGAAGGTAAGAATGTAATTCTTGTTGATGATATGATTGACACCGGAGGAACACTTACCAAAGCAGCAGATTTAATGATGGAACGCGGCGCAAAAAGTGTTCGTGCAATATGTACACATCCTATACTTTCTGGTAATGCTTATGAGCGAATTCAAAACTCAAAACTAGAAGAGCTAATTGTTTCAGACACAATTCCTTTAAAAAAGAATATATCTAAAATAAAAGTTGTAACTTGCGCGCCCTTATTCGCTGATGTGATGCGTAAAGTTCAAGACAACACATCCATTAGTGGACAATTTTTAATGTAAATAAATTTAATAAACAAAAAGTAATGAAATCAATTACAATCAACGGATCTCAAAGAGAAAGCGTAGGTAAAAAAGCAACAAAAGCCTTACGTAATGCTGGAAAGGTTCCTTGCGTATTATACGGAGGAGACAAGCCTGTTCATTTTTCAGCGGAAGCAAAATCGTTCAAGCCATTAGTATTTACTCCAGACGTATTTACTGCTACGATTGAATTAGATGGTACAACATATAGTGCTGTATTACAAGATATCCAATTTCACCCAGTAAACGATAGTATTTTACACGTAGATTTCTACCAGTTATTCGACGACAAAGCGGTAACTATGGAAATCCCTGTAAAATTAACTGGAACTTCTCCAGGAGTTTTAAATGGTGGTTCTTTACGTTTTACTAACCGTAAATTAAAAGTAAAAGCTTTACCAGCTAAATTACCTGACTTTATTAGCGCAGATATTTCTGGTTTAAAAATTGGAAATAAATTATTTATTACTGAGTTAGCTAACGATGATTATTCATTTTTACACCCAGACAATACAGTTGTTGTTCAAGTAAGAACTTCTCGTAACGCTGTTAAAGAAGAAGAAACTGAAGAAGAAGTTGCTGCAGAATAAATTTTGCACACATAAATTACAAAAAGCGTTACCATTGTGTAACGCTTTTTTTATTTTTGAGGCATGATTTTTAACTCTTTTTTGAAAAGACTATTTAACTTTTCTAAAACACAATCAATAAGTATAGAAGAAGATCCGATGAAGAAATTTTTAATCGTAGGTTTAGGTAATATTGGTGAAAAATATCACAATACGCGTCATAATATAGGTTTTAAAATAGTAGATGCCTTTGTAAAAGAGCATGATGCTAGTTTCGAAACTGAAAAACTAGGCGATGTAGCCAAATTAAAAATCAAAGGAAAAACTGTTATTGTTTTAAAACCTAGTACTTACATGAACTTAAGTGGTAAGGCTATACAGTATTGGATGAAACAAGAAAACATCAAAGTAGAAAATCTATTAGTAATTACTGATGATTTAAATATTGATTTCGGAAAGCTTCGTATTAAAGGCAAAGGTAGCTCTGGCGGACACAACGGATTAAAAGATATTCAAGAAAAATTTAATACAGGTGCGTATCCTCGTTTTCGTTTTGGTGTTGGTGCCGATTACGGTAGAGGTCGTCAGGTAGACTATGTTTTAGGACAATGGAGTAAAGAAGAAGAAAGTGAAATGATTGAACGTATTCCAACCTCTGTAAAAGCAGTTACTTCTTTTATAACTTCCGGATTATCTAATACCATGAATGAGTTTAATGGAAAGTAATAACTTACTTTATCCCTAACATTTTATTAAACGTTCTTACCTCACATTGATAAAATTTCTTGATCGCTTTTAATAAATTTTCCATTGTACACTTAATTAGTTATACTAATAAGTAGTGAAAAAAGTGAATTTGTTACAAAAAAACTAATTATCGCTAGCAAACCACTCAGCAAAACTGGTTTCAGTTTCTTGTAACTTTATAGCGTGTAATTGAATATTTTCTGGTAATCTATTTTTAATTTTATCAGCAAAGTCAATTACCATCATTTCACTAGTTGGTTGATAATCTACCAAAATAACATGGTGCCCACGATCTTTTAATTCTTTTGCTAACTCTACATGAGGTGTGTTTTTATTAAACACGGTAGCGTGGTCAAAAACATCAACAATCTCTTCTTTTACAATCCTTTTAAGATCGCTAAAGTCAATCACCATTCCATATTTTACGTTGGACGTATCGCTAATTGGTTGCCCCATAACGGTAACTGAAAGCTTGTAACTATGTCCGTGAACATTTTTACACTTTCCATCATAACCGTATAACGCATGACCGGTTTCAAAAGTAAACTGTTTTGTGATTCTAATATTACTCATATTAAATTTATCCTTAAGAAGAAAAAACGATGTTACTTTCTTTTATGTTGTTTATTGCTTCTGTACTTATTGTAAAAATATACAATTGCTACACCTGCTGCCAATATCGCAAATAAATAATCTCCACCCATAATCTTAAATTTGTTTTTATTCGCCGAATGTACGAATTTGTTTTACAACTTTTGTTAATAACCAAACAAAGGCTACAGAAATAATAATTCCTATTAATATTGATAATACCGGATGATGGTATATCCATTTTCCTACTTCATACCCTGTTTTATAGGCTGAAGAATCTTTCATATCTTGAATTAAAAACATTTATTATTTTTTAAATTTCTCTAACGCTTTTTTTGTGAAATCTGACAACACTAATTTTCCAGAAGTTTCTGCTCTTTCTATCAATAAACTTCCCCAGTGCTCTGTATCTTTCCATAAAGCCTTTTTCATTTCAACTAAGGCTTCTGGGTTATATGAAGCTAATTTTTCTGATAAAATTTCTACTTCTTTATCTAACTCATTTTTAGTTTCAAAAACACGAGCGTACAATCCTTTTTCTTTTGCCCAATACGCATTTTTCCAATTAGATGCATCTAATGTTAACTCTGCTAATCCACTCACTCCTATTTTGCGCTCTACTGCAGGAGCAATAACAAACGGACCAATACCTATTGTAAACTCTGAAAGTTTAATAGAAGCGTGTTCTGTTGCCAATACATAATCGCAAGCTGCTGCTAAACCTACTCCACCACCAACTGTTTTACCCTGTACTCTACCAATAATTAATTTAGAACATCGACGCATCGCATTAATTACATTCGCAAAACCAGAAAAGAAAGCTTTACCACTTTCTAAATCATCGATTGCAACTAATTCATCAAACGAAGCACCAGCACAAAAAGCTCTTTCTCCTTCTGACTTTAACACAACTACAGAAACCCCATCATTGTTTGATAATCCATCAAATTCGTTGGCTAAACGTGCTAATAATTCACTTGGAAAGGAATTACTAGCAGGATGTCCAAATTCTACTGTAGCAATGTTATTTTGAATATTGGTATATAAACTTCCGTTTTGTCGGGTTGTAGTCATTTCTAATTATTTTATTCTCAAAATTACACTTTTTGAGAGCGAGATAAAAACTTGTTTCTAAATTTAAAAATTAGTGGAACACTTCTAGCAATTATCCATCCATAAAAAGCAATCCATATGGCATAGAGTTTACAATCTAATGAATCGAAAACCAACAATAACGGAATAAAAATTAAGGCTGTAGATACCAACAAGACATTACGCAAATATTTCATTTCTCCTAAACCTTTAAACATACCGTCATAAATAAATGCGATAGAACAAATAGGTTGCATTAACAAAACAATCCAAAATGTATCATAGAACTGTATTAGCACTTCTTGTTCCTTGGTGAAAATTGTTCCAATAAAGTTATAAAAAGCGAATCCAATGAAAGCTAATAAGCTCCCAAAGACTAATCCGTAAATAATTAAATTATTCCCTAGTTTAATTAATGTTTTATAGGCTTTGGCTCCTAATAACTTACCAGATAAAATGTTTCCAGCAGATGAATAACCATCTATCATAAAAGCCCCCATTAACCATAAATTAAGTCCGATTGTATAAGCTGCAATATATTCTTTACCATAATCGGTAGCATACGAAGTGGCAAAATACAAAGCCACATTTAAAGCAATGGTTCTTACAAATAGGTTTAAAATCATATTTATAAACCTCGGAATTTCCTTATTAAATGGTAATTGAAACTTTAAAGATATTTTCGTTTTAGTCAACAATAAATACAATGCTATAACAGCCATCGTAATTTGTGCTATTACACTTGCATACGCAGCTCCTTGAATATTCATTGCAGGGATATAACCTTCAATTCCGTATACCAAAATAATATCTAAAACAATATTTACAATAGTACCGATAATAGCAATAATCATTGGATATACCGTGTTTTGTAATCCTCTAAACACTCCAAAAATTGCAATCACAAAAAGCGTGAACGGAAAACCAAAAACTCTAATTTTATAATATTCTACCGAGTACTCTAAAATGGTTCCTGATGCATTATAAAACTCAAAAATTTCTTTTGAAAACGGATAGCTTATTCCTAAAATAAACAAACTTGTAGTAACTACTAACACAATTGCTTGTGCTGGTAAGTTTTTAACTTCATCTAACTTATTAGCTCCTAAATATTGAGAAATAATAGACGATATTCCACTCCTTGTTTGTCCAAACACCCAAATTAACATCGATAAAAAAGCGCCTACAATACCAATGGCTGCAATACTCTCTGTTGCATTAGTATCAATATTACCAATAATAGCTAAATCGGTTGTTGAAAGTAAAGGCTCGGCAACTCCTGCTATTAAAGCCGGTATTGCTAATTTATTAATGCGTTTAAAACTAATATCTTGATTCATATTCGAAGAACAAAGGAACAGCTATTCTTTTATTTCCTAAAGTAAAACACTAAAATTATCTGTTTTAAATATTATTTATCTTTGCAACTTCATAGTGTATTTAAAAACACTATGATTAAAAAAAGATTTTATGAAACATATATTAGTTCCAATCGGTTCTACCGAAAACTCAATAAACACCTTACAATACGCTATTAATTTTGCTGAAGCTACAAATGCAAAAGTCTTTGTAATGCGTGCCTATAAGGTTTTAACAAAAGCTGGTGCCTTTGTTAATGCTGACGACACCATGCAACGTGAAACAAATTTATATTTAAGAGCTATGATTAATTCTGTTGATAGAAAAAATGTAGCCATTAAAATGATTACTGCAAAAGGTGATGTTTTAGAAAGTATTACTGCTATTGATAGAGAATTAGGAATGGACTTAATTATTATGGGCCCAAAAAGTAATTCGATAAAAGAGGAAGTCTTTTTAGGAAACACCTCAGGTAGTGTTTTAAAACAAACCAACATTCCTATGTTAATTATTCCTGATGGCTATCAGTTTTCTCCAATAAAATCAGTATTAACTGCTTTTAAATCGGGAATTATGAACAAGGAAAATGTATTAAGTCCTTTAAATAAAATCTTAAAAACTTTTAAAGCTTCTTCTAATTTATTATTGGTAAAGACACCTAATTATACTGAAGATGATTTAGTTTTAGATTCTAATTTAGGAGATATAAAAAATGAATTAACCGTAACTGAAAATGCCACTACTTTTCAAGGAGTTTTAGAACATTTTCAATCTCATAATCCTGATTTATTATGTGTATTTAGACGTAACCGTGGATTTTTTCAAAAACTTTGGGAAAAAAATACGATTCTAAAAAAAGAATTTCATTGTAATATTCCGCTACTAGTTTTAAGAGGAAAGTTATAAAGTATTTTAAAAGAGATTTCGTTTGAAATCTCTTTTATTTTTTAACTAACATTCGTTTAATCTCATTCAGCTTCATTAAAGCTTCAATAGGTGTAAGTGTGTCAATATTCGTAGCTAAAATTTCTTCGCGAATATCTTCTAATAAAGGATCATCTAGTTGAAAAAAGCTCATTTGCATTTCTTCATGCTGAGTCTCTTTCAAAACTTCTTTTACTTCTTTATGCGCGTGATTCTCTTCTAGTTGTTTTAAAATTTTCTGCGCTCTATGAATCACCATATTCGGCATTCCTGCTAGTTTAGCTACATGAATACCAAAACTATGATTACTACCACCAGCAACTAGTTTACGTAAGAAAATTATACTGTCTTTTAATTCTTTTACCGATACATTGAAATTCTTAATACGTTCGAATGTAGTGGTCATTTCATTTAATTCGTGATAATGTGTAGCAAATAAAGTTTTTGCTTTCGATGGATGCTCATGTAAATACTCTGAAATAGCCCAAGCAATTGAAATCCCGTCGTAAGTAGAAGTTCCACGACCAATTTCATCTAATAATACCAAACTGCGTTCAGAAATATTATTTAAGATTGATGCTGTTTCATTCATTTCTACCATAAAAGTAGATTCTCCCATCGAAATATTATCACTTGCTCCTACTCTTGTAAAAATCTTATCTACAATACCAATACGTGCATTTTGTGCTGGTACATAACTTCCCATTTGAGCCAATAAAACAATCAATGCTGTTTGACGTAAAATGGCTGATTTACCCGACATGTTTGGTCCGGTAATCATAATTATTTGTTGCTGATTTCGGTTTAAAACAACATCGTTTGCAATATATTCTTCACCTATTGGTAATTGCTTTTCAATTACTGGATGGCGACCATTTTTAATTTCAATATCTGTACTTTCATCCATCATCGGACGCACATAATTATTATCCATTGCCAAAGTGGCAAACGATAACAATCCGTCTATTTTAGCAACATTTTGAGCATTTTGCTGTACAGGTTGCACAAAACCAATAATAAACTGCACTAATTTTACAAAAATCTCCGTTTCTAATTGCTGAATTTTCTCTTCAGCTCCTAGAATTTTAGTTTCATATTCCTTCAGTTCTTCCGTAATATAACGCTCAGCATTTACTAAGGTCTGTTTACGAATCCATTCTTCTGGAACATTGTCTTTATATTTATTTCTAACTTCAATATAGTAGCCAAAAACATTGTTAAAAGCTATTTTTAAGCTTGCTATTCCTGTTCGCTCCGTTTCACGAGCCAACATATTATCTAAATATTCTTTACCTGAATTAGAAATACTTCGTAACTCATCTAAATCTTTAGAAACGCCATTTGCAATCGCGTTTCCTTTATTTATATTTACTGGAGCTTCTTCAAATACACTCTCGGTAATTTTATCAATTAACAACTTACAATCGTGTAGTTGTTTACCGATTTCTTTAACCGTTTTATTTTTACTTTTCTCAGCAGCTTCTTTTATTGGTAAAATCGCTTTTAAAGAGTTCTTTAAAAGAATTACTTCTCTTGGTGAAACTTTACCCGTTGCAACTTTAGATATCAATCGTTCGATATCAGAAATTTGTTTTAACTGATAGGTTACTGTTTCATGAAACTCATCATTATCAATTAAAAACTTCACCAACTCATGGCGTTGTTTAATCTGATTTATATCTTTTAATGGAAGCGCTAACCAACGTTTTAACAAACGACCTCCCATTGGTGAAATAGTTTTATCAATAACGTTTAATAACGAAACTGAATTTACCGAATTACCTCCATACAACTCCAGGTTTTTAACAGTAAAACGATCCATCCACACATAATTATCTTCAGCAATTCTGCTGATGGATTGGATGTGATCTATTTTATTATGTTGTGTTTCTGATAAATAATACATCACTGCTCCACCTGCAATAACTCCGTATTCTAACTCATCAACACCAAATCCTTTTAAATTTTTAACTTTAAAATGATTGCTTAATAATTCGTTACCATATTCTTTTTGAAAAATCCAATCTTCTAAGTAAAATGCATGAAAACGATTGGTAAACAACTCTAAAAAGCGTTGTTTGTTTTTCTTTTCTACTAAGACTTCACTAGGTGAAAAATTCTGTAGTAATTTATCAATGTATTCTTCGTTTCCTTGAGCTATTAAAAATTCACCTGTAGAAACATCTAAAAAAGAAACTCCTAATAATTTCTTCCCGAAATGTACAGCTGCTAAAAAATTGTTGGATTTCGATTGTAAAACCTCATCGTTTAAAGCAACTCCTGGAGTTACCAATTCGGTAACACCACGCTTTACAATCTTCTTGGTCATTTTCGGATCTTCTAACTGATCGCAAATAGCCACACGTAAACCAGATTTTACCAGCTTAGGCAGATAGGTATTTAAAGAATGATGCGGGAAACCAGCCAAGGCAGTTTCGCTCTCACTACCCGCACCTCTTTTGGTTAAAATTATTCCTAAAACTTCAGATGCTTTTACTGCATCTTCTCCAAAGGTTTCATAAAAATCTCCCACTCTAAAAAGTAACATTGCATCCGGATATTTTGCTTTAATTCCGTTGTATTGTTGCATTAGCGGAGTTACCTTTTTTGCCTTTGTTTTTGCCAAGTTTTTAGATTTTTTCAATTAGTTTTGCGAAGATAAATATTCGATTTGAAAGTTAACATTTTTTATGAGAAAACTAAAGAATAGCGAGTTAGGTAGAAAAACAGTTGAAGAATTTAAACAAACTAAAAAAACACCGATTATTGTGGTGCTCGACAATATCCGTAGTTTAAATAATATTGGTTCTGTTTTTAGAACTTCGGATGCTTTTTTAATCGAAAAAATTTATTTGTGCGGTATTACAGCAACGCCTCCTAACAAAGAAATTCATAAAACTGCTTTAGGATCTACCGAATCGGTTGAGTGGGAATATATAGAAGATACGTTAACACTAGTTAATAAATTAAAAAGCGACGGTGTTTTTGTGGCTTCAATAGAGCAAGCTGAAAACAGTACCATGCTAAATGATTTTACACCTTTATCAGATAAAAAATACGCTATTGTAATGGGTAATGAGGTAAAAGGAGTGCAGCAAGAAGTAGTTTCTGCTTCTGATGCCTGTATTGAAATACCTCAATTAGGAACCAAACATTCTTTAAATATCTCGGTAAGTTGCGGAGTCGTGATTTGGGATTTATTTACCAAAATTACCTTATAAAGGTTAATTACTATCTATAATCAAAAAACAACCTTAAAAAGTTTGTTAATTTCTTGGCTTTCTCCCATAAACACTATACTTTAGAGACTTTATTTTTAGTCCCCCACAAAAATTGTTTAATTAAAACCCTATAATTATGGAAAACAAAAATTTACAAGAAGTGGCAATGACGTTAAGTCCTGATACAGACAACCCAACTACTGGTGATACAGGAGGAACAGGTGGCACAGAAAGACCAACTACTGGTGGTGGTGGAACCGGAAATGGTAATGACGATCCAACAAAATCTTAATTTAATTATAATAAAACCATCACTATATGTGGTGGTTTTATAATATTATGCGTAATCTTCTTTTTTTCTTTTTTTTCACTTCATTTATTATTGCTCAAAACAAAAAAAACACTTTAAATAATGAGCAAGATTCCGTTGTATTTTCTAATACAATGATAAAAGCTTTATCTTTTTTTAGAGAAAAAAAACTGGATTCGTTCAAAAAATATAGTTTTAAGGCATTTTATCTTAGTAAAAAAAATAAAGACTTACAAAAAGTACATTTTTATCTAGCTACCTATTATAAATACGCTAAAAAACCAGATAGTGCTTACTATCATTACTATCAATCAAAAAATATTTTATTAGACCTCAATGATAGTATAACTGCGGGTAGAAGAATGTTTAGTATAGCCAATATTAAACTTGCAGAAAATGATTTATTAGGTAGTGAAATATCATCTATAAACAGCTTAAAACATGTTGAAAACTCAAATTTACATAGAGTAAAACATCTTGTTTATGTAAATCTTGGGATTATTTCACATCGAAGAAAAGAACTCAATGATGCTTTAAAGTATTATAATTTAAGCTTAAAAGAGTTAGAAAATGACTCTTTACAAAACTTAGATTTACAGCTTAATGTAATCAATAATAAAGGTGTTTTATTTCAATCTTTCGAACAACATGAAAAAGCAATTCCTTTTTTTAAAGAAGGTTTAGCGTTTGATAGTATTAAAGAAAAGTACCCTACTCAATATGCTTTGTTATTAGAAAATTTAGCTTATAGCAATTATATGTTTGGAAATAAAAAAAATGTTTTAAAGCAGTATGAAGAAGTATTAAAAATTAGAGAAAAAAGAAACAACCTTAGTGGGGCCAGTATTACACAAATAAATCTATCTAACTATTACAAAGACCTTAATCAAAAAACAAAGGCAAAATTTCATGCTAATCGAGCTTTAAAATACGCCAAACAAACTCACAATAATAAAAAATGGTTAGAAGCTTTACAAAATCTTTCAGAATTGACAACAGGTATACAATCAACAAAATATTTACAAGAATACATTACGCTAAACGATAGTTTATTTCAAAAAGAACGTTTGTTAAAAAACCAATTTGCTAAAATAGAATATGAAACTGAGAAAAAAGAAAAAGAAAACACCGTTTTAAAAACTGAGAATGAAAAAAAACAAGCAGAAATTACTTACCAAAAACAGCAAAAAACAATCGGTTGGCTAGCTGCAGCCAGCGGTATATTGCTATTTGGTTTAAGTGTAATGTTTTATTTTCAAAGAAGGAGAAAATTACTGTATCAAGCCCAGTTAGAAAGAGTACAGGCTAGAGAACACGAACGTCAACAAATTGCAAAATCTTTACATGATGAAGTTGCAGGAGATTTACGTTTATTACATCAAAAGCTAGAGAAATCAAACCTATTAGAAGAAGCACAAAAACTAGATGCCGTTAAAGACAACGTACGTAATTTATCGCATCAGTTAAGTAGTGTTAGTTTTGATAAAGTTTCTTTTAAAGACCAAATAATTAATTTAGTTAGTGATTATTTTGAGCTTGATTTTAGAATATCAGTTAATGGTTTACATAAGTACGAATGGGAACCGATTAATGATGCTATTAAACGCTTGCTATATTTAAGTACTCGAGAAAGTATACAAAACAGCAAAAAATATGCTGAAGCAGATAAACTAACCATAGATTTTACCCTAGAAAAAAAATATGTACATTTGAATATTACTGACAATGGCATCGGTTTTGATACTAATACCAGTAAAAAAGGAATTGGTTTACAAAACCTACAAGAACGTGTTGAAGAGTTAAACGGAACTCTAAATATTGACAGCGAAGTAGGTAACGGAACCAAAACTAATATTCAAATACCCTTAAATGCTTGAACAAACTAAAATACTTCTAGTTGATGACCATCAATTAATTATTGAAGGTATTCTATCGTTTTTAAAAGACATTGATAATTTAAAAATTGAAACTGTTAATTCTTGCGATGAAGCTTTTTCAAAAATAAAAACGAGTATTCACGACAATCCTTTTCATATTGTTTTTACCGATTTAAGTTTTGATAATAATAATGATAATGTTGTTTTAGATGGAGGTGAAGCTTTAATAAAAGCCATTCAAAAAGAAGAAATTGATATTAAAACTGGTGTAATTACTGGGCATTCAGAAATTAACAGAGTATTTAATGTAATTAACAACCTAAACCCTTCTGCTTACATTTTAAAAGGTAATTGTAGTACTGACGAATTAACCTTTGCAATTCAAAAAATGTTAAAGGGTGAAGTGTATTACACGCACGAAATTCATCAAAAACTCTTAAAAAGAGCTTTGGTAGAAATCCAAATGGATGAAGTAGCTATTCAAATTTTAAAAGAGTTACCTAAGCATGCTAAAATTTCAAATTTAGAAGGTTCGGTTAAAAAAAGAGACGGTTCTTTAGTTAAAGTACGGGCTATAGAAAGTAAATTAGCAAAGCTTCGTACCGACTTACAAGCAAATAACAATACCGATTTAGTACTAAAGGCCAAGGAGCTAGGAATTATAGATTGATTTTTGCGGAAATCCACACTTTTTTATGCGGAAATCCCGTTTTATAGTATTAAATCACATAATATCTTTGCCTCAGAATTCAACTACTCTTGGGGAAAATTCTGAAAAAAGAAGAGAAATAAAATAAACCTTTTAGGCATATGCTTAAAAGGTTTATTTATTTTATAAAAAGAATACTCTTCGCGGAAATCCACCCTTTTTTCAGCGGATATCCCCTTTTTAAACCTAAAGCTCTAACATATATTTGTAGTATCAATTTTCGTTCTACAATGAAAAAGGATATTTAAGGGGAAAAATTAACCTTCTAGAAATTCTAGAAGGTTTTTTTATTTATAACATTTTATAAATTCGGAAAATCACACTTTTTTCAGCGGAAATCCCCTTTTTAAATCTAAACTTCTAACATACATTTGTAATGTTCTTTTGAACAAAACATTAAGGGGAATTTAAAAACGTAAAAAAATGGGGAAATTTTTACTTACAAAAACTACTAAGGGGATTAATAGTTTTTTTTCAGCTTTAGCTGAGTATGGAAAAGGAGCTAGTTATGCTTTAAGACACTAAGCTAAACTAACCAACAAAAATGTAAACCTTCTAGAAAATCTAGAAGGTTTTTTTATTCTCATAAGTATAAATTGTAAATTGCTGTTTTAACTTTTCATTACAATTTAAATGGCTAAATATATTGTTGCGTTAGACCAAGGTACAACGAGTTCTCGTTCGGTAATTATTAATGAGTCTGGAGAGATTGTTGCAATGAATCAACAAGAATTTCAACAAATATTTCCAAAATCTGGTTGGGTAGAACATGATGCTTTAGAAATCTTAGAAACTCAGCTCTCTACCTTAAAAAAGGTAATTAAACAAGCCAATATTAAAGCTACAGAAATTGTAGGAATCGGAATTACCAATCAGCGAGAAACTACTGTTGTTTGGAACAAAAAAACAGGAAAACCAATCTATAACGCTATTGTTTGGCAAGATAAGCGTACCACTAATATTTGTGAACATCTTAAAGGAAAAGGATTAGAAAATCATGTTCGTAAAACTACAGGTTTGGTTATCGATAGTTATTTTTCTGCAACTAAAATCAATTGGATTTTACAGAATGTTGAAGGAGCTAGAACAGCAGCAGAAAAAGGAGATTTACTTTTTGGAACTATCGACACCTGGTTGTTATGGAACTTAACTAATGGAGCTGTACATGCTACTGATTATAGCAATGCTTCACGTACCATGTTATATGATATTAAAAATTTAATATGGGACCAAAAACTATTGTTAGAGTTAGCAATTCCAACATCAATGCTTCCCGAAGTAAAACCATCCTCACATCATTTTGGTAATTACGAATTAGATGGGATTCAAATTCCTATTGCAGGAATTGTTGGAGATCAACAAGCTGCTTTATTCGGTCAAGCTTGTTTTAAAAAAGGAGAAGCTAAAAACACCTATGGTACAGGTTGTTTTATGCTCATGAATACTGGTGAAGAGCTCGAATATTCTAAAAACGGATTGTTAACCACCATCGCTTGGGGAATAGATAATAAAGTATATTATGCTTTAGAAGGAAGTGTTTTTGTTGCAGGGTCTGCAATTCAGTGGTTACGAGACGGCTTACAAATTATAAACGATGCTAAAGAAAGTGAAGCTTTAGCTGAAAGTATAAAAGAAGAAAATCCTGTATATGTAGTTCCTGCTTTTGCTGGCTTAGGTGCACCGTATTGGGATATGTATGCTCGGGGCGCTGTATTTGGTTTAACTCGCGATACTGGTAAAAATCATTTAATTAAAGCTACTTTAGACTCGTTAGCTTATCAAACCAAAGACATTTTAGATGTAATGCAAAAAGATAGCGAAGTAGCATTGACATCTTTAAAAGTAGATGGTGGCGCTTGTGCTAATAGTTATTTAATGCAATTTCAAGCAGATATTTTAAATACTGAAGTAGAGCGTCCAAAAATTATTGAAACAACTATAATGGGTGCTGCTTATTTAGCAGGCATTTGTGTTGGTTTATGGAAACAAGAAGATATTCTTGATAGACGTAAAATCAACAATACCTTTTCTCCTACTTTTTCAAACGAAAAAAGAGAAAAATTATATGCCAAATGGCAAAAAGCTGTTGAACGCACAAAAGATTGGATTGATTAAATATTAAAAATATGGCTAAGTTTTACGATAAAATTACCAGTAGAATTCAGAAATTAATAGAAGCACAAAAAGTTTTTTTTGTGGCTACTGCTCCTAAAGACGGACGAATAAATTTATCTCCAAAAGGCATGGATTCTTTTCGAGTATTAAACGAAAATCGTATTGCTTGGTTAAGTGTTACAGGAAGTGGTAACGAAACCTCAGCACATTTACTGGAAGACAACAGAATAACTATTATGTTTTGTGCTTTTGAAGGTGCTCCGAATATTCTTCGTTTATATGGAAAAGCCACTGAAATATTACCTGAAGATTCTGAATGGAGTAATTTAATTTCTCAATTCCCTACTTTATCTGGAACGCGACAAATTTTTGATGTAGCTGTTGAGAGTGTTCAGACCTCCTGTGGAATGTCTATCCCTTTTTATGAGTATCAAGGTGAACGAAATGAATTACTAGATTGGGCAGAAGAAAAAGGACCAAAAAATATTGAGCAATATTGGAAAGATAGAAATCAAACAAGTATTGATGGTTTGAATACTAAATTTAAGGAATAATACACTTATCAAAAACCCTGATAAAAATCATATTTTAAACTAATAGCTAGTCTTATTTTTGAAGTAAAATATAAGGTAATGGTACAGTTGGTTAATATCCCCTTAGTTTCTTGGACAAACGGAACAATTATGATAGCAATCTTTGGTTTTGTTTGTTTAGGGTTGATAGCTACTCTTTTAATTCTTGTTAATAGCGGTAAGAAAAAAAAGTAGTGTTGGTTTTTAATAGTTGATTAAAAAAAGAGTTCCGTTTAAAAACGGAACTCTTTTTCTTTTTTATTTAAAGGCATTTAATCCAGTAACATCCAATCCTGTAATAAGTAAGTGAATATCGTGTGTACCTTCGTAGGTAATTACACTTTCTAAATTCATTGAATGACGCATAATAGAATATTCGCCAGAAATACCCATACCTCCTAACATCTGTCTTGCTTCTCTAGCAATCTTTATTGCCATATCTACATTATTACGTTTCGCCATAGATATTTGAGCAGAAGTTGCTTTTCCTTCATTTCTAAGTACACCTAATCGCCATGCTAATAATTGAGCTTTGGTAATTTCAGTAATCATTTCAGCTAATTTCTTTTGTTGTAGTTGAAACTGACCAATTGGCTTACCAAACTGCATTCTTTCTTTTGAATATCTTAAAGCTGTGTCATAACAATCCATTGCTGCACCAATTGCTCCCCATGCAATACCATATCGAGCAGAATCTAAACAACCTAATGGTGCTCCTAATCCAGATTTATTAGGTAGTAAATTTTCTTTCGGAACTTTTACATTATCAAAAATCAATTCTCCAGTAGAAGATGCTCTCAACGACCATTTGTTATGTGTTTCTGGAGTCGAAAAACCTTCCATTCCACGCTCAACAATCAATCCATGAATTCTTCCTTCTTCGTTCTTTGCCCAAACAACTGCTACTTGAGCAAAAGGTGCATTAGAAATCCACATTTTTGCTCCATTTAGAAGATAATGGTCTCCCATATCTTTAAACTTCGTTTCCATTCCTCCAGGGTTCGATCCATGATTTGGCTCAGTTAAACCAAAGCATCCCATCCATTCACCAGAAGCTAATTTTGGTAAATATTTATTACGTTGCTCTTCATTTCCGTATTTCCAAATAGGGTACATTACTAAAGATGATTGTACCGAAGCAGTACTACGAACACCAGAGTCACCACGTTCGATTTCTTGCATAATTAACCCGTAAGAAATTTGATCTAATCCAGCCCCACCATATTGCTCTGGTATATAAGGTCCAAAAGCCCCAATTTCTGCTAAACCACCAATAATTTGTGTTGGAAATTCTGCACGTTGTGCATAATCTTCTATAATTGGCGACACATCTCGCTTTACCCACTCTCTTGAGGCATCACGAACTAATTTATGTTCTTCATTTAACAAATCATCTATTTGATAATAATCCGGCGCTTGAAATAAATCGGGTTTCATAAGTTTCTTATATAATTTAGTTTTTGTTTTTAAGGGTATTAAACACTCTCTTCTTTTATTAAAAGTGTATTGTCTCAAAAATAGGTAAAAAAATGGTTTTTACTATAGGTTTATGTATGTTTGTATTAGATGAGGTATACATTAGGACAAGAAGAACGATTAAAAAGCAAAAAATTAATCGGAAAGTTATATGAAGAAGGAAAATCTATAAAAGTTTTTCCTTTACGAATGGTGTATGTGCCAGCGAAACAAGAGATGAAATTCCCTGTACAAGTTGGGGTTTCGGTACCAAAACGAAATTTTAAAAAAGCAGTAGATCGCAATCGCATAAAACGCTTATTAAGAGAAGTATATCGAAAAGAAAAACAAGTTGTTTACGATCGAGTTAGCGAACCATATGTGTTTATGATTTCTTATATTGCAAAGGATGAATGGAAATATGCCGATTTAGAGCATAAAATGAAGAAATTATTAACGCTTTTTTTAGCAGAAACTTCTAAGGATGAAAAATAGAAAAATACTTTTTGTTGGATCCCTCGTTATTATCTCGCTCCTATTCTCGTTTCAATCTCGATTTTTTGAAATCGCCAAACAAATTGAGATTTACAACAACTTATTTAAAGAGTTAAACATTAATTATATTGATGAAATTAACCCTGGTGAACTTACTAATAAAGCAATTAAAAACACCTTAAAAAACTTAGATCCTTATACTAATTTTTACAATGAGCAAGCAGTTGAAGATGCTCGTATTCGTAGAGAAGGAGAATATGGAGGCATTGGGATTTCTTCATTTTATATAAAAAAAGGTATTGTAATTGCAGAAGTTTATAAAGGTTTTTCTGCTGATAAAGCTGGCTTAAAAGCTGGTGATGTTATTACTACTGTAAATGGTCAAGAATTAGCTGAGTTAGAAAAAAACCAATATTCACAAATGGTAAAAGGAACTCCTAACAAGAAGCTTTCTTTAATTATTGATAGAAATGGAAATACTCAAAACATCAATTTAACTTTAGATAAAGTTGTTGTTAATCCTGTGCCATTTTACGATATGATTGATGCTGAAACTGGTTATATTATTTTAACTCGTTTTACCAGCCAAAAAGCAACAGAAGGTGTTGCTAAAGCTTTTAAAGAGTTAAAAGAAAAAGGCATGAAAAAATTGGTGTTCGATTTACGTAGCAACCCAGGAGGTTCGTTGTTCGATGCGGTAAACATCACCAATTTATTTATTCCAAAAGGGTTAAAAGTTGTTGATACTAGAGGAAAGATTAAAAAAAATAGTAGAACTTATAAAACAAATAGAGATCCTTTAGATACAGAAATACCAGTAGTAGTACTAATTGATGGACGTTCTGCTTCAGCTTCTGAAATTGTTTCTGGTGCACTACAAGACTACGACCGTGCTGTGGTAATGGGTGAACGATCGTTTGGAAAAGGTTTAGTACAGCGTTACTTTGAATTGAATTATGGTACGCAAATGAAAGCTACAATTTCTAAATACTATACACCTAGTGGACGATGTATTCAAGAATTAGATTATGCAAATCGTGATTTAAAAACAGGTAAAGTTCCTAAGTTTTCTGACGGAACTGTAAATCTATTTACAACTCAAAATGGTCGTACTGTATACGACGGTGGAGGTGTAACACCTGATGTAAAAATGGATTTCTCTAAAAAAACGGATGAAACAAAATCCTTATTAAAATCAAAAGCTATTTTTAATTTTGTTACAGATTTTGCGAATCAAACCCCAACAATATCTAGTGAAGGTTTCGCGTTTACCTCATCAAACTTTAATAATTTTAAAAACTACCTTTTAACAAAGGATACTGCTTTTGTAACCAAAGAAGAAAAACTGTTTAAGAAAGCTTATAAATCAGTAAAAAATAACAATAACATTACTACTGATTTCAACTCAATTCTTCAAAAATTAAAAGAAGAAAAAGTAACTAAAATAGCTTTGAATGAAGATATTATTTCAAAAGAAATAGAAAACGAGATTGTAAAACGATACAACTATAAAGAGGGGATGTATAAGCATCAGTTAAAAAATGATGAAACCATTAGAAAGGCTGTTGATTTATTAAAAAACCAAAAAGAATACCGCAGTATTTTAACCAAATAACATCAACTACATAATTTGTATCTTTGACCTTTAAAAAACATATGTCAAAACCTAACCATAAAGAACGTACCAGAGCACAAGAATCTACAAATGCCATTGAACGTTTATACATTTCTATGCGACACTTATTTAGTCGTGGATTTTATAAACCAATGGGAGTATCTGGTGAAACACTAAGAAAATCATTATTATCATTACGCCCAGAGATCTATGGATCGATTGCTGAAGATAAAACCGAATTAAACGGATTAGTTTACGTAATCGAACGTTTACCTGAAGGAATAGAAGAATGTCAGTTTATTAATTTAACTGCCGATGAAGGATTTAGAAATTCTAAATTCGAAGTAATTATTCCTCCAAAAAGAAGACGTAATTGTTATCGTATTGATAAGGATCAAATGAATATTGAAATTACGCGTGGACGATCAGAAATTTATGATATTCTTACCCACCTTACTTTCTTATTTATTGAGTCTCATAAAATTAAAGACCGTGTAGTTATTAACAACGGAAAGGGTTTTATTCGTGAGTGGTTACATTTAGAAGACATTGTTTTATATAACAAAACACTTACAGATGAAGAAAAAGATGTTATTGTAGTTCATCTAGGTAATATTTTAGGAAGAACTTATGATGAGGTTTACGATGCTTACAATACATTTTCGTCAGAAGACAACCCAAATCGTTTCTTCCACTTAATTTACTGGTTAGGTAAACTTGCCATTAACGAAGCTTTATTTGACGAAAAACGTTCTATAAAATTCAGTTCTGTTTTAAATGAAGAAATAGGGCATCACTTTTATGGTGAAATTTGGGCAAACAACATTAAAAAACACTTATTAGAAAACGGGTTAATAGAACGTCCTATTCATATTATTAGTGCCAACATGCATAGTGTTTTAAATTCTATTTATGCACCAAACGCACTGCCAAAAGAGGCTAAAAAACACAAAGGTTTTGAGCTTTTCGAAGTGTTAAGTAATTCAAACAGCCAACCATTACAAAAGGCTGTTAAAAACTATGCTTCAGAAAACGGATTAATCTATTTAAAAGATACTTCAGGTACTAATATCAATGTGCAAATTATTGACACTGAAAAAATAGATATGAATACGACTCCTTTCGAAAAGAAAAATTCTATCGGAGAAAAGCCTGTTATTGTAGTAATGGATTATGCTTTTGGTGAGCAAGCTTACGAAACTATGGATGAACTTTTAAAACCATATAAAACAGGAGGAAAATCTATACACTTAGATGTTGTTTCTGTATCAATTATGGGTAAAGCTGGTATTTTAGAAGGTGGTAAAGGAGATATTATGATTCCTTCTTCACATATTTTTGAAGGTACTGCAGACAACTACCCATTTAACAACGAGCTAACTAAAGAAGATTTAGAAGGTTTCGGAGTACAATCTTTTGATGGCGCTATGGTTAGTGTACTAGGTACTTCTTTACAAAATAAAGACTTATTAAAGTTCTTCCACGATTCAACATGGAATGTTATCGGTTTAGAAATGGAGGGGGCACATTATCAAAAAGCGATTCAGTCTAACTCTAAAATTAGAGGAAACGTGCGTGAAGACATAAAAGTACGTTATGCTTATTATGCTTCTGATAACCCGCTAGAAACAGGTGCTACACTTGCTTCAGGAGGTTTAGGAATGAGCGGTGTAACACCAACTTATGCTATTACTCAGAAAATATTAGAGCAAATATTTTAATTACTGATAAACAGCAAAAAATAAACTTAAAACAAAGACTTCTTTTAATTTAAAAAGAGGTCTTTGTTCTTTAAAATAAGAAATGGTATTGTTCTATATTTGCACACAACAACAACACAACAACAAACAAAATGAATATTTTAATTTTAGGTTCAGGTGGTAGAGAACACGCCTTTACTAAAAAGCTTTCTGAAAGCACTAAAATCAACAAACTGTTTGTAGCTCCTGGTAACGCAGGCACTAATGAAATTGCTACAAATCTTACTCTAAGTCCAACAAATTTTTCTCAAGTAAAAGAAGCCGTTTTACAACACAACATAAACATGGTTGTTGTAGGTCCTGAAGCTCCTTTGGTAGAAGGTGTACATGATTACTTTTTAGCTGACGAAGATTTGAAAAACATTCCTGTAATTGGTCCTAAAAAAGACGGAGCTTTATTAGAAGGTAGTAAAGATTTTTCGAAGCAGTTTATGATTAAACATAACATACCTACTGCAAAATATCAATCATTTACATCAGCTACTTTAAACGAAGGAAAGAGCTTCTTGGAAACATTAGAGCCTCCTTTTGTTTTAAAAGCAGATGGTTTAGCTGCCGGTAAAGGTGTTTTAATTTTAAACGATTTAGAAGAAGCGAAATCAGAGTTAGAAGAAATGCTTTCGAATCAAAAATTTGGAGAAGCATCGTCTACTGTAGTTATCGAAGAGTTTTTAAAGGGTATTGAACTTTCTGTTTTTGTTTTAACTGACGGAAAGAATTATAAAATATTACCTTCTGCCAAAGATTACAAACGTATTGGCGAAGGAGATACTGGTTTAAATACAGGCGGAATGGGAGCTATTTCTCCAGTTCCTTTTGCTACTGATAATTTCTTACAAAAAGTAGAAGAATTGGTCGTAAAACCAACTATAGACGGTTTACAAAAAGACGGAATAGATTATCGCGGATTTATTTTTATCGGATTAATGAATGATAACGGAAATCCATCAGTAGTTGAATACAATGTTCGTATGGGAGATCCTGAAACGGAAGTTGTTTTACCTAGAATCGAATCAGATTTAGTAGATTTATTTGAAGGAGTTGCCAACCAAAATTTACACGAAAAATCATATGAGGTTACTCCACAAACAGCTACTACAGTAATGTTAGTTTCTGGTGGATATCCTGAAGCGTACGAAAAAGGAAAAGAAATTACTGGTTTTAATGCAGTAGAAGATTCAATCATTTTTCATGCGGGAACTATTATAAAAGACGATAAAGTTGTTACCAACGGAGGTCGTGTAATGGCGGTTACTTCTTTTGGAGATTCAATCGAAGAAGCACTAGAAAAATCATACAAAAGCATCGATAAAATAACCTTTGATAAAATAAATTATCGAAAGGATATTGGATTCGATTTAGTATAAATTATAAAAAGTATAATTTCGGATATCCTAAGAAAATATCCGAAATTAATTTAACTACTTCCTCTTTTTCTCAAAAATACTCTTCTAAAAATATAAAAATTTTATCAAAATGTTTTAATGGCTCTGTGTGTCCTCCTTTTATTGCAATATGGTCATAGTAATTACTATAATTATTAATTTTTAATCTATTTATCACTTTTTTTGCCATTAAGGTTGAAGGCCATAATTCATCTTCTGTTGCAGAAATTAATAATACATTAGCATTCATTTTTTCAACAGCAATCATCGCTTTTTCTTCAGCTTGTTCATTTTCAAGCATGATAGTATATGCTTCTTTCATTTCTCTTTTTAAAACTGAAGGAACAGCTCTCCAAGGCATTGGAATAAAAGGGAGCTCTTTATCTTCAAAACTCCAAGAAGATGTTGAAGCGTTTATCGTTGTAGAAGGGAAATTAGCATGACTTGGTACAATAGCAACAACTGCATTTATATCATTATAACGACTAGCAAGATTTAGAACTAACTCTCCCCCTTTAGAACCACCAATAACTGCAATCTTATTATTGTTTATTTTCGGGTTCTTAGCAATTTTAATAATAGAATCGTGTATGGCGTTTAAAGAAATCCTATCTAAAAATTGAGGTGTATTTTCCATTCCAAAATAACCCACTGCTAAAAAGGCGTAGCCCTTATTAATAAACCTATCTCGTGTATCTTTCCAATAATCACTTGCCCAAGCATTACCTCCTTCTCCTCCTCCAAAACCAACAACTAAGGGTTGGTTTTCTGATTTACCTAAATATAATTTAGTATGTATTTTTCCATGGTTTAGAGATAATGATGGTTTATGAAACTCTAAAAACAAGAATAATCCTATTATTAAAATAGATATAAAAGCAACAGTAATTTTAAGTATTTTTCTCAACATAAATTTCTTTTTATTATACATTGCAATGTATGTATAGTTGCAAGAAATAAAAATTGACTTATATCAATTAATTAAATATGCTTCCTTATCCTACTTAAAGTTTCTGGAGTAATTCCTAAATAGGAAGCAACCATTTTTAAAGGTATTCTGTAATATATACTCTTGTATGTTTTACAAAAGTGATCATATTTTTCTTTTGCTGTAGTAAATCGTATAGAAGTGATTCGTTCCATTAAAAGTCCAAAAGAATTACCCATATCCATTCGGGCATATTTTTCCATTTCAGGGAAATTATCAAAAAGATAAATCAAATCTTTCACTGCTAATATAACAACTTCACAATCCTCTATAACGTCAATAGAGTAATGATCAATTTTTTGCTGCATAAAACTTCTTGGGGAATTAATCCATTCTCCCAAACTACAAAAAAACTCACTAATTTCTTTTTCCTCTTTTATAAAATAAAGTCGCAGTATTCCTTTTTCTATAAAATAACTATGCTGACAAACTTCATTTGCATAATGGATTATATCTCCTTTTTTAAAAGTTTTTATGGTTGTTCTTTTAGTAAGCTCTGTACGTAACTCTTTGGATAATTTTATACGCTTAGATATGTTTTCAAATAACTTAATCATTTAATTATAACATCAATTACATCTCTTTTTCTAAAGTAAACGAGAATTCGGATCCTTTACCAAAATCACTTTTTAAAAGAATGGTTTCGTTGTGGGCTTCAATGATATGTTTTACAATCGATAAACCTAAACCTGAACCACCTTGTTCGCGAGAGCGACTCTGATCTACTCTATAAAAACGTTCAAATAAACGAGAAACATGTTCTTGTTTTATCCCTTCACCATCATCAGATACTTTAATGATAAATTTATTTGGGTTATACGACTCTATACTTACCGTTGTTGTCCCTCCTACTTTACCATATTTTATAGAATTTACAACTAAGTTGATTAGTACTTGTTCTATTCGTTCAACATCTCCTTTTACAAAATAAGGAAACTCATAAATACGATCGAAAACCAAATTAATATTTCGCTTTTTAGCTTTCATTTCAAATAAATCGAACACATTTTGTATCAGCTCTAAGATATTAAATGTTTCGATATTCATTTTCATTCCCTCTGTTTCTAATTTAGCAATCATGTCTAAATCTTTAATGATAGAGGTTAATCTTTCTACTCCTTTATTTGCTCGGTTAAGGTATTTTGTTCGTATCTCTTCATCTTCTGCTGCACCTTCAATTAGTGTTAAAATATATCCTTGTACGGTAAACAACGGTGTTTTTAATTCGTGTGCTACGTTTCCTAAAAAATCTCTACGAAAAGAATCTCGTTGAGTTAATAAAGCTATTTCTTCACTTTTTCCTTGTACGTATTCTTGTACACTCTTGGTTAATGCTTCAATATCTGTTGTTACTTTTTTTCTTTCTAAATCGTTAACATCTAAAATAGAAATGTCTTCGTACAACTTTTTAACACGTTGATAAATAAAGTATTCCGCTCGATATTGTATGACAAAAAAAGATACCACAAACATTGCTACCCCAAAAACCAGTACAGTACCTACACCTAATAAATTAACTAAAAAAAGGTAAGAAAGTAAAGCGATTATAACAGATAACGAGGTAGAATAAAATGCCGACCAAAGTGCATACCTGTATGTTTTTTTTATTTTTTTCACTTATTAAATATATTAATATAAAAAAATAGATTGCTGTTGAGCAATCTACATTTTTAGTTTTTTATTTTTCAGAATCTTCTAAAACAAACTTGTACCCTACTCCTTTTACGGTTTTAAAAAAATCGTCTCCAATTTTTTCACGTAACTTACGAATATGTACATCTATTGTTCTACCACCAACTACTACTTCGTTACCCCAAACACTATCTAAAATAACTTCTCTTTTAAATACTTTTCCTGGTTTAGAAGTTAATAACGAAAATAGTTCGAACTCTTTTCTTGGTAATGCTATTTTTTTATCTCCTTTAAAAACAACATATTCATCTCTGTTAATAACGATATCACCTATTTTGGTGGTAGCATCTCCTTTTTCTTCTGTTTTTAAACGACGTAATAACGATTTTACTTTACTAACCAATACTTTTGGTTTTACTGGTTTGGTAATATAATCATCGGCACCAGCATCGAAACCTGCAACTTGCGAATAATCTTCACCACGAGCAGTTAAGAAAGAAATAATTACATCTTCTAAAGACTTAATATTTCTAATTTTTTCGCATGCTTCGATACCATCCATCTCTGGCATCATAATGTCTAATAAAATCAAATGAGGTTGCACTTTTTTAGCTTTCTTAACAGCTTCTACTCCGTTTTCGGCTGTAAATACTTGATACCCTTCTGATTTTAAATTATAACCTACGATTTCTAAAATATCTGGTTCATCATCTACAAGTAAAATTTTAACATCGCTAGTATTCATAGTTCGTTTTTATATTGTGTTACCCAAAAGTAACGATTAATTTACAAATGTTGTACAGTCTTATTTAACTTAACGTTCTTTTAATCTTTAATAAACATTGGCTTTAAAATTTAGATTTTTTAACTCTTTTTGTATCTTTATACAAATTGATTTCTATGAAACTTATTCCTTCTTTTGGTGAAATATCATCCAAAACTAAAGATGCTTTTAAACGTTTTCCTGTAACCATTTCTTGGGCAATACTAGGAAGTTTATTTACTATATATACTGTTGAATCGGGTGATTTTGATGACATTTTTTACGGTAAAATAATTCTAACTTTCATTCTCGGAATTAGTTGGTTTATCGCAGCACGTTTTTTTGAGGAACAATTTAAAACCCGTAAAGAATGGTTTATGGTTATTCCTTTTGTGTTTATGTTGGCATTTTATTTTCATTTACCTACCGATAAAACTCGCTTTAATAACGAATTTATTATTCGTTTTATCTTGTACTTTATCAGTGGACATTTATTAGTTTTTGTAGCTCCCTTTATCTTAAAATGGAATAAATCAGCTTATTTTAATTATTTAAAATCGGTTTTTTTAGCTATTGTACGAAGCTTATTTTTCTCTTTAATTCTGTATTTAGGAATCGTTTTAGCACTACTCGCAGTAAAACATTTATTTAATGTTGATATTAAAGGGGAGCGCTTTTTTCAAATCTTTATTATCTGTTTAGGTATTGTAAATACTTGGATTTACCTTTCTGATTTCCCAAAGGATATTCACTCGCAAAAAGTAATAGATTATACCAAAGCTTTAGAAGTGTTGGTAAAATATATTTTAATTCCGTTAGTAATTTTATACCTCATCATTTTATATGCTTACAGCTTAAAAATTGTAATTAACTGGAACTTACCTAAAGGCTGGGTATCGTACTTGGTAATCGCATTGTCTTTTCTTGGGTTTATCATTCAAATATTAATAAATCCGATTCAGAAAATTTCAGATTCACGTCCTATAAAAAGGTTTCATCCTTGGTTCTACTATTTACTATTGCCTTTAATTGGGTTGTTGTTCGTAGCTATTTTTAAAAGAGTAAATGAATACGGAATTACCGAAAACCGTTATTTTGTATTGGTTTTAGCTTTATGGATTTTAGCCATGACACTTTACATGTTGTTTAGTAAGCACAAAAGAATACGTGTATTTCCGTTAAGTTTAGCTGCTATAGCACTGTTAGTTTCAGTAGGTTTTTGGGGCGCTTTTTCTGTTTCTACTAAAAGTCAGGTTTCTCGATTCGAAAAAGTATACAACGATATTAAAAACACCGATTTCACCACCACTTATCAGAAGAAAGATCAATTACGTTCTATAATTAACTACCTAAATAAAAAAGAAGAAATTGATGAAATAGCACCTGTTTTAGGCTACAAACCTTCAACGACATTTAATACCGAAAGTAATTGGCAGCTACAAAGTAAAATAATGGATACATTGGCTATTAAAGTTACCGATAAACCAACAGATAAGTTTAGAAACTACCATTATAGTATAAATGAGTTTAACATGCTCATAAATACTAAAGGATATGACTACTTAAAGAACATGTATTTGGGAAGCAAGGGTAATGAAAAAGAAAAAATGATTAATAAATACCGATTTTCATTACAAAAAGAATCGAATATCATTGCGATTTGGAAAGAAGATGAGTTTTTAGATAATATCAACTGTTCTGAGCTAATTAATAAACTACAGCAACAGGAAAAAAACTATAATCTTGAGAGTTCGTTAATGACTTTAGAGAAAGAAATAGCTTCATTAAAAGTAAAGATTATGTTTAAAAGTATTTCTACATCTAACCTCCACAAGAAAAATAAAAACTATATGTCTAACACGAACCTTTACGTTTTAATTAAAGAAAAAGATGCTGAATAAACTCAACATACAAAACATCTTGTTTTTAGATATAGAAACAGTACCTGAGGTAGAATTATTTGCTGATTTATCGGAAGAAAAGCAAGAACTCTATGCTTTAAAAACCCAATACCAACGTAAAGATGAATTCTCTGCTGAAGACTTTTACCATCGTGCTGGTATTTGGGCTGAGTTTGGTAAAATAATATGTATTTCGGTGGGGTATTTTGTAGAAAGAGACGGTATAAACCAACTACGAGTTACTTCTTTTTATGGCGATGATGAAACTAAAATTTTAACCGATTTTAAAGAATTACTCGACAAACATTTTAATTTAAACAAACACTTATTATGTGCGCATAATGGTAAAGAATTCGATTTTCCGTACATAGCGCGTAGAATGATTGTTAACCACGTTGACTTACCTAAAAAACTAAACTTATTTGGTAAAAAACCATGGGAGATACCGCATTTAGACACCATGGACTTGTGGAAGTTTGGCGATTATAAACACTTTACTTCGCTAAAATTATTAACTTCTATTTTAGGCATCCCCTCACCAAAACAAGATATTGATGGTAGCGAAGTAGCCAATGTGTATTATAAAGAAAAAAACTTACAGAGAATTGTTGAATATTGCGAACGCGATACTGTAGCTGTTGCACAGTTATTATTACGTTTTTTAAACAAACCATTGTTAGATGATAAAAACATTGTAACCATTTAAGTAAAATATTTTTGTTTAATTGACTATAATTATTACATTTAACTCAGAAAATTGCAAAAGAAATAGTCCCCTTATTCCTTTTTATTTTTTAACCTGTTGATGATATACTTTCTTTACGGATGCCCGTAAAGAAACACCATGTGTTATAATTAATTTAGCACAAGAATATAGATTCGTAAACGATATAAAAAAGTAGGTTTATACAATTAAAAAAAACGGATAATAAAACTTTTTATACATATATAACCAGTTAGCATTAATTAAAAAAGAGCTTCAAGAAATAATATTATGGGATTAACTTCTTACAGATTTACTGAATTTAGCCATTTAAAAAAATTATATCCTCTTGGATTAGGCAGTGATTTAGACGCATTAAAACTATCATTAAAATCAATTGAAAACGGAACTCTTAAAACTCTTAATAAAGAAATAGAAGAGATGGAAACCGAAATGGATAACGATGTTGTCATTGACGATACTGTTGTTCATAGTAACATAGACTATCTTGACTATATAAGTTCTACGAATGCATCAAATATTATATATAATTCAATGATGATTTCTTTATTTTCTTTTTTAGAAACTAGACTAATGCTTTTGTGTAAATTAGTTGAACCAAGGAATTCCATTTTGTTAAGTGATATATCTGGAAAAGGTATTTATAAGTATAAAAAATATTTATCAAAAGTACATTCAATTGATTTTAACTCTCAACAAAAGGAATGGGAATTAATATGTAGTTATGCTCTTCTCAGAAATAAATTAATTCATAGTCAATCCGTGGAGTTTGACATTAAAGCGAACAGTAAAGAATATAATAAACTTAAAAAATTAGAACACCTGACTGTAAAGGAATCGTCAAACAAAGCTTTTTTCTATATTGATAACCAAGAATTTCTTAATAAATGCTTTGAAACAGTTTCCAAATTTCTTGAATTTATATGTTATGTGAAAAGTGTTTAATAAATAAAAACTAATGCTAACACGGTGTATAAAACATAGCTAATAAAGGTTAAATCGAAAAGCTTGTACTTATGCCCAAAGACCGCCAAATTTTTAATTTGGCTTTAAATAGAAAAGATAAAAACAAAATATAAAAATTCGGTTCTGTGTTAATCCGAAAAGTAAGCGTCTTTTTATACGCTACGTTTCATACACAATACCGTTATGCCCAATTAAAAAACCAATATGATAAATAAGAATATAGATATAACAATTCCTGTGCTTTGGGGAGAAGAACACTTTATTAAAAATGAATGGGGAGCAATTAATTATTTAGTTGGGGCGAACGGAACTGGAAAATCACTTTTAGCAGAACAAATTAAAAACAGTTTTACTGGAGGTGGGTTTCTACCTAGATATTTGAATGCAGAACGATTAGTTGGACTTGAAAAAGAACAAGAAGGTAGATATGGTGGTGGAAACTTAAAACAGGGCTTTAATATAACTCATTTAGAAGATTACAAAAGAAGAGCCGAAACATCTGGTCTTTCTTCTTCCGCAATAATAATCCTTAAGCAACGACTTGATATAAGGATTAAAATCGAATCACTACTCTCGGATATATTTGGGAAAACAATACGATTAGCTGAAGAAGGTGGTTACTTAAAACCCAAGATGCAAAATATTGAAGCTGGAGAAGAATATAATTTAAGTGAAAGTGAATGCCACGGTTTAAAGGAATTAATAACACTATTAACCTTTTTATATGACCCATCAAAGAATTGTATAATTTTTGATGAACCCGAACTTCATCTGCACCCTCAATTTCAATCATTTTTCCTTCAAGAAATTAGAAAAATAGCAGGGAATCCAATAGAAGATCCAAGTAAAAAAGTATTCTTTATTATAACTCATTCACCATATTTTATTGATTTAAAATCCTTAGATGAACTAAGTAATATACTAGTTTGTCACTACAACAAAGTCCCTACTTATGTAGGTGAATTAGAAGATCAAGACAAATACATATTAAATAAGTTTCTTCCTAGGTTTAATACACATCATAAACAATTTTTCTTTTCACCGAATCCTGTTTTTGTAGAAGGTTATACAGACCAACAAATAATATCAATATTATTTGAAAAATTAGGAATCAACATTGGTGCTTCTGGTTCCTGCATAATTGATGTTGGCGGAAAAGATGAACTTGGTGTATTCTTTAGGCTGTGTAACGCACTTCAAATTAACTGTCATATAATAGCTGATCTTGATGCTGTCTTCAGAGGTAAACTTCGAGAAGTAGTTTGTGAAGATGAACGTTCAAAAACATATGTTCAAGAACAAGGTATTGGAGCAAATTTATCAGGTGAAATAGGTGACTTAGAAACCCATTTAACTTCAATCGCTAATTACATTTCAGCACAAGAATTAAACTTACCTCATTTAATCGAGCTAAAAGAAAAAATAGACTCATTTCCTGCTGAGAAAGAACATTCGAAAAGAGTAACTATTTTGCTTGCAATTTCTAGGTATGAAGCAGACATAAGAGCTTCATTAGATGATGAAAACATAGCAAACTTGAACTTAATAATAGGAAGATTATCACAATTATTTAATGCATTTAAAGCCTGCGATACTTTCATATTTCCAAAAGGTGAAATTGAACATTATTATACGCAATCAGATGTAAACTATTTATCAATTACGAACAAGGACACCTACTTCCATAAAGAACGTGACTTTTTACTTCAGATAGAGACAAAAGAGGAAATACTAGAAAATTATCCAGAGCTAACAGAAATAATTAAAGAAGCTGTTCCTTCCATTGAGATTGAAATATTAAAGCACCTTAAGTTCGAAATTTTTGAGTGGATACATAAAGTTCAAACGGGAATTGCAAAAGGAGAAATAAATAATGCTGACGACCTAATGCGTAACGCAAAAATTAATTATGCTTTATATAATCAAATTTTAGAATTACAAGAATTGAATATTGAAGAGGACAAAACTTTTGAGTGTCGAATTATTATAAAGGAGACTATTTCAGAGGAACAACCAGTTGTTAATTTTAATCAATTGACAAATGCTCATAATTTCGAAATATAAAAAACTGGGCATAACACCGTGTATAATTAATGGCTAGTTCAAGCTTACTTACGAAAATCCTCGCGGATTTTCTATTTGGTGTATATTTACTAAATCAGGTGCTTAAAAACGCCACTAATCATACACAATCACGTTAGTACACATTAAAAACTGAATCCAAAACCTATTCGATTATATAAATATTGTATGTACTTTGTTTTCATATAAAGTATATCTTAAAAAAGAAAAACCTCACAAATTGTGAGGTTTTATTATGTTTAATTAGATGAGAATTTATTTTCCTCCGTCTAATTCATCTTGCCATTTTTTTAAATCGCTCCACTTACCTTCATAAGCTAATTTTGCTTGTTGTGGCCATGTAGCGGGTTTGTGAATTCGATAACGATCTCCTCCACTGTTTAATACTTCTTGACATTTTTCAACAGAAGCTTCTCCTAAATCTTTCCAGGTTTTAATATCAAAATTATGGAATAACCCTTCTATTTTTGGTCCAATTCCTTCCACAATTTTTAAATCGTTTTCTTTAATTTTTTTACCAAATGCAGCTTTGGCGGCAACAGCATCAAAAGGAATTAATGCAGCAGCTGCTCCAGCGAAAGAAGATGCCATTCCTAAATTTGACTTAGCTGTTTTTAAATCTGATTCTAAGTTTATTTTATTCTTATTACAATCTTCTAAATCTGCTTCTAATCGAGCTACTTTGTTTTTCCACACATCTATCTCTTCATTGTTATTTCCGCCTCCTAAAAGTCTTCCTAGTAAGTATCCTAATAATGCGCAAATTGCTCCGACTAATAATGGTATTAACCAACATGGTATCATTGCTAATAAATTCATAATCTATATTTTTTAAGTTTGTTTTAGTTTATTGTTACTACTATTCTTCTGTTTTTTGCTTTACCTTCTTCAGTTGCATTATCAGCAATCGGTTCGTTTTGTCCTTTTGAAGAAGTCTCTATATTTTCTTGTAAAATTCCGTTACGTATTAAGTAGTCTTTTACAAAATCTGCACGTTTTTGTCCTAGCTGTAAGTTTGCATCAGCATTACCTGTATTATCGGTATGACCAACAACTTGAATTGTTAAACCAAGCTTATCTACACAGCGAGATATGTTAGCAAATTTCTGGCGTTGTTCTGTTGTTAAATTAATATGTGCTGATCCTGTTTTAAAATAAAGCATTAATGGGTTTTCTTTAATTGCTTCGCAAGCAGTTTTTAATGCTTCATCATTCGCAGCAGATGCTTCTGTTCTAGTAAAAACATCAAAAGCTAAAGGGCCAAATAAAACACCGTTTTCATCAGCATACATATCATCTTTCAATTCTCCGAAAGTATTAATTAACCTAGATGATATTCCTTGGGATACCATATGGTTTTTTACTGAATTAGCTCTTGCTAAACCTAAATTTGGAAAAGCAGAATTGTTCGTTTCATCACTTTTATAATATCCGATAATATTAAATCGTTTGTCTCCATTTGAATCAAGATATTCTTTAATTTTTAAAATTCCGTTATTCAGGTTTCCTGAAATAGAATCGTGAATACTAAAACTAGATTCTTTAAAATTAAAGTTTTCATCAGTAGAGAAAGTGAAATTTCCATTGGCGTCTTTTATGCTAAATGGAATAAATGTTGGTTGTTTTACATTAGGTTTTCCTAAATCATCTTTAACAACTTCTTGAGGGGTTTCTTTTACTTTGCAACCTTGTTTGTCACAACAAATATTACAGCATAGATACCAATACAACAAGCTACCAATAATAATAGTTAGTACGATACCTAATAAATAAGTTGACTTTTTACTCATTTGTTAGTTATTTAATTAGTTGATTGTGAATTTATTAAAAAAATAACAAATAGGATAATTATTTTTTTAAGAGGCTTTTAAGAAGTTCTCTTAAACTTCTGTTAACTCTCATTTTTTTGTGAAACGTTTTTTTATATCTGGCGTCTCTTAGACATAAACCTAATCTTAAAATAAAACTCAATATTATGAAAAAATTAATCTTTACTGCATTTGCAATCGCTTTATCATTTGGAACTATTAACGCTTCTTCTTTAGAACACGGAGCTCCAGCAACCACAATTGAATACCCTAACGTTAGTACTTTTTGTAAGTTAATAACCGCTGGTAATTATGACGCTGTAAAAGCTATGATTGAAAATGGTACTAATATTAATAGAAAATCTACAGGGCTAACTCCTTTAATGTTTGCTGCTAGATATAATAAAGTAGAAATTGTTAAACTTTTAATTAGTAAAGGAGCTAAATTAAAAGTAAAATCTGAAAGAGGATATACTGCATTACAATATGCTAAAATGTCTAAAGCTCATGAGTCTTTTAAAGTTATTAAAGCTGCTCTAGAAAAATAAAACCAACCTTTTTATAAAAACAAAAAGTCACATCTTATCGATGTGACTTTTTTATTATTTATATACTAAAAAGTATTCTATAAATCGAATTTAATTCCTTGAGCTAATGGTAACTCATCAGAATAATTAACTGTATTTGTTTGTCTACGCATATATACTTTCCATGCATCAGATCCAGACTCACGTCCACCACCAGTTTCTTTTTCACCTCCAAAAGCGCCACCAATCTCAGCACCAGAAGTACCAATGTTTACGTTTGCAATACCACAATCAGATCCTGCGAATGATAAGAACTTTTCAGCTTCTTTCATCTCGTTAGTCATAATTGATGAAGATAAACCTTGAGCAACTCCATTTTGTAATTCGATAGCATTTTCTACTTCACCAGAATACTTCATTAAGTATAAGATTGGAGCAAATGTTTCATGCTGTACAATTTCAAAGTGATTTTCAGCTTCAATGATAGCTGGCTTTACGTAGCATCCAGATTCATATCCTTCTCCTTCTAAAACTCCACCTTCTACTAATACTTTACCTCCTTCAGCTTTAGCCTTTTCAATAGCTGCTAAATACGTATTTACAGCATCAGTATCAATTAATGGACCAACATGATTATTTTCATCTAAAGGATTTCCAATTTTAATCTGTCCGTAAGCTCCAACAATAGCATCTTTTACTGTATCATAAACAGATTCGTGAATGATTAAACGACGTGTAGAAGTACAACGCTGACCAGCAGTACCGACAGCACCAAATACAGCACCAGGAACTACCACTTTTAAATCAGCAGTTGGTGTAATAATAATTGCGTTGTTACCACCTAATTCTAATAAAGACTTACCAAAGCGTTCAGCAACTGTTGCTCCAACAATTCTTCCCATACGAGTAGAACCTGTAGCAGACACTAAAGGAATACGAGTATCTGTAGTAATATATTCACCTACTTTATAATCTCCATTAACAATACAAGAAATACCTTCTGGTAAATCGTTTGCTTTTAAAACATCAGCAATTATATTCTGACAAGCAACTGAACATAAAGGAGCTTTTTCTGATCCTTTCCATACACATACATCACCACAAATCCAAGCTAAAGCTGTGTTCCAAGCCCAAACTGCTACAGGGAAGTTAAATGCAGAAATGATACCAACAACACCAATTGGGTGCCACTGCTCTCTCATTACGTGTCCTGGTCTTTCAGATGGAATTACTTGTCCGTTTAACTGACGAGATAAACCAACAGCAAAATCACAGATGTCGATCATTTCTTGAACTTCACCTAAACCTTCTTGATAAGATTTACCCATTTCGTAAGAAACTAACTTACCTAATGGCTCTTTAAGTTCTCTTAATTTGTTTCCAAACTGACGAACAATTTCTCCTCTTTGTGGAGCTGGCATTGTTCTAAAAGATTTAAAAGCAGTTGTTGCTGCTTCCATCACTTTTTCGTAATCTTCTCTGGTAGTTGTTTTAACTTTACCTATTAATTTACCGTCTACCGGTGAATATGATTCGATAATTTCACCACTAGAAAAATTGTTTGAACCTGTTGAAGTTCCATCATTTATGTCGCTTAACCCTAATTGAGCTAATGCTTTATCCATTCCAAAATCTACCATTTTGTATTGTAATTTTAGTTGTTTAAAATAAAGTGCAAAAGTAGGAATAATTTTACACTTATATAAATTGAACAATTCTAAAGATTTTGTTTAAAATTAAACAAGAATTGAATCGTTTATAATACTATTTTTGTAAAAGTTTATGAAAGAACAGGTTTTTAACATACAGTCTCAAGAAGATTTTACAACTACTGCCTTAGCAGTTTTTAAGCATCAGTTTAATACAAATAAAGTATATCGCTCTTTTTGTGATTTATTATATATCCACCCTTCCGATGTTCAAAAGATTGAACAAATTCCTTTTTTACCTATTCAGTTTTTTAAAACTAAAAATATTCTTTCATCAACGAATGAAATTCAAGAAACATTTACCAGTTCTGGAACTACAGGAAGTGTAACTAGTAAACATTTAGTTACAGATTTATCTTGGTATGAAGCTAGTTATTTAAAAGGATTCAAACATTTTTATGGAGATATTGAAGACTATGTTGTGCTAGCTTTGTTGCCTAATTATCTAGAACGTAAGGGTTCTTCATTAGTTTATATGGTTGATGATTTGATAAAAAAATCTAAACAACCTAAAAGTGGGTTTTATCTTAATAACTTATCAGAACTTGCCGAAAAACTAATAAAATTAGATAAAAAAGGGCAAAAAGTATTATTAATTGGAGTATCTTTTGCTTTGTTAGATTTGATTGAAACCTATCAATTCAACCTAAAAAACACCATTATTATGGAAACCGGTGGTATGAAAGGTAGAAGAAAAGAACTCATCCGTAATGAACTTCACACAATATTATCACAAGGGTTTGGTGTTACCGAAATTCATTCAGAATATGGTATGACAGAATTGTTAAGCCAAGGATATTCTAATAGAAATGGTGTTTTTAACTGCCCACCTTGGATGCGAGTTCTTACTCGTGATACTGAAGATGCTTTAACTGTTCAATCTTCTGGAAAATCTGGAGGAATTAATGTCATTGATCTTGCTAATTATAACTCTTGTTCATTCATTGCTACTCAAGATTTAGGAAAAGTATACTTAGATCATAGTTTCGAAATTATTGGTCGCTTTGATAATTCTGATATTCGAGGGTGTAACTTAATGGTTTTATAATTCTTTTTGTTTTTTACTATCTTACCTAACTATTAACTCATACTTAGTTAAAGTAATATGAAAAATTGGGCTGAGAACGTAGAATGGAACCCATCCGAAATAGCGTATCCAACTTCAGAAAAAGAAATTCAACAACTTGTTTTAAAAGCTATTAACTCAAATAAAAAAATACGTGTAATTGGATCTGGTCATTCATTTACATCGCTATGTAGTACGAATCATATTTTAATAAGCTTAGATAATTATCAAGGAACAATTGCAATAAATAAAGAAAAAAATCAAGCCACTGTTAAAGCTGGAACGAAATTATCGCTTCTGGGAGAATTACTATTTAAAGAAGGACTCGCTATGGAAAATATGGGCGATATAAACGTTCAATCATTAGCAGGTGCAATAAGTACAGGGACACATGGAACTGGGGTTGATTTAAAGTCAATAAGTAATCAAGTTATTGCTTTAAAATTTATTAATGGGAAAGGAGAAGTTATTGAGTGCTCAACCACCAAAAATATTGAGTTATTTAAAGCCGCACAAGTTTCATTAGGGTGTTTGGGTATTATTACTGAAATAACTTTACAGTGTGTACCAACTTATAAATTAAAACTTCAAAACAAGAAAGAAAAGTTAAGTGATGTTTTAGCAACACTTGATCAACGAAATAATGAAAATAGAAATTTTGAATATTATTGGATTCCTTATACAGATACAGCTTGGACCAAAACATCGAATATTTTAGAAGATTCTGAACCTGATAAGGTGAATTTTTTTAATTATTGGACCGAATATGTTTTAGAAAATTATGTGTTTAAATTGTTTTGCGAATACGCTCGAATGTTCCCTTCTCAAAACAAAACAGTAGCAAATATTACTGCAGCAAGTATTAATAATGTTAAAAAAGTATATCACAGTCATAAAGTATATGCTACACAGCGTTTAGTAAAATTTCATGAAATGGAATACAATGTTCCGGCAGAAACTTACCAAGATGTTTTTAAAGACATTAAAAAAATAGTGAATTCAAAAAAATTCAATATTCACTTTCCAATTGAAAACCGTTGGGTAAAAGGAGACGATGTGTATATGAGTCCTGCTTATAACAGAGATTCAGCCTATATTGCTTGTCATGTATACAATAAAAAAGAAAGTAAAGCATACTTTGCTGCTTTAGAAGAAGTTTTTAAAGCTTATGATGGTCGTCCTCATTGGGGAAAAATGAACACTTTTACAACACAAGATGTTATTAATTCATACCCAAAATTTCAAGATTTTATGACCTTTAGAAAAGAACACGACCCACAAAATATATTTGTAAATCCGTATATTCAAAACTTATTCGGGATTTAAATGGATACGTATTTTAATAATCTAAATCAACAGCTTAAAAACCATCAAAGAGCAATTCCTTGTTTATTGATAGATTTAGATGTTTTAGATGAGAATATTGAAAAAACACTACTAAACTTAAGTACAAATACAAATCTTAGAATTGTTGTAAAATCATTGCCTTCAGTAGAATTAATCGATTATATTTTACAAAAAACAAACACTAATAAGTTAATGGTTTTTCATCAACCTTTTTTAACTGATTTAGCTTCTCGATTAAACAATCAAAAAGATATTTTGTTAGGTAAACCCATGCCTATAAAAACTGCTGAATATTTTTATAATAATCTACCTCAAGAAAACAACGGTTTTAATCCATTCGCACAAATTCAATGGCTGATAGATACTCAAAAACGTATTGAAGAATATATTGATTTAGCAAAAAAAATAAATCAAAAAATTCGTTTAAATATTGAAATTAATGTTGGTTTACATCGTGGTGGATTTTCTTCTTTAAAAGATTTAGAAAAAGGGCTGCAGCTTATTCAAGAAAATAAAGAGTTTGTTGAGTTTTCAGGATTTATGGGTTATGATCCACATGTGGTAAAGCTTCCAAAAATAATTCGATCAGAAAAAAAAGCCTTTAAACTTGCTAATCAATTTTATAAAAAATGTAAATATTTAGTAAAAAATGATTTTCCTTCTTTATGGAAAGAAAACTTAACTTTTAACGGAGCTGGAAGCCCAACTTTAAACTTACATAAATCGTCCACTTCTCAAATTAACGATATATCAATCGGTTCTTGTTTTGTAAAACCTACAACATTCGATATTCCTTCTTTAAAAGAATACAAACCTGCCGCTTATATTGCAACACCTGTTTTAAAAAAGTTTAAAAACACCACTATTCCTGGATTAGAAAAATTGAAATTCCTTTTTAAGAAACAATCAATTTTTATTTATGGTGGTTTTTGGAAAGCAGATTATTACTACCCTAAAAATATAAAAGAGAATAAATTATTTGGTAATTCTACCAACCAAACACTCTTAAATATTTCAAATAAAACTAGCTTAGAAATTGATGATTTTGTCTTTTTAAGACCTCATCAAAGTGAGTTTGTTTTTTTACAATTCGGTGAAATTCTTCCTATCAGAAAAGGTAAAATTCAAAAGCCATGGCAATTATTAAAAAATAAATAATGTAATGATTGTTTATTTTCATCGACTACAACTAAAATTCAAAAACGATGAAACAACTATTTACCCTTCTATTATTAACAGTTTCAACTGTTTTAGTAGCTCAAAAAACAGATTATAATACTAAAAAAGGATATGTTGCCGAGGGCTATGATGTCGTATCTTACTTTGTAGATAGCAAACCTTTAGAAGGAACAAAAAAGTTCCAAACTAATTACGACGGTACTAAATTTAAATTCTCTTCAGAAAAAAACTTAAATCTTTTTAGAGAAGATCCTACAAAATACATTCCTCAATACGGTGGTTATTGTGCTTATGCAGTAGCTGAAAAGAAAAAGAAAATGTACATAGACCCTGAAGTGTATGAAATTCGTGATGGTAAATTATATCTTTTTTATAGTTCTTGGATTGGTAGTAAACTTAGTGATTGGCAAGAAGGAGATGTTAAGAAAAGACAAATGAAAGGAGATAAAAACTGGGAAAAACTAAAACATAAATAGTACATGAAGAATTTATGGATTTTATTATTCCTTATTTCAACAACATCTTTTGCTCAACAGTATAATATAAAAAAAGGAGCCGTTGCTAATGGATACGATGTAGTAGCGTATTTTAACAATAAGGCAACTAAAGGAAATAAAGAGTTTTCAACTAAATATGATGGAGTAACTTTTCGTTTCTCAACTCAAGAAAATAAAAATACTTTTAATAAAAACCCTAAAAAATACATTCCTGAATATGGCGGATACTGTGCCTATGCAATTGGAAAAACAGGAGAAAAAGTAAGTATAAACCCTAAAACTTTTGAAATTAGAGATGGGAAGTTGTACCTGTTCTACAATTCATGGGGAACAAATACTTTAGAACTTTGGCAAAATGAAGGGGCTGAAGATTTAAAAAAACAAGCTAACAAAAATTGGAAAAAAATAAATCAGTAGTTGATTTATTCGTTGCGGGGGCAACTACAAAGAGCTGATTTATTTCAGCTCTTTTTTTATGCAGTATCACCTCGTTTTTATTCTTATTTTTGTTTGATAAAAAGCTACCTATGAACAATTTTTCTTTTTTCAACCGAAAAAACATTCAAAAAGAACTACAAACAACCGATTTTGATATTTTAATTATTGGAGGGGGAATTACAGGTGCAGGTATTGCTTTAGATGCTGCATCAAGAGGAATGAAAGTTGCTTTAGTTGAAAAAAATGATTTTGCTTCGGGTACTTCTAGTAAGTCAACAAAGTTAATTCACGGTGGTTTACGTTACTTAAAACAATTCGATTTTTGGTTAGTAAAAGAAGTAGGTACCGAGCGTGCAATTGTTCATAAAATAGCTCCGCATTTAGTTATTCCAGAAAAAATGATTTTACCTTTAATCGAAGGTGGAACATACGGTTCTTGGTTAACTTCAATTGGTTTAAAAGTATACGATGTTTTAGCCTCGGTAGAAGGAGATGATAAACGTAAAATGTTAGATAAAGAGGAAGCTTTACAAAAAGAACCTTTACTACCAGAAAGTATTTTAAAAGGAGCTGGTTACTATGCCGAATATCGTACAGATGATGCTCGTTTAACTATTGAAATTTTAAAAACCGCAAGTCAGTACGAAGCACAAATACTTAATTATACAAAAGCGGATGCGTTTATTTATGAAGATAAACGTGTAGTTGGCGCTAAAGTTACTGATGCTTTTTCTAACGAAAGTTATGATATTAAAGCAAAGTATGTTGTAAATGCTGCTGGACCTTGGGTAGATGAATTACGTCAAATAAACAACTCTAAAATTGGCAAGCGATTACATTTAACAAAAGGAGTTCACTTGGTGGTACCTCATGAAAAACTACCTGTAAAACAATCGGTGTATTTTGATGTTCCTGATGGACGTATGATGTTTGCTATTCCTCGTGGAAAAGTTACTTATTTTGGTACTACAGACACCAATTTTCAACAAGATAAAAACAAAGTTGAAACAAGTATTGTAGATGCTGCTTATTTAGTAGAAGCTGTAAATAATATGTTTCCTGATATTAACTTGAGTATAAATGATATTCAATCGTCATGGGCAGGTTTACGACCTTTAATTCATGAAGAAGGTAAATCTGCTTCAGAGCTTTCTCGTAAAGATGAAATTTTTGTTTCCGATACTAAATTAATCTCTATTGCTGGTGGTAAATTAACTGGATATCGTAAAATGGCAGAACGCATTGTTGACTTAGTTGCTAAGAAAATGAAGCGCCGTTTTGAAGTGGAATTTGACCCTATTCAAACAGAAGATATTATTTTAGCAGGAGGTCCGTTTCAAAATTATAAATCGGTAAATATTTATATTAAACAGGTTTATAAAAATTTAAAAAACTACGGATTTACCAAAACTGATGCTGCTTATTTAGTTCATAATTATGGTAAGCAAACCGATATTGTTTTAGATAAATTTGATGAACTTAAAGATGAGGATAATCAACTACGTTTATTAAAAGCAGAAGTTTGGTTTACGGTTCAACATGAAATGACATGTACTCCTACCGACTTTTTTATGCGTAGAACTGGTCGTTTATTCTTTGACAAACCAAGTGTAGACAATTATAAATCAGTAATTTTAAAAGAATTTTCTTCTTATTTTAATTGGTCTGAGTCTGAAATTAAAGCTCATCAGCAAGAATTAGAAGCTAAAATTAACTTAACTCTAAATTTTAACTAATCACTATACATATTTTAATTGTTTGATAGCAAAAGAATTATATCTTTGGCCTCGCTTAAAAAATTACCCAAGAGGTTCAAGTACAATTAATAATTGATGTAAAATGAGATTAAAGCTATTTGTATTTTTATTTGTAGTAACCAGTTTTGTAGCTAAAAGCCAAACAAGTAATATTTTATCAGGTTCTGATTATCAAAATATTAAAATAAACAATGTTATTATAACTGATCTTAAGAAAGCTAAAGGGAAAAAAGCTTCTGTTGAAAAACTATTAGGTGCAGCTACTTCTTTTACTAAAGATGAAAATGAGATTTACCATTATTTTAAATTCAATGGTTTATCTGTTGATTTTGTTATGAGAGGCAAACCATATATAGAATCTTTTGAAATTAACAACAATCAAGCTTCGATTACTATAAAAGGCACAACTGTTACTGTAGGTGATAATATTAGCAAACTTGGTGATGTAGTTTTTATGGTTGCTAGAAATGGTGATAAAAGTATCTTATTTACAGATTGTGAAGACTGTGATAGCTTTGTTAATATTGAATTTGATCAAGGTACAAACGTAATAACTAAGATTAGTTATATGGATATGTCTTAAGGTATAATTTATATAAATAAAAAAGCTGCTTAATTAAAATTAAGTAGCTTTTTTATTACTCTAATTTTTCATGAGCTTCTAAATCTTTAGTTAAATCTAACTTTCGTAGTGTAGGATTTATTATTCCTGTAGTTATCACTGTTAATAAAGTCATCGTTCCACCAAAAACTACCGCGGTTACTGTTCCCATTAACTTTGCAGTTACACCACTCTCAAAAGCTCCTAATTCGTTAGAAGAACCTACAAACATAGAATTTACTGACGCTACTCTACCACGCATGTGGTCGGGTGTTTTTAATTGTAAAATTGTTTGACGTATTACCATTGAAACTCCGTCGGTAACTCCGCTAAAAAATAAAGCTACAATCGATATCCAAAAAACAGATGATAATCCGAATACGATAATACATATACCAAAGCCAAAAATAGCGGCTAATAACTTCATTCCAGCATTTTTACTAATTGGTATGTATGCGGTTATTAACATCGTTAAAAAAGCTCCTATGGCTGGTGCAGCACGTAAAGCTCCGAACCCTTCAGGACCAACTTTTAATATATCTTGGGCATACACTGGTAATAAAGCAATTGCCCCACCAAAAAGTACCGAAATCATATCTAAAGTAATCGCTCCTAAAATTGCTTTGGTTTTAAAAACAAAACGGACTCCTTCTTTTAAACTCTGCATTACAGGTTCTCCTATTTTCGGATTTAAAATAGGTTTCCTCTTTATAAAAAATACTATTAAAAATGAAAATAAAACCAATCCAAAAACGATACATAACGACCAATGAACTCCCATCCATGAAATGGTAAATCCTGCAAAAGCAGGTCCTAATACTGAAGCTATTTGCCAAGTAGAACTACTCCAAGTAGCAGCATTAGGGTAAAGTTTTTTAGGAACGATTAAAGCTATTAAAGAAAATATAGTTGGTCCAAAAAACGAACGTAAAAATCCTCCGAAAAATACCAAAGCATAAATTGCATATAACACCGTGTTGGTTTCCCAACCTTCAATAAAACTTGGTAAGGTTAAAAAGAACAAGCCTAAGCTTATTAATGAAAATGCTCCAATGCAAAGTGCTAATAAATTTCGTTTTTCTTTCTGATCTACAATATGACCGGCAAATAATGCCATTGATACAGCTGGAATTACTTCCATTAAACCTATAATTCCTAACGATAGCGGATTTTTAGTAATGCTATATACTTGCCATTCAATGATAATAAATTGCATAGACCATGCAAAAACCAGCAAGAATCTAACTAAAAGAAAAATATTGAACTCCTTAATTCGCAATGACGCGTACGGATCTTTTTTTTCCATTTATTAGTTTAATTTTAAATCCATTAAAATGGCAAAAGTTTCGTTTACATCTTGCTCTTTTACAACAATCGTCATTTCGTGAGTTGTAGATATTACTTCTTGTACCGCAATATTTGCCCAAGCAAATTGCTTTAAAATGAAATAATAAACTCCTGATTGCTCTAAATTGTCTTTAGGAAGCTTTATTGTTATTGATGCTAAATCATTAACATTGTTAATTACGGTTTCTTTCTGAAAAATTTCTTCAACAAAAGGTTGTAAATTTTTACTGGTAACAATATTTGTTTCAAAAATTCCTTGCGATACCGTTAAAAAATAGTCGTTACTATCAGCTGACTTACTTAAAATTTTAGCGATTTCTTTTAATAAAGAAGGTGTATTTTTAAAAGTATAATCACATAAATCAGAACGAACAATTACATCTCCTAAATCAAGGGCTAATTTTTTTATGTTTCTTCGTACTCTTAATTCATTTGCAGGAGAAAGTCTATTAATCGCCATCATTACTGCACCTACCTTTACTTCCTTTTTTAAAAGTTTAGAAACATCTGGTAATATTACTCTTGCAAGTGATGATACATTAATCAATTTTTCGTTTAAAGCTTCTTCAATAAATGGTGTTTTACGAATCGTAATTTCAACAGCTTCTTGAATGGTTTTCATAGTTGTTTGATTTTAAACGAAAAGTAATAAAAATAAACTTAATGATAAATATTAAACTTAATAAATTATTCAGAAGATATCATACAAAAAAGTTTGTCAATCAGAATTTTAAATTAAATTTGTTGGCATTGGTTATTAAATGCAAAACCAACACAACTCAATTGTAGAAGCGATTGATGAGAGACTTCTTTTTATTAAGAAGGATTATTTGTACAAATGCAAACAACTAATCTAATCTATTTGTTAACTTAAAAAACTCATCTTTCGCTTCTTTTTTATCGTATAACACGTTATACACAGCATCGATAATAGGAGTTTTTGCACCGTTTTTTTGATTGATTTCGTAAGCGCTTTTTGTAGCATAATAACCTTCGGCTACCATACTCATTTCAAACATAGCAGACTTTACGGTATACCCTTTTCCAATCATATTTCCGAACATTCTATTTCTACTAAAAACAGAATATCCTGTAACTAATAAATCACCTAAGTAAGCAGAGTTATTAATGTTACGTTTCATTTTATGTACCTTTTTAATAAAACGTTTCATTTCACGAATTGCATTACTCATTAATACAGATTGGAAATTATCACCATACCCTAAACCATGAGCTATACCTGCAGCAATTGCATAGATGTTTTTTAACATTGCTGCATATTCGGTACCAATAATATCATCAGATATTTTAGTTTTAATATATCTACCAGCAATATATTTACTTAAGTTCTTTGCTTTTTGTTCGTCTTGGCAAGCCAATGTTAAATACGATAAACGTTCCATTGCCACTTCTTCTGCATGACATGGACCTGTGATTACTCCAATATTTTCAAAAGGAACATTATGAATATCATGAAAATGTTCGCCTACGATTAATCCTGTTTCTGGAACGATTCCTTTTATTGCAGAAAAAATTACTTTGTTTTCAAGAGATACATTCAGTTTTTCTAGTTCAGTTTTTAAAAATGCGGATGGAATTGCGAAAATTAATATATCATAATTATCAACAATATAATTCATATCATCCGATAAATCTAACTGCTCCGGATGTAGTTCTGCAGAACTTAAATAATTAGGATTGTGTTTATTACGTTTTATATGTTCTAAAGCATACACACTACGCATATACCAACCTATAGTTTCAAGGTTTTCAGATAACATTTTAACAATAGCTGTAGCCCAACTTCCTCCACCTAATACTGCAATTTTAGCTTGTTTACTCATTTTGTTTAGTTTTCTAGTACGAATTTAAGAAATCTAAGAACGAATGCCTAAAGCAACCCTTAATTATTATATTTGCGTCAATTAAACCCATTCTTTTTGAGTGCATTAAAACGTTTTTTAAAAGACACTGTTATTTACGGAATAGCTGCTGTTTTACCTAGAGCAATCAACATTTTATTAGTTCGTTTACATACAGATACTTTAAGTGCTGATAAATTTGCTGTAAATACCATGTATTATGTATATGCAGCCTACTTTAATGCATTATTAACTTACGGAATGGAAACTGCTTTTTTTCGGTTTTTCTCCAAAGAAAAAGACAAAGGAAAAATTGTATCTACCTCATTTATTAGTTTATTAATTACAACGTTAGTTTTTATAATAATCACTTTATTTTATAGTGAACAAATAGCTTTATTTTTTGGTTTTAAAAATCCGTTATTTTTTCAAATACTAATTCTAACACTTACACTAGATACCTTAGTTGTTATTCCTTTTGCATATTTAAGAGTGACTAATAGACCTATAAAATTTACAGTTTATAAAATTATAAACATTATCATTTTTGCTACACTTAATGTTTTCTTTTTGTGGTTTGTTCCTTATGCAAATCGAAAAGGAATTTCTTTACCAAATAGTTTAGTTACTTATGTAGAAAATCAACCTCAAGTAATCCATATTTTTGTTGCTGGATTAGTAGCTAGTGCTATAACTTTTATCTTATTATTACCAACGCTCTTTAAGTTTAAAATCACTTTTGATTTTCAATTATTAAAAAAGATGTTACGATATAGCTTACCTATAATGATAGGTAGTTTAGCATTTGTTACTAATGAAAATTTAGATAAGTTATTATTGGGTGATATGGTTGGCGAAAAGCAAATGGGTATCTATGCTGCTTGTTATAAATTGGGTGTTTTTATGACGCTTTATATTATGGCTTTTCGTTTAGGAGCTGAACCTTTTTTCTTTAATCAAGCTGATAAAAAAAATGCAAAACAAACATACAGTACCATACTAACTTGGTTTACTTTATTTGGAGCATTATTTATGTTAATAATAGTTGGGTTTATCGATGTTTTTGCTTCTTTTTTATTGAAAAGTGATGAATATTTTGAAGCGCTAGAAATTGTACCGATCATATTATTAGCAAACTTATTTTTAGGAATTTATAACAACTTATCTATCTGGTATAAATTAACAGATAAAACTAAATTCGGGATGTATTTTTCGATATTCGGAGCAATAATTACCATTGGATTTAATTTAATTATGATTCCAAAAATTGGTTTTTTAGCATCTGCTTTAGCAACTTTAATAGCTTATGGAGTAATGATGTTGATATCTTATTTAATTGGTAAAAAACATTACCCTGTTCCGTACGAACTAAAAAAAGTAAGTAGTTATATTGTATTAACTACTCTTTTATCTGGAATATCTTTTCTTTATTATAGAGAAAACTATATAATTTCTGTAGGATTCATTTTCTTATTTTTAGGATGGATTTATTACAATGAAAAAACAATGATTCAACAACTTTTGAAACGATAAATTATGAATGTACAAATCATTAACAAATCGAAACATCAAACACCTGCTTACGAAACAGAAGGTTCTGCAGGAATGGATTTACGTGCAAATATTGATGCTGCAATTACTTTAAAACCTTTAGAACGTGCTATTATAAAAACAGGTTTATTTATAGCATTGCCTGTCGGATTTGAAGCTCAGGTTCGCCCAAGAAGCGGACTCGCTGCAAAAAAAGGTATTACGGTGTTAAATTCTCCTGGAACTGTAGATGCTGATTATCGTGGTGAAATCGGAGTGATATTAGTAAACTTATCAAACGAAGATTTTATAGTTAACGATGGAGAACGTATTGCACAATTAGTTATTGCAAAACACGAACGTGTAAACTGGCAAGAAGTAGAAGTTTTAAACGAAACTGAACGTGGTACTGGTGGATTTGGCAGTACCGGTGTTTAATGGTTACTTTTGTAATCTAACAAAAAACAAAAATTATGATTTTAGGAGTATCAGATTGGTTAAGTTCAAAAATAAATGTAGAAGCGAAATTTATTAGAATTGGTTTCGTACTATCAGTTTTATTAGCTGGTTTCGGGATCGGTTTATACTTAATCTTATGGATTGTTAAATTATTATCTAAATAATATTTTTAACATTAGAATATAAAAAAGCTGTTGATTTCTCAACAGCTTTTTTTGTAATAGTTAGAACTTTTAATTTAAAACTTATTCTTGATTTTCAATAGCATCTTTTATTTTTCCTTCAAGTTCTTCCATCAATTCAGGGTTGTCTTTAATTAGGTTTTTAACCGCATCTCTACCCTGACCTAACTTAGTGTCTCCATAGCTAAACCATGAACCACTTTTCTTTATAATTCCATATTCTACACCAATATCTAAAACTTCACCAACTTTAGAAATTCCTTTTCCATACATAATATCAAATTCTGCAATTTGGAAAGGTGGTGCTACTTTATTTTTAACAACTTTTACTTTGGTACTGTTACCAATTACTCTATCGCCATCTTTAATTTGTGTTCTACGACGAATATCTAAACGAACAGAAGCATAAAATTTTAAGGCGTTACCACCGGTTGTCGTTTCTGGGTTACCAAACATAACTCCAATTTTTTCACGTAACTGGTTAATAAATATAACAGTACATTTAGTTTTACTAATCGTACCTGTTAATTTACGTAATGCTTGAGACATTAAACGAGCGTGTAATCCCATTTTAGAATCTCCCATTTCACCTTCAATCTCAGATTTTGGTGTTAATGCAGCAACCGAATCGACTACAACAATATCAACAGCACCCGAACGAATTAAATTATCAGCAATTTCTAATGCTTGCTCACCATGATCTGGTTGAGAAATAATTAAATTATCAGTATCTACACCTAAACTTTCTGCATAAAAACGATCAAAAGCATGTTCTGCATCAATAAATGCAGCAATACCTCCAGCCTTCTGAGCTTCAGCAATTGCATGAATAGTTAAGGTTGTTTTACCAGAAGATTCTGGTCCGTAAATTTCAATAACTCTTCCACGAGGATATCCTCCTACACCTAAAGCTAAATCTAATCCTAAAGATCCTGATGAAATTGCATCAACATCTTCTACCTGACTATCACCTAACTTCATTACTGTACCTTTACCGTAAGTTTTATCTAACTTATCTAAAGTAAGTTGAAGCGCTTTTAGTTTTGCTTCTTTTTCTTTATCTGCTGCCATAAATCGTGTTAATTATTTTAATAATAAGAGTGGCTAAGTTATGAAAAACTGATGGTAATTTACTAGCTTTTTAGTATTCAATATTTGTAATTTTGTAATCCTTATTTTTTATCAATGCAAACACATCAACATTTTATTATTCATAAACCTTATGGGTTTCTTTCTCAGTTTATTACCAATCAAAAAAAAGGTGGTAAACATAAAATGCTAGGAGAATTACATGATTTTCCTGAAGGAACCATGGCTGTAGGTAGATTAGATGTAAAATCGGAAGGATTACTATTATTAACTACTGATGGAAGAGTAAGTGATTTTATTACCACTAGAGGTAAGGTTGAAAAAGAATATTATGTACAAGTTAACGGACAAATAACTGAAGAGAAAATTGAGCAATTAAGAAAAGGTGTTGAAATTGGTTTTGATGGAAAAAAATACCAAACAAAACCTTGCAAAGTAAAACTAATTGATACTCCGGATTTTCCGGAACGATCTAAAAAAATACGTGATGATCGTCACGGGCCAACTAGCTGGATTTCAGTTATACTTACCGAAGGTAAGTTTCGACAAGTTCGTAAAATGACCTCAGCTGTAGATTGTCCTACGCTTCGTTTAGTACGTGTTCGTGTGGGAAATATTGAATTAGGTAAAATGGATTCTGGAGAAGTAATTGAGGTTGATGAGTTGGTTTAGTTAAAAATAATCTTTTAAATTTAATTTTTTAATCAATACACTTTTAGTATAATCAACAGCTAGATTTGTAGCTATCCCATATTCATCAAAATAGTCCTCATTCTTCTTTAATTTATCAGTAGCTATTAAATAGTGAAAATATATATTCTCCCCTTCAAATAATTGAGGAACCTTAGTTTTTAAACCAAATGATAATAAATCAGTAATAGATTTTTCTACATATTTAGTATTTAAAAAACTTTTTATTTTAACAATTCCTAAATTATCTTTTAAGCGATTAGGCATCCAATCATTTTCTATTGCCCTTCTTTTCATTACTTCACCATCTTCTGTTCCTATACTAACAACATTTTTTTCATCATCTATCCATACTGAATCTAAATGTTCTCCTGTATCAGGTTCAGATGTTACTTTTGGGCTATTAGGATTTAGAATACAATCAAAATCTAAAATTAGATTTTGATTGTTTAATTTATGTATTTTAAAAATCCAGCCTATAGTACTTTCAACCTTAAATTGATCAAATTCTTTTTTATTAAGTTGGTCTAACCAATTTTTAACATCATGAAATTCTATTATTTCAATTTTAAAAGAATTTGATAAAATCAAATAACCTAAATTATTATTAATTATATCAAACTCTTCATTTAATTCTAGATTAAGAGAAATGTCACCTAAATTGGTTTTAAAACTACTTATTTTCATTTTATTTGATTATCATCTTAATATGCGGAATCCCATCTTCTAAATATCCTTCTCCTATTTGTTTAAATCCGTGAGATTCATAAAATCTTTGCAAATACGTTTGCGCAGATATCGTGATTTTAGTTTCATTGTAGTTATCAACAATAGCTTGTATAGAAACTTTTATTAAATCATGACCATAACCAAATTTACGTTCAGTATCTTTTACAACTACTCTACCAATACTAGGTGTATCAAAATATTCACCACTATTAAATAAACGAGTATAAGCTATAATCTTACCTTCTTTAGTTCCTATAACATGTAATGCTTTTTGATCTTTAAAATCAATATCTTGATATACACAATCTTGTTCTACAACAAAAACTTCAGAACGTAATTGAAGTATCTCATACAGTTCTGAAGTTGTTAATTCTTTAAAAGTTTTTACTTTAAATTCCATTAGCAATCGCAAGCTATTTTGTTTACTCTATTTGCATGACGACCACCTTCAAATTCAGTATTTAAAAAAATCTTTACAAAACCTAAAGCTTGTTGTAAAGACACAAAACGAGCTGGAATTGTTAACACATTTGCATCGTTATGTTGGCGTGTTAATTCAACCAATTCGTTATTCCAACATAAAGCAGCACGAACACCTTGGTGTTTATTAGCAGTCATTTGCGCTCCGTTACCACTTCCACATAAAATAATACCCATTTCTGCTTGACCAGTTTCTACAGCTTCAGCTGCTGGATGAATAGCATCAGGATAATCCATTGAATCATTAGTATTGGTTCCAAAGTTAATTACCTTATGTCCTAACTCCTCTAAAAGTTGTACAATTTCAAATTTATATTCGGTACCTGCATGGTCATTTCCTACAGCAATTGTCATAATATGTTGATTTTAATTTAGTTGTGAGTTACAAAAATACAGTTATTCACGGTTATCAACAGTAATTAACAATGCTTTTTTTAGCATTCTTAATAACCCATTAAGAATAAAGTACTTAACATTATTATTAAAATGTTAAGAACTAATAGTAGATTTTAAAAAGATTATTTGATTATTTACATTTTTTTTACAATACAAGAACTACAATTACATATGCAACTTTTTTTTTGAGTTTTTAATGAACATTTATCAACATAAAATTAACCTATTATTTACATTTAAAATTGAATTAACTATTCATAATTTTAAGTGAATAGTTGTTTATAAGTTTTGTTAATAACTCTAATTTATTATTGATTTTTAAGAATTTAAGAAGCTAATAACTTGTTAGTTTATTTTAATAAGTGATACTTCCAAAAATAAATTCAACTATTTATTGTACATATTAACATACTATAATAACCATCATTCCTTTTTTTAAATTTTTAAAATCTTTTTTATTAATAATATAATATGTTGATAACATCAATTTTTAAAATTTAAATATTTTAAACTCTTAAGTAAAAACTAAAGTGTGTTGTTTTACAAAAGGAAAGTTGCTAAATTTTAGTAATTAAAACTAAGCTTGTTGATAAGTAAGAATAAAAAGAAACTTTAGTTAAATGAATAGTAGTAAATGTATGAGGTAGCTACTAAATATCTTTTTTTTTATAAGCTAAGGCTAACTTCTGATAATTAAATACTTGGATATCGCTGAGCGATTAAACTGTTTTTTTCTGCTTTTTAAGCAAGTAAACAGTGTCTTTAGTTTTAACTAACTCTGTAGGATTTTTTTTGTTTAAAGTCGTGTTTATACTCACTACAGTAACAATTATTCCTGTAATAAATATGAATATAAATAAAGCGATTATTTTACGTAAGCTTTTCATTATTAACGTCTTCTTGTTATAAAGACGTTAAATTTTGAGAAATGTTACACTATAATTAAGATTTTTTTAACTTTTTTTAAGGAATTATAAACTGAATTGCTCCTTTTACTACAGAAGCTTTAACTTTTCCTTTACCAATCAATTCTCCATCAGCTTGGATAAATGGTTGATCTTTTGCAGTAGTTGGAGTTATTAACAACTCTTTTGATAAATGTGTTTCTACCTCTTTATGTTTAACTATTAATCCGTTATATAATTTTTTAAGATGTAATGTTAAATCCCAAAAATTTAGATTTTTAGCTATGGTAATATCAAATAAACCATTTGTAGAATCTTTATAATCAGTTAATTGCATTCCTCCTCCAGAATATTTACAAATCCCGAATAGCGTCATTAAACATTTAGTCTCAATTGTTTTATTGTTAATTTCTACTTTAAAAGAAGTTTTTTTGTAAAGTAATAATCCAGCTATTCCACTTAATAAATAAGCAATTGGGCCAAAACGCTTTAACTTATTCAACTTATTAACAACATATCCATCATATCCAATTCCCGCAACATTATTAAAATATGCTGAAGTTTCAGTTAATTTAAGGTGCCCTATATCTTGAAAAATTGACTTTTTTTCTTGAATCAAATTAATCGATTGCTCAATGTTATTAGGTATGTTATAAGTCTTAATCCAATCGTTTCCTGTACCTAAAGGAATTATACCCACAGTAATATCAGAAGTTTTTGCATATCTTTGCTTCATAATTCCGTTTACTACATGATGTAGTGTACCATCTCCACCAACGGAAATTATATTTCTATAACCTTGTTGAATAGCAGTGTGTACCAATTCAATTTCGTGTTTAGAATACTGCGTAAAAGCGTAAGAAAAATCGATATTTTTTTCGTTTAATAATTGCTCTATTTCTTTCCAATTTTTAGAAAGTTTTTTGTTTCCTGAAGCAGGATTTGCAATTATAAACCAAGAATGTATCATGTATAATAATAAATAATTGCGCCAAAATACAAAATACATTCATAACAGTTATTTAATAATAATTCAGTTGATTTATTTGTACTTTGGTAAAAATTAAAATAAGAAGAAAGATTAATGACTAGAAAGAAAAAAATCTACAAGAAAAAAGGTAAAATAATTAAAGATCTTACCAGAAATATTTTTAAAATACTTAACGAAGACAGTAATAAATATTATAATTATAAACAAATTGCTGGCAAAATGGGAATTTCTGATACTGACGGAAAAACTCAAATACTTAAAAAATTAGCTGAATTAACTGCTTCAAAAAAAATTAAAGAAATAGATAGAGGTAAATATCAAATTAATGAAGATCGTAAGTATCATATTGGTACTTTAGATTTAACATCTAATGGAAATGGATATTTTATGTCTGATGATTTTGAAAAAGATATATTCATTCCTTCTATAAACTTAGGTAAAGGATTACATCAAGATACAGTAAAAGCGTACGTTTATAAAAAGCGTAGATCAAATAAATTTGAAGCTGAAGTTGTAGATGTTATTGAACGTAAAAAGACAGAGTTTGTTGGAGTTTTACAAATGAATAAAAACTTCGGATTTGTTATACCAGATAGTAACAAAATGTATGCTGATTTATTTGTTGCTCAAAACAAAATAAACGGAGCAGAAGATGGTGATAAAGTTGTTGTACAAATGACTGATTGGCCAGAAAATTCTAAAAATCCGTTCGGTAAAATCACACAAGTTTTAGGTAAACCTGGAGATCATGATACAGAGATACATTCTATTTTATTAGAATATGGTCTACCATATGAGTTTCCAAAAGAAGTAGAAGAAGATGCTGAAAAATTATCGTTAGAAATTACCAAAAAAGAAATTGCGAAGCGTAGAGATATGCGAAGCGATTTAACTTTTACCATAGATCCTAAAGACGCTAAAGATTTTGATGATGCCTTATCATTCACAAAACTAGAAAATGGTAACTACGAAATAGGAATCCATATTGCAGATGTTTCACATTATGTACAACCAAAAACTATTTTAGATGATGAAGCTTACGACAGAGCAACATCGGTTTATTTAGTAGATAGAGTGGTGCCAATGTTACCAGAAATGTTGAGTAATGGTGCTTGTTCTTTAAGACCACATGAAGAAAAATTAACTTTTTCTGCTGTGTTTGAAATGAATGAAAAAGCACAAATTGTTAACCAATGGTTTGGAAGAACAGTTACATATTCAGATCAACGTTTTGCATATGAAGAAGCACAATCTATTATAGAAAATTGTAAACTTTCTGAAGATATTCAATCGTATACAATGCCTTTAGAAACTTCAATTATCAATAAGGAATACGAAGTTGCTCCAGAGATAGTTGAAGCTACTTTAAAATTAGATGAACTAGCTAAAAAGATGCGTAAGAAACGCATGAAATCTGGGGCTATTTCTTTTGATAGAGTTGAAGTAAAATTTAATTTAGATGAAGATGCAAACCCGATTGGCGTATTCTTTAAAGAAGCGAAAGATGCTAATAAATTGATTGAAGAATTTATGTTATTAGCAAACAAAAAAGTAGCAGAATTTATTGGTTTAGAAAAAGGAAAGCCTAGTAAAAATACTTTTGTATACCGTGTTCACGATGAACCAGATGTTGAAAAATTAGCTTCGTTACAAAATATTATTGGCAAGTTTGGTTATAAGATTAATACTGAAACAAAAGAAAAAACATCACAATCGTTAAATAAATTATTAGCAGATGTTCATGGTAAAGGTGAAGCCAATATGGTTGAAACTTTAGCAATTCGATCAATGAGTAAAGCTGCTTATACAACTCAAAACGTTGGGCATTATGGTTTAGCTTTTGATTATTACTCTCACTTTACATCACCAATTCGTCGTTACCCTGATGTGATGACGCATCGTTTATTGCAGCATTATTTAGATGGAGGTAAATCACCAAAAGCTGAAATTTATGAAGAAAGATGCAAGCATACTTCAAAGATGGAAGAACTAGCTTCAAAAGCAGAGCGTGATTCTATCAAATATATGCAAGTTAAATACATGCAAGATCATCAAGATGAAGAATTCGAAGGTGTTATTTCAGGAGTTACCGAATGGGGAATTTATGTAGAAATAAAATCTAATAAGTGTGAAGGAATGGTGCGTATTCGAGATATTAAAGATGATTACTATATTTTTGATGAGAAGCAGTACGCTATTGTAGGTCAGTCAACTAAAAACGTAATTCAACTAGGAGATGAAGTTGTTGTAAAAGTAAAAAAGACTGATTTAGAACGTAAGCATTTAGATTTTAATTTAATTTCACACTAATTTCTTAGATTCTGCAACAATAAATTTTAATATTTGTCTTTATAGTATTGGTATAGTTATTGGGTATATCTAATAATTAATGAAAGTTAAGATGAAAAAAATAGTAATTTTAAGTTTGTTTTTGATGACCGTTTTAGCATCAGCTCAAACAACTATAAATAAAAAATTAGGAGATTTTTCTGAAATTAAAATTTTTAACGGAATAGATGTTGAATTGATAAAATCAGATGAATCTAAAATCATTATTTCAGGAGAAAAGGCTGAAAAAGTTAAAGTAAAAACTAGTAATAACATTTTAAGAGTTTCTTTAAAATTCCCTGAAACTACAGCTGAAGGTAAAGTTAAAGTTGTACTTTATTATGCGAATAATTTAAACATTATTGATGCTAATGAAGGAGCTGTAATTACCAGTAAAGAAATTAAACAACCTAAGATAGAAATAAAGGCTCAAGAAGGTGCTTTTATTAACATGGTGATAAATGTTAAGCATTTAAAAGTAAAAAGCTCTTCTGGGGCTGTAATTAAGCTTTCTGGGACAACAAAAAACCAAAACGTTGCTGCAGATTTAGGTGGAATGTATCATGGTTATAATGTTGAAGTTTCTGATATGACAATTGTAAAAGCAGGATCAGGATCGAAAGTAGAAGTGCAAGCTGGTGAAACTTTAGATGCTAAAGTTTCTTTTGGAGGTTCTATTTTTTACAAAGGAACACCAGAAGTATTTAAAGATAAAAAAGTAATAGGTGGTGTAATTGAACACAGAAGTTAATTTTGTATCTTTGCAGTGTAAAAATTTAATATAAAATGATTTCAAACGCTATATTTTTAGGAATGATTGGACCTTGGCAAATTGCCATCGTAGTTGCATTAGTTTTATTAATGTTTGGAGGAAAGAAAATTCCAGAATTAATGAAAGGTTTAGGTACCGGAATTAAAGAATTTAAAGATGCTACCAAAACAGAAGAAGAAGGTACAGAAGAAAAAAAGTAATTATATTCTTTATATAAAAAAAACCGAAACTTAATAGTTTCGGTTTTTTTATTGTTAAAATTTAACAGCAGTTCCAGAGGCGGTAACCATGAGCATTCCACCATTTTTACCAACGGTTTCATAATCTAAATCAATACCTACTATTGCATCTGCACCAAACTCCATAGCTCTTTCTTTCATTTCTTTAAGAGCGCTATCTTTAGCTTGTCTCAATACTTTTTCATAAGAACCTGAACGACCACCTACAATATCTCTAATACCTGCAAAGAAATCTTTTATAATATTAGCACCGATTATTGTTTCACCAGTAACAATACCTACATATTCTTTTACAGGTTTATTTTCAATGGTATGTGTTGTAGTTAAAATCATATTATTGTTTGTCTTTTTTAGCATTCTTCATTGCTTCACCAATCTGATTACTAGCAGTAAAACTTGCTACCATATCGTTTAACATCTGGCTACCAGCTTGTGGTGAATTAGGTAATAAAATTAAGTTACTATTTGTTTCTTGACCAATAGATTGTAACGTATCATAATGCTGCGTAACAACGATTAAAGCAGATGCTTCCTGACTATTGATACCTACTTTATTTAATACTTCTACTGATTCTTCTAAACCACGAGCAATCTCACGACGTTGGTCTGCAATACCTTGTCCTTGTAAACGCTTACTTTCAGCCTCTGCTTTAGCACGCTCTACAATTAAAATACGTTGTGCATCACCTTCAAATTGAGCAGCAATTTTTTCACGTTCAGAAGCATTAATACGGTTCATTGCTTCTTTTACCTGCGCATCTGGATCAATATCTGTTACTAAAGTTTTAATAATATCATAACCATAAGTCATCATTGCATCGTTTAATTCTGATTTTACAGCAATTGCAATATCATCTTTCTTTACGAATACATCATCTAATTTCATTTTAGGTACTTCTGCACGTACTACATCAAAAACATATGAAGTTATCTGATCGTGTGGATAATCTAATTTATAAAATGCATCGTATACTTTATCTTTAATTACTTTATACTGCACTGATACTTTTAATTTTACAAATACATCATCTAATGTTTTTGTTTCAATAATTACATCTAATTGTTGAATTTTTAAACTCAACTTCCCAGCGATTCTATCAACTAAAGGAATTTTTAAATGTAATCCAGATTGACGAATACTATGGAATCTACCAAAACGCTCTATAATAGCAGCTGTTTGTTGTTTTACAATGAAAAAGGAAGATAATAGAATAATGATTCCAAAAAAGATAAATGGATACATGTAAATTGGCATAGTCTTATTTTTTTAAGTTAAAAATTGATTTAATGTAAAGATACATATTCTTGTATCTATTTATTTGACGCATTTTTTATTAAATGTTACATGTTTTTCCTTTTCCACTTATATTTGTTGAAAATCAATTTTATGGAACTTATACAAAAACACGCTACAGAAATTTTAATTCTGTTATTTTTAATTGTTACTTTTTTACAATCAGGAATTGATAAAGTAACCGACTGGAATGGAAATTTATCTTTTATTAAAGGTCACTTTAAAAATTCTCCTTTAAAAAATGTAGTACCTCTTTTATTAGTAATAATTTTAGTGATGGAATTATTAGCTGGTGCTTTTATGTTTATTGGTATTTTTAATTTAGCAACAACAGGTGATCATAATTTAGCTTTACTTGGAGTTGAGATTGCCGCTTTGTCTTTAATTTTTTTATTAATAGGTCAACGTTTAGCAAAAGATTATGCAGGTGCAATGACTTTAGCAGTTTACTTTATAATCACAATATTTGGAATGTATTTATTAAATAGATAAAATTTATATGTAATTTATTTTATATAAATTATTTTAATACAAAACCCTCTTAAATCTAGTTTTTAAGAGGGTTTTATTATTTTAAAAGGTATTTCTATAACTTTATTAGTATAAGTCTTTAAAATTAGGTTTAAAAACGTTTTTAAGTGTTTTTAAGAATGTATATGAGTGAAGAATACTCTTTCGTTCTTTTTGCTTTTATATTTGATACTAATCCTCTATAAAATGCATGAACTGGTCTTGATTTTCTTGTTTTGTATTTTTCTGATAATAGAGAAACATAAAATGAATCAAATTTCATCGGAAGTATTTTTTCTACTTTCATTTCAACTGAAGAAAATAACTTGCTTATTGACTTTTTTGAAAAATGCCAAAGATGTCTCGGTACATCATAAGCAGCCCAAAACTCTTTATAATATTTTGCATCATAACTTTTATAGTTCGGAACTGCAATTATTAAAATACCATTCGGTTTTAGTAATTCTTTTAGTTGATGTGTATACTCTATTAAGTTAGGAATGTGTTCTAAAACATGCCACAAAGTAATAACATCAAATTTTGTTTCTTTAATTTCTGAAATATCTTCTTTTAGAATAATACTTTTTTTACTTGCAATTTCTCGTGCTTTTAAAGAAGGTTCAATTCCGTTAATTTTCCAGCTATTGTTTTTACAAACATTTAAAAAATCACCTGTACCAGCACCAACATCTAAAATTGTTTTTTCATCAGTATTAAACGAGTTGATTAGTTTTAGTTTCTTTTTTAAAGTATAGTTTTTTACTAATTGGTATACTTTATCAAAAAGTGTTTTTTTACTATCGGTATGAGAAATATATGAATCACTCAAATAATAATTCTCCAAATTAGTTGGAACAGGAGAGGTAATTAACATATCATATTCTTCATTAATCATTACCTCATAACTTTCATTCGATACTGTATGATCGATACAGTTTAAAAATGGTTTTAAGTTTTTGTATAACCCCTTTTCTTTTTTCAACTCCTTCATTTTTATGTTATGTTCCACGAGGAACATTTTTAATTTCGATGCAATATTACATAAAAAAGAAAAAGGTTCCACATGGAACCTTTTTCTTTTTATTAAATTTATTTAAAACTATCTACCCATATAAACAAGTAGTACAGAAATATCACTAGGAGATACTCCACTTATTCTACTTGCTTGTGAAATAGAAGTTGGTTGTATTTTAGATAATTTTTCTCTTGCTTCAAATGATAAAGATTTTACTTTATTATAATCGAATGTAGAAGGAATAGGAACATTTTCTAATCTATTTAATTTATCAGCATTGTTTCTTTCTTTCTCTATATAACCTGAATATTTTAAATGAATTTCTACTTGCTCAATAATTTCCTGATCAATATTATATTCTTTAATGTAGGTCTCTAATTTTTCAATTGATGTAAAATCATTAAAAGATAATTGAGGTCTAGAAGCCACTTTAATTAACTTCATAGATTGATTGATAGTAGAAAGATTTTTACTTTCTAAAATAGGGTTTATCTCTTCCTTTTTAACGCTTAAATTATTTAAGAATTTAATTAAGTCTTCTGTTTTCGTTCTCTTCTCTTCTACTCTATCCATCCTTTCTTGAGAAGCTAAACCTAGTTTAAATGATTTTTCAGTTAAACGTAAATCTGCATTATCTTGTCTTAATAGTGTTCTGTATTCTGCACGAGAAGTAAACATTCTATAAGGTTCTTCTGTTCCTTTGGTGATTAAATCATCAATTAAAACACCTATATAAGCTTCGCTTCTTTTTAAGATAAATGATTCTTTTTCTTGTGTTTTTAAAGCAGCATTTACACCAGCCATTAATCCTTGAGCAGCTGCTTCTTCATAACCCGTGGTTCCGTTTATTTGGCCAGCGAAAAACAAGTTCTCAATTAACTTTGTTTCTAAGTTATGTTTTAATTGTGTTGGTGGAAAATAATCGTATTCAATAGCATAACCATATCGTAAGAATTTTACATTTTCAAAACCAGCAATAGAACGAATTGCTTTGTCTTGAATGTCTTCTGGTAAAGATGTTGAAAAACCATTTACATAAATCTCAACTGTAGTCCAACCTTCTGGTTCTACAAAAACTTGGTGACGCTCTTTTTCTGCAAAACGATTTATTTTATCTTCTACAGAAGGACAATATCTTGGTCCTGTAGATTTAATTCTTCCGTTAAACATTGGTGAACGATCAAACCCTTCGCGAAGTAAATCATGTACTTCTGGATTGGTATATGTTAAGTAACAAGAACGTTGTTTAGTTAATGTTTTTGTGATAGGTAAATAAGAAAACTTTTCTGGGTTATCATCACCTGGTTGCTCTGTCATTTTAGAATAATCTAAAGAACGACCATCTACTCTCGGAGGAGTTCCAGTTTTCATTCTTCCAGATTCAAATCCTTTTGCAACTAAGTCTTCTGTAATTCCTGTTGAAGCTCCTTCTCCTGCTCTACCTCCACCAAATGTTTTTTCTCCAATATGGATTAATCCATTTAAAAAAGTACCTGCAGTTACAATAACAGTTTTTGCTTTTATTTCTAAACCAAGAACTGTTTTTACACCAATAATTTTATCTCTATCAAACAATAATCCGTTCACTGAATCTTGATAGAAATCTAAGTTTTCGGTTTGCTCTAACATCGTTCTCCAACACTCTGCAAATTGCATTCTATCAGATTGTGCTCTTGGACTCCACATCGCTGGTCCTTTCGATTTATTAAGCATCTTAAACTGTATAGCCGTTTTGTCGGTAACAATCCCGCTATACCCACCTAAGGCATCAATTTCACGTACTATTTGCCCTTTTGCAATTCCACCCATGGCAGGATTACAACTCATTTGAGCAATGTTTTGTAAGTTCATTGTAATTAGTAAAGTGTGTGCTCCCATGTTAGCACTTGCAGCTGCAGCTTCACTACCAGCATGACCACCTCCTACTACAATAACATCGTATGTTGTATTAAATAAACTCATCTTATTAATTGAGTTCCACGTGGAACTTTTAGTTTTTATTTAAAATATTTAAACAAGTATTTTCTTTTTCTCGCATTACTTGTTTCTCTTCTTCTGTCTTGTCTTTATACTTCATATAGTGTAATATTCCATGAATAATAACACGATGTAATTCGTTTTCGAATGAAGTATTAAACTCTTTAGCATTCTCTTTAACTCTATCAACAGAAATAAAAATATCACCTCCAACTAATTTACCTAAAGTATAATCAAAACTGATAATATCTGTTAAGGTATCGTGTTGTAAAAACTCTACATTTATATTATGAAGGTAATCATCATCACAAAAAATATAGTTGATTTCACCTAATTCAAAACCTTCTTCTTCTATGCAATTTTGAATCCAAGTAGCAGTCTTATCTTCGCTTTCTAATTGAAAATCTATTTCATAATTAAATGCAATCATTCTGTATGTATCAGGATATTTTAATTTCTAACACTAAATTTAAAAGTGTTACTCTTTGTTTTTAGGAAGGCTAAAATATTCTTGCACCTTCTTTTTGTAATTTTGGCGCAAAGGTAGTGATTGTCTGTTTAATATCTCTGTTTGGTTATAAAACAGCTTTTTAAACTTTAATTCTTTTGTAGTGTTGTTTTGATACTCTTGTAAATTGGTGTTCGATTTACGTTTTTTATCCTGATTTTGTTCAAAAGTAGCTTTGTCTAATTTTAGTAATTCGTAGTTTAATCGCTGCATTCTATTAATGCTTTGCTGCGTAAAACCTTTTTCTAAAATTTCATTTTCTAACTGTTCCATTTCTTTTAAAGCTTTTTTAGCTTTTCCAGAACCATCTTTTCCTTGCTTAATTGCATCTTCTAATTGCTGTCTTAATTCTGATTGTTCTTTGTAAATCTGATACAATTCACCGTTTAAATCTTCACTTTGCTCTCCTCCTTTTCCTTGTTTGTCACCTTTCTTTTCTCCTTCTTTACCGTCTTTAGGTTTTCCCTGACTACTCTTTTGCATCCCATTTTTCATCTTATCCATCAATTCTTTTTGCTTCTGAATAATATCTGGTAAACTAAAAGACTTCCCTTTTCCTTTACCTTTTCCGCTACCAGGTTTAGGGTTTTGCATAGCATCTAACGCATTACTTAACATATCTGCTAAGGTATTTGCAGAAGTCATTACATAACGTTGATTAGATATACCATTTTGAAAATGATTGTCTGCAAAATTCTCTAAAGATTGATTCAAGTTATAATGTGCTTGCGCTAAATGATCTTGAACTTTAGAAGAAATTTTAGGAACTTTTATCGATAAAACAAACAAGCTGTCATCAATATGTTCGAAGTAAGTTTTAAGTACATGTTGTTTTTGTAGGTTCTTACCAAAATTTGGATGAGCAGAATTACTTGAAGAAAACACATTCATTAGTGTTTCTTGATCAAAAGAAAAAGTAATTAAATTTTCAAGAATCTGACGCATGCCTTCCATATTTTCTTCTTCCATTTCGGCAGACATTGATTGCATAGATTCTTGCATTTTCTGACTCATTTCTTGCATCTTTTTTGATGCTTTCTTTTGGTTTTGTTTTGCTTCAGATTGCTTTTTATTTTCTAAATTTTCTTCTGATTTGTTTAGCTCTTTTTGAGTTTCTTTCTTTAAATCCTCCATAGAAGGTAAATCCATGGGAGATTTTAAATCTTCATTGTCTTTTTTTAAGTTATCAAGTTCCTTTTTTACTTCTTGAAACTCTTTATTTATTTTATTTTGCTCCTCTTTACTGGCTTCTTTTTTACTTAAATCTTCTTGTTTTTTTGATAACTCATTTAAGTTATCAGTAATTTTGTTCATTTTTTGTTCAACATAAAAACGTTTAGTCATTTCTAAAATACGCTCTAAACTTCTTTCTTGTTGCTTATTTTGTTGTGCTAACTCTTTGGTTTTTTTAAGTAAATCTTCTCTATTAAGTTTTTCGGCTAATTTTTTAAGCTCGTCTAATAATTTTTGTTGTTTTTCTAACTTCTTAAGTTCTTCTATTCGCTTTTTTAAATCTTCCTTTTTCTCTTGTAAGTTTTCGTTTTTCTCTTTTTTCTCAGTAAAATTTTCTTGTAATTTATTGGTTTGACGTTGCATCATTTGTTGATACTGCTTTTGACGCTGAATTACATTTTGAATTTTTTTCTGATCATTCCAGTTTACATTCTTTTTGTTTTGAAGTTCGAACTGAATTTTCTCTAAATCTTTCTTACTATTTTGTTGTTTGTCTAAAGAATTTTCTATGTTCTGAATATAGTTTTTTTGCTCTTGTAATAACTCATTTTCAATTTCATTGGCTGATTTTTGACGATACGAAAACTTATTACTCACTGTTTTTTTACTACCATTAACTACATCATTATCATATACTTGAAAATATAGTTCATAATCAACACCTTCTTTAAGATTTAAACCATTAGGAAACTCATAATAAAATGTTTGAATAGCCTCTTTATTTATTTTAATTAACTGATTTTTAATACTTTGAGTGTTATTTTTATCGTAATACACCAATTCTAATTTCTTAAAACCGTAGTCATCAGCAATTTGACCAACGAACTGTGCATTTCCACGTGAAATACTATCAATATTAGAGTTTACATTAATGGTTGGGTATTCATCTTTTATAACATCAATAGAAAATTGTAATTGTTCGTAATCTTTTAAATTCTGATTAGAAGTACTAATCTGATAGTTTAAATTTTGGTATACTTGCTTTTGATGTTGAAATTCATCAGCGTTTATTTTCTTAAAAAAAGTCTTTTTTTCTTGCTGAATAAAACTAACAGTATCAGTTTCAGAGGTTTTTACAACCCACGCTACTGTCGTTCCTTGAGGAACAGTTAAGTTACCAGTATTGTTAATAGTTTCGTTTTGTTTTTTAGTATAACGTGGGTATTTTAAATTCAAAGAAATATTTTGAATTGAAGGTGTATTTATCACATCAATTTTATATTCTTGAGAGGTTACACCATTAGCACTAGCAAAAAAAGTAATTGGTTTTTGTACTTCAGAAAAGGTAAAAGAAAACAACCCGTTTCCTTCATTTTCAAAGTAATATTGTTGGTTGTTAAAATGAACTTTTGCTTCTTGTGGAACAATTTCTCCAGTAGTTTTTACATATACCGTAATGTCTTTTCCTTTAATTACTTTTAAATTTTTAGCAGTTAAATTAAAATAAAAAGGAGCTGGTGGTGTATAAGCAATATTATGATTTACAACACGATTTAAACTTTCAGATAACTTGTTGGATGTACCGGTAAGAAAAGAGAATAGCCAGATAAACAAAGGGATTAAAGCATATTTTATATACTTTTTATTTTTAGTAAAATCAATTGCTTTATTAAAATATATAGGTTGTAATTCCTCCGATTTTTGTTCAATACTGGCTAATAATAAATCCGACTGTTGATTGTTTTGTTGTAACTGTAGTACATTTAAAAGTTTGTCTTTTACTTCAGGAAAATGATTACCTATAATTTTTGAAGCCTCTTCGAACGATATTCCTTGTTGTAACCCTAAAATCTTAAAAACAGGAAAACAGATAAACCGAAAAAATAAAAACAATTCAACAACAATAAAACTCCAAAATAAAACGGTTCTGGCAGTAGGTTGTAGCCATAAAAAATATTCTATAAATAAGGTGAAAAATAAATATATTAATCCTAAAGAAATAAATAAAATACTCCCTTTTATCAGCTCATTCGTGTAATATTTCTTACTAAATTGCTGTAATTTTTGCTCTATTTTATTAAAAATTGCCATATCTAGCTATAAAAGTACTATTTTTAAAAGAAAGTATTTGTTAAAGATTTCTGTAAGCAATTTTTGTGTCTTACAACTAAACCTAAAAAATTAGAAAATTACTATCGAATAACTAAAAACTAAAAAGATGAAAAAACTAGCCATTTTAACTCTATTATTTACTTCAGTTAATTTCTTTGCACAAAGTCCGTGGACCAAAAATAAGGACGAAGGGTATGTACAATTATCGTATACTACCATTTCTAATTATGATAAACTTTTTGGTAAAGACAACGACATTATCTTACCTAGAAAAATATCAGATAATACACTTCAATTATATGGAGAATATGGTCTTACCGATAAAACGACATTATTAACTGTTTTACCATTAAAAATTTTATCTGGTATTAACGATAAGATTATTGCTGGTAATGTTCAATTAGGAATTAAGCATAATTTTTACAATAAAAAATGGTTGATTTCAGGACAATTAAATGTTGAAATGAACATATCAGAATATGATGCAACCTCAGGTTTACGATCTGGTTACGATGCTTGGACGTTTACGCCGATGGTTTTAGCAGGTAGAGGTTTTGATAAATGGTATATTCAAGCATTTACAGGTGTTGATCTTCGTACTAACGATTATAGTAGTAGCTTTAAATTAGGAGGAGAAATGGGGTATAAAGCAATAGATTGGTTATGGATTGCTGGTTTCTTAGATGGTGTAGCTTCTTTAAAAAATGGAGATATAATGTTACCAGCCGAAAACTTAGCAACTGGTTTATATGTTAACGATCAAAGTTTTGCAGCATTCGGATTAAAATTTATTGGAGAATTTAACGATAGCTTCGGAGCAAATATTGGTTTCGGAGGTGCTTTTGCAGGTAGAAGAGTTGCCAAAGCTCCAGCATTAAGTTTTGGATTATATCAAAAATTTTAGACTTATAATATTTAATATACTATAGCGAGCATTTGCTCGCTTTTTTTATGTAAAAATTTATGGTTTTCCCATACTTATTTTACGGTTTTTTTAAAGTATAAATATTTTTAACTGCTTAATTTTAAACAACTTAAAACTTATATTATGCTTAAAAAAATTTCAAACTTAGGAATTAGCCTAAACAAAACAGAACAAAAATCTATCAATGGTGGTTTTGGTGGAGGAACTATGCAATGCGCTACAAATAGCGATTGTGATATTCTTAATTCTTATCCAGGTATGGAACATGAACGTTTCTTTTGTTTCTGGGGTTATTGTCAAATATCTTAAAAACTTATATTATGTTTAAAAATATTTCAAGTATTGGGTCTACATTAAGTAAGAATGACCAAAAATTGATTCAAGGAGGTGCTCCGTTTATTTGTTCGGTTTGTGTAGATTTTTGTAGATCGCAAAATTTTCAAACTAAAGAAGAGTTTAGTGCTTGTTTTTACGATTGTAAACAAGATCTATGTTAAAAAACAAGAAGTAGATTTCAGATCCTTTTGTGTTAGGATTTTTAAATCTTACATTTTTTATATATGATAAAAAAATCGTATATTTAGTATCTAAATCTTTTTTTAATGGGATGATAAATAAGGTTTGTATTTAATTTAACATCCCCTTAATAATGCCCACATTGGTGGGTATTATTATTTCTACTATTTATTAATTTTTACTTAAGTAAGGATTGTCCTTACTTTTTTTATGGTTTTTTTTTAATGTAATTATTTTTAACTATTTAGATTTGAGTAAATTAAAACTCAAATATTATGTTAAAGAACATTTCAAATTTAGGAACAACACTAAACAAAAAAGAAAAACAATCTATTAATGGAGGGCTTTGGTTTTCTCTGGCAGAATGTCAAGACAATTGTGAAGGGATTTGTGCTATAGGATTTTTAGGTCAAAGATGGGCTTGTTTCGAGTAAATTATTATCGATATCAAAACATAAAGCGGACTTCGGTTCGCTTTTTTTATGCTTATATTAAAACTATCTTTGCGCTTTCAAATCAATAAAAATGACTGAGAACGTAAGAGTACGATTTGCTCCAAGTCCAACAGGACCTTTACATATAGGTGGTGTAAGAACCGCTTTATTCAACTATTTATTTGCTAAAAAATACAACGGAACATTTGTGTTACGTATCGAAGATACCGATCAAACACGTTATGTTGCCAATGCAGAACAATATATTATCGATTCTTTAGAATGGTGTAATATTCCTTTTGATGAAGGACCAGGAAAGAACGAAAAATTCGGACCGTATCGTCAGTCAGAACGTAAAGACTTGTATAAAAAATATGCCGATCAGTTAATTGAAAGCGGTTGGGCATATTATGCCTTTGATACTGCTGAAGAATTAGATGCACATCGTAAAAACCACGAAGAAAATGGTAAAACATTTACGTATAACTGGCATAACCGTGAAAAGTTAAACAGTTCGTTGGCTTTATCGGCTGAGGAAGTTGCAGCTAAATTAGCTGCTGGCGATAAATATGTAATCCGTTTTAAAACTCCACAAGATGAAATCTTGATAATGGAGGATGAAATACGTGGAACAATTAAGATTAATACCAATGTTTTAGACGATAAAGTATTGTTTAAATCAGACGGAATGCCAACCTATCATTTAGCAAATATTGTTGATGATCATTTAATGGAAATCTCTCACGTTATTCGTGGTGAAGAATGGTTACCATCAATGGCATTACACGTGTTATTATACAGAGCTTTTGGTTGGGATGCCCCAAAATTTGCTCACTTACCATTAATTTTAAAGCCAGTTGGTAAAGGAAAATTAAGCAAGCGTGATGGAGATAAATTAGGATTTCCAGTATTCCCATTAGAATATACCAACGAACAAACAGGTGATGTTTCACGTGGATATAAAGAAGACGGTTATTTTTCTGATGCTTTTATAAACATGTTGGCTTTATTAGGATGGAACCCAGGAACGGAACAAGAAATATTCTCTTTAGAAGCCTTAATCGAAGCGTTCGATTTAAGCCGTGTAAGTAAATCTGGAGCTAAGTTTAGTCCAGATAAAACCAAGTGGTTTAATCAACAATATTTACAGCAAAAATCTGATAAGGAATTAACAGCATTATACATGCCTATTCTTTCGGAGAAAGGAATTACTACTGATGAAGCTTTCGCAGAGAAAGTAGTTGGTTTAGTAAAGGAACGTGCTACATTCGTGGCTGATTTTTGGGAATTATCAAACTTCTTTTTTGTAAACCCAGAAGAGTACGATGCGAAAGCGGCGAAGAAGCAATGGAAAGAAACTACGGGCGAATTAATGCAAGAATTAGTTTCGGTAATTAAAAACATTGAAGATTTCTCGATTGAGAATGCGCAGACTGAAATTAAAGGATGGATAACTTCTAAAGAAATTGGTTTTGGTAAAGTAATGCAACCGTTACGTTTAAGTTTAGTTGGTAAGTTAGCTGGACCAGATTTGTTTGATATCATGACAATGATTGGTAAAGAAACCACAGTACAGCGAATAGAAAACGCCATCAACAAATTATCATAAAAATAAAAAAGCCGCTAAACAGCGGCTTTTTTTATATCAAAAAAATAGGTTTTTAAAACTGGTTGTAATAACATGAAGCTCCTGTTTTACCAGCCGATCCACGTTTACCAGTATTATTCCAATTTAGTTTAAATACTACACCTAAAGTTCCTTGAATATGAGAACGCATGCTCTCAAAACTTTCTAATGAGTGTTTGTAATATAGTTGCGGGTTAATACCCATTCTATCTGTAATCCAATAAATTCCACCAGCACCTACATTAAACGTAGGCGTCATTTTACGTTCAGAATCTACAATACTTCCACCTACAAAAACATAGGGACTAAAGTTCTTTAAAATTGCATCAAAATTATAACGTAACGATCCATCCATCGAAAAGTATTTAGCGGAGTTGCTAATAAAACCAACATCGTCTATCGTGTTAAACGACATGGCTCCGTCTAACGAAAGTCTTTCACCTAATGGCATTGTTATACTTAATACTGGTACTTGAAATTGATATCCATCACCAATAAAAGCAGCATCACTTTCACTAAATTTTGTAATCCCCATTCCTACTCCTATTTGCCAAGAGTCGTTTAAGTTTTGCGAAAACAAATTAATTGAACAACAAAGTACAATAAGCAGCAGAATTTTATTTCTCATGGTAGATTGATTTATAATAATAACTTGGTTAAAGGCAATTTAGTATAAATATTTTAAACAGCGTTTACTTTTTTAATGGCACTGGTAAAATCATCTAAATCATTATCGTTCATTACCAAGTGTATTGCTTCATCGCAAACCTTTTCTACATTATCTAACGGAAACTGTAAAGCTACCGCAGTACGTTGCATTAAAGTTACTTGCTCTCTATCTACATGTTCATCGGCAAAAACCATTTTTGTTAAACGGTATAAACGCTCAATACGTTCATCGTAACTTACTGGTGGATTTACCGGAAACTTTTCTGGATTCTTTAAAATCTCTGCATATTCTGTTTTACTGATGTTTAATTTTTTTGCAGCTCTATCTAATAATTGTTGTTCACCATCGGCAATAACACCATCGGTTTTTGCAATTTTTACCACACTGGCAAAATGCCCAATTTCTTGTTTGTGTTTTCCGCTGGCATATAAATCTGATATCGACATAGTTTTTTGTTTTTTGTAATTAGTATCGTTTTCTTTTTAGAAGCATTGATGTAAAAAAAGTCACCAAAAACTTTTTAATAAAATTAAACATTTAAGCTTAAAAAAGCAATATTAGTTTTTCTTATAATATTGTTTTTAAATATAAATTACAGTAATAAAACCGACTTATTTTTACCTATTTTTTAGTGGTTTTTAAAAAGGAGATTACAATATCGTTGTTTTGGTTCTTAACAAGGCTTAAAACCATATTAAAACACGATTTTACTATAAAACTACATAGCAAAGGAAAATTTAGAATATGCGGATAAATAAAAATAATATTCTTGTTGTTTTTACTGTATTTATTTTATAAGTTTAACTGCGAAAAATTGAAAAAGAAATAGTCCCCTATTTTCCTACCTTATTTTTCTAATAAATGATGATGTATTAAAATTCTCTTACGGCTTGCCGTAAAAGAAGTTGATTTTGTACGCCTAATTTGGTGTGAAAAATTTCACTAATTATAATAAGTTGAAAAATATGAATAGATGAATGAAAATGAAGTAAATAAGAATAACATTTTTGCACAAATAAAGTATGAAGGAGAACTTGTTGAGGATGGATACTTAGATGCCAAAAAAGCAGGAGAAGTATTAATTGGTATTGATGAAACTTTATTTCCAGAGCTTATTCACGATTTATTTGTTGAATTAGAAGGTCATATTACAAGAGGAAATGAAAATTCAAACACAATAGGTTTTATGTATGAAGGTCATATTTTGACATGTTATCCATCTTCAGGAAATATTAAAGATTTTAAGAGTACATTATTTACTAATTGTACATTAAGAGGGTATGTTGATAGGTTGCATAAGAAAACAGGTGAGTTTATAGAGAAAAGACCAAGAATAAAATTCGTTGAAATAATCTCTAATGAATCAGATGAAAATCAAAAAAAATTATTCTAATAATACTATATAGTTAACAAAAAAACATTCCTCGTATCTTTGCGTAAATTTTTTTAGGTTGAGTAAGCAAACTATTGTAAATCATTACCAACAATCGGGTAACGTAAACCAGATTGTTAGCGCACTTCAACAAGAACAACACCATTTTCAAATAACGAATTTGGTTGGTTCTTCGTTGTCTTTTGTTATATCAGAAAGTTTTAAAAAAGCAGATAAACCCTACTTGTTAATTTTTAACGACAAGGAAGAAGCTGCTTATTATTTAAACGATTTAGAGCAATTATTAGGCGATAAAAATGTGTTGTTTTATCCAGGTTCGTACCGTCGTCCGTATCAGATAGAAGAAACCGATAATGCCAATGTATTGTTACGTGCCGAGGTTTTAAACCGCATTAATTCGCGTAAAAAACCAGCCATAATAGTTACCTACCCTACTGCCCTATTCGAAAAAGTAGTTACTAAAAAAGAGCTAGAAAAAAACACCTTAAAAATTACGGTTGGCGAAAATGTATCGCCCGATTTTGTAAACGAAGTATTGTTCGAATACAATTTTAACCGTGTAGATTTTGTGACTGAACCTGGTGAATTCTCAGTACGTGGAGGAATCATCGATGTATTTTCATTTTCGAACGACGAACCCTATCGTATCGAGTTTTTTGGCGATGAAGTAGATAGCATCCGAACTTTTGATGTAGAAACCCAACTTTCTAAAGAAAAACTGAAGAAGGTTAGCATTATGCCGAATGTAGAAAACAAAGCCCTACAAGAAAGCAGAGAGAGTTTTTTAAAATACATTTCGTCTAAAACCGCCATTTTTGTTAAAAACACCGAGATTCTTACGGGGAACTTAGATAAGTTTTATAGAAAAGCAGAATTATCGTTTAACGAACTATCAGAAGAAGTAAACCACTCGAAACCATCAGAATTATTCTGTAATGGCGAGTTGATAAAAAATCAATTAAATGATTTTACAACGGTAAACATTGGTAGATCACAAAAAGATGGATTACCAAAAGTTAGTTTCGATACGCATCCGCAACCCTCTTTCAATAAAAAATTCGACTTGTTAATTCAGAATTTTAACGAGTTTTCAGCCAAAGGGTTTACCAATTATATTTTTTGTGGAAATGAGAAGCAAGCGCAACGATTCCACGATATTTTTGATGATGGAGAGCAAGAGGTTTCTTATGAAACCATTGTGTTTCCGTTATACCAAGGTTTTGTTGATTTAGAGAATAAAATTGTTTGTTATACCGATCATCAAATATTTGAACGTTATTATAAATTCCGCCTTAAAAACGGATACGCGAAAAAGCAATCCATCACCCTACAAGAATTAACTAAGTTAGATGTGGGCGATTATGTTACGCATATCGATCACGGTATTGGAAAGTTTGGAGGTCTCCAAAAAATTGATGTAGAAGGTAAAAAGCAAGAAGCCATTAAGCTAGTATATGGCGACCGCGATATTTTGTATGTAAGTATTCACTCGTTGCACAAAATATCCAAATTCAACGGTAAAGATGGGAAACCACCCAAAGTATACAAATTAGGATCTGGCGCTTGGAAAAAAGTAAAACAAAAAACCAAAGCCAGAGTAAAACATATTGCGTTTAATTTAATTCAGTTATACGCCAAAAGAAAACTACAAAAAGGATTTGCTTTCGGACCCGATACGCACATGCAGCACGAGTTAGAAGCTAGTTTTTTATATGAAGATACACCCGATCAGTTTACATCAACCCAAGATGTAAAAGCGGATATGGAAAAAGAACAACCCATGGACCGTTTGGTTTGTGGTGATGTTGGTTTTGGTAAAACCGAAGTGGCAGTTCGTGCAGCTTTTAAAGCCGTAGATAACGGAAAACAAGTAGCTATTTTAGTACCCACTACTATTTTGGCGTTTCAGCATTTTAAAACCTTCTCAGAGCGTTTAAAAGACTTTCCGGTTACCATTGACTACCTAAACCGTTTTAGAACTACAAAACAGCGTAATGGCGTTTTAGAAGGGGTTACCAACGGAAGCGTAGATATTGTTATTGGTACGCATCAATTAACCAATAAGAAAGTAAACTTTAAAGATTTAGGCTTGTTGATTATTGATGAAGAGCAAAAATTCGGTGTAGCGGTAAAAGACAAACTAAAAACCATTAAAGAGAATGTAGATACCTTAACTTTAACAGCAACACCTATACCAAGAACTTTACAGTTTAGTTTAATGGCAGCGCGTGATTTATCGGTAATAAAAACACCGCCACCAAACCGTCACCCAATAGAAACAAATGTAATTCGTTTTGGAGAAGAAACTATTCGTGATGCGATTACCTATGAGATTTCACGAGGAGGACAAATCTTTTTTATCCATAACCGAATTGAAAATATTAAGGAAGTTGCTGGTTTATTACAACGTCTGGTACCTAATGCAAAAATCGGAATTGGGCACGGGCAAATGGAAGGTAAAAAACTTGAAGAACTGATGCTTGGTTTTATGAATGGTGAGTTTGATGTACTGGTTTCTACCACGATTATCGAAAGTGGATTGGATGTTCCAAATGCCAATACTATTTTTATAAATAACGCGAATAACTTCGGACTGTCTGACTTACATCAAATGCGTGGTCGTGTTGGGCGTTCGAACAAAAAAGCGTTTTGTTATTTTATCACGCCGCCGTATCATATGATGACAGATGATGCACGTAAACGTATACAAGCATTAGAGTTATTTTCTGATTTAGGAAGCGGATTAAATATCGCAATGAAAGATTTAGAAATCCGTGGAGCTGGAGATTTATTAGGTGGTGAACAAAGCGGATTTATTAATGATATTGGTTTTGAGACCTATCAGAAAATATTGCAAGAAGCCATTGAAGAATTAAAAGAAAATGAGTTTAAAGAACTCTACCCAGTTGATGAAAATGCGCCGAAAGAATATGTAAAAGAAGTACAAATAGATACCGATTTTGAAATTTTGTTTCCTGATGATTATGTGAATTCAGTTACCGAACGATTGAGTTTATATAACAAACTTGGAACGCTAACTAAAGAAGAAGAATTATTAGAGTTTGAAAGTCAAATTACCGATCGTTTTGGTGAATATCCTACCCAAGTACAAGACTTGTTAGATAGTGTTCGTATTAAGTGGTTAGCAAAAGAGTTAGGTATTGAAAAGATTATTTTAAAGCAAAAACGCATGCTAGGGTATTTTGTATCCGACCAACAAAGTGATTTTTACCAAACCGAAGCGTTTTCTAAAATGTTACAGTATGTACAACGCAACCCGAAAAGTTGTGTAATGAAAGAAAAGAAAACCAAAAACGGACTGAGATTACTCATCACATTTATAAAAATTGATTCGGTAAACAAGGCTTTACAAACATTACAAAAAGTATAATGCAAAACACACATGTTAAAAACCTTTTTGGTTTATTATTAGCAACGTTATTTATAAGTACTTCGGGTGTTTTAGGTAAATATATCGCAATGCCATCTGAAGTAATTGTTTGGTTTCGTTCTGCTTTTGCCATGGTGTTTTTGTACATCTTTTGCCGATTTAAAAAGATTGATTTAGCTATAAAATCTAACAAGCATATTGTTCCGTTTATTGTTAGCGGAATTTTTATGGCTGTCCATTGGATTACTTATTTTTATGCGTTAAAACTCTCGAACGTTGCAATAGGAATGTTGTCTTTATACACCTTTCCGGTAATGATTGCTTTTTTAGAACCTTTGTTTTTAAAGGTAAAATTCGATCCTATTTATATTGTTTTAGGATTGATGGTACTGTTTGGGTTGTACATCTTAGCTCCTAGTTTTAATATAGAAAGTTCAAATGTTCAAGGAATTTTATTTGGTTTACTTTCTGCCCTATGCTATTCGATTCGGATTTTAATTTTAAAGCAATATGTAGTTCAGTATAACGGAATGTCATTGATGTTTTACCAAACATTAATCATCTCATTTTGTTTGTTACCGGTACTATTTTTTATGGATGTTTCTGGTTTCGAAAGTCAATACCCTTATGTGTTATTATTAGCATTACTAACCACAGCTATTGGCCATAGTTTAATGGTGCATTCGTTGCAGTTTTTCTCGGTATCAACCGCAAGTATTATTAGTAGTGTACAACCTATATTCGGAATTATTTTAGCGTTTATTTTTTTGAATGAAATTCCCACGTGGAACACTTTTTTAGGCGGAAGTTTAATTTTAGCAACCGTAGTTATTGAGAGTGTTCGAAGTAAGAATAAGTAATTTAACATAGCTTTAGTATAGACAAAAATGTTTTTTGATTTACTTTATAAAAACTTTAATATGAGATATCTATCATTATTTTTATTAGTTATAAGCTTTGTGGGTTGTGAAACCAAACAAGATCAATTAGATGGGAAATTTCTTTTAGAAAAAAGTAGTCAATTTCATGACAAAAACAAAGAATGGAATACTGTTGATTTTACAATTCATATTCAAGAGCCGAGAGTTGGTAACCCTTCCAGATACTCAATAGTTTCATTAAACAATAAAGATAATTTGTTTGAATTAAAAAGGAATAGAGAACAACATATTTCTACACACAAAATAGATGAAAACGGAAGTGTTACGTTGTTAGACGGTGAAGTGATTACAGATTCTTTACTTATAAAAAAGTACCGCTTAGAACCTAAAAGAAACAAAAGGTACCACCGTTTTTATAAGACTTTATTAGGCTTGCCAATGTCTTTAGCTAATGAACTAAAAGAAGTGAATGCTGTAGAAGAAACTGTTTTTAATTCTGTTGAGAGTTATAAAATTCCTATTGAATTAAAAGAACCATTATTTTCTAAACATTGGGTGCTTTATTTATCAAAGAAAGAGCATAAAATTTTAGGACTGGAAATGGTTTTTCCAAGTGATGCAGTAAAAGGAGAACGTTTAGTTTTTGAGGGAGAATTTAAATTAGGAGATTTAATACTTCCTAGAATTCGCCATTGGAGAGAGTTATCTAATGAATATTTAGGGTCTGATATTATTATTGGAGAAGTGAATTAAACGATATATATTCCATTTATCCTTGATGGGATTAAATATTTTTTGATTTAAACATAGCTTTGTAAGGTGTTTTTTTAGATTTCGTCTAAGGAGAAAACTAAAAATTATCAATTATGTCCAAACTAACTAAGCGATTCTTAGGAATAGCCGCTTTTTTGTGCTTTCCTATGGTGACAAATGCTCAAACACCTATTACAGGTTTTTATCCTGAAAAAAACAAATTTACAATTGCTACAATGTACTCTAATAAGAGTTATGATAAGTTTTATAGAGGTAAAACTCTTTCAGATGGAAACCCTGCTAACCTTGGAGATATTTCGTCTTCTATAATTAGTCTTTATGGAGAATATGGAGTTAATGACTGGTTATCGGCTGTAGTAACTGCACCCTATATTTCGATAAAAAGCGATAATGGAAATCCTGATCCAGTACATAATCAAAGTAGACAAAGCGGCCTCCAAGATTTGTCTCTTTTTATGAAAGCAAGATTTTTAGAAAAAAAATACGATAATGGTTCTAAAATTACATTGGGAGGAGCTACCGGGGTAACTTTCCCTTTAGGCAATTATGAAGGAAATGGAATTCTATCTATAGGAAATAAATCTACAACAATTGATGGAATAGTAGTAGCTCAATATACCACTAAAATAAATTTATTTACAGAAATTCAAGCAGGATATAGCGCTAGAAGTAATTCTGATTTTAAAATACCAAATGCTTTTTTATATGGTTTTAAAGTAGGGTATTACAATGATTGGATTTATACACATGCAAAGTTAGGTATTCAAGATTCTAATTCTGGTTACGATATTGGTTCTGCCGAATTTGGTTCAAATGGAGGGCCAGTAGCATTATCTCAAACCCAAGTTGATTATACAAATCTATCATTTGATGTTTATGTTCCTGTATATCAACAAAACATAGGAGTATCTGCAGGATATGGATTTAATCTATCTGGAAGAAACTTTGGAAAAGAAAGAGGACTCTCAATAGGAGTTGTTTATAAAAACTAATAATGTAGAGTAAAAAGAGAGTAGAAAATAACTACTCTCTTTAGTTATATCAATAACACAATTAAGAAACTCGCATGTTTTCATAATTACGCTTTACAAAACCGAGTGCAGTTTCTAGTATTTCACCCATACTATTGCTTTTTTTAAATAGGATATCCTTTGTAAAATCGAAAATCTGATTTTTTAATAAATCAATATTTTTTTCGGTTGAAATACTATCATTTTTCATACAAAAAACTAGTTGATCAACTCTGTTCTCAGAACTTAAAATACGTTTTGCTACAATCGATCTTTCTTCTAGTTTGTATTGTTCAATAGATTTTTCTTGAAGCTTATCTCCTACTAGCGCAACCATCAAAAAATTCTCTTTAAAAAATTGTGGATAATACACCTTAAATTTCCCTTCAAAACATTGCTGATCAAAATCGATGGCACGAATTCTATACACTACATGATCAAAATCATGTACAGGTACAATAACGTAATTATACGAACGCATATCACCCAATAAACGAATCATACAACGTTCGTTAAACTTTACAAATTCTTTTGCTATTTGTGCTTTTTCAGATTCGGTACATTTAGGTAAAAATTCTTTAATAAAAACATCTCCAGGAATACCAGCAATATGTTCTTCAATCAACGTGTCTTTATATACTAAAAAGTTGAGGTTGTAAGGCGATAATATGTGTTCAAGTTCTAATCCGTAAACACGAGAAGCATCGGTTTTTTTAACATAGAAATACGTAAAATTGTCGTTTAAAATATTACGGATTTTAACTCTAAAAGGTTTCGAATTTCCGAAAGTACAATAGTCAATAGCATCTACATTTAAATACGGAATGGTGTCTTCATTACCATTAGAATGCAAAATAGTATATACTTTTTTAAGGCTTAAATCTATTTCTTGCCTTTCGAATTCAGAGTAATAAGTGCGAACCCAAAGTGTGTCTTCATCATTTTTATCATATACAACTACAGACCCTTGAAAGCGCAATAAGTCATCATAAAAAATAGGAATTTTAATGTTTCTACTATGCTCTGCTAAATACGTATGTAATTCTTCCGATACAGGAAAAGCAGGCTTTTTTTGAGACATTAATTTTTCTTCTGATGACATGTGAGTAGTTTTATCAAAGATAAATTAATTTATATTTCAAACAATTTTCCAGGTAAAGGTTTTACAACTCCCTTAAGCTCCATTTGGATTAATACCGAAGATAGTTTATACACAGGAATATCACAATTTAGAGCAATAACATCTAATAATTGTTTACCATTTTGCTGTAAGTAATCGTATACTTTTTGTTCAACATCTGTAAGGTTAATAAATAATTCTTTTTGTACGAGTGTTGAAGTTTTTGACAGATCCCAGTTAAGCATTTTTACAATATCATCATCAGAAGACAATAGATGCGCTTGGTTGTTTTTGATTAAATTATTGCAACCTGTACTATATATATCGTTGGCTCTTCCAGACAATGCGAATACATCTCGATTGTAAGAATTAGCAATATCTGCAGTAACTAAAGAGCCGCCTTTTTTAGCAGATTCAATAATAATAGTTGCTTTTGATAATCCAGCAACAATCCGATTCCGTTTTAAAAAGTTTTCTCGTAAAGGTTGTTCATCATGCCAAAACTCGGTGATAAATCCGCCATTTTTGTGTACTTCACTAATATATTTTTTATGTGTTTTAGGGTAGATAGTTTCAAATCCATGCGCTAGAACTCCAATGGTTTGCAAGTTATTTTTTATCGCTGCTTTATGAGCACAAATATCTACACCGTAAGCAAAACCACTTATAATAATTGGATTGTAATCTTTTAAATCCTCAATAAGTTGACTACAAAAATCACGACCATACGATGTAATATTTCTTGTTCCTACAATTGAAATAATTTTTTGACTATTGAGGTCTATGTTTCCCTCTTTAAAAAATAAGATGGGAGCATCAATACAGTGTTTCAAATTTTGAGGATAATCATCTTCTAAAAAATAAGAAAAACCAATATTTTTTTGTTGAATATAGTTTAGCTCCTCCTCTGCCCTTTTTTGATTTTCATTGGCAAATAAACTATCGGTAACATGTGTACCAATTCCGTTAATTTTATGCAGTGTGTTTTTAGATTCTTTAAACACTTGTTCAACATCACCAGTGGCAGCGATTAACTTTTTAGCAATAATATCTCCAACGTTTTTAGTAGCTTGAAGTTTTAGTATTGCCAAGAGCTTTTCTGAATTCATCTGGTAATAATTTGATTTTCAATATACAAAAAACTGTTAATAAAATTGTGAGTATCTTTAGCAATAACTCGTTTATTTTTCTATTTTTGTTACTATGACATTAGCCAACTACATTAACGATTTATTATACCGATACGATTGCGTAATTGTTCCTAATTTTGGGGGATTTGTAACCAATAAAATTGGTGCTAAAGTGAATAACTTTACACACACATTTTATCCACCAAAAAAACAAATTACTTTTAATGCGTATTTAAAGCATAATGATGGTTTGTTGGCGAATTACATTGCTTCAAACAAAAACATTTCTTTTGAAAAAGCAACTAATTTCATAGCAGAAGAAATTGCTACTTGGACCAAAGAAATTGAAACAAAATCAGTTGAGGTTGCTGCTGTGGGTAGTTTATCTTTAAACGAAGAAAAACAAGTTGTTTTTGAACCAAACGCTTCAAGTAATTTCTTAGTAGAATCTTATGGTTTAACTGAGGTAGAAAGTCCTGCTATAAAAAGATTTAAAGGCGAAGTAAAACCATTGCCTATTGTTACTGAAGAAAAAGAAAGTACAATTCCTGTATTCTTAAAAAGAGCTGCTGTTGCTTCTGTTTTAGTTGGAGTTGCTTATGTTGGTTGGAATGGAATTCAGAATCAACAACAAAAAGAATTGTTAGCCAACCAAGAAGAAGCGGTACAAAAGAAAATACAATCGGCTACTTTTGTTATCGACAATCCGTTACCAACAATTAATTTAAATGTAACAAAAGAAGCAGCTAAAAATTTTCATATTATCGCTGGTGCTTTTCAAGAAGTTGAAAACGCTGAGAAAAAATTAGCGGAATTACAAGAGCAAGGTTATGATGCCAAAATAATTGGTAAAAACAACTTTGGATTAACGCAGGTTAGTTTTACTTCTTTTAGTACTAAAGAAGAGGCTCGTAAAGAACTAGAATTGATTAAACAATCAGTTAGCGAAGATGCTTGGTTATTAGTTAAATAATCATCATTTAATTTCTTTATTTTTTAGGTTTATGCTATATCTTTGCATCAAAATTTAATTGATGAGAGCTAAAGCACCTAAAGAATCATTAACAGTACTTACCGATCTTGTTTTACCAGGTGAAACAAATTATTTAGACAATCTTTTTGGAGGAGAGTTATTAGCTCGTATGGATAGGGCTTGTAGTATTGCTGCACGTCGTCATTCTAGACGAATTGTGGTTACTGCATCGGTAAATCATGTTGCATTTACAAAATCGGTTCCTGTAGGAAGTGTTGTTACGGTTGAAGCAAAAGTTTCACGTGCTTTTAAATCATCAATGGAAGTATATGTAGATGTTTGGATTGAAGATCGTCAATCTGGTGAAAAAACAAAGGTAAATGAAGGTATTTACACATTTGTTGCTGTTGATGAAACTGGAAAACCAGTACCAATTGCTCAAATTGAACCAGAAACTGAATTAGAGAAAAAACGTTATGACGGAGCTTTACGTAGAAAACAGTTAAGTTTAGTTTTAGCAAGTAAATTAGACCCGAAAGACGCTACTGAGTTAAAAGCGTTGTTTGTAGGGGAATAATGGCTTAAACCTTATCTAAATCACCATTTTCGGATAGTAATATGGCAACTGATTTTGTTTTCTCGAATTGAGAGAAGATAATAATCATAATTACAGTAATAGGTACAGAAAGTATCATTCCTGTAATTCCCCAGATATTTCCCCAAATAGCTAATGATAGTATAGTAACCAGTGGACTTAGATTTAATGATTTTCCGAATACTTTAGGTTCTATTAAATTACCTACAATTACTTGCACGCTACCTACCGCAATTAGCACAATTAAAAATGGCGTAAACTCACCAAATTGTATCAAGCTAAAAATTGCTGGAAATACTGTTGCTACTAAAGAACCTACAGTAGGAATATAATTTAGTAAAAAGATTAAAAAAGCCCAAAAAGGAGCGCTATCTACCCCAACTAAAACTAAAACAATATAACTTAAGATACCTGTTAGTAAACTCACATAGGTTTTTAATCTTAAATAACTAGAAATAGAGTTTTCAATTTTATTTAAAATTACTTGAGTGTTGCCTCCTTCTTTAAAGAATATCTTTTTTAATTTCTTTTTTAAACTAGCTTCTTCTAAGAAAATAAATAAAGCATAGATAACAATCATAAACGTATCACCAAGCAATCCACTAATACCATTAGCAATGCTTCCTAATACAGATCCGTAATTAAAATTACCAACTACTGATTTTAAAGAAGTAATAATATCAATATGAAAATAACCATTTAATTTTTTGATAATTGCCTCAACATTAGGCTCGTATTTAGTGTAAGAAGTCGTTAAATCGGAAATACTGTTGGTAATAATTTCTGAAATAAAACCGAACCCTAAAATTATTAACGAAAAAACAAACACATTACTTAACCAAAACGGAATGTATTTTTTTGCGAATGGAAGTTTGTAAATACTTTTTCTAATTTCTCGTGTTAAAAACCAAAAAATTAAAGCAAAAATAAACGGGATTAATATGCCTTTTCCAATAACTAATACAGCTACTATAGCTATAGTAACAATAACAAAATTAGCAGCGTTTTTCATGTTTTTTAGTTGTTACGTATCCATTGAGATGGATTTAATTTTGTAGTGTTTTTAAACAGTACAAAAAACAGTTTTGTTTTTCCAGAAACCTTATCGGTAAATACCTTTCCTACTTTATCACCCGTTTTTACAACATCCCCTTTTTTAACATATACATTTTCTAGATTATTGTAAGAAGAAATGTAGCTTCCGTGTTGTACTAACACCGATTTTTTTCCACCAGATTGTGTTTGTAAAGCTAATACCTTACCATTAAATATACTTTGTGCATCTGTATTTGGTTTGGTTACGATATGTAAACCAGCACTATTAATTTTAATTCCTGAAAAAGTAGGATGTGGTTGTATCCCGAATTTTCTAGTAATAAGTCCATTAACAGGCCAAGGTAATTTCCCTTTATTTTGCTCAAAATTAGCACGAAGCGCTTCTTCAGCTTTGTTTAATATCAGTCCTGAAGACTTCTTTTTAGAGGTTCTTTTTTTACCTTTATTAGCACGTGCAATGGCATCTCTAATTAATTTATCAATTCTAGCAGCAACGCGTTTCTCTTCACGTATTTTCTTTTTTAAATCGCCTTTATATTTTCTCTCTTGTCTCTTAATTTTAGAAACTAAACTTTCTTTACTCTTCTTATCAGACTCTATTTTATCTTTCTGATCTTTTTCATCAGAAATTAGAATTTCTTTTGCTTTTTTTCTTTGTGTTAACGAATCGTTTAATTGTTCAACTTCTTTTGCTTTTACTATAATTTCTTCGCCTTGTTTTTTTCTATAATCACTGTACTGTTGCATGTACTTTAAGCGTTTATAGGCCTGATAAAAACTTTTAGAAGAAAGCAAAAACATGGTTTTACTTTGTTGTGATTTGCTTTTATGGGTTTTTACAACCATATCTGCATATTCTTTTTTTAATTTTTTAAGCTGATTGTTGTATTCTTTAAGTTGCTTTTCGTTCGTTTTTATTTCTTTAGCTAAAGATTTTGCTTCTAATTCAATGGTTTCAATTAAGCGTTCTCTAACATTTATTTTCTGATTTAAATCTTTTAAATCATCTAAAGCATTGCTTTTTTTCTTCTTAGTTTTAATCAATAAATTATTAACCTGAACAATTTCTTTTTTAAGTTTTTTACGTTTGTTTTCTAATTCTTTTCGGTTTTGACCAAAAGAAGAAAACCCTATAAAAAATAGGCATAAGAAAGAGATGTAAAAAACAGAAGACTTCATTATAATTTAATTTCTTTATAGCCGCTTGGGAGTTTAAAATCAGTATTTAATTTAGTATTAAACTCAACCGAACGGGTTGTAATGTCAATATTAGTAAACTTATTGTTTTGTTTTGCGTTAATATTAATTTTTTCTGGAAAAAGTTCCTTGTTTTTAATCAAATACTTTGGGTAATTAATATCTAAACGCTGATTTTTAATTGTGTTAACCAATAATTGTTTGTCTAATTTGTAATGAGACGGATTTACATAAAAGAAGATATCAAACAAATTAGGTTGATTTTTTGGTGAAAGTTGATAAGACTTATCATTAATTGCTACTTCTTGTTTTTCAGATCGAACATTTAATAACGATTCACCCAACAACATACTTTGTAATTGCTGGAAGTTAATATCAGCGCCTAACAACTTTTTAAGCATAGAGAAATCACCATCAAAATAATTTTTTTTGTAAGGAGAATAAAATTGAACTTTAGTAGGCGTAATTTTTGCCTTAAAAACAGTAATAAACTTGGTTCCTTTTAGCCAAATTACCTCGTCTTTTTTAATTTTCATTCGTACAGAAAAACCAACATTTTCTTTACTGTCTTTGTAGTTTACTTTTAAACGAGCATCAATTGTTTTTTCGTCAAAATTAGCAGCTACATGTTTTTTTGCAACTTTACGTGCCGACATTTCTTTAATTACAGATGTGTTTTCTGCAATTTTTTTAGTTGATTTACAAGAGGTAAATCCAATAAGTAACACAAAAAGTAGTGTAAAATATTTCATAAATGAATAAATAATAAAGACTTTTTATTTTAAAATTTTAACAGCTTTATTTTTAAATGAATTAGATTTTTTAATATCATTTAAACCTTGATAAGCTTTTGCAATTTCTAAATAAAATTTTGCTTCGATTTCGTTGTTGTCAATCACAAAATCAATGCCGTTTTGTAAACTTTCTATGGCTTTTTTAAATTGACTCTTATTGTTTAATGCTTTTCCATTCATTAAATACACAAATGGTTGTGCAGGAAACAATGCTAAACCTTGTTCGCTGTATTTTAAAAGATCAGGATGATTATCAACAGATAATTTATCTAATAAAGCCTTTAAATTATTGAAAGACTTATCTTTTTCAAAATTAGAAAGCACATCAGTATTAGCAATAGTTATTTTTTTACTCTCTGCTTTAGTTTGTTTGTTGTAAAGTTTATCTTGTATTCTTCGTAATCTCGAATTTAATAATTGAGCTTCTTCTAACTCAGAGAGTACTTTTTTAGCAGCAATAACGTCGCTATTTTGTAAATGTAAAAACACTAAAAGTTGCTTTTTCTTTGGGTGTTTAGCAGCAATTTTTTCTTGTGTTTTAATTGCTTCCTCAAAAAAAGCGGATCTTTTTAAAATATCAACTTTATGTTCTAACATCCACAGGTTTACTGTGTCTTTATTCAAAGCAAGATTAATATATTCTATAGCTTCAGTATTTCTATTAAGTTTTGCGTAGTTTTTAGAAAGTTCGAATAAAACAGCTTTATTATTGGCTACTAATTCATTACACTCTTCTAAATATTGAATCGCTTTTTGATAATTAAAGATTGCTTTTTGAGATAAGGCTTTAAAAAAGCTTTCTTGAAATTTTATGTTATTCTTTTCAAGAGGATTAACCAAAGCAGGAATACTATCTTGTGAAAAAGAAGTAAAAGAGAGAAGAAAAAAGAGAAAAGAGAAAACAATTTTATTCAAAAACTGAATAGTTGTCTTGTTTCTTTTCTCCTCCTTCTTTCTTCTAGTTGTTTTATGTAAGTTCTGTATAATCACCTATACTTACCGAGGTATAAATTGCGTTATATTTAGCGTGGTTACCAATCATTGCATTATCTAAATTTGCGTTAGATATATGTACATTTGTTTGAATTAATGAATTTACAATTGTTGAATTTTCTACAACACTGTTTTCACCAATAGAAACATAAGGTCCAATTTTAGTGTCTTTTAAAACGACATTTTTACCAATATAACAAGGTTGAATAATTTCTGAGTTTTCTAATACAACGTCGTTAGATACTAAATTGTTGCCATCAGCCTGTTCAAAACCTAAAACTTGTTTATTAGTATCTACTGTTGGGTCTTTTTTACCACAGTCCATCCAAGCATCTACTTTACCAGGAACAAATTGAGCTCCTTGCTGTTTTAAAGATTCTAACACTTCTGTTAATTGAAATTCTCCTGAAGGACGAATATCATTATCAATCAAATGTTTTATTTCTTGTTTTACTTTATCACCATCTTTAAAATAGTAAATACCGATAATCGCTAAGTCAGAAACAAATTCTTTTGGTTTTTCAACAAAATCAGTAATAACACCATCTTTTAATTTTACAACACCAAAAGCGCTTGGATCTTCTACTTGTTTTACCCAAATAGCCCCATCTGCATTCGCATCTAAAGTAAAATCTGCTTTAAATAATGTATCTGCAAAAGCAACAACACAAGGTCCGCTTAATGCATCTTTAGCACAATAAATTGCATGCGCAGTTCCTAAGGCTTCTTCTTGAACAAAAACTGAACCTTTAGCCCCTAAACTTTCTGCGATTGCAATTAATTTATCTTTTGTGTCAGCTGGAAAACCTTTAGCTGAAGGACCAATAATAAATGCAATTTCTTCGATAGGTTGATTAACAACCGATGTAATATCTTCAACTAAACGTTGTACAATTGGTTTACCTGCTATAACAGTTAATGGCTTCGGAGTTGTTAGTGTATGAGGTCTCAAACGAGACCCAATTCCTGCCATTGGTACTATAATCTTCATATTCTTTCTTTTCGTTTTTAACGGTGCAATATACCACTAATAAAGTATTGAAAAAAGTTACAATCCTTTAGGAATGGCTTCAATTAATGTTTTGGTATACTGTGTTTTTGGATTCTTGTAAATTTCATCAGCATCTGCTATTTCTTCAATCTTACCTTTATTCATTACAACTAACTGATCAGCCATATATTTTACTACCGATAAATCGTGAGAAATAAATATATAAGTAAAATTAAATTCTGATTTTAATTGATTCAATAAATTTAATACCTGAGCTTGAACAGAAACATCTAAAGCAGAAACAGATTCGTCACAAATAATTAATTTAGGTTGTAAAGCAATGGTACGCGCAATTCCTATTCGTTGACGTTGTCCGCCAGAAAACTCATGAGGATATCTATTATAATGATTACGATCTAACCCTGCTTTTTCTAATAAATCATATACATATTCTTTTCGTTCTTTAGTTGAATTTAAAACCTTATGAACTTTCATTGGTTCTAAAATTGAATCTCCAACTGTGATTCGAGGGTTTAAAGAAGAAAATGGATCTTGAAATATGATTTGAATATCTTTTCGTAGTTTTTTAAATTCTGATTTAGATAGTTTTGTTATATCTACTCCGTTATAAATAATTTGTCCCGAAGATGCTTTTTCTAATTGTAAAATAGCTCTACTTAAGGTTGTTTTTCCGCATCCGCTTTCGCCTACCAAACCTAAAGTTTCTCCTTTGTAAACCTTAAAAGAAACATTGTTTACTGCTTGTACAATAGTAGCTTTTGAAACCCATGAAGAATTGTTAATGAAATTCTTGTTTAGATTAATAATTTCTAATAGAGGAGGGGTATTGTATATTTTTTGATGAAATTTATTTCGTTCTTCATTAGTGTATAGTGTTGGGTCAACCGAATCATGAATGAAGTCATCTACTGTAGGTAATGTTTTATATCGATGTTTAGTATTAGGCTTAGAATTAATTAAAGCTTGAGTATAATTTTTTTCAGGAGACAGAAAAACATTTTTAGATGCTCCTTGTTCGATAATTCTTCCTTTTTGCATAACCACTACATTGTCAGCAATTTCAGAAACCAAAGCTAAATCATGAGAAATAAAAATAATTCCCATTTTATATTCTTGTTGTAGTTCTTTTAAAAGAGTTATAATCTCTTTTTGCACAGTTACATCTAACGCTGTGGTAGGTTCGTCAGCAATTAATAATTTAGGTTTGCAAGCAATAGCCATTGCTATCATAACACGTTGTTTTTGCCCACCACTTATTTGATGAGGGTAGGAATTAAAAATTCCTTCAGGTCTTGGAAGTTTTACTTTTTCGAAAAGAGAGATAACCTCCTCCTTTATTTCATTTTTTGATAAATTAGTATGTTGTTGTAAAATCTCAGCTACCTGATTACCACAAGTAATAGTTGGGTTCAATGAACTCATTGGCTCTTGAAAAATCATAGCGATTTCTTTACCTCTTATTTTCTGAAAGTCATTTTCTGAAAACTGTAATAGATCTGCATCATTGTAAATAATTTCGCCTTTAAGAACAGCTGTTTTGGGTAATAACCCTAAAACAGCTAATGAGCTAATAGATTTTCCACTCCCACTCTCACCAACAATACCAAGAATTTCATTTTTATTTACTTTAAATGATATGTTTTGAACAATGTTATTTAAGATATCCTTTTTGAAAAAAGAAATACACAAATTTTTTACCTCAAGCATTCAGAAATTTTTATTAAAAGTACAATTATTCTTTTTTATGAAAGAATTTTAGATGGTTCAAAGCGTGTTTAACTCTACTGAAAACACGCTATGTGTTTGATTTAAAGTGATTTTTTAGCGTAAAAATTATCAATAATTATGTTTTTTTATATATTTGCCACTTATTTATTGGAATAAGTAGAGTTTTTATTGAGAAATTATTAATTTGAAGTCTATTTATTAAAGTTTTTTTAATCAATTAACCCTTCAGGAATGAAAAACAAAATTACTTTAGCACTTGCGTGCTTATTTATGGGTACTGTTGCCTTTTCTCAGCAGAAATCAAAACAAGTTAAACGTGATTGTAATGCAGCCGAGCTTATAGAGCAAAAAATGGCTAAGAATCCTAGTATTGCAAAACGTATGAACGACATGGAAGCATTTACTCAAAGAAAAGTTGAGGAAATGTCTAAGAACCATGCTAAAATTTCAGGAGACGTATATCAAATTCCAGTTGTTGTACACGTATTATATACAAATTCTTCGAACAATATTAGTACTGCACAAATTCAATCTCAATTAGATGTTTTAAATGCAGATTTCCGTAGAACAAATGCAGATAGAACAAATAAGTGGTCTCAAGCTGCTGATACAAAAATTGAATTTTATTTAGCGCAGGTTGATCCTAATGGAAATGCTACTACAGGAATTACTAGAAAGCAAGTAAGTAAGTCTACTTGGGCTACAGACGATTCTATGAAAAAATCTTCTCAAGGAGGTGTTAATCCATGGAATACATCTGAGTATTTAAATATGTGGATTGTTGATGCTTTAAGTAGTGGAGGAAGAACAATCTTAGGATACGCTCAATTCCCTTGGGATACAGATGCATCAACAGATGGTGTAGTAATGGCGGATCAATATTTTGGTACTAATGGTACGGCTGCAGCTCCTTTTGATGGAGGTAGAACAACTACTCACGAAGTAGGTCACTACTTAGGTTTACGTCATATTTGGGGAGATGGTGCTTGTGGAACAGATGATTTCGTATCTGATACTCCAGAATCTGATGCTGCTAACTATGGTTGTGCAACAGGACATGTTTCTTGTGGATCAGAAGATATGGTACAAAACTACATGGATTACTCAGATGATTCTTGTATGAACTTATTTACTTTAGGACAAAAAAATAGAATGCATACTTATTTAGTAGCTGGTGGTGCGCGTCGTGCTTTAGCTTTATCTGATAAAACTGGTACACCAGCAGTATGTAATGCAACGGTTCCAACAGGGGTTTCTGTTTCAGGAGTAACTTCTTCAGGAGCTTCGGTTTCTTGGACAGCAGTTGAAAACGCTACTTATGATGTAAGACACCGTCAAGTAGGTTCTTCATCTTGGACAACAAATGCAGTTTCTGGTACTTCTACTTCTTTAAGCGGATTATCAGCTTCAACACAATATGAAGTACAAGTACGTTCTAAGTGTTCTTCAGGGAACTCTAGTTATAGTGCTTCATCTAACTTTACAACACCAGAAGTAACAATTACTTATTGTGCTTCTAGCGGTAATACATCTTATGCTACTGGAGTAACAAGAGTACGTTTTGGATCTATTGATAAAGCTGATGGTACAGCTAAAGATAAAGGTTACGAAGATTTCACAAACTTAAGTACTACAGTATCTCAGTCTTCATCTGTAAACCTTACAGTAAATGTTAATACTGATGGAAACTACAGAGTAGATGCAATTGCATGGATTGACTGGAACCAGGATGGTGACTTTGCTGATAGTGGAGAAACTATTGATTTAGGAAACGTAAGTAACGTATCTAACGGAGCATTACCAACAAAAGCGGTTGCTGTTCCTGCAAATGCTAAAGTAGGAGCAACTAGAATGAGAGTTGCTGCAAAATACAATGCAAACCCAACATCATGTGGAACTAACTTCGATGGAGAAGTTGAAGATTATACAGTAAATGTACAAGGAGCTGTTGCCGATACTCAAGCGCCAACTGCACCAACTAGTTTAGCTGTTTCTAGTGTAACTCAAACTACATTAACTTTAAACTGGTCAGCTTCTACAGATAATGTAGCAGTAACAGAATATGATGTTTATAGAGGGTCTACTAAATTAGGTTCAACAGCTAATACGTCAACTAATATTACAGGATTAACAGCTGCTACAGCTTATACTTTCTCAGTAAGAGCAAAAGATGCTGCTGGTAATGTTTCTTCTGCAAGTAATACTGTTAATGTAACTACATTAGCAAATCAAATTTCTTACTGTTCTTCTCAAGGAAATCGTTCTTCTTATGAGTGGATTGACAACGTTGAATTAGGAGGAATGAAAAATGCAACTGGAGATAATGGTGGTTATGAAGATTTTACTTCTAAAGTAGCTACAGTTGCTCAAGGAAGTTCAAACCAAATGATTGTAAGTGCAGGATTTAAGAGCTCTGCATATACTGAGCACTGGGCTGTATGGATTGACTTTAACCAAAACGGAACTTTTGATAGTTCAGAAAAAGTGGTTTCTGGTTCTTCTTCTAGCGCAAATAACTTAACAGCTACTGTTGCGGTTCCTTCAGGAGCTACATTAGGGCAAACAAGAATGCGTGTATCTATGAAGTATAACTCAGCTCAAACTGCTTGTGAAACTTTTAATGATGGTGAAGTAGAAGATTATACTGTAAACATTGTAGCTAGTAGTTCTAGAGTAGATGGTCCAGTAAATGCTGAAAGATTAGGAAATGAGAAAAACTTAGACTTATTAGCATACCCTAACCCAGCAACAGATTTTGTGCAAATTAAGTTAGCTTCTAAAGCTGATAACATGACTTATAAAATTGTGAATACAATTGGTAGAGTTGTACAAGCTGGTCGTTTAGAATCTTCTAATTTAGATGTAACAAACTTAAATACAGGAATGTATATTTTACAAGTAAATGATGGTCAAAAATCATTAACAACTAAATTAATGAAGAAATAAGAATTTAAAATAGATTAAATTTTTAAAACCCATTAATCCCAGTGACACACTGGGGTTAATGGGTTTTTTTCTTTTAGAAATTGACTTTTTGACTATGTTTTTTGTCTATTGTTACGAATAATTCAATTTTTTATTATATTTGCGTCGTTAATGATAAAATATTAAGTTTTTTTTAATATAAATTTCATTTTCAATAACTAACTTTATAAACCCTTCAAAAAATGAAAAACAAGTACTTTAAAAGTCTTGTTCTAGCTAGTGCAGTTCTTGGATTAAGTTTCCAAACACAAGCTCAAGACAAAAATGAAGTTGAAAAAATTCGTAGTAAATACAATTTGAGTAAGCTTCAACAAATGAAAGGAGACTTTCAGAAAAACTCTAACTCAGAGAAAAAACAAGCATTACAAATCGCAAAACAAAAAGGTTGGAAAACGAAGTTTACAACTAAAGATGGCCGTTTTGTTGAATTACAAAGAGTCGTAAATGGGAAACCTATTTATTATACTACATTTAACGTAGACGCGGCAAAATCAACAAGAACAGATCATTTAAATTCAGGAGGTTCATTAGGATTAAACTTAATGGGACAAGGAATGACTGCTTACGTATGGGATGGTGGTATTGCAAGAGCTTCTCACCAAGAGTATGATGGAGCAGGAGGAAACAACCGTTTCTCAGTATTTGATGGTAGTTCATCTTTAAACTTTCACGCTGCTCACGTAACAGGTACGATTATGGCATCTGGTGTTCAGGCGAATGCAAAAGGTATGGCTCCACATTCTAAGGTAAAAGGTAGTGACTGGAATAGTGATACTTCTGAAGCTACAAACGCAGCTGCAAACGGAATGTTAGTTTCAAACCATTCTTATGGTTTTGCAACGAGAAACCAATTAGGTCAAGTACAATTACCTCAACATTATTTTGGTGGTTATATTACTACTTCTCGTGATTGGGATCAAATAATGTTTAATGCACCAAACTATTTAATGGTAGTTGCTGCAGGTAACGATGGTAACGATAATTCAGCAAATAACAATCCAACTGGAGGATCTGGATTTGATAAATTAACAGGTCACTCAACATCTAAGAACAATTTAGTAGTTGCAAACGCACAAGATGCTAATATTGATGCAAACGGAAATTTAGTTTCTGTGTCTATTAACAGTTCAAGTAGTGAAGGACCAACAGATGATTTTAGAATTAAACCTGATATTACAGGTAATGGTACCGGAGTTTATTCTACATATCAAAATAGTGATACTGCTTATAATTCTATTTCAGGTACATCGATGGCATCGCCAAATGTTACAGGTTCTTTATTATTATTACAACAACATCACAAAAATTTAAACAGTGGTAATTTTATGAAAGCTGCGACCTTAAAAGGTTTAGCGTTACATACTGCTGATGATGCTGGTGCTTCTGGACCAGATGCTGTTTTTGGATGGGGATTATTGAATACTAAAAGAGCGGCTGAAACAATTACTAAAAAAGGGAATCAAGCTAAAATAGAAGAGTTAACATTAAATTCTGGTCAAACATATACGATTACTGTTGATTCTGATGGAACTAGCCCATTATTATCTTCTATTTCTTGGACAGACAGACCTGGTACGGCTAATACTACAGTAAATTCTACTACACCAGTATTAGTAAATGATTTAGATATTAGAGTATCTAAGTCTGGTACTACTTATTTACCATATGAGTTAACAGGAGCTACTACTAGTGCAAAAAGAGATAACAATGTTGACCCTTACGAAAGAGTAGATGTTGCTAACGCCTCAGGTACATATACTATTACTGTTTCACATAAAGGTTCTTTAACTGGAGGTAGTCAAAACTACTCTTTAATCGTTACAGGAATTACAGGTACACCAGTTGTATGTAATGCAACAGTACCAACAGGAGTTTCTACTTCTGGAGTAACTGCTACTGGTGCTTCAGTAAACTGGACAGCTGTTTCAGGAGCTACTTATGATGTTAGACACCGTGCAATAGGAACTTCTTCTTGGACTACAAGTGCAGTTTCTGGTACTTCTACTTCTTTAAGTGGTTTATCAGCTTCTACTCAATATGAAGTACAAGTTCGTTCTAAGTGTTCTTCAGGAAACTCTAATTATAGCGCTTCAGTAAACTTTACTACACCAGCAGTTACAATTACTTATTGTACATCTAGTGGAAATACATCTTACGCAACAGGAGTTACAAGAGTACGTTTTGGATCTATTGATAAAGCTGATGGAACAGCAAAAGATAAAGGTTACGAAGACTTTACAAATTTAAGTACTACGGTTACTCAATCTTCATCAGTTAATCTTACAGTAAATGTAAATACTGATGGTAATTATAGAGTAGATGCTATTGCATGGATTGACTGGAATCAAGATGGTGATTTTGCTGATAGCGGAGAAACGATTGATTTAGGAAATGTAAGTAATGTATCTAACGGAGCATTACCAACAAAAGCGGTTGCTGTTCCTGCAAATGCAAAAGTAGGTAGTACAAGAATGAGAGTTTCTGCAAAGTACAATGCAAACCCAACATCTTGTGAAACTAATTTTGATGGAGAAGTAGAAGACTATACAGTAAATGTATCAGCAGGAGTTGCAGATACTACGGCACCAGTAATAACACTTAGCGGTTCAGCTACAATGAATATGACAGTTGGAGGTACTTTTACAGACCCAGGAGCAACTGCTACTGATAATGTAGATGGTAACTTAACATCTAGTATTGTAGTTACAGGAAGTGTAAACACATCTACTGTAGGAACATATACTTTGAACTATAACGTAAGTGATGCAGCGGGTAATGCAGCAGCACAAGTTAGTAGAACTGTAAACGTAAATGCAGATACGCAAGCACCAAGTGTGCCAACTAACGTAACAGCATCTAATATCGCACAAACTACGGCTACTTTAAACTGGTCAGCTTCTACAGATAATGTAGCAGTAACAGGATACGAAGTATTTAGTGGTTCAACAAGTGTAGGAACTGTTACAGGAACTTCTGCTAATATTACAGGGCTTACTGCTAACACATCATATACATATACTGTAAAAGCTAAAGATGCAGCAGGTAATGCTTCAGCTTCTAGTAGTTCAGTAACATTTACGACATTATCTACTTCAGTTTCTTACTGTGCTTCTAAAGGAAACAGAGTGACTTACGAATGGATTGATAATGTTGAATTAGGAGGAATGACAAACGCAACTGGAGCAAATGGAGGATACGGAGACTTTACGTCTAAAGTAGCAACATTAGCTCAAGGTAGTGCAACAAATGCTATGATTGTAAGTGCAGGATTTAGAAGTACTGCATATACTGAACATTGGGCAGTTTGGATTGATTTTAACCAAAATGGTACTTTTGAAACTTCTGAAAAAGTAGTTTCAGGTTCTTCATCAAGTGCTAATAACCTATCAGCAAACGTAGCAGTACCAGCTAATGCATTATTAGGTCAAACTAGAATGCGTGTATCTATGAAGTATAATTCTGCTCAAACTGCTTGTGAAACTTTCGCTGATGGTGAGGTAGAAGATTATACAGTTAACATTACAGCTTCTGCATCTAGTTTTGCGATATTCAGTGGTAATTCAGGTGACCCATTAGGAAACGAAAGATCTTTAGATTTAATGGCATATCCTAACCCAGCAACAAACTTTGTACAAGTTAAGTTAGCTTCTAAAGCAGATGCTATGACTTACAAGATTGTAAATACAATTGGTAGAGTTGTAAAAGCTGGCCGTTTAGAATCATCTAACATAGATATTTCAAAATTAAATACAGGAATGTATATTTTAGAAGTAAATGATGGTCAAAAATCATTAACAGCTAAAATTATGAAGCAATAATAAAACCCTTCATTAAATAAATTAAACCCGAGCAATTGCTCGGGTTTTTTGTTTCTTTGCATAAAATTTTAGTAGATGAATTACCTATCAGTAGAAAACATATCAAAAGCATACGGAGAAAAAGTATTATTCGACGACATATCTTTCGGAATTAATAAAGACCAAAAGATTGCTTTTGTTGCTAAAAATGGTAGCGGTAAAACATCTATTTTGAATATTGTTGCTGGCGTTGATGAGTCAGATACTGGTCAGGTAGTGAGTAGAAAAGGAATTGATATTGCTTATTTATCTCAGGCAGATAACTTAAACTCTAATTTAACGATTGAAGAAACTATTTTTTCTACCGATAACAAGGTTTTATCTGTTATACAACAATACGAAAAAGCACTACAAAACCCTGATGATACAGAAGCTTATCAAGAAGCTTTTGAGTTGATGGAGCAACACAATGCTTGGGATTTTGAAACCCAATACAAACAAATATTATCTAAGCTTAAATTAGACAACTTACAGTTAAAAGTAGGGAAGCTTTCAGGTGGGCAAAAGAAGCGTTTAGCCTTAGCTATTGTATTGATTAAAAAACCTGATTTATTAATTTTAGATGAGCCAACCAACCATTTAGATTTAGAAATGATTGAGTGGTTAGAAGCCTTTTTTGCTAAAGAAAAAATCACCTTATTTATGGTTACACACGACCGTTATTTTTTAGAGCGTGTGTGTAATGAAATTATCGAGTTAGATAACGGTAAATTATATAAGTACAAAGGAAACTATTCGTATTATTTACAGAATAAAGAAGAGCGTTTAGCTTTAGAAGCAACCAATTTAGGAAAAGCAAAAAGTTTATTTAAAAAAGAATTGGATTGGATGCGTCGTCAACCAAAGGCACGTACTACTAAATCGAAATCTCGTATCGATGATTTTTTTGAAATTAAAAAGAAAGCTAAACAACGTCGTAACGATCATGAGGTTCAGTTAGAAATTAATATGGAGCGTTTAGGAAGCAAGATTGTAGAGCTTCATAAAATGCGTAAATCATTCGACGATAAAGTAATTTTAGACGGTTTTGATTACGTTTTTAAACGTGGTGAGCGTATTGGTATCATCGGTAAAAACGGAACTGGCAAATCGTCGTTTTTAAACATGGTTACTGGTTCTATTGAATTAGATGGTGGTAAAGTTATTATTGGTGAAACCGTAAAGTTTGGATACTACACTCAAAAAGGGATTCAAATAAAAGAAGGGCAGAAGGTAATTGAAGTTATTAAAGAGTTTGGTGAATATATACCCTTAACCAAAGGACGAAAAATATCGGCAGGACAATTATTAGAACGTTTTTTGTTTGATAGGAAAAAGCAGCACGATTTTGTTGAGAAATTAAGTGGAGGAGAACAAAAGCGTTTGTATTTATGTGCGGTGTTAATACAAAACCCTAATTTTTTAATTTTAGATGAGCCTACCAACGATTTAGATGTCGTAACGCTAAATGTATTAGAAAACTTTTTATTGGATTATCCTGGTAATTTAATGGTGGTTTCGCACGACCGTTATTTTATGGATAAAATTGTAGATAATTTATTTGTGTTTAGAGGCGGAGGACAAATAGATAATTTCCCTGGTAATTATTCCGATTTTAGAGCTTATGAAGACTCTAGACCTAAAGAAGTAAAAGAACCAAAGAAAGAAGTTGAAGTAGTTGTTAAAACCACTAAAAAAGGTGTTTTAAGCTATAATGAGAAACGTGAGTGGGGTTTACTAGAAAAAGATATTGAAAGACTACAAAAAAAGAAAACTGATATCGAAACAAAGTTTATGAATACCGAGTTTTCTCCTGAAGAAATTAATGACAAATCGTTAGAGTTACAAGAAACTATAGACAGTTTAGAAGAAAAAGAAGAACGTTGGTTTGAACTATCTATGAAGTTAGAAGGAGAATAGTATATTCAAGTTTTAAAAGCTTTAGTTATACTTTACTTTACGCAGCACACGCATTGCTTCTTTATATTTTATATACGTAGTTTTATCTTCTAAGTTTTTAATATAAACTTTTGCTTTTCTTAATTGTTCAGCAGCTTCTATAAATCCATTTAAGTAGCAAATTAAATAGGAGGTGGGTAATTTATACACATCTTCATGTTCTGTTACAGAAAGTGCTTTATTCTGCTCTATTTTAGAGATAATACTATTATTATCATCGTAAATATGTTTTAAAATAGTAGCATCGTATACTGGCGCTTCAAACAAAAATTCGGTAACAATATCATGTTTACCATTATCTTTAAAATGAATAATTGTTTTTTCTAACGGATAGTGCTTTTCAGTTTTATCAATTCCTAATAAAATATATTCGGTAATAATAAAAGACTGCTCGTTATAACTTATTTGAACATCATCTAAAGATGAATAAAATAAACGTACTTGTTCGTTTATCAATTCAATATCAACCCGAGTTAAAAACTCTTCATATCCAATTACTTTCTTTTTTCCAGCCCAACATAGTACAAATTGCTCATAAAAAACCTTGTATTTAGGATTGTATTCTGGTTTATGGCTGTTTATAAAGTCGAAAACTCCATCTAAAGTTAGTTTGATATTATTGCTAGCATTTTTTTCAATAGCTTCTACAATTGCGCTATTTACATCCCTTAAAATAAAATTACCTTCAGAAGGCATTGAGTTGCTTCCTCTACGAAAAAACACCGTCTCTTTTTTATACTTCCAATTGTTTTTAACTAGAGAAGTAACTTGATTATTAGGATAAATAGTTACTAAACCTATTACTTTATGTCGCGGCAAACGAGGAAAAGGAACATTTGCATATTCTATTTTCGGAGGGTTTTTTAGATAAGCATTTATTAGATTTTGAATTTTACTATCATCGTAAAAATCAACTCCAATAATTTTATTTTCTTCATCTTCAATACCAATAACGATGTATGAATTGTTATTTGGGTTAGAGTTAGATAATGCACAAACGTGTTTTATAAATTTTGCTTTTCCTTCTTTGGTGTTTAAAGAGAGCTTTTGTTTTTTATCGAAAAAGCTATTCTCATCATTATGAGAAAGTAGATTTTTAATAAGTAAACGTTTATTAATCAAAAGATAGCTTTTTTATAAAGATACTTAAAAGTATGTTTTTTTTGAAAAGAAAAACAATACTTAACGTAAAGTTCATAAATAGAAAAACCGCCCCTTGTAGGGGGCGGTTCCTTTTAGTTGGCTACTACACCAACCAAAAATCAACTAACCAAACTTTATTTTAAATATTTTCTTTAACAACGGTTTTACGTTGTATTTTAGTACGTTTTCTGCCGCTATTCCTTACAGCTGGCTTAGTAGCACTCTTACCTTCGGTTTTTAAATATTGTACAAATCCTCTACCAGAAAAAGTGTACGATCTTTCAGAACTTAAATGGAACAATTCAATCGTTTCATCATTTATAACGCTTAATTCAAATCTTTCAGTATCACCTCCATCATAAAAAAGTGTTAAACGTTTAAGGTCTTCATACCCTGCAATATTGGCTACTTCATATCCACCAATATAGTCCCAATTAATATAATCAATATTCGTGCCAAATGGATCGTGTGATGATTTAAATGTTACATCATTTTCTGGAGTAAACTGCAAATAATGTTCGTCATCAAAAGCATTTGTAATTCCTCCTGCTCTGTCTGTTCTTTCCCAAGCTACAAACTCTTGTAAAAAGTATTCGATATTTTCATAAAACAATTTATCGTAATCAAAATTGTTTCTTTGGTATCCTATTAAATAATAACTTACATTTTGAGATAAGTCATCGATTCTGATTTCATTACCTGCTAATTGTACTACATCAAAATCAAAGCGGCCATCTAAATCATGACGAGTTTCTAGAACGGTTCCGTAAGTATTATAATTTCCAACAGCAATTCCTAATCCGTTTCCTGTTCTACCAATGTCTACAATGTTATTGTTTGCATACATGGTTCCGTTAAGAAATGATACTGTAAATGCTTTTGATAAAAAAGGAACATCGCCTGAACCGGTTGTTCTATGATAATCGATATACCATAAGTCGTAACTAGACACATATTCGTTTAATGCAAAGGCATTGTCGTCAATTAAGTCGTTTTGTACAACACACGATGTTAATGTTAAACTGGCTGTAACAAATAAGAATAGTAATTTTAAACGTTTCATAAGCATTAATTTTATGGTTATGCTTAGTAAAATTCAAAATACGTGCCAAAAACAAAAAACACCTCATTTTGAGGTGTTTTTTGTTAGTTTTGAGGTTTTGCCATAGGCATAAAAACTTGTTTCTCTTTTTTTACATTTTTAATTTTATAGTAGTGAATTTTCTCACCTATTTTATAAGTAACTACAGCTTCGTTTTCTTCTAACTCAAAAGGAAATTTTTCTTTTGTTTTATTAGCAGTATTTCCAAACTCAGCTTTAGCATCAGAACTTAAAACTAAATCTTTTTTTTCTTGATCAGTTGAGGTTTTATAACGTGCAGCAATATATTTCTTTCCGCCTTTTTCTTCAATTACAGCAGGAGTTATCCTATTTTGAAAGTACACGTTTTTAAAATCAACAGTTTCTGAAGTAGTAATTTCAATCATTAAATTTAAAACACCATTTCCTGGTTGTCCTCCAGTAATATGAGAGTAACTTGCGTTTTCTACTTTAAAAGGAGGTTGTGTATCCATTTTCATACTAGCACATTGAGAAAAACTAAGAGCTAAAATTAAGATTCCGAATAATTTCATAGTATTGCTTTTTATTGTTTAATTTTAAATATTCAAGTAGTGTGCCAAGATACAAATATATTTAATCGCAAAGCGATAGTCAAAACTTTAAACTAACTACTAGATAAGAATATTTTTACGTAAATATACCATGTATCTTTGGTATGATATTGTTGATTTTATAAGATGTTGAATTATAGTTATTGGGAATTAAAAGAGTGGTTTACCAACGTAGATTTTACTGTTGTTGGTAGCGGAATTGTTGGGTTAAACTGTGCTTTAGCATTGAAAAATAAATATCCAAAAGCTAAAATTATAATTTTAGAAAAAGGAATTTTACCACAAGGAGCAAGTACTAAAAATGCAGGTTTTGCTTGTTTTGGAAGTTTATCAGAATTAATTGATGATCTTAAATCCCATACTGAAAATGAGGTTTTTGGTTTAGTAAAAAAACGTTGGGAGGGACTACAGTTGTTACGTAAAACGTTGGGGGATAAAAAAATCGATTTTCAACAAAACAAAGGTTATGAATTATTTCAAGATTCTGAATTCTATGAAGAATGCATCAAACGGAAAAATGAAATCAATAATTTAATAAAACCACTATTTAAATCGGATGTTTTTATAGTTGATGAAAACATTTTTGATTTTAAAAGTGTACATCAAAATTATATTACAAATCAATTTGAAGGACAGATTGATACCGGAAAAATGGCTGCTAGTTTACTAGAGTTAGTTCAATCTTCAGGAATTAAAATCATTAATAACATTAAAGTAGAAAGCTTTTCAGAACAGAATAACAAGGTTATTATTAAAACAGATAAAATAGAGTTTTCTACGAAACAGCTATGCATTGCCACAAATGGTTTTGCTAATCAGCTATTAGATGAAGAAGTTGCACCAGCAAGAGCTCAAGTTTTAATAACAAAGCCGATTGAAAATCTTCATATAAAAGGAACTTTTCATTTAGATAAAGGGTATTATTATTTTAGAAATATTGATAATCGAATTTTATTTGGTGGGGGTAGAAATCTTGATTTTAAAACCGAAGAAACTTCTGAGTTTGGAGAAACAGCACTTATTCAAAATAAATTAGAAGAAATTTTAAGAACCACTATTTTACCAAATACTAATTTCGAAATAGAACATCGATGGAGTGGAATTATGGGGATTGGAAATCAGAAAAAAGCAATTGTAAAACAAATCTCGAATAACGTATTTTGCGGAGTTAGGTTAGGAGGAATGGGCGTTGCAATAGGTAGTTTGGTAGGAAAAGAATTAGCAGAGTTAACATGGAAATAAAAGAAAATTTGTATCAACAATGTGTTGATTATGTTAATAAGCGATTACAAACAGTTGAAGAAATAATATCTTCTAATCAAAAAGCATTACAATCTGAAACAAAGAACTCTGCTGGTGATAAGCATGAAACAGGTAGAGCAATGTTGCAATTAGAAATGGAAAAAGCTGGTCAACAATTGCAAGGAATAACTCAAATGAAAGAAATTTTAGCTAGAATTGATATTTCAAAAAAATCAAAGATTGCTCACTTAGGTAGTATTGTACTAACAGATAAAGCGTCTTATTTTTTAAGTATTAGCTCCGGACAGTTAAAATTTGGTGATAAACAATATTTCTCAGTCTCTATTTCTTCACCAATAGGAAGGTTATTATTAGGTAAAAAAGAGAAGGAAACGGTAGTTTTTAATGGAGCTAAACAAAAAATTAAAGAAATTTTTTAATTTAAGGTAGGGTAAAGCTTTTTTAAACGGTTATAGTTTTGGAAAAGTTGTTACCCTTCAAGAAAAAGGAAATTTATAATACACTTTTACCTTATTTGGTGTTTAAATAGGTAGGAGTGTATTTTTCTAGAAAAAGAAAAATTAGAGTAATAATTTTGAGATAGTTATTAAAGGTTTAAAACAGTTTCGTTAACTCTTAGCGAAACTGTTTTTTTTATGCCAATATTTTGATGGTGAGTTATAAAAATAGATTGGTTCTTAAAATTAACCTTTATCAACCAATAATGCCCTTTAAAGTATGTTTTTATAACAGTTGCTTTTAAATCTGAATTTTCTACTATTTGTATTTGATGAGGGTATAAAAGTATTGTTTCATCATTAATTGTAATTTCATTTACATCATTGAATAAAGAAGCAATATATTTTTCTTGTGGATTTTTATATAAGTTAGAAGGCGTATTATTAGCAATGATTTTATGATTTTTTATAATAATCATTTGATTAGCAAACGAAAGCGCATCATCTCCATCGTGAGTAGCGACAATACAAGCAATGTTTTTTTCTTTTAAATAACTAAATAAATTTCTTCGTAACGAGTTCTTTTTAAAATTATCTATCTGACTAAAAGGTTCATCCAGCAATAATAATTCTGGCTCTTTAGCTAAGGCTCTAGCAATAGCAACACGCTGTTGTTGTCCGCCACTTAAGTTTTTTACTTTTACGTTAGCAAACTCAGTCATTTCAATTACTTCTAATAATTCTTGAGTACGTTCATCAGCTTCTTTTGGGTAAAATCGAGAGAGAAATTTTTTAATATTCTCACTTACTGAGGTAAATGGCATTAAATCGAAATCTTGCGCTACATATTTAAAAAAGTCCATTCCAGGTACTAAATGATGTGCAGGACCTAATATTTCGGTTTCGTTCCAAAATAATGATCCACTATCTAAATCCAATAATCCGTAAATAGCTTTTAGTAAAGTAGATTTACCACAACCACTTTCTCCCATTACACATAAATGTTCACCCTTTTTAAGGGAGAAACTTATGTTCTCTAAGGTTTTTTCTTTTGAAGAATAGGTGAATGATATATTGTTTACTTGTAGCATCGTTACAAAAGTATAGTATCCTATTTATTCAATAAAAAGAACCGATACATTTTTGTATCGGTTTTTAGAATTTTATTTAATGATTTTCATAAAGAGAATCATACTAAAAAGGTCTGCGACCTTACCAGATTCTAACTCTTTCTTCTGGTTTTATATACATTTTATCACCTTCTTTAACATCAAACGCTTCATAGAAAGCATCAACGTTTTTAAGAGGCATATAAGCTCTGTATTGACCAGGAGCGTGTGTATTTGTCATGATTAAGTTTTTTAAAGCTTCATCACGCATTTTAGTTCTCCAAATTGTTCCCCAAGAAAGGAAGAAACGTTGTTCAGGTGAGAAACCATCGATATCAGCAGGACGACCATTCTTTTCTAAGAAGATTTTTAATCCTTCGTAAGCAGCTTGTACACCACCTAAATCACCAATATTTTCACCTAAAGTATATTCCCCGTTTAAGTGCATACTATCAATAGCAATAATATCACTGTATTGTTTTACTAATTTACCTCCGATATCTTTAAACTTTTTAGAATCGTCTTCAGTCCACCAGTTTTTAAGGTTTCCATCACCGTCGAAACGAGCTCCAGAATCATCAAAACTATGAGAAATCTCGTGACCAATAACAGCTCCAATTCCTCCATAATTTACAGCTTCATCAGCTTTGTAGTTATAGAAAGGAGGTTGTAAAATTGCTGCTGGGAATACGATCTCGTTATTTACAGGATTAAAGTAAGCGTTTACTGTTTGTGGAGACATTCCCCATTCAGTTCTATCAACTTCCTTACCTAATTTAGCCATATTCTTATTAAAGTTCCATTTAGAAACATTAATAGCGTTATCAAAGTAAGTACCTCCTTTTTTTAAACCTTTAACTTGTAATTCTGAATAATCTTTCCACTTATCAGGGTAAGCAATCTTAACAGTTAATTTGTGTAATTTATCTAAAGCTTTTTGCTTAGTTTCTTCACTCATCCAAGGTAATTGTGCAATACGCTTTTCGAAACCTAACATTACGTTGTCAATCATTTCTTTAGCTTTCTGCTTTGCTTCTGGTGGGAATTTAGCATCAACATATAATTTACCTAAAGCTTCACCAATAGCACCGTTTAAGTTACCTAAAGCTCGCTCGTCTCTTGGACGTTGTTGTTTAGCTCCACGCATTTCTTTACTATAAAACTCCCAGTTTGCTTTTTCTAAATCAGTAGATAATAAACCTAAAGAGTTGTTGATAGCATTCCAACGTAATAATAATTTAATGTCTTCTACTGGACGATTTTTAAGGATTTCGCTCATTGCTTTAAAATACCCTGGATCTGTAACAATAACTTTTTCTAGACCATTATTTCCATCTACTCCTTTAAGATTAACCCCAATTCCTTCTAAATGTGCTGTCCAATCGATAGTAGGAGCTAAAGTAGTTAACTCTTCAACCGACATTGGGTTGTACATTTTACGAGTATCTCTTCGCTCTTCTTTGGTCATTCTAGGTTCTGCTAAACTTTTTTCGAAAGCAACAATATTCGCTGCATTCTTTTTAGCAGTAGCTTCATCATCACCAAACTCTTGTAACATTTTAGCTACAAATTCTTGATATTTTTTAAGCTTATCCTCTACTTTTTTATCTACATAGTAATCTCTTCTTAAACCAAGTCCGCCAGCACCTAAATATCCAGCATTCATACTACTGTTTTTAAGGTCGTTAAAAACACCAAAACCGTAGAATCCAGCACCACCATAAGGAGCCATGTTTGTAATAAACTCTTGAACACCGTTTAGGTCTTTAATCTCATCAATTTTTGCAAGGAAAGGCTGTATTGGTGCTTTACCAGCTTTATTTCTAGCTACAGTATCCATAATGGTTTCGTAGTAGTTTACGGCTTTTTCTTGATCAGAATCAATTTCGTTACCTTCAGCATCTTTCATTTTTGGAAAATCTCTTTTTTCAATAGCATCACCTAAAATAGCCAAAACATCTGCATCGGTTTTTTTACGTAATTGGTTAAATCCTCCCCATGAAGTTTGGTCATCAGGAATTTTGGTATTGTCTACCCAAGTTCCGTTAACGTATCTAAAGAAGTCATCTGTAGGTTTTACAGACGTATCCATGTTTTCTAAAATAATCCCCTGAACTTTTTCTTCAGGTTTTTGCTCTGTTTTACAAGATACCATAGCTAAAGAAGCCACAGCAGTTGTAAACAGCATTTTGTGAATGGTTTTCATTGTATAAATTTTGGTTGATATTAAACACTCTTATCTTAATAAGAGTGATTTTGTTAAAAAATGTTACAGTTTAACTCCTGTTTTTTATTTAAGAGGTTCTAAAAACATGTAAAAAATTGATGATAAAGATAGATAAATTAAAAAAGTAATCTTTTAGACACTAAAAGATTAACAAAAATTAACAAAAGGAGTTTTTATAATAGAAACCCTTTTTAAATCCATAGTTTTACAGCGTTAAAAACTATACATGAAGGATTATATAATCATTGGAGCAGGACAAGCAGGTTTAGCAATAGCATATTATTTAAATAAACAGAATGCGAATTATTTAATAGTAGATGCAAATTCGGAAACAGGGGCTCCATGGTTAAAAAGATGGGATTCTTTAAAGCTTTTTACTCCTTCGGAGTTTAATCATCTTCCTGGAATGAAATTTCCACATAAAAAAGGACATTATGCAAATAAGTACGAGGTGGCTGATTATTTAAAGTCATATGTAAAAGGATACAATATTCCTGTTGAGTTCGATCAAAAAATTACTTCTTTAAAAAAGGAAAATGAAGTGTTTACTTTAAAAAGTGACACAAAAGAATTCACAGCAAAAAATGTGATTATTGCTACTGGTCCGTTTCATAAACCTTTTACACCTAAGTGTCATACTAAAATATCTAAGGATATTATACAGATTCACAGCGAACATTATAAGAGTCCTAATCAATTGCAAGAGGGAGCTACTCTTGTTGTTGGTGCTGGAGATTCTGGAGTTCAGATATTAAGTGAGGTGTCAGAAAATAATAAACCTGTTTATTTTTCTGGAAACACCAACATTATGTCTATCCCTCAAGAGTTTTTAGGGAAGACCTTATGGTGGTGGTTTAGTAAAATAGGTTTTTTAACAGCTCATAAATACTCTTGGATTGGTAAAAAGCTAAGCAAAGGAGGGCAGCCAGTTATTGGAACTGATGTAAAAACATTGTTTAATAAAAAGAATGTGACTTGTGTTGGGAGAACATTAGATGCAAATGAAGAAACCATCACTTTTGAAAAACAGGAAGTAAATGATATTAAAAATATTGTTTGGGCTACGGGATTTAAACCTAATTTTAATTGGATAGATGGTATTGAACTAGACGACGACTATTACCCAAAGAATTATAGAGGTGTTAGCGATAATATTGAAGGATTGTATTTTTTAGGATTACCATGGTTGTATACCAGAGGTTCTGCTACTTTAGGCGGAGTTAAAAAAGACGCAAAATACTTGAGTAAGTATATTTTAAGAGACAATAATATTGAATAAAAAAACTGCCGCTATCAGCGGCAGTTTTTAGTTTATATATAAATGATTACTATGATTTCATTTTAGATTTTGGTGGGCTTGGTAATTGATCAAATCCCATATTAAATAAAGTGAATCCAAAAATATCAGCATATTGCTCAATCGTTTTTGCAACTGGTGTTCCTGCTCCATGACCAGCATTGGTTTCAATACGAATTAACACAGGATTTGTTCCTTCTTGTTTGTCTTGTAATTCAGCAGCAAACTTAAAACTGTGTGCTGGTACCACACGATCGTCATGATCTCCAGTAGTAACCATTGTTGCAGGGTATGCTTCTTTTTTCACATTGTGTACAGGCGAATATCCTTTTAAATATTCAAACATTTCTTTGCTTTGTTCAGCAGTTCCGTAGTCGTATGCCCAACCAGCTCCAGCAGTAAATGTATGATAACGTAGCATATCTAATACCCCAACAGCAGGTAAAGCTACTTTCATTAAATCAGGACGTTGCGTCATGGTAGCGCCTACTAATAAACCTCCGTTAGAACCTCCACGAATTGCTAAATAGTCAGATGAAGTATAGTTTTCTTTGATTAAAAATTCAGCAGCAGCTATAAAATCGTCAAACACATTTTGCTTTTGTAATTGTGTTCCTGCTTTGTGCCATTTCTTTCCATATTCACCTCCACCACGTAGGTTTGGTACGGCATATACACCACCTTGTTCCATCCATACTGCATTGGCAATACTAAAACTTGGAGTTAATGAAATGTTGAACCCTCCATAACCATATAAAATAGTTGGGTTTTTACCGTTTAATTCTAACCCTTTTTTATAGGTAATAATCATCGGAACTTTTGTTTCATCTTTTGATGTGTAGAAAACTTGCTTACTTTCATAATCATCAGAATTGAAAGAAATAGCAGGTTTCCAGTAAACTTTATAAGTCCCTTCTTTCGGATTGAATTTATATGATGAACTTGGTGTATTATAGTTGGTGAATGAAAAGTATAACTCTTTAGCATCGGTTTTTCCTCCGAAACCACCAGCAGAACCAACTCCAGGTAATTTTACTTCACGAATTAATTTTCCATCAAAATCATATTGTAATACTTTCGATACGGCATCTACCATATATTCTGCAAAGAAATATCCTGCACCTGTTGATGGTGATAATACATTTTCTGTTTCAGCGATAAAATCTTTCCAGTTATCAGAAGTAGGGTTTTTAGCATCAACCGTTACTATTTTCTTATTAGGAGCATTTAAGTTGGTAACTAAATATAATTTATCATCACGATTGTCAATTACATATGTATCACTGTCGTAATTATCTAAAACAGTTACTAGTTTATTATTGGGATTCGTTAAGTCTTTTAAAAATAACTTGTTTCCAGACGTTGAAGTAGAAGCAGAGATCACTAAGTACTTATCATCTTCAGTTAAATAACCACCAACATATCTGTTTTTTTCTTCAGCAGTTGCTCCGAAAATAACAGCATCTTCATTTTGCTTTGTTCCTAATTTATGGTAGTATAATTTATGTTGATCTGTTTTTGCAGAAAGTTCACTTCCTTTAGGCTTGTCGTAACTAGAATAGTAAAAACCTTCGTTGCCTTTCCAAGCAATTCCAGAGAATTTTACATCAACTAAAGTATCTCCTATAATTTCTTTGTTTTTAGCATTCATAACGATAATCTTTCTCCAGTCGCTACCGCCTTCAGAAATTGAATAGGCAACAATATCTCCGCTTTTAGAGAAGTTTACAGAACCTAAAGACGTAGTTGCATCTTCAGAAAATGTATTTGGATCTAAGAATACTTCTTCTTTACCATCTTTATCTTTTCTATATAAAACATACTGATTTTGTAAACCGTTGTTTTTATAAAAATAAGTGTAGTCGCCTTCTTTAAAAGGAGTTCCTACTTTTTCGTAATTCCATAATTCAGATAAACGATCTTTTAATTGTTCACGGTAAGGTATTTTACTTAAGTAATCGAAAGTAACTTCGTTTTCCGCTTTCACCCAAGATTCAGTTTCTGGACTTCTATCATCTTCTAACCAACGATAATTATCGGTTACTTTAGTGCCAAAGTATTCATCTACTACAGGTTTTTTAGTTGTTTCTGGGTAATTCACCGCAATTTCTTTTTTAGTTTGCTCTTCTTTTTTGCAAGATACTATAGCAATACTTGCAATAAGAATTGGAAGGATTAGTTTTTTCATTGAATAAATGATTAGTTAATACTTTCAAAATTAGCAGAAAAACTGAAGTATAGCTCTTTTTTAAGATGAATTTAACAAGGAATAGCACATTTGTAATCTTTAGAAATAAAAACGACTACCTTTATGCTTGAATTTTTTAGGCAAAGAATTAGTAAAAAATAAAAGAATGACAGAAAATTTAACGAAAGAGACTTTTTTAGAAAAGGTATTTAATTACGAAGTAAATAAAGAGTGGAAGTTTGAAGGAGATAAACCAGCATTAATAGATTTTTATGCTGATTGGTGCGGACCATGTAAAGCATTAGCACCAGTTTTAGAACAATTAGGTAAAGATTATGAAGGCAAAGTAAATATTTACAAGATAGATACTGAAGCAGAACCAGAACTTTCGGCTGCTTTTGGTATTAGAAGTATTCCTTCTATGTTATTTTGCCCGATAGGAGAAGAACCTCAAATGGCTCACGGAGCATTACCTCAAAAACAAATTGAACAAATTATTGCTGATGTTTTAAAAGTGCAGAAGTAATAAAATTATTGAATAAATGATGAAAAAAAGTGATGTTGAAAAGCATCACTTTTTTTTAGTTTCAACTCAAAATAAGAAACCCAGTGATTATCACTACGCAAGCTATTTTTTAAATTTTAATCCCTTTAAAAACAAGGGTTTGAGCTTTTTAAAATATGTCGTTGTTTTTTGAGAAAAACACAATTTGTTAAAAACTTCAAGGGATTTGTGAATAAGTATGACTTTCAATTTTTAGCAATTTTTTGAATCTTTGTTTCTCCCCCAAGAAAAGAAAACATCAACTAAATTTAGCTCAAAATAAGCATGGCTGCAATCGAACCAATTTTACAAGAAAACAAAGATAGATTTGTAATTTTTCCTATTCAACATAACGATTTATGGGAATGGTATAAAAAACAACAAGCTTGTTTTTGGACAGCCGAAGAAATCGATTTACATTCTGATTTAAATGATTGGAATACGAAATTAACCGATGATGAGCGTTATTTTATCAAGCATATCTTAGCTTTTTTTGCAGCTTCTGATGGAATTGTAAATGAAAATTTAGCAGAAAACTTTGTAAACGAAGTTCAGTATTCTGAAGCAAAATTCTTTTATGGTTTCCAAATTATGATGGAAAACATTCATTCTGAAACTTATTCTTTATTAATAGATACGTATGTAAAGAATGAAGAGGAAAAAGATAAGTTGTTTAAGGCGATTGAGGTTTTTCCAGCAATTAAGAAAAAAGCAGATTGGGCTTTAAAGTGGATTGAGTCAGATTCGTTTGCTGAGCGTTTAATTGCTTTTGCTGCTGTTGAAGGAATTTTCTTTTCAGGTTCATTTTGTTCTATTTTCTGGTTAAAGAAAAGAGGATTGTTACCTGGATTAACTTTTTCTAACGAGTTAATTTCTCGTGATGAAGGTATGCACTGTGATTTTGCAGTTCATTTACACAACCATCACATGGTAAACAAAGTGCCAAAAGAGCGTATTCGCGAAATTATTATCGACGCACTTGATATTGAAAGAGAGTTTATTACAGAGTCTTTACCTGTAAGTTTAATTGGTATGAACGCCAAGTTAATGACACAGTATTTAGAATTTGTAACAGATAGATTATTATTGGAATTTGGATGTGATAAAGAGTACGAAGCTACCAATCCGTTCGATTTTATGGAAATGATTTCTTTAGAAGGAAAAACAAACTTCTTTGAAAAAAGAGTTTCTGAGTACCAAAAAGCAGGAGTTTCTTCTGGTGGTACTGGAGACATCAGTTTTGACGCTGATTTTTAATCGCAAAGCGATAAGATTTAATTATAAAACAATACTGCTAACCCCTACATGCGGTAAATTTTGCTAAAGTGCTTCGGTACTTTAGCACCATATAGTTTCAAAAAGAAACAAAATTATTTTAACGTATAAGAGTTGTTATAAGTGTAATGCTTTGGCGACGCTTTTAACCAAATTAAAACCAGTAAACATATGTATGTAGCAAAAAGAGACGGTAGAAAAGAACCTGTGATGTTCGACAAAATCACAGCAAGGGTTAGAAAAATGTGTTATGGATTAAACAAAATTGTTGATCCAGTAAAAGTAGCAATGCGAGTTATTGAAGGATTATACGATGGTGTAACTACTTCTGAATTAGATAATTTAGCAGCTGAGATTGCCGCTACAATGACTACTGCACATCCTGATTATGCAAAATTAGCAGCTAGAATTGCCGTATCTAACTTACATAAAAACACAAAGAAATCGTTTTCTGAAACGATGACTGATTTGTACGAATATGTAAATCCTCGTACAGAAAAAAAATCTCCTTTATTAGCTGATGATGTGTATGATATCATCATGAAGAATGCTGATAAATTAGATTCTACAATTATTTACAGTCGTGATTTTAATTACGATTATTTCGGTTTTAAAACGTTAGAGCGTTCATATTTATTAAAATTAAACGGTAACATTGTTGAGCGTCCGCAACAAATGTTAATGCGTGTATCTATAGGTATTCATAAAGAAGACATTGATGAGGCAATTGCTACATACGAGTTAATGAGTAAAAAATACTTTACACATGCAACTCCTACCTTATTTAATGCAGGTACACCAAAACCACAAATGTCATCATGTTTCTTATTACAAATGCAAGATGATAGTATTGATGGGATTTACGATACATTAAAACAAACAGCTAAGATTTCGCAATCTGCAGGAGGTATTGGTTTGTCTTTACATAACATCCGTGCTACAGGAAGTTATATTGCTGGTACTAACGGAACGTCAAACGGAATTGTACCAATGTTACGTGTATTTAACGACACGGCACGTTATGTAGATCAAGGAGGAGGAAAACGTAAAGGTTCTTTCGCAATGTATTTAGAGCCTTGGCATGCTGATATTTATGATTTCTTAGATTTAAAGAAAAACCATGGTAAAGAAGAAATGCGTGCGCGTGATTTATTTTACGCAATGTGGATTTCTGATTTATTTATGGAGCGTGTACAACAAGACGGGGAGTGGACATTGATGTGTCCACACGAATGCCCTAATTTATTTGACACTTACGGTAAAGAATTCGAGCGTTTATATACAAGCTATGAACAAGCAGGAAAAGGTAGAAAAACTATTAAAGCACGTGATTTATGGGAGAAGATCTTAGAGTCGCAAATTGAAACAGGTACACCGTACATGTTATATAAAGATGCAGCAAACCGTAAATCGAATCAAAAGAATTTAGGAACGATTCGTTCTTCAAATTTATGTACGGAGATTATGGAATATACTGCCGAAGATGAGGTAGCAGTATGTAACTTAGCATCAATCGCAATTCCAATGTTTGTTGGAGAAGATGAAAACGGAAACAAGTTTTTCGATCACGATAAATTATTTAAAGTAACTAAAAAGGTAATTAGAAACTTAGATACGGTTATCGATCGTAATTACTATCCAGTAATTGAAGCTGAGAATTCTAATACACGTCACCGTCCGGTAGGATTAGGAATTCAAGGATTAGCAGATGCTTTTATTATGTTACGTATGCCGTTTACATCAGATGAAGCTAAGAAGTTAAACCAAGAAATTTTTGAAACTTTATACTTTGCCTCAGTAACTTCATCTATGGAAGTTGCAAAAGCAAAAGAGCCATATTCAACATTTAAAGGATCACCAATGTCTGAAGGAGAATTCCAACACAATATGTGGGGAATTAAAGACGAGGAGTTAAGTGGTCGTTGGGATTGGAATGCCTTACGTAAGGAAGTTAAAAAGCATGGAGTTCGCAACTCATTATTAGTAGCGCCAATGCCTACTGCATCTACATCTCAAATTTTAGGAAATAACGAAGCTTTCGAACCTTACACTTCTAACATTTATACACGTAGAGTATTATCGGGTGAGTTTATCGTTGTAAACAAGCACTTATTAGAAGATTTAGTAGAGTTAAACTTATGGGATAATAATATGAAAGAAGATATTATGCGTGCAAACGGTTCTATCCAGCATATTGAAACAATTCCACAAGAATTAAAAGATTTATACAAAACAGTTTGGGAAATGAGTATGAAAGATATTATCGATATGGCGCGCCATAGAGGATATTTTATCGATCAATCTCAGTCGTTAAACTTATTTATGAAAGATCCTGATTTTGCGAAGTTAACTTCAATGCATTTCTATGCATGGAAGAGCGGATTAAAAACAGGAATGTACTATTTACGTACAAAATCTGCTGTAAATGCGAAGCAATTCACATTAAATGTAGAGAAAAAAGCTGATACAATTGAGGAAGATAAACCGATGAGCGCAGCAGAGTTTAAAGCAATGGTTGATGCTTCTAAAAACGGAGCACCAGATGATGATTGCTTAATGTGTGGTTCTTAAATAAAATTGTTTTCATCTTGAAGGGTTAAAACAACTTAGATTAAAAGTGATAGAAGAGAAGTCGAAAGGCTTCTCTTTTTTTAGTAAATTCGACAAATTTTATTCAAATGATGAACTGGGAACAATTACTTTCTTTAAAACGTTTTGGAGATACACAAAAACGCGAACGAATAAAACAAGATGAAACCCGTTTAGGGTTTGAAGTAGATTTTGATAGAATTATATTTTCATCTGCTTTTCGTAGTCTTCAAGATAAAACACAGGTAATTCCATTATCAAAAACCGATTTTGTACATACACGACTAACACACAGTTTAGAAGTATCGGTAGTTGGTAGAACTTTAGGACGTAGAGTTGGTAAAGTGTTGTTAGAACGTCACCCAAATTTAAAAGACTTAGGATATACGTTTAACGATTTCGGAGCTATTGTTGCTGCAGCATCGGTAATGCATGATATCGGGAATCCACCTTTTGGGCATTCAGGAGAAAAAGCAATCGGAGAGTATTTTAAAACAGGTAACGGAGCAAAATACAAAGAGCAACTTACCGAAAAGGAATATCAAGATTTAATTGATTTTGAAGGAAACGCTAATGGGTTTAAAATTTTAACAGAAAGCAACCAAGGAACCGAAGGAGGATTACGTTTAAGTTACGCAACTTTAGGAGCGTTTATGAAGTACCCTAAAGAATCTCTTCCTAAAAAACCAACCAAACATATTGTTGATAAAAAATACGGTTTTTTTCAATCTGAAAAAGAAGCTTTTTTAGATGTTGCGAACGATTTAGGTTTACAACAAAAAGAAAGTAGTGGAGTTTCGTATTATCGTCATCCACTAGCATATTTAGTAGAGGCAGCTGATGATATTTGCTATACAATCATCGATTTTGAAGACGGGATTAATCTTGGTTTAATCGATGAAGACTATGCCTTAGAATATATGATTAAGTTAGTTAAAGATACTATTGATAGTAAAAAATATCATTCGCTTCAATATAAAAAAGACAGAGTAAGTTATTTGCGTGCTTTAGCAATTGGAGTGTTAATTAATGAGGCTGTAGATATCTTTTTAGCCAATGAAGAAGCGATTTTAAACGGAAGTTTTGAAAAATCATTATTAGATAAATGTAAGTACGAAGCACAGATTAACGACATAATAAAAATTAGTGTTGATAAAATTTACAGAAGCAAAGATGTAGTAGAGAAGGAAGTAGCAGGGTATAAAATTATTGCTGATTTATTAGATGTGTTTGTAACCGCTTTAAATAATAAGTTTGAGGGTAATCAATCAAACTACGATAAATTAGTATTGAATTTATTGCCTAAAGAATATCAACAAGAAAAAGAAAGCTTATATGGAAGAGTCATGCAAGTAAGTGGTTTTATTGCTAGTTTATCTGATGGATATGCAATACGATTACACAAAAAAATTAAAGGGAATATTATATAGTTAATTGTTAAAGTCCAGATTTTTATCGATTTAATCAATATATTGCGACTTTTTTTAGAAAAAAGTTAGGGTATAAATTACTTTAACTGTTTTATAAAACATTAATGACTTTATTATGAATAAAAAAATACTATTTATTAGTTTAATAGCTTTGGCTGTAGTCGGAGTTGTTTTTAAATCAATCAACAGTTCAGAAACAGAAGTTGAGAAATTAAGAAAACAACATGCTGAGTTTTTAAAGAATCATCCATATCAAAAAACAGGAGAACTTCCTAAAAAAGAAAGAAAGGCACAAGGGTTACCACCAAACGCATATTTTGAACAAAAATATCTTAGTGAAATAAATCCAGCAACTGGAGTAACGAATAAAGAAAATGTATATAAAATCCAAGAAAAGTTAAATAAACTTAGGCAAGGGTTAAAGACTCCTGGTGAAACTGGTAACGAATGGGTAGAAAGAGGACCGGATAATGTTGGTGGACGTACTAGAGCTGTAATTTTTGATCCTAATGATGGAACCAATGAAACAGTTTTCGCAGGTGGAGTTAGCGGAGGTTTATGGAAAAACACAAACATATCTAACTCAGATTCTAAATGGGTTCGTGTAGGTATTCCTGATAATTTAGCTGTTTCGTGTATAGCAGTAGATCCTAATAACACTCAAGTTTTTTATGTTGGAACTGGTGAATCATTTGTAAACGGTGAAATAAATGGAGATGGTTTATGGAAATCTACTGATGGAGGAAATTCTTGGAATAGAGTTTTAGGAAGAGATATTCAAAGTCCAACAGTACAATACAATGTTAAATTAACAGTTAATTCTCCAATAAGTATAGCAAAAGATTATATTGCTGTATTATCTAAGACTTTCGGAAATCCAGTTGATGGGTCAATAACTCATGATATAGTTTTGGCTAAAGACGATAATTCAGATACAACTATTTCTTCTACTGATGTTAACGATGCGTGTGATAATATTACGAATGCTTCAGAGTTAAATGGAAAAATAGCGATAGTAAGAAGAGGAGCTTGTAATTTTTCATTAAAAGCCCTTAAGGTACAACAAGCTGGTGCAAAAGCAATTATTGTTGTTAATAATCAAGATAATGCCCCATTTAGTATGGCTGCAGGGGATGATGGTCCTAATGTAACAATTCCGTCAATTATGGTAAGTAAAGTAGACGGAGAAAAAATAATTTCAGAATTAAGTTCAGGTTCGGTTAATATAACCTTAACAGAAGAAAATTTTGATGCTGTAAATGGTGTTTCTACAGTCTCAGGAATACACCATATAAACGACGTTGTTGTAAGAAATAATGGAGGAGTTTCTGAAGTTTATATAGCAGTCGGTGATGTGTTTTATAGTCATGGCACAACCTCTTTAGGAGGGGACTCTATAGGAGTGTATAAGTCAACAGATGGTGAAAATTTTTCGAAGCTTGAGTTGCCAAGAACAAATACAGTAAAAAATAACTATGAGCCTATTAATATAAGAGTGGCCTCGGATAAATCAATTTATGTAAGTACAACAAGAAGTTCATCGTTTGGAGATGGTGGAGGAGCAGTATTAAAATCTACAAATGGTGAGGATTTCAGTTTACTTCATACAGTTGAAAATGGGTTAAGAACAGAGATAGGTTTATCAAAAACAAATACAGGGGTAGCTTATTTGTTAGTTCAAATGAATGATAATGATAACCCTGTAAAAATATTTAAAACTACTGATGACTTTACTACAGTTACAGAACAAGTGTTACCAGACGATGTAGATAATGGTATACCATCTAATGATTTTACTAGAGGTCAATCATTTTATGATTTATTATTAAGAGTAGACCCAAATGATGATAATATTGTTTATGTTGGAGGTATAGACTTATTTAAATCTTCTAACGGAGCAAGTAGTTGGGAACAAATTTCAAAATGGTCTAACAATAATAATCTAGGTGATTTAAATGTATCTTTAGTACATGCGGATCAACATGGTTTAGCATTTTCAACTTCTGGTAGTATGGTGTTTGGAAATGATGGAGGAGTATATTTTAGTAATGATCAAGGAAAAAGTATAAATTCAAGAAATAATAATTATAATACACTACAATTTTATACTGTTGGTGTAGGTCCTTTATCTGCTTTTGGTAATAAAGAATACTTCTTAGCTGGAGCCCAAGATAATGGAACTCAGTTAATTTCTGAAGCTACAAGTGGAATTAATAGTTCAGATAAAGTTCAAGGAGGAGATGGAGCAGCAAGCTTCTTTGATGTAGATGGAACTGATAAGTATTTTATTTCAAATTACGTTTATAATAGAAGCATAAACTTATATAATTTTAATAGTTCTAATTGGACTACTATTAATGAAGAAAATGCTAGGAATGGAGATTTCATCAATCAAGAAGAATTAGATTCTCAATTAAATATTTTGTATTCTAATTATTCTAGTGGATCTAATTATTTAATAAGAAGGTATTCAGGATTATTAACTTCTACTATTAGAAAGAATGACATAGATAATGAATTAATGGATGCTGAGCCTTCAGTTTTAAAGATTTCGCCATATACAACTTCTAGTAGTAAGTTGTTTGTTGGTCTTAAAAATGGTAAGGTTTTAAAAGTAGAGAAAGCAAATGAAGGTGTAGGTTCGTGGTCAGATATTACTGGAGATAATTTTGTGGGTACAGTATCTGATATAGAATTTGGTGAAAATGAAAATCAAATTTTTGTAACAATGCACAATTATGGAGTTGTAAGTATATGGTATTCTAATGATGGAGGAAACAATTGGTTAAATAAAGAAGGAGATTTTCCAGATATCCCTGTAAAAACAATTTTACAAAATCCGTTAAGTCGCAATGAGGTAATTATTGGTACAGATTTAGGGGTATGGAAAACAAATAATTTTTCTTCAGCTTCTCCAAATTGGAGCCAATCATCTAATGGTATGAGTAATGTTATTGTTTTAGACTTAGATTTAAGAGACGACAATACTGTTTTTGCCGCTACTTATGGAAGAGGAATTTTTTCAGGTAAATTTGTTTCAGACCCTAATGGAGATGATGATGGTGATGGGGTTAAAAATGGAGAAGATAATTGTCCTACGACTGCAAATGCAGACCAAAAAGATACTGATGGTGATGGAATAGGTGATGTATGTGATAATTGTCCATCAGAAGCAAATGAAGATCAAAAAGATACTGATGGTGATGGAATAGGTGATGCATGTGATAATTGTCCAACAATAGCAAATGTAGATCAAGCTGATGCAGATGGCGATGGAACAGGAGATGTATGTGAAGATGCAGACGGTGATGGCGTTTTTGACGGTGATGATAATTGTCCTACGACTGCAAATGCAGATCAAAAAGATACAAACGGAAATGGAAAGGGAGATGTTTGTGATACCAGTTATGAAGATCAAAATAGTATTTCTATTGAATCTATTTCTGAAACGTGTGTTGATGAAAAAGATGGAAAAATAATAGTAAAAGTAGAAGAAACATTTGTTGATTATACAGTTACTATTGATGGAGGGAAAACTCAAACAATAACTGGGTCTGCCACAACAACTGCATATGAAAATTTAACACCAGGAGAATATGAAGTGTGTGTTAATGTAGATGGTAGAGATTATAAACAATGTTTTGTAATTAATATTGCTAAATCTGAAGCTATTTCATTAAGAGCCGCTAAAAACCAAGGGTCTAAAGATTATACTATCTCGATGAACTCAGGTACAGCACCATATAGTGTTTATTTAAACGGCGATTTAATAGATACATATAATAATTCAACGTTTAACGTAAAAGTTGAAAAAGGTGGGGTTTTAGAAGTTAAAACTTCAAAAGAATGTGAAGGTAAATTCTCTATGATAATTGATAACGTATTCTTAAAGCAGAATCCTGTTTTAGACTCGATAGATTTATTAATGCCGAATGATGCTGATGAAAATATAAATGTAACAGTATTTGATATAACAGGTAAAGTTGTTTTAAAAAATAATATAAAAAGACAAGGAAATGAATTGTCTATACCATTTAACAATTTCAAATCTGGTATTTATATTCTTAAACTAGGTAACGATAACACAAACACTTTTAAAATTTTAAAATAATGAGAAAAGTAATAAAAACAATAGCATTATTTTCACTTCCTTTATTTGTTGCTTGTGGGGGAGGAAGTGAAAAGACTCCAGAAGTTGTAAATGAAGCACCGAGCAAGGTAAATTTAATATATCCTACTCCAAACTTATTATGTATTGATAATACTATAGCTTTTGATTGGAGTGATGCAACAGATCCTAATAATGATAACATTAGTTATAAAATAGAGTTTTCTAGTAGTAGAAGTATGTCTCCTATAGTAAAAACTGAAACAGTTAGTACATCAACTAAGTCTATTACTTTGGATAAAGGCACTGCATATTATTGGAGAGTTACAGCAACTGATACTAAAGGTTTAGCAGGGAGTCCGTCTGACGTAAATGCTTTTTATACGAAAGGAGAAGGGGAAACTAATTCAGCTCCATTTACAGCAAAGTTAGTGAGTCCTGCTGATGAAAAATCAGATGTAGCTGCTGGAACAGTTACTTTAACTTGGGAAGGAGCAGATTCTAATGATGCTGCAAGCACTTTAAAATATGATGTGTTTTTTGGAGAAACTGCCGATTTAACAGATGAAAAAGTGGAAGGTTTGACAACACCAACACATAATGAAGATGTAGTAAGCGGAAAAACATATTATTGGAAAATAAACACTATAGACCCATCAAATTCAAAATCTATTGGTCAAGTATGGAGTTTTACTGTTAATTAATTTCACTATTCTATCTCGTAATAGAATTTAACGAAAGGAGATTAGATTATTAATTAAATTTATTTAAACCAGAGAAATTAATTTCTCTGGTTTTTTATTATCTCTAATAGTTAATGTTTTAAGATTACTTTTAAGCACGTCGCACAAGTAGTATAAAACACTTTTTAAGAGCTTAACTTGTTATTAATAAAAAGATCAAGCTATTATTATAAGTCTGTTTAATAGCGCTCTTATTTAAGTTAACCCCTTATTTTGCAACTAGATTCTTCAAATTAGATTTAAAAAATCAATAACAAATTCTGCACTTTCTATAATTACTTTAATAATAACTGATATCATGTTTTTAGTTTTTATTGAATTTTTCCATTTTTAATAATAATTGTTTCTGAGTCATCTCCGTTTATAAACTCGAGTTCTAATAAATCAACTTTATTAAACCCTTTTATTTTAGACGATAATAAATCTTGAATTTTTTGTGCTTCTTTTTTAGCAGAAGAGAATTTACAGTCTACTAATTGATATTCTCCTTTTTCAGTACTTAGTCCGTTAGAACCAAATTGAACTCCTTTGGCGTAAATAATTTGATTTACTTCTTTACAATTGCAATTATCTTTTAATACTTCTGTAATTTTTTTAGATCTATCTGTACTTTTTATTGATGAAGTAACGGTATATCCAAATAACCCACCAAGACATAAAAAAAGAATCATTGTTAATATTTTTTTAGTTGTTTTTTTCATGGTTAAAAAGAATTTGTGTTCGTTTTGATTTCTGAAACAAATATTTAACTTAAAAAGACATATTACAAGGAAAGTAACCCCAGTTTTAGGAAAATAGGGTGCCTGAGATTGTTTGTAATTTACTGTATTTAAGCGGTTTAATCATATTTAGAGAAGGTTGGCTAATTTAAAAAAGAAGAAACCCTAAATTCGTAAATTTAGGGTTTGTAATGATTATTTTAATTTAAAAACTAAGTAATTAAGTTCAGTTTTTTAATATAAACTGATGGTAATAAACCAGTTCTTCTTTTAAAGTATTTTGTAAAAGAGTCAGGACTTTTATAACCAATATCTTCTGAAATAGATTGTATAGAATAAGATCTAAATCGAGTATCTTCTTTTAATTTTAAAATAGCATAATTGATTCTTAAATCATTAATGTATGTATTAAAATTCTTTTGGTGATGTGAATTTATCGCTTTAGATAAATAAGAAGTGTTTGTTTTAATTTTCTTAGCTACGTTATAAGAATTACATTCTTGTTTTAAATAATAGTGTTGCTCTTCGATTTTTTGTAAACCAGTTAAAATTTCATCAAACGTTTCTTTGTTAATGTCAGATATAGATTTTTCTTCTAAAACTTCATCTTTAGTATCTACTAATTTTTGTTGTTGCTCTAGAGATTCTATTTTAAGTAATAATTCTTGGAATTTTTGAGCGTTATCTTTTCTTTTTTTTGATAAATGGAGTAAAAATAAAAGTAACAATAAGATAAAAATTGAACTCCCAATAACGTAAAAAATAGTTCTAGTTTTTTGTAATTCTTTTTCTAATTCTAAATCAGAAACTTTTTTTGAATGAAAAGAAGTTAAAATGTCTTTCTTGCTGTTTTCAAATGCTTTTTGATTTAGAACATATTTTTCATAGTATTCATTTGACTTTTGAAGGTTTCCAGATTGCTTATAAAATTTAGCAAGTGTTTTGTAATCATTTACTAAAAAATACTCTTTAGTATTTTGCTTTTTAGCAGCAATACCTTTAAGCATTACTTGAATAGCTTTGTTGTATTTTTTTAATTTAAAATAACATTCAGCCAGGTTTTCATAATAAAAAATTGAACCAGCAACATTATCATAATTATCAGCAAGTTTTTGGGTTTCTTCTAGATATGATAACGCTTTTAAAAACTTTTTTTTCTCTAAATAAACTTTCCCTTTTTGTTCTGTGAAACGAATTTCAGCATATTTAGTAAAAACATCTAAACCTTCTTTTTCTCCTTGGGTTAAAATCCATAAAGCAGAATCTTTTTTATTAAGTTTTAAATAAGAATTACTAATGTCTATAGATATTTCTCCTCTATTGTATTTTTTGTTTCCATCACTAATTGTTTTAGAGTTTTTTAAGCCATTATATGATTCATATTCTTTTACTAAAGAGCTTCTATAGTCTCCTACTTTAAAATGTAAATTAGCTATAAGCGTAGGCATTATAACTTTATAAAACTCTAAGTCTTTTTCTTTTGCTATTTTTTCACACTTATAAAATATGTCAAAAGCCTTTTTAACCTGCCCAATATCTTCATAGTTTTGCCCCATTTGAGCTAAGACTTCAATTTCAGTGATTTTTGCTTCTTCTAGTTTTTTTAATATTTCAGGATTAGTTACTTTTTTTAATAATGATAATTCTTTTTTAAAGAAACTGTTAGAAGTTTTAAACTCAGAAAGATACTGATTGTTTGTTCTCCCAAGAAAATGTAATGTTGATATAATTCTAAGGGTATCTTTTTTTTCTTCAGCAAGAGATAATATTGTTTTAAAAAAAGGTATAATATTTCTTTCATTCTCAGATTTTAGATATTTCTTAACCGAATCTTTGCTATGTACTCTAATCAGCTCATTATGATATATAGAGTCTGGATAAGTTTGTTGTCCATTAGTAGTTAGAACTATAATGAAAAGGAAAAAAGGGAGCGCAAAAAATTTAAAATAACATCTCATTTTATGCTCCAGGAAACTCTGGTTTTCTTTTTTCTAAGAAAGCAGTTGTCCCTTCTTTAAAATCTTCGGTACCAAAACAATCTCCAAACTCAGCTATTTCTGTTTCATAACCATTTACACCATCTTTAAAATTATCATTTACGGCTCTAATAGCGGCACTAATTGCAACAGATGAGTTTCTCATAATTTTTGAAGCTAACTTCTCAGCCAAAGGTATTAGTTCTTCTTGTGTAACAACGTGATTTACTAAGCCACAATCTTTAGCTTCGTCTGCAGAGATCATTCCAGCCGTCATGATTAATTCCATTGCTTTTCCTTTCCCAACTAATTGAGGTAAACGCTGCGTACCTCCGTAACCAGGAATTACACCTAAAGAAACTTCTGGTAAGCCCATTTTTGCATTATCAGAAGCAACTCTAAAATGACTTGCCATTGCTAGTTCTAATCCACCACCTAAAGCAAAACCATTGACAGCTGCAATAACTGGAGTAGATAAGTTCTCAACCAAATTAAACAAAGACTCTTGCCCTAATCTAGCTAATCTACCACCTTCCTCTACAGAGAAATTTGCAAACTCAGAAATATCTGCACCAGCAACAAATGCTTTTTCACCACTACCCGTGATGATAATTACTTTTACATTTCTATCATCCTCTAAAGTTTTAAATGCTGTGCTTAATTCAGCAATAGTAGCTGAGTTTAATGCATTTAATTTTTTAGGTCTGTTGATTGTGATTTTTGCTAATCCGTTAGCAATATCAACTAAAATATTTTCAAAATTCATTTGACTAAGTTTTTGGTAAAATTACGGTAAAAACAGTTCCAATTCCTTCGGTAGAAGTAAAGCTGATAGAACCATCATACGCTTCAATTATATTTTTTATCATTGGTAAACCTAATCCCATTCCACTTGTTTTAGTGGTGAATTTAGGCTCGAAAATTAATTCTTTATTTTTATTTGTAATACCTTTTCCGTTATCAGAAACAGTAATTTTAACGTTGTTTCCTTCTGAAGCTACTTTTACTTCAATCTTAGGATTGTTTTCATCTTTTTTAATAGCTTGAGTAGCATTTTTAACAAGGTTCGTTAAGATTCTAACCAATTGCGTTTTGTCTAAACTAGCAAGTATTTCTGATTCTTGTGGTATGTAGTGAATATAATCTTCAGTAAAAATATCTAAAGAGTGTTTTACAACATCGACAACATCAAGTTTTTCGCGACGTTGTGTAGGCATTTTAGCAAAATCGGAAAAAGCAGATGCAATAGAACTCATTACATCTATTTGTTGAATAAGTGTTTCACTATATTCAGACATTTTTTCTTTGATATCTGGATCTTCCGGGTCAAACCTTCTTTCAAAGCTCTGTACAGAAAGCCGCATTGGGGTTAATGGATTTTTAATTTCGTGGGCTACTTGTTTTGCCATTTCTCTCCAAGCTTGCTCACGCTCACTTCTCGCTAGTCTTACTGCACTATCCTCTAGTTGGTCAATCATATTATTATATGAATCAACTAAAGAGTTTATTTCTGAACTCGCAGAATTTAACGTGATTTTTTCGTTACGCTTATTTAAACGAGTTTCCTTAATCTTTTCAGAAATTGTTTGGATAGACCTAGTAATATAACTTGACAAAAAATAAGCTAAGGCAATTGCGATAATAAACATTAAGAGGTATACAAGAAGTAAACGAGAAATAAACTCTCTAAGCTCCTGTTTTTGTTCTTCGTTGTCTTGTGCTATTTGTAGTTCTAATATTCCTATTCGTTTAAATCGAGTATCGTTTATATAGGTGTAAGAAGACTGATAAGTAATTCCTTTGTCAGTTCTACTTTTTAATATTTTATGATTAGAATTATTAGCAAGTTCAGTAATTACCTCAGGAAGTAAATTGGTACCTTCTTTTTTATCAAAATTATAAGGGATCGATGATTTTAAAAGATGACCATTCATGTCGTAGATAGACACGGTAAGTTTATGTACATAAGCTATATCGTAAATTCTATCCTGAAAAATTTTAGCTAAATTATTAGTAGTAACTGGGTAAGTGGTTTTACGTTTTAGTTCAATTTCTATATCGTGCTTTGTGGCACTTTCTTTTCTGTTAAAACGTTGTATATTATACTCGTCAGTCTGTTCTCCATATTGATATATGGTTACAGATACAATTAAAATAGATGCCAACAATACTAAAAGTATCATTGATAAAAAGATTCTAATTCGTAGCGATATATTGTTAAAGTTTAGCAATTTCTTTTACTCTAATCTTTTTGTTTTCATTATTAATGTATCGTCAAACTCACCGTCATTATCCCAGTCGTAAATTACTTTTCCAGTAAAGCCTTCGTCAGTTTTCTTAATTGAGTACCAAGCTTGTACTTGTTTACCAAGATATGGATAATCTACATATAAGCTATCTCCTTTTGTTTTCCATGTTCCGCCAGTTTCACCAACTTTTTTACCATCAGGTTGTTTAAACCATGCGGAAAACGTTCCGTCTTTTTTATAAGCTGATTGCGCTCTACCAACATTAGGTTTGCTAAAATCATCTTCGAAAACAGAAGTGCTATCTGTTTTGTTAACTGTTGGCATTTCAATTTTGATGTATTCGGTTTGCCAATTACCAATCATAAAATCATTCAACGATTTTTTTTCTGGTTTACAGGCAGCAAAAAGCATTCCGAAAATAAAGGTGAAAAGTATAAGTTTTGTTTTCATAATTATGATTGAATTTTTTCTTCTCTACTATGTAAAAGACGTGTTAGTTTAATAGATAAATCTAATAAAATAATTTTAGCATTCCCATTTCTTTCAATATGATATTGAGCGTCATTTACTTCTTTTTCAATCGTTAAAATGTTACCACTATGAACAAAAGGAGCAAATTTTTCTAATTTAAAATTATTGGTTTTAGTTTCTAAGAAAACTAAATCTGGAGTTCCGTAGTTTAGTAATAACGCTTGTCTAAAGAACTGCAAACAATATTGTAAAAATTGTTTTTGAGTTTCTCGCCCCGACTTAGCAATAGCATCAGACCACCCTATTAAATCTTGAATAACAGCAGCATTGCCCTTAGCTTTAAAAGCAGCACGAATCCAAGTAATAAACCATTCTTCGAAAACTAAATCGTTAGAATTGTTATTTAAAATATGAAGTGCTTTGTTATAATTTCCTTCAGATTGATGGGCAATTTTAACAGCTTCGTTCTCAGAAATACTTTCGTTTTTAACTAAAGTTGTGGCAATATCACTATCACTTAAAGAAGGAAAGTGTAATGCTTGGCATCTAGATTTTATGGTGTTTATAATCTGACCTTCATCTTCAGTAATTAATAAAAATATAGTTTTACTAGGAGGCTCTTCAATAAGTTTTAATAGTTTATTAGATGCTGCAATGTTTATTTTTTCAGTCATCCAAATAATCATCACTTTAAAACCGCCTTCGTATGATTTTAACTGCAACTTCTTAACTATATCTTCGGCTTCATCAACACCTATTTGCCCTTGTTTGTTTTCAACACCAATATGTTGCAACCAATTAAATAGACTTCCGTAAGGCTGCTCATCAATAAAAGTTCTCCAATCGTTTAAAAACAAATTACTTACCGGATGTCTTTTTACATTGTCGTTCGTAGTAACAGGAAAAGCAAAATGTAAATCAGGATGCTGTAATTTATTACATTTTATATTACAGGCTTCAGCATTTGTTGAAGAATTACATAATAAATATTGTGCGTAAGCAATCGCCATTGGTAAAGTACCGCATCCCTCTTTTCCAATAAAAAGTTGTGCATGAGGAATTCGGTTATTTTCAGCAGATTGCTGTAAGTGTTTTTTTATATGTTCTTGCCCTATGATTTGATCGAAAGTCATACAGCAAATATAAGATTTCATAGGTAGAGAACAACGTACAAATCAAAACTTGAGAATGATTGAATTATATTGTTTAGAACGATTCTATTTTAGTATATTTGCAAGCTAAATTATACTTGTTTTTTGAACACAATTGCAACATTACACGTCGGAGAAAAAGGAATTATATCTGAAGAGAGTTTGGATAATATTCCTTTAAAATTGTTAGAAATGGGATGCTTGCCAGGAACAGAAGTAGAATTACTACAAGTTGCTCCGTTAAAAGACCCAATGTATATTTGTGTAAACGGCAGTCATTTAGCAATTAGAAAAGAAACCGCTTGTCAAATTGTAATTTCTAAACTTAACTGATGAGTAAACGTATTAAAGTTGCTTTAATTGGAAATCCAAATACAGGAAAAACATCATTATTTAATCAATTAACAGGATTAAATCAAAAGGTTGGTAACTATCCAGGAGTAACCGTAGATAAAAAACAAGGAGTTTGTAAATTACCAAATAATCAAACTGCGATTATCACCGATTTACCTGGTACTTATAGTATCAATCCAACATCGATAGATGAAAGTATTGTTTTAAAAACATTAATGAGCGCTCAAAAAAATGAGCAACCAGATGTAATTGTTATTGTTGCTGATATTGAGAATTTAAAGAGAAATTTATTACTGTTTTCTCAAATTCAAGATTTAGAAACGCCAATAATTTTAGCCTTAAATATGGCTGATCAATTGCAGCGAAAAGGAATTTCGATTGATGTTGAAGAACTTGAAAAAGAACTACAAACTAAAGTAGTTTTAATATCTGCAAGAAATAATGAAGGAATAGATGATTTAAAAGCTGAAATTTCAAGTTATGCTTCAATAAAACCCGTTACAAATTTTAAGGAAATTTCTAAAAAAATTGATAGCGATTATTTTGAAGAGCTATCAAAAGTAAGCACTCGATTTTCAAGGTATGAGTTGTGGATGTTGTTAACTAAACAGCACACAGTATTACTTTCTGAAGAAGAAAAAACAGCAATACAATCTTTTGGTCATGATGTTTCCCAACAGAAGAAATATCAACATAAAGAAACGATATATAGATATCAGAAAATAAATTCAATTTTAAAGAAAACTTATAAGGTTGATAAAACGAAAGCAACCGATTTACGTAGTAAATTAGATAAAGTTTTTACCCATAAAATATTTGGGTATGTTATTTTCTTTGGATTATTATTATTGATTTTTCAATCAATTTTTGATTGGGCATCAACTCCTATGGATTTTATAGATAGCCTTTTTGCTGATATTTCGATGTATGCAAAAAACAACCTTCCAGCTGGAATGTTTACCGATTTACTAACCGATGGAATTATTCCAGGAATTGGTGGAGTTGTAATCTTTATTCCACAAATTGCAATTTTATTCTTGTTTATAGCCATTTTGGAAGAAACTGGTTATATGAGTAGGGTGGTATTTTTAATGGATAAGATTATGCGTCGTTTCGGAATGAGTGGTAAAAGTGTAATTCCTTTAATTTCAGGAACTGCTTGTGCTATTCCTGCAATTATGGCGACAAGAACCATATCTAGTTGGAAAGAACGATTAATTACAATTTTAGTAACTCCATTTACTACTTGTTCCGCACGATTGCCAGTGTATGCAATTTTAATCGCATTAATAATTCCAGATACTAAAGTATTCGGATTCTTAAATTTACAAGGAATAACGCTATTAGGATTATATGTTTTAGGATTTTTAGCAGCTATAATAGCCGCTTATATTTTACATAAAACCTTAAAAATAAAAAGCAATTCGTTTTTTGTAATCGAGATGCCAAACTATAAATTGCCGTCAGTAAAAAATGTACTTTTAGATGTTTTAGAAAAAACGAAAGCATTTGTTTTTGGGGCGGGAAAAATCATTTTAGCAATTTCTATTGTGTTGTGGTTTTTAGCATCGCACGGACCTTCGTCATTTAATGATGCTGAAAGAACAGTAGTTGAGAATGTTGCAAATCAAGGATTATCTGAAAATGAATTGGCACAAAAAGTAGCTTCAGCTAAATTAGAAAAATCGTATATTGGAATAGCAGGAAAAACTATTGAACCTGTAGTGAAACCTTTAGGCTATGATTGGAAAATAGGAATTGGTTTAATAGCATCATTTGCTGCTCGCGAAGTTTTTATTGGTACACTAGCAACTATTTATAGTGTAGAAAATAATGATGAAGATATATCAACTATAAAAGAAAAAATGGCTTCAGAAATTAACCCAGTTACAGGAGAGAAGCGATTTAATTTTGCAACAGGTATTTCATTATTATTATTTTATGCTTTTGCAATGCAATGTATGGCAACATTAGCCATTGTAAAACGTGAAACAAAAAGCTGGAAATGGCCAGTAATACAGTTGGTAGGTATGGGAGCTTTAGCATATTTATCGGCGTTTATAGCATATCAATTTTTAAAATAATGCAAGAGGTTATTACATATATAGTAGTTGTTTTAGCAGTTGTTTTTTTAGTGAAGAAATTTGTTTTTAAAACTAAAAAAAAGACAAGCTGTAATACTGATTGTAATTGCTCATAAAATTAAAAGAAAAAGTTACTTTTGTTTGTATCAAATTTTACAATTAATGTAGTTTTGTGGTATTATAATTGATAATGAACTCAAGTTATAATCGATTAAAAAATTTTACATGAAAAAAATACTTTTAGTAGCTGTAGTTTTTATCAGCTCATTTACTCAAGCCCAACAAGAAGTTAAGGTTGATTTATTAGATGCACTGGCGTTTAAAACAATGGAGTTTTCTTACGAATATTATACAAGCGAAAGTTCATCTGTAGGTATTTCAGCATTATTTAATTTTGAGAAAAAATCTGCTGATTTTAAATACAACGAAGAACGCATGATTACGCCATATTTCCGTCATTATTTTACAAATAATGCTACTTGGAATTATTTCGGAGAAGTTTTTATGGGGATTAATACTGGAGAAAAAGATGATGTTGAGTATACCGATGGTGCTTTAGGAATAGCAGTTGGATCTAAATATGTGTCATCTGGTGGATTTGTTGTTGATGTTTACGGAGGTTTAGGAAGAAATATGTTTTCTTCTAACTCAAGAAGTATTGTACCAAGAGTAGGAATTAACTTAGGTTATAGATTTTAGTATACTTATTAAGTAAAAATATAAACACCCAAACTTTAATTAGTTTGGGTGTTTTTTATAAGATTTAATCTTTTAAAGAGAATTTTGGTTTGGATTGCCAAATAATATTGATGGACTTCCATCCGTCTTTAGTTTTTACCATATTTAAATAATCAATTCCCCATACAGCAGTAACTTTTGCTACAGCAATTTTATCGGAAACCTCTAAAACAGTTACTTCTCTAATTGATTTTTCATTAGCTCTATTTCCTTTTGCATTCCAGCGTTTTGCTAAAGCAATTAATTTATTAAAAGGCATTTCAGATTTGTCAGAAAACTTCCCTTTCTTTTTGTCGAACCACCATCCAACTTTTCTAACGTCTTTATGAACACTTTTGTAGGCTAAAGTAGTGTCGGCTTTATAAAAAGTATCAATATAATTATAAGCTGCTTGTTTAACATCTTTAATTACTTGCTCTTTTTCTTGTGCAGTTAATTGAATAGTAAAAAGTAGAATGATTAAATAATATAAAGCTTTCATGATTGACTGATTTTGTTAAAAATACGTAATCTTTTGATTTTTAGATGTTAATAGATTCTTAAACCGATTTTTTTTTAAAACGAACAGATTGAGGTAAAGGAGAAGAAAGTTGTTTACTTACTATTTTTCTTCTCATTGATTTTTTATTGCTAAAGTGACGGGAAATATTTTGAATTATATCAGTGTAATTATCTTTTGAATGGCTTTCATGAAAGAAAACTTTTATTGACCTACAATTTTCATGTTCAAAGATTGTATTTAATAAAAGTCTATCAGATAAACCACATGAATGTCCAAGAATATAAACTTGATATTTTTCTGAATCAATATACCTCAATAAATTATCATAATTTTGAGTATTAGAATATTGAAAAGACTTGAAATTCTTTAAATATTCATTATCCCCAATGTTTTCAATCTCTTTATATGAATTATCTATTTCATCCCCAAAACCAAAATTCATTTTATTTTCTGAAGATTTAAGTTCCCCATGAATATAATTATAAGAACAAATATCTTTACCAAAATCTCTATTTATATAATAATTGTATGAAAAAACTGTAGGGGTATAATTAAAAGAGAGTATTAATGAATCAAAAATTATAGGTTTAAACGCCTCTTTCGATTGAATCTTATATTCATAATTTTTAATTTCATTCTCATCGTCTTGAAGAGAAAATTCTTTTGATAAGTTTGAGATTTTATTACTAGAATATGGTCCTTTAGATATAATTATAGGTTTTAATAATTCACTGATCTTTATAAACTCTTTTGGGTTTTCAATATTATTGAAATCAAATTTATCTGAAATTTCTTTTGAGAGATATTCTTCAAAAACATTTTTAATTTGTTCAAATTCTTGATTTAGTTTTACGACTCTTTCTTTTTTGGTTTTATTGTTTTCCGTTTCACTAAGGTGGCTAAATTGTAGTTTTGCAATCTTTTTTAACTCAGAATAATATTCATTTTCTATATCTACCCAATTAAGCAAAGAATTTTTTTGATTAATTTTTCTAAAAAACTCATTTTTTATTTTAAAAATAGTTTTGAGATTATGACTTGCATGTATTGCTTTTTGATTGAATTGAAACCGATTATGATTGCAATAAAGTGAAAGGTTATGTATTAAGCTATCAAAAGAAAGAACAGGTTTGTTAGTATAATTAAATAAGCCAAAGTAAGATTCATCATATTCTATGATTTCTTTTATGGAGTCTTCCTTAATATTTAAATGGAGAGTTTCCCAAAAATTATTTAAGAAGTGCGTGTATGATGTTGGTAACCCATGAGCTAAATCAAAACCGTTTCCAACAAGTATAAGTTTATTCATTTTCTAATTTCTTTTTCACTAGCAAGTTAGTGAAAATAAAACTAGCCAAAGCTGGTAAAACCCACCCTAAATGATAGTTCGCTAATGGAATTAAATCTTTAATTACAACTAAACTTTCTTTAGAAACAATAAAACCTAAAAAGTCAGGAATACTAAAAATAAAAGTAACAAAAACCACTACTTTAAAAACTAGTGCAGAAGCCCATTTTTTAGGAATAACATTTAGTAATATTAACACAATCGTTATTGGGTAAATAAACATTAGAGCAGGTAAAGCAATATTAATAATATAATGCACGTCGAATTGTCCCATAACTACACCTAAAACACAACCAACAATAGCAGTTACTAAATAAGCATTTTTAGAATTTTTAAGCAATCCTTTAAAATAATCAGCGGTTCCAGTTATAATACCTACTGCTGTAGTAAAACAGGCTAAGGCAACTAAAACACTTAAAAAAGTGGTTCCGATATTTCCTAGAGTTTGTGTGCTTAAGCTAGATAAAACATCAGTTCTTGTTGCTTTTTCAGTAAACGTAGAGCTAAATAATGCTCCGTTATAGATTAAACCTGCGTAAATAATAAGTAAACCTAAACCAGCTATAAATCCGGCTTTGGTTATGAGTTCTTTTTTCTGCTCGAAAGAGGTTGACTTATTAAAGTTCATTGAAATTACTAAAACTCCTCCAACAACAACAGCTCCAATAGCATCAAAGGTTTGATATCCTTCTAGTATTCCGTCAATAAACGGCGTTTTAAAAATTGATGGAGTTATTGTTTCGGTAGCAGAAAACATTCCAATAAAAATAATAGCTAATAAGATAACGATGATAAGTGGAGTTAAAAAGCGTCCTAATAAACTCAAAACTTTAGTTCTGTTCATTACAAAAATGAATACGAGTATAAAATAGAGCGTACTAGTTATTAAAGAACTAACATCAAAATAAGGTTGAATAGCCATTTCATGGGTGACTGAAGCAGTTCTAGGTGCTGGTAAAGCTATAGAAATAACATAAACGATTAAGCAATAAGTAGTGCTAAATATTGGTGAAACCTTTTTACCAAAATCATACATGGTTCCTTGTAATCTGGCATGTGCTAATATTCCTAAAATAGGTATAATTACAGCGGTAAGAAAGAACCCTAAAGTTACTAAAGACCAACTATCTCCAGCATTTTTACCTAAAAATGGAGGTAGTATTAAATTTCCTGCCCCAAAGAACATAGAAAAAAGAGCAAATCCTGTGATGAAAATATCTTTAGTTTTATTCATTTTTAATGAATTTTTGAATTAGAAAATAGCAGAAATTTATAAAAATGTATGCTATTCCGGTAATTATTAAAATAAATTTTATGGATGCAAAATAATAGGCTATCGACGTCCAAAATTGATCGATATTACCTAAAAGTAATTGTATTAATCCAATATTTTCTATAGCATCAAAGAGAGCTGTAAAAAACTGTGCAAAAATGATGTAAACTCCTACTTTATAAAAAGAATGATTGCTCCATAGTTTTTGATTTAATTTATGGATTAATACCGCAATTAAAGAAGGATATAATAACATAAATAGATAGTCTAAACCTAAACTGAGTCCAGCGCTAATTTTTGACTTTAAATTCCAAGAATTTAAGATAGCTTTCGAGTCTTCAACATCACTTACTAGCTCGAAAGAAATGATTCCGTTTTTACAAATGTCATTTGTTAAAAAACTATCAAAATAAACCATAAAACAACCAATCACAATAGTTGCAAAAAGAATAAGAAAAGTAAATCTTTTTTCAGCTTTTTTAGATAGATAAGAAAACGGAGAGGTTAACATGAATTTAGAGTAAAAACTAGCGAAAGATACATATTTTTGTAAGATGCAAAACTTTATCAATTATAAAAATAGTAAAATAGCGTATTCAGATGTTGGAAAGGGAAGTGCTATAGTTTTACTACATGGTTTTTTAGAAAATTCTACAATGTGGAAGGATATTGTTCTTGAATTATCTAAAAGAAATCGTGTGATTTGTATTGATTTACTAGGTCATGGAAATACAGATTGTATAGGATATATACATTCAATGGATGATATGGCTGAAGCTGTAAAAGAGGTTTTAAACAGCTTAAGAATTCGTCGGTCAATTTTTATAGGGCATTCTATGGGAGGCTACGTTGCTTTAGCATTTACAGAGAAATATCATAAAAATGTAAAAGGATTATGTTTGCTAAATTCTACTGCTCAAGCAGATAATGAAGAACGAAAGGAACTTAGAAAAAGAGCTTGTGATATGGCTCAGAAAAGTTACGAGCCTTTAGTAAAAATGTCAATTACGAATTTATTCTCAGAGAATAAGCGATTAGAATTAATAGAGGAGGTAGAGCAAGTAAAAAATGAAGCATTAAAAGTATCAGTTAGAGGTTATATAGCTGCCAATGAAGGAATGCGTTTACGTGATAATAAAGAAGCTGTATTAAAATCAATTGAAAAAAGATTAATTGTTCTTGGTAAAAAGGATCCAGTATTAAATTACGAATCAATTATTGATGAAGCTAAAAGAACAAATACATCTTTAGCAGAGTTACCAAATGGGCACATGAGTCATCTAGAAGATAAAGACGAAACGATTAAAATTTTGAAAGCTTTCGTAAAGTAATAATGGCATAAAAATTGTTGAACTGTAGCTTAAATTTTAAAACTAAATATTAAGCTATGAAAAAGAAATTACTACTATTATTTGTTACAATTTTCACATTATCATTTTCTGCTTTTTCGCAAGAAGAACCAGAATTACAACCAATGTTTAAAACCGATTTTAATTTTGCTGGTTTAGGTTTGTCTTATGAAGTACCAATAGCAAAAAAATGGACAATTGATTTAAGTGCTGGTATCGGAGCATCTGCAAATGTAAGAAGCTCTTACGAAGTTAGGTGGGACTTAAATAGATCTCCTTCCGCTTATTTTAAATCAGAAGTAAAATATAATTACAATTTTAAAAAGCGTTATAAGAAAGGTAAGAATGTTGCTAATAACTCTAGTAATTATTTAGCGTTTCAAACAAAGTATATAACGTCGAGATTTGATAATGATCCATATTTGTTTACAGCAAACAACGTTTTAGCGAGTGAAGTTCATTGGGGGTTACAACGATCTTTAGGCGGTAATTGGTTGTTTAATTTTCATACTGGACTTGGAATTGCTAAAGATTTTGATTTAGGGAATCAGAAAAGTTTAACAAATTTGTATTTGGCGTTAGGACTAAAATTCTCGTATAAACTTTTTTAAATAACAAAACTCCATCAGAACTGATGGAGTTTTTCTTTTTTGTAATTTCGCCAAAAATCAACCTACCATGAGAATTCATCATTTAGCAAAAGAAAATTCAATTCTTAACAAGTTTTTAGCTGAAATTAGAGATGTAAATATTCAAAAAGATTCGATGCGTTTTCGTAGAAATATTGAGCGAATCGGAGAGGTTTTAAGCTATGAGTTAAGTAAAGAGCTTTCTTTTAAAAATAAGGAGGTAGAAACTCCATTAGGAGTTAAGCCAACGAATTTACCAGTAAACGATGTTGTTTTGTGCTCTATACTTAGAGCGGGTTTACCTTTGCATAACGGTTTGTTAAATTATTTTGATGATGCTGAAAATGCTTTTATATCAGCTTACCGTCATCACCCAAATAATGATGAAGAATTTGAAATAGTTGTTGAGTATTTTGCTTCTCCTTCAATTGATGGGAAAACATTGTTGTTGGTCGATCCGATGTTAGCAACAGGACGATCGTTAGTAGCGGTTTATGAAGCGATAAAAAAATACGGAACACCTAAAAATATTCAAATAGTTTCGGTTATAGGATCAGCTGAGGGTATAGATTATATCAAAGATCACTTTCCTGAAAATACCGATTTGTGGATTGCAGATATAGATAAAAATCTAAATGATAAAGGGTATATTATTCCTGGCTTAGGCGATGCAGGCGATTTAGCATTCGGGGCTAAAATGTAACTACAAGAAAAAGCTAGTAAAAGATAGCACCAAAAATAATATTAAGATAATATCTACCAATAATTTCTTTTTTATCATTTCTAATCCGTTGGTTAAAACAACTGCTGTAGGAAAGAATAAAAATAGTAATTCACTAATTTTTCTTTCATTAAACAGTCCTACTAAAATAGCAGCTGAAACCAGGTGGATTAAAATTAAAATCCAGTTTTTTCTAAACTTATTTTTAATAGCTAAAGTTTTAGGTGTTTTTAAAAACAAAGCAAATATTGTACAAAATCCAATAAAAATCATAGGAAGTAAATATTTGTTGTTTAGATATAATTCAAAATTATAATCAATGCCCCAGTTAAAAAGTTTGTTGAAATTCTCTGTTTTGTCGTGCCAAAAACAATATGTAAAATATAAAAAAACAGGAGAGAAAAATCCTATTAGAGGCGTAAGAAGTGTTTGGTAGGTGAAACGTTGATGTAAATATATAGAGGCAAATAAAAGAAAACCAAAAAGCGCTGTTAAAGGTTCAATTAAAAAAGAAATTCCAAGCCATAACCCACCATCAAATATTTTGTGTAATGTGTTTTTAGAGGTTTGTAAACTGTATACTTTTCTAAGAAATAAAAGCACAGTTAAGTTGGCGTAAAATGTATTGTTAATATTTATTGTTTCAGTAAAAAAACCAATAAGTATCACAAAAAATAAAAAGGCATATGAATTGTCGAATGTTATTTGGTTTTTCGCAATAATGAAGTTGAAAACAGAAAAAACAACAATAAACCAAAGTAATTCTTTTAGAATTTCAAGCGAAAACTCTTTAGAAAAAGCACTCAAGGTAAAATAGCCTAAAAAAAGTGCAAATAGCACTATAAAATTTACTGGTTTAGATTTACCGAAAAAATTGGCTAACATGGTTTCTTTTTATATTTTTGCAAACGTAAAGATAATCAAGTTATGTTAGGATTAAATATTTTTAGATTAATAGGAAGTTTTTTTGAATTCATTTTAACACCATTTAAATGGTTACGTTTAGATGTGGCAAAAGGAGATGCTGGATGGTGGACTTCAAACGCTGTTAACTGGATTTTCTTATTAGTCTTAATAGTATTATTTGCTTATTGGATGCAACAAAGTGCTATCTTCTTGAAAGAAGGAACTGAAGATAGAGCTTAATACCTACCACATTGGGAAGCAAAAACAAATTAAAACGTTTCAAAGAGAATGAAACGTTTGCTAATGTAATTCAACCATCTAGAGAAGAAGTTACTAGTAATTTTTCTTTAAAAGGAAAATGGAATACTTTTTTTAAGAACGACAATCCTATTGTTTTAGAATTAGGTTGTGGTAAAGGAGAATATACAATTGCATTAGCTGAAAAAAATCCAAACAAAAATTTTATTGGAATAGATATTAAAGGTGCACGTTTTTGGCGTGGAGCTAAAACTGCTATTGAAAACGATATGCAAAATGTAGCCTTTATTAGAACTCAAATAGAATTGGTAGATTATATTTTTGCTGAAAATGAAGTGGATGAAATTTGGATTACTTTCCCAGATCCACAAATAAAATACCAGCGTACAAAACATAGAATGACCAACGCTACTTTCTTAAAAAGATATCATACTATTTTAAAAGAAGGAGGAATAATGAACTTAAAAACTGATAGCGAATTTATGCACGGTTATACTTTAGGTTTGTTACATGGAGAAGGTCATGAAATTTTACATGCAAATCATAATGTGTATAAGAATGAAGGAGCTCCAGAAGAAGTAACTTCTACACAGACTTTTTACGAAAAACAATATTTAGAAATCGGAAAACCGATTACTTATATTCGTTTCAAATTAAATTACTAACTGTATTTTTTTGAAAGGGTGGCGTAATGTTCTCGTCATACATAGAGTAAATAATTAAAGTACTCGAAAATGATTTTATCTCATTTGGTTTTAGGGTTTGTAACTTCCTTTATAGGTTATACTCCACCAAGTATGTTAAATATTACTGCGAGTAAAATTTACATAGAGAACAACAAAAAAACAGCAAGACAATTTATAATTGGAGTTTCAACAATTGTATTACTTCAAGTCTTTTTAGCGATAAAGATTTCAGAATTTTTAGAAAAACAACCTCAATTAATTCACTGGATTCAAAATTTAGGGATTATATTTTTTTCAATTCTTTCAGTACTTTTTATTTATAAAGGATTGTCTAATCAAAAAACACAAGAAATAAAGCCTGTAAGAAATGGATTTCTTTTTGGCTTGTCATTATCATCTATAAATATGTTTGCAATTCCTTTTTTTGCAATTACACACTCATCATTTGTAATGCATGGTTGGGTTATGTCTGGTTTTACTTGTACTTCTTTGTTCTGTGTAGGAACCGTTTTAGGAACCTTTGCTATTTTAAGTAGTTATGTTGTTTTAGCAAAAAAAGTAGAAGATAAAATAATTACTTATGCTAAATATTTTAATTTACTTATCGGAATAATTACAGGGATTGTGGCTATTTATTCCATCATAAAACTGTATTTTTAATTGATGGAAAATAAGTCGGATAATTTTTTTGAAAAATCATACGCAGTTGCTCGTTTAATTCCGCACGGAAGAGTAACAAGTTACGGAGCAATAGCCAAATATTTAGGAGCTGCTCGTTCTGCAAGAATGGTTGGTTGGGCAATGAATAATTCTAGCACTAAAGATGTTCCTGCACATCGAGTAGTAAATAGAAAAGGAGTTTTAACGGGCAAACATCATTTTGACGGAACTAACTTAATGCAGCAGTTATTAGAAAGCGAGGGAATTGTTGTAATTGATAATCAAATACAAGATTTAGAAACTGTTTTTTGGGATCCTACTATTGAATTGTAATAACTTTTGTTTTTGCTATCAAATCTCCAATTCTTTGGTTTTTATCATTACTCATAGCTACGAAAATCCCTGAGATAAACATGTAGTCAACAAAGCCGAAAAAAAACCTTAAAAAAGCTTGACTAAAGCTAATATTCTCTTCATTGTTGTTAACCACTTTTATATTTAATAATCTCTTACCTAGAGTTTGCCCAAATAAAGCTTCGCTAATTGGCCATAATAAAAAAGAGCTTAAAAATAATAGAAAAGCAGGCATTCCGTTTACTGTGTAGCCACCATCTTCATTTGGCACTCCAAAAGAACTAGCTGTAAAGTAAAAAATTGAAAAATAAATAATTGCATCAATTATAAAGGCAAAAATTCTGAGTCTTTTCTTTGCTATCATATGTTTTGTTTTCTCAATTCCTTAGTTGTTAAAGTGCTTTTGTCATGACTCCATCCAGGAGGTTTAACTAAATATTTAATTCCATTTATAAAGCTACCGCTTTTAAAAACTCTTGTTAACATATTTTTCCATTCATGAAACTCTACATTAAATATATTGTGAGTTTTAATATTAGAAGTTAATCCATAATTTGGCATTTCTTCTTCTTGCTGAAAAGTACCAAACATGCGATCCCAAATAATTAAAACTCCAGCATGATTTTTATCAAGGTATTTTAAGTCAGACCCATGATGAACTCTATGATGCGATGGCGTATTAAAAATAAACTCAAACCATTTAGGTAATTTGTTTACTTTTTCGGTATGTATCCAATATTGATAAATAAAATTCAGCGTTTTTACAGCAAATAGCTGTAGTGGATGAAACCCTAATATTGGCAGCCATATCCAAAATAAAAAATGACCAGTTACATCGTAGGTCCAGGTTTTTCGTAATGCTGTTGAGAAATTAAATCGCTTTGATGAATGATGTACAACATGACTTGCCCAGTAAAACGAAACTGTGTGGGCAATTCTATGTCCCCAATAAAAAGTAAAGTCATCTAAAAAGAAAAGAACTAACCAAGATGTCCAGTTTTCGTAGCTAATAGTGAATAACCTAAAATTATCATAGATATAAAAAAATAAGATTAATTTTAATGACTTAGTAAGTAAAGAAATTACAAAAAACACCAAACCAGAAGCTATGTTTACACTCGAGTCTTTTAACTCATGATTTTGTTTTCTGTCTTTCCATCCAAGGTAAACTTCAATTAAAATTAAAAGAATAAATAAAGGGATTGCAATAGGGTATGCAAAAGTGTTTATTTGATTAATAATGTCCATAGTTTTGCGAAAATACTAAAAATAAATAGCCTTTATATAGCGATAAATAAAGCCTATCTAAACACTTTATTTTCTGAGGGCTAAAATGTATCTTTGCAATTTAGAATTAATTTAATTAAACACTCTAATGAGTTTTAAGAAACAAGATATATACAAGGCGTTAGAAACGATAACTGCACCAGGAGAAGGTAAAAGTTTAGTAGAAAACGAAAACATAAAAAATGTTGTTGCTTTTGGAGATGAAGTTATTGTTGATGTAATAATTTCAAATCCATCTTTACAAGCAAAAAAGAAAGTAGAAGTAGAAATCATGAAGGCGATTCACGAACATGTTGGTCAAAAGATTGATGTGAAAGTGAATGTAAAAGTTGAGGTTCAGCAAAAAGAGAATCCAAATCAAATAAGAGGAAAAGAAATTCCTAATATTCAAAACATAATTGCGGTAGCATCTGGTAAAGGAGGTGTAGGTAAATCTACCATTACTTCTAATATGGCAGTGTCTTTAGCAAAAATGGGATTCAAAGTGGGTGTTTTAGATGCTGATGTGTACGGACCATCTCAACATTTAATGTTTGATGTAGAAAGTGAAAAACCATTAGCAGTAAATGTAAATGGGCGTTCTAAAATGAAGCCAGTAGAAAGTTACGGAGTTAAATTATTGTCTTTAGGATTTTTTACCGATCCTAGTCAAGCAGTAATTTGGCGTGGACCAATGGCTTCTAAAGCATTAAACCAGTTAATTTTCGATGCAGATTGGGGAGAATTAGATTTCTTATTAATCGATTTACCTCCAGGAACAGGAGATGTGCATTTATCAATTGTACAAGCTGTGCCAATTAATGGAGCGGTTGTTGTAAGTACACCACAGAATATTGCTTTAGCTGATGCTAAAAAAGGAGTAGCAATGTTTCAACAAGAAAGTATTAATGTACCAGTGTTAGGTATCGTTGAAAACATGGCGTATTTTACACCTGCAGAATTACCAGATAATAAATACTATATTTTTGGTGAAGGAGGCGCTAAGAATTTAGCAGAAGATATTAAAACTAGTTTCTTAGGAGAAATTCCTTTAGTACAAAGTATTCGTGAAGCAGGTGATGCAGGACATCCTGTAGCTTTACAGAATGGTACACCTTTAGAAAAAGCGTTTACTGATGTAACTAAAGAAATGGTTTCTGAATTATTAAAAAGAAATGCAAATTTACCACCAACAGAAGTAGTTCGTATAACTACAATGAGTGGTTGTAGTACAAAATAATCTAAGATTATGACAGCAGCAGAAATAAAAAATAACGTAGAAAAAGCTTTAGAAGAAATTCGTCCTTTTTTAGTAAGCGACGGAGGAAATATTAAGTTATTATCTATCGAAAATAATAAAGTAAAAGTTCAATTAGAAGGAGCATGTAGTGGTTGTTCAGTAAATCAAATGACGTTAAAAAACGGAGTTGAAGCAACAATTAAAAAGTATGCACCCGTAATTGAAGAAGTAATTAATGTAGCTTAACTGATAAAAATCAGTTTTTAAAGAAGGTATAAGAATTAATTTTACTTGATTTTAGTATTTTAAAATGATTAAGACAGATATACTCATTATCGGTGCAGGACCTACTGGTTTATTCACCGTTTTTGAAGCAGGATTATTAAAGTTAAAGTGTCATTTAATTGATGCATTACCACAACCAGGTGGGCAATGCTCAGAAATATATCCTAAAAAACCAATATTCGACATTCCGGCATATCCAGAAATTTTAGCAGGTGATTTAACCGATAAATTAATGGAACAAATTAAACAGTTCGAACCTGGATTTACTTTAGGTGAACGTGCTGATACGATCGAAAAACAAGAAGACGGAAGCTTTATTGTAACCACAAATAAAGGAACAAAACACCAGGCACCTGTAGTGGCTATTGCAGGAGGATTAGGAAGTTTTGAGCCTCGTAAACCTCCAATTCCTAACATCGCTAATTTTGAAGATAAAGGGGTTGAGTATATGATTCGCGAACCAGAATTATATCGCGATAAAGATGTAGTAATTGCAGGAGGAGGAGATTCTGCTTTAGATTGGTCTATTTTCTTGACTGATGTTGCAAAATCGGTAACATTAATACACAGAAGAAACGAATTTAGAGGGCATTTAGATTCTGTTGATCAAGTTCAGAAATTAAAGAATGAAGGAAAAATTAATTTGATAACTCCAGCAGAAGTAAAAGGAGTTGTTGGAGAAGATAGAGTTGAAGGAGTTGTAGTTGCTCAGAAAGATAAAGAAGAATTTACTTTAGCTTGCGATCACTTTATTCCACTATTCGGATTGTCACCAAAACTAGGTCCTATTGCAGATTGGGGGCTTGAAATTGAGAAAAATGCTATTAAAGTAAATAACGCATTAGATTATCAAACAAATATTCCTGGTATTTATGCGATTGGAGATGTTAATACATATCCAGGGAAATTAAAGTTGATTTTATGTGGTTTTCACGAAGCAACTTTAATGTGTCAAAGTGCTTTTCAACGTATTTTTCCAGATAAAAAATATGTAATGAAATACACCACAGTAGGTGGAGTTACAGGTTTTGATGGTACTAAAAAAGAAGCACCAAAAGCAGTAGTTAAAAAGATTGAGTAATCTTTAAATAATAAATGACTTTACTAGATTACATACAACAATTATCACAAGATAAGCTCTTGTATTTTGCCTTACCAGTATTTTTTATATCTATGTTAGTAGAATATAAAATTTCGAAAGAAAAGTATAACAGTAAGGATACAGGTGTTTCTTTATTAATGATGGTGTTTTCTGCAATTGTAGAGTTTATTCCAAAGGTATTGGCATTTATAGCCTTTTTCTATTTGTATGAATTGAGTCCTTTAAAAGGAATAGTTAGTCGTCAATGGTGGGCGTGGATTTTATTATTGTTTGCTGATGATTTTGCCTATTATTGGTTTCATCGATTAAATCATGAAGTACGTTTGTTTTGGGCAGGTCATGTGCCACATCATTCATCAGTACACATGAATTTAGGAACCGCTTTACGACAAGGAGTGGGTGAACGTATTCATAAGTTTTTCTTTTGGATGTGGATTCCGTTACTTGGTTTCGATCCATTAATGATGTTTACGATGATGGGTATCAGTTTAATTTATCAATTCTTTGTGCATACTGAATTGGTAGATAAATTACCAAAGCCTATTGAATTTATATTTAATACACCTTCGCATCACAGAGTACACCATGCATCCAACATTCGATATTTAGATTGTAATCATGCAGGGATTTTAATAATTTGGGACCGTATGTTTGGCACCTTTTCTAAAGAATTAAAAGATGTCGATCATCCTGTATATGGATTGACAGTGAATATAGAAACTTACAATCCAATAAAAGTTGCAACGCATGAATATGCTGCGATTTGGAAAGATGTTAAGCGTGCAGATAAATGGGGAGATAAATTGAATTATATTTTCAATTCACCTGGTTGGACGCATGATGGGGAGGATAAACGAGCAAAAACTTTGCGAAAAAAAATGAATTTGTAAGATGGAACAAGATATTACTGTAAAAATCACAGATCGTGATGGAGTAACACACGAAATTCAAGCACCAACAGATATGGCAATGAACTTAATGGAAGTTGTTCGTTCTTACGAACTAGCTCCAGAAGGTACTATTGGTATTTGCGGAGGTATGGCTATGTGTGCATCTTGTCAATGTTACGTTAAATCTAATCATGAATTACCTGAAATGGGTGATGATGAAGACGCTATGTTAGCTGAAGCTTTTTACGTGGAAGATAATAGCCGCTTAGGATGTCAAATTCAAATGACACCTGAATTGGATGGTTTAGAGGTAGAATTAGCTCCTGAGAGTTAGAAAACTCATTTACTTTTCTGTATATTTGTAGAGCACACAACTAAACTGCTCTAAAATGTTTTTAGACCTTTTAATTTTATTAAAATTCTTAAATAAAAGAAACCCTGAATAGATTGGTTAATGTCCAATAATAAAAGAAATGCAATAAAATTAGTTATTGCACATTATTTTTAATTTTAAAACATTAACAAAATGCCTTTTTATCATAAGCTAGGGAAAATACCACCAAAAAGACACACGCAATTCCGTAAAGAAGATGGAAGTTTATATTACGAACAATTGTTTGGAACTATTGGTTTCGACGGAATGTCAACCAACTCTTACCATGAGCATAGACCAACAATGGTCAAAGAAATTCGTAAGCAATATTCTGTTACACCAAAAATTGCAAAGGCAAACAATATACAATCATATCGTTTTAGAGGGTTTCAAGTACCACCTGAAAATGATTATTTAGAGAGTAGAAAAGTAGTTTTAACAAATTCAGATTGTAATATCATTTTATCTGCTCCTAAAGAGTCTACTAAAGATTATTTTTATAAGAATACTGATGCAGACGAAGTAATATTCATACATAAAGGAACTGGGAAGTTGCGTACGATGTTAGGTAACATCGATTTTAAATACGGAGATTATTTAGTAATTCCAAGAGGAATTATTTACAAATTAGATTTCGATGATGAAAATAATAGACTTTTTATAGTCGAATCATATTCTCCAGTATATACTCCTAAACGTTATAGAAACTGGTTTGGTCAGTTATTAGAACATTCACCTTTTTGTGAACGTGATTTACGAAGACCAGAAGAACTAGAAACGTATAATGAGTTAGGAGACTTTTTAATCAAAGTAAAAAAGCAAGGAGAAATTATAGAAATGGTTTACGCATCACATCCTTTTGATGTAGTTGGTTATGACGGATATAATTTCCCATATGCTTTTTCAATTCACGATTTTGAACCAATAACAGGTCGTATTCATCAACCACCACCAGTGCACCAAACTTTTGAAACAAATGCATTTGTAATCTGTAGTTTCGTGCCAAGGTTGTATGATTATCATCCAAATGCTATTCCAGCTCCATATAATCATAGTAATATAGATTCTGATGAGGTTTTATACTATGTAGACGGAGACTTTATGAGTAGAAACGACATTGATGCTGGTCATATTTCGTTGCATCCAGCAGGAATTCCACATGGACCACATCCAGGAGCAACAGAAAGAAGTATCGGAGAGACAGTTACAGAAGAATTAGCAGTAATGGTAGATACTTTTAAGCCGTTACAAGTTACAGAAGAAGCAATGAAAATTGCGGACGAAGATTATTATAAATCTTGGTTAGAATAACAATATCAACAAAACAACATCATGAGTAAAGAGATAAAATCAGTAAACTACGGTTTAGAAAAAATATTTGAAGGGGCACAAGACTTCTTACCATTATTAGGAACAGATTACGTAGAGTTTTACGTAGGTAACGCAAAGCAAGCAGCGCATTTTTACAAAACAGCATTCGGATTTCAATCGCACGCTTATCGTGGGTTAGAAACTGGAGCTACAGATTCTGTAAGTTATGTATTAACACAAGATAAAATCAAGTTAATGCTAACTACTCCATTAAGTAGTAAATCACCAATTAACGACCATATTGTAAAGCATGGTGATGGAGTAAAAATTGTTGCACTTTGGGTAGAAGATGCAAGACAAGCTTATAAGGAGACTACTTCTCGTGGAGCAAAATCTTATATGGAGCCAACTGTTGAAAAAGATGAGCATGGAGAGGTTGTAAGAGCAGGAATCTATACGTACGGAGAAACTGTGCATATGTTTGTAGAACGAAAAAACTACAATGGAGCATTTTTACCAGGTTTCGAAAAATGGGAATCTGAATACAATCCACCAGCAGCAGGGTTAAAATATATCGACCATATGGTTGGTAATGTAGGTTGGAACCAAATGGATGTTTGGGTAAAATGGTATGAAGATGTAATGGGGTTTGAAAACTTTTTATCTTTTGATGATAAGCAAATTCATACAGAATATTCGGCATTAATGAGTAAGGTAATGTCTAACGGAAATGGTAGAATTAAGTTTCCAATTAACGAGCCAGCAAAAGCAGCAAAACGTTCTCAAATTGAAGAGTATTTAGATTTTTATGAAGGAGCAGGGGTTCAGCATATTGCAGTTGCAACTGATGATATTTTAAAAACAGTAACTCAATTACGTGCTAATGGAGTTGAGTTTTTATCTACACCACCAGAAGAATATTATAAAGCAGTTCCAGGTCGTCTAGAAGAGTTTGATCATGAATTAAGAGAGGATATCGAAAAGCTTAAAGCTTTGGGTATTATGATTGATGCAGATGAAGAAGGATACTTACTACAAATCTTTACTAAGCCTGTAGAAGATAGACCAACTTTATTCTTCGAAATTATCCAAAGAATGGGAGCACGTGGTTTTGGAGCAGGAAACTTTAAAGCATTGTTCGAATCTATAGAAAGAGAACAAGCTAAGAGAGGAACATTATAGTTCTAATGGATAATTATAGAAACATTAAATCACCATTTTCGTAAGTTTTTAACTTATGAGAATGGTGATTAATTTATTAATAATGTTTATATAAAATAGAAAAATGAATAAAGACGAGCTTTTAAAAGCAATAGAAAATAAATACGAAAAATTAGGCGTTCCTTTAGAAACGATGCTAGAAGGATTGCTGCATAGCACACCTATAACCTATTGGGATTATATTCAAACCGATGCCTTATTAGGTTTACAAATACCTAGAACAACAGAAAAAGATGAGATGGTATTTATTATGTACCATCAAGTGAATGAATTGTTGTTTAAAATGGTATTATGGGAAATAGATCAAATTTCACTTTCAAAAGAAGCAATTACTGCAGAGAAATTCTCGAAACATTTAATGCGTATTAGTAGATATTTTGATATGTTGTGTAGTTCTTTTACTGTAATGCAAGATGGTATGGATGTGGAACAGTATTTGAAATTTCGTAATACATTAGCGCCTGCAAGTGGATTTCAATCTGCTCAATATAGAAAAATAGAATTCGCATCAACTGAACTTATTAATTTAATTGATGCTCGTTATCGTGATACTATTGACAGGAGTTCGTCTTTTAAAAACGCATACGATCATTTGTATTGGCAAGCTGCTGGTGTAAATCATAAAACAGGAGAGAAATCAATCTTAATCAAACTTTTTGAGAAAAAGTATATGGGTGATTTTATCGATTTTATGGAAGATTATAACGAATGTAATTTGTCTAAGAAGTTCCAAGAATTACCAGAAGAGGTTCAGAAAAATACTGAATTGATTGAAGCAATGCGTCATTACGATTACACAGTTAATGTAAAATGGGTTATGGCACATTACAATGCAGCAGGTAAATATTTAGGAGGTGGCGATAAAGATTTAGAAGCTACTGGAGGAAGTAATTGGCGAAAATATATGCATCCAAAATATCAACGAAGAATATTCTTCCCATATTTATGGAGTGAAGATGAACTTAAAAACTGGGGAACATTTTAGTTTTTATAATATTGATAAGAAAGAGGTTAGAAATAACCTCTTTTTTTATTTTGGAATGGTAATTGTCTATCTATTTTCATAAGTTTGGATATTATGAAGAAAAGAATATTACTTTCAGCACTTTTGTTTTTAACAATTAACTTGTTTGCTCAAGAAAAAACAACTCCTTTTAAAGATGGAGAGTGGCTCAAATTTAAAATGAGTTATAGTGGTTTTTTAAAAGCTGGTAATGCAACCTTATCATTAAAAGAAGAAGATTTAAACGGTAAAAAAGTATTGCACGCAACAGGTAAAGGTTGGACTACTGGAATGATTAAATGGTTTTTTAAAGTAAAAGATGATTATCAATCTTATTTTGATATTGAAACAGGAAAACCATATTTGTTTAAAAGAAAGATAAATGAAGGTGGTTATAAAAAACATAAACATATAACTTTTGATCAAGAAAAAAATACTGCTTACGTTCAGGATTTCAGAAAGAAAAAAGATACATTAATTTCTGTTAAAGGACCTCAAGATATGATTTCGACATTTTACTTCTTAAGAAGTTATAATACGAAAAGTATGAAAAAAGGAGAGGAAATTAATGTAGATATGTTTTTTGACAATAAAAGTTACCCATTCAAACTACGTTTTTTAGGATATGAGATGTTAGATACTAAATTTGGGAAAATAAAGACTCAGAAATTTAGACCGATGGTTCAAGCAGGCAGAGTATTTAAAGCACAAGAAAGTGTTACTGTTTGGATCACTGCAGATGACAACAAAATTCCAATAAAAATGAAAGCTTCTTTATCTGTAGGTTCTCTTAGAGCTGAGTTAGAAGCTTATAAAGGGTTGGCAAACCCGTTTGAGATTATAGTTAATAGATAGATTTACTAGTTGTTTACATATTGTTAAAGTACTAAATACAATAGTTTTTATTTGTATTTTTGCAGACGCACTCAATTTTAAACAGCTTTTTTTGAAAAAATACATCCTCCTTTTTCTCGTTTCATTTATAATTTTTTCTTGTAAAGAAGAAAAAAAAGAACCAGTAACAACTATTGTTGAAATAGAAAAATCAAAGCCTGTTTATGCTTTTGGGTATAATTTAGATGATTACAAAGTAATTAATGATACTATAAAAAACGGAGAAAGTTTTGGGGTTATTTTAGATCGTCATCATGTAATGTACCCTAAAATTAATGAGATAGCAACAAAAATTAAAGACACTTTCGATGTAAGACGAGTTCGTTCAGGTAAAGCCTATACTATTTTAGCATCAAAAGATTCAATAGAAAAAGCTCAGGTATTTATTTATAAACATAATAAAGTTGATGCTACTGTAATTAATTTTAAAGATTCGTTGATATCAGCATATAAGGTTAAGAAAAAAGTAAAAACTGTTGAAAAAGAAATAGCAGGTAAGATTTATTCAAATCTATCAGTAACAATGGATAGTTTGGGATTAAAACCAACACTAACAAATACAGTTGCTGATATTTATGCTTGGACATTAGATTTTTATAGACTTCAAAAAGGTGATGAATTCAAATTAATTTATGAAGAAAAGTTTATAAATGATACAACTTTTGTTGGGTATGGAGAAGTTAAAGCTGCAGTTTTTAATCATAAAGGAGAGGATTTACACGCTTATAAATTTGTTGGAGATTCTATAAAAGGGATTCCAGAATATTATGATGAAGAAGGTAATATGTTACGTAGAGCGTTTTTAAAATCACCAATTAAATTTCAGTATAGAGTTTCTTCGAGATACAATTTAAGAAGAAGAATAAAACATTACGGAAATAGGATAAAAGCTCATAGAGGAACTGATTTTGCTGCAAGATATGGAACTGAAATTATGTCGACAGCTAGTGGAACAGTTGTAGAATCTGCTCGTAGAGGAGGTAATGGAAATTATGTAAAAGTAAAGCATAATAGTACATACAGCACTCAGTATTTACATATGAAACGTCGAAACGTAAGAGTGGGAGATTATGTAAAGCAAGGTGATATTATTGGTTGGGTTGGAATGACAGGAAGTACCAGTGGGCCTCATGTTTGTTATCGTTTCTGGAAAAACGGAAGACAAGTGGATCCGTTTAGAGAAAAACTACCTGCAGCTGAACCTTTAGATCCAAAAATTAAACCTAAATATTTGGAGTTTATAAAGTCATTTAAAGAGCAGTTAGATAGCATTCAATTACCTAAAAAGGAGATTCCTGTTTTTGTTGAAAAAGAAATATTAGCTACACATTAAATTATGCCTTTAAAAAATATCAATCCAACTACAACTCCAGCTTGGAAAAAACTTAGTGACCATTTTAATGAAGCAAAAGACTTTGATTTAAAAGATCTATTTAGAAAAAATAAGAATAGAAAAACTGATTTTTCAATAGAATGTTCAGGTTTAGAATTAGATTATTCTAAAAACTTAATAAATCAACAAACAGTTGATTTATTAATAGAGTTAGCAAATGAGGTTGATTTAAAAGATGCCATTGACAAATATTTTTCTGGAGATAAAATTAATGCAATTGAAGATCGAGCAGTTTTACACACAGCTTTGAGAAGTAATTCTGAAGATCCAGTATATGTAGATGGGAAAGATGTAAAACCGCAAATACAATCAGGTTTACGAAAAGTAAAATCTTTCAGTAACAAGGTTATTTCAGGAAAATGGAAGGGGTTTACAGGAAAGTCAATTACTGATATAGTTAATATAGGAGTAGGAGGATCAGATCTTGGTCCAGATATGGTTGTAGAGGCTTTGCAATTTTATAAAAACAAACTGAATACTCATTTTATATCTAATGTAGATGGAGATCATGTTTCTGAAGTGTTAAAAAAGCTGAATCCAGAAACTACATTATTTGTAATAGTGTCAAAAACATTTACAACTCAAGAAACTATTACAAATGCCAATACAATAAGAGACTGGTTTTTAAACTCAGCAACAGTTTTTGATGTATCGAAACATTTTGTAGCTGTATCTTCTAATGCAGAAAAAGCTATCAATTTTGGAATTGACAAGAAAAATATTTTTCCAATGTGGAACTGGGTAGGTGGTCGATTCTCTTTATGGTCATCAGTAGGTTTGTCAATTAGTTTGTCAATAGGTTTTGATAATTTTAAAGAGTTATTAAATGGAGCTGAAGAAATAGATATTCATTTTAAATCAGCAGATTTTGATAAGAACATTCCAGTTATTCTAGCTTTACTGAGTATTTGGTATAACAACTTCTTTAATTCTGAAACTGAGCTTGTTTTACCATATAGTCAGTATTTATCAAAACTACCAGCCTATTTACAACAGGCTGTTATGGAAAGTAATGGAAAAGGCGTTGATAGAAATGGTAAAGAAATAAATTACCAAACAGGGACAATTATTTGGGGTTGTCCAGGGACTAACATGCAGCATGCTTTTATGCAATTGGTACATCAAGGGACTAAGTTAATTCCATCTGATTTTATTGGGTATAAAAAATCTTTACACGGTTTAATAGATCACGATAAGAAACTAATGGCGAATTATTATGCTCAAATGGAGGCTCTTGCATTTGGTAAAACAAAAGAAGAAGTGCATTTAGAATTAAAGTTAAATAAAAAAAAGGAAAATATTAACAGACTACTTCCTTACAAACTGTTTAAAGGAAATCGACCTAGTAATTCTATTTTGTTTGAAAAGCTTACTCCCAAATCGTTAGGTCAGTTAATTGCTACTTACGAACACAAAATATTTACACAAGGAATTCTATGGAATATATATTCATTTGATCAATTCGGTGTAGAATTAGGAAAAGAACTTGCTAAAAAATTATTAAACAGTTAACAATTTTTATAATAAATCTCATTTTTTTCTATTGTGGTTTGTTAATTCAATGTTAAAAACTTAACATTAAGTTAATATTAACAAAGCATAAAAGCAGGACCTTTGCTCCCGCATTTAATAACAATCAGATTAAACAATGAGAAAATTTAAAAATGTTTTACTAGTAGCTCTGTTCTTTGTAGCAGCTACAGTTTTAGGACAAACTAAACTTACTGGTGTCATAGTTGACGAAATGGGAGAGCCATTGCCAGGAGCTAATGTTGTAGTTAAAGGAACTACAAATGGTACATCAACAGATTTTGACGGGAAGTTTATGCTAAACGCAAAATCAAATTCAGGAGCTATTGTAGCTTCTTTTGTTGGTTATATTAACAAAGAAGTAGTGTTCTCTTCTTCGAAGACTAATTTAGGAACTATTCAATTAGAAATGTCTAATACATTAGACGAAATTGTAGTTACAGCTACATCATTTGCAATTGATAGAAAAACTCCTGTTGCTGTATCTACAGTTAAAGCAGCAGATATTGAAGCTAAATTAGGGACACAAGAATTTCCTGAAATTTTAAAATCTACACCAGGTGTGTATGCAACAAAAGCAGGTGGTGGATATGGAGATGGAGAAATTAACTTACGTGGATTTAGATCTGAGAATATAGCAGTTATGATTAATGGTGTACCTGTTAATGATATGGAAAATGGACGTGTATACTGGTCTAACTGGGCAGGTTTATCTGATGTTACTTCTGCAATGCAGGTACAAAGAGGTTTAGGAGCTTCTAAAGTAGCTGTACCTTCTATTGGTGGTACAATTAATATCATTTCAAAGTCTACTGATGCTAAAAAAGGAGGTATTATTAGAATGAGTACTGGTAATAATGGATACCAAAAATATGGTATGACTTTATCTACTGGTAAAATGGATAACGGTTTAGCTGTAACAGCTTCGGCTGCTAAAGTTTTTGGAGAAGGATATGTAAATGGATTACAATTTGAAGGGTTTAATTACTTTTTAAACATATCTAAAGAATTCAACGAAAAACATAAGTTGTCTTTTAACGCTATTGGTACAATTCAAGAGCACGGACAAAGATGGAGTAGAAGAACAATTGCAGAATATAAAGCTACTGAACAAGGAGGAAAGAGATTTAATGCAGATTGGGGATATAGAAATGGTAAAGTAGAGAATACTTCTTTTAATTTTTATCATAAACCTCAATTATCTTTAAATCATGATTGGGTTATTTCAGATGATACTTTCTTAACAACAAATGTATATGCCTCTTTTGGTAGTGGTGGAGGAAGAAGAACTCAAGGAGATAAGTTTAGAGATGATTCTTATAGATTAGGAGATATTGATCAACCAATTAATTTTGATAGAATTGTAGAAGAAAATAGAGCTAATGGGGCTAATGGCGCAACGGATATTTTTGCTGCATCTAGAAATTCTCATGAGTGGTACGGTATTTTATCTACATTAAAAACTAAATTAACTGAAAACATTTCCTTAACAGGAGGTTTAGATGCAAGATATTATGTAGGTTCTCACTGGTATGAAGTAACCGATCTTTTAGGTGGACAATATTTTTATAATAGCGACCTTAATGAAAAAACTGGAGGTCAAGCATTAAAAGTAGGAGATCGTTTTAATAAAGATTATGATGGGAAAGTAGGTAGATATGGATTATTTACTCAATTTGAATATAGTAAAGATGATTTATCAGTATTTTTCTCATCTTCATTATCTAATTCAGAGTACAGTAAGGTAGATCGTATGTCTTTTGGAGCAGAAAACAGAGAATCTGAAACAGTTAGCTTTTTAGGTTACAGTACTAAAGGTGGAGCTAATTATAATATTGACGAGAAGCAAAATGTGTTTGCTAATATTGGGTATTTTTCAAGAGCACCTATAGCTGACAACGCATTTAACAGTGACTATGATGTAGATATATATGAAGATGCATTAAATGAAAAAGTATTTAGTGTAGAGTTAGGGTATGGTTTTAAAACACAAATGTTTTCTGCAAATGTGAATCTTTACCGCACTTTATGGATCGATAGATTTATGACATTTAGTCTTCCAGGAGCGAATGGAGATTTTATTACGTCTAACGTAACAGGTTTAAATGCTTTACACCAAGGTATAGAAATAGATTTCTTATTCAGACCATTTGATAAGTTATCAGTTACAGGTATGGCATCTTTAGGTGATTGGACATGGGAAGATGATGCGTCAGCAAGAACCTTTAATGATACAACAGGAGAGTTAATAGCCGAAGATTTCGTTTATGCTAAAGGATTAAAAGTTTCAGATGCTGCTCAAACTACTTTTGCTTTAGGTCTTAAGTATGACTTATTAGAAAAAACTAATATTACATTAGATTACAACTATGCAGGAGATAACTATGCAACAATGAATGTTACTAGAAGAACTGCAGACTCACCAGAAGAAGCCGATAGAACTAATACATGGAGACTGCCTAATTATCACTTATTTGATTTAGGATTTAGACATGGTTTTGAAATTGCTGGTTTAAGCACTACTTTATCAGCAAATATGAATAATATATTCGATGTTGAATATATTTCTGATGCCAACAATGGTAATACTTCTAATTATGACTCAGCTCAAGTATATTACGGAGCTGGTAGAACGTTTAGTTTAGGTTTAAAAGTTAAATTCTAAAAACAAAAAAAATGAAAAAAATATTTTTATTATTAGCTGTTTTTTCAATGGTATTCACTTCTTGTGAGCCATTAGAAGATATTTATGAAGAAATTGATGCAGAGTCATCTGCAATAGTTGGAAAAGAAACAATAACTCTTACCGACGAGGATTATGAAACATTAGAGTTAGATGAGACTTATTTTGAAACTAATGATGTCGCTGCTGAAATGATTCCTACGTTATTGGCTGAAAAATATCCAGTTTGGGGAGCAGGTTCTAAAGTAACAGTAAATTTCAATTTAAGTAATGCTGTATCAAAAACAGCATATACGGTAACAGATGCAGATTATGCTGCTATTGGGTTAACAAACTTAGCTTCACATTCTGACTTTAATAAGTTTTTTGAATATAAGTTTCCTGAAGTTGAAAAAGGATCAGTAGTAAATTTAACGTATAAAACTCCTGTAAAAACAATTGAATATACTTTAACTGAAGATGATTATGATCTAGTTGGTAATGGTCGTTTTGATAATTTTGACATTCGTGTTGGAAGAGATGATGAAACAATAGAAGCAAGAAGAGTTAAAATTCAAACGATTTTATTAAATAATTTTCCAGATGCAACAGTTGGACAACAATATGATGTAACTTACGCAATTTATGATGGAGCTGCTGGAACAAGAAACATGTTATTACAGTTGAATTCTAGCCAAGAGTATAACCTTATTAATAGTTATACGTTAACTGATGCAGATTTTGATTTAGTAGGTAATGGGCGTTTTAATAATTTTGATATTCGTCCAGGTAGAGCTGAGGAAACAGAAGAGGCTAGAAGAGCAAAAATAGAAACTATCTTATTAAATAATTTTCCATCTGCAGTAACAGGGGATAAGTACATTGTAACTTATGCTGTATGGGAAGGTTTTGCAAGTACAAGAACTATGTTACTTGAGTTTAATGGTACAGGATACGATATAGATCAGACATTGGTAATAGAAACGACTAGCTTCGCATTAACAGATGATTGGAAAGAGCCTTTTACTTTGGCTATGTCTGACTATGAAGCGATGGGACAAACTCGTGATAATTTCAACGGAAGAACTCCTGAACAAATTACAGAAGTTCAAAGAATTATTGGAGTTTATTTAGGGCAAAAATATCCTTTTGCATATACTGATGATTTCATCGCATTGCAGTACAATTCTTATGCTGGCGGTGGTGTTACAAACGTTATAAACGTAAACTATATTTTTGATGGTTCTTCATGGAATGCAATACCAGTAGTATTACCTAGTTCTTTAGATTTCGTTCATGATGGAAATAACTGGAATCAAGAAACTATTATAGAATATGAGTTAATCGATACTGATTATACATTAATAGCTGATACATATAGAGATAATCCAGATTATGCGGCTGCAGTTGCTAATTTAGAAACTTATGGAAATATCAGTACATTTAACTGGACAAATGAACAAATAGATGCAGCTATTAATACTGTATTGAACAAGCATTTTTCATCAGTTGAAGAGGACCAAAAGTTTGCAGTAACTATTTTTGTATACGATGGTTCATCTCGTAATATTACTGTTACTTATAAGTTTAGTAACGGAGTTTACACAAGGGTATAAAACTTTTTAAATTATTTCAAAACCACCTCAAACGAGGTGGTTTTTTTATGCATAAAATTCAGTAAGTTTGTATTCAACAAAAACTAACAAATCATGATGAAAACATTACACTCTTATTGGGCATATATTGTATTAGCAGTATTAATTTTTACCGTAATAAATGCTATTATAGGTTTAGTGCAAAAAAAGGAGTTTACACATAAAGAATTCCGTTTAGGATTGTTTGCTTTAATAACAGCTCATATTCAGTTACTAGTAGGTTTTTTAGTGTATTTTATTGGAGGATACCAACAAGGATTAGGAGACATGAAAGACTCCGCTGTTAGATTATTAGCTTTAGAGCATCCTTTAATGATGATTATTGCAATCATGTTAATTACAATTGGATGGTCTAAACACAAAAAACAAGTTAAAAGTGAAGCAAAATTTAAAACCTTTGCTATTTTTTACGGATTGGCATTAGTATTAATACTAGCACGAATTCCATGGAATAATTGGTTTTAATTCAAATATATAGTCCCGCTGTCGCGGGATTTTTTATTTTTGCCACTTTATTATTTTAGAAATGAAAATATTAAGTTACTTTTTATCATCAATATTTGCAGTAGTATTCTTTTCTTTACTGTTAATCTTCCACCCTTTACAATGGTTAGGTTTAAAACTGTTTGGTCAAAATGGTCATCAAAATGTGGTAGATATCATGAACTGGTTTTTAATAAAATCGTTATTGATTTTAGGGATTAGAGTTCAAGTAGAAAACGATCAAGACTTACCTGAAAACACAACATTAATTTTTGTGTCAAATCATCAAAGTACGTTTGATATCCCTCCAATTATTTGGCATTTCAGAAAGCATTATCCAAAATTTGTTTCTAAGAAAGAATTAGGAAAAGGTATACCAAGTATCTCTTTTAATTTAAGACATGGAGGAGCAGCCTTAATTGATAGAAAAGACCCTAAACAAGCTTTGGGTGAGTTAGGGAAGTTTGCAAAGACAATAAACAAAAACAAATGGTCTGCGGCTATTTTTCCTGAAGGAACAAGAAGCAGAACAGGAAAACCTAAGTCATTTTCTGTAAATGGATTAAAAATGATAACTAAGTACAATAAAGAGGCGTATATTGTACCACTAACAATTAATAACTCTTGGAAAGTATTTAAATACGGTAAATTTCCATTAGGACTAGGAAGTCCAATTAAAATAAAGACACATCAACCAATAAAGATTGATAGTTTACCGTTTAATGAATTAATAGAGAAGGTTGAAACAACCATAAAAGAATCTATTATCTAAAAAGAAAACAAACAACAATAAAATAGATTAATCATGTCATTACAAAACATTCGAAAGGAAGTAATGCAAACGCTGGAAAAAAATATTGACAGTTTTGTAGACAAATTCTTAATACCAGTAGAAAAAATCTGGCAACCAACTGATTTTTTACCAAACTCACAAAAAGATACTTTTATAGACGAAGTAAAAGAAATTCAAGAACTTTCAAAAGAACTTGATGATGATTTTTGGGTAGTTTTAGTAGGAGACACAATTACTGAAGAAGCTTTACCCACTTATGAATCTTGGTTATTAGATTTAGACGGAATAACGCAACAACCAGATAATGGTTGGGCAAAATGGATTAGAGCTTGGACAGCGGAAGAAAATCGCCACGGAGATGTATTAAATAAGTATTTATACTTATCAGGTAGAGTAAATATGCGCGAGGTTGAAATATCTACCCAGCACTTAATCGCTGATGGATTTGATATCGGTACGGCAACAGATCCTTATAAAAACTTTATTTATACAAGCTTTCAAGAATTAGCAACTTATATTTCTCATAATAATGTAGCAAAAATTGCTAAGAAGAAAGGACATAAAGCATTGGCAAAAATGTCTAAAATTATAGCAGGAGATGAAATGCGTCATCACATTGCATATACCGATTTTGTTAGAGAGATTTTTAAGATAGATCCTAGCGAAATGATGTTGGCTTTTCAACATATGATGAAGCATAAAATAGTAATGCCAGCAATGCATTTAAGAGATTCTTTTGGAGAAAAAGGAAATTTATTTGATGATTTTTCTACGGTAGCTCAAAGGATAGGTGTGTACACAGGTTTCGATTATGTTGATATTTTAAAGAAGTTAAATACAGCTTGGGAAATCGATAAGATTACAAACTTAACTCCAGAAGCTGAAAAAGCTAGAGATTATTTAATGAAATTACCAGAAAGAATGTATCGTATTACAGAGCGTATTGTGGTGCCTGATACTAAATTCGATTTCAAATGGATGATTCCAGCATAATATAAAAAAGAGCCTTTTAAAAGGCTCTTTTTTATATTATGTTTTAATTAGGCAATAACTCGAGAGAACCTTCAAGGCTTTTATTCTTGTTTTTGTAAAAACGAATTTTATTTCCTTCTTTTATGTATAGATGAATTAAATCTTGAGTTTTACCAATTATTGTGATTTTTAAATCAGTAAGGTTAATTTTAACTAACTTAAAACCAGATTTCCAAAAGGTTTTTACATACATGGGAGCATAAATAAAATTATTATCAGAAATAATAGGCCCTCCAAATTTGTTTTCACTAATAATATTCCCATCAATATATAGATATCCTATTTCAGGACCTCCTTGAGACAGTTCAGTTATATTTAGGTATAAAAGATTTCTATTTTTAACTCTTTTCTTCAAATTGAATTGCCATGGATCTTCAAAACTCATCATTGTTATTATTTTTTACAATTTAATATGATTTATTGGAATTTAAAACGATCTCTATCTTCTAAAAAACGAAATTTATTACGGGTTTTATTTTGACTATCCTTGTCGAGATGAACAACAATAATCTCTTCAGACCCCAAAGCGTTTTTTGCTAAGCAGTTTCCTAAAAAATCATAGCAAGCAGAGTTTCCATTATATTCATATCCGTTAGCATCTGTTCCAACTCTATTTACACCAATAGTATAACTCATGTTTTCAATTGCACGGGCTTTTAATAAGGTATCCCAAGCTTCAATTCGTGGTTTAGGCCAACTTGCTACATATAATAATAAATCATAATCTTCTGTATTTCTTGCCCAAACTGGGAAGCGCAAATCATAGCAAATTAACGGACAGATTTTCCAGCTTTTATAACTAACAAAAGTCTTACTACTTCCAGAAGAAAATACTTCATGTTCACCAGCTAAAGTAAACGTATGTTTTTTGTCGTAAAAATCAATTTCTCCATAAGGATGTACAAATAACAAGCGATTAAAATAGTGGTCATTTTCTTTAATAATAACACTTCCTGTAATTGCTGACTGATTCTCTTTAGCTAATTTCAGCATCCAATTTACAGTTGTCCCATCCATTTCTTCAGCTACTTTACTGGCATTCATTGTAAATCCAGAGGTAAACATTTCTGGCAAAACGATTAAATCAATATCAGTAGGTAGGTTGTTTATTTTTTCTTCAAACAATTTTCTGTTTTCATTAGGATTTTCCCAAATTAAATCCGATTGAATGAGTGCTATTTTTAGTTTGTTGGTTGTGCTCATTATTAAAAAATGAAGTCGTTATTAATCTCAAAAATAAGATAAAAATTGTACTTTGCTTAGTAGAAAATTAACCTATGCAGTCTTTTATTTCAGAAACTTTAGATACTATTTTAAAAACAACTAAATCGTTTGAAAATGTTGTTTTTATCTTACCATCGCAAAGAGCAGGAGTATTTGTTAAACAAATATTTAAGAATAAAATCTCAGCAGGTTTTTTACCTCGAATAGTTAATATAGGAGATTTTGTTGAGGAAGTATCTGAACTTAAAAAAGCAGACTCAGTACAGTTGCTATTTCATTTTTATACAATTTATAAAGAAATTGAAGAAGACCCAGATACGTTTGATGTTTTCTCGTCTTGGGCATTTACGGTAATACAAGATTTTAATGAGATAGATCAGCATTTAATAAATACTCGTGAGATTTTTGTGTATTTAAGAGATGTACACCGTTTAAAAAAATGGTCGGTAAAAGGAGAGTTTACCGAAACAGAGTTGATTAAAGATCATTTTTCCTTTATGGAAAAACTAAATAAATTTTACGATGCTTTTTACGAGTTTTTATTAGAACGAAAAATTGGGTATCAAGGAGTATTGTATCGTGAAGCAACTAAAAAGGTTGATACTTTTATTAGTAATAATCAAGATAAAAAATACTTTTTCATAGGATTTAATGCCCTAAATAGTGCTGAAGAGTTTTTGTTTCAACAATTTTTATCTAACGGAAATTCTGAAGTTTTTTGGGACATCGAAAAAACATTTTACAAGAGTAACCATCAAGCGGGGAGCTTTTTAAGAAAGTATAAATCTAAATGGAAATATTACGAAAAGAATTCGATAGAAACGATTAAAGAATATTTTAATGAGCCTAAAAACATTCAAGTAATAGGTGCTTCTAAAAACATTACCCAGATAAAATATGCTGGTGAAATTTTATCGAAACTACCAGATTATAATAATACAGCATTGGTTTTGGCTGACGAAAGTTTGTTGCCAATAACATTAAATTCACTACCTAAAAATGTTGATGCAGTTAACATTACTATGGGGTATCCTTTAAAAGACATTCCTACAACGAGTTTAATTTTTGCAGTTTTTCAATTGTTTATCAGTCAAGAAAAACTACAAAAAAAAGAAACTAACCTTTTTTATCATAAAGATTTGGTGAGGTTTATAAAAGATGTTTCGATATATCGATTATTGCAAATTGATGATACTCAAAACCTCACCGATGTAATTTCTTTAGCTATAGTAAAAGAAAACAATACATTTATCAGTCAAGAAAAAATCAACAATTTTTTGGTTGATTTAGATAGTGAAGTAATGGAAGTTATAAGAGCGGTTTTTAATCCATTTTTAGATATAAGCGAGTTTTTATCTAGAATTTTAAATTTAATTAATGCATTAAAAGACAAGGTAAATGATTTAGAAAAAGAATACTTATTTCGTTTTTACACAGCTTTCACACAATTACAAAATTTGCATAGCGAATTTAATTATGTGCAAGATTTAAAAACGTTACATCAGTTTTTTAGACAATTAATACAATCAGAAAGTTTATCATTTCAGGGAGAGCCTTTGCAAGGGTTACAGTTAATGGGAGTGTTAGAAACTCGTGTTTTAGATTTTGAAAATGTAATAATTACCTCGGTAAACGAAGGTGTGTTGCCAGCAAGTAGTCAACAAAATACTTTCATTCCTTTCGATGTTAAAATTGCGTTTGGCTTGCCAACATATAAAGAAAAAGACGCATTATTTTCATATCACTTTTTTAGGTTATTACAACGAGCAAAAAACATTTACATTCTGTATAATACAGAACACGACGTTTTTGGTAACGGAGAAAAAAGTCGTTTTGTAACGCAATTAGAAATGATGCGTGACGATATCACCGAGAAAATCATTAGTCCAAAAGTAGTAACGTCTCCTAAGAAAATAAAGGAGATTCAAAAAGATAAAAAGGTTTTAGAACGTTTACGTGAATTGGCTAAAAAAGGAATATCACCATCTGCATTAACTAACTATTTATACAATCCGATTGCGTTTTATAAACAGAAAGTTTTAAAGATTAATGAATTTGAAAATGTCGAAGAAACTATAGCTGCTAATACGATGGGTACAGTAGTTCATGATACATTAGAAGAATTATACAAGCCTTTTATTGAACGTTTCTTATCTGTAGATGACGTTACTCAAATGCAGAAAAAATCAAAGAATTTAGTTCAATTCTATTTTTCGAAGCATTTTAAAAACGGAGATATTTCTACAGGAAAAAATAGATTAGTTTTTGAAGTTGCAAACCGTTTTGTAGAAAACTTTTTAGCAAAAGAAAAAGAGTTGCTAAAAGATGGAAATAATCAATTAAAAATTATTGCTACTGAACAAAATTTAGCTGCTGAAATTGCAATTGAGGGAATTGATTTTCCGATTAAAATACACGGACAAGTTGATAGGATCGATGAGTTAAACGGTGTAACTAGAATTATTGATTATAAAACAGGTATGGTAAGTTCTACGAATTTAAAAGTAGTTGATTTTGAAGAGATCATAGAGTTGAAGTATCATAAAGCAATTCAAGTAATGTTATATGCGTATTTATATACGCAGAACACAAATTTTGATTTCTCTAAGAATATAGAAGCTGGTATAATTTCATTTAAAAATCTAAAAAGTGGATTTTTAAAAATGAATTTTTCATCGAATTACCGAGCTCCAGATAATCAGGTAACTCAAGAAAAATTGGATGAGTTTATGAACGAGATAAAAGAAATATTAAAAGAGTTATACAGTGCTGAAGTTGGTTTTGTTGAACCAGCGGATTTACCTTATTAAGGGTGTGCGTTTACCCAAACTTCACCGTCCTCAAAATATTCTTTTTTCCAAATAGGTACTGTTTCCTTTAATGTATCAATAGCGTATTGACAAGCATCGAAAGCAGCTTTTCTATGAGGAGAAGAAACCGTTATAATTACTGGAATATCTTCTATTTGTAACATTCCTTCAGCATGATGAATGGCAATTTTTTTTACTCCGAATTTTTCTAAAGCAGCATCAGCAATTTTCTGCATTTCTTTAATAGCCATTGGTCTATAAGTCGAAAAATCCAATTGAGTAACACTCTTTTTCTGAGTTGCGTTTCTAACAGTTCCTACAAAAACAGCAATTCCACCACAAGAAGGATCAGAAACAAAGTCGTAACATTCTTGTAAATTGAGTTTTTCTGAAGATATTTTTATAGAAGTATTCATAAGTTTAACAAAGATATAATATTGAAAGGGTAAAAGGAATAGAAAGCAATCGGATTTAAATAATTATTTTTGTTCACCTAAATAGAGATAACAACACAAATGAAAACATTGAACGATTTTAATTTCGAAAATAAAAAAGCATTAATTCGTGTAGATTTTAATGTGCCTTTAAATGAAGCTTTTGAGGTAACTGATGACACAAGAATTCAAGCAGCAAAATCTACTATTATTAAAGTTTTAGAAGACGGAGGAAGCTGTGTGTTAATGTCGCATTTAGGACGTCCGAAAGGAAAAGAAGAAAAATTTTCGTTACGACATATTGTAGATAAGGTAACCGAGGTTATAGGTGTACAAGTTAAGTTTGTTGATGATTGTATAGGTGATAAAGTATCAGAAGCAGTTTCAAATTTAAAAAGCGGAGAAATTTTATTATTAGAGAACTTACGTTTTTATCCAGAAGAAAAAGCAGGGGATATTGCTTTTGCTGAACAACTTTCTAACTGGGGAGATGTATATGTAAACGATGCTTTTGGTACCGCACACAGAGCGCACGCCTCTACAGCAGTTATTGCTCAATTTTTTACAGAAAATAAATGTTTTGGAAATTTATTAGCTACCGAAATTGAGAGTATTGATAAGGTTTTAAACAATTCAGAAAAACCAGTAACAGCTATCTTGGGAGGGGCAAAAGTGTCGTCTAAAATTGGTGTGATTGAAAATATTATCGAAAAAGTAGATCATATTATTGTTGGTGGAGGTATGACCTTTACTTTCATAAAAGCCTTAGGCGGTACTATTGGAAATTCGTTAGTTGAAGATGATAAATTAGAATTGGCATTGTCAATTTTAAAATTAGCAAAAGAACAAAATACGGAGATTCATTTACCAGTTGATGCAGTAATCGCAGATGCTTTTTCGAATGAAGCGAATACACAAGTGGTAGATACAACTAAAATTCCTGACGGATGGATGGGGTTAGATTGTGGACCAAAAACATCAGAGAAATTTGCAGAAGTAATTTCAAAATCGAAAACTATTTTATGGAACGGACCTTTAGGGGTTTTTGAAATGGAAAAGTTTGCAACAGGTACTATCGAACTAGGTAATGCTATAGTTAAAGCAACAGAAAATGGAGCATTTTCTTTAGTAGGAGGTGGAGATTCGGTTGCAGCAGTAAAACAATTCGGATTTGGAGGTAAAGTGAGTTATGTTTCTACCGGCGGTGGAGCTATGTTAGAAATGTTAGAAGGACAAACGTTACCAGGAATTGAAGCTATTTTAAAATAGTCTTAAAACTATATTTAATAACAGCATCTAATTTGTTAAATTAGATGCTGTTATTGTTTAGATAAAAAAAGAATGAAATACACAACATTACCAAATACAGATATAAAGGTTTCTAAAATATGTTTAGGAACGATGACTTGGGGAAATCAGAATACTGAGGCTGATGGTCACGAACAAATGGATTATGCTTTAGAGCAAGGAGTGAATTTTTGGGACACTGCTGAATTATATTCAGTACCAGCAACTCCAGAAACTTATGGGGCAACCGAAAAAATTATTGGTTCTTGGTTTAAAAAAACAGGAAATCGTGATAAAGTTGTTCTAGCATCTAAAATTGCTGGAGGAGGTGATTATACAAAGCATATTAGAACTGGCGGTTTTGTAAAACAAAACATTATTGAGGCTGTTGAAGGAAGCTTAAAAAGATTACAAACTGATTATATTGACTTGTATCAATTGCATTGGCCAGATAGAGGCGTAAATTGTTTCGGTGTACGTGATTACCCATACAAATACTCTTCGAAAGAAGTTGAAAATCATTTAGAAATTTTAGAAACGTTGAATATTCTAGTAAAACAAGGAAAGATAAATCATATCGGTTTGTCTAATGAAACTCCTTGGGGAACCATGAAGTATTTACAAACGTCAGAACAACATAATTTACCACGTGTGGCTACCATTCAGAATTCTTATTCGTTAATTCATAGAGGTTATGAAGTTGGAATGAGCGAAGTTTCAATGCGTGAAAATGTTGGGTTGTTAGCTTATTCTCCATTAGCACAAGGAGTGTTATCTGGTAAATATTTAAATGGAGGTAAACCAGAAGGAGCTAGAGGAACCTTATTTCCGCGTTTTATAGCTCGTTATATGAGCGAAGGTTCTTTAAAAGCGGTTGAAGAGTATCAAAAAATAGCACATAAACACGGATTGTCATTGGCTGAATTATCATTGGCGTATATCAACCAATTACCGTTTGTAACGAGTAATATTATTGGAGCTACAAAAATGAGTCAATTAAAAGAAAATATCAATTCTATCAACATTGTGTTATCTGATGAAATTTTAAGTGAAATAGAAGGAATTCATGCTGTGATACCTAATCCAGCTCCTTAAATTTTAGTAGTCATTTATAAAAAAAACCGAAGTAAATATTTACTTCGGTTTTTTTATTCTTCTATGTTTATTTCTGAGCTATTTTAAAAGAAGTAGCTTTAAATCTACCATCTTCTACTTTACCTGTAACTTCAACTTTTCTAACAACGTTACAAAATCCGATATTTTCATCGTGAGCATCACCAAAATCATCAATTTTAGCCCCATCAACAAAGTAGGCTTTATCATCAACTTTTATAGCTAAATCACATCCATTTTGACTTTTTAATCCAAATTGACATTGTCCGCAAGAAGCTTCAGTTGTAAATGTTTTTTCTTTTTGCTGTGCACAAGAAAGAAATAATACAAGGCTGCTTAAAATAAATATATTTCTCATAATTATTGTTTTTAGTATCCTACTTTATCACGTACTCTTTTCAATACATCTTTTGCTATTACACGTGCTTTTTCTGCACCAATAGCTAACGCTTCGTCAATTTCATGACGATTTTCCATATAGTGGTTGTATTTAGCACGAACATCAGCAAATTTTTCAAGAATTAACTCATATAAAGCTTGTTTTGCGTGTCCGTAACCATAACCACCATTTTCGTAATTAGCACGCATTTCAGCAATTTGCTCATCAGAAGCTAACAATTTATATAAAGCAAAAACATTATCAGTGTCTGGATCTTTTGGGTCTTCTAAAGCTTTACTATCCGTTTGAATCCCCATAATTTGCTTACGTAATTTTTTTTCTGGTAAAAAGATATCGATAAAATTATTTCTCGATTTACTCATTTTTTCACCATCGGTACCAGGAACTAGTTTTGTGTTCTCGTTTACTTTTGCTTGTGGTAAAATTAAAGTGTCTCCAATTACGTTGTTTATTCTACTAGCTACATCACGTGTCATTTCTAAATGCTGTAACTGGTCTTTTCCTACAGGAACAACTTCAGCATCATACAATAAAATATCTGCAGCCATTAGCATAGGGTATGTAAATAAACCAGAGTTTACATCAGACAAACGATCTGCTTTGTCTTTAAAACTATGTGCTAAGGTTAAACGTTGGTATGGAAAATAACAGCTTAAATACCAGGTTAATTCAGTAACTTCTGGAATATTACTTTGACGATAAAAAACTGTTTTGTTAATGTCAATTCCACAAGCAAGCCAAGTAGCCGCAGTACTGTAGGTGTTTTCACGTAATTGCTTACCATCTTTAATTTGAGTTAAAGAATGCATATCAGCAATAAATAAAAACGATTCATTTTTAGGATCATTAGCCATTTCAATGGCTGGTAAAATTGCTCCTAACAAATTTCCTAGATGTGGGGTTCCTGTACTTTGTACTCCAGTTAAAACTCTTGACATATTTCTTTTTTGAAATGTTTTATTCTGACATTGATCAGAATTAAATTTAGTAAGCAAAAATAAGCTTAAAATTCATCAAACAAAAGAAATTACTACATTCGCAGTTATGAAATATTTACTTTTTCCTTTCCGTCTAATTTGGCGAATTTGGTTTTATTTTTTAATAATAGTTTCGGTACTTTTAATGGTTCCAGTTTTATTGGTGCTTTTATCTGATGAGAAATATTATAGTACTTTTTGGAAGTTGATGAGAGCTTGGTCGTTTTATTTAATCTACGGAATGGGTTTTCGATTAAAAATAGATAAAGAGCAGAAAGCAGATCCAGATAAAAGTTATGTATTTATCGCAAATCACGCATCATTATTAGATCCTTGGATTATGATTGCAATGAATAAAAATCCGCTTTTATTTGTAGGAAAAAAAGAATTAGTAAAATTACCAATATTTGGATTCTTCTATAAGAAAGCAGTAGTAATGGTAGATAGAAGTGATCCTAAAAGTAGAAAAGAAGTATACACACGTATAAAGAAACGATTAGATAAAGGATTAAGTATTGCCATTTTTCCAGAGGGACTGGTGCCTACTGAAGATGTTGTTTTGGCACCATTTACAAATGGCGCATTTAGTTTAGCAATACAATATCAAATGCCAATTGTTACTCAAGTATATTATGATGCAAAACGCTTGTTTTCTTGGGATTTTTTTAAGGGAGGACCAGGTGTTTTTAGAACTAAACAATGTACTTTTATTCAAACTGAAGGTTTAAAAATAGAAGACAAAAACTACTTGAAAAAGAAAACTTTTGATATCGTGTACAATGAGTTAATAAACGATGAGTTGTATATGAAAGATACTAACCGACCAAACAATGAGCGAGAATTTAAATCACCATTATAGCGATACAGAAGAGCGATTAAACGTTTTAACTCATGGCTTTGGATTGTTAATGAGTTTAATAGGAGTGTTTTTTTTATTAAAAAAAGGATTAAGCTATTCAGGTTTTTGGCAACAAATAAGTTTTGTTATTTACGGAATAAGCATGGTTATTCTATATGCCGCTTCAACTTTTTATCATGCAGCTAAAGAGCCTAAGCTTAGACGAAAGCTAAATATTTTTGATCATGCTGCAATTTATATTTTAATAGCAGGAAGCTATACGCCTTTTTGTTTGGTGGTTCTACCAGAACAAACAGGTTGGTATATGTTTATTTTTGTTTGGTTATTTGCCTTAACTGGAGTTATTTTAAAACTTTTTTTTACTGGGAGATTCGATAAGTTATCTACAGCGTTATATTTAATTATGGGATGGCAAGTAGTTTTTTTAATTAAGCCACTCGTGAATAATTTATCTAGTGAAGGACTTATTTATTTGATTGCTGGAGGTTTATTCTATACAATTGGAGCTGTTTTTTATTCTATTGGAAAAATTAAATACAACCATGCAATTTTTCATGTTTTTGTTCTTTTAGGTAGTTGTAGCCATTTTATAACTATATTTTTCTACATAAAATAAGCGCTTCCATAATACAAAACCTTACTATTTTATGGGTTTTAAAATTATTTATAGGTGTCATTTTATTGTGCGTTTGTAACAAAATTAAAAACAAGTCGTCTTCACTATATAACTAAAACAAAACCATAATGAGACGAATTTTAACCGCATTTTTTTGCTTCTTTTTATTAAGTTTAACAGCTCAAGAAGCAAAATTTAAACAGTTTTATAAAAGCCATAAAGATAAATCAGCATTTTCAGTGAATTTATCTAGTTCTTTTGCTGGTTCATTTTTAAATGATGAAGATAACGAAGAATTAAAAAATCTTTTAGAACAATCAAGTGATTTTAAAATCATGATTTTTAATAATGACGACAATACTGTTTCTAAAGATTTTAGACGCTTTTCAAAAAAGAATAGTTTAAAAACTTTAGTTAGAGCAAAAGACAAAAAAGGTAAAGCTGAAGTTTTATTTCTAGAAAAAGGAGATTATGTAAGAGAAATTATTGTAAGAGCAAGTGCAGACAGTGATAAGCTAGTACTTTTAGGAATTAAAACAAAAATAACAAAAGATGAGTTAGCTACTCTTTTAGCTTCTTCGAAAGATAAAATAGCATCGAAATAAAAAGTAAAACCGGAAGATTATCTTCCGGTTTTTTTATGCTAGTCTGTTTTTTAAAGCGGCAATTACTTTTTTGCTATTTCCTATAAAAATTTCATCTTCAACAATAAAAACTGGGCGTTTTAAAAAAGTATATTCATCTAAAATATATTGGCGATAATCGGCTTCAGTAACATTTTGATTTTTCAAATCCATTTCTCTATATAGTTTTGCTCGTTTATTAAATAAGCTTTCGTAACTATCGGTTAATTTTCGCATTTCTTCTAACTGCTCAACAGTTAAAGCATTTGTTTTTATTTCTTGTTTCTCAAATCCGTCAAGATTTACTTCTTTTAATATTCTACGACAAGTATCACAAGTTTGTAAAAAATAAACTTTCTTCATGGCTAAATAATTATCTTTGGTAAATGCTAAAATAGTTAGAATAATGAATAAACAATTTGAAGTTTTAAAAAAATCGAGAGAATTAGTTTTGAAAAAAATTGATGGATTATCGATGGAACAATTACACAAAATTCCAGAGGGATTTAAAAATAACATAGCTTGGAATGTAGCCCACTTAGTTGTTACCCAACAACTACTACACTACAAATTGTCAGGATTAAATTGTTTAGCTTCTGATGAGTTAATTGAAAATTATAGAAAAGGAACCTCACCAACAGTAAAGCTTTCTGAAGAAGAATTAGAAGAAATAAAAGAGTTATTAATAGGATTACCTGATACTTTAAAAGAAGATTTTGAAGCTGGAATTTTCAAAGAGTACAACACCTACGAAACAAGTACAGGTTTTGTATTAGATTCTATTGAAAGTGCGATTGCTTTTAATAACTTACATGAAGGAATACATTTAGGAACTATTATGGCATTAACAAAGTTGGTGTAGCACTAAAAATATAACGGATGAAGTTTAATACTAAAACCATACATGGAGGACAAAAACACGAAGAAGCTACAGGTTCGGTATCAACTCCAATATTTCAAACATCTACTTTTGCGCAAAATCAACCTGGAATAAATAAAGGGTATGAATATTCTAGAATTTCAAATCCAACGAGAACAGCTTTAGAAAATTCTTTAGCAGCTATTGAAAATGGAACCCATGGCTTCGCTTTTGCATCAGGTTTAGCAGCAATCGATTGTGTTTTAAGAATGTTAAATCCAGGTGATGAGGTTATCGCTGGAAATGATTTGTACGGTGGAACGTATAGAATGTTTACCAAGCTATTTCAAAAATATGGATTTAAGTTTCGCTTTGTTGACATGGAAGACGCAACAAATGTTAAGAATGCAATTACAGATGCTACAAAACTTATCTGGATAGAGACACCAACAAATCCATTATTAAAAATTGCAGATATTGAAAAAATAGCAACCACAGCTAAAGTTAAAAATCCAAATGTTTTAGTGGGGGTTGATAATACGTTTGCAACACCATATTTACAACGCCCGTTAGACTTAGGAGCAGATATTGTAATGCATTCAGCTACTAAATACATAGGAGGTCATTCTGACTTAATAATGGGAGTTTTAGTTGTTAAAGATGCTCAATTAGCAAAAGAACTACATTTTATTCAATATGCAGCTGGTGCTGTTGCGGGTCCGATGGACTCTTTTTTAGCGCTTCGTGGGATAAAAACATTGCATTTGCGTATGCAGCGCCATTGTGAAAACAGTAAAGCTGTTGCATCATTTTTAAATGAACACCCAAAAGTAAGTGCTGTATATTATCCTGGTTTAGAAAGTCATTCAAATCATGAAATAGCTAAAAAACAAATGGATGATTTCGGAGGTATGGTTTCTTTTCGTTTAAAAGATGAGAGTATAGAAGTCGCTCATACCTTTTTAAAAAGCACAAAAATATTTACGTTGGCCGAATCTTTAGGAGGAGTAGAAAGTTTAATGAGTCACCCAATAACGATGAGTCACGCTTCAATTCCAGAAGAAGAACGCTTAAAATTAGGTATTACAAACTCATTAATTCGCCTAAGTATTGGAGTAGAAGATGTAGAGGATTTATTAATTGATTTAGAACAAGCTTTGTCTAAGCAAATAAAGGCAACTTAGTTGAGAAAAAAAGAGATAAAAAAAACCGAAGCTAAAACTTCGGTTTTTATTTTTATATTAAGCTAATTATTTAGCTTCAGCATATCTTCTTTCAACTTCGTTCCAGTTGATTACTTTGAAGAAAGCATCAATATAATCAGGACGACGGTTTTGGTAGTTTAAGTAATAAGCGTGCTCCCAAACATCTAATCCTAAAATAGGAGTTCCTCCACAAGTTACACCTGGCATTAATGGGTTGTCTTGGTTTGGAGTAGAACATACTTCTACTTTTCCTCCTTTGTGAACGCATAACCATGCCCATCCAGATCCGAATTGAGTAGCTGCTGCTTTAGAAAAAGCGTCAATAAAAGCTTCTTTCGATCCAAATTCAGCTTCAATAGCATCTTTTAATTCTCCAGACAAGTACCCTCTATCTTCAGGGTTCATTACTGTCCAAAATAAAGAGTGATTATAAAATCCACCTCCGTTATTACGAACACCACCGTTGCTCATATCTAAATTCCCTAAAATATCTTCGATTGATTTTCCTTCTAAATCAGTTCCAGCAATTGCTGCGTTTAATTTAGTTGTATATCCGTTATGGTGTTTGCTATGGTGAATTTCCATAGTTCTAGCATCTATATTTGGTTCTAAAGCGTCGTACGCATATCCTAATTCTGGTAATTCAAAAGCCATAATTATTTGATTTTTATGTGATTAATTTTTCATTTTTACAATGGTAAATTTACCATAAAAAAATAAGGCAAACAACCGTTTACCTTATTCTAAATTTATTTCAATATAAATAATAACTATTCTTTAGTATATTGGTTTTTCATCGGCAGAAAACTCTGTCATAAACTCTTCAGCTTTTTCTACCATTTGTTTACTACCACAGTAAAAAGGAACACGTTGGTGTAATTCAGAAGGATCAATATCCATAATTCTCATGAAGCCATCGGAAGCTTTTCCTCCAGCTTGTTCACAAATAAAAGCCATAGGGTTACATTCATATAGTAGGCGTAATTTACCTTTAGGAGTAATTGCGGTTGCTGGATAAATATAAATCCCTCCTTTTATCATGTTTCTGTGAAAATCTGAAACTAACGAGCCGATATAACGCGCAGTATATGGTCTATTATCTGCTTCGTTTAATTCTTTACAGTGAATTAAAAAGCGTTTCATCCCTTCTTGGAAATGAGTAAAATAACCTTCGCTTACTGAATAAATCCTTCCTAATTCAGGATATTTCATATTAGGATGCGATAGATAGAAAGTACCAATTGCAGGGTTTAATGTAAATCCATTTACTCCATTACCAGTAGTGAAAACTAACATAGTTGAGGTACCATAGGCAACATAACCAGCAGCAACCTGCTCACTTCCTTTTTGTAAGAAATCATCTTTTGTAACAGGAGTCCCCACAGGAGAAACTCTTCTGTAGATTGAGAAAATTGTTCCAACAGATACGTTTACATCAATGTTTGATGATCCGTCTAAAGGATCCATTAATAAAACATATTTATTTTGGTTCGCCTTATCATGTCCTTCAACAATTACAAAATCATCTTCTTCTTCACTTGCAATACCACAAACAATTTCACGATTAATAAGCGTTTGTTTAAATAGGTCGTTGGCTAAAACATCTAACTTTTGTTGTGCTTCTCCTTGTACATTAATATCTCCTGCTGCTCCAGTAATATCTACTAAACCAGCTTTTCTAATTTCGTGGTTTACTACTTTGGCAGCCAGTCGAATAGAATTGATAAGGCGAGATAACTCACCAGAAGAATATTTAAAATCTTTTTGATTGCCGATGATGAACTCACCAAGAGTCATGTGCTTGTTATTCATGTCAAATTTTTGTGTTGTGTACAAAGATGCCAACTTTTTTACGTTTCTACAACGATTTCGTATTTTTAAATTTTAACCAAAATAGCAGATGTGTTTTAATTTTGTATTTGTTTTAAAGGAATAGATTAAGAATTATCTTTACATAAAATTTGAAAGATGAGTTTTATAATTCGACCTGGAGAGGAGAAAGATGCACAATCAATATTAGATTTAATAATTGAGTTAGCAGTTTTTGAAAAAGAGCCTAAGGCTGTAAAGATTACCGTTGATGATTTATTGCAAGATGGTTTTTTAAATAATCCTAAGTTTAAAACATTTGTAGCTGAAGAAATTAATGGAGGTATAATTGGTATGGTATTGTTTTACGAGCGTTATTCTACGTGGAAAGGAAAAGCGATTCATTTAGAAGATTTAATGGTCACAGAAGCTAAAAGAGGTATCGGAGCAGGAAAAGAATTGTATGCTTCAGTTATGAAATATGCATCGAACAATGGATTTAAAAGAGTTGCTTGGGAAGTGTTAGATTGGAATACAAATGCAATTGATTTTTATAAAAAAACAGGAGCAACTGTTTACGATGAGTGGAGAGTTTGCCATATGAACGAACAAAGCTTAACTGAATTTTGTAATGAGAATATTTAAGTTTGGAGGAGCATCGGTAAAAGATGCTGAAGGTGTGAAAAACCTAGTTAAAGTGTTACAACACGAAGGAACTGAAAATTTATTGGTTGTAATTTCAGCAATGGGAAAAATGACCAATGCTTTTGAAAATGTTATTGATAGTTATTTTTATAAAAAAGGAGATTTAAAAGAAGCTTTAAGTTTTGTTGAAGATTTTCATCAAAACATGATGGATGATTTATTTGATAAAAATCATGAAATCTATAATAAAATAAGTTTTTTATTTGGTAAAATGAGCGGTTTTATGGCTCAAAATAATTCAGAAGATTATAACTATGTGTATGATCAGATAGTTGGATATGGAGAGCTGTTATCAACTAATATTGTTAGTGCTTATCTTTCTGAAATAGGAATCTCGAACCAGTGGTTAGATGTTCGGAATTATATTAAAACTAATAATAGTTACCGTGATGCAAAAGTTGATTGGGGTGACACTCAAAAACAAATTTCAGAAAATTTAGACACTTCAAAATTAAATATAACTCAAGGTTTTTTAGGAGGGTTTAATAATGAAACCACCTCGTTAGGAAGAGAAGGTTCTGACTATACAGCTGGTATTTTTGCATATTGTTTAGATGCGAAAAGTGTTACGATTTGGAAAGATGTTGAAGGAGTTTTAAATGCAGATCCTAGAGTATTTACTAAAACAGAATTATTAAGAGAGATATCTTATACTGAGGCAATTGAAATGGCTTTTTACGGTGCTTCAGTAATTCATCCTAAAACGATACAGCCACTTGAACAAAAAAATATTCCTTTATATGTTCGTTCGTTTGAAGATATAAATAATTCAGGGACTTGTGTTGGTAGAGGAAAGAAAATCACCCCAGAAATTCCATGTTTTATTGTTAAGAAGAATCAAATTTTAATATCGATATCTGCAAAAGATTTTTCTTTTATGGTTGAAGATAATATTAGTGAAGTTTTTAAAAAACTACACGAGTATAAATTAAAAGTTAATTTGATTCAAAACTCAGCAATAAGTTTTTCGGTATGTGTCGAAGATAAATACAATCGCTATAAAGATTTTTATAATGATTTAAAAGAGGCTTTCGTTATAAAAGCATATGAAAACACTACGTTATACACTATTCGCCATTTTGATGATAAAGCAATAGAATTTATTAAAAAAAGAGGAGAGGTTGTTATTAGGCAAATCAATACAGAAACCGCCCAATTGGTCATTAAATAAATGACTGAAAAGCTCATGAAAATCCATTATATTTGCATTTACGTCTAATTGGATATTAATGTATGGGAATAGTTACTGCAAAAGAGATTGCTAAAGTTATAAAAGTAGATAAATTCGGTGCTGCTGGAACTTTTATTGGTTGGTTACTTATCAAAACTTTACGTATTTCTGCTATTAACAGAATTTACAATAATAATAAACATAAATCTGATTTAGACTTTTTAAATGGTGTTTTAGACGATTGTAAAATCGAGTTTGAGATTCCAGAAGAAGATTTAAAAAGAATTCCAAAAGACGGACCTTTTATAACGATTTCTAACCACCCATTAGGTGGAATTGATGGAGTTTTACTGTTAAAATTATTAATAGAGAAAAGAGCAGATTATAAAATTATAGCCAACTTTTTATTGCACAGAATTGAGCCTTTAAAGCCGTATGTAATGCCGGTAAATCCTTTTGAAAATCATAAGGATGCAAAATCGAGTGTTGCTGGGATTAAAAGTGCTTTAATGCATTTAAGAGAAGGGAAGCCTTTAGGTATTTTCCCAGCAGGTGAAGTTTCTACCTATCGTGATGGTAAATTAATGGTTGACAAACCTTGGGAAGAAGGAGCTGTTAAGTTAATTAAGAAAGCAAAAGTTCCGGTAATTCCAATCTATTTTCACGCTAAGAATAGTCAGTTATTTTATATTCTTTCTAAAATTAGCGGAACATTACGTACAGCTAAATTACCATCAGAAGTTATTTCTCAAAAAAATAGAGTTATAAAGGTAAGAATAGGTAAAGCGATTTCTGTAAAAGATCAAGAGCAATACAAAGATGTACCTTCTTTTTATGAGTTTATAAGAAAGAAAACATATATGTTGGCAAACCCTTTTGAAAAAACACCTCAAAAGATTTTATCAACACAGAATTTAAAAATTCCTAAAAAAGCAAAGAAAATCACTTCTCAAAAAACGCCTGTTTTATTTGAAAAAGAAGTAGATGATTTAAGAGATAAAGGAAGTAGATTATTGGAAAGTAAAAATTACGAAGTGTTCTTCGCAAATGCGAAAGAGATTCCTAATATTTTACATGAAATAGGTCGATTACGTGAAATAACCTTTAGAGATGTTGGTGAAGGAACCAATAAATCGATTGATTTAGATAAATTTGATAAGTATTATCACCATTTGTTTTTGTGGGATAACGTGCAAAAAGAATTGGTAGGAGCTTATAGAATGGGTTTAGGAAAAGACATTTTCAAGAAATATGGTATCAATGGTTTTTATATTCATACGTTGTTTAGAATAGAACCAGAATTATATTCTATGATGCAAAGTACTATCGAATTAGGTAGGGCGTTTATTTCAAAAAAATATCAGCAAAAACCAATGCCTTTATTTTTACTTTGGAAAGGTATTGTACATGTTACTTTGCGTTATCCGAAATATAAATATTTAATGGGAGGAGTGAGTATTAGTAATCAGTTTTCAGAATTCTCGAAATCATTAATGATTGAGTTTATGAAATCTCATTATTACGACCCGTATGTAGCACAATATATCCATCCAAAGAAAGAGTTTAAAGTAAGTCTTAAAGATGCTGATAAAGACTTTGTATTTGATGCCACAGAAGCAGATATGCAAAAGTTTGATAAAATTATTGATGAGATTGAGCCAGGAGCATTACGTATTCCGGTGTTAATTAAGAAATATGTAAAGCAGAATGCGCGTTTAGTAGCGTTTAATGTTGATCCGAAATTTAACAATGCCGTAGACGGTTTAATGTATATTAAGGTTGCAGATATACCAGATAGTACAGTAAAACCTGTTATGGAAGAGTTTCAAGCAGAGCTAGAAAGAAGAGCTACAGAAAACTTGAATAAATAGTTGTTGAGTTCATAATAAAAAGAAAAGAGTAGTAATTCTAGAATTACTACTCTTTTCTTTTTTGATTTATTATATATACAGATTATTCAATACTAGAAACTCTTAAAGTATTTACCATACCTCTTGCTTCTACTGGCATAGAGGATAGATTAATTACAAAGTCTCCGGTTTTTACAAACCCTTTTTCTTTAATTATTTCATTAATATCTTCAATAGTATCATCAGTGCTTAAATCTCTATCGTAATAATAAGCGCGAACACCCCAAAGTAAATTTAATTTTCCTAAAATTCTTCTTTTAGAAGTAAATGCAATTACATGTGATTTTGGTCTCCAAGCAGAAATCTGAAATGCAGTATAACCACTATTCGTTAAAGTTGATATCGCTGCAGCTTTAATATCATCAGCCATTTGAGCTGCGTGATGACAAACAGATTTTGTTACAAAACGATTTGTACGAATATGCGGTGGCTCATGTGGAACCTCAATTAATGGAGAAAACTCAACGCTTCCAATAATCTCAGTCATTTTTTTAATTACTCTAATAGGATGTTTTCCTACAGATGTTTCTCCAGATAACATTACTGCATCTGCTCCATCCATAATGGAATTTGCAACATCATTCACCTCTGCTCTTGTAGGAACAGGGTTGTCGATCATAGTTTCCATCATTTGAGTTGCAATAATTACTGGAATTCTAGCTTGCTTTGCTCTTCGAACTAACATTTTTTGAATTAAAGGAACATCTTGCATAGGAACTTCTACTCCTAAATCTCCACGGGCAACCATTAAGCCATCACAGTAAGGTATCAAAGCATCAATATTATCAACAGCTTCGGGTTTTTCAATCTTTGCGATTACAGGAACTCTATAACGTGAGTTTTGCTTGATTAAATCACGTAACATTCTTAAATCTTCTGGTGTTCTAACAAACGATAATGCAATCCAATCTACTTCTTGTTTTAAAGCAAAAACAGCATCTTTTTTATCTTTATCAGTTAATGCTGGTAGCGAAATATTCGTGTTTGGTAAATTAACTCCTTTTTTAGATTTTAAAGCTCCTCCAACAACTACTTTAGTTACTACTTCTTTTTCTTTATCGGTAGCAACTACTTCGAATTGTAACTTACCATCATCAACTAGTATTTGTTCTCCAACTTTTACATCTTTTGGAAAACGCTGATAGGTCATAAAAGCTCTTTCGTTAGTTCCTTCGCATTCTTCAGTTGTAAAAACGAAAGTATCTCCTGCTTTAAGCATTACACCTTCATTCATTATACCAACTCGAAGTTTTGGGCCTTGTAAATCGGCTAAAACTGCCACATTATAACCTCTTTCTTCATTAATTTCTCTAATTAGTCGTATACGCTCTTTTACATCATCATAATCGGCATGTGAAAAATTAATTCTAAAAACATTAACACCTGCCGCTGCCATGTCTGCTAAAATTTCTTTTGTATTAGTTGCAGGTCCTAATGTTGCTACAATTTTGGTTTTTTTGTTATGTGGCATATTTTAAAAAATTAAAAATTCTTTCGATTTTAAAGATTCAACCTCTATTTCATATGAGGTTATTATTTGTGTGATTTGATTTATCTTTTCTATTGTTTTAACAATATACTCATAATCAAAATCACCTTCTATTTTTAGAAAAAAATCAACTTTTTTCTTTTCAGGAACAAGATTCATTACAGTATCGCTCTCACTAAAAAGCCCTGATGAAATACTTGTTTTTGTAGATTTATATACGTTAGATATTAAATACCAATCATAATCCAGCTCTTTATTTATATATTCATAAACAGTATAAGAAGACTCGTTATTTTTTTTAGTAAAATCTAAGTCGTAAGTCGCTCTACGAAACTTTACTTTTAAATGTTGGTTTAATAAATAGGCTAATTTATATTCACTAAGTACTGTATGGATACCAATTAAGGTATAATTATTATCAGAAAACTCATCAATATTCAGCGCATAAACCGACATAAAAACAATTTATTTGTCTTTTGCTAAATTAATGAATGTATCTAAAATATAATGTGAAATTAACGAAAACGTTTTCGCTTATATGTTAAGAGTTTTGCATTTGACTTTGCATTGCATAATAAACTCTCTTCGCTGCAATTTCTTCAGCTTTTTTCTTTGAAGTAGCTCTGCCTTTACCAACAATAGCCCCATCTATACTAACTCTTACGCTAAAATGCCTTTTGCTTTGGTTTCCTGAGTCTTCATAAGACTCAAACTTATATTTCTTTTTATTCTTCTGACACCACTCAATTACATATCCTTTGTAGCTAGATATTTTACCTTCTAACCTTTCAATATCAACATAAGGTAAAATTACTTGTTCGTAAATAAACTGATCGCAATAATTATAACCTCTATCTAAATATATGGCTCCAATTAGCGCTTCAAAAATATTACCGTAAATATTATTGCTAATATGGTCTTGCGAAATATTACTTTTTACAAAACGAAATAAGTCTAAATCTCTACCTAAAGCATTTAAATGTTCTCTACTTACAACTTTAGAGCGCATTTGAGTTAAATAACCTTCATCTCCGCTAGGAACTTTTTTGTACAAATAGGATGCAATAACAGTACCTAAAATAGCGTCTCCTAAAAACTCTAAACGTTCGTAGTTTACAGGATATCCTTTACTATCTAAAAGTTTTAAAGATCTATGTGTAAATGCTTTTTTATAGTGAGATAGCTTAATTGGTTTAAAATTAAGCAGTTCTTTTAATTCGTAGAAAAAGTTTTCATCCTCTTTATTTTGGGGTCTAACTATTCTTCGAAGAAAGTTCATACAAAATTAATCTAGTTTTCTAAAGGCAAGACAAGCGTTATGACCACCAAAACCAAATGTATTACTCATCGCAACTTTTATCTCTCTCTTTTGAGCTTTATTTAACGTTAAATTTAAATCAGAATTGATGTTTTCATCAACGTTAACGTGATTAATTGTTGGAGGAACAATACCATGCTGCATCGCTAGTATAGAAGCTATTGATTCTATAGCACCAGCTGCACCTAACAAATGCCCGGTCATAGACTTTGTTGAATTGATATTGATATTCTTAGCATGATCTCCAAATACTTCAGAAATCGCTTTTAATTCTGCAACATCTCCTAATGGTGTAGAAGTACCATGAGTGTTGATATGATCTACGTCTTCTGGTTTTATACCAGCATTTTCAAGACAGTTTTTCATTACTGCAATTACACCAATTCCTTCAGGATGTGGTGCTGTCATATGGTGCGCGTCAGATGACATACCTCCACCAATAACTTCAGCATAAATTTTAGCTCCACGAGCTTTAGCATGTTCGTATTCTTCTAATACAATCGCTCCAGCTCCTTCACCTAAAACAAAACCATCACGTTCACCATCAAAAGGTCTTGATGCTGTTTCTGGACTCTCATTTCTTGTAGATAAAGCATGCATTGCATTAAAACCTCCCATACCAGCAATCGTAACTGCAGCTTCACTACCACCTGTTACAATCACGTCACAATGACCAAGTCTAATGTAATTTAAAGCATCAATCATTGCGTTTGCAGATGATGCACAAGCAGATACTGTAGTATAATTTGGTCCCATAAATCCATTTTTAATAGAAATGTGTCCTGGAGCAATATCTGCAATCATTTTTGGAATAAAGAACGGGTTAAAACGTGGTGACCCATCTCCTCCTGCAAAGTTTAATACTTCGTTTTGAAATGTTTCTAATCCACCAATACCAGCTCCCCAAATAACACCAACTTTTAACTTGTTGATTTTATCTAGATCTAACTTAGAATCTGCAATTGCTTCATCAGAAGCTACCATTGCATATTGCGTAAATCTATCCATTTTACGCGCTTCCTTTCTGTGTATAAAGTCAGTCGCGTTGAAATTCTTTAATTCGCAAGCGAAACGAGTCTTGAACTTGGCAGCATCGAAATACGTTATAGGTGCCGCTCCGCTAACTCCGTTAACTAAAGCATTCCAATATTCTTCTTTATTGTTTCCTATTGGCGTTAATGCGCCAAGTCCAGTTACTACAACTCGTTTTAATTGCATATAAAAATTATTTTTTTGCGTCTTCTATATAGCTAACCGCTTGACCAACTGTACCGATGTTTTCAGCTTGATCGTCTGGAATTTGAATATCGAATTCTTTTTCGAACTCCATGATTAACTCAACAGTATCTAAAGAATCTGCTCCTAAATCGTTTGTGAAGCTAGCTTCTGTTGTTACTTCGTTATCGTCTACTCCTAATTTGTCTACGATAATTGCTTTTACTCTTGATGCAATGTCTGACATAATTTGTTTGTTTTAAAATTTAAAATCGAGGCAAAAATACAAATCTTAGTTATTAATTCTAACTTTTGCTCAAAAATGTGATGTCTAATTTAAAAAAAATACTTGAATGTTTTGCTATAAACACCACCGTTGTTAATAATTATCCTTTTTTTTGTAGTAACAAAAACAACTAATTTTCATGAAAAGGATCGTAATTTTTGCTTCGGGCTCTGGTACCAATGCTGAAAACATCATTAAATATTTCCAATCAACTCAAACTGCGGTTGTTACTCACGTTCTGTCTAACAATGAGCATGCCAAAGTTTTTGACCGTTGTGAACAGTTAGAAATTGAGGCTTCACTCTTTGATAAAGAGGGTCTTACAAAAGATGACACCGTTTTAAATTTCTTGCAGGTTGAAGCAGATATAATTGTACTTGCTGGTTTTTTATGGCGAATCCCTTCTAAAATTGTAGAAGCTTTTCCTAATAAGATTATCAATATCCATCCTGCTTTATTACCAAAATATGGCGGAAAAGGCATGTATGGAATGAATGTACATAAGGCTGTTAAAGAAAATAATGAAGCAGAAACTGGTATAACAATTCATTATGTAAATAAAAATTATGATGAGGGAGCTGTTATTTTTCAGGCTAAAACAGCGATTTCAAAATCAGATTTAGCTGAAGATATTGCAAAAAAGGTACATGAATTAGAATACAAACACTTTCCGAAAATAATAGAAGAGGTTATTTTAAAAAATGAGTAAGAAAAAGAAATATTATGTAGTTTGGAATGGTAAAAAAAAGGGGGTTTTTACTTCTTGGGATGCTTGTAAAAAACAAATAGATGGTTTTACAGGAGCTCAATACAAAGCTTTTGCAGATAAAAAAGAAGCTGAATTAGCCTTTGCCAAAAGCTATAATGAGTACAAAGGTAAGAACACTAAAAAACCTACATTATCAGCTAAAGAAAAAGCAGCTTACGGAAGCCCCAATTTAGAAAGTATCTCGGTTGATGCAGCTTGTGCTGGAAATCCAGGACTTATGGAGTATAGGGGAGTTCTTACACATAATAAAAAAGAAATTTTTAAAATGGGGCCGTTTAAAAATGGAACCAATAATATCGGTGAGTTTTTAGCTTTAGTGCATGGAATTGCTTTATTAAAAAGTAAAAAAATGGACAAGCTTCCTATTTATTCAGATTCAAAAATTGCAATGAGTTGGGTTCAAAAAAAGCAATGTAGGACTAATGTTGTTTTTGATGCTAGTAATAAAGAAATTTTAGCTCTGATTCTTAGAGCTGAAAAATGGTTGAAAGAAAATACATATAGTAATCCTTTATTAAAATGGGAAACCAAAGCATGGGGTGAAATCCCTGCGGATTTTGGAAGAAAATAAAAAAGCCTCGTAAATATTTACGAGGCTTTTTTATTTATTGTTATGAAGTTTTATTTAAAAAACGTTCTAAATATATCATTACCATTAGCAAACAATAGTAGAATTATTAATAGGATAAATCCTGTTACTTGTGCGTATTCTAAGAACTTATCTCCTGGTTTTTTACCTGTAATCATTTCCCATAGAGTAAATACTACGTGTCCACCATCTAAAGCAGGGATTGGTAATAAATTCATGAACCCTAACATGATTGATAAGAACGCAGTGATGTTCCAAAATGTTTGCCAGCTAAATTCTGAAGGGAAGATACTACCAATAGAAATAAACCCACCTAAACCTTTATAAGCACCTGTACTAGGATTAAAAATCTTTTTCATTTGCTTTACATAGTTTGTTAAGGTAGTCCAGGCTTTGTTTGTTCCAGCAGGAATAGCTTCACTAAAAGAATATTTTTTTTCAGCTAATTGATAATATCCTAGTTTTTCTAAGTCTGAATAAGGTAATTGTGTTTTGTAAATCATTAATTTACCTTCTTCATTAACTTTAGCACTTATATTTTTAGTTTCTTCTTTTCTATTCACGGTAAGATTTACTGTTTGGCCTTTATTAAGGTCAAGTAAAGCTTCTACTTGATCGATATATTTTACAGGTTCACCATTTACAAGAGTAACAATATCTCCTTTTTCTAAACCAGAATTTGAATTTTGAGAATCAGCAGGTATTTTACCAATAACAAAAGGATACCTAGGAGATACAAAAGCTCCAGCATCTTTACCTCTATCAACTAACTTAGAAATAAAATCTGTAGGAATTACTTTTTCAAGAACCTCTCCATTTCTCTCAATAGTATAGTTGTTTCCGTTTATAAATTCTAAAGGTAATTCTCTAAATTTTTGAATTGTTTGCCCGTCAATAGTTAATATTTTATCTCCGGTTTCTAAACCTAAATCTTTACCTAATTGATCTTGAACCCAAACACCATCTTTTAAACTTTCGTTTGGTAAAAACTTTTCACCATAAGCATACATTAAACAGATGTAGATAACAATACCTAAAACAAAATTTACAAAAACACCACCTAGCATAATAATTAAACGTTGCCATGCTGGTTTAGAACGAAACTCCCAAGGTTGTGGTGGTAAAGCCATTTGCTCAGTATCCATGCTTTCATCAATCATTCCAGATATTTTTACATATCCTCCTAACGGAATCCAACCAATACCATATACGGTATCACCAATTTTCTTTTTAAACAATGAAAATTTATAATCGAAAAATAAGTAGAATTTCTCTACTCTTGTTTTAAATAATTTAGCAGGAATAAAATGTCCTAACTCATGCAAAACAATTAGTAGCGATAAGCTTAAAATAAATTGTGATGCTTTTATTAATATTTCCATAAAGGTGTTTGTCTAAATTTAAAATCTGACAAATGTACGTTTTTCAAAAGAGTTCTAAAAACTTGAGAAGTAGTTGCAGCTTGGTTTTAACAAACTTTTTAAGGTTCGAGTAAGCATACCCTGTTTTTAGTCGTATTTTTGTAGAAAAATTAAAGAGAATGGACTTAAAGTTCTTTAAAAAATCAAAAAGCACCTTGCTTTTTTTAATCGTTTTTTGCGCAGTTGGTATCCCAGTTTTTTATCATTTAGTAAAGGTAGATGATCGATTACCAATTTATAATCCTGCTGATATTAACCCTAAGCTAGTAGATATTTCTGTTAGAACAAAATCTAGAAATCACACTATTGGCGATTTTAAATTGATTAATCAGAATGGAGAAACGATTACGAATGCTAATTATAAAGATAAAATTTACATAGCCGATTTCTTTTTTACACGTTGCCAAACAATTTGTATTGCGATGGCGTATAATATGAGCGAACTACAAGAGCATTACAAAAAAGATAATGATATCATGTTTTTATCACATTCGGTAACTCCAGTAATGGATAGTGTTCCGCAATTAAAAAAGTATGCAGAGAGTAAAGGAGTAATTGATGGAAAATGGAATGTAACTACTGGAGATAAAAAACATATTTACAACTTAGCTCGTAAACATTATTTTGCTGTTTTAGATGAAGGAGATGGAGGTGATAACGATTGGGTACACACTGAAAACTTTGTGCTTATTGACAAAGAAGGTCGCATTAGAGGTTCTTATGACGGAACCAAAAAAGAAAACATGCAAAAAATTATTGATGATATTACGTTGTTAAAAGAAGAATATAAAAAATAATAGTACTACTTTTTATTCCCTTCTTCATCAAAATTCTTATTAATCTCTTGTTCAGTTTTTATTATTGCTGCACCTAAAGAGAATAGCATAATAGCCATTGGTTGCCAGCTAACATTTTTAGAAAAACTAACAAATATTAGGGCAGCAAAAAACGAAATAGCAGAATAGATTAAAAACTGCTTTGTAAAATAAGTGTTTGCAAACTTCCAGATAGTATCGTTCTTCATTGTTCTATTAGTACGATACCCATAAATGGCATTTATTTTCTTTGGAGGAAAGAAATAGAAAATAATACTAAACAAAAAAAGTAAACCGTTTATAGAAAGAATATAGTAATAAGGATTCATTGATTAGTTTTTTATAGAATTTATAATTCCTTTAAGTAAAGTATTCACATCAGCATTTTTGGTAAGTCCTGTACGAACTACCACTAAATTTTCGCTTGGTAAAATAAATACATTCTGACCTTTATATCCATTAAAAGAGTACATGTTTTTCGGAACATCAGGATATCTACTACCAGCATTTAACCATATTTGTGCACCATACCAACCATCTGAAGTAGGTGTAGGGGTTGTTGCATAATCTACCCAATCTTTATCGAATATATTTTCTTCATTCCACTCGCCATTGTGTAAGTATAGTAACCCTAATTTAGCCCAATCTCTTGCGGTTGCCCAAGCATACGAAGAACCAACATAATTACCACTCATATCAGTTTCAATTACCATTGAGTTCATTCCAATTTTATCGATTAAAGCATTATACCAAAAATCTAAATACTCTTGATGCGTGTTAAACTTAGATCGTAAAATTCCTGAAAGTAAATTGGTGGTTCCAGAAGAATAATTCCAAGTTTCGTTTGGTTTACCTATTAAAGATTTGTCAATTTGAGTTTTGGTCATGTCTTTTTGTAGAAAAAGCATTTTGGTAACATCAGAAATAGAATTGTAATCTTCTGTCCATTCTAACCCAGAATTCATTTGGAGTAAATTATGTAGCGTAATGTTTTTACGTTCATCATTTTCCCATTCTTCAAATAGATTATCAGTTTGCACATCTATTCTACCTTGGCAACGTAAAATTCCGAACATAGTACTGGTAATACTTTTAGTCATAGACCAACCAATTTGTAAGGATTCTTTCGTAAAACCTTTATCGTATTTTTCAGCAATGATCTTATCTTTATATAATACGACTACAGATCGAGTTTTGTTTCTGTCGTTAAAAATAGTATCAATAGTTTCGTTTAGTTTTTTATAATCAACATTAGAAAAAACAGTATCAATTTGCTCCGCGTTTCCATATGGGAATGGAGTTATGTTATCTGGTTTTGATCTAAAAGGAACTAAAGGTTTTTTAGAAGTGTCATAATCATTAGTAATTAAAACAGCACCTAACCCTTTTCTGTAAACAGCTTTTCTTTTTAGTAAGCCAAATGCAGAACCAATTGCAGATTTCTCCTCAGTATCAATCTTATCTGTAGTTAAATTGATAGGAGAAAAATCATTATCGTTATTGTCAGTAAACTCTAAAGTTCTATTAGCAAGAAATATAGAAGATGCTGTGTTTTTAGCAGAATATCCAGCAAGGATATTTAATTTAGGATAATTGTAAATTACAGCAACAATGAGAATTACTGCAATTAAAAGTAATATTCTTTTTAAATTTTTCATAGAGGGACTTTTTTTACAAATGTAAGAATTTAATTGATTGATGTTTGTATTTGAAATGCAACCCCTACCTTTGCTCAAAATTTGATTTTATATGTTTAATGTAGATAAAATTCGAGCTGATTTTCCTATTTTAAATCGTGAAATACACGGCAAAAAACTAGTGTATTTAGATAACGGAGCAACTTCTCAAACACCTCAGGTGGTTATCGATGCTATTGTAGATTATTACAGTAATTACAATGCTAATATTCACAGAGGTGTGCATACTCTAAGTCAAGAAGCGACTGATAAATATGAAGAAGCGCGTATAAAGATTCAAAAACATTTTAACGCGAAACATTCGTATGAAATTATTTTAACGTCAGGAACTACCCATAGTATTAATATTGTGGCTTCTGGTTTTGCATCTTTATTAAAAGAAGGAGATGAAATTATCGTATCTTCTTTAGAGCATCATTCTAATATTGTTCCTTGGCAAATGCTTTGTGAAAAAACAGGAGCTGTTTTAAAAGTGATTCCTATGGATGAAGATGGTTCGCTACGAATGGACATTTATCATGAGCTTTTAAATAGTAAAACTAAATTAGTTTTCTGTAATCATGTATCGAATGCTTTAGGAACTATTAATCCAATTGAAGAAATTGTTCATGCAGCTCATAAATTTGGAGCTTATGTTTTAATTGATGGAGCGCAAGCAGTACCACATATAAAACCTGATGTACAAGAGTTAGATGTAGATTTTTATGTTGCATCTGCTCATAAAATGTGCGGACCAACAGGAGTAGGTTTATTATATGGTAAAGAAGAGTTGTTAAATATGTTGCCGCCATACCAAGGAGGAGGTGAGATGATTGAAACCGTAACTTTTGAAAAAACCACTTATGCAGGTTTACCTCATAAGTTCGAAGCAGGAACTCCGAATATTTGTGGTGGAATTGCATTTGGAGCTGCGGTAGATTATATGAATGCTATTGGCTTTGAAAACATAGCAAAACAAGAAGGAGAATTATTAGCTTACGGAACACAAGAGTTAGAAAAAATAGAAAGTTTAAAAATTTACGGAACAACTAATAAAGCATCTGTAATATCTTTTAATATAGAAGGAATTCATCCGTATGATGTAGGTTCTATTTTAGATAAACTAGGAGTAGCTGTTCGTACCGGTCATCATTGTGCGCAACCTATCATGAATTTTTACTGTATCCCAGGTACGATAAGAGCATCGTTTACTTTTTATAACACTAAAGAAGAAGTAGATGTTTTAGTTAGTGCGGTTAAAAAAGCAAAAATGATGTTGAGTTAAACTGAATCTTTTTCATTTTTGAAAAACTTGTATATTTGAAAAATGAAAAAGAGTTTAGGTTATCAAACCACTATAGATTTTTATGATTGTGATGCAACAATTATAGATTCTGTTTCTTCAATAAAAAACATTTTAGAAAAAGCTGCTAAAATCATGAATTTATCTGTGGTTAATACTACAATTCATGAATTTTCTCCGATTGGTATTAGTGGTGTAATTGTAATTAAAGAAAGCCATATTGCAATACATACGTGGCCAGAACACAATTACGTTGCTTTAGATTTTTTTACTTGTAATAAAGCATTCGATTTAGAGGAAGGTATATTTTGGATTCAAGAACAATTCAAGTCTAAAAAAATCGAAAAAAACTCAAGTCAAAGAGGTTTCTTAGATAAAATTAAAGAGTAATGATAAAACAAAAAGTAGCATTATTATTCGATGATGAAAAAGGCAACTTTAAAGGAGATAGAATTGTAGAATATTTTATTTCTTGGCTGATTATTATCAATATGATTGCTATAGTTTTAGAGTCGTATGAATCTATAAATATTACATATTTTTATTATTTTAATCTATTAGAGATTTTTTCTATAATCGTATTTAGTATAGAATATCTTGTAAGAATTTGGGTAGCAGATATAATTTACCCTAATTTAAAACCTTTTAAAGCGAGAATAAAATACATTACTTCGTTTATGGGAGTTATTGATTTAATAGCAATCGTTCCGTTTTTCCTTCCTTATTTTATAAAAATAGATTTACGAATTCTTAGAACACTACGCTTATTTAGATTACTGCGTTTGCTAAAATTAAAACGTTATTTTAAATCATTAAGTGTTATAAAAAGTGTAGTTATAAAAACAAAAAACGAAATTATAGTTACTGTTTTTATGGTTTTTTTATTATTGATATTAGCATCAACATTAATGTATAATATCGAAAAAAATGCGCAACCAGAAGCTTTTCAAAATATTGGACAAGCAATGTGGTGGGCAGTAGCAACTTTAACAACAGTTGGGTATGGAGATATTTACCCAATAACAGGTTTAGGTAAGCTTTTATAGCTTTGTTAGGTATTGGTATTGTTGCTTTACCAACCGGAATTATCAGTTCTGCTTATATTGAAGAAATAAGAAAGTTAAGAGTAGAAAAAGAACAGTGTAACTGTCCGCATTGTGGAAAAGAAATAAATTAATTATTATGTTTTGGAAAAGTTCGAAAGAATATGATTTAGATAAGTTAAAAGTTGGATTTAAGTTTGATTTATACAATACTAATTGGAAAATTGTTGAGGTAGGGCAATACGATTGGAGAATGGATAATTCAAGTATTGAGTATACTATAAAATCATCTGGTAAAGAAGCTTTTTTAGAGGTAGAGTTTGAAAAAGGAAAATATGAAGTAACGTATAGCGAAGTTGTTTTTATTGACGAAGCTTTCTTGATTGATGCTATTGCATCAAAGCAAATATTACATAATAATAAGTTATACGAATTAGATGAGACTTATAAAGGTGATTATAAAAATTTAACAACTCATTCTTCAAGAGAGAACTTAGAATGTTTTCTTTTTTATGCTGATGACGAGGAATTACTAACGATTGAAAAATGGCAAGATGGTAGTTTAGAAGTCTTTTTGGGCGAAGAATTAAAAGCGAAAAAAATTAAAAACATCAAAGAAAATTAATTATGAAAAATATACTATATCCATTGGTTGCATCTTTATTATTAATAGGATGTTCATCAAGTGTAAAACCGCCAAAAACAGTATCAGTAGAACCTACAGAAGAGCTTGTAAAAGAGTATAGAAATCAAGATTTTTCAATTGTTTTAGATGATATGAAAATTGAAGAAGAAACTAATTTGATGGATTATCAGCATAAATATAAAGTTTTAACAATGGTTGGAGATTCTTTACATGCTAAAAAGATGCCATGGAAAACGGTAAATAAAAAATATTTTAAAGAACATGAAAATGATTTAGGAATGGAAGTTATTTCTAAACATAATGGAAAAATATCAAGAGTAGCACAACCCGTTGGTTTTGGTTGGGCTATTGGTAATGAAAAGCATGGTGAGTGGGAACCTGTAAAAAAAGACTCTACATCATCAAACAATAATCATGCATCTAACAGAAGATGGAGAACACATTCAACAAGTCCATTCTTGTGGTATTGGTTACTATCAAGGCGTAGTACTTATAGAAATGATTATAACGGATATCAAAGAAATTATAATTCAGGGAAATCTTATTATGGTAATAATACCTCTGGCGGAAGTTATACTTATGGAACCCGAAGTAATTATGAAAAAACAAAAAGAAGCTCATTTTTTTCGAGAAAGACACAAAATGCGAGTAGATGGAATAGTTTGACAAACAAATCATCGAGAAGTTCATCAAGATATTCAAACGGATCATCAACCAGATCACGCTCTGGCGGATACGGAAAATAATAGTTTTGGCATACACTAAAAAACAAAAATCCTTCGCTTTAAAAGTTGCCTTATTTGCAACTGGAATTAGCGGTATTGTAGCAGAGTATATATTATCTACACTTGCATCTTACTTTATAGGTAACGCAATTTTACAATTCACGTTAATTGTATCTATAATGTTATTTGCTATGGGTCTCGGTAGTCGTTTTAGTAAATGGTTTACCAAGCAAGTAATTGTTTATTTTATAGTTACGGAATTAGTATTATCAATACTAGTTTCTTTTTCTGCATTAATAGCCTATATTTTTTATGGAGTTACCGATATTTCTTGGTTAATAATATATTTATTATCTATTTGTATAGGATTATTAATTGGATTAGAAATACCATTTGCAACTAGAATAAACGATGAGTTTGAAGAACTACGTTTAAATATTTCTAATATTTTAGAGAAGGATTACTTCGGTAGTTTAATTGGCGGACTATTTTTTGCTTTTGTAGGATTGCCATATTTAGGATTAACTTATACACCCTTTGTTTTAGGTATTTTAAACTTAGCGGTTTCTTATTATTTATTCAGAATATTAAAAGAGTATATTTCATTAAAATCCAGAAAATATTTACAAATATCCTATGTTTTAGTTTCTGGTTTAATAATAACAGGATTGTATTTTTCCGAACCTATTGTTAGATATGGTGAGCAAGTAAAATATAAAGACAAAATTGTATATTCAAAGCAAACAAAATATCAGAAAATTGTAGTAACCAAATGGAAAGAATGGTATTCGTTATATATAAACGGAAACCAACAATTATCATCTTTTGATGAATTTATGTATCATGAACCTATGGTACATGTGCCAATGAAACTTACAAAATCACATAAAAATGTCTTAATACTAGGTGGAGGAGATGGTTGTTTGGCAAGAGAAGTTTTTAAATATAACGATGTTAAAAAAATTACGTTGGTGGATTTAGATAAAAACATGATTGATTTAGGTAAAAATTACGATGTTTTTAAAGAGTTGAACAATAATTCAATGAATGATGTTAGACTTAAAACCATAACTGAAGACGCGTTTAATTTTTTAGAAGAAACAAAAGAAAATTACGATGTTATTTTTGTTGATTTACCAGATCCAAATAATGTCGATTTAAATAAATTATATACGAAAGAGTTTTATAAGCTATGTTATTTAAAATTAAGAAATGATGGGGTTTTTATAACTCAAGCTGGTAGTCCTTATTATGCAACAAAAGCATTTTATTGTATAGATAAAACTTTAAAAGCGTCTGGTTTTAAAACTGTACCAATGCACAATCAAGTACTTACTTTAGGTGAATGGGGATGGATTATGGCTACAAAGCAAGAATTAAAATCAAATGAAATAACAGCACTTGATTTTTCGAAGTTAAAACTAAAATGGCTTTCAAGTAATGCTTTACCATCTTTAATATCATTTGGAAAACCTTTAGCCGATACAACATCAATAAAGATAAACACAATATTTTCACCTAAACTTTATAGCTATTATCGAAATGGTAATTGGGATTTATACTAAAACAAAAGCCTCTTATTTTTAATAAGAGGCTTTTTGCTTTTAAGATGTTATAATTTTAATCTCTCGACATAAAAATTTGTAATACATACCAAAATAATAACATTAACGAAGCGAATAAACCTAATGCAGCAGGAATATAATCGTCTGTTGAAAATTTATTTACAAGGTTAGATGTTTGGTATAAAATAGATCCGGCAGCTAAAACACACATTCCGACTGAAAACCATAAACCAAGGTTAAAACCAAATAGAGTTCCTGCAATAATTAAAGCAATTGCAATAAAGAATCCTACAGATAAACCAGCTTTAATAAAAGAAAAATCTTTTTTAGTAATAAATACAATAGAAGATATTCCAACAAATAAACCTAAAGTAACGATTCCGGCTTGTTGAATAATTTCAAAGTTATTGGTATAACTAATTGCTATATATATTAAAGGAATAAAAATAAATGCTTGCGCAAAAATATATCCTGAATACGCTAAATATTGTAGATTTTTATCTGTTGTTTTTAAAGCGGTGCTCTCAGCATAATTTGTAATCAACATAAATCCACCTAAGAGTAATAGCCATTTGTAACCTTGGGTCATTGATAAAGTAAATTCTACAATAGTTGCATTTTGTAATAATAAGTATTCGAATAAAATAAAAAGTAATACACCTCCTGCAACATGAGCATATGTTTTCTTATAAAAAGCAATTCTATCGGTTTCTGATGCTTGCGCAGCAAGTACTTTTGTGTTAAATGAGTTTTCCATAATTAATTTTTAATTTGTGATAAAGATAATTTTTTTAATAGAAATTACAATCTGTAATGTTGATTGTGAAATTATGTATTTTTCAGTGTTTAATTTATGTATTTTTTAGTTCTATTTGTTTAAAATTGACGTTTTTTTAATGTTTTGGTTATTTTTTTATGAAATGTATTTTTTGTTAAATCGGAGGTGGCAAGTTGATTTTACTGAGAATTAACCTTTTTTTAACTTTTTTTTTCGGATTAAAAAAAATATATATATTGCACATCGTTAAAAAACCCTTCAATTTGTTATTAAAATGACAAATTTTTAACTACTTCAATTATGATAATGTTAATTATAGGTTTTTTGCAAAGTTTATTACCTAAAGGGGTGATATATTAATTAACTAATTTTTCAATTTTTCACAACATGAAAAGAATTTTTTTAACATTAGCAGTTGCTGCTGGAGTTTTAGTTGGATGTCAAGAGAACTCTAAAGAAGAGGTTTTACCAACTCAAGAAAGAATCGACATGAGCGATTTCTATTTAGAAACTGAAGCACCAGAATCTAGAGGAGGTAGCGAACAATGTCACTCAATGAGAGTATTAAACGCTCAATTAAAAGAAAACCCAGGATTATACAAAAAAATGTATGATGTTGAATACGCTACACGTAAATTTATCTCTCTTAAAAAAGGAGGTAACGGCGGTGGAGGAAACTCTGGCGGTGGAGACGGTGGTGGAGGAACTACTCCAGATAATTTAGGAGTAATTAACATTCCAGTTTACGTTCACGTTGTATATAGTAACAATCAACAAAATATTAGTGATGCTCAAATTGCTTCACAAATGGCAGTTTTAAACGACGACTTTAGAAAGCAAAATTCTGATGCAGGAAACACTCCTTCTGAATTTGCAGGTGTTGCAGCTGATGCTGAAATCACTTTTTCTTTAGCAGGAACTTTTAGACACGCTAATTCAAGAGCTGATTGGGGTACTACTAGTGCTGTAAAAACAACTTACCCACCAGTAACACCAACTACTCACTTAAACATTTGGGTTGCTAACATTGGTGGAGGAATTTTAGGATATGCTCAATTCCCAGGTGGTTCTTTAGCTACTGATGGTGTTGTATGTTCTCCTCAATACTTCGGAACAACTGGTTATGTATCTGCTCCATTTAACGGAGGTCGTACAATGACTCACGAAGTTGGTCACTATTTAAACTTACGTCACATTTGGGGTGATGGTAGATGTCGTCAAGATGATTTCGTAGCTGATACTCCATCTTCTGATGGTCCTAACTACGGATGTCCTTCTTACCCAACTGTAAACTGTCGTTCTAACGATATGACAATGAACTACATGGATTATACTGATGATGCTTGTATGTCTATGTTCTCTGAAGGTCAAAAATCAAGAATGAGATCAATCTTTGCAGCAGGAGGAGCTAGAGCTTCTATGTTAAACTAAGATTTAGCAAAATATAATATTTAAAGCGCCACTTACGTGGCGCTTTTTTTATGCGTTAATTTAACTTGTTGTAAATCAGTGTTTTTCCTGTTCTATTGAGGTTTATCATTTTTTAACTTAGTAATTCGTGAAAAATAGATTTTCACTAAACAACTAACTAATTTTAAATTTTTAAAAAATGAAAAAACTTTTCGTAGGGCTTGCATTATCTGTAGGCTTATTATTGGGTTGTCAAGAAAACTCAAAAGAAGAAGTATTAACTCCTCAAGAAGCGGTTGATATGAGCGATTTTTATTTAGAAACTGAAGCACCAGAGTCAAGAGGGGCTAATGAAACATGTTATTCAATGAGAGTATTGAATGAACAGTTAAAAGAAAATCCAGGGCTGTATAAAAAAATGTACGATGTTGAATATGTAACGCGTAAATTTTTAAATGCTAAAAAACCAGATGGAGTAGGTGGTGGAAATGGCGGTAATAATGGAGGAGGAGACGGAGATGTGGATGTACTACCAATTGATGATGGATTTGGAGTTATTAATATTCCTGTTTATTTTCATATAGTATTACCAAATGCAAACGATGTGTCTAGTGGGCAAATCAATTCGCAAATGAATGTAATTAATAGTGATTTTAGCAGTCCTAATACAAATCAATTACCATCAGGAGCAACTGATTTTATAAACGATGCTACAGATGCTGAAATTAGTTTTTCTTTAGCAGGAACTTTTAGATATAACGATTCAAGATCTTCTTGGGGAACGAATAATGCTGTAAAATCTGCATATCCGCCAATTACACCAGATACACATTTAAATATTTGGGTATGTGAAATAGGAGGAGGAATCTTAGGATATGCACAATTCCCAGGAGGTAATTCATCTACTGATGGTGTAGTACTATTAACAGGAACGTTACCAGGAGGTAATGCAGCACCTTATAATGCAGGAAGAACATTGACTCACGAAATTGGACACTATTTAAACTTACGTCATATTTGGGGTGATGGTAGATGTCGTCAAGATGATTTTGTTGCAGACACTCCAGCTTCAGATAGCCCTAATTATGGATGCCCATCGTATCCAACAACAAATTGTAAATCAACAGATATGACTATGAATTATATGGATTATACTGACGATGCTTGCATGTATATGTTTACAGATGGTCAACGTAACAGAATGAGAGCTATTTTTGCTCCAGGTGGTGCCAGAGATTCAATGTTGAACTAAAAAATAACATCTTCTAAGAAGATTTTATAGATAAACCAAAAAGTCAAGAGATTTTTCTCTTGACTTTTTTATTGGCATGTTTCTTGTTTTTAAGATAGTATTAACTTAAAAATTAATTACTATGAAAGCACAAAAAAAGAACCCAAGAAAACAGTTAGAAAAATTTTCATCAATTTTTACACAATTAGGTTTAGTACTTACTTTATTTATTGTTTTTGTATCTCTAGAGCATGCAACAGAAAAAGATTTAGCTACTATAGATGTTCCGCACAGTGACGATATGACTGAAAGTGTTTTTATTTTTACTAGACCAGTTGTTGTTAAAAGAGCTGAAAAGCCAGCAAATATAGTTGAACAGCCTAAGAAAAGAGTAATTATACCATCAATCACTAAACCTAAAATTGAGAATGATGATAATGTTACAGAAACAATTATTAAAACTCCTGTTGATGATAAACCAATAATTGATAAGCCAACAAAAAAAGAAGACCCGGTAATTGTTGGGGATAACACTACAATATCAATTAACAATGTACAGAATACACCTGTTTTTAAAGGTTGTGAAGGGTTATCTGAAGAAGAGAATAGAATTTGTTTTGAGGAGAAAATTCAAAAGCATGTACAGCGTTATTTCGATTCAGAATTAGCACAAGATGTTGGACTAAATTCAGGGAAGTACAGAATTTTAACCCAGTTTATAATTGATAACAACGGAAATGTAACTGATATAAAAATTAGAGCTCCTCATAAAAGATTAGAAAAAGAAACAAATAAGGTTGTAAATAAAATACCAAAGTTTACTCCAGGAAAACAAAACAATAAAGCAGTAAAGGTTAAATATACTTTACCTATTACTTTTAAAGTAGAATAATTTTAAAAACTCAACCATTTAGGTTGAGTTTTTTATTTTTGTTTACTATGAATAAAACATCAAAAGAGTTTTTTGCACACGAAACAGCAGTAATAGATGAAAATTGTATTATTGGTAAAGGAACAAAAATTTGGCATTTTAGCCATATAATGCCAAACAGTGTTATTGGTGAAGATTGTAATATTGGTCAAAATGTAGTAATATCTCCTAAAGTAGAATTAGGTAGAAATGTAAAAGTTCAAAATAATGTTTCTATTTATACAGGTGTAATTTGTGAAGATGATGTTTTTTTAGGGCCATCAATGGTTTTTACGAATGTGATTAATCCTAGAAGTGCTATAAAAAGACAAGATCAATATTTAGAAACGATAGTTAAAAGAGGAGCAAGTATTGGTGCTAATGCAACTATAGTATGTGGTAATAATATTGGTAAATATGCTTTTGTTGGTGCAGGAGCTGTAGTTACAAAAGAAATTTTGCCTTATGCCTTGGTTGTAGGCAATCCATCAAAACAAATAGGATGGGTTAGTGAGTATGGTCATCGATTAAATTTTGATGAGAACGGAGAAGCAACTTGTGCTGAAAGTAATCAAAAATATTTATTAAAAGATAATAAAGTAGTTAGGTGTTAACTAATCGTTTTGAATAGGTTAAAATTTTTTTAATCTTTTTCTAAAGATTATTTGCAGATAACAAAATGTTATTTATATTTGAGAAGTGGTTGAAAAACCACTTCTTTTTCTTTTTCATAGCAATTTTTCCCACTCAGATTTTTGAGTGGGTTTTTTTATGAATAATTCCCAGATTAAAAATCCGTAAACAAAAACATATTCTATTCCTACAAACCATAAATTTTCTTTCCATGGAGTGTTTGCATAAGCTTGATAGCTTAGAATAATAATGATACTCCAAATTAAAGGGAACCTGTATTTTGTAAAAACAGATAGAATTAATAAAGTCGCGATGTACCATGGATGCATTGTAGTAGTGGTAAAGTAATAAAAAGACAACCCAAATAGCATAGCTGTGATGAGCTCTTTAATTGACCTGTTTTTTCTAAAAAATGTAATGCCTATCAAAAAAAGGACAGTTAAAACGGGAGCTATTTTACCAATAATAGCAATCTCGTTATAACCTCTAAACAGGTAGCCTATTTCTCTAGCGATATAATAAAAGCTAGCATTAAATTCGAAATTACGAAACCATAATCCGACAGAATTAGTATAATTAACAATTAATTCAGACGAGTAAAAAGGAAGAAACAGCATTATAATAGTTATAAAAACGATTAAGTAAAACCCAATAAGTTTTTTGAAACCATTAAAAAATGAAACTTCTTTATTTATAAACCATTGAAAAAACAATGGTAAGAATAATAGAGGAATCAACTTAACTGATACAGAGCAAGCTAATAAAATTGCTGCCCAAAGCCATTTTTTTTGATGTAGTTTATATAAGCTCCATATTAAGAAGAAAAGCATTACAGGTTCAAAGTGTAGGTTACCTGTCATTTCTATAATTATAAACGGGTTTAAAGCGTATAAAAAGATGTTATGAACCGATAGGTTTAAGTTTTCTAAAAGTTTTTTTCCGAAATATATAATTCCAATGTCAGCTAAGATGACAATAATTCGCATTACTATTACAGAACCTAAAATACTGTTGTTTGAAAATAATGCAGCAATAAAAAAACAAAATTGATTTATAGGAGGGTAATTGGTATAATGACTACCGTTCATTTTACCCATACCATTATATAAATCTACCGATTGATTTATGGGGTTTTTAAGTTGTTCAATAAAAGTTTCTGGTAAAGATAAATAAGGGTTAAATCCTTCAAATATCATTCTTCCATCCCAAATGAATCGATAAAAATCTTGAGATAAATTAGGGATTGCAAAGAGAAAAACTAATCGAAATAAAATTGAAAATCCAACTAGTAACTTAAAATCATTAGTGTTTTTTTTCCATAAAAAGTAAGCAAAAACAAAGAGAGAAAACCACAAGAAAAGTAGTTTTGAAAACTCAGTCCTTTCAAGGAAATAAGCAAAATAAAAATATAGTAATAAGCTAAAAAATACAATTAACTGATTACTATATTTCTTAATGAAACTCATTATGCTTTTGAAAATATCGATTTAAAAAATACATAACCAAAGCCAACAAATAGCATTAAATGAAAAGGGAATAAACCAAAGTCACCTCCTTGATTCCCAACGATAAAAGCACTATACATACCAAAAGCAAAATAGATAGTTAACAAGCCTTCAATAACAACGTTTGCAGAAATGTTTTTGTTTATATATTTGTTGTTTTTCCAGCCGTCTTTTAATGATTTTATATTGAATTTAGGGGTTCTTACAAATTCACTTTTTTTACCAAAATGGCCTTCTAAAACAGCAATTGTATTGTGTAAAGAAAATCCCATTGCTATTGAGAAAAAAGAGAGAAAAGCACCTATATATTTAATAAAATTAACAAAACCACCACCATAGGTACGTTTGTACATAAACCAATAACAGATAAAGAATATTAATGTACTAATGATGAAAAAGCTCATCACTAAAAAGTACATTTTTAAATGAGCATATTCATTTTTTATATACAACATTGGAATGCTTAATATTGCTACCAAAAAAATACAAGTAAACATAGAGCTGTTTAGCAAATGTAAAACTCCATGAATCTTGGTTTTAAAAGAGATGTTATTGCTAGTAACAATACGACTAAGCATTTTCTGAAAATTTTCAGCTCCACCTTTATTCCAACGAAATTGCTGAGATCTTGCAGCACTAATTACCACAGGTAACTCAGCCGGAGTTTCAACATTTTCTAAATATTTAAATTTCCAATTTTTTAATTGCGCTCTATAACTTAAATCTAAATCTTCAGTTAAAGTATCTCCTTCCCAATTTCCAGCATCATAAACACATTCTTTACGCCACACACCAGCAGTTCCATTAAAATTGATAAAATGCCCTTGACTGTTACGACCAACTTGCTCTAAAGTAAAATGAGCATCTAAAGCAAATGCTTGAATTTTAGTTAGTGTAGAATAATTTCGATTGATGTGTCCCCAGCGGGTTTGTACGACTCCAATTTCAGTATCTTTGAAATAAGGAATTGTTTGCAGTAACCAATCTGTTTGAGGTAAAAAATCAGCATCAAAAATGGCAATAAACTCACCTTTGGCTATTTTTAAACCTTCCTTTAATGCACCAGCTTTAAAACCTTGACGATTTTCTCTTCGAATATGTTGAATATCCAATCCAGTTTTTTGAAGTTCTTCGATTTGTTTTAGAGTAGAAACTACAGATTCATCAGTAGAATCATCTAAAACTTGTATTTCTAATTTTTCTCTAGGATAATCAAGTTTTGCAATATTTTCTAGCAAACGTTCCATTACATATAACTCATTATACACAGGTAATTGTATGGTTACATAAGGAATTTCTTGTGGATTTGATAAATCGAACTTAGGCGAGTTATCTTCTTTTTTTTGAGCTTTTAAGTAATTAAACAATAGGTTTAATTGCGCCAATGCATATAGTAAAATAAGTACTAATGATATTGTGTATACTGTAATTATAATATATTCTACAACCATTATTTAAAACTGTATTTAAAGATCCAACCTAAAATTTTTACGCCGGCTAAGATACTACCTTTTACGGTTCCAGAAACCTTTGAAACACCTATTCGATTTCTGTATTTCATAGGGATTTCTGTATACGATAGTTTTTGTTTTAACGCTTTTAATTGCATCTCAACTGTCCATCCGTAGGTTTTGTCTTCCATGTTTAAAGCAAGTAACTTATTATACTTTATAGCTCTAAAAGGACCTAAATCTGTAAACTTAGCTCCAAAGAACAACTTCATTAAAAAGGTAGCTAACCAATTACCAAAAATTTGTTGAGGAGTCATTGAACCTTGCTCACGTAGTCGTTTTACACGAGCGCCTATTACAAAATCGATATCATCATTTATAATTGGTTCTACTAATTCGGTAAGTTGTTCTGGGTAATCAGAGTAATCGCCATCTAAAAAAACAATAATATCTGGTTTGTTTTCTTGCTCAGAAATATATTCCATTCCTTTTAAGCATGCATATCCGTAACCTTTTCTGTTTTCTTGTAAAACAGTAGCTCCAACTTTTTTAGCATTAACTTCTGTATTGTCTGTTGAATTATTGCTTATAACAATTACTTCACTTACAATAGAAGGAATGTCATTAATTACGTTTGCAATTGAATCTTGCTCATTGTAAGCAGGAATAATAACTTTAATAGTTTGGCTCATTGGTTATTTTAAATCCTTAAGACTGTTATCTTCTTTAAAAGAGGAAAAACTCGACCATTCATTAATTTTTTTTCCGTCTTTAAATTGAATAGCTTTTATTAGTTTTTGTTTTTTATACAATAAACAATACCCGTTTTTCTTGTTGTTTTTTATCTGACATTTATGATTAACGTTTCCTTTTTTATCATAAAACAACCACCACTTATTTTGTTTACCGTTAATAAAATGTCCTTCTTTTTCTTTAGAAGCATCTTTGCGATAAAAATACCAATATTTATTTGGAAGATTCTTTTTAAAACGCCCTTCTTTTTTTAGTTGACCATTTTTATAGTAAAACTTCCAGTAACCATTTTTTTGATTGTTTGTTTTCCATCCTTCTTCTTTTAAATTTCCATTTTTAAAAAATATTTTATGATATTCTTTTTGAGAAAATAAAGAAGTAGAAATAATAAAAATGACTATAAATAACCTATTTTTCATTGACTAATTTCATCAAATCTACATCATTTCCTAATAAAACATCTGTAGGGTTGATACGTCCTTTTTCAGGTCCGTTCTCTAATTTTAAAACTCCACGTGGGCAAACTGCTGAACAGATACCACAACCAACGCAACTAGCTCTAACAATATTTTCTCCTTTTTGAGCATAAGCACGTACGTCTATTCCTTGCTCACAATAAGTAGAGCAGTTTCCACAAGAAATACATTGACCACCATTTGTAGTAATTCTAAAACGAGATTTAAAACGTTGTACCAATCCCAAATAAGCAGCTAGAGGGCAGCCAAAACGACACCAAACTCTATTACCAAAAATTGGGTAAAAACCTGTTCCGATAACCCCAGCAAACCAAGCTCCAATTAAGAAACTGTATGTGTCTTTAATCCATTGAGATTTTATGCCAATAAACGATTCTGCACCTGTAAAATAACAATACAAAGTAACCAAAGTCATTACTAAGGAGAATACTAACACAGAGTGAATTAACCATCTTTCTAATTTCCATGCATTTAAACTTTTATCTGAATGTTGGCGATATGGGTCACCTAAAGTTTCGGCTAAACCACCACAGCCACAAACCCAAGAACAATACCATCTTTTCCCGAAGAAGTATACCATTACTGGAACAATTATAAGAGTAAGTACAATTCCCCAGATTAAAATGAATAATCCGATTCCTCCACTATTTCGTAAGCTATCTAAATTCCATTCAAAAAAGAAATCGTAATCTAAAGGGAAAGCATTTTTAAAATCATATCCAGGCATGTTTAAACTAGTCATGATTTCTGGGATTAAGAATGCAAATACAATTTGGAAAAATAATACCGAAGTTGTTCTTATAATTTGATACTTATTGTGCCTGTATTTTATATACATTCTAACGCCCATAACAAGCATTATAATACAATACAAGAATCCGTATACAAACCATTGAGAGGCTTCTCCTCCGTTTAATGATTTACTAATTGGATCTAAAATATAAGTCCAGTTTACAATGTAATCTGGCATAAAATATAATACCAAATAAAAAGAAACTAAAAAGATTAAAACTAACCAAGCAATCAAACCTTTATTGGTAGGAGATTCTAAATAAATTCCGTTATTTTTTGTACCTGGTTGTCCTAATAAAATAAGATTTGGAATTATAAATAATAAAGCACCTATGATTCCTAGTCCGAAGGTTAAAAACCACATCAATCCTGCATTTTCTTTGATAAAGCCACTACCTGCTTTTTTAGCTAAATTGTAGCTTAATGTATGTGGCTTCCCGTAGATTTTATATTGGTATTGCTGACCTTTAGCATCCCAGTTTTTTTCTGCATCGTATTTAGCAATTAAATCATCATAATGTTTGTTTGATGTATCAAAAGCATTTCTAACGTTAGAAGAAAACTCAAAAATGTTTAATTCTTTCCCTACAACAGCTTTAGAAAGTTCTGTTTTAATAATTTCACTTTTATAGCCCTTTTCAGCTATGAAATTATCAACTTCGGTTTGAGTTAAACTGAAATTACCTGTAAAAATAGATGCTGTAAATATTAATAACCCAATCAAAAAGATTACTAAACCGGTGTGTTTTATTGCTTTCATATATTTTACGCGCTAAAAATTCGTTTCCAGCTTTTCTTTTTAAGTTGAATATTAGTGTTATTTTCTTTGTTGAATTTCGCTACGATTTCTGGTTCGTGAAGTTTGTAAAATTCAGGGTCGAAGTTGGCATCAGCTAAATGTTCTAAGACATATTCTACCGAACGTTTTTCTGTGAGTATTTTATCAAAAAACTCGTGACGCATTCTAATTCCGAAATTATTTATTCCAATAAATTCGTGCGTCTTTTTATCGTAGTTGATATGAATGCATTTTTTACCACTTTCGTGTTCCCAATAAAAACGGGCTTCATTTTCTTTTGGTTGTGCCCAAACCCAACCGTATGTTTGATACTCAATATCAATAAATTTAGCTGAGTTAAACCAATGACCTGGTTTGTATTCAATTTTATTACCACAAATAGTTTGTGCTACGGTTTCTCCCATCATTCTACCAGTATACCAAACCGCTTCTATTGGTCGACGCTGACCAATAGCCTCGTGTTGTTCAGCACAATCACCAATAGCATATACGTCTTTAATATTTGTTTCTAAATAGCGATTTACTTTTACGCCTCTACCAGTTTCAATATCAGCATCTTTTATAAAATCGATGTTAGGCGAAACGCCAGCAGTTAAACCTACTACATTACATTCTATTTCTTCTCCAGTTTCTGCAATTACAACTGATTTTACTTGTCCGTTATTATCAGATTTAATTTCTTTTAAGTTTACACCTAAACGTAAGTCGATATGATTTTCTATAATCTCACGATTAATCATTGCTGATTCTTGGGCGGGTAAAACACCATTCCAAAAACTACTTTCACGAACTAAAAAAGTAACAGGGATATTTCTACTATGTAGCATTTCGGCTAATTCAATTCCAATTAATCCACCACCAACAATTACAGCTCTTTTACACGTTGTATTATCAGGAGCATATTTTTCAAGATTCTCTAAATCTTGTTTATGATACATACCCATAACTCCGTTTAAATCTTGTCCTGGCCAGCCAAACTTATTAGGTTTAGAACCAGTAGCTATGATTAGTTTATCATAAGAAATTGTATCTCCATCAGCAAAAAATAACTCTTTTTTATCAGTGTTTATTTCAGAAACGTATCCTTTTTTTAAATCAATATTGTTTTTTTTCCAAAACCAAGGCTCGTATGGTTGTGTGTGTTCAAATTTCATGTGCCCCATGTATACATACATTAAAGCGGTTCTTGAAAAGAAAAAATCGGTTTCTGCCGATACGATAGTGATTTTTTTATCTGATAATTTTCTGATATGCCTTGCAGCAGTAACACCAGAAATTCCATTACCAATAATAACAACGTGTTCCATAAAAGTTGATTTGCGAGTTATGTCGTTGTTAAAGTTAAGAACTTAAGAGGTGTTATAAATTTAGAATCATTTTAAATAAAAAAGAAAAGTAAGTCTCTCTGCTTTTTATCGACGTAAGTTTTAATCGAAAATTAATCATTATGAAAAATAATTTTAAAGGCCTTTTTTTTATAGCCTTATTTATTGGTTTAAATTCTTTTGCACAAGACGAAAAAACTGAAGAAAAATCAAATATTCAAACTTATACACCTTCTAAGCTTTTAAATAAAGGACAATGGGATATAAAATTCTTTAATAACCTATATACTCAAACAAAGTCGGCAGATAAAGATGGTAATAGTGTTACTGATAAAAATGGAAGATCTAACTTTTTCACTTCTACTATTGAAGCTTTTACAGGAGTTTCTGATGATAATAGAATAAACGTTGGAGCTATTATTGAGTTCCGTTCTAATACTATTGGAGGTAGACAAGCATTATCGGTTTTTAGTTTAGAAGACACAAATACTGATAGAAAAGGAATTACCTCTATTGCTCCGGCAATTAAATTCCAGCCTTTAAAAGATGTAGCAAATTTCTCTATTCAATCGGCAGTTCATATTCCTTTAGTAGAAAATGAATCAGAGAATGGGGTGTTTTTAGATCAATCTTCTTGGATCTTTCAAAATAGATTTTTCTACGATTATACTTTTGATAGTGGTGATTGGCAATTATTTACAGAATTAAATACAGAATATAGCTTTGGTGAAGAAACAAGTTTTGCTAACAATACATTTTTATTAGCACCTGGTGTATTTTTAAGTTATTTTCCATCTGATAAATCTACGGTTTTAGGTTTTGTACAACATTCTCAACGTTTCGGAGATTTTACACAAGATTATACAGCTTTAGGATTAGGAGGGAAGTATCAACTATCAAAAGTATTAAACCTAGAAGTGTTGTATAGTAAATTTGTAAGAGGAACAGATAATGGTTTAGGCCAAAGCTTTAATTTAGGCTTAAGAGCATTATTTTAAAAAGATGTAAATTAGGAGTTATGAAATTAATTAAACTCCTTAGTGTTTTTTTATTGTGTTTTTCTTGTACAAGTCAAACAAAAAAAATTAACGGTGTTAGTTTTGTTGCTGCAGGAAAGGCAATAAATGAAAAACATATTAATCCCGTAAAAAAGGTATCAGCGAACTATGTTGCGTTGATGCCTTTTGGTTTTATAAAGAGTATATCATCACCAGAAGTAAGGTTTAATGCCAAAGGGCAGTGGTTTGGTGAAACGAATGAAGGACTACAACAATATGCTAATGAGTTTGAGAAAGTAGGAATCAAAGTAATGGTGAAGCCTCAAATTTGGGTTTGGAATGGTGAATATACTGGAACAATCGAAATGACTTCTGAAGAAAGTTGGAAGATATTAGAAGATACTTATGAAGAATTTATTTTAAATTTTTCTAAAACAGCAGAAGTTATAAAAGCACCGATTTTATGTATTGGTACAGAGTTGGAAAGATTTATTGAAAATCGCCCTGAATATTGGAAAAGCTTAATTGAAAAAATAAGAAAAGTATATTCAGGAAAACTAACTTATGCTGCTAACTGGGATGAGTTTAAACGAGTACCTTTTTGGAATCAATTGGATTATATTGGAATTGATGCATATTTTCCTTTGAGTGATAAAAAATCATCAACTATAGAAGAATTTGAAATAGGTTGGCAAAAGCACAAACAAGAGATTATTAAAATTAAAAATGAGGTAAATAAACCTATTTTATTTACAGAATACGGTTATAGAAGTGTTCATTATACAGGAAAGCAACCTTGGGACTCTAACAGAGTAGAAGGAAATGTGAATTTAGAGAATCAAAAAAATGCAACCCAAGCAGTATATAATCAGTTTTGGAATGAAGATTGGTTTGCTGGTGGTTTTATTTGGAAATGGTTTGTAGATCATGAAAAAGTTGGTGGAAATAATAATAATCGATTTACTCCTCAGAATAAACCAACTGAAGAATTAATACGAATGCTATATGGTCAATAGGATAATACTTTTTGCCGTGATATGTATTTGCTTTTTAGCTTGCACAACTGATGATCAGGAGATGCAATTAGAAATCTTACAAGATTATATAGAGGTTAATTCAAATTTAGATTTGGATGAAGTTATTGCTTGTGCTGCAAGTAAGAAAGGGAATGTAAATACATCTTTTGTGTTTTATTATCCAATACCTAGTGCAACTGATATAAAATATTTCGAAACTACAAGCATTGATATTGATAAAGATAATTATTCTCTTTATAAAGAAAAGAATCTTGAAAAAGAAGATGTTTTTAATGGCTACTTAGGAAGATTTGTAAGGAATAGTACAGAGGATGTGTGGTGTATTGTTACTTATAAATCATCAGGAAAGTTTCATAAATCGAATCCCATTCGATTGAAAAGTCAGTCGAAACCAACTGAGTGGACAGATAAAGTTACTATAGATGAATCAAAAAGTCTAACCCCAAAGTTTTTATGGGATGATGGAATTGTCAAAGAAAATAGAATTTATTTTCAAGTAATCACTGATGCTGATAATAATTTACTTTCAGGAACTTATACTTATGATAAATGGTTTCAATATTATAACCTAGTTAATGTTGTTTTAAATGTTACTAGAGATACACCTCCTTCGTTACAGTTAATGAATGATTATAATTTTACTTTAATGGGAGTTAGTGAGGATAACTGGGTGAATTTAGTGATTCAAAAAACGTTTGTAGCTAAATAATGAAATATATGAAGAAAATAATAACATTATTAGCAATTGTATGTAGTTGTAATTTGTTTTCGCAAAATAAAATGATACAGCAGCTCACTATAAAAGGAGCTCGTAAAACAAAGGTTTCTGAAATAAAAAAAATAATAGAAAGTAAAATCGATACGAAACTAGATTCTGTTATTTTGCAAAATGATGTGATTCGTTTAAAGCGATTACCTGCTATTTCGCATGCGTATTTTCAGGTTTTTCATTCGCATGAAAATCTATATAACGTTTTTATAACTGTAGAAGAAAATTTCACCTTAATTCCAGGGTTTAACCTTTGGACTACAACAAATAGAAGAACAGCATATAAAGTAGGGTTGTATGAATATAATTTTTTAGGAAGAAATATTGGATTGGGTGGTTTTTATCAGTATAACGGATTTGATTCTTATGGAGTAAATTTTAGAGCACCAACTTTATTCTCAAAAAATTGGGGATTAGCTGTTAATTTTCAGAATTGGAGTAGTGAAGAACCATTGTATTTTGATGATCAAACGGCAAATTATAAGTATCAAAATATATCTTATGAGGTATTAGGTTTACATCAAATAAACTTTAAAAATGATATACAATTTGGAGTAAGCTACTTTAAAGAAAAATATGATTATTTAACAGGAGATATAGACGTGAATGTTCCATTGCAATTAAATGTAAATAAATGGTTGTTTAAAACGGTGTATACCTATGATGTTTTAGATTATTATTACCAATATATTGATGGTTTTAAAAATCAATTATATAGTCAGTATGTAATTTCAGAAAATGAATATCAGGAAGATTTTTTAATTTTTTGGAACGATTTATTTTATTATAAACGTATTGGTAAAAAAGGAAATTGGGCGAACAGATTGCGTATAGGTTTATCATCAAATACAGAAAGTCCTTTTGCTCCTTTTGCTTTAGATAATAATGTAAATCTTAGAGGTGTTGGAATTTTAGTGGATAGAGGTACAGGAAGTATTGTTTGGAATACTGAATATCGACATACTTTACATGAGAATAATTGGTTGGTAATACAAGGAAATATTTTTAATGATTTTGGTACATGGAGAAATCCAGGAGGAAATTTAAGTGATTTTATTGATAGTGATAATGTACGGGTATACTCAGGAGTCGGATTACGTTTTATCAATAAAAAAATATTCAATGCTGTCTTTCGAATCGATTATGGTTATGGTTTAACCAAAAACGCTTCTAGAGGTTTCGTATTTGGAATAGGGCAATATTTTTAATAAAAAAGGCGAGGAATTTTCCTCACCTTTTTAGTGTTATTTTTTCTTTGGATGTACCAATTTCATTTCATCAATTAAATGCTTTGCTCCAGCGTATTTATCCACAATAAATAAAACATAGCGAAGGTCTACCATAATATTTCTACAGATTTCTGGGTCGTAGTTAATATCACTCATGGTTCCTTCCCATACACGATCGAAATTTAATCCAACTAAATTTCCTTCAGCATCAATAGCAGGACTTCCAGAGTTTCCTCCAGTAGTATGGTTCGTTCCTAAGAAACATACGGGTACTTTTCCGTTTTTATCGGCATATTGTCCGTAATCTTTAGCATCGTATAAATCGCGTAATTTTTTAGGAACATCAAATTCATAATCTCCAGGAACATATTTTTCAATAACACCATCTAAATAACTTACAGGGTTGTAGTATACAGCGTCTCTTGGAGAATACCCGTGAACCTGACCATAAGTTACACGTAAAGTACTATTAGCATCTGGGAAATAACGAGCATTAGGTAAAGCTTTCATTAAAGCTTTCATATATTTCTTTTGTAAAGCTGTTATTGGCTGGTTTTTTTGTTGGAATTCAGGGTTTATTTTTGTGTAAAATTCCTCGACCATTGGCTTAGCATATTGGTAAGCGGCATCTTTATTTAAGTTTTCAACTACTTGTTTCGCATTACCATCTACTAACTTTAAGGCTTTGTCTAAACTGGTTAAGCTAGTTTTATCATAAATAGTAGCATCTACGTTATTGGTATATAAAGGCATCACATTTTTAAAAACACCTTTATCTACAGCAGCATCGTAGTTTTTATGAATTCTTTTCAAACGAGCAATGTATGAAGCTTTTGCTTTTTCAAAATTTTCTGGTTTGTTTAAAGCTACTTGTTCTAATTGATACGCTCTAAAAGCCATTTGCATTAATTCATTAGTAACTAAGAAAGCTTCAATAAAGTTTCTTCTTTTAATATTAATGGCAGCAAAGTCTTTATACAACTTTTCAAATTCGGGTAAGATGTTACCATACTTGTCTTCTAATCCTTTTTCTTTTAAAGCCTTTTTAAAAGTTTCTTCAAAAGTTTTACGTTGCGCAATAGCGTTACTTTTTTTAATTCCTAAGTTTTCACCAATCCATTTTTTCCAAGCATTCGCAATACGTGCTTGTTTAGATGCATATTTAATTCTAATCGCATCACTAGCCTTCATTTGTGCGTCAATTTCCCTTAAAGCGGCTTCCCTAATAGCAATGTTACTAGGATTAAACTCCTGAGTAATATGTTGTATAGCGACTGCAGGTAAATATTCGTTTGTACGACCAGGGAAACCAAAAACCATTGTGAAATCTCCTTCTTCTACACCATCTAAAGAAACAGGTAAGAAATGCTTTGGTTTGTAAGGCACATTGTCTTTGCTATATTTTGCAGGACGATTGTTTTTATCAGCGTAAATTCTGAATAAAGAGAAATCTCCTGTATGACGTGGAAATACCCAGTTATCGGTATCACTACCAAATTTACCAATACTACTTGGAGGAGCTCCAACTAAACGTACATCTTCGAATTTTTCAGTAACAAATAAGAAATATTGATTTCCTTTAAAAAAAGGACGAACTTTTACATCTTGCCAATCTTCTTTTTTTACAGTCTTTTTTAAGGCGTTGATGTTTTTATCAATTGTAGATTGTTTTTCACGTTCTGTCATTGTCTCAGTAACTCCTGCTAACGCTTGTTTGGTAACATCGTCAATACGAACAATAAATTCTACATATAGCCCTTCGTTTGGTAATTCTTCATTTTGATTCATCGCCCAGAAACCATCTTTTAAATAATCGTTTTCTAAAGAAGAATGTGATTGAATTTGTCCAAACCCACAGTGGTGGTTGGTTAAAATTAGTCCTTTAGGAGAGATTACTTCACTAGTACAACCTCCATTAAAATGCCCGATAGCATCTTTTAAGCTTGAATTATTTACATCGTAAATATCCTTAGCAGTTAGTTTACTTCCTAAAGATTTCATTTCTTGTTCGTTCATTCCCTCTAAAAGAGAAGGAATCCACATTCCTCCTTGTTGTGCAGAAACCTGAACAACAATGAAAAGGAATAGAATTTTTATATACTTCATCTGATTTTGTTATTTATCGGATAAAGATACAAATAGGAAAGTTAAAACTGTTTTAAAATTTATCGCCCCTACCTTTATAGAAATGGTATTCTACGTGAGTGTTTTTTTAAAGCTATTTTTTGTTAAGCGGATACATTTCTTGATCAATAAAACCTTTTGGGAAATGTTCGTCTCCTTCAAAACCAATTTCAATATCGCGCCCGTTATGAGGTATGTAATCAGTTTTAAAAATATAATCCCAAATACTTAGCGTAATTCCGAAGTTTACACCTTGCTGTCTTTCTTTTGGAAGTTCTTTTGCATGATGCCAAATATGCATTCTTGGATTGTTTAAAATATATTTTAACCAACCATAGTCCCAGTTGATATTCGCGTGGTTTAGGTGACCGATAGTAATGTTAAAAAAATGAACAATAGCAACGTCAGCAGCGGTAAACCCACCCATAATAGCCAGTGGAATGTATTTCATAGAATTATATACCACAGGTTCCATCCAATGGTAGCGTAAATGAGCAGCAAATCCCATTTGCTTTACAGAGTGATGTACTTTGTGAAAGTTCCATAAAAATTCATATTTATGTAATAATGTATGCGTAAACCATTGCACAAAATCAATAATGATAAAAAAGACAAGTAGTCTAGCCCAATAGGGAAAAGTATTGATGTCGAATACTTTAAAGTTGGTAATTGACAAACCGACTATTCCTAGAATATCGTTAAAGACTTCTGCAGCTGTATTTGAAAGTGCGATTAAAACGATGAGGTTTAAAAGAAAAAAGTTGAAGAACATATAAAAAGTATCCAACCAAAAATCTTTCCTAAAAATAGATTGATTTTTACGCCAAGGAAAAATTATTTCTAATACCCAAACAATCAGAGAAATAATAATTAAGCCATAAAAATAATTCTCCCAATCTAACTCCATTAAAACAGATTGTTTAATGTAGTTCCAATAATTGGAATAAGAGTTTTTTATGATGTCTAAATATTTATTCATTTTGTAAGCGTTAATCTTTTACGTAAAAATAATTAAATAAAGTATTTTGAAGTGTTACATAGGTGACATTATAAAATAAAAAAACCGCTAATTAACTTAGCGGTTTTAATTTATAAAAAAAGTAATTATTTTTTATTACTTACATCTTTAATGTATTTTTCTAGAGCCATTGTCATTGATGGTGTTTCTGGTGTTGGTGCAGCAATATCTACACGTAAACCTCTATCTTCAACAGCTTTTATAGTTGAGTTTCCGAAAACAGCTAAACGAGTGTCATTTTGTTTAAAGTTAGGAAAGTTTTTAAACAAACTATCAATTCCTGAAGGACTAAAGAATACTAACACATCGTAGAAAACATTTTCTAAGTCGGATAAATCACTTACAACTGTTCTGTATAAATCAGCTCTTTTCCAATCTACTCCTAATTTGTCTAATTCATTAGGAATTAAAGGTTTTAATTTATCAGAAGATGGTAGTAAGAATTTTTCGTCTTTATGCTTCTTAATTAACTTTGTTAACTCAGGAAACGTTCTGTTACCAACATAAATTTTACGTTTTCTGTATACTACATATTTTTGTAAGTAAAATGCAACAGCTTCAGATTGACAGAAATACTTCATGTCATCAGGAACCGTAAAACGCATTTCTTCAGCGATTCTAAAAAAATGATCTACAGCATTTCTACTTGTTAAAATAATAGCTGTGTAATTGTTTAAATCTATTTTTTGAGTCCTTACTTCTTTTACAGGAATCCCTTCAACATGAATAAAAGAACGAAAATCAATTTTTACTTTTTGTTTTTCGGCTAAATCAAAATAAGGTGATGTCTCTGTTTTAGGAGCGGGTTGAGATACTAAAATAGTTTTCACTTTCATAAACTTTCTCTTTATTGCGTAGTTGTTGTTTTGTAAAGAATTAATAGCGGTGCTATTTCAAGGGTGCAAAAATACAAAATAAAATAAAATAACTTCCTTAATACTAGTTTTTTGTTATTATACAGAATTAAAAAGGCTCTGAAAACAAATAAGATAGCAAAAACACTAATTAAAAAAGAGGTGTTATTAATTGCATATTGGTATAAAATAATGAAAGGGAATAATAATAAGCTTAACGAACTGAGGTAGCCAGACTTTGATATAACAAAGTAGTTTGTGATAATTGATAGCCCTAATATGTTAGAAAAAGTACGATCTAATATTTGCCTGCTAAATAAATAAATTATAATTGAAGAGAGTATTACGATGTAATTAAAAAAACTCTTTTCGAAGTATTTAGGTAAAAAGGTTAGAAAGAAAAATAATGAAATTGTAATAGAGGTAAATAAAAATAATGTCAGGTTAAAAGGACTGTAAAAAGAAACATTATCATCTGCTTTTTTTTGAAAATAACCCGGAGTAAAAAAAGCTAAAGTATGTCCAAGTAATTTGTTGGGCTTTATAAGCTTCATTATAGCTAATAAAATAACAGAAAATAGAACTACAAGTGTAATCCAATTATCATAATTTATTATACGCTCAACTGCTTGCAATTCTAATTTGTTTATGCTTTAATTAACACAAAATTAGTGATAATTTAGTGTATCTTTGCTTTGTTTTATATGAAAATTAAATGAAATCAGACGCTTTAGTTATAATTCCTACTTATAACGAAAAAGAAAACATAGAAGCGATTATCCGAGCAACTTTTAATCAAGATAAAGAATTTGATGTTCTAGTTGTTGATGATAATTCTCCTGATGGTACTGCTACGATTGTAGAAAAATTGCAAAATGAATTCCCAGATCAACTTTTTATTGAGAAGAGAGTTGGGAAAAGTGGTTTAGGTACAGCTTATATTCACGGGTTTAAATGGGCAATTGATAAAAAGTATGAGTATATCATAGAGATGGATGCTGATTTTTCTCACAACCCAAACGATTTAATTAAGTTATATACTTCTTGTGATGAAGAAGGAGCAGATGTTGCTATAGGTTCTCGATATTCTGTGGGAGTTAATGTAGTAAATTGGCCAATGAGTAGAGTGTTGTTGTCGTATTTTGCATCGAAATATGTTCGATTCATTACTAGAATGCCAATTCACGATACCACGGCTGGTTTTGTTTGTTACAAGAGAAAAGTTTTAGAAACAATTCAATTAGATAAAGTAAAATTTGTGGGATATGCATTTCAGATTGAAATGAAATATAAAGCATGGAAACATAAATTTAATATAAAGGAAGTTTCAGTGATTTTTACTGATAGAGTCCTTGGAGAATCTAAATTAAGCTCAGGAATTATAAAAGAGGCTATATTTGGAGTAATAAAAATGCGATTAAACGGTTTACCAAAATAAAATGAACAGTACACTAATAAAAGGAGCTACAATTGTTAACGAAAACAAAGTTTTTAAAGGCGATGTTTTAATTGAAGGAAAATATATTAAACAGATTTCTGAAGAGATTACAGTGACTGATAATGTTGAGGTAATTAATGCCGAAGGAAAATATTTAATTCCTGGAATGATTGACGATCAAGTTCATTTCCGTGAACCTGGGTTAACTCATAAAGCCAATATTGCAACAGAAAGTAAAGCGGCAATTGCTGGTGGTATAACTTCGTTTATTGAAATGCCCAATACTGTTCCACAAGCAATTACTCAAGAATTGCTAGAAGATAAATTTGAGATTGCGAGTAAGACTTCTTATGCCAATTATTCATTCATGTTTGGAGGAACAAATGACAACTTAGAAGAGTTGTTGAAAACGAATCCGAAAAACGTAGCAGGAATAAAATTGTTTTTAGGTTCATCAACAGGAAATATGTTGGTTGATAATGAGGAAACATTAGAAAAAATATTCTCATCAACAGATATGTTGATTTCAGTACATTGTGAAGATGAAGCTACGATTAGAAAAAACACTGAGGACTATAAAGCTAAGTATGGAGATGATATACCAGTAAAATATCATCCTATTATTAGAAGTGAAGAAGCTTGTTATTTGTCATCATCAAAAGCCATAGAATTAGCTAAGAAAACTGGAGCTAGGTTACATGTTTTTCATTTGTCAACAGAAAAAGAAACGCATTTGTTTAGAAATGATATTCCGTTAGAAGAAAAGAAAATAACAGCAGAAGTTTGTGTACATCATTTGTGGTTTACTGATGCAGATTATGATAAAAAAGGAACTCATATAAAATGGAATCCAGCAGTAAAGAGTCAAAAGGATAAAGATGGATTATGGAAAGCTTTGTTAGATGATCGAATTGATGTAATCGCTACCGACCATGCACCACATACTTTAGAGGAAAAATCAAATGTTTACACAAAAGCACCAAGTGGAGGTCCTTTAGTACAGCATGCAGTTATTGCTGTATTAGAAAAGGTAAAAGATGGATTTTTACCGATTGAAAAAGCAGTAGAGAAAATGTGTCATAATCCAGCAAAGCTATTTAGAGTAGAAAAACGTGGATTTATAAAAGAAGGTTATTTTGCCGATTTAGCTTTGGTAGATCTAAATGATTCTTGGGTGGTAAATAAAGAAAATGTGTTATACAAATGCGGATGGTCACCGTTTGAAGGAGTTGAATTTTCTAATAAAATTACGCATACTTTTGTTAATGGTAACTTGATGTATAATCAAGGAAAGTTTAATGATAGCGTTAAAGGAGAAAGATTACTTTTTAATAGTTAAATGAGAAAACACATATACATAATAGCAGTTTTAACTTTTTTAGTTTCTTGTACAAGTAATACTATGTACAAAAAACCTGAAAACTTAATTCCGAAAGACACAATGATTTCTTTTTTAACAGAAATGTATATTGCTTCTTCTGCTAAAAACTATAAAAACAAGCTTTTAAAAAAGGAGAAAAACTATGTGTTGTATGTATATAATAAATATAAAATCGATAGCGCACGATTTGATGTAAGCAATGCATATTACACTTCAAAAATAGAAGATTATACTGAGATGCTTAATAAAGTAAAATCTAATATTGATTCTATTCAAAAAATATATGAAAAGAAACAAGAGATTTCAGATTCAGTTAAATTAAAGAAAAAAAGGAAACTATTAGATGATAAGGCTCTTTCTAAAAAATTAGAAGAGAAAAACTTAAAAATAGAACCTAAGTAAACTATATTTTAAATTCCTTTGAGGTTTGTTCAATACTGTCGCTTATTGACGTAAAATTAAAGTTTAATTCTTTAATAATTTTTTCTGAAGAGTAGTTTGAGATATTATGAGATGATCTTGCAGAATTTTTAGTTAATAAAGGTTCTTTTCCAGTAATTTTTGTTAAAAACCAATCAATTCTCCAAACAATAGAAGTTAGTAGTTTTCCTGTTTTTATAGAAGGTTTTTTTTTATTTAATCCATCAGCAATTGTAAATAATACATCTTTAAACGATTTGTTCTCAGAAACTAAAATGAATCGTTCGTTTTTAATGTCAGATCTCATTAGCTGCATCATAGCCTTTATAACGTCTTGGGCACTTACAAAGCCAGTAATACCTTCAGTATAAAACTTAAATCCATTATTAATTTGAGTAAAAAGCTTACCAGATCCTTCCTGCCAAAATCCACTTCCAAGAATCACTCCGGGATTTACAATTACGACATCTAATCCTTCTTGACTTCCTCTCCAAACTTCCATTTCAGCACCGTATTTACTAATAGCGTACCCATGATTTTCGCCATTGTCGTTCCACTCATTTTCTTCTGTAATAGGCTTTCCATTAATAGCATCACTAACTGCTGCAATAGAACTTACAAAGCAAAATTTGTTAACCTTAGCGTCAATTGAAAAATTTACAACATTTGCAGTTCCTTCAATATTTACTTGACGCATTTTCCGATAATCTTTTGGATTAAAAGAAATTAATGCGGCACAATGATAGACTTCTGAAATATTATTAAAAACAGATTCTAAAGATGGGGTATCAGTAATATCGGCTTGTATCCAATCAATTTTTGAGAAGTAATGGAGGATATCATCAGTGTAATAAGAGAATATTTTTTTTACGTGTTCACGTTTCTCTTCAGTTCTATAAATTGCTCGAATTTTATCATTTTTTAAAGTTAAATGATATAATAAATGAGAGCCTACTAAACCTGTTCCACCGGTAACTAAAATCATAAAGCGAATTTAGTTTTTTTTCATTGATAAAGTTATCTTTGCCTCTTTAAAATCAAAGAAAATGACTAAGAATTTAGTAGAAGAATTACAATGGAGAGGTATGATACACGATATTATGCCAGGAACAGAAGAGCAATTACAAAAAGAAATGACTCCGGCGTATATTGGTTTTGATCCTACATCAGATTCTTTACATATTGGTAGTTTAGTACCTATAATTTTATTGGTTCATATTGAAAAAGCAGGTCATAAACCTATTGCATTAGTTGGTGGAGCTACTGGAATGATTGGTGATCCATCTGGGAAGTCTGATGAACGTAATTTATTAAATGAAGAAGCATTAGCACATAATGTTGCTGGAATAAAAAGAACATTAGCTCGTTTTTTAAACTTCGATAATGGAGCTGATAATTCTCCAATTTTAGTAAATAACTACGATTGGATGAAAGATTTTTCATTTATAGAATTTGCGCGCGATGTTGGTAAGAGAATTACTGTTAATTACATGATGGCTAAGGATTCTGTTAAGAAACGTATTTCGGGTGAATCTGGAGGAGGTATGAGTTTTACCGAGTTTACTTACCAGTTAATTCAAGGTTACGATTTCTATCACTTACATAAAACACACAACTGTTTACTACAAATGGGAGGTTCTGACCAGTGGGGAAATATTACCACAGGTACAGAGTTAGTACGTAGAATGAATGTAGGTAAAGAAGCGAAAGCATATGCAGCAACCTGCCCATTAATCACAAAAGCTGATGGTTCTAAGTTTGGAAAATCTGAAGGCGGAAATGTTTGGTTAGATACTGATAAAACATCAGTTTATAAATTTTACCAATTCTGGTTAAATACTTCTGATGAAGATGCTGAGAAGTATATTAAGATTTTTACTTTCTTAGATAAAGAAACTATTTATGCTTTAATTGTAGAACACAAAGAAGCTCCTCATCAAAGAGCGTTACAGAAGAAGTTAGCGGAAGAGGTAACTACTTTTGTGCATTCAAAAGAAGAATTGGATAAAGCAATTGCAGCTTCTAATATTTTATTCGGAAAATCTACTTCAGAAGACTTGAAGAGTTTAGATGAACAAACATTTTTAGATGTGTTTGACGGAGTTCCACAAGCTGAGGTTTCTCAGTCTGATGTTTCAGAAGGATTGACTATGATTGATGCTCTAGCTGGTAAAACAGGATTTTTAAAGTCTAATGGTGATGCACGAAGAGCATTAAAAGAAAATGCAGTTTCAGTAAATAAAGAAAAGGTAAAAGAAGACTTTGTAATTACTACAAAAGATTTAATTGCTGATAAATATGTATTGTTACAGCGCGGGAAAAAGAGTTATTTCTTATTAAAAATAGCTTAAGAAGCTATTTTAATATCAAAAGTTAATGGGCATCGCTTACAGTTGATGCCTTTTTTTTGGTATTTATTGCAGCACTTACTTTTTGGTTTTATACAATTTGACGAACAAACAGAAGAACACACAGTTTCTTTCTGTATTGGAACAATAGGGGTAACCTTTTTATTTTCAGTATAAAATACAATCATTTCTCTAAAATCTGCGGCAAATATAATAATTTATTTAGAATAAATTAAAATAATATTTTTTAACTTATTTGTGGTAAATTATTGATAATCAAATGAGTTGTAGCTTGAAAACTACTATAAGATTACAGAGTTATTTATAGTTTTCACATAGCTTTAATAAAGTTTAGCGTAAGGATTTGTAATTTAAAAGACGAAGAAGTTTAATTACTCACTTAAAAGAAATATAAAAATGAAAAAAAGAATATTCGCATTAGCAATTTTAATGGTAGCAGTATTATTTTCGAATGAAATTGTTGCACAAAAATTTCAACCATTAGATAAAAGCCCTATGGATGCAGCTGCATTCCCTAGTAGTTATAGGGTTTCAGATAAATTAGTAAAAGTAATTTATAGCCGTCCGCAATTAAAAGGACGTAGCGTAGCTAAATTGGCGCCTGCAGGAAAAGTTTGGAGAACTGGAGCAAATGAAGCAGCTGAAATTACATTTTATAAAGATGCAAAATTCGGAGGTAAAGATGTAAAAGCAGGAACCTATACATTATTCACGATTCCTGGAGATAAAGAATGGACAGTTATTTTAAGTACAGCTAAAAATGTTTGGGGTTCTTATTTTTATAAAGACTCTGAAGATGTAGTTCGTGTAGCTGGAAAAGTATCTAAATCAGAAAAGCCAGTTGAAGCTTTTTCAATTGCTTTTGATGGAGAAGATAATAATGCAACTATGTATTTAGGATGGGGAGATACACTTGTATCTGTACCAGTAAAAGGATAAATTATTTCCAAAGATATATTAAAGAGCGTAAACATTTGTTTGCGCTTTTTTTATGCACTTATATTACTATAGTGTACGCTTTATTCTTTCATACAATAACCGTAAATTTGCAGCTTCTTAAAAGAGATACAATGCAATACAATCATCAAGAGATAGAAAAGAGATGGCAACAATTTTGGGCGGATAGCCAAACATTTAAAGCCAGTAATGAATCGGATAAACCTAAATATTATGTGTTAGATATGTTTCCTTATCCATCAGGAGCAGGTTTACACGTTGGCCACCCGTTAGGATATATCGCTTCTGATATTTATGCACGTTATAAGCGTCATAAAGGATTCAATGTATTGCATCCACAAGGATATGACTCTTTTGGGTTACCAGCAGAACAATATGCGATTCAAACAGGACAACACCCAGCAATTACTACGGAGACAAATATTAAAACCTACCGTCGTCAGTTAGATAATATCGGATTTTCATTTGATTGGTCTCGTGAAGTACGTACTTCAAGTCCAGAGTATTATAAGTGGACACAGTGGATTTTCATTCAATTATTCAACTCTTGGTATAATAAGGATACTGATAAAGCAGAAGATGTTTCAACGTTAATTGCAAAATTTGAGGCTGAAGGAAATGCAAATATAAATGCTGTTTCTGATGAAGATATTATTGAATTTACTGCAGAAGGATGGAAGTCTTTTTCAACCAAAGAGCAACAAGAAATATTATTACAATACCGTTTAACATTTTTATCAGATACAGAAGTAAACTGGTGTCCAGCATTAGGAACCGTTTTAGCAAATGATGAAATTGTAAATGGAGTTTCAGAACGTGGAGGTCATCCAGTAGTTCGTAAAAAAATGACCCAATGGTCTATGCGAATTTCTGCCTATGCACAACGTTTATTAGACGGATTACAAAATATCGATTGGCCGCAGCCATTAAAAGATTCTCAAACCAATTGGATTGGACGCTCACAAGGAGCAATGGTTTCTTTTGATGTTGAAAATTACGATGCGAAAATAGATGTATTTACAACACGTCCTGATACAATATATGGAGTGTCTTTTATGACTTTAGCTCCAGAACATGAATTAGTGACACATATAACAACTGATGAACAACGTGAAGCTGTAGAAGCCTATGTTGAAGCAACTGCTAAACGTTCTGAACGTGATCGTATGGCAGATGTAAAAACTATTTCAGGAGTATTTACAGGAGCGTATGCTTTACATCCTTTTACAGGAAAACAAGTGCCAATTTGGATTGGTGATTACGTGTTAGCTAGCTACGGAACAGGAGCTGTTATGGCAGTACCTTGTGGTGATCAACGTGATTATGATTTTGCAAAACATTTTGGATTAGAGATTCCAAATATTTTTGCTGATACTGATATTTCAGAAAAAGCAAACGATGCTAAAGAAGGAATTAAATTAGCAAATTCTGATTTCTTAGATGGTTTAAATTATAAAAAAGGAATGAAAACCGTAATCTACGAATTAGAAAAACGCGGTTTTGGTTACGGAAAAATAAACTATCGTTTACGTGATGCAGTATTTAGTCGTCAACGTTATTGGGGGGAGCCATTCCCAGTATATTACAAAGACGGAATGCCGCAAATGATAGATGCAAAACATTTACCAATTGAGTTACCAGAAGTAGAGAAATATTTGCCAACTGAAGATGGAAAACCACCATTAGGAAATTCAACTGAATGGGCATGGGATACAACAACAAATTCTGTAGTAAAAAATGATAAAATAGATAACGATACAGTTTTTCCACTAGAACTTAATACGATGCCTGGGTGGGCAGGAAGTTCTTGGTATTTTAACCGTTATATGGATTCGAATAATGAAGGAGAGTTTGTAAGTAAAGAAGCGGTAGATTACTGGAAAGAAGTAGATTTATATATTGGTGGTTCTGAACACGCTACAGGGCATTTATTATATGCACGTTTTTGGCAAAAGTTCTTATTTGATATAGGTTTATTACCAGTGGATGAGTTTGCTAAAAAACTGATTAACCAAGGAATGATTTTAGGAACTTCTGCTTTTATTTATGAAGCAACTCTAGATGGTAAAAGCTTAAATGTTTTTGAAACGACTAGTTTAGTTCAAGGTCCAAATGACTTAACTAATCAGCATCCAAAATGGGAGGAGTATAAGTCTAAACTTCTTAAAAGAGGGGTGACAGAAGATGATGTTTTAAGAGTTAAACCTAGGTCTATTCATGTTGATGTAAGTATGGTAAATACTTCTGATGAACTAGATACCGAAGCTTTCAAGAAATGGAGATCAGAGTTTAAAGATGCTGAATTTATTTATGAAGAAGACGGATCTTTTAAGGTTTTACGTGAGGTTGAAAAAATGTCTAAATCTAAATACAACGTAGTAAATCCAGATTTAATCTGTGAAGAATATGGTGCAGATAGTTTACGTCTATTCGAAATGTTCTTAGGTCCTTTAGAGCAAACAAAACCTTGGAAAACATCAGGTATTTCGGGAGTATATTCTTTCCTTAAAAAATTATGGAAGTTATACATTGGCGAAAACGGAGCAAATGTTTCTGACGCTGAACCAACAAAAGAAGAATTAAAAACATTACATAAAACAATTAAAAAAGTAGAAGAAGATATTGAGAATTTCTCTTTCAATACATCAGTTTCTACGTTTATGATTGCAGTAAATGAGTTAACAACTCAAAAATGTAATAAGCGTGCTATTTTAGAGCCATTATTAGTGTTGATTTCTCCATATGCACCACATATTTCTGAAGAATTATGGAGTCAGTTAGGTCATACAGAATCAATTTCAACCGTTGCTTTTCCAAAGTTTGAAGCTTCACACTTAGTTGAAAGTTCTAAAAACTATCCAGTTTCATTCAACGGTAAAATGCGTTTTACCTTAGAGCTACCATTAGATATGAGCAAAGATGAAATAGAGAAAGTGGTTATGGCGAATGAAAAAACACAAGCACAACTCGCAGGACGAGAGCCAAAGAAGGTAATTATTGTACCAGGTAAAATTATCAATATTGTAGGATAAACTTTAGAGTACAAAAAATAATAAAAAAACCACAAACAAAACTGTTTGTGGTTTTTTGCTTTTGCTATATATTCGCGTTCTTAAATTTTAAAAATAAAAATATGAAATTGCTAAAAATTACTTTATTATTATCTGCTCTAGTACTATTATCAAATTGTGCTTCAGGATATAAAACCATTAATCCTTCAACATTAAATTATATCTCTAATAGTACAGATAAAGGAGTTGTTTTAGAGTATAAATATGAGTTGTTAGAAAAAAAATATAAAAAGAAAGAAGTAGCTAAAGGAATAAGATTAGTAGCTGTTAAAATAACTAATAATTCAAATAGAGATTTAACTTTTGGTAAGGATGTTAAGTTAACATATGATGATGGAACTGGTATTTATATTATGGAAAATGAAAAAGTTTTCAAATCTTTAAAACAAAGTGCAGCATCATATTTATGGTATTTGTTATTAACACCGATGAACTTCTATACAACAAAGTCTGATAATGGATTTCAAACGCAAACTAGTTCAACACCAGTAGGACTTGTAGTTGGACCTGGTTTAGCAGGTGGAAATATGATAGCTGTTGGTGCAGCTAATAAAAAATTTAAAGAAGATTTATTTTCAAATGATATTATAGGGACTATAATAAAGAAAGGAGAATCAGTGTCAGGATTAATAGGGGTAAGAGCCGACCATCCCCATTCCATGAAGATTAACGTAAATTAATTAAAGAAAGCCATTACAAAGTTGTAATGGCTTTCTTGTTTTTACAAGAAGAAGTAAGTAGCTACACAGATTGCAAAATATTCACTAATTTACACTCAAATTAGAAGGGAATCTGTGAATTTTTTATCTTGTAATAACCATACACTTAATACTCAATACTATTCTTCAATACAAGAAATACCTAATGCGGTATGGACTCAGTTAGATTGTATTAATAATCTATACTTTCATCCAAAATATTTAAAGTCGCTAGAAAAACATAATTCAGATATCCAATTTGCTTATGTTGTTTTGTTTGATGAAGATAATAAGGCAATAGCTTTAGCTACAGTTCAAATTGTAAATTTCTTTTTAGATAGCGTTCAAAACGATATGCAATCTATTGTAGAATGGGTGAAATGTATGGGAAGAAAACTACGAATTATTTCTCCTGAAAAACCATTTAAAGTACTTACTTGTGGTAACACTTTTGTAAGCGGAGAACACGGAGTTTTTATTAAAGATGGTCAAGATAAAAAAGAAGTAATTCGACAAATAGCAAAAGCTGTTGTAGAGTTTTCTAATACGAATGCTCAAAATTCTGCTGATGCCTTCATGTTAAAAGATTTTGAAAAAGAGTCGCTTTATATTACTGATGAGCTTTACGAAGAAGGATACAATTCGTTTAAAGTAGAGCCTAATATGATGCTTCATTTAGATGAAGATTGGAATACTTTTGATGATTATTTAGCTGCACTTAAAACAAAGTTTAGAGTAAAAGCAAGAAAAGCTTTAAAACTAAGTTCTCATTTAAGAATTGAAGAAATTAAAGTAGAGAACTTAGACGAATTGTTGCCTAAAATGACGAAGCTTTATAAGACGGTGTCTAACAAAGCAAGTTTTAATTTAGGAGACTTTGATTTACAAACCTATAAATCGTTAAAAGAAAACTTAGGAGAAGATTATATTTTAAAAGTTTATTGGTTAGAAGATGAGGTGGTAGGTTTCTTGTCAGGAATTATTAATCAGAATTCGTTAGATGCTCATTTTGTAGGTATAGATTATAAGTACAACAGAGATTATGCTGTGTACCAAAGAATGCTATATGATTATATTTCTTTAGGAATTAGTAAAAAAGTAAAAGCAATTAATTTTGGTAGAACTGCAAGCGAAATAAAAAGTTCGGTTGGCGCTATTCCTCAGGATTTAACAATCTATTTACGTCATAAAAAATCGATACCAAATGGTATTTTAAAATTGTTTTTAAAAAGAATTCAACCTTCTGAATTTAAGCAGAAGCTTCCTTTTAAAACTAAAAAAGCTTAGTTAAAAATGAAAAACACACAAGAGTTATTAAAAATACTCACACTTGATGATATAGGAGATAATAATTATAACGGAGTTAGTAAAGATATTGGTAGTCCGAATGTTTTTGGAGGTCAAGTATTGGCGCAATCGTTAAATGCAGCGTATAGAACGGTTCCAAAAGAAAGAACACTACATTCGTTACATTCTTATTTTTTAGAGGCTGGAAACCTTGAAATTCCGATTACATATAATGTACAAACAATTCGTGATGGAGGCAGTTTTTCTACGCGAAGAGTAACGGCACATCAAAACGATAAAACGATTTTTATCTTGGCTTGTTCTTTTCATAAGAAAGAAGAAGGACACGAACATCAAATGCCAATTAAAAAAGATATTAAACAACCTGAAGAATTGTTTAGTTGGACAGATATGTTAGATCAGTTTGGCGATTTTCTACCTAAGAAAATGAAAGCCTTTTTAAGTATTGAGCGTCCAATAGATTTTAAACCCGTGCAAATTGCAAATCCTTTAGATATGAAAGATTTGCCTCCAGTTGTTGATGTTTGGTTTAAATTAAAAGGAGATTCTTCAAATTTAGAGTTAGCGATTAAACAACAAATTTTAACCTATATATCTGATTACAATATTTTAACAGCTTGTTTAAATCCGAATGCTAGTGTTGCCAATTTCGGAAACACACAGATGGCAAGTTTAGATCATTCGATGTGGTTTTATCGTGATTTCGATTTTAATGACTGGATGTTATTTTCAGTAGAAAGTCCGAACTCGTTTGGAGCACGTGGTTTTGCTTGTGGAAACATTTACACAAGAGATGGAAAATTAGTTGCTTCGGTTGCTCAAGAAGGTTTAATGAGACCAATGAAAAAATAGTCAAGGAGAAAAAATATAACGTATAAAAAAAACCGAGCTTTTAAAGCTCGGTTTTTGTTTTTATATAGTAATCTTAAATGTTTTTAGTACTAATATGAAATTCCTCATACGTTTCTAATAAACTCATAAGACCAGAAACTAAATCTTGTGTTTCAATTAAAATACTAAAGTATAATGTAGTATTTTTTGGACTTGTTTCGTCTGTTCTAATACGAGCAACTTGTTTTTCGATAGAAGCAGAAACATCTTTTAATAATTCTTTCTTTTCGTTTATAATATCTTCTAAGTTATCGAAGCTTCTATTTTCAAATGCACTACTGATATCTTCTAATAATTTAGATAAAGTATTATCAATATGTTTTAAATCTTTTAATTGTCCTTTTTTAAGAGCTTTATGGTTATTGTTAACATGTTTAAAACTTGCTCTAGAAATATAACTAATAGATTGTGCAACATCTTGTAAGTAACCTAAAACTAAAATATAGAATCTACTTGCTTGTACAGAAGTATCATCTAACGATTTAATAAAGTAGAAAACACCATCTTTTAAGCCATCAATTTCATCGTTTAACTTACCAACGTGTTTATCAGTTTTACGTAGCTTATTTAAGTCGTGATTAGCTAAATCGTTAACAACATTTGTGTATAACTTGTTAACACGAGTTGCAACTTCAGCAATATGATCAGCACTTTCTTCAATTACTCCATTAATCGTAATTAATTCAGCTCTTTCAATATGAATTTGCTTTTTAACTTCTTTCGATTTTTTTCTGTGGATTAAAGTATTTCTTCCAATTAATAATGCAACTACTAATAACATTACAGGAATCATTACCATGTTCCAGCTAATTAAGTAAGCTACAATAGCAGCAGCTACAAAAGCAGTAATAGCAGTTAAGAACCAACCACCAACAACATTAATTACACCAGCAACTCTATATACAGCACTTTCACGTCCCCAAGCTCTATCAGCTAAAGAAGTACCCATTGCCACCATAAATGTTACATAGGTGGTAGATAAAGGTAATTTCATTGAAGTTGCAATAGAAATTAAGATACCGGCTACAATTAAGTTAACAGCTGCTCTTACTAAATCGAAAGCAGGCATTTCGTAGGTTTTATCTTTTGGTAACTCGATTACTGGTTTTTGAAATTTTGAATCTACAAAAGCTAATGTTTTTGCAGGAACGATAGCGCTAATACCAGCGTTAATTCCCATAGCGGCTCTTACTACAACTCTAGATAAAGGGTTTGGTTTAAATTTCTCATGACCTTCACCTTGACGAGATAAATCGATACCTGTTTTGATTACGTTTTGTGCTTTACTAGAAGTCCATAAAGTAACTACCATTATGGCACCAGCCATTAATAATAACCAAACATTAGATGGTACTTTTTTAGCTAAAATCCCCATTGAGAAGGCATCTGCAGATACTCCAGAAACTTCCCATGCTTGGTATGAGTTCCATGCTGCGATTGGTACACCAACAAAATTTACCAAGTCGTTACCAGAAAAAGCCATCGCTAAAGAGAAGGTACCTACTCCAATAATTAATTTTAAAATATTTATTTTAAAGAAGCTGATTAATGCTTGAGAAATTAAACTCCAAACAACAAAACTTCCTGTAATAATTGCTAAGGTATTTCCTTCAATTAAATGTTTAATGTCTTTATAAAAAGGAGTTCCTTTCATTCCTTTTATAATGATGAAATAAGTAATTGCAGTGATAGCAAAACCACCAAACAAAGCATTGATATAATTTGCTCTTTTTTCAAAATTAAAAGAATAAATTAATCTTGAAATAAACTGAACAATAGCACCTACAGAAAAAGCAACCACAACAGAAAGTAGAATTCCATTTATAATTTCAACAGCTTTCTTGTGATTGATATAGTTCCAAATGTCTGAAATTGACTGAGAATCGTTTGATGATATTTTAATTAAAGAAATACATACAGCTGCACCCAGTAGTTCAAATACAATTGATACCGTAGTTGAAGTAGGCATCCCTAACGAGTTAAAGATATCTAATAGTAAAATATCAGTAATCATTACCGCCATAAATATGAACATGATGTCTTGAAACATGAACATATTAGGATTAAAAATACCTTTACGTGCTACCTCCATCATTCCACTTGATGTAATTGCTCCGAAGAATACACCCACACTGGCAATTATCATGATGTTTCTAACCTTAATAGCTTTAGAACCAATTGCTGAATTTAAAAAGTTAACAGCATCATTACTAACACCTACAACTAAATCAACAATGGCTAAAATAGCTAAGGCAACAAGCATTAAAATATATGGATCTCCCATTTTATAGTTTTGTTTAAGATTTGCAAATCTACAAACACTATTCGAGTGTTTATGTTAGGTTTACGTTATTTTTTTAAAAATGAATATCTACCTGTAAACGGTACATTAATTCGTTTGTATTATTAACTATATCTAAGTAACTTAGATCTGTTTGTACTTTTAATTTATGACCAACAATGTATTTAGATAAACCTAATGTGTATTGATTCTCAGCTCCTTTTACAGTAATGTTTTTGTCAAGGTTTATATTTGTATATCTACCAGATATCTCCCATTTTTTTGAGAATAAATATCCTGTTTGCAGGTTAAGACCATTACCTATCTGTACGATGTCTCCAGTTGGTGTCCCATCAGAGTTTTTTGCAATAGGGTCTTTAGCATCTCTATGTGCATATTCTCCCATAAATGAAAAACCTTTATACTTAAACATTGCATCAACAAATACAGTAGAAATATTAGTTCTATAAAAACCAACATCACTTTTCATATATTCTCCGAGATTACTTCTGTTTTTTACAGCGTTTTGATTAAGATCAAATGTAAAACCTACTGCAAGTTTAGGCTTTTGCTCATTAATTAAGTCACTACCACTATAATCACCAAAATCTTTAAAAAGACCAAATGGTAAAAACTCAATTCGACCAGTATATTGATGTCCTCCTAAATTACCCGTAGTTATATTTCTTCCTTCTCCTTGACCAATAGATAAAGCTTCACGAACGATAAATTTGTCTGATAAATTAAAGTGATGACGTAATTGTATCCCTAAATCTCTATCAATGTTAAATTCACTATTTAATAAAGAACGCTCGACAAATTGTAAATTTCCAGAAGAAACTACTCGTTCACGATTTCCAGGTAGTTTGGTTTGTCCTATCCATAGTTCGAAGTTTTTGTGAAAATTCCATTTAATAAAAGCATCTAAAATATATCTTGGTGCGTTATTGGTATGTTCTGAAGGGTTACCTATATCGTTATTTGATAAGCCTAATTCTATTTTATATTGTAGTTTAGGAGATAAAGCAAAACCATTAAATTTTAACCTAGCTCTTCTAACTAAAAAAGAAGAGGAAGGGTTTGATAAACCGTTAGAATCTGAACCCCATTGAGCAACCGTTAAAAACTGCATTCTCGCTGAAATATTCATAGACCAAGTACTGTCTTTTCCTATTAAATTAAAAAGGCCATTACCGAATTTAGGATTTATTTTTTCTTGAGAAAAACTAGTAAAAGATATAATTGTAAAAAGTAAAGAGAATAGTTTAAATTTCATTCATAAAGTAATTTGACAAATGTTGTCGTTTGAAAGGAACAATGCTTAAAGGTTATAGGTGTTAATGAAGTGTTAAAAAATTAAATATACTGAGAAATATCCTCAGGACCTTCAAGAATTTTTCTTACTATTTGCATGGTTCCGTTTTCATTGGTTACTACATGCCATTTAATAAGTGTTATTTTATTGTTTTCAATTTCAAGCCCAGTAATACATCGTGGATGTACACAGCTACCGTCGTTAAAATGTGGTAACTCATTAGGTGAAGGAAAACGAGGGCGGTGTGTATGTCCAGTAACAATCATTTGATTGTTGTTGTTTTTAATCCATCTTTCGAGACGACTTTCAACTTTTATCAGCTCTTTAAAATTTTGAGCAGGACTTGTCGGGTCACTAATTCCGATTAGTTGTAGTGGTCGCCATAAAATTTTAACTAAAAATCTGCTAAAACGCCAAAAGATATAATTAAACCAATCTGCTTGATGTCCATGCAATAAAAAAACTGATTTACAATCTTCTTGTTCTAATCGAATAGCTTCAGAAAATGAAACTCCGATCATTAGTTCTTTTTCTTTACCGTCTGCAGTATCGTAATAGTAATGCAAGTTTTTTGCAATTTTTTTTGGATTTCGATAATCCATATCGTGATTTCCCCAAATAAAATGTAATCTGTTTTTTTCGTGAAACTCTTTTAATAATAAATAGACATCTTTATTTGCATTAAAAATGTTTACGAATTTGTTTTCCCAAAGTTCATCACCATCACCTAGTTCTATATACGTAAAATCTTTTTGAAGATATTGAGATAAAGCATGATGAAATATTTTTCTGTTATGAGAAAAATCATCAGCAAAACTGTTATCCCCTCGATGACAGTCAGAAAACAAAATGTATTTTGACTCTTTATTTAAAGGAAGTTTTTTCGCTTGATTGAAGGCTCTAGTGATCCTTTTATTTGAAAACATAATTACTATTTACGATATAAAGATGCATAAAAAAACCCAAGTTTTAAAACTTGGGTTTTAATGTTTTGTAATCAAGAGATTATCTAACTCCTGGAGTAAAAGTACCAGGAGCATCTTGAGGTGCATTAGTTGTTCCTGCAGCACCAGTATCATTCCAAATATCCCATTCAGAGAATGTATATGTAGGGTTTCCTGTAGTAACCGAAGCTTTACGATAAGCTCTACCATCTTCAAATTCATGGTTAGTTCCAGTTCCATCTTCACCAGGAACACCAAAAACGTCAATTACGTTACCATCAGTATCAACTAATTCAAAATTGTCATCACCATTAGTATTTGCAGCATTTTCAGTTAAGTCAGGTGCAAAACCATAGGTGGCTTCAAAAACAGTTGCATCTGCAGCAATGACAAATGCTTGTCCTGCGTTAATTGTATTTCCTGTTAAATCAATAGAGGTACTTGAAGGAGTAGTTGAGCCATTAGTGTATCTTCTAAGTGTCCACCCAGCTAAGTCAACGTCATCTGTACCAGCATTGTAGATTTCGATAAATCTTGCTCCAAATTCATTGTTAGGATCTGCTAATTCAGAAAAGAAGATATTAACTTCGTTAGTACTACTACAATCATACGTGTCTGCAAAATTTACATCAGTAGTATCTCTAATATAAATTTGAGGTGAGTTAAACGAACTCATAATACCAGTTACTGTACCCTTTTTATCACTTACTTGTTCTCCAGCAAAAGTAGCTGAGCTACTTACAAATGTTGTTAAAACATCTGTACAGTCTGAAGTGAATTCATTTGATCCAGAATACGTTTTAGTAATATCTTTAAACTGTACCCCCTCAATAGAAACTAATTTACCTTGATAGTCTCCTGTTAAAGCTTGTGCTATTGTAATAACTTCTGGAGTCGGTAAAGTACCAGCTGTTGTATTAATAATATCACTTGGAGCTAAGTTTAATTGTAATAACCCTCTAAATTCACTTAGTGTTAAGCCTGAAACAGCAACTTCAATTTCGTCTCCTAAATTTAAATCATAGGCTTCACTAAAACGTAAGGCAATACCACCAGAAGCATCTTGTCCGAAAGCATTTCTGTTAGAAATGTTTCCTTTTGATAAATCTGAGGTAATTACAATTTTAATTTTTGAATTTTGCGTAATGGTTGTAGTGCTTCCTGTGTATAGAGCTTTTATATCGGCTACACTAATTTCTGTTGCATCATTAAAGCAACCGTAAGGTTGTGTAAAATCCAAATCAGCAGGAGAGTTAGCAATTACTACAAAGTTTTCGGCTCTAAAATCTTTGGTTAATATTAAATTTGCGCCCCCTCTTCCTGTAGGTAATTTATTGGCGCTAAAACTAGCAAATGTGCTAGTTTCTAAAGGAATAACGGATCTAGAATTACAGTCATAGATATTTCTAAGCCCATTAAATTCGTCTGCAGATTCATTTGAGAATGATTTTCCTAGTTCATCGCTGTCAAACTGAACACTTTCTAACCTTACAAAAGTGTTTACATGAGCTTGAGAAATTTCTGAAATATTAATAGGTGTTGGTACAATAGTTTCTGTTTCTGAAGAAAGTATAATATTACTTTGCTCTAAAGAAGCAGGAATTTCATCTATTCTTCCGTCTCTATTTAAATGACCTAAGGTAAATTTACCCGCAACATCATTGGTAGGATTTATCCTGCTAGAACTTTCTCCGTCATCATAGGTTACCGTTAAGCCGTCTAATTTTATAAATATTTGTCTTCCTACTTCATATTTGTCTGATAGGGCAGGATTATTTATTAAAATTTCTATACCAGCTGTTGGGTTTTCGGGATTGTCTTGTACAACTAATTTTTCGAAAAAGTTACCAGTAGCATCATTTGAAACAACATATCCTTTTACATAGGATGGAGTTTCATTTACTCTGTATGTTAGTGTTAATTGTCTATTGGTATTGTACTGTTGAATTAAATCGTTTTGTATAGCAGCTACAGTTGCATCAGTCGTAATGTTTGACTGTGCAATTTCTATATTAGGTTCTGTAAAGTTGTCTTCTATACAGGAGTTTAGCATAAGAGCAACTATTAATATGGCTATAATTTTATTAAAATATTTCATATGATTATTTTTATAAGGTATTGAAATAATTAATTACTTGATATTTCTATGTTATCTATTTGGAAAGTTGTAGTTATGTTTCCATCACCTCCAAGATATCTGAAAGCAAAGACAACTTTGCCAGTTAAATCAGAAATATCGATATTTCCTGATGATTCGAAACTACCAAATCCACTAGAAGGACCATTAGCAAAAGTGGCATTTAATGAAGTCCAAGTAGCAGTATTAATATCACCAGTAAAGTTGGTAGAATAGAATAAACTTAATGCTTGTCCGTTATTAAAGCCTGTTTTGGTTTCAAAACTTAATACTTCATCACTTGAATTATCTAGGTCAACCTCAGGAGTAACCAACCACATTTCTAATGGGTTTTCACCAGATCTAAAGGCACTACCTTGTATGAAGGAGTTTCCGCCAAAACCACTTGTTTCATAAAGTTCTGATCCTCCATTAGCATTAATATTATACCACCCTTCAGTTATTAAATCAGCTAGTGTTGTATTTTCAAAACTCTCTTCGAAAATAGGATCACACCTGTTGTTATCTGTAAAATTTAAATCTTCAGGATTGTTAATAATAGCTACTAAAAACTCTTCTCTAAAACTTTTATTTAAAACAACATTTGCTGTTCCTTTTCCTGCAGGTACAATATTTCTTTTAAAGTCTGAAAAAGTACTAGTTTCTAACGGAATTGTTGCTTTTGAATTACATTCAAAAATAGTTCTAAGTCCATCAAATCTATCATTGGCTTCTCCTGCAAAAGATTTTCCTAGTTCACTTATTTGAAATTGAGCATTTTCAAGCTGAACCATAGTGTTTATGTTTGCTTGAGTTATAGAGCCAATCTCTACAGTAGTAGGGATAATTGTAGCTACTTCTGATGAGCGTACTATTTGCTTTTGATTTGATATTAACGAAGAAGGAATAAGATCTACGTCATTAAATCTATTAATGCCATATCCTAAAGAAAACTTACCTAATTGTTGTTCGTTAGCTGTTGCTGTAGGGTCATTACTTTGTCCGTCTAAATATTGTACAGTTAGTCCTTCTAATTTTATATATACTTTTCTTCCTACTTCGTAAGTTTCAGATAATGAACTGTTGTTTATCTTAACTTCTATTCCTGCAGTAGGATTTTCAGGGCTATCTTGTACTACTAATGTTTGAAAGAAATTACCTTTAGCATCACTAGAAACTACGTATCCTGTTACATATCCAGGGTTTTGAGTTCCTGTATAAGTATAGATTGAGTTTCTGTTGGTGTTAAATTCCTCAATTAATCTTTCCTGAATACTCGCTACTGTTAAGTTTGTAGTAATATTAGGTTCGTTAATTTCTATTGGAGGAAGAGAAGTGTCTAAATTATCTACACAAGACGATAATACTATGGTAGCTATTAATAGTACTCCTAAAAATCGATTGAATTTTGTTCTTTTCATCTGTTCTTTTTTAAAATCTAAATGTTGTGCTTAAAAAATACGTGGTTCCTCTACCATTCCAGTATCTATTTCCAAATACAGGTGTGTCTAAAGCTCTATCATCTCTTAATTGCCTGTAGTTAGCATTTCTACCTTGTTCAAAACCTCCTGTTTTATATTTGGTATCAAAAAGGTTTGTAACACTTGCAAAAATACTTAGGTATTCTTTTTTACCTACTTTCCACGACTTTCCACCAACAAGATTTACAGTAGTGTAATCGTTAAATCTTTCTTGTTGTAATAATTGCCTAGCTATAACAGGGTCATAATCGTTAAAAGGAGAACCTGCATCATCGGCAAAATTACTTGTTCTAGTTAGTGGGGAAATATCTAAATAAGTGTGGTCGAAATAGTTAATTGTTGCACCTACCCACCAATAATCTGGGTCACGATACTCAAAACCAGCAGATAAAGCAGTTTGTGGTCCTGCAGCAATTCGGTAATTTTTTAAATTAGATTGTCCATAGTCTCTTCTACCGTTTATAAATCCTGCAGCTTCAGATTCTCTGTTAGCTTCTGTTGTTAAATATAAGTTCGGATTATTATTAAAGGTATATTGAGCGATATTACCAGCAGCTTTTAGTTTAATTGTAGGTGTAACCTGTGCTTCTATACCAAATTCTCCTCCAAAGTGTCTTTTATCTATGCCTGTTAAAATTTCTTGCACAAAAGCAGTATTATCTCCGCCTATTCCGTCTGCAAAAAAGAATGAAATTTCAGTAGCATCGGTAATTTGTGTGTAAAAACCTGTAAGTTTAGCTTGTACTATAGGGCTTCTTAAAATATAGCTAGCATCTGCTGTTAATATTTTTTCACTTGTTAAGTTATCAACTACGTTATTGTTTTCTCTTGAATTAGAAAAGGTGTTACGTAAGGTTGGAGCTTTAGAAAAATACCCTGCGTTTACATCAAATAAATGACGTCCTGATAGCTTATAAGTCAATCCTCCTTTAGTGCTAAAATTTGTAAATGTTTTTTCTTCTGATTTTCCTAAAGAGTTATTTGCAAATCCTCCATTTTGAAATAATCCTTCTCTTTGATGAGAGGTGTTTGATATATCAGCTGCTAAGAAAAAATCTACTTTATTGTATTTAAATTGAGCTTGAGCAAAAGCGTTTAATACTTGTGATCTTAAAATAAAGTTATATCTAAATTTATCTCCTTCAGTGGCTACAAAATCTGGGTTTAACAAATTGTTTTGTCTTTCATTATAGCTGTCAGCAAATGTATCTACGTCTAAATATCCATTACCACCTAATAGGTCAGAAATTTCAGCAAAGTTATTAGATCTTAACGATACAAATTGCAATTTACCATTTAAGGTTATATTGTCATTAATATCTGAAGATACAATGGTATTAGCAGAAAATTGTTTGTCATCATTTCTATCTTCATATAAAATATAAGTAGACCTTCCTTCGTTAAAAGTGTTACTATTTGTTCTGTATAAACTATCCCAATCTACTTGAGAGTTATTTAAAAATCTTGTTTCATCATAACCTTGTCTTACACCATAACTTGGTAATTTTTGATAATAAGTAGGATCTGGGTTAGTGCCTCCTAAGGTAACTATAAAAGGATTACCATCTCCGTCAGTTCCTCCTAATTTACTTCCGTTAAAATCTAAACGACTATTTCCTATCTCTCCAAATTGATAAGATACATTGGTTTGTAATGATGTGTTATCATTAATATTCCAATAATGATTTAACATTAATATAGGTTCTTGGATTCTTCTAATACGAGAGTTTCTAATTTTCCCATTTTGGTACCCCCAATACGAATTATATTTAATTCCTTTTAAGTTAAAAACCTCGTCGGTGTTTGCTGCTGAACGTCCTCTTTTATTAAAGGCAGTAATAGCAGTAAAATTAATGCTATGGTCTTTATTAATTTGCTTTTCAACCGAAGCGAAAAAAGACGTAGCATCATACGGAGTACCATCTACAAAGCCTTCATTCCCTTGTCTAGTACTAGCAGATACTGTATAAGCCCAACCGCTTTCTAACAACCCTGAAGCGTGGGTAGCCATAACTCTGTGCGCATAACTTCTGTTAGATGACGCGTATGATATACGACCTCCTGCTCTATATTCAGAAGCTCTAGTGTTAATGTTAGTTGAACCTAAAACCCCACCAAAAGTAAAGTTTGAAGCTGTTAATCCGTTACTGAATTCTTGGTTACGAACAACATCATTTAGACCGCCCCAGTTACTCCATTGAGGACGACCGTTAAATAACTTGTTCATTTCAATACCATTAATAAGTACTTTACCATTTTCAGAATCTAAACCACGAATTCTATAAAAAGAACCACTCCATTCAAAAGCAGCAGAACGTAAATATATATTTCTAGATGACTGTAATAAACCAGAAATATTGTCTGCAGCACTTGCATCATTATCTAACTCATCATCAGTAATAGTAATAATACTCAAGTCTTGGTCTTCAGAAATGTCTTCATACATTAAGATAGTTCCAAGATCTACTTCTTTTCCTGATAGTTGAACAGGGAAGTTTTGGGTTTCAAACCCATTTAAAGATACAACTACGACTTGTCTTCCATCAGCTAAATTACTTATTGTAAAAGCTCCATTAGCATCAGTAATACTTTTGGTACCTTCTACACTTATAGAAACACCTTGTAGAGGTTTCTCAGAATCGCTGTTTATCACAATTCCTTTTACAACGTTTTGCGCACTCAAAGCAAATATGCTTGAAAACATCAATAACATTGTTAATGTAAAATTTCTCATAAATGATTGTTTATAAAATATTTAATTGATTAATCCTCATTCTCAGAATATCACTGAGAAAAGGGATGCAAAATTAACAAATTTTAAATTGATTTAATGTTAAATTAACATTATGAAATATCTTTATTTAACTCAAAAAAGTTTTTTGGCTTAGATTTTGTTTTATTTTTGCCGCGTAAATTTTATTAAATGAAAAAAGTAATATCAATTTTAGTAATAGTTTTTGTAGTGTTTTCATCATTTGCTCAACAAAAGCAATATAAAATAAGAACTGTTGGGTTTTACAACCTAGAAAATCTTTTTGACCCTATTAATGATCCTGAAAAAGAGGATGAGAAAAGCCCTATCATGGAAATGAAAAGTGGTAGAGAGAAAGTGTATAAAGATAAATTAGATAAACTATCTGATGTTATCCTTCAATTAGGTACAGATAAAGCTAAAAATAGTCCAGCTTTATTAGGAGTTGTAGAAGTAGAAAATAAAAAAGTATTAGAAGATTTAGTTGCTACGGATAAGTTAAAAAAGAAAAATTATGGAATTATCCATTTTGATTCCCCAGATAAAAGAGGGATAGATGTAGCCTTGTTGTATCAAAAAAGATATTTTAAACCTATCCATTTTGAAGCTTTCAACCCTAATATATATAGTAATAATAGAAAGGTTTATACACGTGATATTTTATGGGTTTCGGGATACTTAGATGACGAATTGGTACATGTAATAGTTAATCACTGGCCATCTCGAAGAGGAGGTGAAGCTAAGAGTAGACCATTACGTGAAAAAGCAGCTTATAAGGTTACTCAGATTATCGAGAAGATCAAAGAAGATGATCCAAATGCTAAAGTAATTGTTATGGGTGATTTTAATGATGATCCTATCAACTCTAGTTTTAAAACTGTTTTAAAAGCTAAAGCAAAAAAGAAAAATGTAAAAGAAGGAGATATTTATAATCCTTATGAAAACATGTTTCGTCGTGGATTTAATACTTTAGGATATAGAGATAATATCAATTTATTTGATCAAATTTTGATTACTTCTCCATTGTTAGATAAAGGTGAAAAAGATTTCTCTTCTTTTAAAATGTTTAAATCAGGAATCTTTAACAAACGTTTCTTAACTCAAAAGAAAGGGCGTTATAAAGGGTATCCTTTTAGAAGTTTCTCTTGGGGTAAATATACTGGAGGGTACAGTGATCACTATCCAGTTTACATTTACTTGATTAAAGAGAAATAAAATTAAAAGAGCTTGCAAATTTTTGCAAGCTCTTTTAATTTTTACACAAACTGTCTAAATAATTATTCAATCTTATTTGGAATAGAGTCCCTTTTATTAAATCATCTATTTGACCTAATTCTATTTTAGAAACAGCCATACTTACTTTACTTGATGGGGTTTGTAATAAGATAGATTTACAGTCATTCCCCTTAGTACAAGTGGCGCAGTTTTTTTGTTTTTTAGAATCAGAAATTTTTTCTAAAAACTCTTCTATTTCACTTTCTTTTAAATGAAAACCTGTATCTCTAAAAATAATTTGAGTCAGATTAGAATTTGAATTTTTCCATTCAAATGAAATTCCAATACCATTAGAATATATTTTTTTTATGCCTTCCATAATGTTTTTGATATGAAGACAAATATATAAATTATTTAGATTTATTCTAAATAGTTATTTTAGATCTTTTAAAGAAAGCTGAATTGAAGTGTGATTATTCCAAGTATTTTCTTCTAAAGTATAAGTAATATCAAAATCATTTTGAATGGAGGATAACTTATTTCCTAATCCAAAGCCAATAGCTCCATAGGTTTTTCGGTCTGAGCCATAGATGATGTTTAGTTTTAAATGACTTTTATCAGCGCCAACTTGTTTTCCGTAACCATTATCTCTTACAGAAGTTGTAGAGAAAACAGGTTTCATATTTTGAGGACCAAAAGGCGCCATCTGTTGTATGATTCTGTAAAACTTAGGGGTAATCCCTGATAAATCTATTTCTGCGTCAATAGTGATTTCAGGAATCAATAACTGTTTATCTATAGTGGATGCAACTACCTCTTCAAATTTGTCTTTAAAATTACCGTATTGTTCTGGAAGTAAGGTTAAACCCGCAGCGTATTTATGTCCACCAAATTGCTCGATAAATTTGGAGCACTGTTCTAAAGCATTGTACACATCAAAGCCTTTTACAGATCTAGCAGACGCTGCTAATTTATCACCACTTTTGGTAAATACTAATGTTGGTCTGTAGTAAGTTTCTATTAAGCGAGAAGCAACAATTCCGATAACTCCTTTGTGCCAGTTCTCATCAAAAACTACAGAGGTGAATTTTTCAGTTTCTTCGTTATTTTCAATTTGAAATAATGCTTCTTGTGTTATTTTTTTATCTAATTCTTTCCTGTCAGAATTAAATTTTTCGATAGAGGAGGCAAATTCAACTGCAGAGTCAAAATCCATTTCTGTTAATAACTCAACTGCATGATTTCCATGCTTCATTCTACCAGCAGCATTTATTCTTGGAGCAATGATAAACACAACATCAGTAATAGTTAGTACTTTTTTTTGTAGCTGATGAATAATAGCTTTAATTCCGTTTCTTGGTAGCGAATTGATAACTTGTAATCCAAAATAAGCTAAAGTTCTATTTTCTCCAGTCATTGGAACGATATCTGCTGCAATTGCAGTTGCCACTAAATCTAAATACTCGGTTAAATCATCTATAGTTTGATTTCTTTTTGAAGCTAAAGCTTGAATCAATTTAAATCCAACTCCGCAACCGCATAATTCATCGTATGGATAGTTGCAATCAATTTGTTTTGGATTTAAAACTGCAACAGCTTTTGGAATTTCAGCTCCAGGTTTGTGATGGTCGCAGATAATAAAGTCAATGTTTTTTTCTGATGCATAGGTTACTTTATCAATTGCTTTTATACCGCAATCTAATGCGATAATTAAAGAAAAATCATTATCATCTGCGTAATCAATTCCCATATAAGAAACCCCGTAACCCTCTTCGTATCTATCAGGTATATAGGTTGAAATATTTGGATGGATTGTTTTTAAGTAAGACGACATTAAAGAAACAGCTGTTGTCCCATCAACATCATAATCACCAAAAACTAAGATGTTTTCGTTGTTGGAAATTGCTTCTTCTATTCGTCTTACAGCAATATCCATATCCTTCATTAAAAATGGATCGTGTAAATCTTCTAAAGATGGACGAAAAAACTGTTTTGCTTTATCAAACGTATCAATATTACGTTGCACTAAAATTCTAGCCAAAGTTTTATCGATCGATAAATCTTTAGCTAATTGAGTTACTTTTTCTTTATTGGGTTCTGGTTTTAATTTCCAGCGCATAGTAATTAAACTCTTTATTTATTATGAAAATAAATTGCAGTTTTTACATCAGCAAATTTTCTAAACATTTCCATTACTCCACAGTATTTTTCGATTGATAAATCAACAGCTTTTTTAATTTTATCTTCATTTAAATTTGTTCCATAGAAATGATAATCTAAAGTTACAGTATGATAGTATTTAGGATGTTCTTCGGTTAATTCCCCAGATGCTTCCATTTTAAAATCATCAATATTAATTCTCATCTTTTTAAATAGAGAAACTACATCTAATCCTGAGCAGCCAGCAAGCGCAGATAACATCATTGCTTTTGGCCCTAAGCCAGAATTGTTTCCTCCGTTTTCTTCAGAAGTATCAATTAGTACTTTATGCCCGCTAGGATTGTCAGTTTCAAATTGCATATTTTCTTTCCAAACTGTGGTAACTGTATGTGATGCCATATTTTTTTTGTTTCTTGCGTAAGTTGTTTTGAGTTTGTCGACAAAATTTATCGAACACTTACACAAACTTACTATAAAAAGCGATTAATAAAAACTAAAATATAAAACTATGCCATTAGTAACACCACTATCTGCAGATCATGATTTAGAAACAAAAGAATTAGCAGAATTTTTTAATGAAACATTAGGGTTTTGTCCTAATTCGGTATTAACAATGCAACGTCGTCCAGCCATTTCAAAAGCGTTTATTAATTTGAATAAAGCAGTGATGGCTAATGAGGGAAGAGTAACTTCTGCTTTAAAAAGAATGATTGCCTGGGTATCAAGTAACGCTACAGGTTGTAGATATTGTCAAGCACACGCGATTCGTGCTGCTGAGCGTTATGGAGCAGAACAAGAACAATTAGATAATATTTGGGAATATAAAGCGCATCCTGCTTTTTCTGATGCTGAACGTGCAGCGTTAGATTTTTCGTTAGCTGCTTCTATGGTGCCAAATATGGTTGATGAAAAAATTAAAACAGAGTTATATAAACATTGGAACGAAGGTGAAATTGTTGAAATGTTAGGTGTAATTTCTCTTTTTGGATACTTAAACCGTTGGAACGATTCTATGGGGACTTCGATAGAAGATGGTGCAATAGAAAGTGGAAATCAATATTTAGGAAAACACGGTTGGGAAAAAGGAAAACATATTTAATGAAAAATAGAAACAAAGAAAAAGGAGATGAATTATTCATCTCCTTTTTTTATAATCGATTAGATTAATTAGTTATTGTTTTTTTAACAAATCTCTAATTTCAGCTAATAAATCTTCTTGACTTGGTCCTTTTGGTGCTTCAGGAGCAGGTTCTTCTTTTTTCTTCATCTTGTTAACAGCTTTTACTACCATAAACATTACGAAAGCAACGATAATAAAATCGATAACGTTAGTTAAAAATTCACCGTAAAGCATTGCTACTTCACCAGTAATTTTCCCAGCTTCATCAGCAACACCTTCTTTAAGTACGTATTTTAAATCTTTAAAGTCGGCATTAAATATAAGTCCGATTAAAGGAGAAACGATTCCTCCAGTAAATGAAGCAACTACTTTGTTAAAAGCAGCACCCATTACAAAACCTACTGCAATGTCGACTAAATTGCCTTTCATTGCAAAGTCTTTAAACTCTTTGAGCATTCCCATGTATTTGATTTTTAATAGTTAATTGAGTTGAAAAATATAAAAAAATTAATTCTTAACCAATCTTTTTACGCGTTGCGATATAGCGGTAAGTATTTCATACGGAATCGTCTCGCATTTATGCGCCATAAATTCTATATGTTGTTGGTGATTAAAAATAATTACGTCATCACCTTCTTTACAATCTATTTTTGTAACATCTACCATAATCATATCCATACAAACATTACCAATAATTGGAGCAGGTTGATTATTGATGATAACAAACCCTTCTTCATTTCCAAGTTTTCTAGATATTCCGTCAGCATGCCCTATAGGTATGGTAGCACTACGAGTTTCTTTGTTCGCTGTGAAAGCTCTGTTGTAGCCTACTGTTTCACCTGGTTGAACAATATTTATTTGAGAGATGATGGATTTTAGTGTATGAGTATTTTTTAATTGAGATGTCTCTTGTTCGTTATTTCCGAAACCATACAAACCAATTCCTAAACGAACCATATCAAATTGCGCTTGTGGATAATTTACAATTCCTGAAGTATTTAAAATATGAATCATTGGCTCATATCCTAAATGTTCATAGATCTGTTTTACGATATAGGCAAAATTGTTAATTTGTCCTACAGTGAATTCTTGTTCATCAGCATCTTCGCTAGCAGCTAAATGAGAAAAAACTGAGGCTACTTTTATATTGTTAGATTGCTTTAATTGTGTAAGAAGTGCAGGTACATCAGTATGCCAAAAGCCTAACCTGTTTAAACCAGTGTTAAATTTTATGTGAACGGGATAGTTCATTAAAGGAGCTTCATCAGCTAATTGTAAAAAAGCATCCAATATTTTAAAATTATATAAATTAGGTTCTAAACGATACTTTACAATTTCTTTTAAATTTTGAATTTGTGGATGTAAAACTAGTATAGGTGTTTTAATCCCAACTTCACGTAAAACGATTCCTTCGTTAGCATAGGCTACAGCAAAATAATCAACTTTATCTTGAAGTAATTTTGCAATTTCAACAGATTCACTTCCGTATCCAAAAGCTTTAACGACGGCTAAAATTTTAGTTTTAGGGTCTAACTTTTGTTTAAAATAATTAAGATTATGCTGTAAAGCATCTGCGCTAATTTCTAAAACAGTTACGTGGTTATTCATCAGATAAAGATTCTTTCTTGTTGTTTTGCTCTTGCATAGCTTTATAGTAAGCAGCTCTACTTAAAGGTTCGTATTCTTGAGTTTCACCTAATAAAACTAAGTCGTCACTTTGAGCTTTTCTGTAGCTATAATGAGCTAAGTTACCTGTATGAGTACAAACAGCATGTACTTTAGTTACATACTCTGCAGTAGCCATTAAAGCAGGCATTGGACCGAAAGGTTTTCCTTTAAAATCCATATCTAAACCAGCAACAATAACACGAATACCTCTATTGGCTAAATCGTTACAAACTGCTACGATTTCATCGTCAAAAAACTGAGCTTCATCAATTCCAACAACATCAACGTCATTGGCTAATAAACGAATATTAGACGATGCTGGTACTGGTGTAGAACGAATTCTACTATCATTGTGAGATACTACTTCTTCATCGTCGTAACGAGTATCTACTGAAGGTTTAAAAATTTCAACGCGTTGTTTTGCAAACTGCGCACGTTTTAGTCTACGAATTAATTCTTCGGTTTTACCCGAAAACATTGAGCCGCAAATTACCTCAATCCAACCAAATTGTTCTGTATGATTTACTGTATTTTCAAGAAACATTTTGTAATTTTAAGCTCTAATTATTGATTTTTGTGTTACTTTCGAACAAGGAACAAATTTATTAAAATTTAGCAGCAAAAATTAAAATCAAACAACAACTTATGCACAAAAAACTCGCATCAGATTTAACCAGTTTAGCACACAGTATTTTACAGATGAAAAATAAGGAGGATGTGTTTGAGTTAAAACAGAAAGCATACGAGGTTTATGAAAAGCTTTCGGTTTTGGCTTATGTAGAAGAGTATATAAATAATACTCCGAATCCATCTAAAACAAAAGATGAGTTGTTGCAAGATGTTTTGTTGGCTGAGGAAAATAGAATTGAAAAAAATAAAATAGAAGAACCTTTAGTTGAAGAGGTTAAAGTTGTACATCAATTAGATGATTTAGAAGAGGCAATTGAGTTAGAAGCTGACGATATTGCGGATGATGTGATTAATGAAATAATCGAAGAAGAAATAGATTTAAAAGTGGTTGAAGAAACTACTGAGCAATCCTTTGACGAATTAGAATCATTGATTTTTGAAAACACAGATGACGTTAAAAACGATGTAAAAGATATTGATGATAAAAAAACACCAACGCTTGAAGATGAACTACAAGACACTATTTCGGTAGATGTTATGGCTGATCTATTTGAGAAAGTTGAACCTAAAAAATCATTAAACGATAAATTACAGAATTCGATTCAAATAGGATTGAATGATAGAATTGCTTTCGTGAAACATTTATTTAATGGAGATCAAAATGATTTTAATAGAGTAGTTTCACAGTTAAATACTTTTAAAACAGAAAAAGAAGCCAAGAAATTCATTAATAAAATGATAAAGCCAGATTATAACTGGACAGAGAAAGAAGAATACGAAACACGATTATTCGAAATTATTGAAAGAAGATTCGCTTAGTTTATAATCGATTTAAAAAAAATAAATATATAGTTTATATGAGAGCAAGGTTTTTAAAAATTATAATATTATCTCTTGCTTTCATTTCTTTAAGTAATTGCAAATCTACCTACAAAACACAATCTTTTTCAGCTAAAAAACTTCCTTCAAAGCCTAATTACGAATTAGAAACTTCATGGGCTGTACTACCAACAAAATACACGAATGAGTTTAAGAAATACGTATCTTTAAAACCAGATACTTTAAAAGCTGATGTGTTTTATGTATATCCGACATTAAATACGAGTAAAAAAGATAATCGATGGAATGTGCCGATAGATGATGTTCAGCAAAATGAAAAGGTGCTTGCCAAGGCAGTTTTGTTTCAGTCATCCGCATTTGCTGAAACAGGTAAAATGTATGTACCTTTTTATAGACAAGCACATTACCGTTCTTTTGTTAAAGGGTATAAAAAAGAAGGTGAAAAAGCATTAAAATTAGCTTATAGTGATGTTAAAAATGCTTTTGAAGTTTACTTAAAGAAGTATAATAATAAGCGTCCAATTATTCTTGTAGGACATAGTCAAGGAACAAGACATGCGGTTCAGTTACTAAAAGATTTTTTTGATGAGAAGCCACTAGCTAAAAAGTTAATTGCAGCTTATATTCCAGGAATAAGAGTAAAACCAAATGAGTTTAAAAGTATTAAACCGATGTATTCGCCTAATGAAACAGGAGGTTTTGTTGCTTGGAATACTTTTAAAAAGGGAAATACTCCTAAAAATAAAAAGTGGTATGTTGGAAGTGTAACGAACAACCCAATTTCATGGGATACAAAAACAACAACAGAATTACAGCAACATAAAGGATTTTTATATAGTAATGGTAAAATGTATTCTAAAGCATTAAAAGTTGAGATTACAGATGGATTGGTTTGGTCTACGAACCCCAAATTTCCACTACGCTTCTTTATGTCGTTTCTTAAAAACTACCATGCTGGTGATATCAATTTATTTTGGTTAGATATAAAAGAAAATAGTATTCTAAGAGCCCAAAATTGGGTTCAAAAAATTCAAAATGAATAAGGTTTGTTTTAGAGGAAAAACCCCCTATTTACTTAGTTAAAGTTTAGTTAATGTTTTATGTATTAGATAATTGTTTAAATTTGTATAAGTGAATTGACTAATCAAACTTCTCAGAATTCACTTCTCAAAAAGATTTCCTCTTATTGAACTAAAGTTATTTATATAGCTACTACTATTACCTCTCGTTTTTTAACCTCTCGCCTTTAATCTCTCGTTTAGATGTTTTTACAGCTAGCATGTTATGTTAGTATGAGGTCCACCCTTTTTAATAAAAAATCAAAAAAATAATAGTATGTAAAACATTACATTATGTTGCTTAATAACAAAAAAGCTGTTTTGGGGAAAACAGCGTTAATTACGTTAAAAGACTGCATCATTAAAAATAAAAATGAGTACTTAAAAAGTATAACAAGTTTTCTTATTGTGCTTTTTTTATTTTCAATGAATGTAGCACAGTCACAAAATATAAACACAGAGACATCTGTACATGCCAATTTCGGAATCGATGCAGATGTTTTCTCTGGAATTGTTTCATTTCCAAATGGAGGAGTTTTTCCTTCTGCGACTGATGATTGGTTTCTCGGTACCTCAGGAAAAGGAGTTATAGATGAAACACCAACAGCCACAACGGCCGCTTTATTAGTAGATGATAATGCTTCGGCTGAAATTAGAATGAGTGCTCCCATATACTCGGTGGTAGATGGTAGATTATGGATTGATGCGGTGTTTATTAGAGATCAAAATGCTCAAGGTAATAATTCTGATTCAAATGTATTTACAGGAGGTTCAGATAAAAATAATGATAATCCAGATACTTGGACAATTACTGACGCTTCCGTACCTCAAAAAAATGATATTATAGATGTGTTTGGGCATTTAAGAAGAGAAGGAGCGACTGTTGGTACTGACCAATGGGCTTTATTAGGAGCATCAACAAGAAATGATAGTGGTGATAGTTATTTAGATTTTGAATATTTTAGAGAGAAAGTTAATTTAGTAGGAGGTACAATTGAGTCGGTTGTAGATTTATCTGCAACCGGTGGTCGTACACCTTATTTATTTAAGCCAGATGGTTCTGTAGAGCAACATGGGGATATTATTTTATCTGTTAATTATGCTAATGGGGGGGCGAATGCTATAATTAAACTTTATGTTTGGGTAGAGTTAGTAGGTGTTCCTGATAGTTATTTTGATACTCATAATGGATTGCCATTTAGGCCTTTTGAATTTAAGCAGGACAATAATGGATATGTTCAGTATTCAGGAGGTAATGGAGCAGGGAATTATGGATATGCCGAAATACAGTTAAGAAGTGATTTACCACCAGGTTCTCAAGCAATATTTGCACAAGTAAATGATGGAGGGGATGTTCCAGCAGGACCTTGGGGAACTATAAGTAAAGGTGGTGATATAGTTGCAAATTATGGAGAAACTACTTTTGCTGAAATAGCGATTAATTCTACTGCTTTAGGTTTTGATTCAAGTAGCTCACCTGGTATAGATTGTGTGAGTCCATTAGGTAGTGTAATTGTAAAAACAAGATCTTCAGATTCATTTACTGCTGAGCTAAAAGATTTAGCTGGGCCATTCAGTTTGGCAGACACTCCAGAAGTTGCCGTTGTAATTGAAGGAGAAGACATAGCATGTACAGAAGATAGTGTAACATTAACAGCAACAGCTTCGCCAGTAGGAAATACCTTTAGTTATAAATGGTATAAAAACGGAGTTGAAATTATTGGGGAAACAACAAGTCAATTAGAAGTGACAGAAGCTGGAGCTTATAAGGTATCTGCGACATTACAATTTGCACCTGGAGTTGTCGGATGTACAGCAGAGGAAGTATTTGAAGTTAATGGAGAGCCATTAATTCCTTTAAATCAAGTTTGTCCAGATGACCAAATAATTGATGCTTGTACTTCGCAAGAAGATATAAACACAGCATTTAGTAATTGGTTATCAGGTTTTTCTTTTTCAGGAGGTAATGGAATAGTAGTAGAAAAATATTTCATAGATGAGGTTGAAATAAATATAAATAATTTAACAGCTCCACTAGCTTGTGGAGGCAGTGTAACTTTAAAATACGAAGTTTCGGATGAGTGTGAGCAAGTAAAAATGTGTGAAAAAACATTTACAGTCACACCTGATAATATAGCCCCAGAGATTGTAGATATCGGCGATTATAAATTAGAAGGCTGTAATACAGCATGGCCATTGAATTTAACGACGGA
>CANLQH010000003.1 GCA_947493285.1 uncultured Tenacibaculum sp.
TCGGCGATTATAAATTAGAAGGCTGTAATACAGCATGGCCATTGAATTTAACGACGGATTGGACAGATAACTGTTCATCTGGAGGTCAAGGCATCCAGTCTGATGGCGGAGTAGATCAACCGGATACAAATAATGGTTGTACACAAAACCGATTATATACATTTACAATCACCGACGATTGTGGAAACAGTGATACAGAGACGACATTAGTATCAAGAGATTACGATATGACTGCCCCAGAGATTGTAGATATCGGCGATTATAAATTAGAAGGCTGTAATACAGCATGGCCATTGAATTTAACGACGGATTGGACAGATAACTGTTCAGCAGGCGGTCAAGGCATCCAGTCAGATGGCGGAGTAGATCAACCGGATACAAATAATGGTTGTACACAAAACCGATTATATACATTTACAATTACAGACGATTGTGGTAATAGTGATACAGAGACAACATTAGTTTCAAGAGATTACGACATGACAGCCCCAGAGATTGTAGATTTACCAGAAGTACCACAATTGTGTAACGAAGAGTTGCCTGAATCTTTAGAGGCTAGATGGGAAGATAATTGTTCAGAAGGTGGTGATTTAATAGCGACTAAAGAAAACGAAAGAACGGAAGGTTGTATTAAATACGCAGATTATATCTTCGAAGCTGAAGATGATTGTGGAAACAAAGTGAGAGAAGTAGTTACCTTGTCATCTGAATTTGATCAGTTTGAAGCTTGTGAGACAGCTTTTGCTAGATATGATGAAAATTCATGTTTCTTAAATGATGGATTTAACCGTTGGGGTTGGACAAATTACTTCGCAGAAGAAGGGGTTTACACGATGCCGTTGTATGCTGGGGCTCCAGTTTGTGATCCAGTAGCTGAAGGTAAAGGAACTCAGACGGGTGAGGTTACGGTAACCTATCAAGGAGGCTTTGTATCAGTGGAATACAATTTGTTTGAAGGCTATGCTATGAATACAGCTCAGGTGTATATTGGTTGTGAAAAGTATCCTACAAATAAAAAGGGTAAAGAAACAGTTGCGCCAGGTCAGTATAATTTCAAATCAGGTAACTTAGATTATGGTTATAATTATAAGTTTGAACCAGTTGCAGCTACAGGGCCAATATATGTAATAGCTCATGCGGTAACATGCGAGGAAATTTGTAGATGTTCAGTTCCTACAGATGAAGGTAAAGAAATTGAAACTTCAGGTAGTATTAATTGTGGAGAAGCAGAAAGTCAATCAGCTGAAATTATTGAACCAATAAGTTTCAGAGCATATCCTGTTCCGTTTGAAGATGAGTTGTCAATTGAGTACAAGTATGAGTTTGATACTGATGTGACGATTGAAGTGTATACTATTAATGGTTTACTAATTAAGAAAGTTGTTAATGATTCTTATGAAAAATCAACTAGTAATATAACTAAGTTAGATTTAACAGGAGTTCAGAATCAAACATTAATAGTTAGGTTAATAACAAGTAAGGGAGTAGCTAACAGAAAAGTTATCGCTAAACGAGCTAAGAAGAGAAAGTAACCTGAATTATTGAGGAGTGCGGTCTAAGAAAATAGATAAATAATTTTTGTGATTTTTAGATTTTCTACCGCGCTCCATATTACAAACAAAAAAGTATTAACAAAAAAATACTGAGATGTAAGTCTCAGTATTTTTTTGTTAATTAAATTTTAATAGCTCAATTCTAAACTTTAAAAGTAAGCATTGGTTTTATAGCTTTTTTTGATAAGTGTTTGGTAATGCTTCCGTTAAATATATGAGATAAACCGCTTCGTCCATGTGTAGCTAAAGCAATAACATCAGCATTAATTTCATTGGAATAATTTAAGATCCCTCTTTCAACAGATGAATCATTATAAACATTTATTGAGTAGTTTTTAAGTTTGTGATTGTTTACGAAATTCTGAATACGATCTTTTGTTTTTTGAGTGTTTTCAAATTTTTGAGGCGTATTAATTTTCAATAAATGTATTTTACTATCAAAATTATTAGCAAAATCTAAAAATCGTGTAAAGGCTTTGTTTTTATCAGGTTTAAAACTAGAAGCAAAAATTAAGTTTTTTGGATTAAAATTATCACCGTCTTTTTTTGTTACTAAAACAGGAGCTTCAGAATTTCGGACAACTTTTTCGGTATTAGATCCAATAAGAATCTCTTCTAAATCAGTATGTCCTTTAGATCCCATAACAATTAAATCAGCATTAATTTTTTTACCATAATCACGAATTCCTTCATATGGATTTTGAAATCTAATAGAGTGTTTTACATTGTTGTTTTCAGGAAAAAATTTCTGTTTGTAATTAATTAATTTATCGCGTACTTTTCTTATGTATAGCATGCTTTCAGGAATGCTAAAATTACTTCCTCCCCCCATATCAATAATTCCTGTAGGAATTTCAATCATATGAAGTAAATGCACTTCACTATTAGAGTTTTTTGCTACTGAAGAAGCTAGTTTAGATGCGTATTCTGAAGGTTTTGAAAAATCGGTGGGTACAAGTATTTTTTTCATAATAAAAAGGCTTTTAGAAGGATAGTGTTTTAAATTTACGAAAAACATTTTGATTTAGAAAGATATTTGTATGTTAATGAATAACTTACTATATTTGCAGCAAATTTATTAATTAGATAGATGAAGGGGACGAGAGTCCCCTCTTTTTATACCTTAGGATGAATCAAGATAAAGTAAAAGAATTATTACAGGAAGCCTTGCAAGAGAACGAATCGTTGTATTTAATCGATTTACAATTCTTAGCAAATAGCAAGATTAAAGTAATTATTGATGGAGATTCAGGGGTGCCTTTAAGTGAGTGTGTTCGTATTAGTAGAAATATAGAACATAATTTAGATAGGGAAGAAGAAGATTTTTCTTTAGAAGTTACCACTCCAGATATCGCTCACCCGCTAACTGTTAAGCGTCAGTATAAAAAGAATATTAGTAGAATTTTAAAAGTTAAAACAGCAACTGAAGAATTCGAAGGAACGTTAACCGAAGCAGATGAAGATAACATCACTTTGTTTTGGAAAGCAAGAGAGCCTAAGCCAATTGGTAAAGGAAAACATACGGTAGAGAAAACAGTAGCAATACCGTATCAAGATATTAAAGAAGCAAAAGTGAAGATCATATTTTAATAAGAGAATGAAATGGAAAACATTGCATTAATTGAGTCATTTTCAGAGTTTAAAGATAATAAAAGTATAGACAGAGTAACATTAATGTCTATCTTAGAAGAAGTATTTCGTGCTGCATTAAAACGTAGATTTGGTTCAGACGAGAACTTCGATATAATTATCAACCCAGACAAAGGAGATTTAGAAATTTGGAGAAACCGTGTGGTAGTTGCCGATGGAATGTCTGAAGACGATAATGAAGAAATTGAACTTGCTGAAGCAAGAAAAATCGAACCAGATTTTGAAATTGGGGAAGATGTATCAGAAGAAGTAAAGTTAATAGATTTAGGTAGACGTGCGATCTTAGCATTACGTCAAAACCTTATTTCTAAAATTCACGAACACGATAGTACTAACATCTTTAAGCAATTTAAAGACTTAGAAGGTGAAATTTATAGTGCAGAAGTGCACCATATTCGACATAATGCAGTAATTTTGTTAGATGATGAAGGAAATGAGATTGTTTTACCAAAGAGTGAGCAAATTCGTTCAGATTTCTTTAGAAAAGGAGATGCAGTTCGTGGAGTTATAAAATCGGTAGAATTAAGAGGTAACAAACCAGCTATTATTTTATCAAGAACTTCACCAGCATTTTTAGTAAAATTATTCGAGCAAGAAATCCCAGAAGTTTTCGACGGATTAATTACGATTGAAGGTGTTGCTAGAATTCCTGGAGATAAAGCAAAAATTGCTGTAGATTCTTATGATGATAGAATCGATCCAGTTGGAGCATGTGTTGGTGTTAAAGGATCACGTATTCACGGTATAGTTCGTGAATTAGGAAACGAAAACATTGATGTAATCAATTATACAAAGAACGAGCAGTTATTTGTATCGAGAGCATTAAGTCCAGCAAAAGTAACTTCTGTAGATATTAAGTTATACGAGGAAGAGAAAAATGGTAAAAAAGGACGTGTAAACGTTTTATTAAAACCAGAAGAAGTTTCGAAAGCAATTGGTCGTGCAGGAGTAAATATCCGTTTAGCAAGTGAGTTAACAGGATATGAAATTGATGTACAACGTGAAGGTTTAGAAGAAGAAGATGTTGAGTTAACAGAATTTTCTGATGAAATCGAAGCTTGGGTAATTGAAGAATTCAAGAAAATTGGTTTAGATACTGCAAAGAGTGTACTTGAAAAAGACGTATCGATGTTAGTGCAAAGAACCGATTTAGAGGAGGAAACAATTTTAGATGTTCAACGAATTTTAAGAGAAGAATTCGAAGACTAATACAAAAAGGAAGTCAGCATTTCCTGGGTGATAACACAAAAGCTGACAATTAAAGAAAAAGAACATAACTATACCCAAAGTATAAAGTGTGTTTTTTCAATAAAAAGTATAAAATAATTTATGGCTGAAGCTAAAAAATTAAGACTTAATAAAGTATTAAGAGAATTAAATATCTCTTTAGACAGGGCTGTCGAGCACTTGGCTAAAAATGGTCACGAAATCGAAGCACGTCCTACTACTAAAATATCTTCTGCAGAGTATCAAATTTTATTTGATGGTTTTCAGACTGATAAATCTAAAAAAGTTGCCTCTAAAGAAGTTGGTGAAGAGAAGCGTAAGGAGAAAGAGGCTATTCGTCTGAAGTTAGAAGAAGAGCAAGAAAAGAAGAGGATAGAAGACGAAGCTAAGAAGCAAGAAGTTTTAAAAGCTAAAGCTGAAAAGTTAGAGTTAAAAACTGTTGGTAAAATAGATGTAAAAACTGGTAAAACAGTTGAAGAAGCTAAAGAACCAATAGCGGAAGCTGAAAAAGTTGAAGAACCTAAAAAAGAAGCTCCGGTTAAAGAAACTAAAGAAGTTGAAAAGCCAGTAGCTAAGGTTGAAGAAAAGAAACCAACTCCTAAAAAAGTTGAAAAACCAAAAGAGGTAAAAGCAGAAACTCCTAAAAAAGAAGAAGCTAAAACTCCTAAAAAGGTTGTAGAAACAAAAAAGGAAGAAGTGAAAGCTGAACCAGCAGTTGAAATTACTGCAGAGAATGCTGAGAAATTAAAAACTCAGTATAAAAAATTAGACGGTCCTAAAATTACAGGTCAAAAAATTGACTTAAAACAATTTGAAAGACCTAAGAAGAAAAAACCAGATGCTAAAGCAGACGCGGATAAGAAAAAGCGTAAAAGAATTAGCAAACCAGGTACGCCAAGAACTGGAGGAGGTGGTGTTGGTAGACCTCAAGGTAATCGTCCAGGAGGAGGAAACCGAGGAGGAAACAACCGTCCAGGATTTAGAGGAAGAGGAGCACAAAGACCAGCAGTTAAAAAAGAAGAACCTACAGAAGCAGAAGTACAAAAACAAGTACGTGAAACTTTAGAAAGGCTTCAAGGGAAATCTAAAAAAGGTAAAGGAGCAAAATACCGTAGAAATAAAAGAGATGCTCACCGTGAACAATCAGAAGCAGATTTACAAGCAGCTCAAGCTGAAAGTAAAGTATTAAAAGTAACAGAATTTGTTACGGTTAGTGAAGTTGCTACGATGATGGACGTTCCGGTAACAAACATTATTTCTTCATGTATGATGCTTGGAATGATGGTAACAATGAATCAGCGTTTAGATGCTGAAACTTTATCAATCGTTGCAGAAGAATTTAATTATACAGTAGAATTTGTTGGAGCTGAAGTAGAGGAATCTATTGAAGAAGTAGAAGATAAACCAGAAGATTTAGAAACTCGTGCGCCAATTATTACGGTAATGGGTCACGTAGATCACGGTAAAACTTCGTTATTAGATTATATCCGTAAAGCAAATGTAATTGAAGGTGAATCAGGAGGAATTACACAGCATATTGGTGCTTACGCAGTAAGTGTTGGAGATCAAAAAATTGCTTTCTTAGATACACCAGGTCACGAGGCCTTTACAGCAATGCGTGCTCGTGGAGCTCAAGTAACAGATTTAGTAATTATTGTTGTGGCGGCGGATGATGATGTAATGCCTCAAACAAAAGAAGCAATATCGCATGCGCAAGCAGCAGGAGTACCAATCATATTTGCAATAAATAAGATTGATAAGCCAAATGCGAATCCAGATAATATTAAAACACAACTTTCTTCTATGAACTTATTAGTAGAAGATTGGGGAGGTAATATTCAATCTCAAGAAATTTCTGCTAAAACAGGTCAAGGAGTTGAAGAATTATTAGAAAAAGTATTATTAGAAGCAGAAGTATTAGAGTTAAAAGCAAACCCTAATAAGAATGCAACCGGAGCTGTAGTAGAAGCTTTATTAGATAAAGGTAGAGGATATGTATCTACAATTTTAGTACAAGCAGGTAGCTTAAAAATTGGAGATTATATTTTAGCCGGAAAGCATAGTGGTAAAGTAAGAGCTATGTTTGATGATAAAGGAAATAAAGTTAAAGTAGCAGGACCATCAACACCAGTATCAATCTTAGGATTAGACGGTGCACCACAAGCAGGTGATAAGTTTAATGTATTTGATGATGAGCGTGAAGCGAAGCAAATCGCAGCAAAACGTTCTCAATTACAACGTGAGCAATCTGTAAGAACGCAAAAAACGTTAACATTAGCAGAAATTGGTCGTCGTATTGCATTAGGAGATTTCAAAGAATTAAACATTATCTTAAAAGGAGATGTAGATGGTTCGGTAGAAGCCTTAACAGATTCTTTCCAGAAATTATCTACTGAAGAAATTCAGGTTAATATATTACATAAAGGAGTTGGAGCAATTACAGAGTCTGATGTATTATTAGCAACAGCATCTGATGCAATTATTGTTGGATTTAACGTACGTCCGCAAGGAAATGCTCGTGTAGTAGCAGATAGAGAGGAAGTTGATATTAGAACATACTCTATTATCTACGATGCTATCAACGACTTGAAAGATGCAATGGAAGGAATGTTATCTCCTGAAATGAAAGAAGAAGTTCTTGGTAATGTTGAAATTAGAGAAGTTTATAAAATTTCTAAAGTTGGTAACATTGCAGGATGTATGGTAATGAGTGGTAAGATTACAAGAGATGCTAAGGTTCGTATTATTCGTGACGGAATTGTTGTTCACGACGGATTATTAACTTCATTAAAGCGTTTTAAAGACGATGTTAAAGAAGTAACGAAAGGATACGATTGTGGTCTTCAAATTAAAGGATACAACGATATTAAAGAAGGAGATACTATTGAAGCTTATACTGAAGTAGCAGTTAAGAAAAAACTTAAATAAAAATCACTTTTATAGTAAAATTTTAAAAGACACCTTAATTAAGGTGTCTTTTTTTGTTCTCTTTTTTTAATATTGACATTTTTCATCATATTTTCTTAAGAATAAAGATGTTGAATAATTATTATAATTCATGATTACAAGTGATATTTAAAAGAGTTTTTCACTATTTAAAATATTTTTTTGTCTATTAAAATATACTTGTATATTGCATATCGTTAAAAAACCCTTCATTTTATTATTAATATAATAAAATTTTAACTAATTCTTCACGTGAATTTTGTTTTTCGGTTTTTAGCACAAAACAATTAACTAATTTTAAATTTTTCACAACATGAAAAGAATTTTTCTAACAATGGCAATTGCTGCTGGAATTTTAGTAGGCTGTCAAACAAATGAACAAAACCCGAATTTAGAACCAGAAATTGAATCAGTAGCTGATTTAGCTGCTTTACCAAGAGCGGATAAGCAATGTTTTGCTAATGATGTTTTAAATGAAAACATGGCAAAAGATGCAGGCTTAAAGGATAGAATGGATGAAATAGAATCTTTTACAGCAAATTATGTTGAAAAAGTTCAAAAAGGAGAGCTTCAATCTAGATTAGTAAATGGTAAAATTCAAATTCCTGTTGTATTTCACGTTATTTATAAAAGATCTAGTGAGAATGTATCTTTGTCTACCTTACAAGGTCAGATTGAAGCAATGAATGAAGATTTTAACTTGCAAAACCCAAATAGAGGAGCATTGCCAGCAGAGTTTGCAGGTGTTGAAGCGAATGTAGGTATCGATTTTGTTATTGAAGATGTAATCAGAGTTCAAAATAGAAAGAAAAGAAGTTGGAGACCAAATGATGATATGAAATTTTCTTCAAAAGGAGGAAGTGATGTTGTAAACCCTCAAGAGTTTTTAAATATTTGGGTTGTTAATTACATGCCGTACCAAGGAGGTCAAATTTTAGGATATGCTCAATTTCCTGGAGGTAGCTGGGCTACAGATGGTGTTGTAATGGCAGCTCCTTTTGTTGGTCGTAACCAAAGAACTGCTACTCACGAAGTAGGTCACTGGTTAAATTTACGTCACATTTGGGGTGACGGTGGATGTGGAGCAAGTGATTTTGTTGCTGATACTCCAGATGCTGATGGTAATAGTAGAGGATGTCCTTCTTACCCAACTATTGAGTGTGGAAGTGCTAACATGACTATGAACTTTATGGATTATTCTGATGATAGTTGTATGTATATGTTTACTAATGGTCAAAAAGCTAGAATGGAAGCAGTATTTGCTCCAGGAGGTTTTAGAGCTACAATGGCTGACTAATTTTAGTAAATAATAATTTTCTATATTGAGGCGTTCTTTAATTAAAGAACGCCTTTGTATTTATAATAAAAATAAAACTCAATGAAATATTTAAAAATAGTTACACCTTTATTTGTTTTACTAATGATGAGCTGTTCTGCTCAAAATACAGCAAGTAGCTTTGATATAATTAACTACGAAGCTCAAACGCGAGGTAGTATGGTTAAAATTAATGTAGAAAGCAGTAAAGTGTATTATAAAACTTATGATAGTGAGGGAGTATATGAGTTATCTAAAGACGAAATAGAGAAGTTAGATAACTTGGTAAGTGAGTTAAATTTGAATGAGTTAAAAGATTTAGAAGCTCCATCAAAAAATAGTGCAACCGATAGAGCTTTGATTGCTAAAGTTTCATTTAAGGTAAAAGATAAAGAATATACTTCATCTACTTTTGATGCTGGTAATCCACCAAAAGAATTAAAGAAGTTAGAAAATTTACTATTCTTATTAGCTAAATTAAAAGAATAAAAAAAACCGAAGCAATTGCTTCGGTTTTTTTGTTTTATGAATTATCAACTATTGTCTAGTCCAATCTGCACCCCAAGTTGCGTAATCAGTACCAGCTGCATTAGCATCTTCTGTTAAGAAATCAGCAGTTGTAAAGCTAACACCAGTATCATTTTTTACCTTAACAGTAACGTCGTCAAATTTCACATTAGTGGCTTTTAAATCACCATTAGTAACACCATTACCAGTTGGGTTATCAGTTGCATCACCGTCAAGATCAAACCCTTCAGCAAAACCAACCAATAAAACATTAGTGAATATCCCTTGAGTTCCTGCTCTTAAACGAATAGCTTCGTTTTCAGTTCCAGATCCTAAACCTTCAATAGTTAAATTTGTAACTGTTGGCTTAGAGAAAAACTTAGGATCAGCTAAGTTTCCTATATCTGTATTATATCCGTCAGCTTCAATTCCTTTATCGTGGTCAGTTCCATGTTTTACATATGCATCAGTAATAGTACCTGTATACCCTTCTGTCCAGTCGATAGAATCATCTTGTGCATTTACAACAGAAACATTGTTAACGTTAACAGTACCTCCAAAAAATTCAACTCCATCATCTTTTCCTTCAAACATTTGAATATATTCGATTTTTGTACCGTTACCAACACCGTAAAAAGAGAATCCGTTATTTTCTGAAGATCCATCAGCTTTACCTCCTGAATATTCTACTCTTACATAACTTAAAACTCCAGAGTTATCGTCAGTACTACTACCTCCATAAGGTAAACTTGCAATTTCAGAAGTTGAAGTAGCTGTACCTCCAGTTACTGAGTTTATTGGAGCTTTACCTAATAAAATCAATCCTCCCCAATCACCAGCGTTTGGTGTATTTGCATTCGATGTAAAAACGATAGGTTGACTTGAAGTTCCTTCTGCCATTATTTTTGCTCCTTGTGCAATAGCTAAATATACATCAGCGCCAGTTGCAGCAGCTTTAATAACTGTTCCTGCTGGGATAGTTAAAGTTGTACCGTCTTCGAAAATAGTAGCTCCTGTTATAATATAACACTTAGTTGAATCTAAAGTTAAATCTGAAGTGTAGTTTCCTTTTAATTCAACTTCACAAGATGAATTTGAGCCTCCTCCATTATTGTTATTTGTAGTGCTGTTATCGTTAATTACGATATCAGATGTACCATCTTCTCCACATGATACGAATAAAGTAGTAGCTAAAGCTAAACCTAATAAAAAATTACTTTTCATTTTTTTAATTTTTTTTAATTGTGTGTTTAAAGTTTATATATAGTTAAAATTTGTACTTAAGACCTAAGCTTATATTGGTTCCTCTTTTGTATTCAGATAAAACAACATCACCTATTGAAGTGTTTTCTCTTACTCTTTTTATTGATGGGTCAAGCAAGTTTTTTGCTTTTAAGTTGACTTCCCATTTTTTACCAAATTTATTCTTCCAAATAAAATCTACAGTAGGTACTCCTTTTTCGATTATGTTACCTAGTGCTCCAGCACCCAAAGCATCAATTCTATCCGAGAAATATGAGAAAACTAATGAAGTGATTGGTTTGTAGTTTTTAAACTGTGTTGGTGTATAGTTTAAATTAGCGTTGATTAAAAAAGGAGAAGCTCCTTGTAATTCATCGCTATCTCTATTAAACGCTGTACTGTAACCAGAAACTCCGCTTACGTTTTCTTTTAAATCTTGATTAGTGTACATGTAAGTTAAATTTAATCCTGCTGACATTACAGTGTCGTCATTTTCATCTTTAACTAAGTTTTTACGAGCTTCAAATTCAATACCTGCTACGGTAGCTTTATCTCCAGTTCTAAAATAACGTTGATCTCCAGCTGCACTGTTTGCGATAACCAAGTTAACAGGGTTATTTATCTGTTTACCAAAAGCACCTATTGATAATAGTTCGTCTCTTGAAATAAACCACTCATATTTTAAATCTAAATTGTAAATTCTTGAATATGCTGGATTGTCTAATAAGTCTGGATTACCACCAATTCTTTGCCCAATTCCTTCATAAATAAAAGGAGCTACTTCTTTAAATTCAGGAACAGATACAGTTTGACTAAAGTTAAAACGTAAGTTTTGGTCTTCGTTTATAGAGTATTTTACATTTAAACTAGGTAAGAAAAATGTTTCAGAAGCATTTCTAAACCCAGGATCTTTAGGGTTAATGTTAATTACGTTGTATGAAATATCTTGATTAAAAGATTCTACTCTAATTCCTGGAACAAACACCCACTTTTCACCATATTTAATTTCTGCAGAAGTGTACCCAGCATATATTCTTAATTCACCGTTATAAGTGTTTTCATCTAAACCAGGTAAGCTAGCAATGTTACTGTTTTCATATCCAGGTATTTTCCTAAATACGTCTAGTCTAAATAATTTGTCTGTTTGGTTTTTTAATATTTGTGCATTTTCTAAGTTAAAAATTGCATTAAAATTATTAGCATTGGTAACTTGAAATTGCTTATTTAAAATATCGTAACCGTATCGAATATTTTTAAAATCTCTTTCTTTAATTCTACCGTTATAACCAAAGTTAAGAGTTACTTTTTCTGAAGCTTTATAAGCTAAGTTAATACGGCTATTTAACTCTTCGTCGATGATTTTTTGAAAATAACGTTGGTTATCAAATGAGTTGTTTGTAAAAAATACTGCATTTGTGTTTGGGTCATTATCTAATGTATTTTGATAATTTTCTAAACTAATTCTTTTTCTATCTGGCTCATGAGCAAAAACATTGTTATATCCAATACCCCAGCTTAATTTAAGTTTATCGTCATTAAATTTATGTTCACCTGTTAACTGGTTTACAAAAACTAAATCTTGATTGTATTGAACATTCATTTGATAAAAACCTTCATCGGTATTTCTTAAAGCATCTCTGTTTTTACCTAAACCTTTGTATCCATAATAACCAACTTCATCTCCAGAATTATTTAAGAAAAGTGATGTGTATTTTAATTTATTATCACTGTTAATTCTATAAAGAGCACTTAACATTGCAGTTGTAGATGTAGAATATTCATATTCTTTTGCATTAGGAAACTCTTTTTTGAACACGTTAGAAAAATCTACAATAGGTCCTTCTCTATATTCAAAATCTCTACTGAATGAAGCTGTACCGAAAAGACTTAATCTTGATCCATTTTCAAAATCAAAAGATTTTCCAGCGTTAATACCGATTGAATTATTTATAGGGCTACCAGCATTTACTGGATCAACTCCATGAGAAAGTACTACCGCATATGGATTGTGTTCAAAACGATTGTAGTATCCAAAATCACCGGTTCCTTCACTCTTTTTAAAGTCTTCTCCCATAGCTCTTGAGTTTACTCCAGAACCAAGGTTAACTTCCACAAAACCATTTCCTTTATATTCTTTTGAAGAAACATCAATATTACCTGCAGCAAAATCACCATAAAAGCTAGATGAATATGCTTTACTAATAGATACGTTTTGAATAATATCAGATGGAAAAAGATTTAAATCGATATTCTTTTTAGCAATGTCATTCGAAGGTAACGAAAGTCCATTCATAGTAGTATTTAAGTATCTATCACCCAAACCACGTACATATACATTGCTTGAGCCTTCTTGTTTAGATACCCCTGAAATTTTTGAGACAGCACCAGCTGCATCAGAAATACCTTTTGATGATAACTCTTCAGCCCCAATACTTTCTTTAATAACAACAGCTTTCTTCTGTTCTAGTAATAAAGCGCTTGATTTTTCTTTACTTGTTACAGCTTTAATCTCAACTTCATCTAAAGTAACTCCTTCGTTAGCTCCAAGTTCTTGATTGATATTTAATGTTTGGTTAACTTTAACTTCAATAGTTTTTTCTATTGTTTGGTATCCAATAAAACTAAATACGATTGTTTGATTTCCTACAGGAACATTTAAAGTGTATTTACCATCCATATCGGTAGTTCCTCCTATGGTAGTTCCTTTAATAAAAACATTAGCAAACGGTAATGCTTCTCCATTCATCTCTTTATCAGTAAGTGTACCAGTAACAGTTCCTTTGTCTTGTGCAAAAACGATATTACAAAGACAGATAAGAGTAATAAATAATATTTTTTTCATTCTAGTTTCTTGAGTTCTTTTAAATACTCTGCAAATGTGATACTACATTGTAAATCTAATGTTACATGTAAATTATCGTTGTTTTATTAGAATGTTTCTTTAATGTTAATGAATAAGGTTTATGTTAAGTGAGTATTAATTTGAGGTTATAAAAAAAGAGAAAACTTTTATGTAAAGCTTTCTCTTTTAATGTGTTATTGTGTTTTTTGTTATTTAAATATTTTAAAACCAATAACATAAGTTCTAGGGTTAGCTGGACCGTATATAAAATTACTATCACGATCTTTTCCTACATCAAATGTTGTTTGGTAATTATCAAAGATGTTTTTTATACCAGCAGAAACCTCAATGTTTGTTTTTAAGTTTTCTAATTCAAATTTATAGCTAGAGTTAATTCCTAAATTGAAAAAAGATGATGAAGTAAAATATTCATCCGTTGTTATGTTTTGTGGGTTAGATGCTAAGTGTAAAATTTCCATTTTACCTGTATAAACTAAATTTAAAGCTGTTTTAAATTTTTGATTTGGAGTGTAGGTTGCTGTCGCGTATCCATAAGTATTTGGTGTGCGTAAAAATTCTCTTTTTGCATCTAAAATATCTGAATTATTTACAGCTGTATTGTATTTGCTAGATTGATACGTGAAACCAGCATCTAATTGAACAATACCATCATAATTTAAACGAGTTTCAATAGTAATTCCTTTTACTACTGCTCCGTCACTATTTCTTTTTTCAAATCGCTCTCCGTTTGCATCTGGGGCAATATTTTCTAAAATAAAGGCATCGTCTAATTGAGTGTAAAAACTTTCAATAGTAAAACCATAGATATAATGCTCAGTAGGTTTGTCGTAATTAAAAGAAACTGTATAACTATTAGAACGTTCTCTTTTTAAATCATCGGCAAGTAAAACTCTAGAAATACCTCCACCAGCAAACGCAATGTGTAAATCGGTATCAAAAGCTTGAGGAGCTCTAAAGCCAGTTCCCCATGTTCCGCGAATTTGAGTGTTTTCAAAAGGTTTAAACAATAAAGAAACACGTGGACTAGCTACATTATTTGTAATTTCTTTATAGCTTCTAGCTTTTGTAGTTTCGTTAATGTCTAAGGCTTTTAAATGATGATTGTCATAACGTATTCCAGCTAAAAGGTTCCATTTGTCATTGATTTCCCAATCGCTTTGAAAAAAGAAACCGTAGTTTTTGGTTACCTGATCAATTTCATATTCATAGGCAGTAATAACATCAAAAACATCATCTTGTACAAATTCTCCGCCAATAGTTAACACATTGTTTCCTTTTAAGAAGTTTTCTAATTTATGATTAAACTGAATTCCTCCTTGAAAAGTTGTGGTTTCAGAATTTCCATAAGGTGGGTTTGCTAAATGATCTGTGTCTTCTGGAGTTCCAATATTTGGACGAATACCAGTGTAGTGTTCTCTACCTGTATATTGAGAAGCAAAATAAGTAATTAATGAACTTTTATCTTCATTAAAATTAATTTGATAATCAATATTACCAACATACACATCGTGTGTTCTTTCTTCTGATTGTAATGCGAAATGAGGAGCTCCTTTTACCATTTCTCCACCATAACGATATTCATTCATTTTACTAAAATTAACTTCTAACTTTTGATTTTCTGTTGGTAAGAAAAATAAATTAGTTCCAAATGAATTATTTTTTAGTTGCGGTAGTTCAGAGAAGTTGTCTCCATTATGATCGTAAATTTCTCGAGCTCTATTATTGATAAAGAATGATATTCCAGCATTTTTATCTTCATTTACAACGGTACCATTACCTGCAATAATATGATCGGAAGTACCTTTAAGATTTTGATAAGTGTAACCAATACTATAATTATCTTTTTTAGGAATATTTGTAATTACATTTACAGTTCCTCCAATGGCGCTAGATCCATATAAAGCTGATCCACCACCGCGAACAACCTCAATACGATCTATCATATTTGTAGGAATTTGTTCTAAACCATATAAACCAGTTAGTGGACTAAAAATAGGACGACCATTAATTAGTATTTGAGAATAACCACCAGCTAAACCGTTCATACGTAATTGCGTGTAGTTACAAGTTTGGCAATCAGTTTCTACACGTAAACCAGTTTGAAACTTTAATCCTTCAGATAAATTACAAGCTTGTACATTAGCCAAGGTTTCACTGTTAATTACATTTACAATTACAGGGTTTTTAGTACTACGTCTGTCGGTTCTAGTTCCAGTAACTGTAACTTGATCTAGTAATTCAGCATGTTCTGTTAAAGAAAAGTTTATAGTATTTCCATTTGTGGTAGATAAATTTATTTTCTTTTGAGATGAAATGAATCCTGTAAAAGAAGCTATTAAGGTTACTTTATTTTTCTTTACGTTCTCTAAAGTAAATAGTCCATTTTCATCAGCGTTAACACCAATGTTGCTGTTTTTAACAGTGATACTTGCAAAAGGTAAAGCTTCTCCTTTTGATGTTGTTATTTTTCCTGTTATGGTTTGCGCTTTAGTAAAAGCAGCTATTAATAAAAAGCTAACTAAAATTAGTTTTCTCATTGTTTTTTGTTTCAGTATAATTACCGCTTGTTTTTTTGCAAATATAAAATAATTTTTAGTCTAGACTAAAAATTATTTTATTTAAATTGAAATTTGTATTTTTGTAAAACAAAAAAATGAAATGTTTAGTCAATCAGAAGAAAATTACATAAAAGCTATTTATCATTTAAGTTCGGTTTCTGAAAAAGGAATTAGTACAAATGCAATAGCAAAAAAACTAGAAACTAAAGCTTCTTCAGTTACTGATATGGTTAAAAAACTGTCGGAAAAAGAAGTAGTGGTTTATAAAAAATATCAAGGAGTTACTTTAACTGATTTTGGTAAAAAAACGGCAGCTAATATTATTCGTAAGCATCGATTATGGGAAGTTTTTTTGGTTGAAAAATTAAATTTTTCTTGGGATGAGGTACATGAGGTGGCAGAGCAATTAGAACATATTAAATCTCCAAAATTGATTGATGAATTGGATTCATTTTTGGGTTATCCTAAAAGAGACCCGCATGGAGATCCTATTCCTGATAAAGAAGGAAATTTGCCTCAGATCCAAAAAAGTTTATTAGCTACATTAGAGAAAAATGAAAAAGGAGTTTGTGTTGGGGTAAATGATACTTCTTCTGAGTTTTTGCGTTTTTTAGACAAACAAGAAATAGGATTAGGTCAGAATATAGAAGTACTAGATAGAGAACCTTTCGATGATTCTTTTTTAGTGAAGATAAATGGTAAGGAGATGACAATATCAAACAAAGTAGCGAACAATATTTATATACAAAAAAACTAAAATGAAAAGAATAATCACATTAGTAATATTCCTGTTAATAATAGGTTGTGGTAAAGAAGCAAAGAAAGAAAATGGGAAATTAAATGTAGTTACAACAACTACTATGATTACTGATTTAGTAAAGAACATTGGAGGAGATAAAATTGAAGTAAAAGGTTTAATGGGCTCGGGTGTTGATCCTCACTTGTATAAAGCAAGCGAAGGAGATGTTTCTAAATTATTTAATGCAGATGTTGTAATATATAACGGATTACATTTAGAAGGTAAGCTGGAAGAGGTGTTTGAAAAAATGAAACATCAAAATAAAAAAACAATTGTAGTTTCTGATGTTATTAATAAAGACAATTTAATTAGTTCAGAATTGTTTGCTTCTAATTACGATCCACATATTTGGTTTGATATTAATAATTGGATAAAAATAACAAATTACGTCGCAGAAAAGTTAGGTGAAATAGATGCTGAAAATGCAGCGTTTTATAAAGAAAAAGCAAAGATTTATTTAGATGAATTAACAGCGTTAAATAATGAGATTACTATTAAGATAAGTGAATTAGCAGAAGAAAAAAGGATTTTGGTAACAGCTCATGACGCTTTTAATTATTTCGGAAGACAACATAAATTTAATGTAGTTGGTTTACAAGGTTTGTCAACAGCAACTGAAGCTGGAGTTCAAGACGTTCAGAAATTAGCAAAGTTTATTATAGAGAATAAAGTAAAGGCAATTTTTGTAGAAACATCAGTTCCAAAAAGAACGATTGAAGCTTTAGAAGCTGCAGTAAAATCAAAAGGGCAAAAAGTTGTAATTGGCGGAACTTTATATTCTGATGCATTAGGAAATGCAGGGACAGAGGAAGGAACTTATGTAGGGATGTATAAAGCAAATGTGCATACAATTGTTGATGCCTTAAAATAATATGGAAACAAAATACGCAGTAACAGTAGATGATTTAACGGTTGCATATAATTACAAGCCGGTGCTTTGGGATATTGATTTGTCGATTCCCGAAGGAGTTTTAATGGCAATTGTGGGTCCAAACGGAGCCGGAAAATCAACTTTAATAAAATCTATTTTAGGAATTATAAATCCGATTGCAGGAAGTGTTTCTGTATATGGAAAGCCTTATGAAAAACAACGAAAGTTAGTAGCATATGTTCCTCAAAAAGGAAGTGTAGATTGGGATTTTCCTACAACAGCATTAGATGTTGTTATGATGGGTACTTACGGAAGTTTAGGTTGGATTAAGCGACCAGGAAGTACTCAAAAAAAAGCAGCACTAGAAGCCTTAGAAAAAGTAGGAATGCTGCCTTTTAAAAATAGGCAGATTTCTCAGCTTTCGGGAGGGCAACAACAGCGTATATTTTTAGCAAGAGCTTTGGTGCAAAATGCTTCAATCTATTTTATGGATGAGCCTTTTCAAGGTGTTGATGCGACTACCGAAATAGCCATTATCAATATTTTAAAAGAATTACGAAAAGCTGGGAAAACTGTAGTAGTTGTACATCACGATTTACAAACGGTTCCAGAATATTTCGATTGGGTAACTTTTTTAAATGTAAAAAAGATTGCAACAGGGCCTGTTAAGGAGATTTTTAATGATGATAATCTAACAAAAACTTACGGAATTAATTACAAAGTAAGTGTGCAGCAGTAATGAGTTTACAAGAATACTTTAGTCTCGTTTTTTCAGATTATACACTTCGTACGATAACAATAGGTACCGCAATTTTGGGTGCTATTTGTGGTATGTTGGGGAGTTTTGCTGTTTTAAGAAAACAAAGTTTATTAGGAGATGCAATTTCTCACGCATCACTTCCTGGAATCGCAATCGCTTTTTTAATTACAGGAACAAAAGATACTAATGTATTATTATTGGGAGCTTTAATAAGTGGATTAATTGGAGCTTTTTGGATTCGAGGAATTGTAAAAAACACACATTTAAAAACAGATACTGCTCTAGGGTTAATCCTTTCTGTTTTCTTCGGATTCGGAATGCTATTGTTAACGTTTATTCAAAAAATGCCAAATGCAAACCAATCGGGATTAGATAAATTCTTATTTGGTCAAGCAGCAACTTTATTGATTAGTGATGTTTGGTTTATGGCAATTGTTACAGGTATTTGTTTAGTTGTATTATTCCTTTTTTGGAAAGAATTTAAACTTTTGTTATTTGATGCAGATTATGCAAAAACTTTAGGCTTCAATACAAAGTTCATTGATGCTTTAATTACCAGTTTTATAGTGTTGGCTATTGTTTTAGGATTGCAAACTGTAGGAGTTGTTTTAATGAGTGCAATGTTATTAGCTCCAGCGGCGGCGGCACGTCAATGGACAAATAGTTTAAGTACGATGGTTGTATTAGCGGCAGTTTTTGGTATGTTGTCAGGTGTGGTTGGTACTGGTATTAGTGCTAGTCAATCTAATTTGTCAACAGGTCCGGTAATTGTATTGGTGGCAGCTGTATTTGTTGTTTTTTCATTTATATTTTCACCATCAAGAGGTTTGTTGTTTCGTCAGATTCGTTTTTTAAAAAACCGAAGAGATTTAAAATTGCACAAAACTCTGGCTTTTATGTTCGATTTGGTAAAAACACATGAAGATAAATCACATCCGCATGCGGTAAAAATCTTGAATAATTTTCAAGGATATACAAGAGGAACTTTAAAGAAATTAGAAGAGAAAGAGTATATAAAAGTAGAAGGTAAAATGTGGTCGATGACCGAAGAAGGATATCAATTTTCGGGAAACTTATATAATCAACATATAGAAAATGAGTAGCGCACAAATAGAAATACAATTAATAGCAAGTATAGTTGCTGTAGCTTGTGCGATACCAGGTGTATTTTTGGTGTTGCGAAAAATGGCGTTGATTAGCGATGCAATTAGTCATTCTATTTTACCAGGATTAGTAATTGGTTTTTTTATAACGCACGATTTAAATTCACCATTATTGATTTTAATGGGAGCGTTGTCAGGGATTTTAACTGTTGTGTTGGTTGAATATATTCAAAAAACAAAACTAGTAAAAGAAGATACGGCAATAGGATTAGTATTTCCTGCTTTATTTAGTATTGGTGTCCTTTTAATTGCAAAAAATGCAAATGATGTACATTTAGATGTAGATGCAGTTTTGTTAGGAGAATTAGCTTTTGCTCCATTTGATAGATTACTAATTAAAGATATTGATCTAGGTCCAAAATCACTGTGGATTATTGGTACTATTTTATTAATAACGATAAGTCTTTTATTCGCTTTTTTCAAAGAATTGAAAGTAAGTACATTCGATACCGGTTTGGCAACAGCTTTAGGTTTTTCGCCAATAGTATTACATTACGGATTAATGAGTGTAGCATCGGTAACAACCGTTGGAGCTTTTGATGCCGTTGGAGCTATTTTGGTAGTTGCTTTAATGATTGCACCAGCAGCAACGGCTTATTTGTTAACAAACGATTTAAAGAAAATGTTGGTGTTGTCGGTAATCTTTGGAGTGTTTTCTGCAATTTCTGGTTATTGGGTAGCCCATTGGTTAGATGCATCAATTTCTGGTTCTATGACTACAATGTTAGGTTTGGTATTTCTTGTAGTGTATTTGTTTGCGCCAAATAAAGGGTTAATTTCTGTAGTTTATCGAAGTAGACAACAGCAAAAAGAAGTACAATTACTTACTTTTTTATTACACCTTAACAACCATAAGGAAGAAAGTGAAAGGCACATTAATCATTTAAATGAGCATATAAACTGGCACAAAGTAAAAGCGAAATCTATTGTAGAATTAGCAGAGAAGAATAATATGATTGTTATCGAGAACCAAATTATATCGCTAACTAAAAAAGGAAAAACTTTTACAGAAAAAGCAATAGATTATATTATTACAAATGATGATTCTAAAATTGAATCAATGAAAAAAGATTTCTTTTTATTTAGAGGTTAAAATCCATTATAACTTTCCGTAAATTCGTACAATTAGTATCTAAAAAATAATTGTGCAACAACCATCAACTTTTCAAGTATATAATGCATCTGCAGGAAGTGGAAAAACTTTTACTTTGGTTAAAGAGTATTTAAAAGTGCTGTTAAATTCTGAAGATATTTTCCGTTTTCAAAAAATATTGGCAATTACATTTACCAATAAAGCTGCTGGTGAAATGAAAGAGCGAGTTTTAGAAAACTTGCAAGATTTTTCTGAAGGAAAAGAGAATGATTTATTTCAAATAATAATCAATGAAATCCCTGTTGATAAATCGACTATTAAAGAACGTAGTAAAAAGATATTAGATGCTGTTTTACAAAATTATTCTGCGTTTTCAATTACTACGATTGATAGTTTTACACATAAAATAATTAAAAGTTTTGCTTACGATTTAGGACTGTCACTCAATTTCGAAGTAGAAATGGATGCAGTTTCGTTATTAAATGAAGCGGTAGATGTGTTGATTTCTAAAATCGGAACCGATAAAGAACTAACAAAATTATTAATAGATTTTTCTTTAGATAAAGCTGATGATGATAAATCTTGGGATATCTCTCGTGAGTTAAATGAGTTTTCTAAAATCTTATTAAATGAAGATGATACCAAGCATTTTAGAAATCTTGCCGATAAAAAAGTAGCTGATTTTACTGGATTAAAGACTAAACTATCTAAACATCAAAAAGAAATAAAAGTTTCTTTTCAAGAGATTGGTAAAAAAGGACTGGAAATTATTGAATCAGTTCAATTAGATCATAAAGATTTTTATCGATCTATGTTTCCAAATCATTTTGTGGCTTTATCTCAAAATTTTGAGAAAGCAAAATTCTTTGAAGATTCTAAACTTAGAGAGCGTATAGAAGAGAATAATTTTTATGCGAAGTCTAAATCTGATGATATTAAAAATGCGATTGAAAGCATTTTACCAGAGTTGTTGAATTTATATAAAGAATCAGAAGAATTGCATCAGCAATTTTTAATGAACAAGCTGGCATTGAAAAGTATAATTCCGTTGGCGGTTTTAAATCATATAAATTTAGAATTAACAGAGATAAAAGAAGAAAATAACCTTCGTTTAAATGCTGAGTTTAATCAGTTAATTTCTGATAATATAAAAGATCAACCAGCTCCGTTTATTTACGAACGAATTGGGCAGCGATTTATGCATTATTTTATTGATGAAATGCAAGATACTTCTGTGTTGCAATGGCAGAATTTAATTCCGTTGATTGATAATGCGTTGGCGCAAGAAAACAGTAATTTACTGTTGGTTGGTGATGGAAAACAAGCTATTTATCGTTGGCGTGGTGGTAAAGCAGAGCAGTTTATAGGTTTGGGTTCAAATCAAGATAACCCGTTTCATATTCAGAAAGAAACAAAAACTTTAGAAACTAATTATAGGAGTTATTCTGAAGTAATTAATTTTAATAATTCATTTTTTCAACACACATCAAATTTTCTTCACAATGAAAATTACAGCCAGTTATTTGTTGAAGGAAATAAACAGTTAGAAAATGCTAAAAAAGGCGGATTTGTTTCTTTATCTTTTTTAGATAAAGAGGAAGAAAATGAAGATGAGGTTTTAAAATATCCGAAGAAAATATTAGAGAAAATAAACGAACTTAAATCTGAATTCTCATTAAATGAAATTTGCATTCTTGTTCGTAAAAAGAAAGATGGAGTAGCGGTAGCAAATTATTTGTCAGAAAACGGGATTGATATTATTTCTTCTGAAACATTGTTGTTGAAAAATAGCGCAAAAGTTAATTTTATAGTTGATGTTTTGCAGATTATTCAGCATCCAAATGATAAAGAGACTTTATTAGAGTTATTATATTTTTTACATGGTCATTTACAGATTAAAATAGAGAAACATTTATTTATATCTGAATTAATATCTCAATCAAACGAATCTCTATTTGATCAAATGAAAAACTATGGAATTTCGTTTGAATTAAATGATTTCTATCAACTACCTTTTTACGAAAAAGTAGAAGAGATCATTAGAAGCTTTAAATTAATAAATTCATCAGACGCGTATGTGCAATTTTTCTTAGATGTAATTTTAGAGCAGCAGCGAAAAGGAACAAGTACGCAAGAGTTTTTAGAATTTTGGGAAGAGAAAAAAGATAAATTAAGTATTGTGGTTCCTGAGAGTGGAGATGCAGTTCAGGTAATGACAATTCACAAATCAAAAGGATTAGAATTTCCAGTAGTTATTTTTCCGTATGACTTGGATGTATATCGTCAAATAAACCCAAAAGTTTGGCTAAATGATTTACCTGAAAATTTTGATGGTTTTAAAGAATTGTTGATTCCGTTTAATAAAGATCTGAAATATATAAACGATACTAGTTTAGAAATATATAATTGGCAGCGAGAAGAGTTAGAGTTAGATAATTTTAATTTACTTTATGTAGCATTAACAAGAGCAGTTGAGCAATTACATATAATTACTGAAAATAAAATTTCATCAAAAGGAATTGAAAACATTAATTTTTATTCCGGTGTATTTATTAACTACCTAAAAGAAATTGGAGACAGGAATAATGAAAGATTAGAATATTCTTATGGTGATCAAAAAAGAGTTAGTGAAAAAAAAGAAAAAGAATCATTAACAGAAATTCAACAAGATTTTATTTCTACTCCTTGGCAAGAACATAATGTCAAAATGTTAGCAAGTGCTTCAAAACTTTGGGATACTGATCAAGGTAAAGCAATTGAATTTGGTAATTTAATTCACGAAATGATGGCGAAGATATTTGTGGTTGATGACGTGAAGAAAATTGTAAATCAATACGAACAACAAGGAGTTATTGATAAAGAACAATCTGTTTTAATTGAAAAAGATATTTATAAGATAGTAAATCACCCAGAGCTAAAAGAATATTATTCTAAAGATTCTATTGTTTTTAACGAGCGTGAAATAGTTGATGTTGATAATCAAATTATGATTCCAGATCGATTAGTAGTCAATCATAATAATGAAGCTGTAATTATTGATTATAAAACAGGGAAACCATCGAAGAGTTATCATCAACAATTATTAAGATACGAGCGAGTTTTAAAAACAATGAATTTTAAGGTAGATAAAAAACTACTCATATATATTAATGAAGAAATTTTGGTTGAAGAAGTTTAAGAATTAACTTTGACCTTTTAAAACAAACAACTTTCAAACATAAATTATGTACGGAAAAATAAAGCAACAACTACAACAAGAAATTCAGGATATAAAAGATGCTGGATTATATAAGTCGGAAAGAATTATTACTTCGTCGCAAGATGCGGTGATTAAAATATCAACAGGAGAAGAAGTAATTAATTTTTGCGCTAATAATTATTTAGGATTGTCAAATCATCCAGAAGTAATTCAAGCAGCAAAAGATACGATGGATACCCATGGTTTTGGAATGTCATCTGTTCGTTTTATTTGCGGTACTCAAGATATCCATAAAGATTTAGAAAAAAAGATAGCAGATTTCTATACAACTGAGGATACCATATTATATGCGGCAGCTTTTGATGCAAACGGTGGGGTTTTCGAACCTTTGCTAACAAAGGAAGATGCAATTATTTCTGATAGCTTAAACCATGCTTCTATTATTGATGGAGTGCGTTTATGTAAAGCTGCGCGTTATCGTTATGCAAATAATGATATGGCAGCATTAGAGGAACAGTTAATTGAAGCGAGTAAACAAAATCACCGTTTTAAAATTATTGTAACAGATGGGGTTTTCTCTATGGATGGTATTGTTGCTAAATTAGATGAGATTTGTGATTTAGCAGATAAATACGATGCATTGGTTATGGTAGATGAATGTCACGCTACTGGGTTTATAGGTAAAACTGGTAGAGGAACTGTTGAGTTAAAAAATGTAATGGATCGTGTAGATATTGTAACCGGAACTTTAGGTAAAGCTTTAGGTGGAGCAATGGGAGGTTATACTACTGGAAAAAAAGAGATTATTGAGATTTTGCGTCAACGTTCTCGCCCGTACTTATTTTCAAATTCATTAGCACCTGCAATAGTTGGAGCTTCTTTAAAAGTATTTGATTTACTATCTAATGATACATCACTCCGTGATAAATTAGAATGGAATACAAATTATTTCCGTACAGAAATGGAAAAAGCAGGTTTTGATTTAGTTGGTGCTGATGCTGCAATTGTACCTGTTATGTTATATGATGCAAAACTTTCTCAAGTAATGGCAAATAAATTATTGGAAGAAGGAATTTATGTAATAGGTTTTTTCTTTCCAGTTGTGCCAAAAGAGCAAGCTAGAATCCGTGTTCAGCTTTCAGCAGCTCATACTAAAGAGCATCTAGATAAGGCAATAGAAGCTTTTGTTAAGGTGGGGAAAGAATTAAGTGTAGTGTAAGCTTAGTATAAAAAAACTTGTATTTATTGTAAGTTTTTGTAGATTTGCTTTTGTAAATAAGTTTTAACAACTTACATTTGCGTTATATATAAACGAACTTTTAATTTAAATTTTTAATAATGAAACAAATCAAATTAGCTGTGATGGCTTTGTTTGCATTCGCTACTGTAGGAACTGCAAACGCACAAGATTCAGATAATCCTTGGGCGGTTGGATTTGGAGTTAACGCTGTTGACTTTAGACACGCTTCAGAATTTGGAGACTATGCAAAAGATTATATCGGTACTAGTGACTGGAATATTTTACCATCTATTTCAAGAATAACTGTTGATAGATACTTAAATGATGGTTTTTCTTTACAATTAGCAGGGTCTTTAAATAAGATTGAGACTTTTAAAACAAAAAATGACATGGATGAGCTTTATTGGGCTATCGATGCAAATGTAAAGTATGATTTAAATAATTTATTTGGAGATACTTCTTGGTTTGATCCTTATGTGTATTTAGGTGGTGGTTACACTTCTTTTGCTGATAACGGTGAAGGAATGTTAAATGCAGGTCTTGGTTTCAATACTTGGTTTAACGATAATTTAGGTTTAAACTTCCAGTCTGGTGGTAAAAAAGAATTTGCTGATAAAGTACAAGATCACTTTCAACACTCAGTTGGTTTAGTGTTTAAGTTCGGAGGAACTGATACTGATGGTGATGGTATCTTCGATAAAGATGATGCATGTCCAGAAGTTGCTGGTTTAAAAGAATTCAACGGATGTCCTGATACTGATAATGATGGTATTAAAGATTCTGATGATGCATGTCCAGAAGTTGCTGGTTTAGCTGCTTTAAACGGATGTCCTGATACTGATGGTGACGGTATTGCTGATAAAGACGATGCTTGTCCTACTGAAAAAGGAACTAAAGCTAACAATGGATGTCCTGATTCTGATGGAGACGGTGTAGTTGATAGTAAAGATAAATGTCCTAATACTGCAGGTCCTGCAGCTAACAATGGATGTCCTTGGCCAGATACTGATGGTGACGGAGTTTTAGATAAAGACGATAAATGTCCTAAAGAGGCTGGTGTTGCTTCTAACAACGGATGTCCAGAAGTAGTTATTAAAGAAGAAGCTGTAGCTAAATTAAACGATTTCGCAAGAGCTATTTACTTTAACTCAGGAAGATCTACTTTTAGAACTGGTGTAACTGGTAAATTAGATTTAATCGCTGGAATTATGAAAGAATATCCTAAGGCTAACTTTAGTATTCAAGGTCATACTGATAGTCAAGGTCCTGCTGCAAGCAACATGAGATTATCTGAAAGAAGAGCTAAAGCTGTTTTAGATTATTTAGCTTCTCACGGAATTGACGGATCTAGATTAACTTCTGCAGGATTTGGTGAAGATTACCCAATCGCTGATAACAAAACTAGAGCTGGTAGAGCTCAAAACAGACGTGTTGAAATTAAATTAGTAAAATAATTTATATCACATATAATATTAAGCCTCGCTATTGCGAGGCTTTTTTTATGGAATATTTTTACGAAAAATACTGTAAAAGGTTTTTTAAATTCCACTAAAAAAATTACCTTTGCACCTTGAAAAAAGGAGCTAAAGCTCACATAGCAAATTAAATAACTTTAATTACATATAGTAATGTCTACAATAACAGGTAAAGTTTCTCAAATTATTGGTCCAGTTATCGATGTTGAGTTTAATACAGGAAGTGCTGAATTACCAAAAATCTACGATTCATTAGAAATTAAAAAAGCTGATGGTTCTATTTTAGTATTAGAAGTTCAACAACACATTGGTGAAGATACGGTTCGTACAATTTCAATGGATGCAACTGATGGTTTAAGTAGAGGTACTGAAGTAGTAGCTACAGGAAACCCAATTCAAATGCCAATTGGTAGTGATATTTATGGACGTTTATTTAACGTTACAGGAGAAGCTATTGATGGATTAGGAGATTTACCTAAAGTAGGTAAAGATGGATTGCCAATTCACCGTCAAGCACCAAAGTTTGATGAATTGTCAACTTCTACTGAAGTGTTATTTACTGGTATTAAAGTAATCGATTTAATTGAGCCTTACGCAAAAGGAGGTAAGATTGGATTATTTGGAGGAGCTGGAGTAGGTAAAACGGTATTAATTCAAGAGTTAATTAACAACATTGCGAAAGGACACGGAGGTTTATCTGTATTTGCAGGAGTTGGAGAAAGAACTCGTGAAGGAAACGATTTACTTAGAGAGATGTTAGAATCAGGAATTATCAAATATGGTGATGATTTCATGCATTCTATGGAAGAAGGAGGATGGGATTTATCTAAAGTAGATAAGCCAGGAATGAGAGACTCTAAAGCTACTTTCGTATTCGGACAAATGAATGAGCCACCAGGAGCACGTGCCCGTGTTGCATTATCTGGTTTAACAATTGCTGAATATTTCCGTGATGGAGCAGGAGAAGCACAAGGAAAAGACGTTCTTTTCTTCGTTGATAATATCTTCCGTTTTACACAAGCAGGTTCTGAGGTATCAGCATTATTAGGTCGTATGCCATCAGCGGTAGGTTACCAACCAACATTAGCAACAGAAATGGGAGCAATGCAAGAGCGTATTACTTCTACAAAGAAAGGTTCTATTACATCTGTACAAGCGGTTTATGTGCCTGCAGACGATTTAACAGATCCAGCACCAGCAACAACGTTTGCTCACTTAGATGCAACTACAGTATTATCTCGTAAGATTGCTGAGTTAGGTATTTACCCAGCGGTAGATCCATTAGATTCTACTTCAAGAATTTTATCTGCTGAAGTATTAGGTGATGAGCACTATAACACTGCACAAAGAGTAAAAGAGATTTTACAACGATATAAAGAATTACAAGATATTATCGCAATTTTAGGTATGGAAGAATTATCTGAAGAAGATAAATTAGTAGTTCACAGAGCACGTCGTGTACAACGTTTCTTATCTCAACCATTCCACGTAGCTGAGCAGTTTACTGGTATTCCAGGATGTTTAGTTGATATTAAAGACACTATTAAAGGATTTAATATGATTATGGACGGTGAGTTAGATAAGTACCCAGAAGCGGCATTTAACTTAAGAGGTTCTATTCAAGAAGCAATTGATGCTGGTGAAAAAATGTTAGCTGAAGCATAATTCAAATAACAATTAACAATAATTAATTCTATTGAAATTATGTTTTTAGAAATTGTAACTCCAGAAGCTATCTTGTTTTCATCAGAAGTTGATTCTGTTACTGTACCAGGTATTACCGGTGAATTTCAGATTTTAAATAATCACGCACCAGTTGTATCTATTTTAAACGAAGGAACTGTAAAGGTTCACGTTCATACACAGAATCATTTAGTATTTGATGATTTACATGGAAGCATCGTAAGTTTACCAGAAGATGATAAAGTTTTAACTTTAGCAATTAAATCTGGAACTATCGAAATGAAAGATAATAAAGCGATAATCCTTGCAGATTAATTGTTTTTAAATCATAGAAAAAAGCCAAACTTTATGTTTGGCTTTTTTTATACAATAAAGTATTAGAAAATTGAATTTGATTATCTTTGCAGTAATGAATGGAGTATTTTTATTTATCGGAGGACCAGAGATTTTTGTAATCTTATTAATCGTTGTGATGTTATTTGGAGCAGACAAAATTCCAGAAATAGCAAGAGGGCTAGGTAAGGGTATGCGTCAAATTAAAGATGCAACTAACGATATTAAAAAAGAAATTAACGATAGCGCCAAAAATCAAGGAATAGACACTGATTTTGTTAGAGACATAAATAAAGAAGTCAATGAAGTTAAAGATGGCATTGATGACTTTACAGGTCCAATAAAACGTAATTTGTAGTTTATTTAACTCTACTAATCGTTAAGCCATCTCTAATTGGTAGTAAAACGGTTTCTAAGCGATAATCTTCATTTAAACGCTTGTTGTATTCTAAAAGAACTTTAGTGTCATTATCTTTAGGATTAATTGGCTCTATAACTTTCCCGCTCCACAATACATTGTCAGATAAAATAACTCCGCCTTTATTCATTTTTTCAATAATCAAATCAAAATAATTTAAGTAATTTGATTTGTCTGCATCAATAAACACTAAATCAAATTTTTTATCAAGTGTTGGAATAATGTCAATAGCATTTCCAACGAACTGTTTTATTTGATTTTTATAATCAGATTTTTGAAAGTATTTATGCTGTAGTTCTTCTAGTTCTTCATTCTTATCAATAGTATAAAGTTCACCATCTTCTGTTAACCCTTCAGCTAAACATAATGCAGAGTAACCAGTATAAGTACCAATTTCTAAAATAGATTTTGGTTGAATCAATTTAGAAATCATTGATAAAACTCTTCCTTGAAATCCTCCGCTTAACATACGTGGATTTAATACCTTTTGCCAAGTTTCTCTACTTAGTTCTTGTAATATTTTTGGTTCTTGTTGCGAGTGATTTACAACGTAATTATCAATATTTTCAGGTAAAAAATGCATTCGTATATATTTTGTGTTGCAAAAATAAAAAAACGGAATTTATCATTACAATAAACTCCGTTTCAATCTAACAAAAAATCAAAAATTGGTTTTATAAAAAAACCAAACTTGTTAATTAAAATTACTTAATTGTTCCTTTAGTGCTTCCTTATCCATATTAGATAAACACTTTGTTTCGTTTTTACACTCACTAGCTTTCATTTTAAAAAGATGCGACATTTTTCTATTCTGTTTAGAATATAATGCGCATATTTTACAAATTAAAATATGCCAGTTAAGTTGTATTTTTTCATAAAATGAAGCCTCTCCATACTGTGCTTTATCACAAATTGCAGTAGCTTCATCACATGTTATCTTGAATTTCTTAAACATTATTCTCTTACTTATTAAACCAGTTTTTTTCCATACAATTTCTTAGCTGAGTTCTCGCTCTGTGAATGATAACCCATAGGTTCGACGGAGTGATATCTAGTTCCTTACAAATTTCCTCAGTTTCAAACTCTTGAATCGTTTTCATCCTAAAAACCATAGCATATTTTTCAGGAAGAGCATCGATACATTTGTCTATTTGAGATTTTAATTCTCTGTTTTCAATAGTTTTCTCAGCTTCATTGTTCCAAGACTGAGGAACTCTTTCTTCAATCCAACTACCTTCATTTTCGCCATTGTCATAAAAGTTCATTCTAACTTCGGCTTGTCCTTTTTTAGAATTTATTTTTCGATAATGATCAATTATTTTTCTTTTTAAAATAGAAACCAACCAAGTTCTCTCAGTTGATTTTCCTTGAAAGTTTTTAGCAGATTTTAATCCAGCAAAAAATGTTTCTTGCACTAAATCTTTAGCGATACTAGAATCGTTTACGCGAACAACAGCATAATTAAATAAATAATCTGCATAGTCATCAACCCATTTATTTGGTGATAAATTATTGGAGTTATTAGTTTGGTTCATTATGCCAAATATAAACTATTTTTTATTTAAAGAGCTTTTATATATTCTACTTAATCCATTAGGTTTAGTATTAATATAATCAATTATTTCTTCAAGGTTTTTTCTTTTTTCGAAATTTTTTGGAATCGAACTTTTATTTGTTGTAAAATATAGAACGTTATTTCTTGTGTCAATAAAAGGGCAGTAGTCTAGTTTTTTTGAATTGATATCTGCACCTAAATGCTCAGCAGGTAACCAATTATTATTTTTATCTTTTCTGCTAATGTAAAAATCACCACGTCCTAAATCATCTTTTCTTCCATAAGAAGTAAAAATTATAAAACTTTCATCTGGAGCAACAAATGCATTAAATTCATACTTTTCTGAATTTACAGCAGAACTTAAAGATTTGGGTTTAGTATAGCTTCCGTTAATAAATCTACTCACATAAATATCCTCTTTTCCTTTTGAATTTTCATATTGAGCAGTAAAAAATAAATCTCCATTATTGGTTACTGACGGATAAAACTCATCGGCTGAAGTATTAATTATTTGCCCTATGTTTTTTGGCTTAGACCATTTATCATTTTTAGATTTTCTAGTAACGTACCAAATATCTATATCTTTTTTAATCTCCGAAGAAGTGTTGTTTATTCTATTAGAAGCGAAGAATAATTTTAATCCATCAGGAGATAAAAAAGGTTCTAAATCTTTATGTTGTCCAGTAAAGCTAACCGATTTTGGTGCAGTCCATTTACCATTTATTTTTTTTGAATAAGCGATAAAAGAATATTCTTTAGCATAACTTTCTACAGTAAAATAAAATTCATCCAGATTTTTAGTCATTGAAAAATCTCTAACATTTGGAAGGTCTTTAAATAATTCGGGTAAAAACATTTCTGCTTTTTGAGCAAAACCAAATTGAGATAATAGTAAAAAATATAAAAAGTACTTTTTCATTTTAGTTTTTATAAGCTTTACAATTACTTCTACTTCTCATATCTACTAAATAAATAATTTCCCATTTCCCATTATTGTTAAATAACTGAAAAGAATTTGCTCCACAATGACTAAACTTATCGTTTAAGTAGAATTCATAAGGTGTCCAAACTGAAGCAAGATTACCATCAATATGGATATTCCAAGACAATAATTTTTCAAAATAAGTGTGTTCAGTTTTTTTATTTGCAATTCCTGTTAAAACTTTTTCTTTACTCTCGGTAACCAATCTTTTTTCGCCTTTTTTATTGGTAAAAGTAGTTTGCATTTTTATTGTAGCATGTAATGTAGAACTTACAATAGTACTATCACCTTTGTGTAGCCCATCAAAAAAAGTTTCAATAGTATTTTTTATTGCTTTTTTATCATTGTTTTCTTGGGCATTAACAACTGTAGTAAGAACTAAAACAATAAGAAAAGTAATTATTTTATGCATGGTAATTAGATTTTCAGGAAGTAAAGCTATTAAAAAAGAGAGTGTGTAAATTATAATTAACAGAAGATTAACGACTTTTATCTAGAAATCTGAAGGACTTGTAACTTCTATTTTTAAATTAAATCAATAGAATAAATCCGTATTTTTACAATTCAGAAAATTATAAATAATGTCAGTAGCAAAAAAACAATATAAAAGAGTTACCACTAAGTCATTAGTAGAAATGAAAGCGAATGGAGAAAAGATTTCCATGTTAACAGCTTACGATTATACGATGGCAAAAATTGTAGACGGAGCGGGAATTGATGTGATTTTAGTTGGTGATTCTGCATCAAATGTTATGGCAGGTCATGAAACTACATTGCCTATTACATTAGATCAAATGATTTATCACGCAAGTTCTGTAATACGTGCTATTGAGCGTTGTTTAGTAGTGGTAGATTTACCTTTTGGAACGTATCAAGGTAATTCTAAAAGCGCTTTAGATTCAGCAATTAAAGTAATGAAAGAATCTGGAGGTCACGCAGTAAAACTAGAAGGAGGAAGCGAAATAGGAGAGTCAATTTCTAGAATCTTAACCGCTGGAATTCCAGTAATGGGTCATTTAGGATTAACGCCACAGTCAATATATAAATTCGGAACTTATACTGTTAGAGCTAAAGAAGAGGAGGAAGCAGAAAAACTATTAGAAGATGCTAAATTGTTAGAGGAATTAGGTTGTTTTGCTTTGGTTTTAGAAAAAGTTCCTGCAGCTTTAGCACAAAAAGTTGCTGAGAGTTTAACGATTCCTGTTATAGGTATTGGCGCAGGTGGCGGAGTTGACGGACAAGTTTTAGTAACTCATGATATGCTAGGAATGACTCACGAGTTTAATCCACGTTTTTTACGAAGATATTTAGATTTATATACAGAAATGACAGGAGCTTTTCAAAGTTATATAGCGGATGTGAAATCACAAGATTTTCCAAACGAAAAAGAACAATATTAAACTTTTAAGCCTTCTAAAAAGAAGGCTTTTTTATTATGAAAAAAATGAGAATACTCCATTTAGATTCAAATCATTCTTTGTTATTAAACCAGTTAAACGAATTAGGGTTTGCTAATGATGAAGATTACACCTCTTTAAAAGAAGAGGTAGAAGCTAAAATTCATCAATATGATGGAATTATCATCCGAAGTAGATTTACTATCGACAAACAGTTTCTAGATAAAGCAACAAATCTTAAGTTTATAGGAAGGGTAGGTGCTGGTTTAGAAAATATAGATTGTGAGTATGCAGAGAAAAAAGATGTTTTTTTAATTTCTGCTCCTGAAGGAAATAGAAATGCTGTAGGAGAGCATTCTTTAGGAATGTTATTGTCGCTTTTTAATAAACTAAATAAAGCAGACAAGGAAGTTAGAAATGGAAAATGGTTTCGTGAAGAAAATCGCGGAATTGAATTAGACGGAAAAACTGTTGGTTTAATAGGTTACGGTAATATGGGGAAATCCTTTGCTAAAAAACTTCGTGGATTTGATGTTGAAGTCTTATGCTATGATATAAAACCAAATGTTGGTGATAAAAATTGTAAACAAGTTTCTTTACAAGAGTTACAGGAAAGAGCAGATGTTTTAAGTTTACATACTCCTCAAACAAAGTTGACAAAAAACATGGTATATGATGAGTTTATTAATCAATTTAAAAAGTCGTTTTGGTTGATTAATACAGCAAGAGGAAAATCGGTTGTTACTTCAGATTTAGTTGAAGCATTAAAATCTAATAAAGTTTTGGGAGCTGGTTTAGACGTGTTAGAATATGAGAAAAAATCATTTGAAAACTTATTTACAAATCAAGAAATACCAGAGGCATTTCAATATTTAATTAATGCTGAAAATGTGATTTTATCTCCACATGTAGCTGGTTGGACTGTTGAAAGTAAACAAAAGTTAGCTCAAACCATTGTAGGTAAAATCAAAGCAAAATTTTGTTAACTTTATATTCTAAAACCATTCAAAATGAAATACGAAGCTAATTCTCCTGAAGATTATATTGCACAAGTTCCAGAAGAGCGTCAAGCGATAATGGAAAAATTAAGGGATACAATTAAAGATAATTTACCTGAAGGTTTCGAAGAAGGCATGAATTATAATATGATCGGTTATTATGTACCACATTCTATATATCCAGATGGTTATCATTGCGATACAAGTTTACCTCTGCCTTTTATGAATATAGCTTCACAGAAAAATTCTATTAATTTATATCATAATGGAATCTATGCTAAGAAAGAATTATTAGACTGGTTCGTCGCTGAATATCCTAAGTATAGTAAGCGAAAATTAGACATGGGTAAAAGCTGTATTCGTTTTAAAAAAATAGAAGAAATCCCGATGGATTTAATAGCTGATTTATGCAAGAAAATGACTGTAGAAGAATGGATTGAAATTTATGAAACTAATGTAAAGAAGAAATAGATGAAGAAGAAAGGAAAAGTAACAGGTATTGGAGGAGTATTTTTTAAAACAGATGATGTAAAAGCTACAAAAGACTGGTATAAAGACAATCTAGGGTTTAATACCGATGATTGGGGTTGTACTTTTTGGTGGAAAGATAAAGAAGGAAAAAAAGCATCTACACAATGGAGTCCGTTTACAAAAGATACGAACTATTTTGCACCTTCTAAGAAAGACTTCATGTTTAACTACCGTGTAGAAAATTTAGTTGAATTACTTGGTGAGTTGAAAGATAAAGGAGTTACTGTAATGGATAAAATTGAAGAATATGATTACGGTAAATTTGGATGGATTGTAGACTTAGATGGGAATAAAATTGAATTGTGGGAACCAAAAGACGAAGCTTTTTTATAAATTTATAGCCAAACTATTATTAAAAACAAAAAAATGAATGTAATTGATGAAAACGGGAACCCAGTTCCAAATCAAGAAAGTAAAAGAGTTTTAGCAGGAATTTTAGCAATCTTATTAGGTGGATTTGGAGTGCATAAATTTATTTTAGGCTATACTAAAGAAGGAATAGTAACTTTAGTATTAACAATCGTATTATCTATTATAACTTGTGGTATTTTTTCAGGAGTAATGTGGTTGGTTAGCTTAATTGAAGGAATCATTTATTTAACTAAATCTGATGAAGAGTTTGTATATACATATCAAACAAATCAAAGAGGTTGGTTTTAGATTAAATAATTAACATAAAATCAAAATAAAATGACAAAAGAAAATAAAGAGTTTAAAGATAATTTAAACGATGGTTTAGATAAAGCTAAAGAAGTTATGGATAACGTAACAGAGAAAGCATCTGAAATGGCTGGTGAAGCTGGAGAGCATATTGTTGACGCTGTTGAAGATGTAAAAGAGAAAGTTAGTGAAATGATGTCTGATGAGTCTGTAGAAAAAATAAAAGCAAAAGCTAGCGATTTAGCAGACGAAGCAAAAGAAGTTATGGATAATGTAACAGAAAAAGCATCTGAATTAGCAGGAGAAGCTGGCGAGCATCTAGTAGATTTTGCTGAAGATGTTCAAGAAGAGGCGGAAGAAGTAGTTCAGAAAAGCAAAAACTTTTTTCAAAGATTATTCGGAAAATAGTTGAGTTTATAAAATAAAAAAAGCGCCTCTTAGGCGCTTTTTTTATGCAACATTGTTTGCTTTATTTGTTTTTATAATAGCTTGTTCGTTTTTCCAATCAATCCATTTTTGACCTTTTATACGTCGCATTACATTATCAATAGTACGCATAACAAATACATTGTATATCGCTTTTCCTAAGTTTTTAGGATTACGAGCAATAGCACGTAAACTCATTGAAAAACCGGGTGTTAAATAACGCATATAATGCCAATAACCTTCAGGCATATATAAAACATTCCCATGTTCTAGTTCAGCAATATAACCTTTAGCCTTTTTAAGAGCTGGCCATTTATCAAAATCAGGATCTGCAAAATTAATATCTTCTCTAGTTATTAAAGAATGTGGAATTTTATATAAATATTTATTTTGCTTCTGATCAAATAAAATAACCTGTTTCTTTCCTTCAAAATGGAAGTGAAAAATGTTCGCTAAATCAATATCATAGTGCATAAAGGTATACGAGTCTGTACCTCCAAAAAATAACATTGGTAACCCCTTCATTAAACGTAAACCGAAATTTGGAAACTTAAAATCCTTTTGTAGAATGGGTACCTCTTTTAAAACATTCCATAAGAAAATACGGAACTTAGTAGGTTCACGTTTTAACAAGTCTACATATTCACTCATTTTCATAGTAGCATGAGGCTCGTTAAATCCATCTTTATAATCCACAGGTCTATCGTCATATAAAGGTACAGTTTTGTCGCCTGCTACTTCTTTCATATATTCTAAAGACCATTTAGAATATGCTGGCCAATCCTCAATAAAACGCTCGATAACCACTGGTTTTTGTGGTTTAAAGTAATTTTTGATAAAGTCTTCTTTGGTAATGGTTTCAACTCTATCTATTTGTTGTAATTGTAATCCCATACGTCCAATTTTTCAAGAAGCAAAGTTAAGAAAATGTTAGGAAGTTTTATTCGATAGGTATTGTTAAAAAAAACACCCATCATTTCTGATAGGTGTCATATGTGTTTTTTACTAAACTTACGATTGCTTACGTAACTCTAAAGCTTCTTGCTTTTTCTGTTCGTTACGATCAATCTTGTGTTCAGGTCTTGTCCATTTTGGTTTTTCACCTAAAGCTTCAAACTGAGAATCTTTTGCTTCTACCGATTGTGGTTGTACCTTTTTTGTAAATGGTTTTTGAGGATTTAATCCTAACATTTCAAACATTTTCATGTCTTCATTTACATCTGGATTAGGTGTAGTTAATAACTTATCTCCAGCAAAAATTGAATTAGCTCCAGCAAAGAAACACATTGCTTGTCCTTCTCTACTCATTTGAGTTCTTCCAGCTGATAAGCGTACTTGAGTTTCTGGTAAAACAATTCTTGTTGTTGCCACCATACGAATCATATCCCAAATTTCAACTGGCTTTTCATCTTCTAACGGAGTTCCTTCTACAGCAACTAATGCGTTAATTGGTGTAGATTCTGGTTGAGGATCTAATGTAGATAAAGCTACTAACATACCAGCTCTGTCTTCAGCAGATTCTCCCATACCGATAATTCCACCAGAACAAACAGTAACATTTGTTTTACGTACATTATCAATAGTATCTAATCTATCTTGGAAACCACGTGTAGAAATTACTTCTTTATAATATTCTTCAGAAGAATCTAAATTGTGATTATAGGCATATAATCCCGCTTCGGCTAAACGTTTCGCTTGGTTTTCAGTAACCATTCCTAAAGTACAGCAAACCTCCATATCAAGCTTATTAATGGTACGTACCATTTCTAATACTTGTTCAAATTCTGGTCCGTCTTTTACGTTTCTCCAAGAAGCTCCCATACACACACGAGAACTACCTCCGGATTTAGCTCTTAATGCTTGTGCTTTTACCTGTTGTACAGACATTAAATCGTTTCCTTCAATATCTGTATGGTAACGTGCTGCTTGTGGACAGTATCCACAATCTTCAGAACATCCTCCAGTTTTTATTGATAATAGTGTAGAAACTTGTACTATGTTCGGGTCGTGACTTTTTCTATGAATAGTAGCAGCTTCGTATAGAAGCTCCATCATAGGTTTGTTATATATTTCTAGAATTTCTTCTTTCGTCCAGTTATGTCTTACTTCGCTCATGAATTCAAGTTGTTTGTGGGGGTAAAAATAAAAAATTCCGCTACGAAAGCGGAATTTTATTAATGTTTATTTTTCTTCTAAGGTAGAATTACCATCATCTTTAGCTTCTTCTACTATTTCAGAAGGAATTTCTTTACCTTTTAAATACTCAGGTAGTTGCATTCCTGCCATATTAAACATTTCTTGTAATGGTGGAACCGCATTATACATTCCAGAAATAAAATTTGAGGTAGATGTTTTTCCATCTTTTCCTCCTCCGTTTTCCCAAACAGTAACTTTATCAATTTTAATATTCTTAATAGCTTCTGCTTGTGTTTTTACTAATTCAGGTAATTTATCTGCAATTAATAACAAAGCAGCGTTTTTAGAATCATTACCAGCAGCTTTAACAATTTGATCCAGACCAGCAGCTTGTTTGGTTAAAACTTCATATAAACCTTGTGCTTCTGCTTGTGCTTTAAATAAAATAGCGTCAGCTTCTCCTTTCGCTATTCTTCTAATATTTTCTGCTTCAGCCTCTGCATCAATTTCTACTTTACGTTTATCTATTTCTGCAGGAACAATAACATCTGCTACTTGAGATGAGCGTTCTCTTTCTGCTCTAGCAAGTTCAGCTTCTTTTTCTGCTGCATACGATTCTTCTAATGCTTTTGCTGATTGCACTTTTTCTGAAGCAATTGCTACTCTTTCGGCTTCTGCTTCTCTTTGACGACGTAATGAGTCAGAGTTTGCAACGGCAATTTTTGCGGTGTTTTCTCCATCTACAGCTTGGGCATTAGCTGCTGCCACTTGAGTTCTTTCATCTTGTACGGCATTTGCTTCACCAATAGAACCATCTCTGTTTTTTTCTGCTACCGATTTACGAGCAGCATTTATTGCATGCGCAGCCGCTTCTTTACCTAAAGCTTCTATATAACCAGATTCATCAACAATATCTGTAATATTTACGTTGATTAGTTTTAAACCGACTTTCTTTAATTCTGATTCTACAGATTTAGAAATGTTAGTTAAAAACTTATCTCTATCAGAATTAATTTCTTCAATATCCATAGAGGCAACTACTAAACGTAATTGACCAAAGATAATTTCTTGTGCTAATTCTTGAATTTCGTTTTGGCCTAAACCTAATAAACGTTCTGCAGCGTTTTGCATAATTCCTGGCTCGGTAGAAATACCAATCGTAAAACGAGAAGGAACATTTACACGAATGTTTTGTTTAGAAAGTGCATTCATTAAATTTACTTCTATCGATATAGGAGTTAAATCTAAGAATTGATAATCTTGAATTACAGGAAAAATAAAGGCAGCACCACCATGAATACATTTGGCCGATTGCCCACCGCCAACTTTACCATACACTACTAAAATTCTATCCGAAGGACATCTTTTATAGCGTTTAACTAAAGTGATAAATAAAATGAAAATAAAGAGGATTGCAATGATGATTCCGATAGGGCCTGCAAATCCATCAATTTGTAATAGTGTTAATTTTAGCATAGTCAATTTTTATTTTTGAGGTTCAATAATTAATAATCCATTTGGTGTTACTTCGACTACTGTTATAACAGTTCCTTGTGTTAAGTCGGTATCATAATCAGTTAAGGCTTCCAGCTCTCGCAATGAGTTTTGAACCTTAATATGTACCTTTCCTATTTTAGATCTATTAGCTCCAACAGTTAAATATACTTCCCCTATTGCATTTAGTGCATTTTTCATTTTTAAGGTTCCGCTATCGGTTAGTTTGCTGATGTAATAAAATAAAGCAGCCATAGCTGTCATCATTAACAAACCACAGATTATAGAAATAAATAAAGTAGTTGTTATTGAATTTCCAGCATCTATACTAGCAATTCCGCTCCATCCAAAAATAGTGAAGAATGCTACCATATTCTTAAAAGTAAAAAATTGAAATCCTGCACCAGTATCTGCATCTATTTCTGCATCGACATCACCAATATCATCACCATCGGCTCCCATAAAAGCACCAATAAGTACAAAAAGAAAAATTAAAGTTGAAACACTAGTTACAACCCAATACATTTTTTGAAAAGAAGTTAATTCTGAAAACCATTCCATCATAAAGCAATTATTTTTTTGAGTTACTAAAAGTATAGAAATTGACGGAAATGAACAATTTTATTTCGTCAATAAAACAGAAACTGCATTTCCTCCAAAACCAACAGCATTTACCAAAATTTTAGTAATTTTTTTTGGCTGTTTTTGTTTTTCTGCAAAAGGTACTTCTATAGTTTTTTGATGCTTCAACATTAGAATAGCAAGTTCTAAACTAAGTAAACCAGAAGTAGCGAAAGTATGCCCAAGTTTCCATTTATTAGTAGTTAAGAATGGAGTTTTGTTACAGAAAACTTTGTTTATAGCATTAATTTCTGAAGAATCACCTTTCAAAGTTCCAGGAGCATGCATAATGATAACGTCAACTTCATCAGGAGAAATTGAGCCTAAAGCCATTTTCATTGATTTCTGAAAACACTCAGCATTATCTGTAACGGAAGTATTGTGCTTTAATATTTCGGTAGCATAACCTATTCCTTCTATATGAGCGATAGTATTTTCTTGCTCTCCTTTTTCTAAACAAAAAACGGCAGCGGCTTCACCTAAAACCATCGTGTTTTTTGTTTTATTCATATCGAAAGCCTTACAAGGATAATCATCTTTTTCTTTTGAATATACTTTTAGGGCTTGCATTTGTGCAATGGTGAAATCAGTTAGTGATGCTTCACTAGCCCCAATCATAAATTTATCAGACATTCCTGCTTGTAGCCAAGCTATTCCGTTTAATAAAGAATGTAGTCCGGTAGAACAAGCAATTGAATGCGAAATTTCTGGGCCGTTAGATTGTAAATCATGAGCAATCCAAGATGATATATTCCCTAAGGTAGTTGTAGGAGAACTTAAAGTTGAAGATTTTCCTGTATCTAAAAACTCTTTATGATATTTTTCGAATAAAGAAGTGGCACCACGTGAAGAACCAATATTGATTCCAAAGTTATCTTCCGATTTCCAATTCGTTTTTTCAATAGCTTTTCTAGCAACAAATAGTGTGTATAAAACAGCATCATCTAGTTTCTTATACTTATTGTCTGAGTTTCTTATTTTTTCAATAGCCAATTTATCTTCGTTAGTTAATTGAGCTACCCATACATTTTCTTTTAAAGATAAAAAATGTTCGGATGTTAAGTAGTTCTCCCAGATTTTTTCTGGAGTACTACCTAAGGCAGAAACAGAAGCAAATGATGTTATAGAAATCAAATCTTTCAATACACTAAAATTTTCGGCAAAAATAAAGGTAATATCAAGGATTCTAAAGAAAATAAATAGTTATCTTGTGTTTAAATATTAAAATTATGGAGGAACAACACCAAAAGAGTTGGTTTAGTAGAAATTGGATGTGGGCAGTGCCCGTTGGAGGTTGTGGATGTGGATGTTTGTTAATTATATTATTCTTTGTTTTTGGTATTGGAGCTGCTTTTTTTGGAATATCAAACATGATAAGTGAAAGTGAACCTATTGATTATGCTTTTGAGCGAGCTTGTTTTGATAAAGAAGTAATAAATGCTTTGGGAGATGGAGTAAGAAAATATGGTGTTCCTTCAGGGAATATTTCTTTAAATAATGATGATGGTAAAGTTGATTTTTCAATTCCTATAAAAGGGCAAAAAGGAAAAGGAACTCTAGTTATAAGAGGGATAAGATCTAATGGTGAATGGATATACGAAGATTTATATGTTCGTATTAAAGAGACTCAAGAAGAAATTAATTTACTTGAAAAAGAAAAGGTCTTAGAGAGTATCTAAAACCTTTTCAATAGTTGAATAAACTTTATCTAACTGTTCTTTTGTAATTACATAAGGTGGTTGAATATAAATAGTGTTTCCTAATGGTCGTAAGAATACTCCGTCTTTCATAAATAATTTTAACAACTTATCACGTAAAGTACCGTAACGATTCGCATTTGTTTTTAAGTCAATCGCTAAAATTACTCCTTTGCATCTTGTTGAAGTTACCTTCGGATGATTTTTAATTTCCTCTAAAAAGGTTTTATGAGCATTAGAAATATAAGCGATATTTTCTTGGATTTCTTTTGATTGTAATAATTCAATACTTGCCAAAGCAGCACGACAAGCTATTGGGTTTGCTGAATAGGTATGGCAGTGAAAAAATCCTTTAGCAATATCATTACTTAAAAAGGCTTCGTAAATTTCTTCGGTACATGATGTAATCGCCATAGGGACTAATCCAGCAGTTAAAGCTTTACTTAAACAGATAATGTCAGGTTTTGTAGCAACTTGATCTGAAGCAAAATTAGTGCCTGTTTTTCCAAGCCCTGTCATTACTTCATCAGCAATGTTTAAAATATTATTTTCTTTACAAAACTTTAAAACTACATCTAAATCTTCTGCTTTATGAATTTTCATTCCTGCAGCCCCTTGGACTAGTGGTTCGTAAATAAAACCTGCAACATTATTCTCGGAAACAATTTGTTTTAATTGATTTAAAATCGCTTGATTATTTTCTCCATTCGGAACAGGAATCCGTTGGATATCCATTAAGAAATCTTCAAAAGGACCGTTGTAAACAGATAGCCCAGAGACAGACATAGCTCCGAAAGTATCTCCATGAAATCCATTTTCAAAAGCGATAAATGTATTACGCTTCTCACCGATATTAAAATAGTATTGTAGTGCCATTTTAATTCCAGCTTCAACAGCAGTTGATCCGTTATCGTTAAAGAAAATTCTGTTTTGATTCTTTGGAAGAATTTTAATCAATTCTTCAGATAGTTTTACAGCGGGCTCGTGTGTAAAATCGCTAAACATTATTTGATCTAATGTTTGCATTTGGTCGTAAACACGACTTGTAATATAATCGTTACAATGTCCGAACATACAAGTGTACCAAGATGAGATAGCATCGATATATTCATTTCCGTTTTCATCAGTTAAAATACATCCTTTCGCTTTTACAATCCCTAAGCTTTCTGGATGTGTTTGATGTTGTTTTAACGGGTGCCATAAGTGTTTTTTATCTCTTTCTTGTAAACTCATAACTTATCTTTAAAAAGTTCAGCATATTCCTTAATTACATTTTTATCAAAATAAGGTTCTTCTTCAATTCTTCCAATAACAGGAACTTTTGTCGTTTTTTTAATGATGTCTTCTGTAGTTTTATGTTCTTCTCCAGAAAAAATTATAGAAACATCAAACCCTTTTTCTTTTAATAAATTAACAGTTAATAAGGTATGATTTATGCTTCCTAAGTAATGACGAGAAACCACAATTACCTTATAGTTTGGTTTAATAAGATCTAAAATAGTTTCAGAATCATTTAACGGAACTAATAAACCGCCAGCACCTTCGATAACTAAATTATTATTAGTTGAAGGTTCTTTTATATTGTTGATGTCAATCGTAACGTTGTCAATTTCTGCAGCTGCATGTGGACTCATCGGAGTTTTTAATGCATATGAATTTGAGTGAAAAACTGATTTTGTGTTCGAAATCAATTTTTTAACCTTTTGAGTATCGCAATTATCTAATTCACCTGCTTGCACAGGTTTCCAGTAATCAGCTTCTAAAGCTTCCGTAACAATTGCAGCAGCAACTGTTTTTCCTACTTCAGTAGAAATTCCGGTTATGAAATATTTTTTCATTAAAAGATTGTTTTACAATCGTTACAAATTAATTTTCTGCTTTCAAAAAAAGGAAATAACATAAAGAAAAAACTTTTTCTTTGTGGTGGAGCAACTAGTATTCTAGTTGATTTACATTTACCACATTGATAAGTGTTTCCATTTTCATCTTTTTCGTATTCTCGAATCTCATTATAAACTATAATTCCTTTTTCTAAATCATTATTATGAATAAGTAGTTTTACTCCTCCAATAGCTTGACTTAATAAAGGATCAGTGTCAATAGTTTTTTCATCCATTAACATTGTTTTAAACCCTTCAGAATCTAATTTAGATTTTACTACCTGAGCTTCGGTCGAATATTCAAAAACTGCTAAAACAGTATAGTCGTCTCTCATATATCAATTTTTATTAAACAAAAGTAGCAAGGTTCTCTAAAACATTGGTTATTTCTTTGATTGAATTATAACTATGTAAACAAAAACGCAGTCTTTCTTCTCCTTTAGTTACCGTAGGTGATAAAATGGGTTTTATATCGAACCCTTTATTATTTAATTTTTTAGCGATTAATTTTACTTTTTCATTTCCAGAAATCACGCAGCAATGAATTGCAGAATTACTTTCAATAAAGTTTAAATCTAGTCTGTTTACTTCTTGTTTAAAGAAACTAATGTTTTTTTGAAGTTTTTCTTTTGCTTGATTCTTAGCAAGTTCTTCGTAAGCAAACTTAACCGTAGCTATAGAATGTAGTGATAATCCAGTAGTATAAATAAAACTTCTAGCAAAATTAACTAAATACTGATGTAGCTCTTTGCATCCAAGAATAGCTGCTCCGTGACATCCCAACGCTTTTCCAAAAGTGATGATTCTTGCAAAAACTGAATTTTCTAAATTTAATTCTTGAACTAATCCTTTATTAAAAACTCCAACAGCATGCGCTTCATCTACAATAAAATACACATTTGCGTATTTCTTTATTATGTGCGACATAGTCACTAAATCTGGCGAATCACCATCCATAGAAAAAACAGATTCTGTCACAACATAAACAGCTGCTGTTTCATTTTTAACACGATTTAGAACTTCGTCTAAATGCGTTAAGTTGTTATGTTGAAATTTATATGCTTTTGCGTTTGATAAATTAATTCCGTCTCTAATGGAAGCGTGAATTAACTCATCATATAAAATAATATCACCACGCTGAGGTACCGATGAGAAAAAACCAATATTAGCATCGTAACCTGAATTGAAAATTAAAGAGGCTTCAGAATTATGAAATTCAGATAGCTGTTTTTCAACGCTTGTATATAAATTATGGTTTCCAGAAAGTAAGCGGGAACCAGTAGCTCCGTTTTGCTTTAAGTTATTCTCAATTAAAAATTGATGAGTTCTATCAAAAATAACTTCAGACTTAGCAAAACCTAAATAGTCGTTTGAAGAAAAATCTATTAAATTATTTTCATTATCTAGACTTCTTAAAGACTCATCCTCTTTACGTTTCGATATTTTTCTATTAAGCTTTTCTGGAAATTGCATAGTGCAAAAATAAAAAAAGACTTACATTATTGTAAGTCTTTTTTGCTCCTCTTCTTGGACTCGAACCAAGGACCCTCTGATTAACAGTCAGATGCTCTAACCAACTGAGCTAAAGAGGAATGTTCTTATAGAACAAAATATGTATGTTGTAGAAATTATCGGCTTCTACGTTGCCTTCAGCATTTTTGCTCCTCCTCTTGGACTCGAACCAAGGACCCTCTGATTAACAGTCAGATGCTCTAACCAACTGAGCTAAGGAGGAATTTAAAACGTATTTGTTTTAAAATGCGAGTGCAAATTTAATTTCTTTTTTGATATCTACAAACTATTTTCAATAAAAAATACAGTTAAAAATATTCAATTCTGGTTTTCAAACTTTTAAATTCATGTTTTTAACAAGATAAACGCGTTTTTCTAAGAAAAATAAAGAATTGAAGTCGTTAAAAATAGCGTAAAAAAAAGTCTTGTTTTTACTAAAAGTTGTACTTTTGTCAACATTATTCTTATTGATAGAAAAGTATATAAAAATATATGGACAAGTTTTCGTTCTTAAACGCAGCACATACAGGTTTTATTGGTGATTTGTACGAACAGTATCAAAAAAATCCTGATGCAGTAGAACCGAGTTGGAGAAGTTTTTTTCAAGGATACGATTTAGCTAACGAGAATTATTCTCTTACTGATGAAGAAAATGAAGTAGAAATTCCTGAAGAAGTACGTAAAGAATTTTTAGTAATCGATTTAATTAACGGTTACCGTACCAGAGGACATTTGTTTACAGCAACAAACCCAGTTCGTGAACGTAGAAAATACACTCCAACACTTGATATTGAAAACTTCGGGTTGTCAAATAGTGATTTATCAACAGTTTTTAATGCAGGAGAAGTTTTAGGAATTGGTGCTAAGACACTATCAGATATCATCAACCATTTAAGAGCAATTTATTGCGATTCTATTGGTGTTGAGTACATGTATTTAAGAAATCCGGAAGAATTGAAATGGTGGCAAAATCGTTTAAATAAAAACGACAATCATCCTAGCTATGATGTTGAAGCAAAAAAATACATTCTTACTAAATTAAATCAAGCTTCTACTTTCGAGAGTTTTTTACAAACAAAATACGTTGGTCAAAAACGTTTCTCGGTTGAAGGAGGAGAAACTTTAATTCCTGGTGTAAGTGTAGCTTTACGTGATGCAGCTGAAAAATATGGAGTTGAAGAATGTGTTTTAGGAATGGCACACCGTGGTCGTTTAAATACGTTGGTTAACATCTTTAAAAAACCAGTTCGCGATTTATTTAGTGAGTTTGAAGGAAAAGATTTCGAAGATCAAGATATTGATGGTGATGTTAAATATCACTTAGGTTTAACACTAAGTAAAGAATACAAAGGCGGACAAAAAATGAAGATGAATTTGGTTCCAAATCCATCACATTTAGAAACTGTTGCAGCAGTGGCTGAAGGAATTGTTCGTGCTAAAGTAGATCAAGATTACAAAGGAGATAATGGTAAGATTTTACCAATTATAGTACATGGAGATGCTGCAATTGCTGGTCAAGGTATTGCATACGAAGTTGCTCAAATGATGACTTTAAACGGTTATAAAACTGGAGGAACAATTCACGTAGTTGTAAATAACCAAGTTGGTTTTACAACCAATTACTTAGATGCTCGTTCTAGTACTTATTGTACAGATGTTGCAAAAGTAACTTTATCGCCAGTATTACATGTAAATGCAGATGATGCAGAAGCTGTTTGTCATGCAATGGAGTTGGCTGTAGAGTACAGAGCTAAGTTTAAGAAAGATATTTATATTGATTTATTAGGTTATCGTAAATACGGGCATAACGAAGGTGATGAGCCACGTTTTACACAGCCTAAATTATATAAAGCAATTTCTAAGCATAAAAATGCAAAAGAAATATATGCTGCAAAATTAATAGAAGAAGGAAGTATCTCTTCTGATTATGTAAAGCAAATTACAGACGAATTTAAAGCTCATTTAGAAGCAGAATTCACCGAATCTAAAAAGAAGACAACTTCTAAGATTCAAGAGTTTATGCCTGAGGTTTGGGATGGATTTGTACGTAAGCAATTAGAAGATATGTTACAACCAGTAGATACTACCTACTCGGTTGAAGCATTAAAAGATATAGCAAAAGTAATCTCTAATACTCCTGAAGGGCACAAGTTTGTTCGTAAAGCAGAACGTATTTTAAAAGGACGTGAAAAAGCAGTTTTTGAAGATAATAAGCTTGATTGGGGTACCGCAGAGAATTTAGCGTACGGAACTTTATTAGAAGAAGGATATAATATTCGTATTTCTGGTGAAGATGTAGAAAGAGGAACTTTCTCTCACCGTCATGCAATTATGCGTGATGAAGAAACTTTAGAGCGTGTGAACTTATTAAACACAAATCCGAAGAATAAAGGAGAAATGACAATTTATAATTCTCATTTATCTGAATATGGTGTGTTAGGTTTTGATTATGGTTATGCAATGGCAGCTCCAAATACATTAACTATTTGGGAAGCACAATTTGGTGATTTTGCCAACGGAGCACAAATCATGTTCGATCAATATATTTCTTCAGCAGAAGATAAATGGAAGTTGCAAAACGGATTGGTAATGTTATTACCTCATGGTTATGAAGGTCAAGGACCAGAGCACTCTTCAGCAAGAATAGAACGTTTTTTACAATCATCAGCAATTGATAATTGGACGATAGCAAATTGTTCTAGTCCAGCAAATATCTATCACATTTTACGTCGTCAGATGAAACGTGATTTTAGAAAACCTTTAGTAGTTTTTACTCCTAAGAGTTTATTGCGTTTACCAAAAGCGGTGAATCCTATTGAAGATTTAGCAAACGGAACTTTCCAAGAAGTAATCGACGATACTATTGATACTTCTAAAGTGAAAAAAATGGTATTCTGTACTGGTAAGTTCTACTACGATATGTTAGAAGAGCGTGAGCGTTTAGGAAGAGAAGACGTTGCCTTAATTAGAATAGAACAATTATTCCCGTTACATAACGATAAGATTAAAGAGGTAATGGATAAATATCCAAATGTAGAACGTTACGTTTGGGCTCAAGAGGAACCTAAGAATATGGGATCTTGGGGATATATGTTAGAGCGTTTTGAATTAGCAAGGTTAGAATGCGCATCGAGAGATTATCATTCAGCACCAGCAGCAGGTTCAAGTGCACGTTACAAGCGTCGTCATCAAAAAGTATTAGATAAAGTTTTTGATTAAGTTTTAAGAAAGAAAGTATTTCAGAATAAAAATAAGAAACATGAGTGTTTTAGAAATGAAAGTTCCTTCTCCGGGGGAATCAATTACAGAAGTAGAAATAGCAACTTGGTTAGTTGAAGATGGTGATTATGTTGAGAAAGATCAACCAATTGCCGAAGTAGATTCTGACAAAGCAACGTTAGAATTACCTGCGGAAGAAAGCGGAATTATCACTTTAAAAGCAGAAGAAGGTGATGCTGTTGAGGTTGGTGCAGTAGTTTGTCATATCGATATGAGTGCTGCTAAACCAGAAGGAGGATCTTCTACTGAAATTAAAAAAGAAGAAGCTCCAAAAGTTGAGGCTCCTAAAAAAGAAGAAGCAAAAGCTGCAACATATGCAACGGGTACTGCTTCTCCAGCGGCTAAGAAGGTTTTAGCTGAAAAAGGAATAGATGCTTCATCTGTAAAAGGAACAGGAAAAGACGGTCGTATTACTAAAGAGGATGCTGTAAAAGCAGTTCCTTCTATGGGAACGCAGCCAGCAAATGGTTCTCGTGGTACAGAGCGTAAAAAAATGTCGATGTTACGTCGTAAAGTAGCAGAGCGTTTGGTAGCTGTAAAAAGCGAAACAGCAATGTTAACTACATTTAACGAAGTAAACATGCAGCCAATTTTCGATTTACGTAAGCAGTATAAAGAAGATTTTAAAGCGAAGCACGGAGTTGGTTTAGGATTTATGTCTTTCTTTACTTTAGCAGTTGTAAGAGCTTTACAAATGTATCCAGATGTAAACTCAATGATTGATGGAAAAGAACAAATAAAGCACGATTTTCAAGATATTTCTATTGCAGTTTCTGGTCCTAAAGGGTTAATGGTTCCTGTAATTAGAAATGCTGAAAACTTATCGTTTAGAGGAGTAGAAAGCGAAGTTAAGCGTTTAGCTTTACGTGCTCGTGATGGACAAATTACTGTTGATGAAATGACAGGAGGAACATTTACAATCACTAATGGTGGTGTATTTGGTTCTATGTTATCTACGCCGATTATCAATCCTCCACAAAGTGGAATTTTAGGAATGCATAATATTGTTAACCGTCCAATGGCGGTAAATGGTGAAGTAGTTATTCAACCAATCATGTATGTTGCATTATCTTATGATCACCGTATTATTGATGGTCGTGAATCTGTTGGTTTCTTAGTAGCTGTGAAAGAAGCTTTAGAAAATCCAGTAGAATTATTAATGAACAATAATCCTACCAAAGCATTAGAAATGTAAGCAACAATGTTGCTAAATAAATATTAAATCCTGCACGAGAGTGCGGGATTTTTTGTTTTATGAAAATTTTAAGCAATGCTAAATATAATTATGGTTATTTTTAAAGATAAAACTAACAGAAGATGAAAAACAATAGCTATATTTTTTTTAAATCTTTAATAATTATCTTTTTATTAAATGTTTTTATATCAAATGCTCAAAATATAATTGAATCACCTAAAGGATTTTCTCCTCAAATTGGTACAACAGTTTCAATGTTAGAAGATTTAAAAAAGAGAGTTACTAATAGTGTTATTAATTTAACAGATGAGGAAACAGACTTTTTACTTGATGAAGATGCAAATAGAATAGGAGCAATGATTCTACATTTAGCAGCAACAGAAAAGTATTATCAATTATATACTTTCGAAAACAGAGGATTTAATAAAGATGAAAAGTTATGGGAAACGGCTTTAAATTTAGGAAAGAAAGGAAGAGAAGAATTAAAAGGTAAACCAATAAAATACTATCTTAAAATATGGGATGAGGTAAGAAAAGAAACATTACGCCTATTAAAAACCAAAGATGATAAATGGTTTAAATCTATGGTAGGAAGAGGTAGTATGAATAATTATTGGGCTTGGTATCATGTTATGGAGCATCAGGCAAATCATATGGGGCAAATAAGATTGATTATTAAAAGAGCTAAATAAAATATGCCTAAAGAAATTCCTAATTTAATATTTGAATCTAAATCTTCGGAGATTGAAGGGATAGAAATAATTAGGTTAGAAGATATAGAAAGGAGAAAAGAAGAGTTTGAGCATTTACCAAGTAAACCCCATCAACTAAATTTTTATCAATTAGCTTTTTATATAAGTGGAGAAACAGAACATTTAGTAGACTTTGTTTCACATAAAGTACAAAAGGGGGCTGTAGTTTATGTTTCTAAAGGACAAGTAAATGCTTTTAAATTTACTGAGGATACTAAAGGGTATTTAATCCTTTTTACTGAGGAGTATTTTAAAAAGCAGTTAAATAATATTCCACAAAATACTGCAGTTAGATTATTAACACCTCAACTTTTTTCTCCTAAAATTCAAATTCCCAAAACTTCAAATATTCCTAAATATATTGAATTGATTTATAAAGAATTTTATAACCCATCAGAAAAATTCAATAAGAAGCACATCATAGATTCTTTGTTTAATATTATTTTCTCAAAGGTTGAAGAAATAAAAAAGAATCAAACAAATTATATACAAGAATCTGACAAGTTAAGTCTGTTTTTATCGTTTCAAAACATTTTAAAAAATGATTATACACTTAATAGAAATGCAGATTATTATGCACAAAACTTAAATATTACTTACAAGCATTTAAATATTGTATGTAAAGAGGTTATTAATAAAACAGCAAAACAATATATTGATGAGTTTGTCATTTTAGAGGCTAAAAGAAATTTGGTAAACTCAACTATTAAAAGTACTGAATTAGCTTATTTAATGGGTTTTGAAGAATCAACTAATTTTGTAAAATACTTTAAAAAACACACGGGATTCACCCCAAATTCATTTAAAAACAATAACATTTAGGTTATTTGGTTTGATATTTACCTTTTTTATCTTTAGGTTAACCCACACTTAACTCTCCCTTCTTCATAATTTTGTCCTATCATTTAAAAATAAGTATCGGATGAAAAAAGCAATCATAATTGTATTAAGTATTGCAGCTTTTGTAAGCTGTAATTCAATTCAAAAAAAGGGAACAATAAAGAGTAATAATTCTAAAACAACACAAAAGATGGGAAATTTAAAAACTACAGCAGAAAAAGCACAAGAAGCTTTCTTTAAAGATTATAGTGCTGATGGAATAAAAAAATATTTCAAAGAAGATTATATTCAACATAATCCTCATGTACCAACAGGAATTGAACCAGTATTAGGATTTTTGCCAGTTTTAAAAGAAGGAAATACAAGCTATACTACGCATAGACTTTTACAGGATAGAGACTTTATTGTTTTCCATAATTCATACCATAATGCAGAAGCTCTTGGAGGAAAAGAAATGATAGCTTTTGATGTTTGGCGTATGGAAGATGGAAAAGTTGCTGAACATTGGGATAATTTAACTCCTAAAGTAGAAAAAACCGCTAGCGGACGTTCACAAGTTGATGGACCAACAGAGGTTACAGATTTAGAAAAAACAGATACTAACAAAGCAATTGTAAAGAATTTTGTTAACGATGTTTTGTTTGGAAAAGCGCCAGAAAAAATCACAGAATACGTTAGTACAGAAGAATATCATCAACACAATCCTGCAATAAAAGACGGTTTAGATGGTTTAGGAGAAGCAATAGCTTATTTAACATCTCAAAACAATATGTTTAAATACAATAAGCTACATAAAGTATTAGGAGAAGGAAACTTTGTCTTAACAATGAGTGAAGGAGAATGGGGTGGAAAGGCTCAAGCATTTTATGATTTATTTAGATTAAAAGACAATAAAATTGTTGAACATTGGGATGTAATTCAAGAAATCCCATCAGAAATGGCTCATAAAAACGGAAAGTTTTAGTCTTTTAGTTTTGGTTGATATGAAATCCTGCACGAGAGTGTGGGATTTTTTTATGAATTAGATTTTGTAAATTGCTTTACAAACAATTAACTAATATGCCAGAAGTAACCACCAAAAAAAACGAACAAGTTGCCAATATGATCTTTGGATCTATTTACCCACATTACTTAAGTAGAATAGAAAAGAATGGTAGAACTAAAGAAGAACTAGATCAGGTAATGAAATGGTTTACTGGCTATGATGCAAAAGAATTGCAAGAATTCATTGATGGTAAAAAAACGTTTAGAGATTTTTTTGAAGGAGCTGCTATTCACGAAAATGCACATATGATTAAAGGTGTTGTTTGTGGTTACAGAATCGAAGAAATAGCTGATGAATTTGAATTATACAAAAAATGTAGACAAATGGAAAAGCTGATTGATGAATTGGCTAAGGGTAGGAAAATGGAAAAAATTCTACGTAAAGCATAAAATAAAACAATTATGAAATTAGGAGCAATGTCAATTAGTTTAGCGGTAAAAAGCTTAGATAAGTCGAAATCGTTTTATGAAACCTTAGGGTTTTCTGTTTTTGCAGGAAGTATGGAAATGAATTACCTAATTATGAAAAATGGTAATTCATTAATTGGTTTGTTTCAAGGAATGTTTGAAAATAATATTCTAACATTTAATCCTGGTTGGGATGAAAGTGCTAACATATTAGATAAGTTTGATGATGTTAGAGCTATTCAAAAACATTTAAAAGCAAATCATATCAAACTAGAAAGAGAGATTGATGAATCTTCATCTGGACCAGCCAGTATGGCTTTTTTTGACCCTGATGGAAATGCAATTTTAATAGATCAACATGTATAAAAAAGTAAAACGAAAAGTTAGGGGACTTTTCGTTTTAATAAGGGGGTTATAATAAAGGGGATGATTTTTATTTACCGTTTAGATTCCAATCATATTCTAAATAAACAACATCAGCATTATCATTTGCTTGAACCTTTGAGTATTTATTGATATAGTCAATTAAAGGTTGGTTAATAGTGAAATCTTCTTGATACCATTCAAACATTTTCGATACCTCAACCTTAGTTATAGATATTTTGTTTTTCGTAGGGTCGTTGATAAAAGCTTTCATCAACATTTCTAATTTCGAATTAATGTTTTTAGCTGTAAAAGCATAATTAGGAAATGTTGGTCCTGATTTAGAAGCTGCATTTAAGGCTACATGAACTCTTGGGTCATCATGCCAACGACGTAATATTTTATGTTCGATATAATCGAGAGAATATGTTTTTTTACCAATAACTGCAAAAGGAATTTTCCATGCATTTCTTCCTTTTCTTTTAATATCAGTAATCTTTTTTAAAGGGTAGCTATCTAAAATTAGCTTTATAGTATAAGCGTTATATGCGTTAATCCAAAATGCTTTAGCCTTAGATGATGACCATTTTTTTCCAGGAACTGTTTTTTCTAAATGTTTTAAATAAATATCTAAAAGAGCTCTATTTTTTCTTAAACCTTTATAATCTACTTCTCCTTGAGAGGTTACGTAAGTTTTTAAAAGAGCGTTAAATACATCAGTTTGCGATTGCGATTGAATACTAATAAATAGAAAACTGAGGAGTATAATTGTTTTTCGCATTTTTTTAGTTTTAAATAGTGTGAGACATTTAATAGCTTTTGACGTAGTTTTTTTTAACACATTACAAAACTTTATAAATTTTCTTTATGAAAAAGAAAAGCCACTCAATTTGAGTGGCTTTTGATTAAAAATATGGTTTATTATTTTTTACCTTTTAAAAAACTAAGTGCAATCGCTGCAACACCTATTGCCATAGTTATATACGAATTTGTATTGTCTTGCGCTTTTACTAATGCTACGTCACCAATTGACACTTGCGCTTCTGGTTGAATCATTGTGTAAATACCGTAACAAAGAATAACGATTCCTGCTACTAACAAAATTGTTTGAATTGATTTGTTCATAATTTTAAATGTTTTTTCTAAATATATGAAAAATAGATTTGTAACAAATTGAATTCAATGTTAGTAACAATTCTTCCCGTTGTTTAATTTTAAGTGCTTGCACTTTAAAAGCGACTTTAATGAAAGTATTATCTTTAGTTAACTTTTCCTGTGGCTAATAAATATATCATTATAGCTGACCCAATAAAAACTCCAATAAAAAATAATGTAATTATTGTTTTCTCTTTTTTTTCGTAAAATGATTGTAATTTATTCATAATTGGTTTTTAATTTTTATACTTTTTTAATCACACTAGTTACAATACCCCAAATAACAAAATTGTTTTCTTCGGTAATTTTAATAATTGGGTAGTTAGGGTTTTCTGGTTGCAACCAAACCTCTTTTCCTTCTACGCGTAATCGTTTTACAGTAAACTCGCCATCTAAAAAGCAAACCGCTATTTTGTTATTTTCCGGTTCAATACTTCTATCGATTACCAATAAATCATTATCATCCAATCCAGCACCTATCATAGATTGTCCGCTAACTCTTGCAAAAAAAGTAGCTTCTTTATTTCCTATTAACTCTTCATCTAAAGAAATGCGAGTTTCTCTAAAATCATCTGCTGGTGATGGAAATCCTGCAGAAATTCCGATATCCATAAAAATAGCTCCTTCGTTTTCGTTTAGTTCTTTCGGTAAGAAAAAAGTTAATGCCTCTGATGTTTTCATAATTTATTTCACCTTTATAATATCGTTAATATTGGTTGTGTATTTTGGCGATAATCGTTCTTGACGCATTTTCCATGTACGTTGTAAATCTTGATTTGCTAATTTAACCTTATCTGCTTTAAAAGTCTTATTTAATTTATCAATTGCTTTCATTAACGGTTTGTGTTTCGGATTTTCCGCTTCAAACATATTTAATTGATAATTATTTGTAGGTACCAATCCTGTAACAATAACGCCTGCTCTTTTGTACTTTATTCCTTTTTTAAAAATAGTGGTTACCGCTTGTACCGCACTTTTACTTATGGTTAATGTAGAATCTGTAGGATAAGAAAACACCACTGTTTTACTAACCTTATGTTGCTGACTATCTTTTTTATGGCGATCGCTACGCAATAGTACAATTACCATATGGCAACTAGAATTTTGTTTTCTTAGTTTCTCTGCACAGCTTGCTGCAAATGTTGAAATACGTTCTTTTATATTATCAATATCTGAAAACGTATACTCAAAACTTCTGGTAGTTGCAATTGCTTTTTTTGTTTCTGGTTCATCTAATAAAATTTCAGACTGACCTTCTAAATCTTTCTTTAATTTCCAAACTGTAATTGATAAGTTTTTACGAACCCAATCGTCATTTAACTGTGTAAAATCGTATGCTTTTATACATCCTTTTTCTAAAAGCCTTTTTTGTAATCTTCTACCAATACCCCAAACACTTTCTATCGAAGTCCATTTTAATGCTTTGATTCTTTTTTCATCAGAATCAATTACATAAACACCTCCTGTTTCTTTCGGGAATTTACGCGCTATTTTATTGGCAACTTTACTTAAAGCTTTGGTTGGTGCAATACCAACGCAGGTTGGAACCCCTGTCCATTGCAGTACTCTATCTCTAATTTTTGTTCCGTATGCGTCAAAATTATAATTCTCGAATCCTTTAAATTGAAGAAAAGCCTCATCAATAGAATAGACTTCAATATCTGGAGAAAATTGCTCCAATATTTTCATTACCCGAGCACTCATGTCTCCATACAATGGATAATTTGATGATAAAACAGTAATGTTTTTATCCTTGCAGAATTTTTCCCATTTAAAAATTGGCGCACCGAATGGAAGTTTTAGTTTTTTAGCTTCATCGCTCATTGCAATAACACAACCGTCATTGTTACTTAGAACAGCAACTGGTTTTCCTTGCAAATTCGGGTTAAAAACCCGCTCGCAAGAGGCATAAAAATTATTACAATCAACAAGAGCATACATACCTGTAAAGGTACTTAATATTAAAAAATCATTCTAATGAACTTTCCTTATTTTTGTTGTATGGTTAAGAAATTAAAGATTGACGGGATTGATAAAATCATTATCAAACGACTAGTAAAAGATGCGCGTACTCCGATTTTAAGTATTGCTCGAGAGGTAGGAATATCAGGTGCTGCTATACATCAACGTTTACGAAAATTAGAAGCTTCTGATTTAATAGATGGTTATAAAATGACTTTAAACACCAAAGCTTTAGGGTATACAACTACTGCTTTTGTAGGTGTTTTTTTAGACTCATCGAGTTTATACTCTTCCGCTATTAAAAGATTAAAGGAAATTCCTGAAGTTGTAGAAAGCCATTATACTACTGGTAACTACGCGGTTTTTATAAAAATATTATGTAAGAACAACGAAGATTTAATGCATTTGTTAAATAAAGACATTCAAAACATAAAAGGTGTTTCAAGAACCGAAACTTTTATATCTTTAGACCAACAAATAGACCGACAAATAAAAATTTAAACCCCGAATGAACGATTTCATTTTCTACTTTAAAATGGGCTTATTTCATGTATTAGACATCAAAGCCTATGATCATATTTTATTCTTAATTGTATTAGCTATTGTTTATCAATTTAAACAATGGAAAAAAGTTTTATGGTTAATAACCTTATTTACCATAGGGCATTCTATAACACTAGCACTTTCTGCTTATGGTATTTTAAATGTTAGAGCCGATTTAGTTGAGTTTCTAATTCCGCTTACTATTTTTATTACTGGATTAATGAATGTATTAACAGCTAAGAAGGCATCGGTAGGAAAAGAGAATCAGAACCTATTTTTTGCATTATTCTTCGGATTAATTCACGGACTTGGTTTTTCTAATTATTTTAAAATAATGATTGGAAAAACTTCTGATAAATTAGTTCCTTTATTAGAGTTTGCTTTAGGTGTTGAAGCTGCGCAAATTATTATTGTTTTATTAATTTTATTGGTAGGATCGTTAGTGCAATCTGTATTTGGAGTGAATCGTCGCGATTGGATTTTAGTAGGATCATCTATTGTAATTGGTTTTGCTTTTCAGATGATGATCGACCGTGTTTTTTGGTAAAAAATTAACGTCTATCCGCTTTAAATCTAATTATATTAGCATTTCACATAATTAATCAAAATTAATCTTGGATAAAAAACAATTAAAATACGATAACGCTTATTTAAAAATGGCGTTAGAATGGGGTAAATTATCGCATTGCAAGCGTAAACAAGTAGGTGCACTAATTGTAAAAGATCGCATGATTATTTCTGATGGTTACAACGGAACTCCATCAGGATTTGAGAATTATTGTGAAGACGACGAAGGGTATACAAAATGGTATGTTTTGCATGCCGAAGCCAATGCTATTTTAAAGGTTGCAGCCTCAACACAATCGTGTAAAGGGGCTACTTTATATATTACACTTTCACCTTGCCAGCAATGTAGTAAACTAATACATCAAGCAGGAATAAAACGTGTGGTATATGCTGAAGCTTATAAAGATTCGTCGGGAATAGATTTTTTAGAAAAAGCAGGTGTTGAATTGACGTATTTACCAAATGAACAAAAATAATTTACCTATATATTTCTCTATTGCTGTTGTTTTCGGTATTCTTATCGGAACCTTTTTTAGCGGTTCAAACTCAAACAATCTTATTGGGTCAAATTCGGCTAATGAGCGAAAAATAAAGCGCTTGATTGATTATATTCAAAGTGATTATGTTGATAATGTAAATACTGATGAATTATTAGATGGTGCAATCGCCGAGATGTTAGATAAACTAGATCCACATTCGGTATACATTCCTAAAGAAAATCTACAACTAGTTACCGAGAATATGCAAGGTAATTTTGTAGGAATTGGTGTTCAGTTTAGAATGATTGGTGATACCATTACGGTAATCTCACCAATTAAAGGCGGACCAAGTATAAAAGAAGGAATTAAAGCTGGTGATAGGATTCTATTAGCTAACAAAGACACCATGTATGGTAAAAGGCTTCAAACAGCGCAAATAATGAAAGCCCTAAAAGGAAAGCCTAATACAAAAGTAGATCTTCAACTTTATAGAAAAACCAACGATAGTCTTTTCGATGTAACGATTAATAGAGGAAAAGTAAATATTAAAAGTGTTGATGTTGCTTATATGCTAAACGATAGCATTGGTTACATAAAGTTAGATCGTTTTGCTCGTAATACTTATACCGAATTTAAATCTTCATTAGACAATCTTTTAGAAAGAGGAATGACAGATTTAGTATTAGACCTTCGTGGAAACGGTGGTGGATTTATTGACATCGCTAATAAAATTGCAGATGAGTTTTTAGAAGACGATAAACTAATTGTATTCACAAAAAATAATAAAGGAGACGTAAACGAATCATTTGCTACTAGTAAAGGTGATTTTGAAAAAGGCGGTTTATATGTTTTAATTGATGAAAACTCAGCTTCTGCTTCCGAAATTGTTGCGGGTGCTTTACAAGATAATGATAAAGGAATTATTATCGGACGTCGTTCTTTTGGTAAAGGTTTAGTACAACAAGAAATGGATTTAGGAGATGGTTCTGCTGTTCGATTAACTACAGCTCGTTACTACACACCTACTGGACGTTCTATACAAAAGCCTTATAATAAGGGAGTCTCTGAAGATGAGATTAATCAATATAGCCAAGATTTACAACTTAGATATCAAAATGGAGAACTATTTAATAAAGACAGCATAAAAACGATTGATAGTTTAAAGTTCACCACGCCAAAGGGTAAAACTGTATATGGTGGCGGGGGAATAATCCCTGATCATTTTGTGGCTGTTGACACCTCATCTTATGTTCCAACAATTTTCTTTAGACCTTTAAATAACTTCGCATTTAATTATGTGGATGCTAATCGTAAAAAACTAGCTAATATTAACGTTGAAGAATACATTAAAACTTTTGATAAGGATGGTGTTGTTTCTGATAAGTTCTTTTTAAGACTAAAAGACTTTAGAGTCTCGCAAAGAACAAGAAATCAATTAAGAAGGAATTTAAAAACATTAATAGCTCGAGAGCTCTTTAGCGATGAAGGTTTATACAAAGTAAATCAACCAGATGATAAAATGCTGCAAAAAGTATTTGAGCTAGAAAAACAATAATAAAATTACGCCTCGTTAACCAACGAGGCTTTTTTTTGCAAAAAATTTAATATTAAATGTAACCTTTCTGTAAATTCATGGTTTTTAATATAGAAACTAATCAAAACTAACACATTGAAGCATCTAACCGATGAAGATTTAATGCTAGAAGTAGCTAATGAAAATTTAGATATGATGTCTATTTTATTTGACAGATATCATGTACGTATCTATAATTTCTTTAATAAAATGCTACATAATAAAATGGTTAGTGAAGATTTAACACAAGATGTTTTTATTAAAATTTTAAAATACAGAACATCTTATAAAAATGGGAATTTTGCCTCATGGATTTACACAATAGCTAGAAATATATTTTCTACTTATTATCAAAAGCAAAAAAAAGAAAGAACAAATATTATTGAAGATGATAAACTTTCTTCAGAAGATATTGTTTTATCAGAGGGTAAAAAAGAAGAATTAGATCATTTAAAGGTAGCTTTATTACAGCTTAGTAATTCAGACAGAGAATTAATTGTAATGCATCGCTATCAAGAAATTAAATACGAGCAAATAGCTGAAATTATTGGAAGTTCAGAAAATGCCGTAAAAGTTAGAGTGCATAGAGCATTAAAGAAGTTAAAAGACATTTATTTTCAAACAGCAAATAATGAAGTGTAACGATATAGAAAATAAACTAATTGGTTTTATTGAAGGAGAGCTTACAAAGCAAGAGTCTTCATTAATTCAAAACCATATTGACTCTTGTAGTAACTGTCAAGATGAAGTTGCTCAAATGAAATCATTTCTAGAAGTTTTTGATGCTGATGTAGAAGAAATACCTTCAGCTAATTTAAAAATGAATTTTAATACATTTTTAGAGCAAGAAAAACAACAAACAAAGGTTGTGAAATTGCAACCAAAAACGAACTGGAAATCACACTTACGCATCGCAGCAAGCATATTAATAGTTGTTAGTGCTTTTTTAATTGGAAAACATCAATCAGGTGAAGATCAATTAACCATTGCTGAGAAACAAAAAATAAAAGAAGAAAAACAAGTATTGGCTTTGTTAGAAAATCAATCAGCTAGTAAACGAATACAAGCTATTGATTTGTCAGAAGAATTTACCAAAACCGACACAAAAATAATTGATGCGCTTATAAACAAGTTATTTAATGACAAGAATGTAAATGTGCGTTTGGCTGCAGCAGAAGCATTATCGAAATTCTCATCATTAGAAAAAGTAAAAGCCGCATTAATAAAATCGCTAGAAACCGAAAAAGTTTCCTCAATGCAAATTGAATTGATTCAAATTTTAGGGAAAATTCAAGAGAAACGAGCGCTCGAACCTATGAGGAAATTATTAGAAAACCAAGAAACACCTAATTATGTTAAACAAGAATTACAATATAACATTGCTAGTTTATTGTAAAAAAAACATATCAAAATCATGAAAAAAATATTTTTATTACTACTATTTATAACTGGAGTTATAACGGCTCAAAACAAAGAATACAAACACTCTTTGTCTGGAATTAAAAAGGTGCGTTTAGAAACAAACACTAAAGCTAAAATTACAGTAGGAGCAACAAATTCCTTGACCCTTAAAAATTACAAATCTTCTCATAACGATTGCGATAATTGCGATCATGATGACGATCACGACCATGATAATGTACATTGGTCAGTAAAGAATGATAGAGATAAAAGAAAGAAAACAAAAGAAGATAAACGCAAAGGCTTAACTGCCATTTATCCTGGAGGAAAAGACAATACTAATGGTTTTGGATTTTCTATTGAAAAAGAAGGAACTGTACTAGTTGTTAGAGATTTAAAATCACATTTTCAACGACATGGTATTCAATTAGAACTACCAAAAAACATGAACATTTCTGTTGATTCTGGTAATTTAGGAAGTATTGAAATGGAAGGGTTCACTTCTGAAGTAGAAGCTAATACCAATGTTGGTAGAATTACAATGAAAGATGTTACAGGACCAATAACAGCCCATTCTAGTGTTGGACCAATAAACATCGAATTTTCTAAAGTAAGCCAATCATCTCCCATTACAGTTAGTACTTCTGTAAGCGAAATTGATGTTGCAATTCCTTCTAGTACGAAAGCCAATTTAGAGCTAAAAACAAACGGAACTGTTTATACAAACTTCGACATTGAAATTCCAACTAAAAAGGGAATGAAAAACGTTAGTGGAGCTAAAAAAATTACAAGCGCTATTAATAGCGGAGGTGTAAAAATCAAGCTTAAATCATCAATGGGAAACATTTATTTGCGTAAAAAATAAGCCCTCTAAAAAACTAATTCATACATAATTTAAAGCATTAACAATGAAAAGATTATTCTTATTCATAGGATTACTATTGACTTTTGGTAACCTAACAGCACAGAAAAAAATTACAAAGAACACTAAAGCATCAGGAATTGATGAGGTTTATGTACACGTAAAATTTGCTGACAAGATTGAAGTGAAAAACTGGAATAAAAATGAAATTTCAGTAGAGGCAACAATTAACATCAACGATAACAAAGACAATAACTTATTTAGTTTAAAAGAAAATAAAGAAGGATCGACGTATACTATAAAATCTGATTATGGTACATTATTTAAAAAACATAAAAAAGGAGTAACAATAACTCATGGCGGAGAAGGATGTAATGGCTACAATCATTGTACTAACCATAATGAAATGGATATTAATTATGTTGTTTATGTTCCAAAAAACATGAAATTAAAAGTGAAAAGTATTTCAGGTAACGTAGATGCTTTGGCATACAATGGTCAATTAACATTAGATTTAATTAGCGGAAATATCAATGTAAAAAAACATTCTAAAGCAATGAATTTAAAAACGATTAGTGGTGATATTGATGTTGTAGTTTCTGATGCAGAATTTAAAGCTGAAACATTAACAGGAACCGTGTATTCTGATTTAGATATTGATTTTAGTAAGAATAAAAAGAACTCTTACGGGAATAAAATTGTTGGTACCATTAAAAGTGGAGCTGCTTCCTTAAAACTAAAAACGATTAGTGGTGATATTTTTCTTAGAAAGATTTAAACTTTATTTTACACTAAACAGTTATTCTTTTTTAGAGTAACTGTTTAGTGTAAAATAAGAATTACATTCCTTTACTAATTCTTTTATTTTGATATACCTCAGCAATAGTTAAATTTTCAGGGCACGATTTAATATGATTAAACTCATCATCTGCTTTTACAAAACCAGTTTGTAATACCTTAAAATAAATTCCGGGAATATCTTGTTGCCAAAATTGTTTTACAATTTTCATGTTATTAAAACGAACACCTAGCTTCATACAAGGTTGTCGAGGCTTAGTTACTTCTAAAATTACTTCACCAACTTGAAATGTATCTCCAACGTGTATTTTGGTTTCATCTAAATCGTCAATAGTTAAGTTCTCTCCAAACATTCCATATTGCCAATCTAAATCTGGATACAATTCTTTCCAATAATCGTAATGTTTTAAAGAATATCCATAAACAGCTTGATCTATACCTCCATGATGTTCTCTGTCACAAATAGCATCCTCTCTTACATCTTTTGTATCTAAAAAAATAGGTTGATCAACAGAAAATTTAAAAATACCAGTAGTAATGCTTTTATTTTTCCAATCAATCTTTTTTCGTTCTCCTAAGTTTGTAGATACTATTTTCATAACACTATTCCTTTAAGAAGTTTTGTAATACATCAGAAATCTTACGATTATCTGACAATTGTGGAATTTTATTTTGACCTCCAAACTTACCAATCGACTTCATGTATTCATGAAATCCTCCTTTTTTTACTTTTCTAATAACAAGCGGACGTAGTATTTTACCTTCTAACAAGTCAAAATAATACACATTCTGGCTTTGCATTGAAGCATCTATTTTAGAAGCCAATTCTTCTAGATTCTCAGGTTCGTTTTCAAACTCTATAAACCATTCGTGATATGGTAATCCACTTTCAGGATTTACTTGTGGAGCTACTGTAAACTCACTAACATTTACATCAGTGCCAACAATAGCATCATTTAATGCCTTTTCAACTTCTTTACCAATTACATGTTCACCAAAAGCAGAAATAAAATGTTTTATACGTCCTGTAACTTTTATTCTATATGGCTTTGTAGATGTAAACTCAACCGTATCGCCAATATTATAACCCCAAAGACCCGCAGAAGTATTTAAAATGATTACATAATTCACTCCAATCTGAACATCTTTTAAAGAAATTCTTGTCGGGTTTTCATCAAAAAACTCTGTTGCTGGTATAAATTCATAGAAAATTCCTGAATTTAATTGCAAAAGCATTCCTTTTTCGGTTTGTGAATCTTGATAGGCTATAAATCCTTCTGAAGCAGGATACAATTCAACATAGTCTATCTTCTTTCCTATTAAAGCTTCAAACTTATTTTTATAAGGCTCAAAATTTACACCTCCATAGACGAAAAAATTAAAATTCGGAAAAATCTCAGAAATGGTTTTACCTGTTTTGTCTATCAGTTTTTCAAAATACATTTGTACCCAAGACGGAATCCCACTAATTACCGTCATATCTTCAGGTAAAGTTTCTTCAACTACTTTATCAACTTTAGTATCCCAATCTTCAATACAATTAGTTTCCCAACTTGGCAAACGATTTTTTAATAAATAGTTAGGTACATAATGTGCAGCAATTCCGCTTAAACGCCCTAATTTAACTCCGTTTACATCTTCTAGAACAGGGCTTCCTTGTAAGAAAATCATTTTACCATTTACAAAACTAGCATCACCAGTTTCTGCAATATAAAATAACAAGGCATTTCGTGCTGCTTTTATATGTGTAGGCATCGATTCTTTCGTAATCGGAATGTATTTTGCGCCAGAAGTAGTACCTGAAGTCTTAGCAAAATATAAAGGTTTTCCTTTCCACAGAACATTTTCTTCACCTTCAACAATTCTATCTACATAAGATCGTAAACCTTCATAATCGTTTACTGGAACTCTTTTTTTAAAATCTTCGTAATTATTGATTGATATAAAATCATGATCTTTTCCAAAAGCAGTTTTGCAACCTTCTGAAACTAAGTATTGAAATACTTTTTCTTGGGTTTTGTGTGGCTTATTGGCCCATTTATAAACTCGTTTTCTAACTTGCTTTGCAAATGGGATTGCTAATTTTGATTTGATACTCATCTACTGAAAATCTATATAATTTGTTGGATTTACTGGAAATCCGTTATTCCATAATTCAAAATGCAAATGAGGTCCTGTGGTTAACTCTCCTGTTGAACCTACACTCGCTATTGCTTCTCCTGATTTTACAACATCTCCTTGTTGCTTCAATAAAGTTCCGTTGTGTTTGTATACTGATATAAACTCATTAGGGTGTTGAATTGTTACTACATACCCTGTTTCTGCAGTCCATTCGGCTAAAATTACTGTTCCGTCTGCTACCGATTTTACCGGAGTTCCTACTGGAGCAACAATATCAATTGCATAATGTTTTTCACTTGCATCGTATTGTTGACTAACTGTTCCTGTAAGTGGAGAAAAGAATACGATTTTTGCTCTTCCAATTGCCCCATCTGATAAAGGAAAACGGTCTTTACCTTCTATTTTTTCTCTAAATAAAGAATCTTGCCTAGTTGCTTGTAGTTTACTTTCATCTAAAGCAATACTTTGCGCTTCATTTTTAATTGAATCTATTTTTTCTGGTTCAATTTCACCAGTTAAAACAGGTTTTAAAGCACTTGTATAACGCTCTATAATATCTAATCTGGTTTTTAATGAATCAGCTTCGTAAGTTAATCTTGTAGCCTTCTTTTTTAAAGAAGTTGATGAATAGCCAGGTATATACTCTCTAATGCCGGTAAAAGCAATTAATAAAGTAGTTAAACCTATTAATATTATAGAAAAAACGCCACCAAAGACAAATACATTAAGTCTAGATAATTTTAATGAAAATTTTTCTTGAAATGTGTTTTCATTTAAAATTACTAATCGATATTTATCGGTAAGTTTTTGTTTTATTTTTCGTTTGTCTTGAGTTTTTGCCACGTTTAATACTAGTTTGGACTTCAAATATACAACGAAAAAATGGCGAAACTATTTTTTAAACAAATTACACTTTAAGTTAAAATACTAACACTACAAATCAAACAAATAAGACATAGAAAAATTAAACGAACTAGTAACTTTTAAATTCGTTTCCCCTTCTAATGCTGTTGGAAAATTAATTCTATATCCTAATTCTAAATCGAAGTTACCAACATCATATTGTAATGGAATTATTAACTCGGTGTTAATTAACCCAAAATCATTATTCTCAAAATACCTTGTAAATTCTCTATCTCTATAAGTAAATGTTTGTGATAATTGGATGGTTTGTTCTGCTAGAGTAATATTTAATTGTGGACGTAATTTTAAATGGTGTTTTTTAGTTTTAGATAAACTTAAAACTCCATAACTAGATCCTATTATTTGAAATGAATTATCACTACCAAATAAATACGTTGTCTCTATTTCTGTTCCAAGAGTTTTCTTTTTGTTGTCTAATTCAAAACCTAATGAAACTGCATTTTTAAAAGGATTATCTCGCAAAGTATTCGTGTAAAAATATCGAGCATATGAAGTGGACCATCTATATTTTTTATCTCTTCCAAAACTTTTACCATAGCCTAATGTTGCAGAAGTATAATCCCATTTAGGTATAAATTTATCATAATAGACTCCTGTTATTCCTACATAGAAACCATTGGAATGCAAATAAGTAATTTGAGGGCTTATATTGAATTGATCGACTCTAAGCTTTCTACCGGAAAAATATGTTTTGTTATTGTATTCTAACGAGACATGAATAAATTGGAACTTTGTAGTTGATTTTAAAAATTCCTCTTCACTTTCTTCCCCTAAAAGGTTATCTATTATTTCATCTTCTTCCGATAGTTGAATTTCACTTTTTTTATCTGGGATGTTTTGCCCGTAGAAATTTAAAAAGCTTAAAAGCAAAAAGAAAAATGTGACGTTTTGTTTCATATATGTTATAAAAATACAAAAAGCGGTTGAGGAATCTCAACCACTAAAAATCAATCAAAACATTAATTTTAAACAAGAGTTTTTTTTATCTTTTTTGTAATCTTCTACGTATATTTTTTCTTGCTCTTTTTTTCGACACTCCTCTTTTTGAATTAAATCGTTGCTTTAATTGTTGCTTTTGCAACTTAGTTAGAGTTCCTCTAAATTTAGATTTCGATTGTTTAACACTCAACCTATTTTGAGCAACAAGTTTTTTTTGAGCTATTGTTAGCGAATTTTTTAATGCTTGTTGTCTTTCTAGTTTTGTTAGTGCTTTGTTTTTTAATATTGCTAACTGGCTTGAAGTAAGAGTCGCTTTAAAGGCTTGTCTATTTTCTTTAATCAACTCTTTTTGTGCCTTCAATAACTGCTTTTGCTCTAATGAAAGGTTTAAGTCTTCAATTGAGTTTTGAGCAACAATATTTACACTTCCTATTAAGAGTGTAAAAATAAGTACAGTTATAATTTGTAAAGATTTCATTTTTTTGTTTTGGTGTTAACTCTATTTTTTAGACCTAAGCTTTTTAAAAAAGTTTTGATTATTCAGAAAAAATTTCATCAGTTAATAATTCATCGTTTACATATTCATTTAATAATTGATCTACATCTTCATCATCAGTAACTAAAGAAGCGATTAAAATATCATTACCTATTTCATTTCCTTCTGATGAAAAAGGGTTTACTACCGCTAAAGTAAACAACAAAGCTATAACTGCTACTGCAGACCAAGCATACATGTTTTTGTATAAAGGAATTACTTTTTTTTCCTCTTTAAAAACTGTTTTGTTTAAAATAGATTCTTTGGATTTAGAAAAATATCCATCAGGGATGTTTAATCCTAAATCTGTTTTATGTCTTTTTTCTGTGTTCACATCAAAAGTGTTTCGAACGTTAAAGTTATTGTTTTGTGAGTTCATAACAAACTATGCTTTAATTTTTTCTACATATGCTACTGCTGTAATGTTGTTTTCTATATGCTTTACAGCACCATAATAATATGTCTTTAAGGTGCCTTCTTTTATTTTTAAGATACCTGAAATTTCTCTAAACTTCAAATTATCATAATATTTCATTTGAAAAACTTGTCGCTGCTTTTCAGGTAAATCATTTAAAACTTGCTGCAGTTTTAGCTGTGCTTCATCTCCATCAAAAAACACATCACCTGTTAAATCTCCTAAGTACTTATCGCTTACATCTGTTAAAGATGAAAATTTTTTCTTTTTTTCTCGCTCTAAAAATCGCATTGATTCATTATATGCAATTTTATACATCCAAGTATGTAAAGAACTTTGTTGCTTAAAATTTGCTAAACTTTTATAAACCCTAACAAAGGTGTTTTGCAAAACATCATCAGCATTTTCATGAGTTCCTACCAGCTTTCTTATATGCCAATACAAGCGTTCTTGATATAAGTCTAACAACTTAGAAAATGCCTTTTCTCTATGCTTTTTACTAGTTAATTGATTTATAAAATCAGCTTCGTTCATAGGTTTGTTAGTCTTATTTTTAATTAGACCCTTAAAGTTCAAAAAAGTTTAGATTTATTTTTACTTTTTTTAATTTACTGAAAATACTGAACACAAAAAAAACCAGCTTAAAAAAGCTGGTTTAAAAACATTAAACTTGTTTTTTACTTCTTCCTTTTATTTAATTTTAGTGTAATTTCTTTAGTGTTTCCTTCAGCATCGGTTAATGTTGCTTTATTATCACAAGATCCATCTCCAAAATCTAAAGTAGCTGTTCTTCCGTCTTTAGAAATTTCAATTACTCCACTTACAATGTATTTACAAGCCCATTCTCTTCTTAAGTTAGTAGTAATAGTTGCTGTTTTTACAACTCCATTTTTATTTACAGATTCCCAGTTTCCTGAAATTGAATAAACGTCATCTCCTCTAGTATCAGTATCTGCTCCTTCTATTTTTTCTTTTACTTTAGTTCCTTTTCTAACTATTACAACTCCTGATTCTAAAGTGATTGTAATATCTATATTAAAAGTAGCTTCTGGATTTCCGTTGGCATTTTCTTTTACTTTAACAATAGATTTACCTCCTTCAACAGTGTTGCCTTCTACCGAAAAGTTTTCAAATGTTAATGTTTTAGATAAACTAGTATCGGTTTTTACGTACTCAATAATTATTTTTCCAGCAAATTCTCTACCTCTTCTACCTTCACATCCATCACCAAAGTCTAAGGTTACAATTTTCCCATTTGTAGTTTCTTCTACAGTTCTTTCTACACAACTTGTATGATTACTTGTTGTGTTTGAACTTCTGCTGTCAAAACCACTTTCAATACTATCATCTTCAACTACTTCATCAATTTCAGTTGAAATATCATCAGCTAAAACTATGTTTAAGGCTTCTTCAGTTAATGTTTCATCAAAACTGTTTATCTCTTCTGATGATTCGCAAGAAGCAAATAATAATAAACCGATAATAGAAAGGTAAGCTAATTTCTTTTGTACATTTTTAAAAGTCATAATTCCTAATTTTTAAAGTTAATTAGTTCTTTGACCTTGGTATTTTAAAAAAGTTTGAAAAAAATCATTTTTTATAGAAATTCATCTCATCTATATATTTCCAAACCTCTTTAGATAGTAAAGGTTGAATGTTCTTTTCCTCCTTTATAGAATTACGAACCATTGTTGATGAAATTTGTACTATTGGAGCGTCAACTCTATGTATTTTAGAATGCTCTTTAAATTGGTTTTCTATAATTCCTTCAGAGATTCTTGGATATACATAAACGTTATAATCGTCTAGAATAGCTTCATAATTTCTCCATTTATGAAAGCTCTTCAAATTATCTTCACCCATAATTAAATTAAAATTGTAATCTGGGTGTTTTTCTGAAATGTGCGCTAAAGTATTTATCGTATAGTTTGGTTGTGGTAAATTAAACTCGATATCTGAAGGCTTAATTTTATCGTAGTCTTTCGTTGCTAGATGCACCATTTCTAAACGATGGTAATTATCTAACAATGAATTTTTCTTTTTAAATGGGTTATGAGGAGTAACTACCATCCATATTTCATCTAAGTCAGAATTTTCAACCATATGGTTTGCTATGATTAAATGACCTATGTGGATAGGGTTAAAAGTTCCGAAATACAGCCCGATATTCTTTTTCATTATTTTTTATCTAAGCCTAAAAAATCATCAACTAAATCTTCTGCTTCTTGCAAAGCTACATCTAAATCATAATTTTTAATGATCTGATCAAATTGTGGAGCAGTAGCCAATTCCACTGAAGCTTTTGCTATACGCATGTTGATTTTATCTTCGCTTTCTGTGCTTCTTTTCTTTAAACGAATTTTTAATTCATCAACACTTGGTGGTTTTACAAAAACAGCTAAAGTTTCTTCTGGAAACTTCTTTTTAATTCTTAATCCTCCAACAACATCAATATCAAAAATAACATGTTTTTCTTGAGCCCAAATACGCTCAACTTCTGTTTTTAAGGTTCCGTAAAAATTATCACGGTACACTTCTTCCCATTCTAAAAACTCATCGTTTTTAATCTTTTGTTTGAAGTCTTTTGCTGATATAAAATAATAATCTTCTCCGTTAACTTCATTTCCTCTTGCTTCTCTTGAGGTTGCAGAAATTGAAAATTCTAATCCGAAACGTTCTTGTTTTAATAAGTGGCGTACAATAGTTGTTTTTCCACTACCTGAAGGTGCAGAGAAAACAAATAATTTTCCTTGAAAGTCTTTTTTCATTTTGTTGTGCGTTGTGTTGTAGTTTGACTTCTCAGTGTTTTCTTTTAAAGAACGTTTAAGATTTGTTCTTTTATTTTTTCTAGTTCATCTTTCATTTGGATTACCAATTTTTGCATTGGTGCAAAATTAGCTTTAGACCCAGTGGTATTTACTTCTCTTCCTATTTCTTGAACGATAAAACCTAATTTTTTTCCGTTAGAATCTGAAGTAGCTAATTGTTCTAAAAAGTAATCTAGATGATTAGCTAAACGAACCTTTTCTTCGTTAATATCTAACTTTTCTAAATAGTAAATCAATTCTTGTTCGAAACGATTTTCATCGATCTCTACTTTTAAATCAGTTAAGGCTTTTTGTAAACGTTCTTTAACGTTTTCAATTCTATCTCCGTCTAACTTTTTAACTTCTTCTAATGCAGATTTAATATTGGCGATTCGTAATTTAAAATCATCTTCTAAAGACTTTGCTTCATCGGTTCTGTAAGCTATGATTTCTTTTAAAGCTTCGTCTATATGAATATCAATCTGAGTCCATTCATTTTCATCTAATTCTGCGCGCTCAGTTTTTAAAGCATCTGGCATTCTTACTGCCATTTTTAGTAATTCAACATCATCAGAACCTCCAATTAGCATTGTATTTCTTAATTGTTGAACATAATCTTTTACTACTGCTTTATTTACAGTCGTTGAAGTTTCATCTGCAGTCATTTCAACATAAATTGAAAAATCTACTTTACCTCTTACTAAATTACTTGCTAGTTTTTTACGAACCGATAATTCTTTCTCTTTATAATAAGAAGGAATTCTTGTGTTTAAGTCTAAGTTTTTACTGTTTAAAGACTTAATTTCAATGGTTACTTTTTTAGATGGTAAATGTAATACGGATTTTCCGTAACCCGTCATAGACTGTATCATAACTCCAATTTAATAAACGGCAAAGATACGTTTATTTATTGTTAGTAGCCACTTGTTTAGTTACCAAAAAGACACCTAAAAAGATTAAGAGTGTTGCTAATATTTTAACCATATTTAAATTGTCACTTCCTACAATTAAAGCATAAATTGATGCGATTACAGGTTGTAAATACATAAACACACTAACCGTTGTGGGTTTTAATTTAGATAATGCAAAAAGATTGAATAAATATGTAATACAGGTTGTAAACAACACCACAAAACCTGCTTTTAAATATATTGATGTAGGCATTATTTGCCATTGCACTTCAGACAATTCTGAAATTCCGAAAGGGATTACAAATAGTAAACCGAATAAATACAGCCATTTTACAAAAACAATTGGATTATATTTTTCGATTAGTTTTTTAACAATAACCAGGTACATAGCGTAAGATGCTGCATTAACAAATACTAGAAAATTACCTAACATCATATTTTTAGCATCTGTTCCGTTTGAGCTACCATATACTATTAAAATAACAGCACCTATTAATCCGATTGTTACACCTAGAATTTTCCTCCCTATTAATTTTTCTTTTAAAATAATACTGGCAAAAATTAATACTAAAATAGGAGTAGAAACCATCATTACTGATGCGTTAATCGGTGTAGTATAACTTAGTCCTTTAAAAAAAGTAAGCATGTTAAATGCAACTCCAAAAAAAGCTGCTAAAGCGATTCTTTTAAAATCTGATTTTTCAATAGACTTAGCTTTCACGAAAAGCCCTAATAACCAAAAAATAGCAGTAGCTCCACCAACACGAAGTAGTATAAAACCGAAAGGTTTTATATACATTGGCATTACTTCTTTTGCTACAGTAAAAGTAACTCCGTAAATAAGTGTTGCTATTGAAGCTGCTATGATTGCTAGCGTTCTTTGATTCATTTTAATTATCTAAGAATTTAAAGTGCAAAGATGAAAATATTATTCCTTTTTTTACTTTAAGAATTTGAATTAAACTAATTTTTAATAACCGTTATATTTTGAAACAAAAAAAGCACTGCATATGCAGTGCTTTTTCTTTGGTTGATTAACTTTTGATTAGTCCATTAATGGTGGAATTCTTAATACCTGTCCTGGATAAATTTTATCAGGGTGAGATAACATTGGTTTGTTAGCTTCAAAAATTACAGGGTACTTCATTGCATCTCCATAAAATTCTTTAGCAATTTTACCTAATGTATCACCACTTACTACTGTATGAAATTGAGCCATTGCAGCTTCTTCAATTTCTTCTACTTCAGCAACTGTCATATTATCTTCTACAGAGGCAATACCATCAGTATTTCCTACTACTAAAACAACTTTTTCTTTTGTTGCTAAATCAGCAGCTTCACCTGAAATTGTAGCTTTATCATCATCAACTCCTACTACTAGATTTTCTACAGATAATTCTAATTTGTTTACTGCGTCTACTAATTTTGCAGATTTTTCAGCAGCTTCTTCTTCCGTTGTTTTTCCGATTCCAAAAACTTTAGCTCCGGCATTTTTAATAAATGAAAAAATTCCCATTTTCTTTTTTGATTTTTTGTTAATTAATAATTTGTTTTACTGTTTGCCTAAGATACAATTTTTATACCAATTTTTTTTAATCCAAATGAGAATTATCTTTACTCACTCACTAAGTATAACTATATAGCTGGATAGCTACTTCTATTTATTTGATAATCAGTATTAATGTAATATTAAAGAGTTTCGTAAAAAAAACCACACTTTTAAAAGTGTGGTTTTTTATGCAATAGTATTTATTTTATCCTTTAAAAGAATTCCAGCCTTGAGCCTTTAACTCCATTTCTTGGTTGGCTCTTGTAACCAAATTCATTCCTTGATTTTCTTCAGTTATATGACCGATAATTGAAAAATTTGGGTTTCCTTTTATTTTATCAAAATCAGCAATTGGAACTGTGAATAATAATTCATAATCTTCACCACCACTTAAAGCAATCATGGTACTATCCATGTTAAACTCTTCTGAGGTTGATATAACTTGTGGGTCTAACGGTAGTTTGTCCTCATATATTTTACAACCAACTTTACTTTGTGTACAGATGTGCATAATTTCTGACGATAATCCGTCAGAAATATCAATCATCGAAGTAGGCTTTATATCCAGTTCTTTTAATAATTCTGGTACATCTTTACGTGCCTCAGGTTTTAATTGACGTTCAATTAAATAAGTGTAATTATCTAAATCTGGTTGGTTTTTTGGGTTGACTTGAAACACTTGTTTCTCTCTTTCTAAAACTTGCAACCCTAAATAGGCTCCTCCTAAATCACCAGAAACAACAATTAAATCTGTGGATTTTGCTCCATTCCTATAAACAATATCTTCTTTTTTGGCAGCACCTAATGCAGTTACAGAAATCAACATTCCTTTAGTTGATGATGTAGTATCACCACCGATTAAATCTACTTTATAAGTATCGCAAGCTAATTGAATACCTGCGTATAATTCTTCCAAAGCTTCTAATGGAAAACGATTAGATACAGCAATAGAAACAGTTATTTGTTCAGCAACCCCATTCATAGCATAAACATCAGATAAATTTACCATTACTGCTTTATACCCTAAATGTTTTAAAGGCATGTAGCTTAAGTCGAAATGAACGCCTTCAACCAATAAATCAGTTGTTACTAACAACCCTTTTTCTGATTTGCTAATTACAGCAGCGTCATCACCAACCCCTTTAAGAGTTGCTGAATTGTATATTTTAAAATGCTTTGTTAAATGGTTGATTAATCCGAACTCTCCAAGTTCAGCTAATGATGTTTTGTCTTGATTCTTATCTTCTAACATGCTGCAAAGATACTAACAAGTATTTATACAAAATAGATAAATATTTCATTGTTCATTTGAAATAAATATAGGGTTTAAGTGTTTTTAAATGTTTTATTTATAGCTATTTCTTTAATTTAGTGTTTTCAAAATCTCCTAGTTATGTCAAAGCATAAAGTTTTATTTACTATTTTTTCTTTATCTCTTTTAATTTCTTGTTCATCGTCTAACGAGCCTACACCAGAACCAAGTAATACAAATAAAAAGCCATGTGAAAATGGAATGGCAAATGGATTTCCTTGTAGAGGTTATGATTTATTATTAAGCATTCCAATCAGTACTTTTGGCGGTGCAGAAGGAAATGACTCTTGGGGATGGACGGACCCAACAACTCAAAAAGAATACGCTATAATGGGGTTAGATAATGGAACTGCATTTGTAGATATTTCTGATACTGAAAACCCTATTTATCTTGGTAAATTACCTACAGCAACAATTAGTAGTGGTTGGAGGGACATTAAAGTGTATAAAGATCATGCCTTTATTGTAGCTGATAATAATGTTGGAGAAGATAGTCATGGTATGCAGGTTTTTGATTTAACTCGCTTAAGAAATGTGTCTAATCCTCCTCAAACTTTTACAGCAGACACTCGTTTTACTGAATTTGGAAGAGCACATAATATTGTAATTAATGAAGATACAGGATATGCTTACCCAGTAGGAACCAATAGAAATAACATTTATAAAGGAGGACCTTTGTTTATTAATATTCAAGATCCTAAAAATCCTATAAGCGAAGGAGGATGGGGAACGGATAATTACAGTCATGATGCTCAGGTTGTTACTTATAACGGACCAGACTCAGATTATACTGGGAAAGAAATTTTAATTGGTAGCAACGAGAATGAAGTTGTTATTGTTGATATTACAGACAAAGCTAACCCTAAAAATATTTCAAAAATTTCTTATCCCAATGTAAGATATACTCATCAAGGGTGGTTTACTGAAGATCAGAAATATTTTATCCTTGGAGACGAACATGATGAATTAAGAATTGGCATAAACACTAGAAGCATCATTTTTGATTTTACAGATTTAGACAATCCTAAAGAGCACTTTATATATTCGGCAGCAACAAAATCTATTGATCACAATGGTTATGTAAAAGGAAATACTTTTTATTTAGCTAGTTATTCTGCTGGAGTTCGTTTTATTGATATCGCTAGTATTTCAAATAAATCTATAACAGAAGTAGGTTACTTCGATACTTATCCTGATAATGACGATGCTAACTGGCATGGTGTGTGGAATGTTTATCCATTTTTTAATAGTGGAAAAATAGTTGTTAGTGATATTGAAAAAGGATTATTTATTTTAAAGAAACAATAAATGATAAAAAAGCTTTCAGTCTTTCTAATTGCTACAATGTTAATTTCAAGTTGTAGTAATGAAGTTGGTATATTTTTTACAACAACTAAAGAAGCTCCGCAAATTGATTTTATAAAAACATTTGGAGGTACGAGAAATGAAAGTGGTCAAAGCGTAATTCAAACTTCAGATAATGGTTATGCTGTTTTAGGTTTTACTCAAAGTATTGATGGAGATGTTTTAACAACAAAATCTGATGTACAATTTGATTTTTGGGTTTTAAAGTTTGATGAAGGTGATAATTTACTTTGGCAAAAAACCTACGGAGGGTCAAAAGATGATAAAGCGTATCAAATAATTGAGACAAATGATAACGGTTTTGCAATTGTTGGTTATAATAAAAGTGACGATGGAGATTTAACTTCTAACGAAGGATTTGAAGATGTTTGGGTTTTAAAAACAGACGCAACTGGTAATATTTTATGGAAAACGACTACAGGGTTTTCAGGTTCAGATCAAGGTTTTAGTTTAATTCAAACTGCCGATGGAGGTTATTTTGTTGGTAGTATTATAGATGTTACTGCATCTGGAGGTCAAGGGAATTCAAGATCTTCATCAAGACATGCTGGAGGTGATTATTGGGGTATTAAATTAAACTCAAGCGGAAGTATTGAATGGCGTAAATACTTTGGAGGAACAAATACAGATACTTGTTATGGTGTAGCAGAAACTTCAGATGGATATATAATGATTGGGTCATCCGATAGTAATGATGTTGATATAAAAAACAATAAAGGCTCTTACGATTTTTCGATTGTTAAAGTTGATAAAGTTGGAGCTCTTATTTGGGAAAAATCATTTGGAGGTGATGAAATAGATGAAGCTAGAGGAATTACTTCAACGAGTGACGGAAATTTTATAGTTGTAGGAGATACTCGTAGTTCAACAAAAGATGTTACAAAAAATAATGGTGGAGCAGATTTATGGGCTATTAAAATAGATACTAATGGAGATTTGATTTGGCAAAAAAACTATGGAGGTTCAAGTTTTGATGTTGGTAGATCAATTAACAAAACATTAGATGGTGGATTTATTATATCAGGAAGTTCGAGAAGTGCTGATAATGATATAATAAATAAAGGTCAAAATGATGCATGGATTTTAAAAATAGATAATAACGGAAACCAGCAGTGGCAAAAAACCATTGGTGGAACAGATATAGATTTTTGTTACGATGCCATTGAACTTTCTAACGGAAATATCATTGCAGTTGGCGAAAGCAGTAGTAGTAATTTAGATATAACAACAAATAAAGGGTTTTCAGACCTATTAATGATCAAATTAAAATAAAAAATGAAACAATATTTAATCCTTTTTTTAAGTCTTTTACTTTTCTCATGTAGTTCAGATAATGATGAATTAATAAAGGAAGTTACAGTTAAATTTAACTTTACTCAAAATTGGGATGGGACTGTAATTGAAAAATCAGATTTAAGTAACACGGAATACACGAATAAATTAGGAACTAAGCTTACTATTGAAAAATTACGTTATTTAATTTCTAAAATTACTTTAACAAATGGTGCTGGTGTAGCAACTGTTTTTGAAGGTTATAAATTGGTAGATATAACCGAGCCTGATAATTTAACTTTTAGTCCAACTGAAAAAATATCTGAAGGAGCTTATAACTTGTCGATGACTTTTGGTTTTAATAATACAGATAATTTTAAAGCCGGAGGATATACAGATTTAAATTCAGCCTCTTGGAATGTGCCAGATATGTTGGGTGGAGGTTATCATTATATGCAACTTGAAGGGAAGTTTCTTAATAAAGATATAGAGCAACAAGGTTTTGTTTATCACACAATTGGAGCATACAACTCAACTACAAAAGAAGTTGAAGATACTTCTTTTACGGTAGATTTAGGTACAATATCAATTAAAAACAATGTAACTATCGAAGTTAAAATGAATGTTGCAGAATGGTTTAAAAACCCAAATGAATGGGATTTAGATGTTTTGAATTCAATGTTAATGCCTAATTATGATGCTCAAAAATTAATGTCTGCGAATGGTAAAAGTGGTGTTTTCAGCTTAGGTAATATTTCACAATAAATATCTAATGATTAAAAAGAGTATATACACTTTATTATTACTTCTTTTAATGAGTTGTTCATCGAAAGAAGAGGATGTATATACCCCAAAACCAGCAAGTCTAAAAATACCTGAGCTATTTCAACAAAAACTAATAGCACCAGTTATTCCAACAAATAATTCTTTAACAGAAGAAGGTATTGCGCTTGGGAAAAAATTATTTTTTGATAAAATTTTATCGAAAGATAATACGCAATCTTGTGCAACTTGTCACGACCCTAAAAAAGCTTTTACCGATGAAACTCGTTTTAGCGATGGTGTTGATGGAACTTTTGGAATACGTAATTCTATGCCAATATTCAATTTAGCATGGAATTTCGACGAACGTTTTGCTTGGGACGGAAAAGAATTAAGTCTAGAACGTCAAGCTTTAGAACCTGTTCGGAATCCTATCGAAATGCATAGTAAATGGACTAATGTTGCAGAGAGATTACAAAATCATTCAGAATATCCAACATTGTTCAAGCAAGCATTCGGAGTTTCAAAAATAGATTCTACTTTAGTAACTAAAGCACTTGCCCAATTCGAAAGAACTTTAATTTCTGGAAACTCTAAATTCGATCAGTTTCTACTAGGTAAAGCACAATTAACTCCAGAAGAACAAAATGGATTTGATGTTTTTATGGATGAAACTCGAGGTGATTGTTTTCATTGCCATGGGAGTAATAATAATCCTTTATGGACAGATAATAAATTTCATAATAATGGTTTAGACGCTGTTTTTTCAGACTTAGGTTTAGGGAAAGTCACTGGAGATCCTAACGATAATGGGAAATTTAGGTCTCCATCTCTTCGTAATTTAAAATTTACCGCTCCTTATATGCATGACGGGCGTTTTGCTACTTTAGATGAGGTAATCAACCATTATTCAACAGGGTTAAAGTCATCACCAACTATCGATCCTTTAATGAAAAAAGTAAATCAAGGTGGCGTAAACCTTTCCGATAAGGACAAAGCTGATTTAAAAGCTTTTTTACTTTCACTTTCAGATAATGATTTTGTTAATAATCCTAACTTTCAAGAATAATAAATATTCTCAATAATTACATAAAAAAACACAATGAAAGGTTGTGCTATTAAATGAGACTTATATTGTATATTTGCAAACTATTTAGAGTTAATCTATTTAAAATATATGATAAAAGTTTCAGACACAGCTAAAAAGAAAGTCATTGAACTAATGACAGACGACGGATTTGATGCTACAACCGATTTTGTTCGTGTTGGAGTTAAAAGTGGTGGTTGTTCAGGGCTATCGTATGATTTAACCTTTGATAAGAGTACACAAGAAAACGATAAAGTTTTTGAAGAAAACAGTGTGAAAATTGTTGTTGACAAAAAGAGTTTTTTATACCTAGTTGGTACAACTTTAGAGTACTCTGGAGGGTTAAACGGAAAAGGATTTGTATTTAATAATCCTAATGCTAACCGTACATGCGGTTGCGGAGAAAGTTTTTCTTTATAACATTACATCTCAATTATGAGCAAGTATACCGAAGACGATTTAAGAGAAGAGTTAAAAACCAAAGAATATGAATATGGTTTTTATACTGATATAGAAAGTGAAACCTTTGCAAAGGGGTTAAATGAAGATGTGGTTCGTGCTATTTCTAAAAAGAAAAACGAACCAGAATGGATGACTGAATGGCGTTTAGAGGCATTTAGAGTTTGGGAGCAAATGGAAGAGCCAGAATGGGCTAATGTAAATTATGAAAAACCAAATTTTCAAGAGATTGCTTACTATTCAGCACCAAAAGAGAAGCCGAAATTAAATAGTTTAGATGAAGTTGATCCAGAATTATTGGATACATTTAAGCGTTTAGGGATTTCTTTAGATGAGCAAAAAAAGCTAGCCAATGTAGCTGTTGATATCGTAATGGATTCTGTTTCTGTTGCAACAACATTTAAAGAAACATTAGCAGAAAAAGGAATTATTTTTATGCCTATTTCTGAAGCTATTCAAGAGCATCCAGAATTAGTAAAGAAATATTTAGGGACTGTAGTTCCAACTACCGATAATTTTTATGCAGCCTTAAATTCAGCAGTATTCTCTGACGGATCTTTCTGTTATATTCCAAAAGGCGTTCGTTGCCCAATGGAATTATCAACTTATTTTAGAATTAACGAAGGAGGAACAGGTCAGTTTGAGAGAACTTTAGTAGTTGCTGACAAAGGAAGTTATGTTTCTTACCTAGAAGGATGTACTGCACCAAGTAGAGATGAAAATCAATTACACGCAGCTGTAGTTGAATTAATTTCGATGGACGATGCAGAAATTAAATATTCTACAGTTCAAAACTGGTATCCTGGAAATGCAGAAGGAAAAGGTGGTGTTTACAATTTTGTAACTAAAAGAGGTTTATGCGAAACCAATGCAAAAATTTCTTGGACACAAGTAGAAACAGGTTCAGCAGTAACTTGGAAATATCCAAGTTGTATCTTAAAAGGAAACAATTCAGTTGGTGAATTTTACTCAATTGCAGTAACAAACAATTTCCAACAAGCTGATACAGGAACAAAAATGATTCACTTAGGGAAAAATACGAAGTCAACCATTATTTCTAAAGGAATCTCAGCAGGAAAATCACAAAACAGTTATAGAGGATTAGTTCATATTAGTCCACGTGCAGAAAATGCGCGTAACTTCTCACAATGTGATTCTCTATTAATGGGTAATGAATGTGGTGCACATACATTTCCATACATAGAGACAAAAAACAAATCGGCACAAATAGAGCACGAAGCTACAACTAGTAAAATTGGTGAAGATCAATTATTCTATTGTAACCAACGTGGTATTGATACCGAAAAAGCAATTGCATTAATCGTAAACGGATTTAGTAAAGAAGTACTAAATAAGTTGCCAATGGAGTTTGCTGTAGAAGCACAAAAATTATTAGAAATTAGTTTAGAAGGAAGTGTTGGTTAACAACTAACAACAAAGATATATTACCATGTTAAAAATAGAAAACTTACACGCTAACATAGAAGATAAATCAATCTTAAAAGGATTGAATTTAGAAGTTAAAGCTGGTGAAATTCACGCAATAATGGGGCCTAATGGTGCTGGAAAAAGTACAATGGCATCTGTAATTGCAGGAAAAGAAGAATACGAAGTTACTGAAGGAACTATCGAATTAAATGGAGAAGATATTAGCGAGTTGGCTCCTGAAGAAAGAGCGCATAATGGTGTGTTTTTATCTTTTCAATATCCAGTAGAAATACCTGGTGTTACGGTAACAAACTTTATTAAAACATCAATTAACGAATCTCGTAAAGCACAAGGTTTAGAAGAGATGCCTGCGAAAGATATGTTAAAGATGATTCGTGAGAAATCTGAATTATTAGAAATAGATCGTAAATTCTTATCACGTTCTTTAAACGAAGGGTTTTCTGGAGGAGAAAAGAAACGTAACGAGATTTTTCAAATGGCAATGTTAGAGCCTAAACTAGCTATTTTAGATGAAACAGATTCTGGTTTAGATATAGATGCGTTACGTATTGTTGCTAATGGTGTAAATAAATTAAAGTCTAAAGATAACGCGGTAATAGTTATTACACACTACCAGCGTTTATTAGATTATATTGTTCCTGATTTTGTACACGTTTTACATGATGGTAAAATTGTAAAAACAGGTGATGCTTCTTTAGCATTAGAATTAGAAGCAAAAGGGTACGATTGGATTAAGGAAGAAGTGAACTCTTAAGAGAATGGATTTAAAAGAAAAATTAGTAGCATCATATGTAGCTTTTGAAAATGACGTGAATATCAATTCTGATGTTCATGAAATTAGAACAAAAGCACTTCAAAATTTTGAAGAATTAGGTTTTCCTACTAAGAAATTAGAAGCATGGAAATACACTTCTTTAAACTCAATATTAAAGCAAGATTATAGTATTTTCCCTGATAACGAAGTTGCTATAGAATTAGCAGATGTAAAGAAATATTTTATTCACGATATTGATACTTACAAGATTATCTTTATTGATGGAAAATACAGTTCTTTCTTATCAGATACTACTCACGATGAAATGGACATTTGTTTATTATCATCTGCATTAGAAAAGCCAAAATATAAGGCAGTTATTGAAAATTACTTCAATAAAATTGCTGAACAAGATAATTTAACTTCTTTAAACACAGCTTTTGCTAAAGAAGGTGCATACATCTATATTCCAAGAAACGTTGAGGTAGAAAAACCAATTCAAATCATCAACTTTACTACTGGAAAAGAAGATGCAACAATGTTACAGCCTCGTAATTTAATTGTCGCTGAACAAAATGCACATGTACAAATTATTGAACGTCATCAAAGTTTAACTTCTAACCCTGTGTTAACAAATGCGGTTACTGAAGTTTATGCTGCAAAAGATGCAACTGTAGATATTTACAAGATTCAGAACGATAACAATAACGCTTCTTTGGTTGATAACGCTTACATAGAGCAAAAGTCAAACAGTATTGTTTCTGTGCATACTTTCTCTTTTGGAGGGAATATTACACGTAACAATTTAAACTTTTATCAAAGAGGAGAACATATTGATTCTATTTTAAAAGGAGTTACAATTATTGAAGGAAAACAACATATAGATCACCATACATTGGTACATCATATAGAACCTAATTGTGAATCTCACCAAGATTACAAAGGGATTTATGACGAGCGTTCTACCGCTGTTTTTAACGGTAAGGTAATTGTTGAAAAAGAAGCACAGAAAACAAATGCTTATCAACAAAACAACAATGTTTTAGTAAGTGATAAAGCTACCATTAATGCAAAACCTCAATTAGAGATTTTTGCTGATGATGTAAAATGTTCACATGGTTGTACGATTGGTCAGTTAGATGATGATGCTTTATTTTACATGCAACAGCGTGGAATTCCTAAGAAAGAAGCAAAAGCTTTATTAATGTATGCTTTTGCAAATACAGTTTTAGAAAGTGTAAAAATACCTGAAGTAAAACAGCGTATAAATAAATTAATAGCTAATAAATTAGGCGTTAATATTGGATTCGATTTATAAGCGTCATTGATGCTTTTACTATAAAATAAAAAACCACTCATTTTGAGTGGTTTTTTATTTTTTAAGGTTTTGTAATGCTACTAGCAAAACTCATCATAAGCAGCTGCTAAATTCTGAGCAATTGCCTGTGCAGAACGACCTTCAATATGATGACGCTCTAGCATGTGTACTAAGCTACCATCTTTAAATAAAGCAATAGCAGGAGAAGAAGGAGGGAAAGGAATCATATATTCTCTCGCCTTCGCTGTAGATTCTTTTTCTACACCTGCAAATACAGTAGTTAAATGTGTAGGTGCTTTGTCTGCTCCTAAAGAAGCAATAGCTCCTGGTCTTGCTGTACCAGCGGCACAACCACAAACCGAATTTACCATTACTAATGTTGTTCCTTCTTTCGCTAAAGCATTGTCAACATCTTCAGCAGTATATAAAGCGTCAAAACCAGCGTCAATTAATTGATCACGCATTGGTTTTACTAATTCTTCTGGGTACATATTTTTTAATTAAAATTTAATGCAAAGATACTTCATTTAAAAGCAAGAATCAAACCAAAACAAATCACTCTTTTATAAAGACTTAATACTATCTTTACGTCTTTAAAATTTAAGAATGGGAAAATTTGCAAAATGGCTCGGAGCAGGAGCAGGATTTACAATGGGAGGTCCTATTGGAGCAATAATAGGATATGCTGTAGGTAGTTTTATTGACGGAATATCTATTGAAGATTTTACACAAGAACAACAAGATTATCAAAGACAAGCACAGCGTCAACATCAAAGAGGTAGAGCTACTTCAGGTGATTTTGAAATTAGCTTATTAATTTTAGCTTCGGTAGTTATAAAATCGGACGGAAGAGTAGATCAAAGAGAGTTAGATTATGTGCGTATGCATTTTGTGAAAATGTATGGTAAAGAAAGAGCAAATCACGCATTTAAGTTGTTTAACGGAATCATGAAACGACAAATTTCTACACGTCAGGTTTGTATGCAAATTCGTCAGCATATGTCGCATTCTTCGCGTTTACAATTAGTTCATTTTTTATTCGGAATAGCGAAAGCAGACGGACATGTAACGTCTCCAGAAGAACAAGAAATAAGAAAAATAGCAGGATACTTATACATAAACGATTATGATTATTCATCAATTAAAGCAATGTTTTATAATGAAGCCGATAGTGCGTATAAAATGTTAGAAATTACAAAGTCTGCTACAGATGGCGAGGTAAAAAAAGCGTATCGAAAAATGGCTAAAAAATACCATCCAGATAAATTAGAAGGTTTAGGAGAAGAACATAAAAGAGGAGCGAATGAAAAGTTTCAAAAAATTCAATCAGCTTACGAACAAATAAAAAAAGAAAGAGGAATGGCTTAATTCTTTTTTTAAACTATTAAAAACGTCTCTTTTTTTGAGGCGTTTTTTTATATGTCAACTACTACAATTACAAGAAAATACGTAATTTCGCAAATTCAATATACAGCAGCATAAAATGAGTAAACAATTCACAGAATATAAAGGACTTGACTTACCAAAAGTAGCAGAAGAAATCTTAAACTCTTGGGAAGAAAATAATATCTTCGAGAAAAGTGTTTCTACACGCGAAGGAAATAAGCCATTTGTGTTTTTTGAAGGACCGCCTTCAGCGAACGGATTACCAGGTGTACACCACGTTTTAGCACGTGCTATTAAAGATATTTTTCCACGTTATAAAACAATGAAAGGATATCAAGTAAAGCGTAAAGCTGGTTGGGATACTCATGGTTTGCCTGTAGAACTGGGTGTTGAAAAAGAATTAGGAATTACTAAAGAAGATATCGGTAAAAAAATCACTGTAGAAGAATATAACGAAGCTTGTAAAAAAGCAGTAATGCGTTATACTGATATCTGGAACGATTTAACTCAGAAAATGGGGTATTGGGTAGATATGGAAGATCCATATATTACTTATAAACCTAAATATATGGAATCTGTTTGGTGGCTGCTAAAACAGATTTACGATAAAAACTTATTGTACAAAGGATATACCATTCAGCCATATTCGCCAAAGGCTGGTACAGGATTAAGTTCTCACGAGTTAAATCAACCAGGAACTTATCAAGATGTGACCGATACAACAGTGGTTGCACAGTTTAAAGCTATAAAAGAAACTTTACCAGAGTTTTTACAAGTTGAAGGAGAGGTTCATTTCTTAGCTTGGACAACAACTCCTTGGACATTACCAAGTAACACAGCATTAACTGTTGGGCCAAAGATTGACTATGTTTTAGTACAAACATTTAATCAATATACATTTGAGCCAATTCAAGTAGTTTTAGCTAAGAATTTAGTTGGAAAACAATTTGGAGGAAAGAAATTTTATGAAGTTGAAACGGCAGAGGAATTATCAGCTTATGGAGCAGGAGATAAAAAGATTCCATACAATGTTGTAAAAGAATTTGTAGGTAAAGATTTAGTAGGAATTAAGTATGAGCAATTACTAGATTATGCATTGCCATATGAAAATCCAGAAAACGCATTTAGAGTGATTTCTGGAGATTTTGTTACTACAGAAGATGGTACAGGAATCGTACATACTGCACCAACATTTGGTCAAGATGATGCAATGGTTGCAAAACAAGCAACACCAGAAGTTCCACCAATGTTAGTGTTGGATGAGAATGAAAACCCAGTACCTTTAGTAGATTTACAAGGTAAATTCAGACCAGAAATGGGTGAGTTTGCTGGTAAGTATGTGAAAAACGAATATTATGCTGACGGAGAAGCTCCAGAGAAATCTGTAGATGTTGAAATCGCGATTAAATTAAAAACAGAAAATAAAGCCTTTAAGGTTGAAAAATATGTGCACAGTTATCCAAATTGTTGGAGAACTGATAAGCCAATTTTATATTATCCATTAGATTCTTGGTTCATCAAAGTAACCGATGTAAAAGAAAAAATGCATAGTTTAAACGAAACAATTAACTGGAAGCCTGAATCTACAGGTACAGGTCGTTTCGGAAATTGGTTAAAAAATGCAAACGATTGGAATTTATCTCGTTCTCGTTTTTGGGGAATTCCATTACCAATTTGGAGAACAGAAGATGGTACAGAGCAAATTTGTATTGGTTCTGTTGAAGAGTTGAAATTAGAAATGACAAAAGCTGTAGAAGAAGGTGTAATGTCTGAAGATATTTTTGCTGATTTCGAGGTTGGAAATATGTCTGATAAAAATTACGACACGATTGATTTACATAAAAACATCGTTGATAAAATCACTTTAGTTTCTGCATCAGGAAAACCAATGCAACGTGAAAGCGATTTAATTGATGTATGGTTCGATTCAGGTTCTATGCCGTATGCACAATGGCATTATCCGTTTGAAAATAAAGAATTGATTGATGATAATAAATCATACCCAGCAGATTTTATTGCAGAAGGAGTAGACCAAACTCGTGGTTGGTTTTATACACTGCATGCAATCGGAACCATGGTTTTCGATTCTGTAGCTTACAAAAATGTAGTATCTAACGGATTAGTGTTAGATAAAAACGGACAGAAGATGTCTAAGCGTTTAGGAAACGCAACTGATCCTTTTGAAACGTTAGCGAAATATGGACCAGATGCTACACGATGGTACATGATTTCAAATGCAAATCCTTGGGATAATTTAAAATTCGATATTGCTGGTATAGAAGAAGTCCGTAGAAAGTTTTTCGGAACCTTATATAACACATATTCATTCTTTACTTTATATGCAAACATTGATAATTTTACCTATGGAGAAGCAGACGTTCCATTAAACGAGCGTCCAGAAATTGATCGATGGATTTTATCAGAATTAAATACATTAATTCAGAAAGTTGATACTTTCTACGCAGAATACGAACCAACCAAAGCAGCAAGAGCAATTTCAGATTTTGTTCAAGAGTTTTTAAGTAACTGGTACGTGCGTTTATGTAGAAGACGTTTTTGGAAAGGAGAGTATGCGCAGGATAAAATATCAGCATATCAAACTCTATATACTTGTATGTTATCTGTAGCGAAATTAAGTGCGCCTATTGCGCCATTTTTTATGGATCGATTGTATAAAGATTTAGTGAAAGCTACTGGTAAAGAAAGTTTTGAAAGTGTACATTTAGCTGAATTTTCAAAATATAATGCTGATTTAGTTGATAAATCATTAGAGCGTAAGATGGAAAATGCGCAAACAATATCTTCATTAGTCTTATCGTTAAGAGCTAAAGAGAAGATAAAAGTGCGTCAGCCATTGCAAAAAATTATGATTCCTGTGTTGGATTCAACTCAAAAAGAAGAGATTTTAGCAGTAGCAGATTTGATAAAATCGGAGGTAAATGTAAAAGAAATTGAGTTGTTAGATGATGCTTCAGGTATTTTAGTAAAGCAAATCAAACCAAATTTTAAAGCTTTAGGACCTAAGTTTGGAAAAGATATGAAGCTGATTGCGAATCAGATACAAAATTTCACTCAAGACGATATTGTTAAAATAGAGAAAGAGGGCGAAATTTCTGTTGAAATTAATGGAAAAATGATTACCTTAGAAACCGCAGATGTAGAGATTACATCGAAGGATATCGAAGGATGGTTAGTCGCAAATTCCGAAGGTTTAACTGTTGCTTTAGATGTTACAATAAGTGAAGATTTACGTAAAGAAGGAGTTGCAAGAGAGCTGATAAACAGAATTCAAAACGCACGTAAAGATTCAGGTTTAGAAGTAACCGATAAAATAAAGTTAACAATTTTACAAGCTGCCGACTTACAAGAATCGGTATCTGCAAATGCAGATTATATCAAAACAGAAACTTTAACAAATGAGTTGGTTTTTGTTGATGATTTAAAAAGTGGTACAGAAATTGAGTTCGATACCATTAAAAGTAAAATGTTAATTGAAAAAATATAGCATTATGGAAGATGTTAAAATAAGATACTCTGATGATGATTTACAAGAGTTTAAAGAAATCATTTTAAAAAAAATTGAGCACGCAGAAGAAGATTTAAGATTATTACAAGCTTCTTATAAAAACGGTGCTGATAATGGTACTGAAGATACGTCACCAACGTTTAGATCGTTTGATGATGGTTCTGATACCATGGCGAAAGAAGCAAACATGCAGTTAGCTGTTCGTCAAGAAAAATTTATTCGTGATTTAAAAAATGCATTAATTCGTATTGAGAATAAAACATACGGTGTATGTAGAGTTACAGGTAAATTAATTCAAAAAGAACGTTTAAAATTAGTGCCTCATGCAACGTTAAGTATTGAAGCAAAACGTAAGCAATAACAATTGTTTATTAAATAACACAAAGCCTCTTTATAGAGGCTTTTTTTGTATGAAAAAAATACTTTTAATAATATTTGTATGCTTTTGTTCATTAACTTTCTGTCAAGAGAAGTTGATAGAACAGAGAGACGCTTCTCAAAATAATATTGAAATTATTACTGATGGATTGGATAGCATAATTGTTGAAAATTCTGAAGATAATATGATAGAAGTGTCTTTATTTGATGAGAATCCGAATACACATAGTATCCTTTTTAATGAAGAAGATGGTGTGTTGAGAATTCAGTTTCAACTGAATTTTAAGACACTTCAAAACGATGTTTTTAGAAAGTACATTACTAAAAGATTACAAAAGGCCAGTGTAGTTATAAAAGTACCTAAAAACAAAAATATTATTCTCTACGGTAAGGTAATAAGTGTTACTTCTAAAAACTATAAAGGTGATTTATCAATATTTATTGATAGAGGGAATGTTCAGCTAAATAAAATTAAAGGAAATACTAGTGTGTCTTTGTTTTTAGGAAATGTATTCTCTAAACTAAAAAGTGATAGTAGTTTTGATGTTACAACAACAAAAGGAGAAATAGTTGTAAATAAACAAAGTTATAAAAGTAGATATTCTCAAAAGAGTGATAATAAAAGTTCTTTAAATTTTCGCGTAAAATCTATAAATGCGAATGTTAATTTAATAACAGAGTAAAAACCAATACTTTTCTTATTTTTGCTGCTATTAAATTCTAGAAATGTCTAAAAAAAACATCGCAATACTTACCGTAATTTTAGCAATTTTAATTGATCAAATCAGTAAAATATATGTTAAAACCCATTTTCAATTAGGAGAAGAAGTTGTTGTTTTTAGCGATTGGTTTAAAATTCATTTTACTGAAAATAATGGAATGGCTTGGGGTTTTGAGTTTGGTGGTAGAGCAGGTAAGTTGTTTTTAACATTGTTTAGAGTTGTTGCAGTTTCAGGAATTGTGTATTGGTTATGGCAAACAGTAAAGCGACAAGCGCATACGGCTGTTGTAGTTGCAATAGCTTTAATTCTTGCAGGTGCTGTTGGAAATATTATCGATTCTGTTTTTTATGGTATTATTTTCGATTCATCATATCATAATGTAGCAACTTTGTTTTCTGATAATCCATATGGAGAATTGTTTTACGGTAAAGTTGTAGATATGCTATATTTTCCGATGTATGAAGGAGAAAGCTTTACTTTTTTTAACGCAATATTTAATGGTGCAGATTCTTGGATAACCATCGGAGTTATACTGTTATTCTTATTTAACAAAGAAGCATTTCCAAAAGAAGAAGCATCGGCATAGTTTTTAAAATAATACTTCATATAGTTTTTCTATATTTATAGAAAAGATATTACATGCGACTTATAAAGTATATAGCCATTTTTTTGCTGGGGTTTTTAATAGCCAAATTTTGGTATGATAAAAAAGAAGAAAAGCACCAACAAGAAGAAATTCAGGTAGTTTTAAACGGAATACAAAACTTAAGTAAGTTGGTAGTTTCTGAAGGGAGTTTTTCGGAAATGTATAGTTTTTCTGACACTAAAAAATACTTTTATGATTATTTGTCTTTTGAGAAAAAAGCGATATTATCTGTTAATGCTCAAGTTGAGGTTGGTTATGATTTATCTAAATTAGATATAAAAATAGATAGTATTGGTAAGCAGATAATTATTAATAAAATTCCAAAAGAAGAAGTTGTAATATCTCCAGATATTAAATATTTCGATTTACAACAAAGCCAGTTTAATACATTTTCTAAGGCAGAATTAAATAAACTAAACGCTAAGGCAATCGAAAAAATAAAATCAACAATCACGGTTTCTAACTTACAAAGAGACGCTCAAGCGCGTTTATTTGAAGAGCTTTCTAAGGTTTATCAACTATCTAAAATATATAATTGGAAAGTAGTTGATAATTCGAATTCAAAATTCTTAGATAGTATTTTATTGAAAGATTAAACCCCTGTAAATTGATTACTTTTGAGCCCCAAAACAATATTTTAAAAGAATATATAGATTTCTATTATATTTTAGAAGAGGAAGATAAAAATAATGAAACTTCTTATTTTGTATTTCCGATACCTCATACTGTATTTTCAATAGTAAAAGGAGCTCGATTACGGTACTCTGAAAATATTATTGATTTGAAATCTTCTTCTAAAGAAGATATAAGTTTTGACTTAACTACTTCATACACCAAAGCAGTAAGGGTTAATTGTTTTGGGAGTTATAAAGAAATTACAATTGCATTTAAACCTTTAGGGTATTTATCATTTCTCAAGAATCCAAAAGATTTGTCATTAGAAAGTTTTTTAGAAGATAATAGTTTTGAATTTGATAAACTTTTTGAGTTTGAATCAAATTTTTGGATGTCTAGTTTAGAGACTTTTTTGCTTTCTAGGTTAAATAAATTTAAACATCCTTTTTTAAATGCTTTTGTAGAGGATGTCCATAACGGTGTTGATAAAAGTATTTTAGAATATTCATTAGAGTTAAAAGTTAGTCCTAAAACATTTATAAAGCATTGCAAAACTTATTTAAAAAGAACTCCTAATGAGTTTAAGAAAGTTGTAAGATTTCGTAGTGCATTAACTGAGTTTAAGAAAAATAAAAATGGAAAATTAAACTTAACTAATTTAGGAGTTTTAGTTAGTTTTTTTGACCAATCTCATATGATAAAAGATTTTCGCTCTTTAACAGGGTTTACTCCTAAAGAATTCTTTAAAAAAGTTAGTAAAGAAAATGACAAAGTAAATTGGATGTATAACTAAGGTAATTTTTTTACAATTTTCATATTTGTTAAGTTTTTATTTTTGATGTTATAAAAAAATGATTATGAGAAATATGTACTTTAAGATATTGTTATTATTATTTATAACACTATATGCTTGTAAGAAAAAAGAAAATGAAGAGTTTGTCTATACACAAGATGTAGATAATTATTGGAATGCATACGATAAAATTATAACTACTAAAGATTCGATACTTCAAAGAAAGTATTTAGAGGAAGAATTTATAAATAAAGCTTCTTTAGGTCAACAAACTATGTTTAAGGTGCGTAATTGTACCCCAGAAGAATATCTATATAATATTAACAAGTATCCTAAGTTTTGGGAGTCAATTAGAAAGAATACATTAAAAAGCAAAGGCTTTACTTCTAAAATAGAATCAGGGTTACATAAGCTTAAAAGTTTTTATCCAGAATTAAAGCCAGCTAAAGTTTATTTTACAATTGGTGCTTTTAAAACAGGAGGCACAGCAATAGATAGTACAGTAGTTTTTGGAACTGAAAAACAATTTTTAGATCCAACTATTAACACATCTGAATTTGTTGATAATGCCTTTGGTATGAATAGTTTTTCAAAAACAAACCCAATAAAAAATGTTGGTTTTACAGCTATTCATGAATTTATTCATACGCAGCAAGAAAATTTTATAGGAGGGAATTTATTAACTGCTTGTTTGTTTGAAGGTGTGGCTGAGTTTGTGACTGAAAAAATTTCTGGTAAGGAATCGAACGAACCTTGCATTAAATACGGGAAAAAGAATTCAGAAATTATTATGAATCAGTTTAAAATTGAAATGTTTAATGATGCATATTCTTATTGGTTATGGAGTGCTATGCCAAATAAATTTAATCAAAGAGATTTAGGTTATTATATAGGCTATGCAATTGCTGATAAGTTTTACAAAGGTTTTAAAGGAGATAAAAAGTTAGCTATAAAAAAACTTATAGAAGTAGATTATTCAAGTAACGAAAAGGTAATAAAGTTTGTTAATTCTGTTGGTTTCTTTGAAAAAAGTATAGAAGAAATTCGAAAAGAAAATGAAATACATCGTCCTTATGTAGTGTCCATAAAAGAATTTAAAAATAAAGAAACGAATGTTGATTCAGAGATAAAAACTCTTACAGTAGAGTTTTCTGAACCAATGAATCATTTTAGTAATTTTAAACTAGGTCCGTTAGGAGCTGAGAATTTAATCCGATTCACTGGGTTTAATGGATGGTCAGATGATAATAAAAAGATATCATATAAGGTTAAATTAAAACCAAGTTTAAGGCAACAAATATTAATTACAGATGTGTTTCAATCTAAAAAAGGATATCCTTTAAAACCTTTTCTAATTGATATCACAACAAAATAAAAAAGTCAGTTTTACTGTTTTTTTTAATTCGGTAATTTTTTACTTAATAATCCGTAAATAAAAGTTCCAAGCATTGCGCCTAATAAAACAATAATAATTGGAAATATTCCATGACCAATTAATACGAAAATTGGAGCAGGACAAGCACCAGCTAAAGCCCAACCTAAGCCAAAAATAGTTCCACCGACCAAGGTTCTAATAAACCCTTTTTTCTTTTCTTTTATATTGATTTGATTTCCTAAGTAATTTTTAATTGTTCCGTTTTTAAAGAAATACATTAATATCATTGAAATTGTAACAGCCGAACCAATAATGCCGTACATATGAAATGATTGGAATTTAAACATCTCATAAATTCGATACCATGAAATAATTTCAGACTTAGTTAAAACAACTCCGAAAAAAACACCTAATAGTAAAAATTTTATATTCTTCATCTTAACTAAAAATTAAAGGAAATAGAATCCATGTCATTATTATACCTCCTATAAAAAAACCAATTACAGCAATTAATGAAGGTAATTGTAAACTACTTAAACCAGTTATTGCGTGTCCAGAAGTACATCCGCCAGCATAACGAGTTCCAAACCCAATTAAGATTCCTGCAATTAATAAAATAGTAAATCCTTTTAGTGTTAACATATTTTCAATGCTAAATATTTCGTTTGGAACAAATGTGTTACCAGCGTTAGTAAACCCTAAACCAGCTAATTCTTTTACTGTTTTTGGGTTTAAATCTATAGCAACAGAGTTTGATAAATAGTTCGAAGTTATAAAACCACCAATAACTAACCCAATAAGAAAAACTAAAGCCCAATCACGTTCTTTCCAATCTTTTTTAAAGTAATCGGAAACTTTCCCAGCACCAGCAATAGTACACATTGTTTCTAAATTTGTTGAAACTCCAAAATTTTTACCAAAGTAAAAAAATAGGAATAACACAAATGCTATTAGCGGACCAGAAATAAACCATGGCCAAGGCTGTAAGATGAAATCCATTTAACGTTTTTTATTATGAATCAATAAGAATATTCATTATTACAAAAGTAATTGATAATTCTTTTTTATTTGTAACTATTGTAACACAATTCTTTAGAAGTGTTAGATGTAAAATATTTTTTGCATCTAAAAGCTTTCTGTAAAAAAGAGAAGTTAAGTTTAAACCGTTATTAAAACTACAGATTTATACTGAAAAAGACTTATTTTTGAATCTTATTTGTTAAGCTTTATATTATGGGGATAGATTTTGTAGTTACCTGGGTTGATATGGATGACCCTAAATGGATTAAGGAATTTTCAAAATATTCCGATAAAATAGATAACTCTGTTAATGAGAAATCAGAAGCGCGTTTTCGGGATCATGGTTTTTTAAAATACTGGTTTCGAGGAATTGAAAAATTTGCCCCTTGGGTTCGAAAAATTCATTTTGTAACTAGCGGTCAAAAACCTGAATGGTTAGACGAAAACCATCCTAAAATAAACTTAGTAAGTCATTCTGATTATATTCCAAATGAGTTTTTACCAGTTTTTAATTCAAATTTAATAGAAATTTATATGCATAAAATACCTGATCTTTCTGATCGATTTGTGTATTTTAATGATGACTTTTTTATTATAAATCATGTTTCTGAGAGTAGGTTTTTCGAAAATGGATTGCCAAAAGACATTGCAACTTTTAGAACAAATACTGGTATTTCTCAGTTTGAAAAAATGCTTAAAAACAACATCCGTCTTATCAATAAACATTTTGATAAAAAGGAAGTTTTTAAAAGAGATCATGACAAATGGTATCACCCTTCATATGGTAGTAGGTCAAGAATTACAAAGTTGTTAAAATACTATAATAAGTTTGTAACACTTCGTACACCTCATAATGCTCAGCCTTATTTAAAATCTACCTTTGAGGATGTTTGGGAACACTGCGGTGAAGAGCTTACAGAGATGTCTAAGCACAGATTCCGTAGTAATGATGATTATACACCAGAGTTGTTTAAAACTTGGCAGATATGTAAGTCTAATTTTATACCTTATAATACATATCAAGACACAAAAATGTTTTCACTGGTTATCAAATCTAAAAAGGCAATTAAAGCTGTTAGAGAGCAATCATATAAACTAGTGTGTTTAAATGATAATGTACATATTAGAAATTATGATAAAGTAATGCAGGATATTAATGATGCTTTTGAAAGTATACTGCCAGAAAAATCAAGTTTTGAAAAAGATTAAGTTTTTAAAATTTATGTAATAAAAAAACCAGTGATTTAATCACTGGTTTTTTTATTTATGTTAAAGTGCTTATGACTTCATTTCAAAATCTTCCATAAATTTTGTGGTATAATTACCAGCAACATAATCTGGATGATCCATTAATTGTCTATGGAATGGAATCGTAGTTTTAACACCTTCGATAACATATTCATCTAATGCACGTTTCATTTTATTAATTGCTTCTTCACGTGTTTGCGCAGTAACAATTAATTTAGAAATCATTGAATCGTAGTTTGGTGGAATCATATAACCAGCATATACATGCGTGTCTATACGAACTCCGTGACCTCCTGGAGCATGGTAAGATGTAATTTTCCCTGGAGCTGGTCTAAATCCGTTATGAGGATCTTCAGCGTTGATTCTACATTCAATTGAGTGTAATTGAGGGTAGTAATTTTTTCCAGAAACAGGTACACCTGCTGCTACTAAGATTTGCTCACGAATTAAATCGTAATCTACTACTTCTTCAGTAATAGGGTGCTCTACTTGAATACGAGTATTCATTTCCATAAAGTAGAAGTTACGGTGTTTGTCTACTAAAAATTCAACAGTACCAGCACCTTCGTACTTAATATACTCAGCAGCTCTTACTGCCGCTTTACCCATTTCATCACGTAATTCATCCGTCATGAATGGAGAAGGAGTTTCTTCAGTTAATTTTTGATGACGACGTTGTACAGAACAATCTCTTTCAGATAAGTGACAAGCCTTTCCAAATGAATCTCCAACAATTTGGATTTCAATATGGCGAGGTTCTTCAATTAACTTCTCCATGTACATATCATCGTTTCCAAAAGCGGCTTTCGATTCTTGTCTAGCTGAATCCCAAGCGTCTTTTAAATCCTCTTCTTTCCAAACTGCACGCATTCCTTTTCCACCACCACCTGCAGATGCTTTTAACATTACAGGGTATCCGGTTTCAAGTGCTGTTTTTTTACAAGCTTCAAAATCTTCAATAACACCTTCACTTCCAGGTACACATGGTACACCAGCAGCAAGCATTGTAGATTTAGCGTTTGCTTTATCTCCCATTCGGTCAATCATCTCTGGTGAAGCTCCGATAAATTTAATATCGTGCTCTTCACATAATTTAGAAAACTTAGCATTTTCTGACAAGAAACCATATCCTGGGTGAATTCCGTCTGCATTCGTAATTTCTGCTGCAGCAATAATACGATCCATTTTTAAGTAAGATTCGCTACTTGGAGCAGGACCAATACAAACCGCTTCGTCAGCAAATTTTACGTGTAAACTTTCTGCATCTGCTTTAGAGTATACAGCTACAGTTTTTATCCCCATCTCTTTACAGGTTCTAATTACGCGTAGCGCAATTTCACCTCTATTGGCAATTAATATCTTTTTAAACATACGTTCTAAGAATTAAAAAAAACCATATTAAATAAAAAGTGTATTTTATTTAATATGGATTTTTATGTTAATTAAGATGGATCTACTAAAAATAATGGTTGATCAAATTCTACCGGAGAAGAATCATCTACTAATATTTTAACGATTTTACCTGAAACTTCAGATTCGATTTCGTTAAATAATTTCATTGCTTCAATAATACAAACTGTATCACCTACTTTAACATCAGTACCTACTTCAGCAAAATTTGGTTTGTCTGGAGATGGTTTTCTGTAAAAAGTACCAATAATTGGCGACTTGATAGTAATGTATTTTGAGTCGTCTTCAGTATTACTCGCTGGTGCTGCAGGAGCTGCTGGTTGAGCAACTGGTGCTTGTGCTACCATTTGGGGAGCAGCTGCCATAGGGGCTGCCGCTTGAATAATTGTAGTTTCAGGAGCTTCGCTTCCAGTTTTAATGGTGATTTTAATATCTTCCATTTCTAACTTTACTTCGCTTGCACCTGATTTTGCTACAAACTTTATAAGACTTTGAATTTCTTTAATATCCATTTTTCTTAATTTTAGTTGTTTGGTTTATTATGAGTTATATGCCCATTTTAAGTAGATAGCTCCCCATGTGAAGCCTCCACCAAAAGCGGCAAAAATTAAATTGTCTCCTTTTTTTAACTCTTTTTCATAATCGTTTAATAATAAAGGTAATGTTGCGGAAGTGGTATTCCCGTATTTATGAATATTCATCATTACTTTATCATCTTTAAGCCCAACTCTATTTGCTGTGGCTTCAATAATTCTTTTATTTGCTTGGTGTGGCACTAACCACTGAATATCTTCTTTGGTAAGATTGTTTCTGGTTAACATTTTTTCAGAAACATCAGCCATATTAGAGACAGCATATTTAAATACAGATTTACCTTCTTGATGTACAAAGTGTTGTCCGTTTTTTAAAGTTTCTTCAGAAGTTGGTAGGATAGATCCACCAGCTTCAATCTTTAAAAATTCACGTCCAATTCCGTCACTTCTTAAGTATTCGTCTTGTAGTCCTAAACCGTCATTGTTTGGTTCAAATAAAGCTGCTCCAGCTCCGTCTCCAAAAATAATACAAGTAGCTCTGTCTGTATAATCAATAATTGAAGACATTTTATCAGCTCCAATTAATAATACTTTTTTATATCGTCCACTTTCTATATATCTAGAAGCGGTTGACATACCGTATAAAAAACTTGAACAAGCTGCTTGTAAATCGTATGAAAAAGCATTTGTGGCTCCTATTTTAGAAGCTGTATATGCTGCTGTTGAAGCAACAGGCATATCTGGAGTAGCAGTGGCTACTATAACCATATCAATCTCTTCTGGATTGATGTTTGATTTTTTAAGTAAGTCTTCGGCTGCTTTTATGGCCATGAAAGAAGTACCCTTTCCTTCACCTTTTAAGATTCGACGTTCTTTAATTCCCGTTCGAGAAGTAATCCATTCGTCATTCGTATCTACCATTGTCTCTAACTCCTTATTTGTAAGGGCATATTCTGGGAGATATTTACCTACGGCTGTTATCGCTGCAGTTATTTTAGTCATAGTTGTTTGTTTTGTCGTAAAACGAGTTTTCAAAGAAATGAAAATTATTTCACTTTATGTGTAAAAAAACGTCAAAAACAACAAATTTTGACGTAAAAACATGAAAAATCCCTCTTAAAGAGGGATTTTTTGATTTTTTATAACAGAAGGTTATATTATGCTTCTGCAGTAGCAGATTCTAATACAACTTGACCTCTGTAGTATAATTTACCTTCGTGCCAGTGAGCTCTATGGTATAAATGAGCTTCTCCAGTTGTTGGATCTGTTGCTATTTGAGGTACAGAAGCCTTATAGTGAGTTCTTCTTTTATCTCTTCTAGTTTTCGATATTTTTCTCTTTGGATGTGCCATTTTATGTTTTTATTTATCTGTTAGTAAATCCTTTAATTTATCCCATCTTGGGTCTGTTGAGATTTCTTCTTCAACAGTTTTATTCTCTTTTATTCTTAATTCGTCTAATCTTTTTAAAGCTTCAGATTCCATTGAGCCGTTTAAAACGTCTGGATGGACTCTTTTAGTTGGAACTGATAAAACGATTAGCTCGTATAAATATTGAGCAACGTTTATTTGATAAGCTTCGTGTGGAAGAATCAAAATCTCATCATGTTCGTCATTAAATTCAGGTCCGAATTTAACTACTAATTTCATGTTACCATCAATTTCTTGATTATATGGCTCGTTAGTAGTGTCGCAAGGAACATTTACTGTTCCGTTTATTGTAAAAGAAAACTCCATTAAGGTGTTCTTTTTTACAAAATCAACATCTGCTTTTAAATTAGCTTCGTTAAAATCTTCAAACTGAAAAGCTTCAAAGAACTTGTTGTCAATTTGATATTCAAATAAATGACTTCCTTCTTTTAAACCTATAAAAGGTATGTTGAATTCTTTTAAGTCTTTCATCTACAACTATCAATTTGAGCGTGCAAAGATATAAAAAATGTTTTTATATTTATATTTTCCCTAAAAAAAATATACTATTTAATTTTTAATACGTTTTCGGTTAGTTTTTTATTCTCTTCTCTATTCTTAAATATTTGTAATGAGGTGAATAAAGCTTCTTTAAACGATGCAGGGTTTGCTTTGTTTTTACCTGCAATATCAAATCCTGTTCCATGATCAGGAGAGGTTCTTACTTTACTTAAACCAGCTGTGAAATTAACCCCATTACCAAATGATAATGCTTTAAAAGGTGCTAGTCCTTGATCGTGATAAATGGCTAAAACACCATCAAATTGTTTATAGGTTTTAGACCCGAAGAATCCATCAGCTGCATAAGGACCAAAAACTAATTTACCAGTTTCTTTTATTTCATTAATTGTTGGTCGTATAATTTCATTATCTTCTTTGCCAATAATACCGTTATCCCCACAATGAGGGTTTAAACCAAGAACTGCAATTTTAGGTTTTCTTATGTTAAAATCGTTCTTTAAAGAATTATGCATGGTTTCTACCTTAGACTTTATCAAATCAGGGGTAATAGCTGTTGCTACCTCAGATATAGGAATATGACCAGTAATTAAACCGATACGTAATTCATCGGTCATTAAAATCATTAAACTTTTACCATCTAGGTTTTCTTCTAAATATTCGGTATGTCCAGGGAATTTGAATTCTTCAGATTGAATGTTTTCTTTGCTAATTGGAGCAGTTAATAAAATATCAATATGATTACCTTTTAAAGCTTTGGTGGCTGCTGAAAGTGATTTATAAGCAAATTCGCCACCAATTTCTGTTATTTTACCAATTTCAATTTTAACTTCTTCTTTCCAAGCATTTAGCAAATTGATTTTTCCATGAACAATTTTATCAATATTGTTAATTCCATGAATATTGTTGTTGAGACCTAAAGCTTTTTTGTGATAAGAAATTAATCGATTAGAAGCAAATAACACAGGAGTACAAAACTCAAGCATGCGTTTGTCTTCAAATGTTTTTAAAATAATTTCTATACCAATTCCGTTTATGTCGCCAACTGAAATTCCAACAATAATTTTGTTTGTATTGTCCATAGTTACTTTAGTGCGTAAAGTTGTATTTTTGATGCAAACAAAAGTAACTAAAATTTAGAGAATGTTTACTGGAATAATTGAAACTCTTGGAATTGTAAAGAGAGTAGTTAGAGATAAGGAAAACTTACACTTAACTATACAAAGTGCTATTACAGATGAATTAAAAATAGATCAGAGTGTAGCACATAACGGTGTTTGTTTAACGGTTGTTGAAATTGATAATAATGAATATACGGTTACTGCAATTAAAGAAACATTAGATAAAACGAATATTGGCGACTTAAAAGTTAATGATGAAGTTAATTTAGAAAGAGCAATGAAACTAGGTGCTCGGTTAGACGGACATATCGTTCAAGGACATGTTGATAGAACAGGAGTTTGTACTCGTATTCAAGATCAAGACGGAAGTACTGTTTTTACGTTTTCATATGATTTTGATGGGAGTAATATTACTATCGAAAAAGGTTCGATAACTGTCAACGGAGTTAGTTTAACGGTGGTGAACTCAAAAAAGGATGAATTTAGTGTTGCTATTATTCCTTATACTTTAGCGCACACAACATTTAAAAACTTTAAAGTTGATAGTAAAATAAACCTTGAGTTTGATGTGATAGGAAAGTATGTTGCTAGATTAACTAGTTTAAAATAAAATATTTAGTATTTTTACTAATAGAGAAGTGACTTAGTAAATGCAAATGTTTCTTAATAATAAATGTTTTAATCCCTTCCATATGAAAAAATGTATACTGCTGATATGTTTGATTACTTCAGTTTTTGGGTATTCTCAACGAAAATCTATAGCGAATAGGTTTTTTAATGAGTTCGCTTATAAAAAATCTGCAGAACTATATGAATCGATTTATAAAAAAGGAGATACTTCTAAAACTGTAGTTAGTAGGTTAGGAGATTCGTACTATTATAATGTTGAGCTTTTAAAGGCAGAGAAATGGTATGCAGAGCTAATGAGGAAATACGAATCTATAGTGTCGCCTGAATATATTTTCCGCTATGCGCAAGTATTAAAAAGTAATGGAAAAATTGAAGAGTCTGACAAGTGGTTGGCTAAATTAAGTCAGGTAAAAAATGAGGATAGCAGACCTAAAGCTTTAGAAGAAAATAAAGATTACTTTGTTGATTACACCAATAGGAAGAAAACTTATGTGAATATTAATAACTTATCATCCAACACTAAATATTCTGATTTTGGAGGATTTATTTATAATAACAAACTGTATTTCGCTTCAACAAAACCTGAGGGGTCAAAGTTTGATAAAAAACTATATAGTTGGAACGAGCAACCTTTTTTAAATATTTATTCAGCAGAAGAAAGTTTAGATAATAGACAAAATGTTATTGAGGTTAAAGACGTAAAAAAACTAGAAGGGATAAATACTCGTTATCATGAATCTAATATTGTTATTACCAAAAATGGTAAAACAATTTATTTTACCAGAAATAATTTTGATGGAGAGAAGGTAATAAGTGATAAAAATAAAGTTACTAACTTAAAAATTTTTAAAGCGGACAATATAGGAGGAGAATGGGAAAACATTAGAGAATTACCATTTAATTCAGATGATTTTTCTTGTGGACATCCAGCTTTAAGTCCAGATGAAAAAACTTTGTATTTTGTGTCTGATATGAAAGGTGGATTTGGCGCTACAGATATTTATAAAGTTTCTATTTTGGATGATGATAATTATGGTGAAGTTGAAAATTTAGGAGCTGTAATTAATACAGAAGCAAGAGAAGTTTTTCCTTTCGTTGATATAGATGGAACTATGTATTTTTCTTCCGATGGCCATCTTGGGTTAGGAGCATTAGATGTATTTGAGTCAAAGCACTCAAATGATAATTTTACCTCACCAAAAAACTTAGGAACGCCTGTAAATGGACCTTTAGATGATTTTTCTTTTGTAATTAATGATGCAAAATCAAGTGGGTTCTTTTCTTCTAATAGAAAAGGAGGTAAAGGAGATGATGATATTTATAGTTTTATTATTTATTTCTGTAAAGAAAATATAAAAGGTATAATTACAGATGTAAAAACAGATCAGCCAATATCAGATGTTGCAGTTAGGTTGATTAATGATAAGGGAGAAGAAGTTTTAAAGGAGCTTTCGAAAGAAAATGGAAGTTATGTTTTTGAAGATGTAGATTGTGAAAAGAAATATACGATAGCAATATCAAAAGAAGGGTATAGAAGTGTTCGAAAGAATGCAGAGACGTTAGATGTAAATAATCAATTGATAACAGCTAATGTAGAATTAGAATCTTTAATTGTAGAAGATCAAATAGTTATTAATCCTATTTATTTCGATTTTGATTTGTATAATATTAGAGAGGATGCTGAGTATGAATTAGAACAGATTGTATCAATTCTTAAAAAACATCCAGATATGGTTATAAAGATCGAATCTCATACTGATAGTAGAGGTCCGAAAGATTATAATAGAAAATTATCTGATCAAAGAGCCAAGTCAACTAGAGATTATATTTTAGCAAGAGGAATTGATGCTAAACAAATTGAAAGTGCGATTGGTTATGGGGAAGATCAGTTGTTGAATGATTGTAGTGATTCAACTAAATGTTCAAAAGAAAAACATCAAGAAAATAGACGGTCATATTTTTATATTATAAAGAAGAATTAAAAAATAAAAACCTACAGTAAATGCTGTAGGTTTTTTATTTCGAGTAAGTTTAAGAATGTTTTTTATAAACAAAAACCACTTACATTTCTGTAAGTGGTTGAATTTAAGAGTGGTCCCACGAGGACTCGAACCTCGGACCACCTGATTATGAGTCAGGTGCTCTAACCAACTGAGCTATAGGACCCTTAAATTTGGACTGCAAAAATAAAAACTTTTTTAAATAAAAAGCAATTTTTTACACTTTTCTGCTCATTAAATTTTCACCAAACATTCGTAAACCTTCTTTGGAAGCAGCATCTATGTTTAGGTGGGTTAGACTCTCAAAAGACTTATTGGTGTAGTACTCAATAAGTTCGTGAGTGTAATTAGGTATTTTATTTTTTGTAAAAATAGAAGAAACGGCCGCTATTTTTTCTGAATTATTTTTTTGTTTTTTATTGTAAAGCGTATAAAGTAGCTCTTTGTCTTCATCATTTGCTACTTCTAATGATTTTAAATAAAGAAAAGTTTTCTTGTTTTCGATGATATCACCTCCAACTTGCTTACCAAAAGTTTCTGGGTCGCCAAAAGTATCTAGGTAATCATCTTGAAGTTGAAAAGCAATTCCAAGGTTTAATCCGTAGTTGTATAAGTGCTGTGCTTGTTCTTCATCAGCTTCGGCAACAATAGCTCCCATTTTTAACGCAGCAGCCACTAAAACAGAAGTTTTAAGTGTAATCATTTTAATGTACTCATCAATAGTAACATCGTTTCTTGTTTCAAAGTCTACATCTAACTGTTGTCCGTCGCAAACTTCAAGTGCAGTTTTGCTAAATAACTTTGCTAACTTTTGAAACACTAAAGGAGAATAATTTTCAAAATACTGATATGCTAAGATTAGCATAGCGTCACCGGAAAGAATTCCTGTATTAATATCCCATTTTTCATGAACGGTTTCGTGTCCTCTTCTTAGTGGAGCATCGTCCATAATATCGTCATGTACTAAAGTAAAGTTATGAAAAACTTCAACAGCTAATGCTGCTGGTAGCGCTTTTTTGTAATCTCCTGAAAAAATATCTGAAGCAATAAGAGTTAATACAGGTCGGATTCTTTTTCCTCCTAATTGCAATATGTAATCTATTGGTTCGTAAAGATTTTTAGGTTCTTTGATTAACTTTTGAGATGATAAATAAGTTAAAAAGTCTGATTGATATTGAAGTATGTCCAAATCTGAAATTTTTTGTAAAAATAAGACAAACATAAATTCTATTTATAATGGAATGTTAAAAAAATATTAAAACTCAGGAAACTTTTTTTGTTTCTAAAGTTTCCTACTGTATCTTTGTACCCGAATTATGAAGAATAAAATTTTAGAAAAGGCAGGGGAAATGTTTTTAAACTACGGGTTTAAAAGCGTAACGATGGATGATATTGCGAATGAATTAGCAATATCTAAAAAAACACTTTACAAGTATTTTTCAAATAAAGCAGATTTAGTTGATGATTCTATTGTTGCTGTTCAGAAAGCAATAGATGATACAATTATGTTTATAAAAGAACAAAAGCATAATGCTATTGAAGAGGAGTTTGCTGTTAAAGCAGTTTTTAAAGAGATGTTTAAGAATGCAAAGACATCTCCAATGTTTCAATTAAAAAAATATTATCCAGAATCATATACAAATCTTGTTGAAAGAGAGGTTTGTATGTTTCGTGAATGTAATACAGATAATTTAGAAAAAGGAATAGAACAAGGGTTGTATAGACCAGAGATAAATAAAGATTTAGTTACTAACTTTTACTTTACATTAATTTTTGGGGTATTTGATAGTGATAATTATGGAGAAAAAATGGATGAATTAATGAAGGTAGAATATCAGATTTTGGAATATCATATAAGAGCTATTGCTACTAAAAAAGGAATTGAAGTATTAGAAAACCAATTAGAAATTAATAAATAACGATGTATAAAAACAAAATTTTAATTTTTTGCTTTTTCTTGATAGGAGTTTTACAAGCTCAGGAAAAGGAAATGAGCTTATCCATGAAGCAGGCTGTGGATTATGCAATAAAAAATAGCTATAGTAACAAAGTTGCTTTAAATGATATTGAAACTGCAAAGCAACGTAAATGGGAAACAACAACCATTGGTTTACCACAGATAAGTGGAAAAGTTGATTATAAAAACTGGTTAAAACAACAAATTTCTCTATTGCCAGGAGAAATTGCTGGAGGAGCTCCTGGGACTTTTGTTCCAGTTACTTTTGGAACTCAACAGACGATGGACGCTTCTGTTACTTTAAATCAGTTATTATTTGATGGGTCATATTTGGTAGGATTACAATCAGCTAAAACCTATTTGAAAATATCAGAACAAGCAAAGGAGAAAACTGAGTTAGCTACGAGAGAGGCAGTAATTAACGCTTATGGTAATGTTTTAGTTGCTCAAGAGCGTATAAATATTTTAAAAGAGAATAAGAAAACAGTAGATCGCCAATTAAGAGGAGCAAAAGAAGGATTCAAAGAAGGTTTAACAGAAGAAGAGACTATTGAGCAATTTGAAATTACTCAAGGTAATATTATTAGTCAGCAAAGAAATGCTGATAGAAATAAGGTTATCGCTTATCAAATGTTAAACTTATCACTTGGTAACCCTATTAACACCAAATTAAATTTAACTGATTCATTAGATGATTTAGTAGTGACTAATACAGATTTAAATTTATTAACAAAAACCTTTGATCTAGAAAAGCATATAGATTTAAGAATAGCTGAGAATGATAGAGAGAGTAAGCGTTTATTAATGAAGTTAGAAAAGAGTAAGTATTTACCAACATTATCTGCATTTGTAAATTATGGAGCTAATGCAAACTCAGACTCTTTTACGTTTACAAATGGTGACCAAAAATGGTTTGATTATTCTTTATTAGGGGTGAGCTTAAATGTGCCAATTTTTAGCTCTTTCGGTAAAAAAGCTAAAGTTAAACAAGCAACAATTGCTTTAGAAAGTGCAGATATTCGTTTGGCAGAGATTAAACAGAAATTAAGTTTACAAGCAGAACAAGCTCAAAGTAACTATGAGTTAAGTATAGCGAATTACGAAACAGCTAAAAAGAATTTAGCGTTAGCTACTCGAATAGAAAGAAAACAAAAAATAAAATTTGATGAAGGGGTAACTACAAGTATAGATTTATTAGCTACTCGTAATCAGCTGTATTCACAGCAAAACAATTATTTGCAATCGATATTAAATATTATTTCAAATAAAGCAAAATTAGAAAACGCATTAAATATTTCAATAAAATAATCAACTAATGAGAAAGATATTAACCATCGCAATTATTTCATTACTTTTTGCAGCATGCGTAAGTAAGGAACAATCAGTTGACTCAGTGATAGCGTCAAAAGATTTAACAACAATTCGTGCAAAAAAAGATGCATTAGATAAAAAGCAACAAGAATTAGTAGCAGATATCAAGTTACTTAATGATGAGATTTCTAAATTAGATACAAACAAGAAAGTTCCATTAATTACTACAATTGTTGCTCTAGAAAAACCATTTGTTCATTATTTAGAATTACAAGGAAATGTACAAACTAAAAAGAATGTTTTAGTATATCCTGAAATGCCAGGGCAATTGGTAAGAATTTACGTAAAAGAAGGTCAAAAAGTTGTAAAAGGACAAGCTTTAGCAAAAATTGATGACGGAGGAGTAAGCCAACAAGTAGGGCAGGCTGAAGCACAAGCAGCTTTAGCAAAAACAACGTACGATCGTCAAAAACGTTTATGGGAGCAAAGAATTGGTTCTGAGATTCAGTACTTACAAGCTAAAACAAATTACGAGTCTTCTTCGAGAGTTGTAAATCAATTAAAACAACAATTAGGTAAGAGTATAATTAGAGCACCATTTTCAGGTATTGTTGATGATGTAATTAAAGAACAAGGTACTGTGGTTGCTCCAGGTATGGGGTCTGAGGTATTTAGAGTAGTTAATTTAGGAGACATGTACATAGAAACGGATGTTCCTGAAAGCTATATTACTTCTGTTAAAAAAGGAAAAGATGTTGAGGTTGAGTTTCCAGTTTTAGGAAAATCATTAAACTCTAAAGTTCGTCAAGCGGGGAACTTTATAAATCCTGCAAATAGAACTTTTAAAGTAGAAATTGGAGTGCCAAATAAAGATAGAAGCATTAAGCCAAATTTAACGGCTAAGTTGAAAATTAACGATTATTCAAATCCTTCTGCAATTTTAATACCTCAAAGTATTATTTCAGAAAATGCTAAAGGAGAGCAATATATTTATGTAATTAAAGACTTAAAAGATAAAAAAGGTGTTGCAAAACAAGCAATTATTACTACAGGAAAAACTCAAGGAGATGTTATTGAGGTGTTATCTGGTGTAGAGAACGGAGCTCAAATTGTAGAAGAGGGTGCTCGTAGTGTAAAAGATGGACAAGAGGTGAAGATCTTAACTCTTTCACAAGCAAAATAATCAACTAAAGACTACAAGTTAAGATGACTGAAAAACAAAAGAAACAAGTCGATAAAGAATTCGGTTTATCCTCTTGGGCAATTAATAATAAGACAACCATTTATGTAATGATGGTGATGATACTTATTATGGGTATTTCTGCCTTTTTAAGTATGCCAAGAGAGAATTTTCCTGAAATTAGAGAAACTAAAATTTACATTAGTTCAGTATATCCAGGAAACACAGCTGAAGATATAGAAAAACTGATTACAGATCCGTTAGAAGATAAGCTGAAAACGGTAAGTAATGTAGTAGAGATTACTTCTACATCACAAGAAGATTATTCAATGGTAGTGGTGGAGTTTGATGAGAATATTACTGTAGATCAAGCAAAACAGAAAGTAAAAGACGAGATCGATCAAGAAACATCTGGTGAAGATTGGCCAACCTTTAATGGAGCTAAAGTAGAACCAAATGTGTTTGAATTGAGTATGTCTGAAGAAATGCCAATCTTAAACATTAATATCTCTGGAGATTATCCTGTAGATAAGTTAAAAGAGTTTGGTGAGTATTTAGAAGATGAGATTGAAGATCTAGATGAAATTAAGAAGGTAGATATTCGTGGTGCAGAAGAAAAAGAGGTTGAGGTTGCTGTTGATATCTATAAAATGATGGCGGCTCAGGTAAGTTTTCAAGATATTATCAATTCGGTAAACGGAGGAAACTTAACCATGTCTGCAGGTAATTTAATAGCAAGTGGACAGCGTAGAACTATTCGAATTTTAGGAGAAATTGAAGATCCGCAAGAATTACAAAATTTTGTAGTAAAGTCGGAAAAAGGAAACTCTATTTACTTAAAAGACATCGCAACAGTATCTTTTAAAGATAAAGATAAAACTACCTATGCTCGTGAGTTTGGTGAAGCAGTAGTGATGCTAGATGTAAAGAAGCGTTCTGGTAAAAACATGGTAGAAGCAGCCGAAAAGATTCAAAAGATTGTAAAAGATGCCAAAGCTGATGTTTTTCCAAGTAACTTAAAAGTTACGATTGCTAACGATCAATCTTCAAAAACAATTGGACAAGTAGATGATTTAGTAAACAACATTATTTTCGGGGTAATTTTAGTAGTATTAGTACTGATGTTTTTCCTTGGATTTAAAAACGCATTGTTTGTAGGATTTGCAATTCCAATGTCGATGTTCATGTCTTTAATGATCTTAAGTTGGTTAGGATATACGATGAACACCATGATTCTTTTCGGATTAATTATGGGGCTAGGAATGTTAGTAGATAACGGTATTGTAGTTGTAGAAAACGTATATCGTTTAATGGATGAGGGAATGCCAAGAATTGAAGCTGCAAAAAAAGGTATTGGAGAAATTGCTTTTCCAATTATTATTTCTACTGCAACTACGGTAGCAGCATTTATTCCACTAGGTATGTGGCCTGGTGTAATGGGGCAATTTATGATTTACTTCCCGGTAACTTTATCGGTAGTATTAGGGTCGTCGTTATTTGTGGCAATTTTCTTTAACTCAGTGATGGTATCACAGTTTATGAGTGTAGAAGATAAGAGCATGCCATTAAAGAGAATTATTACCTTATCATCTATCATGGTAATAATCGGATTGTTGATTGTTATTTTTGGTGGAGCCTATAGAGCTTTAGGTACTATTATGGTATTTACTGCAATTATGTTATGGGTGTATAGAATGGCACTAAGACCTTGGGCAAATGCTTTTCAAAATAATGTATTGCCACGCTGGGAACGTTTTTACGAAAAAATGTTAAGAAGTGCATTAAAAGGATGGAGACCATATGTAATTACAATTGCAACAGTACTTTTATTATTCTTTGCTTTTGGAGGATTTGGAGCTTCAGTTTCAAGCCAGAGAACAAAAGTAGAATTCTTCCCAGATAATACACCAAACCAGATTATTGTGTATATCGAGTATCCACAAGGAACCGATATTGAAAAGACAAATCTGATTATGAAAGATTTGGAAGAGCGTGTGTACAACGTGCTAAACTCACCAGAGTATATGCATGGTGATCATAATTTCTTAGTAGAAAGTGCAGTTTCTCAGGTGGGAGCAGGATCTGGAAATCCTCAGACAGATGGAGGGTCTACAGCAGAAATGCCACATAGAGGAAAAATTACGGCTTCAATGCGTGAATATAAATATCGTGAAGGAGCAGATAGTAAGGAGTTACAAAAGAAAGTAACAGAAGCTTTAAAAGGAATTTATCCAGGATTGGCAATATCTGTAGAAAAAGAAGCAGTAGGGCCGCCAGCAGGATATCCTATTAATATTGAATTAGAAGGAAAAGATTATGCTGAATTGATTAATACTGCTGAAAAGATGCGTGATTTTATCAATTCAAAGAGTATTGCAGGTATTGATGAGTTAAAGATTGATGTTAACAAATCAAAACCATCGATGTTGGTAAACGTAGATCGTAAAAAAGCTGGAGAATTAGGAGTAAGTGCTTCTCAAGTAGGTGGTCAATTACGTAATGCAATTTTCGGATCTAAAGCTGGTATTTATAAAGAAGATGGAGAAGATTACGATATCTATGTGCGTTTTAATAAGGATAATAGATACAATAAGAGTGCTATTTTCAATCAGAAAATAACGTTTAGAGATATGGCTTCTGGTCAAGTCAAAGAGATCCCAGTATCTGCAGTAGCAAAGCAAAGCAATGCATCTGGATATAGTGCAATTAAGCATAAACAATCTAAGCGTATCGTAACAGTGTATTCGGCATTAGCACCAGGATATACAGATGCAGCAGCAATTGTAGCGAAGATTGAGAATGAGATGAAATCATTTACAGAGCAACCAGATTCTGTAAAGATTCATTATACAGGTCAGATTGAAGAGCAAAACAAACAGATGGCATTCTTAATGGGAGCATTTTTCTCCGGTTTAGGATTGATCTTTTTGATTTTAATTTTCCAATTTAACTCAGTATCAAAACCAGGAATAATCATGTTAGCGATTTTCTTAAGTTTAATAGGAGTATTTGGAGGATTAATTATTACTGCAAAGCCATTCGTAATTATGATGACAATGATGGGTATTATCTCGTTAGCAGGTATTGTTGTAAATAATGGGGTAGTACTGTTAGATTACACCCAGTTATTGATTGATAGAAAGAAGGCAGAAAATGGAATAGATGAAGATGATTTTGTAGATGTAAACACTTTAGGAGAAGCAATTATAAGAGGAGGTAAGGCACGTTTACGTCCAGTATTATTAACGGCAATTACAACGATCTTAGGTTTAATTCCATTGGCAACAGGATTTAATATTAATTTCTTTACGTTGTTTAGTGAGTTTAACCCGCATATTTATATGGGAGGAGATAATGTAATTTTCTGGGGGCCATTAGCATGGACCGTAATTTATGGATTATTCATTGCAACCTTCTTAACATTAATAGTAGTACCAATCTTATTCTATTTAATCACACGATTTAAAATGTGGTTACGTAGCGTTTTATAAATTGATTTTTTGTTAACTTAAAAAGGGTTAAGAACATTATGTTCTTAACCCTTTTTTATAATTTTTTAAAAGAATTAATCAGGTAAACGATCACGATCTTTTTTAGTTCTGTTAAACCTGTAAGTAAAAGTTACAGAAGTAAATCTTCCAATAGGTCTGTTATAACTATTTATTGTATAATCTTCACCAGTAATTAACTGTGTTCTTTCTCTTGAATCTAAAATGTTATTCATGTTAAGAGTAACAGTTGCTTTATCATTCCAAAGATCTTTGCTAACTCCAATATTAGCTCTGTATTGAGCTTCAGTAAACATTTGTCCACTTTGTCTTTCTCCTTGGTAATTAAAACTAGATTGAATAGTTAGTTTAGAAAATTTCATTCTCGAATTTAAACGAGTAGACCAAGCACTGTCATCAACAGTATAAATTCCTTTTTGATCGAAAGAAAAGTAATTAAACTCACTAGATAATCGCCACCATTTGTATGGTGAATATCGAATTGCTAATTCAGCACCAAATCTGTTTTCAGTTCCAGAGTTTATAGGTTTTGAAATTAAAGCACCAAACTCATTAGGTGTAACTAAAGTTTCAAATAAATTGGTGGTTTTTTGGTAGTAAATAGATGGATTCAATGTGAACTTTTTCCAACGCTTTAATAAGCCTAATTCAAAAGAATTCGTGTACATCGGATTTAAATCTGGATTACCAACACGGATATTTCTACGATCAGATATTCCTCCAAAAGGATTCAAGTGCCAAAAACTAGGACGTCTAATTCTTCTACTATAGCTTAATTGCACATTGGTAGCTTGGTTAAAATTATACGTTAAATGAGCTGTAGGAAATAAATCAGTATAGCTTTTGTCAGTCTTAAACTGATTTTTTCTATCATTACTTCCTGTATTTGCATGCTCAGCACGTAAACCTAATAAGTATTGTAATTTATGTTCTCTATTTCCGTATTGAACATAAGCACCGTAAATGCGTTCGTTATATTTTAATAAGTTGTCTAAACTATCAATTAAAACAGAATTATCCCAAACTTTATAGTCGCTATCAATATTTCTAATCTCACCTTTTATACCCATTTCTATATGTGATTTTTTAGTAATAGGCAACTTAAAGTCTGATTGAAATAAAAAGTCCTTACTACTTTCTATATCCCTACTTTTTAATAGGTTTATTGCTGATACAGTAGGAAACTGTTCTTGTTCTTCTACTGATTCGTTTTCATCATCGTTCCAAAAATCATATTGAAAATTAAGAGTTAATTTTTGTCCTTTTTTAGCAAAGGTTTTTACATAGTTTAATTCAATTTGATTTGCTTTTTGAGGTTCTCTATAGGTTTCTTTAGATGTTAATACATTATCAATCTGTTTTGAACTGTCTAAGAAATTAAAAGTGTAATCAACATTGTTTTTACTCGTGTTGTTTCTGTAATAGTAACTTAATGTAAGTGTGTTAAAGTCGTTTATATAGTAATCACTTCCGAAATATAAATTAAAAGTACGACGAGTTCTATTTGTAGCAGTAGTTCTGTTAGAAAAATCAGTTATAACATTTTTGTTAAAATTAGTTCTGTTTAAATAACCAATTCCATCAAAAGACATATATCGATAGGAAATGTTTGAAAACAAGTTGAACTTTTCTCTTTTGTAATTTGCATTGTAGTTGATTCTATGATTATCTGGTATCCCAGTGGTTAACTGTAAAGAACTACCAAAACCACCATTTTTATTTTTCTTTAAAATAATATTGATGATTCCTGCTGTACCTTCAGCATCGTATTTAGCAGAAGGATTGGTAATTACCTCTACCTTTTCTATAGTTTCTGAAGGTATAGATTCTAAACCATTATTAGCAGTTAATACAGATGGTTTTCCGTTAATTAAAACTCGAACATTAGAGTTTCCTCGCAAGCTTACTGCACCTTCAATATCTACATTTACAGAAGGAACATTGTTTAAAATATCGTTTACAGAGCCTCCTTTAGAAATTAAGTCTTTACCAACATTAAATACACGTTTATCTAATTTATATTCGGTAGTAGATTTTTCAGCAATCACTTCGACTTCATCTAGTGCTTGAGAATCTTCTTGTAAGGAAATAGTTGGCAAAGATTGATTTTTAGTAAGTGAGAAAGTATTTATTAAATGATTTTTGAATCCAATAAATTCAACTTTAATATTATAAGTTCCTTTTTTAGCTTTGATAGAAAACTCTCCTTTACTGTTGGTAGATTCACCAGTAATAAGTTTGTTAGTTGTTGCATCTGTTAAAATAACAGTAGCAAATTCTAAAGGTTGTTGGGTGTTTTTTTCAACGACTTTACCAGCAATAGTTATTTGAGCTGATAAATGTATTGAGCTAAGTAATAGTATGGTAATGAATAGTAATTTTTTCATTTTAAATATTATTTTATTTATAGTGCAAATATGAGTTGGATTATAAAGTGATATTCTGAGAATAGATAAATGGGTACAAAAAGTCGACGTTTAAGCGTTGTTTGATATAAAAGACTTGTTTAGATGATGTAATGTTGCATTTAGGAGTAAAAAAACAGTTTTTGTCGATTTTAGAAAATAAATTAAATGATAGCGATTACTTTTGTTTGGTATGAATAGATTACATAAAATATCAACATATATAAAAGGCAATAGAATATTACTTCATGTTTTATTTTGGACAGCTCTCTTTTTACTAGACCTTTTTAGAGATATAATTATAAACGAGAAGAATCAACATTTTACAATTTTTGAAGGGCTTGTTTTTAACTCTATAGGATTCTCTATGCAAATAGTAGCTTCGTATTTTATAGCCTATTTTTGGATACCTAGGTTTGTAAAAACAAAAAAGTACATTTTAGCAGTTCTTGTTTTTTGTGGTGTTATTTACCTTATAGGTGTTGTTAGTAGAATTTTAGTAGTACATGTAGGTGAGCCAATAATAAGAATTCCTCCTTTTGAACAAGAATCAATACAAGAAATATTTACAGATTATAGATGGCTGTTAGCAAAATACATTCCTAATATCTTACTGAATTCGTTAGTGTTTGTAGCTGTTAAATATTATTTCGAAGATGAGCGAGAGAAGTCTAAAAAACTTTCTTTGTCTAAAGAAAAAACAGAGATAGAATTAAAAACATTAAAAGCACAATTAAACCCTCATTTTTTATTCAATACGTTAAATAATATTTATTCATTGTCAATAGATAATTCACCGAAAACATCTGAATCAATTGGTAAATTATCTGAAATATTAGATCATGTTTTATATCGATGTAACACGAAGTTTGTTACATTATCAAGCGAAATAGAATTATTAAAAAACTATATATCTTTAGAAAAGTTAAGATACGATGATAGGTTACAAGTTTCTTTTACAACAGTAGTAGAGAATGATACAGAAATACCGCCTTTAATATTATTGTCTTTAGTTGAAAATGCTTTTAAGCATGGAGCAGGAGAAGACAGTGGATCGCCCAAAATAACGATTCATATTTCAAATAAAGATGATGAGTTTGAGTTCCATATTTCGAATACCGTTTCTGCAGATGAAGAATTAAAAGATAAACAAAGTATAGGACTATCAAATATTAGAAAACAATTAGCTTTAATTTATAAGAATAATTATAGCTTAGATATACACCCTACAGAAAATGATTTTACAGTAGTGCTAAAAATAAACCAAAATTAGAAATATGAAAACAAGATGTTTGGTTGTAGATGATGAGCCTTTGGCAATTAGATTGATGGAAAAGCATATTGCTAAAATTGATTCATTAGAGATTGTAGCAACTTGTAATAATGCAATAAAGGCATTCGAAATATTAAATACACAGCAAATAGATTTATTATTTCTAGATATAAAAATGCCTAATTTAACTGGAATTGATTTTTTAAAGTCATTAAAAAATCCACCTAAAACTATTTTTACAACTGCTTATCGAGACTATGCGATAGAAGGTTATGATTTGGGAGTAGAAGACTATCTGTTAAAGCCAATTACTTTTGAACGTTTCTTCAAATCAATTGAGCGTTTTTTAAGAGAGCAAAAACAAACACCAGAAATAAATAATTCTGCTAATGCTATTTCAGAGGATTTTATGTTGATAAAATCAGGAAATAAGCATCATAAAGTAATTATAAACGATATTTTATTTATCGAGAGTTTAAAAGACTACATCAAAATTCACACAGTTGATAATAAACGCATCGTTTCTAAGTATAGAATTAGCGAAATTGAACAAGAATTAAAGAATAAAAATTTTTTACGAGTACATCGTTCGTATATTATTAACATCGATAAAATATCTGCTTTTACAGTAAATGATATCGAAGTAAATTCCACTGAAATACCTATCGGAGCTAGTTATAAAGAAAAGGTAGTTTCTTTTTTAAATAATTGGAAATAGGATGGTATTTTCGTAGCATGAGTAAACAAGTCTTTACAGTTGATGAAATTAAAAGAAAGATAGAGCAGTATTGCGTATATCAAGATCGCTGTCATAAAGAAATTGAAAAAAAACTAACCGAATACAATTTAATTCCTGAAGCTAAAGAATATATTTTACTTCACTTGTTAGAACACAATTTTTTAAATGAAGAGCGATTCGCAAAAAGTTTTGCTCGTGGGAAATTCAGAATAAAAAAGTGGGGAAAAGAACGTATTACAAGAGAATTAAAATTTCGTGATATCTCTACTTATAATATAAAAACAGCTTTAAATGAGATTAACGAGCAAGATTATATAGCAACTTTATATGAGTTGGTAAAGAAAAAGAATAAACTAGTTACTGAAACAAACCTATATAAAAGAAAAAAGAAAATAGCAGATTATCTTTTGTATAGAGGGTACGAAAGTCGTTTAATTTACGAAGCGTTAAATACTATTCAATAGTAAAAAGACTATCTAGTTTAATAGCTTTATCAAAACGTTTTTTTGCATAAACAGTATTAATTTTATCGTTCATGCTTCCAAAAAGAGCCAACGTTTTTTCAACTTGGTTATTTACTTGTTGTGAAGAGATCGAAGGAATAAAGGTCATATCGGTTAATCGAAGAACTTCATTCTGAAAAACATTAATTCGAGCTTTAAAAGCCGATGTTCTTAAGGTTTCAATATTTAAGCTATCCTTAAGGTGTTTAGTTAATGTCTTTAATTCTACAGCGTTGTTTAGTGCTTCTGTTGCTGAGGTTTTCTCAAACTGTTGTAGAAACTCTTCTATAATAAAATACTCTTTCCAGTCTTTTATTTCTTTTGTTGATGCGGCATCAAGTTTTGCAAACGGAGTGTGGTTTGCAACAGCACTCATTCCTGTTTTTTGTACTGGGGTATTTTTTTGCTCCTTGTTTTTTTTGCAAGAAGTAACAATCAATAAAAAAGAAACTAAAATGGCTAAAGTATATCTCATTCAACTTAATAATTAAAGGGATAAAAGTACATATTTTAAGCGGGTTATATATGTTGATGTGATTATTAGTTTGTAATCAGTTGTTTATCTTTTTAATTTGCTGATAGTTAAAAAAGTAGAAATGTTTTTTGCGAAAAGTGAAATTTAATAACTTTGTCAACCTATATTTTTGAATTTTTAAAAATGAATGACACCATATTAATTTTAGGAGCTTGCGGGCAAATAGGAACTGAGTTAACTCAAAAATTACGTTCTATATACGGTAATGATAATGTTATAGCTTCCGATATTAGAGAAGGAGGAGCTGAAATGATGAGTTCAGGACCTTTTGAAATTATTGACGCAACCGATAAAGAAGGTATCTTAAATGTAATTCAAAAGTATAAAATTAATCAGGTTTATTTAATGGCTGCTATGTTATCGGCTACAGCAGAAAAGTACCCTTTAAAGGGGTGGGATTTAAATATGACCTCTTTGTTAGCAGTTTTAGAACTAGCCAAAGAAAAGCATATAGAAAAAGTATATTGGCCTAGTTCGATGGCTTCATTCGGACCAACATCACCAAAAATTAATACACCGCAGCAAACTGTAATGGAACCATCAACAGTATACGGGATTAGTAAGGTTGCAGGAGAACACTGGTGTAATTATTACCATGATAAGTATGGAGTTGATGTAAGAAGTATTCGTTATCCTGGAATTATTAGTTGGAAAACGTTACCTGGTGGCGGAACTACAGATTATGCAGTTGATATTTATTTTGATGCTTTAAAGAAAGGAACTTTTGAATGCTTTTTATCAGAGAACACTCGATTGCCAATGATGTATATGGACGATGCTATTAATGCGACTATTCAATTAATGCAAGCGGATGCAGATAAAATTAAAACAAGAACTTCGTATAATTTAGCAGCAATAAGCTTTACACCGAAAGAAATTGCTACCGAAATACAAAAGTACATCCCAGATTTTAAGATTACTTATAATCCAGATTTTAGACAAGCTATTGCAGATAGCTGGCCTCAAATTATTGACGATTCTCACGCAAGAAAAGAATGGAGATGGCAACATCAATTTGATTTAGCTTCAATGACTAAGGATATTATCACCAATTTAAAAAGGTTAGAAAGTCAGAAGTTAGAGGAAGTGTAAGCTCTATTAAATTTTCTCGTCTATTGTAATCTATTTTCATGCTTTGTAACCTAAGTAACGAAGCATTTAAATAGAAACAGATATTTTTGTAATATAGAATAATGAAGATGAAAGAAATAATAAAAAACAGCTTACAAAAAGCAATTTCATACCCAGAATACATAACTCTTGTTAAAGATTTATTAGATCAAGGAAAATCTACTGGACCAAATCAATCAGAAGATTTATTAAATTATAGTTTGTTAAACGACAAACGTATGAAACGTTTAGATAAAACTATTAAGCTTACCGAAGAAACTATAGCGAAGGTTAAAGATGTAAAAGAGCCGCAAACTTGGTTGGTTTTAACCGAAGGTTGGTGTGGAGATGCTGCTCAAAACTTACCAGTAATTCATAAAATAGCTGAAGAAAACCCAAATATTGATTTAAAATTGGTTCTTAGAGATGAGAATGTTGAATTGATGGATGAGTTTTTAACAAACGGAGGAAGATCTATACCAAAATTAATTGCTTTAGATAAAGAAAATGAAGTGATTTCTACTTGGGGCCCGAGACCAACGACAGCTACTAAGATGGTTGCTGATTATAAGAATGAGCATGGAAGCTTAGATGCTGAATTTAAAAAAAACTTACAAGTTTGGTATAACAAGGATAAAGGAAATGACGTTCAGAAAGATATTATATCGTTTATCTAATCAATAAAAAAATAATGATAAATCCCCTTTTTGAGTACAATCAAAAAGGGGATTTGTTTTCTGTATATTTGCCGAACCGAAAGCGTTATTATGTTTGTTGATTACAGTACTTTATCAGAAGAAGCAAAAGTTTGGATTTACCCTTCAAGTAGAAAGTTTTATCCTCAAGAAATTGAAGGGTTAAAAGAGGAGTTGCAAGTTTTTGTTGATCAATGGAAAACTGATGATGCAGATTTTAAAGCTTCATTTCAATTTTTACACAATCGTTTTATTGTTTTTCTAGCAGAAGAAAATTCAAAGTTAACAAATGCTGATTTGGATACTCAAGTAGCTTTTATTTTACAGTTGCAGCTAGATTATGAAATAGAGTTGTTAGATAAAATGAATGTGTGTTTTAAGCAAGGAGAATACACGCAGTATAAAGAGTTAAAAGACTTTAAAAAGTTAATAAAAAACAAAGCTGTAACTGGAAAAACAATAATTTTTGACAATTTAATTCAAACAAAATTTGAATTAGAAAATTACTGGGAAGTTCCAATTACAGACAGTTGGTATAATCGTTTTCTTAAAAAAAGCTAAATCCTATTCCAAGCGATACACTATCTAAATTACCATTTTTAAAATCGTTAATTTTTTTTCGATGAAAGTCTAAATGGATAACAGCATGCCATCTGCCAGAACCTCCTATTTGAGTCCCAACTCCAAAGGCAAAATATCTCCCATTTTCGTATTTGTTAGAAGGCCTCCAAAGATTACCATAACTAGCCTGAGTAAAAAAAGTATCATAACCATCTTCAGAAATATTATAGCGCAAGGTTCCAAACATTGGTATAGCATTAATATCAAATCTAGTGTGATGATCGTATCCTAAGTTTACAATTCCTGCCCATTTTTTATCAAACTGATAACCGATACCAAAACGAGTCATCAGTGCAGAAAATTCTAGAAGCTCTTCGTCGTCATCTGGTTCAAATAAAACATAATTGTCGTTTAAAGCAAAAGTGAAATTTAAAGCTCCAGTGAAAAAAGGACGTTTTTCTTGAGCATTAGCAGTTAAATTAGCAAGTAGTATTACTGCTATTAATAGTAGTAGTTTTTTCATAGAGGTAAATAATTTTTTAGCTCATTAAAGCAAAAACTATTCCACTTCCAAAGATTTTATAAATTCATCAACACTTAATGCGTTGTCTACTGAATAATCACCAATTTTTGTTCTTCTTAAAACAGATAAATGTGCTCCAGATTTTAAAGCTTCACCATAATCGTTTGCTATTGAACGAATGTAAGTTCCTTTACTACAAACAATTCTAAAGTCTACTTTTGGTAAATCAATTTTAGTAATTTCAAAAGTATTAACTTCTACTTTACGAGCTTTAATTTCGGTGGTTTCACCTTTTCTAGCTAGTTCATATAAGCGTTTTCCATCTTTTTTTATTGCAGAAAAAATAGGTGGTTTTTGTTGAATCTTACCCGTAAATTGTTCAGTTGTTTTATGTAGTAGTTCTTCTGTAATATGTTCGGTAGGAAAAGTCTCGTTTACTTCAGTTTCAAGGTCATAACTAGGTGTTGTTGCACCTAATACAAATGTACCTGTGTATTCTTTAATTTGACCTTGATACTCATTAATATTTTTGGTTTGTTTACCTGTACAGATAATCAATAAACCAGTAGCTAACGGATCTAATGTTCCTGCATGTCCTACTTTTATTTTTTTAATATCAAAACGTTTACGAATGTGCCAACGTAGTTTGTTTACTACTTGAAAAGAAGTCCATTCTAAAGGTTTATCAATTAATAAAACTTGTCCGTTTTTGTAATCTTCAGCAGTTTTCATATTAGCTTAATAAAGAATATCCGATAGCAATTAACCCTACTACGGCACAGTAAATAGAAAAATAAGATAATTTACTTTTTTTAACTAAAGCAATCATCCAGTTACAAGCTAATAAACCAGCTAAAAATGCAGCTATAAATCCAGCAGATATAGGTGCAATTTCTGATGATTGAAAGTTAATATCTCCGCTTAATAAGTCTTTAGCAATTTTTCCAAAAATAAGAGGTACCACCATTAAAAATGAAAAGCGAGCAGCTTTAGTACGATCAATACCTAATAAAACAGAAGTTGATATGGTTGCGCCTGATCTAGAAATACCTGGTAGCATTGCTATAGCTTGTGAAATACCAATAATTACTGAATTTGAAAAAGAAACATCTTTGGTAGTATTTTTAGCTTTGTCTGCCAATAAAAGTAATAAGGCTGTTATTAATAACATAGCTCCTACGAAAAGTATCTTTCCTCCAAAAAAAGCTTCCAATTGTTCTTCGAAAAGCAATCCAACAATTACAGCAGGAATCATAGAAAGGATAATTTTTAAAGAAAATTTCATTTCTTCATTCCATTTAAACTGGAATAATCCTTTAAAAATTTCAGCTACTTCTTTTCTAAACACAACTAAGGTGCTTAATGCGGTAGCAAAGTGTAATACTACAGTAAACGTTAAACTTTCTTCAGGAACAGAAGTGTCACCTAAAATAGCTTTTGCTAATTCTAAATGTCCACTAGATGATACAGGTAAAAACTCGGTAAGACCTTGAATGATTCCAAGAATAATTGCTTCTAATAAATCCATGCTTATTTTTTAGAATTGGCAAAAATAGCATAAATTTCTATTCCTAAACCAATAATTACTAAGGTAGGGGCTAAACGAATTCTACGCCAACTATATATTTCTGGATTAAATACATTTGGGTCATCGCTTCCGCCACCTGCCATTAAAATAAAGCCTAAAGCGATTACAGCTAAACCTATTAGCATGATGATGTAATTTCGTTTACCGAATAAGAATTCTTGTTTTGGTGAATTGTCTTTTTTCATAAAATCTTAGTAATACAAATCGTTAGTTTGTAAATTTAAAAAACGTTGAGTTGCAAAAAATGTGCTTATCCAAGTAATAAAAAAAGCAATAAATAAAACACCTCCAGCTACATATCCTAAAGTAATGTAATCTGATAATAATTCTAAAGTTGGAATGTATTCTGCTACATAGTAAATTAAAATAGCAATTCCGCTTAAGGCAATGAATGCACCTAATAAGCCTAGTTTTATACTTTGCCAAATAAAAGGACGACGGATAAAACTTTTGGTAGCACCAACCATTTGCATGGTTTTAATATTGAATCTTTTTGAATAGATTGATAATCGGATTGAGCTGTTAATTAAAATAATAGCAACTAAACCAAAGAAACCACTTAAAACTAACAACCAAAAGCTGATTCGTTGAATGTTTTTGGTTAACAACTTTACTAAAGGCTTGTCGTAATTTACTTCAGCTACAAATTTATTTTTCTCAAAAGATTTTTCAATCTCAGCCATTTTTTCTGGCGTAACATATTCCGCTTTTAAGTATACGTCGATTCCATTTTTAAGTGGGTTATCGCCTAAAAACTTTAGAAAATCTTCTCCTAAATCTTTTTTGTAAGTTTTAGCCGCCTCGTCTTTGGTTATATATACAACTTTACTGGTGTATGTTTCTTTTTTAATAGCTTCTTTAAAACTTGCGGTTTGTTTGTCGGTAACTTCATCTTTTAAAAACAATGTCATCACCACTTTTTCTTTAAAGTGATTGGCAACTTTTGTCGATTTTAATAAGATTAAGCCTAAAACACCAATCATAAATAACACCAAGGCAATACTTACTACAACAGAAACATATGAGGATTGTAAGCGTCGTTTTTGAAAAGAATCAAAAGAGGTTGTCATTATTTAATGTAGGTTTTTATGCTTGCAAGATACAAATATTTACTGTTTTGAAAACTGATGATTTATTCGATTTCTTGACATAATTCTATTAAAACTCCATTCGTGGTTTTTGGATGTAAAAAAGCAACCAATTTATTATCTGCACCTTTTTTAGGTGTTTCGTTTAATACAGTAAAACCTTCTTTTTGTAATCTTTTAATTTCTGATTTTATATCATCAACAGCAAAGGCAATATGATGTATGCCTTCTCCTTTTTTTTCGATAAACTTGGCAATTGGACTATCTGGTTTAGTAGCTTCTAATAATTCTATTTTATTAGGACCAGATTTAAAAAATGAAGTTTTTACACCTTCGCTAGCTACTTCTTCTATTTTATAATGTGGCTCTCCAAATAAAGAAGCGAAAAGCTCATTCGATTTTTCTAAGTCTTTAACTGCAATACCAATATGTTCTATTTTTTTCATGTGGTAAAAATATAAATTAAGTGCATTTAAAAAAAAGATTACTTTTATCAAAGTATTAATTTAAATAATTGTTATTTACTATGAAAACAACAAAAGTTTTATTAGTAGCAACTATAACGGTTGCTAGTTTTTTATCTTGTCAAAACAATACTGATGAGTTAAGAGAAAAAGAGAATGAAGTTTCAATAACTAGACCTTCTACGGCTTTAAACTACAAGGAGTTGGTTGTAGAATTAAATCATTATGATGAAACTAGAAAGAAAGTGCTTGAGAGTAGTTTGGGCTTTGAAGATACTAGAGTAAATTATTATTCTATTGAGCAATTAGAGTCTTATTTAAGTTATGTGAAAAACCTTTCTCAAGAAAAAGGAATTGATATAACTGGTATTAATTTTATTTCTGCAGCTTATCCGAAAAATTATAAAAACAGTAAACAAGCAAATTATCAAACATTAGTTTTAGTGCCTACTACAATTGTTAATGGAGAGAATATTGCATTTGATGCAGTACAGTCTTCAAGTGAAAAAACAGTTACATTTAAAGAAATGTTAGCTAAGTATGGTTATAATTGGAAGTACGATACTAGTAAGGATTATAACGATGCTGAAAAAAACAAAGTTGTTTTTAATAGAGAACTTTTTAATAAAAGTGAAGATAGCGAAAGTTCTTCCTCTAATAGAATGAGACCGGTACCACCGTATTAATAAGAAATATTTGTTTTTAATATTAACCTCTAAGAAATTAGAGGTTTTTTTATATAGCAAGAGTAAATAACTTAACAAACAAAGAGTTTAATCATTTGAATTGTTGGGGTGTTTTCCCTGTTTTTTATTATAAGGTTAGAATGATTAAGTGTTTGGTTATCTAGTTTTTAATGGTGTTTTTTTTGGAATGATTTTTTTAATTAAAAAATAACCACCTATATTTAAAGATAAATTTAAAATTAATTTACAATGAAAAAAACTAACCTACTACAACTACTAATCATTGTTTTTGCAATGAGTTTTATTACTTCGTGCGAAAAACATAAGTGCAAGTGTGAGCATGAAAATGAGAATTGGGAAGATCAAATACCTGAAGGTACTTTTTGTTATGCAGATCAAGGAAGGCCTACTAATATGATTAAGTACAAAGAAATTGTTGATATGCTTGAGGAATATGATAATACTAGAAAGGAAGTTTTAAAAAACGCTTTAGGTTTTGAGGATACTAGAATAAACACTTATCCAGTGCAACAATTAAAAGATTATTTAGGGTATATAGAGAATTTATGTGCTCAAAAAAGCATTCCATTAACAGGAATAAATATAATTTCAGCTGCGTACCCAAAAAACTATTCTGTTAACCCTAAAGAAGCTGGGTACCAAACTTTAATATTTATGCCAACAACGACTATAGACGGTGAGGCTTTTGTGACTTTCGATCCTTTGAAGTCTAAAAAAGGGGTGCCAACTACATTTAAATCAATCTTAGCAAAAAGAGGTTATAATTGGCCTTATGACAATAGTATTACCCCTAAAAATAAAGAAAAAGCTGGAATGAATATTAATTTACAACAAAACGATGATAGTTCTGGGTCTAATAGGACTCATACTACACCTCCATTTTAATAAAAAAACCACTTGAAAGAATTTATAATTTATTTGCCAAATATCCTGCAAGTTTTAGTAGCGTTAATTATAGCAATTGTTTATAAGAAAAATAATAATAAATTTATGTTTTTTTTATTGATTTTGTTATGGGTTACTGTGATAGTAGAATTCATTGGGGCTTACATAAATAAAAACGCAACAAGCTTTTCTACAAACTATTTATATCATGTATATTCCTTTTTTGAATATAACTTAATTGCTTTAATGTATTTAAGTATTATTAAAGATAAGATTGTCGTAACGGTAATAAAGTTATTAATGATAGTTTTTAATTTGTTTTATATAATAAGTTGTTTTTTCATTGAAATTCAGTTATACGTAGTGCCAATAGGTTCTTTTATGGTGGCAACATTTTTAGTTTTCTATTTTAGTGAGTTGTTAAAATCTAATAAAATTCTAAACTATAAGAAGGAAGTTTCTTTTTGGGTAACAGTAGGTTTTTTTATATTCTATTTGCCTTCTATTCCTTTTTTTTCAATGCTAGGTTATATGAAAGATAGAGGGTTGTTTTTTGTTTTAAGAATCTTAGTAATATTAATGAATCTATTTGTTCTTTACGGTTTACTATGCAGCAGGAAGAAAATATAATACTAATAGTCTCGACAATTATAATAGTACTAGTTGTATTGTTTTTAGTTGTCTTATTTACAGTATTTCAACGCCGTAAAAATAAGTTCCTATTAGAGCGAGCAGAAAATAGAAAACGTTTTGAAAATGAGATAGCTGAAACTCAAATAGAAATACGAGAAGAAACTTTAAGAAATATAAGTTGGGAGTTGCACGATAATATAGGGCAACTCTTAACTTTAGCTAAAATACAAATGCAACATGCCTCTCCAGAAAACATCGGAGAAATATCAGAAACTATTACAAAAAGCTTAAAAGAAATAAGAGCCTTATCTAAGATAATTAATCCAGATTTTATTAAGAATATAAAACTGAAAGAAGCTGTTGAATTGGAGGTAGAGCGTTTTAATCGACTAAATTATATAGATGCTACTTTAACTATTTCTGGTAAAGAACAAGAGATAAATCAAAAACATGGAATTGTAATTTTTAGAATGCTTCAAGAGTTTTTTTCTAACACAATTAAACATTCTAAAGGTTCTAAATTAGATGTTTTTATAAATTACTCGGAAGATTCCATTGAAATTATCGCAAAAGATAATGGAGTTGGTTTTGAAATGAGAAAAATAAGGCTAAAAGGCATTGGTTTACAGAATATAAAAGCAAGAGCAAAATTGATAAATGCAAAAGCAAAACTAAAATCAGAGCCAGAAAAAGGAACAAGTTTAATAATAAATTACTATATTTAGAGAACCTAGTGTGCACACCCCCAACAACAAAAAACACCAAACACCAAACACCAAACCTACCCAGATTATGAAATACTCAGTTGTTGTTGTAGACGATCATACATTATTATCGCAAGCTATAGAAGGCATGGTAAATACTTTTGATAAATTTAAAGTATTATATACCTGCAAAAACGGTAAAGAAGTTGCCGAAAAATTTTCAGCCTCACCAAAAAATATTCCAGACATAGTTTTGGTAGATGTAAATATGCCAGTAATGAATGGTATAGAAACAACCGAATGGATTGTTGAACATCATCCGCACGTGCATGTGATGGCGCTATCTGTAGAAGATGCTGATGGCACTATTTTAAAAATGTTAAAAGCGGGCGCCGTTGGTTATTTACTTAAAGATACCAAAAAAGAAGTGTTAGAGAAAGCATTACTAGAAATGATGGATAACGGTTTTTATCATACTAGAAATGTAACAACCTTATTACTTGATTCTGTTTCAGGTAAGAATGGAAAAAATAGTGTAACCTTTAAAGACAATGAAGTTACTTTTATGAAACTGGCTTGTTCAGAATTAACCTATAAAGAAATCGCAGATAAAATGTTTTTAAGCCCAAAAACGATTGATGGGTATCGCGATAGTTTATTCACAAAATTAAATGTTCGAAATCGTGTTGGTTTGGTAATGTATGCAATTAAAAATAAAATTTACACTCCGTAATTTTATCCCTAAATTTGCAGCATGGAAGAAACAAATAGACAACGAAAGATTGCAGGAGTATTGCAACAGGATTTGGTAGATGTATTACAGCGTGCTGCACAAGATGGAATGAAAGGAGTAATTATATCAGTATCTAAAGTTTCGGTTACTGCCGATTTAGGAGTAGCTAAAGTTTACTTAAGTGTTTTTCCATCAGAAAAAAGAACAGAAGTTTTAGAAGGAGTTATTTCTAACACACCTTTAATTCGTCATGAATTAGCTAAGCGAACAAGAAATCAATTACGAAGAATGCCTGAATTATTGTTTTTTGGAGATGATAGTTTAGATTATATCGAAGAAATAGATAAATCTTTAAAGGGTAAAGATGTTGATCCTATTAAAAATCCTAGTATTCTTCCTCGTAGAAAAAAGATGTAACTATTAAATCGTTACATTAGTACTTTTTTAATTGATACTTGAACTTTTCATATTACATAGCTAAAAGATACTTGTTTTCTAAAACAAGCACCAACGCGATTAACATTATTACGTTTATTGCCGTTTTTGGTGTACTTATTGGTGCTTTAGCTTTGTTTGTAATCCTTTCAGGATTTTCTGGTTTAAGAACATTTAGCGATTCGTTGCTAGGTAATTCTGATCCAGATATTAAGATTAGTATTGTAAAGGGAAAGTCGTTTGAATATTCAGATGAAGTTCATCAAAGATTAATTGAAAATCAAGAAATAGCTACGATATCAAAAGTGGTAGAGGAGCGTGTATTTTTATCTTATAAAGACAAAAATCATATTGCTTATATAAAGGGTGTAGATGAAAATTACAACAAAATTATTCCTGCCGATTCTATACTAACTGTAGGTACTTGGTTAGATCCAGAATTTAAAAATACGGCAGTAATAGGATACGGAATATCCTATAAACTCTCATTAGGTATTATGAATTTCGGAGAGCCTTTGCAGATTATGGTGCCTAAACCAGGAAAAGGATTTGTAAACCCTAATAATGCTTTTCGTTCTATAGCAGTTCAAATTATTGGAGTGTACACTGGTGCTGAAGATTTTCAAAATAAATATGTATTTACCGATTTGTATTTAGCACAAGATTTATTAAAGTATAAAGAAAATCAGATTTCGGCGGTAGAAATTAAATTGAATAATGGTGTAGATTTAGACGACTTTCAATCTAATTTGCAAAATACCTTAGGAGATGTATATAAAGTACAAACAAGAGCACAATTAAACTCTTTATACTATAAGGTTATTAATACCGAAAACTTTATATCCTATTTAATATTTACTTTAATCGTTGCTATTGCGTTGTTTAATGTAATCGGTTCAATAATTATGATGATTATAGATAAACGCAATAACTTAAAAACCTTATTTAATTTAGGAACCAGTATTGCCGATATAAAGAGAATATTTGTACTACAAGGTTTTTTACTAACACTGGTAGGAATGAGTGTTGGCTTGCTAATAGGAATTATTTTGGTGTTAATTCAACAACGTTTTGGGTTGTTTATGATCACTCAAAATTTGCCTTACCCAGTTGAATTTAAATGGATAAATTTATTAATAGTAACACTTACAATTTCAGTATTAGGTTATATAGCAGCTAAAATAGCAAGTAGTAGAATTTCAAAAGATTTTATTGAAAAATAAAATTATCCAATTTCTGGAATAGTAGCATTTCCAAATTTACTTTCAACTTCATCAAAAGCAGCAAAAACATCTTTTGCGTCATCAGAAGTTACCATTTTCATTCTGTATTCTTTAAAATGTGGAATTCCTTTAAAGTAATTGGTATAATGTCTTCTAGTTTCAAAAACTCCTAAAACAGGTCCTTTCCAATCGATAGACATTTGTAAGTGTCTACGTGCCATTTCAACTCTTTCTGCAATGGTTGGTTTTGCTAAATATTCTCCAGTTTTAAAATAATGCTTTATTTCATTAAAAAACCAAGGATACCCGATAGATGCTCTTCCAATCATACAGCCATCTAATCCATACACATCACGCATTTCCATAGCTTTTTCAGGTGATGTAACATCACCATTTCCAAAAACAGGAATATGCATTCTTTGGTTATTCTTTACTTCAGCAATAGGTTTCCAGTCCGCCTCACCTTTATACATTTGTGCACGAGTACGACCATGTATAGCAATAGCTTTACAGCCAACATCTTGTAGTCGTTCGGCAACTTCTACAATTCTTATCGAGTCATGATCCCAGCCTAAACGAGTTTTTACAGTAATAGGTAAGTTGGTGTGTTTTACCATTTCTTCGGTAAGTTTCACCATTAAATCGATGTCTTTTAAAATACCAGCACCAGCTCCTTTAGAAACCACTTTTTTAACAGGGCATCCAAAGTTGATATCAATAATATCAGGATTCGATTTTTCTACGATCTCTACGGTTTTTAACATAGAATCTAAATTCGCTCCAAAAATTTGAATTCCAACAGGACGTTCCTTCTCATAAATATCTAACTTCATAACGCTTTTTGCTGCGTCGCGAATTAAACCTTCCGAAGAAATAAATTCAGTATAAACTACATCAGCACCGTTCTCTTTACATAAAGCTCTAAACGGTGGATCACTTACATCTTCCATCGGCGCTAACAATAGCGGAAAGTCAGGAAGTTCTATGTTACCAATTTTTACCATGCTGCAAATTTACTTTTTATTTTTTATTGAATAAAAAAAGGAATCAATTATTGATTCCTTTTTAATTTAAATTATTTTTATTAAATACTAGAAAACACGAACGATGTTAAATCCGAAAGCAACATCATTAAACCACTTTCCTTCTGTTCTAGTTAAAAATCCAGAGTCATTACTTGCTCTTGAATTTGTAAAAACTAGTTGAAAAACATGTCCGCCAGTTTCAATGTCTAAACCAACAGTTAAAGGGTTAGTAAATATAGAGTTCTCGTGTTTATTTAAATTAATAGCGTAATCTGCATTAATACTCATTCGCTTACTAACTTTAACTCTACCGCCTAAGCCTACTAAGAACTGATTTAAATTTGTATCTCCAGTTTGAAGAAATTTCTGCAAATTATTTTGACGAACAAATGTAGGTGCAATTAATAAAGATACGTTTTTAGAAATTCTTCTAGAGGCTAATAACTGAGCAGTAATACTAACTCTATCTTTAAATTCTAAACCAGGGAAAGACTGTGTTTTTAAATGAGAGGTAATATCTGTTGATCCGTAAGCGACAATATTTAATGGAAATTTACTTGATTGACTTTTTAATCTAATTTTAGCAGACCCAGAATATGTTTTCTCAAAAGAATCTCTACTAAGGCTAAATTGAACACCATCCCAAAAACTATATGCAAATTGAATTTTAGTGTTAGCACCATCTAAACCAAAGAATTCATCAATTCCTTCAGAAAAAGGACCAAATCGGTGTGCTACAATTAAATATAGATCACCTTTGTCAGCAATTTTTGTTGACTGTAAATTTCCTATCTGCATTGCTTTAAAAGCAGGGAGTTCATATTGTGAATTTTCATTTGATTCCTGTTTAAGCTCGTCAAGCAAATCGTCTTGTGCGTTTATTGAAAACGCAACAAATAGTAAAAATAGTAGAGATAGTTTTTTTAGCATGGTATTTAGTTTTTAATAATACATTGGTTTAATTTCAATTCCTCTAATAAATCGTCATAACCAATAACAATTCCTTTTATGGTTATTTGTTGATTAAGTTGAAGATTATCAGAGTTTGTTTTATGTATAAATTGACAAAAGATGCTGTTGTCGATAATAATACCTAGAGAATCTTTCTCAGTTATTTTACCACTCAATTCAACAACTTTATTTACCCAATTACTACTGTTGGTATTTACTATCAACATGAAATCACTTGATTTCCCAATATAATTAGTAGTTAGTTCATTTGTTGTTTTATGTGATTTATACACATAATTATATCCAATAACTATTGAAATTAAGAAAATGATTAAAATAGTTACAAACCATTTAGTTTTTTTCTTTAAGTTCATAGTTAAGGGAGATGTTAATTTTTTCAGCTATTTTTTTTCTTACTATGCTAGGAATTTTAATACCATAGTCTTCAGCCTTAACTGTAAAATTTGATTTTAGGAGCAGTTTAGAATCTTTTTTTACAATATCTGCTAAAATTTTAACATTATTGCTAATATTTCTAATTGTTAAAGTTCCTTGTATATGGTATTTTGACTTTGAGCTAATGTTGCTAAAGTCAAAGTCTTTAATCTTTCCTTTAAAAGTAGCTTTTGGAAACTCATCTGAATCCATATAGTTTTCATTAAAGTGTTCTTGCATTAAAGCTACTCTAAATTTAAAGGCCTTAATTGGTATTAAGACAGCAATTTCACTTGTGTTAACTTTTAGAATAACAGAACTACTATTGTTAATAGCTTCGACAGGCTCAAAAGCATCTATTGATGCTTTGAATTCTGTTGTGCCAGTTCTTGTAAAGTGTTTTTGAGCACAAATAGTTTGCGATATTACGAGAAATAGTATTAAAGTTCTCATATTTTTAATTCTCTAAATATCCATCAGCTTTCCATTTGTCAATAATACTTTTTTGACTAGGAGCCAAAGGTTGATTAGGAGGCATAGTTCCATTGTCAATTCTTGTGTGTAAAGCACCGTTTTGAGCAGCAGCTTTAACTTCAGCATAGTTGGTTAAAGATAATCCATTTGGTGGATTTGTTGAATCATGACAAGCAGAAGTTGCACAACTATTATTAATAATAGTTTTTACATCTTTATCATAAGTAGTTTTAGCAGTAGTTCCACCACCTCCTGGAGGGACAATTTCTGGTTCCGATGAAGATGAACAACTTAATAAAAATAACCCTAAAACTAAAATATAGAATGAGTTTTGTAGATTTTTCATGGTTTTAAAATTTTTAGATATTGTTAGTAGTCTCTTTAATTTTATAATAATTACATAAATATATGTATTTTTTATTGCGTATTTTAGAAGTTGTTAATGTAACGGTTATTAATATAACAGTTGTTATGTGTTTGTCCCTACTAAAATAAATCGAAAAACGCGGTGTTAATTTTAATTGTACAACGTTTTTCAATAAAGTATCTTTGTCGGTCATAAGAGGTTAGAAATACGACGAATGAAGAATATTAGAAATTTTTGCATCATTGCACATATTGATCACGGTAAGAGCACTCTTGCTGATAGATTATTAGATTATACAGGATCGGTTACAGAGCGCGAAAAGCAAAATCAGCTTTTAGACAATATGGACTTAGAGCGTGAGCGTGGTATCACCATTAAGTCGCACGCTATTCAAATGGATTTTGAATTAAATGGAGAGCAGTATATTCTTAATTTAATTGATACTCCAGGTCACGTAGATTTTTCTTACGAGGTTTCTCGTTCTATCGCAGCTTGTGAAGGAGCTTTGTTGATTGTTGATGCAGCTCAAAGTATTCAAGCGCAAACTATTTCTAACTTATATTTAGCATTAGAGAATGATTTAGAGATCATTCCAGTTTTAAATAAAGTTGATTTACCTTCAGCGAATCCAGAAGAAGTAACAGATGATATTGTTGATTTATTAGGATGTGACCCTGAAGAAGTGATTCATGCAAGTGGTAAAACAGGTTTTGGAGTTGATAATATTTTACAAGCTATTATTGATAAAATTCCTGCACCAAGCGGAAATCCAGAAGCTCCATTAAAAGCCTTAATTTTTGATTCAGTATATAATTCTTATAGAGGAATTGAAACTTATTTTAGAGTAATCGACGGTTCAATAAAAAAGAATCAACGAATCAAGTTTATGGCTACTGGTAAGGAGTATGCAGCTGATGAGGTTGGTACTTTAAAACTAGAACAAGTAGTTAAAAAAGAGGTTAAAACAGGTGATGTTGGATATTTAATTACAGGTATTAAAGCGGCAAAAGAAGTAAAAGTAGGAGATACAATTACAGATTTTGTAAACCCTACTACCGATAGTATTGATGGTTTTGAAGATGTAAAACCAATGGTTTTTGCTGGAATTTACCCAGTTGATACAGAAGATTACGAAGAACTTCGTAATTCAATGGAGAAGTTACAGTTAAACGATGCTTCATTAGTATTTCAACCAGAAAGTTCAGCAGCTTTAGGTTTTGGTTTCCGTTGTGGGTTCTTAGGAATGTTGCACATGGAGATTATTCAAGAGCGTTTAGAGCGTGAGTTTAATATGACTGTGATTACTACAGTTCCTAACGTGTCGTATCATGCATTTACAAATAAAGAACCAGATGAGGTTTTAATTGTAAACAATCCATCAGATCTACCAGAGCCTTCTAAATTAAATAGAGTAGAAGAACCATTTATAAAAGCTTCTATTGTTACAAAATCTGATTTTGTAGGGCAGGTAATGAGTTTATGTATTGAAAAACGTGGACAAATTATTAATCAAACATATTTAACTACACAGCGTGTTGAATTAATTTTTGAAATGCCTTTGGCGGAAATTGTATTTGATTTTTACGATCGTTTAAAAACAGTTTCTAAAGGTTATGCTTCGTTTGATTACGCACCTATTGGAATGAAAGAATCTAAATTAGTTAGAGTTGATATTCTATTGAACGGTGATTCTGTAGATGCACTTTCTGCATTATTACATGCCGATAATGCTTACACAATAGGTAAGAAGATAGTTGAGAAGTTAAAAACTTTAATTCCACGTCAGCAGTTTGATATTCCAATTCAAGCAGCTATTGGAGCAAAAATTATTGCTAGAGAAACTACGAAAGCTTTACGTAAAGATGTAACAGCAAAATGTTATGGTGGAGATATTTCTCGTAAGCGTAAACTATTAGAGAAACAAAAGAAAGGTAAGAAACGTATGCGTCAGGTTGGTAATGTAGAAATACCACAGGAGGCGTTTATGGCGGTTCTTAAATTAAATGATTAAGTTATAAATAAAAACCTTCAGAATATTCTGAAGGTTTTTTCATTTACTGTTCTAGCCATTTTCTAAAATCGGATGTTGTAGAAGAGCTAGTCATAGGTTTTTCTTTAACACCTTTCATAGAGATTAAAAGCCTGTTTTTAAAATGACTCTCGATATTTTCGATATAATCTATACAAACAATTTCACTTCGATTAATTTTAAAAAATTTAGTAGGGTTTAATTGCTGTAAGATGCTTCCTAAAGTTTGAGAAATAGTATGCCTTTTGCCAGAATTGTCTGTTGCAATACAAAAATCTCCAGATGCTTCAATCAAGCTGATTTCTGTAACATTTAATAATTGAATTCCTTTTACTTTTTTAATTACAAATCTTTTTTTGTAAGATGTATTTTCTTCTTTTAAGGCCGATTTTAAATTAGATAAAGTATCAGAATTTAAGGTATTGTAATTTCCTTGGTTGAATAGCGATTGATACTTTTCAATAGCTTTGTTAAAATTAGACTTCGAATAAGGTTTTAAGATATATGCAATTCCGTTTGTGTTAAATGCTTTGAATAAATATTCATCATGAGCAGAACAAAAAATGATTGGGCAATCAATTGTAACTTCGTCAAATAAATCAAAAGAAATTCCATCTAATAATTGAATGTCAGATAAAATAAAATCGTAGGTGTTATTTGCTAATAATTTTTTCCCATCTGTATTAGAACGTGCAATATCATGGGTAAACTCTTTATTAAAAGAATCATTCAAATAATTAATTAACTTTTGATATGCTGGTATTTCGTCTTCTAAAATTAAAATATTCATAATTATTAGCTTTCTTCACTTAATTTAATAATAGGGATAGACACCACAAAACGATTATTTGCGTTTTTAATCTCTACTTTTTTGTCTGATAATAACTCGTAACGAGTTTGTAAATTTTGCAATCCAGTTCCTAAGCTTTCTTTATTAGGATTGTAAGATATAGTATTGTTTACAGTTAACCAATCATCAGAAATACTGATTTTAGTTTGTATTGATTTACCATTCGCTTTGTTATGTTTTACCACATTTTCTAATAATGCTTGTAAAGCACCAGTTGGAATAAACTTATCCGTAATTTGTACATTTTTATCAATGGTAAATTCATAATCATTTCCAAAACGAGTTTCAATTAAGAAAATATAGTTTTCTGCAAACTGAATTTCTTTGTAGAGTTCCATTACTTCAGCATCTTTTGTCTGAATTAAATAACGATAAATTAACGATAATCGGTTAATGTATTCCTTTGCTTTTTCAGAGTCAGAATCTATTAAACTATCTAATGTATTTAGATTATTGAATAAAAAATGAGGATCTATTTGAGAGCGTAATAATTTTAACTCGTTTTCCTTTTGTTGTTTTTCTATTTTTAAATATTGTGTTTGTCCTTCATAAAATTTTTTGGTTAATAAAAGAGCAAAAGGAAAAGCAGTGGAATAGGTCGACCTATCTATCATTTTAAAAAAGAAATCAACTGGTTTCGGAAATTTAGACCAATCATTATTTCCAGACCAATAACCAATAACATAATCTATACCTGCGAAAAATACTAAAATAAAAACCCCAATAATTGTAAATAATAAATATTGTTTTTTTATCATAAATTTTGGAATCAACCAAAAAATAAATAGGAATACGATAGAGCCAATCATGAATATTTCTATAGGAAAATCAATGAAATATTCACGTATTAAAGCATTTCTATTATAATAATCTCTTCCTTGCATTATAAAAGAGATTATAAAATAAATAGTTAATAATATTATGTCAGATTTATTAAGTTTGGTGTTCATGTTCTTTTTTTAAAAAAGATGATACTAAAGCCAATTAAAGTTAACGAATAACCGAAAACTAATCGATAAGGCACAGGTATAATATGCCATAAGATTAGGTCTGCAATTAAAATTAAAATAACTCCTGCTTTTGCTTTTTTGAAATAATTCAAGCTCAAAAACAATAAACCAAGATTAAAAATTTTAGAACTTGGACCAATAGTCATAAAAGGTTTCCATATAGTTGGTACGTTAGAGATATGATTTGTAAATTCCATTCGCATTTCGTCGTTTGGATAACTCCACCAAATTAAATCTATCACACACATTCCAAAAATACAAACAGCTCCTATTAAAGCTAAAGGTGTGCCTATATAGCTAAAAATACTTTTAGGGAAGGATACAATTTGAGGGATTAAACAAAGTGTTCCTACAAATAAAGACCAATGAGCAAAATCAATAGGTCTTAAGCTATATACAAATTCGTTACCAGGAACAAGTATAAATTGACCGATAAGGAAAATAATTAATCCTAATAAAAAGAGATGTTTATAATTCATTAGTTCTTTTATTATTAAAAAAGATTAATCCATAACCCAATGCTGTGATTAAGTATACAAGAATTAATTTAAAGCTAAAACTGAAGAAAAATACGGCAAAAGTTGCAATAGTAATTAATAAAACACCAACTTTATTTTGTTTAAAATAGTTTAAGGCTAATAAAAATAATCCAACATTTAAAAAGTTAGGTCCAGTTGTAATAAAGGGTTTCCAAATAGATGGAAACTTAGAGATATGACCAGCAAATTGATTTCTAATTTCTTGTGTTGGCTGACTCCACCAAATAAAATCTAAAACACACATTCCAATAATGCAGGTTATTCCTACTAGAATTATTGGTGCTCCTATAAAAGTAAATATACTTTTTCTGAAATTTCCAATTTGAGGTATTAATAACACAGCCCCTAAAAGTAAAGACCAGTGCGCAAAATCTATAGGTTTTAAAGCGTAAACAAAATTATTTCCTTTAGATAGCAATATTTGCCCGATTGATTCAAATAATAGACCTATAACAAAAAGTATTTGATAGTATGTTTTCATAATATTGTTTAATTATTGTCGTCAATTCTATTTTCTTCGTCTCTAGAGGAATTACGTCTCGATTTTTTCTTTCCGAATTTAGAACCGAAACTATATACTAGTCTTAATTGAATGTTTTGACGAGAGCTATTGCTTTCTACTTTAGCTGTTCCGTTACCATAATCTATTGTTCCATTAAATCCACGATTCAGCATTTTATTAAATCCAAGATTTACTTTTAGTTTCTCCTCTAAAAACTTCTTGCCAAAAGAGAAGTCTAATCCAGCGAGCCAATCTACATCAATTTGACCTTCTAAAGCACCAGTTCCGTAATTTCCACTCATCTCAAAGTTAACATCCCATGGTAATTTATAACTTGCTTGTATAAACCAAAATAAACTCCATTTAGATAGATCTACTCCATGTAAACTTGAGTTATACATGTTTTTGTTTGCAATAAGTCCTGTATAGCCTTCTAAACCTTTTGTAAAACTTAACGGAGCAAATAATCTAAAGTTCCAGTTCGTAAAATTCTTAACATTTACAGCTTGCTGTCTAATTTGAGCGGTTGTGTTATCTTGTTTTATTAAATCGAAAATAACATCGTTGGTTTGGCTATACCCAACAGTAAAAAAAGGTTGACCTTGGTGTGTTAAATTAAATTGATAGTTGTTTGTAAATGCAGGTTTTAAATTAGGGTTTCCTTCTTCAGCAGAAAACGGATCTAAAAATTCTTGAAAAGAATTTAAGCTGTTGTATGATGGTCTTCTAATTCTATAACTATAAGATAAACTAGCACCAATTTTATCAGTTACCTTTCTACTAATAGAAGCGCTTGGAAATAATTTACTAATCGGTCTTTTTTTAACTTTAGTGGTAGGTTGATTGTTTTCTATAAAATGAGAAGTTCCGTTTGTATTACTATCTTCATAGCGTAACCCACCCGAAAATGACCATTTTCCCATAGTTGCGTTTACTTTAGAATACACTGCGAAAATAGTTTCGTCAATTAAAAATTGACTACTAGTTTCTGGATCTAAAACAAAAGCACTTGTAGTTTGATCTTCTAAAAATGATTGTAAATCATTATCAGTATTCACCATTGCGTATTTACTACCCACGCTAAGTTTAAAATTATCAGAGAAGTTTTTACTGTAATCTGCTTTGTAGGTTTTAATAGTATATTTTCCGTCCTGAATATATTTTCTGTCTGTAAAAGAGCGTGTACTTCCTGCAATATCGTAAAGAGTATTTGTGTTATCGTTATTGTAATTGATATAGTTAAAGTCTACTACTAGTTTTTCTGTATCTGATTTATATTCGTAATAAGGATTGATATTAAAATTAGTTCTTTCTCTATCAAAGTTGTTTTCAGAAAATAATGTACTTGTGTTAGTTGCATCAGAAACAATAGTTCTGCTAGTTGTTATTCTATCAGAGGTTCTTTTATTCCAACGCCCTCCTATTCCAAATGAATTATTGTCATTAATATAGTAATCAACATTTCCGCTAAAACTAAGATTATTTGGGTCGTAAGGAGATTTACTTACTTGGTCGTAAGTTTCAGAGTCAACAGTTCTTACTAAAAATAAATCATCTCTCCATGTAGGTTTAGAATGACTGATGCTTGTTTGCCAATTTAATTTGTTTTTGTAACTAGCAATAGAAGCTCTTGTTCCGTATTCAAAGCCTTCATCCTCACCAATCCAACCAGTAATACTTCCGTGAGTTCCTAATCGAACATTTTTCTTTAAAAGAATATTTATAATTGCGCCAGATCCAGAAGCTTCATATTCAGCACCTGGCTGTTCAACTACTTCAATTTTAGCAATATTATCTGCAGGGAAATCACGTAATAAAGTGTCAACATCCATGTATTCTGTAGTTTTACCGTTAATAAGAATTCTTACTCCACCTTTACCAGCTATAGTAATTCCATTATTGGTTACTAAAACACCAGGAACCTTTCTCATTACATCTTGAAGGTTTGAATTTAACATTTCTGTTTTTTCTAAATCAACAATTAGTTTTTCTGCTGTTTGTTTTATTACAGGTCTAGTAGACTTAACAACAACTTCATCTAGTGTTTGATTATCTTCTTTTAAAGTAATATTAAAAGTTTTGTTAGAGTTTAATTCAAATTCCTTGATTTTTTCTGTTTTAAACCCGATGCTAGAAATGGTGATTTTATAATTTCCTTTTTCAATGTTTTTAAATTGATAATTACCGTTCTCATCTGTAATAGTTCCAGATGGGGTTGCTTCATTTCCTATTTTGTATAAGATTACATTGGTAAAAGGTAGTGCTTGGTTTTGCTCATCTACGGTTTTTCCTTTGATGTTAAATTGACCCAATGCAGTAGTAATTCCGATAAAGAATAAAATAAATGTAGTAATAAGAGTTTTCATATCTTTTTTGTTTTACACTTCAAAAGTGCATGATTAGTTATTGTGAGAAAATCTAAATCAGACGAAATGGGATAAATTTCCGATGAATAGATATTGATTTTCCATAAACTAATAGACGTTTTTTAAATAGATATGGTTTGCTCAATAAAAAAAAGCTCCAGAATACTCTGAAGCTTTTTTATATAATTTGTTTTGATATTAATCTCTACTTCCTAAAACTCTGAGTCCCCAATATAAAAGCATTGCAAGAGATCCCAACGCAGCAACTAAATAAGTTCTCGCAGCCCATTTTAGTGCATCTTTAGATCCAGCTAATTCTTCGCGAGTTACCATGTGCTTACTTTCTAACCAAGCTAAAGCTCTATTGCTCGCGTCATATTCAACAGGTAAAGTAATAAAGCTAAATAAAGTACCTAAGGCCATGAAAATTAATCCTGCAATAGCAATCATAAACCCAACACTTGAACTTCCTGATCCAATTCCTATTGCAATTCCTCCAATAATCATCCATTGAGAAAATCGAGAAGAAATACTTACAACAGGTACTAGTTTTGAACGCATTTGTAACCATTGATAAGCTTTAGCATGCTGTACAGCATGTCCCACTTCATGAGCAGCAACAGCTGCGGCAGCTGCATTACGTTGATTGTATACGGCTTCGCTTAAGTTTACCGTTTTGTTTTGTGGATTATAATGGTCGGTAAGTCTACCTGGTGTCGAAATTACTTGTACATCAGAAATTCCATGGTCAGCAAGCATTTTCGATGCAATTTCTGCACCACTCATGCCATTTCGTAAATGGACTTTCGAGTATTTTTCAAATTTTCTTTTTAGGGTGTTGCTTACAATCCAGCTGAATAAAGAAATAACACCTATTAAAGCATAAAATCCTATCATAATATTTTTAGTTTAAAAATTTTGTATCAAATTTGTTTGATAAATTTACAACATAAATTATTCCAAATAAAAAACGGAATTAAAAAATGTCAAAATGACAAACACACCTAATATTTTAATTGTTTATACAGGAGGGACTATTGGTATGGTGAAAGATTATAAAACAGGTGCTTTAAAAGCGTTTGATTTTAGTCAGATTTCAAGTAAAATTCCAGAGTTGCAACAATTAAACTGTAATATTTCTACCATTTCTTTTGATGAGCCTATCGATTCGTCAAACATGAATGTGAATTATTATGTAAAAATAGCTGAGATTATTTCTGAGAACTACGAAGCATATGATGGTTTTGTGGTTTTAACAGGGTCTGATACGATGTCATATGCTTCCTCAGCAATTAGTTTTATGTTTGAGAATTTACAAAAACCAATAATTTTTACCGGATCGCAATTGCCAATTGGAGATTTGAGAACTGATGCTAAAGAGAATTTAATCACTTCAATTCAAGTAGCTTCAGTAAATAAAAAAGGAGTACCTATTGTTCAAGAAGTAGGGTTGTATTTTGAATATAAATTATACAGAGCCAATAGAACTACTAAAATAAATGCTGATCAGTTTGAAGCGTTTGCATCAATGAATTATCCACCAATAGCAGAGAGTGGAGTGCATTTAAACTTTAACCATTCATTATTATTAAAACCGAAGTTAAGCGAGAGTAAACTTGTTTTTAGGAAGAAATTAGATAATAATGTGGCTATTTTAAAATTATTTCCTGGAATAACAGAAGCGGTGGTGAGAAGCTTTATAAATATACCTAATATAAAAGGTATTGTATTAGAAACCTATGGTTCTGGAAATGCCCCAACCGAAAAATGGTTTATCAATTTGTTAGAAGAAGCTATTGATAAAGGTGTTTATATAGTTAACGTAACGCAATGTACAGGAGGTAGTGTAATTTTAGGTCATTATGAAACAAGTTCTGACCTAAAACGCATTGGAGTAGTAGGTGGGAAAGACATAACTACAGAGACAGCAGTTGCAAAAATGATGTATTTAATTGGAGAAAAACTCCCAAAAGAAGATTTTAAGCGTTATTTTGAGACTTCTTTAAGAGGTGAAATAGGTTAGTTTGTAAATTTATCGTTAAATTTACCCCATATAACTACTTGAATAAGTAGAAGAAAGAATAAAAAAAAGCTGTGAATGTATAAATACCATAGTTTTTTTTTAATGTCCCAACATTTTTTTGTTACTTGGCACTCTGAAAAAATAAAAAAGTGTAATAAGTGCAAGTAAAGAATTACTTATTGATAAAAAATTAAGTAATTCATAGTAAAATTTGTATTTTTAACCCGTTAACTATTTAAAATTAATTATAACAAAATGAAAAAAGTAGTAAATATCCTAACTGTTACAGGATTTATGTTTTTAGGAGCTGTTCAGTCAACTTATGCTCAAGCAGCTGAAGCTGATAAAACTTTTCACCAAGAATTAAAACAACGTTTTATTGAAGGGGATCCTAAATTTATGGGGATTGTATTAGTAGCTTTAATCTTAGGTTTAGCTATCGCAATTGAAAGAATTATTTATTTAAACATGGCAACAACTAACACTAAGAAATTAGTAGCTAGTGTTGATGATGCTTTAAGTTCTGGTGGTGTTGAGGCTGCTAAAGAGGTTTGTAGAAATACAAAAGGACCTGTTGCTTCTATCTTTTACCAAGGTTTAGAAAGAGCTGACGAAGGTTTAGAAGCTGCTGAAAAAGCTGTAGTAGGTTACGGTGGAGTTCAAATGGGATTATTAGAGAAAAACGTTTCTTGGTTATCTTTATTTATCGCATTAGCGCCAATGTTAGGATTTATGGGTACTGTAATTGGTATGATTGAGGCATTTGATAAGATTGCTGTTGCAAACGATATCTCTCCAGCGGTAGTAGCAGGTGGTATTAAAATTGCACTTTTAACAACAGTATTTGGTCTTGTTGTAGCAATTATCTTACAGATTTTTTACAACTATATCGTTTCTAAAATTGATAGTATTGTAAACAACATGGAAGATGCGTCAATTTCTTTAATTGACTTATTAGCTAAGTATAAAAAATAATAAAATAGTATGAATAATAAAATATTAACATTGCTTATAACAGCGATATCACTTATTGGTATTGCGTTATTTGTAAACGTTACAAGAATAGATATAGAAGATAAGCAAGCGCTTTCTGATGCTGTTTCTCCGTTAGTAACTTATTCATATTGGTTATTAATCGCCGTAGTAGTAGTAGCTGTTGTAGCATCTTTATTAGGGATGTTTAAAAACCCGGCTGCTCTTAAAAAAGCATTACTAGGTGTATTAGCATTAGGTGTACTTTTCTTAGTTTCTTATTTCATGTCTTCAAACGGACAAGTAATGGGGGCTGATGGAGCTGAATTAGTAGCTGCAGGTAGTACTTCTAAATGGGTAGGAACAGGAATTACTTTTAGCATGATTTTAGGAGTTATCGCAGGAGGATTTTTTGTTGTAGATTTATTAAAAGGAATCGTTAAATCGTAAGTTATTATGGCAAGAAGAGAAAACCCAGAAATTAATGCAGGTTCGATGGCAGATATTGCATTCTTGCTACTTATCTTTTTCCTAGTAACAACTACAATGGATGTTGATTCAGGTATCCCTAAAAAGTTAGCTGAAAAGACAGACGTTAAACCACCAATTGTAAAAGAGAAGAACATTTTTCAAATTAGTATTAACAGTAATAACGATTTATTCGTAGAGGATGCTGTTATGGAGTTAAAAGATTTGAAAGAAGCTGCTGTCAAATTTATAGATAACGGTGGAGGTGTTGGTAATCCAATGCCAGATAAAGAAGCAGGAGCTCCTTGCGATTATTGTAAGGGAGCTAAAGATCCAGCTTCTTCAGATCATCCAAATAAAGCAATTATTGCTGTAGAAAGTGATAGAGGTACTGAGTTTGGAGTATATGTAGCTGTTCAAAACGAGTTGTTAAAAGCATACGCTGAATTACGTAATAGACTAAGCCAAGAGAAATACGGTATTAGCTTTACTGAATTAGATCAAGCTTTTAAAGATAGTGGAAGAAAAGATGAAGCATTAAGAAAGAAAGTTTTAGATATTAAATCGAGTTATCCTCAAATTATATCTGATTCTGAACCAACTGATGTTCAATAGTATTAAAACAATTTAAGTATGTCTAAATTTAAAAAGAAGAAAAAAGAGATGCCAGCGGTGAACACGTCTTCACTACCTGATATTGTTTTTATGTTATTATTCTTCTTCATGGTAACGACGGTAATGAGAGAAACTGACTTACAAGTTGAGTCTCCTCGTTTACCAAGTGCATCTGAAGTTAAGAAGTTAGAACGTAAAAGTTTAGTTAGTACAATTTATGTTGGTAAAGCCAAAGATCCTAAATACGGTACTACTTATAATAGAATACAGTTAAATGATAAGATTGCTACACCAGATGATGTACCTGCTTTTATTTTTATTGAAAGAGGAAATCAAGCTGAAGGTGACATTCCTTTCATGACAACATCTATTAAGGCAGATAAAGAATCGAGTGTTGGTACATTAGCTGATATTCGTGAAAAGTTAAGAGATGTAAATGCTCTTAAATTAAGTTTATCTACGCACAAAGCGAGTGAAATTAGTAAGTAATTACTTTTAAATATTATTAAAAAGAGCAATCGTAATGATTGCTCTTTTTTTATACAAAATAAACTATATTTAACGTTAGCTAATTATGATGAAATATTTTATAATTTTTTTTATGTTATTTTCTATGCTTAATATTCACGCACAGAAAGATTCACTACAAGTCGGAGATAAATATTGGGAAGATCAATTATATATAAATGTAACGTATAATGTTTTAAATAATCAGCCAACTATTATTAATCGAAGTGGGTTTTCATATGGTTTTTCTGGAGGTTATATCAAAGATATTCCGCTTAAAAAGAATGGAAAAATAGCTGTAGGATTGGGGTTAGGTTATAGTTTTGATTCTTTTAATCATAATTTAAAGGTTGTAGAAGGAACATTAAATAGTTTTGAGCATGGTAGCGATATCGCATCAAACAAAATAAAACTGAATAACCTAGAAATGCCTATTCAGTTCAGGTGGCGATCTTCAACAGTTAATACCTACTCGTTTTGGCGATTTTATGCAGGTGTAAAACTAAGTTATAACTTAAGCAACACATTTTCTTACACAGACAATAATACGCCGATAAGTATCAATAATATTACTGAATATAATAATTGGCAAACTGGGTTAATTATGTCAGCTGGATATGGAACTTTTAACTTCCATGTGTATTACGGTTTAAGTCCGATTTTTAAGAATGCATCAATAAATGGTAATCCTATAGATACTAAGATATTGCGTTTCGGGCTAAGTTTTTATTTATTATAAAATATAATAAGCTAAAAAAGGACAACATACGCCAATAAAAAAGCCAATATAAACTTCTTTTACAGTATGGGCTTTTAAATACAATCTAGAGCTTGCTAATAGGCCAGAAAGGAAAACTAAGGTAATAACTACAGGTAAAGTATTTATATTTTGAAGTTGTTGAAATAACAAGAAAAAACCAATAGTAGCCCCAATTGATAATAAATGTAGGCTAGCTTTTACTTTAGCTAAGAATAGAAGGTATATAATACCAAGACCGAAAACCACACCAAAAAACAAATAGCTTAATTCTTTTATAGTACTTATTTCAGAGAAGAATTTTCCTAACACAAATAGAAGTGTCATCATAAAAAAAATAGGTAATCTACGCTCGTTAATAGTATGTACTTGAAAAGACTTAATGTATCCAATAGATTTTAATAAGATTAAAAGTAATAAAGGAATGATATAAGTTGCAATAAAAACTACAGCCAACAAACTAAGTTGCTGTTTACGGTTTAAATAAATAGGTGTAAAAATAAAATAGATTAAGATGCCAATTGTAGGCATAACAATTGGATGTAAAACAGTAGATATGAATTTATGCCAACGCATTAAATTTCTTTACGTAATCTAGCAACAGGAATATCTAATTGCTCTCGATACTTTGCAACTGTTCTTCTTGCAATAGGGTATCCTTTTTCCTTTAATATTTTAGATAACTTCTCGTCTGTCAAAGGCTTCCTTTTATCCTCTTCTTTTATTACGGTCTCTAATATTTTTTTAATTTCTCGAGTAGAAACATCTTCACCTTGATCGTTTTTCATCGATTCAGAGAAAAACTCTTTAATCAATTTTGTTCCGTAGGGTGTAGAGACATATTTACTATTTGCAACCCTAGATACTGTAGAAACATCCATGTTAATTTCGTCTGCAATATCCTTTAAAATCATTGGTTTTAATTTGCGTTCATCACCAGTTAAAAAATATTCTTCTTGACGATGCATGATTGCATTCATGGTTATTAACAATGTTTGTTGACGTTGTTTAATAGCGTCGATGAACCATTTTGCGGCATCTAACTTTTGTTTGATGAACATGACAGCATCCTTTTGACTCTTACTTTTTTCTTTAGAATCACTATAGCCTTTAAGCATGTTGTTGTACTCACGAGAAACGTGTAATTCAGGAGCATTACGAGAGTTTAGAGTTAACTCTAGAACACCATCAATAATTTTAATAGAGAAGTCAGGAACTATTTGTTCGGCTATTTTATTATTACCAGCATAAGAGCTTCCCGGTTTCGGATTTAGTTTCCCTATTTCGGTAATAACTTCTTTTAGTTTTTCTTCATTAATGTCGAATTTTTCAAGAAGCTTTTTGTAATGCTTTTTTACAAAATGATCAAAGGCTTCATCTAAAATTCTTATCGCTAAATCTCTACTTTCCTTTTCAGGCTTAGATCTTAATTGAATGATTAAACATTGCTTTAAATCTAAAGCACCTACACCGATAGGGTCTAACCTCTGAACAACATTTTTTAAAACACTCTCTACTTTCTCTTCAGTAGTAAAAACGTTCTGAGTAAATGCTAAATCATCAACTAAGTCAATTATCTCTCTACGAATATATCCGCTATCGTCAATGCTACCAACTAAAAACTCAGCAATAGCTTTCTCTTCTTCATCTATTCTAAAAGTACTTAACTGATTTTTTAATGATTGATGAAAAGTAGTTCCAGCCGCATAAGGAACTTGTTTGTCATCATCGTCAGCTGAATAATTATTCGCTTGAGTTTTATAACTCGGATATTCGTCGTCGCTTAAATATTCATCAATATTAATGTCATCAGCTTCAATTTTTTCGTTTGCATCATCATGATCTGATTCATTAGTCAATGTATCTTCAAAGTTTTCTGGTTCTTCTTTACCAGTATCTAATGCAGGATTTTCTTCAATTTCTTGTTTTAAACGTTCTTCAAAAGCTTGTGTGGGCAATTGAATTAGTTTCATCAACTGAATTTGTTGAGGAGATAATTTTTGAAGTAATTTATGATGTAAACTTTGTTTTAGCATATTTACAAATATATGAAATAGGATAAAAAGAAATCGCCATTCTGTGAGGAATGACGATTTCTTTTTATAAGTTTTATGTTTTAATTAAGAAACATGTATTTAGCTATCGCCTTGCGATTAAAACTCTGCGTTTTGTGGTGTTCTTGGAAAAGGAATAACGTCACGTATGTTGCTCATTCCTGTTGTAAATAACACTAAACGTTCAAAACCTAATCCAAAACCTGAATGTACTGCCGTTCCGAACTTACGAGTGTCTAAATACCACCATAATTCTTCTTCTTCAATATCTAATTCAGCCATTTTAGCTTTTAATACATCCAAACGTTCTTCTCTTTGAGATCCACCAACCATTTCTCCAATTCCAGGGAATAATACATCCATCGCACGAACTGTTTTTCCATCGTCATTTAAACGCATGTAAAAAGCTTTAATATTTGCTGGGTAATCAAATAAGATTACTGGGCATTTAAAGTGTTTTTCTACTAAATAACGTTCGTGTTCAGATTGTAAATCAACTCCCCATTCGTTAACAGGAAATTGGAATTTTTTCTTCTTATTAGGCTTAGAATTACGTAAAATATCTATTGCCTCAGTATAAGAAACTCTTTTAAAGTTATTCTCAGCAACAAACTTTAGTTTTTCAATTAAGCCCATTTCGCTACGTTGCGCTTGAGGCTTTGTTTTTTCCTCTTGCGCTAAACGATTATCTAAGAATTCCAAGTCATCTTTACAGTTGTCTAAAACATATTGTAAAACGTCTTTAATAAAATCTTCAGATAAATCCATGTTTGCATCTAAATCATTAAATGCAACCTCTGGTTCAATCATCCAAAATTCTGCTAAGTGACGTGTTGTATTTGAGTTTTCTGCTCTAAAAGTAGGTCCGAAAGTATATACTTTACCTAATGCCATTGCATAAGTCTCAGCTTCTAACTGACCAGAAACCGTTAAGTTGGTTTCTTTACCAAAGAAATCTTGTGTATAATCTACATTTCCTTCTTCGTTTAATGGGGCTTTATTTGCTTCGAAATTAGTTACATGAAACATTTCTCCAGCACCTTCAGCATCCGATCCAGTAATGATAGGAGTGTTTACATAGTAAAATCCGTTCTTTTGAAAATACTGATGTACCGCAAAAGATAATGCAGAACGTACACGCATTACAGCACTAAATGTATTTGTTCTTACGCGTAAATGCGCATTTTCACGTAAAAATTCTAAACTGTGCTTTTTTGGTTGAATAGGATATTCATCTGGATTAGAGTCTCCTAATATTTCTAAATTAGTAACTTTTATCTCTACAGTTTGTCCTTTACCTTGACTTTCAACTAAAGTTCCAGTAATGCTGACAGCAGCACTAGTTGTTATTCTTTTTAATAAATCTTCATCTGTGTTTTCGAAATCTACTACACATTGAATATTTTTAATAGTAGAACCGTCATTTAAAGCAATAAAACGATTGCTTCTAAAAGTTCTTACCCATCCTTTAAGGTGGACTTCTTGTAAAAATTTATCTGATTGTAATAGTTCTTTAACGCTACTTCTTTTCATCTCTTATATCTTCAATAAAATCAAGCAAAGATACTTTTTTGATGTTAATTGGGCAACGAAGAAATATAAGAATACTACTTATCTTCTTTTGGAGGTAAGATTTTAAACTTCGTTTCTTTTAATACTTTTTTATTGGCAATTTTTTTCTCGAATGATAGTAGTAGAGAAGGTAATAATAATAAGTTTGAAACCATTGCTAATAATAAAGTTACAGAAACCAAACCACCTAAGGCAATAGTACCCCCAAAGCTAGAAACCGTAAATACTAAGAATCCAAAGAATAATACAATAGATGTATAAAACATACTAACTCCAGTTTCTTGCAATGCTGAATATACAGCAGGTTTAATTTTCCAATTATTAGCAAGTAATTCTTGCCTGTATTTTGCTAAAAAGTGAATGGTGTCATCGACTGAAATACCAAAAGCAATACTAAATACTAAAATTGTTGAAGGTTTAATAGGGATGTCAAAGAAACCCATTAATCCTGCAGTAATTAATAATGGAAGCATGTTTGGTATTAATGATATAAAAATCATTTTATAAGAACGGAACATCCAAGCCATAAAGATTGAAATCAATAAAATGGCAAGCGATAATGAAATAACTAAGTTTTTAATTAAGTAATTCGTTCCTTTTAAGAATACCAATGCTTTACCTGTTAAAGAAACATTAAACCTTTCTTCTGGAAATTGCTTTTTTATAACAGCTTGTAAACGATCTTGGATGATGTCCATTTTATCAGTACCTATATCTTTCATAAAGGTGGTGATACGAGCATAACGACCTGTACTGTCTACAAAGTTATTTAACATACCAGCATTGCTGTCAGAATTTTTAGTATAAGCAAAAATATGCGCTTTTTCTTGGCTCGTAGGTAGTTGATAATATTTTGGATTACCTTTATAATACGCTTGTTTAGAGTATTTAACTAGGTTTGTTACCGAAATTGGTTTTGATAATTCTGGGAAACTTTCAATAGTTTCATTTAACTTTTCCATCTTTTTTAAAGTGGAAAGTTTCATTACTCCTTTTTCTCTTTTAGTATCAATTAAAATTTCTAAAGGCATAATCCCTCCAAACTCAGTTTCGAAAAACTTAATGTCTTTGTAGAATTGCATTCCTTTAGGCATGTCTTCGATTAAACTACCAGAAACTCTAATTTGAAATAATCCAATCATACTTAATATAATAACAACAACTGTAGTTATATATATTGAAATACGTTGTTTTTTCACCATTCTTTCCATCCAAGAAACTACATTACCCATCCACTTTTTTTCTAAGTGATTTAAATGTTTCTTTTCAGGAAGCGGCATGAAACTATATAAAATCGGAATGATTAATAAAGCTAAAATAAATATGCTAATGATATTTACTGAAGCTAAAATTCCGAATTCTCTTAATAATTGACTTTTAACAAAAACAAAAGTTGCAAAACCAGAAGCTGTTGTAATATTTGTCATTAAAGTAGCGTTACCAATTTTTGATATTACACGCTGTAATGACTTAGCTTGGTTACCATGTTTTTTTATTTCTTGCTGGTATTTGTTAATTAAGAATACAGCATTGGGTACCCCAATAACAATTATTAATGGTGGTATTAAAGCTGATAAAACTGTGATTTCATATCTAAACCAGCCAATAAAACCTAAAGCCCAAACAACTCCAATACAAACGACTAGGAGTGTAATGAAAGTTGCTCTAAATGAGCGGAAAAAGAAAAAGAAAATAATGGCAGTTATTAATAAAGCTCCCACTACAAAAATCCCCATTTCATTGGTGATGTTTTGAGAATTTAAAGTTCGGATATATGGCATTCCAGAAACGCGAATATCCATACCATTATCTTTTTCAAAAGCTTTAATTTTAGGTATTAATATTTGATTGATGAAATTCGCTCTTGTTGGAGTGTTTACAATGTCCTTATTAAGATAAATGGCTGTTTGTAAAGTTCCTTTGTCGTTATAAAGTAAATTTTCGTAAAAAGGGAGTTTGTCAAAAAGTTGTTCTTTTATTTTAAGAACTTCTTCATTTGTTTTTGGAAGTTCTTTAAATAAAGGTTCTACAATAAATTTACGAGTTTTTCGATCAGCCTTTAACTGTTTTACATCAGCAATAGAAACAGAGAAGTCTATTTCAGGTAAACTGTCAAAACTCTTAACTAACGAGTTCCAATTATTAAATTTTTGAGGCGTAAAAATTGTAGTGTCTTTTACACCAAGGATGATTAAATTCCCCTCTTCGCCAAAAATTTCTAAGAATTTGTTGTATTCTATATTTACCTCGTGGTTTGCAGGTAATAGGTTTGCTTCTGTGTATGAGAAGCGCATATATTTTATTTGAGTAACTAAAAGCCCAGTAATAACAGCTATGGTAATTAATACCAGATATCGGTTTCGTAAGATGAATCCTGCGATTTTAGTCCAAAAAGTCATTTAAAATATTTTTAGCAAAGTTATGGTAAATGTAATAATTAAGTAAAAAAAAGAGTGTTTAAAAAAAACACTCTTTTTAATATATGTTTAAAGAAATTAGACAGTCATAATTTCTTTTTCTTTGACTAAGAATTTTTCGTCAATATCTTTTACAAAAGAGTTTGTTAAGTCTTGTACACTTTCTTCAGCTCCTTTTTTCATATCTTCAGAAGCTTCAGTCTTTTTAATTTCATTATTAGCATCTTTACGTGCATTACGAACACCTACTTTAGCATGCTCTGCTTCAGCTTTTGCTTGTTTTGCTAAATCTCTACGACGCTCTTCTGTTAAAGGTGGTACGCTAATGATAATATTATCACCATTGTTCATTGGGTTAAAACCAAGATTAGCAATCATGATTGCTTTTTCGATTTCTTGCAACATATTTTTTTCCCAAGGCTGAATTGTAATTGTTCTAGCATCTGGAGTACTAACATTGGCTACTTGCCCTAATGGAGTTGCAGACCCATAATAATCTACTTGAACATTTGCTAACATAGATGGTGAAGCTTTTCCAGCTCTAATACTACGTAACTCTTTTACTAAGTGTTCTACAGCACCATTCATTGATTCTTTTGCCGAATCTAAAATAAAATCTATCTCTTCGTTCATTTTGTTCGTATTTATAAAACCTCTAAAATATTGTTTGAGGTTATTTCAATTTATTCGTTATCAACTATTGTTCCAATTTGTTCACCAGAAACTAACTTTAATAAGTTTCCGTTAGTATTCATATCAAAAACAATGATTGGAAGTTTGTTTTCTTCACTTAAAGTAAAGGCAGTCATGTCCATTACTTTTAAACCTTTTTCAATAACATCTTTAAAAGTAATAGTTTCAAACTTTACAGCATTTTTATCCTTTTCAGGATCTACATTGTAAATACCATCTACTCTTGTTCCTTTTAAAATAGCATCTGCATTAATTTCAATCGCTCTTAAAACGGCAGCAGTATCTGTAGTGAAATAAGGATTACCTGTCCCTCCTCCAAAAATTACTACACGTCCTTTTTCTAAATGACGATTAGCTCTTCTTTTTATATAAGGTTCTGCAATTTCTTTAATTTCAATAGCAGTTTGTAAACGTGTATGAATTCCTTCGTCTTCTAAAGCACTTTGTAAAGCTAAGCCATTTATACAGGTTGCTAGCATACCCATATGGTCTCCTTGTACACGGTCCATGCCATTACTAGCTCCAGCTACACCTCTAAAAATATTTCCACCACCAATCACTATGGCAACTTCAATATTTTTATCGACTACTTGTTTAATTTCTTGAGCGTATTCTTTTAAGCGCTTAGGGTCGATACCGTATTGACGATCGCCCATTAAGGCTTCTCCACTTAATTTTAATAGGATTCTTTTGTATTGCATAGTCTTATTGAAAGTTGTGCAAAACTACGTATTTTTTTTGAGTTTAATCGCAGAGAGATAAGCAAGAATTGAATTCTGAAGGTTTACTTTTTAGATAAAAGAAATTGCAGAAGCTTATATTTTGTAGACTTGATAGTTTATTGTTGAAAAATAAAAAACCATCCAAAAATGGATGGTTTTTATATAAAATGTTTGTTGAGAATTATCCTAAAGTAACTCTTACGAAGTTTTTAACTTCTACGTCACCAAATGAGTTTACGTATTCTTCAACAGTTTTCTTTTCGTCTTTAATAAACTTTTGATCTAATAAACATTGTTCTTGATCTAAAGTTGTATTATCAGAGATGAATCTTTCCATTTTACCTGGTAAGATTTTGTCCCAAATTTGCTCTGGCTTACCTTCTGATTTTAATTGCTCTTTAGCAGCTTCTTCAGCTTGTGCTAAAGCTTCATCAGTTAATTGTAGTCTAGATACGAATTGAGGTACATTTTTTAAAGTTTTACCTAAACGTACTAATTCTTCGTTGTCTTTTACAATAGCAGCAATTCTTGCTTCAGTTTCAGATGCAACATAAGCAGGATCGAAATCTTTGTAAGATAATGAAGTAGCTCCCATAGAAGCAGCTTGCATCGCTAAATCTTTAGTTAAAACAGCAGCATTATCAATTGCAGATGATAAACCTACCATAGCAGCAATTTTACCAACGTGAGTATATGCTCCTACATATGGTGCTTCAATTTTTTCGAAAGAAGTAATATCAATCTTCTCACCGATAACACCAGTTTGCTCGATTAATTTTTCAGCAACAGTAATTCCACCGAAATCAGCAGCTAAAAATTCCTCTTTACTATTTGTAGTAAAAGCAATATCAACAAATTCTGAAGCTAAAGCTTTGAAAGAATCGTTTTTAGATACGAAATCTGTTTCACATGCTAATACAATAGCTACACCGTAAGTGTTGTCATCACTAATTTTAGTAATTGCTACACCTTCAGTAGACTCTCTATCTGCTCTTTTAGCAGCGATTTTTTGTCCTTTCTTACGTAAAATTTCAATTGCTTTATCAAAGTTTCCTTCTGCTTCTACTAATGCATTTTTACAATCCATCATACCAGCTCCGGTAGTTTCTCTTAATTTTTTTACGTCTGCAGCGCTAATTTTTACTGACATCTCTATTGTTATTTTTAGTTGTAAATATTTTGTTATAAAAAATTAAAGGCTTCAAATTAATTTGAAGCCTTTAAAAATAAATTATTTTGCTTCTTCTTTAGCTGGTGCTTCAGTTGTAGCTTCTGCTTTAGGAGCAGCTTTAGCTTTTTCTTTATCAGCTTTTCTTTCTGATAAACCTTCTGCGATAGCATCAGTTACATAAGATAAAACTTTATCGATTGATTTAGAAGCATCATCGTTTGCAGGAATTACAAAGTCAACTGGTCTAGGATCAGAGTTTGTATCAACCATTGCAAAGATTGGAATGTTTAATTTTTGTGCTTCAGCAATAGCAATGTGTTCTTTCTTTACGTCAATTACAAATAAAGCTCCTGGTAAACGAGTCATATCAGAAATTGAACCTAAATTCTTTTCTAATTTTTCACGTTGACGGTTAATTTGTAATTTTTCTCTTTTTGATAAAGCATCAAAAGAACCATCTTGCTTCATTCTATCAATATGAGCCATTTTCTTAACAGCCTTACGGATAGTAACAAAGTTAGTTAACATACCACCTGGCCAACGCTCAGTAATATAAGGCATGTTTACAGCTTTAGCTTTCTCAGCAACGATATCTTTAGCTTGCTTCTTAGTAGCAACGAATAAGATTTTACGTCCAGAGTTAGCTATTTTGTTTAACGCAGCAGAAGCTTCGTCAATTTTAGCTGAAGTTTTATACAAGTCAATGATGTGAACACCATTACGCTCTGTATAAATGTATGGAGCCATGTTTGGGTTCCATTTTCTTGTTAAGTGACCAAAGTGTACGCCACTTTCTAATAATTCTTGAATGTTTGCCATTTTAATAAAATGTGTTTACGTTCTGTTTTCGCAATATTTCAGTAGTTATAAAGTCTGAAATATTTAGATACTAAACTGTTATAAATTGTTTTATAAATAACAGTCTCTTTAGAAAATAAACATTGCATGCCTTTTGTAAGGCAAGAATGTAAATATTAACGTTTAGAGAACTGGAATTTCTTACGTGCTTTCTTCTGACCGAATTTCTTACGTTCAACCATTCTAGGATCACGAGTTAATAAACCTTCAGGCTTTAATACTGCTCTGTACTCTTCGTTAATTGATACTAATGCTCTAGTAATTGCTAAACGAATTGCTTCTGCTTGACCAGTAACACCTCCACCATAAACATTTACTTTAATGTCATAAGACTCTAAGTTCTCAGTTAACATTAAAGGCTGTCTTACTTTATATTGTAAAGTAGGAGTTGTTAAATAGTTATTTAAATCTTTTTTGTTTACAGTAATGTTCCCTTTACCTTCTGAAAGATAAATACGAGCAACAGCTGTCTTTCTTCTACCTATTTTGTGTACAGTTTCCATTATTTAAGATCGTTAAGGTTAATAAGTTTAGGGTTTTGAGCAGTTTGTTGGTGCTCAGTACCTGCGTAAGTATACAAGTTTTTGTATAACGCACTACCTAATTTATTTTTAGGTAACATTCCTTTTACTGCTTTTTCGATTAATCTTGTAGGATCTTTTTCGAACATTTCTGTAGCAGTTAATGATCTTTGCCCTCCTGGATATCCTGTGTGACGGATGTAAGACTTATCAGTCCACTTTTTACCAGTTAAGTTAATTTTTTCTGCGTTGATGATAACCACGTTATCTCCACAATCTACGTGAGGAGTATAGTTTGGTTTGTACTTACCTCTAATTAGCATTGCTACTTTAGAAGCTAGACGACCCAACGTTTGCCCGTCCGCATCAACTAAAACCCACTCTTTGTTAACAGTGTTTTTGTTAGCTGATACTGTTTTGTAACTTAATGTGTTCATAATTACACGATTAGTTTTTGTTTATTATTAATTAATTTTGTCCTTAAAAAAGGTGTGCAAATGTACAACTAATTCTTTGATTAACAAATAAGCAACTGCTTTTGTTTTATTTTGTGAAATGGAAGTACTGAATTAACATATTATTAAGATAAAACTATGGTATTTTTGAATGGTATTTTGAACACTTATAATGAAAACAAAATTAGTACTATTCATCACTACCTTACTTTATATTCAAGCAACAAAAGCTCAAGAAGAAAATAAAGTTTTAAAAAAGAAAATATATACTACAAAATTTATTAATGAAGCCCCAGAAATTGATGGAGAAATTAATGATGCTGTCTGGCAACAGTTAGATTGGGGAGGGGATTTTGTTCAAAAAGCACCAACGGAAGGTATAGATCCTACATATCAAACTAAATTTAAAATAGGGTATGATGAAAAGTATTTATACATAGCTATTAGAGCTTTTGATGAAGAACCAGGTGAAATTGAAAGAAGGTTATCTAGAAGAGATGGTTTTGCCGGAGATAGAGTAAATGTACTAATTGATAGTTATCATGATAAACGAACAGCTTTTGTCTTTACAACAACAGCTGCTGGAGTTAAAGGAGAGGAGATTGTAACTAGAAATGGTAATAATTGGGATGCCAGTTGGAATCCTATTTGGTATACAAATGCTGTAATTGATGATAAAGGTTGGACGGCAGAAATGAAAATTCCGTTTAGTCAACTTCGATTTGGAAAAGCAAAAGAACAAGTTTGGGGATTAAATATTATTCGTCAATTTTTTAGAGAGCAAGAACGATCTTTATGGCAACGCATTCCCAATAATGTAGCAGGTTTTGTATCTGAAGCAGGAGAGCTTCACGGTTTGGTAAATTTGAAATCTCAAAAGCAGTTGGAAATTCAACCATTTACAGTATTACAATATGATTCATATAAAAAAGAAGGAACGAATCCTTTTAGAGATGGTAGTGATTTTAAGATAAACGGAGGTTTAGATGCAAAAATTGGTGTTACAAACGATTTAACTTTAGATTTAACAATTAATCCAGATTTTGGACAAGTAGAAGCTGATCCAGGAGCTATCGCTCTTGATGGGTTTCAAATTTTCTTTAATGAGCAGCGACCATTTTTTGTAGAAAATAAAAATATTTTTGATTTTCGATTTGCTAACGGACCCGATAATGTTTTTTATAGTAGAAGAATAGGTAGAAGTCCTCAAACGAATCCTAGTGTAGGAGTAGGAGAATATGCTGATGTACCGATTAATACATCAATTTTAGGGGCTGCTAAGTTTTCTGGAAAAACAAGAAATGGTTGGTCTATTGGAGTTTTAGAAACATTGACATCTAATGAATATGCTGAAATTGATGCTAATGGAACTCGTAGAGAAGAATTAGTAGAGCCTTTGACCAATTATTTTGTAGCGAGAGCACAAAAAGATTTTAATGATAGGAAGTCATACGTTGGAGGAATTTTTACAGCTACTAATAGAAATTTACAAGGGTTAAATAGTTTGAGAAAAGCTGCCTATACAGGAGGTATGGATTTTAGGCACGAGTGGGACGATCGAAATTATTTTGTTCAAGGGGATTTTGTAGCAAGTCATGTTATAGGTAGTAAGGAATCTATAGAGGCTACACAAAGATCGTTAACACATTTATTTCAAAGAGTTGATGCAAGCCATGTAGAGGTAGATCCGAATAGAACGTCATTAACTGGTACAGGGGGAAGAATTTTTGGAGGAAAAAGAGGTGGTGGAAACTGGCGTTACTGGGGAGGTTTAAATTGGAGATCTCCTGAGTTAGAACTAAACGATATAGGTTTTCTAAGACAGGCAGATGAAATAAGACAATTTGCTAACGTTCGTTATTTATGGCAAAACCCAACCAAAATATATAGAGAAGCAAATGTTAGAATGGGTGTTTCTACATCGTTTGATTTTGAAGGAAATTATAATCGAATTCAATATACAGCAAGAGGAAATGTTAATTGGATTAATAATTGGTGGACAGAATTAGAGTTTGGTCACAAGCCTAGAATTTTCATTAATTCTTTTTTAAGAGGTGGGCCACGTTGGAGATTTTCAGAAGAAAATTTCGCGGTATTATTTTTTGGGTCAGATAGAAGTAAGAAATTTAGTTTTAGAGGAGGAACGGTACAAAGTACAACTAAGCAAGATAATTTTGCTTTTAGAAGATATGTTTTAGGGTTAAATTATCAACCACTTGATGCATTGAATGTTTCTTTAGAAGTAACTTTTAATGAAAATCCTAATAAAACACAATATGTAACCCAAACAGATTATAATGGAGAGAAAAGATATATTTTAGGTAATATCGATCAAAAAACTTGGGCAACCACATTACGATTAAATTATAGTATCAATCCTAATTTATCTATTCAGTTTTACGGTCAGCCATTTATATCTAGAGGAAGATATTCTGATTTTAATTTTGTAAATAATTCTATTGCTGAGGATTTAAATGATAGAGTAACTTGGTATGGTACTAATCAGATTTCAAAAACTAACGATCCAATAGCTATAGATTTAAATAATGATGGAGAGTTAGAGTATGATCTTGCTAATGGAGGTTATCAGGTAGATGACAATGGAGATGGGAACTTAGATTATGCATTTGGGAATCCAGATTTTTCAGCAGTACAATTTAGATCTAACTTAGTTGTTAGATGGGAATACATACCTGGTTCTGAGCTGTTTTTTGTTTGGTCTCAAGGAGGGGCTGGTGGAGCGGACCCTAGAGAATCATTAACTAGAGGTTTACAAGATCAAATTTTAAATCAACAATTGGAAAATACCTTTTTAATAAAAGCTACCTATCGATTTGTTAGGTAGTACTTTATTTAACCTTTAATTTTCCGTTCTTAAATAACTCAAAAGCGGATTGGTAATAGGATATTGTTTCATCTAAAAAAAGAGAATCGGTTTGTATTGGAATAATTTCATTTTCTTCTTTATTCCAGTTATAAAATTTATGTTGCTTGTTTGTTTCAAGTAACATGAGTTTTCCTTTTTTAAGCAAGCCTACTTTACGATGATTACCAATAAAAGCACGTTCTTCTTTTGGAGTCATTCGATTAATGTCTTTTCCATATAAACTTGTGTTGTAAGACCAATTTAAATACCCAAAAAGAGTAGGAAAGATATCTATTTGAGAAGATAGTTTCTCTATTTTAGTGGGTAAGGTGTTTTCAAGGTTGAGTATAAAAGCTGGGATATGGTGATTTTCTACGTTTATCTCAGTTTTACCAGCACTATATCCACAGTGGTCAGACATAATAACAAAAACAGTGTTTTTGTACCATGGTTTTGTTTTTGCTTTTTTAAGAAATTCATCTAAACTTTTGTCAAGATATTTTACTGAACCATGCATATTTGTTCCAGAAGGAATATCAACAACATTATCCGGGTATGTATAAGGCTTATGATTAGAGCTAGTCATTACAAAGTCGAAGAAAGGTTCGTTTTGTTGATATTGCTTGTCAGCATACTTTAAAACTTTGTTATATAAATCTTGATCAGATACAGCCCATGCATTCTCAAAAACCATTTCATCATCTTCAATACGGGTTCTATTAGTAGGTAGTTCTTCTTTTAACCGATGCAATTTTCTTCTATCAACAATATCAAATCCGTTATAACTAAAATAATTTGTCATGTTATCAAAATGACCATCTCCTCCATAGAAAAAGGTTCTGCTATATCCTTTTTTCTTGAAAATTTCACCAATAGTAAAAAGGTTATCATTGTTCTCTCTTTTTAAAATACTTCTTCCTGGTGTAGGTGGTATTGCTAAACTAATAGCTTCAATACCTCTTATGGTTCGAGTTCCGGTAGCGTAGAGGTTAGTAAAAAAGATAGAATTATTTGCAAGCGAATCTAAAGTAGGAGTCCAGTTTTTCTTGCCGCTAAAGGCTTCCATAAACCTTGCATTGAGACTTTCTAATCCGATGAATATCACATTAGGTTTTAATTCAGTACTGTCGTTTTTTGTATGCCTTAAAATGTTGTCTTTAGTAAACAAACTATCATTAGGACTTTGTATGTTTTCTAATAAAAGATTGTAAACTTTTTTATTAGGTAAGGTTGGGTAAAATTCATTATAGTTTAATTCGTTACTCTTATAGGCAGCGAAAAAAGAATACATACCAGATTTTGCTAATTCATTTTCATTAATGTTAGAAAAAACTTCAGCTTTACTGTTGGTAATAAAATTATGATAAAGACCTAAACTAATTAAAATAATAAAAGAAGGAATCAATTTAGATTTAAAAGAATCAGAATTGTTAAATGTCTTTTTATAAGCCTCTTTTTTTGAAGCAAAACGAATGCTAAGAATCAGAATTAAAACAATAATTCCAATTAATAAAGGTAATGGGAAAGATTGGTGGATGTTTTGAACAACTTCGTAGGTATATAATAAATAATCTACAGCAATGAAATTATATCTTCTCTGATATTCCTGCCAAAAAGGAATTTCTGCTAAAAAAGAGAAAATAAAGACGAAAAGAAACAGCCCATATGAAAACTTGGTGATAACCTTGTCTACTAAACTACCATGGAACCTTGTTGGTATGATTAATAAATATATTGCATAAATACCTAAGAGATATAGTAAGTTACCGATGTCAAAAAAGAATCCTATGAAAAATATTTTTATGAAGTTGATTATTGAAAAATCAACATATTTAAAAGCTAGAATATAAAGTATTGTTCTTACTATAAAAGCAAAGAACAAAACTGTTAAACTAAACGTTTTTAGAAGTTGAAACCTTTTAGGTAAAAGAATATTCAGCATAGTTAACCTGGTTATAGAGAACAAAGAACGTTAGTTTTTTTTGAATAAAAAAAGACTACTCATTTAGAGTAGTCTTTTAAATATCTATTGAAGAAAAAATTATTCAGCTTTTTGCTCTAGCAATTCGAAAAATTGATTTAAACGAGGTAAGATTATAATTTTTGTTCTTCTATTTTTTGCTTTGTTAACTGGTGAGTCGTTTGCTACTAACGGAGCAAAACTACCTCTACCTGCAGCAATTAATCTACTTGGTGCTACATTGTATTTGTTTTGTAATTCACGAACAATCGATGTTGCTCTTAAAACACTTAATCCCCAGTTGTCTTTTAATGCTGATCCTGCAGTTACAGGAGTGTCATCAGTATGACCTTCAATCATTACATCCATTTCTGGCTGTCCGTTTACTACAGTAGCAACTTTTTCTAATACTTTAGATGCTTTATCTGAAACAGTGTAGCTTCCACTCTTGAATAATAATTTATCAGAAATAGAAATAAACACTACTGTTTTTTCAACATTTACTTCGATGTCTTCATCGTCAATTCCTTGTTGTAATTCTTTCTTTAAATGAAAGGCAACTACTAAATTTAAAGAATCCTTTTTAGAAGCAGCAGCTCTAATTTTATTAATGTACTTGTCTTTTTTGCTTAACTGAGTTAATGTTTCTTTGATATTGTCATTAGCTCCTTTCGTTAAAACTGTTAAGTTTTCAACCTGTTGTAATGTGTTTTCTTTGTCTTTTTTCAAGTCGCTTACCGAAGTTTCTAAATTAGCTACCTTGTCTTGGCAACTTTCTTTTTCAACCAAGCACTTAGTTAAATTAGCTTTTACAGCTAATAATTCTTCTTTTGTTTGTGCATGTTTAGTTTTTAAAGCTTCCAGCTCTTTTGTTGAAGCACAAGATGCTAATAAAATTGAAACGGTAAGGAATGCAATTATTTTCTTCATTTTTTCTGATTTTTCAGATGAGTTATTAAAACAATATTAAGGCAAATTTAAAAAAATGAGTACACAAAAAAGAGAATTAACAATCTTTTATGAAGTAAGAATCAATTATTTTTGTGATTAAATTAAAAAGATGACAAAAAAGATATTTTTAATAGCGAGTTTACTACTGTTTTTTATAACTGCTTGTAAACAAGAAAAAAAGATAAACGAAACTAAGTTACAGGGTTTGGTTTTTGGAACCACTTATCATATTACTTATCTAGATAATGTAGACTATCAGAAATCGATTGATAGTTTATTTCATTTAGTGAATAAATCATTGTCAACTTATATGCCTACTTCTGATATTTCAAAAATTAACAAAGGAGATTCTACTGTAGTTATTGATGATTTATTTCTTGAAGTTTTTCAAAAATCAAAACGAATTTATAAAGAAACTGATGGATATTTCGATCCAACGGTATGTAATTTGGTAAATGCTTGGGGTTTTGGCTATAAAAGAGAGAAAAAAGATTTAGATACTTTACAAGTAAATGAATTAATGAAGCAAGTAGGTTTGGATAAAGTAAGTTTAAAAGGAAGAAATATTCAGAAACAATTTAAAGATGCTTGTTTAGATTTTAATTCGATTGCTAAAGGATATGGAATTGATGTAGTTGGTCGATTTTTAGAAAGTAAAAATGAGACCAATTATTTAGTTGAAATTGGAGGTGAGATTCGAGCAAAAGGTAAAAATAGTAGAGATGCCTATTGGAAAGTTGCTATTGACGACCCAAATGCAGATGGAACAAGAAGTGTGTCTAGATTTATTGAGTTAAATAATCAATCGATGGCGAGTTCTGGTAATTACCGAAAGTTTAGAGTTGGGAAAAATGGACAAAAATATGTGCATACCATAAACCCTAAAACAGGATTTGCAACTGAAAGTAATTTGTTAAGTGCCACAGTTTATGGGGACGTTGATTGTGCAGATGTTGATGCATATGCAACCGCATTTATGGCGATGGGTTTAGAAAAGTCTAAAGAGTTTTTAAATAAATACCCACGAATAAAAGCGGTGTTGTTATATGCGGATAAAGATGGAAAAATAGCAGAGTTTTCTAATTAATTCTTAAAACACACAGGCAAAATTTCGCCTTTCATTAAAGCAAATCGTTCTAGTTTTTCTGGAGCGATTTTTTTTGTGAAATCAACTTCTTCTACTTCAAATCCAATTGAACGAAGTTTGTCAAAATAATCACGACCATATACTCTTACGTGATCGTATTGGCCGAAAATTTTAGCTCGTTCTTTTGGGTCGGTAATAGTATCGTCTTCAAAAGTAGTTTCTCTATTTAAATCTTGTGGAATTTGAAAAATTCCAAATCCCCCTGGTTTTAATACGCGATATAATTCTTGCATCGCTTTAGTGTCGTCAGGAATATGTTCTAAAACATGATTACAAAAAACAACATCAAATTCATTGTTTTTAAAAGGTAAATCGCAAATATCTGCTTTTACATCTGCAATTGGCGACTCTATATCTGAAGTGATATAATCTAAGTTTTTTTGCTTTCTGAAAATATCTAGAAAGCATTGCTCAGGAGCAATATGTAATACTTTTAGCTTTTTATCTGTAGAAAAAAAATCAGTTTCGTTTTGTAAGTGCAACCATAATAAACGGTGTCTTTCTAAAGACAGTGTAGAAGGAGAAAGTGCATTTTCTCTTTGTATTCCATAACCATAAGGTAAAAATTTACGGAAAGATTTCCCATCAATAGGGTCGGTAAACTTATCACCTTTTAACCACCATGCAATTATAGGACGAGCTAAATAACTTGCCTTTATTAAAATTGGTCTTGGAATTGTGTTTAATATAGTTTTGAATAAAGACACCTTATAAAACTAAAGGTTGCTGTCTGAACTCATCTTCTTCGTCTGTTTCAATACCTAAAGCTTGGTTTATGTATTTAAAAGTTGAAAGTATTTCAGGTTTACCATCAACAATGGCAACATCATGTTCAAAGTGTGCTGATGGTTTACCATCTAAAGTAGTAATTGTCCATCCATCTTTATGTTGTAATATTTTTTGAGTTCCCATGTTTGTCATAGGCTCAATAGCAACAACCATTCCTTCAATAAACTTTTTACCACGACCTCTACGACCGTAATTTGGCATTTCAGGATCTTCATGCATTACCTTACCAATACCATGACCAACTAGTTCACGAACAACTCCGTATCCATGTTTTTCGGTGAAATTCTGAATTGCAAAACCAACATCTCCAACACGGTTTCCTACTTTTAATTCACGAATACCTACGTATAAACTTTCTTTGGTTACATCCAGTAATTTTTGAACTTCAGGAGCAATTTCACCTACCCCAAAAGTGTACGCATGATCACCATAAAATTCGTTTTTAATAGCACCACAATCAATAGAGATAATATCACCTTCTTGTAAAGGAGTATTGTTTGGAATTCCGTGCACAACTTGTGAGTTTGGACTCATACAAAGTGTATTAGGAAAATCATACAGTCCTAAAAAACCAGGAATAGCTCCTTGCTCTCGAATAAATTCTTCAGCAAGTTTATCAAGATATAAAGTAGTAACTCCAGGTTTTACTTCTTTTGCAAGCATTCCTAAAGTTTTTGATACTACCAATGCACTTTCGCGCATTAGTTCGATTTCTTCTCTAGTTTTTGATTTGATCATTTTAAAAATATTGAAGCGCAAATTTACGGTTATTTTTGATACGGATGTGTGTATGGCTGCCCAGAAACTATTTTTAAGAAATCTTCTTCTACCGTACTGTTATCAACAGCATGCTCTACAAAACGCCCTATTTCTTTTCCGTCTTTATAAAAAATAAAAGTTGGTACTCTAAGAACATTAAAACCCTCTTCTAGTCCGTTTGCTTTCTTTTTACGATTTACGGTTACTAATTCAAGGTTTTTATAATTGAATTCAGCTTCATCTAATATTTTATAAAAATTAGGAACTTCTCTTTTGCTATCTCCACACCATGTACCCATAAAACCTTTAATTTTTACATCTTTTAAATATGGTTTTAACTGGTCTACAATATCCTTGTCAGTTTCGTAATACGAGTAGAAATCATTAAACCATTCTGATCCGTAAGGCTCTTGTTGAAAATCTTTTTTAGTAGCAATTCCTACTAAGTTCCCATCTTTATCTTTTACTGCAGGTTGCTTTGGTGTTGTAGCACATGATGCTATTAAGCATATGGTTAAAAAGTATATAATTTTTTTCATTGTTGTTGTTTTAAATTAACGAATGTTGTGTCATTTCTTTTGGTTGATCTATTCCCATTAGTCGTAAAACAGTTGGAGCAATATCACCTAAAACACCATTTTTTATCGATTTTAAATCTTTGTCAATTAAAATCATTGGAACAGGATTAGTTGTATGTGCTGTATGTGGTGATCCATCTGGATTTATCATAGTTTCACAGTTTCCATGATCGGCAATTAAAATAGTAGTATAATTATTGTCTAAAGCAATAGTAATTACATCTTTTACACAATTATCTACAGTTTCACAAGCTTTAACTGCAGCCTCAAAAACACCAGTATGACCAACCATATCTCCATTTGCAAAGTTTAAGCATACAAAATCTACTTCTCCATTTTTTAATTCAGGAACAATAGCATCGCGAATTTCGTAAGCACTCATTTCTGGTTTTAAATCGTAAGTAGCTACTTTTGGTGACGGACATAATAATCTTTTTTCTCCTTCGAATTCTTGCTCTCTTCCTCCAGAAAAGAAAAATGTTACATGTGGATATTTTTCAGTTTCAGCAATTCTAATTTGTTTTTTATTCGCAGTTTCTAAAACTTCACCCAAAGTGTTTTCAATATTATTACTGTTGTAAATAACATTGATGTTTTTAAAAGTTTCATCATAGTTTGTCATGGTAACAAAGTATAATGGTAACTTTTTCATGTTAAATTCAAGGAAATTTTCTTGATGTAAAGCTTCTGTTAATTGACGACCTCTGTCTGTTCTGAAATTAAAGAATATCACAATATCATCTTCTTTAATAACCGCTTTTGGTTGCTTATTTTCATCAACCAGAATTATTGGTTTTATAAATTCATCGGTAACACCGTTATCATAACTTTGTTGAATGCTTTTGGTAGCATTGGTTGATAAAGAACCTTTACCGTTGACTAAAGCATCATAAGTTAATTGTACACGTTCCCAACGATTATCACGATCCATGGCATAATAACGACCTGTGATTGTTGCCAATTCACCTGTAGTTTTTTGCATGTGTTCTTGAATATCGTTGATAAAATATTTCCCTGATTTCGGGTCACAGTCACGACCATCAGTAAAGGCATGAAGAAATACATTCTTTAGTTCATGTTTACTTGCTACATCAAGTAGTCCTTTTAAATGATCGATATGAGAATGAATTCCGCCATTAGAAACTAATCCTAAGAAATGAACATTTTTATTATTCTTTTTAGCGTATTCGAAAGCGTTGAGTAATTCAGTTTCTTGAGCTAAAGAACCATCTTTAACTGCCTTGTTTATTTTTGCTAAATTTTGATACACAATTCTACCAGCGCCTAAATTCATGTGACCAACTTCTGAGTTACCCATTTGTCCTTCAGGTAAACCAACATGTTCACCATCGGTACGTAATTCAGCATGAGGAAATTTCTCGTATAATGAATTTATATACGGTGTTTTTGCATTGTATATAGCAGATACTTTAGGGTCTTGGGTAATTCCCCAACCATCAAGTATCATTAAAATTACTCTCTTATTCATTTCTATTGAATTGAATGGTAAAAGTAAGAAAGATTATTAAAAATTAATGAAACTAATCGCACAGTATAAAATAGCTAATGCGATCACAAAAAGTAGGATGTTTTTAATTAGTAAAACGTTGTTCTCTTTTTTTATGCGAGATTTTATTTCTTCAAGCTCCTCTTGAGTGGCAGAGTTTTTAAAATGTAGCGTATCACTATTTTCTTTCTGAAAACGTTCTAATTTTTCAAAAGCACTTTTACGATTCCTTTTATTGTTTTTTAAACTAGTAATCATACTAGATACAGAACCTCCAAAGCCCATGGCAATTAATTTAAAGTTATATTTATTAGTAGCTTATTTATTGTTTTTGTTACAAAAAAATGCTTCTTAGATTTAGTTTCTAAAAGCATTTTTAATAAATATGATTTATGAATTATTTACGATACTTACGAATCGCTTCTTTAATTTTTTCAATTCTATTTTCAGGATCGGGGTGCGTGCTTTGAAATTCAGGAACTCTATTAGGTCCAGCAGCAGCTTTTAAAATCTGCATCACACCAATTAAACTCTCTGGGTTATAACCTGCATCTACCATTAATTTTACACCTAACTCATCACTTTCTAATTCATCACCACGACCATATTTCATGTTTACAACATTGGCTATTGCAGCAGCACCTTGCGCTGTACTAGGATCAAATCCAACTGAAACACCAGAAAGCAAACCTTGAGTTAAATCTTGTTTTGCCATACGGGCAGCTGAATGACGACCGATAACATGTCCGATTTCATGTCCTAAAACACCAGCTAATTGATCTTCATTTTTTAGCTTAGAGAATAAAGCATAGGTAATAAATACTTGTCCGCCAGGTAAAGCAAATGCATTAATTGCTCTTTCGTCTCTTAATAAGTGAAATTCAAACGGATAACCAGACTCTTTAGCGATGCTATTATCTACCAATTTTTTACCTATTTGATCTACTAGGTCTTGATACTGTTGGTTAGGGTATAATCCACCGTGTTGTTGTGCCATTTGCGGAGCACTACTTAAACCAATTGCTATCTCTTGCTTAGGAGAAATAGAAATGTGTTGTTTTTTACCTGTATATGGGTTTACTTCTGCGCTAGAGCAATATTTTACTAAAGCAAATAAAGCAATAGCTGCACCGATTAAAAGTCTAATTTTTAAACCTCCGCGATTTCTCATATTATTTTTTGATTTTTGTGATAAACGTAAAGATACTAAATATTATAATTTAACTGATATCGATTTTTTGTGAAGCATAAAAAACTTAAATTTACCCAGCAAAACAAACAACTATATGGAATCTCATTTTGAATTAAATGATGTCACTAAAAAACTACCAAAACACTTACATAAATTTGTAGTAAAACAGCCTTATGATGAATACACGGCGCAAAACCAAGCAGTTTGGCGTTATGTAATGCGTATGAATGTTGATTATTTAGGTAGAGTAGCACATTCATCATACATAAATGGTTTAGAAAAAACAGGTATTTCTGTTGATAGCATTCCTTATATGGAAGGAATGAATCGTATTTTAAAAGAAATCGGTTGGGCAGCTGTATCGGTTGATGGGTTTATTCCGCCAAATGCATTTATGGAGTTTCAAGCTTATAATGTTTTGGTGATTGCCTCTGATATGCGTACTATAGATCATATAGAGTATACTCCAGCACCAGATATTATTCACGAAGCAGCGGGTCATGCACCTATCATTGCAAATCCAGAATATTCTGAATACTTGCGTAGATTCGGAGAGATAGGATCGAAAGCAATTTCGTCATCAAAAGATTATGAGATGTATGAGGCTATTCGTTTACTTTCTATTTTAAAAGAAAACCCGAATTCTACTCAAAAAGAGATTGATGAAGCACAAGAAAAGGTAGAATGGCTGCAAGACAATATGGGTGAGTTATCTGAAATGGCTCAGATTAGAAATTTACACTGGTGGACAGTTGAGTACGGATTAATTGGTGAGCTTAATGATCCTAAAATTTACGGAGCAGGTCTATTATCATCTATAGGAGAAAGCAAGTGGTGTATGCAAGATGAGGTGAAAAAAGTACCATATTCAATAGAAGCAGCTAATGTGAGTTTTGATATAACAAAACCACAACCTCAATTATTTGTAACGCCTAATTTTTCGCATTTAAGTTTAGTATTAAATGAGTTTGCAAATACTATGGCGCTTAGGACAGGTGGTTTAAGAGGAGTTGAGAAATTAATAGATTCTAAAAACCTTGGAACACTTGAATTAAGTACTGGCTTACAGGTTTCGGGAGTATTTACTAATGTGATTAAAGACGAGAAAAACAACGCTATTTATATTCAAACTATCGGACCTACAGCTCTAGCGAATAGAGATAAAGAATTGATTGGGCATGGGATTGAATATCATGCTGAAGGTTTTGGAAGTCCTATTGGTAAACTAAAAGGAATTAATTTACCTATTGAAGATATGAGTCCGCGTGATTTAGAAGCATATGGAATTTATGAAGGTAAGCAAGTACAACTCGATTTTGAAGGAGGAATAAAAGTTGTTGGAGAAGTTATTACAGGAACAAGAGACTTAAGAGGACGAATTCAATTAGTTTCATTTAAAAACTGTATGGTAACTCATGGAGAAAAAGTGTTATTTCATCCTGATTGGGGAATTTACGATATGGCAGTTGGTAAAGAAATTAAAGCAGCATACTCAGGTCCAGCAGATATTAATTCTTTTGGAGATATAGGAAAGGTTTCTGAAACAAAAACACATAAAATTAATTATTCTGAAGCTGAAAAAGAGTTGTATAAATTATATAATGAAGTAAGAGTAATACGTGAAGAAAATACGGTTTCAGAAGAAAAAGTAAAAGTTGTTTTCTTAAAATTACAAAATGAGTATAAAAATGATTGGTTATTGCCTTTAGAATTATTAGAATTGTCAATCATAAATAATTATTCTATTCAAACAGAATTGAATAATTATTTAGAGAATTTAAAAAGTAACAAGAGTTACAAATCATTAATAGAAAACGGATTAAATTTGTTGTCTCATAATTAAAAAAGACAAATGGGATTATTTAATTTATTTAGAAAGAAGAACATGAATAACGAAATAGAAGAATATTTAAATAAAGGAGCAGTTGTTTTAGATGTTAGGACATTAGCGGAGTGGAATGAAGGACATTCAGATGGTGCAAAGCATATTGTTTTAACTGTTGTTCCTTTGAATGTTGAAGAGATTAAATCTTGGAATAAACCGGTAATTGCGGTTTGTAAAAGTGGTGGACGTAGTGGACAAGCAGCACAGTTTTTACAAAATCACGGAATTGATGTGATTAATGGAGGTCCTTGGCAAAATGTAGATCAGTATTTAGTTAAGTAAAATACTTCGATACTTAAAAATTCATAAAAGGAAATGCTTTAATAAGTGTTTCCTTTTTTTCTTGGAGATTTTTTAAAAATAATTGATGCTGTTCAGAATTAGGATTAAAAGAACGATGCGTTAATCCTTTTTGAATAACTTCTATTTTTTTCATTGTTTGTTGAGCTTTTTCAGAAATCCAAACATCAGAAAACTTTTCCCAGATATAATTTATAGCTGTTTCATTTGGGTGAATCATGTCTTCGGCATAAAAACGATAATCACGTAACTCATCCATCATAATTTCATATGAAGGAAAATAATAAATATTTTTTCGAGGCTCAATAACCTTATGAATAGCAGAAAGTAAATGCGCTTTACTTTGTTGATTTTCTATAAATCCATCTTTAATATGGCGAACAGGAGAAACTGTAAAAAGGATATTTATTTTTGGGTTAACAGCTTTTACTAAAGAAATGATAGCTTCTAAATTTTCAGTTATTTCATAAATAGATAAAATTTCTTTTAAGAATTTTTTTTGCGGTATTTTATGGCAATTAGCAACAATTATATTAGAAGAAATTTCTCTATAAACCCATGAAGTGCCTAAGGTAATGGTTAGATGAGTTGAGTTGTGTAATTTTTTATTTGTTTGGTTTATAGCAGTGTTTAAGTGCTGTAATAAATCTTCTTTATTTGCTGAACTTAAATTAGAATGTGCTTCAAAGCAGTGCCAACGTTCATTATTAAAAAAGATATCTTCTTCAGTGTACTCTTTTTTATTGATAGCATTCGTAATTAAATTCTCAATAGCCTTCGGATGAAATAATATTCCAAAAGGATTTTGACAAGATTGAAATTTGTAATAATCGAGTTTATTTCCAATGTTTTCAGAAAAACAAGAGCCTAATAAAAACAATTTTGAATTGTAATCAATTTGGTTGTGGGGTTGCTTTTTTAAAGGTATTTCAGTGGATAAAATCATTAAACTTAATTATTTCAATTCAACTCAAAAATAGAAATTAGTTGGCATACTTTTTAAAAGAGATTATAGTTTATTTAAAATAAACTATATTTGTTTATTAATATTTAAAATAAGTTGAACAATATAAAAACCATATTTACAATAAAAGACCTGGAAAATATTTCAGGGATTAAAGCCCATACTATTAGAATTTGGGAGAAAAGATATGGTTTGTTAGAACCTAATAGAACTGATACTAATATAAGATACTACTCTTCAGATAGTTTAATGAAGTTGCTTAATGTAGCACTTTTAAACAAACACAATTTTAAAATTTCTAAGATTGCGATGATGAGTGGTGATCAAATTAAAATAAATGCTAGAGAACTGGCTTTTAAATATGCGGTAAATGATGAAGCTATAAATTCTTTTAAAATAGCGATGTTTCAATTTGATAAAGCATTATTTAATAATACTTATAATAAATTACTGCATCAAAAAACATTTAGACAAATTTTTAAAGATGTTTTTATTCCTTTTTTAAATCATATCGGATTATTATGGCAAACAGATACTTTGTTGCCAGCTCATGAGCACTTTATCTCTAATTTAATATTACAGAAGATTCAAATTAATATAGAAAATCTTGAATATTCTGTTACGAATACTGATATCACATATGTGTTGTTTTTGCCAGAAAATGAAATTCATGAGTTAGGATTAATGTATTTAAATTATGAATTGGTTCTTAGAGGTTGTCAAACCATATACTTAGGTCAGAGCTTACCTTTAAGTAATTTGAATTACTTTTTTGAGAGTGATTCAAAAGTATGTTTCATTACTTCAATGACAGTGATGCCTTATGATGATAAAATTGTTGATTATTTTTATGAAATTGAAAATATTTTAAAAAATACCGATCATCAATTATTTGCAGTTGGAAAAAAAGCGATGGATGTTTCTAATATTGATTTTAAATCTAGAATATCAGTTTTTCCTTCAGCTATAGAATTACTTAATCAGTTATAATTTTTTTTACACAACAATATTTTGTTTAATCTTTTTTTTGTTTAATTAAACAAAATATGTATATTTGGCTAATGTTTTGATTTTCAAGACATATTTTTTTAACTAAATCAATTTTGTTTAATGTTTTTAATTAAAAAATAAACAAAGTCTAAGTTGGCAGAAAAGTAGACTATAAAGAATTAAGAGTACGCACTAATTAAAATTATACAACCATGAAACTTAAAAATTTAATTTCTGTGTTTTTTATTAGCTTATTTATAGTAAGCTTTAGTTTGTTAACATCGTGTAGTGATGATGATCCCGTAATTATTAAAAAAGATGATATTGTACAAAGTGCAATAAAAACTTCTGATTTAAGTACGTTAGTAGCAGCTCTTCAAAAGGCAGACTTGGTTTCTGCTTTGCAAGCTGATGGCCCTTTTACAGTATTTGCACCTACTAACAAAGCTTTTCAGGATTTATTAGATTCTAATGCTGCGTGGTCTTCATTAGATGATATCCCAACTGAAACTTTAAAATCTGTATTGCTATTTCATGTTTTAAACAGTAAAGTAATGGCTGCTGATTTATCTGATACTTATGTTAAAACATTGGCTGCAGGACCAAATGATGAAAACTTATCATTACAAATTGAAGTAACTGGAGCTATTGAATTTAATGGAAATTCTAAGCCAATTGATACTAATATTATGGCATCTAATGGGGTTATTCATACCATAGATAAAGTAATGCTACCTCCAAATATTGTAACCTTGGCCTTAAATAATGTAGGCTTTACGAGTTTAGTTGCTGCATTGACAGATTCTAGGCATACGACAGATTTTGTAGCTGTTTTAAGTGGAGATGGTCCATTTACAGTATTTGCTCCAACAAACGAAGCATTTCAAGCTTTGCTAGATTCTAATGCGATGTGGAATTCATTAGCAGATATACCTATCGCTACTTTAGAAGCTGTGCTAAAATATCATGTTTTTGCTGGTGGTAATGTGCAGTCTGATGAGTTGAGCGATAATCAGGTTATTACCATGTTTGATGGTAATGATGTTACTGTTGATTTATCAAGTGGAGCAAAATTGGAAACTGGCTCAGGTCAATCTGTAGTTATTTCTTTAACTGATGTTCAGGGAACAAATGGAGTCATTCACGTAATAGATAGTGTATTATTACCATAAAATAAAAATTTCAATTAATCAGTAAGCATTTCTACTTCTTGATTAATTGCCTTATATTTAAAGATAGATAGTTTGAAAAAAAGTATATCAATAATAGGATCAGGATTTTCTTCACTTTCTTCAGCGTGTTATTTAGCTAAAGCTGGATATAAAGTTGTAGTTCATGAGAAGAATAAAACCATAGGAGGTAGAGCAAGACAATATGTAAATAAAGGCTTTACTTTTGATATTGGACCAACTTGGTATTGGATGCCAGATGTTTTTGAGAAATTCTTTGCTGATTTTGGTAAAAAACCTAGTGACTATTATGAGTTAGAGAAATTAGATCCAGCTTATCAAGTATATTTTAATAAAGAAGATTCAATTACAATTCCTGGAAACTTAGAAGAAATTTATGAAGTTTTTGAGCAAGAAGAAAAAGGAAGTTCTGCTCATTTAAAATCATTTTTAAATTCTGCACAGTATAATTATGATGTTTCAATAAACGATTTGGTTTATAAACCAGGTGCATCTCCTTTAGAGCTAGTAACTCCAGTAACAATTGGTAAAATAACCCAGTTTTTTTCTACAATACGAAAACAAGTTAGAAAGAAAATTAAAAGTAAAAAGTTAATTCAAATTCTTGAATTTCCAGTATTATTCCTTGGAGCAAAACCTAGTAATACTCCAGCTTTTTACAATTTCATGAATTATGCTGATTTTGGTTTAGGTACTTGGCATCCTAAAGGAGGAATGTATAAAGTTATTGAAGCAATGGTAACTTTAGCAACTGAACTAGGTGTAACTTTTAAAACACAAGCTAATGTTGATGAAATTGTAGTGAACTCAATTGGTGAAGCAATAGGTTTAATGGTTAATGGAGAGTTTATTGCTTCTGATATAACATTAAGTGGAGCGGATTATCATCATACTGAAACTTTATTGCCAACTAATTTACGACAGTATTCTGAAAAATATTGGGATAAGAAGGTTTTCGCCCCATCATCTTTATTATTTTATGTTGGTTTTGATAAAAAAATAGAAAATGTATGTCATCACACCCTGTTTTTTGATACTGATTTTGATATGCATGCTAAAACTATATATGATTCCCCTAGTTGGCCTAAAGAACCATTATTCTATGCAAGTTTTCCCTCAATAACTGATGGTTCTTTTGCGCCAACAAATAAAGAAGCAGGTACTTTTTTAATTCCATTAGCTCCAGGAATAGAAGATACTAAAGAAATTAGAGAAAAGTATTTTAATATTATAATTAATCGGTTAGAGAAACTAACTAATCAATCGGTTAAAGAGCATATAATATTTAAGGAGAGCTATTGTGTAAACGATTTTGTTAAAGATTACAATTCATACAAAGGGAATGCTTACGGTTTAGCTAATATTTTAACCCAAACAGCTTTTTTAAGGCCAAAAATTAAAAGTAAAAAAGTAAAGAATTTATTTTTCACTGGTCAACTTACAGTTCCAGGACCTGGAGTTCCTCCATCATTAATATCAGGAAAAATAGCTTCAGATTTAATTTTAAAACACCACTAAAATGAAACAATTATTTGATGAGGTTTCTTGTGCTTGTAGTAAGCTTGTAACTCAAAAATACAGCACATCATTTTCTTTAGCAACTAAAATGTTGTCTCCTAAAATACGTTCAGCAATTTATAATATTTATGGATTTGTTCGTTTCGCAGATGAAATTGTAGATTCTTTTCATGAATATGATAAGGAGACTTTGTTAAAAAGATTTGAAACAGACTATTATCTTTCTAAAGAAGAAGGAATAAGTTTAAATCCTATTTTAAATTCATTTGTGCATACAGTTCATAAATACAAAATTACAGATGATCTTGTACAGGCTTTTTTAAAAAGTATGAAAGCGGATTTATACAAAACAGAGTATAAAACAATAGAAGAGTATAATGAATATATATATGGTTCTGCAGATGTAGTTGGTTTAATGTGTTTAAAAGTTTTTGTAAATGGAGATAAGCAAAAGTATGATGAGCTAAAAGATGCAGCAATGCGATTGGGTTCGGCTTTTCAAAAAGTAAACTTCTTACGTGATTTAAAAGACGATTTTGAAGTTTTAAATCGCTCATATTTTCCAAATGTAGATTTAAAAGAATTAAATGCAAGATCAAAAGAGTTGATAATAAAGGATATTGAAGCTGATTTTGATTATGCTTTTCAAAATGGAATTTTAAAGCTTCCAGTAGAAGCAAAGTTTGGGGTGTTTATGGCTTATAGATATTATAAAAAATTACTTAAAAAGTTGAAAGCTACACCATCATCAAAAATTATGGATACTAGAATTAGAATTTCAAATCCAATGAAAATTAATTTGTTAGCAAGGAGTTATGTAAAGTATAAACTAAATTTAATTTAGTGTTAATAGCATTTATACATATTATATTATTTTTTCAATCAACGAATTTAACAGTTCCTGATTTTATAAAAGAGTATGATGCATTATCAAATAAAAAAGAAGAATTAAAGTATATTGATAAATATCAGGGTAGTAATAATATTAATATTAAAGCATATGTGGTTTCGTTAAAAATGAAACAAGCAGAATACAAATTTTTACCTTGGAGTAAGTTAAAAATATTTAATTCAGAAAAAAGGAATATTGAAAACTTAATAAGTAAGAACCCTAACAATATTCATTTGCGTTATATAAGATTGGTAATTCAAGAGAATTTACCTAGAATACTAAATTATCATTCTCATATAAAAGAAGATAAAAAGTTTCTTAAAGGAATGCTTAATAAAAAAGATAAGACAGATTATTTAGATAAATACATTATAAAAAACACATCATTATGAGTTTAATAATTTGGCTAATAGTTACACTTACAACTTTTATTATAATGGAAGGCGTAACTTGGTGTACGCATAAATATATAATGCATGGTTTTGGTTGGTTCTTACATGAAGACCATCATCAACCTGGGTATCCGCATGTGTTTGAAAAAAATGATGCTTTTTTTGTGGTATTTGCAATACCAAGTATACTATTATTTTACTTTGGTATAAGACCAGAAATTAATTGTTTGTTCTTTATTGGGTTAGGAATTTTATTTTATGGTATTGCTTATTTTTTAATTCATGATGTATTAATTCATAGACGATTTAATTGGTTTAAAAATACTAATAATCAATATTTAAAAGGGTTAAGAAAAGCACATAAAATTCATCATAAACATTTAGGTAAACCAGACGGAGAATGCTTCGGGATGTTATTCGTTCCGTTTAAATACTTTAAGAAAAAACAATGAGTGAATATCTATACCTTATATTAAATTTAGGAAGTTTAAGTATTCCGTTACTCTATAGTATAGTTGAAAAGGACTTTCATTTTATTCAATACTTTAAAATAGCATTGATAAGTATTGTTTTAGTAGCAATTCCTTTTTTAATTTGGGATGGTATTTTTACTGCTGAAGGTATTTGGGGGTTTAATTCTGATTATTTCTTAGGAACAATTTTTTTTAAAATGCCTATAGAAGAATGGATGTTTTTCTTTTGCATTCCTTATGCCTGTTTATTCACACATGAAGTATTAAAGTATTACTTACCAAACTTTAAATTATCAAAATCGGCAACGATACTGTTAAGTATAACGTTGGCCTTAGTTGTTTTCTTTTTACTGATATTCAATTTTGGAAAATGGTATACCACTGTAAATTTTATCTTTTTTCTTGCCTTATTATTATATAGTTTAAAGAATTATTTAAAAATATTACAAGAATACTTGCCAAGTTTTGTGGTGATTTTGATTCCGTTTTTCTTAGTGAATGGAATCCTTACAGGGAGTTTTATAGAAAGTCCAGTAGTATGGTATAATAATGAAGAGAATCTAGGATTTAGGTTGTTTACAATTCCGTTTGAAGATTTTTTTTATGCATTTAACCTATTGTTTTCAATCCAATTAATTTTTAACCATTTAAAAACGAAACAATTTGAAGGAAAATAAATACATACGATTCTTACTTTTTTTAATAGTTAATTTTTTAGCATTGGCTATTGGAGTGTGGTTAATGAATAATGGCCCAAGAACAGATTGGTATCTATCATTAAATAAGGCACCATGGACCCCTGCAAATTGGGTCTTTGGAGCAGCTTGGACTACCATAATGTTTCTATTTTCAATTTATATAACTAAACTAAGTTTTAAGTATATCTATTTTTCTAAAAAACTGTTATTTCTTTTTGGTATACAGTGGATTTTAAATGTTGTTTGGAATTATGTTTTTTTTAATCAACACATGATTGAGCTAGGCTTAATAATAATTATTTCTTTATGGTTGTTAATAGGTTATTTCACTTTTGAACATATTAAAAAGGTAAGAGGTTTTACACTGTTTATATTACCTTATTTAGTGTGGATGACTATTGCTACAAGTTTAAATGCATATATAGTTTTAAATAATTAAGAAGAATTAGAAGAAGACAAATCATCGCATTAATAGCTAAGAACGTACGAATAAATAATTTTAAAAATCTATAATGCATATTACCAGAAAAGACATAGAAGCATTTCCGCATTTGTATAAGATTAATTTGATGAATAGTATATCAGGTTATAAATCGGCAAATTTAATTGGAACAAAATCTATTATTGATGGAGTAGCTAATGTGGCGGTATTTAGTTCTGTAGTGCATTATGGTTCCAATCCTCCTATTTTAGGTTTTGTGCTTCGTCCTACAACAGTAGTTAGAAATACATATGATAATCTAAAAGAAACAGGATTTTATACGATCAATGCTATTAATGAAACAATGATAGAAGATGCACATCATACATCGGCAAAATATGCAGCCCATATATCAGAGTTTGATAAGACTAATTTGACCCCAGAATATAAAGAGAATTTCTTTGCTCCATTTGTAACTGAGTCTCCTTTACAAATAGGAATGAAGTTTTTAGAAGAATATCAGATAAAAGCAAATGATACCATTTTAGTATTAGGAGAAGTGGCTGATTTATATGTAGAAGAAAGCATGTTGTCTGAAGATGGATTTTTGAACTTATCAAAAGAGAATGTTGCAGCCATTAATGGATTAGATACCTATATGGTAGCAAAAGAATTTAAAAGATTGTCATACCAAAGACCTAAATAGATGAACATATTAATCACAGGAACAACGGGGTATATTGGGAAAAGAATTATTCCTATTCTTCTAAAAGAAGGACATACACTTGTGTGTACTGTGAGAGATGTAAATAGGGTTCCAATAGAATTTCGAATAGAAGATAATTTAACATTCATTGAAATAGATTTTTTAGAACCAAAAAAGGAGTTGCCGAAAGATATTGATGTAGCATATTATTTAATACATTCGATGTCTACTAGTAGTAATGATTTTGGGAGCTTAGAAGAAACTTGTGCAGTTAATTTTAAACAGTTAATTGAAAAGACTACATGTAAACAAGTAATTTATTTAAGCGGAATAGTAAATGATACTTCATTGTCAAAGCATCTTCAATCTAGATACCAAGTGGAGCAAATTTTACAAAGTAAGCATTACAGTACTACAACTTTTAGAGCAGGGATAATTGTAGGGAGTGGAAGTGCATCTTTTGAAATTATTAGAGACCTGGTAGAGAAATTACCAATAATGGTAGCTCCTAAATGGTTGCACACGAAAACACAACCTATTGCTGTAAGAGATGTTTTAACTTATTTAATACAAGCACTTTTAAATGAAAGGCTTTACAATAAATCATTTGATATTTACGGTCCAGAAGTATTGACATATAAAGAGATGTTAATACAGTTTGCCGAAGTAAGAGGTTTAAAGAGGTTTATTTTTACACTGCCAGTATTAACTCCGAGGCTATCATCTTATTGGTTGTACTTTGTTACTTCTACGTCTTTCAACTTGGCAAAATCACTTGTAGATAGTATGACCGTTGAGGTTATTGGTAAAAAAAGTGAAATCAATGATATTGTAAGTGTTAGTCCTATTACTTACAAAGAAGCGGTAGAAAAAGCGTTTGTTAAAATAGCGCAAAACTCCATTGTTTCAAGTTGGAAAGATGCAAAAGTTAGTGGGGTCTTTAAAAAAGAGTATATCGATTATATAGAGTTACCACATTATGGATGTTTTAAAGATATAAGAAGTAGAGAAATGATTGATGAAGAGAGAACATTACAAAAAATATGGAGTATAGGAGGGAAGCAAGGCTGGTATAAATTTGATTTTTTGTGGGAAATAAGAGGGGTGTTAGATAAATTTTTTGGAGGAGTAGGTTTAAGAAGAGGCAGAAGGCATCCTACTGAATTAGAACCAGGAGATGCTTTAGATTTTTGGCGAGTTTTATTAGCAAATAAAGAAAATAAACGTTTGTTACTTTTTGCTGAAATGAAACTACCTGGAGAAGCTTGGTTAGAGTTTAAAGTAATCAAAAATAGATTGTATCAAAGGGCAGTATTTAGACCAAAAGGAATAGTTGGAAGAATGTATTGGTATACCGTTTTGCCATTTCATGCTTTTGTGTTTAAAGGAATGATAAATAATTTAATTAAAGAGTCAGTATGAAAACAATAGTTATTATAGGAGGTAGTAAAGGAATTGGCAAAGCTATTGTAGATAACTTAAAAGATACTAGCAGAATTATTAATATCAGTCGAACCCCTGCTGAAAAGCATAATAATATAGTTAATTATAGTTGTGATATCATCAAAGAAAAGTTGCCTGATATAGAAAAAGATGTTCATAGTTTAGTGTATTGCCCTGGTAGTATCAATTTAAAGTCGTTTACACGTTTAACTCTTGATGATTTTCAAAATGATTTTAATGTAAATGTTATTGGGGCAATTAAAACTTTAAAAGCTTATGAAAATCAATTAGTCAAAAACAAAGGAAGCGTGGTGTTATTTAGTTCAGTGGCAACTAAATTAGGAATGCCTTTTCATGCAAGCATTGCCGCAAGTAAATCTGCGGTAGAAGGCTTAACTAAATCGTTAGCTGCTGAATATGCAACGAAAGTTAGATTTAACACAATTGCACCAACAGTAACCAATACACCTTTAGCTTCTCGATTGTTAAGAAACGAAAAACAGCAAGAATCCATGAAGCAACGTCATCCACTCAAAAAATATTTAGAGTCTAAAGAAGTTGCCGATTTGGCGTGTTATTTATTGTCTGATAAAGCATCTGTTATTACAGGACAAGTGATTCCCATAGATGCAGGTATAGTAACGATAAAATTATAAAAATGAAATGGCTAGTGTTTTTTTTGATGTTGTTGAATATAAACAGCGAAATTTTGGTGTTTGATAAAACAAAAGAAGCAAGGTGGTATGTTACCAATGATGATGTCATGGGAGGTATTTCAACCTCTAGCATGATTCATAATATAGCAGAAAACGCTGTGTTTTCAGGAGAAGTTTCTACTGAAAACAACGGAGGATTTGCAATGGCGCGTATGCGAGTGAATGTTAAGCTAGACGAAAGAAAGTCGAAAATTGTACTAAAAATAAAAGGAGATGGTAAAAAATACCAATTAAGATTAAAACCAGATCGAAGAATTCGATATTGGTACATTCAAAGTTTTCAAACCAATGGAGAAGAGCAAGAGATAGAAATCCCTTTAGCTAAATTATATCCATCTTTTAGAGGGTATCGTTTAAATTTAGATAATTTCTCATCGAAAACTATTGGAGAGATTGCTATTTTAATTGGAAATAAGATGAATGAAAAATTTAAATTAGAAGTTGAGAAAATATCTATTAGATGAAAAATATAAGAGTTATGCTAATTATGACATTATTTAGTTTTTTAGGAAATGCACAAACAGTTGCTCCAAATGAATTATTGTTCAATATTAAGGTAAATACTATTAAAGGAGAAGAGTTAAAATTAGAACAATACAAAGGGAAGAAAATTCTATTTGTAAATGTGGCATCTAAATGTGGTTTTACAAATCAATATGATGGTTTACAAGAGTTGTATTCAAAGTACAAAGATAAATTAGTAGTGATAGGATTGCCCTGTAATCAATTTGGTGCCCAAGAATCAGGATCAGAGCAAGAAATACAATCGTTTTGTAGAATGAATTATGGAGTAGATTTTCCTATGACTGAAAAAATTGATGTCAAAGGAGCAAAACAACATCCAGTGTATCAATGGTTGACTCAAAAAGAGAAAAATGGTAAAATGAATTCTTCTGTAAAATGGAATTTCCAAAAGTATTTGGTAGATGAGGAAGGAAGATTAATAGATGTGTTTTACTCTGTAACTAAGCCTATGAGTAAGAAAATTACCAAGCTTTTATAAAATGATTTCGTTTCACAAACATTCTGGAATTTATACACTTTCTGCCTCACAAGAATTAAAAGTTTCTGTAGAAAATACTTGGGATTTCTTTAGTTTGCCAGAGAATTTGCAAAAAATAACACCACAACATATGGGCTTTCAAATTACTTCTCCTATTGAAAGTAAGGCCTATGCTGGACAGATTATTAGTTACAAAGTCGGAATTTTACCAGGTGTAAAATCTAATTGGGTAACAGAAATAACCCAAGTCAAAGAACAGGAGTTTTTTATAGATGAACAACGATTTGGACCTTACAGCATGTGGCATCATGAACATTGGTTTGAAAAATTACCCAATGGAAATACACTAATGAAGGATAAGATTTCGTATAAAATACCTTATGGAGTTTTAGGACATTTAGCACAACGTATATTTATAAAGAAACAGTTAACGGAGATATTTGAGTATAGGTTTCAAATGTTAGAAAAGCTATTTAATGAAAGATAAAGTTGCCATTTTTTGGTTCCGAAGAGATCTGCGATTATATGATAACAAAGGATTGTCTAAAGCCTTGAAATCTGGTTATAAGGTACTACCCATATTTATCTTTGATGAGGAGATTATAGATGCGCTACCAAAAGATGATGCACGAGTAAACTTTATTTATAATTCTTTAAAGGAAATAGATGAAAAATTGAAAGAATTTAGATCATCATTGCTTGTTTTAAACGGAAAACCTTATGAGGTGTGGCAAGAACTTATTGAAGCATATGAAATAGTTGAGGTATATAGTAATCATGACTATGAGCCTTATGCCATTCAAAGAGATACACAAATACAATCTTTGTTAATGTCAAAAGGAATAGAATTTCATTCCTTTAAAGATCAGGTGATTTTTGAGAAAGATGAGGTGGTGAAAAATGACGGAACTCCTTATACTTTATACACGCCTTATAAAAACAAATGGTTGCAAACTTTTTCAAAAGAAAAAGACACACAGGAATATGAGATTGATTTCCCCAACTTTTTAAAAGAGAAGGTAAATTTTCCTGCATTAAATTTTATTGGTTTTGAGGAAAATGTAATCAAAGTCAAACCCTATAGTTTTTCTCAAATAAGCACTTATGATGTAACAAGAGACTTTCCTGCAAAAAATACGACTTCTTATATTTCGCCACACTTGCGCTTTGGAACCGTTAGTGTGCGAGAGATGGTAAAGAAAGCACTTGATTTAAATAAAGTTTTTTTGAGTGAATTGATTTGGAGAGAGTTTTTTATGCAGATTTTATATCATTTTCCTAAAGTGGTTAATGAGAATTTTAAATCGAAGTATGATGCTATTCCTTGGAGAAATAATATAGAAGAATTTGAAAAATGGTGTAAAGGAGAAACTGGTTACCCAATGGTAGATGCTGGTATGCGAGAATTGAATGCGACGGGGTATATGCATAACAGAGTTCGTATGATTACCGCAGGTTTTTTATGCAAACACTTACTCATTGATTGGCGTTGGGGAGAAGCGTATTTTGCTGAAAAATTATTAGACTATGAATTAGCTTCTAATAACGGGAATTGGCAATGGTCTGCTGGCACAGGATGTGATGCAGCGCCCTATTTTAGAGTATTCAATCCGACAGAACAACTTAAAAAGTTTGACAAAGACTTACAGTATGTAAAAACATGGGTAAAAGACTTTGAAGAATTAAGCTATCCACAACCAATGGTAGATCATAAATTGGCAAGAGAAAGAGCTATTAATACCTATAAAGAAGTTTTAAAATAAAAAGGCTCAGTTTAACTGAGCCTTTTTATTTTAAACATGTAGTAATTACACTATATATTCTTTAGCTTTATCTAAAACCTTTGGTAAACCACCTGGGTTTTTACCACCTGCAGTTGCAAAGAAGTTTTGTCCGCCGCCGCCGCCGTGGATGTATTTTCCTAATTCGCGTACTACTTTACCAGCATCATATCCACGTTCATTAGCTAGTTCTTTAGAAATATAGCAAGTTAACATTGCTTTTTCTGGTGAAGCAGAAGTAGCCATTAAAATGAATAAATTTTTAATTTCTCCACCTAATTCAAACATTAAGTTTTTAATACTATTTTGATCTAAATCAACTTTTATTGCTAAAAACTGAACTCCGTTAATTTCTTGTAGCTGATTTTTAAGATCTCCCTTCATATTCTTAGCCTTATCTTTTAAAAGCTGCTCTATTTGCTTTTTTAAAGAAGCATTTTCATCTTGTAAGTTGCTTACAGATTTTGCAACATCTTTAGGGTTTTTTAATAACTGTTTTACTGATGTGTAATTTTTCTCAACATCTTCGAAGTAATCACCAACAGCTACGTTTGTGATCGCTTCTATACGACGAATACCAGCAGCAACAGCTCCTTCAGATTTTATTTTAAAATACCAAATGTCACCAGTTTGTTGTACGTGAGTTCCACCACATAATTCCATAGATTGTCCAAACTTAATTGCACGTACACTATCTCCGTATTTTTCACCAAATAAAGCCATTGCTCCTTCATCAATAGCTTGTTGCATTGGTATGTTTCTTCTTTCAATTAAAGGAAGGTTTTCACGAATACGAGCGTTTACAAATTCTTCAATTTCTTGTAGTTGATCTTTGTCTACTTTTGAGAAATGAGAAAAATCGAAACGTAAATAATCTGGACTTACTAATGATCCTTTTTGCTCTACATGTGTTCCTAAAATAGTTCTTAAAGCTTGGTGTAATAAGTGTGTTGCAGTATGATTACTTGCCGATAAATTTCTGAACTCACTATTTACAACAGCTTTAAACGTTTCGTTTAAGTTTTTAGGAAGGTTTTTTGTGAAATGAATAATCACATTATTTTCTTTCTTAGTGTCAATTACATAAATTACATCACCATTAGGAAATTCAATATATCCTTTATCACCAACTTGTCCACCACCTTCTGGGTAGAATGGTGTCATATTGAATACCAATTGGAATTGATCTCCATCTTTTTTTGTAGTTACTTTTCTGTAACGAGTTAATTTTACATTAACTTCTAAAGTGTCGTAACCAACAAACTCTTCTGTTTCATCTTCTATTAAAGTAACCCAATCACCAGTTTCGCTTGCTGATGCAGCACGAGAACGGTCTTTTTGAGCTTTCATTCCAGCATTAAATTCATCTTCATTAATTTCATAACCTTTTTCTCGAGCAATTAACTGTGTTAAATCTAAAGGAAAGCCATAAGTATCGTATAATTCGAAAGCCTTTTTTCCAGAGACAGTATTACCATCGGTAGTTTCGATTACTCTATCTAATAATAATAATCCTTGATCTAAAGTTCTTAAAAAAGAAGCTTCTTCTTCTTTAATTACATTATGTACAAGAGTGTCTTGTTTTTTAATTTCAGGGAATGCATCTCCCATCTGATGTGCAAGCGTTTCAGCTAACTTATAAATAAATGGTTCTTTTTTGTTTAAGAACGTAAATCCGTAACGAATAGCACGACGCAATATTCTACGAATTACATAACCAGCACCATTATTACTTGGTAATTGACCATCTGCAATTGCAAAAGCAACTGCACGAACGTGATCTGCAATTACACGAATCGCGATATCTACTTTTTCGTCTTTTCCATATTCAATTCCTGTAATGGTTTCAATCTCTCTAATTAATGGAGTAAAAACATCTGTATCGTAATTAGATTGAACACCTTGTAAAACCATACATAAACGCTCAAATCCCATACCTGTATCGATATGTTTAGAAGGTAAGTCTTCTAAAGAACCATTCGCTTTACGGTTGAATTGCATGAAAACTAAATTCCATACTTCTACAACTTGAGGATGATCTTCGTTTACTAAAGATTTTCCGTCAACTTTTGCTTTTTCTTCTGCAGAACGGATATCAACATGAATTTCTGAACATGGACCACAGGGACCTTGTTCTCCCATTTCCCAGAAGTTATCTTTTTTATTTCCCATTAAAATACGATCTTCAGAAATGTATTGTTTCCATAAGTCGTATGCTTCTTGGTCCATTTTTGTTCCGTCTTCTTCGTCTCCTTCAAAAACAGTAACGTATAAAATGTCTTTATCTATCTTGTAAACTTCGGTTAATAATTCCCAAGCCCAAGCAATAGCTTCTTTCTTAAAATAATCACCAAAGCTCCAGTTTCCTAACATTTCAAACATGGTATGGTGATAGGTGTCGTAGCCAACTTCTTCTAAGTCGTTGTGCTTACCAGAAACACGTAAACATTTTTGAGAGTCAGAAATACGATTGTTTTTTGGTGCGGCATTTCCTAAGAAAAATTCTTTAAACGGCGCCATACCAGAGTTAGTAAACATTAAAGTAGGGTCGTTCTTTAACACCATTGGTGCAGAAGGAACGATATCGTGTTGTTTTGATTTAAAAAAATCTAAAAACTTAGCTCTAATTTCTTGAGATTTCATACCTCTAGTATCTTGATTTCTGTTAAAATATCATTAAAAAACTACTTGTAAAAAGAAGTTTTAAAACATTTTGTAAATTTGTGAGTTTCCAAACAATAACCTCTTTTGAGGTAGCTCGTTTAAAGAGCACAAAAATAGTATAATTAGTATTATGGCGAAAGTAAAATATTATTACGACCCAGAGACGCTGTCTTACCGAAAAATAGAAGCTAAAAAAAGCGAAACTCTTAAAAAAAGTGTTTTATGGGTTTTAGGAGCAATGTTAATAGCTTTCTTTGGTTTTATTGGGTTTAGTCAGTTTTTAATGTCTCCAAAAGAGCGTACTCAAAAAAGAGAATTAGAAAACTTACAATTACATTATGAGTTACTTTCTAAAAAAATGGAAGAGAGTTCTAATATTTTAACAGAACTACAAGAAAGAGATAATAATATTTATAGAACTTATTTTGAAGCTAGTCCGATACCAGAAGAGCAAAGAAAAGCAGGTTTTGGAGGAGTAAATAGATACAAGCATTTAGATGGTTTTGATAATAGTGAAATGGTGAAAAACGTGACCAAAGAGATTGATATATTGTCTAAACAAATGGTAGTGCAATCAAAATCGTTAGATGAAATTGTAAATCTTGCAAAAGAAAAAGAAAAAATGTTGTCGTCAATTCCTGCAATTCAACCAGTGAAAAATCAAGATTTAAAAAGAATGGCTTCTGGGTATGGAATGCGAATGCATCCTATTTTAAAATCATGGAAAATGCATTATGGAATGGATTTCACAGCTCCAACAGGTACACCAATTTTTGCTTCTGGTAATGGAACAATTAAAAAAGCACACCGTAGCTCTACTTTTGGTAAAGTAGTTTATATAGATCATGGATATGGTTATGAAACTATTTATGCGCATATGAGTAAAATAGTTGCTAAAAGAGGGCAGAAAGTGAAGCGTGGAGATTTAATAGGTTATGTTGGTAACACAGGTCGTTCTGCGGCACCACATTTACATTATGAAGTACATAAAAATGGTAGGAAAGTAAATCCGATTTACTATTATTATGGAGATTTAACTCCAGAAGAATTTGTAGCTATGCAAAAAGCTTCACAACAAAAAGGGCAATCGTATGATTAATTAATAGTGCTATGAAGAATGTATATAGAATTACCTGAAAAAAGATATTATAAAATTGGAGAAGTAGCTAAAGCATTTGGAGCTAATACTTCTCTAATTCGTTTTTGGGCGAATGAGTTCGATATTATAAATCCCAAGAAAAATGCAAAAGGTAATCGTTTGTTTACCAAAGAAGATGTTGATAATTTTAGATTGATATATAACCTTGTAAAAGAAAGAGGGTTTACTTTAGAAGGAGCAAAGCAAAAGCTAAAGAAAAACCCAAACAAAGTTATTAGTAATCACGAAATTATTAGTAGATTAGAAAAAGTAAAATCTGAATTAAAAAAAATCAAAAATCAATTATAAAACAAAAAATCAAAAATTATGAAAAAATTACTTCCTATAATTATTCTAGCAATTATTGGGTTTGCTTTATATTCATCGGCAAAAGGATTTTATAATACTACAATCAATTTAGAAGAGAACATAGAAGAAAAATGGTCTAATGTAGAGAGTGCTTACCAACGTAGAGCAGATTTAATTCCTAATTTAATGAAAGTAGCTGAACGTTATGCTGAGCACGAACAAGAAACTTTTGTAAAAGTGATAGAAGCAAGATCTAAAGCTACAAGTATTCAAATAGATCCAAGTAATATCACACCACAACAGTTAGAGCAGTTTAAACAAGCTCAAAGCGGATTAACTTCTGCATTATCACGTTTATTAGCAGTTTTCGAACGTTATCCAGAGTTAAAAGCGAATGAGAATTATAAGGAAATGATGAACGAATTAGAGCGCACAGAAAACCGTATTAAAATTGAACGTGATCGTTTTAATAAAGAAGTTACACCTTATAACAAACATATAAGAGCATTTCCAGGTAATATTTTAGCAGGGATTTTTGGTTTCGAAAAGAAAGATAGATTTGATGCTGCCGAAGGTGCTGATAAAGCTCCAGATGTTAACGATTATACAAAAAAATAATGTCGACAGTAGAAGAGTTTTTAACTTCAAAAGAAGAATTAGAAATTGTTCAAGCAATACGACAAGCTGAACGAAATACTTCTGGTGAAATACGTGTACATATAGAAAAATCTTCAGAGATTTCTCATTATAATCGTACACTAGAAGTATTTCGTATGCTTAAAATGTTTAACACTAAACAACAAAACGCTGTTTTAATATATGTAGCCGTACAAGATCATAAATTTGTTATTTATGGTGATAAAGGTATAGATGCTGTGGTTTCTACAAACTTTTGGCAAGCTACTAAAAACGTTATGCAGCAACAATTTAAATTAGGAAATTTTAAACAAGGAATTATTAACGGAGTTTTAAAAGCAGGAGAAGAATTAAAGACACATTTTCCTTGGCAGATTAATGATGAAGATGAATTGTCTAATGAAATTTCAAAAGGATAATTTTAATGAAGAAAATATTTAAAAACTTTACTAGAATATTTACTGTTACAATTTTATTCTTTGTCTGTAATATATATTCCCAAGACGGATTTAAAATTCCTGAAAAACCTGTTCTTAAGGAACAAACAAGCGTTTATGATTATGCAAATGTTTTTTCAGCAAATCAAAAACAACTTTTAGAAAATAAGTTAGTAAAGTATTCAGATACAACTTCTACTCAGGTTGTAATTGTGACCGTTAAAACATTAAATGGCGATGATATTTCTTTAGTTGGGGCTAATTGGGCTCATACTTGGGAAATTGGTCAAGAAGATAAAGATAATGGAGTTTTTATTTTATTAGCTGTTAAAGATCGTAAGATTGATATTTCAACAGGTTATGGAGTAGAATATTTATTAACAGATTTAATGTCGGAAAGAATTATTAACAGAGTAATGATTCCAGAATTTAAATCAGGTAATTATTTTGCAGGTTTAGATAAAGGAACAACTGTTATATTTGATGCTTTAGCTGGCGAATATAAAGGCACTCGAAAAGAATCTTCAAAAGGTTTTGATCCTAGTTTTATTATTTTCATAATCATCATTATCATATTCTTTATTTTAATTTCTAGAGGCAATAGAGGTAACCGTGGCGGAGGTAGGAGAAATTATAGAAGAACAGATTCAAGAGATATTTTAGAAACGATTATTTTAAGTAACGCTGGTCGAGGAGGTTTCGGTAGCGGTGGTTTTGGTGGTGGTTTCGGAGGGTCATCAGGAGGTTTTGGTAGTGGAGGCTTCGGAGGAGGTTTTGGTGGCGGAGGCTTTGGTGGCGGTGGTGCTTCTGGAGGTTGGTAAAACTATTATGAAAAAACTATTTTTACTTTTTACTTTTTTATTAATAATTAGTTGTCAAAATTTTGGACAGCTAAAACTACTATCTAGTTTACCAGAAACTTTAAACGAAGTTTCAGGAGTAGAAAAAATAAACGATTCTGATTTATTATGGATGCTAAATGATAGCGGAAATGAGCCAATTATTTACGGAGTTGATACCAAAGGAAAAATTATACGTGAAATAATTGTTGAAGCAAAAAATAAAGATTGGGAAGATATAACTTCTGATAGTGAAGGGAACTTATATATTGGAGATTTTGGGAATAATAATAACAAACGAAAAGATTTAAAAATCCTTAAAATTAAGTATCAAGATTTATTAACCAAAGATAAAGTTGAGGTTGAGAAAATACGTTTTTCTTATCCATCACAACAAAAGTTTCCGCCAAAAAAGAAAAACCGTTTTTTCGATGCAGAAAGTATGTTTTATAAAAACGGATTTATATATTTATTTACAAAGAGTAGGGTAAAAGATAAATATGGTAAAACATCATTATATAAGATACCTGCAAGCAAAGGTAATTATGTCGCTGAATATATTTCTGAGTATGAATTTTGTAATGATTTACATTGTTGGATAACTGCCGCAGCAATTTCTGAAAATGGTAAAAAAGTAGCATTGTTAAATCATCAATCAGTACTCGTTTTTACTGATTTTAAAGATGATGATTTTTTTAGTGGAGTTGTAAAAGAATATTCATTTGATCATGTTTCTCAAAAAGAAGGGGTTACTTTTAAAAATAATAACACACTATTTATTACAGATGAGAAAGCACATTTAAAAGGAGGTAATTTATATGAGTTTTCTATAAAATAACTATGGTAAAATATATTCAAACTCTAAGATTCTTTTTACAGTTTTATTACAAGTCATTTTTATATGGAATTGTGTTCTCCTTTCTAATTACTTTTTTAACAAACTTTTTTGTCGGATTAGTCTTTTTTATTAGTCTTGGATGGTTGCCATATTTTATATATTCAACTTATTTTAAGCAACAAGAATTTTATTATTATTTTAATAAATCCATAACCAAAGCACAATTGTTTTTATTCGTATTTATATTAAATTTTATGATAGGTGTGGTTGCAAAAATGATTTATAATGTCTGGTAGTTTCGAAGCTGATAGCATAGTTAAAAAGTATAAAGACACTCGAATTTTAAACGGAGTGTATTTAAAACTAAATCCATCTGAAATTGTAGCAATACTTGGAAGAAATGGTTCTGGAAAGTCTACATTACTTAAAGTTTTATTTGGAGTTGAGAAAGCAGATTTTAGCTTTTTTAAATTCAATAATAAAGTACTTAAGCAACCGTATAAATATAAAGATGTAATTTCTTATTTACCGCAAGATGGATATTTGCTAAAAAGCTTATCGGTAAAAAAAACAATAGCAATGTATCTTTCTAAAGAAGTTATTTTACCTGAGATAGTAAAGGAGTTTTACAATAAGAGAGTTGAAGATTTATCTTATGGAAATAGACGATTTTTAGAAGTGTTTATTTTATTGAGTTTAGAGCATAAATTTGTATTACTCGACGAACCTTTCAGCGGAATGTCTCCAATATATATCAAACTAATCTCTGATTACATTTTAGAAAATAAAAAAGATAAAGGAATTGTAATTGTAGATCATAATTATGAAAACACATTACAACTTTCAGATAAAAAGTATATGTTGTTTAAAGGTGTTTTAAAAGAAATTAAAACCGAAGAAGATTTAATTTCTTACGGATATATTAGGCAATAAACTCAAATAACAACATTACCCATCCAATAATTAATAATAAACCTCCTAGAGGTGTAATAGGTCCTGTAAACTTCATCTTTTTACCTTTAGCATCCGATAATACCAACCCGTAAATACTAAAGGAGAATAAAATAATTCCGATGATAAAACTCCAACCCATTAGTGGATTAGGAGACGTAAAGTGATTACCGATAAATAATAATACAATAGCATGGTACATTTGGTATTTTACACCAGTTTCAAAACTTTTAAGTTGATCATCGGTTAAAATTTTTTTTAAAGCATGTGCACTAAAAGCACCAAAAACTACTGCTATAATGCCGAATACTGCGGCAAAAACTAATACAATTTGTTGAGTCATGTAAATAAATTAAAAAGCGAAACCAATTCCGAAAGCAATCCTATTTTCATTTTCATTTCCTTGAAAGTAAGAGATGTTAGCGGTAAACATATCAATCCCACTCAGCCAAACCGAGCCACCATAACTGGTATGCCAAGTAGTTGAATTAGGAGAATGCGGCGACCAAACACGACCGTAATCGAATCCACCAGAAACACCAATTTTCATAGGAAGAACTCCTGTTTTAAACCTACCAAAACGTAATCTTAAATCATTTGAATGATAAAAACTTTCGGTACCTGTAAAACGTTGACGATTAAATCCTCTTAAGCTTTTATCACCTCCTAAAGTAGCTCCTTGGTAAAACTCAAAACGGTTACCAAAATTAATATGTGTACCTATTTCAGATGCAAAAACTAACGAACGATTTTGTACTAAGTTTTGATAAAAAGCTAAAGAACTTTTAATATACCCAAAGCGTCTATCATAGTCGTCAGATTTTGCTTTAGCTCCTATAGAAGCTTCAAAATTCATTCCTTTGGTAGGGAAACTAGCATTGTCAACTCTATTATGTGTAAAATTTAATTCACCTCCTAAGAAATAGTTTCTGTCAAAAATATTAATTGGACTTTGGTTATAGTTTGTAATAAATCTATTAGGAGTGTTTTGTACTTCAATTCCTTCAATCAAAGCAGATAGTTTTAAAATGCTTCCACCGCGTAATCTTCTTAATAGTGAAGGTGTAAAACTCAATTCACTTCTTTTTACTCGATATCTATCTAAATCCTCGTCAATATCTCCAGTTGGCATTGAGAATTTCGTGTCATTACCAAAGCCAAAGAAATTGATTGAATAATTGTTACTGGTAATCTTACCTCGTAAATGTAAGCTCCAGTTACCAATAAACTCTGTAAATTCTCCATTGTATTCGAAGTCGTAACCGCTAGTAGACGAATAATAATTCGCTGCTAAGTTGTGTTGACTAGCAAACGGGCGCTTTTTAAAACCTTGCTTAGTATAGGTTAATGCAGCACCAAAGAAAAAGCCATCATCTGGGTTGCTACCTAAACTAGGAAAAACTACGGTAGTATTATTGTTAATATCTCTGTGGTCGTATGTGTTTTTAATATAGTTGTCTGAACGTAAATCAGCTGTTTCTTTACTTGGATTTACGGTGTTTTTCTTCGATTTATAATCGTAGATTTTTGTTTTTTTACTCCATCCAGCAACTCTAGATTCATCGGTATATACATCATGGTCTTGTCCTCCAATAATTCTAAGTAAAATACCGTCGTTTACATCTCCAGAAATTAAGAATTCATCATTTCCGTTCAGTCCATATAGTTGAACTTCTTTGGTTTCATCTGTCTTAAAAGTACGATTGTATATTTCGTCCTCTTTTCTAAAGACGGTAATATTGGTTTCATCATCGTTTAATCTTTTGATGACGAACTTATCGTCTTTATCGGTGCCAACTACATAAACAGTCTTTGCTTGCTTTTCATAGTAACGTTTAGCAATGTCATTTAATTTATCTCTTCGAGATTTAATTTTATCAATAGTTTCTTTTCCATCTAAATTGTAAATGGCTTCTGGCAATTGTTTAATAGCATTTTCAATAACATCATCCGTTAGGTTTGCTTGAATATAATCAGCTTGCTTTTGCCAATCTGCTAGGGTTAGTTTATTTAAAAACTCTGCATCAAAGAAACGAGGGTAGTTGTTGTACCATTTCATATCTTTAATATCGTGATCAAACGTTTGCATGTTTTTTACTAAAGGTGCAAATTGTTGAAATAAAGGAATCATTATTCCATCAAACTTAGAGAATGGTTGATCTCTATCTCTAGGAATTGGACGGTAATAAGTTTTACCATCATCGGTTTTAAAAGATGCCCAACGCCATTGATCTTCATGTCTATCCCAATCTCCAATTACCATATCAAACAAACGAGAACGCATCGCCCATTCTTGATCTACTGAATGTTTACCGTTTTTACGAATCTTTTCTAGTACATCAAAAGTATTGATGATTTTTTTAGAATTCCCGAAGTTATCTAACTCACTTCTATCTCCTGCAGGACGCTCCTCTAATAAATATAATCCTGCTCCAAAAGCATCATTATACTGTGCTAAAGCAGGCTGTTTCGGCATATAATATAATTTGGGGTTGGTGTGATAAATATTCACAGCTTCTGCCATATCTGGAATTACAAAAGCAGCATACGGATGCGACATGGTAAAAATATCTTGAACCACATCAATTAAAATAGTTCCTTTTAAAATACCTCCCATAATACGACTTCCGTCTTTAACCATAGAACGTAATACGTATTGCTTTCCATCAGCATTTTCTAATCGTAAAGAGTTAGTTTGGTTTCCTCCACCTCGCTGAATTGGCTTTAATCCTCCATAAACATTTTCTAATTCTAAAACAGGAACTTTAATTTTTTTACCGTATTTGTCTCTGTGTAAATCTCCCCACATAAATTTATGAAATCCACTTACATCAGTGTTTTTAGAATCATAAATAGAGGCTTCTACAAATTCTTTATGAGCATCGTATTCAGGAAAGCTATTATGGATTTGTGTCTTTTTAGGCTCAATGATTTGTTTGCTAAATAATAACTTGTTTCCATCTTTTTTATTTGCTGAATAAAATTCTACAATAGCAGAACCGTCTTTGTAATAGTTTAAAATAGCATATCCGTGATTTCCATAAGTAAATTGAGCTCCATAATTAGCCAATGCAGCCGATTGTTTAGACCCAGCACCACTAATAATTTGTTTGAATTTACCGTATTGTAAGTTATTTTCAGTCTCAGGGTTTTTCTCAATATATTGTAAGTTGTGTTCATGCCCAGAAACAAAAACAATGTTTTGTCTAAAATCTCCAGAAATAGCCTGAAGCCTGTTTACAAAATCAGTGTAATTTTTATTGAAAATATCAGTTTGAATTCCAGCATGTGTACGTAATCCATTTTTTAGTGTACCTAAAATAGGTAATGGGCTCATGTGATCTTTAAAAGAATAACTTCCACCATGTGGTCCGTTTGAAAACATTGGGTGATGCATTGCAACTACCACATTTTTATATCGGTTCTTTTTAAATAAACTCCAAACTTCATCTATAAATCGTTCACGAGTTTTTATGTTACAGTTCTCATTAATGGTCGAATGGTTATTCCAATCAGTAATAAACCAACGGCTATCAATTATAATTAAAGTTAAATCATCATTAATTTCTACTTTCTTAAGTCCACATCCGTTTTCAGGTAAAAAAGCACCTTTATTTAAAGCTTCTTCAACTATTTTTTCTTGTCGTTTTAATCCTTTTACACCATTATACCAATCATGGTTTCCAGGAATAAAAATCGGGTTTCCTTTAAAACCATTTACCGCATCAATTTGTGTTTGTATACGGTGTTCTGCTAGTGTTCTATCTTTATGTTCTTTTTTAGGAATTCCATATGGATATACATTATCTCCTAAAAATAATGCTGTAGCATTTTTGTTAGATTTTTCTAATGCCTTTTGAAAATAGGTTAGTGATGGAATGGTTTCTCCCATATTAGCATTACCTGCATCTCCAATTAAATAAAAAGAATGTACTAGTTCTTTATTTAAAGTAATGGTTTTTTGAGTAATATTATCTGCATATTTAGCATTGTAAGAGGCACATCCAGATAAAATGATTACTGCTATGTAAAATAATAAAGATCTTAATTTCATAAGTTTATTCATTAGATTGTAAAAATACTTCATATTCTTCAAATCGATGCTCTCTAATTGGTCGAACATAAGGCTTGGTATTAAAATAAAGTAAAAGGCAAGGTGAAATTTGTTTGTATTTAGCTGCGTATTCAAATTTAACTAATTCCCCGTTCTTAATTCGTTGTTTTATTGTGATATGGGTACATTAGTTAATTAAATTTTGATAATCTTCTCTTGTGTCAATATCTGTTAAATTAAAAGGAGGCATTTTTATAATATCAGATTTATTGTTATTTAAAATGTTTCTTGCTCCTTTATCACCTTTTAATTCTAGTAGTTGATTAAAATACTTCTTGGGGAAAATTGCAGGAACTCCTATTTTGTTTTGATAGTTAGAAGCAATTATTCTTGATGGATTCTCTACTGATGTTTTTATAAGCTTGTTTAAGTAATTAGAGTTTACATTTGGTTGATCTCCTAACATGATTAAAATAGTATCAAAATCGTGTTGTAGTTTTTTTACACCGACAACAATACTTGAGCTCAAACCGTTTTTAAAATCTGAGTTGTAAATAGTTTCAATTTGATAATTTTCAATTGATTTCTCAATAATCTCTGCGTTTGCACCTAGAACACAAAAAGCATGTTTAGTATCAATCTGTTTTACTTGTTCAATTGTATAGCCTAATAATGTGGTGTTTTTATAAGGAAGTAATTGTTTTGGAGTTCCCATTCTAGATGAGCTTCCAGCGGCTAATATGAGTATAGCAGTTTTCATAATTTAATTATGAATTCTTCCTATAATTTTCTTCAAAGAAAAAACTTCCTTATCTCTTACAACCGATAAAATTTCAGCTAAAATTGACAAAGCGATTTCTTCAGGAGTTTCTGCTCCAATATTTAAACCAGCTGGGGTATGAATTTTCTCTAAAAACTCATCAGTAACTTCAGGAGTAAATTCAAACAGTTCATTCAATAATTTTTCACGTCGTTTTGCAGCTCCTAGAATGCCAATGTAAATTGGGTTTTGTTCTTGTAGTTTTACCAGCCAACGTAAATCGTAGGTAAAATTATGATTCATAATTACTATAGCAGTATGTTCATTAACATCTGATAATTGAATCATTTCAGGAGTCTGGGCTATAACAGATTTTGCGCTTGGGAAATCTGTTATTTGTTTTGGGTCCTTTATAGAAGTTATAACATCAACTTCCCAACCTAATTGAGTAGCTTGAATACATAGTTTAACAGCATCATGCTCTCCACCAATAATTAATAACTTAAATAAGGGATTTAATTTTTGAGAAAATTGCTGATTCTTCTTACTGACTTTATTTTCAGAAAAAGTAAATGTTTTTCCGTTTTTAAATCGAACTATAGAGCCAAAATCACCAAAACACTCATCTTCTTTTTGGTAGAAAGAATCAATACTAAATGACTCTCTTTTATTTAAAGTATTAGAAAATCCAGTAATAAAATCATCAGGGATAATAAAAGGTTCTAGTAATATATAAAGAATTCCTTCACAACCCAATCTGTAACGACCATCGTAGGTAATTATTTTTGATTTTCCATCTTTAAAAACCGATTGAGCTCTATGTTGTACTTCTTTTTCAACACATCCACCGCTTACTGCACCAACCATTTTTCCATCAGAAGATAGCAACATTCTCACTCCAGGTTTCCTGTACGAAGAACCATCTAAATCAACAACCGTAGCTAATACATTTTGTATTCCTTCCTTTTGATTGATAAAAGCCTGCTGAATAATTTCTTTGAATTCGTATGTCATCTAGTTGTGTGTAATTTCTACTTCTAAATGTACAATTTTTTACGAACTACAGCTTAACATAGAACAACCTACTTTATGACGTGCCCATTCTGGTCTTTTTGCAAACCATTTTTCATGTTCAGGCTGCTCTGAATATGGTTTTTTAAGCAATTGATATAATTCATCAATCAATTTATAATCTCCCTTATCCGCATCGTCGATAGCTAATTGCGCCATGTAGTTACGCAATACATATTTTGGATTGACTGAATCCATTTTCTGTTTTCTTTCTTGATCATAAAATGTTTCTTGTTGTAATCTTTTTAAATACCTATTAAGCCAATCTTTCCAATGAATTTTTATTTCTTCCTCAACTTCATCAAGAACATAAAAAGCATCTTCAATTTTTTTAAAAGCAGTATCAAAATTATCTTCTGAAGTAATGTATGACAAGTTTCTAAAGAAAATTGTCATATCTGTTTCGGTAAGTTGTAATGTTTCTTCTAATCTACCAATTAACTCTTTATCACTTTTATCCTCAATAAATAAACCGATTTTAGATTTCATCATTTGATGATGTTTTGCCTCGTAAATATCAGCATACTCATCAAGAATTTTTTGCAAAGGTTCAACTTCTTCTATAAGTGGGTACAAGGCATTTGCTAACTTGAATAGATTCCACAAACCAATATGCGATTGATTTCCGTAACGGTATCTTTTATGTTGGTTATCGGTAGTGTTTGGTGTCCAGCCAAGATCATAACCCTCTAGCCAACCATAAGGACCGTAATCGATAGTTAATCCAAGAATAGACATGTTATCAGTATTCATTACACCATGTACAAAACCAACACGTTGCCAATGTATAATCATATCGATAGTTCTATTACGAGCTTCAGTTAGAAAATCAAGGTGTTTTTGTTTTCCTTCGGATGTAATTTTAGGATAAAAGTGCTTAATTGTATAATCAGCTAATTGTTGTAAGATTAAATGTTGTTTTCTTGCAGCTAAAATCTCAAAATTCCCGAAACGAATAAAGCTTGGTGCTAAACGAGAAACAATCGCTCCTTTTTCATAAGCCGGATTTCCGTTGTACATAACATCTCGAAGTACATCATTACCAGATAAACTTAATGATAAGGCTCTTGTTGTTGGAACTCCTAAATGAAACATAGCTTCACTACACAGGTATTCTCGAACAGAAGAACGTAAAACAGCTAATCCATCAGCAGTTCTTGAATATGGAGTTTCACCTGACCCTTTTAATTGTATTGCCCAACACTTATTATTGTGTACAACTTCAGTTAGGTTGATAGCACGACCATCGCCTAATTGACCAGCCCAATTACCAAATTGATGTCCGCCATAACACATGGCATACGGATGTGTATTTTCTAAAACTTTATTTCCAGTAAAAACCTTTAAAAAATCCTCTGATGTAGCGTTTTCAGAAGTTAATCCGATAGCTTCTAGCATTTCTTTAGAAACATGAATGAGTTTTGGATTGGCTGTTTTTTTAGGAGTAACAAATGAAAAACAAGCATCTAAAACTTGCCTACGCGAGTTTTCTAAAATTTTATCGGCAGGTAGTTCTTTATTAAAAGTATCTTGAATGTTTAATTTCATTTTACAAAGGTAGTACTAACAGAATTATTTATAAGATGTTTTACATGTTTCGCAAACTAAAACGTCTTCTTTTAAAGTTATTTTATCGAGTTTCGAAGCTACTTCGTGTATAAAGCTGTCGTAAGTATTGTGTTCAGGGGTTATGTTGTTGGCTTTAATTTTCTTGTAAAATTCTCCTTCCCATTCCTGTTTCCCCCAGCAGTTAGGGCAAATTCCTTCAGGAGCTTTTAAAGTTGTGTTGTCTTTTGATTTTGATGAAAAGTAATTTTTAAGGTTTTGAATTAAGTTCATATCTCTTCATTTTTAAGTTTATCTAACCATTTGTTTAATTCTTTATCTGTCGGATTTCTTAGCTTTTTCTTACCAATGGTAATTGTTGGGAAATTGAGTTTGCGATTTTCGTATAAGCTGCGCAACTCTTCAGCAAAAAGAAGATTTTGTTCAACATCAAGAAACGCGTAATCTAAGTTACGCGTTTCTAAAAATGTTTGATAGTATTTAGTTTTATGACACCTTTCGGCTCCGTATAATTTAATCATCTTACTTTAATTTATCAGCATGTAACTTTCTTAATTTTGCTAGTTTAGGTGTTATTACAAAGCTGCAATACCCTTGTTCTTGATTTCTTCTGTAATAATCTTGATGTGCAGTTTCAGCTTCATAAAATACATCAAAAGGGGTTATTTCTGTAACAATAGGATTTTCGTAATATGGTGAAATTTCTTTCGAAACAGTTTCTGCAATTTCTTTTTGAATTTCATTGTGATAAAAAATTACAGAACGATATTCTGTACCTCGATCTGCTCCTTGACGATTTAATGTTGTTGGGTCGTGCGTGGTCATAAAAATGATTAAAATTTCTTGATAAGAAATAATATCAGCATCAAAAGTAATTTGTATAACTTCTGCATGACCTGTTAACCCAGAACACACTTCGCGATAAGTAGGATGACCAGGTACACTTCCTCCAGAATATCCAGAGATTACTTTTTCAACTCCTTTTACTTCTTGAAAAATTGCTTCAGTACACCAAAAGCATCCACCACCTAAAGTAGCTATTTGTATATTATTACTATTCATTTTCTACTCCTTTCTCTAATTGCATAGATTCAGAATTAACACAGTAACGTAATCCGCTTGGTTCTGGACCATCAGGGAAAACGTGTCCTAAATGTGCATCGCAAGTGTTACATAAAACTTCTACTCTAACCATTCCGTGAGTAATGTCTTTATGATATTGAATCGCATTTTCTTTAATTGGTTGTGTAAAACTTGGCCAACCCGAACTTGAATTAAATTTAATAGTTGAATCAAATAAAGGGGTATTGCAACAAATGCAATTGTATTTACCTTCATCGTAAGATGAACACAATTCACCAGAAAAAGGACGCTCTGTTCCTTTTAAACGAGTAATTCTAAACTGCTCAGGGGTTAATGATTCTTTCCATTCTGTTTCGGTTTTCTCAACTCTTTTGTCGGGAGTTGGATTTCCGTTTACAGCATAATGAATAATGTTTTTCCATGTTAGCATATCAAATTCCTTTCTTTTAGTTAAAATTAAAAATATGAAAAATTTAGACAAAAAATATAGTACAACGTCAACTGAGGTGTTGTCGCTGTACTATATCTTATTGCATTTAACATTAAGGTAGTCGTACTAATCTCATGAAACTTACGTTTAACAGAAATTAAATATTATTTTTAATTTAGCAAAAACCTTTTTTGATGGAAAACTTATTAATTGAAGTAGAGAATTTTGTAATAAATCTTTTAAATGATGAATTAGATTCTTCGTTTGTATATCATAATGTTTTTCATACGCAAAGAGTAGTTGAGAAGACTAAGGAGTTGATAGAAGGAATGCAAATAGATGAGGAATCTGCTCATGTATTAATTCTTACTGCTTGGTTTCATGATGTAGGTTATACAAAATCAATTGAAGGCCATGAAGAAGAAAGTGTAAAGATTGCAGAAGATTTTTTTAAAAGTAAAGATGTTTCAGAAGATGTTATTAAACAAGTCTCTGAATTAATTTTAGCTACAAAGATGGGGGTAAAACCTTCATCTGATTTAGAAAAAATTATTAGAGATGCAGACTGTGCTCATTTAGGAAGTAAAAATTTTAGTGATTATACGTCGCTCTTAAGAAAAGAGTGGGAGCTAACAAAGAACCATGTTGTTTCTGATGCAAAATGGAACGAAGAGAATATTCAGTTTTTAACAAGTCATCGTTTTTATACAGATTTTGCTGCTAAAAATTGGAGCAAGACTGAAAGTAAAAATTTAGCCCAATTATTAAAAGAACAAAAGAAATTAAAGCAAGAGTCGCAAAAAATTAAACAAAAAAAGGAAGAGCTAGATTTTAAAAAGAATAAAATAGAATTACCTGAACGTGGAATTGAAACGATGTTTCGAGTTGCGCTACGTAATCATATTACTTTAAGTGATATTGCCGATACTAAGGCTAATATTTTGTTATCGGTTAATGCTATTATTATTTCAATGGCTTTATCTACTTTAATTCCTAAACTAGATAATCCATCTAACCATTATTTAATTATCCCTTCTTTGATTTTTATAGCATTTACGGTAACGTCTATTATCCTATCAATTTTAGCAACAAGACCTAATGTAACTGAAGGAAAATTTACGAAGGAGGATGTTGCTAACAAAAAAGTGAATTTATTATTCTTTGGGAATTTTCATCAAATGGATTTACCTGATTTTGAATGGGGGATGAGTGAAATGATGCAAGACCGTGATTATTTATATAATTCGCTTACTAAAGATTTGTATTTCTTAGGGTTGGTTTTAAATAGAAAATATAAACTTTTACGTACAACTTATACTGTTTTTATGATTGGAATTATAGTAAGTGTTGTTGCTTTTGCAATTGCTTTTTATAACCAAGAGAGAACAACTGAGGTTGTAGGAGAGGTAGCAAGTTTGTTGCCTATTTTTTAGATAATATTTTTTCAGCTAATTTTCCGCCTAAATAGCCCATAGGGATATAAGCTAAAAGAATGTCTGTGATAGTGAACCAAGTAGGTCCTGGTAACATATAGTTAACCATAATTCCTCCTAACAAAAAAAGTACACCAATTGTAAGAGCAAATTTCATTTTATGGTTTGAAGAAATACTCCATGCAATAGCAGCACCAACCAAAGTGCCCAATGCGTGAGCTAAAAAAGGAAAAAGAAAATGCTTAGAATCTAAAGTTGGCATAATTTCAGTCAACTGATTCATATCACTTAAATCTACTCCTTCTATAGGAAATATTTTGTGACCTAAATTTACTAAGGACATGTTTACAATATTTCCTGTAATTCATCCAATAATAACAGCTAAAATATTTCTAAGAATCGGTTTCATAGTTTACTTAAACTCTTCAATCAGTTCGTCAATAGTAATTGTTTTTTCAGAATCAAAATCTTTTTGATAGATAACTTCTGCACGTAATGCTTTTAATCCTGAAACACCTTGTAAGTCTTCTAACACGAGGTTTTCAACTTCTCCTAACATGTTCTTTGATTGTAAGTATTTTATATATTTTAAATACTCACGAGCATCCTTATCTTGTGAATAAACAATGGCAATTTTACCAGGAACAGTTAATCGTTCATCGGTTCCTTTTATATGTGCTTTATCAATACGTTTTTTAATAATTTCATATCGAATATTATATGCGCCATCAACATCAAATTGTTTTTCATCCATTCTAAATTTAATAGCTAACGGATTACCGTGTACTAAAATTAATGAAGCTACTTGTAAGTCGTGTTCCATAGATTTTCGTGCTGTATTAGCTACGTTTTCCATTTCGCACATTACCTGTAATTGCCACAATCTTAGATTGTATAAGTATAAATCGTCGTATTTCTTTTCATTCGTTAACGATTGCCCTATATACATATTGTACTCTACACCATCGGTTTTATAACGTTCGAAATAGTGTGGAAACATAACTTGTGCTTCTTCTTGTTTAGAGTCGATAAACTTTGCAAGTTTATCATTTAATAAGGTAACACTATGCTCGTAAGCTCTCCTTTTTTCATAAACAACATGTAAGTTAGGGTCTAAGCGATCCATATAGGTTGTAACTAATCCTTCTAAATCCGTATTGATTTCTTTAATATGACTAAATACAGGGTAAATATCTTGTTTTAAGAAGTCAAGAATTCCAATTTCATCTCCAGCCTTTAAGCCATTTTTTACTTCTAAAAGATATTCTTCTACACGAAACATTAGTTCTTTGTAGATAGGTAATTCTTCCGATTTACAAGCTTCTTTTAAAACAGAAATAGCTAAAGTAAGTTGCGTTGTTAAATCTTCTTTAATAGCTTCGTTTCTTGCAATAGACGATCCTTTAATGTCTGATTGCCCATATAAAGGATGTACATCATCAAAAACTATTTGATCAATTTTAACATTTTCAATTTTATTAAAAACATCTGTTTGATATTTTTCTGCAGCATCGTAAAAACGCCATTTTACAGATGGATGAATTGAGGTGTAGTGTTCTTGAATGGTAGCTTCTAAAATGTTTTGATGTTCGTCTGCCGAACGTTCAACAGCAGCTTCAAAAACAGGAATTAAATCTTTTAATTTTTGTTGATTAACTGTGTTTAGCTCATACGGTCTTGGTGAAGCTATTTCAACTAAGGCCAAATCGCTATTTGAAGAAGCTTTTATAGGAATTAATATAAGGCTACCTATGCCTTTTTCTTTTAGTCTTTTGAAAAATGGATTTTCATTTGATTGTCTTCCATATTTCTCAACATCAGAAATAGTAACAGCTTCAGTTTTGCAAAATATTTTTTCTAGAATATGATTACAGAAAAACTGATTACACATAATAGAACGTTCATCGTTTAAAATGAGACTTTCTGATTTTTTAATACGAGTAGAGTCTAATGTTTTTCTAGAGGTGTCAAAAACTGAAAAACCAGTGGTTAAATCTTTAATGTTAAAAAACTCACTTAAATCTTTTTGAAGCTTTTCATTTATATTATTATCATGCTTTTCTAGCAAGGTGTTTCTAACTGAAGAAATAGTTTCGTCAGCTGTAACATCAAACAAATTCATTAGTCCAAATCCCTTAAAAGTATATGAGTTTGGAGGAAATTTTTCTTTCCAAACATCAATGTTGTTGAAATTATCTAACAACATCTCGATATCTTCTTTGGTTAGTTTTGGTGCATTTTCTTTTGGATAAATTTCCATAAAGTCGCCATTAAAAGCAACTCGATAGTGTTTTATAATTCCTGAGTTTTTATCTGGAATATCAAAAAAGAAAGGCCTTTTTAAATCTACTGGATGTTGATAAACGATGTTTAAAATTAATATACAAGAGTGAATGTACATTAAATTTTCTTCGAAATTTCGAACCTTTAATTCGTAATCGTCACCAGCATTTTTTATGATATTTTCAAAACGATTGGTAAATTTAAAAGAGGTGAAAGTAAATGGAATAGTAGCGGCTTTAATTTCATTATCTGTAAGCGCTATAGGAAATAAACCTTCTAATAAAAGGTTAATGATTTCATCATGTTTTTCTAAAAGAGAAAAGTCAGAAAAACCATTAATTAGTTCAGGATGTTTTTCTACTTCTTTTACTAAGATTGTAGCAGAAGCATAAAAAGGATGATCCTTTTGTTCTTCACTAGCATATCCACGTAACATATCATACACCTTTTCAAAACTAATGTTAAGGTGTAATGGTAATTCTATGTTTTGTAAGCTTTTAGGTTGCCTTATTTCCATGTTTTCTATCTCTTTCTAACTGCAAATTTACAAAATTGTAAGTAGTTGGTCGTTTTTTACTACTGATACTATCTTGTTACCAATAAAAAAGCCATTATTTAAATAATGGCTTTTTTGGTTAAAAGTGAAAATTATAATCTCTTATTTTTCCTTTTTTACCTAAACTGTTGAACTTCCAGCTAAATCCTAGCATAAAATATTGTTGTAGAACTGTACTCTGAGAATCTTCAATATAGTTTGAGGTGGCTCTACGTTGTGCATTTGTATTTTGATTTAGTAGGTCATATGCTTTTAAACTTATCGTGCCTTGATCTTTTAAAATCGAATAAGCTAATGTTGCATTCCAAAACCAAGCTGATTTATTAAACCCAATAACATTTGGATTATAGGTGTATTTTATATCATTTCTATATTCTAATTTTTTAGGAAAATTAGTTTTTGTTCTTATGCGAAAAGTATGACTTGTAAAATCTTGATTTTGATTAGTGTTAATATCGTATCTAGTTTTTGAAAAGGAAATGTCATAACGAGTTTCTATAGAGATAAGTTTATTCCACTCTAAAGTCATTCTTACATTTGGTCTTAAAGCAGTTGTTTTAGCACCTTCTTTAACATTGTTTAAAATATTAAAGTTTTTATATATACTAAGGTTTGAACCAGCTCTTAGCTTTAAACTTGTAATTGAGTCTAGTTTAATCTTTTTACTATAACTACCACCTCCCCAAAAGTCAAATCCACCATCAGTATTTGTGTAGGTAGTGTTTCTTATTAAATCATCATTAATTGTAGTATTTGAAACAATTTGATTATTAAACATGCTACCGCTAATGTAAAAGTACATACCAGTACCTGCTTGCCAATTGTACTTGTTAAAGTTAATGTAGGCTCTGTGGTTTTGAGTTGGTTTTAATACAGGGTTACCAGTAATTATATTTGATGGATTACTTACGTTTGCAAATGGTTGAATTTGATTTATGCTAGGAACTCTATTGTTTAAACGATAGTCGAAATAAATAGAAGCTTTTGAATCGAATCGATATCTAAATCCAGCATCTAAAGCTAAGTTATTGAACTCTTTTTTTAGACTTAAATCAGGGCGAAGCTTATCATTATTTTCTAAAGTTCTATTTACAAAACCAGTTTCAAAATTAAAACGCCATTTTTTAGTTTTATAAATTAATTCTAAAGCTGGAGTTTTAGCAATGTCATTATAGGTGAAATCTGAACTTAAATCTTGATTGAAATCTGTATATTGTTGAGATGCGTTATTAAAATCGTAAGTGTCTTCTTTGTTTTCTCTTTCATCTCTTTGATAATCATATTTAGCATCTAAAAAGAATTTTTTAGCAACTAAAGGAAAACGATAAGTTACTTTGGTATTGAAACCATTTAAATTATTTGAGATTATGCTTTTTTGATCTCTATCTTCAATACTAGCATTAATACCAAATACTTCGATGGTAGATTTATTAACCTCTTCAGTATCTGCTTTATCTATTTGGTTTGTAATAGAGGCTTTAATAAATGCACCTTTATCCCCAATTTTTTTTGTAATATCTATAGTGTTTTGAAAATTGTTAGCTTCAGATTTTGAATAGGAATTACTTACATAACTGTTAGTTAAAGTGTTGTTGCTATCTAAAGATTCTACTTGTCTATTATTACTTCCTTCTCTTTTATTAAATATAAAAGATGGTTTAATGTTTATTAAAAAAGTTGAATCTATTTCAACATCAAACTCAGTATCAATACTATGATTGTGGTTTTCATCATCTGATTTAGAAGTTGAATTTGAAAAATATTTTCTATCCGGAAGTGTATATTCCCTATTGTTAGTTGATTCATTATTAGAACTACTTCCTGAATAAAAATAGTTTGCGTTTATGTCAAACCCTTTTCCGTATTCATCGGCATAAGTTGCACCTGCAGTTTTTGATTTAATAATACCGCTACCACCACCAAAACGTCTTCCGTTAACACTAAAACTACCATTGCCACTAAACCAAACATTGTTTCCTCCTCCAAACATTTTTTGAATTTCTCCAAAACTAAAGCCTGGAGAATTAATATTATTCGTGCTAGCTAAAACACTAAATCGTTGATTGTTGTCGAAACGATTAATCATTGTTGCACCTTCAAAACGTTTGTCGGTACCTCCCCCAGCGGATACTCTTCCAAACCAACCTTTATTATTTTCTTTTTTTATGGTAAGGTTAATGGTTTTATTATTTGCATCTCCTTTTTCACCAGCAAAAGCTTCAGATTTTGATTTTGTATCAGTAATCTGAACTTTTTCAATAATATCTTTGGTTAGATTTTTAGTAGTAATACTTGGGTCATTTCCGAAGAAAGGTTTCCCGTTTACTAATATTTTATTTACCGATTTCCCATTCACCGTTATTTTACCTTCTTCATCAACTTCAACACCTGGTAGTTTTTTTAGTAGATCTTCAACATTCGCATCTTTTTTTGTTTTAAAAGACTTTACATTAAACTCTAAAGTATCTTTTTTAATGGTAATTGGTGCTCTTGATTTGATAACGACTTCATTAAGTACATTACTTTCTTCTTTTAAGTTGATTGCACCTAGATTAAAAGTTGTGCCAGAACTTAAAGGAATTGATTTTGTATAAGTATCCATTCCTACATAAGAGATAAAAACCTTTAGGTCTTTATGGAATGATTTTCCTTCTAGAGAGAAGTTTCCTTTTTCGTTAGAAATTGTATATGAAACAACTGAGCTGTCTTTAATTCTTTCTAAGTGAACTGTTGCAGCTTCAATTGGCGTTTTCTCTTTTTCAGAACTTATCTTACCTGTTATTTTGAATTGATAAGATTGTGCAAAAATAGTTGCACTAAATAATAGTGTAAAAACAAAAAGTAGTTTTTTCATAGCTAATAGCAAGTTAATTTTTTGCTACAAAGAAAATGAAAAAACTACTTTTTAAATAGTTAAACTGTGTTAAATATAATGTTTATTTCTGTCTAAAATAAATACTAATAGGTACACCTTTAAAGTTATATCTTTCGCGTAATTGATTCTCTAAATAACGTCTATATGGATCTCTAATATATTGAGGTAAATTCGCGAAAAATGCAAATTGAGGTGTATGCGTTGGTAATTGCATACAGTACTTTATTTTGATAAACTTTCCTTTCGTTGCTGGTGGTGGATTATGATCCATAATTTCCAACATTGTTTCGTTTAGTTTACTTGTTTGAATACGACGTTTTCTGTTTTCAAAAACTTCAACAGCAGTTTCAATTGCTTTAAAAATACGTTGTTTAGTTAATACAGAAATGAATACAATTGGCACATCTGTAAAAGGTGCAATTTTCTTTCTAATATGCGCTTCAAAATCACGCATAGTGTTGGTTTGTTTTTCAACTAAATCCCACTTATTAACAAGAATGATGATTCCTTTTCTATTTTTTTCAGCTAACCAGAATATTTTTTCATCTTGACCTTCAAAATCACGTGTAGCATCTACTACCAAAATAGCAATATCACAATGTTCAATAGCACGAACAGCACGCATTACAGAATAGAATTCTAGGTCTTCTTTTACTTTCGACTTTTTTCTAATTCCTGCAGTATCTACTAGGTTAAATTCAAAACCAAAACGATTGTATTTTGTATCGATAGAATCACGAGTTGTACCTGCGATATTGGTAACGATATTTCTGTCTTCTCCAATTAGAGCATTGATAAATGAAGATTTACCAGCATTTGGACGACCTACTACAGCAAAACGAGGTAATTCATTTACTTCTTCCTCTTCCTCTTCAGGAATAGCTTCCGCAACAGCATCTAATAATTCACCAGTTCCACTTCCGTTTATTGAAGAAATAGTATAATAGTCACCTAAACCAAGGTTGTAAAATTCAACAGCATCAGCATCACGCATTGCATTGTCAACTTTGTTAACAGCCATGAAAAGAGGCTTCTTAACTTGACGTAATATTTTTGCAACTTCATCATCCATAGGAGTAATTCCCTGTTCAACATCTACTACAAAAACAATAATATCAGCTTCATCGATAGCTAGCTGAACTTGTTTACGTATCTCTCCTTCAAAGATATCATCAGAACCAACAACATATCCACCAGTATCTATTACCGAAAATTCTTTTCCGTTCCATTCAGATTTTCCGTAGTGTCTATCTCTAGTAACTCCACTAACAGAATCTACAATAGCTTCACGACGTTGTACTAAACGGTTAAATAAAGTGGATTTACCTACATTAGGTCTACCAACAATGGCTACAATACTACTCATTTTGTTAAAATTTGTGCAAAGATACAATTTAACGTTGCAATATTTGTTGTAGTTTTATATGAATAAAAAAAATGATTATGAAGAACACGAATTTAAATGCTATAATTTTTGGAATAGCTATTGTAATTGCAGCTTATTTATTAGGGAATTCGATTATAAATAGAAATAAACCTCAAGGAAATATTGCAGTTACTGGATTAGGTAAAGCAGATTTTACTTCAGATTTAATTGTTTGGGAGGGGTCTTTTTCGAAGGAGAATCCAAATTTAAAAGAGGGGTATAATAATTTAGAAAAAGACAAGAAAATTATTACAGACTATTTAATGTCTAAAGGTATTAAGTCTGAAGAATTGATTTTTAAAGCAGTGAAAAGTAATAAAAACACAAGAACTAAATATTCTCCGGAAGGAAAATATATGGGAGAAGAGTTTTTGGGTTACAGACTAACACAATCGATAAAAGTTGAATCTAATAATGTAGAAAAAGTTGAGAAAATTTCTCGTGAGATAACAGAATTATTGAATAAAGGAATTCAGTTTTACTCACAACCACCACGCTATTATTATACAAAATTAGCTGATTTAAAAGTTGAAATGATAAGTAAAGCTACTGCAGATGCAAGATCGAGAGCTGAAAAAATCGCAGAGAATTCAGGTGAAGGTTTAGGAGATTTAATTTCTGCTAAAATGGGAATTTTCCAAATTACAGGTCAGAATTCAAATGAGAACTATTCTTGGGGAGGAACTTATAACACGTCATCAAAAGAAAAAACAGCTTCAATTACTATGAAATTAAATTTTGAAGTAAATTAGTTTTATGGATGATCAATTATATAACCAGATTTTTTTAAAACCTCGCTTTCAAATAAATTTTGATTTAGAGTCAGATGCTTTATTAAAAGAGATTAGTAAGCACACATTAGATGATTCTAGATACAAGATGAAAATGGTAGATAATCATGTGGTTATTGATGTTCCTGAGAACGAAACACATTTTTGGTCTCCTCAATTACATATTGAAATCGAAGAGTTAACAAAAGAAATTTCTGTTATTAAAGGGTTGTTTGGACCAAAACCTCAAGTTTGGACTCTTTTTATGTTTCTTCACTTTTTTGTAGCAACTGCTTTTTTGGTTTTCGGAGTAATAGCCTATAGTAATTGGTCGCTAAATAAAACTTCTTTACTATCTATTGTAATGTTGGTTGTTTTACCAATAGTTTGGGTGTTATTGTATTTTGTAGGAACCATAGGTAAGTCTACAGGTAAAAAACAAATGGACGAATTAAAGAAGTTTACAAAAGAGCTGTTAAATAAAATAAAAGCTAGTTAATCTTTATAACCAAAACGTTTTAGTTGGCGGTCATTAGAACGCCAGTTCTTGTTCACTTTTACATATAAATCTAAAAAAACTTTCTTCTCGAAAAAAACTTGTAAGTCTTTTCGAGCTTCAGTCCCTACACGTTTAATAGCGCTTCCTTTATGTCCAATGATAATTCCCTTTTGGGTATCACGCTCAACCATAATTACTGAACGTATTTTAATAATACCTTCTTCTTCTACAAATTCCTCAGTTTCTACTTCAACAGAATAAGGAATCTCTTTTTTATATTGTTGTAAGATTTTTTCTCGAATCTTTTCATTTACAAAAAAACGTTCTGATTTATCAGTTAATTGATCTTTTGGATAAAAAGGTGGCGCTTCAGGAAGCAGTTCTATAATTTTATAAAAAACAGTTTCCACATTAAATTTTTCTAAAGCCGAAATAACATAAACAAAAGAGTTAGGTACTTTATTTCTCCAATAGGAAATCTTTTCTTCAACTTCTTCTTGAGAGGACTTGTCAATTTTGTTTAATAATAAGATTACAGGAATCTCACTGTGAATTATACGTTTAAAGAAAGCTTCATTTTTAAGTTCTTTTTCTCCAACTTCAACCATGTAAATAAGTACATCAGCATCTTCAAAAGCAGACTTTACAAAATCCATCATTGATGATTGCAGTTCGTAAGCTGGCTGAATAATACCAGGGGTATCTGAAAAAACAACTTGATAATCTTCATTATTTACGATACCTAAAATACGGTGTCGAGTTGTTTGCGCTTTAGAAGTAATGATTGAAAGTTTTTCACCAACCAATGCATTCATTAAAGTTGATTTACCAACGTTTGGGTTACCAATAATATTTACGAATCCTGCTTTATGTGTCATGCAGCAAAGATAAGTTGTTTTACTTAAGATTTATTGTTTTTTATTGTGCTGTTATGGTGTGAGTTATAAAATAGTTTCAAAATAAGTATTGTTTTATTTGGATAGAAGAAAGAAAAGGTTGTATATTTGCAACCGCAAATCGCGGGATAGAGCAGTAGGTAGCTCGTCGGGCTCATAACCCGAAGGTCACTGGTTCGAGTCCAGTTCCCGCTACTAAGCTTAAAGCTTTTAAAACTAACGGATTGTTTACGACAATCCGTTTTTTTATGCCCTTAAGTTTTTTACTTTTACGAACCGTAAACGCTACCGTAAACGTTTTTGATATGAAACTCAATTTTTCTGAACCTAAAATTTACACTGGTGGAGTGTTAATTTCAGAGTGGTCAAAGCTCACTAAAGCAGAAAAAGAATTAGCTTTAACTAAAGATTGGTTTGTTTATTATTCTTATCGTGACCCTAAAACGTTAAAATTAAAAAGACAGCCTTATATAAAAGCAG
>CANLQH010000004.1 GCA_947493285.1 uncultured Tenacibaculum sp.
ATGCGAGAGTAGCTCAGTTGGTAGAGCGTCAGCCTTCCAAGCTGAATGTCGCCAGTTCGAACCTGGTCTCTCGCTCAAAAAAAAACCGAAACAAATGTTTCGGTTTTTTTTATTTCTATCGGTTAAGTTTCAATTTATCTCCAAAGAAAAATAAACCTACAATTATCGCTCCTATAATTCCTATCATTAAAGAATTATTACTAATAACACTTGGTCTTAATAGTAAAGTTAATATATAACCTCCAATTGCTCCACCTAAATGAGCAGAATGCCCAACATTACCTAGCTGTTTCTTCATTCCATAAATAGAATAGAGTAAATAACCAATTCCGAAAATATATCCAGGCAAAGGAATTGGAATCGGTAACATTATTAATTCCATATCAGGATACAACATAATTGCCGAAAAAACTATTCCAGAAACCGCACCAGACGCACCTACTGCACTATAATACGCTTCACTTTTATGTTGATATAAAGAATACATACTTCCTGCAATCAAACTTCCGAAATAAATTAATAAAAAATTAGTAGTTCCAAAACTTGACACTACTACTTTACCAAACAAATACAATGCATACATATTGAACCCTAAATGAATCCAATCAACATGCAAAAAACCTGAAGTTAACATTCGTAATTTATCTCCACTCAATATTCTTTGGACCTGAAATTTATAGCGATCAAAAAAAACAACATCGTTAAAACCTTTGTAAGAAACTAAAACATTGGCCACTATAATTATTAAAATAATCTGACTCATAACTTTTTAAATATTCACAAACATAAACAAAAGTTAATAAAGTAAATCATTGATAATTTAATGCGATATTTGCATTTTAAATTTAAAATATGAAGTTTTTAACTTTCTCAATTGTTTATCCTATTATTTGGTTAATCTCAAGATTACCAATGAGAGTTTTATATATTTTTTCTGATTTCTTCTTCTTTATTCTGTATTATATTGTTGGTTATAGAAAAAAAGTAGTTGAGAAAAACTTAACGATGGTTTTTCCTGAAAAAAGCAATCAAGAAATTAAAAAATTACAAAAAAAATTCTTCAAACATTTTGTTGACTTAATTTTTGAAAGTATTAAATCTTTTACCATTTCAGAAAAAGAAATACTTAAGCGTTATACCTATAAAAACCCTGAACTAATAAACAATCTTTCTAAACAAGGAAAAAGCATAGCTTTAGTTGGTGCACACCAAGCAAACTGGGAGTGGTCAATCACTCTACCTCTTGTTTTAGATATTCCGGTTTTTGGTGCTTACACTAAACTAAAAAACAAGTATTTTGAAAAGAAAGTAAAAGAGTCAAGAACAAAATTTGGAGTTATTGGCTATAAAACTACCGAAACTGTAAAAGGTATTCACAAAAACTACATAAACAAAATACAAGGCTTATACATCTTATTAAGCGACCAATCTCCAAGATTAGGAAAAACACATTATTGGTCTAAGTTTTTAGGTATTAAGGTTCCTATACACACTGGAGCCGAAATGTTAGCCAAAAAATACGATTTAGCTGTTGTTAACTATGCTGTAAAGAAAATTAAAAGAGGTTATTTTGAAACTGAATTTGAATTAATAACCGACAGCCCTAAAGATTTTGAAGACTATCAAATAACTGATAAATACCTAGAAGTAACTGAAAGAAATATTAAAGCTCAACCTGAATGTTATTTATGGACTCATAACCGTTTTAAGCATAGAAATAAATACGACCAATGGTTGGAGATGAGAAAAAATTCTCGAAAATAAAATCGATAATTATTTATACAAAAAAAGCTTTCTCAACTTGAGAAAGCTTTTTGCTTTTGGGTGAATGATGGGATTCGAACCCACGACCCTCGGTACCACAAACCGATGCTCTAACCAACTGAGCTACAATCACCATTTTAATTGCGAGTGCAAATATAAGACAGATTTTAATATTTGCAAAATATTTTTTTAAATTAATTTACTTAAATTTTCAACTGCAACATAACGTTCTGAGGTAAAGCCTTCTGCAAAATTAACATTTATTAACCTTCCTAAGTCTCTTGCTCTATACTCTATGCTATCGGTAAAATTTTTACTTGTAATTGGTGTTTCTGGCTCGTTACTCTTTGGATCAAAAAACTGAGAAGAGTATGCAAAAACCGAAGCTACCTTTTTATCCATAAAACCAGTTACATCAACTACAAAATCTGGTTCAATATTTTTCCACTGAATATAATGATACACTTGTTTAGGTCTCCATTTTTCTTGCTGAATACCATTTAATTCAGTCTCAATTTTCATTAAACCACTTAAAAAACAGGCATTAGATACCACGTTACTCCCTTTTGGATGATCTATATGTCGATCATCAATCGCATTACACAACACAATTTCTGGTTTGTATTTACGAATCACTTTTATGATTTCTAATTGATGTTCTTTATCATTTACAAAGAACCCATCAGCAAAACCTAAGTTTTCTCGAACAGAAACTCCTAAAATTTCGGCAGCCTTAGCAGCTTCTTTATCTCTTAATTCAGCAGAGCCACGTGTACCAAGTTCTCCACGAGTTAGATCAACAATACCTACTTTTTTCCCTAAAGAAATTTCTTTTGCAATGGTAGCTGCACAACCTAATTCAACATCATCTGGGTGCGCACCAAAAGCTAATATATCTAGTTTCATAAATCGTATATAATAACAGCTAATTTACTAATTCTATTTAGACCTTAACTGTTTTCCATTTTCCTTTTTTAAACAACCAAATCCCAATAACAGCGATTAATATCTCTGCCAATGTAATAGCCGAGAACACTCCTACAGGACCATAATCTAAAGTTATTGCCATTATGTAAGCAAACGGCAACTGAAACAACCAAAAACAAATAAAGTTAATATATGTTGGTGTTTTGGTATCTCCTGAACCGTTAAACGATTGTACTACTACCATTCCGTATGCATAAGCAATATAACCTGCTGCTATAATTTGTAAACACAATGCTCCGTTTTTAACCACTTCTGTATTTTCTGAAAACCAGCTTAAAAATGTTGGCGCGAAAAAAAGATAAACTACAGAAACTAATCCCATAAAATAAGCACAATACCTACTTGTAATCCATACAGATTTTTCAGCTCTATCTGGTTGATTTGCTCCTAAATTTTGTCCAACTAAAGTCGCCGCTGCATTACTCATACCCCATGCTGGCATTAAGGTAAACATCATAACACGAATAGCAATGGTATATCCAGCTAACACTTCACTACCAAATTCAGACATGATACGCATTAAAAATACCCAACTAGATGTGCCTATTAAAAACTGACCAATACCACCTAAAGAAACTTTAATTAAGTTAATCATTACGGACACTTTAATTACTAAATCTTTAACTGCTATTTTTATTTTTCCTGCGCCAAAGAATAGCACTAATAATTGCGATACTACCGCAGTACCTCTACCAATTGTGGTCGCTATTGCAGCTCCTTCTACTCCATACGCAGGAATTGGTCCTAAACCGAAGATAAAAATTGGATCTAAAATAATATTTAAACCGTTTGATAAAATCAATGTCCACATAGCAATTGAAGCATTTCCTGCCCCTCTAAAAATTGCATTGATTAAGAATAATAACATTACAGTTATATTTCCTCCTAACAACACCCTTGTATACCCATACCCTTCTGCAATTAAATCTGGCTCACCACCCATTAATTGCAATATTTCTTTCGGATATAAAATTCCTATTACACTTATTAAAACAGAAATAAATACACCTAGAAATATAACTTGTACCGCAGTTTCATTAGCTCTTTTTGCATCTTTCTCACCTGTTCTACGAGCCACTAAAGCAGTTGCCGCCATACTTAACCCGATAGCTACAGCATATACTAACGTTAACACAGATTCTGTTAAACCAACAGTAGCTACTGCATTTACACTTACTCTAGATACATAAATTATATCTACCAGAGCAAATATTGATTCCATTAGCATTTCTAGAATCATAGGAATTGCTAACATAAAAACTGCTTTATGTATGCTACCTTGCGTAAAATCTTGTTGCTTACCTAAAACGGCGTCTTTAAAAAGGGAAAAAATATTTTGTTTTGAAGCTTGATTATTTTCAGTCATTATAAATTATTTAATACAGTAAATTACCAGAGAAAAATCTCAGGTTTAATTGTGAGTTGCAAGAGTGCAACTAATATGGAAGTGGACTTAAACAATCATAAGATTACAAATATGCAAAAAATATTTTTAATGAATTTCTATAACAGAAAATCAATATCTTCGTACTATGATTAAGATTTCCATTATCGGAGGCGGCAATGTAGCTAGCCATTTAACTAAAGCTTTTTATGAAACTGAAGAAGTTTCATTAGTGCAGGTATACGCTAGAAACATTGCGCAAATAGCCCATTTAAAACATCATACTTCTATTACCAACAGCCTAGAGCTATTAATAGATGCTGATGTTTATATTTTGGCTGTTTCTGATGATGCAATTCCTGAAGTTTCCTCTAAAATTAATGGCAACCGCTTGATAGTTCATACTTCGGGAAGTGCTTCTTTAGAATCTCTTCAAAACAAAGGACGAAAAGGAGTATTTTATTTACTCCAAAGTTTCTCAAAAGGTAAAACTGTAAATTTTAACAAAATCCCTTTTTGTTTAGAAGCTGAAAATAAAAAGGATCTTGAATTATTAGAAACTTTAGCAAAATCAATTGGTTCTAAAATATATCATATTAATTCTAATCAACGAAAAAGTTTACACGCAGCTGCTGTTTTTGTAAACAACTTCACGAATCATATGTATAAAATTGGTGCCGATATTTGCAAAGAACATCAAGTTCCTTTTGAGGTGCTACAACCTTTAATTCAAGAAACTGCATTAAAAATAAAAGAGCTTTCACCGGAAGCAGCACAAACTGGTCCTGCCAAGAGAAATGATCAAGAGACAATCCAAAATCATTTAAAATTGCTTAACAAAGAGCAGCAAGAAATTTATCAACTTATTACAAAATCAATCCAAAACAATGGAGAAAAGTTATAAAGAAATATTACCTCAAATAGATACTTTTATTTTTGATGTAGACGGAGTTTTAACCAACGGAATTGTAACCGTTTTTCCTGATGGTCAATTGGTACGTCAAATGAATATTAAAGACAGCTATGCTTTAAGAGCAGCCGTAAAAGCTGGGTTTAGAGTATGTATTATATCGGGTGGTAAAAACGAAGGAGTTCGTACGCGTTTAAGTAACCTAGGTATTAACGATATTTATTTAGGTGCTCACGATAAAATTAAACAGTATAACGAGTTCGTTGAAAAATATAATCTTAACCCAGAAAATATTGCATATATGGGCGATGATATTCCTGACTACCCTGTAATGAAACTAGTTGGAATGCCTTGCTGCCCAAATGATGCTGCTAGAGAAATACAACAAGTATCTAAATATATTTCTGATAAAACCGGTGGCAATGGTTGTGCACGTGATATTTTAGAGCAAGTATTGCGCGTACAAGGAAAATGGGACAGCAACTTTGATGCACAATAAGATTAATTGGAATAATTTTTGAAGCTCAATTTTATTAAACTCTAAACAATGAAAAAAATATTTTACACCCTTTTATTAGTTATTATATCAACCTCTATAAATGCTCAATCTATTTTTGGGAAATGGGAAAACCGCGATGAAGAAACCAATAAAGTTGATTCTGTAATTGAAGTTTACCAAAAAGAAGGTAAAGCTTACGCTAAAATTATTGAAATTACTGATAAAAATAGGCAAGATGCCTTATGTGATAAGTGTAGCGGAAAACGCAAAAACAACCCTATTTTAGGAATGAATATTTTAACGGGATTAAAAAAAGATGGTGATGAATGGTCTGGTGGAAAAATTTTAGATCCTAAAAACGGAAAAGAATACAAGTGTTATATTAAACTTGACAATAACAACAAATTAAAAATTCGTGGATATATTGGTTTTGCTGCCTTTGGCAGAACTGCTTATTGGTATAGAAAGAAATAACTTTTTATTCCTCATTAATATTTAAACTCGGCTTTTTAGTCGAGTTTTTTTTAGCAGAGACGCCTATAATTTTACCTTCATTTTCATAAACTAATAGTATCTAATGTTACTTTATTTTTAACAGGCTCATTTAAAAGTATATTATTATAATTAGGGTTTTTCCATGAAAACTCTATCATAAAATATTTAGATTTTTTATAATCTATTTTTTTTAAGCAATCTATTCTTTCTGAACTCCTATACAAAACCCCATCATACTTAAAAACATAATCTAAGTAGCATCTTGTCTTCGCTTTAGAAAAACCAACAACCTTACATATTGAAACTTTCTTATTATCATTAATATTTTTATTATATGTATGATACCTCCAAAAGGCTAGAATAAAAGCTAATACTATTATTCCAAACGCTATGTCTTGTTTAATTAATTTCATTCTGACTACATTAAATACTACAAAAACAAAGTGCATATTTACTGATTAAATATCACAATTCAAAAAGTGATACCTCCAAGTAAAAAGTGATACCTTTTTATACACCTAGAAAGGCATACCTAAATCAGATATTGGGTAGTATTTAAAATGAAAAAAAATTACTAATGTAGCTGTATCCCTTACAAAACCTATAAAAACAAAAAAGCCTCACTATTTCTAGTGAAGCTTTAAGTGAGCCCTGGAGGATTCGAACCTCCGACCGCCTCCTTAGAAGGGAGGTGCTCTATCCAGCTGAGCTAAGAGCCCGTAGTTTTTATGTTTCTACGAAAACAGTGTCGGGGTGGCAGGATTCGAACCTGCGACCTCCGCGTCCCAAACGCGGCGCGATAACCGGGCTACGCTACACCCCGAATGGTTATCTTATTGCGGAGAGACAGGGACTCGAACCCTGGCGACAGTTACCCGTCGACAGATTAGCAATCTGCTCCATTACCACTCTGGCACCTCTCCTTACAAACTAAAAATTCATCAAACAATGAATTAAAAATTGCGAGTGCAAATCTATAACTATTTATATGTTTTCACAAGCTTTTTTAATAAAATTTTTAGCTAATCTGGGTACTCTACTCGTAAGTGATAGATATTCATCAACTTACTTTTAATAATTTTTTTGATTTTTTCTATTTCTCTAAAAGTTATATCTGAATTTCGGAACTGATTATCGCTTTTTTGCTTTTCTACTATTCGATCTATCAACTCATCAATTGATTGAGCTGTGGGGTTTTTTAAACTCTTTGAGGCGGCTTCTGCAGCATCACACATCATTAAAATAGCTGTTTCTTTTGAAAATGGAATTGGTCCTTGATACTGAAACTTCTTTTTATCAACCTCTTCCCCATCTACGCTATTTTCTTTTTCTTTTTTATAAAAGTAGTATGTGACACTGGTTCCGTGATGTGTTCTAATAAAATCAATAATTCTATCTGGCAATTTGTGTTTTTTAGCTATTTCAATACCATTAATTACATGATCTAAAATTATTCGAGCACTATCTTGAGGCAATAAATCATTATGAGGATTAACCCCTGTAGATTGATTTTCGGTAAAATACATCGGATTCACCATTTTACCTATATCATGATACAATGCCCCAGTACGAACCAACATTGAATTTGCTCCAATCTCATTAGCTGCAGCTTCTGCTAAATTTGCTACTTGCATTGAATGTTGAAAAGTCCCTGGTGCTTTTTCATTTAAATCTCTTAATAATTTAGAGTTAGTGTTTGACAACTCCAACAAAGTTACATCAGACACTAATCCAAAAATCTTCTCATAGAAATAAATAAAGAATACTGATAAGAAAGATAACATTCCGTTTGCTGCGAATAGCCCAAAATACAACCAGTTAATTTTATCTGCATTTCCTTCTTTTAGAATAGAAAATGCAAAATAGGTTATCATATAAATCAACGTAATTTGACCAATTGACATGAACAAACTAGCACGCTTATATAATTCTGAAACCGTTAATATCGTTACTATCCCTGCAATAATATTCAAGTAGATAAACTCAAAACTATTTGGAACGATAAAACCTAATAACAAAACTGTTAACACATGCGTAAACAACCCTAAACGGGCATCAAAAAAAGCTTTTAAAACAATCGGCAAAATACTTAACGGTACAACATATAAGTACTCTGAATTATACTTAACAACCATTGTTTGCACAAAAATCATTAAGAAAATATTGAAAAATATAAAAGTTACCTTATTATTATCATTAAAGATTTCAAATCGATATTTCTCCAAGAAAAGTAGCAACATTAACAAAGCTAAAGCTACCAAAATAGTGTATCCAAAAACAATCCAATTTCTATTTGACTTTGTCCATGTTTGAGAGCTAGATGCTACTTCATAAGATTTTAAAACATTTAATTTTTTCCCTTCAACAATATCTCCTTTAGAAATAATTAATTCTCCTTTAGAAACTTTACCTTTTGCATAAGAAATAGCATTTAAAACCTCGTTAAGTTCTTTCTCACTATATTTAATATCGTAAGTTACATTCGGCTTTAAAGTTTCAGACAAACTACTTAAAATTAAACGTTGTTGACCTGAAGTAAGATCTTCAACTTTTTTATTTACAAAATTTAAGATTTGATTTGACTGGATTAATCTTGAGAATGAAACATCATCAATCGAATTTCCTTTTCGCAAGATTACAACATCACTTTTATTTGCTTTAAAAACACTAGCATCATCAATAAATCCGAATCTATATATATCATTAATAATATTATCTCCTTGTTTTTTTAAGAATTTAATATTTGTCGCAGATAAAGAATCTAAAACTTCAATTTTAGTATTAAAATCTGTTAGTACCTGATTTTTAATAGCAGTATCAACAACAAAATACTTTTTTGTATTCGCTTCAACTTCTGCTTTCTCCTCAGCTACTTCATCTTCAGTTTTTTGAACAGCAAAATCAAATGGTGCATATAAATTATCATATTGCCATGGTTTTCCTTGACCAAAATCATATTTAAACTGTCCTCCTTTTGGGAATAAGTATACAATTGAAACAACAGTTATTAGGAACAATAATACTTTGTAGATTATTGCATTATTTTTATACAATTTATTAATAAAATCGTTCATTTTTCACATTTAAAAATGTAAATATAACCTTTATCTATTATTTGAGTACTTGTTATAAAATGGTTATTTTCGCAATACAAATTTTAATACAATACACTCAATATATGAAAGAAGTAGTTATAGTATCAGTTGCAAGAACTCCAATAGGTAGTTTTTTAGGAACTTTATCAACTACACCTGCACCAAAGTTAGGTGCCGTAGCAATTAAAGGAGCCTTAGATAAAATTAACTTAAAACCAGAAATGGTTGAAGAAGTTTATATGGGAAATGTAGTTTCTGCTGGTTTAGGTCAAGCACCTGCACGTCAAGCGGCTATTTTTGCCGGAATTCCTGATACTGTGCCTTGTACTACTGTTAACAAAGTGTGTTCTTCTGGAATGAAATCTATCATGTTAGCTTCTCAAGCTATTGCTTTAGGAGATGCTGAAATTGTTGTAGCTGGAGGTATGGAAAATATGAGTATGATTCCTCATTATCAACATGCGAGATCAGCGACTAAGTTTGGTCCGGTTAAAATGGAAGATGGAATGCAGAGAGATGGATTAGTTGATGCTTACGAAAAAGTAGCCATGGGTGTTTGTGCTGATGAATGCGCGACTGAATATGAGTTTTCTAGAGAAGATCAAGATGCTTTTGCTATCGAATCTTACAATCGTTCTGCTAAAGCATGGAGCGAAGGTAAATTTGCAGATGAAGTTGTTCCTGTTGAGATTCCTCAACGTCGTGGAGAACCAATTATTTTTTCTGAAGATGAAGAATACAAAAATGTAAAAATGGAAAAGATTCCTGCTTTACGTGCTGCTTTTACAAAAGAAGGAACTGTTACCGCTGCAAATGCTTCAACGATTAATGATGGTGGGGCTGCTTTAATATTAATGTCTGCTGACAAAGCCGCTGAATTAGGAATTACTCCTTTAGCAAAAATCAAAGGATATGCTGATGCTGCCCATGAACCAAAATGGTTTACTACAGCCCCAGCTAAAGCTTTACCCAAAGCATTAGCCAAAGCTGGAGTCTCAATTGATGATGTTGATTATTTTGAGTTAAACGAAGCTTTTTCTGTAGTTGGTTTAGCAAACATGAAAATATTAGGTTTATCTCCAGGAAATGTAAATGTTAATGGTGGTGCTGTTTCTTTAGGGCACCCATTAGGTGTTTCTGGAGCAAGAATCATTATTGCTTTAACATCAATATTAAAACAAAATAACGCTAAAATTGGAGCTGCTGGTATTTGTAACGGTGGTGGTGGTGCTAGCGCAATGGTAATTGAAAGAGTTTAATCTTTAATAAATCTATCAATGCCTTTTGGAATTTGTAACCTAAGTATTGTTCCTTTACGACTTGAGCCAACTGATACATCAGAAATGGTCAATCAAGTTGTTTTTGGTGAACATTTTGAAGTTTTAGAAAAAACTAAAAAATGGAGTAAAATTCGTTTAGCTTTCGATAATTACGAAGGCTTTATTGATAATAAACAATATGAGGGTATTTCTGATAAAGATTATCAGGATTTATCACTAGAAACTAAAAATTACGCTGGTGAGTTAATTGATTTTATAACTGATAACAACAACAATTTAACAACAATTCCTCTAGGTGCTAAACTTCCTTTTTTGAGAGGAAATAATATTCAAATTAACAGTACTTCGTATTTGTATGAAGGAAAAGTATACAATCAACAATTACCTAAATCAGCAATTGTAGAAACAGCTTTTCTATTTTTAAATGTTCCTTATTTATGGGGAGGTAAATCTCCTTTTGGTATTGACTGTTCTGGATTTACTCAAACCGTATATAAACTATGCGGCTACAGTCTTTTACGCGATGCAAAAGAACAAGCTACTCAAGGAGAAGTTTTAAGTTTTATTGAAGAAAGTGAACCGGGTGATTTAGCTTTTTTTGATAATGAAGAAGGGATAATTACTCATGTAGGTATTATTATGAATGACTACAATATTATCCATGCACACGGGAAAGTTCGTATAGATAAACTAGATCATAGTGGTATTTACAACGTTGACACTAATCAACACTCTCATAAACTTAGAGTAATTAAACGATTTATTTAAAATAAAGTATAAAAAAAACCGAAACAAATGTTTCGGTTTTTTTTATACTTAAACTAAAGATTATTTCATCGACTTATATAAATCTCTATACTCTTTAGCCTTATCTTCTTGCTCTAAAACTTCATATAAATTCATTAAAGTTTTAACAGTATCAATACTTCTATTTAAACTATCTGCTTTTTCTAAAAACGGTAAAGCCTCTTTATAAACTTCTTTTTGTTTCAAAGCCAATTCATCATACTTTTTAAAGTTAGATAAATTTTTATTCATTTCTTCAACAATTGCCGCATCTTTATCTAAAACTACCACCGCTAAATTCATATAGGCATCTGCATAATCCGGCTTTAATTCAGTAGCTTTTTGGTAGTATTTTCTTGCATCATCCATTCTCCCTTGATTAAAGTTAACCACCCCTAAATTGTAGTATAATGTAGGATTTTCTGGATCTAAAGCAATAGCCTCACTCATTAACTCACCAAATTTACTCATATCTTCCATATCAATATACAATTGAGCTTCATTTAATATCAAATTCAAATCTTTTGGATTAGACGCTCTTGCATTTTTAAAAGCTGCGATAGCTTCATCTGTTTTTCCTTGCTCTTTTAAAATTAAAGCAATATTTTTAACAATAGTAGCTGTTTTTGGCTCTGAAGACTTGGTTTCTGGTTTTAAATAACTACCCGATTTAACCATTAAATCTCTTTGCTGTTTTGAACCTAAGTCTTCAACCTTTCCTGTAGCTTTATTTGTCGCTACATATCGAGTCTCAATACCTGTATAACCAATCTTCCTTAACTCTTTGTAATATTTAATAGCTGTATCATAGTCTTCAGCTTGAGTTGCAGCAATAGCTGCATTATAAGCAAAAGATGTGTCTTTAGGACTTAACACATATGTTAAATAAAAGTTTTCAGCTGCATTTTTATAATCTTTCTTGTTATTATATAAATCAACTGCTTTATTTGACACCTCTTGTATCATTTGGTTTAAAATAGGAGCAGCTTCACCTGAATACTTTTTTTCTTTCATTGCTAATAAAGCATTCAAAGCTTCTGCAGCATTCTTATAATCTTTTTTAGCTGATAAAGCTTTTCCTTTTAAAAAGTAAAATTTTGATTTATACTTATCATCACCCATCATCACAGCACCTTCAACGGAATTTAAAGTGTTAATAGCTGAAGTAAAATCTTGCTTCTTTATTGCTTTTTCTGCTGCTTTTAATTCAGATTTTTGAGCCATTAATCCTAATGACACAAATCCTAATGAAAGAGCTAATATTTGTTTTTTCATTTTAGTATGATTTTTATTTATTGTTGTTCTTGATTTTCGCTAGTACTATTTTCAATTTCCGTGCCATTTTCATTTTCTTCTTCTTCATGCATTACTTTTGCTACAGCAGCAATACTATCGCTATCCTTAATATTAATCAGTCGAACACCTTGTGTTGCACGTCCCATAACACGTAAATCTTCAACAGCCATACGAATTGTTAATCCTGATTTATTAATAATCATTAAATCATTTGAATCATCAACATTTTTAATAGCTACTAACTCTCCTGTTTTTTCAGAAATATTTAAAGTCTTAACTCCTTTTCCTCCACGGTTCGTTACACGATAATCTTCTAGTTTAGAACGTTTACCATATCCTTTCTCAGATACCACTAAGATATTACTATCCATATCATTTACAGCAACCATTCCAATAACCTCATCTTTATCATGGGCTAAAGTAATTCCTCTAACTCCTGATGCCGTTCTACCCATTGGACGAGTTTTAGCCTCTTCGAAACGAATAGATTTTCCAGATTTTAACGCCAACATTACTTGACTATCTCCAGTAGTTAATTTTGCTTCTAAAAGCTCATCACCTTCTTTAATAGTTATTGCATTAATCCCGTTTGTTCTTGGACGAGAATATTGTTCTAAAGAAGTCTTTTTAACCTGCCCCTTTTTAGTAGCCATGATTACATAGTGACTATTGATATAAGCTTCGTCTTTTAAATCTTGAGTAACTAAGAATGCTTTTACTTTATCATCTTGTTCGATATTGATTAAGTTTTGCATTGCCCTACCTTTGGTATTCTTTCCTCCTTCTGGGATTTCATACACACGCATCCAGAATACTTTACCTTTCTGAGTAAAGAACATCATATATTGATGGTTTGTACCAATAAATAAATGCTCTAAGAAATCTTCATTACGAGTAGTTGCTCCTTTTTGACCACGTCCTCCTCTATTCTGAACTTTATATTCATCTAAATTAGTTCGCTTTACGTACCCTGCGTGAGAAATAGTAACTACTACTTTATGATTTGGAATCATATCTTCGATTCGCATATCTCCTCCTGCATATTCGATATCAGAACGACGTTCATCACCATATCTATCTCTAATATGAATTAGCTCATCAGTAATAATTTGATAACGTCTAGATTCATTAGATAAAATATCTTTTAAATCAGCAATCGTTTTCATTATTTCGTCAAACTCTGCACGTAATTTATCTTGCTCTAGTCCAGTTAACTGACGTAAACGCATTTCAACAATCGCCTTTGCTTGAATTTCAGTTAATTCAAAACGCTCGATTAACTTCTCTCTTGCTTCATCAGCATTATTTGAACCACGGATAATTGCAATTACCTCATCAATATTATCTGATGCAATGATTAATCCTTCTAAAATATGAGCTCTAGCTTCTGCTTTCTTTAATTCAAATTCTGTTCTACGAACAACAACTTCATGTCTATGCTCAACGAAATAGTGAATTAATTGTTTTAAGTTTAATTGCTCAGGACGTCCGTTTACTAATGCAATATTATTTACACTAAACGACGTTTGAAGTTGAGTATATTTAAATAATTTATTTAAAACAATATTAGGAATTGCATCACGCTTTAAAACGTACACAATACGCATTCCTTTTCTATCAGATTCATCACGAATATTCGCAATTCCTTCCAGCTTTTTATCATTTACTAACTCAGCAGTTTTTTTAATCATTTCTGCTTTGTTAACCTGATAAGGAATTTCAGTTACGATAATACATTCACGACCTTTAACTTCCTCAATAGTAGCTTTAGCACGCATAACAATACGCCCACGACCTGTATGGAAAGCATCTCTAACACCATCGTATCCATAAATTGTTCCTCCAGTAGGAAAATCAGGTGCTTTGATATGTTGCATTAACTCATCAATCTCAATATCTCTATTTTCGATATAAGCAATAGTACCATTTACAACTTCTGTTAAGTTGTGAGGCGCCATATTTGTTGCCATACCTACTGCAATACCAGATGCTCCGTTTACTAATAAATTAGGAATACGAGTTGGTAAAACTGTTGGCTCTTGTAAAGTATCATCAAAATTTAATTTATGATCTACAGTATCTTTTTCAATATCAGCTAACATATCTTCTGATATCTTTTGCATTCTAACCTCTGTATAACGCATTGCTGCTGGAGAATCACCATCAACAGAACCAAAGTTTCCTTGACCATCAACCATCATATAACGCACACTCCAATCTTGAGCCATACGAACCATAGAGTCATAAACCGAAGTATCCCCATGTGGGTGATACTTACCTAATACTTCCCCAACAATTCTTGCTGACTTTTTATATGCTCCTGTAGCCTTAATACCTAACTCATGCATTCCAAATAAAACCCTTCTGTGCACTGGTTTTAAACCATCTCTTACATCTGGTAATGCTCTCGATACAATTACCGACATCGAATAATCGATGTATGCGGATTTCATTTGTTCTTCAATGTTGATAGGGATCAACTTTTCGCCATCTGCCATATATATTTTTTTAAAATATTAGTACTCATTTTCGTCAAAAAAGTGAATTTTACACACGATAAAACTCACTTTTAAAATACGCTTAAAAAAGCCGTATTTTCTAAAACATTGCAAGATACTACAATACCTATTTATACACAAAAAATATCCACACTCTTTTAAGCCTACTTATTAACAATTTTATCGCTTTTTTAAACATTATTTCATCGTCAGAATGTCAGTTAAAAACTATTGGCATCTTTTTTGTAATTTTTAAGAAAAAAACTTACTAACTTTACACATATACAAATTTATTTTATGGACGATAATTTTTCACCACAAGTTAGAGATGTAATCACTTTTAGTAAAGAAGAAGCCCTACGTTTAGGCCACGACTTTATTGGAACTGAACATTTACTGTTAGGTTTGATACGTAAAGGAGACGGAAAAGCCATCGAGATATTAACTACTTTTGATGTAGATTTAGATTTGGTGCGCAATAAATTAGAAAAATTAAATCCGACCACTCCCTCAATAGCAAACGTAGAAAAAAAGAGCTTGCATCTTACAAGACAAGCAGAAAAAGCAATAAAAACAACGTTTTTAGAAGCTAAACTATATCAGAGTGACTCAATAGATACAGCTCATTTACTATTATGTATTTTACGTAATGAAAATGACCCTACAACTAAGTTACTCCAAAAACATGATGTTGATTACGAGCAAGCAAAAGCATTATACAAACAACTTCATGTAGAAGACAACTATAATTCTCCAACTGCTGAAACTCCATCAGAAGGTGAATTTTCTGAAGAAAAGTCAAATCCTTACGGGCAACAAAACCCTAAAGGAAAACAAGCTAAAAAATCTAAAACACCTGTTTTAGACAATTTTGGTCGTGATTTAACAGCTTTAGCAGAATCAGGAAAATTAGATCCAGTTGTTGGACGAATTAAAGAGATTGAACGTGTTTCTCAGATTCTAAGTAGAAGAAAGAAAAACAATCCAATGTTAATTGGAGAACCAGGTGTTGGTAAATCTGCAATCGCTGAAGGTTTAGCATTACGAATTGTTAACAGAAAAGTTTCAAGAATTTTATTTGACAAGCGAATAGTTTCTCTTGATTTGGCGAGCTTAGTTGCTGGAACAAAATACCGTGGTCAGTTTGAAGAACGAATGAAAGCTTTAATGAATGAGCTTGAAAAGAATGAAGACATCATTTTATTCATCGATGAAATTCATACTATAGTTGGAGCTGGTGGAGCAACAGGCTCTTTAGATGCATCAAACATGTTAAAGCCTGCTTTAGCTAGAGGAGAAATTCAATGTATTGGAGCTACAACTCTAGATGAATACAGAACAAACATTGAGAAAGATGGAGCTTTAGAGCGTCGTTTTCAAAAAGTAATTGTTGACCCAACAACAGTAGAAGAAACAATTCAAATCTTACACAATATTAAAGGTAAATATGAAGCGCATCATCATGTTTCTTTTACTGATGAGGCTATTGATGCTTGTGTAAAATTAACGAATCGCTATATGACAGATCGTTTTTTACCAGACAAAGCTATTGATGCTTTAGATGAAGCTGGATCACGTATTCATATAACAAACATCGTGGTTCCTCAACAAATTTTAGAATTAGAATCTAAATTAGAAGAAATACGCGAACACAAAACAAGAGCTGTAAGCGGCCAAAAATACGAAGAGGCCGCAAAGCTTCGTGATGATGAGAAAAACATTGAAACAGCGCTAGAATCAGCTCAGAACCAATGGGAAGAAGATTCTAAACTGCATCGTGAAATTGTTACTGAAGATAATGTAGCTGAAGTAGTTTCTATGATGACAGGAATTCCTGTAAACAGAGTTGCTGAAGCAGAAAGTAATCGTTTAGCTGACCTTCCTAAATTAATTAAAGGAAAAGTTATTGGACAAGACGAAGCTGTAACTAAAGTAGTTAAAGCAATTCAACGTAACAGAGTTGGATTAAAAGATCCTAACAAACCAATTGGTTCATTTATATTTTTAGGATCAACTGGTGTAGGTAAAACACAATTAGCAAAAGTATTAGCTCGTGAGTTATTTGACTCTGACGATTCTTTAATTAGAATTGATATGAGTGAATATATGGAGAAGTTTGCTATCTCTCGTTTAATTGGCGCACCTCCAGGCTATGTTGGATACGAAGAAGGGGGACAATTAACCGAAAAAGTACGTAGAAAACCTTATTCTGTAATCCTTTTAGATGAGATTGAAAAAGCGCATCCAGATGTCTTTAATATGATGTTACAAATTTTAGATGACGGACATATTACTGATAGTTTAGGTAGAAAAATTGATTTTAGAAATTCTATTATTATAATGACATCAAATATTGGTGCTCGTAAAGTAAAAGAATTTGGTGCTGGTGTTGGTTTTGGAACTTCTTCTAAGAAAGATCAAGAAGATGCGCACGCAAAAAGCATTATTGAAGGTGCTTTAAAAAAATCGTTTGCTCCTGAGTTTTTAAATCGTATTGACGATGTGATCATTTTTAATTCATTAGAACGTGAGGACATTCATAAAATTATCGATATTGAACTAGATAAACTGTTAAATCGTATTGCTGATTTAGGCTACAAATTAAATTTAAGCGAAAAAGCAAAAGATTATATTGCAGATAAAGGCTTTGACAAACAATATGGAGCTAGACCTTTAAAAAGAGCTATTCAGAAATATATTGAAGATGCCTTAGCTGAAGAAATCGTTAATTCTAAGCTAGACGAAGGAGACACTATTTTTATGGATTTAGATGAGAAAACTAAAAAGCTTCTAATAAAAATTGAGAAAGGTGAAAAACCCGAAGAAACCAGAACAGAAATAGACGATCAATAAAACAAAAACCCAAGCTACTTAGCTTGGGTTTTTTCATTCTCTTCTTGTCCTTATTTCAATAATTATTCAAACAACTCAAATACTTAATTATTTAAGTTATTGCGATTTAAAAAACACCTATAATCATTTTTTCTGTTAAAATCTTTGATAAAAAAGGTAAAAAAGCTAACTTCGGCGCTTTAAACACCTTAAATTTTTGAAAGAATGAAAAGACTAATACTTTTAGCCCTCATAGGAGTTACTATAGTTTCATGTAATAAAGAAAAACCTGTAAAAGATTATTTAATCTTATCTGGTAAAATTGAAAACTTCAAAAAAAGAGACATTACGTTGACTGGTTTTAATTTTGAAAAAAAGATAAAATTCGATAGGAAAACTGGTACTTTTAGAGATACTGTCAGAATTAACAGAGACGGTTATTACACTCTTATACTTCAAGCTAAAAGAGTATCTTTAAACCTATATCTTAACGATACAACAAACACCGAAATACTTGCTGATTTTAAAAACATTGGTAATGTTAAATACAAAGGAAACAACTCTAACATTAACGACTATTTTGTTAAAAAGAAAAAAAGTTGGACAGAACATATCACTAGCGCTAACAAGTTTTTTTCATTCGAAGAGGAAGAGTTTTTAGACAAATTAGAAGCCTATAAAGATGATTTAACTGAATTATCAATATCTAACAATTTACCAACAGATTTCTTAAAAGCTGAAGTTAAAAATATAGATTATGAATACTTAAGAAACATTTCAAACTACGAAAAGTTTCATAGCATTTTAACTGGTAACAATGATTTTAAAACATCTGAAGATTTTCCTAACGCTTTTGAAAACTTCAACTTTAGTAACGGAGAAGATTACGTGAATTCTTTTTCTTACCGAACGATGCTAAATGAAGAATTAGATAGAATCGCTAGAGAAAAAAATAAAGACGGAGAAGATTTTTATCTTACTTACCTAGAGACTATTCAAACTGAAGTTAACGATACTTTGGCTAAAAACGATTTATTACACAAGAGCGCCGTTAAGAGTATTACTTACACAGATAACTTAAAAGAGTTCTACAATAAATTCAAAGCATACTCTACCAATAAAGAGCATAAAGAAGAAATTGCTAAAAGTTATAATATATTAAAAACTGTAGCTAAAGGTGAACCAGCACCAAAGTTTGTTGATTTTGAAAATTATAACGGAGGCACTACTTCATTAGACGACTTATTAAACAAAGGAAAATATTTATACATTGATGTATGGGCTACATGGTGTGCTTTTTGTAAAAAAGAAATTCCTTTATTAAAAAGATTAGAAGAAGAGTATCACGGAAAAAACATAGAATTTGTAAGTATTAGCGTTGATGATAAAAATCAACATGAAAAATGGAAACAAACGATCATAGATAGAGAAATGACTGGAATTCAATTATTTAGCGGAAAGAAGCAAAATGAATTAGAATGGGCTCAGAAATTCTTAATAAAAGGACTACCTAAGTTTATCATTATCGATCCTCAAGGAAATATTGTAAATCCTAATGCCCCTGCTCCATCTCAAGGAGAAAGATTAATTAGTATTTTTGATGAACTGGGAGTTTAAAAACATTCTATATAAAATAAAAAAACCGCTAATTCGCGGTTTTTTTTATTTTATATAAGATTTACTAGAACCTATTATCACCATCTAAAATATCACCTAAACCACCTAAAACACTTCCTTCCCCTCTACTTCCTCCTCCTGTTTGTGGTGCCATAGCTAATACTCTCCCTGCTAATCTACTAAATGGTAACGATTGAACATACACAGTTCCCGGACCTTGCAACTTAGCAAAAAACAAACCTTCCCCACCAAAAACAGTATTCTTAATTCCACCAACAAATTCAATATCGTAATCAACATCTTTAGTAAAACCAACAATACACCCAGTATCTACCTTTAAAACCTCACCAGGTTGCAACACTTTTTTTGCCATTGTACCACCCGCATGAATAAAACCAATACCATCTCCTTCCATCTTCTGCATAATAAAACCTTCACCTCCAAACAAACCTCTTCCTAACCGCTTAGAAAACTCTATTCCAATAGACACTCCTTTAGCAGCACACAAAAAAGCATCCTTTTGGCAAATGAATTTTCCTCCAAATTCTGATAAATCTATAGGGACAATCTTTCCTGGATATGGAGAAGCAAACGACACTTGTTTTTTACCTTGTCCATCGTTAGTAAAAACAGTCATAAATAAACTTTCTCCTGTTAGGATTCTTTTTCCTGCTGAAAAAATTTTTCCTAACAATCCTTTTTCTTGATTAGAACCATCTCCAAAAATTGTATTCATTTTTATTTCAGAGTTCATCATCATAAAACTACCAGACTCTGCTACTACTCCTTCTTGTGGATCTAATTCAATCTCAACATATTGCATTTCTTCGCCAAAAATTCGGTAATCTATTTCGTGTGCATTCATAATAATTAGTTTTTATTATTGGACTCTATTAACAAGGTTTTGTTACAGTTTTACTTTCAAACTCCACTCAAATTCAAATTTAGACACAGAAATACCTTCTTCATTTATTCCTTCAGAAGTTACTAAAACTATTTGCCCTTCTCCTGTTTCTACCGATTTTTGAATTGCTTCTTTTATCGCCAATCCATCATTGCATTCAAATTGAATTCTTCCTGTTGCCTTTTTCGTAAAAGTTGCATTCATATTGGTTACTAACATTGAAACCTTTCTTTGAGATTTATCAATTGCTTGCATTACCAAAATTCCTGTTGATAATTCTGCTGCCATACCTTGAACAGCCCAAAACATACTTTTAAAAGGGTTTTGATTTATCCATTTATGCTTCACTTTTACTAAAGATTTTTCATCAGAAATCGATTTCACTCGTATCCCACAGAAATATGCAGATGGTAATTTAAATAAGGTGAAAAAATTAATTTTTCGAGGTGTAAACTTCATTTATTCAGTATTTACAGGCAATTTACAGCTTTTTATTGAATATTATAGCTACCTCACAAATCTTAAAAAAATGTTAAATTTAGTACTATGTATTGCATAATACCTTTTTAAAGACATATATTTGCATAGTCAAGTATTATATAATTCACATTATTATGCAACAAAATAACGAAAACACCAATGCTTTTTTAATACACATATCAGCATTTGCAGGATATTTATTTCCGCTAGGAAGTATTATTACACCATTAATATTATGGCAAACTTTAAAAGAAAGAAGTTTGTTTTTAGACGATCATGGAAAAGAAGCTGTAAACTTTAACATCAGTTTTGGATTGTATATTTTTATACTAAGTGCATCATTCTTTTCATTTTTCTTTGGGAATTTTATTGATGTTTTTAACGGTGTAAATATTGATTTTGGTGAACATCACTCATTCAATGGTCTATTCGGATTCTTAGGAATCGCATCCTTTGTAAGTGTCGTATCACTAATAAAAATTGCGCTAATTATTATTGCAGCAATGAAAGCCAATAAAGGAGAGGCATATAAATATCCTTTTACAATTAATTTTATAAAATAACCTTATAAACCGCATTACATGAAGATAGAAAACACAAAAGCACAGATGCGTAAAGGTGTTTTAGAATATTGCATCTTATCAATTTTACAAAATGGTGATGCTTACACTTCTGAAATACTTTCAACATTAAAAAGTGCAGAAATGATTGTGGTTGAAGGAACTATTTATCCGCTACTTACTCGCTTAAAAAACGCAGGACTGTTAACGTATAGATGGGAAGAATCAACCTCTGGACCACCAAGAAAATACTATGTATTAACTGAAAACGGTGGAATGTTTTTGAAAGAATTAGACAAAACATGGAATAATTTAGTAAACGCAGTAAACCAAGTAACAAGCACAAAATCAACTAAAGATGAATAAGACAATAAATATAAACTTAGGCGGATTCTTCTTCCATATAGATGAAATTGCTTATCAAAAACTAAAACGTTATTTAGACGCCATATCGCGTTCTTTAAGCGATGATCCACAAGGAAAAAACGAAATAATTTCTGATATAGAATCTCGTATTAGCGAATTATTATCGGAAAGAATTACAGATGCTCGTCAAGTAATAAACGAAAACGATATCGAAGAGGTAATTGCTATTATGGGGCAACCTGAAGATTATGCAGAAGCTGAAGAAGGTTATGCTACTAGCGGTTCGCACACCAACTACAGAAACAATAACGCTAAAAAATTATTTAGAGATCGTGACGATCGCTTTTTAGCAGGTGTCGCATCAGGATTAGGTCATTATTTTAATATCGATGTAATCTGGGTACGATTAGCTTTCTTAATCTTAACCTTAGCAGGATTTGGTTTTGGAGTTATAGGATATATTATCATGTGGATTCTACTTCCTGAAGCGAGAACTACCTCTGAAAAATTACAAATGGAAGGGGAGGCTGTAAATATTGACAACATCGAAAAAAAAATTCGTAACGAGTTTGACAATATCTCAACAAAGGTAAAGGAAGGCGCCCATGAATTATCAGACAAAATATCTAGTGCAGATTACCAGAAACTACGCAACCAAACTAAATCTGGAGCACAAGATTTTGCAGATACTTTAGGAAAAATTTTACTAACCGTTTTTAAGGTATTCGGTAAATTCATGGGCGTACTTTTAATTTTTATTGCCGGTGTTACACTTGTATCCTTATTATTAGGAATATTTTCTATAGGAAGTTTAGAGTTTTTAAATGTAGATAATGATCTTGTACATTATCCACCTTTTTTCTACGATGCTACACTACCTAAATGGTTATTATCTATTTTCCTTTTTATTTTAATCGGAATACCGTTTGTAGTCTTATTTATTTTAGGATTAAGAATTTTATCTCCCAATGTAAAAAAACTAGGTACTACAGCTATTTTAACCTTGTTAGGAGTTTGGTTAGTCTCATTATTAGCTATTGGTTTTTCAGGGATTGAGTACGCAACATCTCATGCCTATAACGGAGCAAATGTAAGTAAACACAGCATTACATACGCTAAAGAAGAACCTCTAAAAATTAGAGTAATTAATGATGATAACATTTATTACAACCATAATTTACGTAACAGAAACAACTCGATAAATGTAGCTATTGATGATACTGAAATGAAGTACTCTAACGATGTAAATATTGATATTCGTAAAAGCGAAACAGAAAACGCTTACATAGAAATTAAAAAAACATCAGAAGGTAGAGGTCGAAAAAGAGCTAACGATAATGCTGAAGCTATAAAGTACAATTTTAAATCTGCTAACAACACCATAGTTTTCGATGCTTTCTTTTTAAGCGAGTATAAAAACATGTGGAAAGATGAAGAAATTAAAGCTACTTTATTTATACCAGAAGGTACTACAGTTTATTTTGAAGGTTCAACACGAAGATTTTTAAACGATGTTAAAAACACTCAAGATATTTACGATCGTGATATGGCAAATCACCATTTTAAAATGACATCAAAAGGTTTTGAATGCACAGATTGTGATGAGGAGGGTAATAATGAAATAGAACACAATAACAATCAAAAGTTTATTTCTTCATTAGTCAGTAGTCCAAATAAAATTGAAATGCTTTTTACAAAAAAAATAAAGAAGCAGGCTTTAGAAGATTATATTAAGACCTTAAAAGATAGAGATATTATATTTAATTATTCAAATACAAAATTTAATAATAAAGGCTTAATAGATGAATTAAACATGGATATTTATCTAGACGATGATTACAAAGCTAATTTTGTAGTACCCAAATTCCAAGAAACTTCTGCTGTCTATGGTTTTATAAGAGATTTTACAGAAGATGCAGAAACTAAATTTAAAGCAGGAAAAATTAGAAAGTAATAAACAGAAAAACTATGAACTCAATTTTCGATTTCTTTTTTAAAGGAAACTTCTTTATAAAAGTACTAACATTTATATACACCCTATTGCTATCATGGGTTATGAACGGACAAGTACAAGAAATCCCTAATTACAAAACTGCTGACGTTGATTTATACAATCAAATTGTAAAAATGGATAGTATTTACTTTACCGCATATAATACTTGTGACATGAAAACTCAAGCAGATATCTTTCACGATGACATAGAGCTTTTCCATGACAAAGGAGGTTTAACCACTTCTAAAAAAGAGTTATTAGAATCTTTAGAAAAAAATATTTGTGGTAAAGTTACCCGTACTTTAATAAAAGGAAGCATTGAAGTATATCCGATTAAAAATTACGGAGCTGTTGAAATTGGTTATCATAAATTTTATAATAACCGAGAACCCGAAGCAAAGTCAATTCCAAGTAAATTTATAGCTATTTGGAAACAAGAAAACAACCAATGGAAAATGACAAAAGTTATTAGCCTACATTAAAATATAGTTTATACTAAAAACATTAGTTCATTAGTTAGCTAACTCTAATGACACTAATACTTGGTTTTATTAGTTTACAAGCCAAAGCAATATTGCTTTGGCTTGTTTCTTTAAAAAAATACACAAATTAACACTTAAACAACCATAATTTGAAAAAGATGAGAGACTTAAAAATTTTAACTCTACTTATTGTTATTTGCTATAATTTAAATGCACAAAACAATAATTCAGAAAATAATATTTACGCTATTAAAAACATAAATATTATTCCAATGACCAAAGAAAATAAAGTGATTGAAAATGCTACAGTTTTAATAAAGGAAAACAAAATCTACGCTATAAATAAACAAATTCCTGAAAATGCTAAAATTATTGATGGAATAGACAAGTGGCTCATTCCTGGATTAATAGATATGCACGTGCATACACTCGCAGATGGAAGCCCATTTGTAATTTACCCAACTAAAGGACCATTAGTAAGCTTTAATACGCAGTACAATATGACACCTTATATAGCTAACGGTGTTACAACTGTTTTTGAATTAGGTGCCAGAACAGAACATTTTGGACAACGTAATGAAATCATAAGAGGTGATGTAATTGGTCCACGAATGGCATTAGCCAAAATAATTGGAGGAAAAAAATCTAATCCAATAGCTAAAAACCCTGCCGATGGAAGAAATGCTGTACGTTTTGCGAAAGAGGAAGGGTATGAATTTATTAAAGTTTATACTTGGCTAAATGAAGAAACCTTTAAAGCAGTTATAGACGAAGCCGAAAAACAGAATATGAAAGTAATAGGACATATACCAGTTGCTTTCAAGGGTAAAGAAGCTAAAGATTTTTTTATTCCCCACTTTAGTTTAATTGCACACGCAGAAGAGTTATCAAAACAAACAGACGATTATAGCTATAAAAAAGCACAAGAATTTGCTCGTTTAGCAAAGAAAAATGAAACTTGGCTAATTCCCAACTTAATTAATATGGTCTCAATTAGTAACCAAGCTAAATCTTTAGAAAACATAAAGTCTTCATTTGGTTTTGAATATGTTCATCCTTTAATGCAAAGCAAATGGCTTACTGCAAATAAATTTGAAGGATCATCTACTGAGACTATTAATGGGTTTCAAAAACAAACTAACTTTCATACTCTGTTAGTTAAAGCTTTTAAAGAGGCTGGAGTCCCAATACTTGCAGGAACAGATTCAGGTATTTCTGGAATTATTTGGGGATTTTCAATTCATGATGAACTTAGGTTATTAACAGAAGCTGGTTTATCTAACGAAGAAGTTTTAGCTTCAGCAACTCGTTTAGCTGCTAATTGGCTCAAAATTGATGATAAAATAGGAACTATTGAAACAGGAAAATTTGCTGATCTAGTTTTATTAGAAGAAAATCCCTTAGTCAATATTAATAATACCCGTAAAATTTCAGGTGTTTTTATTAATGGTAACTGGATTGATCGAAGTAAAATTGACGTAATGTTATCAGAAGTTGAGCAATGGAATAATGAAAATAAAAAAGAATACAATTGGAAAGAACTTTTGAATAATTTAAAAAACTAATAAAAAAAACTGCGCCTAACAACGTATAAAATTAATTGCTAATTTTAACCTACTTACGAAAGAAACACTTTAGAAATGAATAAACTTTTAAAATATCGAAAAACACTAAATCTCACTCAAGAGGAATTAGCAGAAAAAGCAGGTGTTTCTACCAGAACAATTCAGCGAATTGAAAAAGGAATAGACCCCAAAGGACATACTTTAAAAGTTTTGGCAAAGAGTTTGGGAGTTACAGAAAATGATTTAAAAGGAAATAAAATTGTATCAGAAACCATAAATTATCACCTCTCCAAACACATTAATCTTTCTTCTATTTTTGGGGTAATTCTTCCACCAATTAACATACTACTACCTTGGTTTATTATGAAGCGAAAAAATCAAGTGAATAAAATAACAAAACAAATTATTTCTGTTCAAATATTCTACACAATTATTGCATTGGTATGTATTCTTTTAAGTCCGTTTTTAAGTAAATGGTTCGGAATAACGAAACAAATAACATTAATACTATTAATCGTTTCGGTTATCATAAATCTATACATAATCATTAGAAACACCATTGAATTGGATAAAAATAAAAAACTATATATCAAACTGAATTTCAATCTTCTATAACAAGTGTCAGATGATTGTCACATATTTGTCAGGTAAATTTTCGCAGCTTTCTTAATTGATGTCAAGAGATTTGTAATTTCAAACATCAATCAAAATTTAAAATGAAATCGTATAAATTAATTTTTGCAATCGTATTAATTCTAACAACAAAAAACAGCATTGCCCAAGTCGCTAATAATTCATATTTATTTATTGAGCTAAAAAAAGCAGATAGCCTAATTTTTAATCAAGGGTTTAACAAGTGTGATTATTCTGCTTTAAAAAAAGTGCTTCATAAGGATTTAGAATTCTTTCACGACCAGAATGGCACTCAAAACTTAGAACAATTTTATAAATCGTTTACAAATAGTATTTGTTCTAATCCAAATTTCAAACCTATAAGAAAATTAGTTGATGAAACGTTAAAAGTATTTCCTTTAAAAAATAATGGAGAAATATATGGAGTAGTACAAACAGGCGAACATATTTTTTACATTAAAGAACCAAACAAAAACCTTTATGCAACCGAACAAGGTAAATTCATTCACACTTGGGTTTTGGAAAACGATCAATGGCAAGTTAAGCGAATTGTAAGCTATGAACATAAACCACCTGCAAAAAACTATGGTCTAAAATTCAATGCAGATTACGCTTACAAACTGTTTGATAATGATAAAAACATAGAGCAATTACTAAAAAAACACAAAATCCCATCCATTTCAATAGGAATGATTAAGAATGGTAGTCTTCAACAAATACGAACATTTGGAAATAAAAAGTCAGGTCAACCAATTTCTACTAACAGTATCTATAAAGTTGCTTCCTTAACCAAACCAATTACTGCATTTGTTGTATTAAAACTTATTGACGAAGGCAATTGGAGTTTGGATGAACCTGTTTCAAAATATTATATAGATGAAGATGTAAAACATAATAAATATTTAGACAAACTAACTACAAGACATCTTCTATCTCATCAATCAGGTTTTCCAAACTGGAGATATTTAACAGACGACAAGAAGTTATCTTTTCAATTTGAGCCAGGAACGAAATGGCATTATTCTGGAGAAGGTTTTGAATACTTACGAAAAGCAATTGAAAAGAAATTTAAACTTCCTTTTGAGGAAATTGCGCAAGAAAAACTATTTAATCCACTTGGAATGAATAACACCAATTATTATTGGACAAAAAAGATTGACGAAAAACAATATGCAGTAGAACACGATGAAAACGGAAAATTAATAAACTACGAAAAGTATACTGTTGCAAATGCTTCTGCAAATTTACTAACTACAGCAGAGGATTACTCTAAATTTTTGATCTATGTTTTAAATGGGGCTGGTTTGTCAGAAAAAAACTATAAGGAATTTTTAAAAGTTCAGGCGTACGAAAAAGAGGGTATTGATTGGACTTTAGGAATGCAAATGCTAACTGACCTATCAAATAATGAAACTGTTTTTATGCACACAGGTGGAGATTATGGAACAAAAACAATCGCTTTAATCCTGAAAAACTCTAAAGATGGTTTAGTATTATTTTCGAATTCAGAAAATGGAATGGTTTTATGGCAAAAAATTATATCTGAATATTTTGGAGCAGTTGGAGAAGAAATTGTTCACAGGAATTTGGAATAGTGAAGTAAAACATGTCACACAACAATATACATAGCTTATAACCAAATAGTCATCAACCTAAGACTAGTGCATACTTACAAAGTATACTAAATTTTTAAACTTGGTTTGTGCTTGACTGAAAATATAGTGTCTTTTTACACACTACGAGCCATAAATAAAATCGTCAGCGAAACATTAAAATCCATTTCATTATTTTTACCCAATGAAATGGATTTTTTATTTACTCTTACTTTTTTCTTTTACGATACAATCTCAAACCTTACCTAAAGGTTTTTCATATCTAAATACTATTGAACCAACCATACAAAAAGAGCTTCGTTATTGTACTAATAATAATTTTATTGGCACTTCAATAAACGGTTACGAGGAAAGTAGACTTATTACAACTACTCAAACTGCAAAAGCTTTAAAAAAAGCACAAAACGAGTTACTAAAAAAAGGATTCAGTCTTAAAATTTTTGACGCTTACAGACCTCAAACAGCAGTAAACCATTTTGTAAAATGGGCGCGAGTTATTAACGACACTTTAATGAAACAACAATACTATCCTAATGTAAACAAACGCAACTTATTTAAAGAAGGATATATCGCTTCTAAATCAGGACATTCAAGAGGTAGTACAGTAGATTTAACCATTGTAGATTTAAAAACTAACAAAGAATTAGACATGGGAAGTCCTTACGATTTCTTCGGAACTCCCTCCCATATTACTTACCAAAACATAACCAAACAACAAAAAGAAAATAGGCAACTATTACAAAACACAATGTTGAAACATGGTTTTAGACCCTACCCTAACGAATGGTGGCATTTTACTTTACGTAACGAACCTTTTCCTAAAACTTATTTCGATTTCCCTGTTAAATAACTAAAAAGGTAAGTTTTAACGCTTTGTTTAGACAAAGAAACAATATCGGCATTATATTTGCTCAGATGTATTTTGAAATGAAGAAAACCACAAGACACTTTTTATTAATTCTTACTTGCTGCCTAAGCTCTGTTACTTTTGCTCAGCTTGATGGTTCATTGGGTGGAGATAAAGAAGGATCTTCTACTTTAGGTAAAATTTCAGCTCCAGCAACTGAAGTAAAAAAACCTAAAAGTCTTGATTTTAAAAACAATGACGGTTTTAAAAAAGCTTACGATAAACAACAAAAAGAATACAAAAAGAAGTTAGCTGAAAAAAAACTAGAAAACAAAGGTATTATCACCCCAGCTTTAAGAAGGAAAATGACCTTACAAAAGAAAGCAGAACAATACAATATCGGTATACCGATGATCGATAAAGAACTTGGTAGCTTCAAAACAAAATCAAACAATTTAAAAATTAGAGCATTCGATTTCGGAACTGTAGATGGTGATGTTATAAGCGTTTATAAAAATGGCACTTTGGTTATAGATGGTTATAAGTTATCTGGAAACGCAAGGGTATTAACAGTTCCGCTAGATTTAGGGTTTAATCAAATAGAAATCGTAGCTGTTAACGAAGGTTATTACAGACCAAATACAGGTTCTTTCACTTTATTTGACGACAATGATGATGTTGTAATTTCTGACATGTGGAACCTTGCCAAGGGAGCCAAAGTTAAAGCCATGGTTATTAAAGAAAAGTAATAACAAAATTCACCTTCTCTTCTTTCATAAAAAGGTTATAGCAACTTTTATCAAGAACCTTTTTTAAATTACTAAAAACTACTTATTTTTGCGTTTACGTTTATATATATTTTATAAGCCAACAAACAATAAAAATAAACAACTAGTATATAATGAATAAAATCACCAAAGAAACCTATATCAACTGGTATAGAGACATGCTATTTTGGAGAAAGTTTGAAGATAAATTGGCAGCAGTTTATATTCAACAAAAAGTAAGAGGTTTTTTACACTTATATAACGGTCAAGAGGCTGTTTTAGCGGGTTCATTACACGCAATGGATTTGACTAAAGATAAAATGATTACTGCCTACCGTAACCACGTACAACCAATTGGTATGGGTGAAGATCCTAAACGTGTTATGGCTGAATTATATGGTAAAGTAACCGGTACTTCTAATGGTATGGGTGGTTCTATGCATATTTTTTCTAAAGAGCACCGTTTTTATGGTGGTCATGGTATCGTTGGTGGTCAAATTCCTTTAGGTGCTGGATTAGCTTTTGGTGATAAATACAAAGGTAACGATGCAGTTACACTTTGTTATTTTGGTGATGGAGCTGCACGTCAAGGTTCATTACACGAAACTTTTAACATGGCTATGAACTGGAAGTTACCTGTAATTTTCATCGTTGAAAATAACGGATATGCTATGGGTACTTCTGTTGAAAGAACTGCAAACCATACAGATATTTGGAAGCTTGGATTAGGATATGAAATGCCTTGTGGACCAGTTGATGGAATGAACCCTATTAAAGTTGCCGAAGCGGTTGATGAAGCGATTCAAAGAGCACGTCGTGGTGAAGGACCAACTTTCTTAGAAATGAAAACATATCGTTATAGAGGTCACTCAATGTCTGATGCACAACATTATCGTACGAAAGATGAAGTTGAAGAGTACAGAAAAATAGACCCTATTACGCAAGTTTTAGATATCATCAAAGAAAACAACTACGCTACTGATGAAGAAATTGAAGCTATTAATAAAGAAGTAAAAGCTTCTGTAAAAGAATGTGAGCAATTTGCTGAAGATTCTCCATATCCAGAAACGAATCAGTTATTCGATATGGTATACGAACAAGAAGATTATCCATTTATAAAATCTAAGTAACAATGGCTACAATTATAAACATGCCTCGCTTAAGCGATACGATGGAAGAAGGAGTGGTAGCTTCTTGGTTAAAAAATGTTGGAGACAAAGTTGAAGAAGGAGATATTTTAGCTGAAATTGAAACAGATAAAGCTACTATGGAGTTTGAATCTTTTCATGAAGGTGTTTTATTACACATAGGTGTTCAAGAAGGAGAAACTTCTCCTGTTGATACTCTTTTAGCTATTATTGGTGAAGAAGGAGAAGATATTTCTGCTTTATTAAATGGCGACACTTCTAATGCTAGCACAGAAGTTAAAGAAGAAACTAAAACTGAAGTTATTTCTAACGAACAAGCTTCAGAAGTAGCAATGCCAGAAGGTGCTATTGTAGTTACTATGCCTAGACTTAGTGATACAATGGAAGAAGGTACTGTAGCATCTTGGTTAAAAAATGTAGGAGATAAAGTTGAAGAAGGAGATATTTTAGCTGAAATTGAAACAGATAAAGCTACCATGGAATTTGAATCTTTTAACGAAGGTACTTTATTACATATAGGAGTAGAAGAAGGTAAAACTGCACCAGTAGATAGCTTATTAGCGATTATTGGTATAGAAGGAACTGATGTAGCTGCTGTACTTGCAGCACAAGCTTCAGGAAATACCAGTTCTTCTCCAAAAACAGAGGAAAAGAAAGAAACTTCTAAAGTTGAAGAAAAAACAGTTGAAACAATTTCAACTGCAGAAGCTACAACAAAATCTAACGGAGGAAGAATTTTTGCTTCTCCATTAGCTAAAAAAATAGCAAAAGACAAAGGTTTTAATCTTGCAGATATTAAAGGGTCTGGAGAAAACGGACGTATTGTTAAAAAAGATGTAGAAAACTATACTCCAGCTGCTAAGGTTGAAGTAGCTACTTCTACAAGCTCTACTCCAGCTGCAGTAACTAACTTTGCAATTGCAGGAGAAGAAAACACATCAGAAGTTAAGAACTCTCAAATGCGTAAAGCAATTGCTAAAGCATTAGGAAACTCTAAATTCTCAGCTCCTCATTTCTACTTAAATATCGAAGTAGATATGGACAATGCAATGGCTTCTCGTAAAACCATAAACGCAATTCCTGACACTAAAGTATCTTTTAACGATATGGTTGTGAAGGCTTGTGCTATGGCTTTAAAAAAGCATCCAAACGTAAATACTAGCTGGACAGATAATACAACATTATTCCACAGTCATATTCATGTTGGAGTTGCTGTAGCTGTTGATGAAGGTTTAGTTGTACCAGTTGTAAAACATACCGATGCCTTAAGCTTAACACAAATCGGAGCTTCTGTTCGTGATTTAGCAGGTAAAGCTAGAAATAAGAAAATTACTCCTGCGGAAATGCAAGGAAGTACATTTACGGTTTCTAACTTAGGGATGTTTGGTATTGAAAGTTTTACCTCAATTATCAACCAACCAAATTCAGCAATTTTATCTGTTGGAGCAATTGTACAAAAACCAGTTGTTAAAAACGGCGAGATCGTAGTTGGCAACACAATGAAGTTAACTTTAGCGTGTGACCACAGAACTGTTGATGGTGCTGTAGGAGCTCAGTTTTTACAAACTCTAAAAACTTATATTGAAAACCCTGTTACTATGTTAGCATAAGGTTTTAATATAAAATCATAAAATAAGAAACTCACCGTTGGTGAGTTTTTTTTTGTTTTAAACAGTAATGTTTTATTTTCTTTTCGACCAACAAACAATAAATTAAAAATATGAAACAAATTACTACTTTCTTTAAACTACTACTCTTTGTTTGTGTTTTACAAAGCTGTGTTGAAAATGACATTATTAATGATACTGTAGATGAATCATTGTCGATTAATAATCCTATCGAAAAACTAACCATAAATGAAACTTATCAATACACAACAAAATACACTGACAATGTAGGCGCAACACAAACACCTACTATTATCTGGTCAAGTTCAAATCAAAATATTATCTCAGTATCCAATACTGGTTTAATAGAAGCAATTGCTACTGGAGAAGCAATTATTACTGCTAAAACAACATCTGCCACTGGTAAAGAAATAAAAGTTGAAAATAAAGTAATTGCAACTACAGAAATTATTGACAACAATGGTCCTTTAGAAAAATCTGGTACAATAAGAACAACAAGTAGTTACGCTTTAAACGGTACTTTTACTTTAAAAGAGATTCCAAACACTAACGATCTGGAACTAAGCATTAATGCCGACTACAATGCTTCAACAGCTTTACCTGGTTTATACTTATACTTAACCAACAACCCAAGTACAAATGGCGGAGCCAAAGAAATACAAAAAGTAGCTGTTTTTAACGGAGCTCATAAATACATTATTACAGACACTGGTATAAATGAATTCAAATACCTTTTGTACTGGTGTAAACCATTTAGTGTTAAAGTAGGTGAAGGAGAAATTAAATAAATACTTAAAATAGAAATGAAAAAATATATAATAATATTAATTATTGGTTTAACTTGTTCTAATAGTTTATTTGCTCAATGGTCTAAAGGAAAAGGAAAAGGATACTATAAATTATCTGCTTGGTATTTAAAGTCTGACCAACATTATACAAATACAGGAGCTATAGATCCAAATGTAACAAGAACTCAATTCAACACTAACATATATGCTGAATACGGAATTTCTAATAAGTTCGATATAATAGCTTATACTCCATTCTTCGCTAGAACAGCTCAAAACAACCAAGTATCTGGCACTAATAATAGTACTATACAAGAAGGAGAATCTTTTAACTCTTTTGGAGACATTGACCTAGGAGCTCGTTACGCTTTTTACAAAAAAGGAAAATGGGCAGCAGACGTAAAACTTTTATTAGGATTACCAACTGGAGATGCTAATGGAGGGAGTGATGGAAGTTTTCAAACTGGAGATGGTGAATTCAATCAATATTTATCTACTTCTTTGGGTTATTCAACTTCTATTAATGACCTACCTTTTTATGCTAAATCTCATATTGGGTATAACAATAGATCTAAAGGTTTTTCTGATGAATTTAGAGGAGGTTTAGAAGCTGGAATAAATTTATTTAATAATAAGTTTTGGTTTATAAGTAGATTAAATCTTGTAAAATCATTCAAAAACGGATCATTATCAGCTACAAACAATAATGGAAGTATTTTTGCAAACAATGTAGAATACACCAGCTTTGGATTTGAAGGAGCGTATTATATAACAAAAAAATTAGGGGTTTCAGCAAGCTTTGACTCTGCGTTTTCTGGAAAAGTAATAGCAGCGAATCCTTCTTTCTCTGGAGGAATATTTTTAGATATTAAATAAAACAAATAACACTCAAGAAAAAGATCAGCCTGAAAATATTTTTCAGGCTGATCTTTTTTTATTTCTTCTCTAAAATTTCAATAATTTTTAATGACACTGGTTTTGATGATTGATAATTTTGCCCCGTAACCAATCGTCCATCAGCTTCTACAATAAACTTTCCTCGCTCAGTGAAATTAAAATCTCCTCCACGCTCTTCAATTGTTTTTTTAATTAAAAAAGGAAATGTCTTAAAATATGGTTTATTTGGATTTTCATAATCATCAGGATAACCACTAACTCTTTTTCCGTCGACCAAATACTTTCCATTACTAATTTTTAAATTCACAATTCCAGCAGTACCATGACAAACTGAAGAAATTACTCCATTCTGTTTTTCATAAATACTCATCGCTATATTTTGAATTTCTTTGTTTTCAGGAATGCCAAACATAGCAGCTCCTCCTCCAATAAACTGAATAGCTCCATAATTAGATGTAACCACCTCGGATGGTTTTAGCGTATTTTTAAGCTTGTTCATAAAACTAACATCATATAAATAACCTTTAATTTCTTTATCTGATGTATTAATATACGCTAATGAAATAGCTCCTCCTTTAGGACTTACAAAATCTACAGTATATCCTGCTTTCTTAAAAACATCGTACGCATTAACAATTTCTGAAAAACTGTTTCCTGTAGGTAACTTTGTCTTTCCATAAAAATGAGCATTAGATACGACAAACAGTATATCTTTTTTCTTAGGATTATCTACTCGTGTCGCTGTCTTACTAATTATCTTCCAATCATTATTTGTTTTCTTTAATAAAAACAGATCAATATATACCCATTTTCTATTAGGTCCAGCAATTTCAACTTTTGCAGTTGCTATATCTTTAACTATCTCAATAGATAATATTTTTGCTAAACGTCCATTAAACTGCCCTTTTTTTCCATTTTTAAAGAAACCCGCGTACTCTTCCGGCGTATAAACTTTAAAACCATTTTTCCCAGTAAGATAAAGAGTTGCATTGTTTGTAAATGCGCTTTTAATTAATTCTTGTTTATTATACGAACTTCCGTTCATATACTTCTGAAGTGTTTTTTTAATAATAAGCTCATTAGAAACATCTTCATTTAAAGCTTTATGTCCTCCTAAACTTTCGTAATATAATTTATCATCAGACACAAAACTTTTGTCATAATTAATAACTTTTTTATTTTTTCCATAAATACTTGCGAGTAATTCTTGCCTCTCTTTTTTATTTTGAGAAAAACCAGAAACAAAAATTAATGATGCTACAATTAGATATAAAGATTTCATTTTTAAATATTTTTTATTTAAAACAAACCTCTTAAAAAAGCATTCTAATTAAGTGAAAAGCTATAATTCAGGTGTCCAGAATTATAATATTGGATAAATATGGTTTACAATAAATCCTTTTGATATTGAGCTGGTGTTTTACCAACTACTTTTTTAAACGTAGCATAAAAACTTGATTTAGAAGAAAAACCTGCTTCAAATCCTATACTCTCTAATGTGAATTTACTCTTTTCTTTTAATAACCTTTTAGATTCTTCTACTCTGTAATCATTTAAAAAAGATGAAAAGCTTTTACCAATATTATCATTTAATAATTGTGATAATTTATGTTGTGTTATATTAAGTTCTTTTGCAACACTTAACAATTTTACATTAGTATTTTTATACAACTCTTTTTCCTTCATTAATATATCCAACTTTTCAACTAATAAATCTACCTCTGGTTTATCAATTTTTTTAGCATTGTATTTCTGTGGTACTGCTTGAAAAATAGTATCTCTATTCTTTTTTGAAATAAAGAAAATGAGTAACACATAAAATACTACAGAAAACGTAACTGTACCTATTAAATACAAATAATAATATCCTACTAAATAAGCTATATAAATTAAAACATTTCCTAGAGTAACAATTAACAACCAGATTTCAGAAGTAGTACACTTTTTTGTCTTAGATAAGGATTTCACTAAAACATCTTTTAATATATATATTGAAGCTAAAAGATATATAGCCCAAACCGAGTAAATCACCTTAAAAAAAACACCCCAAAATTCTAGATTAGTTTCATAAGGTTTTAATAAGCCTACAGATGAAATAATAAGAAAAAGAACTGCAAAGTGGATTTTTGAAGATTTTGACACAGTCTTACTATCTTCAATAGAAGTTTTAATATAAAAAAACAATGAAACCCCAATTAAAAAACAAGCAGACAAGCCTATCTGCATTACTAATAAGTTAAGTTCCTCTTTCGAAACAAAAATTCTGTAAACAGATTTACCAATCCTTAAACTTAAAAACAAGACTAACAAACCAAACCATAAGTTTTGAACTCTTTTCTGTTTAGTAAAAAACAAAAAATAAATACTCACTAAAAAGCCATTAAAAACTCCTAAAGAGCAAATAAAAAAAACTAATGGGTTATCTAGATTCATTATATTTAATCAAAAATTTTGACTAAAATATAAAATGATATAATTATAATAAGTTATAAATTCTTTAAATTTCTAAAACTCGTTTAGATTGTACTATGTGTCGCTCATTATGATGAATAACAAAACGAAAAGTGTCACCTAGCTTAAACTTTATAATAGGTAATGTTGTTTTCGTTTTTATTTTATCTAAATTCTTTGACTTCGCTATTTCTAAATGATTTAAAAGCTCTTCTTGCAACTGTATAAACGAAAGCAATACTGATTCTTTATTTAATTTACTTGCATTAGGGTTTTTACTTTTAAATGTATTCATGGTTTTCATACCTTCTCTTGGCAACATATCGTTAGCAAACTTATTTCCTAAAAAAGTACTTTTAAAAGTTTCTGAAAATGGTAATACCGAAGATGTCATTCTTTTATGAATCTCTTTATTGTAAAACAATGCATACCTATTTAAATGCTCTAAACACTCTAAAACACTCCACGATTTTGGCGTTTCTTTATACTGTAGTTTATCTTCAGAAACATTTAACAAACTATTTGCATAACTAATATGAGATTTAGTCATTTTAATTAAACTCTCTATTACCTCTTTGCTATTGTAAATCATTCTGTTTTTTCACAAAGTTATCGACTTCTTACCTTCTAAAAATTGATTCTAATCAAGAGTTTTTAATATTCTAGATAAAGTTTCTGGGGTCATTCGTAAATAGGAAGCAATATATTTCTGAGGTATTTCTTGAAATACTTGTGGACTTCTTTTAAAAACGCGCTCAAATCTTTTTTGCGGAGAATATGTAATTAAATCAACCTCTCTTTCCATTTGTTGATACACAAAACTTTGTAATAATTTATCCCAAACCTCTTTATACTCTATTTTAGAATTCATCAAACTAAAATACTTCTCCTTTGATATTACTTTAAGTTTGCTCTTCTTTATGGCTTGAATATAAAACGATGTTGGTTTATCTGTTAAAAAAGTATCTAAAGCAGTAATTAACGAATCTTTATAGCCAAAACGAATGGTATGTTCTTCTATTTCATCTTCTATAAAAACCCGTAAACTTCCTTCTTTAACAAAGTATAAATTAGTATTTGATTGCCCTGGAGAAACAAGAAAATCATTTCTCTTAATTTCAATTTCATCTTCCCAATGATTCGATAAAATTAAAAAAAGCTTCTCTAAAACATTCATCTACATTATATTTTTCTAGTTTTATTTAGCAGCCAAAAATCAGCTAAAACCAAAGCTGTTAAAGCTTCAACAACAGGCACAGCTCTAGGAACAACACAAGGATCGTGACGACCTTTACCCATTATTTCAGTTAAATCTCCTTCAGAATTTATAGTTTGTTGATTTCGCATAATGGTAGCAACTGGTTTAAATGCTACTCTAAAATACACATCCATTCCATTTGAAATCCCTCCTTGAATTCCACCAGATAAATTAGATTGTGTAGTTCCATCTTCATTAAAAATATCATTATGCTCAGAACCTTGCATTTTAGCTCCACAAAATCCGCTACCAAATTCAAAACCTTTTACTGCATTAATTGAAAGCATTGCTTTACCCAACTCTGCGTGTAATTTATTAAAAATAGGTTCCCCTAAACCAACAGGCATATTTTGAGCTACACAAGTAATTGTACCACCAATAGTGTCTCCTGCTTTTCTAATCTGATTAATTTTTTCAATCATTTTATCTGCTGAAGCATCATCAGGGCAACGAACTATATTACTTTCTGTTTTTGTAAAATCTAAATCTTGATATGGTTTATTAATAAATATATCTCCAACCGAAGAAGTAAATGCATTGATATTTATATGACTTATTAATTGTTTCGCTAAGGCACCCGCTACCACCCAATTCGCTGTTTCACGAGCAGAAGTACGACCTCCTCCTCTATGATCTCGAATACCATATTTTTTATCATAAGTATAATCAGCGTGCGAAGGTCTATATACATTTGTATTGTGATTATAATCCTTGCTTTTTTGATTCGTGTTTTTTATAACAAAGCCTATAGAAGCTCCAGTAGTTTTTCCTTCAAATATTCCAGATAAAAACTCAACAGTATCTGGTTCTTTACGTTGTGTTACTATTTTAGATTGCCCAGGTTTACGTCTATCCAATTCATTTTGAATTGCTTTAAAATCCACTTGCATCCCAGCAGGAAACCCATCTATTACACCTCCAATTGCTACACCATGTGATTCACCGTAAGTGGTTACTCTTAAAATATTTCCAAAAGAATTAAACATATCAATATAAATTATAAAACGAAGATATTATTTATTTGATTAAAACTGTTTAAAAGCATTGTTTTTACTCATAAAATAAAAACTCTATAAAATTTTTAAAAAAAATATTTACACAAACTTACTGATAGTAAAATCGTTACAATTTGAAGATTAAATTTTATTAAAAAAGTGCAAAAAAAAATTTTGAGAACTAAAAAAAGGTCATATATTTGCACCCGCAATCAGGGAATACTTGATTGGCATGTCAGGAGAAATGGCAGAGTGGTCGAATGCGGCGGTCTTGAAAACCGTTGTCTGTAACAGGACCGGGGGTTCGAATCCCTCTTTCTCCGCTAAATCCGAAGTTTAGGCTTCGGATTTTTTTTAGGGGATTAAAGAAAAAGCTTACAATGTAAGCTTTTTTCGATTTTATAAACCACCTATAAAAAATTAACTCACCATTTTAACAAAAAAAGGGACTACTCAGCGGTAGTCCCTTTTTTGTTATTCTTATAATTTTAAAGCTTAGTAAATACTTTATGCTCTAAAAGACGGTATAACTTATAAAAAAATAAGCCAAACACTAGCCCTGATGCATAACCTAAAAAAACATCAATAGGAAAGTGTACTCCTAAGTACATACGACTATACCCAAAAAACAGTGGGAATAACACCAAGAAAAATATTTTCTTATAACTATTCTTTAAAATTAAAATTAAAAAAACAGTAACTGAAGTAGACAATGATGCATGACCAGACCAAAAACTATAGCCTCTTGCTCTGTAAGAAAAAGTTCTTAAATAACCTTTCAAATCTTCTGAATTACACGGTCTAATTCTTTCGGTTGCATTCTTAATAAAATTTGTAAACTGATCGGAAAAAGCAATTAAAACCACTAAAAACAATACAGTGAAAATTCCTTTTTTCCAACCGAACTCTTTAAAAATTAAATAAAGAATAAAAACAAACAAAGGGGTCCATGAAAATTGATTGGTAATTGTTAACCAAAATCCATCCCATTGCTCACTTCCTAAATTATTTAAAAATATAAGAAGCTCTTGATCTTTATTTATAATAGTATCTATCAAAATTATTTACCTACTTTTAATACTTCAATTTCGAAAACAACATCAGATTTTGCTGGAAACGGTCCAACAGCTCTTTCACCATATGCTAAATAATAAGGAATAAATAATCTAGCACTTTCTCCTTCTCTTAATACTAACGCCCCTTCTTTAACACCTGCAATCATTGGTTTAGATTCATCATCTAACTGAAAAGTAAACACCTCTCCTTTATCTTTCGAAGATTGTATTTTCTTACCATCTCCTAAATAAATAGTATAGTGAATTGATGTTGGTTTATGAGCAACTACCTTCTTACCAGAAGGATTTTCTTTTAACTTTAAAACTCTTAATCCAGAATCTGTTGGAGTAGATTTATTAACTCCCATTTCCTCTTGAAATTTTCTCTTTTTATTCTCAAGTACCAACTTTCTTTCCTCTCTTTTCTTTTCTACATTAGCAAGCTCTTCTTCAAAAATAGCTGGAGCATTAAATTTCTTTGCATCCTCTCCTACTCTAATAATATCTACATGCTTTATATAATCATTTTGCTGAATAGTATCAACTACATTTTGACCTTTTAATACACGCCCAAAAACTGAATGCTTTCCGTTTAACCAAGGAGTTTCTTTATGCGTAATAAAAAACTGACTAGAGTTAGTTTCAGGTCCTGAATTTGCCATTGAAAGCACTCCTGGTCCATCGTGAGGATATATTAACTTACCTTCCTCATTTAACGGAAACTCATCTGCAAATCTATATCCTGCGTTACCACTTCCAGTACCAGTTATATCTCCACCTTGCACCATAAAATCTTTTATAACTCTATGGAATTTTGTTTTATCATAATAAGGTTTCCCTTTTAAAGAATCGGTCATCTTTGGATTATCACCTTCTGCCAACGAAACAAAATTTGCTACCGTCATTGGCATTTCTTGCTGATGTAATTTTATTAAAATATCTCCACGATTCGTTTGAACATCTGCGTATAAACCATTCTCTAAATCAGGATATTTTACAGATTTACATGATGTAGCAACAACTACTAAAACTATTAAATACTTAAAATACTTCATTCTTTTTATTTTAAATAAAAAACACCAACTCTTAAAAGTTGATGCTTTTTTATATTAATTTTTAATTAATGCCCGTGTCCGTCTCCTTTCGTATGTCCTTGACCTAAAGACTGAACTACTTCTAACAACTCAACTTCAAAAACTAAAGCTGAAAAAGGCTTAATATCTTTACCTCTTTGTTGTGGACCATATGCTAATTCTTGAGGAATAAAAAATTGATACTTAGCTCCTGGCTTCATTAACTTTAATCCTTCTGTCCATCCCTTAATAACTTGAGTTATTCCAAATTCTGATGGCTGCTCTCTATTTAAGTTTTTATCAAAAACCGTTTCTCCGTCGATTAATTTCCCTTCGTATAAAACTTTAACTTTCTGATTTCCTGTTGGAGCAGTTCCATTACCTTCTTTTAAAACTTTGTACTGTAAACCACTATCTGTAGTTATTACACCATCTTTAGTTTTATTAGCTGCTAAAAATTCTTCTCCTGCTTTTTTATTATCTCCAAATTTAGCTTCAGCTTTCTTAGCCTGTTCAGCTTGTTGCTGTTTCATTTTTTCCTGTTGCTTTTTTTGAAAATATGTTCTTATAATAATATTAATATCTTTTGACTCAACTAAAAGATTGGTAGAGTCCATTCCGTTTTTAAATCCTTGAACAAATAAATCTTGATCAACCTCTTCAAAACCTCTCTTCACCTTATTAGCCATATCTATACCAGCAGCATAACTTACTGAATCCAACTCTGTCTTCAATGATTTTTTTGTTTTAAACTCGCTATTACCACACGATACAATTGATAAACCTACAACTGCAACTGCTAAAATTTTAGTTAATTTCATTTTTAATTATTTGATTTTATATCGATTAATGTTACTGTACTTTTTATTGGCTGATTAACAGTTATTCTATTTCCATCACCTACAACTCCAAAAGCTCTGTATGATGGAATGACAAATGTAATTGTTTCACCTTTTTTCATCAACTTTATTCCGTCTTGTAGTGCAGGAATAAAATCTTCTTTATCTACTTTATAAACTCTTTCTAGATTATCGTAAATAATATTTCCATTAATATCCGAGATATTATATTTAATCTGAACTAAGTCTTCAAATTTAGGAAAGTTAGTGTTTATTGTATCTTTTTTAACATAAGTATACCAAAAACCATTAGCTGAAGAATGATACTTCTGAATCGTATCTAGCGATATTAATTTTTCTAAACGTTTTTTTTCTAAAGCATTTAGCTTTTTATTTTTCTCTATAACCTCTTTATAAAAGTTGGTTACACCATCTTTCTTTGGTCTTCTTGCTTCTGGTTGTTTACATGAAACAACAATCGACATTAAAAAAATAAAAAGTAAAAATTTATGCTTCATAAGACACTTCTAATTCTTTTTGGTGCTTAGGCAATAACGATTTAAATGTTGCAATCGTATCTTCCATAGATTCTAAACTCTTACCTCCAGCGGCATTGTCGTGTCCTCCTCCGTTAAAGTAGTTTCTAGCAAATTGATTTACAGAAAACTTTCCTTTACTTCGTAATGACATTTTTATAATTCCTTGCTCTACATCTTCAATAAAAATAGCAGCAAATATAATTCCCTTCAAAGATAATGCATAGTTCACAACACCTTCTGTGTCACCTTTTTCGAAACTAAAACGTTTCTTTTCTTCTTCTGTTAAAGTTATAAAAGCAGTTTTATACTCTGGCAACACCTTCATATTACTTAAAGCTTGTCCTAACAACAATAATCTATTGTACGAATTAGCATCATGCACATTGCTATGAATTCTATCGTTTTCAGCTCCTTTATCAATTAAATCTGCTATAATACGGTGTGTAATACTTGTCGTAGATCTAAAACGGAACGAACCTGTATCAGTCATAATTCCTGTATACAAGCAAGTGGCAATATTTTTATCAATTAAATCATTATCTCCCATCATTACGATGAAATTATATACCATCTGACAAGTTGATGACATCGTAGTATCTGAATACATGTACTTAAAATCATCTGGCTGCTGATGATGATCAATCAACGCAAAATCATTCTCATATTGTTCTAAAGTATTCTGTACGTCAGTACCCACTCTATGTAAAGCATTAAAGTCTAATAAGAAAACAATATCTGATTTTGCTAAAGCTTTTACACTTTGTGAATTTTGACGATCGAAACGTTTTACCGTATCAGAACCAGGAATCCAATGTAAAAAATCTGGATACTCATTTGGCATTAACACTTGTGTTGTATGTCCTTTTTTATCAAAATAATGCTTTAAACCCAAGGTTGAACCTACTGCATCTCCATCAGGATTTCTATGACCTATTATCACAATATTTTTAGGTTGTGACAAAAATTCTTGTAGCTCTTTAAAGTGTTTTAAAATCATAAGTGGCGAAGATACAATTTAAATTAAAAATTTTATGTAATTTCGCGCCGATTTACACAGAGTCTGTGTAGACAATAAAATTAAAATTATTTATTACAGATATTAATTACATTAATAATGGCAACAAATAGAACTTTTACAATGATTAAACCAGATGGTGTTGAAAACGGACACACTGGTGCTATTTTAGAAAAAATTAATGCTGCAGGTTTTAGAATCGTAGCAATGAAGAAAACTCAAATGACTAAGCGTGATGCTGAAGCTTTTTATGCTGTACATAGCGAGCGCCCTTTCTTTGGAGAATTAGTTGAGTTTATGACTCGCGGACCAATCATTTCTGCAATCTTAGAAAAAGACAATGCTGTTGAAGATTTTAGAACTTTAATTGGTGCTACTAACCCAGCTGAAGCTGCTGAAGGAACTATTCGTAAAATGTTTGCTACTTCAATCGGAGAAAACGCTGTTCACGGTTCTGATTCAGATGAGAATGCTGCTATCGAAGGTGCTTTCCATTTTTCTGGTAGAGAAATGTTTTAAGAAAACAACTTCTTAACATATATAAAAACTCGTTACCTAACCGTAACGAGTTTTTTTATTTTCAAATTTAGTTTGATTTTAAACTTTTTTCAATTTTTAAGGTCTATATATATGTAACTTAAAATTGATGTATTATGAAAGTAAAAATTTTATTTGTAGCTGTAAGTTTTGCCTTTAGCGGAATTGCTTTTAGTCAAAGTACTCCTAAAGTAGATAAAAGACAGAAAAATCAGAAAACAAGGATTTTTAAAGGTGTAAAAAGTGGTGAATTAACAGCAAGAGAAACTAAACAGCTAGCTAAACAGCAATCTAACATCCGTAAAATGGAAAGAAAAGCTTATAGAGATGGAGTTGTAACTCAAAAAGAAAAAGCACGTTTACAAAAGGCTCAAAACAAAGCTAGTAGAAATATTAAACGTAAAAAGAATAACAATGTCAGTAGATAAAAGAAAAGGATGCTTATTAAGCATCCTTTCTTTTTAAATATCATTTAAATACAAAATACTTTCTATTAATATCGATTAACCTTTTTTATAACAAAGTCAAATTGGTTTTTTAAAAACGTTTTTAAATCAAAAATATCTTTTTGACTTTAAAAACACCACCATAAAAACTAAACAAACTCAAAATACACCAAATAAAAACAAATTTCACTTTTATTTGATTTAAAAAAAATTAAATTCACTTAATTTGCAGTGAAATTTAATAAGTTATGTCATCAAAAAATACAGCAGATAGTTTTAATAGTATAACTAGAGAATTTGTCTCTCCAGAATATATTCGAAATCGCTTTTCTAAGATTATGTCTAATATGTACAAGGAAGAAGTACCGCTTTATGGTGAATTACTTGATTTAGTTAATGACATTAATAAAGATGTGCTTTCAGAGTCTAAAGAACTTGAAGAGCATTTAGATCGTACTGGAGAAATAACTCGATTAAATATGGAACGCCATGGAGCAATTCGTTTGGGTAAACCATATGAGTTGTTTACAATGAGACGTCTATTTAAAGTTATGGGAATGTACTCAGTTGGATACTATGATTTAGCAACAGCAGGTGTTCCTGTGCATGCAACAGCATTTAGAGCTATTGAGAGCACCGCTCTTAACCAAGCTCCATTTAGAGTTTTCACATCTCTATTACGTGTTGATTTAATCGACAATGAGCAACTTCGTAACAATGTTGAAACTATTTTGGAAAATCGTCAGATTTTTACAGAAAAAGCTTTAGAGTTAATTGATAAATCTGAAAAAGAAGGAGGTTTAACTGAGGAGGATGCTGAAACTTTTGTTCAAGAAGCATTAGAAACTTTTCGTTGGCATGATACTGCTACGGTAGATTACGAAATGTATGAAGCCTTATTAAATCAACATAGATTAATTGCCGATGTAGTTGCGTTTAAAGGACCTCATATCAATCACCTAACTCCTAGAACTTTAGACATTGACAAAGTGCAAATAAGCATGGAAGCTCGTAATATTCCTCCAAAAGACAATATTGAAGGGCCACCAGCAAGAAAATGCCCAATTTTATTACGTCAAACAAGTTTTAAAGCATTAACTGAAAAGGTTACCTTTAAAAACAATGTTCAAAATGAAGAAATGGGAGAACACAAAGCTCGTTTTGGTGAAATTGAACAACGTGGTGCTGCCTTAACTCAAAAAGGACTTGATTTATATCATGAATTGCTAAATAAAACTCGTAAAGCTATTGGCGGATCACCAACCGCAGAAAACGCAGCTGAATACAACCAATTATTAGCAGAAAACTTTAAAGTGTTTCCTGATAACTATAGCGAGTTACAATCGGAAGAATTGGCGTATTTCCATTACTTCACTACCGATAAAGCGAAAAAAATTGCTAAAGATAAAAAGTATACTAAAGTAGATATAAACCAATTATTAGAAAATGATTATTTAACAATAGAACCAATGGTTTATGAGGACTTTTTACCTGTAAGTGCTGCAGGAATTTTTGCTTCAAACTTAGGTACAGATGATGCAAAACGTGAATACCAGGGTACATCAAATCAAGAGTTATTTGAAAATGATTTAGGTGAACCTGTATATAAATTAACCAAATGGTATGAAGATATGCAGGATGAAAGCATCGAAAAATGTTTAGCCGAAATAAATGCTTAATTATATAATATCTAAATTTTAAAACTGTGTAGTCGTATATTTACATTTTCGGCTACACTTTTTTGCATTAAAGAGATTCTATATCTTCTAGCTTACATTGAGTGTATTCTAGCAACACAAAATTATTATTTTGAAAGATCAATTTGATTATATAGACCAACAAATACTTCTCAAGCTTCGAAAAGATGCTCGTAAAGCTTATTCGCAAATAGCAGAGGAGCTAAAAGTATCAAACTCTTTAATTCACCAACGTATTAAAAAGTTAAACACTGAAGGCGTTATTCAAAATGCTGAATTCATTTTAGACGAAAAGAAATTAGGCTATAAAACCAAATCCTATACAGGAATTCGTTTGCGTGAAGCCCGTTTTGCAAAAGATGTTATAAAAGAATTAGAAAAAATTGATGAAATTGTAGAGTGCAATTTTGTTTCTGGTAACTATGCAATATTCATTTTAATATATGCAAGAGATAACGAACATCTTCGAAAGATACTCTACGATAAAGTTCATTTGATAAATGGAGTAGCCGGAACAGATACTTTTATTTGTTTTGATACAGGTTTTAAACGTAACGTTCCTATAGGTTAATAATTATGAGTACAACGGCAGCAGTTTTATGGACTGGAGGAAAAGATTGCGCTTTGGCTCTTTTCAAAGCTCAAAAAAAAGGATATAACATCACACATCTAGTAACGTTTACTCCTGAAAACCCAGATTTTAAAGCACATAACTTATCGTTAATTCAGCAACAAGTAGCAGCTATTGGGTTACCTCATTTACTGTTAACAGTAAAAGCTCCTATGCAAGAGAGTTATGAAAACAACATAGCTACCTTAAAAAAGCAATATAAAATTGATACTTTAATTACTGGTGATATTGATGAAGTTCAAAACCATGATAATTGGATTGAAAAATGTTGTCAAAAATCGGGAATGTTGGTTTATAATCCGCTCTGGAAAAAAGATAGAAACGAATTGCTTCATCAATTAATAAATGAAAATTTCAAGATTATCTTTTCACTAGTTAAAAAACCTTTTTTTGATCAAAACTGGGTAAGAAAAGTAATAGATTCAACAATTATTGAAGAATTAAAGAAATTAAATATTGATATTTGTGGTGAAAATGGAGAGTACCATACGATGGTATTAAATGCTCCTTATTTTTCAAAGGAATTAAAAATAGATTCATATACCATTACTGAACATGAACACTATTTTTACCTTAACAAACAACTAACAACATCATAAGGTGAAAACCATGATACAGAAAGCACAATTACAAAGCTTAGAAAAATCGTTAACTGGCGAATTATTCTTTGACGATTTACATAAAAACATATATGCTACCGATGCTTCGGTATATCGTAAGATTCCTTTAGCTGTTGCCTATCCAAAAAACAAAAAGGATATTCAGCAATTAATTGAATTTGCCACAAAACATCAAACGACTTTAATTCCACGTACAGCAGGAACTTCATTGGCTGGACAATGTGTTGGAGACGGAATCGTAGTAGACGTTTCTAAACACTTTACCAATGTTTTAGCATTTGACGAACAAGCCAAAACAATTACTGTTGAACCAGGAATCATTAGAGACGATTTAAATCGTTTTTTAAAACCATTTGGTTTGTTTTTTGGTCCTAATACCTCAACATCTAACCGATGTATGATTGGAGGAATGGTTGGAAATAATTCTTCTGGTAGCACCTCTATACGATATGGTGTTACACGTGATAAAGTATTAACTATTGACGGTTTATTAAGTGATGGTTCTGAGGTTACTTTTGAAGAAATCTCTTCTCAAGAATTTAGAACAAAATCTTTACAAGATAATCTTGAAGGAAAAATATACAAGTCTATTTTCTTTGAATTAAGCTCAAAAGAAAATCAAGATGAAATAAAAAAAGAGTTCCCTAAAGAAAGTATTCATAGAAGAAATACAGGATATGCCGTAGATGAGTTCTTGATTTCTGATTTATTTGGAGGAACCGAGGAAAGAATAAACCCGGCTAAATTCTTATCAGGAAGTGAAGGTACTTTAGTTTTCTCAACAGCTATTACGATTCAATTAGACGACTTGCCTCCTACGCAAAGTATTATGGTTTGTCCGCATTTTACTAGTGTAAACGAAAGTTTAAAAGCTACTGTTACTGCCATGAACCATAAGTTATATGCTTGTGAGTTGATGGATAAAGTAATTTTAGACTGTACTAAAAATAACCGTGAACAAGCCAAAAATCGTTTTTTCTTACAAGGAGATCCAGAAGCTGTTTTAATGTTAGAAGTTTCTTCTGAAACTATTGAAGAAGCCGAAATTTTAGCTGATAAACTTATTGAAGATTTAAAAGCAAATAACTTCGGATATCATTATCCTAAAGTATACGGACAAGACATTGCTAAAGTACATTATTTGAGAAAAGCTGGATTAGGTTTATTAGGAAATATTGTAGGTGATATGAAAGCTGTAGCTTGTATTGAAGATACCGCTGTTGCCTTAGAAGATTTACCAGAATATATTGAAGAATTCACCCAAATAATGGATAAATACCAGCAAGATGCTGTTTATTATGCACATGCTGGTGCGGGAGAGTTACACTTACGCCCTATCTTAAATCTAAAGAAACAAGAAGATGTAGTACTCTTTAGAAAAATTACTACGGAGACTGCTGAGTTGGTAAAAAAGTATCAAGGATCTTTTAGCGGTGAACATGGTGACGGAATTGTGCGCGCTGAGTTTATTCCATTAATGATTGGTGATAAAAATTATCAATTACTACGTCGTATTAAAAAAGCATTTGACCCTAATAACGTATTCAATAAAGGGAAAATTACAGATGCTTTCCCTATGGATCAAAGCTTACGATATGAAATCGATAGAAAAGAACCAGAAATTGAAACCATTCAAGATTTTTCTGATAGTGAAGGTATTTTAAAATTAGCAGAAAAATGTAACGGTTCAGGTGATTGTAGAAAATCTCCAGAAGCTGGTGGTACCTTGTGCCCAAGTTATAGAGCAACTAGAAACGAAAAAGAAACTACTAGAGCCAGAGCTAATACGTTAAGAGAAGTACTAACTAACAACACTGCTAAAAACAAGTTTGATTCTAAAGAATTAAAACAAGTTTTAGACTTATGTCTGAGCTGTAAAGCCTGTGCCACTGAATGTCCAAGTAACGTAGATATAGCCTCTATGAAAGCAGAGTTTTTGTATCAATACCAAGAAACCAATGGATATTCTTTTAGAAGTAAATTATTTGCAAATAATGCAAAATACAACAAACTAGGAAGTAAGTTTCCTGCTCTAACCAATTTCTTTACGAATACAATTGTTGCAAAAAAGGTAATGGGAGTAGCTACAGAACGTTCTGTTCCTAAACTGGCAAAACAACCATTAGAAACTTGGTTAAATAATCATCAAACAAAAGCTAGTAATAAGACTGTTTATCTTTTTAACGATGAGTTTACCAATTATTATGATGCCGAAATTGGAAAAGATGCTGTAATTGTTTTGGAAAAGTTAGGATATGAAGTTAAAACGATAGCTCACGAAGAAAGCGGACGTAGTCATATTTCTAAAGGATTTTTAAAAGAAGCTAAAGATTTAGCAAACAAAAATGTCACTGCTTTTAAGGATTTAATTACTGATGAAACTCCGTTAATTGGAATAGAACCTTCAGCTATTTTAACCTTTAGAGATGAATATTTGCGATTAGCTGATGATAAAGCTTCTGCTAAAATAATTGCTAAAAACACATTTACTATTGAAGAGTTTTTAGCTTCAGAAATTAAAAAAGGCATCATAGATGCTTCATTATTTACTTCTAAAAAGAAAGAGCTAAAAATTCATGGGCATTGTCATCAAAAAGCGTTGTCTAGTACACATGCATCGTTTAGTATTTTAAATATTCCAAAGAATTATAAAGTAACAATTATGAACACAGGATGTTGTGGTATGGCGGGGTCTTTTGGATATGAAAAAGAACATTATAAGGTAAGTATGCAAGTTGGTGAAGATACCTTATTCCCTAAAGTTAGAAACTGTTCAGAAACTACAGAAATTGTAGCTGCAGGAACCAGTTGTCGTCATCAAATTTATGATGGAACTAAACGCATTGCTAAGCATCCTATCACAATTTTAAAAGAAGCCTTATCTTAGGCTAATGCAAAACAAGAACAAAATTACATCTATGCTTTCCCTGATTATTGCAGGGAAGCTATTTTTTTATTGCCTTTTATCTTAATGCGCGTTTTTAAACCGGTAATTAGAGAAGCTTTTTTAATTACAGATGCACAAATTGGAGAAGCTCAAGCACTATATGGTATTACAGCTGTAATATCTTATTTCTTTGGAGGGTTTATTGCTGATAAATGGGAAGCCAAAAAACTTCTTACACTTTCATTAGGGCTCACTGCACTAGGAGGAATATGGATGCTTTTGATTCCTTCTACTACTGGCTTAAAATTCTTGTATGCATTTTGGGGTGTATCTACGATTCTTTTATTCTGGGCTGCTTTAATTAAAGCTACGAGACAATGGGGAACTAAAAACAACCAAGGATTATCATTTGGATTATTAGATGGAGGTCGAGGTTTTTTTGCTGCAACTACTGCCCTATCTGGTGCAGCAATTTTAAGTTTTTTCTTTCCTAAAAGTGGAATAATAACTCTTGAAGATAAAATAACTACATTACAATATATTATCGGAGCTATTACTGTAATTGTAATATTCGTTGCGATCTTTGTTTGGTTTTCTCTACCTAAAAACGAAGTAAAATCTGAAGACAAGAAAGAGTTTCAATTTGATTTTCAAAAAGCGCTGTCGCTTATTATTCAACCTAAAGTAATTTTTCATTCATTGATTATTTTTTGCGCCTACTGTGCTTATAAACTTACAGGCACCTACGGTACATATGCCAAGGATGTTTGGAACTATTCTTTAGAAGAAGCTACCTATTTTGCAGTATTTATTCAATATTTAAGGCCTATTGCCGCAATTTCTATTGGTTGGATTGCAGATAAATTTATTCCATCTAAATTAATCATTCCTTGTTTTACTCTTTTAGTAATAATGTCTTCTATACTAGGCTTTATAGGAAACGTTCCTTTTTATCTATCGTTTACCACTTTTGTTTTTATGGCTTTTGGAACGTATGCTTTAAGAGGTTTGTATTTTGCTATTATTGAAGAAACAAACACTCCAATACAACTTACAGGAACTTTAGTGGGAATTATTTCCGTTGTCGGATTTACCCCAGATATTTTCATGTCGCTTTTTATTGGATATATGCTAGGTGAAAATCCGACAATAACAGAATATCAAAATTTATTCAGCTATTTTACAATCATTCCTATTATTGGATTATTAGCTACCTTCGGATTTAGAAAAGTAATTTCAAAGATCTCTCAAACCACCATTTAACACCTCATCTATTGATTTTCAAATAGTTATTTCGTATTTTTAAACATTCTTATAATTTAAAACACGAATTATGACTAGTACAAAAATAATCGTTAACAATGCTTTGTTAATCTTTGGAGGGATTGTCGCTTTCTTTTTTTTAATGAAAATTTTAGGCTTAGAAAATGTTTCTGAGCTTCGTTTTTTAAATTTTGCTTTTGTGCTTTGGGGTATAAATCGAGCTATAAAAACAAATATGGATCGGAACCATGAATCTCAATATTTTACTAATTTTTCTATAGGAGCAGCAACATCTATTGTAGCAGTAGCTCTTACTATTATTGGCTTAATTATTTATGTAGACTTTATAAACCCTGGTTTTATGACTACACTAGAAGATTCTTCTTTTTGGGGGCAAAACTTAAGCTTAGGCCTAGTAATTTTTGCTTTTGCTATTGAAGGGATTGCTTCTTCAGTAATTTGTTCTTTTATTTTAATGCAATATTATAAAAATTACAAACCAGCTGTAACTATAGCTTAGGTAAAAACACCTCAGCCATCATACAACGAGCACTTCCGCCTCCGCAAGTTTCTATTGTTTTAAGAGACGAGTGAATAATCAGGTTGTGCTTTTCTATTTTTTTTACTTGTTCTTGGGTTAAAGATTCATAAGCAGAAGTACTCATTACCAAGTAATGTTCATTACTAGTTCCTTTTACTTGCAACATGTTTCCAGCAAATTGAGTTACTTGCTTTTCTGAAATGGTAATTACTTCTTTACCATCAGATTTTAGGTGTTTAAGTAAGTTCTTCTTTTCCTTTTTATCATCTATAGTATTTAAACATACTATTGCAAAAGTTTCTGCAATACACATCATTACATTTGTGTGATAAATAGCTTCTCTACTTCCCAATACAGTTTGATTCGCTGTAAAAATAACAGGGGTAAATTCAAAATCTTCACAAAACTCGATAAACAATTCTTCGTCTGCTCTTGGAGATAACGCACAGTAAGCTTTTCTATTCTGACGATCTAAAATCATACTTCCAGTACCTTCTAAAAAAACTCCTTCCTCTTCTGCCTCTGAATAATCAATTACATTCGAGATTTCAAAACCTTTCTCTTCTAAAACTTCTAACACATCCTCGCGTTTTTCTAAACGGCGATTTTCAGCAAACATAGGATATATAGCTACATCTCCATTCTCATGAAAAGAAACCCAGTTATTCGGAAACAATGCATCTGGTGTATTAGGTTTTTCGGTATCATTTACAACAATTACATTTATGCCTTTTGCTTTTAACTCCTGAACAAAAGCATCAAATTCTTGTTGCGCTTTTGCATTAACAGCAGCCGGTAGCATATTAGTTAATTCTTGCTGATAATAATTATTAACCGCAGTTTGTTCGTTCATTCTAAAACTAGATGGACGAACCATTAAAATAGTATTGGTAGTTTGTTGCATACTGCGAAAGTAAAAAGAATTTGTTTTGATTCTTAATTCATTTAAAATAACTTAGCTATTGTTGAATATAAAACTACTTTAACTAAAATTTATCAACGTTAGTAAAACAACTCAATAAAAAGCCCCAAGTTTTAAATTTAAAACTTGGGGCTTTTTATTGTAAAATTATAAACTACTTCCAATTTCTTTTATCTTTAATAGAACAACCTATAGCGCGAGTATTGTTCTTTTTAGGCTTTTCTCCTTTTATTAAAGCTTCCACTGCATCTTCAACAAAACGTTCTGACACACTATTTTCATCACGAGAAGAATCATCAATTGCTCCAATATATTCTACTACTAACTTGTTATTATCTTTATTTAAAATATATACATGTGGTGTTTTTGTTGCTCCATACATCGGGTACACTTTTTGTCCCTCGTCAAACAGATAAGGAAATGTAAATCCTTTTTCTTTCGCTCTTGTTTTCATACCTGCAAAACTATCTCCTTTAGACACTTTTGGGTCATTAGGATTAATAGCAATTACAGGATACCCTTTTTGTTTGTATTTTTTATCTAACGCTATTAATCGATCTTCATTTGCAACCGAATACGGACACATATTACAGGTAAATACGACAATAAATCCTTTAGCTTCTTTAAAATCAGCCAAAGAAACCATTGTGTCATCAATGTTTTTAAGTTTAAAATCAGAAGCGGTATCTCCAACTTTATATCCTTTCGAAGTATTTAATGTAAATGCAGAAATAGCTATAACTACGACTAGCATTACTACTGTTTTAAAAATTTTCATAATTAATTAGTTTAAAAAGGTTTGTAATTCATTTTTTAACGTTTCGTAATGAAACGATTGCTCATAAAACTTTCTCTTTTTAGCATTATAAATAATTGTTGCAGGTATTGATCCTGACCAATTATCTGCAATATCTTGAATCCAGAATTGTTCATTTTTATCTTCAAAATGAATCACCTTAGATTGTATATTCTTATTTTTTAAAAACGGAATTAGGTTCGTTTCTAACTGTCTTGAAAAATCTAAACTTACCAAAACAACCTCAACATTTTTATCTTTATATTCTTTATTTAACTTCTCAAAAGCTGGTAATTCTTTTACACACGGCAAACACCAAGTAGCCCAAAAATTAATTACATATGTTTTATCATCATCCTTATGAAGTAATGGCCTTAACTGCTCATAATTCAAAGTCTCTAGCTTTGCTTTTACAATATCTTTACTTGAAGCGTTCTCTTTCTTTTTACAAGAAAAAGTAATTAAAACTAATAAAATTAATATTCTTAATTTATACATCCATTAAATTATTTATCTCAAAATTAAGTGATTATCACATTCAAAAAAATGAATTAACGAAACATTAACAAGAAAAAAGTCCTAAAGAAAATTCTTTAGGACTTTAAAATTTTATTGATATACTTATAATTAGCAGAAAATTTCGTTTAATAATTTTGCTAAACGCAAACCTCCTTTTTGTAATTGCTCTCTAACAATTGGAAAATAATCGTAAGAATAACGGTAACGTAACTTATCACCTGACTTAACCGAACCATATACTTGTTTTGTTAACTTATGTGTATCGTACATCCAATCGATAACACTTCCTTTTTGGATTGCTTTAATTTGTTCTTTTGATAAATGCTTTGCGTTATCTGCTAATTCCACATAACTCATCCCCCACTTTTCAATTAAGTTTTCATCCCAAACTCTATGCAAATTAGAACCTCTACCATGCCATTGTACTTGAATCGTGTTTCCTCCTTTATCTTCAGATTGACCAATATGCATTGGCTGATGCATATCACCAACTAAGTGCACCAACATTTTTAAGTAAAAACGTTTATCAGCAGTTGAACTATTTTTATCTTTTAAGATTCTTACACACTCATTAATTCCTGTAATTAAATCTCCTTTAGGATTTTTCTTCGAATCCTCATATTTTGCATCTAAAGGCATATTTACATAATGCCAAGTATAAAACTTACCATATGTTTTTCTATCAGATTTAATTTCATCTGCGTATGTTGAAACAAATGCTAAACTTTCTCCTTGCAATAACTTTTCTATTTTCTTTTTTGCTGATTTCGTTAAATGTTTTTCTGCAATTTTACCTGTAGCTCTATGACCCGTTGGCCCCCAAACATCATCGTTATTTGCTATAGATGAAACACTTATAAAAAACACACTAAGCAATAATAAAACCTTGATTTTCATAAATAAATTTCTGTTAATTTTTCGCTAAAGTATAAAAATATTTATTCAAAAATTTGGTTTTAACATAAAATTACACATATCTTTGTGATATCATTTTAATATCACTTTAATTTAAACTAAATATGAAATCAGAAAAAATCATCAAACCAGCAAACGGTTATTTAATGTTCTTTATAGTATTAGCATTTATTGTAGGCGGTATTATTTTAACCATATCTAACGAAAATCCTATTTATCTACTATTTGTCTTAACAGGTTTTATTACTGCTCTTGGATTTATCTTGGTAAACCCTAACTCATCTAAAGTTTTATTGTTTTTTGGAAAATATGTAGGTACAGTAAAACAAAACGGATTGTATTGGGCGAATCCGTTATACAAAAAGAAAACAGTTTCTTTAAGAGCGAGTAACTTTGATAGTGAACGTTTAAAAGTAAACGACAAATTAGGAAACCCAGTGATGATTTCTACAATTCTAGTATGGCGAGTTACCGAAACATATAAAGCAGCTTTTGATGTAGATAATTACGAAAACTTTGTGCGTGTACAAACTGATGCTGCGGTTCGAAAACTTGCAAGTATGTATCCTTATGACAATTTTGCTGATGAAGGTCATGAAGAAGATATTACATTACGTTCTAGTGTAAATGAAGTTTCTGAAGCTTTAGAAAAGGAATTAGAAGAGCGTTTAGCTATTGCTGGTATTGAGGTTTTAGAGGCACGTATTGGTTACTTAGCTTACGCTCAAGAAATAGCAAGTGCAATGTTAAAGCGTCAGCAAGCTACTGCAATTGTAGCGGCAAGACATAAAATTGTACAAGGAGCCGTAGACATGGTGGATATGGCTCTAGAAGAATTGAATAAAAAAGAAATTGTTGAGCTAGACGAAGAACGTAAAGCTGCTATGGTAAGTAATTTATTAGTTATTTTATGTGGAGATAAAGAGGCTTCACCGGTAGTAAATACAGGAACTTTAAGTCATTAAACTATGAACAAAAAGAATAAAGATAATAAGCTAGCTATTAGCATTGCTTTAGGAGTTGCTATTGGTGCAGCAATTGGAGTATCTATTAGCAATATTGCGATTGGAATCTCAATAGGAATAGCAATTGGGGCAGCCATCGGATATACACTACAAAATAATAAGAAGTAATGAAAGAATATAAAGTAGTAAGTTGGAAAGCTGGTCTTACAAAAAATAATCAAAAATTAGAAGACACATTAAATCAATATGCTAGAGATGGATGGGTGGTTAAACATATTGCCGAACAATATCCAAGAATAGTTTTTGAAAGAGATAAAAATAGATAAATATGAAAGTTTTTAAAGAAGAACAACGATTTACGCAAACATGGTTAATTGCTTTACTAGGAATTAGTATTATTATACCAATAATATTAATTACAAAAGAGTACTTAGAGAAAAATTCTAGCATGACAACCAATGAATTTTTGTTAACCTTAGGAGGAATTATCGTATCTCTTTCATTTATTTTCTTCTTTAAATTAACAACTAGGATTGACGAAACAGGTATTCATTACCAATTCTTTCCATTTCATTTTTCTTTACGTTTAATCAAATGGTCAGAAGTTAATAAAGCTTATGTAAGAACTTATGACCCAATATCAGAATATGGTGGATGGGGATTAAAAGGAGGTTCTCTTTGGAATAAAAAGAATGGAACAGCAATCAATGTCTCTGGAGATATTGGAATTCAATTAGAACTAAAAAATGGAAAAAGAATACTAATTGGCACTCAAAAAGAAAATGAGGCTAAACGTGTTTTAGAAAACTATAAAGACAAATTATTATGATACGAGTTATAACATTCACTATCATTTACATTTTTAGTATTATTGTTTCTTTTATAAATTAAAAATAATGGCAAAAAAGAAAGCATTTGCACTTCGTATAAATGAAGACATGATAAAAGCCATTGAAAAATGGGCTTCAGACGAATTTCGTTCTACAAACGGACAAATCGAATGGATGCTTATGCAAGCACTTAAAGAAGCAAAACGCGAACCTAAAAAGAAAGAAGAGTAAATTTAATTTCTTAATAAAATGTTAAAAGCCATTCAGTAAATTATTGAGTGGTTTTCTATTTTGTACCTTGTCTTCTTATCAATAATATATCAATGAAAAAACTACTACCAATCTTTTTTTTACTTATAACTCCATTACTATTTTCTCAAGAATTCTCAATGGATTTAGTTAAAAATATGAAACCAAGAAACATCGGTCCAGGAGGAATGTCTGGTCGTGTAACAACAATTGACGTTGTACAATCAAACCCTGATATCATGTATGTAGGAACTGCTTCTGGTGGTATTTGGAAATCTACATCAGGTGGAATTAAATGGGAACCAATTTTCGAAAAAGAAGTTACAGCATCTATTGGTGCTTTAGCTATTCAGCAATCAAACCCTAGTGTTATTTGGGCTGGTACAGGAGAAGGAAATCCTCGTAACAGTTTAAATGGAGGTTATGGAATTTATAAATCTTTAGATGCTGGAAAAACATGGAAAGCCATGGGGCTGGAAAAAACACGTCATATTCATCGTGTTATTATAGACCCTACAAATCCAAACATTGTTTATGTTGGCGCAATCGGTTCACCTTGGGGAGAACACAAAGAACGTGGTGTTTATAAAACTACTGATGGTGGTAAAACATGGAAACAAATTTTATACAACAACATAAAAACTGGAGCGGCAGATTTAATTATGGATCCATCAAATCCGAATAAGTTAATTGCTGCAATGTGGGAACACAAACGTGATCCTTGGTTTTTTAATTCAGGTGGAAAAGGAAGTGGATTATATATTACTCATGACGGTGGAGAAAACTGGAAAAAAATCACAGATAAGGAAGGTTTTCCTAAAGGAGATTTAGGAAGAATTGGTGTTGCTATTTCTCGCTCAAACCCAAATGTAATTTATGCTTTGGTTGAAGCTAAAAAAAATGCACTTTACAAAAGTGAAGACGGAGGCTTTAAGTGGAAAATGATTAATAATAAATCAGGTAATAGAGGTATTGGAAACAGACCTTTTTATTATTCTGAAATTTATGTAGATCCACAAAACGAAAATCGCTTATACTCTATTTACACCTATGTAAATGTTTCTCAAGATGGTGGTAAATCTTTTAACCAATTAATGCCAGCTTATGGCGTAGACAATGGTGTTCACCCTGACCACCACGCATGGTGGATAAATCCAAATAATGGTAAATTCATGATTGATGGTAATGATGGTGGATTAAATATTACTAAAGATGGTGGAAAAACATGGCGCTTTATTGGCAACTTACCCGTAGCTCAGTTTTATCATATTAATGTAGATAATGAGTTTCCTTATAATGTTTATGGCGGGATGCAAGACAATGGTTCTTGGCGTGGGCCAGCTTATGTATGGAAAGCCCAAGGAATTCGTAATTCTTATTGGCAAGAAATTAGTTTTGGTGACGGTTTTGATGTAGTACCAGATAGAGATGATTCTCGCTACGGTTGGACAATGAGTCAGCAAGGATATGTTTCTCGTTACGATTATAAAACAGGTAATAATTATACAGTTCGTCCAACGCACCCTGACGCAAAAGTTAAATTAAGATTTAATTGGAATGCTGCCATAAATATTGATCCATTCGATAATTCAATTTTATATTTCGGAAGTCAGTTTGTACATAAATCAACCGATAAAGGATTGACTTGGAAAGTTATTTCTCCAGATTTAACAACTAACGATCCTAGTAAACAAAAACAATCAGAAAGCGGTGGTTTAACTATGGATGCTACTGGAGCAGAAAATCATACTACTATTTTAGTGATTGAACCTTCTCCTTTAGAAAAAAACATGCTTTGGGTAGCTACAGATGATGGTCAAGTTCAAATCACTAAAAATGATGGTGCCACCTGGACAAATGTTTCAAAAAACATAAAGGGTTTACCTACTAACAGCTGGATTACACAAATAAAAGCATCCAATAAAAATAAAGGGGAGGCTTTATTAGTTGCAAATGATTATCGTCGTTTTAATTATACGCCTTATGCGTACAGAACCAGAGATTATGGAAAAACATGGGAGCGTATTGTTGATGCTAACGATGTAGAAAGTTATACACTAAGTATTGTAGAAGACCCTATCGTAGCTAATTTATTGTTTTTAGGTACTGATGATGGTTTATACATTTCTATAGATGCTGGTAAAAAATGGACAAAATGGACGCAAGGTTTCCCTACTGTTTCTGTAAAAGATTTAGTAATTCATACTCGTGAACACGATTTAGTTATTGGTACTTTTGGTAGAGCTGCTTGGGTTTTAGACGATATTCGTCCGTTACGAGAAATTGCTAAAAATCAAAACACACTTAAAAATAAGTTAGAATTATTTGAACCACCAGTTGCTTATATAACTGCTTATCAGCAACCAACTGGAAGTAGGTTTGGTGGAGATGCCTTGTACAATGGTGAAAATAGAAAACGTGGTGCTGCGATTTCTTACTATATCAATAAGCCAGAAAAGAAAATTGATTCTTCAAAAAAAGTAAAAGAAGCTAAAAAAGAAGAGGCTCCAAAAATAAAACACGATTCAATTAAGCTTGAAATTTTTGATGGCACAAGATTAATTAGAACATTAAAACATAAAGCTCCTAAAGAAAATGGTATTCATAAAACCTATTGGTACTTAAATGAAAAAGGTGTTTCGAGACCATCTAGAACTATTAGAAAACAAAAAAGGGAACCTAGTGGTATTCGTGTAAAACCAGGAACTTATCGTTTAAAAATGACTTTTGGCGATCAAATTTCAGAGCAAAATATTAAGGTTGAATCTGACCCAAGACTTACCACTTCTGAGGCCGCTATCAATCAAAAATATAATACGAGTAAAGAATTACAAGAATATCAAAAAACTATAGCTGATGCAGTAAAACAATTAGTTGAGAGCAAAAAAATCGTTAAAGGCTATAAAACAAAGTTTACCAAAAAAGATAAAAAGAAATATAAAGAACAAATAAAAACCTCTACCGATATTACTAAAAAAATAGATACACTAATTGCCGTCTATTTAGGTAAAGTTGACAAGAGACAAGGGATTATTAGAAACCCTGAAGTTACAGTTAACCAACGTTTAGGAACTGCTCGCTGGTATGTAGGTTCTCGATTTGGAGAACAAACTAAAACTGAAAAACAGTTAATTGATCAATTAAAAACTTCTTTAAAAGAAGCTCTTGAAAAAACTAATGCATTTTTCAATACTGATTGGAAAGAATATCAAAAATCAGTAGAAAACATAACCATTTCTCCTTTTAAAAAAACTGAAAACTTTTTTATCGATTAATCAGTATCTTTATAGAAATCAACAAACTAAATATAAAACAATGAAAAAAATAGCATTTCTTTTAGTTATTACTTTATCTGTAATTGCCTGTAAAAAAGACAAAGGCTCTTCTAAAGAAGCGATAAAAAAGGTGAAAAAATATACCATCAAACAGATAATGGATAACGAGAGTGTTTTTGGCGGAAGTTTTTCTCCAGATAAATCAAAACTATTGGTAACCAGTAATCGATCGGGAATCTATAATATGTATACCGTTTCTACTTCAGATGGTACATTTACACCGATTACAGCATCAGATAGTTCTTCCGTTTTCGCTCGTTCTTATTTTCCAAAAGATAATAGAATGTTATTTAGTATGGACAATAACGGAGATGAAATTTATCACATTTTCTTAAGAGAGCTTGATGGCAGTATTAAGGAATTAACGCCCCAAAAAGGAGCCAGAGCTAGTTTTTATGGTTGGTCTAAAGATGAAAAAAGTTTCTTTTATGCTTCAAACAAAAGAGACAAACGTTTCATGGATATTTACGAAATGGATATTGAAACATTAACCCCTAAAATGATTTATGAAAATAAAGAAGGGTATAATGTTGCTGCAATATCTAACAACAAAAACTATTTTGCATTAAGTAAAACCGTAAATACAAATGATCGTGATTTATTTTTATATAACAGGGCATCTAAAAAGAACACAAAAATAAATAAAACACTAAGTGGTAATTCTGCTGCTGATTTTTCTATAGATGATACTAATTTTTATTACACAACTGATGCCGACGGAGAATTTGCTAGTTTAATGAAATATAATATTACAAGCAGAGAAATAGAAAAAGTATTACAAAAAAAGTGGGATGTTTCTGGAAGTTATTTTACCAATAACGGAAAATACAGAGTTACCTATATAAATGAAGATGCTAAAAATGTAATCGAAGTTTTTGATATTGAAACTGGTAAAAATATTGAGCTTCCAAACGTAGATGGTAAAAGTATTACCAATGTTGGGTTTTCAAGAGATGAATCTATGATGCGTTTTTATGCGGGAGGTTCTCATACTCCATCTAACCTATATGTGTATGATTTAAAAACTAAAAAACAAACACAATTAACAGATGTATTGAACAAAGAAATTGATGGTGCTGATTTGGTAAATGCTAAAGTAATTCGTTATCCTTCTTTCGATGGAGTTACCATTCCTGCTATTTATTACTTACCACATCAAGCAACAGAAAACAATAAAGTTCCTGCTTTGGTTTGGGTTCATGGTGGTCCTGGTGGTCAATCTCGTCAAGGCTTCAATTCAAGAATTCAATACCTAGTAAATCATGGTTATGCTGTTTTAGCAGTAAATAATCGTGGAAGTAGTGGTTATGGAAAAACTTTTTTTACCATGGATGACTTAAATCATGGTGAAAAAGATTTACAAGATTGTGTAGAGGGAAAAAATTGGTTAGCAAAACAACCACAAATAGATGGTGATAAGATTGGAATTATCGGAGGTTCTTATGGGGGATATATGACCATGGCTGCCCTAACCTATACTCCAGAAGAGTTTGCTGTTGGTGTAAATATTTTTGGAGTAACTAATTGGATACGTACTTTAAAAAGTATTCCTTCATATTGGGAATCTTTTAGAGAAGCTTTATACAAAGAATTAGGAGATCCACATTCGGCAGACTCTGTTCGTTTAAAGAGAATCTCACCTTTATTTCACACAGATAAAGTAACCAAGCCGTTAATGGTACTACAAGGTGCAAAAGACCCTAGAGTTTTACAAGTAGAATCTGATGAAATAGTTGCTGGAGTTAAGAAAAATGGTGTTCCTGTTGAATATGTTCTTTTCGAAGATGAAGGACATGGTTTTGTAAAAAAGAAAAACCAAATCGAATCGAATAGTCGAATTTTAAAGTTCTTAGATAAATATCTTAAAAAAGAAGAACCTTTACAAAACAATGAATTATAATTATTAAAAATAGTTTAGTTAAAACCCCTTTGTGTTTTCCACAAAGGGGTTTTAATTTTTTAAGTAAATAAAAGGTAATAAAAAAATATAGCTAATAAATAAACCTGCGTAACAATCATAAAAATGAATGCCAAGAATATTTGGACACCAATAGCTGTTATCCATTTAATTTGATAAATATGCTTCATCAAATATACAATTAGCATAAAAGTGATTATCATTAAAAACAACATAAAACCTCCTGAAAAATTAAAAAGCAATGTTATTAATACCAATAGTAAACTTGTCCAATTTGCAGTTCCAAATAAATAACAATGTATTGCTAAATTCTCTGCATAATTATATTTTTTTTTTAAAAAAAAATAAGTCACTAACCCTACAACAGGTACAGCAAAAAGATAAATTATATTCATCGAAGACATATAAAACTCTTGAGCTAATAAGAATTTTTCGAAAAGTTCAGCATCAAACATTTTTTCAAGTCCTTCAAACATCTTTTTATTCCCTTTATTAGCATTAGTCATAAAGTCTTTAAATCCTTTATGATAATTAACAAACAAGGTATAAACTGCTACACTAAATAATAAATATTTTAATGGATTAGTTAAATATTTTCTATCTTTTGAAGTGTAAATTTTTATTGCTTGAAACGGTTTCTTAAATAATGTAATATAGGTAAACGGAATTCCTTTCTCTAAATTTAAAAAAGCAAATAATTCAGTTTTTAACTCAGCAATTGATAAATTTTCAATCTCTTCTTCCATAGTTTTTTCATAAAATAGATGTAGGTAAATGTACTATTTTTCATATAAGTTTTAAAAAAATCTTCTTTTCCTTATTTTTGCTCTCTTAATACAATATCTAAAAATGAAAAAGACAATAACCTTTTTATTATTCTTATTAACCATTAGTAATTATGCTCAATCAAATCCAGAAAAAGAATTTGGAGCTTGGTATATGTATAATGGCTCACATAAAGTCGCAGATAAATTCAGCTTAAAAACTATGGCACATTTCCGTTTTTTTGAAATTGGTGATGACATGCAACAATTTATTGGTCGATTAGGTGGTAACTATCAATTTAATAAAACTGTTAGTGCTACTATTGGGTATGCTTATTTAAGCACCGACCGAACATTTGATGTTTCGAAAGGTGATTTTAGCGATCATCGTATTTACGAAGATTTAAATGTAAAACATAAATTATCAGATTTAAGTATTGCTCACCGTTTAAGAGCTGAGCAACGTTTTTTTGAATCAAGAACTGGTCATTTTATTCGATATCAATTAGGTTTAAGTTATCCATTATCTAAAAAATGGTCAACTTATTTATATGACGAAATTTTCTTTGATTTTGACGGACAATCATACAATCAAAATTGGTTTGGAACTGGTTTAAAATATAAACTTTCTGATGTTGTAAAATTACAAGTTGGTTACATGAATATTTCAAATGACGCTAGTAGAAGCTTTGACAGAATTCAATTAGGAATTACTATAAGTACTGACCACAGAAAAAAGACTAAGTAATTTTCATACTTTAGCAAAAAACTAACATAAAAATGACTGCACCTACTTTTACAAACGATGCTATTGTATTCGGAATCTTAATGATATCGTTAGGGTTTGTATTTTATACTGAATCTAAAACTTCAGGTTTCTGGCATAAATTCTATAAAATAGTGCCAGGGTTATTCATGGCTTATTTTATTCCTGCAATATTCACTACTCTTGGAGTTATTGCTCCTGAATGGGAAACGGTTAGTACAGCTGGCGAAGCTGTAAAAGGAAAATCTCAATTGTACTATGTAGCAAGTAGATTTTTATTGCCTGCTGCTTTGGTTTTAATGACCTTGAGCATCGATTTAAAAGCAATTTTTAATCTAGGTTCTAAAGCATTAATTATGTTTTTTACTGGAACTGTAGGTATTATTATTGGTGGTCCTTTAGCAATTTTATTAATTTCAATATTTTCTCCAGATACAGTTGGTGGCGCTGGATTTGATGCTGTATGGAGAGGTTTATCAACTCTAGCTGGAAGCTGGATTGGTGGAGGTGCTAACCAAACCGCTATGCTAGAAATTTACCAATACAATCCTGCTAAATACGGAGGAATGGTGTTTGTTGATATTGTCGTTGCTAATATTTGGATGGCTATTTTGTTAATAGGAATTGGTAGAAAAGATAAAATTAATAAATGGTTAAAAGCAGATACTTCTGCTATAGAAGAATTAAAAGAAAAAGTTTCTAGCTTTACACAAAGTGTAAAAAGAAACCCTTCGTTAACCGATTTAATGATTATGCTTGCCATAGCATTCGGAACAGTTGGTTTTGGTCATTTCGCTGCTTCTTACTTAAGCGGTTTATTTAGCAATTTAGTTGCTGGAATTGAATCTGAAACCTGGAAAAATGTTTTCACATTTTTAGGCTCTAGTTTCTTTTGGTTAATTAGTATCTCAACAATTATTGCAATTATTTTATCATTTACAAAAGCTAAAAACTACGAAGGCGCAGGTGCTAGTAAATTAGGTAGTGTATTTATTTACATCTTAGTTGCTACTATTGGTATGAAAATGGACTTAGCTATGATTTTTGATAACTTAGGCTTAATCGCAATTGGTTTAGTTTGGATGAGTATTCACGCTGGGTTATTAATATTAGTTGCTAAACTAATTAGAGCTCCTTATTTCTTTTTAGCCGTAGGTAGTCAAGCAAACGTTGGTGGTGCTGCTTCTGCTCCTATTGTAGCTTCAGCATTTCACCCATCTTTAGCAACTGTTGGTGTTTTATTAGCTGTATTTGGTTATGCTATTGGAACAGTTGGAGCTATTTTGTGTACAATTTTAATGGAAATAGCCTCTAAAGTTTAGTAGTTTTCTGCATATTTGCAATTTAAAATTTTATTTCAGATGAAAAAACTTTTAGCCATTTTCGTATTGGCAATTATAGCTATTGCATGTTCTTCTAAAAAAGAAGGAAACATGATTGTTAAAGGTCAAATTAAAGGATTAAAAAAAGGTACGCTTTATCTTCAAAAAATGAATGATACAGTTTTAGTGTCTGTAGATTCTATGGCTTTATTAGGTAGCGATAAGTTTACATTAACAGATAATGTAGATACTCCTGTTATGTATTACTTGACTTTTGATGGTAATACTAAAGACAAACACTTAATGTTTTTTGGAGAAAAAGGAGAAATTACCATTAATGATGATGTTGAAAACTTTGGATTTAATCCAGAAATAAAAGGATCTAAAAACCAAGAAGTAATGGATAAGTTCCGTGAAATTGATGCTAGGTTTAGAGATCAACGTTTAGATTTTATTAAAAAAGACCTTGAAGCGCGTCAAAGTGGTGATGAAGAATTAGTAAAACAATTAGAAGCTGATTATAAAAAAATGATGCGTCGTCGTTTCTTATTCTCAACAAACTATGCTATTGCTAATGCTAATAGCGAAGCGGCTCCTTACATTGCTTTATCAGAATTATTCGATGCTAGTATTCAATTATTAGACACTATTAATAATAGTTTAACTGATAAAGTTAAAGCTTCAGATTACGGTAAACGTTTACAGAAATTTGTAAGTAATATTAAGGCTAAAGAAGCTAAGTAATTTTACTTTTCATATAAAACAAAAACTCGATACAAATTGTATCGAGTTTTTGTTTTATAATATAATTATTGATATTAAATTTTAAATGAAAGTACCGGTAACTTACTGTGATTGGCAATATCTTCTGAAATACTTCCTTCAAAAAAATGAGAAATTCCTTTTCTACCATGGGTAGCTACAGCTAAAATATCCGACTCGCTTTTGTTGGTATAATATAGTACTCCTTTTTCTACTGAATAATCAGAAATCACTTTTACTTTAGAAACTTCATTTATATCTTCATTAGTTTTATTAAAAAACTGAATCATCTTTTCTTCAATCTCTTTTGTACTTTTAAACTTTGTGTTTGGTGTACTAACATACACTAACTGTAAGCTGCAATTCAGTTTTTCGAAAAAAGTTTTCGCTTCTAAATAAGGACTAACATCATCATCAGAAAAATCACATGCGAAAACTGCTTTCTCTAATTTACTAACTATCGGAGTGTCTTTTACCACTAATACAGGTACATGAGCGTAACGAATTACCTTTTCGGTATTAGAACCAATAAACATTTCTTTTAGTCCACTAGTTCCTTTAGAACCCATAACTATTAAGTCGGCATTCTCTTCTCTCGCTAGTTCATCTAATTCACTAAAAATTTTAAAGTGCTTTATAATTGGTTTTACCTTTACTTCTGACAAATAATCTTTCTGTAAAAATTTATTGAACCTCTTTTCAGCTAGCTTTAAATAGAACACTGTTTCTTGCTGAGCATAACTTTCTGATTGACTTATAATAGCATTCGAAAGTTCTAGCATATGAACAACTAAAACCTCTGCATCAGATTGTTTTGCTAAAAAAGCAGCGGTTTGTAAAGCGTTTTCTGAATATATTGAAAAGTCGACTGGTACAATTATTTTTTTCATAATAGGGTAATTTATTGATTTAACTTCTAGTATAAAGTTACTTTACATTCTTAAAAAATAGTATGATTTATATCATGTAAAAAAGGATCAATGACATCCTTCTACTGAAGTTGCTAAATCTGAAACTGGTACTGGAGATACATAAGGGATTCCTAATCCCAAACCACGAAGCACAAATAAAATGCCGATAAAAACTACTACAAAAGGTATTACTTGTTGAATCCTTTTTCTTACCAATCCGTTAGCGAAATTACCAACATACACTACAGTTGTCATTAATGGTATAGTTCCTAATCCAAAGATGAACATATATAAACTTCCCGAGAGCGCATTCGATGTTGCTAAAGCCCCGAAAACTGCCATATAAACCAACCCACAAGGAAGAAATCCGTTTAAAAACCCGATGGTAAAAAAAGTATCATTTCCTCTCTTTTTTAATTCTTTTCCTAAAGCCGATTTTACTTTCATCACCAATCTATTAATCGATTTTGAAAAATTGTATTTCTGAAAAGTTTTAGGTAAAAGAATAACCAAAATCATTAAAATACCAACTATAATAGAGAGTTGTTGTTGAAATCCGAAGAAATAAAATCCTTTTCCTAGGAGCCCGAATAACAATCCTATTAAGCTATACGTAAATAAGCGACCTAAATGATAGCTTACTATTTGTAAAACTTGTTTTGCTTTATTAGTTCTATCTACCGGTAACATAAAAGCTATCGGTCCGCACATACCTATGCAATGAAAACTTCCTAATAAACCAAATATGAGCGCTGAAATAAACATTAGTAAATCAACTCTTTCTGATAAAAATAAGCTGTATTATTGTAGTTCCAAGAAACACTAATGTTCCAACGACCACCCAATAAACGTTTCTCAGGCACGAGCAAATATGTTTTAGACAATGAAATTGGAATTTCAAAATCTAATTGCTTATTAGATGGTCTGTATAGGAACACTTTTCCTGAAATTTTTTTATAATCAAAATCTTTTGGAAAATTTACAATCAGTCCCCCAATTGATTGTTCTATTGATATGTTTTCTTTTAATACTTTTGCGTTTTTAGTTGCATCTATTGTTTGCTGATATTCTAGTTCTTTCTGATAATACTTATCAGAGACTAAATCGTGATTATAACTCTTACCTGTACTCATCGATATAACGAAATACATGATAAAACTTATAAACCCAATAATTGCAATTACTATACCCGTGCCCCAGTTTAGTTTCATTTTTATTGTTTTAAATTATCTATAACTTCTTGGTCCTAAAAAATTAGTTTTAGTAGTTTCTATTAATTTATCACCGCTATAAACTCCTATTTTTAAGTCTATTTTTTCTTTTTTCATTTCAGATTGATGTACCTCTATAAATAAGGTTCCTTCTGCCAATCCTTGTTTTGGTATTTCAAAATTTTGATGCGTTACCGTTTCTATTTTTCCTTTATGAGAGACCAACTTAAAACTAACATCATCAAATTGTCTCGTTGTTTTATTGATTACTTTGTAGGTATAAATATTACTAATAATTCCGTTTTCTTTATGCTGATATAATTGCCCTGGTAATCTTAAAATAGTAGCTTCAACATCATTTCTCAAAAACAACATTCCGATTAACACCGCTATTAAAATTCCTAACACAGCAGAGTATCCTTTCATTCTTGCTGAAAACTGAAAAGGTGCTTTCTTTACAATGTTCTCTTCACTAGCATAACGAATTAATCCTTTTGGTAATCCAACCTTTTCCATCATATGATCACACTCATCGATACAAGCAGTACAGTTTACACATTCTAACTGCGTACCGTTACGAATATCAATTCCGGTAGGACATACATTTACACACTGAAAACAATCGATACAATCTCCTTTTCCAGTAGTTGCTCTGTCTTCTTTTTTATTGAACTTTGCTCTACCTTTTTCTCCTTCTCCACGAACATGATCGTACGCAACATTAATGGTTTTATTATCAAGCAGAACCCCTTGTAATCTACCATACGGACAAGCGATAATACATACTTGCTCTCTAAACCACGCGAAAATAAAATAGAAAACTCCTGTAAAAATTAATAGGGAAATTAATGTATTTAAATTATCAAACGGATTCCCTGTTACATATTCAATTACTGTATCTCCACCTATTAAATAGGCTAAAAACACATTTGCAATTAGGAACGAAATAATAAAAAAGATAAACCATTTTAATAATCTCTTTTTTATTTTCTCTGCATTCCACTTTTGTTTTTCTAAACGAATTTGCTTACCTCTATCTCCATCAATCCAATATTCTATTTTTCTAAAAACCATTTCTAGAAATATCGTTTGCGGACAAATCCATCCACAAAAAATACGCCCAAAAACAACGGTAAAAAGAATAATAAATACAACTCCAACAATCATTGAAACCACTAACAAATGAAAGTCTTGTGGCCAAAAAGGGAATCCGAAAATATTAAACTTACGTTCTAAAACATTAAACAATAAAAACTGATTTCCATTGATTTTAATAAATGGAGCTGATAATAAAAATGCTAATAAAAAATAGCTTACGTAGCTTCTATATTTATAGAATCGTCCGCTTGGTTTTTTAGGATACACCCAAGCACGTTTACCTTCTTTTGTAACAGTACCAATACTATCTCTAAATTGTTCGTTCTCGGGTGTCTCCATAATCAACTATTAAAAACCAAACCAATGTTCAATATTATTGAACACTATCTTTTACTTGTTCTATAACTTCTTCTTTTACCTCTTGAGTTTCGTCTTTATACAACTCTCCTTGTGGTGGTTTTGGCTTTGCAGGTGTAGTACCTTGCATACCAATAATATAACTTGCCACTTTTTGAATGTCTTTTGGCTTTAAAGTTTTACCCCAAGCTACCATTCCTTTTCCGTCACGACCACCATTGGTAATTGTTGCGAAAACATTTTTAATACCTCCACCTAAAATCCAATATTCATCGGTTAAGTTAGGTCCGATTCCTCCACCACCATCAGCAATATGACAAGCAGCACAATTTAAATTATAAACAGCTTTACCTCTATTTAAATCACTCTCATCAGTTAAAATCGTTACTGTTTCAGCATCGATAATTGCTTCTTTTGATGTTGATCTAAAAGCTGCTAATTCTCTCTTAGCTTGGGCTACAGATTGCGCATACTCCATATCTTGATTTGGAGCTCCCATCATTTCGTATTTTACTAAATATACTACTGCGAAAATGATGGTTGCATAGAACATATATACCCACCAAGGTGGTAAATTGTTATCTAATTCTTTAATTCCATCGTAATTATGATCAAGTACAATTTCTCCTTCTTCTTCAATAGCTTTGGCTTCAGTCCATTTATTGATTAGCTTTTTAGCCCAAGCCCAATGATCTACTTCTTCAGGATTAATTCCTGCTTTAATCATTTCAGCTTTTTCAATTTTTGCTACTCCTGTTATCGTTAGCATTTCTTTTGCTAATACTACTAAACCAAAAGCTATCAAGCCAATCCAAATTAATGGGTTTTCTAAAAAGTTAAACGGATTTTCATATGAGCTAATCGCTTTTGCCAATGCTATGGGTGTTAAAAACAAAAACAAAAAAGAAATAACTGTTTGTACTCTTGTGTAATTTTTAGGCATTAACTCATTTGCCTTATTTACAACTGTAGCTGCCAAAACTTCTTTTAACAATACTACTAAACCAAATCCTATAATTACAAACCACACAATTGGGTTTTCATATAAACTAAATGGATCTTTATATGCCATAAAAGCTTTCGCTAAAATAAATGGCATTGAAAAAACAAAAAGAAATGAGACTATAGATTGAATATATTTTTTCATCTTATTTTATTTTAATCGTTTAATGGTATATCGCTTACTCTACTGATGTATTCCTTTTTAGCGGTAAACACCCACCAAAACAGTACTACAAAAAATGTAAAGAAAATAGTTAGTGAAATGATTGGGTATATTTCTATACCTGTAATACTTTCCATGTGATTTTTTACGAACTTCAACATAATTTCTAGTTTTTAGCGCTTAATTGTTTTTGAACATCTTTTACTTTAATGTCTGTTCCTAATCGTTGTAAGTATGCGATTAAGGCAACAATCTCCCTATCCTTCATTTCTATAAAAGTCTGTCCGCTTTCTTGAGCATACTTTTTATCTGCTTCATAATTGGTAGCAAAATCAGGATCTTGTTTTAAGTTCTCTTGAATTTGAGCTCCTTGAGCATCCATACTAGCTTGCGCATTTGCAATCTCTTCTTCTGTATATGGAACACCTAGCGTTACCATGGCTTCCATTTTTCCTTCAGTATTACTTTTGTCTAATTTATTTCTAACTAACCATTGGTAAGCTGGCATAATAGAACCTGGTGATGTACTTTGTGGATCGTACATGTGATTTAAGTGCCAGCTATCAGAATACTTGCCTCCTACTCTTAAAATATCTGGACCTGTACGTTTAGATCCCCATAAGAATGGATGATCGTAAACAAACTCTCCTGCTTTAGCATATTCTCCATAACGCTCGACCTCTGATCTAAATGGACGTACCATTTGAGAGTGACATCCTACACATCCTTCACGGATATAAATATCACGCCCTTCTAGCTCTAAAGGTGAATATGGTTTTACGCTTGAAATCGTTGGTATATTAGATTTTACTAATAAGGTTGGTACAATTTGAACAATACCACCAATTAAAATAGCAACGGTTGCATAAATTGTTAACTTGATTGGTTTTCTTTCTAACCAAGTATGCCATCCTTCTCCTTTAGTTCTATGCTTAGATACTTTTGTTAATGGTGCTGCTTCTGCTAAATCATCAGTAACTTCAGTACCAGATTTAACCGTTCTAATCATGTTATATAACATTACAAATGCACCTACGATAAACATACTTCCTCCAATAGCACGCATCCAATACATTGGTACAATTTCATTTACCGTTTCAAGGAAGTTACCGTATGTTAAAGTTCCATCTGGATTGAACTGTTTCCACATAGATGCTTGTACAAATCCTGCAACATACATCGGTAAAGCATACATAATAATACCTAAAGTACCAATCCAAAAGTGAAAGTTTGCTAACGCTCTAGAGTACAATTTTGTTTTAAATAATTTTGGAACCATCCAATAAATCATACCAAAAGTGAAGAAACCGTTCCAAGCTAACGCTCCTACGTGAACGTGCGCAATAATCCAATCACTAAAGTGCGCAATTGCATTTACATTTTTTAATGATAACATTGGCCCTTCAAAAGTTGCCATACCATAACCTGTAATAGCTACTACAAAGAATTTTAAAACTGGATCAGTACGAACTTTATCCCAAGCTCCACGCAATGTTAATAATCCGTTTATCATACCACCCCAAGATGGTGCTAATAACATAATAGAGAATGCAACCCCTAAATTTTGAGCCCAATCTGGTAACGAAGTATATAATAAATGGTGAGGTCCTGCCCAGATATAGATGAAAATCAGCGACCAAAAGTGTACAATTGATAATCGATAAGAATATACAGGTCTGTTTGCGGCTTTAGGAACGAAGTAATACATCAATCCTAAAAATGGTGTAGTTAGGAAGAATGCTACCGCATTATGTCCATACCACCATTGCACCAAAGCATCTTGAACTCCAGCATAAACTGAATATGATTTTAAGAAACTAACTGGTAATTCTAAACTATTGAAAATATGTAAAACTGCAACTGTTACAAATGTTCCTAAATAGAACCAAATAGCTACATATAAATGACGTTGCCTTCTTTGAAGAATTGTCCATATCATATTTACACCAAAAGCTACCCAAACTAAAGCAATAGCAATATCAATTGGCCATTCTAATTCGGCATATTCTTTTGAAGTAGTGTATCCTAATGGTAATGTTATTGCTGCTGCAACAATAATTAATTGCCATCCCCAGAAATTAAAATTACTTAAAAAATCACTTGCCATTCGTGTTTTTAACAATCGTTGTAACGAATAATACACTCCGGCATAAATTGCGTTACCAACAAAAGCAAAAATTACTGCATTGGTATGTAACGGACGTAAACGACCAAAACTTAACCACGAAATTCCGTCAGTAATATTTGGGAATAAAAACATGAAAGCCAACAATAATCCTACTGAGAAACCTACGATTCCCCATAGAAGTGTGGCATAGATGAATTTTTTTACGATTTTATTATCGTAATAAAATTGTTGCATTTCCATAATCTAATTTGAATTTAATATCTATTGTTAGTTGTTAATTTTATCTTCTTTTACGAGTTCATCATCAAATAGCATACGAACTGAAGGCGTGTACGAATCATCGTACTGTCCTTTTTTTACCGAAACGATAAATGCAATAAAAAAAACAATTGCCACTAAAATACTTAGTGTAAGTAGTAAGTAAATAACGCTCATATCTTGCCTGATAATTATAGAACAAAGATAGATTTGAGGGTTTTCTTAAAACATGATAATTGTCATGTTTCAAGATTTTTTTTTAAGTTTTGCACATAAAAAAATGAGTCTTATTATTACATAAAACTCATTCCTTTATTAGAAATATATACCTCTAATTAAAAAGTCTTTTTAATCCTGTCATTAAGTTTCTTTCTAATATTTCATACTTTCCATCTGACAAGAATAATTCTTTAATTTCATCAAACAAAGCCTTTATTTCTTCTTCAGTGTAGTTTAATTCATTAATTGATGCTTGAAGCTTTTGAATACTAACGTAATCATTATCTTTTTCGAATTCTGAATGCATTTTTTCATATACAGCTTCATTACTTTTAATTGATATAGTTTTAAGCTCTTCTTTTGTTTCTTTATAATCTGCATTCATACAAAAAATAAAAAGATATGTTTGAAATTCTTGTTTTGTCCAATTTGTTTTAACTGTTGATTTCATGATACCTGAGTTTTAAGTTATTACCAAAGCTATTAAGAAATTGAATTAAAAAATATGACAAAAATCATATTTCGCTGATTATCAGTAAATAAGCATTAAATAGTCATAGAAAACAATTTCGTTTCTGGCTGTTTCTGATGTAGTTTTTTATCGAAAGCCATACAAATATTTCGCACATAAGGTCTTGCTTTTTCTGGAACAGATAAACTATCTCCGTTAACAAACACTAAGCCATCATCAATCATTTCTTGTAATTTTAAAATATGGTCTTCTATATTTTCTATTTCTAAGGATTCATCGCTCCATGAAGTAGAAAAGTGACACATAATATTTAAAATATGCTTTCTGATAATTAAATCTTCTTCTGATAAAATGTGTCCTCTAAATACTGGAATCTCACCTTCATTCACCAACTTTTCATATTCCTTTACTGTTTTTACATTTTGTGCAAAACCATACCAAGAATCAGAAATTGATGACATACCCAAACCAATCATTAGTTGTGTTTTATTGGCTGTATACCCCATGAAATTTCGATGCAGTGTTTTTTCTTCTGTAGCTTTATATAGACTATCGGTTGGTAATGCAAAATGATCCATACCAATTTCTACATAACCCATTTCTGCAAACAATTCTTTTCCTATTTCGTACAGTTCTCGTTTTTCTTCGTTTTTTGGTAAATCTTGCTCATTAAATCCACGTTGACCAATACCTTTTACCCAAGGCACGTGTGCATAACTGTAAAACGAAATTCTATCAGGTTGTAATTCTTTAGTTTTATTAATCGTGTGAATTACATTCTCTTTAGTTTGAAAAGGAAGTCCAAAAACTAAATCGTGACTAATTGAAGTATATCCTATTTCTTTAGCGTAATTATGAGCTTTCTCAACATTTTCAAAAGGTTGTACTCTATGAATTGCTTCTTGTACTTTTGGATTGTAATCTTGCACTCCGAAGCTTACACGAGTAAATCCTAAATTATATAAACTTTGTAAATGCTCTTTGGTTGTATTATTCGGATGACCTTCAAAACTAAACTCATGATTTTCATGTTTTTTAGCTCGTTTTAAAATCCCATTGATTAACTTTTCTAATTGTTCTACTGAAAAAAAAGTAGGTGTACCGCCACCTAAATGAATTTCTTTTATAATTGGAGTCTCATTAACCAAATCAACATATAAATCCCATTCTTTTAAAACGGTTTCTATATATGGATTTTCAACTTCATGACGTTTGGTTATGTGTTTATGACACGCACAAAACGTACACAAGCTTTCGCAAAATGGTAAATGGATATACAAACTAATTCCCTCTGATGAATTACTTTCTATAAACGATTTTTTAAACGTTTGAATCCATTTTTCTTTTGAAAATGTTTCGTTATCCCAATACGGTACAGTTGGATAACTCGTATATCGTGGTCCTGGAATATTATATTTTTGGATGAGTGTATTCATGTTCTCGATACAATTTTGTTTCATGCTTCAACAAAATCACCCGAACTGACATTAAGCCAATTCTAAAGCAATTTCAATCATTTCTTTAAAGGTTTGTTCTCTTTCATCAGCAGTAGTTCTTTCTCCAGTAACCAAACTATCAGATATTGTTAAAATAGATAAGGCGTTAACTTTATGTTTGGCTGCTACTGTATATAAACCATTGGTTTCCATCTCTACACATAACACGCCATAATCTGCCCATTTTTTATAACTTTCAAATTCATCCGCATAAAACTCATCTGAACTTAAAATATTTCCTGCTTTAATAGCAATACCTTTTTTATTAGCGGTATGTAATGCTTTTTCAAATAATTCAAAACTAGCGGTTGGTGCATAATCAGCTCCGTTAAATCGAATAGTATTTAAACCAGAATTCGTTGAAGCAGCCATTGCAATAACAATATCACGAATCTTGACTTCTTTTTGATACGAACCTGCTGAACCCACACGAATCAAATTCTTCACTCCATATTCGTTAATTAGTTCGTGTGCATAAATTAACGTTGACGGAATTCCCATTCCAGTTCCTTGTACTGAAATTCTTTTTCCTCGATAGGTTCCTGTATAACCAAGCATACCACGTACGTCATTATAACAAACTGGGGTTCTTAAAAAAGTTTCTGCAATCCATTTTGCACGCATCGGATCTCCTGGTAACAAAACCGTTTCAGCAATCTCTCCTTTTTTTGCTTCTATATGAACACTCATCTTAATATTGATTTTTATCTGAAATTCCTGTAGTAACTAATGAAACTCCTGAAGAGGTTCCTAAACGCGTAACTCCCATTTCTATATATTTAATAGCAGTTGCTGCATCTCGTACTCCCCCAGCTGCTTTTATTTGAGCCTTATCTTTTACTACATCTTTCATTAATTGAACATCTTCAAAAGTTGCTCCGTCTGTACCAAAACCTGTAGATGTTTTCACAAAATCTGCCCCAGCATTTACAGCTAATTGACTTACTCTTTTAATTTGTTCTTTTGATAAATAGCAGTTTTCAAAAATTACTTTTAAAACGTTGTTTCCAATCGCTTCTTTAATTAATCGTATTTCTTGTTCTACGTATTCATATTCTCCATCTAATAACTTTCCGATATTGATAACCATGTCAATTTCTGACGCTCCATTTTCAACGCAATTTTTAGCTTCAAAAACTTTAGCTTCGGTTGTCATTGCTCCTAAAGGGAATCCTATTACAGCGGCAATTTTTACATCAGAATCTTCTAATTCTTGCTTCACTAAGTCAACATAACTACCATTTACACAAACTGCATAAAAGTTATGTTCTTTGGCTTCAGCACATAATTTTACTATTTGTTCTTTTGTAGCTGTTGCTTTTAATAATGTGTGATCTATGTATTTATTGATTTCCATAAGCCTATACGTTTTTTACTCTTTTTAAAGTATCCGATTTTGATAAAGACAAACGTACAACACTTTCTTCAGTAGCTGTTAAATTATGTACTACTTGTGGTTTTAATGAAATGATATCTCCTGTATTCATTTTTTGTACTTCATTATTTACTCCAAAATCAATGCTCCCTTTTATCACCTGAACAATAATTGCAAACGGAGCCTGATGATCTTCCATTATTTGTCCTTTTTTAAAGACAACTCTTATTTCTTTTGAAAAGTCTGTATCTAATAATAATGAAACTGCTGGTTTCATTTCGTTAAACTTTATATCTTCTAAAAATGAGGCTACTTTCATAATTCTTTTATTTAATTTTTCTTGCTAATAAATTAGTTGCTATCGTTGTAAAAACTACAATACTAATTGAACTTAAAGGCATTAATATTGCTGCTATTACAGGCTTTAATTGTCCTGTTGTTGCAAAATATAACCCGATAGCATTGTATAATAAAGATAATACAAAACAATATTTTATTATCTGAACTGCTTTTTTTGACGCTTTTATATATGATCCTATTTCACTAAATTTTGATGCATCTAAAATAGCATCACATGCAGGAGAAAACACATTAATATTTTCTGACAATGCAATACCTACATTACTTTGTGCTAAAGCACCTGCGTCGTTTAAACCATCACCAATCATAATTACACTTTTCTTATCCTTTTGTAACTTTTCAACGTATTCTAACTTATCATTAGGTTTTTGGTTGAATAAAAATGATGCTTCTTTAGGTAAAACTTCTTCTAAATATTTCTTTTCCCCTTCATTATCTCCAGAAACAACTGCTAAAGTATAATCATATTTTAATTCAGAAAATAAAGATTGTACACCATCTCTATAGGCATTTTTAAAAACGTATTTCCCTTTATACTCATTATCAATGCTGATATGAACAGAAGTATCTAAATTCGTTTTTTCAGATTCATCTTTTACAAATGATGAAGAACCAATCTTAATTTTAGTTTCTAAATACTTGGCTTCAATCCCTTTTCCTGTATACTCTTTAAAATTTTCTACTTTTAACGATTTCTCTCTTAAAGAGCTATATAACATTCTACTCAACGGATGATTAGAAGCTCTTAAAGAACTCTTCAAAATTGACTTTTCGTTAGAATTCAACCCTTCTCCTTGATAAATAATCGAACTCTCTTTACTAGTTGTTAAAGTTCCTGTTTTATCAAAAATTACCGCATCAATTGCGGCTAATTGCTCAACAACCGTCGCATTTTTTAAATAGAATTTCTTCTTACCGAAAATACGCAACATATTACCTAAAGTAAACGGAGCTGCTAATGCAATTGCACACGGACATGCAATAATCAACACCGCGGTAAAAACGTTTAAGGCTTTGGTAGAATCTACATATAGCCAAAATGCTGTAGCTACAAATGCAATTAATAAAACTGTAATTGTAAAATGCTGACTTATGTTATCTGTTAATGTTTTAAAACTTGAATTTTTATCTTTCTTGAAAACATCATTACTCCACAGTTGTGTTAAATAACTTTGAGAAACTGAACTCAACACTTCCATCTCTATAACTCCTGACAATTGTTTTCCTCCAGCAAATAATTTATCTCCCGATTTTTTTGAAACTGGAACTGCTTCGCCAGTAACAAAACTATAATCTATTTTAGCTTCTCCATTGATAAGAATTCCATCTACAGGAATTAATTCTTGGTTTCTAATTAACAATCTATCTCCTTTTTCTACCTCATAAATCTGAGTATTCTCTTCTTCCCCTTCAGAAGTAATTCTAGTAACTGCTATCGGGAAATACGATTTATAATCACGTTCAAATGATAAAAAATTATAAGTCTTTTGCTGAAAAAACTTTCCGAGTAATAAGAAAAAAACCAATCCTGTTAAAGAATCAAAGAAACCAGTTCCTAAATCAAAAATAATTTCAGCAGAGCTTCTAATAAACAATACTGTTATTCCTAAAGCGATAGGTACATCAATATTTAAAATTTTAGAACGTAGCCCTTTATAAGCAGAAATAAAATAGTCTTGTGATGCGTAAAATACTACTGGTAGAGAAAAGAAAAACATTAACCAACGGAAGATTCCTTTGTATTGTTCTAACCAAAATCCTGACACTTCGAAATACTCTGGAAATGATAAAAACATCACATTTCCAAATGCGAATCCTGCAATTCCTAATTTATAAATTAAACTACGATCTACTTTCTTTTTTCCTACTTCATAATCTTCTAAAGAAATGTAAGGTTCGTAACCAATAGAACTTAGTAGTAAAATGATTTCTTTTAATGAAGTGTTATCAGAATTATACGTAATTCTAACTGTTTTCCTTGGGAAATTAACTTGTGATGAAGAAACATTTTCTTGTAGTTTATGTAAGTTTTCTAACATCCAAATACACGAACTACAATGAATATGTGGAATATATAAATTAACTACTTGAACATTACCATCGTTAAACTCTAGCAATTTATCAACAATAGATTCGTTATCAAGAAAATCGTATTTTCCTTGAATCTCTTCTGGAATTGCTCCAGGATTATTTTGAAAATCATAGTAACAAGTTAAATCGTTTTCAGAAAAAATTTCGAAGACGGTCTTACATCCATTACAACAAAAAGATTTCTCTTCTATTGTAATCGTTTCAGTATCGCACTCGTTACCACAATGAAAACATTTTGTGTTTTCCATATTTACTCTTTTGCCTAGTGCAAATATCCAATAAGAATACATTTAAAAATATGATATTTATCAGCTTTTAGCTATCTTTGATATACACACAAAAGCACAAATTTATGAGCAAATGTGAACAATGTATTGTTCGTCAATTTAATTCTTTAAAAGCACTTACAAAAGATGAATTGGTTAGAATTTCTAGTTGTAAAACTTCAAGAATTGTAAAAAAAGGTGAAGTTCTTTTTGAAGAAGGAGAACACATTAATGGTGTTTTTTGCGTAAAAGATGGAATATGTAAAGTTTCAAAAATGAGCGATAATGGTCGTGATCAAATTGTTCACTTAATTAAAAAAGGAGACTTATTAGGTGAACGAAGTTTGATAAATGATGAAGTTTCAAATTTAAAAGCAATTGCTGTTAACGATATGCAGGTTTGCTTTATTCCAAAAGAAGAAATTGTTCGTGATTTAGAAAAGAATCCAAAATTTACTATGGATATCCTTAAAAATATGGCTTCATCTCTTAAAAACGCAGATAATGTAATTGTTGACATGGCACAGAAAACCGTAAAGCAAAGACTAGCTGCTACACTTCTTTATTTAGATGATAAATTTGAAAAAGATACAGATGGAGCTATAGATGTTAGCTTATCAAGAGAAGATATTGCTAATATTATTGGTACTGCTACTGAAAGTGCTATTCGTTTACTTTCTGAGTTTAAAAAGAAAGGACTTATCAATTTAAAAGGAAAACAAGTTTTTATTCTTGATACACAAAAATTAAAAGATATATCTACTGGTTTTTAATTGAGCCTAAATATTACCCATAAAAAAAACGTCTATTATAGACGTTTTTTATTTTTAAGCTTCTCCAGTTGTTCCTCCAAAATTCATTGGAATTGGCACTTTCTCGTAATCTTTTATTTCACCATGAGCTTGTTCGAATTTACGAACATTTTCTGCTAGTGCCTTAGTTAACCTTTTGGCATGCTGTGGGGTTAAAATAATTCTTGATTTTACTTTTGCCTTAGGTACTCCTGGCATAATGTTAATAAAATCAACTATAAACTCTGATACTGAATGATTAATAATGGCTAAGTTACTATACGTGCCTTCTGCAACATCTTGATCTAACTCAATATTTAATTGTGGGTCTTTTTTATCTTCCATTGATATGAATTTAAAAAGAAAGACCTCTAAAAATTTAGAGGTCTTATCTTAGAAATTATAAACTTTGTTCCATTTCATCTTTAGGTCCTACGATTTGATCATCGTAAGATCTCATTCCTGTACCTGCTGGTATTCTCTTACCTACAATTACATTTTCTTTTAATCCTTCTAATGTATCAATTTTACCATTTACAGCGGCTTCGTTTAATACTTTAGTAGTCTCCTGGAATGACGCAGCCGAGATAAACGATTTCGTTTGTAACGAAGCTCTAGTAATACCCTGTAATACTTGCTCAGCTGTTGCTGGTTGAGCATCACGTGCTTCTACTAAATTCTTATCTGATCTACGTAATAATGAATTTTCATCTCTTAACTGACGAGCAGAAATAATTTGCCCTTCTTTTAAGTTATCAGAATCTCCAGCATTTTCAACAACTTTCATTCCGTAAATAGCGTCATTTCCTTTAATAAAGTCGTTCTTATGAGCTAACTGATTCTCTAAGAAAAGAGTATCACCAGAATCGATAATTTTAACTTTACGCATCATTTGACGTACTACTACTTCGAAGTGCTTGTCATTAATTTTCACCCCTTGTAAACGATATACTTCTTGAATTTCGTTTACTAAGTATTGTTGTACTGCAGATGGCCCTTGAATATTTAAAATATCAATAGGAGTAATTGCTCCATCTGATAATGGCATACCTGCTTTAATGAAATCATTTTCTTGAACTAAGATTTGATTAGATAACTTAACTAAGTATTTCTTAATCTCACCTGTTTTAGATTCAATAATAATCTCACGATTACCTCGCTTAATTTTACCGAAAGATACTACTCCATCAATTGCAGCTACTACTGCTGGGTTAGATGGGTTACGTGCTTCGAATAATTCTGTTACACGTGGTAAACCTCCAGTAATATCTCCTGCTTTACCAGACTTACGTGGAATCTTAACTAAAGTATGACCAGACTCAACTTTATCACCATCATTTACCATTAAATGAGCTCCTACTGGTAAACTGTACGAACGTAAAGCATTACCATCAGCATCTTCAATAATTAATGAAGCAATAATTTTTTTGTTTTTAGAGTCAATCATTACTTTCTCTTGGAAACCTGTTTGCTCATCAATTTCAACAGAGTAGTTAATACCTTGCTCTAAATTGTCGAACTTAACTCTTCCTCCGAATTCAGAAACGATAACTCCGTTAAATGGATCCCATTGACATACTGCATCTCCTTTCTTAATTGTCTTTCTTTTCTTATCGAAAATAACAGAACCATAAGGAATAATGTTAGTACTTAATGTAATACCAGTCTTTTTATCTGTAATTTTAATTTCAGCTGTACGAGAGATAACGATTTCAATTTCTTTACCTTCTTTATCTTTCCCCATTACAGTACGTAAATCTTCAATCTTAACATTACCGTCGAACTTAGCGATTAGCTTGTTATCTTCAGAAATGTTACCTGCTACCCCACCAACGTGGAATGTACGTAATGTTAACTGTGTACCAGGCTCTCCAATAGATTGTGCTGCAATTACACCAACTGCTTCACCTCTTTGAACTTTTTTACCTGTTGATAAAGATTGACCGTAACATTTTTCACATATTCCTCTTTCAGATTCACATGTTAATGCTGAACGAACTTCAACTTTATCGATACCTGATGCTTGAATTTTTTCTGCTAAAACTGGTGTAATTAATTCACCAGATGCAACTAATAATTCTTCAGAATTTGGTACGAATACATTATGCAATGCTGTACGACCTGAAATTCTATCGCTTAAAGATTCTACGATTTCATCGTTTTTCTTTAATGGTGCAACATCTAAACCTCTTAATGTACCACAGTCTACTTCGTTTACGATTACATCTTGAGATACATCAACTAAACGACGCGTTAAATAACCTGCATCGGCTGTTTTTAATGCCGTATCCGCTAAACCTTTACGAGCACCGTGTGTTGAGATAAAGTATTCTAAAATCGATAATCCTTCCTTAAAGTTAGATAAAATCGGGTTTTCAATAATTTCTCCACCACCAGCAGTCGATTTTTTAGGTTTTGCCATTAATCCACGCATACCTGTTAACTGACGAATCTGCTCTTTCGATCCACGTGCTCCAGAATCTAACATCATAAATACCGAGTTAAATCCTTGTTGATCTTCGCGTAAACGCTTCATAGATAATTCAGTTAATCTGTTGTTGGTAGATCCCCAAACATCAATTACCTGATTATAACGCTCTTTTTGCGTTAACATACCCATGTTATAGTTAGCAACAATACCATCTACTTCCTTATTTGCTTCAGCAATCATTGATTGTTTTTCAGCAGGAATAATGATATCACCTAATGAGAATGATAAACCTCCTTCGAAAGCGTATCTATATCCCATGTTTTTAATTTCATCTAAGAAATTTCCTATTGCAGGAATATCAGTAACTTTTAAAATATTACCAATAATACCTCTTAATGACTTTTTAGTTAAAACCTCATTAATATAACCAGCAGCTTTAGGTACTTTTTCGTTAAATAAAACTCTACCAACTGTAGTTTCTATAATTCTAGTTACAGCCTCTCCATCTACTACATCATGAGTACGAACTTTAATACCAGCATTTAAGTCTACTCTTTCTTCATTTAAGGCAATAATTACCTCTTCAGGAGAATAGAAAGTTAATCCTTCACCTTTTACAGGTACTTCAGGAGTTGACTTTCTTTCTTTAGTCATATAATAAAGACCTAATACCATATCCTGAGATGGTACCGTAATAGGTGCACCATTTGCAGGGTTTAAGATATTGTGAGATCCTAACATTAATAACTGAGCTTCTAAAATAGCTTCTGGCCCTAATGGTAAGTGAACCGCCATTTGATCCCCATCAAAATCGGCATTGAAGGCAGAACATGCAAGTGGATGTAATCTAATTGCTTTTCCTTCAATTAATTTTGGTTGGAATGCTTGGATACCTAGACGGTGTAACGTAGGGGCACGGTTTAATAAAACTGGATGTCCTTTAATTACATTTTCTAAAATATCCCAAACAACTGGTTCTTTTCTATCTATAATTTTCTTTGCAGATTTTACAGTTTTAACAATACCTCTTTCGATTAACTTACGAATAACGAAAGGCTTGTATAATTCTGCTGCCATATCTTTTGGCAATCCACATTCGAATAATTTTAACTCTGGTCCAACAACAATTACCGAACGTGCAGAATAATCAACACGCTTACCTAATAAGTTTTGACGGAAACGTCCTTGTTTACCTTTTAAACTATCAGATAAAGACTTTAATGGTCTGTTAGATTCAGTTTTTACTGCTGATGATTTACGTGTGTTGTCGAATAATGAATCTACAGATTCTTGTAACATACGCTTCTCGTTACGTAAGATAACTTCTGGAGCTTTAATCTCCATTAATCTCTTTAAACGGTTGTTACGGATAATTACACGACGGTATAAATCATTTAAATCAGAAGTAGCAAAACGACCACCATCTAATGGAACTAATGGACGTAATTCTGGTGGAATCACCGGAACTGCTTTCATTATCATCCACTCTGGATTGTTTTCTCTATTCTTTTGAGAATCTCTGAATGCTTCAACAACATTTAAACGCTTTAATGCTTCGTTTTTACGTTGCTTAGAAGTTTCAGTATTTGCTTTGTGACGTAATTCAAATGATAAAGTATCTAAATCGATTCTTTCTAATAAATCAATTAAACACTCAGCTCCCATTTTAGCGATAAACTTGTTAGGATCTGTATCATCTAAATATTGATTGTCTTGAGGTAATTCCTCAGCAATGTCTAAATATTCTTCTTCAGTTAAGAAATCCATTTTTTGTAATGGTTCTCCTTCACCGTTTTTAGCGACACCTGGTTGAATTACTACATAACGCTCGTAGTAAATAATCATATCTAACTTCTTAGATGGTAACCCTAAAAGGTATCCCATTTTGTTAGGTAACGATCTAAAATACCAAATATGAGCTACAGGTACTACTAAGTTAATGTGACCTACTCTATCTCTACGTACTTTTTTCTCAGTAACTTCAACACCACATCGATCACAAACAATACCCTTATAACGGATACGCTTATATTTACCACACGCACACTCATAATCTTTTACAGGTCCGAATATTCTTTCACAGAATAATCCGTCACGCTCAGGTTTATGAGTACGGTAGTTTATAGTTTCTGGTTTTAAAACCTCACCTCTTGAAGCTTCTAAAATAGATTCAGGTGATGCTAAACCAATTGAGATTTTGTTAAACTTCTTAACAGTGTATTTTTCGTTTTTTCTTGCCATAATAAGTAATGGATTCGAATTAAAAATTTGTCTCTAAAGAGACGTATATTTAAAATGATTTATCATTAGGTAGAAAATTTTCTACCTAATGATATTTCACTGTTTATTATTCTTCTAATTTAACGTCTAATCCTAAACCTTTCAGTTCATGCATTAATACGTTAAATGATTCAGGTAATCCTGGTTCTGGCATAGTTTCACCTTTAACAATACTTTCGTATGTTTTAGCTCTACCTAATACATCATCAGATTTTACAGTTAAGATTTCTCTTAAGATACTAGATGCACCATATGCCTCTAATGCCCAAACTTCCATCTCTCCAAAACGCTGACCTCCAAACTGAGCTTTACCTCCTAATGGTTGTTGTGTAATTAATGAGTAAGGTCCGATAGAACGCGCGTGCATCTTATCTTCAATCATGTGACCTAACTTAATCATATAAATTACCCCAACCGTTGCTGGTTGATCGAAACGCTTACCTGTACCTCCATCATATAAATATGTATGACCATATCTTGGAATACCTGCTTCGTCTGTTAAAGCATTGATCTCGTTAATGTTTGCTCCATCAAAAATTGGTGTTGCATACTTTTGATCTAATTTTTGACCTGCCCATCCAAGAACAGTTTCATAAATCTGACCAATATTCATACGAGATGGTACCCCTAATGGGTTTAATACGATATCTACTGGTGTTCCGTCTTCTAAGAAAGGCATATCTTCTTGACGTACAATACGTGCAACAATACCTTTGTTTCCGTGACGTCCTGCCATCTTATCTCCTACTTTTAACTTACGCTTTTTAGCAACATAAATTTTAGCAAGTTTTAAGATTCCTGCTGGTAATTCGTCTCCTACAGAAATTGTAAACTTCTCACGACGTAAAGAACCTTGTAAATCGTTTACTTTAATTTTATAGTTATGAACTAATTCAACAACTAATTTGTTTAAATCTTTATCAGTAGTCCAAGTACCATGTAAGTGTGTAAAATCTTCAACAGAGTTTAACATCTTTTGAGTAAATTTCTTACCTTTTGGTAATACTTCTTCCTCTAAATCGTTAAATACTCCTTGAGAAGTTTTTCCAGCAATTAAGTTGAATAATTTTTCTACTAATCTGTCTTTTAAACTTTCAAACTTATGTACATAAGATGCTTCTAAAGTTGCAATTGCTTCTTTATCACGAGCACGCTTAGTTTTATCTTTTACTGCACGTTTGAATAACTTCTTATTAATTACTACCCCTCTTAATGATGGAGAAGCTTTTAATGATGCATCTTTTACATCCCCTGCTTTATCACCAAAAATGGCACGTAATAATTTTTCTTCAGGTGTTGGGTCAGATTCTCCTTTTGGTGTAATCTTACCGATTAAGATATCACCTGGATTTACTTCTGCACCAATACGAATCATTCCATTTTCATCTAAGTCTTTAGTAGCCTCTTCAGAAACATTTGGAATATCGTTTGTTAATTCTTCAGCTCCTAATTTCGTATCACGAACATCTAATGAATATTCATCAATATGAATAGAAGTAAAGATATCTTCACGAACAACTTTTTCAGAAATTACAATTGCATCCTCAAAGTTATACCCTTTCCAAGGCATAAAGGCTACTTTCATATTTCTACCTAAAGCTAATTCTCCTTTTTGTGTTGCATAACCTTCACAAAGAACTTGACCTTCTTCAACTCTATCACCAGCTTTTACAATTGGCTTTAAGTTAATGTTTGTTCCTTGGTTGGTTTTTCTAAACTTAATTAAGTTATATGATTTTTCGTCTGAATCGAAACTTACTGTACGCTCGTCTTCAGTTCTATCATACTTAATTGTAATTTTATTTGCATCTACATACTCAACAACTCCAGCTCCTTCAGCATTAATTAAGATACGAGAATCTTTTGCAACTCTACGCTCTAAACCTGTACCTACAATTGGAGACTCTGGACGTAATAATGGAACTGCTTGACGCATCATGTTCGATCCCATTAACGCACGGTTGGCATCATCATGCTCTAAGAAAGGAATTAATGACGCTGAAATAGATGCGATCTGGTTAGGAGCAACATCCATATAGTTAATTGCTTGAGGAGTTTCAACTGGGAAATCTCCTTCTTCACGAGCAATTACTCTATCTGCAGTAAATGCACCTTTACCATCAATCTCTAAATTAGATTGTGCAATTTTCATTCCTTCTTCTTCCTCTGCAGATAAGTAAATAGGTTCCTGATCTAATACAGTCCCCTCTTCTACTTTCTTATAAGGAGTTTCAATAAATCCTAAATTGTTCACCTTAGCAAAAACTGCTAATGAAGAAATTAAACCAATGTTTGGTCCTTCTGGTGTTTCAATCGGACATAAACGACCGTAGTGTGTATAGTGAACATCACGAACCTCGAATCCTGCTCTTTCTCTAGATAAACCTCCAGGTCCTAAAGCTGATAAACGACGTTTGTGTGTAATCTCTGCTAATGGATTCGTTTGATCCATGAACTGAGATAATTGGTTGGTACCAAAGAATGAATTAATTACTGAAGATAATGTCTTCGCATTAATTAAGTCGATCGGAGTAAATACTTCGTTATCACGAACATTCATTCTTTCACGAATAGTACGTGCCATACGAGCTAAACCTACACCAAACTGACCTGCTAATTGTTCACCAACAGTTCTTACACGACGGTTAGATAAGTGATCGATATCATCTACTTCAGCCTTAGAATTGATTAACTCAATTAAATACTTGATAATAGTAATAATATCAGTCTTAGTTAATACTTTTTGGTCTATATCTTCATTAAGACCTAATTTAGTATTCATTCTAAAACGTCCTACCTCACCTAAAGAATAACGTTGCTCTGAGAAGAATAATTTTTCAATAATTCCTCTTGCAGTCTCCTCGTCTGGCGGTTCAGCATTACGTAATTGTCTATAAACATGCTCTACTGCCTCTTTTTCAGAGTTCGTAGGATCCTTTTGTAATGTATTGTGAATGATTGCATAATCTGCCATGTCATTATCTACCTTATGTAATAAGATAGTTTTTGCTCCAGCTTCGATTATTTCATCAATATGCTCTTTTTCTATGATTGTATCACGGTCGAAAACTATTTCGTTACGCTCAATAGATACTACTTCTCCAGTATCCTCATCTACGAAATCTTCATGCCAAGTTTTTAAAACTCTTGCTGCTAATTTACGCCCTAATACTTTCTTTAACCCTGCTTTAGAAACTTTTACTTCTTCAGCTAAATCAAAGATCTCTAAAATATCTTTATCTCTTTCAAAACCTATGGCTCTGAATAACGTTGTTACTGGTAATTTTTTCTTACGATCAATGTAGGCATACATTACCTGATTGATGTCTGTTGCAAATTCAATCCAAGAACCTTTAAAAGGAATTACCCTTGCAGAGTACAATTTAGTACCGTTTGCGTGGAAAGATTGCCCAAAGAATACACCTGGTGAACGGTGTAATTGTGATACCACAACTCTTTCTGCTCCATTAATAATGAAGGTTCCAGAATTTGTCATATAAGGAATTGTACCTAAATATACGTCTTGAACGATTGTTTCAAAATCTTCATGTTCAGGATCTGTACAGTAAAGCTTTAATCTAGCTTTTAAAGGAACACTATGTGTTAATCCTCTTTCTATACATTCTTGAATGCTATATCTTGGTGGATCTACAAAGTAGTCTAAAAATTCTAATACAAATTGATTACGGGTATCTGTAATCGGAAAGTTATCCATAAAGGTTTTATACAAACCTTCTTCTCCTCTTTCTTCTGCCTTAGTTTGCAATTGGAAAAAATCTTGGAAAGATTTTACCTGAATATCTAAAAAATCTGGATAATCAGCTCCTAAGCGCGAAGATGCGAAGTTAATCCTTTCAGTAGTGTTTATCGTTGCCAAAAGAGATGCTATTTTTAAATTAAAAATATATTTTCTGAAACTTCCTAGTTTCAATACTGCAATTTTAATTGCTCTTACTGATTAAAAATCAGCGCTTTATAATCGTGTTTTCACAATTTAAAAAAAGTGAAAAAATAAATAACGAATATATACACAAAATGGTTTAGGACTAAAAACTTACGTTTCTAGTACCTAAACCTTAATTGTTGTTTCCCGTTTTAAATCGGGAGTATGCTTACTTAAGCTCTACTTCAGCTCCAGCTTCTTCTAAAGACTTTTTAAGACCTTCAGCCTCATCTTTAGATACACCTTCTTTTACTGCTGCAGGAGCGCTATCTACGATACCTTTAGCTTCTTTTAATCCTAAACCAGTTAATTCTTTAACTAATTTTACAACAGCTAACTTAGAACCACCTGCTGCTTTTAAGATTACATCAAATTCAGATTTTTCTTCTGCTGCATCTCCTCCTGCTGCTGGACCTGCTACTGCTACTGCTGCTGCTGCTGGCTCGATACCATACTCATCTTTTAAAATAGTAGCTAATTCATTAACCTCTTTTACTGTTAAGTTAACTAATTGCTCTGCGAAATCTTTTAATTCTGCCATTTTAATTGTTTTTTGAAATTTTATTTATTTAGTTTATTAGTGCGCGTAATTATTTTTCTGATAAAGTTTTAACAATACCTGAAAGTGTTTGACCTCCTGATTGTAACGCTGAAATAACGTTCTTAGCAGGCGATTGTAATAATCCGATAATGTCTCCAATAAGTTCTTCTCTAGACTTAATGTTAACAAGAGTGTCTAATTGGTCATCTCCAACATAAACAGCCTCTTCTACAAAAGCACCTTTTAATAAAGGTTTATCAGATTTTTTACGGAACTCTTTAATTAATTTTGCTGGTGCATTTGCTGCTTCAGCAATCATTAATGAAGTATTACCTTTTAATACATCTTGTAATTCTCCAAACTCTTTATCAGAAGCTTCCATTGCTTTTGCAAGCATGGTGTTCTTTACAACAGCCAATTGTACGTTTGCTTTGAAACAAGCTCTACGTAAGTTAGAAGTAGTTACAGCATCTAAACCAGAAATATCTGCTAAATAGATGGTATTTGTATCTGCTAACTGTGCTGTTAAATCTTGTATTACTTGTGATTTTTCCTCTCTAGTCATAATGAATAAGTTTTAACTGCCTTACAATATAGATTTTTCCTCTACAGCAATACTTGGACTCATTGTTGAAGACATAAAAATACTCTTAATATATGCTCCCTTTGCCGCTGTTGGCTTTAATTTTAATAACGTTTGAAGTAATTCGTTTGCGTTCTCTTGGATTTTTTGAGCATCGAAAGATACTTTTCCAATTGCTGCATGTACGATACCGGTTTTATCAACTTTAAAATCGATCTTACCAGCTTTTACTTCTGTAACTGCTTTTGCAACGTCCATAGTTACTGTACCTGTCTTTGGGTTAGGCATTAAACCTCTTGGTCCTAAAACACGACCTAAAGGACCTAACTTACCCATAACACTAGGCATAGTAATAATAACGTCAACGTCAGTCCATCCTCCTTTAATTTTTTGAAGGTATTCATCTAATCCAACATAATCAGCACCAGCTTCTTTAGCTTCTGCTTCTTTATCTGGAGTAACTAATGCTAATACTTTAACATCTTTACCTGTTCCATGTGGTAATGTAACAACTCCACGTACCATTTGATTTGCTTTACGAGGATCTACTCCTAAACGTACTGCTAAATCTACAGATGCGTCAAACTTTACATTTGTAATTTCTTTAACTAAAGCTGATGCCTCATTTAAGCTATAAACTTTAGAGCTATCTATCTTAGCACGAGCTTCTTTTTGCTTTCTAGTAATTGCCATTTCTAAATATCTTTTAAAGTTTAAGCAGGTGCATCACCTGTTACTGTTAATCCCATAGAACGAGCAGTTCCGGCGATCATTCTCATTGCAGATTCAACTTTAAAGGCATTCATATCTACCATTTTGTCTTCTGCAATTGTTCTGATTTGATCCCAAGAAACTTTCGCTACTTTTTTCCTATTTGGTTCTCCTGAACCTTTCTTAATTTTGGCCGCTTCTAATAATTGTACTGCAGCTGGTGGTGTTTTTACAACAAACTCGAAAGATTTGTCTGTATAAACTGTAATAACAACAGGTAATACTTTACCTTGTTTGTCCTGTGTACGAGCATTAAATTGCTTACAGAACTCCATGATGTTAACACCGGCAGCACCTAAAGCGGGTCCAACTGGTGGCGACGGATTCGCAGCACCTCCCCTAACTTGTAGTTTAACTAATTTACTTACTTCTTTTGCCATTGTTTAAGTTTTAATCAATATGTTTAAAATGGAAGCTTTAAACACATCTAAATATAGGTGTAACAATTATATTTTCTCTACTTGTGTGTAACTTAGTTCTAATGGAGTTTTTCTTCCGAAAATCTTAACCATTACTTCTAACTTACGTTTTTCCTCATTTACTTTTTCGATTGTACCATCGAATCCGTTAAAAGGACCGTCAATTACCTTAACTGTTTCTCCAACATTATAAGGAATTGCAACATTTTCATCGCTAACAGAAAGCTCATCTACCTTTCCTAACATTCTGTTTACTTCTGATTTACGCATTGGTACTGGCTCTCCTCCTTTTGTTTCACCTAAAAAACCAATAACGTTTGTTACCGATTTTATTACGTGAGGAACTTCACCTGCTAAATTAGCTTCTATCATTACGTAACCAGGAAAGTAAACTCTTTCTCTGTTAACTTTTTTACCGTTCCTTACCTGAATCACCTTCTCGGTAGGAACGATTACTTGATTTACATAATCAGATAATCCAAAACGAGCAATTTCAGTCTCGATATAAGTCTTTACCTTATTCTCTTGACCTCCAACAGCTCTAACTACATACCACTTCATCACCGACTCAGCCATAATCTAGTTATTAAACATTTGGAAAAAATTATCTAACCCTGTTTGAAAAACTTTATCTATAGCTGCTACTGCTAATGCAAAAGCAACAGTAAATGCTGCAACAACTACAGTTGACTTTTGAGCCTCTTCACGAGAAGACCAAGTCATGTTTGTGTTTAATTCTTCAAAAGAATCCTTGATGTATTGTATAAAGTTATTCATGTTTTTATCCTTTTAACGAGCTGTGATTAATATCGCAACTCGCTTTAGTTTTGCACGGATTGAGGGACTCGAACCCCCGACACCTGGTTTTGGAGACCAGTGCTCTACCAACTGAGCTAAACCCGTATTTCATTTTAAAAGGAGTCTTTCGAAAAAGACTCCTTTTTTATATGATATAAACTAATTAATTAGTCTAAAATTTCAGTTACCTGACCTGCACCTACTGTTCTACCTCCTTCACGGATAGCAAACTGTAAACCTAAGTTTAATGCAATTGGTTGGATTAAATCAACTGTAATAGTTAAGTTATCTCCAGGCATTACCATTTCTACTCCATCAGGTAAGTTAATGTTACCAGTTACGTCAGTTGTACGTACGTAGAACTGTGGACGGTAGTTGTTATGGAATGGAGTGTGACGTCCACCTTCTTCTTTCTTTAAGACATAAACCTCAGCTTTAAACTTAGCGTGTGGTGTTACAGATCCTGGCTTAACGATTACCATTCCTCTTTTAATATCTTCTTTTGCAATACCTCTTAATAAGATACCTGCGTTATCTCCAGCCTCACCTCTATCTAAGATTTGACGGAACATTTCAATACCAGTTACTGTAGAAGTTAACTTCTCAGTACCCATACCGATGATCTCAACAGGATCTCCAGAGTTGATGATACCAGTTTCAATACGACCAGTAGCAACAGTACCACGACCAGTAATAGAGAATACATCTTCGATTGGCATTAAGAAATCTTTTTCAGTTTCTCTTGGCGGCTCTTCAATCCACTCATCAACTTGGTTCATTAATTCTAAAACAGTGTCAACCCATTTTTGCTCACCATTTAAAGCTCCTAATGCAGAACCCGCAACTACAGGACCATTATCTCCATCATACTCATAGAAAGATAATAATTCTCTAACTTCCATTTCTACTAATTCTAAAAGCTCTTCATCATCAACCATATCAACTTTGTTTAAGAAAACAACGATACGAGGAATACCTACCTGACGACCTAATAAGATATGCTCACGAGTTTGTGGCATTGGACCATCTGTAGCAGCAACTACTAAGATAGCTCCATCCATTTGAGCAGCACCAGTTACCATGTTCTTTACGTAATCGGCGTGACCTGGACAGTCTACGTGCGCGTAGTGACGGTTTGCTGTTGCATATTCTACGTGAGAAGAGTTAATTGTAATACCTCTTTCTTTTTCTTCAGGAGCGTTATCGATTTGATCGAAATCTCTTTGTTCTGAAAATCCTGCATCTGCTAAAACCTTAGTGATTGCAGCAGTTAATGTAGTTTTACCGTGATCTACGTGACCGATAGTACCAACATTTAAGTGTGGTTTCGAACGATCATAAGTTGCTTTTGCCATGATTATTAATTTTAATTCTTAGTTAAATATATTTAGTGTTACTTTTAAAAATTCTTCTATACTCTTTTTCACTAAAAAAAGAGCCAATGACCGGATTTGAACCGGTGACCTCATCCCTACCAAGGATGCGCTCTACCAACTGAGCTACACCGGCTTGGAATTTTAGAGCGAGAGACCGGGTTCGAACCGGCGACATTCAGCTTGGAAGGCTGACGCTCTACCAACTGAGCTACTCTCGCGTATTTTAAAACCTTTTATCAATAGTCAAAAATTGAAGCTTAACATATCGATTACTCAGTTTTAAAAAGTGGGGAGAGCAGGATTCGAACCTGCGAAGTCGTAAGACAACGGAGTTACAGTCCGTCCCATTTGGCCGCTCTGGAATCTCCCCAATACTTTAATAAATTAAAGAACTTGTTTTTTTGAGCCGATGAGAGGACTCGAACCTCCGACCTGCTGATTACAAATCAGCTGCTCTAGCCAGCTGAGCTACATCGGCAATTGCTTATAAAAAAACAATCCGCTATTTCTAACGGACTGCAAATGTATAAAGTAATTTTTAATTTTTAAAACTTTTTTAAATTATTTTTCTTCTTTTTACGACACTAAAGAATCTCTATGTTTCTCTTTTGATTTTTTTAGACTTCTTTTTAATGAATCTACCGCAATACTAACACCCTCTTCAAAGGTTTTAGTTACCTTTTTTACCATCAACTCATTCCCTGGAATATTAATCTTAACCTCTGTAATTTTATTTTCTTTTTCGCTTGTTTTTTGAACCTTTAAAAAAACCTCTGCATCAACAATTTTATCATGAAACTTCTCTAACCCTTCAATCTTTTTATCAATATAATCTAATAACTTCTTATCTGCCGTAAAGTTTACTGATTGCGTGAATACTTTCATAATTATTCCTTCTTTATTTTGACTCTCTAGGATGAGCCTTGTTATACACTTTTTTTATCTGCTCCAAGCTATTATGCGTATATACTTGGGTCGAGGCTAAACTTGAATGCCCTAGTAATTCTTTAACCGAGTTTAATGACGCACCATTATTTAGCAAATGTGTTGCAAAAGCATGCCTTAATATATGTGGGCTCTTTTTTACCTTTGAAGACACCCTACTAAAGTACAAATTTATTATTCGGTAAACAAGAGTTTCATAAATTTTAACGCCCTTTTTAGTTACTAAAAGCTCCTCCACATCTTCTATCTCATACTCCTTTTTCAAAGCCAAATACCTAACTAAAGTACTTTTAACAGATGGCAACAACATTACAAACCTTTCTTTGTTTCGTTTTCCTAAAACTTTAATCATTCCTTTATTATAATCAATATCTTTTTCTTTGATATTAATTAACTCCGTTCTTCTTATTCCTGTTGAATACAATAGCTCTACAATCAACCTATTTCTAACTGATTCAAAATCGATATCATCACTCATTTCTTTTATCACTTGTTCTATTTCATTTTGATCAAAAGGTGTTTGTATTTTTTTTTGAATTTTTAACGCTTTATGCTTTGCTAATGGACTTACCTCTATCTCATTAATTTTCTGCAAAAACTTATAAAATGACTTTAACGACGAAACCTTTCTATTAACACTTCTATTAGCTACTCCTTTATTTACTAAATCAACAATCCATGTTCTTATTTGATTGTAATGAATGTTTTCAATATCATCTTGATCAAACTGAACATCACAGAAATCTTTAAATTCTACTAAATCTGTTTTGTAAGCCAATATGGTATGCTTAGAATATTTTTTTTCATATTCTAAATAATCTAAAAAAGCTTGTATTAGCATTAACTCTTAATATTTAATTTGAAGATACAAAAAAACCTGTATTGAAAAACAATACAGGTTTTATATTTTTAGTAAATTATTTCTAACCTACTTCTTCTTGTGTTCTTAATCTCTGAACGTAAGATGCTTTGATATTTTGAGCTCTTTTTACTACAGATGGCTTATCAAATTGCTTTCTGCTACGTAATTCTCTCATCGTTTTAACATCTCTAAACTTTCGTTTATAACGTTTTAACGCTCTATCGATATTCTCTCCTTCTTTAACTGGAATGATTAACATGTATTAGCACCTCCCTTCATTGTAGTCTCTAAATTTTGTTTTTAGGACTGCAAAGATACTGAGTCTTTTTCAATTAACAACCTAATAAATAATAATTTTTATATTTTAAGTTGCTGGCTTGTACTCTTTCTTATCGATTACCATTTTTGCAATGATTTCCTTTAAGATTTCAGAAGTACCACCACCGATTGGCCCTAAACGACTATCACGCAACAAACGCGCCATCGGATACTCTTCCATATAACCATAACCACCTAATAACTGAAGTGCTTCGTAAATTACTTCATCTGCCATTTTAGTTGACAACAACTTAGACATACTAGCTTCTTTTACCACATATTGCCCATCATTTAATCGCTTAGCAATCGAATAATTGTATTCTCTACACATATCTACTCTACTTGCCATTTCAGCAATTTTATGACGCAATACCTGAAACCTATCTAAAGACTTACCAAAAGCCACACGCTCTTCCATATACTGTACCGCGTAATCTACTGCATATTCAGCTCTAGCATGTGCATTGATTCCCATTACCAAACGTTCTAAAGCAAAATGTTGCATGATATAAGGAAAACCTTTCCCTTCTTCTCCCATTAAATTTTCTGCAGGAATTTCTACATTATCAAACGCTATTTCGGCTGTATCTGAAGCCCTCCATCCAAGTTTATCTAATTTAGTTGCTGATATACCTGGAATATCTCTGTCCATTACGAAAATAGACATTCCTTTATATTTATCTTCAGGATTTGTTTTTGCTGCTACTATCAAATAATCTGAATACACTCCATTTGTTATGAAAGTTTTAGATCCGTTTATAACGTACTTATCTCCTTTCTTAACAGCAGTTGTTCTCATACCTGCAACATCAGACCCTCCAAAAGGCTCTGTAATACATAAACATCCTATTTTATCACCATCAATACTTGGTGTTAAATATTCTTTCTTTATTCGATCATCACCTTCTTTATTTAAGTGTGTCATTGCTAAATAAGCATGCGCCCACATATTAGCTGCAAATCCTCCTGAATTTACTTTTTGTAATTCTTCTAAAAAGATAACTGTATAAAAAAGATCTAATCCCAAACCACCATATTCTTCTGACTGATTTAAACCAAAGTATCCCATTTCACCGAATTTCTTCCAAATAAAACGCTCTACGGTTCCTTCTTTCTCCCACTTATCTATATGTGGCACTACCTCTTTTTGTAAAAACTCCTTGAAACTTTGACGAAAAGACTCATGTTCTTCTGTAAAATACATACTATTCATTAGTCGTAAACTTAATTTGTTGTTTGTTTATTTTGCTTCCAAATATAAAACTATTCTCTCGTATTTATCTAACGGAAAATCTTTAATATTTCTTAATTCTGATATTTGCTGCAATTCAGCAACTTCATCTCTATATTCAAAAATCTTTTTACATAGTTCGTAATCTATATAAGGATTTTTTAAAACCTGCTTAAAAGTAGCCGTATTTACATTTATTTTTTGAATTGTTGGCTTTTGGTAAATTTTAAAAACTTTTAAAATTTCTTTTATTGTTGATTTTTCTAGTCCCCAAACTTCATACAATTGACTCGAATATGAATATCCTTGTAATTTATTCCTGTATTTTATTATTCTTTCAGAAATTACTTCACCTACTCCATTTACAGTTTCAAAATCTTGCTGAGTTGCTTTATTTATATCAGAAGTAGAAATCGTTCTACTCTCTTTTGAAATTTCTTTGAGAAAATCTTTTTTTGACTCAGTTGAAATATTGGATTTTAAGCTTTGCTTCTTTTTTTGATTTTGCTGATTACGTTTTACAACCCAATCTGGAAATTTAAAATAAGGAGATATTTTATTCAGTAGAGTATCAGATACTTTAGTAACCTCCTGAAACTCCTTTATAGAGTTTACATATTTATTCTTCTTTCTGAAGGAGTGTAATCGATCAATTTCTTCAATCGACATTCTTAATTGATATCCTTTAAAATCTGTTATAAAATTAGGATTGAATGGATATATCTTAGGTTTTCTTTTTTCTAACTCAATTCTTTTTAAACTATCTAACTCTTTTGTAAAAGCAAGTAGCTCTTCACCTTCAACATTTACTTGGTTACCAGAAGAGAAATCTACGTAAACATAAATGGCTTGTAAGATTATAATTAGCAGTAATAAAAAGAAAACCCCATTTCTTTGGCGTTTGTTATACCAGAAATGGGATTTAAATATTTTCATTTTTTCTTTTAGCTCTTAATAGCCTCAAGGTAACGTTTTAATTGCTTTTTAACAACTGGCATTAAGAAATACAATCCAATCATGTTTGGGAACACCATTGCAAAAATCATAGCGTCTGAGAATGCCCAAATTGAACTCATACTTGCAGCTGCACCAATTACAACAAAAGTCAAGAATAAAACTTTATATGTTAAATCTGCTTTTTTACCTCTACCAAATAAGAATTTCCACGATTGTAATCCATAATAAGACCAAGAAATCATAGTAGAAACCGCAAATAAAACCACTGCCACAGTTAAAAATATATTTGAGAATGGAATGTATTGAGCAAAAGCTCTAGATGTAATTCCAGCTCCTTCATACGCCACTCCATCAATAAATACAGATCCCGATCCGTCTCCACCATATTCAAAAGCTCCTCCGAAGTTAAAAATAATAATTACCAAAGCTGTCATTGTACAAATTAATACTGTATCAATAAATGGCTCTAATAATGCTACTAACCCTTCAGAAGCTGAATATTTTGTTTTTACAGCTGAATGCGCAATAGAAGCAGAACCTGCTCCAGCTTCATTTGAGAAAGCTGCTCTTTTAAAACCTACTAATAACACTCCAATAATACCACCAACTCCAATTGCTGTTGGATTGAAAGCTTCACTTATTATTAAAGAAATCGCATCATCTACTAATGAGAAGTTTACTCCTAAAATATAAATACATGCTAATAAATATAGTACAGCCATAAAAGGAACCACCTTTTCCGTTACAGTAGCAATTCTCTTAATTCCTCCAATAATAATAATTCCAACTACTATTGCTAACACAACTCCAATCATTGCTCCAGCACCAGCACTTTCTAAACCTAATAGCTCTTTAATTACAATAGTAGCTTGATTAGACTGAGCAGCGTTACCACCACCAAAAGATCCACCAATACAAAAAATTGCAAAAAATACAGCAGAAATTTTACCTAATGTCTTGAAGCCTTTTTCTTTAAGTCCTTTCGATAAATAATACATTGGACCACCGTAAACAGTTCCATCTTCACCAACATCACGATATTGAACTCCTAATGTACATTCAACAAATTTTGTTGACATACCTAATAATCCACAAACTATCATCCAAAATGTTGCACCTGGACCTCCTAAAGCAATTGCCAAAGCAACCCCTGCTATATTCCCATTACCAACTGTACCAGATACGGCAGTTGCTAACGCCTGGAAGTGAGAAACCTCACCTTCTTGACTTTCATCTCTAATTGTTTCTATTGAATCTCCTCCTGGAGTTACATCACCATAAGCAGGCTCTACAACTGCATGATCCACATGATCATACTTCCCTCTTACAACATTAATAGCTGTAAAAAAGTGACGGATATTTGGAAACCCAAAATAAATTGTAAAAAACAAAGCACTTGCTACTAATAAAATCAACACAAATGGAGTGCCGAACACTGGAAAGAAAATAACATTGCTAAAAAAATCTGATATTGGCTTAAAGGCTTCGTCAATCTGTTGATCTAACCCTTTTTCTTGCGCGAAAGTAAACATCGGTGTTATTAATAATAACAACGTTAGTAGTCTTTTATTCATAATATAAACTGTTTGTTTTTTGAATTTGATAGCGCAATATCCTAAAAAATTGCACTTTCAACAAGTTTTAATCGTTAAATGTAATTTTTACGCTAATTTTTCTTTAAATCTTTGCAAATCTTCTTTAAAAGATTTTGGAAAAAAGTTTAATTCTGTATTGGTTTTTGTTAAATCAAACCCTGTTTTTGGAGGTCGTTGTGCTTTTTGGTTTAATGTTTTTGTAGAAATTGGTTTAATTAAGTTTTTATCCAATTCAAAAACTTCAGCTACATATTGAGCTATTTCATAAATGCTTAATAACTTATTAGAAGATATATTGAAAATACCTGTAGATTTTTTGTCTATAGCTATTTTACAAGCCAATGCTAAATCTTCTACATAAGTTGGCATACGAAACTGATCGTTAACAATAGTAATTTCTTTTTTCTCTTCTAACAATTTTCTCACCCAAAGAACAATATTGTTACGAGTCATATCGTATACTTTTCCGTACACTAAAATTGTTCTTAAAATCGTAAAATCAATTTTTGATTCAGTTAATATATTTTCCGATTTCAATTTTGACAACCCGTAATAACTTAAAGGATTAGGCGTATCCGTTTCCTTGTATAAGCCATTTTTTCCATCGAAAATAAAATCTGTTGAAATATGAACGAGGTGTGTATTATTTAATTCGGAATATTCTTTTAAAAACTCAACTACATCAACATTTAAAACATCACATGCTGCTTTATTTTCTTCACAAGCATCAACATTTGTCATCGCCGCTGTATTTACAATTACATCAGGCTTATACTTATTTAATTCTTCAAATAGCAAACCTTTACCTGTAATATCAATCGATACATATTCAAAATCATTTCGTCCGCTTCTATTTAGTCCACGAGAAAAACCTATTACTTTATATTCTTCTTTTTCTTCTAATAAAAGATTAACTAGAGTTTGACCGAGCAACCCATTACTACCAGTAATTACTATTTTCTTCATTAAAACAACTCTCTCAATTTAGTTATTTGTTCAGGTTTTCCTAAAACAATTAAATTAGCTCCTCCTTTTAACCTTAATGAAGCATCAGGGTTTATAACATACTCTTTTTCTGGTGTTCGGTAACCGATAACAGTACACCCTGTCTTCTTTCTTAAATCTAAATCTAAAATCGTTTTATCAAGGTATTCTTTAGGCAAATTATCAATCGCTATTTCTTCAAGATTAGCTGTTGTATCTCCTTCAATTGTTAAACGATCTACAAACTCAATAACATCTGGAGTAACAACCAAAGAAGCCATATGTGCTCCACCTAATTTATCTGGCATAATTACATTTTCGGCTCCAGCAATTTTCAATTTATTATATGAAGTTTCTTTTGATGCCCTACTTATTATCTTACATTTTTTATTTAGTTGACTCGCAGTTAACACCACAAACAAGTTGTCGGCATCTGAAGGTAACGCTGTTATTAAGTAATCAGCATTTAAAATACCCGCTTTAATTAATGTTTCATCAATGGTAGCATCTCCTTCAATATTTAAAATTTCTTTTTCATCTAAGTGTTTTATAATAGCCTCATCTCCTTCAACAACTACAAATTTTTTATTGTAACTATTTAATTTCGAAATGGCTTGCTTTCCGTTTCTACCATAACCACAAACAATAGTATGCCCCTTTAATTGATCTATTCTTTTTTGCACTCTTTTTATTTTTAGTTGATGAAAAAATTGTCCACTTATTAAATATTCTGAAAAAGACGATACTGCATATCCAAATATAAATAAGCTTGATAATATAAGTCCGATTGTAAATACTTTCTCCCCTGTACCAAACGGATGCACTTCACCAAAACCAATTGTAGTAATGGTAATAATTGTCATATACAAGGCATCAATAAAAGAATATCCAAACAGTAATAAATACCCTCCTACACCGATTAATAAAATTAAAATCGAAAAGAATATAGCCTTATATAATCTTGACTGAAATACGGTCTTTATCATAAATCGAAAACAGAAGTTCTTTTAGTATAAAACATATCTTTTAATCGCAGTAAAAATGCCAACGTTAAATACAACCCAAAAGACAACCCAACAGTTACAAAAGAGATGTAAATAAAAAACAAACGTACATTAGTTGCACGCATCCCTAAACGATCTGCAAAGCGCGAAGACACATTAAAACCATGACGTTCGAAAAAATGACGAACTGAATGAACAAGTTTCATATTTACCTATTTTTAACTGCAAGATACCAATTTACAATCATTTGTTTACAACATGAGCTTTAAAATAAATTTGGTTTTGGTAACTTTGCTTTTTCTGTAAAATACTGACCTTGAAAGAGCAAGAATATATTGAAGTATACGGAGCTAGAGCTCATAATTTAAAAAACATTGATGTTAAAATACCTCGCGAAAAACTAGTAGTTATTACTGGGTTAAGCGGAAGTGGAAAATCTTCTTTAGCTTTCGATACTATTTATGCTGAAGGACAGCGTCGTTATATCGAAACATTTTCTGCCTATGCACGTCAGTTTTTAGGTGGATTAGAAAGACCTGATGTAGATAAAATTGATGGTCTTTCTCCTGTGATTTCTATAGAGCAAAAGACAACTAATAAAAGTCCACGTTCTACTGTAGGTACTATTACAGAAATTTACGATTTTTTACGTTTGCTTTTTTCAAGAGCTTCGGATGCTTACTCTTACAACACCAATGAAAAAATGGTAAGTTACTCTGATGAACAAATCAAAGAACTTATTTTAAAAGATTTTGATGGAAAACGCATTGCAATTCTTGCTCCTTTGGTAAAATCTAGAAAAGGTCATTACCGAGAACTTTTTCAACAAATATCTAAACAAGGGTTTGTTCGCGTTCGTGTAGATGGTGAAATTCGAGAGATTGAAAAAGGAATGAAACTAGATCGATATAAAACACACGATATTGAAGTTGTTATCGATCGATTAGTTGCAAACCCATCAGCTGAAAAAAGATTAGAAGAAACTATTAAAACAGCGTTATATACCGGTGATAATATTTTAATGGTTATCGATGTAGATGATGAGAAACCTCGTTATTTTAGTCGTGAATTAATGTGTCCTACAACTGGGATTGCCTATCCGAACCCTGAACCTAATACTTTCTCATTTAATTCACCAAAAGGAGCTTGCGCTAAGTGTAACGGTTTAGGTATTACAAACGAAATAAACGAACAAAAAGTAATCCCTGATACTTCAAACTCAATAAAAAGTGGTGGAATTATTCCTTTAGGCGAGCAAAAAAATAGTTGGATATTTAAGCAACTACAAACCATTGCTGACAGATACGAGTTTAAACTTACCGATCCAATCAGTAAAATTCCATCAGAAGCTATGCATATTATTTTACATGGTGGAAATGAAAAGTTTGAAATTCAATCTAAAAACCTTGGGGTTACTCGAAATTACGAAATAGACTTTGAAGGAATTGTTGCTTTTATCGAAAATCAATATAAAAACTCTGACAGCACATCAATAAAACGTTGGGCTAAAGATTTTATGGACGAAGTTACGTGCTCTTCCTGTGAAGGGAAACGTCTTAAAAAAGAAGCCTTGCACTTTAAAATCACTGATAAAAACATTAGTGATTTAGCAATGATGGATGTAGTTGAATTAGCTGCTTGGTTTAAAGATATTGAAAAACAACTTTCTGAAAAACAACTGACAATTGCTTCAGAAATTTTAAAAGAAATACGAACTAGAATTCAGTTTTTATTAGATGTTGGCTTAGATTATTTAACCTTAGACAGAACTTCAAAATCTTTATCTGGTGGAGAAGCACAACGTATTCGATTAGCAACTCAAATAGGCTCTCAACTTGTAGGTGTTTTATATATATTAGATGAACCAAGTATTGGATTGCACCAACGAGATAATCAGAAATTGATTGATTCTTTATTAAAACTTAGAGACGTAGGTAATTCAGTCTTGGTTGTAGAACACGACGAAGACATGATTAAAAAAGCTGATTTTGTATTAGATATTGGTCCTGGAGCTGGAAGACACGGTGGAGAAATTGTTAGCGAAGGTACTTTTGATGACTTAAAAGACCATGATACTTTAACTGCTGATTATTTATCAAAAAGAAAAGAAATTAAAGTTCCTAAAAAACGAAGAAAAGGTAACGGGAATAATATTAAATTATCAGGTGCTACTGGAAACAATTTAAAAAACGTAACGGTTGAATTTCCTTTAGGAAAAATGATTTGTGTGTCTGGTGTTTCTGGAAGTGGAAAATCTACTTTAATTAACGAGACTTTATATCCTATTTTAAATGCTCACATTTATAGAGGTGTAAAAAAACCAATGCCTTATAAAAAGATTAGCGGCTTAGAACATATCGATAAAGTGATTGATATTGATCAATCTCCTATTGGTAGAACACCTCGCTCAAACCCTGCTACTTATACTGGTACTTTTGGTGAAATTAGAAGTCTATTCGCAAAAACTCCAGAAGCTGCTATTCGTGGCTACAAACCAGGAAGATTTAGTTTTAATGTAAAAGGAGGTCGTTGTGAAACTTGTCAAGGTGGTGGAGTTCGTGTGATAGAAATGAATTTTTTACCTGATGTTCATGTTGAATGTGAAACTTGTCAAGGAAAACGATTTAATAGAGAAACTTTAGAGATTCGTTATAAAGGAAAATCTATTTCTGATATTTTGAATATGACTATTAATGAAGCTACAGACTTTTTTGAAAGCATTCCTAAAATCTACAGAAAATTAAAAACAATTCAAGATGTTGGCTTAGGATATATTACTCTCGGGCAGCAATCTACTACACTTTCCGGTGGAGAAGCGCAAAGAATTAAATTAGCTTCAGAACTCTCAAAAAGAGATACCGGTAATACTTTTTACATTCTTGACGAACCTACTACTGGACTTCATTTTGAAGACATTCGTGTTTTAATGGAGGTTTTAAATAAATTAACTGATAAAGGAAATACTGTTTTGATTATTGAACATAATTTAGATGTAATTAAACTTGCGGATTATATTATTGATGTTGGTATGGAAGGCGGAAAAGGTGGCGGAGAAATTTTAGCCACCGGAACACCTGAGCAAGTTGCTAAACATAAAACGAGTTATACTGCTGAGTTTTTAAAAAAGGAATTAAAACACTAAACAATTTATATACAGATATTTAAACTTAGCACAATCTACTTCCCTTTTTCAACCTGTTAAAAAAATGTTAACAAAAATAGGGTTACCCCTATTTCCTAAGGGTTATCCCTAACTCTCAAATAGGGGCATTGGGTATTGACCAATGATTTATTTTCTTCTAGTTTTACCATATTAAAAATTATTTGCTATAAGTTTTTATATATGAAAAAAGAAAAAAAATCAATTCTAATTATTGATAGTTGCCCATTAATTTGCGAAGCTTACAAAAGCGTAATCAGCTCGACAAATAAGCATGAAAATTATTTATTTGACATTAACTTGGTGCACTGCGGAAAACAAGGTCTAGAAATAATCAATAATGCATCTAAAAATAAGACCTTCTTTAATCTAATAATTTTAGAATTAAAACTTTCTATAAACTACCAAAAAGAAAGATTATCTGGGGAAGATTTAAGTATGACCGTTAGAAAAATATCTCCTAATACAAGAATAATAATATCTACTGCTTTAGATGACAACTTCAGGATTCATAATATATTTAAAACAATAAATCCTGAAGGATTCATTTTAAAAAAAGACCTAACTTCTAAAGATTTTAAAAATGCTATTTGTTCTATTTTCAACAACGAACCTTTCTATAGCAAATCAATTCTTAAACTTTTAAGAAAAGAAATTTCATCAACCTTGTTAATAGATCGCATAGATAGAAAAATCTTATACGAACTATCTATTGGTGCAAGAATGAAAGATATGCCTAATTACGTTCCTTTATCAGCTGCCAGCATTGAAAAAAGAAAACGCCACTTAAAGAAAATATTTAATGTGAAAGATAAAGGCGGAGATAGAGAGTTAATACTTGTAGCTAAAGAAAAAGGGCTTATATAAAACAAAAAGTAAGGCTAGTCCTTACTTTTTTTACGGTTTTTTCTCACTTTTTTAATTCTTAAAAAAATAGCTTTGGAGGAAACTAAAATTAGCTATTCTAAAAAATATAACTTTTGAAAGACACATTAATCAATTTAGTAAGTAGATTATTAAAACAAAATAGAATATCATTTGATAAAGAAGAGTTAACTTTTCAAATTCAAAGTCACCCTTCATATCCTAGCCTACATGCTATTACTGGGGTATTAGATCATTTCAACATAGAAAACGTAGCAGCTGATGTACCAACAAATACTGAAACACTTTTACAACTACCTGATTGTTTTATAGCACAAGTAAATAATAAACACGGTAAAGATCTAGTTGTTGTAGATCGAAAAAAATTAGACTACAACATTTATAATACTGAAAACAAAAAGGAAAAGCTTACAGAAAAGGATTTTCTTGGAAAATTTACAGGGATTATAGTCGCTGTTGAACAATCTCAAGAAAACTCACAAACAAAATCAAAATCCAATACAACAAGATTTGTTGCTTTAGGTCTTTTAACTCTTTTCGCTTCCTTTTTAATTTATAGCAGTTCAACTTCTTGGTATACCATTATATATATCGTTTTATCAATTTTAGGAATAATAACAAGTATAGCAATAGTAAAACAAGAGTTGGGTTTAAAAACAGCTATAGGTGATGCTTTTTGTTCTGGCTCAGATGATAAAAAAGATTGTGATGCAGTATTAACATCTAAAGGAGCTGAGTTAATTAAAGGATACAAATTAAGTGATTTAAGTATTTTATACTTTTCAGGACTTGCGTTATTAACACTATCTCAGATTACTAATCCTGTACATTCTTACACTATTAGTCTTTTAGCCATCCCTATTACCTTATACTCGTTATACTACCAATACGCTGTTGTTAAAAAATGGTGTTTGTTATGCCTGAGTATAGTTGGCATATTATGGTTGCAAGCGGTAGTTCCGTTAATTACAAATACATTTATAGAAAGTTTTTCTATAGTTGATTTTACTACACTTGTCCTGATAACATTAGCTACTTGGCTTACTTGGAATTATTTAAAGCCTTTAATACATCAAGTAACAGAATTAAAAAAAGAAAAAATAGAGAATGTTAAATTTAAACGTAACTATACTTTATTTAGTAGTCTTTTACAAAAATCTCCTCAAATAAATACTCAAATTGAAAATAGTGAAGAAATTGTTTTTGGTAATCCATACTCACCACTAGAATTAACCATTATAACCAACCCTTTTTGCGGACATTGTAAACCGGTTCATAAACATATTCATGATATTTTAAACCGATATAATGATAATGTAAAGATTAAAATTCGTTTTAATGTAAATACTGAAGACACTGATAATGACCTTTTTAAAATAACAAATAGTTTACTTTCTATTTATCACATCAAAGGAGCGCAAGAATGCTTGCAAGCTATGGATGAAATTTATAATGGGGAAAAACCAGATAAATGGCTTAATAAATGGGAAGACAGCACTAAAAAAGATTTGTATAAAAAAGAGCTAGAAAGAGAAAGCTCTTGGTGTAAAGAAAATACTATCAATTTTACTCCAGAAATTTTAGTGAATGGAAAATCTTTCCCTAAAGAATATAATAGAACAGATCTAATCTTCTTTATTGAAGAACTTGAAGAAAACTGTCAACAATTAATAACAGTATAAAAATAACAAAGCCCTTTTTAGGGCTTTGCTTTTTGAACAATATTCTCTCGCGAAGAATAGACACATAGGTGAGTGTCTTTAAATGTTCGCCGCAAAAGTAACCTTAATATTTTAATTATGAAAAAATCAATTTTTAACTTAGGTAAAGCTTTAGATAAAGCGGAACAAAAAACAATTAATGGAGGAAGAATGCAATGCGATACAAACGGAGATCGAGTATGCGAAGACTTTGGTTGGAAATGTGCTGAAACTTATTGTCGTTTTATTCTTTTATAAAAATATGTTATGAAAAAATCAATCTTAAACTTAGGCAGAGCTTTAAATAAAGTAGAACAAAAAGAAGTAAATGGAGGTGGACGTCCTTCTCTTAATGTTTGTTGTGGTGGAACTGGCGGAATAATAGTGAATTCTGCTCATTGCTCGATGGGAACTTATGGTACAGATTACTGTAATGGTCAATGCTGGGCTTGTTATTAATAAATTTTAAAAATGAAAAAATCAATTTTAAACATAGGTAAATCTTTAAATAAAACTGAACAAAAAGAAATTAATGGAGGTTCTATTTTGCCTACATGTTCAGATTTAGGATGGTCTCCTTATACTTGTGCAATTGCTGAAAACGATCCTCCTTTTGGAGATAAATGGTATAGAGAATGCTGCTCTATGTAGTTTAATAATATAGAGAGTCATCATTTTTAAATCTTGACTCTCTTAACTTTTTATATTTATTACTTGAAAAAATTTCCAAATTACAAACAAACAGAGGCTAAAGATTGTGGGCCTACGTGTATTAAAATCATAGCTAAACACTATGGCAAAACAATTAACACCCAACAACTACGTAGCTTAAGTGAAACTACCAGAGAAGGTAGTAGTCTTTTAGGATTAAGCGAAGCTGTAGAATCTATGGGATTCAAATCTTTGGGTATAAAACTAAGTTTCAATAAATTATTGGAAGCTCCGCTACCTTGTATTATACACTGGAATAAAAATCACTATGTAGTTCTTTATAAGATAAAAAAAGACACAGTTTATATTTCTGATCCTGCTCATGGACTTATCTCTTTTTCTAAAAAAGAATTTATTCAACATTGGATTGGAAATAATGCTGATGAAAATACTGAAGAAGGAATTGCTCTATTAGTAGAACCAACTCCTCGTTTTTATAGTGAAGAATTTGAGGAAGATGAAAAATTTGGGTTTGGTTTTATTTTCAAATATCTTTTTAAGTATAAAAAATTTATAGTTCAATTGATAATTGGATTACTGGCTGGAAGCTTACTTCAATTAATTCTACCTTTCTTAACACAAAGTATCGTTGATGTAGGGATTAAAAATCAAGATTTAAATTTTGTGTACCTTATCCTTTTTGCGCAATTATTTCTTTTCATAGGAAAAGCTTCTCTTGAAATTATTCGTAGTTGGATTCTTCTACACCTTAGTACACGAATCAATATATCATTAATCTCTGATTTCTTTATCAAATTAATGAAACTACCTATCTCCTATTTTGATGTACGCATGACAGGAGATTTATTACAAAGAATTAACGACCATAAACGTATTGAACGTATTCTAACCACCTCTTCTTTAACTGTTTTATTCTCTTTTTTTAACCTGATTATCTTCAGTTTAGTTTTAGGATATTATAGCTTACAAATCTTTGGAGTATTTGTTTTAGGAAGTGTTTTATACTTCGGATGGGTATTATTCTTCTTTAAAAAACGTAAAGAATTAGATTACAAACGATTTTCTCAAGTAAGTCAAGAACAAAGTAAAGTGATTGAACTTATTAATGGGATGCAAGAAATTAAACTGCATAATGCAGAACGTCGTATGCGTTGGAATTGGGAGTATGTGCAAGCAAGACTATTTAAAGTCGCAACTAAAAGTTTAGCATTAGAACAAACTCAAAGTGTAGGTTCAAATTTCATCAATGAACTTAAAAATATGTTCATCACCATTCTATCTGCAAAATTAGTTATCGATGGTGATATTACTTTAGGTATGATGATGGCCATTAGTTACATCGTAGGTCAATTAAATGGACCAATAACACAACTAATCAACTTTATGCGTGATGTACAAGATGCACAAATATCTATTGATAGATTAGGAGAAATTCATAATATGGAAGATGAGGAAAAACCTGGAGATGAAAAAGTAAGCCATATCCCTGAAAATGCTTCTATAAAATTAAATAATATCTCATTTAGGTACACTGGTGGTTTAGAACCTGTACTTAATAACTTATCGTTAGAAATACCAGCTAATAAAACTACTGCTATAGTTGGTGTTAGCGGAAGCGGAAAAACAACTTTAATGAAATTATTACTTGGTTTTTATCAAGTAGATAAAGGAGAGATTATGATTAATAATTTCAACCTAAAAAATATCTCTCAAAAAGAATGGAGAAGAAACTGCGGTGTAGTAATGCAAGAAGGATATATTTTTAATGATTCTATTGCTAAAAATATCGCCGTGGGTGAAGATTATGTTGATAAAGAAAAGTTGGCTCATGCTATTGATGTAGCTAACATAGGTGATTATATCGAAGCATTACCTTTAGGATATAACACTAAAATAGGTAGTGAAGGTAATGGGCTTAGTACTGGTCAAAAACAACGATTATTGATTGCTAGATCTGTGTACAAGAATCCAAAATTCTTATTTTTTGATGAAGCTACTAGTGCTTTAGACGCTAATAACGAAAAAGTAATTATGGGAAAATTAAATGAATTTTTCTCTAACAAAACCGCTGTAGTTATTGCACATAGATTAAGCACTGTAAAAAATGCCCATCAAATTGTTGTACTAGAAAAAGGAAAGATTATTGAAAAAGGATCCCATGAAGAACTAATCAAATTAAAAGGAAGTTATTACCACCTAGTTAAAAATCAACTTGACTTAGGTAAATAAAATATAAAATCTCTCGCGAGGAATAGACACAAACCTTGAGTGTCTTTAAACCGTTCAAGGGTTTAATTAAATTTAAATCATTAAAAAAATGAAAAAAACAATTTTAAACTTAGGTAAAAACCTAAACAAATCAGAGCAAAAAAACGTTTTTGGTGGAGGGTTTAAAAACCCATGTCCTTGTTCTTCTGAGTATACTAACGATGGAGCTGGTACATGTTCATACCCTGCAAACGGAACAATTTTCGGAGCCCCTTTTCCAGGAGGTAGATGTTCAGGTCAAATTCAAAATGGATTATGCTGTGTAAATTAAAATACAGAAATATGAAAAAATCAATTTTAAACTTAGGGAAAACTTTAAATAAAACTGAACAAAAATCTGTTACAGGCGGTCGGTTTAAATGCTTCATAAATGGTGAATGTATAAAGACTAGCCACTTATGTGCTGAATTTCAATGTAGATAATATTAAAATAACAAAATGAAAAAATCAATATTAAATCTAGGAAAAGCTCTTAATAAATTAGAGCAAAAAATAATTAATGGTGGTAGAGAACGTGGTGAAGGAGAGAATAATGATGGACCTAACAGCAAAGGTTGTTATGAACAACCTGTCGCTAATGTAAATTGCATAAGTCCTTGGATATATGTTGCTGGTTGTGGGTATACTTGTATGACAGCTCCAATGAATCCATAATTATAACTTTTAAAAATAACTCAAGATGAAAAAACATATTTTAAATTTAGGAAATGTCTTAAATAAAACTGAACAAAAAGCAATTAACGGTGGTGGGCCTATAGGATTTTGTGATGCAGACGGAGATTGCCCTTCTGGAAGCTATTGCTCCAATCATTTTTGCCACTCAAATGGATCCGGACCTGGACCTGGATCAGGTAATGGAGGAGAGTGCACTACCCCTACAAGATTTTGTCTTGATGAACATGATACTTGTTGTATATACATATAACAATAAACTTCTAATAAAACATATACATCTTGAATATCTAATACCTTTCAAGGTTATAATAAATTTTAAATTAACGAAATGAAAAAATCAATCTTAAATTTAGGAAAAGCTCTTAATAAATTAGAGCAAAAACAAATTAATGGAGGAAAAAAATACTGTAGTTCTGTTCAAGAGTGTCCAGAAAACAATTGTTGTTGGAATCACGCTTGTCTACCTTCTACCCATTTTTACTGTAGAAGAATTACGTTAGGGTAAGAAGATTATTGTCAAACAATTATATCAAATAAAGAGGAGTCTACCCCTCCTCTTTACCTTCTATTAAAATTATGCCACAAGAAAATCAAGACATAGAAATTCGTAGTGAAGAAGTACAAGAAATATTAAGCTATGTACCCAATTGGATGATTCGTTGGGGAAATACCTTATTCTTTCTATTAATAATTATGTTACTATTTATATCGTGGTTTGTAAAATACCCTGATGTTATTTCTACACAAGTAATGGTAACCACCTCTTTTCCTCCCGAAAAAATATACGCAAAATCTACAGGGCAGTTTCAAACTTTCTTAACTACTGATGAAAAGAGTATTTCAAAAAATGAAGTATTGGCTATTATAGAAAATAGCGCTTCTTATAAAGATGTGTTGCTTTTGAAAAGTATTACCGATACCATAGAAATTCATCAAGAAAACTTTTCTTTTCCTATCGAAAAACTACCTTTTCTTATCTTAGGTGATATTACTTCTAGCTTTTCTCAATTTGAGAATGATTACTCTGAGTATACTCTAAATAATAAACTAGCCCCCTACAAGTCAGAAACTTTTGCTAATAGAATGTCTGTTATTGAAGCTCGTGGAAGATTACAAATTTTATTATCTCAAAGAGATTTAAACAAAAAGGAATTAGAATTTAAAGAAATAGACCGTGAACGTAGTAGAAAACTATATAAACAAGGTGTTATTTCTGCTAAAGAAAAAGAATTAAAAGAAATAGAATTACTTCAAGCAAAAAGATCTTATAAAAGTTTAGAAAATTCCATTTCTCAAATGAGAGAATTAATTAATAATTCTTCTAAAAAACTAGAAGGAACTTCAATTAAAAAAACTCAAAATGATAGTAGACTTAAAAAGAAAGCTATTCAATCGTTTTTATATTTAAAAAAGGCTATTAAAGATTGGGAAAAACAATACGCATTAATATCATCTATAAACGGTAAAGTATCATTTTTATCTTTTTGGAGTAAAAACCAAACAGTAAAATCTGGAGAATTAATTTTTACAATTATTCCTAATGAAGGAAATTCATTTGTCGGTAAAATAAAAGCGCCTGCTGCTAATTCTGGAAAAATAAAAAAAGGACAAAAAGTGCAAATAAAATTATTGAATTATCCTTCAGATGAATTTGGGGAACTTAATGGAAAAATAAAATCTATTTCATTAACTCCGGATGAAGAAGGTAATTATTTAATTAATGTTGAACTACCTCAAATCTTAAAAACTACCTATGATAAAACAATTGCATTTAGACAAGAAATGAAAGGTACAGCTGATATTGTAACTGAAGATTTACGCTTGATAGAACGCTTTTTCTATCAACTAAGAAATATTGTAAAATAAAAATATTTTCTCGCGAAGAATAGACATAAACCTTGAGTGTCTTTAAATGATCAAGGATTTAATCAATTTAAATTATTTAAAATGAAAAAATCAATTTTAAACTTAGGAAATGCTTTAAATAAAGCGGAACAAAAATCAATTAACGGAGGAATGCTTATAGACCCTTGTACCGGTTCTAGTATTTATAATGATATTGGAGGTGGAGAGTGTACATATCGTCCAAAAGGAATGGATACTAGAAAGTTATGCTTAGGGGAAATTTCAAATGGTTTTTGTGCTTCTTTAAATTAAGGTAAAGCAGAATAATATGATTGACAGAACATTTTCTATCAACTAAAAATATTCTCTCGCTATGAATAGACAAACACCTTGAATGTCTTTAAGTTATCAAGGGGTTAATTAATTTAAATTATTTTAAAATGAAAAAATCAATTCTAAATTTAGGCAAAGCCATAAATAAAACTGAGCAAAAAGAAATTATCGGTGGAATTATACCTGGAGGAACTTGTAATGGCTTTGAAATGCACAAAGTAAATCATTGTAATGAATGTGTAAATACTATTTTACCAGGAGCACCAACTCTTTGCCACAACAACTGCTGTGTTATGGCTTATTAATTAATAACAATATTATGAAAAAATCAATTTTAAACTTAGGAAATGCTTTAAATAAAGCTGAACTAAAAACTATTAACGGTGGTAATCACATCTGCCCTGAGGGCTATGCTCTAGAGCTTTTATGTCAATCACTACCTGAAAATTCTTGTTGCGCATTTATTATGTTGTAATAATTTTATTTTCTTGTATAAAGAGTGAGTTTATCTCACTCTTTTTTTACACCTATCATCTCAATAATTAATAAAAAAGAACTAAATTAGCAGGCTTGCTAAAATAGTAAATTTAGCAAGATAAATTGTTTAAATTAATATAAAAAGTTTGAGATATGAGTCCGAATGATGATAGAAAAATAAAAGAAAAATTACAGACAAAAACCTGGAATGAAATAAAAACAAACGACTCTTGGGCGATATTTAAAATTATGGCTGAGTTTGTTGAAGGATATGAGAAATTAAGTAAAATAGGACCTTGTGTTTCTATTTTTGGTTCTGCACGTACAAAGACTGATCATCCTTATTATAAATTAGCTGAAGAAGTTGGTTATAAATTAACTCAAAACGGATTTGGAGTTATTACCGGTGGTGGACCAGGTATTATGGAAGCAGGTAATAAAGGTGCAGATAGAGGTAAAGGAACTTCAGTTGGACTAAACATTGAATTACCATTCGAGCAACACGATAATCCTTGGATTGATCATGATAAAAACTTAAACTTCGATTACTTTTTTGTTCGTAAAGTAATGTTCGTAAAATATTCACAAGGATTTGTAGTAATGCCAGGAGGTTTCGGAACTTTAGATGAACTTTTTGAAGCGATCACTTTAATTCAAACAAATAAAATAGGACGTTTCCCGATTGTTTTAGTAGGTAAAAAATTCTGGGGTGGTTTAATTGACTGGATTAAAAACACTTTATTAGAAGAAGGAAATATTAGCGAAAAAGATTTAAATTTATTTAGAGTTGTTGATACTGCAGATGAAGCTGTAGAACATTTCAATAAATTCTATGCTAAATACGATTTAAAACCAAATTTCTAAAAATAACTCTTATATTTAAAGCTCGTTGTATATACAACGAGCTTTTTTTATTTTTTAAATTGAAACACTTAAAACTCCTCTTCTTATTTCTTTTACTGTACTGTTTACATACAACAGCGCAAACCAATTCAATTGAAATAAACGCAAAATTAGATGTTGAAAACGATCTATTACACATTCAACAAAAAACAGTTTATTTCAATAATTCCTCTTCTAATCTTACAAGCTTTTTCTTACATAATTGGGCTAATAGTTATAAAAACAATAATACTCCTTTAGGTAAACGATTTATTGACGATTATAGAAAAGATTTCTATTTTTCTGATGTAAAAGATCGCGGGTATTCTAAAATTAAAAATCTAACTGTAAACTTTGAACAGGTTTCTTTTAAAGAGAAAAAAAATCAACCTGATATAATTGAAGTACTCCTAAACAAAACTTTACTTCCTAAAGATAGTTTGGTTTTATCTACAACATATACCATAAAAATTCCTAACGGAAAATATACCGGATACGGAAAAACTAAAAATGGTTATCATTTACGTTTTTGGAATATAGTACCAGCTATTTTTAAAGAAAAATGGCAAACAATGAGCAATTTAAATCTTAATGATTTATATCAAGAACCTGCTAATTACAGCATAAACATTGATGTTCCTAAAAACTACACTGTTGAAAGCAATCTATATCAATACAAAACAAAAAGAGAAAATGATATCAATTACTTTCTTATTGGAACAAAGAAAAAAGATATTATCCTAAACATAAGTACTCAAGGAAGGTTCACCTCTTTTAAAATCAAAAACAAAGAAATTAAAACCGATGCTTACATAAAGAGTATCCCAAATAAAGTAACTACAGAAATAATTAATCAACAAATTAATTTTATTGAAAGTTATTTAGGAAAACACCCGCTTCCTGAAATTTTTGTGGATGCAAGAACTGCAAATAAAAATTCATCTCATGAAATTTACGGGTTACCAAGTTGGTTAAAACCATTTCCTAAAAACTTTAGATGGGAAATAAAATTTTTTAAAGCTCTAACTCAAAAATATACAGACGACGTATTTACAGTAAATAAAAGAACAAACTACTGGCTTATAGATGGATTACAAACTTTTTTAATGATGGAATACATTAAAAAACATCATCCTAATGTAACTGTTTTAGGAAAGTATTCTAAATACTGGCCTATTAGAATTTACAATATTTCTAAATTAAAACAGAACGATAAATTCGCTTTTGTTTATCAATTTAGTGCTCGTAAGTTTTACGATCAAGCTTTAAACATTCCTTCAGATTCTCTTTCTAATTTTAATAGAAGAATTGTAAGTAAATACAAAGCAGGTTTGGGTTTACTATATCTTCAAGATTACCTAGGTGATGATATTTTAAAAAAATCAATAAAAGAATTTTATACAGCAACAAACTTCAAAACAAGTAATAGTAATGTTTTTGAAAATATCCTTAGAAAAAATACATCAAAAAATTTAGATTGGTTTTTTAACGACTACATTAAAACAAGTAAAAAGATTGATTATAAAATTAAAAAAGTAAAGTATTCAAAAAATAAAGATTCACTAGAAGTTACGATTAAAAACAAAAGAAATTTTTCTGCTCCTGTTGCTTTATATGGAATTCATAAAAAGAAAATAAAATATAAAACCTGGATAGACGGAACAGATTCCACCAAAACCATTAAAATTAAAAGAGGTGATTTTAATAAGCTTGCATTAAATTACGAAAACATTTATCCTGAATACAACTCATTAGATAATTTTAGAAACGTAAATAATAGTTTAATTAATAAACCATTACAATTTCGCTTCTTTAAAGATGTAGAAAACCCATATTACAATCAACTTTTTTATTATCCAGATTTAAAATACAATTTATATGACGGACTTATACTTGGTGTAAATATTAATAATAGATCAGTCGTTAATCATAATTTTGAATTCAGTTTAACACCTAATTACAGTACAAAAAGTCAAAATTTTACAGGTTCATATTCATTTGCTTATAATCACTTTTTTAAGGAATCTAGTATTTACAAAATACGATATGGATTTGCCGGAAGCAATTTTCATTATGCTCCCGAATTAGAGTACAACACATTTACTCCTTTTACTAGTATCCAATTTAGAAGAAATAGCCTTAGAGATAACGGAATAAAACTTTTATTAGCAAGATTAATTAGAGTAGATAAAGAGCTAGTGTCTAACGCTATTAAACAAGAAAATGACAAATACAATGTTTTTAATTTAAGGTATATACATTCTAAGTTTGATGCAATTAATAGAACATTGTACGCTGTAAATACTGAGTTTCATTCAAAATTTACAAAAATAACTACAGATATCCGCTATCGAAGATTCTTTAAAGCTGATAAAAGTTATGATATCCGATTTTTTGGCGGTTATTTTTTATCAAACAAAACAGATGGCGACTATTTTAGCTTCGGATTAAATCGCGGATCTGACTATTTATTTGAACAAAACTTATTTGGGCGATCAGAAAACGAAGGAATTTTTAGTCAACAATTCGTTGTAGGTCAAGGTGGATTTAAATCTAAATTTAGCAAACCTCACTTTTCTAATCAATTAATTACTTCGCTAAATACAAGTTTTACAATTTGGAAATCATTTGAATTGTATAATGATTTTGCTATGTTAAAAAGCAAAAATACTTCACCTCAGTATTTTTACGAAAACGGAATCCGACTAAATTTTCTGCCTAATATTTTCGAATTCTACTTTCCTATTTACACAAATGAAGGATTTGAGGTTACAAAACAAAGATATCCTTCAAAAGTTAGATTTATCATAACCACAGACATCGACCGAATCTATAATTTTTTTAGAAGAGGATTATTATAGATACTTCAATAATTTTCATTTTTTTTCTATTTTTTTGAAGATAATTCAGTAAAAATTGGAATTTTTAAATTTCAACTAAAAAAACTATCTTTGTAACCATACCAAAAATAGATGATTATGACGCAAAAGACCGAAGTAGCTAACACTCAACAACTTTCTTTTCAAGATTTCAAAAATGAAGTTTTAAACGATTATAGAATTGCTCGTATCAGTAGAGAATGTAGTTTACTAGGACGAAGAGAAGTTTTAACAGGTAAAGCGAAATTTGGAATTTTTGGTGATGGTAAAGAAGTACCACAATTGGCAATGGCAAAAGCTTTTCAAAATGGTGATTTTCGTTCAGGTTATTACCGTGATCAAACTTTTATGATGGCTATTGATCAATTAACACCTCAACAATTTTTTGCAGGGTTGTATGCGCATACAGATATTGAGATCGAACCAATGTCTGCAGGTCGTCAAATGGGAGGGCATTTTGCTACACATTCAATTGATGAAAATGGAAATTGGAAAAACTTAACTGCTCAGAAAAATTCATCTGCAGATATTTCTCCAACAGCAGGTCAAATGCCACGTTTATTAGGTTTAGCTCAGGCTTCTAAAATTTATAGAAATGTTGAAGGTTTAGAAAACTTCACAAATTTTTCAAATAAAGGTAACGAAGTAGCTTGGGGTACCATTGGTAATGCTAGTACAAGTGAAGGTTTATTCTTCGAAACTATTAATGCTGCAGGAGTTTTACAAGTTCCTATGGTAATGAATGTTTGGGATGATGAGTACGGAATCTCGGTACACGCAAAACATCAAACTACTAAAGAAAGTATTTCTGAAATTTTAAAAGGGTTCCAGAAAGAAAACGATACAAACGGATATGAAATTTTTGTAGTAAATGGTTGGGATTATGTTCAACTGATAGATACTTATAATAAAGCTTCAAAAATTGCTAGAGAGCAACATATTCCAGTTTTAATTCATGTAAAAGAATTAACACAACCTCAAGGTCATTCAACTTCTGGTTCACACGAAAGATATAAATCTCCAGAGCGTTTACAATGGGAACAAGATTTCGACTGTATAACTCAAATGCGTAAGTGGATTTTAGAATTTGAATTACAAGATGAAAATGGTGATACTTTAAAGTTTATTGATTCTGAAGAAGAATTAATTAAAATAGAAAAAGAGTCTAAAAAAGAAGTTAGTATAGCAAAGCGTGCTGCTTGGAGCGCTTTTACTAATGAGATAAAAGCTGAAGTTGCTTTAGCAATTGAATTATTAGAAAGAGTAGCTCAAAAAAGTAATAACGGGTCATTTATTACTAAATATAAAAACGATTTAGCTACTATCGATGAACCTATTCGTAAAGATATTTTAGTAGCTGCACGTAAAAGTTTACGTTATTTAAAAGATGAAAACTTTGTGGAAAAAATTGAATTACAGAACTTCATAAAATCATCTATTGATAATGCTGCTGTAAAATATTCTGCTCATTTATTAAGCGAAACAGAGCAAGCCACACAAAATGTTGCTGCAGAATTACCTACATATGCTTCTGAAAAGAACATGGTAGATGCACGTATTATTATGCGTGATAATTTTGATGCTATTTTTAGCAAATATCCAGAAACCTTAATCTTTGGTGAAGACGCTGGTTATATTGGTGATGTAAACCAAGGATTAGAAGGCTTACAAGAAAAGCATGGGGAATTAAGAGTTTCAGATGTTGGAATTCGTGAAGCTACTATTTTAGGGCAAGGTATTGGAATGGCTATGCGTGGCTTACGTCCGATCGCTGAAATTCAGTATTTAGACTACTTATTATATGCTTTACAAATTATGAGTGACGATTTAGCAACACTTCGTTACCGTACATTTGGCAAGCAAAAAGCTCCATTGATTATTCGTACTCGCGGACACCGTTTAGAAGGTATTTGGCATTCTGGTTCACCAATGGGAGGAATTATAAACAATATTAGAGGTATTCATGTTTTAGTTCCTAGAAATATGACTAAAGCTGCTGGATTCTATAATACTTTATTAGAAGGAGATGATCCTGCTTTAGTAGTAGAATGTTTAAATGGTTATCGTTTAAAAGAAGAGTTACCAACTAACTTAGGTGAATTTAAAACACCTATCGGGGTTGTAGAAACCATAAAAGAAGGAACTGATATTACCATTATATCATACGGTTCAACCTTAAGAATTGTAGAAGAATCTGCTAAAGATTTAGCTCAAGTTGGTATTGATGTTGAAATTGTAGATGCTCAAAGTTTATTACCTTTCGATATAAATCACGATACAGTAAAATCGGTTGCTAAAACAAATCGTTTATTGGTAGTTGATGAAGATGTTCCTGGAGGAGCTTCAGCATATTTACTACAAGAAATTGTTGAAAACCAAAACGGATATAAGCATTTAGATAGCAAGCCAGAAACTTTGACAGCAAAAGCACATAGACCTGCTTATGGTACAGATGGAGACTATTTTTCTAAACCATCTGCTGAAGATATTTTTGAAAAAGTTTACGAGATTATGCACGAAGCTAATCCTACTAAATTTAAGAGCTTATACTAATTAGATTTTCTCAATAAATTATTACCTATTGCGCACTGTAAACAACGTTTCTTTGCGCAATAGTTGTTTTTAAGCTCTAATAAAGCTTGACTTTCAAACGCATTATTTGCTTTTATTTTTAAATCTGAGAATTTCGAAATAATTGAATTCTTCTCTGGTTTAAATTGCTGAATCAACTTTAATATTTTTTCTTGATCTTCCTCTCCTCTACTTTTACAATAAACAAACTTTAATGGAATGACTGTATTGATTAACAACAAATCAATAAACGATTTTGTGAGTTTTTTTGTTGATTTTTTAGATTCTGTTTCAAACGTATAATGTGTTTTCCAAAAATCGTTAACCTCAACAGATAATAACCTATAAAAATCTTCTAATTTTTCTAACTCCATCAACTTCGAAAACAAATTTTGATGCTTATGGAGTAACGCAACCAACTGTGCTAATCTTATGGTTGGAAAATTATTTGGTCGCATTCTAAAAAATTGAAAGCCATTAGCAATAACATGCAAGCTATATTTATGTTGTAAATATTTGTACTCTTTCTTTAATTGTAATTGATCTACATTTTGAACATCTCCATCTAAAAATCCTGCTTGCCCAAACAACAGAGCTTCTAACTGTAATTTATTAAATCGAACCTTTCTTAAAATTGAAAATTCAAAAGAAGTAGCTAATTGCAAAAACGCTTCTCCGTTCACTTTTAACCCAAAGTTTTTAGCTAATAACTGAAACAATACAGCTTCATAATCATTATTCGATTGTTCTAATAATTCTTTAATTAAAACAGACTTACTTTCTAATCGCTCAAAATATAATCGCTCTAACCAATTTTTTATCACAAAAACATCAACTTCTTTAATCTGATTTTCACAAGGAATCCAACGTTGTTGTTTAGAAAATAAATTATGATAATTACCTAGCAATTCTTTGCTCACAAAATGCTTCAATTCTAAAGTTGGTATTGGTTTATTATTTTTCATAAACACATCTACATCATTACTCCAAACTACATGTAAAATTACTGCGTCGTAATTTTCATCTTCTTCATGTTTGTGTAAATACCAATCTGAAGAGTTTATATGAATTTCAACATTCCCAACCCATAATTGATCATTAATTTTTATTTGAGAATTTAAAAAATCTGGTCCTGAGTTTTTATTATAATCACCCGATTTTAGAACTTGTACATCTTCATTCTTGTTTGTTTTTAATGCGTTTACATCAAACAATTTGTATTGCCATAAAAAATGTAGAAATTCTTCTTTCATAACCGTAAATTAGCAATTCTTTTACGACTATTAAGATATGAAAAATTTCACTAAATCACTTTTCATCAGCGGATTCCCTGTTGTTGCATTAATCATTTTTGTAAAAACAATTATTGATGCTAATTTCAACATTAGCAATATTGGTATATTAATCTCATCAATTACCATTGTTGTATTTTTTAGTATGCTTTTTATAAAACCTGTTGCAAGAACAACTAAAACATTAACCTTTTATTCAACTTTAATTGTAATCGGGCTAGCTTTAAATCTTTTTAATTTTGAGCAAAGATCATTGCTTATTTCGGTTGGATTAGCTTTAGGCTGGTTAGCTTATTTAACTTGGTATTCTTCTTTTAATTCAAGAGATACTTCTGTTTTAGATTTTGGAAAAACACTTCCTAATTTCACGCTAGAAAATGGAGATAAAAAAGAAGTTTCTCTAAGTGATTTGTCTGGTGATTTTAAAATTTTTATATTCTATCGTGGTAATTGGTGCCCTTTATGTATGGCACAAATAAAAGAGGTGGTAAATGAATATAAAGAACTTGATAAACGAAATGCGGACATGGTTTTGGTGAGTTCTCAACCCCATAAGTTCACTAAAAGTTTAGCTAAGAAACATAAAGTCCCTTTTCATTTTTTAGTTGACTCAGAAAACAAAGTTGCTAAGCAAATAGGAATTCTTCATGAAAACGGATTACCAGCAGGATTTCAAATTTTAGGTTATGAATCTGATGTGGTATTACCCACTGTAATTATTACTGATAAAAACAATAAAATTATTTTCGCTGATTTAACTGATAATTATCGTGTGCGACCAGAACCTGCAACATTTATCAAAATAATTGACAATTATAAAGGTTAAATTGATTGAACCATCAATTTTTACAATTATTAAACATTTATCATTCTTAAAAGCAATTGTATTTTTGTTGCTTAAATAAATTCAAAAGATGAATAGTATAGAAAGTTTACAATGGCGTTATGCTGTTAAAAAATTCGACGAAAATAAATCACTTTCAGCAACTCAAATAAATACTTTAAAAGAAGCTTTTAATTTAACAGCTACTTCATACGGGCTACAACCTTTGAAAATGGTTGTAATTAAAAACAAAGAACTACAACAAAAATTAGTAGAGCATTCTTGGAATCAAGTACAAGTAGCACAAGCTTCCCATGTATTGGTTATCTGTATTCCAAAAAGCTACACTCAAAAAGAAGTAGAAAATTATTTCGATTTAGTTAAAGAAATTAGAAATACTCCTGATGAGATTTTAGCTCCGTTTAAAAAAATGCTTACAGACTCTATTGCTAGTAAAACACAAGAAGAATTAAGTATTTGGAATAAAAATCAAGCTTATATAGCTTTAGGTAATTTAATGACTGTTGCAGCAAATGAGCAAATAGACTCTTGCCCGATGGAAGGGTTTGTTCCTGAGAAATACGATGAAATTTTAGAGCTAGACAAACACAATTTAACATCAGTTTTAGTGTTACCAGTTGGTTTTAGAGCCGTAGATGATTATATGAAAGATTTAAAAAAAGTTCGTAAAAAAACTGAAGAAGTTATTATTGAAATGTAATCTATAATTTACATTTTTCCCATACATATTTTATGGTTTTTTAGAGCCCTTATTATTTTTAAGAGATTAAATTTGAGAAACTTAAAACTAAAATTATGTTAAAGAACATTTCAAATTTAGGCACTACCTTAAATAATAACGAGTTAAAAAACATTAATGGCTCTAGCCGTTTAGAAATTTGTAATTTTGAAGGTGCTCCTATTGTTTGTAGAGTTGGGCATTGCGTTTTGAATGCGAATGGTTATTGGGGATGTTTATAATCTCAATACTTACTATTCAAAATTATTAAAATTAATAAAGCGAACTTCGGTTCGCTTTTCTTTTTACTCATTATACCACACATTTTACATATTATAAATTACGAATAAGAAATTTAGTACATTCGTAATTCATAATTTAACTGTATGCAAACACTACACATATTACTCCTCATCCTTGCTTATTTTGGTGTATTAATTCTTATATCATACATCACTGGTAAATCGGCAAATAACAATACTTTTTTTAAAGCAGATAATTCCTCTCCTTGGTATTTAGTTGCCTTTGGTATGATTGGAGCTTCGCTCTCTGGAGTTACATTTATCTCAGTTCCAGGTTGGGTAGAAGGGCAACAAATGAGTTATATGCAAATGGTACTAGGTTATGTTGTTGGATATGCAGTTATAGGTTTAATATTACTCCCTCTCTACTATCGATTAAACCTAACTTCTATCTATACGTATTTAGAAGATCGTTTTGGTAGATATTCATATAAAACAGGAGCCTCTTTCTTTTTATTATCAAGAACTATTGGAGCAGCTTTTCGTTTGTTTTTAGTAGCCAATGTATTACAATTAATTCTGTTTGATGCATACGGAATTCCGTTTTGGGTTACAGTAACAATTACTATTTTATTAATTTGGTTATATACCTTTAAAGGAGGAATAAAAACCATTGTATGGACAGATACACTGCAAACATTATTTATGCTAATTGCTGTGGGAGTTTGTATTGTGATGATTAAAGATGCAATGCAAATAGAAAGCTTATTCTCATACATCTCAGATAACAAACTATCTAAAATGTTCTTTTTTGATGATGTAAAAGCAGGAAATTATTTCTGGAAGCGATTCTTTTCTGGGGCGTTTATTGCAATTGTAATGACAGGATTAGATCAAGATATGATGCAGAAAAACTTGACTTGTCGTAATTTAAAAGATGCTCAAAAAAACATGTTTTGGTTTACCATCGTATTGGTAGTTGTTAACTTTTTCTTTTTAGCCTTAGGTGTATTATTAACAGATTATGCTGCAACAAATGGAATCGATGCACATAAAGACAATTTGTTCCCAATGATTGCGATGAGCGGAGATTTAGGGATTGCTACTTCTCTATTCTTTTTATTAGGGTTAATTGCTGCTGCCTATTCAAGTGCCGATAGTGCCTTAACCTCGTTAACAACTTCGTTTAGTATTGATATTTTAGAGATTGATAAAAAAGATAACGAGCGAGAGCAAGAAAAAACACGTAAAAAAATTCACATTTTGTTTTCATTAATCTTGATTGCTACCATCTTAATCTTTAAATATGGAATATCAAATGATAGCGTTATTTCTGATATTTTCAAAGCTGCTAGTTATACCTATGGTCCTTTATTAGGTTTATATGCTTTTGGATTATTTACTAGATTTAATGTAAAAGATAAATTGGTTCCAATAGTTTGTCTTGTTTCACCTTTTTTAGCTTTTGGAATAAATTATTCAACCAATTCTCTCTGGAATTTTGATTTTGAATTCTTTGTCTTAATCTTAAACGGATTGATAACTTTCATAGGTTTATTAGCTATAAAAAAATCTAAAAATGCCTAAAAAAGGAAAAGCAAAAAACACTGTAAATAAAGCGAAACATACGCGCTTAATGAAACAGAAAGAAAACAAGGTAAAGCTTGAAAAGCAACGTAATAAAGAACGCTTAAAAGCATTAGTTAAAAAAATGAACGAACAAAAGGAAGCTAATAACCTGTAATGTTTAGCTTGATTTTAAGTTGTTTTATCGCAAATTCTAAGACAAAAAATATAAATTCAACATATTTTATTGTTCTAAAAAACTAAACCATTTTTGTATAAAAACGAAAAAGGCAACCAAAAGGTTGCCTTTTTTATTAATCATTTAAAATTATATGCGGAACTTTATCTACATCCCAATCAATTACCAAACCACCAGCTAAAGATTTCGCTATTTCTGGCCCGTATAGATATTCACATAAATATAATGCTGCTTCAAAAGATTTTGCGCCACCAGCTGAAGTAATGTATTTTCCATCATGAACAAACAATACATCTTTACGGATATCTAAATCAGGAAACATCGTTCTCATTTTATCAATATCACTTGGAAATGTTGTAGAAACTTCTCCGTTTAATATTCCTGCTTTTGCTAAAACAAAAGCGCCATCACAATGAGAAGTTACAAATTGAGCTTCTTTATCTACTTTCTTTACAAAATCAATCATTGCTGTATTCTTTAAATCAGTATCTAAATGATGTTCTGCACTTGGTACTACTAAAATATCTATCTTAGGTAAACTATCTTTTAAATAATTAAAATCAGGAAGAATTCGCATGCCTTCAAAAGTAGTAATTGGTTTGTCGGTATCTGCAACTGTAAACACATTCATAGGCTTAATACCTTTTCTAAAAATGGTGTGCTGAAAAATATCAAACGGCGCTGTTAATTCAGTGTTAAACGTTCCATCCATTATTAAAAAAGCTACATTGTATCTATTTGGTTTAATCTCAGGAAAAACCTTTTGAACTACTTCTTTTTCTACTTCTTTATTTATTTTTTCACCGCAACTCACTAAAAGTAAAACAGCTATAAATAATACTAACTTTTTCATAAAATATAATTTGAACAGCTAAAATATCAAATATTCGTAGCAATACCGTATCAGTTTTTTATATTTACTCTTCAAACAACCAAACAAACCATGAAACGTTACTTAATTCTATTTTTCATTGCTGCATTCACTTTATTAAGCTGTTCAAAAAAAGAGACTGTGGAAACATCAAAAGAAGACACCTACGTCCAAGACAATTTCAATAAAGAGGAAGTGCAAATTACCATGAGAGATGGTACAAAATTACACACTACTGTCTACTCTCCAAAAGATACTAGTAAAGTATATCCTATTTTATTGCAACGTACTCCGTATAGTTGTAGGCCTTATGGTGAAGACCAATTTAGAAAGAAAATTGGACCAAATCCTATTTTAATGAAAGAAGGAAATATTATTGTGTATCAAGATGTTCGTGGTCGTTGGATGAGTGAAGGCGTATATGATAATATGCGTGCTTACATTCCGAATAAAACTAAAAAACAATCGGATGAAACAACAGACACTTACGACACTATTGATTGGTTAGTTAAAAATGTAAAAAACAATAATGGAAAAGTGGGTACTTGGGGAATTTCGTACCCTGGACATTACGCTACAGTTTCAACTATCGACGCACATCCTGCTTTAAAAGCAGCTTCACCACAAGCTTCGATTGGAGATTTCTTTTTTGATGACTTTCACCATAACGGAGCTTTTTTACTAAGTTATTTTAAGGCAATTTCCTTATTCGGAACCTATAAAGATCAACCTACAGATTCTGCTTGGTACTCTTTTCCTGAGATGAAAACACAAGATCAATATCAGTTTTTCTTAGATATTGGTCCTTTAAAAAACTTAAACAAATATTTTCAATACGATAAGTTAGATGTTAAAACAACAGATACCAAAAATAGAATTGATGACTACTTCTGGAAAGAAATTGTAGAGCATCCAAATTATGATTCGGTATGGAAAAGCAAAGGTATTATTCAACATTTAAATAAAGTTCCTTCTACAGTTGCTACTATGGTAGTTGGTGGTTGGTTTGATGCTGAAGATTTATATGGCCCTTTAGAAACGTATAAAAACATTGAAAAATATCAACCTAACAATTACAACACTTTAGTTTTTGGCCCATGGGATCATGGTGGATGGTCGAGAAACAAAGTTCCTAATAAAGTGGGTAATTATTATTTTGGGGATTCTATCTCGTTAAAATTTCAAAAAAATATAGAAACTAAATTTTTCAATCACTTTTTAAAAGGTGATGGTACTAAAAATAGTGATTTACCTGAAGCTCATGTTTTTGATACTGGTAAAAAAGAATGGAAAGACTACCCTGTTTGGCCTCCAAAAAATATTAAAAAAGAAACTTTTTTCTTATCAGAAAATCAAGAGTTAACTTCTACAAAAAAATCAGATTCTAAAATTAACTTTATAAGTGATATTAAACGCCCTGTTCCATATTCTGAAGATATTAAAACCGTATTTACACCTCGTAAATACATGTCCGACGATCAGCGATTTGCTGCTCGTAGACCAGATGTTTTAATTTTTGAAACTGATTTTTTAACAGAAGACCTAACCTTAGCTGGAGATATTTTAGCAAAACTAAATGTAGCTACCACAGGTACTGCTGCCGATTGGATTGTTAAAGTTATTGATGTACACCCGCATGATTTAAAAAATGATAATAAAGAAATGCAAACACATTTAAAATTAAGTAATTATCATATGATGATTCGTAGCGAAGTAATGCGTGGGCGTTTTAGAAATGATTTTTCTAAACCAGAACCTTTTACACCTAATAAAAAAACTGCTGTAAACATTAAATTACAAGACGTTTTTCACACTATTAAAAAAGGACACAAACTACAAATACAAGTGCAAAGCACATGGTTTCCTTTAATTGATTTGAATCCACAAACCTATGTAGACAATATTTATAAAGCTGACGAAAAAGACTTTAAAACTCAAACACATTCGATTTTTACAGATTCGAGTATTGAGTTTTCAATAATAAAATAAACAAACTATGAATTGTAAAAATTGTAATGAAATTTTAGAAATCGATGCTCATTTTTGTGATAATTGTGGAGCAAAAGTGATTAAAAATAGAATATCACTTCGCTTTTTACTTGGTGAATTATTTGCTTCAATGGGTTTTGAAAGTCTCTATTTTACAACTTTAAAAGGAATGTTTTTTACCCCTCATGGAGTAATTAAAGAATATCTCGAAGGTGTTAGAAAACGTTATGTAAACCCATTTGCTTATTTGGCGCTTGGAGCTGCACTTGCATTAATCATTTTTAATTACTTTTCTGAGGATTATTTAAAAGTTCAAGCAACTTTCAATAAAGATCAAATAGAGGAATTGAAGAAAACAGCCAACAATGATCTATCTACAATTAAAAATATAACAGAAAAAGATTTTATTAAATTAAAGGGTAAACAAGAATCAGCTAAGGCTCAACTCAATTTTATAGAGAGTTGGTCTCAATTTCTTCTACGCTATTTTAATCTTGCAGCTTTTTTATTTCTTCCTTTCTATGCTCTGGTTAGTAAACTAACTTATTATAAACCTCATAATTACGGTGAACACATTGTTATAAATGCTTATATACAAGGAACTACAATGTATGTAACTATTATTTGTTTTCTTTTAAGTATAGTTATACATCCTCGTTTTTTTTCAATTTCAATTGTTTTTGTTATTCTATATTATCTTTATACATTAGGAAAAATATACAGTTATAGTTTTAAAAAATCTGTAATAAAATTCTTTAAGTTTATTGGAGTTCTTTTACTTCTTTTAATTCCTATTATGGTTATTGGTGTTATTATAGGTATTATAATTGCTGTTAAAAATAATCTTTAAAATTACAACCATTTTAAAAACTCACTTCTATCAATCTCTCGAGCGCCTAGACTTTCTAGGTGCTCGTTATGTACTTGACAATCTATTAGTTTATAACCACAGTTTTTAACTAAATATATGAAAGCAACTTTACTCATATTACTTGCTTTACTAAACATACTCTCTCCACAAAAAACTCCATTACCTAAATCAACTCCATACAAACCTGCAACTAGTTTATCTTCTTTCCACACTTCTATAGACTTTGCAAATCCTTGTTTATGTAAATTAATATATGCTTGTTGCATATCGTCAGTAATCCAAGTACCAAACTGATTACTTCTATCTATAGATTTACAATTAAATATTACTTCCTCAAAAGCTTTATTCTCTGTTATAGTGTAATCAACTTTTCTTAAAACTTGTTTCATTGACTTCGATACTTTCAACTCCTCAGGGAATAACACCATTCGTTCCCAAGGTGAATACCAAACAATAGGTTCACCTTCATTAAACCAAGGAAATATCCCATGTTTATAGGCATATATTAAACGTTCTATTGATAAATCACCGCCTAAAGCTAAAACACCATCATCGGTTGCTAACTCATAAGGCGGAAACCATATTTCTTCTCCTAACCAAATCATATTAAAAAAGTAATAAACCTAAAAGATAAACAGCACTACCAACAACCATTGCTATTAAAGTATAAGGCAATATTTCTTTAGCTTTTAGCTTCGTAATCCCTAACAGTGGTAAAGCCCAAAAAGGCTGTAACATATTCGTTACTTGATCTCCATAAGCCAATGCCATAATTGCTTTAGGTAATGGCACCCCTAATTGCAAAGCACTTTCTACTACAATTGGCCCCTGCACTACCCATTGCCCTCCTCCACTCGGAACAAAAATGTTTACCAATCCTGCACTAAAAAAAGTGAAAATAGGTAATGTCGTTGCTGTAGAAACTGACACGAAAGAATCAGAAATTAAAGTTACCATTCCCGTACTTTTCATAATTCCCATGATTCCAAAATACAATGGAAACTGAATTAAAATTCCAGATACATCACTTATCGATTCTCCTACAGCATTGGTGAACTTTTTAAAACTACCATGAAGTATAATTCCTAATCCTAACATAAAAAAGTTAATTAGGTTTGGCGTAATTTTTAATTGTTGAATATCCCCCCAATATCTGTAAGCAAAAGCCACCAAAATTAATGCTCCGAAAATAAATGCTAATATTTTAGAGCTATCTAATTTTTCAGCTTGAGTATTTACTTCCTCTTTATTATTCAATTTATATTCTGGTAAATTTATTGTAATTGGTCTCGCTTTCTTTCCTAATAAATAAAACGTAGTAGTTATCGCTATAACTACAACAACAAAAATTAATAAATTCCACCAACTTAAAACTGTTTGAGAATAATCAATCACATTAGGAATTTTAGACAAAATCCCTTCGGAAGAAACAGATTGCATAATACTTTTAATATGTCCGCTTTCATTAATTTTTATCGGTGCAGAACCTGAAATTCCTCCATGCCATACCATTAAACCAACATATCCAGCAGCTCCAATAATAGGGTAATTCAATTTTATATTATTCTTTTGTGCGTGCTCAGCTACTTTACGAGCTAATAAAGCTCCGAAAATTAAACCCAACCCCCAATTAAAAAATGCAACAAGCATTGTAGTACAACTTACTATAGCTGCACTATTTGCAGTATTGGTGCAATACTTCGTTACTCTTAAAATTAAATTACTTACAGGTGTACTCAATACTAACACATGTCCTAAAACCAATATTAACATCATTTGATAGGCGAATACCAACAACCCATTAGACCAAATTCCGTTTTCCCAAAACTTTAAAACATCTAAAGAATAAGCTCCTATAGAAACACCAATAGGTTTCGTGAAAATTAAAGCTAAAATTAATGTAGTTAAAGTAAGTAGAATAGCGATCGTAAAAGGTGATGGTAAGTATTTTTTAAATACGTTTTCAATAACCTGAGTAATCTTCATAAAACAAAGTTTGTTTCGCTAAAATAAACAAATCACGCAAACCTCTTACTATTTAAAATCTCTCATAACGAATACATCAAAATTACCTAGCTTTGCAGCATGGTAAAAGAACTTCAACTACGTGTAAATTTAATAGAAGAAAGAAAAGAAGATATTCTAAAAAAGAAAGCTTCTAAAAAGTTAGGAATATCGTTTGCTGATATCAACGCTATAAAAGTGCTTCGTAAATCTATTGACGCACGTAAAAAAGATGTTGTTTTTAACTATAAAGTTGCCGTTTATATAAACGAACCAATTCCTGATACACCTGATTATATTTTTGAATATAAAGATGTATCTAATGCTAAAGAGATTCATATTGTAGGTTTTGGTCCAGCAGGTATGTATGCAGCACTTCGTTGTATCGAATTAGGGTACAAACCTATTGTATTAGAACGTGGTAAAAACGTACAAGACCGTCGTAGAGATTTACGTGCAATCAACCAATTTCACGATGTTAGTGAAGATTCTAATTATTGTTTTGGTGAAGGTGGTGCAGGAACCTATTCTGACGGAAAATTATATACACGTAGCTTAAAACGTGGCGATGTTCGTAGAATATTTGAAAACCTAGTTTATCATGGAGCTACTGAACAAATTTTAATAGATGCGCATCCGCATATCGGAACGAATAAACTGCCGAAAATCATTCAAAATATTCGTGAGAATATTTTAAAATACGGAGGTGAAATCCATTTTGATACTCGTGTTACCGATTTTGTAATTAAGAATAATAAACTACAAGCAATACAATTGCAGAACGGTACTGAAATGACTGTTAATTCAGTGATTTTAGCTACTGGTCATTCCGCTAGAGACATATACGAATTGCTTCATAAAAAAGATATTTTACTTAAGGCAAAATCGTTTGCAATGGGAGTTCGTGTTGAGCACCCACAACTAATTATAGATCAAATTCAATATAGTTGCTCAGGTGAAAGAGATGAATTATTACCTGCCGCAGCATATAGTTTAGTTCATCAAGTGGGGAATCGTGGTGTCTATTCTTTTTGTATGTGCCCAGGTGGATTTATAGTTCCTGCTGCAACTGCAAACGGAGAAGTTGTAGTAAACGGAATGTCTCCTTCTCGTCGTAATAACAAATTTGCAAATTCTGGAATTGTTGTTGAAATTAATGTGGATAAAGACATTCCTAAATATGAAAAATACGGAGTGTTAAAAGGGCTACAATATCAAAAAGATTTAGAAAAATTAGCTTTTAATGCCGGAGGAAGAAGTCAAGTTGCGCCAGCACAACGTTTAACTGATTTTGTTGAAGGTCGTTTATCATCCTCTTTAAATGAAACTTCTTATCAACCAGGATTAAACTCATCACCGATGCATTCTTTACTTCCTAAATTAATTGGAAGTAGATTACGTAAAGGGTTTGCTGCTTTTGGTAAAAAAATGCACGGATATTATACTGCTGAAGCAAATATTATTGGTGTAGAATCGCGTACTTCATCTCCTGTAAACATTCCAAGAAAAGAAAACTTAGAACACCCACAAATTGAAGGATTATTTCCTTGTGGTGAAGGTGGTGGTTATGCCGGTGGAATTATTTCTGCTGCTATGGATGGTGAGCGTTGTGCAGAAGCTGCCATTGCTAAATTATAATTCACTCTTTATTATTAGTGTATTTTCTATTTACCTCGTATTTTTGCAGTTCCAAAAAACGGAAGTTTTTTAGCAATGAGTAAAAAAATTAAGAAAAATAAAAAGAGAATAGACAAACCTCATCATAAACGTTTGCATAACTATTACAAACGCACTGGGTTTTATATGTTTATTTGGGAAAGTCTTAAAAAAGCTTTTTGGCCAATAGTAGCTGTAGTTGTAGGGTTAATTTTGTTTAACAAATATGTTTACAATATTAATGATGGTTTAACAGCTATGACAGAAACTTTTTCGAGAGTAGGAGTTTTAATCACTTTCTTTATCTCTGAAACTATTTTAGGATTAATTCCGCCAGAGATTTTTATTGCTTGGTCTAAAAAGACAGCAGATCCTATTTTAAACTTAACAATTTTAGCAACTTTATCTTATTTAGGAGGATTAACAGCTTATTTTATTGGTAGAGCTTCTTTAAAGATTAACTCTGTAAAGAACTATTTAGAAGTAAAAATGGCTAAGAATTTAAAAAACACCAGTAAATGGGGAGGGTTTTTAATTCTAGTAGGAGCATTATTACCATTACCTTTTGCGATTAGTTGTTTAACAGCTGGTATGATTAAATATCCGTTTAAAAACGTAGTTCTAGTAGGGCTATTTCGTTTTGTACGTTTTGCGATTTATGCTTGGGCAATATTTTCAGTAGTTAACTAAAATCAATTATATTTACGAATATGGGATTAACAAACAACGATGTTTTTAAAAAATTAAGAGTAGCACATAAATTACGTGATACGGATATTATTGATATTTGTAAATTGGTAGACTTTAAAGTTACTAAAAGTGAACTAGGTGCTATCTTTAGAAAAGAAGATCATCCGAAGTATATGGAATGTGGCGATCAGTTTTTAAGAAACTTTTTAAATGGACTGATAATTCACCTTCGTGGGCCAATGCCTAAAAAGGAAAAATAAATTAGATATTATACTATAAATAAAAAACCTTCTGATAAAAATCAGAAGGTTTTATTTTTCCCCTTAAATTCCTCTTCCAGCGACTAAACTGGTTGACGATACTACAAATCTACATTGAACTACTAGATTTAAAAAGGGGATATCCGCAGAAAAAAGTGTGGATTTCCGCAAAACAAAAAAGAGAGCAATTTGCTCTCTTTTTTGTTTTATAAATTTTCCTTTTACTAGAAAGGTAAATCGTCTGGCTCGTTAGCAGATAAATCTGGAGCTGGTTGAAATTGATCAACTGGTGGCATGTTTTGAGGAGCTGCTTGAGATAAGTTCTCAATTCTCCATCCTTGAACAGAGTTAAAGTATTTTGCAACACCTTCTGGGTTAATCCATTCTCTACCTCTTAAATTGATCGAAACCTTTACGTCTTGTCCAACAGCATAATTATTTAAAATATCACATTTATCCTGTACAAACTCAATCATAATCATTTGTGGATATTGCTCATCAGTAGTAACTACCATTTCGCGTTTTCTAAATCCACTAGCACCAAACGTTTGTGTTTCGTTAATTAATTTAATCTTCCCAATAACTTCCATATTCTTAACTATTTAATTAAAAGTACTTTCCAAGCACTTTCTACATCATTATTCTTTAAATACTCTTGTGCAAATGTATGTTTTTTTTCAGTTGAAAGCGAAACATATTCTGGATGTTCTTTCGCAAAGTTATCAACAACTTCTTGACTTGGAAGCTCTTCAACATTTCCTAACATTCCTAAATTATTCCCTGTTAAAACAGTACTGTTTTTAATTTCTTGTGGAATACTATCTACTCCCATTCCTAAAGTTGAAATTGGCTTTGGTATTTCGAAAAATCCATCGCGTGCTCTCGAATAAAAACTACCTCCTGCTCTCGCTACTAAATCAATTTTATATTGATCTATGCTTCCATCTTCAGCAATAATAGCTTCGTTAATATGTAGCTTAACAACTTCACAAACAATTAAATTCCCTGCGCCTCCTTCTGTTCCTGTGTAAATAATATCAGTTACTTTACACTCAAATTGCACTGGCGATTCAGCTACTCTAAAAGGTTTTACTTTATCCGAAGGTAACATTGTTAATCCTGCTTTTTCAAACTCATTAACACCTTTTGGATACATGGTACTACTTAACGACATTTGCTGAACAATATCATAATTCACCACATTAATTACGACCTCTCTTGTATCCTCGGCATTATCTAATGTATGCTTCGTTTTATTTCCTCGTACACTACGTGCTGGAGAAAAAATCATCATTGGTGGATTTGCTCCAAAGACATTAAAAAAACTAAATGGAGACAAATTTGGGTTCCCTTCTGAATCTATCGTACTAGCAAAAGCAATTGGTCTTGGAGCAATAGCTCCTAATAAATAACCATGTAATTTTCCAACAGGTAAATCTTTTGGATCAAGTGATAACATACTTTATTTTTTTAATGTAAATATACTACGGTTTTACAAAATAAGTTATTGTACAGAATAGTTTATATTTGACTAATGACATTTTTTAAGAATACTTATTGGATAAAACGGATTGCTATTATTACATCCTTATTAATTGTTTCATTCATTTTATGGAACACCTATGTTTTCTTTCAAAAATTCAAACAAGAAGAAAGAGGTAAAATAGAAATTTTCGCTGCTGCTTTTAAAGAATTAGCCTCTAATCCAGACTTAAACGAGAACACCAACTTAATCAACAAGGTTTATCAAACAATTGAAGATACTCCAACCATTTTAGTAAATAAAGACGGGACTATTGATTTACACAGAAATTTAGATTCTCTTAAAGCTACAAATCCTAAATATCTTCAGGAGCAATTAAATATAATGAAAGCTCAAAATGAGCCTATCGAAATTGAGTATTTTGGAATTACTCAATATTTCTATTATCGAAACTCCGATTTACTATATAAACTTAAATATTATCCTTTAGCCTTACTGTTGATTTTAGCCTTGTTTTTAACCATTGCTTATATGATGTACAAATCAAGTAAAGTTGCGGAACAAAATAAGTTATGGACAGGAATGGCTAAAGAAACTGCACACCAAATAGGAACTCCACTTTCTTCTTTATTAGGCTGGATTGCTATTTTAAGATCTGAAAATGTAAATGAAGAATACATTGTAGAAATTGAAAAGGATGTTGACCGATTAAGTACCATAGCTAACCGATTTTCTAAAATAGGTTCAGTTCCAAAACTAGAACAACAAAACATTGTTGATATTACCAAAAGTGCTTTTAATTATTTACAATCAAGAAGTTCTAAAAGAGTTACGTTTTCTTTTACTACTTCTAAGGGTGAATTAAATAGCAATATAAATACCGAGTTGTATGGTTGGGTTATTGAAAATTTGGTAAAAAATGCAATCGATGCTATGCAGGGAAAAGGAAGTATTTCTTTACAGATTAGTGATACAGATAAACAAATAAAAGTTACGATTAAAGATACTGGAAAAGGGATTGCAAAATCTCAGTTTAAGCAAATTTTCACTCCAGGTTTTACCACTAAAAAACGTGGTTGGGGATTGGGTCTATCACTCTCTAAACGTATTATTGAAGATTACCACAAAGGTAAAATATTTGTAAAAAAATCTGAATTAGGTAAAGGAACTACTTTCGAGATTCAGTTAGAGAAAGTTTAATTCTCTTTAAAGTTACCTTTCATTGTCCATCCAAAAGCTAGTCCACCAAGTGTCCATATAATTAACCCCACAATTATTCTTTTCATATTAATTCCTTCTCCATCTATTAAAGGCCATATAATGGTCATTATTACAAACATAAACAAGCCCCAACTTAATCCCGACTTCATCCATTTTTTCATAGCTTTCTCTTTATTTAAAATTACTAGAAATTCCTTCAGCTAATGCAACAAATTCCTCACTAGTCAACTTTTTTTTCTGTATAAATTGCATATCAGCCATAGTATTAATTGGAATTAAATGCACATGTACATGTGGTACTTCTAAACCAACTACACTCATACCAACACGTTCGCAAGCTATTGTTTTTTCTATTGCTTTAGCTACTCGATATGAAAAAGACATTAACCCGCTATATTCTTCTTCAGATAAATCGAATAATTTATTTTCCTCTCTTTTTGGTATCACCAACGTATGACCTTTCGCATTCGGATTGATATCTAAAAACGCATAATAATTTTCATCTTCTGCTATTTTATAAGATGGGATTTCGCCATTTACAATCTTCGTAAAAATACTTGCCATGTCTATTCTTTTAGTCTTCAGTAAAAATAAAAAAAGCGTTGCAGAAGCAACGCTTTAATCAATAAATATTTTAACAGTATTAACGAGAAATATTAATAACTTCAAATTTCATAATTCCACTTGGAACCTGAATCTCAGCAATCTCTCCTACTTTTTTACCTAACAACCCTTTACCTATTGGTGAATTTACAGATAATTTTCCGTTTCTAATATCTGTTTCAGAATCAGCAACTAAAGTATACTTAAACTCAATACCATTAGCGGTATTTTTTATTTTTACAATAGAATGAATTAGTATTTTAGAAGTATCTAACTGACTCTCATCAATAATACGTGCATTCGCAACCACATTTTTAAGTTTTGCAATCTTCGTTTCTAATAACGATTGTTCTTCTTTTGCAGCATGATATTCTGCATTTTCACTTAAATCTCCTTTATCTATAGCTTCACCAATTTCTTGAGATACTCTTGGTCTTTCAACATGTTCTAAATGCGACAACTCTTCTTTTAGCTTCTTTAGTCCTTCTGCTGTATAATATGATACTTTACTCATAACTTCTTAAATTTAAAAATCTCACGCCGTTAGGTATGAGATTGTCTTACAAATGTACAAAATATTTGTAAATTCGTTGCGTTTATCATTATAACTCAATTTAGCTTCAATATGAAAAAGGTATTTTTCTTAGTCATTATTTTAATATCATTTAGCTGTAGTGACAATATTCCAGTTAACAATTGTTTTAACGGAGTAAATATGAATGCTATTATTGATTTGACCTTACCAGAATTTCAAGGATTATTAGTTCCTGATGGAAATTCTCAAAATATAATTCAAGGGAGAAATGTTTATATTTTTAGAGTAGGAGCTACTGGTTATCGTGCTTTTGATCAACAATGCCCAGAAAGAACTTGTAATTCTTTAATGACTATTGAAGGAGTGGAGATTGTATGTCCTTGCGACGGTAAAAAATACAATTATTTAACCGATGGTGTTCCTTTAGATGGAGAAGGTTGCAATGCTTTAATGTACCTCGTTACAAAAATTAACAGCTCGCAATTAAGAATATCTCGTTAATTGTACCGTCCTTTTATTTAGATTCTTATTTTTGTGCTAACAACAACACACAAAAACAATTAATCTTGAAAAATTACTTTTCTTCAGATTTTAAATTGGGCGTTCTCGGTGGCGGTCAATTAGGAAGAATGCTACTTACCGAAACACAAAAACTAGATATTTACACCGTTATTTTAGACGGAAACTCTCAAGCCCCTTGTTCACAAATTTGTAATGAATTTCACCAAGGAGATTTATTAGATTTCGATACTGTTTACAACATTGGTAAAAAAGTAGATTTACTAACTATTGAAATAGAAAATGTAAATATTGATGCTCTAGACAAATTAGAAGCTGAAGGTTTAACTATTTATCCGAAACCATCTAGTTTAAGAATAATTCAAAACAAAGCTCGTCAGAAACATTTTTACACTGATAACAATATCCCTACAGCCGAATTTAATCACTATGCATATTTAGAAGAGCTAAAACATTCGTATGAAAACGACATTATTGAGTTTCCATTCGTTTGGAAAGCTGCTCAATTTGGTTATGACGGTATGGGTGTAAAAGTGGTTAGAAACTATAACGATTTACAATCCTTACCAGAAGGAGAATGTATTGCTGAAAAACTAATTCCGTTTAAAAACGAACTAGCAGTAATTGTTGCCAGAAATACTAATGGTGAAGTAAAAACTTACCCAGTAGTTGAAATGGAATTCCACCCAGAAGCAAATCAGGTAGAATATGTAATTTGTCCTGCAAGAATTGATTCTCAAGTAGCTGAAAAAGCTAGAGAGATTGCGCTAAAAATCGTTAGCGATTTAGACTTCGTGGGTTTACTAGCTGTTGAAATGTTTCAAACAGTAGATGATAAAATATTAGTAAACGAAGTTGCTCCAAGAACTCATAATTCTGGACATTATTCAATAGAAGCGAGTTACACTAATCAATTCGAACAACATTTACGTAGTATCTTAAATCTTCCTTTAGGAAATACTGATAGTAAAGTTGCGGGTATTATGGTAAATTTAGTAGGAGCCGAAGGTTATACAGGTGATGTTCATTATCAAAATATCGAAGAGATATTAAAAATAGATGGAGTTACCCCACATATTTACGGTAAGAAAACCACAAAGCCTTTTCGTAAAATGGGACATGTAACCATTGTGAATGAAGATATAAACGAAGCGCGTAAAATAGCACAACAAGTAAAACAAACTATTAAAGTAATTAGCAAATAATTATGGTAGGAATAATCATGGGAAGCGATTCAGATCTTCCAATAATGCAAGAAGCAATCGATGTTTTAGAGAGTATGGATATTCAAATTGAAGTAGATATTGTTTCTGCTCATAGAACTCCAGAAAAATTAGTAGACTACTCTAAAAATGCGCATAAACGCGGAATAAAAGTAATTATTGCTGGTGCTGGTGGAGCAGCTCATTTACCTGGAATGGTAGCAAGTATGAGTCCGCTACCAATAATCGGTGTACCTGTAAAAAGTAGAAATTCTATCGATGGTTGGGATTCTGTTTTATCTATTTTACAAATGCCTGGAGGTGTTCCTGTAGCGACTGTTGCTTTAGACGGAGCAAAAAACGCAGGGATTTTAGCTGCCCAAATAATAGGTGCATCAGATAAATGTGTGTTAGATAAAATAATCGCATACAAAGAAGGTTTAAAACTGAAAGTTGAAAAAGCTTCTGAGAGAGTAAGAAAATAACTATTTTAGTAAAATATATAATTCAAAGCCTCACTCTATGTGGGGTTTTGGCAATTTTAAATTGATTTTTTATGACTAAGAATCCTTTATTACAAGATTTTAATACCGCTCCTTTTTCTAAAATAACTTCAGAACACTATAAACCTGCGATTAAAAAAGCTATTGAATTAGCAAAAGAAGAAATCAATGCTATAGCAGAAAGTACTGATACACCTACTTTTCAGAATACTACGGAAGCATTAGACTATACCGGTGAAAAATTAGATAGAGTTACTTCAATATTTTTTAATTTAAATTCTGCTGAAACCAATTCAGAAATTCAAGAAATCGCGAAAGAAGTTTCTCCTTGGTTAAGTGAGTTTAAAAACGACATGATTTTAAATGAGTCTTTATTTAAAAGAGTAAAAGTTGTTTACGATCAAAAAGATTCGTTAAGCTTAACTCCAGAGCAAAACATGTTGTTAGATAAACAATACAAAGGCTTTGCAAGAAACGGAGCTAACTTAAATGATGAAGATAAAACTGAGTTACGAAAGTTAGATGCAGAATTAGCAAAATTATCTTTACAGTTTGGTGAAAATGTATTGGCCGAAACCAATTCTTATGAGCTTTTATTAACCAACGAAGAAGATGTAGCTGGATTACCAGAAGGTGCAAAAGAAGGTGCGAAATCAATGGCACAACAAAAAGGACATGAAGGGTGGCTAATAACTTTAGATTACCCAAGCTATATTCCTTTTATGACCTATGCAGATAATAGAGAGTTGCGAAAAAAACTATCTATCGCTATGGGTAAAAAAGGATTTCAAAAAAATGACTTTAACAATGAACAAATTGTTTTAAACATCGTAAACCTTCGTCATAAAAGAGCAAATTTATTAGGATATAAAACCCATGCACATTTTGTTTTAGAAGAACGAATGGCAGAAAATCCTAAAAAAGTATTAGATTTTTTAAATGAATTATTAGAAAAAGCAAAACCTGCAGCTAAGAAAGAGTTTAAAAATTTAGAAAACTATGCGAAAAAATTAGACGGAATTGAGCAATTACAAAAATGGGATTCTGCTTATTATTCTGAAAAATTAAAAAAGGAGCTATTTAGTTTAGATCAAGAATTACTGAAACCTTATTTTAAGCTAGAGAATGTAATTGATGGTGTTTTTGAAATTTCTAATAAACTGTTTGATTTACAATTTGAAGAAATCAATTCAATAGATAAATATCACGAGGATGTAAAAACATACTCGGTAACCAACAATAAAGGTGAGTTTATTTCTTATTTTTATGCAGACTTTCATCCAAGACCAGGAAAACGAAATGGTGCGTGGATGACTTCTTATAAATCACAACAAGTTAAAGAAGGAGTTAATGAACGTCCACAAGTTTCAATCGTTTGTAATTTTACCAAACCTACCGAAACAAAACCTTCATTATTAACTTTTAATGAGGTTACTACACTATTCCATGAATTTGGTCATGCATTACACGGAATGTTAGCAAATACAACTTATGGAAGTTTATCTGGAACTTCTGTTTCTTGGGATTTTGTTGAATTACCAAGCCAAGTTTTAGAAAACTGGTGTTATGAAAAAGAAGCCTTAGAATTATTTGCAAAACACTATGAAACTGGTGAAATGATTCCGATGGAATATGTAAAGAAAATTAAAGAATCAGCAAGTTTTCATGAAGGAATGCAAACCTTACGTCAATTAAGTTTTGGTTTGTTAGATATGAGTTGGCATGGTAGTAAATCGCCTGACAAAATTACTTCTGTAAAAGAATTTGAAACAAAAGCTTTTGCTAATACGCAATTATATCCTGATGTAGCTGAAAACTGTATGAGTACAGCATTCTCTCATATTTTTCAGGGAGGATATTCTGCAGGATATTATTCTTATAAATGGGCAGAAGTTTTAGATGCTGATGCTTTCGAATATTTCTTAGAAGAAGGTATTTTTAATAAAGAAATAGCAGATAAATTTAAAAACAATGTACTTTCTAAAGGAGGCACAGAAAAACCAATGGAGTTATACAAACGTTTCAGAGGTAAAGAACCTAAACCAGATGCGCTTTTAAAGCGTGCGGGGTTAATTAATAACAATTAACTTTTCTTCTTTTTAACGATGAAATAAGTTCCTATTTTTACTAAAATTATTTTTTATGAAAAAGGAACTTATTTTATTTCTATTTGCTATTAACTTCACCGTTTATTCCTTCTCTCAAATAAGTATAAAAGGAAAAATTACTTCCACTAATAATCAAAGTTTAGAAGGAGCTTCTGTGTATTTTAACAATACTACTATCGGAACTATTACTGATAGTAAAGGGCATTTCGAGTTAAATGCTCCTAACAGTAACTACACAATGGTAATTTCTTATTTAGGGTTTAAAACTAAGCAAGTATCTATTAAGAGTTCTAATGAATTTCTAACTATTAAGCTTGAAGAAGACACCACACTGTTAAACGAAGTCGTTCTTAGAAAAACAAAGTATGATGAGTATTGGAAATACAATTTAGCTCGCTTTAAACAAAGCTTTTTAGGAAGATCGAAATTAGCTCAAGAATGTAAAATTTTAAACGAAAAGGATTTACATTTTGATTATAATTCTAAAACAAACACATTAACTGCCTTTGCTAAAGAACCTTTAAAAATAAAACACAATGGATTGGGATATTTAATCATCTATGATTTGGTTGATTTCACAATAAAAGATAAACAATTATTTTTTAGCGGTTATGCTCAATATAAAAACCTTAAAAAATCTGTTAGAAAAAAATGGAAACAAAATAGATTAGCTTCATATAATGGTTCTCGAATGCATTTTTTAAGAAGTCTAATTGATAAAAAAATAAAACAAGAAGGTTTTGTTGTAAATCAATTTAAACGAGTTTTAAATCCTGAAAGACCTTCAGAAGAAAAAATAAAATTAGCTAAAGAATTAGTAAAATTATATGGAAATAAAATTGACTTTTCTAGACAAATAGAATCACCAAAAACTCCTTTAGACAGTGCTTTAGTAACACTTAAAAAAAGTAGAAAACCTAAATACAGAGATTATCTATATAAAAGAAATGTTCCTTATAAGGACATGGTTAATCTTGTTGATAAAAAACATTATTTAGACTTTAACAATTACCTATCAATAACCTATACCAAAGAGCCTGAAGAAGAAAATTATTTAATCGGAATGTTTGGTAAGCGTAAAAAAGCTTCAGGTGTACAAAGCTCAAGTATTGTTCTATTAGAAGGAAAATCTCAAATAGATTCCTCAGGAATCTTACTTAATCCTAATGCTATTTTTAATGAAGGTTACTGGGCTTTTGAAGCTTTTGCAAATATGTTACCATTAGATTATCAACCCTCAAAGAATTAAGTTCTATTCTTCTCTTCAATCCACTTGCTCATGTATTTTGTAGCTTGTAAAGTTTGATGTTGTAATAAACTTCCAATAAAGTTTTGAGTTCGATGTGAGTTTATGCCTTCTTGAATTACTTCTATTCGTTGCATAAATGACTCACCTAGTTTCTCTTTGTCATATAATTCATTAATAATTTTTACTCCGTTTTTTTGAGCTTCTTTCCAAATATTTTCATTGGTATATAACTCAACCGCTTTGTTAGCAAACTCCTCTAAACTATCTTCTACAAAACCGTTCCAAGGTAAATCAGCATGCATGCCTTCTGCTCCAATTGTAGTAGTTACACTAGGAGTTCCACAAAGCATAGCTTCGGTTAGTTTTCCTTTAATTCCTGCTCCAAATCGTAAAGGAGCTAAAACTACTTTTGCTTTTTTTACAACTTCAATAGCATCTTCAGCAAAACCCTTCACAATAAAACCTTCTTGAGATTTATGCAATTGTTGAATCTCCTGTGTAACGTATGCACCGTAAATATGTATTTCAGCTTTTGGTAATTGTTTTTTAATATTCTTCCAAATAGACTTTAACTGTAATACAGCATCAACGTTAGGAGCGTGAAAAAAGTTTCCTATAAACACAAAGTGTTCTCGTTCTTCAAAAGGTTTCCAATCAGCAATAGTTTTTTCATCAATTACATCTAATAAAAAAGGAAGATGATATAACAACTTTTCATCAATCTTAAAAACCTCCTTGAGTAACTTTACTTCGTAACTAGAAATAATTAAACTTAAATCACATCGCAAAATAGCAGCAATTTCTCTTTTTGCATCGTCTGATTGCAATAAAGCTTCGTTTGTAAACTCCTCTCCTTTCTTTAATTGTTGATGTCTTGTTTTACGTAAAAAATGTAAATCTTCGGTGTCTAAAATTCGTAAAGATTTAGAAGAGTTTTCAGCTACACGCCAACCAAATTGTTCTTCCATCATAAAACGATCGAACAACACAATACTTGGCTGTAAGTCTTTTATAAACTCATCAAAAGAAGATGAATTTAACTCAATAGCTTCTTCATTAATCCCTAATGAAAATAAATCAATTGAATTCTCTGTTTTTTGAGCTGGAGTTGCAAAGGTTATAGCATAACCTTGTTTTTTAAAAACCTCAATCAACTGTAACATTCTGTTACCAGCACCTGTGGTTTTTTCTACCCAAACATAGCCAATTATTAAAAGTGTTTTCATACAGTTTTCAAAGGTAAAACAAATCTTATCAATAATATAAATTCAACCAAAAGAGTAAAAAAATCTGGGCTATTTTTCTACAATCAAAACAAATCTAAAAACCTTTATTCCAAGTCAGCTAGATTGTGTAATTTTGTAGTTATAATTCTGAAATACAAAATATAAAACAGATGAAATACGATTTAATCGTTATTGGTTCTGGACCAGGTGGATATATTGCTGCCATCAGAGCTTCTCAATTAGGTTCTAAAGTTGCTATTATCGAAAAATACTCGACTTTAGGTGGTACATGTACAAATGTTGGATGTATTCCTTCAAAAGCATTATTAGATTCTTCTCACCATTTTTACGATGCTGTAAAGCATTTTGACGAACATGGAATTTCTGTTGAAAATCCTACGTTTGATTTTGGTAAAATGGTAGGTCGTAAAGATAAAGTTGTTGAAACTACTACCGGAGGAATCAAATATTTAATGGATAAAAATAATATTGATGTTTACGAAGGTTTAGGTTCTTTTGAAGATGCTACCAACGTAAAGATTAGTAAAAATGATGGTACTTCAGAAGTTATCGAAGGTACTAATATTGTTATTGCTACAGGTTCTAAACCATCAACATTACCTTTTATATCTATTGATAAAGAACGTGTAATTACTTCTACCGAAGCTTTAAAATTAAAAGAAGTACCAAAACACTTATTAGTTATTGGTGGTGGAGTTATCGGATTAGAATTAGGTTCTGTTTACAAGCGCTTAGGTGCTGATGTAACTGTAATCGAATACGCACCTACAATTACACCTACAATGGATAAAGATGTTTCTAAAGAGCTTAATAAGGTACTTAAGAAACAAGGAATGAAGATTAACGCGAATCATGGTGTAACTTCAGTTGAAAGAAATGATGATGAAGTTATTGTTAAAGCTACTAACAAAAAAGGTGAAGAAGTTACTTTTACTGGTGATTACTGTTTAGTATCTGTTGGTCGTAAACCATATACTGAAGGTTTAGGTTTAGACAAAGCTGGTGTTAAAGTTACCGATAGAGGTATGGTTGAAGTAAACGACCATTTACAAACGAACGTAGCAAACATTTATGCTATTGGTGATGTTGTTCGTGGAGCAATGTTAGCACATAAAGCAGAAGAAGAAGGTGTTGTTGTTGCTGAATATTTAGCAGGACAAAAACCACATATTGATTACAACTTAATTCCTGGAATTGTTTATACATGGCCAGAAGTAGCGGCTGTTGGTAAAACAGAACAAGAATTAAAAGACGCTGGTGTTGACTTTAAAGCAGGAAAATTCTCAATGCGTGCTTTAGGACGTTCTAGAGCTAGTGGAGATTTAGACGGTTTTGTAAAAGTATTAGCTGATAAAAATACCGATGAAATTTTAGGAGTACACATGGTAGGTGCTCGTGTAGCTGATTTAATTATGGAAGCTGCCGTAGCAATGGAATACAGAGCTTCTGCTGAAGATTTAGCTCGTATCTGTCATGGACATCCAACTTACTCTGAAGCAGTTAAAGAAGCTGCTAAAGCTGCTTGGGATGGTAAACCTTTAAATTCTTAAAAAAGGATTTTATATAATTAAAAAAAAGCAACCTCAAATGAGGTTGCTTTTTTGGTTTGATTCATCTCTTATTTTAAATTAACTTCGTTAAGCTTGAATATAAATCTATATATTAAAAAAATCGCAAGATGATTATTAGAAAAAAGAATAGTGCTCAAAAGAAAGATTCAGATTGGCATTCTTTTGCATGGGGTTTAAGTATTAGATTGTTTTCTGATTATGCTTCTTTAAAACTTAATCACTTTTTAGAGCCAATAACTTTGTCTCCTTCAACAAGTATTCATATGGTTGAAGTAGTGGAAAAATCTTTGAAGCTATACTTATCATTAAAAGAAAAAAAAGAAAACTCGCTCTCTTATTTCAGTTCTAATTATGGTCATAATATAGAAAAACTCAGAAAAAAAGCATCTGAGTATAATGATATATTTAACCAAAATGATATTAAAGAATTCACTTCAGTTTTTGATGATAAAAGAGGTGCTTTATTTCAAAAATTAAGGTATGGATCTCAAAAAAATGTTGAAGGCTTCAAGATTAACATTTACTCTACAATTGTAGTCTGTGAAAAAATATTTTTCTATTCAATCATGAATCATGATGAAAAATTAAAAAAAATGATTAACCATAACTCGACTATCTACAATTTAATTATTAAAAATGATTTTGACCAATCCAGAAACTCTGAACTTCTTTTAAATTCTATAAAATTTAACAACCCTTATTTTAATGATTATGAATCTTACTGTTTAAAATTAGATAAAGAGGATAAGTTATTTTTAGAAAGCATGAAAAACAACCCAACTAATAGCACATAAATACATTAGCGGAATTAGTTTATCGTTTTAAATTACAACAATAAAAAAAGCCGAACTCAATGAGTTCGGCTTTTTTGTATGACTTATATGCTTACTGAATTCCGTAAAAAGAACTCATGTTATCTTCAATATTAGAAGCTTTTTTAATTGCTTCATACATTTGGAAAGTTTTATTCTTTCTTTCGTTAGCTATACGCTTTCTAAATGTTTCGTAGTTAGGTAAAGCTGTTGGCGCTTCTTTCTTTTCTACTTCAAAAGCAAATACACCTTTATCTCCTACTACATTGTTAACTACAGTTTTTTCTGCTGCATTTAACATTGCTCCGATTACTTTTGGCTCGTTACCTACACCAGATAATGTTGGAGATTTTAAATTAACGTTAGTAGCATTTTTTACAGTTACATTTACCGACTTAGCAATATCTGCTAAAGTAGATCCGCTAATTTTATCTTCAATCATTTTAGCTTTTCTTTCGTTCGTTAAAATAGGGCGAACTCTAGAAATTGCTTTATCAACTGGCATTAAACCTTTTTCTGTAACTCCCGTTAATGTAGCCACAATATATCCACCTTCAATATCAAAACGCTTGTAGCTTCCTACTCCATTTTCTTTATCGAAAGCCCAAGTAATAATTTCTCTTTCCTTACCAATTCCTGGCACAGTCTCATCTAAAGATTTTAAACCTACCGCTGGTTGAGAACTTAAACTCTTTTCTTTTACTACTTCGTCGAAATTTTTACCGTTTGCTAAATCTAAAGCAAAAGTTTCAGCATTTTGGAAAATAGTATTTTCAGTATCTTCTGATGCTTCAATTTTACGACCAAACGTTGCTAACTTAACAACTGGCTGGAAGTTCTTTTGATTATCAATCTTAATAACGTGGAAACCAAATGGTGTTTTTACAACTCCCATATCTCCTTTCTTACCTTCAAAAACAAAATCTCTAAAAGCTGGTACCATTCTGTTATAACCAAACCAATCGTAGAATCCACCTTTTTCAGCAGAACCTTTATCTGAAGACATTTCTTTTGCTAAATCAGCAAATTTAGATTTGTTAGCTTTTACTACAGTTAATAAGCTATCAGCTGTTACTTTAGCTTCTGCTTCAGTTTGAGTAACATCTGCACCTGCGCTAGAAGCTCCAACAAAAGGAATTAAAATATGACTTGCTTGTGCAGAATCTGGTAATTGAGTTACCTCAGTTACTTTAGATAATTTAAAATGTCCTGCATCTTTATAAGGTCCGAAAACATCTCCTTCTTTACCGTTAAAAATTTCTTCAGCAATTACTTGAGGAACTTGAATTTTAAACTTTAAAGCTTGATCTAAATTGATATCAGATTCGTTTTCTTCAAAAAACTCAGCATAATCTGTTACGTTTTTTAATCCTTTAATCACAACTCCTCTATCATCAGAGTCTTCGATTAATTTTGCTACTTCTGCTTTAATTGCGTTTTCATCTTCAGTAGTTGGAGTAATATTGAACTTTACAAAGTTAATATCTCTAGATGCTTCTACCTGAAAATCATTTTTATGATTATCGATATAGTTTTGTACATCACTCTTTTTTAATACTACTAAACTATCTGCAATTGAAGTATAAGGAACGTACACATACTTTCCTGTTACTTTCGTGTTTTCATTTATATAATTAGCTTCAGCTTCTTTTAAAGAAGACCCTAAACCAGCTGCTACTAAATTATCGTAGGTAGTTTTTTCTATATTGTTTTTTAAAGAAGCCATATAGTTTTGCCAATTTTTCCAATCAGCACCATTTTCTTCTTTAATCGTTGCTAAAAATTCTTTGAATTTAGCTTTATCAAAAATTCCAGAAGTTTGGAATCTTGGATCGTTTTGAACAAATTGCGTATCGTATAAAGCATTCATGATATCTTCATCACCAACAGTAATTCCAGCTTCTTCTAATTGAGTTTGGTAAATTTTTTGTCTGATTAAGTTATTCCAAACAGTTTTAGCTGCTTGCATTTCAGAAACTCTATTTCCTGTTTGTGCTTTATATGCATCTAAAGCTTCTGCAAACTGCTGACGAGTAATGGCTTCACCATTTACTTCACCTACTTCGTTTACTTTACTTGCGTTGAAAAAATCTGATATTGTAGAAGGGTCTAATACAAAAGCAAAAAGTGCTAAACCAATTACAAGAATTAAGAACATTGAGCGTTCTCTAATTTTCGATAAAATTGCCATACGTCATTTATTTTATTAACAGTGTGCGAAAATACAATTTCATAGCATATAATGCAATGTTTTTTTGTGCTGTTTTTGAGGTAGTTTGGTATAAAGAGTATAAAGCAATGCTTACTCTTCTTTATCGATGATTTTAAAGTAAATATCATCAATTTTTGTAGCACTAACTTTTAATATCTTCATCTTGAATCTATCTATTTGCAGTACTTCGTTTTGCTCAGGAATGTTCTCGGTATGATAAATAATAAATCCACCTAAAGTTTCGTAAGCTTCTTCTTTAGGTATTTCTAAACTATATTCTTCATTCAAATAATCTACTTCTAAACGAGCAGAAAAATTAAACTCTCTATTATTAATTTTTTCTTCTAACAACTCTTGATTGTCGTGCTCATCTTCAATCTCACCAAACAATTCTTCTACAACATCTTCAACAGTGATAATTCCTGATGTCCCACCATATTCGTCTACAACAACAGCAATGCTCTTTCGTTTTTTCATTAAAGCGCTTAATACGTCATTAATTATCATTGACTCCGGAACAAACTCTACCGGTAATAAAATTGATTTAATTGATTTCGGTTTTTTAAACAATTCAAAAGCATTTACATACCCAAGAATGTCATCTAGAGAATTTTTATAAACCAAAATTTTAGACAACCCAGTTGATATAAATAGCTTTCTTAGATTACTAACTGATTCATGTAAATCTACCGCAACAATCTCGGTACGAGGCACCATAATTTCTCGAGCCTTTACTTTATGAAACTCTAATGCGTTTTGAAAAATTTGTATTTCGGAATCAACTTCTTCTTCTTCATTCCCACCATCTAATTGCTCTGAAATATAATTACCTAACTCTTCTTTACTAAATTCTGTTTGCTCTTCATCTTCTTTCGTTTTAAAGAAAACATATAAACAGAAATCAGAAATTTTAGTGATTACCCAAGTTATTCCGTAAAAAATTAAATAGAAAAAATAAGCAGGCACTACAAATATCTTTAGCATTTCATTTGCATAAATCCTAAAGATTGCCTTCGGTAAAAACTCTGCTGTAACTAATATAATTAGTGTTGATATTACTGTTTGAGTCAACAGGCTTAAATCGCTTAATAAATAGTTTACAAAAGAAATATTTGTTGGTAATGCTGATTGAAACCAAGTCATTAGCAACTTACCCATAAAGTAACTGTAAATTACCAGTGCTACATTATTACCAACCAGCATTGTGGTAATAAACTTAGAAGATTTCTCAGTTAATTTGGCAAGTATTTTAGCAAGAAAACCTTCTCGTTTTTTCTCTAACTCAATGTGGAGTTTATTCGCAGATACAAATGCTATTTCCATCCCAGAAAAAAAGGCTGAAAATAAAATAGAGGTTAAAATTATAAAAATTTCAGATTGCATTAACGCTGTTGATTTCTTTCTTCAACCTTTCTTCTAAAGTGGCGTTTAAAAAAGAATATTAATGTAATAAAGATAGCAAATCCGAACATAATAAATGCTTCTTCTCTATCAGAATTCCATTTTAATATTCCTTCTACTAAAAAAATTATTCCAACAATAAGGTATCCGTATTGTAAATATTTCCAAAGTGTATTCATTATATTTCTTTTTGTGGCGCATCTAAATCACCAGTAATGTCTTTTGCAATCCATTTTGATAAATCATCTCTCGACTCAAAACCAAAACCATTAATAACACCTCTAGGTGTAGTTAATCGAAAACCGTCTTCAGTAAAAAAGTATCCCTCTTCTTGATCCCAAAATAATTGATTGGTTTCTAACTTTGTTTGTTCAGTATGATTTATAATCACAACATTTCCTTTTATCTCAGAAATATTCGTTTTACTGTACGACAAAGCATAATTACCTGTAATAGTAGTAGAATCTACTCTTGATTTACTAATAGATATTATTTCTATTCCTTTAGGAAATTCTGTATACGGGTGCTCTTTTCTATTTGAAAAATCATAAAAAAGCGCCGCCTTTGTTTTCGATGTTATTTTACCTGAATCCTTTTTAATATGAAATATATTTTCGGCAGACCCTACGGGTAAGTTTTTATCTGCTAAAAAATCTCGCACTTCTTTTTTTGTATTAGTACAAGAAAAAAACATTGCTACCAAACAAATGGCAGCAATGTTATAATATATATTTATTGAATTTTTATTCATTCAAAATTATTAAGGAATACGAACAGTTTCACCAATCCAACATCCAATTCTATGCGAACCTCCTGAAGCTTTTCCTTTTTGGAAAATTAACTTCTTTGATGGTACATTTTTTCTATAGCTAGAAATATATCTACCAGCTCCACTACCTGGATCTACTCTTTGAGCTTTTAATGCTTTATTTAAAGCAGCTACATACACCATTCTCTTTTCAAATTCATCACTACCACAAGAGTTTGCACTTTTTTGGTATAAACTTGCAATGAATAAATAAGCCTTACCATAATTAGGATTGTACTTTAATGCTTCATAAGCTAAAGCTCTTGCTCTACTACCGCTAGTACCTTGAGCTTCTTTTAACTTAAACTTCGCCTTTTTTAATGGGTCAGTTTCTAAATCGAAAGCTTTCTTTCTCATTTGAACAGCTCCGCTTCTATCTCCATTCTTATCTAAAACTCCTGCTAAGAAATTATATGCATCAGCAGATTGAGTAGTTTCAGCATAAGCATTTGCTAATTTTTCAAATAAAGGATCTGTTTGACAACCTTTATTATACATTCTTGACACTGCTCTTTTTAACCAAACACCATCAGTTTTATTTGCTTCGAAATCTCTACTATAAATAGGAATTAATCTTTCGCATGTAGCGATTTTAGAAATCATAGCATCTAAACCACCTTCTACTTGACCTAAAGAAGTAGAGTTAATAGTATACGCTTTTAACAATCTCTTTTCTTTAGCAGAGATAGTCCCCATAGAGTCCTTCTCTTGTAAACCTGGTATTTTTTTACTGTAATCATTTAATTTCTCTCCTACAGATTCCATTACATCATCATAAGTATCAAATACTTTTTGAGGATTGGTATCTTTATTCATTTCTGTTACAGATTTAAAATATCTAAAGATATTTTTAACCCCCATATCTTTAGGAGAAAGATCGTATGCTTTTTTCAATATTTCAAAAACCTCAGCATCAGTGGCTAATTTATTTTTTAATAAATAAGTTGCATAATCACTATGCGCTTTTGCTGCACCTTTACTAGGAAAATTAACTAACCTTGTTTCGTAAACCTTTTTTGCTAAAACTGGATCTTTAGTTTTATCAGCAACTTTAGCTCCATACTTATATATATTAACTGATAATTTAGGGCAATTAGCTAATAAGTATTCTAAATTTGGTTTTGCTGCCTCATATTTTCCAGAAGTAGCATCACCTTTAAATAAGTTATACTTTATATTACACTCTTGACTTGCTTGTGCTTTAACCCCATTTACGGCTACAAACAAAAATAATCCTGTTAGTAAATACGTAATTTTTTTCATCCTGTTTAGTTTTTATTAATCTATTTTGCTTTTCTGGAACCAATTAATATCATTCAAAGATAAACTTAATCTTATATTAAAATAATTTTCTTTGATTAAATTATTGTCTGTCGTTCCTCTTTGTCCATACTCGAATCCAACATTTACATTAGATAGTTGTCTTGGCAATGGTAACCCTAAACCAACATTTATGCCAAAGTCTTTTATTGAAGTAAAATTGTTATTTGCGTTCACTAATAAACCTGTATCTTCAAAACGTAAACCAGCACGATAAGTTACGGTATCCCAGTAACTAGATATAGAATTAATTTTTGGAATATAATATCCTCCTAAAGAAAACTTACTTGAATTGTCATACTTGTATATACTATTGTTAGATATTAGCGAACTATTTGTACTCAATGCACTTTGAAATTGTTGATTTATCCCAACATACCATTTATTAACTTTTCCCATTCCAAAACCAAAAACACTTTTTACAGGAATAGTTATATCCCCATCTACTGCTCTATCAAATAGTACATCTCTAACTACTTCTTGCCCTGTCCCTGTAACCGACAAAGAATACATTTCTTCATTTCCTCTTGCAGATAAATCAGTGGCTAGAGTAATAGAAGCTCCAGCGTTTAATTGCAACTTACTCTTTAACTCCTTTTTATACTGAGCCCCGAATTTAAATTGTCCTCCCCTAATATTTAGAGATTCTTGATGTTTAGTAGCCAAAGCAACATTACTTCTTTGGTTTAATATACTATTATCAATATTTCCAAAAATAAAAGCTGTTTCAATACCTAATGAAAAACCTTCAAAAGCATACATACCAAAACTTGCATATATCTTATTCGTACCACCTTCTCCTCTAAATAAAGTAACATCATCAGCATCTTTATTATCTAATAATGAATAACCTACTGAAGAATATGGCTGTAGCCCAACTGAAAGACCTGCTTTTTTTCCGACAGGAAAACCTAAAGCTAAATATCTTAAGTTTGTTGAATTTCCAGATTGTGAATCTTCATTGTCTTTTAATGTTAAAAATGTTAAACTCCCTCCGATAGCATAGGTTGCTGCTCTTAAATCAGCATTAGCAGCTGGATTTATAAAGTTTAAATGGTGCGTATCTTTTAAAGCAACTCCAATTCCTCCCATTGATGCATTCTCTACAGTTGTTGCCTCAAAATCCTCTCCAATTCCGAAGTAAGAATATGGCGATGCACTGTTTCTTTGTGCAGATATCGTTATTGTACTTAATACAAGTAATCCTAGTAAAATTCTCTTAGTCATTCGCTAAATTGTATATCAAAATAGTATGTAATCCTTCCAAAACAAAATTTGGATGGGCAAATATGCCACTTTTTAATTGTTTAGCCAAGAAATATGTATCTCCTCCTGTTAAAACTACTGTTAAATCTTGATACTGCTCTTTATATTGATTTATCACTCCATCAACTTCATTACAAACTCCATTAACAACACCAGAGTGAATTGAGCTGTTGGTATCAACTCCTATGAAATTATTAAGCTCAGTTGGTTTTAACAACGGAAGCTTTGATGTAAAAGTGTTTAATGACTTATATCTCATTGATACTCCTGGTGATATTGCTCCCCCTAAATACTCTTTCTCATTATTTATGAAATCAAAAGTTATGCAAGTACCAGCATCAATAACCAACACATTCTCTTTTGGATATTTCTCAACAGCTGCTGATGCTAATGCAATTCTATCTACTCCAAGAGTTGTTGGAGTTTTATATAAATTTTTAAACGGAACTTTAGTTTCTGAATTTAAAAATATAGGATGCAATAAATCATCTATTTTTTGTCGCTTATTTTCAGAAATATTAGCTACTGAAGAAATAATTGAAGCCGAAATAGAAAACTTATTAATAATTTTTCTCAACTCTGAAATGATTCTTAATTTCTTAAAAACGAGAACTTCTTTTACCGTATTCGTTTCAAAAACAGCAGCTTTAACTCTCGTATTACCAACATCAATAATTAAATTCATATTTATATTTCTTAGAGTTCAAATTTACGTTACATTTTTTTAAAACAATTACTTTGTATAATTAAAAAACGATTGTATATTTGCATCCGCTTAACGAAAGTAGCAACTGGTGCCTTAGCTCAGTTGGTAGAGCAAAGGACTGAAAATCCTTGTGTCCCTGGTTCGATTCCTGGAGGCACCACTATAATTTTTTCAACTTTAGTTGATTTCATTATAATAATGCTACTCTTTTTAAGTTAACTGGTGCCTTAGCTCAGTTGGTAGAGCAAAGGACTGAAAATCCTTGTGTCCCTGGTTCGATTCCTGGAGGCACCA
>CANLQH010000005.1 GCA_947493285.1 uncultured Tenacibaculum sp.
ACTGGTGCCTTAGCTCAGTTGGTAGAGCAAAGGACTGAAAATCCTTGTGTCCCTGGTTCGATTCCTGGAGGCACCACCGCAAAAACCCGAACAAATGTTCGGGTTTTTTAGTTTATAAAAAAAGCTCAGTTTTAAACTGAGCTTTTTCTTATTTTAATTTGAATTTCATTTCAACAGGTAAATGATCGGATGCTTGCCCGAAATCATTTAAAACCTTACCATCAAAGTAATCAATAGAGTTTTTTGAATAAAAAATATAATCGATACGCTCATACAAATCTTTAGTATCAAAAGTATTTACCGGGTTATTAGAATTAAAAGCAGCATTCCCTACCCCATCCATTTTAAACATTTTTTGAATTACAGCATCTTTATCTCTAGCTCTTGAATTAAAATCACCTAATAATATAGTAGGGTAACTTTCTCTATACTTATTAAAAAGATTTAAAACATAATCAAACTGACGTGCTCTTGTCGGTTTATCAAATGCTTCTAAATGAATATTTATTACAATTACCTCTTTTCCTTCTAACACAACTTTAACCACTTGTACTAATCTTTCTAAATACAATGCGTCTCTATAAAAAGGGTTATTAGGAACACGTTCTAACACAATACGCTCATAATCTTTTAACTCATATTTACTCAATATTGATTGCCCTGAAATTATCTTTCCGAAATGCATACTTGGTGGCCAATACGGAAACGGCACATAGTGCTCATCCCAATTTACCCCTTTAGCAACAAAATTATAACCTAACTTCGCAAATTCATCTTCCTGATTTACCTCATAAGATCTAGATGCGTTATAATCTATCTCTTGAAAAGCAACAATATCTGGATTCACTTTTGCTAATTCAGTCTTTACTTTCTTTAAATTATCATCAAACAACTTTTTAGGCTTTGCTACTGGTAGATTATTTGTCATACCGCTTAAATACCCCACATTATAAGTAACAATACTATAGATCGAATCATTATCAACATTCAGAGGATAATCATTTTCTATTAATTTAGCATATTCATTCTCGTCCATTGTTGGAGATGACGCCCAAAAAAAGAAAACCAAAAACGCTACTAGAAACAAAACAAGAAGCCTTAATAAAACTCTAAAGAGATTTTTCATAAATATTAAAAAAATGTTAAAGTGATTTTCAAATTTAAACTTTTTTAAAATAGCATAGTCATAGGTGTGTAAATAATTAAAAAACTTAAAAATTATACAGATGAAAAAAATAGTAGCATTATTAGTTCTAGCAGTTGGATTTACAATTACAACTCAAGCGCAAACAGGAGAAAGAGGAGAACATGAAAAGCTAACAGCAGAACAACAAACTGAATTAGCTGTTAAAAAAATGACTTTAAAGTTAGATTTAACTCCAGCTCAACAACGCCAAATCAAACCTTTATTAGCTGAAAAAATTGCAAAGCGTAAAACCATGCACGCAAAAAGAAAAGCTATGAAAGAAAGCGGTAAGAAAAGAGAAAAGTTATCAGCAGATGAGCGTTATGCTAAAAAAAGTAAAATGCTAGATGCACAAATTGCTTTTAAAGCGGATATGAAACGTATTTTAAACGAAAAACAATTTGAGCGTTTTGAAAAAATGACTGCTAAAAGAAAACATGGAGCTAAGAAAAAATTGAAGAAAAGAAAGCATAGAAAAGAAATGAAAAGAGAAAAAGCAGATAAATAATATTTGGTTGATAGTAGATTAGTTTTGATTGAAAGCCCGTTTTTGGAAACAAAATCGGGCTTTTTGTTTTATTTATCTTCCTTAAACCAACTAGAATATTTTACATAGTTATTAGATATTCTATCAATCTCACCAGAAATTAATTCTTGCGAAATATCTTTTACTTTTTTAGCGGGTACACCAGCATAAATACTTCCGCTTTCTACTCGAGTATTTTTAGTCACAACTGCTCCTGCTGCAATAATAGAGTTTGATTCTATCACGCAATCATCCATAATAATAGATCCCATACCAATGAGAACATTATCATGAATTGTACAACCATGTACAATAGCATTGTGACCAACTGAAACATTGTTCCCTATAGTTGTTGGTGATTTTTGGTAAGTAGCATGAATTACTGCACCGTCTTGAATATTTACCTTGTTTCCCATTTTTATATAATGTACGTCGCCACGAATAACTGCATTGAACCACACACTACATTCTTTTCCCATTTCTACATCACCTACAATTGTTGCGTTTTCTGCTACATAACAATCTTCTGGAATTTGCGGATGCTTTCCGTTTACTGGTTTTATAATTTTCATTTTTATTCTCTATTTATCTTTTGAAATAAATGTTACTTTGTCTTTTTCTATTGTAACTACTATATATTCATCTAAAGGTGTCCCATTTGAATAATAACCATAATTCTCATCTACAAATTCATCATTAAGTTTAAATTTTAAATTATAACTTCCATCTATTGCAGGAACATTAAACATATCAATTACATAGCTTCTCTTTTGATGTGGTTTTAAAGACATGTAATTTAATGATTTATCTGAGTTTGGTAGGATTTTCAGTGAATCTATCGCAAACTCTGTATTATTAATAATTTCAAACTCTACTTTGTAATTATTAAAATAACAAGAAGTGAAAAAAAACACTAAAATTAATAAAACAATATTTTTCATTTTCTATTTAAAGTATGATAATAAATTTGCTTTTTTTGACGAGGATACCATGATCTCTTTTCCGTTAGACAAGATTACACTTCCTCCTTTTCCTTTTTTATATTTTGCTATTTCATTTACATTTACCAAATACGATTTATGCACTCTTGCAAAAGAATTTTCTTTTAAAGCATCTTCGAAATATTTTAAAGTCTTACTTACCAACTTTTTTGTGTTTTCAAAGTATACTTCTGTATAATTATCATCCGCTTTACAAAACAGGATATCTTTTACATTTACAACTTCAAATCCATCTTGTTGAGGAATCGTAATTTTTCCAACTGCCGATTTAGTTTTAGGAGTTAACACTGAATTCTCTAGCTCATTTTCTTTCTCTTTTATTTCGGTAACCAAATTAACTGCTTTAATTAACTCGTCTATCGAAATTGGTTTTAACAAGTAATAGGCTGCTTGATTATTTAAAGCTTCGATTGCATAATGATCGTAAGCAGTAACAAAAACAATTTCAAAGGTTTTGTTTTCTATCTTTTCTAACAAATCAAAAGCATTACCAAATGGCATTTCAACATCTAAAAAAACTAAATCTAACTCGTTGTTTTTAATTAACTCAAAACCCTCTTCAATGTTACTTCCTTCTCCAATTAACTCAACATTTGGACAATATTTTGAAGCATAATTTCGTAAGACATCTCTACTTATTTTCTCATCTTCAACAATTATTGCTTTTAACTTCATAGCTTACTATTTTTTAAGAATTAACTCTACTTTTGTTCCTGTTTCATCAATAGAATTATCAGTAATATTTACAGCAATTTTATCTTCATACATATCGTTTAATATTGCAATTCTATTCTTAATCGTACTCATTCCTTTAGATTTTTGTTTGAGCTGATTCGCTGTTTTCATTTCCTTTGACTTTTTTCTTCCTATACCGTTATCTTGAATTATTATAGAAATTGAATCATCAGTTTTTTGACTCATTGATATTGTTAATTTCCCTTTCTCTTTAATATAACGTAGTCCATGCCAAATCGCATTTTCTATATAAGGTTGCAATAACATTGGTGGAATCGAATAATCATCCAACTTAATTTTTTCATCAATAGAAATTGTATAATTAAACTTTTCTTTAAATCGATTATGCTCGAGTTTTGTATATAATTCAATCAGTTCGATCTCTTTTGACAATGGTATAAAATCTTCATCAGAATTTTCTAAAACCGAACGCATTAACACCGAAAATTCAGATAAATATCTGTTAGCACTTCGCTCATCATTTACTGCGATAAAACTATTTACAGAGTTTAAGGCGTTAAAAATAAAATGCGGATTCATTTGCGAACGCATCGATTTTAATGCTAATAGATTATTTGCCAACTTCTGCTGCTTGGTGGTTCTAAACATAAAATAAGCCAATAAACTCATTAAAATAATTCCTGCAAGCAATGAATAAATAATTAATTGCTGGCGCTTATTGCTTTCTTCTATTAATTGTTGATCCTTATACGCTAAATCAATTTTACTATCACTTAACTGTTTATCTTTTTCCAAACTAGTAATTCTACTTTGGTTCTCAGAGATTCGTTTATTAAAACGTTTAATTTGTTGAATTTCTTGTTCTTTTTTAGAATATAAAGTATCAACTAATTTTACATATTCACGATAACTATCTAAGGCCTCAGTATAATCTCCAACGGTTGCTAAAACTTCTGAAAGTTTTCTCGTTGCATCTTTCTGAATAATTAAATCTTCTTTTTCACTAGCTTCTTCTATACTCTTCTTTAAAAAAGGAATTGACTCTTTATAAGCTTCTTTTTGGATATAAGCATTTCCAATTTTATAGTTTATTTTTTGTGAAGTAATCGAATCTACTAAAGACTCTTTCTCGTCAGCCTCTACAACAATATCATCAGCTTCTTCTAAACTTTCTTTTCGCAATTGAATTTCCTCATCATAACGCTGTGACCTATTATAAAAGTCAGCTACTTTTTGCTGTTCTTTTAAAGAACGTTTCTTATTCTCTTCAGATGCTAATTTTAAAGAATTTTGATAATAACCATCTGCTTTTTGCGTGTTTCCTTTCGCGGCATAAACTTCAGCAAGTTTCGAATTTAAATCAGTTATTTTAGGAGTTACTAGATTTGACTTTGCTAGTTGTAACGCCTTATTATAATTCAACTCAGCTTTTTGATATTGTTTTGTTTTCACATAAACATCACCTAAACCTTCATAAGCTTTTAACCTTTCATAATTACTCAAACTTCCTTTTAAACTCTCTTCATAACTCTTTTCACTATTACTATAATCTTTGGCTGATAACTCCGCATTAGCTAACAAAAGCCTTACTTTAGAATCGTTTTTCTCTCTTAATGAAATTTGGTAATTTTCAATAGCTAAATCATACTGTTTCCAATATGCATAAACATCTGCTAGTACTTTATATGTGGTTGCTCTTTTCTCTTTTGATGAGTTCTCTATTAGCATTTTCTCAATAAAGGTCACACTTTTATCAATATTCTTTTTCTTATAAAACTTAACAGAATCTAAGTATTGTGGAAACAAATCAACCTTTTTACTCAAATACGATTTTCTGCTTGATTTTTTTTCTTGAACAAAACCTTCTACTTTAACCTTTATATCTTCATTATCTTTTATGGTATAAAAAACAGTTTCAAAATCTGGATGCGAAACCTCTAAATTACTTCCTTTTTTTGCTTTTACCTCGTACCTATCCTTAATAAAGGAAAAAATAAAAGTGCGTCCATCAACTTCCACTCGTGCATCTTTTACAGCTGTATTATTTTCATCAACAACTTTAACCTTTACTAAAAATTCTTTTTGTTGATTTTCTAAATCCTGAGAAAAAACTAGAGTAAAACTGAATAACAATACAGTAAACGCTATTTGAAAAATTCTATTCATATACTTTTAATTACTGTAAACATACACACAAATATTGAGTTCAAAAAACGACAAAACTTCAAGAATATCAGTTTACACTCATTAAAAACCATTTTAACTCATTTATAGAACATGTTTACTCATTAAAACATATCGTTTACTCATTCTCGATTTTTTTAAAAAAAAGTTCGCTATAGTTTTGATGATATAAAACAATAAGTTATGAAAACAATACAAATCATTATCCTACTTTTTTTATCATCTACATTTTTCGCTCAAAATTTAAAAGACAATAATCCATTTATAGAAGTAACTGGTAGAGCTGAATTAGAGATTAGTCCTGATGAAATTTATTTAGACATTCGTTTAAAAGAAAGAATGAAAAAAGGGAAAAAAATAACTCTAGATATTTTAGAAACTTCTTTAAAAAAAGAACTGGAAGTAATTGGGGTACCAAAAACCAATTTATTTATTTCTGATATTAATTCTGTAATATCTAAAACTGGATGGTGGAGCGAAGAAATTTTATCTATTGGAAAATATTCCTTGAAAATTACAAGTCCTAAAAAACTAAAAGAAGTTTTTAAAATTTTAGAAAAACTTAAAATCACAGATGCTCAAATTACAAAAGCAACGCATTCTAAATTAAGAGAGTTTAAAAAGAAGAATAGAATTGCTGCCATTAAAGCTGCTAAAGAAAAGGCCAATTATTTATTAAAAGCTATAAACGCTAATACTGGAAAACCTTTAAAGGTTAACGAAACTGAACATCAGCTACAAGATTTCGCACAATTAAATCATTTAAATGTTAGAGCTGAGTATGGTAGTATTTCTAAAGTAAAAAGCTATAAAAAAGGTGTTGTACAATTTGAAAACATCAAACTAACATCTTCTATTTATGTAATATTTGAAATAAAATAACAAACCACATCAACCAAACTTTTAATTCATTAATAACTAAAAACAAAATATTATGAAAACCTATGTATTAAAAGTAACATCAATTTTCTTGCTTCTAATCTCAATAACAAGTTATGGGAGCAATTCTAAAGCTGATACAAAAAAACAAACCACAAAAGTTGCTTTATTATTAGATACCAGCAATAGTATGGATGGTCTTATCAATCAAGCAAAAGCTCAGTTATGGGAAATTGTAAATGAATTATCACATGCTAAATGCCATGGAATAACTCCTAAGTTAGAAATTGCTTTATATGAATATGGTAATGACAAATTATCTTCGAGAGAAGGATATATCCGTCAAGTTTTACAATTCACAAGCGATTTAGATGAAATCTCTGAAAATCTATTCTCTCTAACCACTAATGGCGGAAGTGAATTTTGTGGACAAGTAATTCAAACCTCGTTAAACGAATTAGATTGGGGTAAAAACAAAGGTGATTTAAAAATGATTTTCATTGCCGGTAACGAACCTTTTACGCAAGGAAAGATTAACTACAGAGATGCTATTACCAATGCTAAGGAAAACGATATTACTATCAATACTATTTTTTGTGGAGATTACAACAACGGGATTTCTGGTATGTGGCAAGATGGGGCTGTTTATGGAAATGGAGATTATATGACCATTAATCATAACAAAAACATTGTACATATTGTAACTCCGTATGATAATGACATCATCATTCTAAACAAAAAGCTAAACAAAACTTATATTCATTATGGAAATTACGGATATTCAAAATTCGCTAATCAATCCAAACAAGATTCAAATGCTGAAAGCTTAGATGAAGTTGTTGTTGTAAAACGTGCTGTAACCAAAAGCTCTAAACTATATAAAAATGCTGAATGGGATTTAGTAGACGCTTCTCAAGAAAAAGAAGTTGATTATAATAAACTTAACAAACAGAAACTCCCGAAGTATTTACAAAACAAATCGTCGAAAGAAATTAAAAACTATGTAAACACTAAACGTAAAGAGCGAGCGGAAATTCAGCAAAAAATTCAAGAACTAGACAAAAAGAGAAAGCAATACGTTACTAAGAAACAACGTGAAAATTCTAAAAAAAATGAATTAGAAAGTGTTATGATTAAAGCAATAAAGAAGCAAGCGAAAAAGAAAAACTACTCTTGGTAGATTTGGTTAGTTAACTTGTTTAGAAACACTTAATTATAGACTTAGATTATTTAACAACCTAAGCCTATTAAAATTGAGTTAAAATTTGACTTAGCATTATTTACCCAAAGTTTTTTTTATATATTAGAAATCTAAAAATGAAAAAATGAAAAAAAAGCTCTTAATACTCTTTAGCTTATTATTAATATGTATTAAAGGAATTAGTCAAGAAAAAAAAATAACTATCCTTGTTAAGGATGAAAAAAACAAACCTATTTCTGGTGCAGTTATTTTATTCGACAATGTTAGACAAAAAAGTTGGACAAACTCTAAAGGAATTTACAAAGCTAAAACAGTTCAAATCCCAAAAGAGATAAGTGCATTTTCTCCTAAAATCGGAATTAAAAAGGTTAAATATAGGGGGGAGGGAAAAATCACAATTATTATCGCTCAAGGCAATGATAAATTATTAACAACAAATAAAAGTAAGAATATAAACCCTAAACAATTTTGGTCGATTTATGACTACTTAAAAGGTAATGTTGCTGGTCTACATATCACACCAAATAATGAAATCAGAATTAGAGGATATGGCTCTGTAAATGGAAGTATGCATCCTTTATTTATTTTAAATGGGACAAATATAAATCAAGAAACCTTCGGAATGATTAGGCCAAATTCAATTAAATCTGTTAGAGTTCTTAAAGGCCCTGAAACAGCTGCCTATGGCTCTAGAGGTGCCAATGGTGTTATAATTGTTAAAACTCTATAACTTTTTTTAAACAAGCAAGAGTGATTTATATAAATCACTCTTGCTTGTTTAAGATTTTATCTTTTCTTTTGTAATATAGTTAATCCAATACGTATTTGTTCATACGGAACTTTTTCTCCTAAAAACTCGAAATACGGTTTTAATGTTGTTTCGTTTTTTAATACTTTTTTAGCGTTTGTGATCAACTTTAAAGTATCAACTTCAATAAACTCATCTAAACTCACGTCTTTTCCTTCTAAATACAATTTAGATAAATGCAAAAAAATTGTTTGTGCTTTCAAATTACGCTTATCAGCAATTTCATCAATTGTAAAACCTTCTTTATATAATTGAAGTGTTTCTAAAGTAGTATCTTTTCTTCCTCGCTTTTTTTCGTTGATAAAAGTTTTTATTTCTTCCATAAATTCACCTCCATAAACTTCTAACTTACGTTGCCCTACTCCACTGATTGCTAAAAACTCATTATCTGTTTGTGGACGCTCATTTTCTAACTCTTTAAGAGTTGCATCACTAAAAACTAAATATGCTGCAATATCTTCTTCTTGCGCAATACGATAACGCAATTTACGTAAACGTTCAAACAAGGTATCTGATGTTAACTTTTTTGATTTCTTTTCTTTTAGTATTGTTTTGATTTCTTTTTTAACCTCTATTGGAGTTGTTAACTGAACTTTTTCTCCTTCAAACAATACTTTTTTAGAGAATTCTGTGAGTTGCAATACGTTATTTAAATGAAATGCTACTTGGCAATATCCTTGGTTTATTAACTGAATTATATAGTGCTGCCAATGCTGCCATGAAGTATCACTGCCCACTCCATATGTTTTTAAAGTCTGATAATTTTTATCATAAACCGCAGCATTTTTCGCTCCTCTAATCACATCTATAACAGTACCCATTGCTTCTTTTTGCTGCAAACGATAAATTGCTGATAATGCTTTTTGAGCTATTACCGTTCCATCGAAAAACTTTGGTGGATTTTTACAAACATCACAGTTACCACAATTTTCTTCAATCAGTTCCCCAAAGTAACTTAATAATATTTTTCGTCGACAAACTGTAGCTTCAGAAAATTGTTTCATTCTATCTAACTTCGCTTCCTGTACTTCTCTATTACCTGTATTTGCAATAAACTGACGCAGTTGAATTACATCAGCATAACTATGGAACAATAAAGCCTTCGATGGTAACCCGTCACGACCAGCACGCCCTATTTCTTGATAATATCCTTCAATATTTTTAGGCATGTTATAATGAATCACCCAACGAACATTCGATTTATCGATTCCCATACCAAAAGCGATGGTTGCGCAAATTATTTGAGTATCATCTTTAATAAAATCTTCTTGCGTTTTTGCTCTTTCATCAAAATTTAAACCTGCGTGATATGCTTTTGCATCAATTCCGTTTTGCTTTAGCTTACTCGCTAATTGCTCAGTTGCTTTTCTACTTAAACAGTATATGATTCCAGAATCATCTGATCGTTCGTTAATAAATTTTATAATTTGTTTTACTCTATCATTCGCAGGGCGAACCTCTAAAGCAATATTCTCTCTATTAAAAGAGCTTACAAATCTTGTTGTATTCGGTATTGCTAATTGTTCTAATATATCTTCTTGTGTTGCTTTATCAGCTGTTGCAGTTAAAGCAACTATAGGTGTTTCTGGTAATGTTTTTTTTAAGAAAGCTAATTGCTTATATGATGGGCGAAAATCATGACCCCAAGAAGAGATACAGTGTGCTTCATCAATCGCAACACAACTTATATAATTCTGATTTAAAACATTTTGAAGCAATGGTAAACTCTCAGGCGCTACATATAATAGTTTGATTGATTTGTTAGCAATCGCATCAAATACTTGTTGCTGCTCTTCGGATGATTGACTACTATTATAATACGTTGATGGAATTCCGTTTGCTTTTAAACTATCAACCTGATCTTTCATTAATGCAATCAACGGAGAAATAACCAGTGTGATTCTTTCAAAAAACAATGATGGTAATTGAAAACAAATAGATTTACCTCCACCAGTTGGCATAATTACCAAAGTGTCTTTTTTAGCTAAAATATTTTCAATAATTGATTTTTGTTCTAATCGAAAACTATCATATCCGAAGTTAATTTTTAGTTTTTCTAGTAAGTCTTTTTCAGTAATCTGCATCATGTGGCAAAAGTAGAAATAAAAAAAGCGAAGATTTTAAAATCTTCGCTTTTTAATTACATAAACCAAACTATTATTTGATGTCTTGTAATAATACCTCAACTGCTTTTTTTAATTGAGTATCTTCTCCTCTATCTTTCCAACCAGGAGCATTTTTCACTAAATAATCTGGTACCGCTGGAGCATCATTTTCCATATTTTTCCCTGATTTTTTAACAAACCAAGCTCTAAATGGCATACGAATATATCCGTTTTGTAAACCTTTTCCTCCTGTAGAAATTACAGCTCCAAAAGTAGGCTGACCAACTAATTTACCCAATCCTAAGTTTTTAAATGCATGTGAAAAAATTTCTGCATTCGAATAACTATTCTCATTACATAAAGCAACTACTGGCTTTGTATTTACCGATAAAATAGCACGCTCGTTAAACGGATAATTCTTACTGTATTTTTTATGGTTTTTTAAAGTTTTCGCAGCTCCTCTTGGAACTGTATACGCGTGTTGATCTACATTTAAAACAGCCATTAAACGATCGGTTGTCCAACCTCCACCGTTATAACGGACATCAATTACAATTCCTTTTTTACCATAACCGCTTGCTTTTAACTCTCTTTCAAAACGTTCAAAACTTGGTTGATTCATTCCTTGAATATGAATATAACCCAATTGTCCGTTAGAATATTCATCAACTAGTTTCTTACGAGAATCTATCCAAGCTTCATATTGCTGACTTCTAATTGATCTTTGTGGACGGATTACTACATCCTTTCCATTCTTTAAGCTCAATAACACTTCATTACCTTGAGTTTGTTTTAATAGCTTATAAAAATTAGTGTTTTTATCAATCTTATTTCCATTAACAGCTACAATAACATCTCCAACTTTTAATTTGCTTTTCGATTTATCTGCAACTGTATTTGGTAAAACATAATTTACTTTTACTCCTCCGTTTACATTCGTTACATCTAAACCTAACAATCCGATCTTTTCATTCACATTTCTTGGAGCACTACCTCGATACCCCATATGACTCGCATTTAACTGCCCTAACAATAAATTATACATATACGAATAATCTTGATGCGTAGTTGCCGAAAGCACCCAAGCCTTGTACTTTTTCACTAAAGCATTCCAATCATACCCATGGAATTCAGGATCATAAAAACCAGCTGTTAATGCTCTAATTCCTTCGTTAAAAACTTGCTCGTATTCTTTTTTACTATCCTTAGTATAAGTTGCCGAATGAGGTAACTTAGTTACTTTATCAGATTTTGTATCTAATTGATTTAAACTACCTCTAGAAGTAAAATAAACTTTCCCTTTATTTTCTGTAATACCTCTTGCTCCACTAACTCCTTTGATAGCTTTAGGCTTGCTTCCATCCCATTTCACCTTATAAGTACTTCTTTTTTTACTTGCTGGGTTTGTAGCTGAGAAATAGATAAACTTACTATCTGCACTAAACACAGGACTATACTCATTATCTTGTAAAGAAGTAACTTGAACTAAACGGTCGTAAATTCTATCTTGATCTATTTTAACAACAACTTTTTTCTTCTTCTTCTTTTTCTTCTTATCCTTTTTATCTAATTTTTTCTCATCTTTCTTTTCTGGATAATAAGCGCCTTCTTCGTGATCTCTTTTAGATTTTTCCCAGTCAGATTTTTCTAACCAAACCATCCAAACATCATAATTAATTCCACTTCTGTTAGATAAGAAAGCTAATTTTTTACCATCAGCACTCCAAACAGGATTACGATCACTTCGTGGATGCATTGACACGTTCATTTTTATTGAAGGATCTTTGATTGATTGAATAAAAATCTCACTATCAAAATTTAAATCTTCTTGAGAGTAGGCTAAGTATTTACTATCTGGACTCCAAGATACATCTTCAGCGGCAGCCCAAGAATTAGAATATTCTTTAGGGTTTACTATTTTCCCATCTTTTAAATCAGCAACCATTAAAATTCCTCTACCAACTTGGTACGCGATTTTCTTTCCGTTTGGTGACACTAATGAACCTTCAACATCTTCTTTACTCTTCGTTAGTTTCGTAACTTTTGTTTTCAAACTACGGTGTAAACCAACTAATGTATCTGTTGAAACTGCGCTGTACAATTGATAAACTCCATCTCTATCTGAAGAAAAAACAACAGTTTTGTTATCAACCCACTGTGGATTACGATCTCTAAACGAATGCTTACTTACATTGTTAGAGCGCTTTTTCTCTTTATTATTTTGCTTAACAAATATCTCTCCGTTAATTTCTAAAGCTATATTTTTTCCATCAGGTGAAACTGCATAACTACTAATTCCGTTAGAAACTGTTTTTGTCTCTTCTTCTTCAAAACGATTGTCAGAAGAAATATTTAAATTGATTTTTTGTTTTGACCCATTTTCAACTTTAAATAAGTTTACTCCAGTCAAATAAATAATAATTCCGTTATCGCTTACCGAATAAGAACGCACTCCATCTTTTTTCTCTGATGTTAATTGAGTAGCAGTTCCATTAGTAGTTCCATTCGAAGAAATTACCTGTTTATATACATTGTATCTTCCGCTTTTAGCTCCTACATAATATAAATTACCTGAAGCATCCCATATTGGTGAATGATCATTTTTACTACTAGTTGTAATTTGATGATATTGCTTTGTTTGTGTATTATAAATCCAAATATCACGTTGCGCAGAACCAGAATAATCTTCACGCGCAACACGACAAGCTCCTTTTGTAAATGCAATAAACTTACCATTTGGCGAAACCGAAGCCATCTCTCCATAAGCAGTTAATAATCGTTGAGGAGTACCTCCATTATCATTAACACTATACATTTGTGCGTCCCACTCTGGACCGCGATACACTCTCCTTGTTGTAAAAATTATCTCTCCACCTTTTGTCCAATCTGTTGGAGTATTTGCAGTAGGATAATATGTTAATTGCTTAGGAACTCCTCCGTTTAAAGAAGTTGTAAACACATTATCATTTCCCTTTCGGTTAGATGAAAATGCTATAGCTGTTCCGCTTGCATTCCAAACTGGATTACTCTCGTACCCTTTATGAATTGTTAATCGATTAGTTTGTTGTGTAGTAAAATCATAGGTCCAAATATCTCCATGATAACTAAATGCCACTTGAGTAGCATCTGGACTAATAGCTGGTTTACGAATTAAATTATTTTGAGCCAGCAGAAAATTACTTGTAATTATTGCAATTACAATGAGTATTTTTTTTGAAGTCATTATAAATAGTAGTTTAAACTACTAAAATACTTTTTTCAAACTTCAATTAAGAAAAATTAGGAATACCTTAACAGTTCTTTATATTTTTAATAAAACTATCAATTTTATTAACTCCATTTTCGCCTAACTCTTTAATAAAAGCCGAACCAATAATAGCACCATTCATATACTTACAAGCTGTTGTAAATGTTTTATTATCTGAAATACCAAAACCAACAATTAAATTACTTTGTAAATTCATTCCGTTTATTCGATTAAAGTAATCGATTTGCTGTTGAGAGATTTCCCCTTTGATTCCTGTAATAGAAGCTGAGGCTACTACATAAATAAATGCTTCTGTTAATGAATCTATTTTACAAATACGTTCCTCTGTAGTATGTGGAGTAATTAAAAACACATTTACAATTCCATAATTTTTAAATAATTGTTGATAATGGTTTTCATATTCGATCATAGGTAAGTCTGGAATAATAACAGTATCAATTCCACACTCTTTTACTTTTTGACAAAACTCATGCTCTCCATATTTGATGATTTGATTCAAATATCCCATTAAAACTAAAGGAGTCTTATTAGTTTCTTTTATTGAAAACAATTGTTCAAAAACAACATCTAAATTCATTCCGTTATCAAGAGCTACTGAACTACTGTGCTGAATAGTTGGTCCGTCAGCCAAAGGATCAGAATATGGCAATCCTACTTCAATAAAATCAACTCCATTTGAACTTAAGTTATTAATTATAGCCGTAGTATCATTCAACTTTGGGAAACCAGCTGTAAAAAATATAGACAATAAATTTTGACTCTTTTCTTGAAATATTTTTTTAATCGAATTCATTTTTATTCTTCTAAATGATTGATATACGTTTCTAAATCTTTATCTCCTCTACCTGATAAATTAATCACCACAACTTGGTCTTTTTTCAAATCCATTTTTGGTAAAACTGCTAATGCATGCGCACTTTCTAATGCTGGAATAATTCCTTCTATCTTCGTTAATTCATAAGCAGCATTTAACGCTTCTTTATCAGTAGCATTCATAAACTTCGCACGTTTTGTTTCATGTAAATACGCATGCAAAGGACCAACTCCGGGATAATCTAATCCTGCTGAAATAGAATATGGCTCCACAATTTGTCCATATTCATCTTGCATTAAAATTGTTTTACTTCCATGAATTACACCAACTTCACCTAATTGAGAAGTTGCTGCACTCTCTCCAGAATTTACACCTAAACCAGCTGCTTCAACAGCTATTAACTCAACATCTTCATCCTCTAAGTAATGATAAAAAGCACCAGCAGCATTCGATCCTCCTCCAACACAAGCAACAATCGTATCTGGATTTTCTTTACCAGTTTGCATTTTTAATTGCGCTTTCATCTCTTCAGAAATCACCGCTTGTAAACGTGCAACCATATCTGGATACGGATGTGGACCAACTACAGAACCAATTAAATAATAAGTTTCTGGGTTTTGAATCCAATAACGAATTGCTTCGTTAGTTGCATCTTTTAATGTTTTGCTTCCACTCGTCGCAGGAACTACTTTTGCTCCTAACATTTTCATACGAGCAACATTGGGTGCTTGTCGTTTAATATCGGTTTCACCCATAAAAACAACACACTCTAAATCCATCAAAGCACAAACCGTAGCAGTAGCCACTCCATGCTGTCCCGCTCCTGTTTCAGCAATAATTTTAGTTTTACCTAAGTGTTTTGCTACTAAAATTTGACCAATTGTATTGTTTACTTTATGCGCTCCTGTATGATTTAAATCTTCACGCTTTAAATAAATAGTTGCTCCGTATTTTTCTGACAGTCTTTTTGCTAAATACAACGGACTTGGGCGACCAACATAATGCTGCAACAAGTCTTTATACTCTTTTTGAAAAGCTTCTGATTCAAGGATATCTAAATAATTATCTTCTAACTCTTTTACATTTGGATACAATAACTCTGGAATAAATGCTCCACCAAATTGCCCGTAATATCCTTCTTTAGTTGGTTGAAATTTCATTTCTAAATTTCTTTATTTTTTTTACTGATTTTAAACCAGCCTCAGTTTCAAACTTACTATTTACATCTAATGCATAAATAGGCAAGTTTGTTTTTTGTAATTCTTTTATTGCTCCTACCTCATTTAATCCTATTCCTCCACTTAAAAAAAATGGTTTAGTAGAGTTATAATTTTCTAAAAGTTTCCAATTAAAAGTTATACCGTTTCCGCCTCTTTCTTTTCCTTTCGTATCAAACAAAAAGTAATCTACTAGCTCTTCGTATGGCTTTATTGTTTCAAAATTAAAATCACCTTTAACTCCAAAAACCTTAACAATTTCTGGCATTTTATATTTTGATCTTTGATGCTTTTCTGCAATACTTTCTTTAAACATTTCTTTTAATCGAAGAATATACTCTGGTGATTCATCTCCATGCAATTGCACCATTTTCAACCCATATTCTTCTACAAAAGAAACTAGTATTTCTGGAATTTCATTTACAAAAACACCCGCTTTTTTTATTTTTTTTGGTAGTTCAGGAATGATTCCTTCAAAATTTCTTGGTGATTTATCATAGAAAATAAATCCTAAATAATCAGGATTCAACTCAGCTACTTGCTGAATGTTTTCTATATACTTCATTCCACAAACTTTTAGTTTCATCGTTATCTTATTTGATCTATAAATTCTTTACAAGCTTGTCCAGGATTATCAGTTTTCATAAAAGTTTCACCTATTAAAAACCCCTGAAAACCATGCTCTTTTAATCCAGTAATGATTCTTGGATCTGAAATTCCGCTTTCAGAAACTTTAAGTGCCGAATCTGGTATTTGACTTGCTAATTTCATCGAATGCTCTAAATCAACCTCAAATGCTTTAAGATTACGGTTATTAATTCCGATTATCTTATTATCTAAATCGTTAATCTTATCTAAGTCCTCTTGAGTATGCACTTCATATAAAACCTCTAAACCTAAATCGTTTGCTAACTGTCCATAATTTTTCAACTCTTGTGCTGTTAAACAAGCAGCGATTAACAAAACTACATCAGCTCCAATAGCTTTAGCTTCCACAATTTGAAAACCGTCAACAATAAAGTCTTTTCTTAAAATTGGCTTTAATTGATTTACAGTTCTAGCCTCTAACAAATCAGCCATTGTACCGCCAAAAAATGAAGTATCTGTTAATATAGATTGTGCTGCTACATTGGCGTCTAAATAACCTTCTGTAACCTCAACAATAGTAGACTTATCGTTAATAATCCCTTTTGATGGAGATTGACGTTTAAACTCAGCTATAATACCTGTTGAACCAACTTGTAATAACGATTTCTTTAACGAAAAAGGAGCATTTTTAAAATTAGGACTTTCAACTAATTTCTTAACAGGAACTTCAGCTTTTATCTTTGCTATTTCTGTTTTTTTAAACGCGATTATTTTATCTAAAATGGTCATTTTAACTTACTAATTTTTCTAATGATTTTTTTGCTTTTAATCCAAAAAGAGAATCTTTTGCCTCTTCAAAAGCAGTTTCAAAATTCTTATTTTTATCAAACGTTTTTAATGCAAATGCAGTATTTGTCAAAACTACGTTATTCTGCTGTTCTGTACCTTTTCCATTGATAATATTTACAAAAAATTTAGCAGCTTCAGCAACAGTATCACCTCCAAAAATATCTGATTGTAAAATTTGTTTTTGATTTAAATCGGATGGTGAAATTTGTTGTTCTGATTCTTTTGTAAATAATTTAAAATCTCCTGTTAACGAAATTTCATCATAGCCATCTAACGCATGTACCACTCCATAATTCACTTTCGACTGTTGCAATATATAGTTGTAAACTCTGGCTACTTCTAAATTAAAAACACCTACTAACTGGTTTTGAGGTGAACTTGGGTTTACCAAAGGTCCTAGCATATTAAAAAATGTTTTTACACCTAATTCTCTTCGAATAGGCGCAACAACTTTCATTGCTGGATGAAATAAAGGAGCATGTAAAAAACAAATATTCGCTTCTTCTAACTGATGCTTTAAAACACTTTCCTCATTTGTAAATTTATAGCCTAAAAACTCCAACATATTTGAAGAACCTGAAGCTGATGAAACTCCATAATTACCATGTTTTGCAACTTTATTTCCAGTTCCTGCAACAATAAAAGATGTTAAGGTTGAAATATTAAAGGTATTTTTTCCGTCTCCTCCTGTTCCACATAAATCAATCGTATTAAAGTCTGATAAATCTACTTTTACAGCTAATTCTAATAATGCTTCTCTAAATCCAGATAGTTCATCAACCGAAACCGGACGCATTAAAAACACAGTTATAAAAGCGGCTATTTGAGAAGCGTTATATTTTTTTTGCGCTATATTTATTAAGACTTCTTTCGATTGGTCTTTAGTTAACCTTTTCTGTTCGAAAAGTGTATTTAATATTTTTTTCATTAGATGCTTTCTATAAAATTCTGAATCATCTTTTTTCCTTCTGGAGTTAAGATACTTTCTGGATGAAATTGTACTGCCTCGATATGATATTCTTTATGACGTAACGCCATTACACTTCCAGCATCATCAATTGCGGTAACTTCTAATTCTGACGGAAAATTATTGTGAGAAGCAATCCAAGAATGATAACGCGCTGCTTCAAATGCTTCCGGAATATCTTTAAAAGTAATTGTGTCATTCTTAAGTACTCTCATCTCTGTTGCAACTCCATGAAATACATCGTTTAAATTTTCAAGTTCTCCTCCGAAAACCTCAGTGATGGCTTGTAAACCTAAACACACTCCGAAAATTGGAATTTTACCCGCATACGTTTTAATCACTTCTTTTAAAATCCCTGCTTCGTCTGGAACCCCTGGTCCTGGTGATAAAATAATTGCATCGTAGTTTTTAATTTCATCAACTAAAATTTCGTCATTACGGTATACATCTGGCAACTTCCCAGTAATATCCTCTACATAATGCACCAAATTATACGTAAACGAATCGTAATTATCTAATAGTAATATCTTCATCTTATATCTCTTCTGCTAACACTAAAGCTTTTTTTAGTGCTGCTAATTTATTATTAACTTCTTGTAATTCGTTTTCTTCTTTCGAATTAATAACAATCCCTGCTCCTGCTTGGTAGTACAAAGTATTATTTTTACTTACAAACGAACGTATTGCAATTGCTTGATTTACGTTTCCGTTTAACCCAATAAAACCTACACATCCACCATAAAACCCGCGAGTTTGGTTTTCGTATGTATCAATTAACTCCATTGCTTTATATTTTGGAGCTCCACTTAAGGTACCTGCAGGAAAAGTATCTCCAACAATTTCAATTGGATTCCCTGTAATTTTACCCGTGACTGTAGATACTAAATGGATAACATGACTAAAGTATTGCACCTCTTTATAGGTTTCAACAGTTACGTTAGTAGCATGCTTGCTTAAATCATTACGTGCTAAATCTACCAACATTACATGTTCAGCATTTTCTTTCGGATCATTAGCCAATTCTTTTGCTAACTCTCTATCTTTCTCATCATCCCCAGTTCTTCTAAAAGTACCTGCAATTGGATTTATAATTGCCTCTTTAGCATCAATTTTAATTTGTGCTTCGGGTGAAGACCCCATTAATTTAAAACTACCATAATCGAAATAAAACAAATATGGTGACGGATTTATAGATCGTAATGCTCTATACACATTAAACTCATCTCCTTTAAACTGTTGTTGAAATTGACGAGATAATACTAATTGAAAAACATCACCTCTTTTACAGTGCTCTTTTGCATTAGTAACATTTTGTTTAAACTCTTCATCTGTAATATTAGAAGTTTCACTTCCTTCAAAATTAAATTGATACTTAGCAAATGATTGTGAGTTTACTAAGTTTTGAATTTCAGATAATCGAGAATTTTCTCCTTCAGGAATATTTTCAATTAAAATTAGTTCATTTTTAAAATGGTTGACCGCAACAATAAATCTAAAAAAACTGTATTGCAACACTGGAATTGCTGATGGTGCTTTCTTTGAATCAAACTGTATTGTTTCAAAATACTGAACTGCATCAAAAGTAGTGTATCCATACAATCCATTGAATGATTTAATCTCGCTTGAACAATCAACATCTATTAAATTACTGTAGCTATCAAACAGTTTATAAAAATTACGGTCTATCGTTTTTCTATCTAACACTTCCTTTTTATATGAAAATGTAATATCGATTTCATCTGCCTTAATAGTCAGTAAAGGCTCGATACATAAAAAGGAATAACTATTTTCTTTACTATGATAATCTGAGCTTTCTAACAATAAACTATTCGCATATTTATCTCGCGTTCGCAAGTATAAACTCACCGGAGTAACTGTGTCAGCTAATTGCTGCTTAGCTATTGTTGTAAACTTTATTTTATTCATTCTTAAATTTATTGTAACAAAAAAGGCTTATCATGAGATAAGCCTTTTCGTTGTATTATAGATATAACAAGATGGTCTCACTAACGTAAGTTACGAGATTTCCACCACCAGTTATTTAATAATTGTTTCATCATTATGGTACAAATGTAAAATAGATTTTCTGGAATCCAAATTTTATTTCAATTTATTTCATCAAAAGCAAAGAATAATAAGTTTTGAAAGCTTTTTGCTGCATAATCACTTTCAAATTAACACAAATAACAATATCTAAATTAATATATGTAACCATAAACATAATTTTAATTTTCAAATACAAACATCATTCGGTTATTTGTATCAGAATAGTAAACAAAAAATTACTCTAAGTATAAAAATATAAAGTTATGTGTGGAATTGTATGTGCGTTTGATTTAAAACAATCTTCTGAAAGTTTAAGACCTCAAGTATTAGAAATGGCTAAAAAAATTCGTCATCGTGGTCCAGATTGGAGCGGAATTTACAGTGGTGATAAAGTAATAATGGCTCATGAGCGTTTAGCTATTGTAGATCCTGCTTCTGGGCAACAACCTTTATTTAGCGTTGATAAAAAATTGGTTTTAGCTGCCAATGGAGAAATCTACAACCATAGAGAATTGAAGAAAGAGTTTGATTTTAACTATGAATTTCAAACTGCTTCGGATTGTGAAGTAATCTTAGCTTTATATAAAGAAAAAGGAGTTGATTTTGTTGATGATTTAAATGGAATTTTTGGTTTTGCTTTATACGATACTGAAAAAGATGAATATTTCATCGCTCGTGATCATATGGGAATTATCCCATTATATATAGGTTGGGATCAAAATGGAACTTTTTATGTAGCTTCAGAATTAAAAGCTTTAGAAGGTGTTTGTGCTAAAATAGAGTTATTCCCTCCTGGACATTATATGTCTAGTAAAGACGGAGAGTTTGTACAATGGTATAAAAGAGATTGGTCTGACTATAAAGCAGTAAAAGAAAACGAAACAAGTATACAAGAAGTTAAAGAAGCTTTAGAAGCTGCTGTTCATAGACAATTAATGTCTGATGTTCCATACGGAGTATTACTTTCTGGAGGACTAGACTCTTCAGTAACCTCAGCCATTGCAAAAAAATATTCTCAAATGAGAATTGAATCTGATGATAAAAAAGAAGCTTGGTATCCGCAATTGCATTCTTTTTCTGTTGGATTAGAAGGTTCACCAGATTTAGCAGCGGCGCAAAAAGTAGCCGATCATATAGGCACGATTCATCACGAAATAAAATTTACCATTCAAGAAGGTTTAGATGCTATTAAAGATGTAATTTATAACATCGAAACTTATGATATTACTACTATCCGTTCTTCTACTCCAATGTATTTAATGGCGCGTGTTATTAAATCAATGGGAATTAAAATGGTATTATCTGGTGAAGGAGCTGATGAGATTTTTGGAGGGTATTTGTATTTTCATAAGGCACCAAATGCGAAAGAGTTTCACGAAGAAACTGTTCGTAAATTAGACAAATTACATATGTATGATTGTTTAAGAGCTAACAAAAGTTTAATGGCTTGGGGAATTGAAGGTCGTGTTCCGTTTTTAGATAAAGAATTTATGGATGTTGCAATGCGCATCAACCCACAAGATAAAATGATTAACGGAGAGCGTATGGAAAAATGGGTGATTCGTAAAGCTTTTGAAGATATGTTACCTGAAAGCGTAGCTTGGAGACAAAAAGAGCAGTTTAGTGATGGTGTTGGTTACAGTTGGATTGATACCTTAAAAGAAATTGTTGAAAAAGAAGTTACTGATGAACAATTAGCAAACGCTAAATTTAGGTTCCCTATAAATACACCATTAAATAAAGAAGAGTTTTATTATCGTTCTATTTTCGAAGAACATTTTCCTAGTGATACAGCTGCTTTAAGCGTACCACAAGAAGCTAGTGTTGCTTGTAGTACTGCAACCGCTTTAGAGTGGGATGAAGCTTTTAAAAATATGAACGAACCATCTGGACGTGCCATTGCAAACGTTCATGATGATGCTTACAAAGAAAAAGTTCATGCTTAAATTTAAACCAATATAAAAAAACCTGCAAATGCAGGTTTTTTTGTTTTACATTCGCTAAAACACCTATAAATACTGAAACTGACAGTTAGGTGACATTTAAATGACGTGTTAAAAACCAAGAATACTCTATAGATTTGTAACATCAAAATAAAGTAAAATGAAAAATCAAAGCATTAGAGAAAATTTATTGTATCAAAGAAAATTAAAAGGTCTTACTCAAGATCAACTTTCAGAAAAAACGACAGTAGGTGTACGCACAATTCAACGCATTGAAAAAGGAGAAGTACAACCTCATTTGCAAACAGTAAAATTATTAGCCGTTGGTTTAGATATTGAAGTAAAAGATTTAATTCCAATAGAGAATCCAAATGAAGAAACTATTGAAAGAAAATGGATGTTGTTATTTCATTCTACTCCTTTCTTAGGCTTAATTATTCCTTTCGGAAATATTCTATTTCCATTATTTCTTTGGATTCACAAAGCAAACGATAATAAAGTATATGATGAACATGGAAGAGCAATTGTAAATTTTCAATGCTCAGTAACTTTATACTTTATCATTTCATTATTATTATTTTTCCCATTCCCTGGTTTTAATTTTTTCCTAACTATAGTTGTTGTATTATTCGGTATTATCACAACTATAGTTAATATCATGTCTGCTCTAGACTCAGGAAAATTTAAATACCCCCTTTCTATTTCTTTTTTAAAGAAAAAATAACCTCTAGCATTATAATATTTATTAATCTAAACTAAATACCTCTTAGTTCTAATAACACGCGTCTAAAAATGAAAACATTTATACGAAAACACCCTAATATTTATAGATATAGTTTAGCACTACTGCTTTTTGGATCAGCCTTATTTTTAAGTGGACTAATAAATAAAGGGCTTATAAAGCAATACTTTCCTTTCGCTTCAGTCATATTATTAACTACAGCTACATGGTTTTTATATAAAACAGATAAAAAATCCATAAATGATATAGGGCTAAACTTTAAATTAAGAAATCTTGCTTTTCTTCCGTTAGGAGTTATTATTGGTGCAATAGCATTTTTAGTTGCCAAATATTTAAGAATAATTTACTCAGGAGAAACTTTCAATATAACAGATCATGTAAATTATAGCAATGTTATTTATGGAATGTATATTATTTTACCAACTGTAGCCGTTGAAGAGCTTTTATTTAGAGGTTATCTTTTAAAAAAAACTATTGAACTTAGCTCAGTAGTAAAAGCCAACATCATTTTCTCAATACTTTTTACACTTGTTCATGTTTTTGATGACGGAGCACTTAAAAAACTTCCCGTATTTGTTTTTTTATCTATTACAATTCCTGTAGGGCATTTACTATTCGCTACTGCTTTATTAAAAACAAAAACTTTGTTTTTCCCAATAGGAATTCATTTAGGAAATAATTGGGCTACTAGACATTTAATAACAACTATAAATAACGGAGATAGCTTTTTCTATATTACAAACAATGGAACATTTGAAACCTGGACTTCGTTTATATTATTTATTCTACTATGGAATTCTTTTTTCCTATTGGTAACCTTAATTATTTGGAAATGGGATAAAATTTCTTTGTTTAACTTTTTAAAAATCATTTTAAAAAAAGATTAAATAATTACCTTAAGTAAAACTATGTAACATTCCTTTGTTAACAAATTATTAAAGCTAGCACAAAAAAAGTTAAATGGATGATTTTTAATAAAATTAGGTTGATTTTTTCAAGTCTTCAACTGTTTAACTTTCTAATTTTGAAATGTAGTTGATATTACTAACCTCTCATAATTATTTTTTAACCATAAAACTTAATATAATGAAAAAATTAGTAATCGGTTTTCTTTTTTTAGGCCTAACCAACCTTATGCATTCTCAAGTCGAGAATGGAACTCCTAACATTACTCTTGAAGCTGTAACGATTAAACCTCTAAATCTTAGTTATCTCAAAAATGTGCAAGACAAAAACACTCCTGAGGTAGCTGTAGCGTTAGAAAATGAAGCTGCAAGATACGATATTACTGAAGATCCAATGTTCGATAGAGAGTTTGAAGCTTACGAAGTTGTATTCAAAACAAAAACAGAAGGTGGCAGTACAGGTTTAATTACCGCAACTTACGATTCTGAAGGAAAAATATTAAGATCTGTAGAAAAATACAAAAACATTTTGTTACCTAAAACAGTAAGAGAAGCTATTTGGGAGAAGTACCCAAATTGGGTAATACATAAGGATGTATATTTAGTAAGCTATAAAAACAATAAAGACGCAAGAAAATTGTTTAGGGTTCAAATAAGAAAAGATGGCAAACGTAAAAACTTAAAGCTTGGATATGATGGAAACATTTATTAACCCAAATCATTCCTTAATTTTCTTAAAAACAAGAGTTTATTTTTAAACTCTTGTTTTTTTCAATCTCACCAAACCTAAAAACACCTTTTTTATTCAAAAAAACACCCTTTAACACCTGATTAACAATATTTTAAAATATTTGTTATTAGCTTTACATATGCCAATTTATATGGTTCAACATATAACCAAAAATATAACTACTATTAATTTAGCAGTAGCATTTTATTTGAAATTAAAAAATAAGTTTCATAAAAAGTGCATCAACTGTTGGATTGATTATAAAAAAAATAGTGTTTTTTACCTTATAAAAATTATTAATAAAGAAGCTATCAAACAGCTTTATCTTAAATCTTTTAACTTAATTCCACACAAAATAACCGCAGTAAACAATAATTTAGTTTATGCTTTTTTAAATAACCAACAAAGAATAAAATCTATTCAACCAGAATCGATAACACCAAACAATCATACTATCTTTTTGATGATAAAAATTCAAAATATTAAATTACTGGAGATTAAATTCGGTCAAAAAAAAATTAACAGAGCATTTATTAATACTAAATCGATAATCAATAATTATTTAAATAGTTATGGAGGTACTCAAATAAATGTATCACGAAATGAAATAGTTCTACTATTTACTTCCTATGAAAAGGCAATAAACTACTCAAATTTAATTCTGAAGAAACTCTTAAAAAAAGAAAACTTAAATTTTAGAGTTGCCCTATACACAAACCATTATTATAGCAAAGAGCATATACTAGCACAAAAAATACCTAAGCTATTTAATTCCTTATTCTTTTTATGCAATAAGAACCAATTTCTTGTCTCATCAGACTTCAAACAGTCAATTTTAACAGAAAAAACAGAAGTGAGAAAATTAAACACGAAGCAAGAGAATTTTTTATTCTTACTAATGGATACCCTTGAGCGAAATTTTAGCAATGCTAATTTTAGTGTTCAAGATTTTTGTCAAGACATGATGATGAGTAAGACAAAACTATACAGACATTGTAAATCTCTTACTGGAATTTCTGTAAATGAATTATTAAGAAATTACAGACTCAAAAAAGCGCTTACTTTTTTAAGCCAAAATCATGATTCAATTACCCAGATATCAATTAACTCTGGTTTTAGTAGTAGTTCATACTTTTCAAACTGCTTTAAAAAGAAATTTGGGATTTCTCCTCGAGAATTAGCTTTAAGCTCTAATCTAGCTTTTTAAATGAAAAATGATCAACAATTAAACTTTCCTACTTTAGCAAAATCTCTTCCCTAAGCGACTTTCTGTCATTCACTATAAACAAAACCATTAATTGATTCACCATTTTCGACATAAAGGTATTTTAAGCTCATTTAAGGCACTTTTATCTTTTTAACAAATGTTGATAATTTCACTATCTAACCGCTTAAAAACTTTATATTCCTTTTATTTTTTTGTAAATTTGTAAGACAACAAAAGTCGCTTTCGGGCGATTTTTTCATGTTAATGACTATAATTTAATTCACTTTATAATGAGCGAAGAAAAAAAACATAATTATGATGCTTCCAGTATTCAGGCACTGGAAGGAATGGAGCACGTACGTATGCGTCCATCAATGTATATTGGAGATGTTGGAGTTCGTGGGTTACACCACTTAGTATATGAAGTTGTAGATAACTCTATCGATGAAGCTTTAGCGGGTCATTGTGATAGAATTGACGTAACAATCAATGAAGATAATTCTATTACCACAAAAGATAATGGTCGTGGTATTCCTGTTGGAATTCATAAAAAAGAAGGAGTTTCTGCACTTCAAGTTGTAATGACTAAAATTGGTGCTGGAGGTAAATTCGATAAAGACTCTTATAAAGTTTCTGGTGGATTACACGGTGTTGGTGTTTCTTGTGTTAACGCATTATCAGATCATCTAACAGCAACAGTTCATAAGGAAGGGAAAATTTGGCAACAAGAGTACGAAAGAGGTAAAACTTTATACCCTGTAAAAACTATTGGCGAAACTGATTTTACTGGTACTATTGTTACCTTTTTACCTGACAAATCTATCTTTCAACAAACAACAGAATACAACTACGACACGTTGGCAGCACGTATGCGTGAGTTATCTTATTTGAATAAAGGAATTACGATTACTTTAACTGATAAGCGTAATAAAGATGATGAAGGAAATGACATTTCTGAAACATTCCACTCTACTGAAGGTTTATCAGAATTTGTTAAGTATTTAGATTCTACTCGCGAGCAGTTAACCGCTGGTGTAATTGCAATGGAAGGTGAGAAAAACGGAATTCCTGTTGAAGTTGCAATGGTGTATAACACTTCATACTCAGAAAACTTACACTCATATGTAAACAATATTAATACACACGAAGGTGGAACACATTTATCTGGTTTCCGTCGTGGATTAACGCACACTTTAAAAAAGTATGCTGATGAATCTGGTTTACTTAAAAATGTAAAATTTGATATTGCTGGAGATGACTTCCGTGAAGGATTAACAGCCATTGTTTCTGTAAAAGTAGCAGAACCTCAATTTGAAGGACAAACTAAAACAAAGTTAGGTAACCGTGAAGTAAGCTCTGCTGTATCTCAGGCTGTAGCTGAAATGTTGACTGATTATTTAGAAGAAAATCCTAACGATGCTAAAACAATTGTTCAAAAAGTAATTTTAGCAGCACAAGCACGTCATGCAGCTCGTAAAGCTCGTGAAATGGTGCAACGTAAAACCGTAATGAGTATTGGTGGTTTACCTGGTAAACTATCTGATTGTTCTGAAACTGATCCTGCTCAATGTGAAATCTTCTTAGTCGAGGGAGATTCGGCAGGTGGTACTGCTAAACAAGGTCGTGATCGTAACTTCCAAGCAATTCTTCCTTTAAGAGGTAAAATCTTAAATGTTGAAAAAGCAATGCAACACAAGGTTTTTGAAAATGAAGAAATCAAAAACATGTTTACTGCCTTAGGGGTTTCAATCGGAACAGAAGAAGACCCACGTGCTTTAAACTTATCTAAACTACGTTACCATAAAGTAGTTATTATGTGTGATGCCGATGTAGATGGATCGCATATTGCCACTTTAATTTTAACATTCTTCTTTAGATATATGCGTGATATGGTAGAGCAAGGTTATATCTACATTGCTACACCTCCTTTATATTTAGTTAAAAAAGGTCAAAAACGTGAGTATGCTTGGGATGATAATCAACGTGATTTAATCGCTCAAAAAATGGGTGGCTCTGTAAATATTCAACGTTATAAGGGTCTTGGAGAGATGAATGCTGAACAATTATGGGATACAACTATGAATCCTGAATTCAGAACTTTACGTCAAGTTGTAATTGATAGCGGTACAGAAGCAGATAGAGTATTCTCAATGCTAATGGGAGATGAAGTTCCTCCACGTAGAGACTTTATCGAGCGTAATGCAAAATATGCAAATATTGATGCATAAAACTCTTATAGAATTATAAAATTTAAAAGCTCAATCATAATGGATTGAGCTTTTTAAATTAGGATAATTATCAGTTTTTCATACATTTGCCTCAAATAACAAACTCAGTAAAATGAAAAAAATTACTTTATCCCTTTTAACCATTTTTGCTTTAGCATTTAATGCAAAAGCTCAAGAATTAGAAACAATACTTTTAGCTGGCGATGATACTGAAAAGCTAATGAATGCATATGTAAACCCAGTAATGAAAGGCTTGGTTTATAGCATGAATAACGGTTGGTACCATACTGCAAAAGTTCATAAAAAATTAGGTTTTGATATTACTATTGGAGCTAATGCTTCTTTTGTTCCATCTAAAGATAAAATATTCAACTTAGCTTCTTTAGGCTTATCAAATGCTACTTCAACTAGCACAACATCTCCTACTTTAGCAGCAAAAGAAAACGTTACACCTGCTACCATTTTTTTTAACGGAACCGTACAAGGACAAAATGTTACTACTAGTTTTGAAATGCCTGGTGGAGAAGACTTAAATATTACACCAGCTCCTGCTATACAAGTTGGCGTAGGATTACCTTTTAAAATGGAAGCTATTTTACGTTATGTACCTAAAGTTGGTAATGATGATGTAAAAGGTGGATTATTTGGATTAGGTCTTAAAAAAGAAATTACTAATTGGTTCGGACCAATGGATAAAACCCCTTTACATATTTCTTTATTAGCAGCATATACTAACATGAATGTAGACTATGAAATTGGGGCAATTACTGGAGATGTAAGCTCTAATAATGCTGCTGCCGAATTTAAACTAAACTCATATACAGTACAAGCTATTGCTTCTTTAAACTTGCCTATCATCAATTTTTATGGAGGTGTAGGTTATAATGGGGGGAATTCAAAACTAAACATGTTAGGTGAATATACCTATACTTATACAGCTGGAGGAACTTTAAACCCAGTAACAGACCCTTTATCTTTAAAATCGGATGCAGGTAGTTTTAACGCAACTGTTGGTGCTCGTTTAAGTTTAGGTTTCTTTAAAATATTTGGAAGTTATACTATGCAAGATTATAGCAATGTAAATGCCGGTATTGCATTTAGCTTTAGATAAAATATACATCAATATTTAAAATATAAAACCCCATTGAAATTTCAATGGGGTTTTACTTTTATATCGATAGTCAAATCGCTATTTTTGTGCATCTTAAATTAATCATCACAATTAAAAAAATATAAAATGAAAGTAACAGTTGTAGGAGCAGGTGCTGTAGGTGCAAGTTGTGCAGAGTACATTGCTATTAAAAATTTCGCATCAGAAGTTGTATTAGTAGATATTAAAGAAGGTTTTGCTGAAGGTAAAGCTATGGATTTAATGCAAACTGCTTCTTTAAATGGTTTCGATACTAAAATTACTGGAACTACTGGAGATTATAGCAAAACTGCAGGATCTGATGTTTGTGTTATCACTTCTGGTATTGCACGTAAACCTGGTATGTCTCGTGACGAGTTATTAGGTATTAATGCTGGTATCGTAAAAATGGTTTCTGCTAGTTTAATCGAGCATTCTCCAAACACAATCATCATTGTAGTATCTAACCCTATGGATACAATGACTTATTTAGTACACAAAACAACTGGATTACCTAAAAATAGAATTATTGGTATGGGTGGAGCTTTAGATTCTGCTCGTTTCAAATACCGCTTAGCGGAAGCTTTAGAAGCCCCAATTTCTGATGTTGACGGAATGGTTATCGGTGGTCACTCAGATAAAGGAATGGTTCCTTTAACTCGTTTAGCTACTCGTAACTCTGTACCTGTTTCTGAATTTTTATCAGAAGAAAGATTAGAGCAAGTAAAGCAAGATACTAAAGTTGGTGGAGCTACATTAACTGGATTATTAGGAACATCTGCTTGGTATGCTCCAGGTGCTGCTGTTTCTGGAATGGTGCAAGCAATTGCTTGTGACACTAAGAAAATATTCCCTTGTTCAGCTTTATTAGATGGTGAATATGGCCTATCTGATTTATGTATCGGAGTACCAGTGGTATTAGGTAAAAACGGAATTGAAAAAATCGTTAATATTAATTTATCTGATGCTGAAAAAGAACACTTAACTGCTTCTGCTGAAGCTGTTAAAAACAACAATTCAGCTTTAAATATTTAATAATATATTTAACTCTAAATAATTAATCCTGAGTGAAAGCTCAGGATTTTTGTTTTTATAAAAATATGTTAAAGTTATTTTTTAATGTAAGATTTTCTTAAAAAAAGCGTCTTTAATACAGAGGGACATCAGCAGTGTTCCTCTTTCATAGTTTTTCATAGCAATTTTCCCACTTCATTTATTTGGAGTGGGTTTCTTTTTTTAAACTGCTTGTTGTACTACTTCGAACAACTCCCCTCCTTCACACTTAATAGTTTTTTGCTTAAACTTTACTATTAATTGATAATCGTGAGTTGCCATTAAAATTGTTTTACCGCTTTTATGAATCTCATTTAACAAATCCATAACTTCAAGCGAAGTTTTAGGATCTAAATTCCCAGTTGGTTCATCTGCTAAAATTAGTTCAGGATCATTTAACAAAGCTCTTGCTATCGCTACACGTTGTTGTTCACCTCCAGAAAGTTCGAATGTTTTTTTGTAGTACTTTTCTTTCATTCCTACCTTTTCTAAAACTTCATGAATCTTATTTTTCATATCGGTTTTATTTTTCCATCCAGTAGCTTTTAAAACGAATTCTAAGTTTTCAAAAACATTTCTATCATTCAATAATTTAAAATCCTGAAAAACGATTCCTAATTTTCTTCTTAGAAAAGGAATGTCTTTTTCTTTCATTTTTTTTAAATCAAAATCGACGATAGTACCTAAACCACGCTGTAATCTTAAATCTCCATACAAGGTTTTAAGTAAACTACTTTTTCCGCTTCCTGTTTTTCCAATCAAATAATAAAAATCGCCTTTATTTAAAGTGAAATTTACTTTTGATAATACTAAACTATCTTGCTGATAAATATCTGCATTTTCAAGATGTAAAACAGGGTTTGCCATAGGTCTATTCGTTTTTACAAATCTAAAATTTTATTATGTAATTCTATAACATTTCTTACTTTTGATATAAAGTCTCCCAACAAAAATAAAAAACGAACGTTATAGTTTCTAGATAACTAAAATATATGAGATTTATTTGTTATAAAAAAAGCTGCTATTTATTATTTTTATTAGCCTTTTCAACATCAATAATAGCGCAAAAAACCGCTATTAATTCTGACCTTAGTTCAGATTTTCATAAAGCCACACGATTATACAACAACAAAGCTTATGCAGCTGCACAGCAATTGTTTATAAAGGTTTCTAATGAATCTGGAAATCATCAAAATTTAAAAGCCGATGCTGATTATTACGACGCCATGTCTGCTGTAAAGTTGATTCAAGATGACGCTGATGAAAAAGTGATTAATTTTGTTAAAAACCACCCTTATAATAACAAAACTGAAAAAGCTTTTTTGAATGTTGGTAATTATTATTTTGCCAATAGAAAAGCTGCACATGCCTTAAAATGGTATCAAAAAGTAAACGAAAAACTATTAACTCAAAAAGAAAAAAATGAGTTAAACTATAAAATGGGATACGCGCTGTTAGTTTCTAATTATTTAAAAGATGCTAAATCTCGTTTTCAAACCTTATTAGGAAATCCTATTTATGGTAACGATGCACGTTATTATTACGGTTTTATAGCTTATAAACAAGAAAACTTTGGAGAAGCAGAAGACAATTTAAGCCAGTTAGCTAACGATGCTACCTATCAAGCAAAAGCAAATTACTATATTCTAGACATTAGTTTTAAAGCTGGTCGTTTTGATAAATCTGTTCAAATTGGAGAGAAACTTTTAGAAACATCTAAAGACAAAAAAGAAATATCTCAAGTTTCAAAGATTATTGGAGAAAGTTATTTTAACCTTCATAAATACGAGGAGGCAATTCCTTATTTAAAAGCCTATAAAGGTAAAAGAGGTAAATGGACTAATACAGATTACTACTATTTAGGATACGCTTATTACCAGCAAAAAGATTATGAAAGTGCAATTAGCAATTTCAATAAAATTATAGGCGGAAATAATAAAGTTGCTCAAAATGCTTACTATCATTTAGGAGAATGTTATTTAGAATTACAGAAAAAACCAGAAGCTCTAAATGCATTTAAAAATGCTAGTGAAATGGAGTTTGATCCTAAAATTACTGAAGGTGCTTCTTTAAACTACGCAAAATTAAGCTACGAACAAGGTAACCCATACGAAAGTGTTCCTGATGTTTTAAAAGGTTTTTTATCAAAATACCCTACCTCACCTAACACAGCCGAAATAAGTAATTTATTAATTACTTCTTATTTACATCAACAAGATTATCAAGGAGCTTTAGAATTTTTAAACACTACAAATTCTCCTGAAAACAAAAAGTTAGCAAATGAAGTTTCATTATATAGAGGAATTCAGCTTTTTAATGAAGATAAACTAAAAGAAGCAAAACCATATTTTTACAATGCTACTTTAGCAGAAAATGCTTCGGTAAATAATAAAGGTACTTTTTGGCTAGCAGAAACAGATTACTTACTTGGAAATTACGAGGAAGCTTTAGCTAGTTTTCTATTAATAACAAAAGATGATATTGAAGAGATAAAAAAATTAGATTATAATATTGCCTACACTTATTTTAAGCTTAAAAAATATAGCAATGCTGCAAAGCATTTTCAACAATTTTTAGACAAAAAAATAGATGACAATGATTTAAACGACGATGCTTCTAACCGTTTAGGCGACTCTTTTTATGCTACTAAAAACTATACAAAAGCAATTGAAGCTTACAATAAAGTTGTACAAGAAGGAGGAGTTGGTGCTGATTATGCACAATACCAAATAGCTATGAGTAAAGGTTATATGGGTAGTAACGAATCAAAAATTGAAAGTTTAAAAAAACTAATTAATGATTATGTTGATTCACAGTTACAAGACGACGCTTTATTTCAACTAGCGACGACATATACAACTACGAACAATATTACTAAGGCCCAAGAAACTTATAATAACTTATTATCAAAGCATTCAAAAAGTAACTACGTACCTAATGTACTTTTACGACAAGGATTGTTATACTACAATAATAATAACAATGAAAAAGCTTTAAAAAAATACAAAGAAATTGTTGTAAAACACCCAAATTCAAATGAAGCAAAACAAGCCGTTACCAATGTTAAAAATGTATATATAGATATTGGTAAAGTAGATGAATATGCTGCATGGGTTAAAAATGTAAAATTTGTAAATGTTACAGATGCCGAACTTGATAATGCAACTTATCAATCTGCTGAAAACAAGTTTTTAGAAAATAACACAGCTAGAGCTATAGAAGGATTTAATAAATATCTACAAGCCTTCCCTTCAGGAATCAATGCTTTAAAGGCTCATTTTTATTTAGCACAATCCTATAATAATACTAATAAATTTGACAATGCTGTTCCGCATTACACCTATGTTATTAGTCAAGATAAAAGCGAGTTCTCCGAAGAATCTTTAGCCAAACTAGCTAAAATATATTTAGAAAAAGAAGATTGGAATAACGGAATGCAAGTTCTTGAACAACTAGAAAAAGAGGCAAACTATCCTCAAAACATCATTTTTGCACAAAGTAATTTAATGAAAGGCTATTACAACAATGACGATTATGCAAATGCTATTTCATATGCAGAAAAAGTATTAAGTAATGGTAAAGTTGACACTAAGGTTATTGAGGATGCTAAAGTTATCATCGCTCGTTCTTCATTTAAAAGTGATGATTTCTTAACCGCTGAAGAATTTTTTAACGAAGTAAGTAAAAAAGCTACTGGTGAATTAAAAGCTGAAAGTTTATACTACAATGCTTTCTTTTTAAATGAGCACAAAGATTACGAAACTTCAAACAAAGCGATTCAAGATTTAATTGCGAACTACTCGTCTTATAAATATTGGGGAGTTAAGAGTTATATAATTATGGCTAAAAATTATTATGCTTTAAAAGATGCATACCAAGCAACGTATATTTTAGAGAATATTATTAAAAACTTTACGCAATATAAAGACGTATTAGAAGAAGCTAAAAACGAGCTTCGAAACATTAAAAACAAAGAAGCAAAAACAAACGAATCAGTAACTAACCAAAACTAAAATTTGTTTAAAACAAAAGAAAGCTCAATGATTAAATCGATGAAAAAGCACCTAGTTTTACTTGCTGTATTAGTAACATTAATTGCGAATTCGCAAGAAAAGAAAGCTCCAGAGAAAGCAAAAGACACTATAATAAAAACTGAAGTTGTAAATGTAGTAACTTCATATGTTCCTAAAATTACAGATGCCTTTAAAATAAAGCAAAAACCAGTAATTCAACACACCAAAGAAACTCAGAAAAAGGAGCTAGAATATCACATTTTCTCCGTTCCTGTTGCTTCTACTTTTATTCCAAAAAGTGGTACTATGAAAAAGGTTGATTTAGGCAAACGAGAAAGACTTTACCCTAATTATCTTTCTTTAGGACTTGGTAATAAAATCACTCCTTTTTTAGAAGCCTACATAAGACGTAACGAAAGTTATAATAGTGAGTTAGGCGCACATTTAAAATTTCTATTATCGATTGATCCAGTTGAAAACACAAAACTTAGCAGTACTTTCTATAATGCTAATTTGAATTTATTTTATGCACAACAAGAACGTTATTTTAATTGGAAAGCGGGTTTAAATGCAGAGCGCAATAAAAATAATTGGTATGGTTTACCTACAAATATTTCTTTTACAGATGCTACCATAAGTGCTATCGAAGAAGAGCAAGCTTATAATTCGTTTAAAATATTTGGTAACATTAATTTTGATGACTCATATTTAGAAAAAGTAAATGGTTCGTTAAACTATTTTTCTGATGTATTAAGTAGTAGTGAGTTTTTAATTGATGCCGATGCTACCTTTAAATTTCCGTTAGACAACTTCCATCGTCAATTAAATGACCTATACATTAATACAACTTTAAGCTATTTAGGGGGAAAATTCGAAAATTCTTACGAAACTCGAAATCAATTAAAACATAGTTTTTTTACTGTTGGATTGCATCCAACATATAAATTTGTTGTACAAGATTTAGCGATTCAACTTGGAGCTAAAGCATATTTCTCTTTAGATATAGAAAATAAAGACAATAACTTCTTTATATATCCCGATGTAGAAATTTCATATCCAATTGTAAAAGATTTTGCAAATGTATTTATCGGAGCTTCTGGAGATTTAGAAACAAATTCTTATCAATCACTTGCTGATAAAAACCCATACATTTCACCAACACAACAAATATTACAAACCAATAAAAAATACAATGCCTTTGCTGGTATAAGAGGAAAATTAGATGCACAGTTTAGTTATAACTTCAAAGCAAGTTATGCTGAGATAGAAAACAATCCTTTTTTTAGCTTGAATCAATCAAAATCAAACGGAGAGAACATTGCTGGAGCTGATGCTTTTACTTTCTTTGGTTATGAATTCGGAAATTCATTTAACACAGAATATGACGACATTAAGTTAATATCATTATTTGGTGAAGCTGCCTTCAATGGAATTAAAAACCTAACGGTAGGTATGAATGCGCAATTCAACAAATTCACGTTAACAAACCTACAAGAACCTTGGAATGCTCCAAAAATAAAAGGAGAGCTTTTCGGAACCTATAAAACTAACAAATGGTTTGCTGGTGCCAACTTCTTTTTTGTTGGAGAGCGAAAAGGGAAAGAATATGAAGTATTGCCATCAGTTACTCCGCCAAATACAATCGGTCTAAAAAGTTATTTCGATGTTAATTTTAATGGTGGCTATCATTTTAACGACTCATTCTCTGTCTTTTTAAACTTAAATAATGTATTAAATAACGATTATCAAAGGTTTACCAACTTTAACGTACAAGGGTTTCAAGCTCTTGGTGGATTAACTTGGAAATTTGATTCTCTTTTCTAAATTATAAAACTTACATTTATGGTTCTGTAAAACGAACCATAAATGAAAAGAACATCCCTCCTATTAATTACAGGGTTATTTTTAATATCCTGCCAGGTAGAAAAGAAAAAAACAAGTACAACACTTGCTGGACCTACTAACGAAGAAAAAGTAGATTCTACTCAAATAAAGCAAATTTTTAATGCGGCTTTGACTGAAGGAAAATCCTATGAATGGTTACGAGATTTAACACAAAATATTGGTAGTAGATTATCGGGTTCAGAAGGAGCGGCAAAATCTGTTATTTGGGGAGAACAACTAATGAAAGAGGTCGGATTAGATTCTGTTTGGCTACAACCTGTAATGGTACCGCATTGGGTACGAGGAGAAAAAGAAGTTGCAAACTATGAATTCAATGGAGAAAAAATCAATGTTCCTATTTGTGCTTTGGGCGGTTCAATCGCGACTCCTAAAGAGGGTATTACTGCAGAACTTATTGAAGTAAAAAGCTTAGATGAAGCCAAAAAACTAGGAGAGAAAGCAAAAGGTAAAATTGTATTCTTTAACGGAGCTTTCGACAATACATTAATCAACACTTTTAAAGCTTACGGAGGTTGTGTAGGACAACGTTATGGAGGTGCTGCAACAGTAGGTAAATTTGAAGCAAAAGCAGTAATTGTTCGTTCTATGACCAATGGAATTGACGATTATCCGCATACCGGATCTATGGGTTATGGAGAAATTCCTAAATCAGAATATATACCAACAGCGGCAATTAGTTCAAGAGCGGCAGAAAACTTAAGCAAGCACTTAAAAGAAAATCCTAACCTACAATTCTATTTCAAACAAAGTTGTGAAACCTTACCTGATGCTCCATCTCATAATGTGATTGGAGAAATTAAAGGAAGTGAATTTCCTGATAAAATTATGGTAATTGGAGGTCATTTAGACTCTTGGGATTTAGGTGAGGGAGCACATGACGATGGTACAGGAATCGTGCAGTCTTTAGAAGTAGCTTACTTACTAAAAAAGAACAACATTAAACCTAAAAACACCATTCGTATTGTATTTTTTATGAACGAAGAAAATGGTTTACGTGGTGCTACCGAATATGCTCGTTTAGCAAAAGAAAATGACGAATTACATATTGGTGCTTTAGAATCTGATGCTGGAGGACACACTCCAAGAGGTTTTTCAATTGATGCTAATGATAAAAACAGAGCTTTATTACAAAGCTGGAAAAAACTCCTAGCTCCATATGGCCTACATGATATTACTGCTGGAGGTGGTGGTGCTGATATTGGTCCTTTAAAGGATGACCACGTTACTTTAGTAGGATATCGCCCAGATTCACAGCGATATTTCGATTACCATCATGCAGCAACTGATACTTTCGATAAGGTAAACAAAAGAGAGTTAGAACTAGGAAGTGCTTCGATGGCTAGTATCGTTTATTTAATGGATAAATATTTATATAACAACGAAACTTTAAAACCGTAAAACAAAAACGAATCAAACTAAAATGAAAAAAACATTCATTATTCTTCTATCAATTGGAGTTTTATTTTCTTGCAAAAAACAAGAAAAAGCAGATGTAATTGTTATAAATGCAAATGCTTATACGGTAAACTCAAATTTCGACAAAGCTGAAAGTTTTGCCATTAAAGGTGGTAAATTTATTGCCGTAGGAAGCAATAAAGAAATTCAAAATAAATATGTAACTGTAAAAACTATTGACGCAAAAAACAAAGCAGTATATCCTGGTTTTATAGATGCGCATTGTCATTTTTACGGATTAGGTTTACAACAACAAAAAGTAGATTTAACAGGCACTAAAAGTTACGACGAAGTCGCAAATAAACTTGTTACTTTTCAAAAAGAAAAAAACACTTCTTTTGTTACTGGACGTGGTTGGGATCAAAACGATTGGGAAGTAAAAGAATTTCCAACAAAAGAAAAGCTAGACAAACTTTTTCCTAAAATCCCCGTTGCTGTTCGCAGAATAGATGGTCATGCAATGTTAGTAAATCAAGCCGCAATTGATTTAGCAGAAATCACCTTAAACTCAAAAGTTGATGGCGGAGAGTTCATAAAAAAAGATGGAAAACTTACTGGGGTTTTAATTGATAATGCCATGAACTTTATTAAAGTTCCTAAACCAAGTAAGAGAGAGCAAATACAAGCATTAAAAGACGCTCAAAAAATCTGTTTCGATCTAGGTTTAACAACTGTAGACGATGCAGGACTAGACAAACAAGTTATTGAGCTAGTAGACAGCTTGCAACAAGCGGGAGATTTAAAAATGCGTATGTACGCTATGATTTCTAACAACAAAGAAAATCTAGACTATTACCTAAACAAAGGCGTTATAAAAACTGATCGCTTAAATGTACGTTCGGTAAAAGTGTACTCTGATGGAGCCTTAGGGTCTCGTGGAGCAACTCTAAAAGATGAATATTCTGATAAAAAAGGGCACTTTGGTGCTTTAGTAAACTCATATGATGATCTTCAAAATTTAGCTAAAAGAATAGCTGATTCAGAATATCAAATGAATACCCATGCTATTGGAGATTCTGCTAATTATGTAATGTTAAAAACATATGATGAAGTTTTAAAAAACAAAAAAGATAGACGTTGGCGTATAGAACATGCACAAATAGTTGATTTAAACGACTTTCATCATTTTAAAAATGTATTACCATCTATTCAACCAACGCATGCAACTTCAGACATGTATTGGGCTGAAGATCGTGTTGGTGTTGAAAGAATTAAAGGTGCTTACGCCTATAATGATTTATTAAAACAATACGGTAAAGTAGCATTAGGAACAGATTTCCCTATTGAAAATGTGAGTCCGTTATATACTTATTATGCTGCTACTATCAGAAAAGACTTAAAGGGCTATCCAGAAAAAGGATTTCAAATGCAAAATGCCTTATCTAGAAAAGATGCTTTAAAAGGAATGACCATTTGGAACGCCTATGCTAATTTCGAAGAAGATGAAAAAGGAAGTATCGAAGTAGGAAAACTTGCTGATTTTATCATTCTAGAAAATGATATTATGACGATTGAGGGTAGTAAAATACCTAACACCAAAGTGATTGCTACTTATGTAAATGGTGAAAAAGTAAACTAATCTGCATCTTTTCACATAGAAACTAGTCTGTTTTATAAAAAATCATGACTAAACTTCAACGTAAACAAGAATTTTACAATCAAATAAAACTAGGTAAAATGGCATTGAGAAACCAACGTTTCTTAATGTCATTTTTTTATTTAGAAAATGCTCACATCTTAGGGCAAAAACATTTGTATAGGCATACGCTATCACATTACTGGATGTTAATTCACGGAGTAAAAACCAGAAATTTTAAAGAAATAATTGGTCAATTTACTCGAATCTTGGCTTCCATTCTACTCACAAATGTCTGGGTACCCAAAGGAAACACTGGAGGTTCTAATATTTCTCCAATTAAAAGAATTCCTATTAAAAAAGAGCTGCGAAAATATTTTTCAAAATAAATGCATCTTTTTACACTTTTAAAAGTCTACTATATGAACTTAAAGATTAAATAAGATGAAATATAAAAATCAATGTACTTGTAATTGTGACGGTTGTAAAACTGGAAGTTGTGCAAACTGTACTTGCAAAAATTGTACTTGCAATAACTGCAACTGCTAATCTATTATTTGTTAACTATAACAGAAATTATTCTTAAATTTATAAAGAGTAATTTCTGTTTTATTCTATATTAAAATGACTACAAATCAAGTTTGGACAAAATATGCTACCGATGTTCAGTTTTTTATTTTAAGTAAAGTAAAAGACAAAACTGTTACGGATGATATTTTACAAGATACTTTTATAAAAATCCACACAAAACTTCATACGCTAAAAGATCTTAAAAAATTAAAATCATGGATTTTTACAATTGCTCGTAATTCAATAATGGATTACTTTAAAAGTACAAATCAAACATTTGAATTAGCTAATTTCGAAACAGAAACTAAAATAGAAGAGCACAAACATACCGAAAAAGATTGTTTACGAGGTATTTTACAAAGCCTTCCTAAAAAACATAGAGAGCCTTTATTTTTATCAGACATTAAAGGATTGAAGCAACAGGAAGTAGCAGACACATTAAATCAGAGTTTACCAACAACTAAATCTCAAATTCAACGTGCACGTAAACTAATTGCAAAAGGTTTTATGGATTGTTGTGGATTTGTTTTAAACGAAGACGGAAAACTCGTTGGTGAAATTCAAGATAAAGACGACTGTAAAATCTGCGACTAATTTACCTTATTTCATTTTGCTGTTTTTCTTTTTTTAAATATGTTTGAAAAAGAATTAACTAGCTATGAACAATACCCCTTCACGATTTGAAATTTTACAAATAGAAATTGAAAAAATGATTCAATTTGCCTCTTGTCGCGCCAAACAAAACAAGAAAAAATCGTTTCGAATTTACATTAGTATTGCCATTTCTTCAGCATTAATTACTTTTTTAGTTGCTGTAGGCGATGATTTTAAAGAATATAGAACTATTATTAAAATACTAACTTTATTTTTTAGTGCAGCAAGTACAATATTTGCTGCTTGGGACGGATTTTATAACCACAAAGAATTATGGGTTATTTATGGTGAAACTCGAGGTCGTTTAAAAGAGTTAGAGTTAAAAACCAAATTGGCTACAGAAGAAGATAAAAACAATGCTGACTTTATTGATCAAATTCATAAAGAATTTCAATCTGTAGTTAATCATGGAAGCTTCAAATGGAAAGAGCTTCGATTAGAAGAAAATGGTAATTAACTTATATTAATTTATTATTAGTTACATACCTAATAGCCTCACTTATATTGGCTACATCCAATTTTTCAAAAAGTTTTTTTCTATGAAATTTAACAGTATCTGGTGATACAAATATTTTTTCTGCAATTTCTTTAATTGAATATCCTCTTATTGAATATTGTATTATTTCTTTCTCTCTATCAGTAAGTTTTATTTCTTCTAAATTTTTCCAATAATCGCCTTCTAAATCATATTTATACACAATACCTCTACCCTTTTTATATACAGTAATATTTCCTGATTTTAATCTAGTAGATAATGAAACAACACAAAGAGCTTTCCACACCTTTCCTTCTTCATTCAAAAATATAGGAGTTAATTTTTGATTAATTAAGATAGACTTCCCTTCTTTTGTTTTTAAAAGAAAGTCATACGATATCGTATAGTCTTTACGCTCTTCTAAAGGCTTTGTTTCATAAAGATCAAAACCAATAGTATTTATTTTCAATAATAACTCTAAATCTTCTTGAGGCACATATTTAAAATAAAATTCATACCCCATTTCTTTTACTTCTTCAGGAGTATGACCACATAAAAACAAAGGGTTATCTGACACATAATCAAATCCTTTTTTTTCATAATCAATAACATAAAGACTACTGTAAGTAGTTCTTGAAAAGGCTTTTATAACCTCAATATAATTACTTGTTTGATCTATTACATTTTTTGTTAACTCGTTAACAGTATTCTTAGAGTTAAAAAAAGAATTAACGTCAGTCATATAGTTTCTAAATCTTCATTTCAAGGTAAATATACCATTAAAAAACTACCCGAAAGAGTAGTGTTAAAAATAAAAATTATAACTAAGCAAACCCTATTTGTTTATAAAAACTACTCTTAAGTGTAATATTTAAAGGCTTATCACTCATTAGTTTTGAGGTTATAAAACATAAATAATAATTCTAATGATAAAAATAATACTGAAACTAATTATAAACTTAATTCAATTTTTGATAATGTATTTATCTTAAAATAAGTCAATTATCTAAGATTATAATTCTAAAAAAAATGACAACTACTCAAGTTTTTTCTATAGCTGGCATGATTACAACACCAATGTGGATTTTAATGATATTTTTTCCAAAATGGAAAGTAACCAATTACTTAATAAGTTTTAAAATAGTTCCCATAATACTATCTTTTATTTACACCATTTATATTATTAATACTATTAGCATTAATGGTATGCCCGATTATGGGAATCTAGATTCTGTTATGAAATTATTTACAGAAGAAAATGCGGTTTTAGCTGGTTGGGTACACTATCTCGTTTTCGATCTTATTATTGGTATGTGGATACTTAATGCATCCAAAAAACTTAATATCCATCAGTTAATAATAGCTCCTTGTTTATTCGCAACTTTTATGTTTGGTCCTGTTGGGTTTCTTCTTTTTTTCATCATTAAAATTATTAAACAAAATAAATTACAATGTTCTTAAAACAAATACTTAACACAGTAAAAAAACAGAGTCCGATACTTTTCGGAATTGTCTTAATTCATTTCGTTTTTATTCTAATATCTTTAATAGGTCTTTTTATTGATGATAGATCTTTAATGGGTGTTAACGTATGGACAAAGCCTTTAAAATTCTCGGTATCAGGAGGTATATATATATTAACTATTGGATATTTCATAACCTTATATCCTTTTTCCAAAAGAAAGAAAGACATACTTAACAATATCGTTTCATGGACTATGCTTATTGAATTTGGTATTATTATTTATCAAGCTTCAAGAGGAGTTCAATCACATTATAATAAAGACACAAATTTTGATGCTCTCTTATTTGCTGGAATGGGGCTAATGGTTTTAATCAATTTTTTTATTATGCTTTTCTTCATTTTTGAAACAATTAGATTAAAACTAAGAACCACAAGATCAATTCAATTCGCAATATTATTAGGATGGATAATTATAGTTGTTGGTAGCTGGATAGGTCAGCAAATGATAAACCAAATGTCACATAACGTTGGGATAGCAGATGGAGGCGCAGGATTACCTTTAGTTAACTGGAGTACTATTGCTGGTGATTTAAGGGTAGCTCACTTTTTTGGATTACATGGTTTACAAATAATTCCGCTTTTTGCTTTATGGTTATCTAATAAATGGAAAGCTGCTAACAAATTTCAAATTATTACTGTATTTGCTTTTGGATTAATTTATTCTTCATGGATTGGATATACTTTTTACCAAGCTAAACAAGCCATCCCTCTTATCAATTTATAAAATCACTGATTTAACTAAATAAACATCATAAATAATAAAATCAGCTACATACTATCATGAAAAAACTACTATTAATACTCAACTTACTATTTTTCTTTCAATTATCAGCCCAAGAAAAATTAACTACTAAACAATGGCAAGACGATCTTCGTTTTTTACAAAATACAGTACATAAAGATTATTCACATCTTTTTGTAAAAACAACCAAAAATGTTTTTGATACTGAGGTAGAATTATTTTATAAGAGCATTCCAAATATAACACAACACGAAATAGTTGTTGGTTTTTCTCGATTAGTGTCCTTATTTAAATATGGGCATACCTATGTAAGTTTCCTTCAAAAACCTTATACGTTTTCTCAATTACCTTTTAACTTATATAAATTTAACGATGGTGTTTATATACAAGGAACACATAAAAAATACATTAAAGCAATTGGAGCTAAAGTTATAGCAATAGAAAAAACACCAATTTTAGAAGCTCTAAAAACAATTGAACCAACTGTAGAATCAGAAAATTCACAATATTTTAAAGCTTATGGAATTAACAATTTAAGGTATCCTGAAGTATTACATGCCCAAAAAATAACAAAAACTCTTCAAAATGAAATCGTTCTTACTTTAGAAAAAGATGGTAAAATATTCTCACAATCTTTTGAGGTAATGAAAAAAGGAGAGAATATGCCTAAGCATCGTGGTTATGTTAAACAAAATGAAAATTGGCTCGATGCAAGAGAGCAATCAATAACTCCATTATATTTAAAAAATCTTAACAAGGTTTACTTTTTCGAATATTTACAAAAAGAAAAAACTGTATATGTTAGGCATAGTAGAATTGCAAACGATTCTGAAGAAAATACCGAAACTTTTTACAAACGAGTTTTTGATTTTGTTGAAAATAATGACGTTGAGAAATTAATTATTGATGTTCGTTTAAACGGAGGAGGAAATAGTTATTTAAACAAACCTATTATTACTGGAATTATCGAAACTAAAAAAATAAATCAAATTGGGAGCTTATATGTAATTATTGGTAAACGTACTTATTCTGCGGCTCAAAATTTAGTTAATGAATTACACAATTATACAAATGCTATTTTTGTAGGTGAGCCAACTGCTGAAAATGTAAATTTTTGGGGAGATGCACGTCCGGTAACTTTACCAAACAGCAATCTTACTATTCAGTTATCATATGCTTGGTGGCAAGGGAAACCTATATGGGAATACGCTGAATGGTTAGCTCCTCAAATCCCAATAGAAATGAGTTTTTCAGAATATGCATCTAATCAAGATCCTGTATTAAATGCTGCATTATCTTTTTCTGGAAAAGATTTTAAAATAAACCCATTAGAATATATAAGAGAATTATATATGGCTGGTAATCCCCAGAAATTGGCTACAGAAGTTATGAAGATGGTAAAAGATCCTCGATATTCTTTTATTGATTTTGAAGCCGAATTAAGTAAATCTGCTCTTCGTATGTTAAGTGTTAAACAAGAGCAAGCTGCTATTCAAATATTCTCATTTATTATTCAATTATTTCCTAACTCTGCTAATGCTTATTTAAATTTAGGAAAAGCTTATTTAAAAGTTGGTAATAAAGAGAAGGCTAAAAATTTATTTAATAAAACGATATCTTTAGATTCTGATGGAAAAGTGGGAGAATTTGCTATGAAAACGCTAAATACTATTAAATAAAAGTCTTAACTGAATTTAATAATGTTATTGATAAACGATGACTATGCGTTGTTAAAAAGACGCTTAGTCATCGTTATATATAAATTAAAGCTCTTACCTTAGATAACAAACTAAAAATTATCAATAAAAACAATGCCTCTTTTTTTAAAACAAAAAATCAACTTTGAAAATTACTGGATTAAAAACGGCTTCTTTATTATAGTATTTTCTATCGTTATTAATCACTTTACTGCACCAGAAAACTTTCCATTTAATAGAAACTACCAATTTCCTTTAATTCCAATTATTGCTTCTATTATTGGTGGTAGTGTTGCTATTATTATTGCATATTTCAATTTTAAATACTTTAAAAGCAAATACTTTTCTGAAAAAATTAATTCAAAAACATTATTGCTTTTCTTATTTTCAACTTTAGGATATGTTACTATATTTTATATTCCTTTTTATTATGTTTCAAACTTTTTGGTCAATGGGAAAGTAGATTATAACTTTTACTATCTATTAAATGGACTTTTAGTTTCTTTATTAATAGACACTATACTAATTTCTCTTTTATTTTCATCTGATATATACAAACTGCATAAACTTAACTCAATTCAGGGAATACTTAAAGTGCAACAAAGTGGAAAAATAACGTTGGTTGAGCATTCTGAAATAGCTTTTATGTATAGTGAAAACAAAATTGTATACATTGTAAAAACAGATGGAACTTTAATTATGACTGATTTTACTTTAAACGAAATTGAAAATAAAGTAAATGAACAAAGCTTTTTTAGAACTAATAGACAAACTATAATCCACCCTCGTTCTATAGAACAAATACAATCTATAGAAAACGGAAAATTATCTGTATTACTAAAACCTGCAATTTCTAATGAAGAATCTTTACAAATAAATATTAGTAGATATAAAAAACAAGCATTTATGAATTGGTTTCAAAATAAAACTTAAAATACATAGACTATTCAGTAATTATTTTGATACCATTCGGTAAAAACAAGCTATATATCAGTGTTTTTCTTGCTTTATCGTTTTTACTTTGTTTAAAATTTAAAACGAATAAACAATGAAAAAAGCCTTTTTAACTTCAAACTTAACACCAATAATTACTATTGTTATTTGCTGTATTTTATACTTATCAGGAAATTTTCAAATGATTACAGGAGGTATTATAGTTTTAATAGCAAGTGCTATAGAATACAAAAAAGATCTCTTTAAATCTTTAGGTTTTCAACGAGATAAATTCAATATAAAAAATTTATTAATCATAGCTCCATTAGTTGGTGCTGCAATTTTTTTGTTTTATGGCTATGTAATGTTACCTAGTATTACTTACCTTACTGAACAACCTATTGATCTTTCTGTATTTGACCCTTACAAAGGAAACTTAACCGCATGTATTAGCCTACTTGCTTATATTTGGGCATCGGCTGCGTTTGGTGAAGAAATAGTATTTAGAGGTTATTTAATGAGACAGTTTACTAAATTTTTTGGTTCAAGTACCGTGAGTCTTGTTTTTAACATTCTTCTTTTAGGTATTCTTTTTGGTTACGTTCATGCATACCAAGGAATAAGCGGACAGCTTTTATCAGGTATTACTGGAATGTTTTTAGCTATTCTTTTTCATTTCAAGAAGAATGATTTATGGTTTAACGTAGCAGTTCATGGGTTTATTGATACCGTTTTTGTATTATTTCTTTACTATGGATGGATATAGTACATAAATAATTCAAACTTAAAAAAGTCTTGGCTTTAGTTCTTTTTTACTAAAACAAGACTTTTTATTTAGTTTGTTTACAGAACTATTACAGTTCTTTAATTTCTTTTTCAATCACTTCAAGTTCTCTAAGGTAAAAGGAATACTGATTTAATTCTTTTTCATCTACGTTTCTACTAAAAGAAGTTAAGTTTTTACGAACATTAAATAGTTTCTTTGAAAAAGCAGCAAGTAATTCTTTTGAATTCCTATCTTTTAAGTCAGACGCTAAAGTTATTTTTTTTATTTTGTTTTTTTGAAAAATAAAAACACTTAATCCAAGTAATAATATAAAAAAACTCAATACCCAAAGTTTAAAAGTTGTATTTTCTTGGTGATGAATTTTCTTTTGAAGATTCAGTTTATCCTTTTTTATAAGAGAAATTTCTTTATCTTTTTCTACACTCAAATAATTGTATCTATCTGCTTTCTTATTAATCTCAGATTTTTTTTCAATTAATTCGTTTTTTAAATCTACATACTTTTTAAAATAGCTATTTATTTCTTTATTAGTATTTAAATTGAAAACTGTCTCCAGAGTTTTAAATTTAATATCATTGTTTTCTAATTCAGATGCATAATCATAAGCTTTTTTAGCATGCTTATTGGCTAAATTATAATTCGCTTTTTTCTGATAATAATTACTAATATTTAGATGTATTAAACTTAATTTCTTAGGATCATTTAACTTCTCTCTAATATTTAAAACTTCTTTATATTTTTTTAAAAGCCCATTGGTTTTACCTAAAGCTAAACTACTAACAGTATGTGCCTCTAAAAAGTCAGCATACTCTTTAGGATACTTAAGTTGGTTAGAACTAAATATTTTTAACCCAAGCTTCAAGTCTTTAATAGCTCTTTCATGCTTTCCTGCTTTTTGAGCCGAAAGCCCTTGATTTAAAAGCTGATCTAAAATCCATGGTTTAGAATCTGCTTTCGTTCTCTCCTCTTCTTGACCGAAAATTGTAATAGTAAGTAATAAGAAACAAAATAATATATATCGCATTTTTTCATAAAAATTAACTTTAAAAATAGTTATTTAAAGCTTATCATTTAAAAAAATGAATGATTTAATTACCTCCTTCTTTTCTTAAATCCTTTTCCTTTCGATTTATTTCTAGAACCTTTAGATTTCGGGTTAAAAGCAGTCACCGTATCATCAAAAGTATTTTTAGTTTTACCAGCTTTATTTTTCTTCCATGAATTATCTTGAGGCAATAACTTTTTTAGCAAGTCATTACGTCCAACTTTAGTAAGCGTATCTTTAATCCATTTTCTGTTTTCCTTTTTATACCAAAAGAAAAAACGATGTTGTTCTTCTTTTTCTTTAGCTGTTTTAGGAGTTTTAGTTGGTTTTAAAGTATATGGATGATATCCACTATAATAAATTACTGTAGCTACTGTCATAGGTGTTGGTGTAAACCCTTGTACCTGTTCTAACTGAAAACCCATATCTTTAGTTTCAGCAGCTAAGTTTGCCATATCTTCTTTTTCACAAGCTGGATGACTTGATATAAAATAGGGTATTAATTGCAACTTTAATTTCTTCTTTACATTAATACGATCAAACCTATCTTTAAACATATGAAAATATTTAAACGAAGGTTTACGCATTAATTTTAAAACAGGATCAGAAGTATGTTCTGGAGCTACTTTTAAACGTCCAGAAACATGATTCGTCATTACCTCTTCTGTATATGCATCTAACTCTTTCGGATCTGCGTTTTTATTAAACTCAGGCACCAACATATCATGTCGAATTCCACTACCAATAAATGATTTTTTCACTTTTGGATGCGCATCAACAGCTTGATATAATTTAGTTAGTGGTTTATGAGAAGTATCTAAATTACTACATATTACTGGCGAAATACAAGACGGCGCTACACATTTATCACAGATAGACTGTATTTTACCTTTCATCTTATACATATTCGCAGAAGGTCCACCAATATCAGATAAATACCCTTTAAAGTCATCCATCTGAGCCACAGCATCAACTTCCTTCAATACAGATTCTTGACTACGACTCGCAATAAACTTTCCTTGATGTGCAGAAATTGTACAGAAACTACATCCTCCAAAACATCCACGGTGAATGTTTATAGAAAACTTAATCATTTCAAACGCTGGAATCGGTCCACGCTTATTATATTTCGGGTGTGGTAAACGTGTAAACGGCAAATCGAAAGAAGCATCTATCTCTTCTTCTGTCATTGTTGGAAAAGGAGGGTTTATCATTAATTTCTTATCTCCTACTTGCTGAAATATACGACGCGCATGTAATTTATTCGACTCTTGCTCTATTACTTTAAAATTAGACGCAAACGTCTTTTTATCTTTTAAACAAGCTTCATGAGAATTGATTTCAATATCATCCCAATTTTTATTCTTCGGAATTTTCTCTCCTTGGTCAACAAAAACAGCCGTTTGTTTAATTGTTTTTAAACTCGAAAACGGAACACCTTTTTGTAACAACTCAACAATTTCTCGTAGAGGTTGCTCTCCCATTCCATAAACCAGCATATCTGCTTTAGAAGTTTCTAAAATTGTTGGCAATAATTTATCTGACCAATAATCATAATGAGTTACACGACGTAAAGAAGCTTCAATACCACCAATTAAAACAGGTACATCAGGAAATTTTTCTTTTAATATTTTCGAATACACAGAAGTTGCATAATCAGGTCTAAACCCTTTGTCACCGTTTGGTGTATATGCATCTTTGTCTCTTCGGCGTTTACTTGCGGTATAATTACTCACCATCGGATCCATACAACCACCAGTAACTGCAAAAAACAAACGAGGTCTTCCTAGTTTTTCAAAATCCTGTAAATTATCGTTTACACTAGGTTGTGGTACAATTGCTACTTTTAATCCGTAACTCTCTAATATACGTCCAATTACTGCAGGACCAAATGATGGATGATCTACATATGCATCTCCACTAAAAAGAATTACATCTAATTCTTCCCATCCTCTTAACTTAACCTCCTTATTTGTAGTAGGTAACCAATCTGAAACTCGTCTTATTCTCATGCCGCTGCAAAGGTACAACGTTTTAACGTAGGTTGTATCTCTTAAAAAGATGTTAAATATGTTACATAGTTTGTAACAAATCGTCTTTAATCAGTACAAATACTAGAAACTAATAAATCACATCATGAAAAAAATACTTGTAGCTATTGCTGCTATTGCTGTTTTAGGAAGTTGTTCTTCTTCTAAAAACTTAACAAAAGAAACTCCTTTAATCGAAACAACTATCGACATTAATAATGTTATAGATGATAAGGTAACTGTAGAAGTTAATCCTAATAAAATAAAAGAAGCTACTATTGTTTATAACATTCCTGCAATTGTTCCTGGGACCTATGCTATGAGTAATTATGGGCAGTTTGTGTCTAACTTTAAAGCTTTTGATTATGATGGAAATGAATTAACTGTTGAGAAGTTAGATCAAAATTCTTGGAAGGTTAACAATGCTACAAAAATGGATAAGTTATCATACCAAGTAGATGACACTTTCGATTCTGAAGTAAAACACGGAATTTATGTAATGGCAGGTACGAACATCGAAAAGGATAAAAACTTCTTTTTAAACCTTCCCGGTTTTGTAGGGTACTTTACAGGAAAGAAAGAAACGCCTTATAAAATTAATGTTTTACATCCTGCTAACTTATACGAAACTACTTCTTTAATTAATAAAAACACTACAAAAGAAGATAATACTAAAGATGTATTTGTAGCTTCAAGATATGATGAAATATCTGACAACCCTATTATGTACGCTCCATTAAACAACGTAAGTTTTAATGTAGATGGAATTGACGTTACATTAGCCGTATACTCTCCTAACGGAGTGCACTCTGCAAAAGATATGGAAGCAGATTTAAAGAAAATGGTGCAAGCTCAGAGTAATTTCTTAAAAGGGTTTAAAACTACGAAAGAGTATAATATTTTACTATACCTATTTGATCCTGCAGTATACAAATGGCAAAGTTTTGGTGCTTTAGAGCACTTATCTTCAACTACAGTTGTATATCCAGAATCATATTCTAAAAAACAATTAGCAGATGGAATGATTAACGGAACTGTTTCTCATGAATTCTTCCATATTGTTTCTCCTTTATCAGTACATTCTGAAGAGATTCACAATTTTAATTTTAACGAGCCTGATATGTCTAAACACTTATGGATGTATGAAGGAATTACAGAATACTTTGCTAATTTATTTCAAGTAAATCAAGACTTAATTACTCCAGAGCAGTTTATTGCTAAAATGCAAGGAAAAATTGCTACTTCTAAACGTTTTAAAGACGATATGTCTTTTACCGAAATGAGTAAAAATATTTTAGATAAAAAATATGCTTCTAACTATTCTAACGTATATATGAAGGGAGCTTTAATAGGAATGTGTTTAGATATTATTTTACGTGAAGAAACTAATGGAACTTATGGTTTAGTTGATTTAATGAGAGATCTATCTAATAAATATGGAGCGCATAAACCTTTTAAAGACGATGAGATTATTGCTGAAATTGTAAAAATGACAAACCCTAAAGTTGGAGCATTTTTTACAAACCACGTAGAAGGAAGTACACCGATTGATTATTCTGTTTATTTTGATAAAGTTGGAATAAAAAAAGAAACTAAGACTACCAATTCAGCATATTTCATTGATGCAAAAGGACAACCTTTTATCTCTGTAAATAGTGATAAAAAAATCTTCTTTACTCCAAGAACAAATACCGCTTTAACTGCTTTAGGTATTAAATCTGGAGATGTTTTAGAATCTGTAAATGGAGAAAAAGTATCTTTAGCAAATGCTCGCCCAATTATTGGGAAAACAATGCAATGGAAAGCTGGAGATAAAATAACAATGGAAGTTACTAGAGATGGAAACTTAGTAAAATTAGAAGGTAATTTTACACAACCTACTTATGAAAGCTCAGGATTAGTATTGGAAGAATTACCTGCAATTGATGCTAAAGTAATTTTAAGAAATGCTTGGTTAAATAATTAAACCATTCTTAGTATAAAAACGAAAAAGGCAACCAAATGGTTGCCTTTTTTATTAGTCGTTTAAAATTATATGCGGAACTTTTTCTACATTCCAATCTATTGTTAAATCATTAAAAAGAATTAATATCCCTAAATAAGTTAGCAAAGCTAAAAACTAGAAATCTGTTCTTCAACACTTTCCCATTCTTCCATTAAAGCATCTACCTGAGCTTTTTTAGCTTTGTATTTTTCAAAGAAATTAGGACGTGAAGAAACTTCATCGTAGTTCTGAGCTAACTCTAAATCTATTTTTTCGATTTCAGATTCTAAATCAGCTATGTTATTTTCAATTTTATTTAGCTTGTTCTTAAGTCTCTTTAAATCCTTTTCTTGCTCTCTAGATAATTTATAATTATCTTTTTTGGACGTATCTTTTTCTTCTTTAACTACCGTTCTTTTTTCAGCATCACGCAAACTTTCCATTTTATGCTGCTCTAAGAAATAATCGATATCTCCTAAATATTCTTTTATCACTTTATCTTTAAAACCATACACAGTTGATGTTAAGCCTTGTAAGAAGTCACGATCATGGGAAACTACAATTAAAGTTCCGTTAAAATTTTGAAGTGCTTTTTTTAATACATTTTTAGAAGCGATATCTAAGTGGTTTGTTGGCTCATCCATTATCAACACATTAAATGGCGATAATAGTAATTTACACAACGCCAAACGATTTCGCTCTCCTCCTGATAACACTTTTGCTTTTTTATCTACAGCATCTCCACCAAACAAGAAAGAACCTAACATATCTCTAACACGCATTCGGTTAGAATCAGTCGCAGCATCTTCCATAATTTCTAATACTGTTTTCTCAGGTGGTAATTCTTCAGATTGATTCTGAGCAAAATATCCGATCTCTACATTATGACCTAATTTAAAATTCCCTTCAAACGGAATTTCACCTACCATCATTTTGGCTAAAGTTGATTTCCCTTGCCCGTTTTGACCAACAAAAGCAATTTTGCTATCACGCTCAATCAATAAATCAACATTTTCTAAAACATGTTTATCTCCGTAACTTTTACTTAAACCTTCAGCTTCAACAATAATTTTACCTGGTTCTTTCGAAATCGCGAAACGAACATTCATTGTGGCGTTATCATCTTGGTCTACTTCTATTCGTTCAACTTTATCAAGTTTTTTAATAAGCGACTGTGCCATCGCTGCTTTACTCGCTTTGGCTCTAAATTTTTCAATTAATTTCTCGGTATGTTCTATTTCTTTTTGTTGATTCTTCTGCGTTTGTAATTGTTTTTCTTGAATCTCAGCACGTAACTTTAAAAACTCAGAATATGGTTTTTTGTAATCGTAAATCTGTCCTAAAGAAATCTCAATAGTTCGATTGGTAACATTATCTAAAAACATTTTATCGTGCGATACCAATACAATTGCTCCAGCATAATTTTTTAAGAAATTTTCTAACCAAATAATACTTTCAATATCTAGGTGGTTTGTTGGCTCATCGAGCAACAGTATATCATTACTTTGTAACAGTAACTTTGCAAGTTCAATACGCATACGCCATCCACCAGAAAAAGTATCCGTTAGTTTATCAAAATCTTCTCTTTGAAAACCTAAACCTTGTAAGATTTTTTCCGTTTCTCCTTGATAATTATATCCTCCTAATAATTCGTATCGTTCAGTTTTCTCATTTAAATCGATTATTAACTGATTATAAGCTTCACTTTCATAATCGGTACGAGTTGCCAATTGATTATTAATTTCATCTAGTTGAAACTCTATTTCTTTAATCTCTTCAAAAGCTTGGTAGGCTTCTTCTAAAATAGTTCTTCCAGCAACAAAATCTATATCCTGACGTAAAAATCCCATACGTACTTCTTTATCAAAAGCCATAGTACCTCCACTACTTTCAATATCTTTAGATAATACTTTTAATAGAGTAGATTTTCCTGCACCATTCTTTCCTATCAATCCGATTCTATCTCCTTTATTTAACTTAAAAGTGATACCCGAAAACAAATCAGTTCCCATAAATGAAACCGATAAATTATGTACGTTTAACATGCGTTCTTTTACGAATTACCATAACTTTGTAACCGTGGTTACAAAATTCTGTGTTATTTTTGTTGAAATTTGTGCAAACTTACAAAACGAAACAGTTAAATCGATTAACAAATAAAAGTTATGCTAGGAAAAGGGAGTAAATTATATAGTATTGTTAGAAATAAATGTCCTCGTTGTCAAGAAGGAGCTTTTTTTAAATACCGCATATCGTTTAATCCAAAAAAGATAACTAAGTTACACGACAACTGCCCTACTTGTAATTTAAAATACATGATGGAACCGTCTTTTTTCTTTGGTGCCATGTATGTAAATTATGCAATTGCTGTAGCTTTATTTGTGGGAATATTTATTGTTGCTAAAGTTTTTTTAGGGCTTAGCATATTACAAAGCTTTATTGCAATTACAATAATATCTTTACTACTTACACCTTATAGCTTACGTCTATCTAGAATCGTATGGATAAACATTTTTGTTGGATACGATAAAAATGCTAAAAACATAAAATCTGAAAGGTAGTTAGGCTTCAAATCTTTTGATATCGATTTCTTTTTCTAGTTCAGTACCTTTTTCAAGGTGATTGAATAAACTTTTTGCTACCGTTGGTGCAATCATAACTCCTCGTGTTCCTAAACCGTTTAAAATAGCTAATTGTTGATGTTTTGAATGTATACCAACCAAAGGTCTTCTGTCTTTTACTGTGGGTCTAATCCCTGCTGACTGATTTGTAATCGTATACGGCACATTAATTACTTTGTCTAGCTTGGTTTTTAGTTCTTGCCTACCATCTTCTGTAGGAATTGATGTTTTGTCTGTCCAATTAAATGTAGCACCAACTTTGTAATAATCATCTCCAATAGGCATTACAAACACACTAGATTTTAATAAGAAATCAATCTTTAATTCAGGTGCGTGAATTGTCATCGTTTCTCCTTTTGTTCCATTTAACGGTAAATGGTTAAAAAACGGATTTCCTTTTAAACCAAAACCTTCACAAAAAACAACTTTATTAGCTTTTAAACTCTTATATTCAATTGTTGATTCACTAAAGAACAATTGATCATATTCAAATTTACTTTCAATTAGTTTATCAGATTTCTTTAAGTAATCTTTATATGAATTAATTAACTGAACTGTATCAATTCTTCCGGTTCCATTTAATTCACCAAAACCAAAATCACCAATTACACCATTGATTTTATTTTTATCAATCTGTGGATTCATATAATGTGACAGCATTGGCTTATCTGAAGCTATAAACCAATTGTTTTCATCACCTATACTATTGAATACCTTTTTGGTTTTAAACTTATAATCAACCTTTATATTTAATCTTTCCTCTAATTGATTATAAAATGGAATTGCAACTTGAAGCTGTTCGTGAGCATTCCAAGCTGGTGTAAACCTTTTAAGGATTACAGGGTTATAAACACCACCTGCAACTACCGAAGATTTTTGAGAATTATCTTCGAATACGACAAAAGATTTATTGTGTTTTTCTAACATTTCTGCGAAAGCTAAACCTGCTAACCCCAAACCTACAATTATATAATCCACCTCAATATTCATGCTTCAAAAATACTACTAATAAACCAAAAAAAGGCGTTTGAAATACAAACGCCTTTTAATTTATATCATAAAGAACTTAGTAATTCCACATATCCATTTCTCTATCACGAATACCTTCTTTAATTCTATCAGCTTCTAATAATTGGAATAAAGAATTACCACGAACATAATCTTTAATAGATCTATCTCCGTAAATATTTTCTTCTTTTTTAACTGTTGAATTAAATCTTCTTGCATTTAACAAATTATCATACGATAACGGTTGTGCTGAGTTCTTAGGATTGAATACTTTTGATGCATGCAGTGTTTCTCTAGCATCTGGGAAGAAAACCCAAAATAATTCATATTCTCCTTCATCAACAATATCAGTTCCTAAAACTTGTACATCTGGTCCCATTGGAGCTAGAGCTAACATACGATATTTTAACTCTCCTTGACGCTTATCAAAGTACCAAATTCCTTTTATTAAATACCCTTTAATATCTGCAGACTGTACTGAATAAGGATCAACATTACCGTAACCATCATCACGCTCGTTATAAGTCATGTCTTTAATTTCATCCATAGTTATCTTAGTAGTAAAATAAGAATCACTATAAACTTCTGTAATTTCTCCATCTTTAATCCCTTTTAATAAGGTATCAAACAACGAACGTCTTGTTGCTCCTGCATTGGTAGTATCAATTGGATAATAATAAGGCAAATTGATTTTTTGGTTTAAATCAACATACTCCCACACCACTTTAGACCACAGTACATCTCTATCACTAATATAGCCATAAGGAAGTGGTTTATCATTCTCCGAAGCGATTTGAGCTTCAGATTTAAATCCAATTTCATCTGCCTTTTGAGCATTTAAGAGGTTAGCTTGGGCACTTACATAACTACTTGTAGTAGCAAGTGCAAATAAAACCATATAAAAACGCTTCCAATTCATACTTTAGTTTTTTACTTATTAATTAGTAATCTCAATATTTACAGGCAATACTTTTCTAATCTTATAGTTAGAACCAGATACTGATGCTTTAATATCGTAGATAGTAATAACATCATTTCTTCTTGCTCTTTGTAATGCTTGTTTAGCTCTAGCAGTCATATTTCTTCCATTTACAGGCACTGTTACCTGACCTGGAACTTTAATTTTAAAGCTTGATACATTTAATTTTAAATCGAATAAGAAATCTGGTAAACCAGCTGCTACATTAATTCTAGCAACACTTGCTTTTGGCATTTTTACTGTACCATATTGACCTCTTACCATACCAACCGCTGGTGGTATATCTTTAATTCTAAATTTCTTTACAGAACGAACTCCTTTTCCGTCAGGTAATTTACCATTAACAACAATGCTAACTTCGTTACCTCCTCCAGGACTCATCATGTAACTATCTCCTTTTACTCTTCTTAATCCTTTAGCTGATGCTGTAACTTTGTTAGCTGGCACACCAGGCATAGAAATAGTAATTGGATTCGCTAAACCACGATAAACAACATTCATTTTATCAGCAGAAATAACTGCTTGATTAGGTTTAGGAATTACTGAGTAACCTCCAACAATAGGAATACTTACTAAAGAATCTCCTTCTTTAAATTGAAACTCACCTTTTAATTCTTTATCTCCAACTGAACCTGCAGGACCATCTAAAATTACCTGACCAGCTTGAATTTTATCAGACTCTATTTCTTTATCATTAACGATAACTTTTTCTGCTGTTAAATTCGGATCATTTCTACCTAAAACAATTTTACCTGATAATTTCTCACCTGGGTAGTATGCGTTTTTCTCAAAAACTACCATTGCTTGATAATTAGTCATAGAAACAGCTTTAGATAATTCTCCTTGTAATAAAGCTGATAATGCATCAGATTCTGTAGCCTTAACATCAGCTTGAATTTGAGTGAACTTCGTTAAAGATGCAATTAAAGGAAAACCTTCATAGTTATATTTTAACCAATCAATTTTCTTACCATCTTTATTAGTTACAGCTCCCGTACTAAAACGCGTTGCAACAACATCTGCTACTTCAGTTCCTTCTAAAAGTTGTGCTGCTTGATCTCTAAATCCTTCAATCTTCGCAACAAATTCTTTACCTGCTGGACTAATTTTCCCTCCTTTAAAGAAAAGCTCATCTAAAAATTTAGATTTATCCATAGACTCATATGCCTTAGGATCTTCTAAATCACCTGTCATTTGTGATTTTAAATCTCCTATATAAGCATATAAATCATCCGCTAATACTTTTAGCTGATCAGTTTTCTCTTTAGCTTCACCATATTGCTTTGCTTGTTCAGCTGCCTTTTGTGCTAAAGTCTGATATCCAGCTGTATTCTTTTCTGTAGCTTTTGTATTCGCTTCAGTAAGTTTTTCGTTCATTAAACCAAAAGCAGATAATACCTCTTTACTCATATTCATTGCTAACATTGCAATAAATACCAGATACATTAGGTTAATCATCTTCTGCCTTGGTGATAGTTTTCCTCCTGCCATAATTAATTAGTTTGTTTAGTTAATAATTAGATAAACTAATTAATTCTTAGTTTTTAGACATTGCTGATAACATTCCTCCATATACTCCGTTTAACGAAGATAAGTTGGTTGCTAACGACTGCATTTGTTCTTGTAAACGTTGAGAATTTTCAACTAAAGCAGAATTTAAATCAGCTTGTTTAGCTGCATTATCTACCTGCGTAGTATATAGTCCGTTTAAAGACTCTAACTTTGCAGCAGCCATAGACATTTGCTCGTTATATTGGTTTGTTGACGATATTGTTGTTGATGTAGAAACTAATCCTTCAGCTGCTCCTTGGAAATTTTGAATACTATCTCCTAAGCTTGAAATTAAATTCGCATCTAACTTAGCTTCTTTTAAAATATCATCTAATTTTTGAGATAACATACTTTGTGCGTCACCAGGAGTAGCATCTTTTCCATTTCCTAATGATTGTCCGTCTGCTAACTCTGGGTACACTTTTGTCCAATCTAAATCATCTTCAATAGGTTCAAATGCAGATAAAGCAAATACTAATGCTTCTACGATCATACCTACCATTAATACTTCATTACCAAAAGGCCAGTGTAAGATTTTAAATAATGCTCCAATAATTACAACTGCGGCTCCTAAACCGTAAGCCATATTAAACATTTTCTTAGTTGATTTCGATTGTGCCATAATTTTTGATTTTTTAAGGGGGTTATAGGTTAATATTTATTCTTGACAATTAAATTATTTATTCTTGTTTGTACCTAAGTAATCTTGAACTGTTCTAAAACCGATGTAACTTCTAGCAGTATCAGCATATTCCCAATCACGAGAACTAACTTCTAAAAAGTATGCTACATCTTTCCAAGATCCTCCACGGATAATTTTTCTTTGATTCTCAGTAATCTCTACATTAGGATTCATAGTTGACCCCATATAGTAAGACATTTGATTGTAAGCTGTATTAGTCCATTCAGCGACATTACCCGCCATATTAAACAACCCATATTCATTAGGATTATATGAAACTGCTTCTACAGTATATAAAGCTCCATCAGCAGCATAATCTCCACGCACTGGCTTAAAGTTTGCTAAGAAACAACCTCTATCACTAGTAGTACTTGGACCACCCCAAGGGTATTTTGCATAGTTTAATCCTCCACGAGCAGCATATTCCCACTCAGCTTCTGTTGGCAATCTAAAAGAAGGGACTAATCCTAATTTTTTTCTTGAACGTTGGAAATTATTTTTCTTTTGAGTTCTCCAATGACAAAATGCTTTTGCTTGGTGCCAGTTAATTCCAACTACCGGGTAGTTTTCATAAGCTTTATGTGCAAAATATTCTTGGTGCATTGGATCGTTATATGAATAATTGAAATCTTTAATCCAAACTGTAGTATCTGGATATACATTGATTTCTTCACTCTTCATAAAATCTTTTCTATCCTTACCTGTACGAGCTGCTCCTTGGTTATCAAACCAATAATATCTGTAATTTAACAACTTCGTATTAAAAGTTCTAATTCCATTTAAAGCCTCATCCTTCTTTAAATGCAAAGAATCCATTACTTCAACATAATCAACATCTGGGTATTCGTTTTTATCCCAAATAAGTTCTTCTTCCCAATTTAATGGCTTTAATGAATCTAATCCTTCTCCTAACTCATAATAGTTTTCACGCATGTACTTTTGGTACGGAGATTCATTTACAGTATCTGTAGATGCAAATGCATACAATTGTATTCCTTGGGCATTTTTTCCAGCATCAGCTATATCACCTCCTCCTCCAGAAGCAAACTCAGCTTGATTACCTAATCTAGTTCTAGTTATAGAATCCCTAACCCAAGTAACAAATTCTTTATACTCACTATTAGTAATTTCAGACTCATCCATGTAAAATGGCTGAACAGTTACCGTTTTTGTAGGTGCATTCATAGCTCCTAAAGGATCTTCATCTTGTTTACCCATTGTAAACGAACCTCCAGGGATTTTAGCCATACCATACGGTTTTTCAGCAAACCATTTTCTTTTTGATTTAACTCCAACTAACTCTCCTCTATCTCCTCCGCTTGAACCACATCCGTAAACGATAGATACTAATAATGCAAGTATTGCTATTTTTCTCATACTATATCTTTCTTATAAAAAGAGGCGTAAACCTATTATTTTTTTTACTAAAAAACAATTACGTACTATATTTTTTCATAAAACTATCTACAAACCACTATTAAACAAGCTTCTGGAGCGCTTTAAACCACCTAGTAGGTGTTTTTTGCTCAAGCGCTTGCTTGTAATCTTGATAGTTACATGGTATTAACGCATGTCTTTTGTGTTTATTATTCGATATTAAATTTATTTCCATCCACCAACGCCCACTTTTATCACTTTTATAAAAATTGATTGGGTCATCATCGCTTAAAAGCACTGTGAATTTCTGGTAATTTTCTTTGGTTACAAACGGATAATCTTTTGCTCTTGAATTTACTCCTTCAATAAAATACCAAATCATTTGAGCAATTAATTTTGCTGTTTGATTATGGGTATCTAATTTACTATTAAATTCATAAATACCAAAAGAAGTTACTTTATCACTAATTCCAGCATATCTAGAAATTGCACAAATATCTTCCCCGTAAAATCCGTTTGGCGATGCATTATTATTCCCTGGAGCTTCACTTTGACGTATAGAACCAAGATCGACACTAACAATGTCTGCATCTCTCATAATTGGCTCAACTAAAGTTATATCCTTTACCTGCCCCAATCTAAAAGCATCAAAATATAATTTATCTAATAATTCTATTTCTTCTTGAGAATTAAAATAAGTTTGATAGCCTATGTTACTATAATTAAATAGATTATTTGGTTGTTCCATGATCACCTTACTTAAAAATGATGTTGAAGACAACTCATCATCGATAGTTCCTAAATCGAAACGACTATCGACTGACACTAAATTTACTGTTTGTTCTAATGTGTCATACGCTCTGTAGTTTGCGTATGTTATATCTTGCCCACCACCAATTACAACAGGAATTATATTTTTCTTTAATAAATATTCTATTGACTTACTTACTGCAAAATAAGTATCTTCAATTGTATTTCCTCTTTCTATATTTCCTAAATCAGCTATTTGAACTTGCCACTTTCCAGGAAACAGCTCATATAAATATTTACGTACGCTGCTTAAATCTTCTCCACAACCAAAATTATCATTTGTTCCTCTACCGTCTTTTACTCCTAAAACAGCAATAGTAACCCCTGCTAAATCAGGAAAACCATTTTCAACTGAATGTATTTGAATGTTTTGCCCTAATACAGAAGATGCTTGCGACATAGTATGCGCAACTATCGATTCTTTAATAGGTGTAAAAAAGTCGAAATTCATCTTTCCGGGGGATTAAGTAGCTTGCAATATACTAAACTATTTTACTTAAAAGCTAATTTATTTCTTTTTCGTAGTTTTCTTTTTAACCGCTTTCTTTTTGGCTACTTTTTTCTTTGGAGTTTTAGCTTCTATCATCTTAACAGCCTCTTCTTGGGTCATCTTTTCTACCTCAGTTGTTTTAGGTAATTCAATTTTAATTTTACCTTTTATAACATTGAATCTTCCCCAGCGTGCTTTTTCAACTCGAATACCAACTTCTTCGAAATTGTGAATTAATTTTTCGCGCTCTTTTCTCTTTTTATCTTCAATTAATGTTTCTAAATCTTCTTGAGATAAATTATCGAAATCGTACTTTTTATTTACATTGATAAAAATAGAGTTCCATTTTATAAAAGGTCCAAAACGTCCAACACCTTTTTGGATTGGTAAACCTTCATATTCTCCAATAGGTGCATCTGCTTTACGCTTCGCCTCAATTAATTCAATCGCTCTATCCATATCTACAGACATAGGGTTCTCTCCTTTATCTAAAGACACATATTTATCATCAAACTTAATATATGGACCAAAACGACCATTAGCAACGATTACTTCTAAATTATCATATTCACCTAATGATTTTGGCAACTGGAATAAATCCATTGCTTCTTCATAAGTAATTGAATTCATTGTTTGATCGGCTTGTAAACTTGCAAAACGTGGTTTTTCTTCATCAGTTGCTTCACCTATTTGCACCATTGCTCCATAACGACCTAAACGCACATACACGTTTTTACCGCTATCAGGATCAACACCTAACAAACGCTCTCCTTTAGCTCTTTCTGCATTTGCTGCCACATCTTCTACAACCACATGGAATCCTTGATAAAATTCTTTTATCATTTCAATCCAATCCTCTTTACCTTCTGCTATTTCATCAAAATCAGACTCTACTTTTGCGGTAAATCCGTAATCTAAAATTGCATCGAAATTCGCAACAAGAAAATCATTTACAATATTTCCGATATCTGTAGGAACCAATTTTCCTTTATCAGAACCAACTCTTTCAGTTAACATCTGCTCTTCAACAGCTGCATTTGCTAAACGTAGTTGTGTATAATTTCTCTCCTTACCTTCTACACTTCCTTTTACAATATATTCTCTTCTTTGAATTGTAGAAATTGTTGGTGCATACGTAGATGGACGCCCAATACCTAACTCCTCTAAACGCTTAACTAAAGCCGCTTCTGAAAATCTTGCTGGCGGACGTGTATATCTTTCAGTTGCTGTGATGAATTCATTACCTACAGATTCACCAACTTTCATCATTGGCAACATTCCAGCTGCTTCTTCCTCCTCATTATCTGTACCTTCAAGATACACTTTTAAGAAACCTTCGAATGTAATAACCTCTCCGTTAGCTGTAAATAACTTCTCATTTTTATTATTTTCAACTTTAACATTTGTTCTCTCCAATTGAGCTTCACTCATTTGAGATGCTAAAGTTCTTTTCCAAATTAAGCTATATAATCTAGTCTGATCGTATTCTCCAGTAATTTCATGATTCTCCATATTTGTAGGACGAATCGCCTCGTGCGCTTCTTGAGCTCCTTTCGATTTAGTTGAAAAATTACGTGGCTTGCTATATTCTTCACCATAAGAAGCAATAATTTCTGCTTGAGCAGCATTTTTAGCATCCTCAGATAAGTTCACACTATCTGTTCTCATATAAGTAATTAAACCAGCTTCATATAAACGTTGAGCAACCATCATCGTTTTTGCTACTGGAAAACCTAATTTCCTAGAAGCCTCCTGCTGTAATGTTGACGTTGTAAAAGGCGCTGCTGGAGACTTTTTTGCTGGTTTTTTCGTTAAATCAGCAATTGAAAAACCTGCATTTAAACATGAATTTAAAAACGCTTCAGCATCTTTTTTATCTGAAAAATTCTTTGCTAATTTTGCTTTGAATTTTTTTCCATTTGCATTTACAAATTCTGCATCTACTCTGTAAGAAGCTACTGGAGTAAATCCTTCAATTTCTCTTTCTCTCTCTACAATTAAACGTACTGCTACCGATTGCACTCTACCTGCAGATAATCCTCCTTTTACTTTTCTCCATAATACAGGAGATAATTCGTAACCTACTAATCTATCTAAAACACGGCGAGCTTGTTGAGCATTTACCAAGTTATAATTAATGTCTCTTGGATTCTCAACTGCTTTTAATATTGCTTTTTTAGTAATCTCATGAAAAACAATACGTTTTGTGTTCTCTTCTTTTAGTTTTAATTGCTCTGCTAAGTGCCATGCAATAGCTTCTCCTTCACGATCCTCATCACTTGCTAACCAAACAGTTTCTGCTTTTTTCGCTAAATCTTTCAGTTTTTTTACAACTGCTTTTTTATCTGTAGAAACTATATATTTTGGTTTAAAATCTCCATCAACATTCACCCCTAATTCTTTCGAAGGCAAGTCGGCTATATGACCGAAACTCGATTCAACTTGAAAATCTTTTCCTAAAAATTTCTCTATTGTTTTTGCCTTAGCAGGTGACTCAACTATTACTAAATTTTTTGCCATGTGTCTTTTCTCTTTTTACACCTTATTATTATAGATGCTTTTCAATTTGCAAAAGTATATAGTTTTTTTTTAACGAACGTTTATTATACAAACTTTACGATTTATTAAAGTTAAAACTATTCATGTCAATTTGTCACAAAATACCTTTTTTGGTCGTATCTTTGCAAACTATTTATTACGATTTTTAAGGATTTTATGGAACACGTAGAGAAAGTAATTGACGAGAAGAAGCAAGGAAAAGCTTTAATTACTGAACAAAAGGAAGGAAACTCAAAGAAACTTTTTATTGAAAGTTATGGTTGCCAAATGAATATGAATGACAGTGAAATTGTTGCTTCAATTTTATCTGAACAAGGTTTTAATACCACTCAAAATTTAGAAGATGCTGATTTAGTTTTAGTAAACACTTGCTCTATTAGAGAAAAAGCTGAAACTACAGTTCGCAATCGTTTAAAAAAATACAACAAGGTAAAACAGGTAAACCCAAAAATGAAAGTTGGTGTTTTAGGTTGTATGGCTGAACGTTTAAAAGAAAAATTTTTAGAAGAAGAAAAAATCGTTGATTTAGTTGTGGGTCCTGATGCATATCGTGATTTACCAAATCTTATTGAAGAGGTTGATGCCGGACGTGATGCTGTAAATGTAATTTTATCGAAAGACGAAACGTATGCTGATGTTTCTCCTGTTCGTTTAAATTCAAACGGAGTTTCTGCATTTGTATCTATCACACGTGGTTGCGATAATATGTGTACTTTTTGTGTAGTCCCTTTTACTCGTGGACGTGAACGTAGTCGTGATCCTCAAAGTATTATAGAGGAAGTTAGATCTATGGTAGACAAAAACTTTAAGGAAATTACCTTATTAGGTCAAAATGTAGATTCATACTTATGGTATGGTGGTGGATTAAAGAAGGACTTTAAAAAAGCTTCTGAATTAGCTCAAGCTTCAGCTGTAGACTTTGCACAACTTTTAGATATGTGTGCTACTGAATTCCCGAAAACACGTTTCCGTTTTTCAACATCGAATCCTCAAGACATGAGCTTAGAAGTGATTCATACCATGGCAAAACACAAAAACATCTGTAAATACATTCACTTACCAGTTCAAAGTGGAAGTAATAACATGTTAAAAGCTATGAACCGCCAACATACTCGTGAAGAGTATATGGAATTAGTTGACAATATCTTCAGAATTATTCCAGAAATGTCGTTAAGTCAAGATATGATAGCTGGTTTTTGTGGTGAAACTGAACAAGATCATCAAGACACATTAGACTTAATGCGTCATGTAAAATATGACTTCGGATTTATGTTCGCATATTCTGAAAGACCAGGAACTTTAGCTGCTAAAAAAATGCCAGATGATGTTCCTTTAGATGTTAAGAAAAGACGTTTACAAGAAATTATTGATTTACAACAAGAGCACAGTTTATATAGAACGCAACAACATTTAGGGAAAATTGAAGAAGTTTTAATTGAAGGTACTTCGAAAAAGAATCCTAACGAATGGAAAGGAAGAAATACACAAAACACCGTAATCGTTTTCCCTAAAGAACATTACAAATTAGGTGAGTTTGTAAATGTAAAAGTTGAAGATTGTACTTCTGCAACTTTAAGAGGTACTGCTGTTGATTATTCAGACAATAACTAAACCATGGAAAACCTACAGGCTATAAAACAACGTTTCGGAATCATTGGTAACGATTTACATTTAAATCGTGCTATTGAAAAAGCTATCCGTGTTGCTCCAACTGATATTTCTGTATTGGTTACTGGAGAAAGTGGTGTAGGTAAAGAAAATATCCCAAAGATAATTCACTCGCTATCACACAGAAAGCACGCAAAATATATTGCCGTAAACTGTGGAGCGATTCCTGAAGGAACTATTGATAGTGAGCTATTTGGACATGAAAAAGGTGCTTTTACTGGAGCAACTGCAACTAGAAAAGGGTATTTTGAAGTTGCTGATGGAGGTACAATTTTTTTAGATGAAGTTGGAGAATTACCATTAACTACTCAGGTACGTTTATTACGTGTTTTAGAAAATGGCGAGTTTATTAAAGTAGGTTCTTCTCAAGTTCAAAAAACAAATGTTCGTATTGTTGCTGCTACGAATGTACACATGCACGATGCCATTGCTAAAGAAAAATTTCGTGAAGACTTATATTATCGTTTAAGTACTATAGAAATCAACTTACCTCCTTTAAGAGAGAGAAATGAAGACATCCATTTGTTATTCAGAAAATTTGCTGCTGATTTTGCGCAAAAATATAGAATGCCAACGATTCGTTTAGATGAAAACTCAGTAAGAATGTTATGCAACTATCGTTTTCCTGGAAATATTCGACAGTTAAGAAATATCGCTGAACAAATTTCGGTAGTTGAAGAAGATCGTATAATTACACCTGAAAAACTAGTTCAATACCTTCCAAATAACAAAAGAAATTTACCTGCTGTAATTGGTGGAAAAACTAGTGATTCTGATTTTGCAAACGAACGAGACATTATGTATAAAATCTTGTTTGATATGCGTAATGACATCAATGACTTAAAAAAATTAACGTTAGACTTAATGCAAAACGGTAATTCAGAACAAGTACAAGAAGCAAATCACGGTTTAATTGAAAGGATTTACCAAGAAGAAACAATAAAACCAGAAGTTTCTAATGTAGAGGTTGTTCAAATTCCGCAATCATCAACAAATAATAATTTCGATTTTGCTGAAACGATTGAAGAAGACGAGAGTTTATCTTTACAAGACAAGGAAATTGAAATGATTAAAAAATCATTAGAAAAGAACAGCGGAAAAAGAAAATTAGCAGCAAAAGAGCTGGGTATTTCTGAACGAACTTTATATCGTAAAATCAAACAATACGATTTATAAAACATTTAATAAAACGTAAACTGCGAATTGTTTACTTTTGATTCTATGAAAAAACTTTTTTACATCGTTATTTTTATTACTACAACAATTATCTCAATTGGTTGTGGAGCGTATTCTTTTACTGGTGGTAATACTGGAAATGCTAAGACAATTCAGGTTGATTTCTTTCCAAATCAAGCCCCTTTAATCGAACCTACTTTAAGTCAGAAATTCACTTTAGACTTACAAGATTTATTTACACGTCAAACAAATTTAACACTTGTAAAAGCCAATGGAGACCTTCAGTTTTCTGGAGAAATAACCGATTATCGTATTACTCCAATGAGTGCTACTGCTAATCAAACAGCAGCTCAGAACAGATTAACAATTACAGTTAATGTAAACTTTATAAACACTTTAGAAGAAAAAGATAATTTTGAAAAAAGGTTCTCTTTTTATTATGATTATGGAGCTACTCAACAATTAACTGGTGGTGTTTTAGAAACTGCTTTAAACGATATATTAGAACGTATAACTCAAGATATCTTTAATGCTTCGGTAGCAAAGTGGTAAGAATTGGATAAAAAAAACTACATAACGTTTATAGAAAAACCTGAATTAATTTCGCAAGAAGAAAATTTAGGTTTGAAGAACATCATCCAACAATATCCATATTTTCAATCAGCTAGAGCTTTACAATTAAAAGTTTTAAAACTTCAAGAAAGCTATAAGTATAATAACGAATTAAAAGTTACAGCTGCTCATACTTCAGATAGAACTTTATTGTTTGATTTTATTACCTCTGATGCTTTCAAAGAAATACCTGCTAAAAAGCCAGAAAAAACAACATTAAAAGAAAAGATTCTTCCAAAGAAAAAAACAAAAAAATATTCGAGCACTGAAGAAGAATTAACTATTGGAAAACCACTTTCTTTTAACGAAAATGAAACTTTTTCTTTCAATCAATGGTTACAGTTATCTTCAAAAAAGGAAATCGTTAGAGCAAATTCTACGATTACCGAGAAGAAAGAATCTTCAGTAGAATCTGAAAAAGACGCAATTATTAATCGTTTTATCGAAACTACACCTAAGATTTCTAGACCGAGCAAAACCAACGTTTCTGAAACAAAAATTGTAGAAAGCAAGCAAAACAATCAACTTGCAACCGAAACTTTAGCCAAGGTTTATTTAGAACAAAAAAAATATGATAGCGCTATACAAGCTTATAAAATATTAAGTTTGAAATATCCAGAAAAAAGTGGTTTCTTTGCAGACCAAATTAAAAGAATACAAATTTTACAAAACAATAAATAAATGACAACGTACACTTTACTTTTAGTTTTAATATTGATTGTTGCAGTAGCATTAATCTTAATCGTAATGGTTCAAAACCCTAAAGGAGGAGGATTATCTTCATCATTCGGAGGTGGTGGTGCTCAAAACATTGGTGGTGTACAAAACACTAATAGTTTTTTAGACAGAACTACTTGGACTTTAGCAATTACAATGTTTGCTTTAATCTTATTAGCTAATTTTGCTATTCCTAGAGGTAATGCATCAGATGCGCCTCAATTAGATAGCACATTAGAAAATGTTGAAACTACAGCTCCTGCTACACCAGCAACTGAAACTACAACAAAAGATAGCGTTAACTAAGCTTAACAAAACAATATATAAAATGCCAACGTAAATGACACGTTGGCATTTTTTTTACATCAATTTTAATCGCTTTAGAAAAATTGTCAGCAAAAATCTAATGGCATAATTTCTGACTATTAACTCACATAATTAAAAAGACAAATACTTAATCATAATTTATATAAAATGGGATTAAACATTAAACCTTTAGCAGATAGAGTTCTTGTAGAACCAGCTGCAGCAGAAACTACGACAGCTTCAGGACTTATTATTCCTGACAACGCAAAAGAGAAACCTCAAAAAGGAATTATCGTTGCTGTTGGTACTGGAACAAAAGATGAACCTTTAACTGTAAAAGTTGGCGATACTATTTTATACGGTAAATACGCTGGAACTGAATTAAAGCACGAAGGAAAAGATTATTTAATCATGAGAGAAAGCGACATTTTCGCTATCATCTAATCCTTTTTAAAAAATTAATAAAGACAAATAACAATGGCAAAAGATATAAAATTTGATGTAGATGCTCGTGACGGATTAAAACGTGGAGTTGACGCATTAGCAAACGCAGTAAAAGTAACTTTAGGTCCTAAAGGACGTAACGTAATTATTTCTAAATCATTCGGTGCTCCTCACGTAACAAAAGATGGAGTTACTGTAGCGAAAGAAGTTGAGCTAGAAGATGAATTAGAAAACATGGGTGCTCAAATGGTAAAAGAAGTTGCTTCTAAAACCAATGATTTAGCCGGAGACGGTACAACTACTGCTACAGTTTTAGCACAAGCAATCGTTAAAGAAGGTTTAAAAAATGTTGCTGCTGGTGCAAATCCAATGGATTTAAAGCGCGGTATTGACAAAGCTGTTAAATCAATTACTGAAGATTTAGCGAAGCAATCTCAAGAAGTAGGGAACTCTTCTGAAAAAATTCAACAAGTTGCTTCTATTTCTGCAAATAACGATCAAATTATTGGAGATTTAATCTCAACTGCTTTTAGTAAAGTTGGTAAAGAAGGTGTTATTACTGTTGAAGAAGCTAAAGGAATGGATACTTATGTAGACGTTGTTGAAGGTATGCAGTTTGACAGAGGATATTTATCTCCTTACTTCGTTACTGATGCTGATAAAATGATTGCTACTTTAGACAATCCATATATTTTATTATTCGACAAAAAGATTTCTAACTTACAAGAAATCCTTCCAATATTAGAACCAGTTTCTCAATCTGGAAGACCTTTATTAATCATCGCTGAAGATGTTGACGGACAAGCATTAGCTACTTTAGTTGTAAACAAATTAAGAGGTGGATTAAAAATTGCTGCTGTAAAAGCTCCTGGATTTGGTGATCGTAGAAAAGCAATGTTAGAAGACATTTCTATCTTAACTGGTGGAACAGTAATTTCAGAAGAAAGAGGATTCTCTTTAGAAAACGCAACATTAGATTTATTAGGAACTGCTGAAACAGTTACTATTGATAAAGACAATACAACTATAGTAAATGGTTCTGGTGATGAAACTCAGATTAAAGCAAGAGTTAATCAAATTAAAGCACAAATAGAAACAACTACTTCTGATTACGACCGTGAGAAATTACAAGAGCGTTTAGCGAAGTTAGCTGGTGGTGTTGCTGTACTTTACGTGGGTGCTGCTTCTGAAGTGGAAATGAAAGAAAAGAAAGATCGTGTTGATGATGCTTTACATGCAACTCGTGCAGCTGTAGAAGAAGGTATTGTTGCTGGTGGTGGTGTTGCTTTAGTTCGCGCTAAAAAAGTACTAGAAACTATCGAAACTGAAAACTTAGACGAAACTACTGGTATTCAAATTGTAAATAGAGCAATCGAAGCTCCGTTACGTACAATTGTTGAAAATGCAGGTGGTGAAGGTTCAGTTGTTATCAATAAAGTATTAGAAGGGAATAAAGATTTTGGTTACGACGCTAAATCTGAAGCTTATGTAGATATGCTAGATGCTGGAATTATTGATCCTAAAAAAGTAACGCGTGTAGCTTTAGAAAATGCAGCATCTGTAGCTGGTATGATCTTAACTACCGAATGTGCTTTAGTAGATATTAAAGAAGATGCTCCTGCTGGCGGAATGCCTCCAATGGGTGGTGGAATGCCAGGAATGATGTAGTCGAGAAGCTCGACTACCTAAATATAAAAAAACCTCGAGAAAATTTCTCGAGGTTTTTTTTAATTATAAATTGATGGGTTAGGATAAAAAGCGGCTATTGAAAACCAAAAACCTATTACAGAAGTACTTGATTTCAAAACACTTCCTTTTCTTGGCCCATCTATGGCTTTTCCAAATACCGACCATTTATTTCCTTTATCATCACTAAAAAACTCCTCTCCTCCTGAATAAGAATACGTATATGCATTTTCTTTTTCACCATCACTTAATTCAAATGACACAATAGTATTTTCATCACCAATAATTAAATAATTTCTATTAAAAAATTCTACTCTTATTATATTTTTATTTTCAAAAAGATTAAATCTAAAAACCAACGATTTGTTATTTTGAATAATAGCATGGACCCGCTCTTTTTGAGGTAAAAGATAATTTATGGGTGTCACAGGAAAAAACAGGAATTCATCTACATTTAAGTAACCACCATACGGATACTGATTATAGTTTCTATCAAACCCTTGCTTATTCGTTAACACTTTAGAATCAGGATACATCTTTTTCCATTCTTTCCATTTCATTTCTACCACGGCTGTAACATCAGGAACCTTTCCTCTTAAACCACCATTTACACATTTTAAGCTTAACTGAGACCAATTACTTCCAGTAGCTCTATCATACAGAATTAAATTAGAATTATATAATAGCCCAGAAACCCCAAATGTAATACCTTGATTATTGTTTTTAAACTTCCAAGAGAACGCTGTACCTGTTAATGGGCAATAGTTAATAGTTACTTTATTTTTTGCACCAAATTCATCGTTTACAATTTCATGCCAATCCATTATTCTATGAGGATAAGCTCTATATTCATCATCTACTTTAACGCCTATAACAATATCTTCATCTGTTAAATACTCTAGAACTTTAGCATCAAAAGCATTGTAAAATGAAGGGTTATCTATTGATGGAATTCCATCTTTACCTGGACCTCCATCAAATACTTCATCTAAAGGAATTAACCATCCTGGAAATTCAGTTCCGCTATCATCACCTACTACATTCTGTGGCTCTTCTACATTACCAGAAGAACAACTAATAAATACCATAATAGTAATTATTAAAAAACCTATACTTTTAATTGTTGACATGCTTATAGTTTTATTGTTTTCTTTTTAAATACTCTAACTAAAACTCCCACATTTATCCTATATGTGGGAGTTAACTGTGTTCCATTTACTTTACTATATAATGGAATTTCTACTTTAGAAATCAAACTTATAGTTGGGCTTATTTGATAATTAATTGATGGGATAACAAATACCCATTGCCCTCCAGTACTATCAATTATATTAGAATTAATTTTATCATTATCTAAATTGCGATATTTAAACAATAAATCTGCTCTTATTATTTCTTTAAATAATAAAAATTGATCAGATATTCCTAATGATAACTGTATTTCATTTCCAAATTTATATTCATTAACTCTTTGGTAAGATGAATTAGTTCCTGTTAATTTATACAATACTCTTGAGGTAAAAACCATTGACTTTCTATAAGAGAGTCTTCTCATATAAGTAGTCCCAAACAAGTAGTCAAATGAATTACTCCCAGGTTGTAAGTCAGCATTTAATAAAACTCCTAAATCATTTTCTTTATCAGTAGCTCCAAATGGGATTTTTCCTCCCACACTCACTATAACTTCTTCTTGTTCCTTTTGTAGTGCTTTATACCTTACAAAAACAACTCCATCACCAATTCCCTGTGTTTCATCTAAGTTCTTATTTCCAAACTGACTAATTAATCTCTTTTGATTTACCCAAGTAAATAATGTTTCAAGAGAAAGTGTATTAGTTATATTATAACCAATATTTAATAAAACTGAATTTGTTGTTCTTAATCTTGAATTGTCATTTAAAGCAACACTTCCTTCTTTTAAAGTCCTTAATCTATTATAATCATAAAACACTCCAACTTGAAAACCCCCTTTTTCTAACATAGGTAAACCAATATTATTAGTTATAGGAATCCCTCCAGAACAGCAAGTCTGTGAATAACAATAATTAGAAAAAAAAACAAGTATAAGGAACGTTAAGAATTTAGCCGACATATCTTAATGCTTTGTTAATTTGTCGATTAGATTGTAATTCCTTACAAAGGATATGTAAGTTTATATTTTACGATCTACCACATAATCAATCATTTGAAGTAATGAATTTTTATATTCTGATTCTGGGAAGTTATTTAAAATTGCTAATGCTTTATTTTTATAATCGTGCATTTTGGCTGTAGTATATTCTAGTCCGCCATTATTTTTTACGAAAGCAATTACTTCTTTAACACGTTTTTTATTAGTATTGTGTTTCTTCACAGAATTAATCAACCATGCTTTTTCTTTTGGAGAACATGTATTTAAAGTATGAATTAAAGGAAGCGTCATTTTTTGCTCTTTGATATCTATACCTGTAGGTTTTCCTATTTTATCTTCAGTATAATCGAACAAGTCATCTTTTATCTGAAAAGCAATTCCAATATACTCTCCAAACTTTCGCATTTGTTGAACAGTCTCGTTATTTGCACCAACCGATGCTGCTCCAATACCACAACAAGCAGCAATTAAGGTTGCTGTTTTTTGACGGATAATTTCAAAATAAATTTCTTCGGTAATATCAAGTTTTCGAGCTTTTTCTATCTGTAAAAGTTCCCCTTCACTCATTTCACGTACAGCAATAGATATCAATTTTAGCAAATCGAAATCTTCATTATCAATAGATAATAACAATCCTTTTGACAATAAAAAATCTCCTACTAAAACGGCAATTTTATTTTTCCAAAGTGCATTGATTGAAAAAAATCCGCGGCGACGATTGCTATCATCAACAACATCATCATGTACCAAAGTTGCGGTGTGAATTAATTCTACTACAGAAGCTCCACGATAGGTACGCTCATCAAAACCTCCATCAGAAACCATTTTTGCTACTAAGAAAACAAACATCGGACGCATTTGTTTTCCTTTACGACGAACTATATAATAAGTAATTCGGTTTAATAACGGAACCTTAGATAACATCGAATCTTTGAACTTAGTTTCAAAGAGTTCCATTTCTTTAGCAATCGGAAGTTTTATTTGCTCTACAGGCTTCATTCGGGTATCAAATGTAAGAAATAATACTAACTTTTATTCGCTAATTGCCCACAAGCTGCATCAATATCTTTTCCTCTTGAACGACGTACATTTACCACAATATCATGCATTTCTAAATTCGAAATATAATTGTTTATCGCTGCTGGACTAGCTTGTTGAAACTCACCGTCATCAATAGGATTGTATTCAATTAAGTTCACCTTACAAGGCACGTAACTACAAAACTTGATTAAAGCATCAATATCTTCTTTTTTATCGTTTATTCCACCCCAAACAACATACTCGTACGTAATCATTCTTTCGGTTTTCTCATACCAATACTCTAACGCTTCTTTTAAATCTTTTAAAGGAAAAGTTTTATTAAAAGGCATAATTGAAGTACGAACCTCATCGATAGCAGAGTGTAATGAAACAGCTAGGTTAAACTTCACCTCATCATCCGCCATTTTCTTTATTATTTTAGGCACACCAGATGTTGATACAGTAATACGCTTAGGTGACATTCCTAAACCTTCTGGAGATGTAATTTTCTCAATAGATTTAATAACATTATTGTAGTTCATTAAAGGTTCCCCCATTCCCATAAAAACTATATTAGAAAGCTTCCTGTTATAATATAGTAAGCTTTCTTTGTTGATGGCAGCTACTTGATCATAAATTTCATCAGGATTTAAGTTACGCATACGTTTTAAACGTGCTGTTGCACAAAAACGACAATCTAAACTACATCCTACTTGACTAGAAACACAGGCAGTAGTTCTTGTTTTCGTAGGAATTAAAACTGACTCTACCACCAAACCATCGTGTAAACGAACTGCATTTTTTACAGTTCCGTCTTTACTACGTTGCATGTTATCAACTTCGATATGATTAATCACGAAATTTTCATCTAGCATTTGACGTGTAACTTTCGATAGATTCGTCATATCATCAAATGAATGAGCAGATTTACTCCACAGCCATTCATATATCTGATTACCGCGAAATGCTTTATCTCCATTCTTTACAAAAAAATCTCTTAGTTGTTCTTTTGTTAATGCGCGTATGTCTTTTTTCTTCACTTTCATCGGGTACAAAAATACACAAAACCTCACAAGTAGTCTTGTGAGGTTTTGTTATTAATTTAAAAAGATACTTTATAAGATTAACATCGCATCTCCGTACGAGTAAAACTTATATCCTTCTTTGATTGCTTCTTGATAAGCTTCCATCATAAAATCGTGTCCTGCAAATGCAGAAACCATCATTAATAATGTTGATTTTGGCGTATGGAAGTTTGTAATCATAGCATTAGCAATGCTAAAATCATACGGAGGGAAAATAAATTTATTAGTCCATCCTTCAAACTCTTTTAATTCACGCTTTGATGTAATCGCAGATTCTACAGTTCTCATTACCGTAGTACCAACAGCACAAATTCTTTTCTTATTTCCTCTTGCACTATTTACCATATCGGCACTTGCTTGAGGAACTATAATTTTTTCAGAATCCATTTTGTGTTTAGATAAATCTTCAACCTCAACTGGGTTAAAAGTACCTAAACCTACGTGTAAAGTTGTTTCTGCAAAATCAATTCCTTTAATTTCTAAACGCTTCATTAAGTGTTTAGAGAAGTGTAATCCTGCAGTAGGAGCAGCAACAGCACCTTCATGCTTTGCGAAAATTGTTTGGTAACGATCTTCATCAGAAGCTTCTACCTCACGCTTAATATATTTTGGTAAAGGTGTTTCACCTAATTCTACCAACTTCTTTCTAAACTCTTCGTAAGGACCATCAAACAAGAAACGTAATGTTCTTCCACGAGATGTTGTATTGTCAATAACCTCAGCAACTAAACTTTGATCTTCACCAAAGAATAATTTATTACCAATTCTAATTTTTCTTGCAGGATCAACTAAAACATCCCACAAACGATTTTCAGCGTTTAACTCACGTAATAAAAACACTTCAATACGTGCACCAGTTTTTTCTTTATGACCAAACATACGAGCAGGAAAAACCTTTGTATTGTTTAACATCATCACATCTCCTTCATCAAAATAATCGATTAAGTCTTTAAACTTTTTATGTTCAATTTTTTGAGTATCGCGATGTAACACCATTAAACGTGATTCATCTCTATGCTCTGAAGGATATTCTGCCAATAATTCTTCTGGCAATTCAAAATTAAAATTTGATAATTTCATTGATCTTATTTTCTTTACGTGGGCAAATATACAATTTCGCCATAGGGGTTGTCAAGCCTTTTGCCTATTATTTTATTTTAACAGCTTCTATACCTATTTTATTCATATCATTCCAAAAGTTACGGTATGATTTTGTGACCACTTCTGCATCTAAAATAATAATTGGAACTTTAAGAGCTAATGGTGCAAATGCCATTGCCATTCTATGATCGTTATAAGTTGAAATATTTATGTTTTTATGAATTCTCTCTGCATTTTTTAAATGCAATGTTTCGTTTGTAACCTTAATCTCAGCGCCTAACTTCTTTAACTCTTCATACAATGCTTCTAAACGATCAGTCTCTTTAATTTTTAATGTATGTAAGCCTAATAAATCACAAGCTATTCCAAGACCAAAACAAGTTACTGCAATTGTTTGAGCAATATCTGGAGCACTTTTTAAATCTTCTTTTAAAATCGCTTTGTTATGCTCTTTTTCTTTAGTTAAGATTACTGAATTTTCTTCAAAAATTGTAATTACTCCAAAATGCTGGTAAATTCTAGCTAAACAAGAATCTCCTTGCAAACTATCTTTTTTATAAGCTGATAATTTAACTGATGATCCTATTTCACTTAACGCAATTAATGAATAAAAGTAAGAAGCAGAACTCCAATCAGATTCTACAACAATGTCTTGAACAGTGGTATTCTCTTTTGATTGAATTTTAATACTATTTTCTTCAAATGAAGCTTCAACACCAACTTGATGTAATAATGCTAAGGTCATTTTAATATAAGGAACAGAGGTTACTTTACCTTCTAACTGAATTTCTAGCCCTTTTTTTAAACTAGGTGCAATTAACATTAAAGAAGAAATATACTGGCTACTTACATTTCCATTGATAGCCACCTTTTCATTTAAAAGTTTCTTTCCTGTAATTTTTAATGGTGGATATCCTACTTTTTCTATATACTCAATATCTGCATCTAAATCACGTAATGCATTTACCAAAATTTCTATTGGTCTATTATGCATTCTGTCAGAACCTTGTAAAATTTTAACCTCTCCTTCTTGCGTAGCAAAAAAGGCGGTTAAAAATCGCATTGCAGTACCTGCATGACCAATATCCGCAACTTCCTCTTCCGAAGATAAAGCTTCTTGCAAATGATGTGTATCATCAGAATCTGATAAATTATGAATTTTTATTTCTGGGAATAGCTGTTGTAAAATCAATAGTCTATTCGATTCACTTTTTGAACCTGAAATAATTATCTCGGAATCTATTTTCTGATTTTCAACTTTGTGTAATTGTAAATTCATTTTTTGTTTAATCTTTCCAAGCATCTCCCCATAGTTTTCTTACTCCATGAAATATTCTAAAGAAAACAGCAAAAAAAATAGCTTGAATTAATATTCTTCTCCAATCAAAATTAACTTCGTTGAAAAATAAACTTCCAATAAAATTGGTTATAGCAAACATTAAAAATAACAACGGAATGTAAATTAGAACATACTTAGTAATCGATATTTTATTTACTAATTCTGTTTCTTCTTCAATATTCTTGTTTAGCTTGTCTGTTACCTTTTTTAAGTTCATTATTTCATTCTTTTATTCACAACATACATTGCGTATAAAATACTTACCACGATTTTGGTTAGAAAAAAACGAACCCATTGTTTATTTGCAAAATGTACGTTATACACTGTATCAAAATCACCAGAAAAAAGAGCTCCTCCTGTTTGAAAAATCAATGAGAACAATGATATTATTATGATAAGAAAAAGCGCCATTTTTAATACATGGCCCCAATACAAAGACTTTTTTATATTTTCACTAAAACTCATTTATTTTAATTTTTCGTTATTATGATGACGATCGTGATCGCGTTTTGTTTTAATATCTAGTTTTTTATCGAAAGCTTCCTGTAAATTCACTCCTGTTTGGTTTGCTAAACACAATACAACAAACATTACATCTGCTAGCTCTTCTCCTAAATCTTTATTTTTATCGCTTTCTTTCTCGCTCTGTTCTCCATAACGGCGTGCAATTATACGCGCAACCTCTCCAACCTCTTCTGTTAGTTGTGCCATATTAGTTAATTCGTTAAAATAACGAACTCCGTGATTTTTAATCCAATCGTCTACTTGCTTTTGAGCATCTTGAATATTCATACTTGTGTTTTTAAAATCTTTTTCTAAAAAATCAAAGATAAAATTTCATTTGTTTTAATTGATTCGCCAAGGCGGATTTTTTCTATACTCTCCTGCTTTAAATAAAATCAGTTTATTTCCGTCAGGATCTAACAAATGAGCTTCTCGCCACAACCAAGTTTGATCTTTTGGTAATTGTATAAATTCTATTCCTTTTTGTTGAAGTTGCTTCACTAATTCATCTAAATTATCGTCTTCAAAATAAATCGTAGTTCCATCTCCTTTTGGCAACTCTTCTACTAAATGAATCGAAAAAGTAGCCTCGCCGTCTGGCAACTCAAAACGGACATATCTAGGGCTTGCTTCTACAATAAGATGCAAGCCTAGTTTTTTATAAAATTCTGTTGCAACCTCAACATTTAAAGATGGAATTGTAATTTGATTTAAATTCATGCTTTTATTTTTTCTTTCTTAACAACTCTTATTAACATTAACAAAAAGAATAATCCTACCATAGACATCGCTGTAATAATCCACCACGTATTATCAAAACCTAAGGCATCTACCATTTGCATCCCTGAATTATGTCCGAAAATATGCGCTGCTGAAAAGGCGATACTATAGTATGCCATATACTCTCCTTGGTTGCCTCTTTTAGCTCTTTCCATAACAAAAGCATTCGAAAATGGAAAAGCAATCATTTCTCCAATAGTCATAAATAACATACCTACAATCAATACTCCTACCCAACCTGTTAGGTTTAACACTAAAAAACTGATTCCTGTTAATAGCAAACCAACAAACATTAATCGTTCTTTAGAATACTTGCTCTCTTCTAACCATTTAATCAATGGCATTTCTAGTAAGAATATGATAAATCCATTCATCCCCATAATTAAACCTATCTCTAATTCTGATAAATGATGTGCGTCTTTGTAGTACAAAGGCATAGTTGAGAAATATTGTAAAAACACAAATCCGAAAATAAACATTGCTACAAAAAACACCCAAAAAGCTTTATCTGAAAAAACAGAAGCCGGGTTTTCATTTTTAACCTCATCCAATGTTTTTGCTTTCTTTGGATTCAACACATTAATCAATAAAAAAGTTGCTAAAATACATGTAACACCGTCTACCCAAAACAACCCATTATACCCTAACGACGTTATAATTATTCCACCTACAGCAGGACCAGCAGAAAAACCTAAGTTAATTGCTAGACGAATTAATGTAACCGAACGTGTTTTGTTTTCAGGCTTACTATAAGCACTTAAAGCTACAAACATTGCTGGTCTAAAAGTATCCGCTACTAACATCACTAAAAAAATACCAATACAAAAGCCTGTAAATGTTGTTACAAATTGTAATGCAATAAACAACACTCCTGTTAAAAACAAACTTGTTTTCATCACCTTATAGTATCCTATTTTATCCGTTAGCTTACCTCCTAGCCAAGAACCTAAAACCGATCCTAAACCAAAGCAAGTCATAATCCAACCTACATCTTTTAATGTGAAGTTTAAACTCTTTGTTAAATACAATGATAAAAATGGAATTACCATTGTTCCTGCTCTGTTTATCAACGTAATTAAAGATAGCCACCAAACCTCGGTAGAGAGCCCTTTAAAAGTTCCTAGATAATTTAAATACAGTTTTTTCATAGTTTGTAGTTTTAGTTGTTTTAGTTGTTTTTGGTTTGATATAAAAATAAAAAGTCCGACTGTGAAGTCGGACTTTTTGCAATAGTTATATTTTATTTGAATATAATTAGAATACATGTATAGCCCGATATCGATTGTGTCTTACCACAGTCGATTTACATTGCTTATATGTATTAAAAATTGTCATGTTTATTATTAATTGAAGTGTAAAACTATAAAAAAAAGAAATAGGTTTTACAAAAAACTAAATTTCATTCTTATTTCATATTGATTCTAAATAAGTTACATCAACTTATATAAAACTGGTTTACTTGGTGTTGCATCATTCTCGAAAGGTGCTACCATTAGATTTAAAAAGTAAGTTCCATCGGCTACTTCATTAGGTACATATATAAACTCTGTTATAGTTGCGTTCATTCTAACTTTTCCACTAATATTCCAAAAAGCATTGTGAGACAGTAATAATCCGCCATCTTTTTCTTTGTCTACGGATGGTAAATCAACTAATAAATGCTCTATTTCTTTTTCTCTTAAATATTTTGCCGCTTCCTCTAGCAAATAAGTAGGATTGGTATTTGAATAGCGAGCAACTTTTTTATCCGATAAATTCGGAAGCGTTCTAATAACAATTGCATCACGTTTTTTATTTCCTAGTGCAAATTGTAACTGCTTTTTAGAAATAACAAAATCTCCATTTTCTAATTCTTCAGGAGCAATCGTAACTACCTCAGCTAAGAAGAAAAACTGGTTCAAATTTTTATTAATAGAATGTATCTCTTTAGTAATATGACCTACGCATTCGGTATGTGTAATATGTGAATGCGGATTGAATTCAATATTATTAAAATTAACATCTGCTCCTTCATTTACGCTTCCTACCCAATCTCCATTCGAAACAGGAAAAATCTTAGGATCGTCTATACCCCAAGCGTTTACTATTTTCTTAGAAACATCAATAGCAATAGAAATATCGATAGGTTTAGATAAGTCTATTTTATATTTTCTTGAATTGTATTCAATCGTCGCTTGCATTCTCAAATATACTTAAATTATAAATAATTCAGAAGCTAATCCATCTGCCAAAAACTTACCTTTTTGGGTTGTTTTTAATGTATTATTTTCAATAACTAACAAACCTTGATCTATAAACCTTTTTGATGATTGCAATAACCTGTCTTTAAACTCATTACTCATTTCGGCTAACGAAACGCCCCAAATGGTTCTTAACCCTGTCATTAAATATTCATTAAACTGATCTTCTTTGGAGAGTTTTTCTGTTTCTAAAGGGAGATTTCCCTCCTGAATTGACTTAATATACTTTGCGTTATTAGCCACATTCCAACTACGATGTGTTTTATTAAATGAATGTGCCGATGGACCAACACCTATATACTTTTTTCCTTGCCAGTAACTCGTGTTGTGCCTTGAAAAATAATCAGGTTTTCCAAAATTTGATATTTCATAATGAACAAATCCATTTTTAGCAGTTTCTTCTACCAGAATATCAAAATGCTCTTTTGCTTCTGTTTCATCAGGAGCTGGATATTTTCCATTCTTAACAAAACTATCTAAAACCGTTTTTGGCTCAACAGTTAATGCATAGCTTGAAATATGATTGATTCCAAAATCGAACGCTATTTGTAAGTTTTCTTTCCAGCGTTCGTTACTCATATTTGGCACTCCGTAAATTAAATCGACTGTAATATTATCAAAGTGGTGAGTCACCATAGACAAACACTCTTTTGCCTCTTCTGCATTATGCGCGCGATTCATGCTTTTTAAATCTTCTTCGAAAAAAGATTGTACTCCGATACTTAATCGATTAATCGACGAATTGGCTAGTTCTAAAATTTTAGCTTCGGTTAAATCATCAGGGTTCGCTTCTAAAGTAATTTCTGGGTTATCTACTACTTGATAATTTTCTTGAATTGTTTTCAATAACAACTCAATTTCATTTTGGGGTAATAAACTCGGAGTTCCTCCACCGAAATAAATAGTTTCTATGGTTTCATTTTTTAACTCTTCTTTTCTTAATTCCAATTCTTTTACAAGACAAGAAACCAACTCATCTTTCTTTTTTAAAGAAGTAGAAAAGTGAAAATCGCAATAATAACATGCTTGTTTACAAAATGGGATATGTAGGTAAATTCCTGTCAAATTATTTTACTTTATTTGGATTTTGCTTTACAAAAGCTGCCCAACCTGTGTAATTTTTCCCGCCTACTTTAGCTCCAGAATTATAATGATGACAAACAGCTGCTGCCAATCCATCTGTAGCATCTAAATTTTTAGGTAGTTCTTTTAAGTTTAATAACGATTTTAACATCATCGCTACTTGCTCCTTACTCGATTTCCCATTACCAGTAATTGCCATTTTTATTTTTAATGGTGCGTATTCGGTTACAGGAATTTCTCTTGATAGTCCTGCAGCCATGGCAACTCCTTGTGCGCGTCCCAACTTCAACATCGATTGCACATTTTTACCAAAAAAAGGAGCTTCTAAAGCTATCTCGTCAGGTTTGTAAGTATCAATCAATTCAATTGTTCTTTCGAATATTAACTTCAACTTTAAATAATGGTCGTCGTACTTTTTTAATAGCAATTCATTCATTTGAACAAACTCCATTTTTTTACCAACAACCTTAATAATTCCAAACCCCATAATGGTGGTACCGGGATCGATGCCTAATATGATTTTTTCTGTCTTCAAATTTTATTGTACTTTGTACAAACACAAAACTAATCAATTAAATTGTTTATGAGCGTATTTGGTTTACGAACATCTAACCCTGCTTTTAACCGTTATTTTTGGAAAAAATCTCGTATCTATTCTAAAGCTAAAATGTCGGTTAGTGGGATTATTCTTAAATCACTTTTAATGTTAAGTTTGGTTGCTTTAACTGCTAGCTATACTTGGCATTTATTTTTTAGTGGTGTTAATACTAAATGGTATACTGCTATCGGAATGTTTGTTGCTATTTTTTGTAGTTTATTTATTTCTTTTAAGCATAGTGCTGCTAAATACTTACTACCTATATATGCTTTAGCAAAAGGCTTTTTTTTAGGTGGAATTAGTGCTATTGCTCATAATCGTTTTCCGAACCTTCCTTTTCAAGCAATTGGGGTTACCATCGTTACTTTTTTTGTAATGTTTACACTCTATAAATGGAAGTTAATTAAGGTTACTAGACAGCTTAGAACCATAATTATTACTGCAACTGCTAGTATTTTTATGTTCTATTTTATTGGATGGATTTTATGGTTTTTAAAAATTGATGTTCCGTATTTATGGGGTACATCTTGGTTTGCAATAGGATTTAATATTATTGCAGCAATCGTAGCTTCTTTTAGCTTATTACTCGATTTTTATTATATCGATAGACAAGTTGGTCGTTACCCAAAAGAACGTGAATGGTTAGCAACTTGGGGACTACTAATCACATTAATTTGGCTATATGTTGAAGTATTACGATTGATGAAAAAATTAGCGATACGATTTTGAATTACTCTCCATATTTTTCTAACTCAATAACTTCAGTTTGAAAACTACCTACTAACTCCTCTCCTGCTTTAGAATGGAAAACATCCCATTTTTTATTAAAACTATTTCCTTTCTTAATTATAAGGTTTCTTATGTCAAAACCTTTACTTAACATAGAAATCAATTCAGATATTTGTTTATTATTATTTTTTGAGTCTTTATTAAGTTCAAAATAATACTTAGGTTCATCATCTTCATAGTATTACCCATTCATTATACTCTAATTCATAAAATGGGAAAAACCTCTTTTCACTTCCTTCAATCAAATACGATTCCGTATTTAAAATTACATTCTTTTTACTATCCATTATTAAATACTATTTACTTCACCTCTAACGAAGTAAACTTGAATGTATTTCCATCAAACAATCCTTTGTCAGAAAGTTTTAATGATGGAATTACCAATAATGCCATAAACGATAAAGTCATATACGGAGCACATAATTTACTACCCATATCTTTTGCCATTTTATCTAACTCAGCATACGTTTTACCAATTTCTTCAACTGGTTTGTCGGACATAATTCCTGCTACAGGTAATGGCACTATTTTTTCTTCATCATTAGTTACTGCGCAAACCCCTCCTTTGTTTTCTATTAATAAATTTACTGCTTTACAAATCATCTCATCTGAAACTCCAACAGCAATAATATTATGTGAATCGTGCCCTACAGAGCTTGCGATTGCTCCTTCTTTTAATCCGAAGTTTTTAATAAATGCTATAGAAGGTTCAGCATTTTTATAACGATTTACCACCGTCATTTTTAAAACATCATTTTCAGTGTTTGAAACCAAGTTTCCGTCTTTAATTAAAGAGTCTACTTCAATTTCATTGGTTACCAATTCTCCATCTAAGGCTTCAATAACTCTAATTTTATCAGATGCTGAATGAAATTCAAAATCACTTACTTCCTTTTTATCTGTATCAAAATTATTCAATACTTCAAAATCTACATGCTTAACAAATGACTTACCATTTTCAGCTACCAATTCTCCATTAATATAAGTCTGTAGAACCTTAAATTTCTTTAAATCTTCTACTACAATAAAGTCGGCATCATCTCCTTCTTTTAACAACCCTACATCTAAATTATAATGCTTTACAGGATTTACACATGCTGTTTGTAAGACTTTAAACACATCTATTCCCTTAGCTACAGTTCTTTCACATAACTCATTTAAATGCCCTACTAATAAATCATCTGGATGCTTATCATCCGAACAAAACATCATGTTCTCATAATGTTCAGGAAGTAAATCAATTAACGCTTCAAAGTTTTTAGCGGCACTTCCTTCTCGAATAATAACTTTCATTCCTTTTTGTAGCTTTTCTAAGGCTTCTTCATAGGTAAAACATTCATGATCGGTATAAATACCTGCAGCAATATATTTGTCTAAATCTTCTCCTCTTACTCCTGGTGCATGACCATCTACAGGTTTATTGTAATGTTTAGCCCACGCAATCTTTTTTAATACTTCTTCATCTTGGTAAATAACACCTGGATAGTTCATCATCTCAGCCAAATACTTAATATCTGGGTTCTCCATCATCTTCTTAATATCATCAGAATCGATAATAGCTCCTGCACTTTCAAAAGATGTTGCTGGCACACAAGAAGGTGCACCAAAATTGAATTTCAACGGAACTTTCTTTCCATTTTCAATCATAAATTCCACACCTTTTACTCCTAACACATTCGCTATTTCATGTGGGTCAGAAACTGTTGCAACTGTACCGTGAACAACTGCAATTTTAGCAAATTCTGATGGTACTAACATTGAGCTTTCTATATGAATATGAGCATCTACAAACCCAGGAAGAATATAGTTTTCTACAGCATGATCAGTTTCTCTAATGGCTTTTATCTTTCCATTCTCAACTTCGACTTCCCCTTTATAGATTCTTTTATTCGCTATATCAACTATATTTCCTTTTACAATCATTATTTACTTTTTATTGGACTACAAAAATAGGTAGTATTTCTGCATAAAAAAAGCATCCTTTCGGATGCTTTTCTATAATTTATCTTTTCATATTTGGCGGACCACCTGCTAAAATTTCTGCATTTGCATTGTCTGCAAACTGCTCAAAGTTCTTTCTAAATGAGTCTGCTAATTTGTGTGCAGTTTTATAATATTCTTCATCATTATCCCAAGCTTGACGTTGGCTTAATAATTCAGATGGCACTCCAGGACATTGTCTTGGTTGTGCTAATCCGAATACTGAATGTGTGTGATAATTTTTATAATTCATTTCACCTAACTCACCATTTATCGCAGCATTAATCATAGCACGTGTGTACTTTAATTTCATTCTGTGACCAACTCCGTAAGGACCTGCTGTCCAACCAGTATTTACTAACCAAACATTTACACCTGTTTCCTTCATCTTTTCGCTTAACATTTCTGCATAACGTGTTGGATGTAATGGCATAAATGGTGCTCCGAAACAAGCTGAGAAACTTGGTAATGGCTCAGTAACTCCAGCTTCAGTACCTGCAACTTTTGCAGTATATCCTGATATAAAGTGGTATGCTGCTTGACCAGGTGTTAACCTTGAGATTGGAGGCAATACTCCAAAAGCATCAGCAGTTAAGAAAAATATGTTTTTAGGATTCTTACCAATTGATGGTGTTTGAATATTTTCAATATGATCTATCGGATAACTTACACGTGTATTTTGTGTAATCGAAGTATCATGAAAGTCAACTTTACCATCAGCATCCATAACAATATTTTCTAGGATTGCTCCTCTCTTTATTGCTCCGTAAATTTCTGGTTCTTTTTCCTGAGATAAGTCAATTACTTTAGCGTAACATCCTCCTTCAAAATTGAAAACTGTGTTTTCAGAAGTCCAACCATGTTCATCGTCTCCAATTAAGCTACGATTTGGATCGGTAGATAAAGTTGTTTTACCTGTACCAGATAACCCAAAGAAAATAGCAGTATCACCTTCTTTACCAACGTTTGCAGAACAGTGCATTGGTAAGGTATTTTTAAATACTGGTAAAATGAAGTTTAATGCAGAGAAAATTCCTTTTTTGATTTCACCAGTATAACCAGTTCCACCAATTAAAGCAATCTTTTTTCCGAAGTTTAAAATAGCAAAATTGTGTTGACGTGTTCCATCAACAGCAGGATCTGCCATAAAACCTGGTGCGTTAATCACAGTCCATTCTGGAGAAAAACCTTTTAATTCTTCAGCAGTTGGGCGTAAAAACATGTTATAGGCAAACATGTTACTCCATGGATATTCGTTTACTACTCTAATGTTTAATTTATAGTCTTCATCTGCACAAGCATAACTATCACGTACAAAAACTTCTTTATTAGAAAGGTAGTTAGTTACCTTGTCATATAATTTATCAAATTTATCTGAATCGAATGGAATATTGATATCTCCCCACCAAATTTCGTCTTTTGTTATATCGTCTTTAACGATAAAACGATCCATAGGAGAACGTCCTGTAAACTCACCTGTTTTAACAGCTAATGCTCCAAAACTAGTATTTTCTCCCTGTCCTTTTTCAATAGTTAAGTCGTGTAACTCGTCTGAAGTCAATTGATAACGAATAGTAGCATCCTTAATTCCTAAGTTATCTAACGATATCGTTTTCGTATCAAGATTTGTCATCTTAAAATTTTTTAGTTGTGTTTATGTTCGACAAAAATAGTTCTTTTTGGTTAAACTCATTAGTCAATGAAAAATTTTATCAACTATTATTTTTTAATAACTTTTTAATGAATTGATAACTCATCAAACCCCAACCTACAATTAACAATACTCCACCTAAAGGTGTTACAAACCAAATTGATTTTGCTGGCACTCCTAATAAATAGATTGCATAGATAGAACCTGAAAACAATAAAATACCAGCTATTAAAAACCAACTGACACTGTTTTTCTGTTTACTGCTAAACTCATTATAAGTATTTACAAAAAGTAATAATAAAACATGTAAGAATTGGTATCTTACGGCTGTTTCAAAACTTTGTATCGCTTCTGGACTTAACTTCGTTTTTAAAGCATGTGCACCGAAAGCTCCTAGGATTACGGCTGTTATTCCTAAGACAGATGTAATTGTTAAATTTTTATACATTTATCTAATTTTTGTTTAATTTTAAACTTTTTTAGCGATATTGTCGCCTCAAATTTTAGACCACTAAAGTACACTATATAATGAGAAATATATTAATTATTGGAGCTGGTAGATCTAGTTCATCACTTATAAAATACTTACTAGATAAATCAACAGAAGAAAATTTACATATAACTATTGGTGATATGTCTGTTGAAAATGCAAGAGAAAAAATAAATAATCACAAGAATGCTACAGCTATTAAATTAGATGTTTTTAATGCTGAACAACGTGTTGAAGCTATTAAAAAAGCTGATGTTGTTATCTCAATGTTGCCTGCTCGTTTTCATATTGAAGTTGCTAAAGATTGTGTTACCTACAATAAGCACATGGTAACAGCTTCTTATATTTCTGATGAAATGCAAGCTTTAGATCCTGCTGTAAAAGAAAAAGGATTAGTGTTTATGAACGAGATTGGTTTAGACCCCGGTATAGACCATATGAGTGCAATGCAAGTTATTGATAGAATTCATGATCATGGTGCTAAGATGTTATTATTTGAATCGTTTTGTGGTGGTTTAGTAGCTCCTGAAAGTGATGATAATTTATGGAACTATAAATTTACTTGGAACCCAAGAAATGTTGTTTTAGCAGGTCAAGGTGGTGCCGCTATGTTTAGACAAGAGAATACTTATAAATATATTCCTTACCACAAATTATTTAGAAGAACTGAATTTTTAGATATTGATGGATATGGTAAATTTGAAGCCTATGCTAATAGAGATTCTTTAAAATACACTAGTGTTTATGGCTTAGAAGATATCCCTACAATGTATCGTGGTACTATTAGAAAAGTTGGTTTTTCTAGAGCTTGGAACACTTTTGTTCAATTAGGAATGACGGATGACACGTATACAATTGAGGATTCTGAAAACATGAATTATCGTGATTTTACTAATCTTTTCTTAGCGTATTCCCCTACCGATTCTGTAGAATTAAAATTTAGGTCTTACTTAAAAATAGATCAAGATGATGTAATGTGGGATAAGTTTTTAGAATTAGACATTTTTAATCCAACTAAAAAAGTTGAGTTAAAGAATGCTACTCCTGCTCAAATATTACAAAAAATATTATCTGAAAAATGGACTTTACAAGCTGCTGATAAAGATATGATTGTAATGCAACACAAATTTGGATATCAGTATAAAGAAGAGAAGCGCCAAATAGAAAGTAGTATGGTTATTAAAGGTGATGATCAAACTTTTACAGCAATGGCAAAAACTGTTGGTTTACCTGTAGCCATGGCAGCATTAAAGATTTTAAACGGAGAAATTAAAACTCCTGGAGTTCAATTACCAATTACCAAAGAAGTATACGAACCAATTTTAAAAGAATTAGAAGAGTATGGAATTACTTTTGTTGAGAAGAAAGCACCATATTTAGGGTATAATCCTGAAAGCGTGAAGGGGTAAAAAACTCATTCAATTTATCAAAATACATTTAATAAAAAAGGCATCGATTGATGCCTTTTTTATTTCCATTAACTATCATAGTTTAAAAACTAATTCGAAACTCTCTATTCTTATTTTTTCTGTTAATTTTACCCCCGCTAAAAACAATTGATTTAAAACAAAATAGCAATTAAAAAAAAACAGTAAAATACACAATGAAAAAATCGATCTTTTTAAAACTTATTTTATGTTTCTTATTTTTTCAATCAAGCATTAATAATGCCCAAGAAAAAATTAATACTCCTTACGGAAACAATAAAGAAGCAGGAAAATATATTAAAATAAACGGAACTAAACTTTACTACGAAGAATATGGAACTGGAGAACCTTTATTAATAATTCATAGCTGTGGAACTGATATTAAAGCTATGGAATATCAAATTGATTTTTTTAAAAATAACTATAGAGTTATTGCTGTTGATAGTAGAGGACAAGGAAAATCTACATTAAATACCAAAAAATTAACCTACGATCTAATGGCTAAAGACTTAGAGGAACTTGTAAAGTATTTAAAACTAGATTCAATTAATATTCTTGGTTGGAGTGATGGTGGAATAATTGCCTTAAAAATGGGAATTAACAACAATGTTTCTGTTAAAAAAATTATTACAATGGGAGCTAATCTAAGACCAGACACAACTGCTGTGAATTTGTGGGCTCGTAAACAAGTTGTAGAAATGCATAAAAAAACCTTAACAATGATTATGAAAGGTGATACTTCTAAAGACTGGAAAAAAGAATTACAGTTAGATGAACTTCTTTTAAACCAACCTAATATTAGTCATGTAGAGTTGCAAAAAATTAAAGCGTCTACTTTAATTATGATCGGTGATAGAGATATTATTAAAAACGAGCATGCTGTAGAAATATACAACAACATTCCTAAAGCGCAACTTTGTATAATGCCAGGAAGAAATCATGGTGCTCCTCGTAATGATTCAAAAATATTTAACGAAATAGCTAATACTTTCTATTCAAACACTTACGATTACACCAAATAAAAAGACTTTTAATTTACATTTTTAAATAAAAATCTTTCGTAAGATTTATATAGGCATCAGTATACTGGTGCCTTTCTTTTTCTATAACTAACTCTTCTTCTTTCACTAAAGAAGTTTTTATATTTACAAACATACACTTTAACTATTCTTGAAATAAACTATTAGATAAATTGATTTCTCTTGAGCTTGTAACACTTTTTCATAATTAAAATATCAAAAAGAAATACGCGAACCAATTTTAAAATAGTTAGAAAAGTATGAAATTACTTTTGCTAAAAAAAGTAACATATTTAGACTATAACCCTGAAAAGGGCATAAGGATAATTAATCTAAAAATAATAATAATTTCTCAAATTTATTAGTACGTTTGTGAATTATTTTTAACCCAAAAAAGCATTGAAAAAACACTCATTTATTATGAAAAAAACAAAAAGTACTTTAGTATTTTCTCAAAAAAACTTTATTAATTGTTTATTATTTGCATTCATATTTTTAGTTTTAATAAGTTGCACAAGCAACAGTGAAGATAATTTAGATAGTAACACACCTACACCTACACCTACACCCACTAACCCTATACATAATGGAAATGTTCATCTTAAAAATCAGCAAGAACTTAATGTTTTTGCAAAAAAAGGTTATACCATCATAAATGGTACTTTAGTTATTGGTGTCTCTCCAAAGTGTGATATAATTTCTTTGAAAGGATTAGAAAGTATAACTCAAATTAATGGAGGTTTAAATATTAAAGGAACTGTTAACTTAAATTCTCTCGAAGGATTAAACAACATCAAATCTACTCATTTTTTATCGATAACGGATGCTGATAAAATAACAAACGTAGATGAATTAAAAAACATAGAATCAATTGTTGATGATAATGAAAAAGATGGTGTTTGGGTTTCATTAATAGCCTCAAACGACAACCTGCTTAATATCGATGGATTAAGTAATCTTGAAAACTACAAAGGGGTTTTAGAAATATTAAATAATAAATCACTACTTAATGTTAATGGATTAAAAAACATAAGTTCATTTAGTTCTCCTAGTATAAAAATATTACGAAATGAAAGCTTAAAAAACATTGACGGATTATCAGTTGTTAATTCTCTTAGTAATCTTATAGAGATTAGTGAAAATAATAGTTTAGAAAGCCTTAACGGTTTAAACAATTTAAGCTCTGTTAAAAGATTCTGCTTTATAGAAAACAATCGTAATTTAAAAAACCTGTGTGCAATAGAAAATTTAGCAAATAATGGAGCTAATTTTGATTTACACATTACTAATAATGCGTACAATCCAACTAGACAAGACATAATAGATGGAAATTGCTCTCAATAGTGATTTTTACTAACAGTTTATAAAAATCGATAACAAAACACATTACATTTTCAAATAAAAATCTTTGGTAAGATTTATATAGGCATCAGTATACTGATGCCTTTCTTTTTCTATAACTAACTCTTCTTCTTCCACCTCTTTCTTTTCAAAAGAAAAACTTAATAAACTTCTTTTTATATCTGAAGTTTCGTTTCCTCTAACCCTACATACTTTCTTCGGAAACAAACCTTGCTTCTTTGCTAATTCAATAAAGCTAGCTTCTTCTTTAAAAGGAATAATTACAGAGAATAATCCTCTATCTGATAATATTTTAGAAACACCAGAAAGTAAATCATTAAAAGCAAGTGAAGAGGTAAAACGCGCTTTGTTTCTAGCATCATTTTCAGTTTCAAAATCATCAGTATAAAATGGAGGGTTCGATACGATTACATCGTACTGCTCCTCTTCTTCTGCCATTTCATCAGCAAATTCATTAAAAGATGTATTATAACAAAATAAGCGATCTCCCCAATCAGACTGTTCGAAATTTTCTACCGTTTGTTCGTAAGCGTTTTCATCAATTTCAACAGCATCAATCGTCATTGCATCACTTCGTTGTGCTAACATTAACGAGATAACTCCTGTACCAGAACCGATATCTAAAATTGTGTCTGGAAACTCACCCAAATCACACCAAGCACCTAACAAAACTCCGTCGGTACCAACCTTCATAGCTGTTTTATCTTGATGCACTATAAACTCTTTAAACTTAAATGGCTTCATTTAAAAATATCTTCCTATTATTTTATCTGCATTAAAAAACAAATACAATACCAACACTAATAAAATTACTAAATACAACCCTTTTTTAGGATTTGCTTTTCTTCGTTTACCAAAACGTCTTTTAAACTCCATTTTTGTACTTCCTTTATTTATATTTTAGTTGCTCTTAACATATGCCATTTACCCACAGGACCTGGCAAACGTTTTAATGAAAACCCAGCTGACCTCATTGCTCTTTTTACATTTCCTTTTGATGCATAAGTAACTAGAATTCCATTTAATTTTAATGCAGCATACATTTTGTCAAAAATTTCTTTCGTCCACAAATCTGGTTGTTTCTCTGGACCAAAAGCATCAAAATAAATTAAATCATATTTATTTACATCATCTATTTCAGAAAAAAGCTGTTGTCGCTTAGTTAAAGAAAACTTATCGGAAATAATATGTTTTTCTTCCCAACTGCAACTATGCATCTTTTCAAAGACCTCCTCTTTATTTTCTGCTTTTAATTCACTAACATAGTTCATACCAAAAACCTCTTCTTCTTTTATAGGGTAAGCTTCCACTCCAACATAATCGATTACCTCCTCACTCTCTAAATAGGTTATAAAACAATTTAAACCGGTGCCAAAACCAATTTCTAAAATTGAAATATTTTCTTTATCAATTGCCTTCAATCCGTTATTAATATACACATGGTAAGCTTCTTGAATAGCACCATGTTTAGAATGATATTGCTCATCCCAATCAGGTAAATGAATGGTTGTTGAACCATCTGAAGTTATTATTATTTCTCTTTTCAATCTAAGGAATTAATAATTTTTCAATTCTTGGAATCGGACCAGTACATCTATCTTTATGACAGGCTATACATGCTTGAACTGCTTTATTAAACTGATCTTTTCTCTCAGCCTTTTCAAGATTAAAAACACCTTTTTGCATCTCTAAAAAATGATTTGCAAAAATTGGATATGTAGCATCAAAATCAGAACTATCAGTAAATTTTGCAGTATGAATCGCTAAAAACTCTTTATTAAAATCACCAATAGAATCACCTGTAATAATACTTTCTCTTAACTTTTTATTCTCCGATAACATTGTACGCATTAGCTCAGCCATTTCAGAAGTTTTATACATCTGAAAATTTGACGGAATCTTACTAACAATTTTAATCTGCTTCTTCTCTTCTTTAGATTGACAACCAATAATTAAAAGAAAAAGGCTAAAAAATAAAAGACTATTTCTCATCTGCTTTAGCTTCTAACAAAACACCATCAGCTAAGAAAGAGTATGTTACTTTTGGCTCAGTAATTTTTGCAATTTCTTCTTCAGATTTACCTGCATCTTTAGCATAATGCTGTAATTCTTTTACTGAAGTTTCATTTTTAAAAGCTTTTCCGTTTAAAATTACTTCACTACCTGCCGAATTAAAAGGCATGAAAAAAGCATAATCTTTAAACTTTACAAAAGATTGTTTACCATCATTTAAAGGTACTTTAATCCAACAACCTTTTTTCTGACAAACCTCATCTATCTTAGTTGAAAATTTAACGCTAATAGTATCACCAACTACCAAATCTTCAAACTTTTTTGCCATTTCTTCATTTGACACTGCTCCTTCATTTGATATTTTTTCTCCGAAAGAAACAAATTTAACCGCTTGTTTTTCTGCTTTATTTATACCCTCTTTTTTATCTGTTTTACATGCCGTTGAAAATAGCACTAAAAGCATCATAGAAAAAACTATCTTTTTCATTATCAAATATTTAAAATTAGTATTCTACAAAGATAATTATTATTACGAAAGTCAAGCTTCTTAAGCTCGTAAATATCAAGCTAGTTTCGTATCTTCGTAGCACTTCTAAAAGGGGAAAATATGGACATTGATATTCAGTTAATAGAACAATCTAAAATAGACTCGGTAGATTTTAATAACCTAACTTTCGGACGCACTTTTACCGATCATATGTTAGTTTGTAATTTTGCTGATGGAAAATGGCAAACTCCACAAATAAAACCATATGGACCAATGTTGTTTGAACCATCTGCAAGAGTTTTTCATTACGGACAAGCTGTTTTTGAAGGAATGAAAGCTTTTAAAGATGATAATGATGATGTGTTTTTATTTAGACCTGATGAGAATTTTAATCGTATAAATAAATCCGCTGAACGTTTGGCAATGCCACATGTACCTGAAGATGTTTTTTCTGAAGGATTAAAGAAATTATTAGAAGTTGACAATGATTGGATTAAAAAAGGATTTGGTAATTCACTTTACATTCGTCCATTTATTATAGCTACAGAAGGGGCTATTGCAGCATCGCCTGCTGAAGAATATCAATTTATTATTATTTGCTCACCTGCTCAATCATATTATGCTGGGGAAGTAAGAGTAATTTTTGCAGAAAAATATAGTAGATCTGCTGATGGTGGAGTTGGTTATGCAAAAGCTGCTGGTAATTATGCTGCACAATTTTACCCAACAAGCTTAGCTCACAAACAAGGATACCAACAAATTATTTGGACAGACGCTAGTACACACCAATATTTAGAAGAAGCTGGAACCATGAATATCTTTTTCAGAATTGGAGATAAATTAGTTACAGCACCTAATAATGATAGAATTTTAGATGGAGTTACCAGAAAATCTATCATCCAATTAGCTAATGAAAATAATATCGAAATAGAAGTTCGTAGAGTATCTGTTGCTGAGATAAAAGAAGCCGCAAGACTAGGTGAGTTAAAAGAAATTTTTGGTTCTGGTACCGCTGCAGTAATTAATCCAATTAAAGGCTTTAAGCATCAAGATTATGTTTTTGAGTTACCAGAATTAACAGATTCTTACGCAAGTTTGTTTAAAGATAAGCTACTTAACATTCAATATAATAAATCTGAAGACAAGCATAATTGGCGTGTTAAAATCTAACTTTCATTAAAAAAAGCTATATTAGTAATTCAGAATCAATTTATTAAAAGAAAATTCTAGAGGAAAATGAAAAATATTGTACCAGCAGTTGTATCGATAATAGTAGGATTTGCTGTTTCGTCTTTTGCTTTAAATAAATACATGGATATTGATCCAAAGGATTCTAATCCAACAATTGAGCTTACACAAACTGACAACGAAACATCTGCTAGTTTAGACGACACTTCTAATGAAGATAATTCAACTACAGAGGTTGAAACTCCTATTCAAGAAGAGACTTCTACAGATAATTTAACTGAAGTAAATAATGAACCTTCAACTGAAGAAAACCTTGCTAATACTGAAACTGAAGATTCTGATGTATCAACAAAAGAGAAAGTAGAAACTCCTACTGAAGATGAAGTTACTGAGGTTCCAGAAACTGAAAACACAACTGAAGTAGTAACTATCGATTTAGATAAAATTCAAGATAGTTACGACAACTGGAATACTTACACAAAACAAAATATCGACTTAATGTCAACTTACGTTCCTATTGATGATAAAGGAGCGAAAATTGAAAAAGGAATGTTTTTAATATCATTAAGAACTGGAGCTTACATTCCTGTTAAATCAGAAAGCAAAGGAAAAACTCAATATACACTTACAAATATTGAAGAATCTGCTGATGAGAAAATAAAAAAATCTATTGTAGGTAAAGCTACAGTTGCTCATAAGTATTTTAAAATGGAAGGTAAAAGACTTCCTGCATATGAATTTGTAGATTTAAAAGGAAAGTCTCATAACAAAGCAGATACAAAAGGAAAAATACTAGTTTTAAAATGCTGGTTTATTAACTGCAAAGTTTGTGTTGAAGAGTTTCCACAATTAAATGATTTGGTTGAGAAATACAAAGACGATAAAATTGAATTTGTAAGTTTAGCTTTTGATGAAAAAGACAAACTAATAGAATTCTTAAAAACCAAAGACTTTAAATATGTTACTATACCTGAGCAAAAGAATTATATGTCTAAAAAACTAAAGGTAAAACAATACCCTACTCATTTAATTGTAGACGCAAACGGAAGAATTATAAAAATGGTTAACAACGTTAAAACCTTAACTGCAGAACTCTCTCGTATAACAGGTAAATAAATAAAAAAGCTCATCTAAAAGATGAGCTTTTTTATTTATTTATCCAATATGTGCTTAATATTAGGTTTAAAGTAATTAGGACCTTTTAAAACCTTACCATCTTCACGATAAATTGGTTTACCATCCTCTCCTAACTTACTCATATTACTTCGTTGAATCTCGTTAAACACTTCTTCAATTTTATGTTGCATGCCGTGTTCTATGATAGTTCCACATAAAATATATAGCATATCTCCTAGTGCATCTGCAACCTCAACTAAATCATTGTTTTTTGCAGCTTCTAAATACTCTTCATTTTCCTCTTTCATTAATTCAAAACGTAATTGCTTTCTATCATTAGAAATAGCAACGGTTGGCTCGTTTTGAATGTTTAATTTAAATGCTGAATGAAATTCATGTACTGCTTTTATCTTATTTTTCATTTTATATAATTTCTAATTGTGTTTGTATTTTATTAAAGTCAAAATTAGTCCAATCACTAATATGGCTTTTTATATTTTCTTCTTTAAAATCTTTTAAATTTTTATCTCTAATTCCTAAAAAGTGAATTCCTAAATTTTTGGCTGTTCTTAAATCCCAAATTCCGTCTCCTACCGAAATAATATTCTCAAATTCATTTACCGAAAAATATCTTTTTGCTTTTTGAATAGCTGAACTAACTATTTCTTCTCTAGTGTAGAGATTATTTGAAGCTTCAACCAAGTTAGGGACGAAATTAATATTGGCTTGCTCTAATTTTATCAACGCTGGTTTTAATAAAGACCCTGTTGCAAAACAAATAGCGTAATCGGTTTCTCTCATAAAGAAATCGACAACCTTAGCTGCTCCATTTATTTCTTTAGTTTTTGGAAGCGATAAAAATAACTCTGTCATTTTGTTTTCAAACTCAGGGATGAAAGAATTGCTGAAATTCTTTTTAAAATTAGCTTCATAGTTTTTCTTTAAAATATAACTGTCAGTCATATTTTTATACGTTTTCCAATTTTTATTAATTTCTGATATTCCGAAATGTAGCATTGCATCTACGTACGATTGTTGATGCTGATTTTCGCTTTTAGTTAAAGTATCATCTATATCGAAAACTATTAAATTTTTCTTTTTCATTTAGGTTGCCATTTTTAATAAGCGTGCCGGTACTATTTTTAAAACCCAAGCAATCAGTCTCCATCTTTTAGAAATATAAGCTACTCGTTTTTTCTTTTTTATTGCTGAGTAAATTTGATTTGTAGCTTTTTCAAGAGAAACCATCCAAAAAATTCCATCTCCTAAAGCCATCGCTGTATCTACAAATCCTGGACGAATATCAGTAATAAAAACCTTTTTAGATTTTATCGTTTTTGTTTTAATATATAAACTCTCTAAATATGCTTTTTGATATGCTTTCGATGCAAAATATGAAGGTGCTGCTCTATTTCCTCGAAGTGAAGCTATTGATGAGATTCCTACTAAATGCCCAAATTGCTGCTTCTTAAACAAGTTATAAGCCAATCCGTATAACTTAGTTGCACCAACAACATTTGTTTGAACTGTTTTGTTTTCAATATCCCAAGCTAACTTAGTATTTACTTCTCCGACACCAGATGAATGAATAATTAAATGTACTTCACCTAATTCGTTAATTAAAGCATTAAAAGTACTTTCGAGTTTTTCAACTTGAGTAATATCATTTTGTTTTACAATTACTTGATCAGGATATTTCTCTTTTAACGCTTCTAACTTTTCTAATCTTCTCCCTGTAACTGCAACTATATATCCATCTTTAACCAATAACTCAGTTAAGTTTTTACCTATACCAGATGTAGCTCCGAAAACAATTGCTGTTTTAGTTTTCTTCATTCTAAAATCATTCTTTAACTTTGCTAAAAATACAATTTTATGTTTACACTTATTGCTGCTAAAATGTTTACAACTGGTAGAATTATTTTTGCTAGTTTATTTATTATTGCTTTTACAGGTTTAATGATTTTTAGCTACAAAAAGGATGCTAAGAACAACAAAAAACACTACCAAAATGGAGCTTTATATGTAGCTATTGGAATTGTAGCAGTTATCGCGTTGTTATTTCTTTCGAAATACTTAATTAAAGGTTAATTCATCTTTTCTACTTCATTCAGTTTTTCGTGATCTAAAACGGTATATCCTTCTTCATTAAACTGAAATGATTTTTTATATTTTACTCCCGAGATTAAATCATCAAAATCATAAGAAGTTATTTGATATACTTTTTGACCAAAAGATTCTTCATGATACTGAATAAGTCCATAGAGTTTTGCTTCTAAGCTTTCTATTTCTTTATCAGAATACTTAAACAATGGACTTTTTTCATCAATTTCATGTACAATTGTCCAAACCGTAGGTAAGTACATTATTTTATCGCGTTCTAATTTTAGACGATAAAATTCTCTTTTATACTCTCCATTTTTATCTTTTTCATTGATGGAAAGTGTTACTGATATTTCCGGTTCAATCATCACAGTTTTTCTACTATTCATTAATCGAAACATAATAGCTCTATGTTCTTTAAAATCACGTAAAATTATATTGTCGCTAAAATGAATTGCTGCTTTTGCTTTTGAAAATCGACCGTATAATAACCCCGTAATAAAAGAGAAACTTAGCAATCCAATCATCGCTTCAAAAGCTGCTATTAAATTTGCCGTAACACCTTGTGGAGCAATTCCACCATAACCAACAGTAGTTAATGTTTGAGCACTAAAGAAAAAACCGTTTAAAAAATCATCAATGAAATTTCCTCTCGATGGCGTTATTTCTTCAATACCAATAGCCATATAAATAAATCCGAAAATTATATTTAAAAAGGTATATCCTACCAATATCAGCAGAAAAAAATGCCACCACGATAATTCTATAAAAAAGGTATATAAATCGTCTAAATTAAATTTCTTATTTACATGAATTACATTAGAGCTTCCATCTTTATTTACTATCCCCTTAATATTCTTTTTAGAATTATGCCCTAACCCAGGATCTTTAATCTTTTTTCCCATTCGTATTTTCTTTATGCTTTAAAAATACAAAAACCGATACTGATATTCAGTACCGGTTTTTACAATTCTTATTCTGTAAAGTATTTAGTTCTTGGCTGGTAAGAAATTATAATTCTTAGCATAGAATTTCATTTGCTCTTCGAATGTTTTTGGCTGTGTAATTTTCACATCCGTAATATTCCCATCAGTATCTGTAACTGTTTCTAATACAGGATTTACAAATCCACGGTAAGGAGCAGCAGTAAACTTTTCGTTTCTCTTTAAAACCTCTTTATGTAAATCTTGATTTACCTTAACTCCGTAACCTTCTACTAATGCTTTCGCAGCTTCAAAATCCCCTTCAGACTTAATACGTTGCGCTTCTTTTAATAAACGTCCGAAAATTTCACGCAACTTTTTATAATCATTAATATTATAATATGTTTTTCCATCACGTGTAATCTTCTCAATTACGTTATCTTTTTCCCCTTGTTCAAAAGCCCAAGCAGAAACCCATTGACGGTTTACCATATGATCTTCTTCAATATCATCCCCTAAATTAATACGTACTAATTGCGTCATCAATCCATTTCTGATATATCCATCGTATGCAGCCTTACCAATGTTTTCCCAATTATCTACTAATCCTAATTCTTGTAATTTAGGATCCATTAAATAATACAGCCCTACTAAATCAGCACGACCTTCTTCCATGGTAGAAGCATAATTTTGTAATGTTTCTTTTGGTTGACCAATACCTTTATTAATTGTACCAGAAGCATGACCTACAACTTCATGTAAAGCTGTGTGTAATTTATCTGCTTTTTGACCATATTTAATTTCTAAATCAATTTCTTCTTGGTCGTTTGCAAACTCTTTTAAACGATCTGTACCTCCAGCATTATTATCAGCATTTGTGATATTTCCTAATGAAACAGATTTAGATCCATGCTCTTGACGAATCCAGTTATTGTTTGGTAAATTCACTCCGATTGGCGTACTTGGAGAAGCATCACCAGCTTCACCAGCAACATTCACAGTTTTATAAGAAACACCTACAACATTTTTCTTTTTATGATTTTCATCTAAAGGTGAATTATCTTCAAACCATTGTGCGTTTTCAGATAAAACAGCCATTTTACGAGACATATCAAAATCTTTGATTTCTACAATTGTTTCATAAGAACCACGATATCCTTTTGGATCGTTATATACCTCGATAAAACCGTTAATCCAATCGATATTTCCTTCGGTAGAAGTTGCCCAAGCAATACAATATTTATCCCAAGTATCTAAACTACCTGTTTTATAATATTCAATTAATAAACCTAAAGCCTCTGCTTGTTTTTCATTTTCAGCAACACCTTTTGCTTTTTCTAACCAGCCAATAATTTTATCGATTGCCTCTCCATACATTCCTCCTGATTTCCAAACTTTCTCAACTAACTTTCCATTTTCACGAACCAGTTTAGAGTTTAATCCAGCTTCTATTGGTTGATCTTTTGGACCTTTATAAGCTTTTGCGTAAAAATCAGCTACCTCAGTACTAGTAACATCTGGTCCGTAAAAATTAACCGCAGAAGCTAATACATTATCAACTCCGGCTTTTTTATTTACCTTTTTAGCATCTTTATCATTAAAAATTACATCTAATGCAGCTGCTGATAAAGTTGTATTTGTATCTTTTAATAAGCCCTCTAAATATTCTTTAGAGAAAGCAGGCTTAATCTTATCATTTGAATAGTGATGGTGGATTCCGTTTGAAAACCAAACTCTTTTTAAGTAAGTTTTAAAATCTTGGAATTCTTTACTATCTCTATCTCCTTTATAAGTATTGTTGATATTTTCTAAAGCAGCTCTGATCTCTAAATTATGACGATAATTTTGATCCCACATAATATCACGACCAGCTAAACCAGCTTGTGTTAAATAGTACACTAACTTTTTTTCTTTTAAAGTTAATTCGTCAAATCCAGGAATTTGATAACGCATTACGCGCACATCTGCAAACTGTTCAACTACATAATTAAATTCTGCCTTAGTTATTTCTTCTGGTTGCTTTTCTTCCTTTTTATCAACTGCACAAGAGGTTAACAATCCCGCCATTGCAACTGAATAAAAAACGTGTTTTAATTTCATTTTATTTTGATTTTTCTGACGCTAAATGTACAAATTTTAAACTTCCTTATATCTAAAACAGTCTGTTGTATGATCATTTACCATACCCATAGATTGCATGTAAGCATAAATAACTGTTGATCCTACAAACTTAAACCCTTTCTTTTTTAAATCTTTTGATATTTTATCTGATAACTCTGTTGTCGCAGGAACATCTTCACGTTTATCAAAAACATTTGTAATTGGTTTTCCGTTAGTATAATTCCAAAAGAATTTTGAAAAAGAACCAAACTCCTGCTGAACTTCCATGAAAAGTTTTGCGTTGGTAATTGCGCTTCTTATTTTTAACTTATTCCTAATTATACCAGTATCCTGAAGTAACTCTTCATACTTTTCTTCAGAATAGTTTGCAATTTTTTTATAATCGAAGTTGTCAAATGCTTTTCGAAAATTTTCTCTTTTCTTTAAAATTGTAATCCAACTAAGACCCGCTTGAAAAGTTTCTAGAATTAAAAACTCAAACAATACTGCATCGTCAAAAGTTGGTACTCCCCATTCTTGATCGTGATATTCAATATATAACGGATCATCGCTTACCCAAAAGCATCTTTTCTTCATTTTTATAAATTTAAAGCTGAAAATTACTGTTAAACCAATTAAAAATCAATGAAAAACGGAATAATTTTTGCAATTTTATAATTACAAATATCACTGAATATGAAAGTCTTAAAATACTTATCGTTAGCTTTAATAGTATTTATTACATTTTACGCTTGCGGAACATCACCTATAAAAAACAGTTCGCAAACTAAAGAAGAGCCTGTTGTTATAAAAAATGATTCGTTAGAATACGAAATCATTATTATCGACCCTGGTTTTACTGCCTATTTAAACTCTATAGCTCGACCAGTTGGATTTCACTCTCAAACTTTTTTAGAAAACAGAAACCGTATGATGGTTCCTATTTGGAACATGAGAGCTTTAAACCCTACGCAGTTTAACCCGAATATATACGAGAATCAAATTGATTATAGCCCGCATATAAACTATGGATATGAAGTAAACTACAAACTCTTTAATTATTTTATGTTTGCCCAACAAAAATACCGAATGAGGCTAGGTAGCTTTTCTAATATTAACCGTTAAAAAACACAATGTTAAATAATGTATATTTGCCAAAAAATTAACTATTCAACATGAAGTTTTTAAGAAATTTATTAGCATCTATTCTTGGTTTTTTTATAGCCATATTTTTAATCTTTTTATTTTTTATTGCCATAGCATCTATTATGGGCTCTGGTGATGAAGTTGTTGTAAAATCGAATTCTGTATTAGAATTAGATTTATCTACTAACGTAAAAGATTATGCTCCTAAAGATCAAAATCCTTTAGCTGAAGTTTTAGAATTAGATGATGAAAAATTAGCTTTAAATAAAATTATCAATGCAATAGAAAATGCTAAAACTGATAATAATATTAAAGGAATTAGCATCAAAACCGGTTCTGTAAATGCAGGTATAGCTCAAACACAAGCCATTAGAAATAAAATTGAAGAGTTTAAAGAAAGTGGAAAGTTTGTGTATGCGTATAACGATGTATATTCTCAAAAAAACTACTATTTAAGTTCTGTTGCCGATAGTTTATTTTTAAATCCAGTTGGTGCAATCGACTTTAAAGGTTTATCTACAGAGATTTTATATTATAAAGATTTTGAAGATAAATACGGTATCAAAATGGAGGTTATCCGTCATGGTAAATACAAAAGTGCTGTAGAGCCGTATTTAACAAATAAAATGAGTGAAGCTAACCGTGAACAAACGACTTCATTCTTAAAATCTATCTGGAACGAAATTACAGAAGATGTTAGTAAAAGTAGAAACATTTCTGTTGAAAACTTAAACTTAATCGCTGATAATTCGAACGGAAGAAATGCAACACTTGCTAAAGAAAGTAATTTGGTAGATGCTGTTATTTATGAAGATGAGTATAAAGAAAAATTAAAAGATAATTCTGATAAAAAAATCAATACTATTTCTTTAGAAGATTATATTAAATCTGGAAAAGGAAGAATTTCTTCAACTGCAAAAGACAGAATTGCTGTTATCTATGCACAAGGACAAATAATGTATGGTGAAGGTAATGAAGATATAATTGGTCAAGGATTAATTAATAAAGCTATCCGTAAAGCTAGAAAAGACAGTAAAGTAAAAGCTATTGTTTTACGTGTAAATTCTCCTGGAGGATCTGCTTTAGCCTCTGAATTAATCTGGAGAGAATTAGAATTAGCTAAAAAAGAAAAACCTTTAGTTGTTTCTATGGGTAACTTAGCCGCTTCTGGAGGTTATTACATTGCATGTAACGCTAATAAAATTATCGCTGAACCATCAACTATTACTGGATCGATTGGAGTTTTCGGAGCCATCCCTAACTTTAACAAATTTGCAGATAATATTGGTATTAATGCTGAGCAAGTATCTACAAATAACAGTGCTAATTATAGTGTTTTTGAACCAATGAATCAGAAATTCTACGATGTAACTAAAGAAGGGGTTGAAGATATTTACAAAACTTTTGTTAACCGTGTTGCTAATGGTAGAAACATGACTTTTGAGCAAGTAAACGAAGTTGCTCAAGGTAGAGTTTGGACAGGTAGTGAAGCTATTGAAAAAGGGTTAGTAGATAAATTAGGAAGCTTAGAAGAGGCTATTAAAATAGCCGCTGAACTTGCCGAAATAGACAACTATAGAGTTCGTAACTACCCTAACTATAAAAAGGATTTAAAAGAAGCTTTCAAGTTCTCTCCTTTTGCTAAAGTATCTAAAGAAGAGGTTTTAAAAGAAGCTTTAGGTGATGAGAATTATCAGTTATACAACAACATTAATCAAATGAAGAATTTAAATGGAGTTCAAGCTAGAATGCCTTTTATCTTTCAAGTTAAATAAGACTTAAACTAGTTAAAACATAAAACTCCCAAAGTTAATTCAACCTTTGGGAGTTTTTATTTTCGCCTCATCAAATTCAAAAAGTATTATTTATTACTTCTCTTTAACCTTTTTTACATTTTGCAAAGCCCTGTCATAAGTTCTCTTAGCTCGTTCTAATTCTCTCTCTGCTTTCATCAATGCTTTCTTTTTAACTCCTTCTGGGTTTTCATCAGATATTAAATATTTTATTTCTTCTCCTAATTTTTCAATTTTATGTTGAAATTTTTCTGAAGTCATTTCTTTGTCTACATACATTTTCAAGTATCCTTCATCTAGCTTACACTCAAATACATTTCTGTCATTTTTTACAATCTTCCAGAAATAAGCATCGTATGATTTTGAGAAACTCTTACCTGAAAACTCTTTTTCTAAACGATTTTTAACACGTTGAGTTAAAGCGTCATCAAAACGTGCTTTAAATCGATATGCTGAGTTATGATTTTTAACAGCAATGGAATGAGAACTGTACTTTCCATTATCATCAATACTATAAGATCTTGACGTAGTTGAACTTGTTGAGACGGTGGTACTGCTTGAATTTGGTGGTGTAGGTGTAACTGGTATTGTTTGTGCTACTACACTGGTTAAAGAAAACACTACTAATGTGAATGTGAATACTAATTTTTTCATGATGACTTTTTTTTAAATTTTAGACAATAATTTCCTATTCCCTAGAATGAAACATTCAGGATTTTTTTTACTTTTTATTATGTTATTATGATTATTTTTTAGGCTAGTTTATTATTTTAAATTCTAAGCCAACTCCTCGTATACTTTCTATTTTAATGGAGGGGTCTTCAGCAAAATATTTTCTCAATCGACTAATAAAGACGTCCATACTTCTTCCTGAAAAGAAATCATCACTTCCCCAAACTGCATTTAATATTTGTTCTCTTTTTACTAGCTGGTTTTTATGCTCATATAAGAATTGTATCAATAACGCTTCTTTTTCCGTTACTCTTTGTGTTTTCTGTAAATATGTTAATTGTAAAGCTTTAACATCAAAATCATATTCTCCGATTTTTATGACTGATTGTTGATTTTTAGCGATTGTTTTTTGACTTCGCTTTATAATATTTTGCAATCGAAGAATTAATTCATCTGCTTCAAAAGGCTTTACAATATAATCGTCTGCTCCAAGTTTTAATCCTTTAATTTTATCTTCTTTTTGACTTCTAGCTGTTAAGAAAACAAACGGCATTTCTGGATTTAAAGCAATTACTTTTTCTGCTAATGAAAAACCATCTAACTTAGGCATCATCACATCGAAAACACAAATTTCAAAATCGTTTTTTTGAAAAACTTCAAAAGCTTCTACTCCATTTTTTGCCCAAGTAACTTGAAAATTATGCAACTGTAAGTACTGCTGTAAAATGCTTCCGAAATCTAAATCGTCTTCTGCTAACAATATATTTTTCATAACTATAATGGTAAATTAATAATTATTGTTGTTCCTTTATCTTCCTTACTATTCAACTCTATAGTTCCGTTATGAGCTTTTATAATTTGATGTACATAAAAAAGTCCTAATCCTAATCCTTTTACATTATGAATATTGGTATTTTCTACTCTATAGAATTTATCAAACACCTTTTTTTGATGCTCTTTCGCAATTCCAATTCCATTATCTTCAATGGTTATTTGAAAAGAATTATCAATAATTTTTGTTCTAATTTTTAATTGTTCACTACCATATTTTACAGCATTGTCTAATACATTTAAAATAGCTGTAGCAATATGAAATTTATCAATAAATAATTGCGCATTACTTTCGTCAAAATGACTTTCAACTGAAATTGATTCTTTAGATAATTTATAATCGTTTATCAAATTTTGAAAAAAATGCTTGCCAAATACTGTACTCTTATTTAACGTTATTTCTTGAAATCCTAAAGAATTATTCAACACCTGATCTATAAGATTCTGTAATCTATTTCTTTGTCTATCTATAGTTTTTACAGTTGATAATGCAATTTCTTTATTCTGTAAAACAGCCTCTTGCTGTAATGTTTTTGTTGCAATACTTAATGTTGCCAAAGGAGTTTTTAATTCGTGTGTAATATTGTTGATAAAATCTGTTTTTATGTCTGTTATTTTCTTTTGTTTTATAAAAGATGACAACGCATAAATAAACAATCCGATTACTGTTAAAACCGACAAAACAGATAAGGATAAAAATCCTGTCATTTCTTGTAGCACCGCTGTTCTCCACTCAGGAATATCAATATAACTATTCGATCGTATCTCTAAATGAATTCTTTCTTCTGTTACTAAGACACTATCTTTATCTTGTTTAGAAGTACTTTCACTATTCCATTTCCCACTATTAAACCCAATTCTTGTTTTAGGGTTCAATTCATCTCCAAATAATAAAAATCCATCTCCTTTAGGTGAAACAATAGTATCGTTATTTATATTTCCTAATAAGACAACTCCTGTTATTTGCTGTTGATATTTTACTGGGAATTTTAAATTTGTTTTTTTTAATTCCTCTTTAAAATAGTTCATAAAACCATTATTCAAACTATCTCTAAATTTCGAGAATTTAAAAAGCATTTCCTCTTTAGATAGCAATCCTTTTTGGTGGCTTTTAATTAAGTTTTGTGTTTTTGATAAATAAATATTATCCCAATCATCTTTTCGTTCATTCATCTCAATAAACTTCAGCTCTTTTTTTACTCTCTTTAAATAAGCATCTTTCTGTAATTGAAATGTATTAGAAATCAAATAATATTGAATAGCAGATAATGTAAGAATTGCTATTACCGAAGTGACAATTAATATGTTTATTTTAGTTTTCATCACTTCAAATGTACATTAAAAAGGAAAGAAAAAAGCGGTTTTAAAATACGTTAACCTTGAATTAACCCTTAAAAGTTTCAATCCTTTAATATTACTGGAATCTATCTTCTTTGTTAATGAATACGCTTAGAGTTAGTTTTCACATTAACCTTGCATTAACTTTCGATTAACCATTATTCTCATTGAGTTTATTGAGATTTGTCACATTAAAACTCATAATTATGAAGACAATTTTCGCACTTTTAACTGTGCTATTATCTACTCAATTGGTTGCTCAATTTTCTTTAACAGGAAAAGTAGTAAACAGCAATAGCGAACCTATTTCTTTTGCTAACATAACTTTATTAAATACAAAAACGAAAAGCATTTATAAAGGAAGTATTACTGAGGATGACGGAACCTTTATAATCAAAAATATCTCTCCTAATAATTATGAATTACGAATCAGTTTTATTGGATATAGGGAAGTGATTAAAACTCTAAAAATAGACAAGACATTAAATCTAAAAAATATTCTTTTAGTAGAAGATCCAGAAACATTAAACGAAATTGAAATTACAGCTAAAAAACCTACTATAAAACGAAAAGTAGATCGTTTAGTATTTAATGTTGAAAATACCGTGTTATCTACAGGAAACGCTTGGGATGCATTAAAGAAAACTCCTGGAGTATTAGAACGAAATGGTAATTTAACCATACGAAACTCCAACAATATTATCATTTTAATTAATGACAAACGAGTATACTTATCTAACACTGAGTTAAAAGATTTACTAGAAGGAACTTCTGCTCAAGATATTACTTCTATAGAAGTTATTACCAATCCGCCAGCAAAATATGAAGCTGCAGGAAATTCAGTATTAAATATTAAAATGAAAAAGAATTTAGTAACTGGTTATAAAGGAAAAGTTGGCACTTCATATCGTAAGGCACGTTTTTCTTCAGGAAATATTAACACTTCTCACTATTTTAAAAACAAGGATATCAACTTATATACAAGCTATTCTCATAGCCGAGGCAGAGGAAATCGATTAGAAGAAGAAGTAATAAGCTTTAATCGTGGAAATTCTACCGAAAAATATCATTCTTTTTTAGATAGAAATTCATGGTATTGTACACATAACTTCCGATTGAATTCAGAGTTTTATCTAAATAAAAAAAGTAGTTTAACTTTAGGTAGCCAGTTATATTACAATCCTGATTGGAAAGCAAAAAACAAAACTAATTCGGATGTATTGAATGCTATGGATGCAATTCAATCTTCTTTTTTCACATTAAATCAATCTGATAGTAATACAAAAAACCTGGGTTTAGATGCTACTTATGAATGGCAACTTTCAGATACCGAAAAACTAAGTATTAGTGGTCATTTTACTGATTACAAAAAAACGGGAAACCAAGAAGTAAAAACTGATTTCTTTGATATTGATAAAAATCTTACAAACAATACAACATTTGAAACATTTACTGAACAAAAGACAAAAATCTACAACTCTCAACTAGATTATGAATATAAAATTAATGATGATTCTAAATTTGAAACTGGTTTTAAATATTCACAAATTAACTCTACAAGTGATTTAAAACATTATAATTTATTAAACAATCAACTAGAAATAAACAATTCAAAATCTAATATGTTTATGTATGATGAAGACAATATTTCTGGATATTTAAGTTATCAAACCAACTTAGGAAAACTAAGCTTAAAAGCAGGGTTACGAGGTGAGTATACTTCATTAACAGGAAATTCAGTTACTTTAAATCAAATAAACAAAGACCTTTATTTTAAATTATTTCCTACTTTGTATGTGCAATATTCTCCTACCGACAATAATCAATTAGGTTTTACTTATGGAAAACGAATTAGCAGACCTAACTATTCCTCTTTAAATCCGTTTAAATTTTATTATAGTGATTATTCTTTTTACGAAGGAAATCCTAAACTAAAACCTTCCATTACTCATAATGTAGAATTCCAATATACCTTTAACAAAAAATATAATTTCGACATCTATTATAGTTTTGTTTCATATTATATTACAGAAATTAACTTCCAAAATAACAATACAAATACCTTACGATATTCATTTGTTAACATTCCTAAAAACACAGATTATGGTTTTAGTTTTAACACAAATCAAAATATTTCTGATAGATGGAATTTCTATACACAACACAATGTATATTATAACGAAGATCGATTTACTGCTTTAGAAAATAATAATCAATTAGTGAAAAATAGTATTTGGGGATATTATGGTTTTATATCTACAAGCTATCAGCTTTTAAAAGACAAAAGTTTATCTGCTGAATTAAGTTTTTATATGGTTACCGATGGAATTCAAGGTTCTTTAACTATAGAAGGAAACGAAGACTTATCTTTCGGAGTTACTAAAAAACTATTCAATGAAAGAGCAAAACTATCAGTTCAAGTATCTGATATTTTAAAGTCTCAAATCGTAAAAGTTTCTACAGACTACTTAAATCAAAACAACTATTTTATTGATAACATGGAAACTCAATATATTCGAGTAGGATTTACTTACAACTTCGGAAATCAATCTTTAAAAAACAAAAAGAGTAAAAAGAAAATTACAGAAAAAGATAGATTATAAAACAAAAAGAGTAAAAAGAAAATTACAGAAAAAGATAGATTATAAAACAAAAAACTCGTGGTTAAAACCACGAGTTTTTATTTAATATATTTAACTTATTACATCTTACAGTTCAAAGCTCTCTTTTACTTTAGTTACATAATCTAACTTTTCCCAAGTAAACAATTCTACATCCATTATTTTACTTTCTCCGTTAGGTTGCGTAAATGTTTTAGAAACTACTTCATTTATACGTCCCATATGTCCGTAAGCAGCAGTTTCGCTATACATAGGTGTACGTAATTTTAACCTTGTTTCAATAGCGTGTGGACGCATATCAAAAATTTCAGAAACTTTTTGAGCAATCTCACCATCAGTTAAATCAACTTTTGATGTACCATAAGTATCTACAAAAATCCCCATAGGCTCTACCACTCCAATAGCATATGAAACCTGTACTAAAACTTCACTACATAAACCAGCAGCTACTAAGTTTTTAGCAATATGACGTGTTGCATACGCTGCACTTCGATCTACTTTACTAGGATCTTTTCCTGAAAAAGCTCCACCACCGTGTGCTCCTTTTCCTCCATACGTATCAACAATAATCTTACGTCCTGTTAAACCAGTATCTCCATGAGGCCCGCCAATTACAAATTTTCCTGTTGGGTTGATATGATATTTAATTTCATCATTAAATAACGCTTGAATTTCAGGAGATAATTGTGCTTTAACTCTAGGAATTAAAATCTCTACAATATCCTTTCTAATTTTAGCTAACATTTCTTCATCATCAGCAAAATCATCATGCTGAGTAGAAACAACAATAGCTTCTATACGTTGTGGCACATTATCATCAGAATACTCAATAGTCACCTGACTTTTAGCATCTGGACGTAAATACGTAACATCTTTATTTTCTCTACGTAAAACAGCTAACTCTTTTAAGATTAAATGCGATAAGTCTAACGCTAAAGGCATGTAGTTTTTAGTTTCATTGGTAGCATACCCAAACATCATTCCTTGATCTCCTGCTCCTTGCTCTTCTTTAGAAGCTCTATCTACCCCTCTATTGATGTCATCAGACTGTTCGTGAATAGCCGATAAAACTCCACAAGAATTCCCATCAAACATATACTCTCCTTTTGTATAACCAATCTTGTTGATTACCTCACGAGCAATCTTTTGAACGTCTAAATAAGTTCTTGATTTCACCTCTCCTGCCAATACAACTTGACCAGTAGTTACTAGAGTTTCACAAGCCACTTTAGATTCTGAATCAAAAGCTAAAAAATTATCTATTAAAGCATCAGATATTTGATCTGCAACTTTATCTGGATGTCCTTCAGAAACACTTTCTGAAGTAAAAAAATATGACATAAACTTCTTTTTTTAAATTAACGGAAGAAAAACTTGAATTGCTTGGTCGCGTAAAGAAGTAGAAAATTACTGCTTTAGCATTTTTTATAGAGGTTGCAATCAGATCAAATTTTTCCTCAAAAATCAGCCGCAAAGTTATTGATTAAATTCATATTTAAAAAAGCTTTTTGTTAAAAAAGAACTAAAATTAAAATTCTATATACGTAGTATATAAAACTTTAAGAATAAAAAATAACATAAAAAATTTGGATATTAAATTTTTATGAATGAATATTTGTGCTCGTAAAAGTTCAAACACTTATTGACGATGTTATCAAGAAAGGTGGAGGGATTAGACCCTATGAAGCCTTAGCAACCCTTTGTTCTAAACAAAGAAGGTGCTAAATTCTACCAAAGCAATTAAATGCGTAAGGATAGATAACCCAAAAGAAGTTTCTATGTAAAAACTACAGAGACTTCTTATAATTTCTTAATAACATTTTTCTAGTAAGCAACATCTTTAACAGATGTGTTTTGGCTTTTGTTTTAATTTTTTATTAACTCAAAAAACAAGAAAAATGAGTACACAAAAATTTGCAACAAATGCGTTGCACGCAGGACATGACGTAACACAAACAGGAGGTACTAGAGCAGTTCCTATTTATCAAACCACGTCTTACGTGTTTAATGATTCTGAGCATGCAGCTAATTTATTCTCATTAAAAGAATTAGGCTTTATTTACACCCGATTAAACAATCCTACCAATCAAATTTTACAAGAACGTTTGGCAGCTCTAGAGGGAGGTATTAGCGCGGTAGTATTCGCATCAGGTACCGCAGCAATTTCAACAGGATTACTAACGCTTCTTAAAGCAGGAGATCACATCGTTGCTTCGAGTAGCTTGTATGGAGGCACCTACAATTTGTTAAATGTTACCTTGCCAAGACTAGGTATTACAACCACTTTTGTAGACGCATCAAATCCAGAAAATTTTGAAAAAGCAGTACAGGAAAACACCAAAGCATTCTTTGTAGAATCCTTAGGAAATCCAAAATTAGATGTATTAGACCTACAAGGAATTTCTACCTATGCAAAGAAAGCGCAGGTTCCGTTTATTGTAGATAATACCGTAGCTACTCCTGCCCTATTAAACCCAATTGAACACGGTGCTAATATTGTAATCCACTCACTAACCAAATACATTGGCGGACAAGGAAACTCTTTAGGAGGTGTTATAATTGATGGTGGTAATTTTGATTGGTCTAATGGTAAGTTCCCTGAGTTTACTGAACCTTCAAAAGGATATCACGGATTAAAATATCACGAAACTTTAGGAGCCGCTTCTTATACTTTTAAACTCATTCTTGAAGGTCTACGAGATTACGGTGGTGCCCTAAGTCCTACCAATGCATTTCAAATCATTCAGGGATTAGAAACCTTAGAAGTGAGAATTCAAAAACACAGTGAAAACGCCTTAGCTTTAGCTAAATGGCTAGAAGAGCAAGAAGAAGTTGCTTGGGTAAATTACCCTGGTTTAGAAAGTAGTAAATACAAATCTAACGCAAAAAAATACCTACCAAAAGGACAAAGCGGAATTGTAACTTTTGGTACGAAAGGCGGATATGAAGCTGCTAAAACTATTGCAGACAATGCTCAAATATTTTCATTATTAGCAAATATTGGTGATACAAAATCTCTAATTATTCATCCTGCAAGTACCACGCATCAACAACTCTCAGAAGAGCAACAAGCTAGTACAGGAGTTACCGCAGATTTAATTCGATTGTCTGTTGGTCTTGAAAATATAGAGGATTTAAAATCTGATTTAAAAGAAGCTTTTTCTAAAATAGCTAAGGAAGTTTTAGTGTAACATTTTCTCTAAAAGTAAAACATGAGCTCATCTATAACATTAAAGCATCTAAACATTCAAAACTACCATACAGAGAACGGTACAGCGTATTCTAGTTTAGCCTTAAGTTATCAAACATTTGGTAAAAAACTGGGCACTGCTCCTGTTGTTTTGATTAATCATGCATTAACAGGTAACAGCGATGTTGCTGGAGAAAATGGTTGGTGGAGTGACCTTATTGGTAAAAACAAGGTAATTAATACAGAAGAATATTCGGTGCTATGCTTTAATATCCCTGGTAATGGCTATGATAATTTTATTATTGAAGACTATAAAAATTTTGTAGCTAGAGATATTGCTAACATTTTTCTATTAGGGTTAAAAGAATTAAAAATCAATAAACTTTTTGCCTTAATAGGAGGTTCTCTTGGAGGAGGTATAGCTTGGGAAATGGTGATCATAAATCCAAAAATAACCCAACATTTAATTCCTGTTGCAACCGACTGGAAATCGACAGATTGGTTAATTGCCAATTGTCAAATACAAGAATTGTTTTTAATAAACTCAAGCAATCCTGTTCATGATGCTCGTATGCATGCCATGTTATGTTATAGAACTCCAAAGTCTTTTAAAAACAGATTTCAACGAACAAAAAACGAAGAATTACAGCTTTTTAATGTAGAAAGTTGGCTTTTACATCATGGTAAAAAATTACAAGAAAGGTACCAGCTAGCATCCTACAAGTTAATGAATCAGTTACTTAAAACAATTGATGTTACCAAAGGAAGAGAAGCACTAAATGTATTAGAAAAAATAGCAGCAGACATTCACATTATTGGTGTAAGTTCTGATTTGTTTTTTACTGCGGAAGAAAATAGAGAAACTCAAAAAGAACTAGCCACCGTACATCCAAATGTTACTTATAACGAGATAAATTCTGTACACGGGCATGATGCTTTTTTAATAGAATATGAACAACTAAAGAAGATAATAGAACCCATCTTCAACAAAAATATAACAACTAAAAAAATGAAAGTTTTAAAGTTTGGAGGAAAATCCTTGTCTAATGAAGGAATTAGCAACGTAGTTTCTATCATAGAGCAAAAAATAAATGAAGGAGAGCGAATTACTGTAGTAGTATCTGCACGTGGAAATGCTACAGATACTTTAGAACGTATTTTAGAAAAAGCAGCTAAAAACGAAGTGTACACAGAGCAATTAGAAGCTTTTAAAAGAGAACAAGCATTAATAACACCTTTGGTAGATTTTACTGAAGAATTTAATAGACTAGAAAAACTTTTTGAAGGCGTAAGTTTATTAGGTGATTATAGTACTAAAATTAAAGATGAAGTATTAGCCCAAGGCGAATTATTATCTATTAAAACAGTTGTCGAATTACTACATCAAAAAGGAATTGATGCCCATCCTACCGATGCTAGAAGGCTTCTTAAAACGGATGAAAATTACGGAAACGCACAGCCTATAATTAATCTTTCTAAAGAAAACGTACACACTCATTTTAAAAAGCAAAACAGTAATACCGTAAATATTGTTACCGGATTTATTGCTTCTACAGAAAAAAATGAAACTACTACCTTGGGTAGAAACGGAAGTAATTATACTGCTTCATTATTAGCTAACTATCTAGATGCAGAAGAGCTTCAAAATTACACCCATGTAGATGGAATTTTTACTGCGAATCCGGATTTAGTTCAGGATGCAAAAAAAATTGAAGAATTATCTTTTTCAGAAGCCAATGAACTTGCCAATTTTGGCGCAACCATTTTACATGCAAAAACCATTGTTCCTTTATTAGAAAAAAACATCAACCTAAGAGTTTTAAACACGTTTAAACCAAATGATGAAGGAACCTTAATCACAGCAAAATCAAAAGCTAAAGGGATTAAGTCTTTATCGGTATTAGACAATGTAGCTCTTATAAATTTTGAAGGAAGAGGCTTGCTTGGTAAAGTGGGTGTAGATGCTAGAATCTTTAAAGCACTAAGTAACCAAGGCGTAAGTGTAAGTTTAATTTCTCAAGGTTCTTCAGAAAGAGGTATTGGTTTAGTAGTTGCTAAAGACAAAGCTTATGAAGCTATAAAGGCCCTTGAAAATGAGTTTGAAAATGATTTTTACACCAAAGATGTAAACAAAATTTCAATCATAGATGATGTCTCAGTTATTTCAATAATAGGACAAAATTTAAGTGAGTTTCATCAACCCTTTAATGCTTTAATAAAAAACCAAATAGTACCGTTATTATTTAACAATACTATCACAGGAAAAAACGTAAGTTTAGTGGTAAAAAATGAGCATTTACATAAAGCTTTAAATGTTATACATGGACAAGTTTTTGGAGTTGCTAAAAAAATAAACATTGCCGTTTTTGGTAAAGGTTTAGTTGGTGGCACTTTGATTAATCAAATACTTGATAGCACAAAAAACATTTTAGAAAGACGTAAAATTCAACTTAACATATTTGCTATTGCCAACTCAAAAACTGTACTTCTTACTAAAGATGGAGCTACAAAAAACTGGGAAACGGACTTAAGTAACACCAAAGAGAATGGCAATATAACCCAAGATATTATTGACTTTGCAAGAGAAAATCATTTAGAAAATTTAATTGCAGTTGACAATACGGCAAGTCAAGAGTTTACACAAAACTATATTTCCTTAGTAGAAGCAGGATTTGATTTAGTATCCTCAAATAAAATAGCAAATACCGTTTCTTTTGAGTTCTATAAAAAACTTAGAAAGACCTTAGAAGAAAACAAAAAAAGCTATTTATATGAAACCAATGTAGGTGCTGGACTTCCATTAATTGACACCATAAAATTACTTCATGATTCTGGAGAAAATATTACTCGAATACGAGGTGTCTTTTCAGGTTCTTTGAGCTATATATTTAATTATTTTTCTGAAAAAGACGTACCCTTTTCAGAAGTTTTACAAGAAGCTATAGATAAAGGATATACAGAGCCAGATCCTAGAGAAGATTTATGCGGAAATGATGTAGCCAGAAAATTATTGATTCTAGCACGTGAGTTAGATTTAGAGAATGAATTTGAAGATATTTCCATCAAAAATTTAATTCCAAAAAGTCTAAGAAAAATATCATCTAATGAATTCTTAAAAAGTTTGGTAAACCTCAACACCTGTTTTCGAGAAAGAAAAAACAAACAGGAAGAAGGTCATGTATTAAGATATATTGGTGATCTACATGGTGATTTACAGCAAGCCAAAGGAGAATTGGATGTAAAGTTAGTATCTGTTCCTAAAAATTCTCCCTTAGGAGGTTTAAAAGGATCAGACGCTATTTTTGAAATTTATACAGAATCATACGGAAAACAACCTATTGTAATACAAGGAGCTGGAGCAGGTGCAGAAGTTACTGCAAGAGGTGTATTTGGTGACATTTTACGACTAGCAAAAACAAACAACTAAACTATAAAACAGGTGTACGCACCTTAAAAAGAAAAAAATGAGCAAGAATTTTGAAACACAAGCCATAAGAACACAAACAGAACGCACACAGTTTTCTGAACATTCAACACCATTATACCTTACCTCAAGCTTTGTTTTTGATGACGCAGAAGATATGAGAGCTTCTTTTGCAGAAGAAAAAGAAAAGAATCTCTATAGCCGTTTTTCAAACCCGAATACCACCGAGTTTGTTAATAAAATTGTAGCAATGGAAAAGGCAGAAGCTGGATATGCTTTTGCTACTGGAATGGCTGCTGTGTTTTCAACTTTTGGAGCATTATTAAATGCTGGAGATCATATTGTATCTTCAAGATCTGTTTTTGGTTCAACTCATAGTTTATTTACAAAGTACTTTCCTAAATGGAATATAGAAACCAGTTATTTTAAGGTAAATGAAGTCGATAAAATAGAAGCGCTAATCCAACCCAAAACAAAAATTTTATATGCAGAAAGTCCAACAAATCCAGCAGTAGATATTCTGGATTTAGAACTATTAGGAAACATTGCTAAAAAGCATAATTTATTATTAGTTATTGATAATTGTTTTGCTACACCATACTTACAAAACCCAATTGAATTTGGTGCTGATTTAGTTATACATTCGGCAACAAAATTAATTGACGGACAAGGAAGAGTTTTAGGTGGTGTAACGGTTGGTAAAGCCGATTTAATTAGAGAAATCTATTTATTTTCAAGAAATACGGGTCCGGCAATGTCTCCATTTAATGCTTGGGTATTATCAAAAAGCTTAGAAACACTTTCATTACGTGTAGAAAAACATTGTGAAAATGCTTTAAAAGTTGCTCAATTTTTAGAAGAACATCCTAAAGTAAACTTAGTTAAATATCCGTTTTTAAAGTCTCATCCGCAATATAAAGTGGCAAAAAACCAAATGAAATTAGGAGGTAATATTGTTGCATTTGAAATTCAAGGAGGTATTAATGCTGGTAGAACATTTTTAAATAATATAGTTATGTGTTCGTTGTCTGCAAACCTTGGAGATACTAGAACTATTGTTACTCATCCCGCTTCCACTACACACAGTAAATTAAGCATTGAAGATCGATTAGAAGTTGGTATTACCGACGGGTTAGTTCGATGTTCGGTAGGGTTAGAAAATGTAAATGATGTTATTAACGATTTAAAACAAGCATTGGATAGATAAAAATAAATTAAAGTGTATTTTTGTAATATGCTTTCTAAGAAAACAAAATACGGTTTAAAGGCACTAGCCTTTATCGCAAGACAAGAAAAAGGAGAAAAAGTACAAATTGCTACTATTTCTGAAAGTGAAAACATATCACATAAGTTTTTAGAAAGTATATTACTTACCTTACGAAAAGCAGGGTTTTTAGGAGCTAAAAAAGGAAAAGGTGGCGGATATTACATGTTAAAAGAAGCTTCCGAAATTAAAATGACTGATGTTATTAGAACCTTAGAAGGTCCTATTGCTATGCTGCCTTGTGTTAGTTTGAATTATTATGAAAAATGCGATGACTGCCCTGATGAAGACGCATGTTCTGTACATAAGTTAATGATTCAAGTTAGGGATAATACCCTGCAAGTACTTCGTAATAATACACTTGCCGATTTAGTGTAAAATAACACAAATCTTATTCTATTGTAAAATTTTTAAATAAATGTTTTCACATTTAAAATGAATGTATACATTTGCCAATTCTTAAAACCTAGTTATCCGATAGGGTAATAGTATTTTAAAATGATATTAGAACAAATAATAGAAAATAAGAAAAACTACAAGCTAGATAAATCCTCGGAAAACCCAATACGAAGTATCTTAAAATCAATTAGCTGGCGTGTCATAGGCACTATAGATACGATTTTAATTTCGTGGATTATCACTGGAGAAATAGCTACAGCTTTTTCAATAGGAAGTATAGAATTAGTGACAAAAATGGTATTGTATTTTTTTCATGAAAGAGTTTGGAACAAAATAAAATGGGGTAAAAAATGGGATTAGAAGATCAATTAAATATTGAAGAATTAAATAAAGGCTTAGAAAAATTAAAACCAAAAGAAATAGTTGAATGGGTGTTTGATTTAAAGAAGAAAACAATTCTTACCACCAATTTTAGGCCTTATGAAGTTGCTATTTTACATTTAGTTACACAAGTAAATTCATTTATAAAAATTGTTTGGTGCGATACAGGGTATAATACACCACAAACCTATAGACATGCAGATGAGTTAATAAACAAACTGAATTTAAACATCCAAATATATGTACCTAAACAAACAGCAGGACACAGAAATCAAACTTTAGGTCTTCCTTCAATAGAAGATCCAAAACATGAAGTTTTTACTGAGCAAGTAAAACTAGAACCTTTTAGAAGAGCTATGGAAGAACACCAACCGGAAATATGGTTTACCAACTTACGAAAAGGGCAAACTGTATTTAGAGATGGTATTGGAGTGTTATCTTTTAGTAAGGATGGAATCTTAAAAGTAAGTCCGTTCTATCATTGGTCAGATAAAGATTTAGATCAATACTTAAAAGAACACAATTTATCGAACGAATTTAAATACTTCGATCCAACAAAAGTAGAAAGTAACAGAGAATGTGGTTTGCATATTTAAAAGACATAATTATGAATACAGAAATAATAAAAGTAGGAGCTTTAGAAAGTGAAGCCATATATATTTTTAGAGAAGTAGTCGCTCAATTTGAAAAACCAGTGTTATTATTTTCTGGGGGAAAAGACAGTATTACACTGGTGCGACTTGCTCAAAAAGCGTTCTATCCTGCAAAAATACCATTCCCTCTACTCCATGTAGATACAGGGCATAACTTCCCAGAAACTATTGAATTCCGAGATCGTTTAGTTAAAGAATTAGGGGTTGAGTTAATTGTACGTAATGTACAAGACAATATCGATGCTGGAAAAGTTAAGGAAGAGAAAGGGAAGTACGCGAGCCGAAACATGTTGCAAACCGAAACGTTATTAGATGCCATAGATGAATTTGGGTTCGATGCATGTATCGGCGGTGCGCGTAGAGATGAAGAAAAAGCAAGAGCAAAAGAACGCATATTCTCAGTAAGAGATGATTTTGGTCAATGGGATGAGAAAAACCAGCGTCCAGAGTTATTTGACATGTTAAACGGTAGAATTGATTTAGGACAAAATGTACGTGTGTTTCCTATTTCTAATTGGACAGAACTAGACGTATGGTCATATATCCAAAAAGAAAAAATAGAAATCCCATCTATATACTTTGCTCATAAAAGAAAAACATTTTTAAGAGACGGTTTAATCTGGTCGGCAAACGATGAAGTGGTGTATAGAGAAGAAGATGAAGAAATCCAAGAAAGAATGGTACGTTTTAGAACTGTAGGTGATATGAGCTGTACCGCAGCGGTATTATCAACAGCAATTGATATTGATACGATAGTTGATGAAATTAGAGAATCAACCATATCAGAAAGAGGCGCTAGAATAGATGACAAACGATCTGAAGCAGCCATGGAAAAACGTAAACAACAAGGGTATTTCTAAAACAACACTAAAGAACGAAACAAATGAATGTACTAAAAATAGCAACAGCAGGAAGTGTAGATGATGGTAAAAGTACACTTATAGGTAGAATTTTGTATGATACAAAATCGCTTACCGATGATAAATTACAAGCTATAGAAGAGAAAAGTAAACAGAGAGGTTTTGACTATTTAGATTTCTCATTGGCAACCGATGGTTTGGTAGCAGAACGTGAACAAGGAATTACCATTGATGTAGCTCATATTTACTTTTCTACGCCAAAAACTAGCTTTATCATAGCCGATACTCCTGGACATATTGAATATACTCGTAATATGGTAACAGGTGCAACTAATTCTCAAGCGTCTATCATTTTAGTAGATGCCAGAAATGGAGTTGTAGAACAAACATATCGTCACTTTTTTATCAATAATTTACTGAGAGTAAAAGATGTAATTGTAGCGGTAAATAAAATGGATTTAGTTGATTTTTGTGAGCAAAAATTCAATGAAATTAAAGGAGAAATAGAATATTTAGCTTCTAAAAGCGAATACCAAGATCAAAAGATTACCTTTATTCCTATTTCTGCTTTACAAGGAGATAATGTAGTTTCTAAATCTGAAAGAATTGATTGGTATAACGGGCAAAGTATATTAGATCATTTAGAAGATTTAGATACGCAAACTATAGAGAAAGATGCAAAAGCACGTTTCCCAGTACAAACAGTAGTACGTCCAAAAACTGAAGAGTATCATGACTTTAGAGGTTATGCGGGTAAACTATATGGAGATAGTATTGCTGTAGGAGATGAAGTTACCATTTTACCATCTGCAACAAAATCTAAAGTAAAAAGCATTCACTTTTTCAATCAAGAATATCAAGAAGCTCAAAAAGGAAGTTCTATCAATTTAACCTTAGAAGATAATGTTAACATTAGTCGAGGCGATATGATTGTAAAATCTGGAGAAGAACCTCAAGCTGTTAAACAACTCGAAGCAACGATTTGTTGGATGGACAAAACTCCTCTACAGGCTTCAGAAAAATATTATATAAAACACGGAATAAACGATGCACAAGCAAAGATTACCAATATAGCATCCTTAGTTAAAACTGATTTTTCAGGAGAAGAAATAGCTCCTTCTCAATTAAGTTTAAATGAAATTGGACAGGTATCGTTAAAGGTGAGTAAACAGTTGTTCGTAGATAGTTACAAAGACAATAAATCTAATGGAACATTTATACTCATCAATCCAAGAACAAATAATACTTCTGGTATTGGTTTTATCAAATAATCCCTAAACTATTTAGACGATGGCAATAATTATAACCGATGAATGCATCAATTGCGGTGCATGTGAACCAGAATGCCCTAATACAGCAATTTATGAAGGGGCTATGGAGTGGAAATTTAACGAAGGAACTTCATTAGAAGGCAATATAAAATTACCTAACGGAACTGAAATAGATGCAAATACAGAACAAGAACCTATATCTGACGAATACTATTTTATAGTACCAGATAAATGTACAGAATGTAAAGGCTTTCATGAAGAACCACAATGTGCTGCTGTATGTCCAGTAGATTGCTGTGTTCCAGATGAAGATCATATAGAAACAGAAGAAGAATTGCTTAACAAGCAACAATTTTTACACAACGAATAAAGCTTTAATAAGCTAATTATTAGAAATCATGCAAAGTTTTAGAACAGAAATAGAAAATCCGATTGTTGAAAAAGACATCATAGAATTAGAACGTAAAATTCAATTATTCAAAGAAGGAAAAATCGATGAAGAGCGATTTAGAAGTTTACGATTGGCAAGAGGAGTGTATGGCCAACGCCAATTAGGTGTTCAAATGATCCGTATAAAGCTACCTTATGGAAAGGTAACTAGTGAGCAGCTGCATAGAATAGCTGATGTTTCTGACGAATATTCTCGTGGGAGATTACATATCACCACAAGACAAGATATTCAAATTCATTATGTGAGCTTAGACAGAACTCCTGAGCTTTGGGCACAATTAGAAAAGGATGATATCACTCTAAGAGAAGCTTGTGGTAATGCGGTACGAAATGTAACAGCATCAGAAACAGCAGGAATTGATAGTAATGAACCTTTTGATGTTACTCCTTATGCACATGCAACATTTCAATTTTTCTTGAGAAACCCAATTTGTCAAGAAATGGGTAGAAAGTTTAAAATGTCATTTTCAGCAACAGAAAAAGATACTGCCTTAAGTTTTATGCATGATTTAGGTTTTATAGCAAAAACTAAAAAGGTAAACGATACCGAAATAAGAGGTTTTAAAGTAATGCTAGCAGGTGGATTAGGTTCACAACCCCGTCAAGCCGATGTGATGTATGAATTTTTAGAAGCAGATTTACTAATTCCAACAATTGAAGGTGTTCTAAGAGTTTTTGATCGACATGGTGAAAGAACAAAAAGAGCAAAAGCTCGATTAAAATTTTTAGTAAAAAACATTGGGCTTGATGCATTTTTAACCTTAGTTGAAAATGAAAAAAAAGCTCTAGCATATCAATCATATGCCATTGATACAAGTGAATTTGAACAGCCAATAGAGTTTTGTGATAACAAAATTCCTGTAGTTAATATTAAAGGCAATGAGGCTTTTAAACAATGGAAAAAAACCAATGTTTTAAAACAAAAACAACCTGGTTTATATGCGATAGGAATTAAAGTTCATTTAGGGGATTTTTATACAGATAAAGCACGATTGTTAGCTGACTTAATAAAAAAGTATGCAGCAAATGAATTACGTTTTACACTACGTCAAAATATTTTAATTCGCCATGTAAGAGAAGCTTTTTTACCCTTCTTCTATACCGAACTAGAAAAATTAGGTTTTACAAAAGCTGGATATGATAGTACTGCTGATATAACAGCTTGTCCTGGAACAGATACCTGTAATTTAGGTATTTCAAGTAGTACTGGTATTGCAGCAGAATTAGAACGTGTTTTTAAAACCGAATATCCTCAATACATCAACAATAAAGAAATCACTATAAAAATTAGTGGATGTATGAATGCCTGTGGACAACACAATATGGCTCATATCGGTTTTCAGGGAATGTCTATAAAAGTAGGCAACCTTTTAGCACCAGCATTACAAGTATTAATTGGAGGTGGTGTTGTAGGAGATGGACAGGGACGTTTTTCTGATAAACTCATAAAAATACCTAGCAAAAGAGGACCACAAGCGTTAAGAATATTGTTAAATGATTTCGAATCTAGAAAAGGTGAAAACGAAAGTTATTTAACCTATTATGATAGAAATGGAAAAACATATTTCTATGATTTATTAAAACATTTATCCGATATCACTAATTTAAAACAAGACGATTTTATTGATTGGGGACATGACAAGAATTATGTAAAAGCTATCGGTGTTGGCGAATGTGCAGGAGTAGTTATCGATCTAATTGCAACTTTATTATTTGAAAGTGAAGAAAAAATAGAAAATGCTACAGAAGCATTTAAAGAAAAACAATGGTCAGATAGTATTTATCATTCTTATTCAGCAATTATTAATATAGCAAAAGCCTTACTAACTGCTGAAGGTGCAAAAACAAATACTCAAGCAGGTATTATTACAAATTTTGATGAAGTTTTTATTACTACACAAAAAATTGTGCTACCAACTTCATTTGCTGATTTTGTATATCAAATTAAAAAAAATCAACCTACTGAAGCCTTTGCTAAAAAGTATTTACAAGAAACAAAATCGTTTTATAAAACGATCGATGCTTATAGAAAGATAGTAATCGAGAGTTAAACACATAAGAATTATGAAAAACCTACCAAAATTAACCGTAATTGGTGCAGGACCAGGTGATATAGAATTAATCACATTGAAAGCCATTAAGGCCTTGAAACAAGCAGATGTTGTTTTATATGATGCTTTGGTAAATTCTGAACTTTTAAGTTATGTACATCCAATGACCGAACTCATTTTTGTTGGAAAACGAAGAGGTTGCTATCGATATCAACAAGAACAAATTAATGAACTTATTGTTGCTAGAGGACATTCTCATGGACATGTAGTTCGATTAAAAGGTGGTGATCCGTTTATTTTTGGAAGAGGTGCCGAAGAAATGGAATACGCAGCAAAACACGGATTAGAAGTAGCTGTGGTTCCCGGTATTTCATCATCGTTAGCAGTACCTGCATATCAAAATATCCCTTTGACAAAAAGAGGAAGCTCAGAAAGTTTTTGGGTAATTACAGGAACAACAAAACAGCATCAATTATCAAGTGATGTAGCTCTTGCTGCAAAGTCAAATGCTACAGTAGTTATACTAATGGGTATGGGAAAATTAGCTGAAATTGTTTCACTATTTAAAAAGGAAGAGAAAGGCAATTTACCCGTTGCAATCATTCAAAACGGAACCACAATACATGAAAAAATTGGAATTGGAACCGTAGACTCTATTGAAGAAGTTGTAAGAACAAATCAATTGAGTAATCCAGCAATAATTGTACTTGGAGAAGTGGTTAATCATAGGCAACAAATTGAACAAATTAAGCAAGAAGTAGCCTTAAAAGAAGTAGTATAAATCATGGAAGAAAGAAACAACCTATATCCCATTTTTTTAAAAGTAAAACAACTGGAAATACTTATCGTTGGTGGTGGTTATGTTGCAGAAGAAAAACTATCTTTTTTATTAAAGTCTAGTCCAGATGCTAACGTAACAATGGTTGCTCCTCTTTTTAAACAAGAAACTATTTCTTTGGCTAAAATAGGAAAAGTTAACATAATAGAAGACAGCTATAAAAGCTTTTACCTAAAAGACAAGCATATAGTAATTGCTACTACAGATAAGCCAGCGGTTAACATAAAAGTATATCAAGATTGTAAAGATCAAAACAAATTGATAAATGTGGCAGATAATCCGCCATATTGCGATTTCTATATGGGAGGAATTGTTACTAAAGGACATGTTAAAGTAGCTATTTCAACCAATGGAAAATCACCAACAACAGCAAAACGATTACGTCAGTTTTTTGAAGAAGTGATACCAGAAGATATTAATCAACTTGTTCAAAATTTAAATGATTATAGAAAAACCATCAAAGGTAATTTTGAAAAAAAAGTACACACATTAAACAAGTTAACTGAAAATTTAATACGCTAACATCATTAAAAAAAGCGAAGTAATTCCTTAAAAGAGATTGCTATTCATAATGACAAAAAACAGAAGAAAATGATACAAACAGATATATTAATTATTGGAGCAGGTCCTACAGGACTATTTACCGTATTTGAAGCAGGATTACTAAAACTGCGTTGTCATTTAATAGATGCTTTACCTCAACCAGGTGGACAATGTTCTGAAATTTACCCTAAAAAACCTATTTATGATATCCCTGCTTATCCAGAAATTTTAGCAGGTGATTTAACCAAAAATCTTATGGAACAAATTAAACAATTTGAACCTGGATTTACATTAGGAGAACGCGCTGATACTATTGAAAAACAAGACGATGATACCTTTATAGTTACTACTAACAAAGGAACCAAGCATCAAGCTCCAGTAGTAGCCATTGCTGGAGGTTTAGGAAGTTTTGAACCTAGAAAACCACAAATAGAAAACATTGCAAAGTATGAAGATCATGGGGTTGAATATATGATTAGAGAACCAGAACTTTATAGAGATAAAAATGTTGTTATTGCTGGTGGTGGAGATTCTGCTTTAGACTGGTCTATCTTTTTAACAGATGTGGCAAAATCGGTTACTTTAATTCATAGAAGAAATGAATTTAGAGGAGCATTAGACTCGGTAGAAAAAGTACAAGAGTTAAAAAACCTAGGTAAAATAAACCTAATTACACCAGCAGAAGTAAAAGGTGTTTTAGGAAAAGAGCATGTAACTGGTGTTGTTATAGAACAAAAAGGAAGTGAACCTTATATTTTAGATACAGATCATTTTATTCCATTATTTGGATTAGCTCCAAAACTAGGACCAATAGCCGATTGGGGGCTAGAGATTGAAAAGAATGCTATTAAAGTAAACAACTCTTTAGACTATCAAACCAATGTTCCGGGTATATATGCCATTGGAGATGTTAATACCTACCCTGGTAAGTTAAAGTTAATTTTATGTGGATTTCATGAAGCTACTTTAATGTGTCAGAGTGCTTATAAAAGGATACATCCAGATAAAAAATATGTAATGAAATATACTACTGTTGGGGGAGTTCAAGGATTCGATGGAACTAAAAAAGAAGCTCCTAAAGCAGTGGTAAAAGCAATTGAATAATGGAACAAGATGTAACCATAAAAATAACCGATAGGGACGGTGTAAGTCACGAGGTATTAGCACCGACAGATATGGCAATGAATTTAATGGAGTTAGTTAGATCCTATGAGCTAGCTCCAGAAGGTACCATTGGAGTTTGTGGTGGAATGGCTATGTGTGCTTCCTGTCAGTGCTATGTGAATTCAAATCATGAATTACCAGAAATGACCGATGATGAAGATGCAATGCTTGCAGAAGCATTTGATGTTAAAGACAATAGTCGTTTAGGATGTCAAATTCAAATAACAACAGCATTAGAAGGATTAGAAGTTGAACTAGCTCCAGAAGTATAAAATGGCAACAGTAGCAAATACCATAAAAAATTATCATATCTGTTTAAAAGATACCGTAGAAGTGTTTACTAAACACCTCCTCTACTCTCTTTTTGACAAAGAATATAAAATTATTTATCAAGATAAAATTGAAAACCTATTTTTAACAATAAGTGATAAACTTCGAATAAAAGATTCAACTACACTTTGGAATACGTATCAACAGTTGTTTATTGATATACGTTTAAAGTTAGATTTAGATGCGATTGCTTTTGAAAAGAGTGATCCAGCTTGTAAAAGTTTAGAGGAAGTTTATTTAGCATATCCGGGGTTTCATGCTATTGCCATTTATAGGTTAAGTCATGAACTATATAAATTAAATCAATTTACTTTTTCAAGAATGATGAGTGAATATGCACATAGTTTAACTGGAGTAGATATTCACCCAGGTGCTATTATTGGCGAATCTTTTTTTATAGATCACGCTACAGGAATTGTCATTGGAGAAACTACTATTATACAAAACAACGTAAAAATATACCAAGGGGTCACTTTGGGAGGTATTCAAGTAAAAAAAGAATTAGCAGCTACCAAGAGACATCCTACTATTGAAAATAATGTTACCATCTATGCCAATGCTACCATATTAGGTGGCGATGTTATCATCGGAGAAGATAGTATTATAGGAGCTAATGTCTGTGTAACTTCATCCATTCCAAAGGCTTCAATAGTAACCTATGAATTAGAAAATAAAATAACCACTAGAAAATCGTTTGTAAAATGACTTTACTTAAAACCCAACCACAGATGAAAACAAAAAGTATAATTGATTTCGTAGGAAATACTCCTTTGGTAGAAGTAACCAATTCCTTTAATAATCCTAATGTTAAACTATTATTAAAGTTAGAAGGAAACAATCCTGGAGGAAGTGTGAAAGATAGAGCCGCTTACTTTATGATTTCTGAAGCTCTAAAAAAGAAAAACATTAAAAAAGGAGATACTTTGGTAGAAGCTACTAGTGGCAACACAGGAATAGCTTTAGCTTTAATGGCAAAAGTCTTAGGAGTAAACATGGTATTAACTATGCCTGAGCATGCTACCATAGAACGTATAAAAACCATGAGAGCTTATGGTGCAAAAGTAATCTTAACGCCTATAGAATTAGGTATGGAAGGAGCTATTGATCATGCTTTGGAATTAAAATATAAAAAAGGATATTTTCGATTGAATCAATTTGACAATTTTGATAATCCAAAAGCGCACTATACTACCACTGGGCCAGAGATATGGAGAGATACACAAGGGGAAATAACTCATTTTGTATCAGCTATGGGAACAACAGGAACTATTACGGGAGTTTCAGATTATTTAAAACAACAAAACAATCAAATTAGAATTATTGGAGTTCAACCTAAAGAAGGTGCTAAAATCCCAGGAATTAGAAAATGGTCTGAGGAATATTTACCTGCTATTTTTAAACCTCAAAAAATAGATACCATACTTCAAGTTACTCAACAAGAAGCAGAAGAAGGTACCTTAAAACTAGCAAATCAAGAAGGCATTTTTGCAGGTATGAGTAGCGGTGGAGCCTTTGCTTCAGCACTAAAAGTAGCCAATTCTATTGAAGAAGGTGTGGTAGTAGCCATCGTTTGTGATCGAGGTGATCGATATTTATCATCAAACCTGTATAAATAGTTGTTTTTTTATTGGGTATTTAAAAAAAACTAATAAATTTGCTCCCAGTTCATTAACTTACAATGTTATCAAGAAAGGTGGAGGGAATAGACCCTTTGAAACCTTAGCAACCCTTTGTGCAAACAAAGAAGGTGCTACATTCTACTGTATATTCTGAATTTATTTCAGAACCTAACAGAGAGATAACGGAAAGGATTTTTTTACTTCCTCTTTTCCTGATAACACACTATTTAATTATCAGGAATGTCAAACATTTATACAGAAATACAAAAAAGAATTCTCGTGCTCGATGGAGCCATGGGAACCATGCTTCAGGAATATAAATTTACTGAAGAAGATTTTCGTGGAGAGCGATTTAAAGATTACCCAACACCTTTAAAAGGAAATAACGACTTACTCTCAATAACTCAACCAGAAGCTGTTAAAGAAGTACACAGAAAATACTTTGTCGCTGGGGCTGATATTGTCGAAACCAATACCTTCTCAGGGACTACCATTGCTATGGCCGATTACCAAATGGAAGATTTGGTATACGAGCTAAACTATGAGTCAGCAAAAATAGCCAAAGAAGTAGCAGAAGAATTCAATGCTAAAGAACCTCACAAACCTCGATTTGTTGCTGGTTCAATTGGGCCAACCAACCGAACAGCTAGTATGTCCCCCGATGTAAATGACCCAGGCTATAGAGCCGTTACTTTTGATGAATTAAGAATTGCATACAAACAACAAACAGAAGCTTTATTAGATGGAGGAGCAGATCTTTTATTAGTAGAAACTGTCTTTGATACACTTAATGCAAAAGCAGCTTTATTTGCTATTGAAGAAGTAAAAGAAGAACGACAAATAGACGTTCCAATAATGGTATCAGGAACAATTACAGATGCATCAGGAAGAACACTTTCTGGACAAACGGCGGAAGCTTTTTTAGTATCTATCTCACATTTACCACTCCTATCCGTAGGCTTTAATTGTGCTTTAGGAGCAAATTTATTACAGCCCCATTTAGAGTCTGTTGCACCAAAAACAGATTTTGCTGTTTCTGCTCATCCAAATGCAGGTTTGCCAAATGCCTTTGGAGAGTATGATGAAACTCCCGAAGAGATGAGAGAACAAATAGAGGAATATTTTAAAAAGAACTTGATAAACATTATTGGAGGTTGTTGCGGTACAACACCAAAGCATATTTCTGTAATAGCAGAAGCGGCTTCAAAATATCAACCTAGAAAAGTTGCAATTTAATATGGAGACAGAATGTAAAAAATACATGAGGTTAAGCGGCTTAGAACCGTTAATAATTACTCCAGAAAGTAATTTTATTAATGTAGGAGAGCGTACAAACGTTGCTGGTTCACGAAAGTTTCTTCGTTTAATAAAAGAAGAAAAGTTTGATGAAGCTTTAGCTATTGCTAGGCATCAAGTAGATGGCGGTGCACAGATAATAGACATCAATATGGACGATGGTCTGATAGATGGTAAAGAAGCAATGGTTCGTTTTTTAAATTTAATTGCAGCAGAGCCAAATATTTGTAGAGTACCTATTATGATTGACAGCTCTAAATGGGAAATTATAGAAGCTGGATTACAAGTAGTACAAGGAAAATGTGTGGTAAATTCTATCTCATTAAAAGAAGGGGAAGAAAAGTTTATATGGGAAGCTAAGCAAATAAAGCGTTACGGAGCTGCTGTTATTATCATGGCCTTTGATGAAGTTGGTCAGGCAGATAATTACGAGCGACGTATTGAAATTGCTGAACGTTCTTATCGAGTTTTAGTAGATAAAGTAGGTTTCCCTTCTGAAGATATCATTTTCGATTTAAATATATTTCCGGTAGCAACAGGTATGGAAGAGCATCGAAAAAATGCTATTGATTTTATAGAGGCTACTCGTTGGGTTCGTAAAAATTTACCAAACGTAAGTGTAAGTGGAGGAGTAAGTAATGTATCGTTTTCTTTTAGAGGAAACAATACTGTGCGAGAAGCAATGCATTCGGTGTTTTTATACTACGCTATTCAAGCAGGTATGAATATAGGTATTGTAAATCCTACTATGTTAGAAGTGTATGATGACATACCTAAAGATTTATTAGAGCATATAGAAGACGTAATTCTAGATAGACGAGACGATGCTACTGAGCGCCTATTAGAATTTGCTGAAACCGTTAAGGGGAAGAAAAAAGAAGATGATACTAGCGCCTTAGAATGGAGAAAAGGATCACTTCAAGAGCGTATAACTCATTCTTTGGTTAAAGGAATTGATGCTTTTATAGTAGAAGATGCAGAAGAGGCTAGAAAAAGTGTAGAAAGACCTTTGCATGTTATTGAAAGACATCTAATGACTGGTATGAATGTAGTAGGTGATTTATTTGGAAGTGGAAAAATGTTTCTACCTCAGGTAGTAAAGTCTGCACGTGTAATGAAAAAAGCGGTAGCATATTTAAATCCGTTTATAGAAGCTGAAAAAGGAGAAGAACAGCAAGCTTTAGGAAGAATTCTAATGGCTACTGTAAAAGGCGATGTGCATGATATAGGAAAGAATATTGTATCGGTAGTATTGGGTTGTAACAATTACGAAATTATCGATTTAGGAGTTATGGTACCACCAGAAAAGATTATAGAAATGGCTAAGCAAGAAAAGGTCGATGCTATAGGTTTAAGTGGTTTAATTACTCCTTCGTTAGATGAAATGGTGTATTTGGCTAAAGAGATGGAGCGTGAAAATCTAGACATTCCATTGTTAATTGGTGGAGCAACTACATCTAAAGCTCATACAGCAGTAAAGATAGATACGCAATATAAAAATGCGGTTGTTCATATAAACGATGCTTCAAGAGCAGTTACTGTAGTTGGAGATTTACTTAACAAAAAGAGTAGTAATGAATATGTAACTAAACTTAAAAAAGACTATGAAGAATTTAGAGATAAGTTCTTAAAGCGAGGTAAGGCTAAATCGTACGTAAGTATTGAAGAAGCTCGTAAGCGTAAGTTTTCAATTAATTGGGATGAGGCAGCGATTAATAAACCAAAAGAGTTAGGAATTCAAACTTTAGAACAGGTCAGTTTAAAAGATTTGATTCCGTTTTTTGATTGGTCTCCGTTTTTTCGTTCTTGGGATTTACACGGAAAGTTTCCTAACATTTTAGAAGATGAGTTGGTAGGTGAACAAGCAACTAGTTTATACCAAGATGCTCAAGAAATACTTAAAGAAATTATAGCAAATCAATCACTAAAGCCAAAAGCGATTTTTGGTTTGTTTGAAGCAAATACCATTAACGATGATGATATTTCTGTTCAGAAAAAAGGAAAAGAAATAGCGGTTTTTAGAACACTTCGTCAGCAATTACAAAAGAGAGAGGGGAAGTCTAATTATGCTTTGGCAGATTTTATTGCACCCAAAGAAACTGGTAAAACAGATTATATAGGTAGTTTTTGTACTGCTGTTTTCGGAGCTGATGAATTGGCAAACAAGTATAAAGACCAACAAGACGATTACAATGCTATTATGGCTCAAGCTTTGGCAGATCGTTTTGCTGAAGCCTTCGCAGAATACTTACACCATAGGGTACGTACGCAACATTGGGGTTATGCAAGTAATGAAAACTTGAGTAACGAAGATTTAATAAAAGAAAGTTATAAAGGAATTCGTCCAGCTCCAGGTTACCCAGCTTGTCCAGACCATTTAGAAAAAGAAACCATTTGGCAGTTATTAGATGTAGAAGAGCGTATAGGAGTAAGCTTAACAGAAAGCTTAGCAATGTGGCCAGCAGCAGCAGTTTCCGGGTATTACTTTGCTAATGAACAAGCTAGCTATTTTGGTTTAGGAAAGATTACCGATGATCAGGTGCGAGATTTTGCTAATAGAAAAGAAATATCCTTAGAAAAGGCAAGAAAATGGTTGCACCCGAATATTGCAGAAAAATAAAGATTAAATACAACTAGAGCTTAGTGCTCAAAACGAGAATAATGAAAGTAACTGAACATATAAAACAAGCAAATGGAGAAACGCTGTTTTCCTTTGAAATATTACCCCCGTTAAAAGGACAACATATACAATCTATTTTCGACAATATAGATCCTCTGATGGAATTTAAACCGCCTTTTATAGATGTTACCTACCACAGAGAAGAGTACACCTATAAAGAACTTGAAAATGGGTTGTTAAAAAAACAAGTCGTTAAAAAGCGTCCTGGAACCGTTGGAATTTGTGCCGCTATTCAAAATAAATATCAAGTAGATGCGGTACCACATATTCTTTGTGGAGGTTTTACAAAAGAAGACACTGAAAATTTTTTAATTGACTTAGATTTTCTCGGAATTGATAATGTTGTTGCGCTAAGAGGAGATGCCGTAAAAAGCGAAACCTATTTTAAACCAGAAAAAGAAGGGCACCAATATGCAAGTGAATTAGTATCTCAAATTCAAGACTTAAACAAAGGAATTTACTTGGATGATGAACTTCAAAATTCTTCAAAAACAAATTTTTGCATTGGTGTTGCTGGTTATCCTGAAAAACATATGGAAGCTCCGAGTTTAGATTCCGATATTCATTTTTTAAAAAAGAAGATTAAATACGGAGCTACGTATATTATAACTCAAATGTTTTTTGATAATCAGAAATATTTCGATTTTGTAGCAAAATGTAGAGCTGAAGGAATTACAGTACCAATTATTCCAGGGTTAAAACCAATATCAACACAAAAACAACTCAACTTAATTCCACATCGTTTTAAAGTAGATTTACCAGACGATTTAATAATGAATGTTGTAAAATGTAAAGACAATAAAGCAGTAAGACAAGTAGGAATTGAATGGTGCACTAAACAAAGTAAAGAGCTAATTAAAGCTGGAGTTCCATTACTTCATTATTATTCTATGGGCAAATCAACAAATATTCAACAAATAGCAAAAGAAGTTTTTTAATTGTAAGGAAATAGAAACTATTGATACTATGATAGTAAAAAGTAATTTTTGTAAAATTGCATTGGCAAAATATTTGTTTACTTTTGTAGCATAGAAACAAGACATTAACTTAATTAAAACATAATAAAATGGCATTAGAAATTACAGATGCAAACTTTGATGAAGTAGTATTAAAATCAGACAAACCTGTATTGGTTGATTTTTGGGCAGCTTGGTGTGGACCTTGTAGAATGGTTGGGCCAATCGTTGATGAAATTCATACTGAGTATGATGGTAAAGCTGTTGTTGGTAAAGTTGACGTTGACAACAACCAAGAATTTGCTGCTAAGTATGGTGTTAGAAACATCCCTACTGTTTTAATCTTTAAAAACGGAGAGGTTGTAGATAAGCAAGTTGGTGCTGCTCCTAAAAAAGCATATACTGATAAAATTGATGCTGCTTTATAATAAAGTACATTTATAATATATCTTAAAAGGTTTGGCTATCGCTGAACCTTTTTTTATTTTCGGAACTATTATGATTGATTTAAATAATACTTCTTCCGAAATAAAAAACTTAGAATTGCTTGCCAAGCAAGTAGTAGAAGGTTTTATTACTGGGATGCATAAGAGTCCATTTCATGGATTTTCTGTGGAGTTCTCTGAGCATAAACTATATAATAAAGGAGAAAGTACGCGTCATATAGATTGGAAATTATTTGCCAAAACAGAAAAACTATACACTAAAAAGTACGAAGAAGAAACTAATCTACGTTGTCATTTAATTATTGACAATTCTGCTTCGATGCACTACCCTATTGTTAAAAATCAATATATTGATACCTTAAATAAAATAGGTTTTTCAGCAGTTGCTGCTGCTGCTTTAATGGATATATTAAAGAAACAAAGAGATGCTGTTGGATTAAGTATTTATGCTGACTCTTACGAATATTATGCACCTGAAAAAGGAAGTGAACGACACCGAAAAATGTTGTTAAATCAACTTGAGCAATTATTGGTTTCTAATTCAACCTCAACAACAGAAACTTATCAATATTTACATGAAATAGCAGAAAAAATTCATCGCCGTTCTTTAATTTTCTTGTTTACCGACATGTTCCAAACAACAAAAAACGAAGATGAGCTTTTTGATGCTTTAAGACATTTAAAGTTCAACAAGCATGAAGTTATATTGTTTCATACTTATGATAAAAAAACAGAATTTGAATTCGATTTTGATAATACTCCTAAAAAATTTGTAGATGTTGAAACTGGAGAAGAAATAAATTTATATGCTGAAAACGTACAAGAAAACTATAAAGAGTTAAGCAACTCTTTTTTCAAAAATCTAAAAAACAAATGTTTACAATATAAAATAGATTATATACCTGTTGATATTAATGAAGGTTACACTAAAATTCTTACTTCATATCTTATCAGCAGGCAAAACTTTTTATAATATTTCTCTTTTATATTTAAAAAAAGATTATATATTTGCATCCGCTTAGAGCAACGGTCTGGTAGTTCAGCTGGTTAGAATACATGCCTGTCACGCATGGGGTCGCGGGTTCGAGTCCCGTCCAGACCGCTAAAGTTTATCTAAGTAAAATACATTGCTAAATGCAACGGTCTGGTAGTTCAGCTGGTTAGAATACATGCCTGTCACGCATGGGGTCGCGGGTTCGAGTCCCGTCCAGAC
>CANLQH010000006.1 GCA_947493285.1 uncultured Tenacibaculum sp.
ACTCGCGTTTTTCCCTTAGCGGGTGCAAATATAGAACCCTTTTTTAACATAACAACAACCTTTTTAAAACTATTTTTAAAGTATTTTTCAAGTAACTATTAAACAGTGTTTTATGATAAAAATATTTTCGAAATTAGTTTGCTATTATAGAGTTTATAGACATCAGCTCTCTTTAACATTCACTCTAAACACAAAAGAAAAGCTATTTAGCTTTTCTTTTTTCGTTTGTTCTTACGATTACGCTTCTTGCGGATTTTCTTAAACATCTCCTTATATTCCTCTACATCTACCGCTCCTCGAGATTTTGAAACTATAGATATAAAGTCTTTGTTTAATTTCGGCCTCTGATACTCTATCTTTTCATCTATTATAGCTCGCTGGAGAATATCCTCTACCAAATAATCCTCATTGACCAACTCTGGACTATACTCCGACTTTAATGATAAATTGAAAACATTAGCCGTAGCATTGTACCAAAAGGCTTTCCAACCACTCCGTAACTCCTTGATATTATTAAAAGCTGTTTTTCCTGTTTGACGGTGGATTAACTTTAAAAGAATTCTTCCTTCCGTTCTGGTTAACTTTTTCAATGGCTTAGTCAGCTCTTCTTCCAAATATTTTTGAACTCGTTTAACATATCTACGCTTTTGCCTTTTTGAGCCTAACATATCTAAACGAGAATTTACGCTATCAATTCTTTTTGCAGCAAGAACTGCATATGGGTATGCTTTAAAAACCTTTCTTCTTAACCAATAATAATAATTAACATCAGAAGCCGTTTTGTATTTATGTTTCGGTAATACAGAAACCTCATCTAAAGCAATCATTAATGTATCTCCTTTCTTTACTAAAAAATACTCGTCATTAAAATTTGGCAAGGTGTCTTTTATTTGAGCACTCAAAGTAACTGCAAATAAAACTATATATATGTATATTAACTTTTTCATTAATTTTTATTACTCAAAAAGGGTTCCAAAAATATTTAGATTCTTCTATAAAACAAAAAACTCATGAATAAATATTCATGAGTTTTAATTTTTAATCTTATTTTTTATTCTGCCATAATAGATTCAGCAACCTTTTTATAAGTTCCATTCTCTAATTTTTCACGAATTGCTGAGAAAGCTACGATAGTTTCATTAACATCTTCGATCGTGTGACGTGCTGTAGGAATTAACCTCAAAATTATTAATCCTTTAGGTATTACAGGATACACTACAATTGAACAAAATACTCCATGATTTTCACGTAAATCATGCACCATTGCCATTGCTTCTGGTATCTCTCCTTTTAAATACACAGGTGTTATACATGTCTGAGTTGTTCCTAAATCGAAACCAGCATTACGTAAACCTGATTGCAAAGCATTCGTAATTTTCCATAAGTTATCTTTTAACTCAGGCATTGTACGAATCATATCTAAACGCTTTAACGCACCTTTTACCATTGGCATTGGTAATGATTTCGCAAACATTTGAGATCTCATGTTATACTGTAAATACTGAACTACATCTTTATCACCTGCGAAAAAAGCTCCAATACCTGCCATAGATTTTGCGAAAGTTGCAAAATACACATCAATACCGTCTTGAACTCCCTGCTCATAACCTGTACCTCTACCACCTTCACCTAATGTTCCGAATCCATGAGCATCATCAACCAATAAACGGAAATTGTATTTTTCTTTTAATGCTACAATCTCAGCTAAACGACCTTGCTCACCTCGCATGCCGAAAACTCCTTCTGAAACTAATAAGATTCCTCCACCAGTTTTTTCAGCCATTTTAGTAGCACGCATTAAATTTTTCTCACAACTCTCAATATCGTTATGACGGTATACAAAACGCTTACCAGCATGTAAACGAACACCATCAATAATACAAGCATGCGTATCCATATCATATACAATGATATCGTCTTTATTTACTAAAGCATCAATTGCCGACACCATACCTTGGTATCCAAAATTCACTAAATAAGAAGCTTCTTTACCTACAAACTCAGCACATTCTTGCTCTAACTGTTCGTGATATTTAGTATGACCAGACATCATTCTAGCTCCCATTGGGTAAGCTAATCCGTCTGACGCAGCTGATTCTCCATCTACTTTTAAAACCTCTGGATGATTTGCTAAACCTAAGTAATCATTTATACTCCAAGTAATTACTTTTTTATTATTGAATGACATACGGTTTGAGATTGGTCCTTCTAACTTAGGAAAAACATAGTATCCCTCTGCCTTGTCTGCCCATTTTCCTAACGGTCCTTTATCTCCTTTAATTCTTTCAAATAAATCTTTTGCCATTCTTACTTTTGATTTTGTAGGTTGCGAAAATAGTGCTTTTTTAACAGTTATTCAAATAGAATATCTTTCAACTGCCCTACAGCAAAAGACCTCACAATCTTTAATATTGTGAGGTCTAATTATATATAAACAACTATTTATCCTTATAATTTTTCAGAATTAGCTTTTAACTCTTTATCAAACGGTTGGTTATACAATCGTTTATCAAGCGCTTTATGAATTGCATTTGCTACTGCCCCACCAGCTGGTGGTAAACCTGGCTCTCCAAGTCCGGTTGGTGACAATTCATTTTCTACAAAATGCACCTCAACCTGTGGAGTTTCATTCATTCTAATTAATCGATAGGTGTCGAAATTTTTGTTCGATGGCTTTCCGTCTTTAAAAGTTAAATCTCCATACATGGCATGCCCTATTCCGTCTAAAACTCCTCCTTGAATTTGATTTATCGCTCCCGTTGGATTTACTACTATTCCGCAATCTACCGCAGCAACTACTTTAGTAACTACTGGCAAACCGCCTTTTAATTCTACTTCAGCTACTTCCGCCACATGAGTATTATGACTGTAATAAGCAGAAAAACCTTGATAAACCCCTTCTCTACTTCTACCCCAACCTCCTTTTTCAGCGGCAAGTTTTATTGTATCCTGCATTCTTTTACCAGAATATTCTATTTTCTTATCAGTAGTATTTTTAACATTCTCTAATAATTCTAAACGCAACTGTACTGCATCTTTCCCTAATTCTTGAGCAACTTCATCAAAAAATGCTTGTTCAGCAAATGCTAAGAAATTTGTGTAAGGTGCTCTCCATGCCCCTGTTGTAACATCACTTTTATAATTTTTAGTAGACACTTTATAATTCTCAATACATCCTGCAGGGAAGAAATGTGGAATTAATCCGTACATATTACTATTTATTGCAGCTTCTTTTAAATGATACCCTGTAATTTCTTCATTTTTTATTGATGCTGCGATTCGATATTTAATTGCTGGACGGTAAATACCCGTGGTCATGTCATCTTCTCTACTCGACACTACTTTTACAGGTTTCTTAATAGCATTTGATATTTCAGCAGCTTCATACACAAAATCACCATATAAACGACGACCAAACCCACCTCCCATTCTCGTCATATCAACTTGAATTTGATTGATATCACGATCTAACATTTCAGCAACTGCTAAAGCTGCATATTCTGGTGTTTGAACAGGACCAGCTAAATGTACTTTTTCTGTAGTTACATTTGCATAAAAATTCATCGGTTCTAAACAATTATGAGGTAAAAATGGAGAATGATAAGTTTTCTCAATTACTTTATCGGCCTCAGCAAAAGCTTTTTTGACATCTCCATCTTCACGACGAGTATCAAAATCTTTTCCTTCTAAAATTTCATTTAATATTTTATTTTGAGCCTCCGTACTCTCTAATTCACCTGCATCTTCCCAAACTGCTTTTATCGCTTTTTTACCTTTAAAAGCAGCCCAAGTATTTTCTGCTATAACTACTACTTTATCAGTATCTGATAATTTAAAAGTCCAATTAAACTTACCTGCATCTAAAAATTTTCTAGCTTTTTCACCAATAGTAATAACATCTAAAACACCTTTTACTTTTTTAGCTTCAGAAGCATCAAAAGATTTTAACTTTTGTCCGAATGCCGGAGGGCGTAATACAGAGGCATATAACATTCCTTCTGCTTTATAATCTAGCCCAAATAAAGGTTTACCCGTTATAATCTTTTTTAAATCTACATTAATTGCATCTGTACCAATAATGGTAAACTCAGATGGCTTTTTTAAAGTTACATTTTCTGGAACTTCTAGAACAGCAGCTTCTTTAACAACATCTCCATATCCTAATATTTCTCCTTTTGCATTCGTAATCTCTCCTTTTGATGCTTTACATGTCGACGCATCTACACCCCATTTAGCAGCCGCAGCATTTACCAGCATTTGTTTAGTAGTAGCTCCTGTTTGTCTAAGCGCATCCCAACCAAAACGAATGGACTGACTACCTCCTGCTAATTGACGTTTATACTCTTTGGTATTTAATGGTGCTTGTGCTACATGTACTTTATCCCAATCAACATCTAGCTCTTCTGCGATAATCATTGGCATCGATGTTTTTACTCCTTGCCCAATTTCTGGGTTCGGTGAATAAATAGTTACATAACCATTATCCGCAATTTTAATAAAGGCATTAAAATCGTTGAAATTTAAGTTTTCAACATCAACTGATGGTTTTACATTCGGCTTACAAGCTGTGAATAAATTGAATCCAATCATGATTCCTCCACTTGCAATTGCTGATGTTCTTAAAAAATTTCTTCTACTAAACGTTAACTTATTTTCTGTTGTGCTCATCTTTCAATTTTTTAAGACATTTTTTCAGCTGCAATTGCTACTGCTTTTTCTATTCTGTTATACGAGGCACATCTACACAAATTACCATTCATTGCTTCACGAATTTCTTGTCTAGTAGGATTTGGATTTTCTTTTAAAAACGAAGCCGCTGTCATTATTTGCCCTGCTTGACAATATCCGCATTGCGGAACATCTACTTCTTTCCAAGCTTGTTGTAAAGGGTGATCTCCTTTTTCAGATAAACCTTCGATTGTGGTAATATTTAAATCTTCTGCCATTGATACTTGCAATTGGCAACTTCTAATCGCTGTTCCGTCTGCATGCACAGTACATGCACCACATTGACTAACTCCGCAACCAAACTTGGTTCCGACCATGTTTAGTTCATCACGTAACACCCATAATAATGGTGTATCTTCATCAGCATTTACAGAAACTGACTTTCCATTAATTTTTAAATTGTAAGTTGGCATTGTTCACAGTTTTATTTTATCGGTATAAGTTACGAAAAAAATGACTCTGTATTTTTAATCTATCAATTTTAAGAAAATTTTAAGGTGAGTATATTTTAAATAAAAACAACTTGAATCTATCATCTACAATTATAATTAATAGCTTTGCTGCATATTATATTCTTATGAGCTTTAATAAACATTTCTTCTACAATTACTTGGTAGATTTTGGGTTATCAAATAATACTGCAAAGTATTTAAACATATTCATCTTACTAATTCTTTCTTTAGTAGTTATCTACCTTATAGATATTATTGTTAGAAAAATATTTCGTGTATTATCAATCAGAATTGCAAAAACTTCGAAAACAAATTTTGATGATATTTTAATAACAAATAAAGTACCCACAAATATTGCGCATCTTGTTCCTGTATTTTTATTTTTTGAATTGATTCCTGTACTTTTTTATGACTTCGAATACTTAAGAAACTTAATTACCAAATCAGTTCAAATAATCAGTATTGTTTTAACCATACAAATTATTAGAAGCGTTTTAAACTCTATAAAAGACTACCTAAAAACATTACCAAGATTTAAGGATAAACCTATTGATAGTTATATTCAAGTATTTATGATTTTTGCTTGGTTAACCGGATTCATTCTGTCTTTTGCTATTATTACTAATCAATCTGTATGGAAGTTTTTTACAGCTTTAGGTGCAGCTTCAGCCATTATTATCTTAATTTTTAAAGACACAATTTTAGGTTTTGTAGCCAGTATTCAAGTTTCGGTAAACGATATGGTACGTATTGGTGACTGGGTTACTTTTGAAAAATTTGGAGCCGATGGAGATGTAACAGAAATATCGTTAGCTACGGTAAAAGTCCAAAATTTTGATAAGACGATTACTACAATTCCTACTTATGCACTAATCTCTGATTCTTTTAAAAATTGGAGAGGAATGGTAAACTCTCAAGGAAGAAGAATTAAAAGAGCTTTGAATATTAAAATGGATAGTATTAAGCACTTATCTGATGAAGAAATTAATAAATTAAAATCTATTCAATTAATTGAGTCTTATTTATCAAGTCGTCAAGAAAAAATTCATCAATTTAACAAAGAGCGAAATATTGACAAAAGCTTACTTTTAAACGGTAGAAACCTAACCAATATTGGAGTTTTTAGAAAATATGCGCAAGCTTATATCGAAGCGCATCCTGCTATTAATAAAGAAATGATGATTATGGTGCGTCAGTTAGCGCCTACAACTCAAGGATTGCCAATTGAAATTTATGCTTTTAGTGCTGATAAAGAATGGAAGAACTATGAATATATAATGGCTGATATTTTTGATCATCTATTGGCATCCATAAAATATTTTGATCTCGAAATATTTGAGCTACCAACAAAGCTAAACCCCTAATTATAAATCAAGCTCTAAAAGCCTTTCATTATAATCGAATTGTAAGTCTTCATGTAAAGTTTCGATTGCTTTTTTTATCAACTTAATTTGAGTTGCCAATACATTTTGTATTCTTGGGCTTCTTTTTATAGATGGTTTAAAGTTTTTAAGTTTGATACAGAAATACAATAACAACTCTATTTCTGTTTCCTTCTTTTTAGAATAACGAATATATTTTTTAGTAGTTGTGAGTATTTTTCTTACACTCTTCCTAATGTAAAAGAAGCTTTTGGTGTTAACACTATCAAACAAATCATCTATTTCTTGTTTGACTCCGTTTATATATTCTTCTTCATTATGCGCTACGAACAACAAATACGTTAGCAATTCTTTGTTTTCTTTTTTGAATCGAGCTAACTTTAAACACAATTCTCTTAATTCTCTTAATTCAAGATGCTGTAATTCGTCTTTTATTATTTTTACCGAAGCTGCTTTCATATCATTTTTAAAATCGAAATATAACTAAAAAACCTCATAGAAATTCTATGAGGTTCTTATTATACTTTTATAAATGCTTATTGAATACTTGGTACTGAAACCATTTCGTTTACATCAGCATCATAATCCACTCCATCAACTTTAAATCCGAAAAGGTTATAAAAATCATCACTATATCCTTTTAAATCTCCAATTTCAGATAAATTTTCTGTCGTTGCTTCTTCCCAAAGTTTAGTGATTTCAGCTTGAACATCATCACGCATCTCCCAATCGTCAATTCTAATTCTTCCTTTAGCATCTAAAGCTAAATCACCACCGAATAAACGCTCGCTGTACAAACGTTGAATTTGTTCGATACAACCTTCATGAATTCCTTTTTCTTTCATTGTTTTATACAATAAAGAAATATATAAAGGGATTACAGGAATTGCAGAACTAGCTTGAGTAACCAAGGCTTTATTTACAGAAACATAAGCATTACCATTTAACGATTTTAAATCGTCAGTAATCGTAAAAGCTGTTGCTTCTAAATGATCTTTCGCAGCTCCGATAGTTCCATTTCTATATACAGGTTTTGTAACTTCAGGACCAATATAAGAATACGCCACTGTTTTTATTCCTTCTGATAAAACTCCAGCATTACTTAAAGCATCCATCCACATTTTCCAGTCTTCACCTCCCATTACAGTAACTGTATTACCAACATCTTCTCCTTCTGCAGGATTGATAGAAATCTCAGATACTTTACCTGTATGAAAGTCTACTGTTTTATTAGAAAATACTTCACCAATTGGTTTTAAAACCGATTTAAAACGCTTACCTGTTTCTGGATGCGTTCTTACTGGTGACGCTAAACTGTAAATCACTAAATCAACCTGACCTAAATCTTCTTTGATTAAGTTGATTACTTGCTCTTTTATTTCGTTTGAAAATGCGTCTCCATTAATACTTTTAGCATATAGACCTGCTGCATTCGCTTCTTGCTCGAAAGCAGCTGTATTGTAAAATCCTGGTGATGCTGGTCTACCTTCACTTGCTGGTTTATCAAAGAAAACCCCTATAGTCGATGCATCTGAACCAAATGCGCTTGATATTCTTGATGCCAATCCAAATCCAGTAGAAGAACCGATAACTAATACTTTTTTAGCCCCATCGATTTTTCCTTTAGATTTTACATATTCAATTTGATTCTTAACATTTTGAGCACAACCTGTTGGGTGCGATGTTAAACAAATAAACCCTCTTGTTCTTGGTTCTATTATCATTGTTGTTTGTTTTAAAAGTTTACGAAGTTAAAAACTCCGTTACATTTTTTTCGATACGAGCTAATACATTTTCCGTATTTGCTTTCACAAATTTTTCACCTGTAATTTGCTCGTATAATTCGATATATCTATTAGAAATTTCGATGATTTTCTCATCTGACATTTCTGGAATTTGTTGCCCTTCTTTTCCTTGAAATCCGTTTTCAATTAACCATTGACGTACAAATTCTTTTGATAATTGTTTTTGCTTCTCCCCTTTTTCTTGGCGTTCTGCATATCCATCTGCATAAAAATAACGAGAAGAATCTGGAGTATGAATTTCATCAATCAATACAATTTTACCGTCCTTAGTCTTACCAAACTCGTATTTAGTATCAACTAAAATTAATCCTCGTTTAGCTGCAATTTCAGTTCCTCTTTTAAATAAAGCTCTTGTGTAATTTTCTAAAACTGTATAATCAGCTTCAGAAACAATTCCTTTTGATAAAATTTCTTCACGTGTAATATCTTCATCGTGATCTCCATTATCAGCTTTTGTAGAAGGTGTAATAATTGGTTCTGGAAACTTGTCGTTCTCTTTCATTCCCTCAGCCATTTCAACGCCGCATAAAACTCTTTTACCTGCTTTATACTCTCGTGCTGCATGGCCAGACATATAACCACGAATTACCATTTCTACTTTAAATGGCTCACATAAATGACCAATCGCTACATTTTCATCTGGGTTTGCAACTAACCAATTCGGAACAACATCTACTGTATCGTTCATCATTTTAGTTGCAATTTGGTTTAAAATCTGTCCTTTAAAAGGTATTTGACGTGGAAGAATTACATCGAAAGCAGAAAGTCTATCTGAAGCAATCATTACTAATACTTCATCATCAATATTATAAACTTCTCTTACTTTGCCTTTGTAAACAGACTTTTGTTTTGGAAACTGAAAGTTAGTTTCGTTAATTGTATTCATTATTGTGTTGTTGTGTTGTTGCGCAAAAGTAAGTTTTTTTCTAATCTTTTTTTTGAATAAAAGAGTAAATAAAAGACATACTCGAACCTACAATTAAAAACCACAACCAAACTCCTTTAAATGCTTGTGGCAAGTAGTTTGTTTCCAAAAAATAAAACAAAATTCCTAACACACATAATAGCAACCCAATTATCGATAATTTCTTTTTCATATCTATTCCGTTTCAATACTCTTATAAGCTGTGATAATTTTCTTAACCAATCTATGACGAATTACATCTTTATCATCTAAATATACCTGTGCTATTCCGTCAATATTTTTTAATGCTAATAAGGATTCTTTTAACCCAGATACTTGCTTACGCGGTAAATCTATTTGTCCAGGATCACCAGTAATAATAAATTTAGCATGTTTCCCCATTCTAGTTAAAAACATTTTCATTTGGTTGTGCGTCGTGTTTTGCGCTTCATCTAAAATTACGAAAGCATTATCTAAAGTACGTCCACGCATAAATGCTAAAGGTGCAATTTGAATTACTCCCTTCTCTAAATGAGATTCTAACTTTTCATGTGGAATCATATCACGTAATGCATCGTATAAAGGTTGCATATAAGGATCTAGCTTTTCTTTTAAATCTCCAGGAAGAAACCCAAGGTTTTCACCAGACTCTACTGCTGGCCTTGTTAAAATAATACGACGTACTTCTTTTTCTTTTAAAGCTTTTACTGCCAAAGCAACTGCTGTGTATGTTTTACCTGTACCAGCTGGCCCTACAGCAAACAACATATCGTTCTTTTCCATTAAAGAAACCATTTTACGTTGATTTGCAGTTTGCGCTTTAACTAATTTACCATTAACACCGTGCACTAAAACACCATCAATCTTTCCTGATTTCCTAATCTCCTCTTCTTTGCCTGTAGAAGTTAAAATACGTTCAATGCTATTTTCATCTAACTTATTATATTTATTAAAGTACTTAATTAGCATTTCTACACGCTTCTCTAATTCGTCTAAAAGTTCGGACTCTCCATATATTTTCAGTTTATTTCCCCTCGCTACAATTTTAACTTTAGGGAAATATGTTTTTAATTGAGTTATTGTACTGTTTTGAGCTCCAAAAAAATCATTTGGATTGATTTCTGTTAATTCAATTATACGTTCGTTCAAATGGATATAAGTTTTAAGATTATTCACTTTAAAAATAATGATTATTTTTATCGAATTATGTAGTTTTGCTATAAATTCAATATAATTTTTCAACAAATTAATTAACACCTCAATAAATTAATGTCTCTAATTACATTAACTACCGATTTTGGAACAAAAGACCACTTTGTAGGAGCTGTAAAAGGAGCGATTTATTCTGAATTACCTGATGCTAAAATTGTTGATATTACACATCATATATCACCGTTTAACATTACTGAAACTGCTTATATTTTAAAAAACGCTTACAAGAGTTTTCCAGACAAAACAATTCACATTATTGGTGTTGATTCTGAACTAAGCGAAACCAACAAACACATCGCCTTAGAGCTTGACAATCATTATTTTATTTGTCCAGATAACGGATTAATATCGATGATTGCTTCTGAAATAAAACCTACAAAAATTGTAGAAATTAACATCCATAATCATATAGAAAGTAGCTTCCCTGTTTTAGATGTTTTTGTACAAGTAGCATCGCATATTGCTCGTGGTGGAAGTTTAAATGTTATTGGTAAAGAAATAGACTCTTATAAAAACATTGTTGAAATTCAACCTAAGATCAACCAAGACCAAACCGTTATTATTGGAGGCGTTATTTATATTGATAACTACGGTAATGTAATTACTAATATTAATAAAAAGCTATTCAACACTGTTGGCAAAGGGCGTGAATTTACCATTACTGCAAGCAGGTATACGTTTAACAAAGTGTACAATCGCTATAATGAAATTGTAGACTATTCAGCCAATGACAACAATCAATTTGATGGAGAAAAATTAGCTATTTTTAATTCTGCTGGTTTTTTAGAAATTGCCATTTATCGTAGTAATTTAGATACTGTTGGAGGAGCTTCAAACTTATTAGGTTTAGAGTACAGAAGTACGATTACTATTGAATTTAAAACTGTTATTACTCCAGAATTTACCACTATAAATTAATTGTATGTTTGTACGAATTGTAAAAATGAGCTTTCAGCCAGAAAAAATTGAAGAATTTTTAGCAAATTTCAACGCTAAAAAGGAATTTATACGAAACTCTCCTGGTTGTCGTTTATTAGAATTGTACAGAGATAAAACAAACTCTGATATTTTCTTTACTTATAGTTACTGGGATACTGAACAAGATTTAGAGAACTACCGTAATTCTGATTTATTTAAAGGTGTTTGGGCACAAACCAAAGTGCTATTTAACGATAAACCTTTGGCTTGGAGTGTTGATAAAGTAACTTCGTTGCAATAAAAGAGAAACTATGTTATCAATTTTAAAAAAAGAATTTAATTCATTTTTCTCCTCTCCTATAGCCTATTTGGTTATTGGAGTGTTTTTACTTGTAAACGGACTTTATTTATGGGTATTTAAAGACAACTTAAATATTTTAAATGCAGGGTTTTCTGACTTAAACTCATTCTTTTATTTAACACCTTGGTTATTTTTATTTTTAATTCCTGCAATCACCATGAAAAGTTTTGCAGATGAATTTAATAGCGGAACCATTGAAATTTTAAAAACAAAACCACTTACCGATTGGCAAATAGTATTAGGTAAATTTTTTGCATCGCTTTTACTAGTGGTTATTGCCTTATTACCTACTTTAAGCTATGTATATACAGTATATCAATTAGGAAACCCTATTGGAAATATAGACATGGGAAGCACGATTGGTTCTTATTTAGGATTGCTTTTTTTAGCAGCTACTTTTACCTCTGTTGGTTTGTTTACTTCAACACTTTCTAAAAATCAAATTGTTGCATTTATTATTAGCGTGTTTATCACCTTCATTTTATTCTACGGGTTCGATGCTATCAGTAGCTCTTTAGGAAACTCAGGACACACCTTACAACAATTCGGAATAAACGAACATTTTAAAAGTATCAGTCGTGGTGTGGTAGACACTCGTGATGTCATTTACTTTTTATCTGTTACTTTTTTCTTTTTATTCATCACTAAACAACAATTAAAAAATGAATAAGAAGCTACAACACATCGCATTTGTTTTTATTTGTTTACTGTTAGTTAATTATCTAGCAAACTCAGTTCACAAACGTTTTGATTTAACAAAAGACAAACGTTATACAATTTCTGAAGTAAGCACCAACTTATTAAGTAAACTAGATGATAATATTTTTATCAATGTATACTTAGAAGGAGACTTTCCTGCTGAGTTTAAAAGGCTACAAATAGAAACACGTCAGTTTTTAGAAGAATTAAAAGCTGAAAACTCAAATATTAGATTTCGTTTTATTAATCCTGATAATATTCGTGAACGATTAGTAAAACGCGGAATGTTACCAAGCCAACTAACTGTTGAAGAAGATGGAAAATTATCGGAAGCAATTATTTTTCCTTGGGCAGAAATTATTTCTGGGAAACAAGTTGAGTTAGTTTCTTTATTACCAAATTCAGTAGCAAAAACACAAGAAGCACAATTACAGAACGCTATTGAAAAATTAGAATTTTCTTTTGCTAATGCTTTACATAACATCACTCAAAAAGAAAAACAGAAAATCGCTGTAATAGTGGGTAATGGCGAATTAGAAGATATCTATCTATATAGTCTTTTAAGTGAAGTTGGTAAAAAGTATCGTTTGGCTAAGTTTACTTTAGATAGCGTTACTAATAATCCACAAAAAACGTTAAATGATTTAACAAAGTATGATTTAGCAATTATCGCTAAACCTACTGAACGTTTTACTGAGCAAGAAAAATTCACTTTAGATCAATTTATTACCAATGGCGGTAAAAGCTTATGGATGATTGATAATAATTATGCTGATACCGATAGTTTGTATAACGAAGGTAAAATGTTAGCTTTTCCTCGTGATTTAAACTTAACTGACTTATTATTTAGTTACGGTGTTCGTGTTAACAATCATTTAATTCAAGACTTATATAGCGCTAAAATTCCTTTAGCAACGGGTAATACTGGAAATCAAGCGCAGTTTCAACATTTAAATTGGTTCTATCATCCTTTAACAAACGGAAATCCAAATCATCCGATTACTAAAAATGTAAATCCAGTGCGTTTTCGTTTTACCACTCAGATTGATACCTTAAAGAATTCTATTAAAAAGACACCTTTATTAGTGACTTCTGTTTTAACAAAAAAAGTAGGAACTCCAACTTTTGTAGAACTACAAGATATTGCTAAAGAACCAAAACAAAACGACTATGCTAGCGGACCACAACTACTAGCAGTTTTATTAGAAGGTAATTTTAACTCTGCTTATAAAAACAGAGTTAAGCCATTCGAAACACCTCTATTTAAACCAGAAAGCAAGTTGAATAAAATGGTCGTAATTGCTGATGGAGATTTAGGGAAAAATCAAATTTTAAAAGGAAAACCTCATGATTTATCGTTAGATAAATGGACAGGTCAACAATTTGGAAATAAAGATTTTTTAATCAACACTATTGATTATTTATTAGATGATTCTGGTTTGATTCAGTTACGTAATAAAACCATACAAATTAATCTTTTAGATAAGCAGAAATCCTACACTAAAAAACGTTTTTGGCAATTCTTTAATATTGGGGTACCACTAAGTTTATTAGCCTTATTTGGTTTTGTATTTAATTATTTGAGAAAGAGGAAGTATTCTTAAAGGTACCAACAGAATTATGATTATTATATTAAAAATATTACTCGGACTTAGCTTATCTATTTATGGTTTATATTATTTTTATAATGAGTATAAAAAAGGAAAATTTAAAATAGATACCTTGATTGCTGGTAGAGGTCAATCTTATTTTGGAGTTCTAACTTTAATTATTGTTGGAATTTTCTTAGTCTTTAAACAATTATTCAATCTACTTTAATTTTTATCTGTCAACAAATCATCAAACTTAAAAGTGTAACTCAATCGTTTTTGTAGCTTATCAGAATTTATAATTTTATACTTTAAAGGTTGAGAATCGTCAAAAATTGGTTTTTCTTTATTCGCTCTCTTTTTAGCGTTGGTATAAAACTCTTTTCGTGTTGGATGATGATTTGAACAAGCATTAAAAACTTCACCAAAAACATCTTGTTGTATTATTTGGTAAATAATCTCAATACAGTCTTCCTTATGAATCATATTTACAAACCCGTTTGGTTGTGGTATTTTTCTACCTTCAAACCAATTAGCCGGATTTCTATTTACCCCTAACAGTCCTGCAAAACGAATAATTGTTGTCTTAAAGCTCTGACTACTTTTAAACTCATTTTCAATTTGTACTAAAGGAGAATTTAAAACTTCATCTTCTTCCGTCACTTCTTTATTCAAACTAGGATATACAGAAGTAGAACTTATAAAAATCACTTTTTTAATTAATGACTTTTCTATCTGAGAAATCAAGCTTTTAAACGCTTCAATATCTTTAGAAGTAATTGCAATAATTAAAACCTCAGAAAAAAGAAACTCCTCAAAGTTTTTATTCGATGAAATATCAACTAAAAAAGGAGAAATATTTACTGATTTTAAATTTTCTAATTTATTTAACGAAGTTGTAGAACCTTTTATTCTAAAACCTTTTTTAATCAAAAATTCGGCTAATGGCTTTCCTAACCAACCGCAACCTAAAATACTAACATCCTTCATCACAGCAATTATCATCTTTTACTAACTTGCAAGAAACTACTGCTAATAAAGCTCCTAAAATTGGTGCAAGTATATACAACCATAAATGTTCGAAATGACCAGAAACTATAGCCGGAGCAATTGAACGTATTGGATTCATAGATGCTTTTGTTATTGGACCCGCAAACATTGCTTCTAATAAAACTACACCTCCAATAGCAATTCCAGCCATGGTACCAACTTCTTTACTTCCTGTAGAAACATTTATAATTACCAACATTAAAAAGAAAGTCAATAACAATTCTAATATAAACGCTCGCCAAGGTTCTATTGATGGAATTGTAGCTCCGTAATATTCACTTGTAGGAAATAAAATCCATAAAATAAAACTCGCTAATAAAGCGCCTATAAGTTGTGCAATAATATATTTAGGAACTTCTTTCCAAGAAAACTTTTTAGCATAAGCAAAAGCAATCGTAACTGCTGGATTAAAATGTGCTCCAGAAATTTCACCAAAAGCATAAATCATTGCCATAACAATCAATCCCCAAGTAATTGCAACACCAACATGCGTTAAATCTGCTCCGCTGGTAACTTCATTTACTGTCATTGCTCCTGTTCCACAAAAAACCAACGCAAAAGTTCCTATCAATTCTGAAATATATTTTTTCATGTGTGCAAAGGTCAACTAAAAAAATGATTATTATTTTAAGTTTTCGTTAACATTAAACAATCTTATTACTTGTAATTTTAGCATTAGAAATAAAACAAACTATTATCATGAAAAAATTACTCTTAAGTTTATTTGTAGTAGCTATCTCAACAGGCGCTAATGCACAATTAAAAACACCAGCTTCTAGTCCATCTTCTAAATTAGAGCAGACTGTAGGTTTAACTGATGTATCTGTAGAATATTCTCGTCCTGGAGTTAAAGGAAGAACAATTTTTGGAGATTTAGTTCCTTACGGAAAAGTATGGAGAACTGGAGCTAATGCAAATACAAAAGTTACTTTTAGTGACGATGTTACTATTGATGGAAAAGAATTAAAGAAAGGTACTTACGCCTTATATACTAAGCCAGGAAAAAGCTCTTGGGAAGTTATTTTTTATTCTGATGCTAAAAACTGGGGAACTCCTAGAGAATGGGACGATAAGAAAGTAGCTTTATCTACTACTGCAAAAGTTATGAAAATGCCAATGAAAATTGAGTCGTTTACTATTACTATTGATGATTTAACAGATAACTCTGCTATTTTAGGTATGTTATGGGAAAATGCTTACGTTGGTGTAAAGTTTAATACTCCTACTGATAAAGGTGTAGAAGCTAGTATTTCTAAAGTAATGGCTGGACCATCTGCTAACGATTATTTTAATGCAGCTAAATATTATTTAGACGGAGGTAAAGACATTAACAAAGCTAAAAACTGGATAAACAAAGCTGTTGATATGACAAAAGAGCAACCACGTTTTTGGTACTTACGTCAACAATCTTTAATCTTAGCTAAGGCTGGAGATAAAAAAGGTGCAATCTCTGCCGCTAAAGCTTCTTTAGCAGGTGCTGAAAAAAGAGGAAATGCTGATTACGTTAAAATGAATAAAGAATTTTTAGCTAAAATGAAGTAAGCTTCTTTTTAAAATAAATTTTATAAAACCTCATAACAATTGTTATGAGGTTTTTCTTTGGCGATAATATTAGTCAAATCAATCAAACAAATAGTAACTTTGTGCTATGAATAAATCAATTGCTATTATTGGTGGAGGTCCTGCTGCTCTTTTTGCTGCAACTTTTTTAGATTCAACAAAATTTGATATTACGATTTACGAGAAAAAGAAGTCATTAGGAAGAAAGTTTTTAGTCGCTGGTGATGGTGGGTTTAATCTAACTCATGGGGAATCTATCGAGAATATGATTTCTAGATATACTCCAGACTTTTTTCTAAAAAAAACATTGCTAAGCTTCACTAATGAAGATTTGAGAAATTGGCTAGATAAAATCGGTATACCAACTTTTATTGGAAGTAGTAATAGAGTTTATCCAGAAAAAGGAATTAAACCTATTGAAGTTCTTAACAAGATAAAGCAAGTATTAATCGATAAAAACATCCAATTTGAATATAATCATGAATGGAAAGGATGGAATACTAAAAACGTACTTCTTTTTAACAATGACAAAACTATAAACCCAGATTATACAATTTTCTGCTTAGGAGGAAAAAGCTGGAAAATTACAGGTTCTGATGGTGCTTGGTTAAATATTTTTGATAATAAAGGAATAAATACGCTGCCTTTTTTTCCTGCTAATTGTGCTTATGAAATTAACTGGCTAGAAAAATTCATTGCTAATAACGAAGGAAAACCTTTAAAAAACATTGCATTATCCTGTGGAACAAAAACACAAAAAGGAGAATTGGTAATCACCAAATTTGGATTAGAAGGAAATGCTATTTATGCATTAAGTTCAGAAATACAACCTCAACTGTCTAATAACAAAACGGCTTCTATTTACTTAGATTTAAAACCAATGTTTACTCAAGAAGAGGTTTCTAAAAAAGTATACAACTCACAACTAAAACCAACTGATATTCTTAAAAAAGTATTGAAGTTAAGTCCACCTCAAATTGATCTTTTAAGAATGTTTTTAACTAAAGAAGAATACACTAATAAAAACATCCTCTCAGAAAAAATTAAAGCTTTACCCTTAACCGTTCTTTCTGCCGCTGATATAGATGAAGCTATCTCAACAACTGGAGGTATTAACTTAAATGAAGTTTCTGAAAATTTTAAATTTCATAAACTTAAAAATAGTTTTTGTATTGGCGAAATGCTAGATTGGAATGCTCCTACTGGTGGCTATTTATTACAAGCGTGTTTTAGTATGGGAGTTTATGTTGCTAAGTATTTGAATAATAAAAAATAAATAAGCTTCTATAATAAAAAATGCTACTTGGCTTTTACATATAAAACTTTAGCAAAAGGGGTCAATTCTTCTTCACTTTCTATTTTCATTCCTGCCTCATTGATAGCTTTTTTCCAATTATTCATTGATACAAAATGTAAAAAACCAAAATTAAAAAACAATAAATTAATTACATCTCTCATTTGCTCACAAACAATTAATATTCCATCTGTTTTAAGAATTCTTTTAGCTTCTTTAAAAAACTGAACACGCTCACTATGTGTTAATATTTCATGAATTGAAGTAATTGCAAATAAATACTCATATGTATTTTCTTTATCAGGAAACTGTGTTGGATCTATTTTAATATCTCTTTTATTAGGAGGAAAATATTTTTCTGAAATTTTAATAGCAGATTCATGTTCATGCCTATTACCATAGATATTGTAAACATTTAAGTTATTTACCTTAAACATCTTCTCTATTTCATTAGAAACAGGATCAAAACTTGCGTGAAGTAAAATTGCTCTATCCTCTTCTTTAATTTCTAAATCTTTAAATAATTCTTTAGGCTTATATAATTTTGACCTATCATACAGTATATATGACGCTATAATTGCAGCAACTATATTTATTAAAATAAGACAACTAAAAATCATTAAGAGTTGAGAAAAAGGCTTTGAAATAAAAAATGAAGTAATTAAAAGAATTACTGAAACCCCTAATCCAGCTATAATTTTATCTTTATTAAATAAAATAACAAGTTTTGTAATTTTCAAATGCTTTTATTATTTAAAGTTTATCTTTTAAATTCAATGACTGAATAATCATCGCTATTCCCATTACCAAACCACAACCTAAAGCATTTAGCCATAAATAAGGTAACCAATCCATATACCAAACTCCAATAATAAGAAGCTGTGTGATAATTGCTGCAATAAACACAGCATTACCTTTTACAAACTTAAAGAAGAATGCTAATAAGAAAATCCCTAACACATTCCCATAAAAAATGGATCCAATAATATTAACTAACTGAATTAAATTATCAAATAAATTGGCGACACAAGCTACGAGTATCGCTAATACTCCCCATCCCAGGGTAAACCATTTAGACATTTTTACATAATGTGCATCAGAATACTCTTTAGCTACATTACGTTTGTATAAATCGATTGCTGTAGTGCTTGCTAATGCATTTAACTCCGACGCTGTAGATGACATCGCTGCCGATAAAATTACAGCCAATAACAAACCAATTAAACCTTTTGGTAGATTATGCAATATAAAATGGATAAAAACATAGTCTTTATCGTTAGTTTCTACTTTAGCATCTGCTTTTGTTATAACTGCTTTAGCTTGTTCTTTTAATGATTTATCTTGTTCATTTAAGTCCTGTAATTGCTTTTTATTCTCGACTGTTAATCCTTCAAAAATTAAAGCTTTCTTTTTACTTTCTATTTGTTGATGTTGTGCTTCTAATCCTTTGTATTCAGATGTAAACTGAGAACTTACAACTGCCTCTTGTGCTTTTGGATTAAAGTTTAATGGTGAAGTATTAAACTGATAAAATACAAATACCATTACCCCTACTAGCAATATAAAAAACTGCATCGGTACTTTTAAAAGTCCGTTAAATATTAATCCTAACTGACTTTCTCTTAATGATTTTCCAGACAAATAACGCTGTACCTGACTTTGATCTGTTCCGAAATAAGATAACATTAAAAAAGTTCCTCCTAAAATACCTGTCCAAACAGTATAACGATTATTTAAATCCCAAGAAAAATCTAAAACCTGCATTTTATCAGAAGCTCCAGCAATTTCTAATGCTTTGGTAAACGTTATTCCGTCTGGTAAATATTGTAGTATTAAATAAAAAGCAACAAACATTCCTGCAAAAATTACTGCCATTTGCTGCTTCTGAGTAACACTTACTGCTTTGGTTCCCCCTGAAACTGTGTAAATAATTACTAAAACGCCAATAATAACATTCAGCATAATTAAATCCCACCCTAATACTGCGGATAAAATAATAGCAGGTGCAAAAATTGTGATTCCTGCTGCTAAACCTCTTTGTATTAAAAATAGAATTGCGGTTAAGGTTCTTGTTTTCTGATCAAAACGACCTTCTAAATACTCATAAGCGGTATATACTTTTAATCGATGATAAATTGGAATGAATACTAAACAGATAATAACCATGGCTATTGGCAATCCGAAATAGAATTGTACAAACCCCATTCCGCTATGAAATGCCTGCCCTGGTGTAGATAAAAAAGTAATGGCGCTCGCTTGGGTTGCCATAACCGACAACCCAATCGTCCACCATTTACTATCATTTCCTCCTTTAATATACTCTTCTACATTTTTGCTTCCACGTGTTTTCCACGCTCCGTATAAAACAATAAACAATAATGTTAACGAAAGTACAATCCAATCTAATGTTTGCATATTAACTAGTATATAAATTTGTGATAATATAAAACGCTATTATATAAAGTAAATTAGCAAACAGTACTAAGGTGTACTCTTTTTTCCAAGTATATTTTTGTTGACTCATTTATTGGTTTGGTTTTTCATAAAAGCTGTCAGCTAATGAAGCTTGACTTAATAACGGTAATTTAAACTCAGTAGGATCTCCAGCTGGTTCTGTTGGATTACCTTTGTCATCTTTCTGATACCAAGTTATAGATTTTGGCAATAATAAACCGTTAACATTTTCCCAATCATTATATCTAATAAGATTAAACTTATCTGATGGTTTTTTACTAAAATAAGTAACTGTATATCCTAACCAGCTCATTTCTTTTGTTGTAGGGTCGAAATAAATAAAATAATTATCATCTGACGAGTTTCCAATATTTGCTTCATAAGAAATCTTATACCCAGGATATTTTTTTCCTTCAAACTCTAATGGTTTAATTTCTGAATAAGTAATTCCATCATCTGCTAATACAAATGGCATCGCGTAAAAATAGAAATATAGGTTATAATAGAATTTGGGATTTTTTTTAAACTTGGTAGTATCAGAAACCCAAGTGTTTTGTCCGTCAAAACCATAAGAATATTCAGGTGAATTAATCACAGTTCTTCTAGAGTGTAAATCTACAGTATGCTCTTCTTTATTTAAACTATAAGATAAAGTTTTCATCTTATCCCAGCTAACTAAACTTCCATGTTTATCAAATACTTCTGCTAAAGCTTTTGGATATTTTTCAATTATTGGTTCTTTTTGATCAATTTCTTTTTTTGGCTCCTTTTTACAAGCTGTAAATATTGTAGCAATAGCTAATAGTAAAGTTAGTTTTCTCATTTTTACTTGTTATTTTATTAATATAACATATGTCGAATAATGACAGTAAACTTACAGAAGTTATTTCTATTTGTAAAATAAAAAAACGCCCATAGCAACAGGCGTTTTTTTGATTTGCATCGTAGTTTTTACTTTGGTTAGAGTAAAAGCTCATTTTGTTTTCTTTTTTCATAGAATTTTCCCCGACGAATCGATATAATCCCCCAACTATATCTAACCTTTATAAGGCAAAATTTTTAACCAGGTCAAAGATATTTTATCTATTTTAAAACATGGTGAGGTTCAGCCTCACTAAAAGTGAGGCTGAACCTTACTTTTTGCTTACATAGAATTAAACGACCTTTTTAGAATTAAAAAATATTATATATTTGTTTTATAATGAAAAAAATGAATTCACATATATTACAAGAAACGGTAAAGCTAAAATGTAGTTTTCCTCGAGGTATTGATAGAGCAATCTATCAAAATCGGACGTTGTATGTTAATTTAAATGCTTTTTCAAATATAATTTGACCATAAACATTAAGAATATATAAACCGTCCAACCAATTTGGACGGTTTTTTTATACATTTTTTTTAAAATATGATAAATAAATTTTAAACATATAAAAAGTATAGTTTGACTACTAAGCAATTGACTAACAAAACATTGCAAATAAACTAATATCTAGATAAAACCTGGACAGTCACTTCACTGTCTAAAAACAATGCAATTAACTGAAAATCAATCTATTAAAAATTAAAATACATTGTTTTATTATAAAATATTTGTATATTTGTACCATAGTTATTTAATTAATTGATAATAACTATATGAACGAATTAATAACAAGAGATATGAAACTAATTTATTTAAACCAAAATATCAACCATCCTTTAAAAAGAGAGAATGGAAGTGATGTAAAAGTGAATAAGGATGTTTTTTGTACAAATCGATATTTAATGGAAAGTTAACAACAATTCAATAATATAGCATATACAAAAGCGCCTTTTATAAGGGCGCTTTTTTTTATCCATAATTTATATAATACCGCTATGAAAAGCCTTAAATAATTTGGATAATTCGTTATTTTTCACTATATTAATAGGACGAAATTGAAAAGCTATGAAAACACTTAAATTTCACAAACTAAATGAAAAAGGACGTTTACTCACTAAACAACTACGCTTACTAGAAATAGGTTCGTTTACAAAAATAGTGTCACTATTTTAGAACTAAATTCAACTAGCGTTCATTAAAAATTGCAAAACGCTTCCTTAATTACGACAAGTAGAATTCCTGAAGTCTGTTGTACTCAATAGGCCTTAGTAGTAATGAGTCTTCACGGGTTGATGTTCTATATCAACTTAATTCTACAAACTACCCGAATTACTTGGGCTAGATGACTATTGCCTTGATTTAACCACAAGGATCAATATATCGAAAATACTATTCGATACTATAACTGCTGCATATGCGGCATGGAAAACTAATGTCTAAACATTAAAAATTGAAAATTATGAAAACTTTAAAAACTACTTTACTAATCAGCATGTTAATAATTTTAACCACTAGCTGTACAGATTTAACCGATAATTTAGTTCCAGAAACTAAAACTGATAATACAGAATTAGTAAGCGGAACAAATGACACTAAAAATAACCCAGATCCGGATAACCCAAACCCAGACAACCAAGATACTGGTGGTGATGGAGGAAATGGTGGAGATACAGGGAAAGATGATAATTAAACTATTATAATGTAAAGCCTTTGGTAAATCAAAGGCTTTTTTTATAGATTTGCTTAAAATCATGTCTTTTGAAAATAAACTTATTTAAAATTAAATATTTCTTAATATGGTTTCTATTTAATTCCAATATAGTATGTTCTCAAAAAAAAATTAATAACATTACAAAAGATAGTATTGATACTTGGATAAGAAACTCTAAAAAAACTTCACTAAACCTTATTAAACGAAGAGCCTTACTCAATAAAGCTTACAAAAAAGTCAATAAACTAGATAATGATACTTATAAAAGTAAAACTCTTAGCTCTATAGCATATCGTTATTATTCTCTAAAAGACACTACAACCTTTAAAAGAATAAATATTGAGACTATTCAACTGGCCACACAACTTAAAGATACTTTTACTATCGCAGATAGTCACTGGAGTTATGCTTATTTTTATAATAATAATGAAAACTATAAAGAAGCATACTACCACTATAATCTTGCATATTTAAATTTCAAAAAGTTAAATATGAACTATGAAACTGCCCGTATGATATATGCCATGGGCTATATAAAAGGGCTTTATAGAGATTATGCCGAAAGTGAAATATTGACTTTAAAAGCTATAAAACAATTCAAAAAATTAAAAAATTATAAATGGTTATATATAACATACAACCATCTCGGATTATTGCAAAATGATATAAAAGAATATGATAGAGCTATAGAATATTATAATAAATCATTAGAATATTTTTCTAATGTAAAAAACAAAGAAAAAGTATATTTAATTAGTAACAATAACATAGGTAATGTATACTTAGCTAAAAAGAAATATAAAAAAGCAATAAGATTTTACAATAAAGATTTAGCTAAAAATATTAATCGAAAACATTATGCAATACTTCTAGATAATAGATCATATAGTAAATTACTTATTAATGATACCTTAAATTTAAAAATTGATTTTTTCAAGGCTCTATCTATTAGAGACAGTATTAAAAACAAAAGTGGTGTCTTAACTTCAAAAATTCATATTTCAGATTATTATAACTATATAAAAGACACTATAAATGCTTTAAAATATGCTAAAGAAGCAAATATTTTAGCTAAACAAATAAAAAATGGTAGAGACTATTTAACTACTTTAAAACAACTTGCTAACCTAGACATTCAAAACTCAAAAAAATACTTAGATCGTTATATAGAGTTTAACGATAGTTTGATAACTGCTGAGCGAAGAACTCAAAATAAATTTACACGTATAGAATTTGAAACTGATGAATACATCGAGGAAACCAAACGTTTAAACGAACAGCAAATTTGGATAATTGCTATTAGTATAGCTGGTGCCCTTATTTTAAGTTTACTATATTTTTTAAGAGTTCAAAAGGTGAAAAATGAGAAACTAAGCTTAGAAGCTGAACAACAAAAAGCAAATGAAGAGGTATATATATTAACATTACAACAACAAGCAAAATTAGAAGAAGAGAAAATAAAAGAACGCAACAGAATATCAGAAGAATTACATGACGGAATTTTAGGGAAACTTTTTGGTACTCGTTTTGGCTTAGGTTTTTTACCTATAAAAGGAAATAATGACTTATTAGAAAAGCATCAATCTTATTTAAATGAATTACAAGAAATAGAAAAAGAAATTAGAGATGTATCTCATAAATTAAGTGATAACTTCGATAGCTCAAACATCAACTTTATATCAATAATAAAACAACTACTAAAAGATAAAAGCGAACAAGGTAATTTTGAGCATCAATTTACTTTTGATGATACTATTTCATGGTCTCAAATTAACGAGGTTACTAAAGCTAATATTTACCGTATTGTACAAGAAGCATTGCAAAATATTCTTAAACATGCTAGAGCAAAAAATGTTACTTTAGAGTTTTCAAAAAACAATCAGAATTTAGTTCTTAATTTAAAAGATGATGGTACTGGGTTTGATACAAAAAAAGCTAAAAAAGGAATCGGTTTAAAAAATATTAAATCGAGAGTAGAAAAATTAAAAGGTACTGTTGCCTTTTCTTCTAAAATAAAGAAAGGAACTACTCTTTTAATTAAAATCCCTTATATATTAAGTAATGAACAATAAAAAATATACCGCTTTAATTATTGATGATCATCCATTAATATCTGAAGCTTACAAGAGTGCTTTTAATTATATAGATCAACAAAATGAAGATATTTCATTTGACGTACATGTTGCTCATAATTGCGATACCGCTTATCAGCTTATTAAAGAACATGCTGATGCTTCAAAAAAAGTAGACATTATCTTTTTGGATATGAGATTACCTGCTTCTGAAGATGGAAAAATTTTATCTGGTGAAGACTTAGGTTTAAAAATTAACGCGATACTTCCTGAAGCAAAAATAATCGTTTCTACTACGTTTAACGACAATTATAAGGTACATAGCATTCTAAAAAACATAAACCCAGATGGTTTTTTAGTTAAGAACGATATAACCCCTCAAGAATTAATAACAGCAATACAAGAAGTTTTACACGACCCTCCGTATTATAGTAAAACTATAACAAAATTACTTAGAAACGAAGTTGCAAGCGAATACTTAATAGATGATGTAGATCGAAAAATTATCCATGAACTATCTATAGGTACTCGGATGAAAGATTTACCTGAATTAGTTCATTTATCAATTACCGCTATTGAAAAAAGAAAACGTCAAATAAAACAAATGTTTGGTATTACTAGTTCTGATGATAAAGACTTAATTTTAATAGCTAGAGATAAAGGTTTTATTTAAGTTTTATAAAACCAATAAAAAAGACTTCAAGTAAATTACCAGAAGCCTTATACATTTCTTAACTAAAAACATTCAGTTTAAGCGTTTTGTTTTTTTATTAAATTTAATGCAGAACCCTCATTATACCATTCTATTTGTCCTTGGTTATATGTATGGTTTGCCATAATAATATCTTTAGAACCATCTGCATGAACAACTTCAATAGTTAAAGGTTTACCTGGAGTAAACTCATTTAAATCTAAGAAATTAAATGTATCATCTTCTTGAATTACATCATAATCAGCTTCGTTAGCAAAAGTTAACCCAAGCATTCCTTGCTTTTTTAAGTTTGTTTCATGAATACGTGCAAACGATTTTACTAACACTGCAGCAACTCCCAAATGACGTGGCTCCATAGCTGCATGTTCACGAGAAGAACCTTCACCGTAATTGTGATCTCCAACCACTATTGTATTTATACCAGCTGCTTTATATGCACGAGCAGTTTTTGGGACAGCATCATACTCTTCTGTTAACTGACTTTTCACAAAATTAGTTTTCATGTTATATGCATTTACTGCGCCTATTAACATATTATTAGAAATATTGTCTAAATGCCCTCGATAACGTAACCAAGGTCCTGCCATAGAAATATGATCTGTTGTACACTTACCATACGCTTTTATTAATAGTTTCAGACCCTTTAAATCGTTTCCTAATGGTTTAAAAGGAGTTAGCAACTCTAATCTTTCAGATTTAGGATCTACACTTACAACTACTCCACTACCATCTTCCATTGGCTCTATATAACCGTTATCATCAACCTCAAAACCTTTAGGCGGTAACTCCCACCCTGTTGGTTCATCTAACATTACTTCTTCTCCATTTTCATTAATTAAAGAATCTGTTAACGGATTAAAATCCAAACGACCTGCTATTGCTATTGCAGCTGTTAATTCTGGTGATGCCACAAATGCATGAGTATTCGGATTTCCATCAGCTCTTTTTGCGAAGTTTCTATTGAATGAATGTACAATGGAATTTTTAGGTGCATTTTTAGGATCTTCATAACGTCCCCATTGACCAATACATGGTCCACAAGCGTTGGTAAAAATCTTTGCATCTAGTTTTTCAAAAACTTCTAAAATACCATCTCTTTCAGCAGTATAACGTACTTGTTCAGAACCTGGATTAATTCCAAATTCAGCTTTTGTTTTTAAACCTTTATCTAACGCTTGTTGCGCTACTGATGATGCTCTTGATAAATCTTCGTATGACGAATTAGTACAAGAACCAATCAACCCCCATTCTACTTGTAATGGCCAATCGTTAGTTTCAGCTCTTGCTGTCATTTCTTTACCTACTTGTGTAGATAAATCTGGAGTGAAAGGACCGTTTAATAAAGGTCCTAATTCTGATAAGTTAATTTCAATAACTTGATCGAAATATTTTTCTGGATTTGCATATACTTCAGCATCTCCTGTTAAATGTTCTTTTATTTTATTTGCTTCATCGGCTACATCATTTCTATCTGTAGCACGTAAATAACGTTCCATAGATTCATCATAACCAAAAGTAGAAGTCGTGGCTCCTATTTCAGCTCCCATATTACAAATAGTTCCTTTTCCTGTACATGACATAGAAATTGCTCCTGGTCCAAAATATTCTACAATAGCACCTGTTCCTCCTTTTGCAGAAACAATACCTGCTACTTTTAAAATAACATCTTTAGGGGCTGTCCAACCAGATAATTTACCGGTTAGCTTCACTCCTATTAATTTAGGAAACTTCAATTCCCAAGGCATACCAGCCATCACATCTACAGCATCAGCTCCTCCAACACCAATAGCCACCATTCCTAATCCTCCAGCATTTACGGTGTGTGAATCGGTACCAATCATCATTCCTCCTGGAAATGCATAATTTTCTAATACTACTTGATGAATAATTCCTGCTCCTGGTTTCCAAAATCCAATTCCATATTTATCAGAAACTGATTCTAAAAAGTTGAATACTTCGTTACTATTATTTAGTGCTGTTTGTAAATCTGTAGAAGCTCCTACTTTAGCTTGAATTAAATGATCGCAATGTACCGTAGTTGGCACTGCTACTTTATTCTTACCAGCTTGCATAAATTGTAACAAAGCCATTTGTGCTGTTGCATCTTGACAAGCAATACGATCTGGAGCAAAATCGACATAATCTTTTCCTCTTATAAAAGTTGTACTTGGATTTCCATCCCAAAGATGAGCGTATAAAATTTTCTCTGCTAGTGTTAATGGTTTACCCGTAAGTTTTTTGGCAGCATTTACTCGCTCTTCAAACTTACTATAAACCTTTTTAATCATTTCAATATCAAATGCCATTTGTTGTTTAGTTTTTGTTACAAGCCTAAAGTTAGCAAAAAATGATGTAATCAACTTTATTCTATAATAATTAATATTAATGTAGGTATCTTCTTAATTGATTTAAATATGTCGCAAAAAAAAGTCTGAGTTAAAAACTCAGACTTTTATATATTCTTAAAAAACAATGTAATATTACATTACTAATTGCTTTTGAGATGGTTTAAATTTCGTTAATACGATTCCATCAACAGCTTTTTCATACTCTTCCATAGTAGGAGTTCTTCCTAATATACAAGAAAGTACTACTACTGGTGTAGAAGATAATAACGACTCTCCTTTTTTAGCGTCAGTATCTCTTACTACTCTTCCTTGGAATAAACGTGTTGATGTTGCCATAACCGTATCTCCTGGTTCAGCTTTTTCTTGGTTACCCATACATAAACTACAACCTGGACGCTCTAAATATAATTTGTTATCATACTTAGTTCTTGCAACTGCTTTTGGAGCATTATCGTCAAATACAAATCCTGCGTATTTTTCTAATACTTCCCAATCTCCTTCTTCTTTTAATTCATCAACAATATTATAAGTAGGTGGAGCTACAACTAAAGGAGCTTTAAATTCTACTTCTCCTTTTTGAGCCTCTAAGTTTTTAAGCATTTGTGCCAATATCTGCATATCTCCTTTATGTACCATACAAGAACCTACGAAACCTAAATCTACTTTTTTAGTTCCTCCGTAAAAAGATAATGGTTGAATATTATCGTGCGTGTAACGCTTAGATACATCCTCATTATTCACATCTGGATCAGCGATCATCGGTTCAACGATCTTATCTAAATCGATAACAACTTCAGCGTAATACTTAGCATCTGCATCTGGCTTTAAAGCTGGTTTAGAACCTGTCTTTAATTCTTGAATTCTATTATTAGCCTTATCTACTAATCCTTTAAGATCTTGTTTTGGATTATCCATCCCTTTATCAATCATAATTTGAATACGATCTCTAGAGATTTCTAATGATTCAATTAATGTTTCTTCTTCAGAAATACAGATAGATGCTTTTGCTTTCATTTCAGCAGTCCAATCTGTAAATGTAAATGCTTGATCTGAAGTTAAAGTACCAATATGTACCTCGATAATTTTTCCTTGGAAAACATTCTCTCCTTCAAATTGAGTTAACATTTGCTCTTGTGTTGCATGAACCACATCACGGAAATCCATATATGGCTTCATCTCTCCTTTAAAAGTAACTTTAACAGACTCTGGAATTGGCATAGTAGCCTCTCCTGTAGCTAAAGCTAAAGCAACTGTTCCTGAATCTGCTCCAAAAGCAACTCCTTTTGCCATACGCGTATGAGAATCACCTCCAATAATTACATCCCAATCATCAACTGCAATATCATTTAATACTTTATGAATTACATCTGTCATTGCATGGTACTTCCCTTCAGGATGACGTGCAGTAACTAATCCGAAATCATTCATAAACTTCATTAATCTTGGAATGTTAGCTTTAGACTTATCATCCCAAACAGAAGCTGTATGACATCCTGATTGATAACCTGTATCAACAATTGGAGATATAACTGTAGCAGCCATCATCTCTAATTCTTGAGAAGTCATTAAACCAGTAGTGTCTTGAGAACCTACAATGTTTACTTCTACTCTAACATTAGATCCTGCATGTAGTGTTTTTCCTGGAGTAGTTCCTACTGCGTTTTTATTGAAGATTTTTTCAACCGCCGTTAACCCTTGTCCTTCAATTGAAATTTCTTTTGAAGCTGCGTAAACCTGAGGTACCTCTATTCCTAAAGTTTTACAAGCAAAGGTTTGTAATTTTTTACCGAAAACTACCGCATAAGAACCACCTGCTTTCATAAACTCCATTTTTTGAGGAGTGAATGCAGCTGAAACATCTTTTAAGAAAGTGTCTCCGTTATATAACTTCTTCTCTTTTGTATTTATGGTAAGTACAGTACCTGTTGCCACAGAATACTCTTCTTTTAAAATTGGATCTCCTTCTTCATCAACAATTGTATTTCCTTCAGCATCTTTTTGCTTTACCCAGTTTTTAAGATCTAAACCAATTCCTCCAGTTACACCAACCGTAGTTAAGAAGATAGGTGCAATTCCGTTAGTACCAGCAATTACTGGTGCTATATTAATAAAAGGCACATACTCACTTGCTTGAATCCCTGTCCATAACGCAACATTGTTTACACCTGACATTCTAGATGAACCAACTCCCATAGTTCCTTTTTCAGCAACTAACATCACACGCTTATTTGGGTGTTGTGCTTTTAGTGCTAATAACTCATTTTGCATATCTTTATTATGCTCAAACATACATTGCCCATGTAATTCACGATCTGATCTCGAGTGTGCATCTGCTCCAGGAGATAATAAATCTGTTGAAATATCTCCAACACCTGCAACAAATGTTACAATTTCAATTTCTTCATCTATTTCTGGCAGCTTCGTAAAAAACTCTGCTTGCGCATAACTTTCTATTAATTCTTTAGCGATAGCATTACCTGCTTTATATGCTTCTCCTAAACGAGCTGTATCTGCTTCGTATAAGAAAACTTGTGTTTTTAATACTTTAGCAGCTTCTTCAGCAATTGCAGCATCATTACCTAACGCTAAATTTAACAACACTTCTACAGAAGGTCCACCTTTCATATGTGATAATTGCTCGAAAGCAAATGCTGGTGAAATTTCTGCTACTACTTCTTCTCCTAAGATAATCTCTTTCAGAAATTTAGCCTTTACACCAGCTGCACTTGTAGTTCCTGGTAAGACATTATATATAAAGAAATTAAGAGATTCTTCACGATGCTTATTATCTACATCTTTAATTTGTGAGATAATATTTGATAATAATTCACTTCCATCAATTGGCTTAGGATGTAATCCTTGCTCTTTTCTTTCTTCAATCTCCTTAAGATAATCTAAGTATGTATTCATAAAAGGTTTATTTTTATAATTATAAAACGACTTATTAATATCTTAGAATAGAAATCTATCAATATTAAAAGCTACATGCTCTATAATATATTATGTTAATTTTAAAGCTTCACAAAAGTACGTTTTTAGCCTCAAATTAAAAAATAATCAACAAAAACAGCAAAACAATAAGAATCACCAATTACAAACATCTGTTTTTGAAAATATCTCAAAAAAAGAACATCAAAGTGAATTAAAAATTACGAATATAATAATTCATATCTTTAAAGAAGTTTAAAAATAAACCTATAATGATTCTAAATAGGAAAAAAAGCAGACCAGTAAGCTGGATTCTGTTCCTCAAAAAAATGAGGCTCTTATCATTTATCTAGTTTTACAATTACTCGTAAAATCAATCTGCCTACCCTTTAGAATCGTGCGAGTTACACTCAAGTTCTAATATACATGGCATTGCACCGCATAGAGTTTACCTGGTTTCACTACAGCATTACCTGTACATACTTTCTGTTGCACTTGTCCTCGATTTACATCGGACGGATGTTATCCGCTATGCTACTCTATGGTGTCCAGACTTTCCTACTTGCACTAAATACAAGTCGATAAGATAGGTCTGCTTTAAATTTTTGTGATAGCTAAATTACTATGTTTATTTAGAAACTAGCTTCTATATTAAAATAAAAAACCCACTCAATAAATTGAGTGGGAAAATTGCTATGAAAAAGAAAAAGTGCCTAGGATATCTCCTAGACACTACAAATATAGTAATGTTTTTTAATACCAACAAAGCTTTTAAAAAAAATTAACATGAAAAATGTGTTTTTTTTCCATAAAAAGAAACCTCAATCAAAAAAGATTGAGGTTTTATATTAATTTTTAAGAAAACATGTCTTTAACTTTCTCAAAAAATGATTTATCTGATTTTTGAGGATTTGGACTAAAATTCTCATCCTCTTGCATTTGCTCAAAGAATTTTCGTTGTTCTTTTGTCAACTCTTGAGGCGTCCAAACATTTATATGAATTAAGAAATCACCATTACCATATCTTTCGATACTTGGCAACCCTTTTCCTTTTAATCTTAAAATTTTACCAGATTGTGTACCCGCTTCAATTTTAATTTTAACTTTTCCTGTTACTGTTTCTACTTCTTTTGAAGTCCCTAAAACTGCTTCAGAAAAATTAACATATAAATCGTAGTGAATATTACTTCCTTCTCTCTTTAAAGTATCGTGCTGAATTTCTTCAATCAATACTAATAAATCACCTGAAATAGAATTCTTACCAGGAGCTTCATTTCCTTTACCTCCTACTTTTAATTGTACGCCTTCAGTAACTCCTTCAGGAATATTAATAGAAACTGTTTCTTCTTTAACAACTAACCCTTGAGCATCAGATCCGTTTGGTTTACTACCAATCATTTCTCCTGCTCCTTGACAAGTACCACAAGTAGTTGCTGTTTGCATTCTACCTAAAATAGTATTGGTAACTCGCATTTGCTGACCAGAACCATTACAAGTAGTACACGTTTTATAAGTAACTCCTTCTGCCTGAACTTTACGACGAACTTTTACTTTCTTTTCAACTCCGTTAGCAATTTCTTCTAAATTAAGTTTTACACGAATACGTAAATTACTTCCTTTAACTCTAGCTTGTCGTTGACCTCCGCCTCCGCCGAAGCCTCCGAAACCTCCACCAAAGATGTCTCCGAATTGACTGAATATATCATCCATATTCATACCGCCTCCTCCGAAGCCTCCACCTCCTTGTGGACCATCGAAAGCAGCATGACCGTACTGATCATAACGAGCTTTTTTATTATCATCACTCAATACTTCATATGCTTCAGCACATAGCTTGAATTTTTCTTCAGCATTTTTATCATCCGGGTTTTTATCTGGATGATATTTTATCGCCATTTTACGATATGCTTTTTTAATTTCAGCCTGCGATGCCGATTTTGAAATACCTAATACTTCGTAATAATCTTGTTTTGCCATTCTAATAATCTAATCTGCTATTTTTCACAAACAACAGTTTTAATTTATGCTTGTCCTACCACCACTTTTGGGTGACGGATAATCTTATCTCCTAACTTGTATCCTTTCTCTACACAATCAATCACTTTACCTTTTAAATCATCAGAAGGTGCTGGTATTTGTGTAATAGCTTGGTGAACTTCTGCGTCAAAAACATCTCCTTGTTTAACATCAATTGCTGTTAAACCTTTTTGCTCTAATGTTTTTACCATTTTTTGATAAATCAACAATACACCCTTACGTAATTCTTCTGCCTCTTTATCATCTTCAATATGTGTCAAAGCACGCTCAAAATCGTCTAAAATTGGCAGTAAAACTGTCATTACTTCTTGTCCTGCAGTTTTAAAAAGCTCGATACGTTCTTTTGTGGTACGCTTTTTATAGTTTTCGAACTCTGCAAATAAACGCAAATACTTATCTTTTTCAGCCTGAATTAACTCTTCTGTTGTTGGCTCTTCTTTTACCTCAACTTCTTCATTTTCTTGAGTTTCTTCTTGATTTGCTTCAAACTCCTCAGCTTTTAAAGCATCTTTTAGTTCGTCTTCTTTAGTATATTGATCTTTACTCATTGTAAATCGTTTCTTTAAATTCTTCAGCATACTTTTATCAATAATATTGCCAATAAAAAAATCGTGTCATGTTGACACGATTTTTTTATTTTAATTTTAAATTTATTTTAGAATAGTCTTCCCTCTTCAACATCTCCAACTTTTACATACGGAACATACTCTCCTTTTATTAATTTAAAAATTATAGTTTTTCCACTTTTAAGTTTTATTGAATCTTTACTTTCGCAGTCATAAATATAGGTTGGCTCTCCATCTACAAATAATTTTGCTTTTGGACTTAACCCTTTTTCTTGATCTAAAGATATTATACCTGATTTTGAATTTGACTTAGGAATAAATCTTTGCAAAACAATCTTTGTAAAAGGCCTTGTTTTTCTACCTAAATCATATACACCTTCTTCTTTAAGATTAATCTCATAAACAAATCTTCCTTCTTTAGTTAGTTTATTAGTCTTTAAGTTCTGATTTTCTTCAACAAATTTTAACTTATTAGAATAATTTTTAAAACCATCATTAAAAACATCAAAAAAACCTGCATACTTTTTTGCTAGTTTAGAATACTCTGTGGCTTTTTCCATATCACCAAGTAAAATACTTGAAGTTGCTAAATTTGTATAAATTACTTTTAACTTTCTTTTCTTCTTAAGTTTTTTTCCAAAATCAACATCTAATTGTTCCTTCCAATACTTAACAGCCTTATCTAAAGTTTCTTTCGATTTAGTTTCAACTATTTCTTTTATTAACGGCTCAGATACTTCATTAAACTCTTTAGCTTTTCCTTTTTTAGCTTTTCTAAATAGTCCAAAATATAAATCAATTTTATCTTTACCTGTAAAAAGAACTCCTACTTTAGAGTCAATATAATCTTGAACTTCTTTTGTTAATATGATTGCTTTTGTTCTATTTCTATCAAATCTAGTTCTTGTTGAAAAGTCTTTAGAATTCACAACAGTATTTACTGGTACAATTTTATTGTATACTAATTGATCACCTTCTTTCAGAATCATAAAATTCATGGTACCTTTTAGAAGTATCCCTTTTTCTGTATGCTCTAATTGTCTTCCTATAAAACCAACTATAATTTGGATATCTCCATTTTCTTCAACTAACTGTAATCCATCAATTTTTATACCTTCAGTAAGAGATTTAAGAGTTGGAAACTCTTCAAAAACTTCTATACTTTTATCCCCTTCTCTATACTCATGATCCCAATAAGCCCCATCATCTTGAATTTCATAACTAAATGTTTTCAAGTTTTTAAAAATTTCAGGTTGATTAAACTCTAATTCAATTTTTTTAGCTTTAAACTTAGTGTTTTGAGAAAATGCATTGACAAATGTGCATAAAAATACTAAGAAAAATAAATTTCTCTTCATGGGGTTTTTATTATTTATAAGTGATTAATTAATTCTTTCAATCTTTGCTCCGATAGATTTTAAACGAGCTTCAATATTCTCATAACCTCTATCTATTTGCTCAATATTATTAATTATTGAAGTTCCTTTTGCTGATAAAGCTGCAATTAATAATGAAATACCTGCTCTAATATCTGGTGAAGTCATTTTAGTTGCTTTTAATTGACTCTTAAAATCGTGACCAATCACCGTAGCTCTATGTGGATCACATAAAATTACTTTGGCTCCCATATCGATTAATTTATCTACAAAGAACAAACGGCTTTCAAACATCTTTTGATGGATTAACACCGTTCCTTTTGCTTGTGTAGCTACTACTAACACAATACTTAATAAATCTGGTGTAAACCCTGGCCAAGGTGCATCGGCAACTGTTAATACAGAACCATCTATATAATTTTGAATCTCGTAACTTTCTTGTTCAGGAATGTATATATCATCTCCTTTTTTCTCTAATTTAATTCCTAATTTTCTAAACACATCAGGAATTTGTCCTAGATCTTTCCAACTAACATTTTTAATTGTTAATTCAGAACGAGTCATTGCTGCCATACCAATCCATGATCCTATTTCAATCATATCTGGTAAAACTCTATGCTCGCATCCTCCTAGAGATTCAACTCCTTCAATTACTAATAAATTTGAACCTACTCCGGAGATTTTAGCTCCCATAGAATTCAATATTTTAGTTAATTGCTGAATATAAGGTTCGCAAGCAGCATTATATATTGTTGTAGTTCCTTTTGCTAACACAGCTGCCATTAAAATATTAGCTGTACCAGTTACCGAAGCTTCATCTAATAAAATATCGGTACCAACTAAACCAGTCTCGGTTTCTACTCCGTAGAAATATTCTTCTCTATTATAACGGAATTTAGCTCCTAAACGAATAAAACCTTCGAAGTGTGTATCTAAACGACGACGGCCAATTTTATCTCCTCCCGGACGTGGAATATACCCTCTTCCAAAACGAGCTAATAACGGTCCAACAATCATAATAGAACCTCTTAACGAACTTCCATCTCTTTTAAATTCAGCAGACTCTAAATATTCAAGGTTAACTTCATCCGCTTGAAAAGCATACGAGTTACTTCCTAATTTTTCTACTTTAACTCCTAGTTCACCTAAGATAAAAATCAGTTTATTAACATCAATAATATCAGGAACGTTGTTTACTACAACCCTTTCTGGAGTTAGTAATACTGCGCATAAAATTTGTAGTACTTCATTTTTAGCTCCTTGAGGCGTAATAGTTCCGTTTAATTTGTGACCTCCTTCAATTTTAAATGATGCCATTATTTTTTTCTGTATTTATTATTACTGTAATTACTTTTTCCTTTCTGGTTATTTTTATGATGTCCTTTACCTTGATTATTACGTTTTCTAAGTAAATTTTTACTTTCAGACAGTTTCTCTTCTGATTCTCTTAAATCAATTTTTCCGCCAGACAAATCATATAAATGCTTAAAAATAACTGTATCATCAACAGTATCTTTATTCCAGTTTAGGTAACATTTTTTCATGTGATTCGCTATGGTAAACACCAACGCTTCTCTCTTATCTCCTTCTTCCCAAGTTAAAGCAATATCGATCATGGTTTGAATATTATTCCCATAATAACGATATCTTGAAGCCGACTTTGGATAATCCATTTTTTCTGGCTTCTCCCTTAACTCTTCTTTAGAAGGTACTTCGTATTTCGAATCAACATCTAATTTAAAATCAGCCATAATATGTAACTGATCCCATAATTTATGTTTAAAATCTGGCACATCACGTAAATGCGGTTGTAAATTCCCCATTACATCTATGATAGCTTTCGCCATTGTATTTCTTTCTTCTTTACTCTCTAAAGCAATACAGTGATTTACTAATTTCTGGATATGTCTTCCATATTCAGGTATTATTAATGTAGACCTTTCTGAATTGTATTCTAAATCAAACGTCATTTCTCTATAATTTATCTATGCAAATTAAGTAATTATTATGGATTAGTTATCCGATTACCTTTAATTTTGCGAATTGTAATAATAATTTCTTCTTCCCCACAGTACTAAACTTTATTTCAGCTTTTTTATTGGGTCCTTTTCCTTCTAAAGCGATTACTTCTCCTGTTCCGAAGCGATTATGCTCTACAAAATTACCAACAACAATTTCTCCGTCAAATAAATTAGCTTTTGCGCTTACTTCAGAAACTTTTTTCATTTTTCCTTTTGGCGGTACCACAGCTGGTTTTGCTTTCTTAGCTAAAAACTCTTGCCTCTTTTTCTGAATTGGTTTTTGAAAACGAATTCTTTTAGGAGAATCGTCAAATAAACTTGCATCAATAAATCTATTTGCAGATGGCTCTGGTGATTTTGGAGCAATATGCTCTACATATTTTTCATCAATCTCTTCTAAAAACCTACTTGGCTCACCATCGGTTAATTTACCCCAACGGTAACGTGTTTGTGCATAAGTTAAATATGCTACTTTTTCTGCTCTTGTTAACGCCACGTAAAATAATCGACGCTCTTCTTCTAGCTCACTACGCGTGTTCATACTCATCGCAGAAGGGAATAAACTTTCTTCTAAACCAACAATATACACATACGGATATTCTAATCCCTTTGATAAGTGAATCGTCATTAACGAAACTCTTGGTGTATCGTCTTTCTCGCTATCAAAATCTGTAGCCAATGCAACGTCTTCTAAAAACACTGCTAAAGAAGAATCTTCTCCTGTTTCAATTTTATCTGTAATAAAGTCTTTAATTCCGTTTAATAATTCTTGAACGTTTTCAACCTTATTAACACCTTCTGGTGTTCCATCTTTTTGTAAGTCTTTAACTAACTGCGTGTTTTTCACTACTAAATCAGCAATTTCAAAAGCATTTTTTGTTTTAGCTTCAATTTGAAAACGCTGGATCATTCGAACAAAATTCTCTAACTTCGTTTTTGTTCCTGAGTTTATTTTTAAATCAACTTTATCTAAATTTAATAAAATTTCAAAAATTGATTTATTATAATGATTTGCCGCAATCGCTAATTTATCAATCGTAGTTGCTCCAATTCCACGAGCTGGATAATTGATAATTCTTTTTAACGCTTCTTCATCATTCGGATTGATTAACATACGTAAATACGATAGTAAATCTTTAATTTCTTTACGCTGATAAAAAGAGATTCCTCCGTAAATTTTATACTTAATATCTTTTTTACGCAACGCATCCTCCATTGCTCTAGATTGCGCATTGGTACGATATAAAATGGCAAAAGAATCATTGGTTAATTGATGATTCATTTGATTTTCCCAGATAGATTGTGCAACAAAACGTCCTTCTTCTCCATCAGAAATTGTACGCATTATTTTAATGCTTTCTCCAGCATCGTTTGCCGTCCAAACTTCTTTATCTAACTTAGTTTTATTTTTATCAATTACACTATTTGCAGCCTCTACAATATTACTTGTAGATCGGTAATTTTGTTCTAATTTAAAGGTTTTAACATCTGGATAATCTTTTTGAAAGTTTAAAATATTATTGATGTTTGCTCCACGGAAACTATAGATACTCTGTGAATCATCTCCTACCACACAAATATTCTGAAAACGATCTGCTAAAGCTCTTACAATTAAATATTGTGAATGGTTGGTATCTTGGTACTCATCAACCATTATATAACGAAAACGATCTTGATACTTCGCTAATACTTCTGGAAAACGAGTTAATAATTCGTTAGTTCTTAACAATAAATCATCAAAATCCATCGCCCCTGACTTAAAGCATCTCTCTACATAAGCTTTGTAAATATCACCTACTCTTGGTCGGCTAGCTTCTAAATCCGCTTGTTGTAAATCGGAATTATTAAAATATGCACGAACTGTTATCAAACTATTTTTAAACGAAGATATTCTGCTTAAAATCTGTTTTGGCTTGTAACGATCCTTATCTAAATTCATTTCTTTGATAATCGCTGTTATCAAACGAACTGAATCTTGTGTATCGTAAATTGTAAAGTTAGACGGATACCCTAAACGATCTGCTTCTGAACGTAAAATACGAGCAAAAACAGAGTGAAAAGTTCCCATCCATAAATTCTTTGCTTCGCTATGTCCAACTACCCCAGCAATACGCTCTTTCATTTCACGAGCCGCTTTGTTAGTAAATGTTAGCGATAAAATATTAAATGAATCGACTCCTTGCTGCATTAAATGCGCAATACGATAGGTTAAAACTCTTGTTTTACCAGATCCTGCTCCTGCAATAATAATCATAGGACCGTCTTTTTGCAAAACAGCTGCCCTCTGTGGTTCGTTAAGTTGCTTTAAATAAGTATTCAAATGAAAAAAAATTGAAAGAATTTTAAAAACGGAAATTTAACCATTCTTTTAGGTTTTATAAAGATAATTCATCAAATTTTATTCACTATTTTCCTTTTAAAATTCGTCTTAAAATCCGAAAACTAAATAATCCGTCTTAAAACCCGAATTATTTAAAAAAAATAGAGAACTTTATTATGTTTTGGATTGGCAATTTTAACAGGACTTGTATATTCGCATTATGGAAGATAAAATTATTGAAGGATTCGCATACGCATTACCAGCTTTAATAACTGGTGGAGTTGCTTATTTAATATTAAGCAGATTTATAGAACAAGATAATAACGAGAAAAAGTTTAACGCCTTAGTTGATAAAAAACGTGAAAGTTTACCAGTAAAACTTCAGGCTTACGAACGTATGTTATTGTTCTGCGAACGTATAAATCCTACAAAATTATTATTAAGAGTAAACCCTATTGGAACCGATACCAATAGCTATTTACAACTCTTAATTGGAAACATAGAACAAGAATTTGAACATAATTTGGTACAACAATTATACATTTCTGAAGATAGCTGGAAAGCTGTTTTAGCCGCAAAACTTTCGATTATAGCAAAACTTAGAAAAGTTGCTGAAACTGCCGAAACTGCAAAAGATTTACGAGAAAATGTATTGATTGATTATTCTCAAAGTGAGAATCCAACTCAAACTTCAATTGCATATTTAAAACAAGAAGTAAAAAAACTGATCTAAATAAAAAAAGGCTCGCAAAATGCGAGCCTTTTTTATTATTTTTCTTTAGTTAAGAAATAATAAATCACATACAACCATCCTAATATACCATGAATAATTGCGTATAAAATAGATTTATTTCTATCCCATGAAATAACTATTGCTATCATAGCTCCTAAACCTATACCATTTTTCGCTATCACTTTATTTGTAACTCCGCTATCATGTGCAAAACTTTCGACAGCAAACAATAACAACATTATTACTAATAATCTTTTCTTTATCATATTTATTTTAAATTTTCCAGAATAAAATCTATAGTTTTATTTTTATTAGAGTTTGCAGCATAAGCATCTGTTATATGTTTTGAATTTACTGCATATTTATTTTTAATTAAATATTTAATATCATCAATAAACTCTAAAGAAACTTTACCCGTTAACAATAAACTTATGTCTTTTCCAGATTGAAAATAATCGTAAATTTTCTTTAAACCAGTTAAGTATAAATAGTCTTTTGTAAACCCACCTCCTCTATGAGCTCTAGTAGTTATATAAAATGCTTGTTCACGCTCTAAATCGTACGTATTATGTAATAACCTAAATGTTTTAGAAAATGTATAACCTTTAGCTAAACTATCAACAGCAATAACTCTGTATGCTAACTCCTTTAATCTTTTAATGGTTAAATTACCAGACATATATTCGCTAAAAACTGCTAATCCTTCTTGTGTTTCGACATTATTAGGAAATCCATGAGAAAATATTTTAAGCGGATGTAACAAACCATTCATCGTTGTTACCATGTGAACTCCAATTTCATGATTAGTTAAAATTGCCATCTCATTTTCAGAAAATGTATGATTGCTATTTAGCACCAATGTTTGAATGTTGTTTAATACCATAGCAATGGCTCCCATTGTTGAAGATTCTTTTATATTAAAAGTAAAATCATACTTATTAGCATACTCTTTAAAAATAGCCTCGGCTTCTTTAGTTGAATATTTTGGCTGAAAAATAGCATCAGATTCATCTTCGGTTTCAAAATGTAAAATGAACTTCGCGTTTTCTACATCTTGCTCGGTTGGTGTCCCAAACGATCGTAAACTATTGTAGTAAAACTTTTTTTCTTCGCCTATCGTTTCTATACACTGAATTAATCCTGAGTAAGAATAAATTATCTCTTCGTATAAACTTCGAATCTTTTCATCTTCAATCAACTCTAATTTTAATGTAAAAAACTCTCTGTGTAACTTAAACTTATCAAAATCGCGAGTTGGATACTTAAAAGTTGGATTAATAGTACATTTTGATGCGAAAAAAAGTTCTTTTTGCTCTTCAATATTTATTGGATTTACATAACTTAAAAGCTCAATTTTCTTAACTAGCTTATCAATTTGTTCATCAATAGTATAAAGAGTGTTAACGCCTACATTAGTATCATTCATCATAATTCATTTACAAAGTAAGAAGCACAAATTTACAATTTATGTGTTTTATAAAATGCATCTGCGTGTTTTTTTAATTCAACTTTTAAATAACTTTCTACAGCAGCAACTACTTCTGGGTACATTATTTGATTTAATTCATCGCAATACACTTTTGCAATTTCTGTTGCTAAAACCAACGTGTTTTTAAAGTTGCTAGTAATGTATTTTAAGAAATATCCGTTTCCTTGAAAAGTATCGTTAACTTTTGAAGTAGATTTTATATCATTTGGTAATGGCATCTTTTCAAGAATACTTCTCCATGATTCTATTGCGTTTCCAAATCGATTACTATCTACGTTCGATGTTCCTAAATTCCAAGTAGGGACTTCTCTTTCCCAACGTTTCCAATTATAAGAATGCATATCATAAACGATACAAGTAGTAAACTTCTCTTCTATTTTAGCTATTAAGGCGTGTACTACTTTATAAAAGTTAGCATGTTTAGCTAAACTTTTTTGATGCATTTTATCAGACAAAGGTTCTTTCCACAATTGTTTTCCCCAGGCATCCGTATAAATTGCGGTTTCAGGCGCTCTATTTAAATCGTATTCGAACCTAGAGTCTGTACCTGCAATTACGATTGGATGCGATTGTACCATTGCTTTGGTAGCTGGATCTTCTTCGTACCAACGTTCATATTCGGTATGTAAACAATTACTCCATAGCTCTTTTCTAAATTGATGTCCATCATGCACTGCACCACAAACATATGGTACATATTCGTCAATTTTTAAGGTGAAAGAATAATCGCTTGAAACTGCTTCAAAAATTTCTTCTTTTTGAATCTTATTTATGATTTCTTCTACTGAAAGCTTTACCATAACTAACTTAAAATTTTCTGCAACAAAACAAATACTTTTCTCTCAATAGCATCCACAGTTCCATCAGCAAAGAAAACTTCCTTTATATCGTTTAACAACTCTTTTCTATCTTGAATAGAATAGTTGTTTTCTAATAAATATTGTTGGATTTTCTCTATGTTCTGATGCTCGCTTTCAACAACAATCTCAGTATGCATTTTGTTAAATGTTGCTTCATTTACTTTAGAAAGAATATATTTTCTTTCTTCATCAGTTTCTATATAATTACAGTGAGCTGCGTATAGTAACACATATACTTCAAACTCTCTTTTAGTCCAATCTAAGCTCATTATTTTTCAATTGGGTTTTCTAAATTACTAGCCCATGCTGTCCATGAACCATCATATACTTTATAATTTGTATTTCCAGCAAACTCATAACCTAAAGCTAAAATACAAGCGGTTATACCTGAGCCACAAGAAAAAACTACTTCTTCTTTATTAGGGTTTATCTTTAAAAATAATTCTTGCAACTCTTTTTTCGTCTTCATTTCACCATCAGTTTGCAATTCTGAATATGGCAAACTTTTAGAATTCGGAATATGCCCCCCTCTTAAATCTGCTCTTGGTTCTGGTGCTGTTGCATAAAAACGTCCTTCTGATCGTGCATCTAAAATACAATTATCATTCATCGAAGCTTTTAACACTTCTTCTGTACTACTTACTTTTTCTGATTGATAGTTGGCTTTAAAATTACCAAGTTTTAGGTTTCTCTTTTTTGGTATTTCAGTTGGATAATTTAATTGATTCCATGCTGGTAAGCCTCCATTTAAAACTGCAACATTCTTAAAACCAAAAGTTTTAAATAACCACCAAACTCTTGGAGAAGAATACACGCCTAAATCGTCGTAAACCACAATACAACTATCTTGGTTTATTCCTAATTCCTGAACCTCTTCTTCAAAATACTTAGCACCAGGGATTGTATTAGGAAACTCTCCTTCTTTATCTAAAAAAACGTTTTTTAAATCAAAGAAAACAGCATTTGTAATTTGCTGTTTTTCTTTTTTAATATCATTTTTGGTGCCTACTTTAGCAATTGTTGCATCTAAAACAATTAAGTTTTCTGCATTTAGATTTTCATATAACCAATTAGCAGAAACCAACGGATTGGTAATACTAAGCTTCATCAACTCGTCTCTTTAAATCAGTCATACGTCTAAAAGAAGCATTCTTTTCTAAAACCTTACTTTCTAAAAAGTCGATTACTTTTTCTTGTATTTTTACTTTCGATACTTTGTTTATGTAGGTAATACCTCCTGGACTCATTACATTTACCTCTACCAACTTACCTCCAATAACATCAATACCCACAAAATACAATCCGTCTTTTACAAGTTTTGGTCCTATCTTCTCACATAATTTTTTCTCAGCAGCTGTAAGTTTATGCTTTTCAACTCTACCTCCAGCAGTAATGTTTGATCGATGGTCTTTATCTCCAGGAATACGTCTCATTGCTCCTATCGGTTTACCATTTAATAATAATATTCTTACATCTCCTTTCTCAGCGCCTTCTATATAATCTTGTAAAATCACATAATCAGAAGATCCATCACTTTTATAAATGTAAAAATCAAGTAATGAATTAATATTACTCATTGCTGATTTTTCAATTAAAATAACTCCTGATCCACCGTAACCATTTAACGGTTTTAAAATCATTTTATCACAAGGTGATTCTTCAATCATTTTAATTAAATAATCCTTATTTTTAGATACGTGCGTAACCGGAATAATCTCGTTATTTGGATCTTCAAAAACTGCTGTATATAGTTTATTGTTTGCCTCACGCATTCCTTCTACAGAATTGATAACAAACACGTCGTCTTTAACCGAGTCTAAGAAATTCAACATTAAAGGATCTAATGGTGGATTTCCTCTCATAAAAATAGCATCGAACCCTGCTAAAGGCAACATTTCTTCTCTTAAAGTTGCTTTTTTATAAAACGATTTTATACTTGTTGGTACTTTATCTATCCTATTAATAATTGCGCAAAATGCATTAGTAACACTGTTACGAATTGTTAAATTTGATGGTGTGCAAATGGCGACTCCATGACCTCTCTTTACACATTCATGAATTAGTGTTAAAGTTGAATCATTCTCAGGATTAATCTCCTCCCAAGAATACATTAAAAAGCATATATTCATCCGATTAAGGGTACTAGTTTTTATTATTTATTTAGTTCTTTAAATTTACTTATTTTTCTTGAAGTTTTTAATTTATTTTACTTCATCGTAGTTATCGTCCCAGTTTTTAACATTAGGCTTCCCTAATTTCCCTACTGATTTTGCAACAATCATAGATACTGTAGCATCACCTGTTACATTAATTGTAGTACGTAACATATCTAAAGGTCTATCTACCGCAAAAATTAATGCTAAGGCTACTGGATATAAATCTTTTGGAAAACCAATAGATTCTAATACAATTACCAACATTACCATTCCTGCTCCTGGTACTGCTGCAGAACCAATAGACGCTAACAAGGCTGTTAATACGATTGACATTTGATTTGCAAACCCCATACCTTCTGGCCATAATACTTGCATTACAAATACTGCTGCTACTGCTTGGTATAAACTTGTACCATCCATATTAATAGTAGCACCAACAGGTAATACAAAACTCGATACTTCTTTATCTACTCCAATATGCTCCTCTACACGCTCCATAGTTACAGGTAACGTTGCTGCACTACTACTTGTTGAAAATGCTAATAATTGTGCTGGACTTAATTGTTTTAAAAACCAAAATGGGTTCTTCTTAGTATATACACTTACCAAGATTGAATAAAAAACAATCATTAAAATTAACCCTAACACTACAACACCTGCATACTTTAATAAGGCTAATAGTATATCAGGATCTCCAGAAGTAACCACCACATTTGCTAATAAGGCAAATACAGCATAAGGAGAAACCAACATAATTAAATCAACCATTTTTAAAATAGCATCATTTAAAGAGTCGAAAAATTTCTTTAATGGTTTTGCTTTCTTCTCTCCTATTAATAACATCGATATACCTAAGAAAATAGTAAAGAAAATTACTTGTAACATTGCTTTGTTGTTACTCATAGCGCTTATCGCATTATCCGGTACCATATCTACCACAAACTGTAATGGCCCACTACTTTGTTGCTTAGTTGCCTCCGTAATTTTAGCAGTAATACTAGAATTACCAGCATAGGTATTTGTTAACTTATCTACAGTAGCTTGCGAAATACCATCACCTGGTTGAATTACATTTACCAACACTAAACCAATCGTAATAGCAATTACTGTAGTACCAATATATATTAACATGGTTCTAACTCCGATATTTTTAAATTTAGAAATGTCTTGTAAATCAGAAATTCCTTTAATTAACGAAGCTATAATTAATGGTACTGCGATTAACTTTAGCAGTTTTACAAAAATGGTACCTAGTGGTTTAATCCAATCTGCAATAAAATTATTCCAGCCAAACTGTAATGCTATGAATCCGAAAAGGATACCTAAAAGCATTCCAATTAAAATTTGCCAGTGTAGTGCGAGTTTTTTCATGTAATCGTTTTAATTTTAAAAAGCTGAAAGGTAAAAAGAAATATTTAAAAAAATGTGACTATAAATACGTAACTTGTGTCTCAATTATTGAGAACTAATTACGAATCTGATTAAAAACAAAAAAATGGCAGGAATTTTAGACTTATTAAATAGCGACTTAGGTAAAACAATTATATCTGGAGTAGCAGGATCTACCGGACAAGACCAAGGAAAAACAAGTAGTGTTTTAACAATGGCTTTACCTGTGTTAATGAAAGCAATGCAACGTAATACTGCAACACCTCAAGGTGCTGAAGGGTTAATGGGTGCAATTAACAAACACGATGGTGGTATTTTAGATAATTTAGGTGATCTTTTTAAAGGTGGTGTAAATGCTGATGTTTTACAAGATGGTGGTAAAATTTTAGGTCATATATTAGGAAACAAACAACAAGGTGTAGAGCAAGTAATTGGGCAAAAAGCTGGTATGGATACTGGTGCTGTTGCTAATATTTTAAAAACTGCAGCTCCTATTTTAATGGGGGTTTTAGGTAAACAATCTCGTCAAAACAACGTAAGTAACTCTGGTGACTTAGGTGGTTTATTAGGCGGATTATTAGGTGGTAATTCTGCACAGAAAGAACAAAGCTTTTTAGAGCAAATTTTAGATGCTGACGGAGACGGAAGTATTGTTGATGATGTTGCTGGTATGGTTTTAGGTGGTGGCAGTAGCCAACAAAAATCTGGTGGCGGATTATTAGGAGGTTTACTAGGTGGTATTTTTGGTAAAAAATAAATAGTACACATATAATATCTTAAAGGGCAAACATTTGTTTGCCCTTTTTCTTTTAATTACTTTTGCGCCCATGGAAAAATTAAAACAACGTTGGGGTTTAAAAACCACTTGGGATGTAATTGCGGTATTAATCGTGTTTTCTATAAACGGTTCGTTTGCAGCTTGGGTTGCTAAACCAATTACTGCTTACTTTGGTCTTTCTACCGAAACCATATCTCCGTGGATATACTGGCCATTACGTATTTTACTTATTTTTCCTATTTACCAAGCTACTTTACCTATTGTGGGTTGGTTATTTGGGCAGTTTAAATTCTTTTGGGCTTTCGAAAAGAAATTTTTAAGCCGTTTAGGCTTAGGTTTTTTATTTAAAGACTAAACCACAAGAAAAAACAATATTTTCTTAGTTTTTTACTGATTTAGCACTCCTCCTTTCTCATTCATAATGAATGAGTTAATCTATTGTTGCGGAAAACCACATAAAAAACTGCGGATATCCCCAAGACTAGCATTTTTTTTCTTTTTAAGTTTATTGTCTAACTAAGCAATTGCTAAAGACTGTGTTATCTCTTTTATTTCTCTGGATAAAAGAAGTAATACTTTTCATATAAGCATACGTTGTAGCCAATACAAATAACCAACTTCAAAAATTTAATCCATGGCTTTTTTTATTGAAAATAAAGAATTATTTAAACTACAACCAGAGGAAGGAAATGGATTAAGAAAGTGCCAATTAGGTGCAATTTGGTCATTAAAAAGTCATTTTACAACATCATCAAATGACATTGCTTCTTTAATTAGTATGCCAACCGGTTCAGGAAAAACGGCATTGATGATGGCTACTTGTTTTGAATTAAATCTACAAAAAATACTAATCGTAGTTCCTTCTAAAATTCTTCGTAGGCAAATAGCTGAACAATTTAGAACTTTACAAGTACTGAAAAACAGTAATTGTCTTCAAAGTGAAATTGAAGAGCTAAAAGTTTACGAAGTAACAAAAAGACAAAAAACACGAGAACAATGGGAGCTAATTTTAAATGAATATGATGTCATTGTTGCGCATCCGAATAGTATATCACCATATTACAAGGACGTTGAACCAATTCCAGTCGATTTAATAGATGCTGTCCTTGTTGACGAAGCTCATCACGAACCTGCAGAAACATGGCGTAAACTAAACGATTTTTATTCTGATTTAAAAAGAGTCTTTTTTACTGCAACACCCTTTAGGCGAGATAGGAAAAGGATGAAAGCTAAATTGATTTACCATTATTCTATTGACAGAGCTTTGGAAGATAACATAATGAGAGAAGTTAATTTTGTTGGCGAACAAGTTGGCATTCAAAACACAAACGAAGCACTCATGAAATCCGCTTTTGAGGTGTTTCAAAGAGAGAGAGAATTAAATCCTAATGCTTCAATCTTAATAAGAACTGATAGAATAGAAGATTCTGTTATATTAACTCAACTATATAATGAAAACGGTTTTAATGTAGATTATATTCACTCAAAGCGTTCAGCTAATATTAACTCTCAGCTAGTCACAAAGGTTAAAAATAATGAGTTAGATGGTTTAGTTTGTGTTGGAATCGCAAGTGAAGGATTAGATATACCAAATTTAAAGGTTGCTGTTCTACATGCTACACCTCGTTCTATTCCTTACACAATTCAATTTCTTGGTCGAATTTCTAGACAACCTGATGACCAAGAAGGAAATGCCACACTTATTGCTAATAAAGACGAAGTCAAAGGTGAAGTCTATAAACTATATAAATCGGATGAAACTTGGGGAAAACTTATTCCTCAACTAATTGACGAACAAATGCAAAGAGCTAGACACTATAAGTCAAGTCAAGCAAAAGAGGTAGATTTTCAAATGCCAGAACTTAATGTTTTTTTTAGTGCTATAATATATGAAACAGCTAATAATTTCGAATTTAAAAATGTTGGAGAAATCAATGCAAAAGACCCTTTTGAAATTCTAAGAATTGAACAACAAAATGATGATTCGCCACTAATCATTGTAACTGCTTATCATAAACCATTAGACTGGGCAAGTGGTGAGATTCATATCGAAGACTTTTTAGATGTTCATTTATTATATCATCATTATGATAGCAATCTTTTATTTGAATTAACAACTAGTGAACAGGCACTTGCTTCATTTAAAAAAGAACTCATTGAATCTGATTTAAAAAGATTACCACATAGCAAACTTTATAAAACTCTATCACAATTTAGACAAAGTGATTACATTATGGTTGGTATGAAAAATGCTGTTTCTCAAGGAGCATCTCAACCATCATATAAAACAGTAATAGGAAGTAGTGTCCAAGCTTCAGTTAGAGCAAGTGAAGGAAGAGTCTTTAGTACTGGTCATGCTTTGTTAAAATTAGGGGTAAAAAAAACTTGGGGAATAGCTACAAAAAATGGACGTGTTTGGGCTATGAAAAGAGGTACATCTGAAGAGTTTAAAAATTGGTGTGATTCATTAGTCAATCTAATTGAAGATGGACCTGTAATAACTAATCTACCTGGGCTTTCATTTTTAGCTAGTTCCGAACCTATTAATAATATTGAGGAATTACCAATAGCAATAATCCCTAACGACTTATTCTTTCGAGCTTATTCTACAATTATACATGTTAATGATATTGACCCAATAAGAAACTGCATTCCAGAAATAATTCCGTTAAACTTGGATACTGATAATAATCAATTACAATGTCAACTTAAAATAAATGAATTTGAATGTGAGTTAATAATGAACCTATCTGAAGATAAAATTTGGTCGCTTATTACAGATAATGAAATTCGTGTTAGAGCTGACAAAAGTGAAAATGATATCATTGAAAAATCACTAGAAGAAATCTTAAATGAATATTATCCTTCTTTAATTATGCCTAGTGGTTCTGTAGTTGAAGGAAGAAATAAAATAACACCGAATACAACAATAGAAAACTTACCTACAAGCATTTGGAAAGTAAAAGATTGGACAGGTTGTAATATACGTGCTGAGAGATATGAAGAATCACCTGTAGCTGGTAATCTTCCTGTAATTAACAAAACAATTGAATTAATTAATCCTGATTTTGAAATTAATAGTGATGTTTTAATACTTGATGATGGTTCTCATGAAATTGCAGATTTAATTTGGTTTCAACAAAATACTAAACAAGTACATTTCATTCATTGTAAAGCCTCACATGGAGAAAATCCAGGTCGTAGAAAAGCTGATTGTGATATTCTTTTTACGCAAGCAATGAGAAGTATACATTGGATTTCTTCTGTATCATTAATAGACAGACTTAGAGAACGTATTCAGGGTAATTCAGAATTAATACAAACTAGTCAAGCTACTTGGGACACATTAGCTGATAATTTTAAAATTAATAATTGGAGTTATAATATAATTTTACCACAACCAGGTTTTGACATACAACAAGTATCAAATCGAGATAGAATTAATAATAATATATACGAGTTAGCAATCCCAATGTATGAACGAATTTTAGGAAGTATGGCTCAACTAGAAATTTGGGGTTCATGAAAAAAGTACTTGCTACAACAATGTATAAAAATAATAGCGGTTTAATCGCTAAAACAAAAGTAAGTGAATATAAAAAAGGTCTGTGTTAAAACGAAAAGTTAACGTGTCAAAACCCACTACTATTCTTATACGAGACCGTTACACCTTAATCACCTTATGAAAAGGAATTGGTAACTGTACACCTTCTGCTAAAAAACGTTTATGTACGGCTTCTTTTAAAGCACATTTAGTTTTAAATTCTTGAAAAGGTTCATTTAGCCATACATAGGCACGCATGTGTATATGATCTTGGTGAATATCAATAACACGAACATCTACTTGCTCTTTATCTGCAATTATTTGTTCTGGTGTTCTAAAATCGATCACCGTAGGTAACTTAATCGCTTCTTCTTGTATAATTTTTCGTGCTAAATCGATATTGGCTTTTATCCCCAGCTTAAAATTATTAAAACTCAACACATGCGAATCTTCAATGGTATGATTCAATACAGAATCAGTACTAATTACCGAGTTAGGTATAATGAGTCGCTTGTTTTCAAAATTATTAATTACCGTATGACGTAGCGTTATATCTTCAACAATTCCCATACGGGTATCGTCTAAACGGATATAATCGCCTACTCGAAACGGACGGAAAATAACAATAAAGGCTCCTGCTATTAAATTAGACAAGGCTGCTTGTGCTGCAAAACCAATTATGGCTGCTAAAATACCAGCCCCAGAAAAAATTAAGGTTGCTTTGCTTCGAAAAGCAGGCACAGTCATAATAATATACACAATACCAAAAAGTCCTAAGAAAAACTTAACCGAGTTGCGTAAAAACAAGATGCTTGTTTTACCAAAACGATCGGTTTTTCTACGCTTTATAATTTGTACAATAACAGCTCTAATAATACGGGACAAAACCCAGGTTACAAAAGTCACCAATAGTACATACCCTATAATGCCCCAAATAGAACTTAAATTAAACTGATATGTTAGTAGTTTATCCATTAAAATAATGCTGTTTGGCTATCGTCGTCCTCTTCTTTTGCTTTCTTCTTTTTTTGTAAAGCTCTTGCTAATGCTTTCTTTGCTTTGTCTTCTTTTGTTTCAACAAAATCTTTTTGCGGAACTTCTTCAATCTCTAACGGTAAAGTATCTTCTACAATTTCCTCTTCCTCATTTACCTCTATTTCTTCTACCTTTTCTTCTTCAGGTTCTTCATATAGTAAAGATTCTAATAAATTAACTGTTCGTATTTTATCGGTTGTTAATTGGTTTCCTTGTGCTTTAATACCTTTTACGGCAATAAAATCCTCAAAATTAACCTCAACCTTATCTATACTACGTTTAGAGAAAATAACCTCAGCCATAGGGCGATAATCGGTTGCTATAATTTCTAATTTCGATTTTTCAGCATCCGAAATAAATACTTCTTCTTTATCGGTAGTTTCAATTAAAAAACGTTTTACATAGTAACGTTCTTTACCTCCATCAAAATAAATAGCAGATATTGGTTTGTTCGCTTTCCATTTTTCTAGCACAATCATATCACTATCAAAATGCATCGCTAAATCTGGCGATACCGCTTTTATTTTACCCGATTGTGTGGCGATTAAAATCTTGTCTTCTGCTCTAAACTCCCCTAATAAATCTCCTCTACCATCAACATTTAAACGTTGCACTGCATCATCAAACCAAATTTTACGAGGTTTTAAAGTAGAAACACCTGCTGATTTAAACTCTACTTTTTTAATCGCAAACTTACTAACTTGGTTACCACGAACGCTACGACCTTTAATCGCTAAATCTGCAAAATCGATATCCCATTTTAATTTTTTAATACTACCAACTGCGCGTAAATTAATGGTTACCACCTCAGCTTCTCCATTCGGATTCGCTGTGAAATACAATACTTTCGATTTTGGATTGTCGTTCGCTAAATTGTATTCTTTATCACGCGTTACACTGGTTACATTAAAGCGCTTCATATAACTCGGTCCTTTTGCACCGTCTTTATAAATCATATTATACACCGTGCGTTTGTCTTTCTTTTTAAAGACCGCAATGTGTAATATACCTTTACCTACAAAGGTTTTAGAAGCCACTTTAACAACTTGCATGCTACCGTTATCTCTAAACACGATAATATCATCAATATCGGCACAATCGGTAACGTATTCGTCTTTTTTTAATGAAGTACCAACGAAACCTTCTTCTCTATTTACATAGAGTTTGGTGTTACGCATTACTACTTTGGTAGCAACGATATCATCAAAAATTCTGATTTCAGTTTTACGCTCACGCCCTTTACCGTATTTTGCTTTTAAGCCTTTAAAATAGTCGATTGCAAAATCGATAAGGTTTGCTAAGAAGTTTTTAACCTCCGCTATTTTATCTTCTAAGCTTTCAATATGTTGTTTTGCTTTATCGATATCGAACTTAGAAATTTTCTTAATTCTAATTTCTGTTAAACGTACAATATCCTCTTCGGTAATTGGACGCTTTAAATGTTTTATGTGTGGTTGTAAACCTTTATCGATGGCTTCAATTACACCTTCCCAAGTTTCAACTTCTTCAATATCACGGTAAATTCTGTTTTCAATAAAAATACGCTCTAATGAAGCAAAATGCCATTGTTCTTCTAATTCATGTAACTGAATTTCTAATTCTAGCTTTAACAGCTTTACCGTTAAATCGGTAGAATGCTTTAGCATTTCAGAAACTCCAACAAAAACAGGTTTGTTATTTTCTATCGTACAGGCTAATGGCGAAATAGATGTTTCGCAATTGGTGAATGCGTATAAAGCATCGATGGTTTTATCGGGAGAAACATTGGCTGGTAAATGCACTAAAATCTCCACATTTGCCGCCGTGTTATCTTCAATCTTTTTTATCTTTATTTTACCCTTATCATTCGCTTTTAAAATACTATCAATCAATGAAGATGTGGTAGTGCTAAAAGGAATTTCGGTAATTACTAAAGTCTTTTTATCTAGCTGAGATATTTTTGCGCGTACACGAACCTTCCCTCCTCTTTTACCGTCGTTATAATTGGTAAAATCGGCAATACCTCCTGTTAAAAAATCGGGAACTATATTAAAGCTACGTCCCTTTAAATATTTTATAGAAGCGTCAATTAACTCGTTAAAGTTATGTGGTAAAATTTTAGTTGATAAACCTACCGCAATACCCTCGGCTCCTTGTGCTAATAATAGTGGAAACTTTACTGGTAAATCAATCGGTTCTTTTCTTCTACCATCGTACGACATTTTCCACTCTGTCGTTTTTGGGTTGAAAACAACTTCTAAAGCAAACTTAGACAAACGTGCTTCTATATAACGAGATGCTGCAGCTCTATCTCCTGTTAAGATATTACCCCAGTTACCCTGCATATCAATCAACAATTCTTTTTGCCCTAATTGTACCATGGCATCTCCAATAGAAGCATCACCGTGTGGGTGATACTGCATGGTGTGCCCTACAATATTGGCTACCTTGTTGTAACGACCATCATCTAAATCTTTCATCGAATGCATAATACGACGCTGTACGGGTTTAAATCCGTCTTCGATAGATGGTACTGCACGTTCTAAAATTACATACGAAGCGTAATCTAAAAACCATTCTTTGTACATTCCGGTAACCTTGGTTATCGTTTCTGTAGGTTCAGATTGATTTTCGTTTGCTAACTCTTCGTCATGTTCGTAATTGTTGTTTTCTTCACTCATTGAATAATGTGTATTCTTTTAAGAGTTCTTATTTGTTTAGTTTTTTACTGCTTAAGAAAATTACTATATAAACCAATACAGCAACTAACATTCTTACATAAATTCTACTGTTTCTAGTCCAACTTAAATCGCCAAAATCTAGTTTAAATAAACTGATAAAGAAAAATGTTGCAGCAATTGCTAAGTATATTCTTATTCTGGTTGATTTATTCATTTTATTAACTCACCCTTTATTATCTACTAGATCTTACTAAAGCGTATTTTAAATCTACTAATTCAATTGAATCATTTGGAGTATTAACAGAGTTATTTCCTTCTATTTCAACAATCAAAATACAACTTGAATTGGATGCTATTGTACTACAAGATTTTTTTAAATAAGCTTTATAATCTGTTTCAAAGTTCAAATTCCCATTAGACCTCATAGTAAAAAGAGGAATTCCTTTAGCTTCAAAATTATTAGGATTTTTAAGTTCTATTTCAAAATACAAACGAGACGTGTTATTTCCAATATCTGGATTAAACTCAAATTTTAAAACATTATACTCAAAATTCTCTAATAAAGGGATTTCACCTTCAACAGGTTGATTTTGCTGATTATCTTCATCGCATGGTACTTCTATTATTTCTGTATAATAGTAAGCTTTACCACCAAAACCAACAATAAAATCTTGGTTTATTTCCTTAATACAATCTTGTTCTTCCTGACTTGATGAGCAATTCATAAAAAAAATTGCCATCATTAATAATAATTGAAGTGATTTTAAAATTTTCATATTAATTTTCTTCTGCCATATCTAATTCAACCTTTAAGTTTTCGATAATAAACTTCTGACGATCTGGGGTATTTTTACCCATGTAGAATTGTAGCATTTGTTCTATCGACATTTCTTTGTCTAACATCACCGGATCTAAACGAATATCATCTCCAATAAAATGCACAAACTCATTCGGAGAAATCTCACCCAATCCTTTAAATCGAGTAATTTCTGGTTTTCCTCTTAGTTTACCAATCGCATCTTGTTTTTCTTCTTCAGAATAACAATAGATGGTTTCTTTTTTATTTCGAACTCTAAATAACGGAGTTTCTAAAATGTATAAATGCCCTTCTTTAATTACCTCTGGAAAAAACTGTAAAAAGAAGGTAATTAATAACAAACGAATGTGCATACCATCTACATCGGCATCGGTTGCAATTACAATATTGTTATAACGTAAATCTCCTAATCCGTCTTCGATATTTAAAGCTGATTGTAATAAATTGAATTCTTCATTCTCGTATACAATCTTCTTAGTTAATCCGTATGAGTTTAAGGGCTTTCCTTTTAAACTAAATACCGCTTGCGTGTTTACATTTCGTGATTTGGTAATCGATCCACTTGCTGAATCTCCCTCGGTAATAAATAAGGTGGTATCTAGATACCCTTCTTTCTTAGTATCACCAAAGTGAATACGGCAATCGCGTAATTTCTTATTGTGTAAACTTGCTTTCTTTGCTCTGTCTTTTGCTAGTTTACGAATCCCTGATAATTCTTTACGCTCCTTTTCTGCTTGTAAAATCTTTCTTTGTAAAGCTTCTGCTACTTCTACATTTTTATGCAGGTAATTATCTAGTTTCGTTTTTACAAAATCGTTGATATAGGTACGTACCGTTGGTAAATCTCCACCCATATCGGTAGAACCTAATTTTGTTTTTGTTTGACTTTCAAAAACAGGTTCCATTACCTTAATAGAAATGGCAGAAATAATAGATTTACGAACATCTGAAGCTTCGAAATTCTTTCCGTAAAACTCACGGATTGTTTTTACAATTGCTTCTCTAAATGCTGCTTGGTGTGTACCTCCTTGTGTAGTATGTTGTCCGTTTACAAACGAGTGGTATTCTTCGGAATATTGTGTTTTACTATGGGTAATTGCGACCTCGATATCTTCACCTCGCAAATGAATAATTGGATACAACATATCGTCTTGATTGTTGTTGTCTTCCAATAAATCTTTTAATCCATTTTCTGAGAAAAATTTCTCTCCATTAAAAACTATGGTTAACCCAGGATTTAGGTATACATAGTTTTTAAGTAATCGGATAATATATTCTGGACGATACTTATAATTTTTAAAGATCGTTTCATCCGCAATAAAAGTAACCTTGGTTCCTCTTCTACGCGATGTTTCTTCTAATAAATCTTGATTGGTTAGGTTTCCTTTCTCAAATTCTGCTGATGCTGATTTCCCATCACGCGTAGATTCAACTCTAAAAAAAGTAGACAAAGCGTTTACCGCCTTGGTACCTACTCCGTTTAATCCTACCGATTTTTTAAAGGCTCTAGAATCGTACTTTCCACCCGTATTCATTTTCGACACTACATCGACAACTTTTCCTAGTGGAATACCACGACCATAATCGCGAACAATTACTTTTTCTCCTTGTACAGAAACTTCAATCGTTTTTCCTGTACCCATTACAAACTCATCAATAGAGTTGTCTAAAACTTCTTTTACTAAGATATAAATTCCATCGTCAGGAGAAGAACCATCTCCTAATTTACCAATGTACATTCCCGGACGCATACGGATGTGTTCTTTCCAATCGAGCGAGCGTATATTATCTTCGGTATATTTAGTTTCTTGAGCCATATAAATTGAGGAAATTGAAGTCTCTGCTAAAATAGCATTTACTGTGTAAAAACAAAAAACTCTGTTAATTTAATTATTAACAGAGTTTGTATTTATTTGAACTACTATAAATTACCTTCTACTGTAGTTTGGTGCTTCTTTTGTAATTGCTACATCGTGTGGATGACTTTCGTTAATTCCACTTGCTGTAATACGAACAAACTTACCTGTACTTTTTAAGGTTTCAATATCTTTAGATCCACAATATCCCATACCTGCACGTAATCCTCCTATAAATTGGTGAATACTTTCAAATAATTCTCCTTTATAAGGTACACGACCTACAATACCTTCTGGTACTAATTTTTTAATATCGTCTTCTACATCTTGGAAATAACGGTCTTTAGAACCTTGCTTCATAGCCTCTACCGATCCCATTCCTCGATACGATTTAAACTTACGTCCTTCGTAGATAATGGTTTCACCTGGAGATTCTTTTGTTCCTGCTAATAAAGAACCTAGCATTACACAATCAGCTCCTGCTGCAATTGCTTTAGGAATATCACCTGTATAACGAATACCTCCATCTGCTATTACTGGAACTCCGCTGCCTTTAATCGCTGCCGCTACTTCTAGTACTGCTGAAAATTGAGGGAAACCTACACCTGCAACTACTCGAGTTGTACAAATTGATCCAGGTCCAATTCCTACTTTAACTGCATCTGCTCCTGCTTCTACTAAGTATTTAGCAGCCTCTGGTGTCGCAATATTACCAACGACGACATCTAACTTAGGAAATTTCGTTTTTACTTCTTTTAAAACTTTAACAACACCTTGTGTATGCCCGTGTGCTGTATCGATAATTACAGCATCAACACCTGCATTTACTAAAGCCTCTGCTCTATCAACTGCATCTGGAGTAACTCCTAAAGCAGCTGCTACTCTTAAACGTCCATAGGTATCTTTATTAGCTATTGGCTTTTGAGTAACCTTTGTAATATCTCTAAAGGTAATTAATCCTGAAAGCTTATAGTTATCATCAACAATTAATAGCTTCTCAATTTTGTTTTCTTGTAATATAGCTTCGGCATCTTTTAATGAAGTACCAACTGAAGCTGTAACTAAGTTTTCTTTAGTCATTACCTCAACAATAGCTCTATCATTTTTATGTTCGAAACGCAAATCACGATTGGTAACTATTCCTTTTAAAATTCCTTGATCATCTACTACAGGAATTCCACCGATTTTATGCTCTTTCATTAACATTTTAGCGTCTAAAACTACAGCCGTTAATGGTAAAGTTACAGGATCGATAATCATTCCGCTTTCTGCACGCTTTACTTTACGAACTTCTTGAGCTTGTTGCTCAATTGTCATATTTTTATGCAAAACACCAATTCCTCCTTCTCTTGCCATAGCAATCGCCATTGCAGATTCGGTTACAGTATCCATTGCAGCAGATACAATAGGAACATTTATCGTTATATTTTTTGTGAATTTTGCTTGAATAGAAACTTCTCTTGGAAGTACTTCAGAGTAAGCTGGTACTAATAAAACGTCGTCGTACGTTAAACCTTCGCCTACAAATTTTGATTGATGAGCTTGCATGTGCAATTAATTTAGTGTGTTGTGTATTAATTGCATGCAAATATACTACATTCAGCTTAGACAGCTATATTAATAAAATGTTATCTTATTAATTTTTAGTCAATACACCTTTAAAAATAAAAAAAACTGAAGCTGTGAAAGATAGTGTCATGAACAAACCAGAAATCATTATAACATATTTCATCCAAGTAATACCTGTCCACATTAAGTAAATACCACCAAAAGTACAAATGATTGATACAAAAGGCTCAATCATTAAAAATAACTTTAGCTTACTGTGAATATTGGTAGTAGCTAAAATAATAGCTAATAAAAAGAATATTACTGAAAGTGACAATATGTGATTGTGCACTAATGTTTTTATTTCTCCTGAAGATTTTTTAAACTTCATTGTAGTAGCTTCCTCATCATTCTCGTTACCTAAATAACGTTGTTCTATCCCTTTAGGATTAGAGTTTGTGGTATCTCTAACAAATGATATTCCGCCAAAAAAACCAATACTTAATGTACACACAAAAGCCAGTATTAAAAGCTTTATCTCTTTAGGAAATTGATGAATTGCTCCGTTAATTTGCATTTATAGCACTTTATTTTGATGAAGGATATTTAAATCTTGTAGAAAGTTGTTTACAGCAATTGTCATAGAACTTGCAGATATTGTTGCTCCTGAAATAGCTATAATGTCTTTTTCGTATTGCAATTTATCTTTTGATGTTTTCCCTATAAATTGTTTTAACCAACGTCTACTTCCTATTTCTCCTCCATAATCTTCTCTATACACTAATATCTTAGTTTTAGCAACAATTAAATCTTTATCTAATAAAACTAAATAATCAAATTCATCTGTTTTACTAGGCGCTTTATCTATAAATGCAAAACCTAAAACTGTATCGTTTGAAGAAATTTTTAATAAATGATCTTCTCTTATTTTTTCTTTTAACTGAGTATTGATAGAGTCTGGTACTATTACATTAGTTAAAGTAAAATCTTCAACACTAAATGTTTTCTTTATTTCTTTCGAAACCTTTTTCTTTATGTTCTTGGGAATTGTAAAAGAGACTAAACCTAAAGTAGCGGTTAATAGTACAAAAAATAAAAGTGTTCGTATTTTCATATTGCAAAAATATTAGAATTAGTCTAAATAAAAAAACAAAAATCGAACCAAATTTTAAAAACTTGGTTCGATTTTACAAAAAATAACAAACTTCTAATTATATGATTAGAACCAAACTCCGATTCCTAAGTTTAATTGTTTAGTATCGATATTTGCTGCATTATTCTTGAATTGGTAATCAGCTTTCACAACTGCTCCAGGAGCTAACTTATAGCTTAAACCTAATGTCCATTCTTGACGATCGTAAGCTAAGTTTCTTAAAGCTGCATTTTCGATAGAAGCTTGAGTATCATAATCTTCATATCTTACAAAACCAAATAATTGTTGTTTTTTACGTTGTGGTAATAAGTTATAAGCTGCTTCTAAATAATATCCTTGTAAAGCACTACCTAAATCTCCCCCAGTAGCTAAGTTATAATCTTCAGTATCAGTTAAATTCGCATATACAAATTGTCCTCTAGCTGTAAAACGTCGGTACGCATAACGAGCATCAAATCCAACCATAGACATACCTACATCAGCTCCAGCCAAATCTTCTACATCGTTTGGAGATTGAGTTCTTCCGAAATAACCAGATAAACCTAAACGTAATCCTGGTAATCCGTAGTAATCTAATTTCGCAGAGAAGTTTGGGTTATTAAAGTTAGATTTAGCACCTTTTTGGCGACCTCCTCTTAAACCTTTACTTCCTCCTAATTTACCACCTGTAATGTTTCCATTTCCATCTGAAGTAGTTGATTGGAATCCATTAAAGATATATGCTTGATAACGTAAAGATGCAGCATCAAATTTACCAGAAACTCCTACCCCAATCTCTCTCCATGTAGTTGGAATAATTGCACCATCCATACTTGGTCTTTCAACCCCGTTAAAAGTAGTTGGTTCGTGATACTCATTTACAATACCCATTGGCACTAACATTAAACCTCCTCGTAAGTTTACATTTTCTGCAATTGTATATTGTAAAAATGCTTGTTCTACGAATACTTCTTTTACGTGCTCAAATTCGATTTCCGTTACAAACTGTAATTCATCGTTAAATTTGTAACCGAACAGCATTACTAAACGCTGTACATCCATTTCTGCATTTTTACCTGTAGCTCTATTATATGTAATTTCTCCATAACCACCAACAGTAACACCTTTAGTATTAATGTTACCAGATAAAATACGTTGAGCTGCATTTTGTTGATTCTGTGGATTTGTTGGAATACTGTCTTGAGGTGCAGATTGTGCATTCGCAAATAAACTTGCCCCAGCTAATAATGCGAAAAATACTTTTTTCATTTTTATTTAGATTAATTTTAAATAACTATTTGTTTTACGGTGGCAAATGTAAAACAGTTAATCAATCTAACCAAGACTTATTAAGATTTATTTTAAATAAAAATAAGGAAATTTTAACATGTAATTAAAAATCAATTACTTACTTATTTTTCAAATAAGTGATAATCGCTTTTCTAATATCATAACTAAGCTCATCAGCTTTTGGCTTATAAACATTTAGAACATCAGGGTTCTTATCAGATAGTATTGGAATGTCCAATCCCCTTAACAAATAATCAGAAAAAGCAACCTTATAAACTTTGTCATTTTGAATTGGACTATTTTGAATCATCCATTCACTTCCCTCCTTTTTCACATTGAAACGTTGTAAATAAGCGCCTGTTCCAGCAGCATTTTGTCCGTAATCTAAAACTTGTTTTAAAAGATTTCCTTTTATATCTACTTTTAAAACTGAACCTCCATAGGGTAATACTCTAAAAATATCAACTACATTAATATCTCCTTCTAATTCATCATCAATTCTTACAGATCCACCATTTACTAAAGCGCAATCCACCTTATTATCATAAGCAAAACTCATAGCTTTGGTTATAATATCTCCCATATTGGTTTGCACACTTCTAATCGGCGTTTCTCTAGCATCTAAAGGTATTTTAGCATTATAAATAACTTCGTATGGATTAGACACAATATCTTGTATCTTTTCTTTTAAAATCTTTTGCCATTTATTAACTACAGCCCCTACTTTCTCATCTGTAGGAATTTGATCATTTATCTCTTTTAACTCAGACTTAAATTGAACTTTTTTAGTGTTAGGATCATACTCAAAGCGATGAATATAAGCTGTCTTTGCATTCGCATCAGCTTTAGTTATTATAACATCTCCAACCTTATCGTAACTATTGGTATGTTCATGACCTCCCATAATTAAAGGTACATTAGGTAATAATTCTGCAACCTTTTTATCTTGAGCTAAAGATAAATGTGTTAATCCTAAAACAACATCAACTTTATCTTTAATTTCATTATAGGCTCTTTTTATTTCTTCGTACATATCACCATAATACACGTAACTTTTAGGGTTTGAAGGAATACATACACTTATAAAACCTACCTTTAATTTTGAACCATCAGGATTCTTAAATTCTTTTATAAAAGAATCTTGTAGGTTTTCTTTTTTACCATTAACAACTTTATGAAAATAGTGATGCTTTCCATCTTTATTATGCAATGTATTTGCTGAAATCCAATCGAATTTACTTTCGTTTAATCGCTCTTGTAAACTAGTATAGCTTAAATCAAACTCATGGTTACCAAAAGCTACTAAATCAAAATTCATAGCATTCATTACTTCTACCATTTGTTTACCTCTTACACGAGAACCATCTACTTTCATGGTTCCTATTAATGATGGATTTAAAAAGTCACCCGCTAAAACTGTCATCGTATTTTTATCCTCCTTCAATAAATTTTGACGAACAGTTTCTACTCTTGCCATTCCACCAAATTTCCCTCCTTGAATTGGGGCTATCTCATACACATCGTTAATTTGAAGTATATTGAAATATGTTTTGGCAAGATCTTTTTTAAATTGGTATGCAGATAAAGACGATGTGCTTTTAGTACTTTTTTGTGAACCACAGCTAACTATAAATACAGAAATTATAGTTAGTAATAATATTTTACAGTATTTCATTAAGCGTTTATTTAATTGTAGACAGTATTATTTTAAACCCATCTTTTTAAAAAGACAAATTTTAAATATTGATTAAACCAAAATTACAAATTCTAATGCAGATATTTACGAGTATTCTGACGAATCATTTTTCGATAAGCAACAAGCTCAGGAAATTGATAAAAGAAGTTTATTTTTTTGTGAGCAATCGTTTTTGGATTTCTAACCTTTGGTCTTAACACAAAAGCTGTCCAACTTTCAACAATATCTTCCTCTGGACTTTCAGCTGCATAATCAGTAAGAAATTCAGAACGATTGTTATCATATAAGTCAAGTAACTTTTCAACACAATTTGCTTCTGTATAACAATATTCTCTCTGAATAACATCCCATCTATTTAATAAGGCTCCTTTCCAAAATAAATTCACAAACTTGTTTAAATAGCTTTTTTTATAAGCTTCTCCTTCTAAAGTTAAATAAAGTTCTCCCTCATCCTGAAGTCCTTTCTTAGTAGGTCGTATTTGCGTTTTATTTAAAGTTAATAAGTGACCAAACTCATGCACTAAAGTATAAACCGATTCGTGCAACCTTCTTCTATTTCTGGTTTTAAGATTCACATCTTGAACATCAATTTCTAATTGCCATTTGTCATTTCTAGAATTTAAAGAAACTAAAGCTCCAGTTTTTTCATCTACACCATCAGTCATTAATACGATACGCTTAATGTACTTTTTGGTTAGCTCTTGCGGGAAAATTCTATTAAACTCTTTCCAGTAATAATTTGCTAAATCATTTTTATTAGATCGGTTCTTAACTAACTCGCCATTTCGTATTTGCCATACTCCTATCCTCTTATCAATTGTAGATTGATAAAATGTAGAAAAAACAAAAAAAAGGGTTATTAATTTTAACTTCATTATATACTAAAAACTTCTAGTGCTTTGTTGTATGCACTTTCAAAACTCATTGGTTTAATATTTGTATTAACCTTTTCAGCAGTAAAATATGATAACATTTTTTCAGTTGGCATATTACCGGTTAACTCATCTTTTGCCATTGGACACCCTCCGTAACCTTTAATTGCACCATCGAAACGACGGCAACCAGCTTTAAAAGCACTATCTACTTTTTCGTGCCATTTTGTAGGGGTTGTATGTAAATGAGCGCCAAATTCTATATCAGGGTAACTAGGAATTAAGTTTGAATATAAATAATCGATATCTTTTGGTGTTGAACTACCAATGGTATCTGATAATGATAATATTTTAACTCCTAATTTTGATAACTTCTCTGTCCACTCTCCTACTATTTCCACGCTCCATGGGTCTCCATACGGATTTCCAAAGCCCATAGATAAATACGCAACAACTTCTTTATTGGTTCTATTTGCAATAGCCAACACTTCTTTTAACGTATCAACAGATTGCTCTATTGTTTTGTGTGTATTACGCATTTGAAAATTTTCAGATATTGAAAAAGGATATCCTAAATAATCAATCTCTTCAAACACAGATGCGTCATTAGCTCCTCTTACATTTGCTACAATAGCTAGTAATTTACTTTCAGTAGTAGACAAATCTAATTTTGATAAAACCTCAGCGGTATCTCTCATTTGAGGAATTGCTTTGGGCGACACAAAACTTCCAAAATCAATTGTATCAAACCCCACTTTTAACAGTGAATTGATATACTTAACCTTTGCATCGGTAGGAATAAAATGACTTTTAATTCCTTGCATAGCATCTCTTGGGCATTCTATAATTTTAACACTGTCAATCATTGTGCCAAATATACATATTTAGATTCATTTTTATAAACCTCGATATGTTATGAAACATATAAAATTCAAATAACTAAATAACAAGATATTACCTTTAATTTAATAGAATTTAATTATAAAATTTTACTTTTATTAAAAATAAACTGTCACAATTTAAAAATTGAATTGTCTCTAGTATAGAATGATTTCTTTGGAGTCTAAAACAACACATATCAACCAACTACTCGAACGCTGTAAAAAAAACGATAGCACTGCACAAATGCAGGTGTATAAAGGGTACTATAAAGCCATGTATAATACTGCTTATCGAATTTTGAAAGATGAATTTGAAGCTGAAGATTTAATTCAGGAAGCTTTTTTAACAGCTTTTACTAAATTAAATACATTCAAAGGTGAAGTTGCTTTTGGAGCTTGGTTAAAAAGAATAGTTGTTAATAAGAGTTTAACTCAATTAAAAAAGAATAACCGTTATGATGAAGTTAAGCTAGAAGTGATTCCTAATTACGAAATAGAAGAAACTTCAATTAACTATGATTCTATTAATGTAAAAGAAATTTTGAATCATATTAAAAATTTAAAAGACAATTATCGCATTGTGTTAACATTAAATTTAATAGAAGGTTATGATTACGAAGAAATCGCAGAGATATTAAACTACACTAACGAAAATGTAAGAACAACAATATCGAGAGCAAAAAAGAAATTAAAGCAAGTTTTACTTGCCAACACTAATAAAACAAAAGTATATGGAGGATAAATTACATCAGTTTTTCGATGATAATGATTTCGATATTTTCGAACCTCATTCGGGACATCTCGAACGTTTTCAGAGAAAACTTCAGCAACCTAAAAAGAAAAGTGGTCCATCATTTTTTTGGATGAGTATCGCAGCATCAGTTATTTTAGTTTTAGGATTTTACTTAGGTAATTATCAGCAACAACAAACTTATGATTTAGCAGATGTATCGCCTAAAATGGCTGAAGCACAAAGTTTCTTTGTTAAAACTATTAATCAAGAGTTAAAAGAAATAGAACAGTATAGAAATATTGAAACAGAAACTGTTATTGAAGACTCTTTAGATGAAATTGAAGAATTAACAGATCAATACAAAACTTTAGTAACAGAGTTATCTAAAAACGAAAATAAAAGACAAGTAATTCAGCAAATGATTGCGAATTACCAAAAAAGATTAAATGTTTTAGAGAAACTCTTATTACAATTAGAACAACAAAAAAATCCTGCAAAATTAGAACTTAGAGATGATGAAATTATATAAAATACTATTCATACTATTGCTGATACCTAATATTTTAATAGCAAATAATGGTAAAAAGCATGAAAAAACTAAAACCATTAACAAGTCTTTTTCAGTAAATGAAAACGCTACACTTTATGTTAAAAATAAATATGGCAACGTACAAGTAACTACTTGGAACGAAAACCGTATTGAAATTAAAGTTAAAATTACCGTTAAAGGAGATGACTTAGATAATGTAGAAAAAAAATTAAGAGCTATTGATGTGCTTTTCGAAGCTTCGAATAGTTTAGTAGAAGCTCGTACTCAAATTGAAAGTACTAAATCGAAATGGTCTTGGTGGGGAAGTAATAACACCAATTACAAGATAAATTATTTTGTAAAAATGCCTATCACCAATAATGCAGATTTAAATAACAAGTATGGTAATATTGAGTTAGATAAACTACAAGGAAAAGCAAACCTTAATTGTGATTACGGTAACATTGAAGTAGATCAATTACTAAATGATACCAACAATATAAATTTAGATTACTGTGGTGATTCTGATATTAAATTCATGAAATCTGGTAGTATCAATATTGATTATTCTAAATTAAGAGTTGACGAATCTGAATCATTAAATGTAAATGCAGATTACTCTACTGTTAGGATTGGAAAAGTTGAAAACGTAAAGTTTAATACTGATTATGGAAGCTTAACTGCAAACGATGTCGTTAACCTTTCAGGAAGTACTGATTATGCAAGTATTAAAATTGGTACCCTAAGAAAAAACTTAAAAATCAATACAGATTATGGAGGTGTTAGAGTTAAAAACATCGCCAAAGGATTTGAAAATATTACTATTGATGGTAGTTATGCTGGAATTAAATTAGGAACAAGCAGAGATAATAATTTCAATTTTGTAGTTGACTTAGCTTATGCTGGATTTAATTACCCTGAAGATAATGTAGAAATGTTTAAGAGTATTAAAAAGACCTCTAAGAAACATTACGAAGGTGTGTTTGGAAAATCATCAGACTCAACGATTAATATAAAATCAAATTACGGAGGTGTATCTATTAAGATTAACGATTAGTTTCCTCAATCATAGATTGACAAATGAAATAGCGAGCAACATAATACATCGATGTATATATAATAACGTAAGCCAAATGATAATCTAAAAACTTATTAATAGCAATTAAAACATCTGCTGTAACAATAAGCAAAATTCCGAAGAAAAAAAGTTTATTCTTTTCATTCATATTATTCATATAATTCATAAAAGATAAACCAATTACAATAGCAGAAGAAATACCAATTAATAAAAAGGATAGTGATATCTGTTGTAGATAAGGTTTTAAAAGTATATAAATTATTATAAATAAGAGTAAGCTAGGCAGTAAATAAGATAATGAGTTTTTAGGACTTATATCAGATAAAGCTCTTCTTGATATAATTATATATAAAACTCTATTAGCTAGTAGTAATATAGTGCCAAGTATTAAAAAATCATCGTCAAAAATTAAAAAAGTATCTGATGCTATAGAATTCATTAATACTAATAAATAAAAATAATTTATTCTTTTAGATGAGCTTAAATATAAAAATGACAAAAATATTAATGCAGATATTTTAACTATCATTTCAGTAATAGAAGCATTAACGTCAATAAAAAATAAAGACACTAAACAAGCAACAAAATAAGCTATACTATAAAAATTAATCTTTTTAATCATAAGGAGGCTTAAATATAACTAATTATAACTCTAAAATAGAAAAAAATGAAAAAACAACTTATTACAACTATAGTAGTTTTACTTTCAGTTACCATAAACGCACAAAGCTGGTGGAGCTCGAAAAAAGTAAAAGGTAATGGAAATGTGATTACAAAAACTAGATCTATTGATTCTTTCGATAAGGTAAGCGTTGGCGGATCTTTCGATGTGAATCTAATTGATGGTAGAGAAGGTAAAATTACAATTAAAGGTGAAGAAAACTTACTTCCTTATATAGAAACTGAAGTAAGAAACGGAAAACTAAAAGTTCAATTTAAAGAAAATACTAATATTCGTACTACAAGAAAATTAACCGTTATAATTCCTTTCGAAGACATAGAAGCTGTTTCTTTAGGTGGATCAGGAAATGTTACCGTAAAAAAACGTATTGAAGCTGACAGTGCTGCTTTTAGTATTGGTGGTTCGGGTAATATTATTGCCAATGTTGATGCGAATACTGTAAAAGCCTCTATCGGTGGATCTGGAAACATTAAATTAAAAGGAAAAACGGATAATTTTAAATGTTCTTTAGCTGGATCAGGAAGTATTAAAGCGTACGATTTAGATGCGAACTCGTTAAAAGCGAGTATTGCTGGTTCTGGAAGCGTACAAACATCTGTAAGCACAAAAATTAAAGCCAGTGTTGTAGGTTCTGGAAGCGTTTATTACAAAGGAAACCCAAAACACATAGATACTAACTCAATTGGATCTGGAGATGTAATTGATAGAAATTAATTCTTATTAAATAAGAATAAAAAAAACCACTGAATTACTTCAGTGTTTTTTTTTATTTAAATTTTTACATCTTCTACTATTTTAAAGAAGCTAAACTCGATTTTATAGTTTCAATCTTCGCTAAAGTATCCGATTCCTTTTTACGCTCTAAAGTAATTACTTGCTCTGGCGCATTACTTACAAAACGCTCATTAGATAACTTCTTTTGAATTCCGAATAAGAAACCTTCTGCTCTTTTTAATTCTGCATTTAATTTTTCCGTCTCAGCTTCAATATCAATATTTTCTTCAGCTACAGGGATAAAATATTCGTTAGATTTCACTCTAAATGAAGCGCCATCAACTTTATCTAAAACATAATTGATTACTGATGCATTTGTTAGTTTCTTAACAACAACATCAAAATCTTTAGTGAAATTTTCATTATTTACAACTGATAACTCAACTGCATCTTTAAATGAAATATTTTTATCCTTTCTAATTGTTCTAATTCCTGAAACTACATTTGTAGCAAAATCAAATTGATTGATAATCGCTGTATCTACCTTTTTAATTTCTGGATATTTTGCTATAATTAAAGCTTCCTCAGGAGTTCTCTCTGTGATATGCTGCCAAACCTCTTCTGATAAGAAAGGCATAAATGGGTGTAATATTTTTAAATTATCTTCAAAAATTGAAATTACAGCATCAAACGTTTTTTTATCAATTGGTTGCTGATATCCTGGCTTTACTGTTTCTAATAACCATGAAGAAAAATCATCCATAATTAATTTATAGATCGCCATTAAAGCATCTGATAAACGATATTTAGAAAAATGATCTTCAATTTCAGCTAATACAGTTTGGAACTTAGCCTCATACCATTGTAATCCGATTTTAGCCGATTCTGGTTGCTCTAAACTAGCATCAACTTCCCAACCTTTCACTAAACGGAAAGCGTTCCAAATTTTATTAGCAAAACCTTTTCCTTGTTGACATAAATCTTCATCAAACATTAAATCATTACCAGCTGCAGAACTTAATAACAATCCTACACGAACTCCATCTGCCCCATAATCTTCAATTAACTTTAAAGCATCTGGTGAATTCCCTAATGATTTAGACATTTTTCTACGTTGCTTATCACGTACTAAACCAGTTAAATAAACATTTTCGAAAGGCTTTTCATCTTTATATTCATATCCTGCAATAATCATACGAGCAACCCAGAAAAATAAAATATCTGGTCCAGTAACTAAATCGTTTGTTGGATAATAATATTTAATCTCTTCATTCTCCGGGTTACGAATTCCATCGAAAACAGACATTGGCCATAACCAAGAAGAAAACCAAGTATCTAAAGCATCTTCATCTTGTCTTAGAGTTTCCATTGTAATAGATGGGTTCTTCTCTTTCGCTAAAACTAGAGCTTCTTCTTTAGTCTCTGCTACAACAAAATCTTCTTTTCCATCTCCGTAGAAATACGCAGGAATTTGTTGTCCCCACCATAATTGACGAGAAATATTCCAATCACGAATGTTTTCCATCCAATGACGGTATGTATTCTCAAATTTCTTTGGATATAAAGTAATATCAGTATCATCGCCTAAAACAGCTTTGACTGCAGGTTTAACTAAATCTTCCATTTTTAAGAACCATTGATCTGACAATCTTGGTTCAATAACAGCTTTAGTTCTTTCTGATGTACCTACTTTATTTGTATGAATTTCAGTTTTTACTAATATCCCTTTTTCTTCTAACTCTTTTACAACTTCTTTACGAGCAACAAAACGATCTTTACCTTCGTAATGTAATCCGAAAGAATTCAAAGAAGCATCGTCATTAAAAATATCGATTACTTCTAACTTGTGCTTATCTCCAAGAACTTTATCATTTTCATCATGTGCAGGCGTTACTTTTAAACATCCTGTACCAAATTCAACATCTACATATTCGTCTTCAATAATTGGAATAACTCGATTACATAAAGGAACAATTGCTTTTTTACCTTTTAAATGTGTAAAACGCTCATCATTTGGATTAATACAAACTGCTGTATCTCCAAAAATAGTTTCTGGACGTGTAGTTGCAATCGTTAATTTATCTTCTGAACCTTCAATTTGATATTCTAAATAATAAAGGTTCCCTTGTTTTTCAATATGAATAACTTCCTCATCAGATAAAGTAGTTTTTGCTTCAGGGTCCCAGTTTACCATACGATAACCACGATAAATTAATCCTTTATTATATAAATCAACAAAAACTTTTATTACTGATTCAGATAAAGCAGGATCCATTGTAAACGCTGTACGTTCCCAATCACAAGATGCTCCAAGTTTCTTCAGCTGTTCTAGAATAATCCCCCCATACTCATGTTTCCACTCCCAAGCATGCGCTAAAAATTCTTCACGAGTTAAATCGTTCTTATCTATTCCTTGCTCTTTTAACTTCGCTACTACTTTTGCTTCAGTAGCAATAGATGCGTGATCAGTTCCAGGAACCCAACAGGCATTTTTCCCTTGTAAACGTGCACGACGAATTAAAACATCTTGAATCGTATTATTCAACATATGCCCCATATGTAATACTCCTGTAACGTTTGGCGGAGGGATTACAATTGTGTATGGTTCACGATCATCTACTTCAGAATGAAAATAATTATGCTTCATCCAGTAGTCGTACCACTTACCCTCTACTTCTTTAGAATCGTATTTTGATGGAATATTCATATGCTTTATGTATCTTTATAGCCTAAGTGTATTAACTGTACTTAACTTTGGCATTATTTTTGAAATTGAAAAAGCAAAAATACAACTATCTGTGATGTACAGAAAATAAGATGTTGGTTTTTTTAGTACTAAAAAAATAATACTAAATTTGTATCGGATTAAACCCCTAAATTAATTTTATCAATTATGAAAACAATTTTATCATTTATCGCTGTTTGTTTTATTACATTAACAGTTAGCGCTCAAGAATTTAAATTTGAAACAGAAACTATCGATTACGGAAAAGTAGCTTTAGGATCTGAAGGAAAACGTACTTTTGAATTTACAAATATAGGTGATGCTCCTTTAATTATTAAAGATATCAAATCTACTTGTGGATGTACTGTTCCTAAAAAACCAGAAGCACCAATTATGCCTGGGCAAAAAGGACAAATCGAAGTTTCTTACGATACGAAAAGACCAGGAGGGTTCTCCAAAGCAATTACAGTAATTTCTAATGCTAAGAAATCTAGAACTATGCTTAAAATTAAAGGATTTATTTCTAAAAAAGCAGTTCCATCTAAAGAGAAAACTATGATGAGTGATAGTGAATAAATAACTCTTTACATAAACAAAAAAAGCCACAAATTTAATTTGTGGCTTTTTTTATATCCTTTTCTCTAATCTAAACTCAAACTTCAAATCTGTCATACCTCTCTTTACTTTCATCCTAATTTTTTTATTAGGTTTTTTTTGAAATATCTCCATAATTTCACTTAAATCATATTCATAAGCAGGTTTACCGTTTATACTTTTTATAAAATCTCCTTTTAACATTCCTGCCATATCTGCTGGCGATCCATCTACTACATTGTCAACTTTATATTTTGATTTAAATATATAATGATAGGTATTAATAAATGATATTGTATTATTCTTATTTTGATTACTATTGTCAAAAAAACTTGTAGTTGCACTTTCTCTCACTAGTTCTTGACCGTCATAAACTAAATGTAACCCGCTCATATTGTAATAAAAACCTTCTTTTAAAGATGCGTTTTTCTTTAAAGTTATCTTCTTATTTTGATAATCTATCCAAACCTTAAATCGTTTTAAAATATTACCCCCAATACTACCATTTCTTTCTTTAAATTTACGAGCATTAAAAGTTGATGTAGAATCTAAAAATGATACTGTTGGCTTTTTAATAATATATCTGCCCAATGAAACACTAGGTATTTTACTCCTATTCCCATAGATAGTCCCGCTAATACCTTCTCCTAAAATATCTTTAAAATGCTTTATAGGAGTTTTTATAACTTCTTTAGTATCCTCAAATAACCACATTGCATCACTTCCTCCAGTATCTATTAATAATTTTACAGGAGTTTTTATATTATGAACTGTATCTATTCTAGCTTCAACATCAATGTATGGTTTATTTCTATAAAACTGTAAAGGAAGGGTTACACATTTCCTACACTTTGATGCTTTATACTTTTTGGGATTATAAAATACTATTCGCTTTGAATTATAGTTTATTCTAACAATAACATCTTTTAATAAATCATAACCGATAATACCATGAATCGTAGTACCCATTTTAGCAGATAAATTAAAAGCATCTTTTAAAATAACATACAAATCTTGATCTTGGCTGGATATATTTTTAACCCTAAATCTATTCTTTTTTGAAAGTAATGCCTCTATAGGCTCTCCATCACCTAAACCTCTTATAAAAACCTTTTTTACATTATTCAAACCTATACTATCGTTCTTTGTAAGATTGAATAAAATTGTTTTATTAACACCTGTATCTAAAATAAAAGACAATTTATGTCCGTTTATTTCTAGAGGAATAACAATTAAATTATTAATTAATTTAAAAGATATTTCTTGCTTCTCTTTATTACTTCCAAAAAACTGAAAATTCTTTTGTGAAAAAGAAGAAATGCAAAAAAATAATACAACTATATTAAGTAATTGTTTTATCAAAAGGGAATGATTTTAAGTTATATATCAATATACGTAGTTATTTCTATTTTTTATTTTTTTTAATAAATATTTAACCTTTTATTTTTTATATCTAAGCTGTATTTTTATCAAATAAAATTTGCAAATTTGCACATCAAACAACTATAAATTACACACTATGCCTTCTATTTCTCAGAAAGGAAATTCAATGCCTCAATCGCCAATTAGAAAGTTGGTGCCTTTTGCTGAGGCTGCTAAAAAAAACGGGACAAAAGTTTTTCATTTAAATATTGGTCAACCAGATATTAAAACTCCTCAAATAGCTTTAGATGCTGTAAAAAATAATGCTATTCAAGTCTTATCGTATGCTCGTTCAGAAGGTTCTGAAGAATACAGAACTAAGTTAGCTAATTACTATGCTAAAAACGAAATTCACGTAAATGCGAATAATATTATAGCAACTACTGGTGGTTCTGAAGCGTTATTATTCACTATTGGTAGTATTACAGATCCTGGTGATGAAATTATTATTCCAGAACCTTTTTATGCTAACTACAATGGATTTTCAACTGCTTCAGGTGTAAAAGTAGTTCCTGTAATTTCAAAAATTGAAGATAATTTTGCGTTACCTGCTATTGAAGATTTTGAAAAATTAATTACTTCAAAAACAAAAGCAATTTTAATTTGTAACCCTGGAAATCCAACAGGGTATTTATATAGTGAAGTAGAGATTGAAAAATTAAAACAAATTGTTTTAAAGCACGATTTATTTTTAATTGCTGATGAAGTATATCGTGAATTTACTTATGATGGAGAAAAACATAATTCGGTAATGGCTCTTGATGGATTAGAGCAAAATGCGATTATGATTGACTCAGTTTCTAAACGCTACAGTATGTGCGGTGCTAGAATTGGGTGTATTGTTTCTAAAAATGAAGATTTTATTAATACAGCTATTAAGTTTGCACAAGCACGTTTAAGCCCTCCAACTTATGCTTTATTAGCTAGTGAAGCAGCATTAGATACTCCGCAAAGTTATTTTGATGAAGTTATTGAAGAATATCAAGAAAGAAGAGATACTTTAATTTCTGAATTACAAAAAATTGATGGTGTAAAAGTAGCAAATCCTAAAGGTGCTTTTTATTGTATTGCTGAACTTCCTGTTAAAAATTCAGATGATTTTGCTCAGTGGATTTTAGAAAAATTTAATCATAATAACGAAACTGTAATGGTTGCTCCTGCTGGCGGATTTTACTCTACTGAAGGTGAAGGAAAAAACCAAGTTCGTATTGCATACGTATTAAACAAAACAGATTTAAAACGTTGTGTAGAAATATTAAAAATTGCTTTAGAAAAATATAATAGTTAATTGAATATTCAAGAAAACATATCTTTAAAAGAATACAATACGTTTGGTATTGATGTAAATGCCAAACGTTTTGTTTCTATAGATTCACTTTACAACTTACAACAACTTTTAAAAAAAGAACAAGACATTTTTTTAATTAGTGGTGGTAGTAATATGCTATTAACTAAAGACATTGAAAAATTAGTTGTTCATATAGATTTAAAAGGAATTTCTATTGATAGGGAAAATCATAATGATATTTATCTAACTGTTAATGCTGGTGAAAATTGGCATGAATTTGTTCTTTGGTGTGTTTCGCAAAATTATGGTGGAATTGAAAACTTATCTTTAATTCCTGGAAATGTTGGCACCTGTCCAATACAGAATATTGGTGCTTACGGTGTTGAAGTTAAAGATACTATTACTCGAGTAGAAGCTGTTGAGATTAAAACAGGTAAACTAGTCGAGTTTTCTAATAAAGAATGTGAATTTGGTTATAGAAACTCTATTTTTAAAAATAAAGCAAAAGGGAAATATATTATTACTTCAGTTAGTTTTCAACTAACGAAAAATGAGCATAACCTTAATACATCATACGGTGCAATTGAAAACGAACTAACTTCAAAAAATATTGAAAATCCAACTTTAAAAGATATTTCTAACGCTGTAATTGCCATTCGTCAATCTAAATTACCAGACCCGAAAGAAATTGGTAACAGTGGTAGTTTCTTTAAAAATCCCGTAATTTCTAAAACTCTTTTTGATAAACTTCAAAAAGAGTTTCCAAACATCCCTAGCTATACAATTTCGGAAACGGAAATCAAAGTTCCTGCTGGTTGGCTAATAGAACAAAGCGGGTTTAAAGGAAAACGCTTTGGAGAATATGGTATACACGAAAAACAAGCGCTTGTTTTGGTAAACCATGGAAATGCTAGCGGTAAAGAAATTTACGAGTTAGCAAAGACCATTAAAAAAACAATTAAAGAGAAATTCTCAATTGATTTAGAAATTGAAGTAAATGTAATCTAACCTTCTCTTTTCAATATTTCAATATGACGGATTAACCTTTCAGTATCCAAGGCTAAAGTTCCGTTATAAACTCCACGTATTCTTCCTTTTTTATCTATTAGTACAAAATTCTCTGTATGGATAAACGCATCTTCATCTTGAGTTTTTACAAAGTCTTCATCAGCAAAATATGATTTTCTTGCTAAATCATAGATTTGTTTTTTATCTCCTGTAACTAGATTCCACTTTTTAGAATCAATTTCATTGTCAATCGCATATTGTTTTAACACAGAAACAGAATCTTTTACCGGCATTACAGTATGAGACAATAAAAGTACATTATCATCTTCTTTATATTTTTCTTGAATTTTACTCATGTTTTTTTCAAGAATTGGGCAAATTCCTGGGCAAGTGGCAAAAAAGAAATCTGCTATATAAATCTTATTGTTGTATGTGCTTTTTGTTATTTCTTTACCATTTTGATTAACTAAACTAAAATCAGCAACAGTATGTATTTCTTTATAGGCTGGAGAATCTTTTTCAATCCACTCGGGTGTAAAAATTGCTGAATTAAAAAAAGGTAACGTATTTACCTCATCTACCTTTTTTTCTTTCTTACAAGAAGAAATAACAAATAAAAAATAAATTAAAACTCTACTTAAATTCTTCATTTTTAACATTTACTGAATAACATTTTTTTAAACCTATTAATCCAAAACGCTCACCATTTTTTGTTACATAGTTAGCTCTTACCTTCCCGTTAGGTTGCCACATTTTTTGATTTCCTTCTTCTCTCCCATTTTGGTAATTGAAGCTTTTAAATTTCTGTCCGTTACTATACCATTCTTTAACACTTCCATTATACTCACCAGAATCATTAAACTGAAATTCAAACATTTTTTGATTGTTTTTGTACCACCCTGTGTGTTTTCCAATTTTTAATCCGTTTTTATAAGCTCTTTTAAATTGCTTACTTCCTTCAACATACCATCCACCAAAATATCCTTCTCTTTTTCCATCTAAATACTCTGACTTCGATTTAATCGCTCCATTAGAATAAAATTCTTCTACAATCCCAGAGTATGGTTTGTCTTTATAGAATAAAACTCCATTAACCAAACTAAAATTTAAATCCTTTATATCTTTTTCCTTTAAAGGTATTTTAGTTTTAGTAATAAAATTACTCATTCTTACTTCTTGCTTTTGAGTATTACAAGAAATAAAAATGAATAAAATAAAAATATAATAAGTTGTTCTCAACACTACCTTGTTACTGTTCCTGGAGTTCCGAAAAATCCATTTCCATTTAAATACGGATCTTCATTTGTTATATGATAATGATAAATTCCTTCAGGAAAATCTGCTGTTACCGAAGTATGACCGTGATATGCATCTAAATCATCATTAGTAATTGTCACACCATTTTCAACAGGTCCGTAAACTGGAAATCCATCAGATAACAGTCCTAAAAAAGCATCTTCACCAAAAGTATCTGTTAAAAATTTTGGTTTGATATGATAATGATATGTTGTCGTAGCTGGGTGTCCTAAATATTGATCAAATGAGTTAATTTCATTTGTTAACGGATCTCCACCAGCTGCATACTGATTAAAGAATACAATTCCATTTCTAGATATACCTATTGGCCCCATTGGTGTGGAGGTTTTATTTGACGCCTCTTTTGGATTTAAAGGTATTCTAAAAGTTATATTTTGCTCTCCAATAGATCCTGGATTTTGACGCCAATCAGGATTTGTACCATTATAAGCTTCATACATTTCATGTCCTACTCCCCAATACGGACTTTTATGGTTCGGTAAATTTGTCGTTTGAATCGTAACAGTATTTCCTGATATCGAATATGTAATTGCATCAATATTGTCAAACTTTGATAATATTGGCGATATATCATAAACTATTTCACTTACATCATCGTCATTATTCATTTCTTCAGAATCATCTGATCCACATGAGTAAACTAAAGCTAATAATCCAAATAATAAAATAGATATTTTTAAGTTTTTCATCTTTATTAATTTTTTAAGTCGTTAAGGGTTTGTTTCAAATTATCTAACTCTTGTTGGTCTTCAGCACTTAATGTAGCATCCAACAAGTTGTTTATTTCAAAAAAATCATCATTTAAGTTATATAAAGCTTCGCTTCCGTCTGTAAATTTTATATACTTATGTGATTCATTTCTGATTGTAAGATCATCATCTCCTATATCTTTTCCTATTTCAGTATAAGCAAAATCCCTATTATTACTATTCGAAGTAGCTGTAAATAATTCTTTAAAACTATTACTATCATGATGTTGTTTAGTTCCCGTTTCAGCAATATCAGCAATGGTTGCAAATAAATCGACTGTATTTAATAAACTATCATCGGTTTGATTCGAGCGTGCTACATTTTTACCTGAAACAATCATAGGGACATTAACACCTCCTTGATATACTGTTCCTTTCGCTCTCCTGCTTCTATAGCCTTGAACTACCTGATTTGGAGTACCATTATCACCAATAAAAATAATTATAGTATCATCTTTTTCTTCTTGACTCATAGAACTTAATAAGCGTCCTATTTCAGTATCCATAGCCTCAATCATAGCCATATAATATGGTACAGGGTTAGCATCAATACTTGCGTCATCTGTTGGTAAACTTCCTTGAGTATGTAAATTCGTTGGTGGTAAATGAAATGGTGTATGTGGAGCATTATAAGCCAACCATAAAAACCAAGGTTGATTTTGTTGTGCTACCCAATCAATTGCTAAATCGGTAAATTTTGTTGTCGTATATTCACTAGAAGAAGCAGTTGCTCCATTTTGAGTAAAATTCCAATTGGTGTACGCTTGAACTCCTCCACTCAATAATCCAGCGTAATAATCAACTCCCATTTGTGTTGGATGATTCTCGTCTCTAGATAAATGCCATTTTCCTATAACTGCATTGCTATATCCTGCTCCTTTATCATCTAAATATTTTTGCAACGAAGTTTCTGAAGTTGACATAACATCATCTACTTTCATAACATTAGTACGAAAACCATACTTACCAGTTAAAATACTTCCTCTTGTTGGTGTACAAGTAGGATATGACCATAAGTTCGTAAAACGAACTCCGCTATTAATCATATTTTGAAGATTTGGAGTATTTGGCTTTATTGATCCTACATTAAAGCCTGGAGTAGCATCTAACCCCATATCATCTGCAATTATTAATAAGATATTTGGCTTAGAATTTTGAACTGGTGTTGAATCTTCTTCAACTACTGCAGTATCACTTCCACAGGATAAAAAGAATAATGAAATTAATAAAATTAAAGGGATATTCGTTGATCTCATAAAAAGTAATTTTAGTTAAGACCCATAAAAATTAAAAAGGTTTAAAAAAATATTTATTTTTCATAAAAAAACAGGTTCAATATTAATTGAACCTGCATTAAGTGTTTTTATATAAAACTATATTAGTCCTTATCAAATAACGCTTTATGAATAAATCCTCCAACTACTGCTCCAGCTATAGGTGCAACCCAAAATAACCACGATTGTGTTAAATATTCTCCACCTGCAAATAATGCCTGACTCATAGAACGAGCCGGATTTACTGAAGTATTTGTAATTGGAATACTAATTAAATGAATTAATGTTAAACCCAAACCAATAGCGATTGGTGCGAAACCTTTTGGAGCTCTTTCGTTTGTGCTTCCTAAAATAATTAACAAAAAGAACATCGTTAGTAAAAACTCTGCTATAAAAGCTGATGACAAACTATACCCTCCAGGTGATAGCTCTCCATATCCATTAGCTGCAAAACCTCCTATTGTTTCAAATCCAGCTTTACCAGAAACTATAATATACAATGCTGATGCTGCTAAAATTGCGCCTACTAACTGAGAAATTATATAAGGAACTATTTCTTTTGTTGAAAATTTTCCTCCTGCCCATAAACCTAATGATACAGCTGGGTTAAAATGCCCTCCAGAAATATGTCCTACGGCGTATGCCATAGTTAACACTGTTAAACCAAAAGCTAAGGCAACCCCCATAAATCCAATTCCTAAATCTGGGAAAGCTGCTGCGAAAATTGCGCTACCACAACCTCCAAAAACTAGCCAAAATGTTCCGAATAATTCCGCTAAATATTTTTTCATATTTATAAAGTTTTAATTAATTGATTATTAATTATGACACTTATATTCATAAAAGTCACACCCTTATAAATGTATGATATTTTATTTTAATGAGTTTGGAACTTCGTATCTTTGCAGCATAAAATTTATTAAAATGAAGTTAGTTTTTGTTACAATTGGATTATTAGCTTTAGCCTTTGCAGGAATTGCAATTAAAATTTGGGCTAAAAAAGATGGTGAATTTGCAGGTACTTGTGCAAGTCAGAATCCAGTATTGAATGACAGCGGAGAAGCATGTGGATTTTGTGGTAAAACACCTGACCAATTTGACACTTGCAGTGAGCCTCAACACGACAATTAGACCTATAAAACTAACCAATCTTTCTTTATGATTTTTACTGTACTTTTCTACATTTTTGTAGCAGTTACGGTTATTCAAATAATTTATTACTTCTATTTTTCTGTTTTTGCTTTTGAAAAAAAGAAAACTCAATTAAAAAGCAACGAAATACCAGTTTCTATAATTATTTTAGTTAAAAACGAAGCAGAGAATTTAGCTAATTACATTCAAAATATTCTTAAACAAAATTATTCTAATTTTGAAATTGTTTTAATAAACAATGCCTCTTCTGACGCCACTCTAGATATTATTGAAGAATTACAAAAACAGTATTCAAACATAAAATTGGTAAACGTAAAAAATACTGAAGCTTTTTGGGGAAATAAAAAGTACGCATTAACATTAGGTATAAAAGCTGCCTCTAATGAACATTTATTGTTTACAGAAACAAGTAGCATCCCTCTTTCCAAAAACTGGATTCGTGAAATGGTATTTAATTTTTCGAAAGAAAAAACAATTGTTATAGGGTACAAAAAGATAAAATCTAAAAAACATTCTTTTAGCAATTTACTTTTCCGTTTCGATAATATCATAAACACAATTCAGTCTTTTTCCTATACTAAAACTGGCAATGCTTTTACAGCTAACTCGAGTAATATTGCATATACAAAGAGTGATTTCTTTAAAGTTAACGGCTTTATAAATCATTTAAATATTTTTATCGGTGAAAGTGATTTATTTCTAAAAGATGCATCAACAAATAAAAATACTGTAACAGCCACTAGCAATGTTAGTTTTGTTGAAAGCTCAGGTATATATTCCTTTAAAAAATGGTTTTCAGAAAAAAGAAAACAATCAATAGTAACATCTTTATATAAATTTAAACATAAATTCTTTTTACGTTTATTTATAATATCTAAGATTATATTTTACCCTTTAGCTATTTATCTAACAATTTTAAACTGGAAAATTATTACTCCTATAATATTTGTTTATTTTCTTATTCAATATATCATTATTGGAAAATCAGCCTATAAATTGCAAGAAAAACAAATACTATTCTTTTTACCAATACTTGATATTTGTTTAGTGTTATTACAAATCACTATATTTATATCAACTAGAATTTCTAAACCTACACATTGGAAGTAAATAAAGAAAAAGTACTTAAACACATTCAAAAAGCTAAAAAAGGGAATCAAATATCTTTTAATTTCCTATTAGATACTTTCTGGGGAAGTGTATATAATTATCAGTTATCTAAAATTAATAATGATAACGATGCTGAAGATATTACGATTAGAACTTTTTCAAAAGCTTTCGATAAAATTGATACGTTCGATGAACAATATCAATTCAAAACATGGTTAATTACCATTTCTAAAAACGTTTATATCGATTTTCTTAGAAAGAAAAAATCTTCTTTACAAATAGAAACTACAAAAGAACAAGAAGAGGCTGCTTTTAAGGTTATTGACAATTCTCCTTCTCCTGAAGATAAAATTATTACAGAACAAAACCTTGCTAAGCTTTTAAGAGATATTAAAAAACTAAAACCAAAGTACCAAGAGGTAATTAATTTACGTTTTTTTCAAGAGCTGAGTTACAAAGAAATTTCTGAAAAAATTGATGAACCAATCAACAATGTTAAAGTTAAATTACTGAGAGCTAAAAAATTATTAGCAGAAATAATAAAAAAATCATAGATTGCCATGCTTTTTAAAAAGCGTATTATCAATCAATTATAACATTATTTAAAATAGCCCTCAATACTTTTCTTTAACCCCCTTCCCTTTTCATGAAAAAATCCATTTTAAATTTACTTGGACCAGGACTATTATTTGCTGGTGCAGCCATAGGCGTTTCTCATTTAGTACAATCTACTAGAGCTGGTGCCGATTTTGGATTTGGTTTACTTTGGGCGCTACTAATTGTAAATATTTTTAAATACCCTTTTTTTCAATATGGTCCACGTTATGCTGCTGCTACAGGAGAAACATTATTAGACGGTTATAGAAAGTTAGGTAAAGGCTTCTTAGTGAGTTATTATGTTTTAAATTTTGTAACCATGTTTACCATTCAAGCTGCAGTTACAATAGTTACAGCAGGTTTGGCTGCTAATCTATTTGGATTTACGAATAACTTAGTTGTTTGGTCTTTACTTATAATGGCTATTAGTATTTTTATTTTACTAATTGGTAAATACAAGCTTCTTGATAATTTAATGAAATACATCATTATTATATTAACAATTAGCACAATCATTGCTGTAAATGTTGCGCTATTTAGCACCAATAAAGGATTTTCTTTTCAACAAATAATTCCTAGTGGTACTGCACAAGTTACTTTTCTAATTGCATTTTTAGGTTGGATGCCAGCCCCATTAGATATTTCTATTTGGCATTCATTATGGTCGGTTGAGAAAAGTAAAAATACTTTTGAAAAAATTAAACCAAAGCATGCCATTTTCGATTTTAATGTTGGCTACATCAGCACTTTATTTTTAGGTGTTTGCTTTGTTATGTTAGGCGCTTTGGTTATGTATAGATCTGGAGAATCTTTTTCAAATAAAGGAACTGTGTTTGCCTCACAATTAATTCATTTATATACAAAAAATCTAGGTGAGTTTTCTTATTTATTTATTGGGATTGCTGCATTTACAACTATGTTTAGCACCACTTTAACTACGCTAGATGCTTCTCCTAGAGCAATGACAAAAGCATCGAACCTTATTTTTGACAAGAAAAATAAATTCAGTTATTGGTTTTGGATGCTACTTTTAGCTTTTGGAACTTTTATCATCTTAAATTACTTTTTATCTGATATGGGGTTCTTAGTTAAAATAGCTACTGTTTTATCATTTTTAACTGCACCTTTTTACGCTATTTTAAATTATATATTAATCACAGGGAAACACACACCAGAAAAACATCGTCCAAAATTAGGTTTGCGAATTTTAAGTATAACTGGTATCGTTTTTTTAGTTGGATTTAGTATTTGGTTTTTACTTAGTTTATAACGCTTTTCTTTGTAAATTTGCTTTTCAATTTTTAGAGAATGACAAACGAAACAGTTACACTTCCTGAAAGACAAAAAAAACCAAAATGGTTACGTGTAAAATTACCTGTAGGTAAAAAATACACAGATCTTAGAGGATTAGTAGATAAGTATAAATTAAATACAATTTGTACTAGTGGAAGTTGCCCAAACATGGGTGAATGTTGGGGAGAAGGTACCGCTACCTTTATGATTTTAGGTAATATCTGTACTCGATCTTGTGGATTTTGCGGTGTAAAAACTGGTAGACCAGAAACTGTTGAATGGGATGAACCTGAAAAAGTAGCTCGTTCTATAAAATTAATGAGTATTAAACATGCGGTATTAACTTCTGTAGATAGAGACGATTTAAAAGATGGTGGTTCTATAATTTGGGCAGAAACTGTAAATGCGGTTCGTAGAGCAAATCCAAATACAACTTTAGAAACATTAATTCCTGATTTTCAAGGAAACGAAAAATTGATTGACAGAATTATTGAAGTTGCTCCAGAAGTAGTTTCTCATAATATGGAAACTGTACGTAGATTAACTCGTGAAGTTAGAATTCAAGCAAAATATGATAGAAGTTTAGGTGTCTTAAAATACTTAAAAGAAAACGGAATGCGTACTAAATCTGGAATTATGCTAGGTTTAGGGGAAACTGAAGAAGAGGTTATCCAAACTATGAAAGATTTACGCGGTGTTGGTTTAGATGTTATTACTATTGGTCAATATTTACAACCAAGTAAAAAACATTTACCTGTAAAAGAATTTATAACTCCAGATCAGTTTAAAAAATACGAAACTTTAGGCTTAGAAATGGGCTTTATGTATGTAGAAAGCGGCGCTCTAGTCCGATCTTCTTATAAAGCACATAAACATGCTAGTTAAATAACAAATCCTCCTAAATTGGAGGATTTTTTATGCTTTTTTATTTTTCTTAAAAAAACCACAAATTCCCTACGATTCAAAAACAAAAAGCATTCAAAAATTATCAATTCAATAATTTAGAGCTTTTAAATGTTAATTAAATGTAAAAATCATACCTTTTTAACAAATAATCGCATAAAAACACATTTTGGCACGAGGTTTGCAAATAAAAAAATGAAGACGACGTAGTAAACCGTTTTCATTGTGTAAATTATTTGAATTAGTTGATTAACAAAAGCCCACTCATATGAGTGGGCTTTTGAATTTTATATGTATAAATGTAATTTATTCGATATATCCCATCTTACGCATCCAATCGTCGTTAAACATTTTACCCACATATCTACTTCCGTGATCGTGGAATAAAACAACAACTACATCATCTTTAGTAAATTCATCTTTAAGTTGTAATAATCCTTTCATAGCAGCTCCGGCAGAATTTCCCAAAAACATTCCTTCTTTCTTTGCTAACAACTGCGTATAAACTGCAGCATCTTTATCAGTTACTTTGGTAAATCCATCAATAATAGAAAAATCTACGTTCTCTGGTAAAATATCTTCACCGATACCTTCAGTTACATAAGGATAAATTTCTTTCTCATCAAACTCACCTGTTTCATGGTATTTCTTAAATACAGATCCGTAAGTATCAATTCCCCAAACTTTAATATTAGGGTTCTTCTCTTTTAAATATTTTCCAACACCTGAAATAGTTCCTCCAGTACCAACTCCTACTACAAAGTGTGTGATTTTACCTTCAGTTTGCTCCCAAATTTCAGGACCAGTACTTTCGTAATGTGCTTTTGCATTACTTGGATTATCGTATTGATTTACATACCAAGAGTTAGGTGTTTCTTCTCCTAAACGCTTAGAAACCGAATAGTAAGAACGAGGATCTTCTGGTTCTACATCAGTAGGACATACTACTACTTCTGCTCCAACAGCACGAAGAATATCCATCTTTTCTTTAGATTGCTTATCAGATAAAACAAAAATACATTTGTATCCTTTTACAATCGCAGCTAAAGCCAATCCCATACCTGTGTTACCAGAGGTACCTTCAATAATCGTTCCTCCTGGTTTTAAACGACCATCAGCCTCTGCATCTTCAATCATTTTTAACGCCATTCTATCTTTAGTAGAATTCCCTGGATTAAACGTTTCGTACTTTGATAAAACTAAAGCTGGTATTTCTTTAGCTAATTCGTTTATCTTAACTAATGGTGTATTACCAATAGTTTCTAATATATTTTTTGCGTATTTCATTTTCTAAAATTATGCTGCAAATTTATGCAAATCGAATGGATTTTGACGGTTGAATTTTGGTGATAATAAAAGATGGAATTATTAGCATGATAAAACATAATACTAAGGTACCTAAGTTTAAGAATACTATCGACCATAAATTAATATCAACCGGTACTGTAGAAACATGATATGTTTGTGGATCTAAAGAAATTACTTTAAAATATTTTTGAATTAACAATACCGAAATTCCAATAATATTTCCCCACAAGAGTCCTTTCAAAATTAGATAAGATGCATTGTATAAGAATACTTTTCTTATACTCCAGTTGGTACTTCCTAGTGCTTTTAAGATTCCTATCATTTGTACTCGTTCTAAAATAAGCACCAATAATGCAGTAACCATATTTATACCCGCTACTAAAACCATAATTCCTATTATAAACCAAACATTATTATCTAAAAGGTTTATCCATTCAAAAATTGCAGGATTGCTGTCTACAATTGTATTACTATTTAAAGTAGCACCAATAGTGCTGTATATTTCGTTTCCTTTTTCTTGAATCTCATCAAAATCATCTAATAAAACTTCGAAACCTCCTATTTGATTATCATCCCAACTATTAATTCGTTGCACCTCTCTGATATCTCCGATGATAATCGACTGATCATATTGCTCTAAACCTGTATTGTAAATTCCTACAATAATAGGTTTCCGCTTTTTGTATTTTAATCGACTTTTCTCTGAGCTAAATAATGTTTCAATTGTGTCATTCAATTTTAAATTTAATCGATTAGCTATAGATTCAGATATTATAATTTCTTTATTTCTACCTAGACTAAAATCAGGTAATCTTCCTTCTTTTAAATACTCTTTAAAGAAAGAAAAATCATAATCAGTAGAAACTCCTTTAAATATAATTGCTTCAAAATCGGTAGGCGTTCTAATAATCCCTCCTACATTGGCATAAATCTGTACATTTTTAATACCATCAATATTTTTAAAACCTGGGTAAAACTCTTGGTTTCTATCTATTGAAACTGTTGAAACATCAGAGTTATTATTATCGTAATTTATAATCTGAACATGCCCCTTAAATCCGCTCATTTTATCGCGAACCTTATTTTGAAAGCCAGCACCAATTGAAACCGCAATTAACATAATAGCAATACCTAAAACAATCGCAGTAATTGCAATTTTTATTATTGGTGATGAGATGCTGTTTTTATACTCTTTCCCAGCAATAATTCTCTTAGCTATAAATAACTCGTAATTCAATATTTATGATTTTGTATAACACCAAAAGTAAGTATTTCTTACTAATTCTTTAATTAAAAAACTTGTTAAAACTACTATTAAGAATAAAGAGTAAATTACTGATATTACAATTTCAAATTCTATAAGATCAATTGTAAAAACAAATAACATTGCTTCATTATTTACCCATTAAACATCACTTTTTAATATTTGACTTTAATGAGCTGTCTTTTTTTATAATCAAACCATATTCTTTTCCTAATTTTGCAGCTTATAAAACTGAATAAAATGCCACGTAGAGAACGAAATAAATTTGTTAGAAAAAATCAAATTATTGAGATTTTAATTAAAGATTATGCCTTTGGTGGAAAAGGAATTGGAAGAATTCGTTCTGAAGAAGGAGTTTTCGTGGTCTTTGTTCCAAATACTTTACCAGGACAGTTGGTAAAAGCTAGAGTTGCTAAGTCTCAAAAAAAATATGCTGAATGTAAACTAATTGAAGTTATAAAGCATTCTGATGATGAAGTTGAACTTCCTTTTCAAGATATTCCAGGAGCTCCATATATTCAACTACCAATCGATTTACAACATCAATACAAAAAAGAAAGTACCTTATCATTATTTAAACGTATTGGTAAAGTAGAAAACATCGAAGATTTGTTTGACGAGTTTGTTACTTCTCCAAACGTATTTCACTACAGAAATAAAATGGAGTATGGGTTTTCTGCCATTGGATATGACAGAATAAATAAAACAGATGCCGACTTCTTCACGTTAGGTTTTAAACGTCGTGGTGTTTGGTGGATGGGAGATAATTTAGATAAAGATTCAGGTTTATTTGACAAACAGCTTGAAGATAATCTAATAAATATTCGAAAATATTGTGAAGCAACTGGTTTAGCTCCTTGGCATGGACCTAGAAAAGAAGGTTTTTTTAGATACTTCGTGGTTCGTAAATCATATAAAACTAATGAGCTATTATTCAATTTAGTTACGACTTCACATGATTTACCAAAATTCGATTTAAATAAATTTGCTGAATATTTAGTAGAGTTATTTGGCGATAGAGTTGCTGGTTTATTACATACTATTAATGATGAAACTGGTGATAGAACTATAGCAACATCAGGAAGTATTGATTTAGTGTACGGAAAAGATAAAATTGTTGAAGAACTATTAGGGTTAAATTTTGAGATTAGCATGAAAAGTTTCTTTCAAACCAATCCAAAATCAGCAGAAAAATTATATACAAAAGTTATTGATTATGCGTTAGAGAATAAAGAAGCTGTTGATAATACTGTGGTAATGGATTTATTTTGTGGTACAGGAACTATTGGTCAAATTTTAGCTTCTAAAAGTGATAATGCAAAAATAGTTGGAGTAGATATTGTTGCTTCAGCCATTGAAGATGCTAAGAAAAATGCTAAACGAAATAATATTGAAGGGTTAGAGTTTTATGCTGCCGATGTTGGTAAGTTTTTAAATCAACACCCTCAATATCAAAATAAAATCAGGACTATTATTTTAGATCCAGCACGTGCAGGAATCGCTCCTAAAACATTGAAAAAAATCATCCATCTAAATGCAGATAGAATGGTTTATGTATCTTGTAACCCAGCAACACAAGCTCGTGATACAGAAATGTTACGTGAAGCTGGTTATCAAATTAAAAAGATTAGTTTAGTAGACCAGTTTCCTCATACATCACACATCGAAACTGTTGTTTTATTTGAAAAATAAATTTTAATGAAAAAATACATCTTTCTATTAATTCTTGTTTTTATAGGAATTTCAGCTTGCGAAAAAGACGATTTTTGTGTCCAGAATCCCGTAACACCAAATTTGGTTTTACGTTTTTATGATAAAGATGATACTTCTCAACTAAAAGCGGTTCAACGTTTATCTATTATAGCACAAGGTAAAACAGATAGTCTTTTTACAAATCAATCTACAGATAGTATTGCTATTCCTTTAAATAGTTTAGCGCAAGAAACTATTTACACATTAAAAATGAATAGTGTTGATGGAAATATAGCTAACAATCAAACAGCTACACTTACTATAAAATACAATCCTGAAGACGATTACGTATCTCGCTCATGTGGATTTAGAGTTATATATAAAGATGTAAATTTAGAATACACTAGTTGGATTGACAGTTTATCTACTTCACAAATTACTAATATCGATAATCAAGCAAGAGCTCATGTACAAGTATATTATTAGTATTTCTTTACTTCTTTTTTGTGTAAACGGATATGCACAAAAATCAGATACAGCCACAGCTAAAAAAGATACCATCATTTATAAAACTGGTTACGGACTCCGCTTAGGTGTTGATATTAGTCGACCAACTTTATCAATATTTGACAAAAGTTACAGCGGATTAGAAATTGTTGGTGATTATAGAGTTTCGAAAAACTGGTATATTGCTACAGAGTTAGGTTACGAAGAAGAAATTACCTTCGAAGATTTTACAACTTCAACATCAAAAGGTAGTTTTATTCGACTAGGTGCTAATTATAATGCCTATAAGAATTGGTTAGATATGAATAACGAAATCTATGTTGGTATGCGATATGGTTTTGCTTTGTTCGATCAAACTTTAAATAGCTACAAAAAAAATGTTACCACTGGAGAAGAAGGAATTCCTCCATACTTTCCTTCTAATACAGTTCAAACCCCAGTTACCGATACTGGTTTAACAGCACATTGGACTGAATTACAACTGGGTATTAAAGTCGAAACTTTTAAAAATCTCTTCATCAGTGCAGGGTTTTCTTATAAAATCATGATTAGTATTGATGATCAAGAAAACTTCAAAACGCTTTATGCTCCTGGCTTTAACAGAGTTTTTGAAAGCAATACAGGTTTTGGTTTCAACTACACAATATCCTATTTAATTCCTTTTGTTAATAAGTAATTTTTAATCGTACCCTTGTTTTTAATACCTTTACAGTCATTTTTATAAAAGTTATTAACAATGAGCAAAGTCCCAAGTGTAAATTTAGCTGACTTTTTATCTAACGATGAAAGCAGAAAACAAAAATTTATCAACGAAATAGGTAACGCATACGAAACTATTGGTTTTGTTGCTTTAAAAGGTCATTTTTTAGATGACGAATTAGTAGACAACCTATATAAAGAAATCAAGAATTTTTTCGATTTACCTACTGAAGTAAAAGAGAAATATGAAATTCCAGGAATTGGTGGTCAAAGAGGTTATGTATCTTTTGGAAAAGAATCTGCTAAGGGTAAAAAAGAAGGAGATTTAAAAGAATTTTGGCACTTCGGACAATACGTTGATGCTGATTCGAAATACGCAAAAGAATATCCAGATAACGTAGAAGTATCTGAGTTACCTAAATTTAACGAAGTAGGTAAACAAACTTACCAAATGTTAGAAAAAACTGCTAAGTACGTTTTACGTTCTTTAGCTTTACATTTAGGTTTAGAAGAAACTTATTTTGATAATTATATCAAAAACGGAAATAGTATTTTACGTCCTATCCACTACCCACCTATTGAAACTGAACCTAAAGGAGCAGAAAGAGCTGCAGCTCACGGAGACATTAACTTAATTACATTGTTAATGGGAGCTCAAGGTAAAGGTTTACAAGTACAAGATCATGACGGAGTTTGGCACGATGCAATTGCAGAACCAGACGAATTAATGATTAATGTTGGAGACATGTTATCGCGTCACAGTAACAATAAATTAAAATCTACGATACATAGAGTAACGAATCCTCCTAAAGAAATGTGGGGAACTTCACGTTATTCAATTCCTTTCTTTATGCACCCAGTTTCTGACATGAAATTAGATGTTTTAGATAAATGTATCGATGAGAATAATCCAAAGCAATTTGAAGATATTACTGCTGGTGAATTTTTAAATGAGCGTTTACGTGAATTAGGATTAAAAAAGTAGTTTAATGGATTTTCAAGATCAATTAAAAAATTTATTTCCAGAACATCAGTTTGAAGAAAAACCTGTTGAAGAAAAACCGGATGTTTGGCTACAAGATGATCCTATTCTTTGCAAGTACGAGAAACGCAAAGGTAAGCCTATTACAATTTTAGATGGTTACAACGGAGCAACTCAAGATTTTAAAAAGCTTGCAAAAGAAATTAAAACTAAATTGAGTGTTGGTGGTAGTTTTAAGGATGATAAAATAATCATCCAAGGAGATTATCGCGATCAAATAATGCAAATTTTAAAAGATAAAGGCTTTAACGTAAAACGCGTTGGAGGATAATATTATTAAAGTGTCAAGAATTTAAATTCTTGACACTTTTGTTTATTTACAATAACCGAATGTTAAAATGTAAGTAATTAATAATAACGTTAAAAAACAGACGTTTATTATATACCGAATAAAAAGAGTTCAATTAAATTCCCCAAGAGTATGGCTTCCTCTATATTACACATCACAAACGGAGACAGCACCACAGATAGAATTAATAAATTAAGTTTTAAAGGTGATATAATCACATGGCGAGAGATGCTATGTGAAGGCAAAACATCAGTTGATGTTGGTAGCGAAAGCTTTTGGAAAACTCGTTTCGATTTTTTAAAATCTTCTTATAAAGTTTCAAAACAAAAATTTATTGATTACACTGTAAAAGAATATCGAAATCTTTGCAATCAAAAGGAGCAAGATGAAATTGTTTTATGGTTTGAGTATGATTTATTTTGTCAAATAAACATGCTGGCAGTAATAAGCTGGTTAAAACGTTATCGTAAAGAACGAAAAATATCTTTGGTTTGTAGTGGAACAATAGATGATCAAGAGAAACTTTTTGGTTTAAATGAACTTACAAATTCTCAATTAAAAGAATTATACAACAAAAAAACTCAACTTACAAAAGATGATATTGAATATGCCGATTATATCTGGCAATTGTATTGTTCCGACAGTCCGCTACAATTAGAAAACGCTTACAAATTTAATTCAAGCGCTACTTTCAGTTATCTAGAAGAAGCTATAAAATCGCACTTATTGCGTTTTCCTTCTATCGAAAACGGATTAAATCATGTTGAAAACAGCATTTTAAAAACTGTAAAAAACAATCAATTTACATCTAAAGAACAACTAGTTGGTAATCTTTTAAGCAATCAAGAAAACTATGGGTTTGGTGATATTCAATACTTTAATAAGTTAGATCAGCTAAAAAAACTATTTACTTCTTTTAATCCTGTTAAATTAAGTAAAGTAGGTAAGCAAGTACTTCATAATCAAACAAATTATTATAGTAAAATACGTTCTGATTTTTCGTATCTTGGCGGCGCTAAAAAATACAGCTATCTATATGTAAATTCTACTGATAAGCTGTTAAAAATTACATCGTAAATGAACATACAAAATTCTGAACTCATCTTAAATCCTGATGGAAGTATTTACCATTTAAATTTAAGACCTGAGCATATAGCTACCGATATTATCTTTGTAGGAGATCAATACCGTGTAGATAAAGTGACACAACATTTTGACTCTATTGAATTCACTACTCAAAAACGTGAATTTAAAACCACAACAGGAACTTATAAAGGGAAACGTTTAACTGTTATTTCAACAGGAATCGGTCCTGATAATATTGATATCGTTTTAAACGAATTAGATGCTTTAGTAAATATCGATTTAGAAACACGTAAAGTAAAAGAAAATCATACACAGTTAAATATTACAAGAATAGGAACTTCTGGTTCTTTACAAGCAGATATTCCTGTAGATAGTTTCTTATTAAGCTCTCATGGGTTAGATTTAAACGGAATGTTATTATCTTATCAAGTAGAGGATATTGCACATCCAGAACTAGAAGAAGCTTTTATTAATCACACTGGTTGGAGTTCAAAAAAATCTTATCCATTAATTGTTGCTAACGGAAAAACTTTAGAAGATAAGTTAATGTCTGATAAAGTTCATAAAGGAATCACCGCTACTGCTGGTGGCTTTTACGGACCTCAAGGTCGTGTACTTCGTTTAGGTTTACAAGATGCCGAATTAAACAAAAAGATTGATAGTTTTAACCATAGCGGAAATAGAATTACCAATTTAGAAATGGAAACTTCTGCAATTTATGGCTTATCGAAATTATTAGGTCATAATGCAGCTTCTATGAATGCTTTAATCGCAAACAGAGCTAACGGAACATTTAGTGAAGACCCTGGTAAAGTTGTAGCAGATTTAATTATATACACATTAGATAAACTAGCTGAGTAAATGCTAAATTTAAAAGTAGGTGGTGTACCAGAGCATTTTAATTACCCTTGGTATGTTACTTTAAAAAATAAAGAATACACAAACGAAGGAATCAACTTACGTTGGCAAGATTTCCATGGAGGTACAGGTGCTATGTGTAAAGCACTTCGCTCTGGCGATGTTGATATCGCCATTGTACTTACCGAAGGAATTATAAAAGATATCATTAATGGCAATCCTTCTAAAATAACGCAGACTTTTGTAAAGAGTCCTTTAATTTGGGGAATTCACGTTGGCGCTAAATCAAAATTTAAAAGCATTGACGATTTAGAACATGCAACTGTAGCAATTAGTCGTTTCGGTTCTGGATCTCATTTAATGGCAATTGTAAATGCCCATAATAATGGATGGGATATTGACAAATTAAAGTTTAAAGTTGTTGGTAATTTACAAGGCGGAATTGATGCATTAACCAATGGTGATGCAGATTATTTTATGTGGGAACATTTTACTACAAAACCTTTAGTTGACAACGGTACGTTTAGACGTTTGGGCGACTGCCCTACTCCTTGGCCTTGTTTTGTAGTAGCAGTTCGTAATGAAGTATTAGAGAATAATTTCGAAGAAGTAAAAAAAGTACTTGATATTATTAATAATTGTACCAAAGATTTCAAAGACTTTGATAATATTGATGAAATACTAGCCGAAAGATACGAGCAGCAGTTAGAAGATATTCAAGAATGGTTATCTATAACCGAATGGAACGATGGTAAGCCAGTAACTAAAAATTTAATTACCCGAATACAAAATAAAATGATTGGGTTTAACGTTATTGAACAGAAGAAAGATTCTGGTGAGTTAATCAGAAATATGTATATTTGATTTTTTAAAACTAAAAAAATGAGAAAAGTAGTATTTATTGCAATTTGTGCTGTTAGCTTAATCGGTTTTTCTTCTTGTGGAAGTACTAGCCCTTGTGGGTTATCAAAAATTGACCAAACAAAACAAAAACAACATCAACAAGAAATCGTAGTTGCAGATGCAACTGTGGTTGCTGAATAAGTTGATGTTTCTTTTATTCAAATTCAATAAATCCGCTTTTTTAGGCGGATTTTTTAATTCTTCTTTTCTAACATTGGCACAAACTTAAAATCACCTAATTCGTGCTTTTCAAATTCTTTTGGTGATTTACGAATAAAAAGTGTCATTACTTGTTCTTTATCTCCAACAGGAATCAATAATTTACCGCCTACTTTTATTTGCCCCAATAAAGCTTTCGGGACAAAAGGTGCACCAGCTGTTACAATAATCTTATCAAAAGGGGCTTCTTCAGGTAAACCTTTATAACCATCACCAAAAATAAAACGTTTAGGTCTATAACCTAGCTTAGGCAAAAACATTGACGTTTTTTTAAACAATTCGTGTTGACGTTCTATCGAATAAACTTCAGCTTTTAATTCTAATAAAACTGCTGTTTGATATCCTGAGCCAGTACCTATTTCCAAAACTTTTTCTCCTGGTTGTAATTCTAATGTTTGCGATTGGAATGCTACAGTATAAGGGTGAGAAATTGTTTGCTCAGCTGCAATGGGAAATGCTTTGTCTTGATACGCATGAGCTTCAAAACTACTATCAATAAACAAATGTCTAGGAATTTTTCGCACAGCATTTAACACTGCTTCATTTGTTATTCCTTTAGCTTGTAAGACGTTTGCTAACTGATTTCTAAGCCCTTGATGTTTGGTAGTATCTCTCACTAATAATTAAATTTCGTCGGGTTAAAAATAGCAATAAATATGTATAAAAGCGTATATTTGTTAGCGTTGATTTTTTCAAGTAAAATCAAAAAGTAAAAACTAAATCATTTTGGAAAAATGATTCAAATACAATAAACAAACTATGTTAAAAGCTGGGGTTTTAGGCGCAGGACATTTAGGAAAAATTCACTTGCGTTTGTTGCAACAATCAGAAAAGTACGAATTAGTTGGATTTTACGATCCTTTTACTGAAAATGCAAAAAAAGTTGCTAAAGAATTTGGGTACACATTATTCGATTCTGTTGAAGAACTAATTGATGCTGTTGATGTAGTTGACATTGTTACCCCTACCCTTTCTCATTTCGATTGTGCAAAACAAGCTATCGAAAAAGGAAAACATATTTTTATTGAAAAACCGATTACTAACACAGTTTTAGAAGCTGAAGCAATTAGAACTTTAGCTAGTCAGCAACATATTCGTGGTCAAGTTGGGCACGTAGAACGTTTTAATCCTGCTTTTACAGCTGTAAAGGATATGATTGACACTCCGATGTTTATCGAAACACATCGTTTAGCTGAATTCAATCCTAGAGGAACTGATGTTCCGGTTGTATTGGATTTAATGATTCATGATATTGATATTATTTTATCAGTAGTAAAATCAAAAGTAAAAAAAGTAAACGCAAGTGGAGTTTCTGTAATTTCTGAAACACCAGATATTGCCAATGCCCGTATTGAGTTTGAAAACGGATGTGTAGCCAACTTAACATCTAGTAGAATTTCAATGAAGAATATGCGTAAAAGTCGTTTCTTTCAAAAAGACGCTTATATTTCTGTTGACTTTTTAGAAAAAAAATCTGAAGTAGTTAGAATGAAAGATGTTCCTGAAAAACCAGATGAATTTGCCATGATTTTACAAAATGCTGAAGGTGTTAAAAAGCAAATATATTTCGACAACCCTGAAGTAACTGCAAACAACGCTATTTTAGATGAGTTAGAATCGTTTGCAGATGCTATTAATAACGACACAACACCAATTGTATCTTTAAGTCAAGGAACCGAAGCTTTACGAGTAGCTCAAATGATAATTGATTGTTTTTAATCAATTCTTAAATAAAAATTTAAACTTAACAATCAACATGAAAAACATCGCTGTAATTGGAGCTGGAACTATGGGTAATGGTATTGCTCATACATTTGCTCAATTTGGATACAACGTGCAATTAATAGATATTTCTCAAGCTGCCTTAGATAAAGGAGTTGCGACCATTACTAAAAATTTAGATAGAATGGTGGCTAAAGAAAAAATATCTGAAGATGATAAAAACAATACATTAAATAACATTTCAACATATACGTCAATAAAAGAAGGTGTACAATACGCTAGCTTGGTTGTTGAAGCTGCTACCGAAAATGTTACTTTAAAATCTAAAATTTTCAAAGAACTAGATGAAGTGTGTCCTGAAGATACCATTTTAGCGACAAACACCTCTTCCATTTCAATTACTCAAATTGCTGCTGTAACTAACAGGCCTGAAAAAGTAATTGGAATGCACTTTATGAACCCTGTACCGATTATGAAATTGGTAGAAATTATTCGTGGTTATAATACTTCTGATGAAGTAATGGAATTTACAGTTGATTTAACAAAAAAGATCAACAAAATTCCTGTTGAAGTAAATGATTACCCTGGTTTTGTAGCTAACCGTATTTTAATGCCAATGATTAACGAATCTATTGAGACATTATACAATGGAGTTGCTGGTGTTGCTGAAATTGATACAGTAATGAAATTAGGAATGGCACACCCAATGGGTCCATTACAATTAGCTGACTTCATCGGATTAGATGTATGTTTATCTATCTTAAACGTAATGTACGACGGATTTAAAAACCCTAAATATGCTCCATGCCCGTTATTAGTAAATATGGTAATGGCTGGTAAATTAGGAATTAAATCTGGTGAAGGTTTTTACGACTATTCAGAAAGTAGAAAAGCTGAGAAAGTAGCGAAGATGTTTTCTTAAAATTTAGTCTTTTAATAAAAATCTCGGTGTTGATATCAACACCGAGATTTTTATTACTTATCGTTAATTATCTCCAGGAAGCAATATTTTACTTAAAGCTTCTTTCTCTTTTTTAATTCTATCTCTTTGGTTTTTAATTATTTTATCCAAATCGTTTAATCTCTCATTAGCCTTACGAATTACTTCTTCTTTCTCTTTAGCTACTTCATCAGAAACTTCTTTTTTCTCTTTTGCTTCTTTTAAACGTTCATTAGCTTTTTTTACTTTGTCTCTTCCTCTTCGTAATACATCTTCACTCTCTCTTATATTCTCTTCTTTCTCTTTGATTTTATTTTTAGCCTCTTCAGATCTCATTTTACCAAATTCTTTTCCGCTCATTCCGTTTTTATTACGTCCATAAGCATTTCCTTTGCCTTTATAATCTTTCTTAGCTTTCTTTTCTTTATCTTTTCCTTTTGCATGACCTCTATCACCTTGATCATCATCATGATCATTCTCTTTCATTTTATCATCTTTATGCTTCTTCCCTTTTCCTTTCATTTCCTCAGCTTTGTGCTTTCCTTTCTCCTTCATCTCGTGGGCCTTCTCTTTCCCCTTAGCTTTAGCCTCTTGTTCTAAATCTTCTTTTACATTTTTAACTTTATCTTTTCCTTTTTGTTTGTGCTCAGCACTTTTTCCTTTTACCTTGCTTTTTCCTTGAGCTGTAACTGATTGTACTCCAATAAAGGCAAACATTACAACTATAGATAATATAAGTTTTATATTTTTCATGATTTCTATTTTAAATGTTATCTAATTTTTTTAAATCTTCTTCTAATTTAGTAGTAATTTCTTTTAACTTTTCGATATCAGCCTTTACTCCACTCTCAATAGAGTCAATTTTTTGAATTGCTGCTTCAATCTTTTTTTCTTCTTCTTGTTTCTTTTTATCTGTACATGACAAAATAAAAAATACTCCGAATACTAAAATCAATAGTTTTTTCATAATTTAAAAATTGGTGTTTATAATAGTTTAGACACTATATTTATATAGTAGTCACATTTAAAGATAAGTAATCTAAAATACAAAACCAACAAACCAACACGTTAACGTATTGGTTTATTGCTTTTTAATACATTTCAATTAAGGTTTTATTGTTTCTTCCTTGGCTAATAAACCAAAGAATTTATCCAAATTTGGAAGAATCACAATTCTAGTTCTTCTATTTCTTGCTCTATTTTCTCTTGAATTATTTTCTACTAACGGAACTGAGCTTCCTCTACCTGATGCGATTAATCTACTTGGATCTACATTAAACTTTTTTTCGAGAATTCGAACAATTGATGTTGCTCTTTTAACACTTAAATCCCAATTATCTTGTAATGTAGCTGTATTTATAGATCTTGAATCAGTATGTCCCTCAATCATTACATCCATACTAAGTTCTGAATTAATTACATCTGCTAACTTTTTTATTAACTTATAAGCATCTCTTTTTACTCGATAGCTAGCTGTATTAAATAACATCTTATCTGAAACAGAAATCATTACCACAGTTTTGTCTATATCAATATCAATATCATCTGAGTTTTCTAAATCAGAGCTATTAATTGATTTTTTTAGATTGTAAGCCACTGCTACATTCATCGAGTCTTTTAAAGTCTTAGCGTTAGCTAATTCAGCTGTATCTACCTCTTTTAAAGTCTCTCTCATTTTTTCTTTTAATGAGTTAGATATTACAGTAGTATTTCCAACCATATCTAATTTTACATTGTTCTCTTCTTGTAATGATTCATTTACATTTCTTAGCGAGTTGATTTTTTTATTATAATTATCTACTCTCTTCTCGATTTTTGCAAAGTTTGCTTCTAATCGTTCTTTTTCTAATGTTGTTTTTTGAAGATTTCCTCTAGTATCGTTATACTTCTGTTCTAGTTCAACATACTTCTTTTTAGATACACAAGAAGTTAATGTAAAAACTATTAATGCAATGGGGAAAATTAGTTTTTTCATGATTAAGAATTTATATAGTTCATTTAGTTCTAAAAACTACATAAAGTATAACTTATTGTATTTCAAATAAAAAAAGCTCCATTTCTGGAGCTTTTAACTGCGTTAATAACGCGAATTGAACTTAAGGGGAACAATTAGTTTTTATAGTTTATTTTAAAGTTTTTATCGTCTTTAGTACAATCTTCTTCTTCTCCTCTTACACATTTATTTCTACCTGCAGTAGAGCGAGATGACTTCTTAAAGTTTTTTCTTAAATAATCTAAGAAGCTATTTCTTTTAACGATTCGCTTTTTAACTGCTATTTTTTCAGCTTCTTGTCTAGCTTTAATTTTATCAGTTCCCCTTACAATATAAAAATACGATCGTCTGTTTTTCTGATGTTCTTGCTCAGAACATTTATTCTTATTAGCATCATTACAATCATTGAGTAAATTATCTTCACCATAACCAATTGCGCTTTCTATTCTATTTTTAGATATTCCTCTTGAAAGAATAAAATCTCTAGTAGATTTAGCTCTTCTATCCGATAACTTTCTGTTATAGTCTCTAGGACCTCTAGCATCAGTATGAGACTCAATTTTTATAATTACTTCAGGATGATTATTCATCACTGTTATAATATTCTCTAATTCATATTGTGCATCATCTCTAATTATTGATTTATTATAATCAAAATAAATAGGGTTTATTACAATTTGGTTTCCAACAATTAAAGGCACTAATGATAAATCTGCTTTTACTCCACTCTCTTTACCAATTGTAACTTGTTGCTTTTTACTAGTTCTATGATCTAGTTTATTTGCGAAAATGGTATAAATGTTATCACATAAAACTTCTTTGAAAATATACTCTCCTTTAGCGTTAGATAAAGTTTCTAAAACAACTTCTCCTTGATTGTTTACAAGTTTAACTACTGCGCCGTCAATAGGGTTTTTATTAGCAGATTCAGTGATAACTCCAGAAACTGATTGCGTACAGATAATTGGATCGGTATAAATATAGAAACTATAAATATCATCATCTCCTTTTCCTTTTTTACGATTTGAAGAGAAGAATCCTTTTTTTCCATCTTCATTTATATAAAAAGAAAAGTCATCTCTTTTACTATTAAAAGGATCACCTAAATTTTTTACTGGAGAAAAAGTTCTGTCTTCTTTTATTTTAGATTGAAAAATATCTAACAGTCCTAATCCTAAATGTCCGTTTGAAGAAAAGTAAAGTGTATTATCATCTCCTACAAAAGGGAACATTTCTTTATCAGAAGTATTAATCGTTTCTCCTAAATTTACCGGAGTTCCATATTCATTTTTACCTTTAATAGCTACCTTATAAATATCGGTAGCTCCATAACCTCCAGGCATATTAGAAACAAAATACAATGTTTTTTCATCAGGACTTAATGCTGGATGACCGACTGAAAAATCATCTCCATTAAATGGTAATTCCTTTACATTTAACCAATATCCGTTTACAAAACTAGCTTTGTATATTTTTAAGTTTGAAGTGTTTTTCTTATCTCTTCCTACTTTTTTACCGTTATAATTATTTCTAGTAAAATAAATTGTTTTACCATCTTTAGTAAAAACTGGCGTAGATTCATGATATTCAGAACTAATTGGATTATCAATTAATCTAGGGTTATGAACTGTTAAAACTGTATCTTTTATACTTTCTTCAAGCGTTTGAATTTCTTCATCAGCCTTGTAAATATTTAAAAAAGGCTGGTTATTCCATTTATATAATTTTTGCCTTTTATCACCACTAGGTATTGCTGAAGTAAAATATACTTTACCGTTAAGTAAAAAACCTCCAAAATCAGAATATTCAGTATTAATAGCTAAATTTCTTACTCCTATTCTCATTTCCTTGTCGATAGAATAGTCTAATAAGTAATTTTCTTTTTTCAGCTCTTCTTGTCTATTACTTTTATCTGATGAATTCATAGATAAAAAGATAGAATCAGATTTCTTATATTTTCCGTTACTTCTTAATACTTGTGCGTATTTAAAGAGATACTTAGGTTCTAAGTTATCTTTAAATCTTGAGACTAAATTTTTGTACCAAAATTCAGCCTCTTCAGTATCTGCATTATTGTAATAAGAATCGGCCAAACGACTAATAACATGTTTAGAACTATCTTTCTTTTCCTCTACTAAAGCCTTGTATATCTGAGCTGACTGCACATACGAAAATTCATCATAATATCTGTCTGCTACTTTTTTACTTTGTGCGAAAGAATTTGCAACAAACACCATTATTAGTAAATAAACTACCTTTTTTAAACCCATGTAATTGTAACTGTTTTTTAAAAGAATCTAGGGGATCTAAATCTGGTATCCTTTAACATTTCATAACGTAACATAATTTCATGTGTTCCTGAATTTGTTACGTTATAATTTGAGGTTGTTAAATCATATGAATATCCTATAAGTAATCTATCTGAAGCTTGAAAACCTAAAAGTCCGCTAATAGCATCTCCCCATCTCCAACCTAAACCTACTCTGAACTTTTCATTAAATAATAAATTACCTGATACATCTAAAGATAAAGGGGCTCCAGATACACCTTTTAATAAAGCAGCTGGTTTAAATTTTAAATCTTCATTAATATCAAAAACATAACCTGCTATTAAAAAGAAGTGCATTCTTTCAATAGCAGTTTGCCCAACTGACTCTAGTTCTTGATCATAATGTTCAATTCTTAATATATTTGGAACAGATAGACCGACATACCATTGTGGTTCGTGATAATAAATACCAGCCCCTACTGTTGGTAAAAATTTATTTATATTTTCTGAAAATACGGCATCTCCTTGTTGAAATGCCTTACCCTTAGACCAATCGATATTTAAAAGTCTACCTCCTAAACGTAAACCAAATGCTAAATTACCTTCTTCGCCTGTTTCAACAGTATAAGAAAGATTGGCATCTAAGTAAATTTCGCTAGATGGACCTATTTCATCATTTACTAAATTAATCCCTAAACCTAAGCCTGAATATCCGATAGGAGTATCGTAACTTAAGTTTTGTGTATTAGGTGCTCCATCAAAACCAACCCATTGTGTTCTACCAATTGCAGTAAAAACAGCATGCCCTCTAGATCCTGCATAAGCTGGATTTACACTCATCGTATTATACATATACTGCGTATACTGAGGATCTTGCTGTGCTTGTACTAATGATGCTACACATATACTAAACACAAATATTAAGATTGAATTTAATTTCATCTGATCTAAACTTTTAAACATCAACTTATTTTACTGTAATAATACTAATTATTATCTATTAATATAAATCCAACCCTTTTTAATTGGTGATCCGTTTCCTAAATCTAATTTATAGAAATAAGTTCCTACTGGCAATTTGTCATCAACACTAATAGTTACTCGTCCGTTTGAAATACCTTCAAACCTCTTGCTACTATCAACATTAGAATATCCTTTTACTTTATAAACAGTATTACCCCAACGGTTAAATATCTCAATTGTATTGTTTCTATACTCAGGACTATCAATACACTCTATATGTAAATAATTATTCAAATCATCTCCATTTGGACTCATGATATAATTCTGATCTTTAATACAATCATCAGGATATGCATCTCCAAATCCGTCTAATCCATCAACACTGTCTGGAATACCATCACCATCTGTATCAGTTCCGCTATCTCCTACTGCTCCACTTCCTCCACTATCTGGATCCGTTGGATCTGAATCGTTATCTGGATCGTTTGCATCTCCATGACCATCTAAGCCATCAACACTATCAGCAATACCATCGCCATCTGTATCATCATGTGGATTATCTACTTGACCATCACCATCTAAATCATCATTTCCTCCTTCTTCTACATCGTTTACTCCATCATCATCACTATCTAAATCTTGATAATCTGGTACGCCATCGCCATCTGTATCTACAGTATCTCCCTCACCTCCGTTTCCTTCACCGAAGTTATCGTCGTCTGCATCTACACTATCTGATATACCATCACCATCATTATCGCCTCCATTTGTATCGTTTGAATCGATTACACCATCGCCATTTGTATCTGATGCTTCATTTCCGCCTTCGATAACATCATTGATTCCATCGTTATCTGAATCTAAATCTTGATAATCTGGTACGCCATCGCCATCTGTATCTGGCTCTTCATTTGCATCTACTGATAAATCTGCTTGACCATCGCCATCTGAATCTACTCCTGAAGCTCCATCATTTGAATCGATAACTCCATCCCCATTAGTATCTAAATCTCCATTTCCGCCTTCATCTACATCTAAAATACCATCGTTATCAGAATCTAAATCTAAACTATCTGGAATTCCATCGCCATCGGTGTCTCCTGTTCCTTCTGCTGTATCTGGAATACCGTCATTATCATCATCTGCATCATCTGCATCTGCTATTCCATCACCGTCAGTGTCGGTAGCATCTCCAAATCCGTCTAATCCATCAACACTGTCTGGAATACCATCACCATCTGTATCGGTTCCGCTATCTCCTACTGCTCCGTTTCCTCCACTATCTGGATCGGTTGGATCTGAATCGTTATCTGGGTCGTTGGCATCTCCATGACCGTCTAAG
>CANLQH010000007.1 GCA_947493285.1 uncultured Tenacibaculum sp.
TTGCTGATAAATTTGCAACTGTTGGATTGTCTGCTGAACAGAATGTCTGTGCTGCAGCTCCTGTCGGTGCGCCTGGTAATGAATTAACGGTTACCACAACAGATTCTATTTCATAACAATCATTAGCTCCGGTTAATTTTATATAATAAGTACCAGCTCCAACTGCAGCTGGAGTAGCTAATGAATTTGAGGCAGCTGAATCTGTCCAATATGTAAGTGTACCCGATGTACTCCCTGTTGTTACAGATGCAGCTGTAATATCAACAGTAGAAGGGCTACAAACTGCTGATGGATTTGTTATTACTAAAGTTAAAGGATTATTAACTCTACTAGAACCAATACCTTGGGGACTGCCAGAATTGGTAGGAACACCTGTTGAGTCAACTGCACCTTCATCATCATCTGCTAAATTAAAACTAGATGTTAAATCTGAATTTGTAAAACTAGCACTACCCTCTATAGCATCATAACAACCATCTCCATCTGAATCTACGTCTAATCTATCAACTAAACCATCTCCGTCTGAACTAATATCTGTACATGAATACACACTAAAACCAGCAAAAGAAACATTATCTATTCTAAGAACCCTAAAAGGCGAAAAACTAGTACCTACCGAACTAATTCTTATATATCTAGCATCAGTAGTTAATGTATAATTTTTAAATTCATCTGAGTTATTTGAAGAAAAAGAATATGAATTTAAATTTGTAAAACTTGTTCCATCAGACGACTCTTCTAAAACCAACCCTACATTATTCCTACTATTTGTCTGAGCTTCAACTGTTACAACTGTTCCAAAAGGCGTCACTTGCCCTAAATCAACAATAAAAGTTTCATTTGTTACATCTATATAAGCTCTAGAATTATCAGATCCAATTGCATTTGCTGTATCATGAGCATTATTATTAGAAAAAATACTAGCTGCATTACCACCAGGCGTATTTGTTGTTGAACAATTTTGTTCATTTTCATCTAAAATACCATCGTTATCATCGTCTAAATCATAAACATCAGCAATAGTATCTCCATCTGAATCTAAAGAACAATCTGTTGCTGCTGTACTACCAGCACTATTTAACGTTATATTAGTTGCTAAATTATCAAAATTAGTAACTAAAACTGCATAATACCTGTCTGCCAATGCTGTAATATTAAACGAAAAAGTTGCGCTCGAATCATAATCACAATCTAATGGTGTGCCGTATGAACCACATTGAGAAGTCATATCTGAAACCGAAGTAAAAGGCCCCCATATTGCACCATCAACATCGACACCATTTGAATTTGTTTGATTAATCACTAAACTCCCGCCAGTTGTAGCTTTAAAATAAAACCACTTAGCATTAGGTACGGTAGTTAAACAATCATAATCATTACCACTTGGTGCAGCAACACCATCTACTGAAGCAGAATATGTTTGTGAACCACCAATACAAAGCGTGCTATAATCATTTATATCCGAACAATCATCTTGACTAAAAGAATTAAATGATAAAAAAAGAAATGTAAAAAAAAGAAATAAGCTCTTAAAAAAGCTGTTATTAGTAACGTAATTTTTCCCCATATTATTATATATAACATTGCCCAAACAAAGTTTGGGTACTATTCTTTAATCTTTTTATAAAATGTTTGAGACAATAAAAATCCCCAACAATAACATTATCAACACAATACTGGTGTGTTAACATATATAGTTCGGGGGGCCAACTTAATAAGTAATACAAATATAATTATTAATACTTCTTCTCAAATATTTAGAAACTTTTTTTTTAAAAAAGTCACAAAAAAATCTTAAAAAAAACAACTATAACTAAAATTTATTTAAAATACATTTAAAATAATCAACACAAATGATAACGGATTGATTCCAGCTCTTTAAATAAGGAAAATAAAAAAATAAACCATGCATTTCAATCCCAATGTAAAAAACCTCTTAAAACAGCTTATTTTAAGTTTTAATTATTATTTTCAATTTTTCAATCACAAAATCAACTTCCTCAATCGTTGTTAATTTACTAAATGAAAAACGCACTGATGTTTTTTCAGCCTCCTCTTCGTTTAAAAAAGCACTCAATACATGCGAACCTTTATTCGCTCCACTTTGACATGCACTTCCTCCTGAAACAGCAATTCCTGCTAAATCTAAATTAAATAGCAACATTTTATCTTTTACAGGAAAACGCACATTTAATATTGTATAACTACTTTTTTCAACATCATCAGATTCTCCATTAAATTCTACATCTCTAAAATGAGACTTCAATTCATTTATAAAATATAATTTCAACTTATTAATTCTCTCTCTATCATCGTCCATATTATCAATCGCAATTTTCAAAGCCTTTTCCATCCCTAAAATTGCATGTACATTCTCTGTACTTGATCTTACGCCTTTTTCTTGCTCACCACCATATAACATTGGCGTAACAGAAATACCTTTTTTCACATAAACAAACCCCACTCCTTTAGGACCATGAAACTTATGTGCACTTGCTGCAATGAAATCAACTGGGGTGTTTTGCAAGTCAATCTCATAATGACCTATTGCCTGCACAGTATCTGAATGAAAATATGCTTGATGCTTTTTACATACTTCCGCAACCTCTTTAATAGGTAATAAATTACCTATTTCGTTATTCACATACATTAAACTGACTAATGTTTTTTCATCAGACTTTCCTAAAACAGCTTCCAAGTCTTCTATTATTACAGCTCCACTCTTATTTACCCTAACATAATCTACAATTATTTTATATTTTTCTTGTAAATGCGTTATCGTTCTTAATACTGCGTGGTGCTCTACTTTAGAAGTAATAATTCTTTTCACGCCAAGATTTAATACTGCATTCTGCAACACTAAATTATCAGCTTCCGTACCTCCAGCTGTAAATACGATTTCGCTCGATGAAACATTAAAGTGTTTTGCAATATTTTTTCTAGCAGTTTCTACAGCAGCTTTAGCTCTTCTACCAAACTGATGTGTAGAAGAAGGATTTCCAAAATTATTTTGCATTGATTGTTGCATTACCTCAACAACTTCAGGCAGCATTGGAGTTGTAGCTGCATTATCTAAATAAACTGATTTCATAGGCGCAAAAATACAATTAATTAGCGTTCTGATAAATATACACTTCCGTTGCCCCAGCTCCGTATTTTTGGTACGACGCATCGTAATATTTTACTGGATAATTATTGAATAAAAACTGCAACTCAGTTTTTAAAACTCCTTCACCTACTCCGTGAATAAAAACAATTTTAGAAATTTTCTTTCGAACACAATATTCTAATTTCGCTTTTGCAGCGCTTATCTGTGAGTTTAAAATATCGTAATTATCTAATCCTCTAGTTGATTTCACTAATTTCTCAGCATGCAAATCAACTTCCATTACTACTTCTTTTTTATCTTTAACAAAAACGGTTTTTTTCTTCTTCTCCTTCGGATAAATTTTCTCTTTTAACAAAGAATTATTAATATCAAGATATTTACTCAACTCATTTTGATCTTCTTCAATTTTCACTAATTCGGATCTAGAAAAACCATACACCATCCCTTCCAAATCTTTAACAAAAAAGACCTCTTTCTCTATATTTGTTATGATTCCTCTAATATCTGCATCGAGAACAGCTACTTTATTACCGATTTCTAAACACATCCTTAACCTTTATTTAATTAACACTTTGAATGTTAGCTTGTATTTTTGCATTGCAAAAGAACTGTAAATAAATGATAAACACTAAAAATATCAATACAAAAATATTTTTTGAAGAAGCAAAAAAGGAAGTGGTTTTAACTAACGATCGAAAAACCTTGTTAACAAAAATTGCTACCTCAATTACTAGTGAATACTTAGACAGAGATAAAATTAACCTAAACTTTATTTGCACACATAATTCTCGTAGAAGTCAATTCGCGCAAGTATGGAGTTTTTTTGCTATTGAATATTTTGACTTAGCAAACATCTACTCCTATTCTGGAGGTACTGAAACCACTTCATTCCATAGAAATACCGTAAAAAGTTTACAAAAAACAGGTTTTGAATTTAATGTAGTTGATTTTTCTCATCAAAACCCACGCTATTTAATCTCTTTTAACGGCACAAAAAAATCAATCTTAGGGTTTTCGAAAACTTATGATAATCCTCAAAATAGTTATCCATATATTGCAATTACCACTTGCGATAATGCTGATGAAAACTGCCCATTTATTCCTGATGCAATTAAACGTTTTCACCTACCTTATTCAGACCCTAAAAAATCTGACAATACTGATTTAACTCAAGAAACCTATTTACTAACTAGCAAGCAGATTGCTGCTGAAGTTTATTTTATTTTCGAATTTGTAAAAAACAACATTTAAAGAGAATTAAACTTCCGTATTTTTATCATACGGTATACTTTTTAAAATGTAATTAATCACATTTACTCTTGCCACCGTTTTTCTGTTTGCACGAATCACTTTCCATGGCGATTTTTTAGTATTCGTTTTAGAAAACATTGCCCTTTTATATTTCGTATAATCATCCCAAAGTTCTTGCGCTTTTTCATCAACTGGAGTCATTTTCCATTGTTTTAATGGATTGTTTTTAATATCACCAAATCGCTTTGCTTGCTCTTTTTTATTGATAGACATATAAATTTTCACCAATCGAATACCAGATTCCATAATCATCCTTTCAAAATCATTTACCTGATTCATAAATATTTGATATTCTTCCTCAGAACAAAATCCGTTTACAGGCTCTACGACTGCACGATTATACCAACTTCGATCGAAAAAAACAATTTCTCCTGCTTTTGGAAACTGCTCTACATAACGTTGAAAATACCATTGAGTTCTCTCATCCTCATTAGGCTTTGGCAATGCTATAATTCGCATATGACGAGGATTAATTCGCTCTGTAATTCTACGAATTGCACCACCTTTACCAGCAGCATCTCTACCTTCAAAAATTATGATAATACGTTCATTCTCTTGAATTGCCCATGTTTGCATTCGGATTAATTCTATCTGCAACTTTTTCAACTTACGTTCGTAATCTACATAACGAATTGCCCTTTCTAGATTAAAAGATTTTGACAATAATGCCTTTAACCCCCTCGTTGAACTTAATTTATTTACATCTCTTTGAGTTAACCTTTCCATAATTAATCTAGCTGTTTTACAGAACGATAATAACGCATTACAATATTCGGATCAGGATTCAATACTGTTTGCGACACTTCTTTTCCATCATAATTAAACTGAGATAATACATGACGCATACACTCTACTCTTGCCTTCTTTTTATCATTTGTTTTTACAACAATCCAAGGACTATAAGTAGTATGTGTCTTACTAAACATCTCATCTTTATAGAAGGTATATTTATCCCAAAGCTCTTGCCCTTTCTTATCTACAGGACTAAATTTCCATCTTTTTAAAGGATTATCATTTCTAGCATCAAAACGGCGTAATTGCTCCTCTTTAGAAATAGACAACCAGAATTTAATAATTGTAACCCCATCTTCATATAACATATGCTCAAATTCTGGCACCTGCACTAAAAAAGTTTTATATTGCTCTTCCGTACAAAAATCCATAACCGGCTCTACTACTGCTCTATTATACCAACTACGGTCAAAAAAAACAATTTCTCCAGGATTTGGCAATTCTTTTATATATCGCTGAAAATACCATTGCCCTTTTTCTACCACTGTAGGCTTATTTAAAGCCACTAAACGCATAGAACGCGGATTTAAATGCTCCATAAAACGACGTATACTACCACCTTTACCAGCAGCATCTCTACCCTCAAAAATAACTGCAACTCTTTTATTATTTTTTGCAACCCATTGTTGTAACTTCACCAATTCAATCTGCAATTTTTTTAACTCACTTTCATAGTTTAATTTCACTTCAACTTTTTCAATTGAAATATTTTTCTTTTTTATAATCGCCAATAACTCCTCATTCGTTGACACACTTTCAAAATCAGCTATCGTAAGTTTTTCTTTTTTTTCTATCATAAAAAGCGCTATAATTATCAGAAAATTAATTCTGTCTTTTGCTAAAATAAGACGATATTAGCAGCTATGAAAAAAATAACCCTCTTTTTATTTATCCTTACCTCAATCAGCGTCGTTTCTCAAAGAAAGTACGCTAAAGAGTTTAGTTTTTTAAACGACAATGACTTATACATTTCAACTCATCAAGATAGATACTACACAAATGGAATGTTTTTTACTTACCGCTATTTAAGTAACCAAAAGCATCAAAATTTAGAAAAGAAAATTTACGAGATTCAATTAGGACATGAAATGTACACTCCATTTAAATCCACAGTTGAGCTACATGGCGATCATGATCGCCCTTTTGCAGGACACTTATATGGAAGTTTTGGCGTCAATCGTTTTTACAAAAATGAATCAATTTTAAAAACCTCTTTACAAATTGGAATAATAGGCCCTTCTGCTTTAGGATGGGAACTTCAAGATTTAATTCATGATATTTATGGATTTAAAAAAGCTATTGGATGGAAATACCAAATCTCGGAAGCCTTCGCTCTAAACTTAAATGCTAGTTACATAAAGAATTTAGCCAAAAATAATTACCTAGATATTAATTGGGTTAACAATGCTAAACTAGGAACCGTTTACACAGATTTCTCAACTGGATTTTATGGACGAATTGGGCTAAAACCATTGCAAAATATCATAAACTCAATTGCATTTAATGGTAATTTAAATAACAATTCAATAAATTACAACAATGAAATCGAATCATTTATCTACATAAAACCTATGTTAAGCTATATTGCTTACGACGCGACTATTCAAGGTAGTTTTTTAAACAATAACAGCCCTATAACTTTTGATGTAGAACCTTTTAAATTTACTACAGAAATTGGCATTCGATTTACTGCAAATAGGTTTAACTTTGGATATGCAGTAAATTACCATTCAAAAAAACTGAAAAGCGAACGAGTTCCAAAAGGTAATTTCTACGGCACAATACAACTAAATTATCAGTTTAATTAGCCATTTTTAATTGATGAAAAAATTATTTTTAAAATCATCAAATTAAGATATATTTGTAAATCTAATAATAGAAACTATACTAAATGAAATTTATCGTATCTAGCTCTCAATTATTAAAACAATTACAAGTTTTAGGAGGGGTAATCAACAGTAATAACACATTACCAATTTTAGACAACTTCTTGTTTGAGTTAGCAAACAATGAACTTAAAATTTCTTCATCAGATCTTGAAACTACCATGTCATCGGTAGTAGAAGTTGAAAGTACAGATACAGGAGCAATCGCAATTAATGCTCGTTTATTATTAGACACTTTAAAAACGTTTCCAGAACAACCTTTAACATTTAAAGCTGAAAGCGAAAGCACAATTGAAATTATTTCTGAGCAGGGAAAGTATGATATGGCATATTTTAGTGGAGAAGAATTCCCTAAAGCTGTCGAATTACCATCACCTAGCAGTACAGAAATCCCATCTCATATTTTAGCTACAGCGATTTCTAAAACAATTTTTGCAGCTGGAAATGATGATTTAAGACCAGTAATGAGTGGTGTATTCTTTCAATTTAACTCGAAAGAATTAACTTTTGTTGCTACTGACGCTCATAAATTAGTAAAATACACCCGTACAGATGTTACAGCTGATAAATCAGCAGAATTCATCATGCCTAAAAAACCTTTAAACTTATTAAAAGGAATTTTAGGAGGGTCAGAAAACAACGTAACGATTGAATATAATGACACTAACGCTAAATTCACTTTTGACAATGTAGTTTTAGTATGTCGTTTAATTGACGGAAAATACCCGAATTACGAAGCGGTAATTCCAAAAGAGAACCCTAATAAATTAACAGTTGACAGAGCTTCGTTTTTAAACTCTGTTCGTCGTGTTTCTATTTTCTCAAGTAAAACTACGCATCAGATTCGTTTAAAAATGGCAGGTACTGAATTAAACATTTCAGCAGAAGACTTAGACTATTCTAATAAGGCAGATGAGCGTCTACACTGCGATTATCAAGGTGATGATATGCAAATAGGTTTTAACTCTCGTTTTTTAAGTGAAATGTTAAACAACTTAAGCGCTAATGACGTTTTAATTGAAATGTCTTTACCTAACAGAGCTGGGATTTTAACTCCAATTGATGGAACTGACGAAGGTGAACAAGTAACAATGCTTGTAATGCCTGTAATGTTAAACGGATAATAAAAAATATCTATTATATAAAAAGCCTCAGATTAAACTCTGAGGCTTTTCTTTTTCTTGAAATCAAATCAACTTTACCTTATTGTTAACATCTTTCCCTTTTAAAAGTGATAAATAATTGTAAATTTACCTCTTTCAAACTTTTTATAAAAAATGGGTAAAATTATTGCAATTGCAAATCAAAAAGGTGGAGTTGGTAAAACAACTACTACTGTTAATTTAGCGGCGTCATTAGGTGTTTTAGAAAAAAAAGTATTATTAATTGATGCCGATCCACAAGCAAATGCAACTTCTGGTTTAGGTTTAGATGTCGAAAGTATTGAATACGGAACCTATCAAGTTTTAGAACATACAGTATCTGCAAAAGAAACAATTCTTAAAACAGAATCTCCTAATGTAGATTTAATTCCTGCCCATATCGATTTAGTTGCTATTGAAATAGAACTAGTTGATAAGCAAGAGAGAGAGTTCATGCTTAAAAAAGCATTAACTGAAATAAAAGATGATTACGATTATATTTTAATTGATTGTGCTCCGTCTTTAGGTTTAATCACTTTAAACTCTTTAGTAGCTGCCGATTCTGTAATAATTCCAATTCAGTGTGAGTATTTTGCTTTAGAAGGTTTAGGAAAACTATTAAACACGATTAAAAGTGTTCAAAAAATTCATAATCCTGATTTAGATATCGAAGGATTATTATTAACCATGTTCGATTCTCGCTTACGATTATCAAACCAAGTTGTTGAAGAAGTACGTAAACACTTCAGTACAATGGTATTTGATACAATTGTACACCGAAATATTCGTTTAAGTGAAGCACCTAGTTATGGCGAAAGTATAATTTCATACGATGCAACGAGTAAAGGAGCCGTAAATTACTTAAATTTGGCAAACGAAATCTTAACTAAAAACGCATAATTACTGTAAATGGCAAAAGCAACCAAAAAACAAGCTTTAGGTAGAGGTTTATCAGCCTTATTAAAAGAAACTGCAGAAGTAAATTCAGCAGAGGACAAAAACGCTGATAAATTAGTTGGAAATATTATTGAAATTGAACTAAATTCAATTGAAGTAAATCCATACCAACCTAGAACCTATTTTGATGAAGAAGCCTTACGTGAATTAGCGAGTTCCATTAGAGAACTTGGTGTAATCCAACCAATAACGGTTCGTAAACTATCTAATAACAATTTTCAATTAGTATCAGGTGAGCGTCGTTTTAGAGCTTCTAAATTAATTGGAAACAAAACAGTTCCGGCATATATTCGTTTAGCGAATGATCAAGAAATGCTAGAAATGGCTATTGTTGAAAATATTCAACGTAAAGATCTTGACCCCATCGAGGTAGCACTTTCTTACCAACGTTTAATCGATGAAATTAATCTTACTCAAGAAGAAATGAGTATTCGTGTTGGTAAAAAAAGATCAACCATTACAAACTATTTACGTCTTTTAAAGTTAGACCCAATCATTCAAACAGGAATGAGAGACGGGTTTATATCTATGGGGCATGGTCGCGCACTGATAAGTGTTGATAGTAATTCTGATCAATTAAATATTTACGAAAAAATAGTTCGTGATAAATTATCTGTTCGCCAAACTGAAGAATTAGTTAAAAACTTAAAAGGTGGCACTATTACAAAAACTGCTAAAAAGAAAGCTTTGCCTAACTTTATTTCTGATAGTGTAAAAGATATTAGCGATTATTTTGGTCATAAAATCGATGTAAGTGTAAACAGTAAAGGAAAAGGAAAAATCTCAATTCCTTTTCATTCAGAAGAAGACTTTAACCGTATTAAAAACTTATTAAAATAAGTGAATATTCGCCTTGTCATATTTGTTTTTTGTTGCTTTTTTTTATCTCAAACTTCGTTTGCTCAAAAAGATTCAACAGCTATTAGAACCAAACAATTAAAGTTTGGAGCAGACAAATACAACCCACTTTCTCCATCGAAAGCAGCATTTTATTCAGCTATTTTTCCTGGAGGAGGACAGATTTACAACAAAAAATACTGGAAAGCTCCAATTGTTTGGGCTGCAATAGGTACAAGCGTATACTTTTACGTTGATAACAGTAACGAATACGATCGTTTTAGAACCGCTTTTAAACTTCGATCGCAAGGATTAAAAGATGAATTTACCGACGAAAACGGTAACACGCGAATTTCAACTGCAGGATTAGAAAGTGCACAAAAAACATTACGTAAAAACAGAGATCTATCTCTTTTAACAGGTGTTTTGTTATATGTTTTACAAATTGTAGAAGCTAGTGTAAATGCTCACTTATTGCAATTTGACACTGATGATAGCCTATCTATAAATCCGATGATTAAGACTGACCCATTGTTGGTTGAAGCTCCTAAATTAGGATTAACACTAAAATATTCTTTTTAAAAATGAAGATTGCCTTACTTGGTTATGGTAGAATGGGTAAAGAAATTGAAAAAATTGCTTTACAAAGAGGTCATGAAATTATTATAAAGACTTCAGGAAAAGAAGAATATGACATCACTAATGCTGACATTGCTATAGATTTTAGTATCCCAAATTCTGCTTACAAAAACATTAGTAATTGCGTACACAACAATGTTCCTGTTATTTCTGGCACCACTGGTTGGTTAGATAAATACAACGATATTGTTGATTTATGTAATAAAGAAAAAGGAGCATTTATTTATGCTTCTAACTTTAGTTTAGGAGTAAATGTTTTTTTTGAATTAAATAATCAGTTAGCTAAAATGATGAATACTTTGCATCAGTACGATGTTTTAATTGAAGAAATTCATCATACTAAAAAACTAGATGCACCAAGTGGTACAGCAATTACATTAGCTGAAGGTATTATTGAAAATAGCAATAAAAATAATTGGGAATTAGAGACTAAAACAGCTACAGGTTCTATTCCTATTTCTGCAATTAGAACTCCTGATGTACCAGGAACACATACTGTTACTTATGCGTCAGAAGTTGACACTATAGACATAAAACATACAGCTCACAACAGACAAGGCTTTGCTTTAGGTGCTGTTATTGCTGCAGAATGGTTAGTTAGCAAGACTGGTGTTTACACTATGAGAGATGTGTTAAACTTAGGTTAATAACGTAACAATTCTTAAAAATTAATACAAATAATATTGAATTTCATTCCTGATACAGGAAACAAAATATATACATTATGACATTTACAGAATGGTTTTTATTCTTCTTAATAATTCAAGTTATTCACTTCTTAGGAACTTGGAAATTATATGTTAAAGCAGGAAGAAAAGCTTGGGAGGCTGCTGTACCAGTATACAATGCTATCATTTTAATGCAAATAATTAATCGTCCGAAATGGTGGGTTATTTTATTATTTGTTCCTATTGTTAACTTATTAATGTTCCCTATTATTTGGGTAGAAACTTGTAGAAGTTTTGGATTTAACCAAAGAAAAGATACCATTTTGGCAATTCTTACTTTAGGTTTTTACATCTACTATATTAATTACGCTACTGATGCTAATTATATTGAAAACAGAAGCTTACAACCAAGGTCTGGTTTAGGTGAATGGGTTAGCTCAATCGCTTTTGCTATTATCGCAGCAACTTTAGTGCATACGTATTTTATGCAACCATATACGATACCTACTTCTTCTTTAGAAAAAACTTTATTAGTCGGAGATTATTTATTTGTTAGTAAATTTCATTACGGAGCACGTATACCTAGCACAACTGTTGCTGCTCCAATGGCCCATGATACAATTCCTGTTTTAGGAACTAAATCATTTTTATCTGATGATAAAAACAAAGATGGTATTTTAAATAAGCTATCATTACCATACATGCGTTTACCTGGTTTTCAAAAAATTAAACGTAACGATATTGTTGTATTTAGTTGGCCTGCAGACACTCTTGCTTTAATGTGGGGAGATAGATCTGGAAAAGCCACCTACAAACCACTAGACAAAAGAACAAACTATGTAAAAAGAGCTACTGGTATTGCTGGAGACACTCTAGAAGTTCGTGATGGTTATGTTTTTATCAACGGTGAAAAAACTGTATTACCGGACAGAGCAAAACCGCAATGGTATTTTAAAGTAGATACTGATGGTAAAGAATTATCACAAGCTGTTATTAGAAAATACAATAAAAACAGAGAGGCTAAAATATCAAATGACGGTGTCTATTACTTTAATCTTACTGATAAAGAAGCTGCTTCTTTAAGGAACGCTCCATTAGTAAAAAGTGTAACAAAATATTTAAAACCAAAAGGTCATTACGAAAAATCCATTTTTCCTCACAGTCCAAAATACGCTTGGTCTTCTGATAATTTTGGACCAATTTATATCCCTAAAAAAGGAGCTACAGTTGAATTAAACGAAAACACAATTCCGTTTTATGAACAAGTTATTAGACGATATGAGAATAATGATTTAACTATTTTTGGTAACGATATTTACATTAATGGTAAGAAAGCTAAAAACTATACTTTTAAGCAAGATTATTATTGGATGATGGGTGACAACCGTCAAAACTCTTTAGACGCTAGAAACTGGGGTTATGTACCATTTGACCATGTAGTAGGTAAACCTGTTATGATTTGGTTAAGTTGGGATCCTAACGCACCTAACTTTATGGCTAAACTACAATCTATCCGTTGGGACAGAATGTTTACAACTGTTGGCGGAAGCGGAAAACCAACGTCATATTTATGGTTAGTTCTTTTATTAATAGCTGGGTACACTGTTTATAGTTTTAGAAAAGGAAAAAAGAAAGCATAATGGCACTTTTTATTCCAACATACTTTGCGCCTATTTCGCAATATGCAGCAATTTACCAATCGGATTCTGTTACGTTTGAATTTGAAGACAATTACCAAAAACAAACCTATCGTAACCGATGTTATATTTATGGCGCCAACGGTAAACTTGCCTTAAATATTCCTGTAAAACATTTAACAAAAGAAGGACGAAAGAAGACGAAAGATACTATTATTGAAAATGATTTTCCTTGGCAGCAACAACATTTTAAATCATTACAATCTGCGTATAGATCTTCACCTTTCTTTGAGTTTTTCGAAGATGATTTAGCAGCATTATTCAACAAGAAATATCACTTCTTACAAGACGTAAACATCGATTCGCATTTATTTGTAACTGATGCACTTCAAATGAATACTTCTTTTGAAAAAACTAAGAGCTACGAACTAAATCCAAATGTGGATGATTTCAGGAGCTTAGATCTAGCTAAAAATGGTTTAGAAATAGAAATGGACACATACATACAAATGTTTGATGATAAGTATGGCTTCATTCCAAATCTATCTATTTTAGATTTACTTTTTATGGAGGGGCCTAACACTATTAGCTTTTTAGAAAAAATTAATGTAGATTTGAGATAACCCTTCATCTTAAATTTATGGATTTTTTTAGAGCATTTGCAAATGAACACACTAAAGTATCGGAAGAATCATTAAAAGAATTTCAAAATTTATTTTCAGTTGAACGATTTGGTAAAAAATTCATAATAGCTCCTCAAGGCAAAGTTCAAAAATACTTTTACTTAGTTCAAGATGGTTTAGTAAGATCATACATTATTGATGAAAACGGAAGTGAATATACACGAAGCATCTTTACAAAATATTCAGTTGTATGCTCATTACCTTCTTTAGTCTACGAATTACCTTCTAATGCAGAATACCAATGTTTAACAGACTGTATTGTTTTAAAAGCGAACTTTAAAGAGTTAAAAAAACTCACCGAAAAACATCATGACTTATGTATATTATATTCTAAAGTATTAGAAAAAGTATATACCCGCATAGAAAATAGATTGACAAACCTAGCCACTCTTGATGCTACTGAAAGTTATTTGCGCTTAAAAAAAGTAGCTCCTAATATTGAGAATAAAATACCTCAATACCAAATAGCATCCTATTTAAACATCACACCTATTCAATTAAGTAGGATACGTAAAAAATTAGCTAGTGGAGAATCTTAATTACATATAACCTTATTAGTTTTTTATTTAAAATTAATGTAAATTTGAGTGAACTTCATCTAAAACTTATTTTCAGTTATGGATTTTTTTAAAAGTTTTGTTTATAATTTTCACAACATATCAGACGATTCGTATAAAAAATTCGCTGCTTTAACAACATCGACAACTTTTTTAAAAGATCATAAAATTGTTAAAATAGGGCAAGTTCCTGCTAATTTTTATATTTTAAAATCTGGAATTGTAAGAGCTTTTGTAATTGATGATAAAGGCAAAGAATATACTCGAACTATATACACGCCTATAGGAACAACTGGCAATTTAAGTTCTCTAATTACCAAAAAACCATCAGATTTAATTTATGAGTGCTTAACAGACTGTGAAGTTTTACAGTGCAATTATGAAGATTTTCACAAACTATCTTTAAAGCATCACGACCTTTCAATATTTCATTATAAAGTACTAGAAAAAGTATACATTCGAGAAGAGTCTAAAATACTAGATCTTACCTTACTTGACGCCACTAATAGGTATAAAAAGCTACAACAACAAATTCCTAATATTGATAATTTAATTAATCAATATCACATTGCTTCTTACCTAAATATTACACCTGTACAGTTAAGTCGAATTAGAAAAAAGTGTTAAAATTCTAATCCATTAACATATGTTAATGCACACATTCTTAATCCTATATATATTTGTAGAGTAATTAACAAGTTACATTTTTTTAATAGAGAAAACTACCCCCTTATTTAATAGTTTTTTCAATTATCAGACTTACGTCCCCTTATGTAGGTCTGATTTTTGCGTTTATACTTTTTTTATACCTGTATTTTTCATAATTTAACACTTCCTTAATTGGAAATAACTTGTTAATTTACCCTTTTTATGAAAAATGATATAGAAAAATTTCTCTATCAGTTTATTGATTTACCTGAGAATATAATATCTCTCTTTGAAGGGATTCTTACTTATTCTGAAATAAATGCTTTGGATTTTTTCATAAAATCAAACGAATACCCTACAGAATTCTTCATTATAAAAACTGGCTTAATTAGATCTTACCTTGAAACAGAAGACGGAAAAGAAATTACTAGGAATATTTTTACTCCCGGGCAAGTTGCAAGCAGTTTATCTGCAGTTATAAAAAATACTCCATCTGAATTAAACTACCAAGCATTAACAAAAGTTACTGGTTACAAAGCTGATTTCTTAAAATTTAAAGAACTAACATTAAAGCATCACGAACTAAGTTTACTCTATATTAAAACGCTAGAGGACTCATATTTAAAAGCTGAAAATGTTATCTTAGATATTTCTACTCACACCTCAACAGAAAGGTATTTATTATTAAGAAAGAGAGTTCCTAATATTGACAACTTAATTTCTCAACGTCACATAGCTTCTTACCTGAATATTACACCTGTACAGTTAAGTAGAATTAAAAAGAAATTATTAAAAAACACCTAACTCATTGATTTATAAACATATGTTAACTTTTGGTATGCGAATTCAATATATATTTGCATCCGAAATAACCCCTTATTTTATTTCAAACCCCTTAATAAAGACTTATTCCCTTTGTGTGAGTAAGTCTTTTTTATTTCCAATACTTAGACACTAAAGCGTTTATTTGATTCGAAATAGAAAGCTTAACCACAATAAACACATATACAATTACAATAATTATGCTTTTTAATAAGATGTTTATTATTGGGTGAATAGGAAATTTATTGATAAATAATTGTGGTACATTAAAATTCCAGAAATAAAACCCCAAAAACAGTGTTAGAATCAAGAAAATCATCAATAATGTTTTATTCGTGAAAGGTGTTATTTTAAATTTACTCTTTACAAACCATATCTTAAAAGAATTAAATAATAAAACAGAAATTAAAGTCGCTAAGGCTAAACCTTCTGTACCCATATTTAAATCATTATAAAAATAATTATTTAAAGCATAAACTGATAAAGCCATACCTAACCCAATTGGCAATGTTATTCTATAAAACTTAGAGTTAGTAATTATTGCTCCGTTAGTACCTAACAACATTAAAAATAACTTCGCTGACGAAATCATTAAAACAACCAATATTCCACCTTTAGCATAATTTTTATTTGGCATTAGCCTAAATAACTCGCTAACATTACAATTTACGAGTATAAAAAATAAGCCTCCTATCAACAGTAGATTTATCGAACTCTTTTTATATAAACTTTCTGTTTCTTGTTGATTATCTTCATTAATAGATTTAGAAGTTAAAGGTTGTAATATCTGCCCCATTGCCCTACTCGGTGCTTCAATAAAAGAACCAATAAATACAGCTACAGCATAATAAGCTGCTGTTTCAAACCCTTCTTTGCCAGGAATCATTACTTTATCAATATCTAAAATAATTGCCCCTGCACTTCCAGCTAGAATAATGTAAAAAGTGTAACGTAAAACTTCCTTGAAATTATTTGGTAACGAAAAAGAAAACTTGGGTAAGTATAATCTAAATGCATACAGCATCATTATCAAAGCTCTTAAAATATATGCGAATGATATATAATAAATAAACTCTTGTTTAGTAATAAAATTAAAATACACTGCAAATAACAGTATCATTACCGCTGCTCTATTGTACAACTCTTTTAAAACATTACCAAAAACTGATTGCATCTGAACTTTTGCCCATGAATAAAAAACCTCGAAATAAGCACACGAAACTGCAATTACATATATACAGAATGTATAATTTTCAATAATTAAATTTCCCTTAGAGTTACTTTTAACTATAAAATCTAGGATCCAATTATGAAAGTAATCCCAGAAAAATCCTATAGGAATCGCCATTAGTAGTGGTAGAAAAATCACAGAACTTAAGAAATTATCCTTTTGTTCTTTTGATTTATATCCTGAAAAAAACTTAACAATTGTAAAATGCACTCCAAATGCTGTAACAGGCATTATTAAATTAGATGCCGAAAATACATACGTAGCCAAACCGTAATACTCGTCTTTTAAAAAACGAGTATATAAAACCAATGTATTAATACCCCCTATTAGAAATCCTAAATAGATTATGATGGTATTTTTTAACGATTGCTTAAATACGATTCCCAATTTATGCTTGAATTAGTTTTTTTATTGATTGATAAATTTTTTCTCCTACATTATTTCCATACAACTCTTTTTTAAAGCTTTTATTTGACTTTAAAAACTCTCGATAAGCAGTAACTATTCTTTGACGATTTGTTCCTGTAATCATTGCAAAACCATTTTCAACTAATTCAATCCATTCGGTTTCTTCACGGACAACAACGCAGTGTTTTTTATTAAAAAAAGCTTCTTTCTGTAAACCTCCACTATCGGTAATTACCAAACTACAGTTTTTAAGTAATTCTAACATATCAAAATAACCAACAGGATCAATACAAGTTATACTAGTTTTAATACCGTATTTACTTAACATTTTTTGAGTTCTAGGGTGCAAAGGAAGTACTACCCTAGTTTCTTTATGTATCTCATCTAATGCAGAGAATATTTCTTTTAATCTCTCTACATCATCTGTGTTTTCCTGGCGGTGAATTGTAGCTAAAACAAAATCATTTTTCTTTAAATCTAAATTCTCCATCACAGTTGACTTCTCTTCTGAAAACTTGCTATAAAATCCTACAGCATCTTTCATAATATCACCATGTTTTTCAACTATTGATGGTAAATTATCAAATCCTTCATTAACCAAATTACTCATTGCAACATCAGTTGGGCAACTTAATAAATCAGCTATTCTATCTGTTAAAATTCTATTTACTTCTTCTGGCATTAACATGTTAAAGGAGCGCAAACCAGCCTCTATATGAACAACTTTTATGTGGAGTTTCTTTGCTGCTAAAGCACCTGAAATTGTTGAATTTGTATCTCCATAAATAACTACTACATCAGGTTTTTCTTCTTGTAAAATTTCTTCAATTTTTTCAAGCATCTGACCAGTCATCGCTCCATGACTTAAACCATTAATATTTAGATTGTATTTAGGCTTAGGTATTTGCATTTCTTCAAAGAAAACTGCACTCATATTAGCATCGAAATGCTGACCTGTATGTACAATAATTTCTTCAAAATCATTATACTTTCTTATCACTCTGCTTAATACAGCTCCTTTTACAAACTGAGGTCTTGCTCCTAATATTGTTACTATTTTTTTCAAGGATTCACTATGTCTTTAATCACTTTTGACAATTGCTCTGTTAGACTTTTCCGATGATATTGTTCTACGTTTTTTGAAACTACTTTTAAAGAGTTGGTTTTATATTCTGAATACAAACTCATTATAGTACTTTTTATCTTTTCAACATCATTAAAATCAATGACTGATCCAGCATTGGTTTCTTTTAGTATTTCAGCTAAATCTCCATCTTCTGGACCAATTGCTAAGATAGGACGTTTTGCTTGTAAATATTCAAAAATCTTACCTGTTATAATTCCCTTTGCACTCGGAACTTTATTTATTGCTAATAATAACACTTGAGATTTTTGTTGGTACTGTTGTACTTCTGTATGAGGCACATAATTTATTTTAGTAACATTTTTAAATTGATATTTAGACAATTTCTGCTCAACTTCTTCAGCTAATTTACCTATCAATTTTATTTCTAAGTCATTTTTAAACTCTTCATTTTCTTTACTCAATTCAAACAATGCTTTCCATAATGCTTTCGGATTTCTATCAGCATTCATTAAGCCTATATGGGTTATTGAGAATTTTTGATCTAAAAACACTTTAGCATCATTATTTTGTTCTGAGTCATAACCATTTGTTATAACATGAATATTCTTAGAAAATTCTTTATAATTCTCTTTCATCGTTTTCCCTACAACCAAAGACCCATCTGCATTCTTCAATACCTCTTCCTCTAATTGACGATGTTTCTTTTTTGATTTTTCTGTTAACGGTAATTGATGAAAATAATCAATATCTGTCCAAGGGTCACGAAAATCGGCAATCCAATTTACTCCAAGTTCTCTTTTTAATTTTAAACCTATTAAGTGTAAACTATGTGGTGGACCAGTTGTTATAATTGCATCAATTTTATTTTCTGAAAGATATTTTCTCAAATACTTTACTGATGGCTTAACCCAAAACCTTCTAGCATCAGGAATAAAATAATTTGCTCTTATATATTGTAAAATTCTTTCAAAAAAAGACGGATTCGGATTTAAAAATCCAGCACTAGTTTTTGTCTTCTTCTTCTTAAAAAAAGACAAAACATCATTAGGTTCCCAAATTGAATTTCTAATAATCTCTATATTTTCTGGAACATCTTTTTGCAATGAAATATCTGTAATAGGATAATTTGCTTCATCAACAGTAAACACAACAGGTTCTATATTAAAATCTCGTAAATACTTTACAAACTTCAACCAACGTTGCACACCTGACCCACCTGCTGGAACCCAATAATATGTAATTATTAAAACTTTCAAGTTATAGGTTATTATATAAATCGATTAATTTAATACTTTCTTCTTCCCAATTTTCTCCTTTCATTGCAACGGCATTATACCCATTTACTTTCTTTTCTTGAAATTTTTCTTTCTCGTTAAACAATAACACTACTTTATCTGCAAAACTCTGTTCATCATCAGCTTTAAAAACAACACCGCAATTATATTTTTCAACTATTCGTTTTAAAGGCTTACATGAACTTACTAATAAAAAACTTCTGCTCATCATTATTTGAAATAATTTATGAGGTATTGTATTATCTGTGTGTCCGTTTGATTTATGTGGTATTATATTTACATCAGAATTCATCATAATAGCAGGAACTTCATCAAATGGTCTATAACCTATAAAACTTACTTTACTTTCAATATTAAACTGCTTCGCTATTTCTTGCAACTTATCTTCTACATTCTTACTTCCTTTACCTACAATAAAAAGCTTTGCTTCGGGTATTTTATCTAAAATTAAAGGCATTGCCTTAATAGCAGTATCTAAACCTCTATGTGGCCCTAATCCGCCAACATATGTTATTGAAAACACATTTGAACTTATAATTTTTTGTTCTCTTGATTTTTCGAAATTTGAAGCAAACTCTTTTTTCTCTTGATTAGATACAACTATAAATTTATCTGGTGCTATTGTAAATTTAGAAACCAACTTGTGTTTCATTTCTTCAACTACGCAAATTACTTTATCGTATTTTAAACAATACTTTTTTTCTTTTTTTGTCCAAATAACAGGATTCATAAATAAAAAATTCTTGAATCTAATTATCAGATTTTTCTTCCAAACAAACCAAGTTTTTAATGCTTCTGGGTAGTTTTCATGTAAATCTAAAATTATTCTTTTAACTTTTGATTTAAACATATAACCTGTACCAGCCAATGGTAAATCGTGCACATGAAGAAACGCTATATCATATTTTTTTATTGCTTTTTTTATTCCGAAAAAAAACAATGGATTTATATTAAAAAAACTTTCAAAAATATCGAATAATCCTTTTTTAGTATTCGAATAATTAATCCCTATTCTAAATATATCTACACCATTAACCCTTTCTATTTTAGGTTCATTTTTTTTTCTTGGACAAATTACTACAACTTTTTTACCATTATCTGATAATGATTCTGCCTCTTTTCTAACCCTTATATCATTAGGATAAGAAGCGTCAACAACCATAGCTATATAACTCATGATAAAAAGTTAATACATTTTTTTAAAATTCTTTCAGTTGCTTTACCATCCCATAATTCAGGAATCTCACCTCTTTTAAATATTTTATTTTCTTTCGGCATAAACGGCATAATATCTAGGTGTAAATTTTCTTAAAATTGGTCTGAAACCTATTTTATTAATAGGACTAGTCCATTTTTCTGAATCAATAATTTTCCATCCAGATTTTTCTAATAACCAATCGTATTGCCAGTCTTCAAATTCATGATAATGTCTATCCCACATATCCGTTTTACTCCTATAAGCATTAGCAAACCATAATTTTAAAGGAATTGTCGTTACTATTTTTGTTGTTTCAATTTCTCTTAAAACATTAAACGGAGCTATTAAATGTTCAAAAATTTCAAAAGCAGTAACAACTTGAACATTATATTTCTTAACAATTTCTGGTAATAAATCTAAATCTTCACCTTCAGTGTTATAAACTGTATACCCGTTTGCTTCCATTATTTCAGAAAAGGGATTTCTAATTCCTAAATCTAATATTACTGCTGGTGTTGGTACGTGTTTTTTTAAAAACTTAAGTGTGTGCTGATATCTTTTCTCTGGAATAGTTATATACATTATTGATATTTAATATAACAAATGTAGAGTAATTTTAATTCCTTAACAATCATATTTAATGTGAAAATAAAAAGAGGCTCAAAAGCCTCTTTTTATTTTCACATTAAATAGCAATTCTCCTCTTTCTTTTTAATAAAGGTTTATTATTAAAGCAAACATACATCTATATTTAGGACTCTTAAAACACTAACCTGTTCATTTTATAAAATGCATGGTAAATATGTTTTATATTTGACTATTAAATACAGTGTTTCTAATAGACCCGTTGTTAACCATTAATATTTAAAAATGAATAAAGTTTTTCTTACCTTTCTAATACTTATTTTTTTTTCAATTAAAACTTTATCTCAAACTTCTTTACTAGATTCTATTCATTTAGAAAAAATGGAGTTTCATAAAAACATAAATAATGACAGTACTTTATATTTTATTAAAAAATTAAAATCCTCTAAAAAAAGAAAAACTAAAATTAGTGTTTTATCTGTTGAAGCTTATATTTATTATAGACAAAAAAAATACCTTAAATCAGAAAAAACAGCTCTTAATTTGTTGAATGAAGTAAAAAAACTTCCACCCTATTTCAACAAAGAACAATTTTATTTTGATTTACAAATATCAGCATATAATAGATTGTTTTGGATTAAAAAGAACCAAGAAGATTATAACAAAGCATTTGAATATTTAACTCAAATGCAAAATACTAATGAGAGTACCCCAAAAAAAAGCACAAAATACTTTAGGCATAAATTAACTATAAAAACTTCTAAAGCTATTATTAAAAAAGCTTTAAATATGGAAAACGAAGCTAAAACCATATTATTAAGCGCATATAAGGATACTAAATCAGATATTTTTAAAACTCTTTTAAATGATAATTACTTTTTACAACAAAAAGCTAACATTACTAATAGCCTTGGAAATGCTTATATGGATTTAAGTCGTAAGGTAGGTAATGAGTTTTATATCGATTCAGCCAATTACTATTATGACAAAGCATATCTGGTTACAAAAAAATTCACTCCTTTACATAATGACTCTGAAATAATTTACAATTTTAGAAAAACAGAAGTTTTAATCGCTAAAAAAGAGTATAAAAAAGCTATAGAAGTGATTAACAATTACAGTAAAATTAGTAATGGCTATCATTATAAACATCGAGAATTTTTTCAGAAAGCTATTTGTTATAATTTTTTAAATAAATCTGATTCGACAATTTATTACGCTTACAAAATCATAAATGATAAAAAAGAAAAATGCAGAAGAAGTAAGTTAATTACGATGTACGACATTCTTTCTAACCAATTTAACAAACTTAATAAAATTGATAGTGCTTACAAATACTCGAAACTAACACTAGAACAATTTAATTTAGCTAAAGATAATAAAGAAAAGACCTTTAACTCTTTATACACAACAGACTTTGATAAAATTCAAAAATTAAATTCAGAAATAAGAGCAAGAGAAGAAGAAAAACAAACAAACCTAATTACAGCATTTATAGGTTTATTATCTGCACTTATTATTATTGTTACTTTCATGTTAAGAGTAGAGAAAAAAAGAACTCTTATAAAAACTATTAATCAACAAAAAACTGAGGAAGTTGAGAAAAAAGAATACAACATAGATAAAGCTCTAGAGATCAGTATTTTAGATGAAATAAAAAAAGTAAATTCTAATTTAGATTTTTTAAAACCTGATTTTTCAATATCTACAATAGCAGATCGTTTAAAAACAAACTCAACTTATGTTTCTTTTGTTTTCAATAAATATAATGATGAATCATTTAAGCAACATTATACTCGCCTTAAAATTGAATACGTAGTAGATCAATTAAAAAACAATAAAACATTTAGAAAATATTCTATTCAAGCTTTAGCAGAAGAATTAGGATATACGAATGCTTCTGCATTTACGAGAGCATTTAAAAAACAAATGGGAGTAACTCCATCTGTATTTATAAAAAGTCTTTAATTTAACAGACTAAAATGTCCTTCTTTTGAATAAAAGCGATTATTTATTACCCCTTTAAGAAAATACCAATAATCATTATTAGGCATTATCTTTCCTTTAAAAATCCCATCCCAACCTTTCCAGTTGCTTAAGGAAATAGTTTTAAATAAAACCTTACCAAACCGATCATAAATCAACAATTCTCCTCTATCAAACCCCTCTAGCCCTTCTATAAACCATAGGTCATTTATATCATCATTGTTAGGTGTAAAAAATAAAGGTATATTTATTTTATTTAAATTCAATATCATAATATTGAATGCCACCTCCTTTGCACAAGTACCCTTTTCAGGGGTAAAAGTATAATTTGTACTCCCAATTTTTTGATTATCAAAAACTGGATGCCAAGTACCTTTTATTAAATTATCTGAAATTTCAGGTAAAACATAATCAGTTCCATAATAAAGTTCATTCATTAAACCTGAAAACACTGGGGTTTCTGAGCTTACAACTGTTATTTCATGAGTTATAGAACTCACACACCCGATTGAAGAGCTAGAGGTAAATGTATATTCTGTCGTCCCTTCTGTTGAATTATCTATAGAGGGTGACCAACTTCCTCCTATTGAATTATCCGAAGTTAAAGGTAAATCGTATGCTTCATTTATACACAATACACTTTTTAAACCTGAAAAAACTGGAGTTTCTGAGCTTACAACTGTTATTTCATGAGTTGTAGAACTCACACACCCGCTTGAAGAGCTGGGGGTAAATGTATATTCTGTCGTCCCTTCTGTTGAATTATCTATAGAGGGTGACCAACTTCCTCCTATTGAATTATCCGAAGTTAAAGGTAAATCGTATGCTTCATTTATACACAATACACTTTTTAAACCTGAAAAAACTGGAGTTTCAGAGCTTACAACTGTTATTTTATGAGTTGTAGAACTCACACACCCGCTTGAAGAGCTGGGGGTAAATGTATATTCTGTCGTCCCTTCTGTTGAATTATCTATAGAGGGTGACCAACTTCCTCCTATTGAATTATCCGAAGTTAAAGGTAAATCGTATGCTTCATTTATACACAATACACTTTTTAAACCTGAAAAAACTGGAGTTTCTGAGCTTACAACTGTTATTTCATGAGTTGTAGAACTCTCACACCCGCTTGAAGAGCTGGGGGTAAATGTATATTCTGTCGTCCCTTCTGTTGAATTATCTATAGAGGGTGACCAACTTCCTCCTATTGAATTATCCGAAGTTAAAGGTAAATCATATGCTTCATTTATACACAATACACTTTTTAAACCTGAAAAAACTGGGGTAATAATATTATTTACATCTATAACCCCTTTATAATATTTAAAATCATCAATATATCCTTTAAAATGATAAGCAGATAAACCGTTATTTTGATCATGTTTTCCTATTACTCCTGAACTAGAAGAATATTTCAATTCATTAGCCGTTCCTGAATACACTCCTCCTAAATCATTACAATCTACAACAATTTTCATGCTACTTCTTGATTCAATAATAATTTGCACAAAGTGCCATTCATTATCTATTACACTATTACTTACAAATCCTCTTCTATTTGAAGATGTGTAATTTGCTGTTCCATTACCGTAACCTACAGCATACTTTCCTGTTGAACTTTGCGTTGTTAAAAAAACTCCTGAGTTAACATCCTCCTCAAATGATGTATTAAAAACTGCTCTATCTTCATAATCACTACTGCTATATTTAATCCAAAAAGAAAAAGATAGAGGGAGTTCTGGTTTTAAATTTAATAAATTTGGAAGCTCTATAAAATCATCAATTCCATCAAAATAAGCAGCAGAATTAGCCTGCCCCATTCTATCTTGACCGAATGTAACTCCAAATGAAGTACCATCATTGTTATTTCCACTTACATCTTTAGTATTCCCATCAAAAGAATAATGTAATAATAATTCTTGAGAGCTAACAAGTGTTATTTTTAATAAAAAAAATAACAGGATAATTTTTTTCTTCATTTATATTTTACCTCTTGTTAATAAGAATAGTGAAATCAATAACATAATTATTAACAAACCATACGATAATAAAGCTATTGTGCTACCCGTATTAACTATTTCTGGTTCGTATTTAAATCCTATAGTATGTCTTCCTTTAGGAATTTCCATTCCTCTTAAAACATAATTTACTCTATAATATGGAGACTGTTTTCCGTCTACATAAGCATTCCATCCATCTTTATAGTAGATCTCTGAAAATACCGCAAACTGATCTTCATCAGCATTACTTTCGTAAACTAAATCTGTAATATCATTCTTAATTAGTGATATCTTGGCTGTAGAATTTTGTTTATACTCTAATGGTATTTTAACTTCAAAATTACTCGTATTTAAAACTGCTTCTTTTTTCGTATTCAAACTATCTAAAGCTTTTATTTCTTCGTTAGCTGAATTAACCGTTTTTATCTCATTAACAAACCAAGCGTTTCCATTAGCTTCAGGGTTTTGCTGAACCTTATCTTCACTAGCAATAAAATACTTAGCATTTAACATATTCAACACTTCCATATTATTTTTTGCTATTTGATAATCGAACAACTCATTATAACGCTTCATTTTAGCTGCATGATATCCTCCTATAGAATTATGAAAATACGATGTTCTTCCATCCATCATAGGGTTTGTTGCAAAATTTGCTACTCTATAATAACTTTTATCTTTTAAAATTTCCTGATCTGCTTTTGTAGGTGAAAATGGTTTTTGAACTCTCCTAGCTGATGTGAAATCTTCTTTATTTACATAATTAACATCTACTGAAACTAAATCAAAAACTATCAATCCTGCTAAAACAACTAAAACAGGAAGCTGCTTTAACTTTCCTTTTAAGTGAAACCATAATAGTCCTCCAGAAATTAAAATCAATACAAACGAACGAATACTATCGTTAAACAACATCGATTTTCTATCTGAAATTAACGCGTCAATCAATTCTGGTAATTGCTGATATTGAGCATCTCTTAATCCTTCAAAAGCAAACAAGCTCGAACCAAATAAAGCAAATAACAAAGTAAATCCTCCTAAAACATAAAATGCTTTTTTAAGTGCATTCTCTTTCTCTTCTGAAGTTACGTTAGACGAAAAGAAATCTCTTAAAGCGATAATTCCTAATAACGGCACACACAATTCTGCGATTACTTGAATAGATGAAACCGCTCTAAACTTGTTATACAACGGAACATAATCAATAAAAAAGTTAGTTACTAAAGGAAAGTTTTTACCCCAGCTTAATATTATTGAAAAAATAGTAGCGGAAACCAACCAGTATTTTAATCGTCCTTTAACTAAGAACACTCCTAAAAAGAATAAGAAAAACAAAATTGCTCCGATATAAGCAGGAGCCTCTACAATAGGTTGAGTTCCCCAATAAGACAACACTCTACTTGATTCATCCTTAGCAACTTTTTTACCTGCATACCTCTCTAAAACCTGATAAAAATTAGAGTTTTCATCAAATTTATCTATCGTACCCCCTCCCATAAAACGAGGAATTATCAAATTAAAAGTTTCAGCAATACCGTAACTATATTCAGTAATATAATCTTTATCTAAACCTGTCGATTTTTCTTTAGGACTTCCGTCTGGATTAATAGTTAATTCGGATTTTCCCCGAGTACTAAAATCACCGTACTCTTTCATTGGTAACAATCTTGTTGAGTTTACCCCAATTCCAATTAACATAGCCCCTACTAATACAGCAGCTTGTTTAAAAAACACTGGTAATGTTTTTGTTTTAAAAGCTTCTATAAATTCAACAATTGCTAATATCAACAAACAAAAACCTAAATAGTAAGTCATCTGCGGATGATTCGTATACACCTCTAAAGCCATTGCTAAAGCAGTTACTACAAACCCTAATAAATATCTTTTTTGAAAAACATATAAAACTCCAGCAATTACCAAAGGCATATACCCAATAGCGTGTGCTTTTGCATTATGACCAGCTCCGAATATAATTATTAAATACGTTGAAAACCCAAAGGATAAACTTCCTAAAATGGCTAGTTTCCAATCTATCTTTAAAGCAGTAAGTAAAAAGAAAAAACTAATAAAATATAAGAAAAGATAATCCGCTGGTCTTGGTAAAAACCGAATTGCTTTATCAATATATCTGACAAAATCATTCGGATAATATGCACTTACTTGGTACGCTGGCATACCACTAAAAGCATTTCCTAACCAATAAGGCTCTTTTCCATTTTCTGCTCTATAATCCTTAACTTGTTTGGACATTCCGATAAACTGAGTAATATCACTCTGTTTAATTTGCTTTCCACTTAAAACAGGATTAAAATATATAACTGATGCTATTACAAAAACAATAATTGCAATAGCATACGGTAGTAACTTTTTAAAATTCATAATTAGTCTAGTTCTTCAAAGTCAACATATTCTCCTACAGAATTGTTGCTTTGTTTTCCGTTTTGAGGTTTTTTATCAATAACCGTTTTCCCTTCTTCTACAGAAGATTCTTGTTGTTGATTTCTATATTGTTGTTCAGCTTTCTTTTGAACTTTATCTACCGCCTTTTTTAATAAGTACGGAGCAAATAATTTTACCACAAACTTAATTACATAATAGGCTAAAATTATAATTAATAAAGTTCTTAAAAAATTCATAGGACCAGCTTCATTTATATGGATCATCTTTCTCTTAATAAAAAAATCTATCAAAAATAACAATTTGAAGTAAAACGAAGCGTTAAGACTTTACAAAACTTATATTATATTGTAATTCGTATTTTTACGTATGTTTGTAAAAATTGAATAAATTGAATTTATAACATGACTAAGAAACTTTTTTTGTTTTTTGCTTTTTGCTCAACTTTAATTGTAAATGCACAGTACACCTCAGTTATAAATTCAAACCGTCCAGGTTTTTCCGAGAGCCCATACAGTGTTGGATCAGGAGTTTATCAATTTGAAAGTAGTTTGTTTTTCAGAAAAGCAAACGCGACACCAACTTTTAGTAATCCTCAAGCATTAGGTTTAAATTTATTATTTAGAACAAGTTTTATTTCAGAAAAATTAGAACTAAATGTAAACACCACTTTACAGCATGATAAAATTGCTTTTAAAAATATTTTTGAGTCATCATACAACAAAACTGGATTAAGTCAATTGACTCTTGGAGCTAAATACTTAGTATACACCCCTAAGTACGATAATAAAAAAGATGAAATAAGAAGTTGGAAAGCAAGACATTCTTTTGATTATAAAAGATGGATACCACATGTTGGGGTTTATGCTGGTATAAATTTTGGAAGTATTTTATCAGATTTTCATGAAAAAGGTGGTGTAAGCCCTAAAGTAGGAGTTTTACTACAAAATGAATTTTCAGACAAGTTACGTATGGTAACTAATTTTTATTACGATTATATCGGTACCAATTTTTCAGAATTTTCTTATGTGCTTACAGGAACATATAATTTTAATGATTATTGGTCTGGATTTGCTGAAATTCAAGGAATCTTTGAAAAATACGAAACCAAAAGTAATATTGGTGCTGGTGCAGCATATCTTTTTAGCGAAAATCTTCAATTTAATGCAGCAGTTAGAGCTACTTTCCAACAAAACGAAATTGGATTTTATACAGGCTTAGGAGTATCTTATAGATTAAATAGACATCAAGATGATTTTGTTGAAATAGATGAATTTGGTAATAAAATAGAAGAACAAGAAGAAGTTAAATACAACGAGAATAAAGGGTTCTTTGGTCGACTATTTGGCAAAGTTAAAAACGTATTTAAAAAGAAAGACAAGCAAACTATTACTGTAAATGACGGAGAAAAGGAAGAAGAAATCACCGTTGAAAAACCAAGAAGAGAGCGCCAAAAATCATTAATTGATGTTATAGAAAAAGAAGATAAAAAATTAAAAAAGAAAGCGACTAAAGCAGAAAAAAGAGCTGCAAAAAAAGCTAAAAAGAAAGCAGAAAAAGACGCAAAGAAGAAAGAAAAAGAACGATTAAAACTTGAAAAGAAACTACAGAAAGATGCCGAAAAAGAAGCTAAGCAAAAAGAAAAAGATCGTTTAAAGCTAGAAAAAGAAATTAAAAAACTAGAAGAAGACTTAAAAAAAGAAGAAGAGGAAGAACAGAAAAAAGATAATTAAACTAGCTTTCAATAAAAAAAAGTTGAGTTTCAATTTCACATAAGCACAATATAACTTAATCCGATTGGGCAATCGCCCGCGATTAAAATCTTACATTTGCTGTATGATTACAATTAAAGAAATAACTACTAAAAAGGAAATGAAACAATTTGTTAAATTTCCTTTTTCTCTTTATAAAAACAATAAATACTGGGTTCCACCAATTATTAAAGATGAAGTTGATAGCTTCGATAAAAATAAAAACCCTGTTTTTGAACACGCCAATGCTCAATTTTTCATTGCATTAAAAAACAATGTAATTGTAGGTAGAGTTGTTGCTATTATAAACACCTACGAAATTGAACAGCAAAACATCAAAAAAATGCGTTTTGGTTGGTTTGATGTAATTGACGACATAGAAGTTACCAAAGCTTTATTAGAAAAAGTTAAAGAAATTGGGCGTGCAAACAACCTTGAATATATTGAAGGTCCTGTAGGATTTAACAACCTTGATAAAACAGGTGTACTAGTTGATGGATTCGATCATATCGGAACTATGATTACTTGGTACAACCACCCATATTATTCAAAGCATTTAGAACAATTAGGTTTTATAAAAGAGAAAGAATATTTAGAAAATAAATTTCTTTTTAAAAATGTTGATGCAAAGAAATACAAAAGAATTAGTAATTTAATTCAAAAAAGATATGAATTAACACCTTTAGATTTTACTTCAACTAAAAAGATAATGCCTTATGTAGATGAGATGTTTGAGCTTTTTAGTAAGTCTTACTCAAAGCTTTCAACTTTCGTCCCTATTTCTGATGTACAAATACAACATTTCAAAAAAAAGTATATCAGTTTTATTAACCCTGAGTATATTAAATTTGTTGTAAACAAAGAGAACAAACTGGTAGCCTTTGCTATTGTGATGCCTTCATTTTCTGAAGCCTTACAAAAGGCAAATGGAAAACTTTTCCCTTTCGGATTATTCCATTTATTAAACGCTCGTAAAAACTCTAAAGATGTTACTTTTTATTTAATTGGTGTTGATCCAGAATATCAAAATAAAGGAGTTCCGGCTATTATTTTTGACCAATATACCGACACCTTTACTCCAAAAGGAATTGAAAATTGTATTCGTACTCCTGAACTAGCTGACAACACAGCAATACATCAAATTTGGAGGGATTTTAATCCTACAACTCATAAAGTAAGAAGAACTTATAAACAAGATTTATAATGCAACTATTTTTTAATCCAAACATTACAACAGAAACAACTCAAATAACTTTCGAAAAGGAAGAGAGTCGTCATATTGTTAGAGTTTTAAGAAAAAAAGAAGGTGATATTTTGCATATAACGAACGGAGTAGGGTTTTTATTTTTTGCTGAAATATCTATACCAAACGACAAAAAATGTGTTGCTGTTATTACTAAGTTTGAAGAAAAGAAAAAAAGTAGAGACTATTATTTACATGTTGCTATTGCTCCGACAAAGAACAATGATCGTTTAGAGTGGTTTTTAGAAAAAGCTACTGAAATTGGAATTGATGAAATAACACCTATAATTTGTGACAATTCCGAAAGAAAAGTGGTAAAAATTGAACGTTTATCGAAAATTGTTCAATCAGCAATGAAACAATCTTTGCAGTTTACAATTCCAAAGCTTAATAATCCAATTAAATTTTCTGAATTTATAAATCAAGATTTTAATTCAGAACTGTTTATTGCTCATTGCGAAGAAGGTAGTGATAAACATTTCTTAAAAAACAGCATCACTTCTAAATCAAACTACACGATACTTATAGGTCCTGAAGGTGATTTTTCTACAGCTGAAATAAAAAAATCTTTATCAAATAACTTTAAACCTATCTCTCTAGGAGAAAATCGTTTACGTACAGAAACTGCTGGACTCAATGTAGTTCAATCTATTTCTTTCGTGCATCAATAGCTCATTTTTTGTATATTTAGAATCTAATCAAATTATTTCTGTTGAATACTACTACAATTTTCAACCTTTTTTTATTAGTTAGTGCGATACATGGTTTTGGCTTTAGCTTAATTCTTTTCTGTTCAAAGAACGGTAGAGAAAAGAGTATGCTTTATTTAAACCTATTAATTCTAGCTATCTCTTTAAACAACATTCAATCTTGGGCTCTTGAAAAACATTTATTTCAACACAAATTTTTTCTAGATTATCTACAAATACCATGGCATTTTTTAGCCATGCCGTTTTTATATATGTTTTTGGTTAACTATTTAAATTTAGCTGAAAAATCTATTAAACTACTACGATTTATATTGCCAATATTCGTTGTAATAATAATAACTCAAATAAGCTTTGTTTACAGCTATAGTAATTCAACTTCATCTAAAGAAAATTTAGATTTCGTTTATGAACGCTATACCTCTTTCGAAGAGATCTTTAGCTTAATAGTATCATTAAGTATATTTATTTATTCATTTTATATTTTATATAAAAAAGAAAATCTTTTCCCTAAAATACTATCTTATGATAACTTAAAATGGATACACACATTTTTTAAGTTAACTTCAGTAGGATATGCTTTATGGGTCCTGGCATTGGTTATAAAAGTAAAAATGAATTTTACCGGATTTCTTTTTTCTTATTACCCACTTAGAATTTACACAACTATTCTTATTTATTGGTTAGGTTACCAAGGATTAAGACAAATTCGTATATTAAAAGAGCGTAAACAAATTAGAAAATCGCTTCAAATAAACTTAAATGGTGAAATTGATGTTGAAGCAAAAAACTTAAGTAAAAAAGACGTTTTTTCTGACACAGATAAATATAGAGAGCAATTTGAAGAAATTGATGAATTTATAAAAGAAAACAAAAAATTTTTACTTACTAAATACACACTACAAAACCTATCAGAAGACACTAATTTAAGCTCAAGTACACTTTCTTTAATTGTAAATAACACATACGGTAAATCATTTACAGATTATCTAAATACAATGAGAGTAGAACAAGCAAAAACATTATTGTTAGATCCTGAATATGAAAATTACACCATAACTTCTATAGGTTTGGAGTCTGGATTCAATTCAAAATCGACTTTCTATACTGTTTTTAAAAAATATTCTGGAAGTACACCTGTAGAATTCAAAAACAAATCTAGAGCAGGAATTTACAGCTAGAAATCAACAACATACACCAAACAAGACTCAATTCTACCAAAAGAAAATAAACGTTCTTTTTATAAAACATCGGTTCGAAAACATCTAGATTGGATGATTCCGAACTCTAAAAACACTGTTTAATTGTAAATTTGTACCAAGAAATTATTAAGATGAAAATTTTGAAGGGTTTTTCAGCTTATAGAAATTTCTAAAAATCTTTGTTGAGTTTACTCAATAGTGAAAAAGAAAGGGATTAAACCTAAAAACACCAATAAATATATTGGTGTTTTTTAGTTTTTATACCATCATGTTGTTTATTTAAAAACAATCTACTCTCATCATCTTTTTATAAAAAGTCAGTTCGGAAACACATAAAACGGATGTTTTCGAACTCATATATTTTGAAACAAACCTATCTTTGATGTGAAGTTATATAACTGTTGAGAATATTAAGGGGATTTTCAATTAAAAAAAATAATTTCTTAAGGGGAAAAAAACACCAATAGCAATATTGGTGTTTTTTATTGTTCTTTTACTATATTGCTTTTACAATCCGACTCCATTTATGAAAAGCATTATTATATACTTTTTTTTACTTACCTCTACTTACTCACTAAATGCTCAACAATTAGCTATTTTAAAATATAATGGAGGTGGAGACTGGTATGCAAACCCCACAGCTTTACCAAATCTTATAAACTTTTGCAACACCAATTCAAAGACTTTAATAGACTCAAAGATTCAAACGACTACATTAGACGATGAATCAATAAACAATTACCCAATAGTATTTCTTACTGGTCATGGTAATGTGTTTTTTTCAAATAGAGAAGCTAAAAACTTAAGAGGGTATTTAATATCTGGTGGATTCTTACATATTTCAGATAATTACGGATTGGACAAGTATATTCGTAGGGAACTGAAAAAAGTTTTTCCTAAACTCAGTCTTCAAGAAATACCAAACAATCATCCTATTTATCATCAAAAATTTTCTTTTCCAAAAGGACTTCCTAAAATTCATGAGCACAATAAAAAACCCCCACAAGGCTTTGGAATTTTCTACAACGGAAGATTGGTTGTTTTTTATGATTATGAGAGTGATTTAAGCGATGGGTGGGAAGACACAGAAGTACATAACAACCCTAAAGAGATTAGAGAGAAAGCTTTAAAAATGGGATCAAACATTGTAGAATATGCCTTTAAACATTAATGACATTCAAATAGATAGTATTAAAATAAATTTTGATACTGAAGCATTATGGATGCTTAATATAGCATTAGCAATTATAATGTTTGGGATTGCTCTAGATATTAAAATTGAAGATTTTAAACGACTCTTAAAAAATCCAAAAATAGTTTTAGTAGGTATATTGTCTCAATTTATACTACTTCCTTTTTTAACGTTTGTTGCTATTTGCATTATTAAACCATATCCTAGTTTTGCTCTTGGAATGATGATGGTAGCTGCATGTCCTGGTGGAAATGTTTCTAACTTTTTTAGTAAAATGGCTAACGGAAACGCTGCTTTATCGGTAAGCTTAACAGCATTTGCTACTTTAATTTGTTTAGTTATGACACCTCTTAACTTACACTTATGGGGTAGCTTATATGAGCCTACAAATCTTATTTTAAAAAGTATATCGTTAAATCCTTTTGAATTATTCAAGCTTGTTTTACTCATTCTAGGAATCCCTATTATTTTAGGAATGACTGTAAATCATTTTCATGCAGAAATGGCCAAAAAAATTAATAAAGTGCTTCGCCCATTTTCAATTATCTTCTTTTTAATATTAATTGTTGTAGCTCTATATGATAATGCTGATATTTTTAAAAACTATATCCATCTCGTTTTATTTTTAGTTATTTTTCATAACATATTTGCTTTTATTATTGGTTATGTAACTGCAAAATCATTTAAATTAAATGATAAAGACAGTAAAACAATTTCTATGGAAACTGGGATTCAAAACAGTGGTTTAGGATTATTATTGATTTTTAGCTTTTTTGAAGGTCTAGGAGGAATGGCTTTATTAGCTGCTTTTTGGGGAGTTTGGGACATCTTTTCTGGAATGGCACTAGCAACTTACTGGGGACGAAAAAAGAATGATTAATGAGATTATTACTTTATTACTTTTTTAAAATATTCATAAAAACAGGACTTTACTTTTATACTAAAAAAGTAAAAGTTTTCGGACACGAGAATATCCCAAAAAAAGGAGCTATTTTATTTACTGCAAATCACCCTAACGGATTGATTGACCCTTTATTAATTGCAACACACATAACAAGAAAAACTCATTTTTTGGTAAGAGCAGCTGTATTTAAAAAAAAGCTTGTGGCTCGTTTCTTTGATTTATTAGGCATGATGCCAATTTACCGCATAAGAGATGGAGTGAAACAGCTTTCAAAAAATGAAGAAATTTTTAAAAAATGCCAACAGTTATTAAAAAACAATAAAACTCTTTTAATTTTTCCTGAAGGAAGTCATAATAGAAAAAGAACTATTAGACCCTTAAGTAAAGGTTTTACTAGAATAATTTTCAGAACACTAGATGAAAGCCCAAATACAAACATACAAATTGTTCCTATCGGAATTACATATCAGAATGCTTCTAGCTACCCATCCAAAGTTGCTATTAATATTGGCACACCTATTTTAGCGAATAAATACTATAGAAAAGAGAACATCAACAACTCTGTAAAAGAAATAAAAGAATTAGTTTCTACTCAATTAAAATCATTAAGTGTACATATAAACGATGACGAAAACTACAATCAAAAATTAACTAAGTTAAATAGAGCTCAAGTTGATTTTACAGAAGTTGAAACAATCAATAACGTCATTAAAAGTGGAAGTTTCCCTGAAGAAAAAGCCTTTAAGAAAAATCACAAAAACCCAGTTTTTTATTTAATACTATTGAATAGTATTATTCCATATACTATTTGGAATTTTTTAAGTAAAAAAGTTTTAGAAATAGAGTTTGTAGACACTTTTCGTTTTGGAGTAAACATTTTACTATTTCCTACTTTTTATGTTTTTCAAAGCTGGATAATCAGTTTATTCTTTGGTTGGAAAATTGGCTTAATCTATTTTATTCTATCGGCTTTACTAATCCTTTTTTATACTAAAACCTCAACTACTCCTGCAGAATAGCATTCTGGATATCTTTTTGAATTTTGGTTCGCATATTACTTTTAACCAATCCTCTATTTCTCATCGTAGGATATACTCTATTTGATAAGAAAACATATACAATTCCAGATTCTGGGTCAGCCCAAGTATAAGTACCAGTAAATCCGCTATGACCAAAACTTTGTTCTGACACACAACCACAAGTAGGCTTCTCTTCTGGACGGATTTGAGGCTTATCAAACCCTAACCCTCTACGAACTTTTTTATCAGCGTAATAGCGTTTATTAAACTTATTAAGTGTTTCTGAATCTAAATATTTTTTTCCTCCGTAAGTTCCTTTTTGCAAATACATTTGCATAATTTTAGCTACATCGTTTGCATTTGCAAACAAACCTGCATGCCCTCCTACTCCACCTAACATAGCGGCTCCCATATCATGTACATAACCGTGTACTAATTGATGACGATAATAAGAGTCTTTTTCGGTAGGTACAATTTCTGATTTACTAAACTTATTTAGCGGCAGATAAGTCATTCTATTTGCCCCTAACGATTGATAAAAATTCTCTTCAACTAATTTATTCAAAGGCTTTTTATACTTTCTTTCAAGAAGCTCTTTAAAAATGTAGTAACCTAAATCACTATACTTATAACCAACTCTATCACGTTGCTCAGAGTCAACTATATGCTTATATATCGAATCTCTATAATCTTTAGTTAAGTATAAATCTTTAGCTACTTTAATATTATATTTTTTTGTTCTTTTCTTTCTATAATACTTATTAGAATTCTTCTTTGTGATTGAATCTTGAGTGTTTACGTAAAAAGGAATCCAAGAACGAAGACGCCCATAATGAGATAATATTTCTTTTAAAAGTAAAGTATCTTTATTAGACTCTTTAAATCTTGGTAAGACATCTCCCAAGCTTGAAAATAAACTAATCTTTTTATCTTCTTCAGCTTTCATTATCATAGGCAGTGATGCTAATATTTTTGTTAATGAAGCTAAATCATAAATATCTGATTGTTCTACCTTCTTCTTTTTTAGATGTGTGTGATAACCAAAGTTTTTGTTATAAATAACTTTTCCGTTACGAGCAACAATAACTTGCCCTCCTGGAGTCATTTTCTCTTTTAAAATGGTATCGATTCTTTTATTTATAATTGATAGTTTTTCAGAAGACACTCCAGCTTCTTCAGGAATCGTGTATTCTAAAACATTATTGTTATTAACAACAACTCCTTCTCCTACTTTAAAATCACCATTTATAGATACAGGTAACTTACCTTTAATATTAAAAGCTCCAAATAAAGCCTGAGCCGAAAGTTCTTGAGCCAGCTTACTATTTTGATAAGAAACTACAATCCCTTCAATATTTGTAAAAGACTTTACTTTTAGTAAACTATACGGACTTGCGAAAACATCTAAAACTACTTTTTTGGTTCTTGCTATTTCTTGTAACCAAACTAAATCTTTATTTGAGAATTTATAGCCTTTCCAAGGATGCTTGTTTGATTTATGAAAACCAACAATCACTAAATTATATTTTTGCAACTTTTGTATTAAAACACTTAAATGTTTGTCTGAAACTACATCTACTTTAGTGTAATTTTTAAGCATTTTATAAAACGGCTTACCTTTATCATCTCCTAAAGAAACGTAAGCGATTTTTTTATCCTCCAAATTTTTAATTGGTAAGATATCATCTTGATTTTTTACAGCTGTAATTGAATTTTTAATCAACTTACGATGTAAAACCTCATCATAAGGTGCATTTAAATCTTTCTGTAAATTTTCGGTAGCTATTGGCTTATAATTGTTTAAACCTACCAAATACTTCGATTTTAATATCTTTCTAACTGATTTATTTAATCTTTCTTCGGTTAAAGTTCCGTTTTCAAAAGCTTGCTTTAACAACTTAACAGATCCCGGAATATCTTGTGGTATTAACAAAATGTCATTCCCTGCTAAAATAGCCGCTAAATCAATCTCTGCTGGTGATGAATAATTTGCAGCACCCTTCATGTTTAATCCATCTGTAATTACCAAACCTTGAAACCCTAATTTATCTTGCAATAAATTAGTTACAACTCTTTTTGACAATGAGGTTGGTAATTTTGAATTTGCTTCTAACGACGGAATACTTAAATGCGCTGTCATTACACTTGCTACTCCAGCATTAAACATTTTACGATATGGATATAATTCAATTGAATCTAATCGTTGTTCGCTAAAATTAATTGTTGGTAATGTATGGTGAGAATCGGTAGCTGTATCTCCATGACCTGGGAAGTGTTTTGCATTTGCTAAAACACCTACACTTTGCATTCCTTCACTAAAAGCAATTGCTTTTTGAGTTACATTTTCTTTATCTTCTCCAAAAGAACGATTTCCTATAATTGGATTATTTGGATTTGTATTAATATCAACAACTGGAGCAAAATTCATATGAATTCCTACTCTCTTACAATGCTCCCCAATTCTCTTACCTGTTTCTTTTAATAATTCTTGATCTTTAATAGCTCCTAAAGCCATATTCCAAGGAAAACGATAGGTATTTTTCAATCGCATATCTAACCCCCACTCTCCATCAAAACCGATCATTAAAGGTACTTTAGATAATGCTTGATACTTATTATTTAAATTTACTTGTTTTTCTGGCGTTCCTTGCATAAAAATTAAATTACCAATATGATATTTGTTAATCATGTTAGCAATAAACTGTTCGTGCTTTTTATCTTTATTAGAATATGCCTGCACCATGAATAACTGACCGATTTTTTCATCGACAGACATTGATTTCATAATACTATCTACCCAAATATTTTGAGCCGCAGCATCTTTTGCTAAAAGTGGATCTACTTGTTGTGCATTTATAAATTGTATTACAACAAGCGCTAAAAAAACTAGTATCTTTTTCATCATATTCGTAACGTCTATCTATTTTTTAATAGAAATCAATTGTTATACCAAAAATCGTTTGTGCCAACTTTTATCTGCTGTTACTTCCCAGTTATTTTCAAAATCTTCTTTGGTATTTATCATATTGTTAAACACTACAGTGTTTGCTGTTATTTTTTTCTCTTTGGCAAACTGTTGAAAATCTGGTAACTTAATAATATTGATATTTTCTCCGTCTTTAAAAGAAATATTCATTTTATTCATTAGATCTATCTTCAATTCTTTTTCTAACTCTTGAACAAAACGAACAGAAGCATCTATTGAGCATCCTGAAACATTATTAAAACTTTCATCTACAACCAACACTAAAAATTGATTGTACTTAATAGTAAATGATCCTTTTAAATCATCTCCATGACGCGTCCAATTATCAATAAATAATATTGCTTTTGCACTGATATATTCTATTTCTTCTACGCTAAATTCTCTATCTGCTTGGTAAACCCAAACTCTTGAGTTATCGGGTAGGTTATTATATTCTGTGAACATTCTTTTTAAATGTTTAGTTACTGATTTTATTTAATTAGTTAAAGTTACTGAAATTGCAGGAACATGCGAAAAATCATTTTCTGGCATTGGTATTTTATACCAATTACCTTTACTGAAATAATATATCCTATTCGTTTCTTTATACTCTTTTGATTTTGTTAGACCAATTACTGGTGCGTAATAATATTGTTTCTCTTTGTTTTTTAAAGTATCCCAAACATATAAGTTATAAGGAATCAAAAGTTTTTCAAAGACAACAAACAAACCATTTTCTGGTAATTCTAAATAATATTTATCTAAATTTAATTCAACTGAGTTTTGCCCTTTTTCTTTAGATATAGATATATTCTCTTTTAAAATATCCTCTTTTGGCTTGCCAGTATTCTCATCAACTGAAAAAATTCGAATTCTAAATTTAGCTTTGTGTGAGTTTCTTTTTGAAAAGAAAATCTTCACATTCTCAAGATAAAAAACACCATCTAATTTATTAGGGAAATATTTCCCAACCATTCTTATATTATTGGTATGAAATGGACTTACTCTTTTCTTTACTTTATCTAAAACAACCTTTTTGTTTCTTTCTTTTGATATAACTACTTCGTTTAACTTATATAGCTTAGGACTTAAAAACAAAGTTTTATTCTGTATCTCTTTTGCAAGAACAACTGTGTCTTTATAATTTAAACAAGACACATGAACTTTATCTTTTAATAATTCTTTCTTAATTTCTAATTCAAAGCTCCCATCTTCTTTTGAAGAAATTCCTTTGTTGCTTTTTATAAAACTAACATTAGCATAAACAACAGGTTCTTTATTTTCTTTATCTAAAATATTCCCTTTCAAAGTAATCGTTTGTGCTGAAATTTGCGCACAAACAAAAAATAAAACAAGTATTTTTTTCACAGTTTAGTTTTCATCGAAAATAACAATCTATCAAACACTTAAAAACTAAGTTTTTGTTAATTTATATTATTTTAACATTACCTTAAATTAAACTTCTGTTGTAACGCCTGTAATTTTTCTTCATCAGACATTGTTTCCTTTGGTGCAGACATACGTTCTTTAATTTCACGTAATACTTTTTTAGTGTATAATGGAAAATCAGCATTTTGAATCCAAGCGTTGTATCCAGGGTTTTCTTTTAGAACCTCTTCAACTGTACGTCCCTTATATTTACCAAAAGAGAAAATCTCTTGATCGTCGTCATTCATTAAAACAAAACCTGCAAAATCTGCTCTTTTTCCGTGTGTTGAAAATTCACTTAATGCATCAACAGTATTTTCTATATCGTCATACTTATCTAACTGTGCTAATAAAATTTCGTAGGTAGCATTGGTATCAGCTTCTGCTCCGTGAGCTCCAACTAGCTCTTTTCCGCAATAAAATTGATATCCTGCACTTAATGTTCTTTGTTCTTTTTTATGAAAAATTACTTGAACATCAATCGCTTTTCTGTTTTTCATATCAAAATCGATACCTGCACGCATTAATTCCTCTGCCAATAACGGAATATCGAATCGGTTTGAATTGAAACCAGCTAAATCGCAACCTTCAATCATTTCATTAATTTTAGGTGCTAATTCTTTAAACGTAGGTTCGGTTACAACTTTCTCATTTGTAATACCATGTATATCTGACGATTCTTTTGGTATTTCTACCTCTGGATTTACCAACCAAGTTTTACTTTCTTTATTTCCGTTAGGAAACACTTTTAAAATTGATATTTCAACAACTCTATCTTTCGCAATGTTTATACCTGTCGTTTCTAAATCGAAAAATATAATTGGTTTTGTTAAATTTAATTCCATTACTCTTTTTTGGAAATTATTCGTTATTTAATTGAGCTTTAAACTCATCTATTTGGTCTATTACTTTTGATGAAAGCCTTGGTTCTTTAAAATTATACTTTTTTAATTCTTCTAACAAAGTCTTTGCAACCAATAATCTTGCTGTAGGCTTATCATCTGCTGGAACAACATACCAAGGTGCATAATAGGTTGATGTTCTATTCAACAAATCTTCGTAACAACCTTGATATTTATCCCATAGTTTACGCTCTTTTAAATCTCCTGCTGAAAATTTCCAGTTTTTTTCAGGAATGTTCAAACGACGTAATAATCTATTTTTCTGTTCGTCTTTAGATAAATTTAAAAAGAACTTTAAAATAATGGTTCCATTATCTGAAATATGTTTTTCAAACTGATTAATTCTATCCATACGAGAATGGTAAAACTCATCATTTAAATCATCTAAACTTTTTACTATTGGAATGTTCTCAGAAAAAACATATTCTGGATGTACACGAGTTACCAAAACATTTTCGTAATGTGTTCTATTAAAAACACCGATTTTTCCTTTTACTGGCAATGCAATATAATGACGCCATAAGAAATCGTGTTTTAGTTCTAACTCGGTAGGCACTTTAAAGCTATGTACTACTACTCCTCTTGCATTTACATCTTTAAATACTTCACGTATTAAACTGTCTTTACCAGCAGTATCCATTCCTTGTAAGCAAATTAGCACACTGTATTTTCCCTCAGCATACATTTTATCTTGTAATTCGCTTATTTCTTTCCTTACTTTTTTAAGCTTTTTCTTAGCTTTCTCATCCACAACTTTTGTAGTAAAATCTTTTAAAGTTTTTTCCTCTGAAAACTTGTAAGTATCCGTATTCATATACAATGCTCATTTATACGATAAAAGTACAAAAAATATCAGCCTTTACTATTGATTTTATCTTGAGAATCATCAATTTTTACAATAAACTATCAAATATTGAAAGAAATTAATTTTAGACTTTTACTTATCTAAAAATAAACAGACATGAAGAAAACAGTTATTATACAAGGAAGTTCGAAAAGTAATGGGAATACTAAAAAAGTAATTGACTACTTAAACATCAATAATGATTTCGATATTATTGATTTAAAAACAAAAAATATTGGTGGGTTTGAATATGATTTTAGCAACTCAGAAGATGACTTTCTCCCTTTAATGGAAGACATTATTAATAAGTATGATACTATAGTTTTTGCAACTCCGGTTTATTGGTATTCAATGAGTGGAACTTTAAAAAATTTCTTTGATCGATTATCTGATTTATTACATTATAAAAAAGAGTTGGGTAGAAAACTTAGAGGTAAAAACATGGCTATGATTAGCAACTCTAGTATTAACGATTTAAAAAATGGTTTTGAAATGCCTTTTATCGAAAGTGCTAATTATTTAGGCATGAATTACCTTGGTAGCACTCATAGTTGGTTTACCGAAAATGGTACTCAAATTCACCCAAAAGCAAAAAATAAAATTGATTCTTTTAGAAAATTATTTTCTTATTAAAGTTTTAAACAACTACATTAACTATAAAAATAGTTGTACAACTATTTTTATAGTTGTATTTTTGTAACACTTAATACAAGAGTAAAATTTATTGTGCACGATAAAACTTACTCTTTATTAAATGTAGCTACACAATATTAATTAAAACATGAAAGAATTAACAAAAGCAGAAGAGCAAGTAATGAAATACTTATGGAAACTTGAAAAAGCTTTCTTAAAAGATATCATTGAGAAGTATCCTGAACCAAAACCTGCTTATACTACTGTGCAAACAGTTATTAAAGTATTAACTAAAAAAGAATTCATTGGGTATGAGAAATTTGGTAAAACCAATCAATATTTCCCATTAATTTCTAAAGAGCAATATTTTAGAAAGCATATTTCAGGAGTCGTTAATAATTTTTTCAATGGTTCTATAAGTAATTTTACTTCATTCTTTACTGATGATGAAAATCTTAGTATGAATCAGTTAAATGAAATAAAAGATTTAATTGAAACTAAAATCAATAATTTAAAGAAAACAAATGAATAGTTTTTTTGATTTATTATTAAAATCTAATATAGTTTTTACTGTATTATACTTTGTATATATATTACTTTTTAGTAATAACACGTTTCATAATTTAAATAGAATATTGTTATTATTTATAATTGCAATAAGCTGTATTTTACCTTTTATTTCGATAGATTTTAACTTTAATCAAGTAATCTATTTAACTCAAGAAATCCCAAATCTAAAAGGTCATTCAATTTTCAATGAAAATACACCTTTAATTACACAAGATGGAGAAAGTTTATTTTGGACAAAATCTAAAACAATATACTTAACCTATTTAATTGGCGTGCTATTTATAATTGGGAGATTAGTTTTTAACCTGATAAAACTATTTAAAATTAAGAAGGAATCTAAAAAAGTAAATGATGGAGATTTCAAATTGATTTATTCGAAATCCAATTCTTATTTTTCATTTTTTAACTGGATTTTCATTCCTATAGGAAAAAAAGATAATACTAATGAGTCAATTATAAATCATGAAAAATTACATGGTATAAAAAAGCATTCTTTTGATTTAATTATCGCAGAAATTTTCAAAGCCTTATTATGGTTTAATCCTCTAGTTTATTTCTTTCAAAAAAACTTAAAAACAATACATGAATACCAAGTAGATAAAGCTGTTTTACAAAAACAAAGTTTAACTTCTTATTTGCAAGTAATTTTAAACAACTTGCCTAGTAAAAATAAGGTAAAAATATATAATTACTTTGGTGAATTAACAATTAAAAAAAGAATAAAAATGATAACAAAAAATAAAACATCAAACTGGAACTTATTAAAGTATACGGCTATTATACCTATAATAGCAGCTTTATTAATGTCTTTTAATTTTAAAAATGATAATCTAGAAAATACTCCTAGCATTTTACCTATAAATAAAGGGAGCTATCACAAAATTTCATCAAAATTTGGTAAAAGAATGCATCCAATCCTAAAAAAAGAAAGATTTCATAACGGAATTGATTTTACTGCTAAAATTGGAACTGAAATTCGTGCTACTGCTGACGGGATTGTAAGTACTGCCACTAGAAGTAAAAAAGGATATGGAATTATGGTAATAATTAAACATAATGACACTTTTGAAACTCTATATTCGCAAATGAGAAACTACATTGTTTCTGTAGGAGAAAGAGTTAAAAAAGGTCAAGTAATTGGGTATGTAGGAAATTCAGGAAACTCAACAGGTCCACACCTTCATTATGAGGTTCGAAAGAATAATGAGCCTGTAAACCCAGAAGATTTCTTCTCTATCAAATAACAAAAAACTCCAAGTTTACACTTGGAGTTTTTTGTTATTTATATAAAACGGAATCTATTTCGTTTTTCTAAACATTAACCATAATCCGATTAATACTAAAGGAATACTTAATACTTGTCCTGTATTTAATGAGTTAAATACCCAATCTTCTCTTCCTTCTACTTGTGCTTGCTTTAAAAACTCTATAAAGAAACGTAACGACCATAACACCACCATGAATAACCCAAATAAGAATCCAGATTGATTCTTTTTATCAGTTTTCCAATAGAAGTACCATAAAGCAAAAAACAAGGCTAAATAGCTAAATGCCTCGTATAATTGTGTTGGATGACATGGTACAGTCTCTCCTGCTCTTTTAAAAATTACTCCAAAGCTAGTACCGGTTGGCTTTCCGTAAATCTCAGAGTTAAAGAAATTCCCTAAACGGATAAAAAATCCAGCTAAGGCAACCATAATACCTAATCTATCTAAAATAAACAACCAAGGTTTATTTAAATGTTTTTTAGCATAAAAATATAAAGCTATAGGAATACCAATGGCAGCTCCATGACTTGCAAACCCAGTAAATCCAGTAAACTTCCAATCCTTTAAAAAGCCAAACAAAGATGTAGCTCCCTCTTGTTGTTTAAATGGTAAGAAAATCTCTAATAAATGATTTTGATAATAATCCCAACTATAAAAAAACACATCTCCTAATCGCATACCAATTAGCATCGATACAAAAACATACATAAATAATGGATCTAGCTTTTCAACCGGAATCTTATCATTTATATAAATCTTCTTCATTAAATGTAATCCTAATACAAAAGCTGCTACAAACATTAAGCTGTACCAACGAATACCAAAACCAGCTATTTTAATAATCTCTGGGTCTAAATCCCAAACTATCGATAAAAAATTCATCTATTCTTATTTAATTTTAATGCCGTTAATCGACTAATTTTTATTTCTTTTTTCTGGTACAGGATCATATCCACTTCCACCCCATGGGTGACAGCTAAATATTCTCTTTGTAGCCAACCAGCCACCATAAAACAATCCATGCTTTTGTAAAGCTTCTATGGTATAGCTAGAACATGTAGGTGAATATCTACACGTAGCCGGTGTAAATGGTGATATTGCGTTTTGATAAAAACGAACCAATAATATAAACGGATATGTTAATATTTTTTTCAATTAATTAATCGAAAAGCTAGTTCCTTCTCTACCATCTTTTAACTGAATTCCTAAAGCCAATAACTTGTCGCGAATTTCATCAGATAATGCCCAATTTTTATCTTCTCTTGCTTGCTTACGCATTTGAATTAACATTTCTACAACTCCACTTAATTTATCAGAGTTATTTCCTTCTGAACTTTCATTCATTAATCCTAAAACATCAAAAACAAAAGCGTTAAGTGTTGTTTTAAAATCAGCTAAATCATCAGCTGATAAACTCGCTTTTTCTTCTTTAATCTGATTGATCGTTTTAACAGCTTCAAATAAATGTGATATTAAAACCGGAGTATTAAAATCATCATTCATGGCAGCATAACAATCTTTTTTCCATTTTTCTACACTGAAAGTTGATGTTTTACCTGCTTCAATTTTATCTAAGAAATTAACAGCTTCTATTAATTTAGCGTGCCCTTTTTCTGACGCCTCTAGTGCTTCTCCAGAAAAATCTAAAATGCTACGATAATTTGCTTGCATATTAAAGAAACGAACTACACTTGCTGAAAATGCTTTTGGTAAAACTTCGTTTTCTCCAGATAAAATTTCATTTGGTAAAATATAGTTACCTGTTGATTTTGCCATTTTCTGACTATTCAACAATAACATGTTGGTATGCATCCAATAATTTACTGGAGTAACACCACTACAAGTTTGCGATTGTGCGATTTCACATTCGTGGTGAGGGAATTTTAAATCCATTCCTCCTCCGTGAATATCAAACTGTTCACCTAAATATTTAGTGCTCATTACAGAACATTCTAAATGCCAACCAGGAAAACCATCACTCCATGGTGAAGGCCAACGCATAATATGGCGCTCATCCGCTTTTTTCCAAAGTGCAAAATCTTGTGGATTTTTCTTATCAGACTGTCCATCTAAAACTCGAGTATTGTGAATCGCATCTTCAATTTTTCTACCAGAAAGAATTCCGTAGTTACCAGTTTCGTTGTACTTTAATACATCAAAATAAACAGAACCGTTTACTTCATAAGCCAAACCTTTATCCATGATTTCTTTAATCATTTCAATTTGCTCAACAATATGACCTGTAGCAGTTGGCTCTATACTTGGTGGTAAAAAGTTGTAGTTTTTTAATACATCATGAAAGTCAACAGTATAACGTTGTACCACTTCCATCGGCTCAATTTCTTCTAAACGAGCTCTTTTAGAAATTCTATCTTCCCCAGCATCAGCATCATTTTCTAAGTGACCAGCATCTGTAATATTACGTACATAACGTACTTTATAACCTAAGTGTAACATATAACGATACACCACATCAAAAAACATAAACGTACGTACATTTCCTAAATGGGCGTTGCTATATACAGTCGGTCCACAAACGTACATTCCTACGCGTCCTTCGGTTACTGGTTTAAAAAGCTCTTTAGTTTTTGTTAAAGAGTTATATATTTTTAGTTGATTTTCTTTGTATAATTCCATTGAAAAAGTGACTATTTACAGATGCTAAAGATAGGCACTTTATAAAGAATAATGAAATGGAATTTGTTAGCAATTTTATAAAAAAGAAAAGTAATTTTTAAGCGATACTATTATTGTTTTTTTAATGTTAACTGGCTGTATTTTCCTGCTATTTCTATTTTTTCATCTTTAGAAACAACTGTAAAATTTCCATTAAACTTAATATCTCCATTTTTAGAAGTCTTCATATTTCCTGAAGAATCAAAATTCAATTTATTATTGATTCCTAAAGAATTAATACCTGCATCAGAATAGTTTAGAAGTATTTTTAAACTATTGCAATTCGGTGCTATTTTGTTAATTGTTAACTCACCAAACTTATTAGAAATTTCTACATCTTTAAGAATAGCATCAACAGTTAACCCTGATGAATTTGAATTTAACGTGGTATTAGCAACCGATGCTACATGAGCATCGGTTACATTATTTAAAAACAGTGTACAAGCGTTTAATGAATTTATAGTTACTGGTGAAAACGAAACGTTTAATTTTCCGCCATTTAATACATCAGCTTTAAAACTACCATAACTTACTTTCCCCGAAGCTTTTGTTTTTGGTAATTTTACTTTACAGTGACGTGTATTTAAATCGAAAGTAGCATCTTTAGGAACTTTGATTATGATTTTCTTTGTTACCTTAACTTTTTTATCATTTATCGTAAAATCATTACTATTAGTTGAGTAAGAATAGCTATAACGAGTTTTATTTACTTCTTTTCGAGCTCTTTCAATCTCTTTTCTTGCATTTGCTAATTCTCTTCTAATTTCTTCTCTATTAACTTTTCTTACCTCAGCTCTGGCTTTTTCCATAGCTCTTCTCATTTCTTTTTTATTAACTCTTTTAGCCTCTACTTCTTTCAAACGTTTCTTAAGTGCTTTTTTTCTTTTTTCTTGAGATTCTTTAAACTTTTTATACTTCTTCGTTTTCTTAAAAGCCTCCCATTCTTTTTTAGATTTTATGGTGATATCGTTTACACCATCTTTCCATTGAAAAAAGTAATTACCTCCATCTTTTGCATATTTATCAAAGTCAAATTCAATATCTTCCAAACCGTATACAATCTCATCAAAATTAATTTCAGGAATTACAATCTCAGGCATTTCAGGTATTTCAATTACTTCTGGCATCTCAGGCATTTCTGGAATTACAATAATGTTATCATCATTATTATGTCTATATATTCTAGCGGGGTTATTCCCATTTGTATTGAAATACACAAAATTATTTTTCCCTAAAGAACGATAGTTGTTACTGCCTGTTTTTATTTGAACCTTACTCCTATTCCCTAAAGCTTCAAATTGCCAGTTCTTTAAAAATTTTTCAGCCTCTTTTTTATCAAGTCCTTCTACCTCAATAAGAGCTTCAACAGAAACCTCATTTTTATTCCAAGTAGTTACTTCTATATCTGCATTAGTTGCATTTATATTAACCAATACATCTTTATTGGTATTGAATTTTTCACTAAACTTCTTGTCAAATTTTTGTGCAAATACTGCACTTGTCAATAACAGTGAAAGAGTAGTTATTTTAAATTGTTTGAATGTCATTTTGATTTGGATTTTTAAGTTCTTTTAATTGTTTTTGCATACGTTTTAACAGCTGTAAACGTAATTGCAGGTTTCCAATCAATGCATTGATAGTATCGTCGTTAATCCCTTTTGTATTGAGCTCGTGGTTTAACGATTTATATTCTTTAGTTAACTCGCCTATTTTAGCTAAGTAACCATCAAATAGTTCTTTATTATCATCAGTTAATTCTAACTGACTTAATTCATAATTTATCGTATTTACATAGTAAGCCTCTACAGTTTTTAACTCTGGAGAAACACTACCTAAACTAATTTCGTTTGCTGGTTGATTTGATATAACATTAATAGGAGTTTCTATGTTATTTGTTGGATAAAACTGAATTCCAAAACTAACTAACAACACAACTGATGCTGCTATGTACAACCATTGATATGATTTCTTTACAGGTGGTTTCTCATGCAGTTCTTCCATCATTTTTTGTTGAAAACGTTGTCTATGATTTGTTGACAACCTTTCTGAGTTCTCCACATTCTCTTTTAATATTTCTCTAATATCTTTAGACATGATGTACTGCTTTTAATTGTTCTTGTACTTTCTTTTTCCCTCTTAACAGATGTGTTCTTGAGGTTACTTCCGAAATTCCTAATATTTTCGAAATCTCTCCATGATCATAGCCTTCTAACAAAAACAAGGTTAATACAATTCTATATTTTTCTTTTAATTTTTGAATGCAGTTTACAATCTCTTGATACGATATAGTAGCAGCTACATTCCAATGCTCTTCTTCATCTGCAATCGTCGTTATTTCATCATTTATCGAAACCAACTCTAGCTTTCGTTTTTTTAACCAATCAATACTCTGATTAATTACAATTCGCTTTAACCAAGCTCCAAAAGCAACTTCTTCTTTATACGAATTAATCTTTTTAAATGCCTTAATAAATGCCTCTTGCATAATATCTTCAGCTGTAAAAGAATCTTTCACATAACGAACTGCAACTGTAAACATCGCATCGCAATACAAATCATACAATTGCATTTGTGCTTTTGCATCATTGTTTTTACACGCATCTATAACCGATTGATGTAGCTGTTTGGTTGACTTCATGTTTGATTTCTTGTACTAAAGACGATACTTTTTGTACTGCGTTGCATTTTGATGAATATTTATTTCTAAATTTACGTTATTATTTCGTTTTCACTTTACATGATCGATAAAAACAAATCTGCACTTACCGAAAAAGATGGGGTTTCTCAACCAGAAACAACCAGTAAATCATCCGCAGAAAAAATAAAATTTAGTAGAAAAAAGAAAACCTCAACAAAAGAGTTTGTTACTGAAATATTAGCAGGGAGTATTCCTTTTTTAAGTAGAGCTATTACTTTGGTTGAAAGCACCAATACAAAACACCAACAACAAGCCAATGAAATATTAGAAGCTTGTTTACCATACGCTAACAAATCTGTGAGAATAGGTATTACCGGTGTTCCTGGTGTTGGTAAAAGTACGTTTATCGAATCTTTCGGAAAACATCTAACTTCTTTAGGTAAAAAAGTAGCTGTATTAGCTGTAGACCCTAGTAGCTCTGTAAACAAAGGAAGTATCTTAGGTGATAAAACGCGTATGGAAGAATTGGTAACTGATAAAAATGCTTTTATTCGTCCTTCTCCTTCGGGAACTTCGCTAGGTGGTGTTGCGCAAAAAACACGTGAATCTATTATTTTATGTGAAGCTGCTGGTTTTGACACGATTGTTATTGAAACTGTTGGTGTGGGACAATCTGAAACCGTTGTACATTCTATGACCGACTTCTTCTTATTGTTAAAATTAGCAGGTGCTGGAGATGAATTGCAAGGTATAAAACGTGGAATTATAGAAATGGCAGATGCTATCGTAATTAATAAAGCGGATAGCGGTAATGAGAAAAACGCTAAAATTGCTAAAGTTGAATTTAATCGAGCCTTACATTTATATCCACCAAAAGATAGTGGATGGCAACCTAAAGTCCTATTAGCTAGTGCGCTTCATCATAAAGGAGTTGATGATGTTTATACAATGATTAATGAATATATAATTGCTGCCAAAAACACTAACTATTTTCAACATAAAAGAAACGAACAAAATAAATACTGGTTGTTAGAAACCATTAATCAGCAGTTAAAAGATAATTTTTACAACAATCCAACCACAAAAGAATTACTAAATAACGAATTTTCGAAATTAGAAAGCGGAAAAACAACTCCGTTTGCTGCTGCAAATCGTTTATTAAAAAAATAATAGCTATGGGAGATAATAATGAATTAAGTTGGAATGACTTTATGAAAGTTGAAATGCGTATTGGTACTATACTTACAGCTGAAGTTTTTAAAGAAGTTAAAAATCCTGCTTATAAAATGCAGGTAGATTTTGGCGAATACGGAATAAAAAAAACCTCAGCTCAAATAACCAAATTATACCAACCTAAAGATTTAATAGGAAGACAAGTAGTAGCTGTAGTTAATTTTCCTAAAAAACAAATTGCAACTATGATGAGCGAATGTTTAGTTATGGGTGGTATTGGTGATAATAAAGAAGTAACTCTTATTTCTCCTGAACGAAAAATTAAAAATGGAACAAGGATTGGTTAGAAATCTAGCTTGATTCTTAACCTGATTGTAATTATCTTTCTTAAACGTTGAATATAATTTATTAAAACGGATTCATAATTGAGTAAGAACAAATTCGAATATATAGTCTATTCAAAAGAGTAAATATTTTTTTCATTATATTTGCATAGTCAAACATTGATTAGTCAAATTAATATGAATTCATTTAGAGAGCAAAGCCCAACTTATCAAATAGCAGTAACAAGAGTAATTATCCTTAAAGAATTTAAAAGACATTTAAAAGAAAATGGATTAAAAATAACCCCAGAACAATTAGAACTACTCAATGTATTATTTGAAAAAAACGAACGCTCAATGCAAGAAATTACAACTATTACAAAGAAAGACAACTCTGCAACGACACGAATGGTAGATATTCTTGAAAAACAACTGTTTGTAAAAAGAAAGCTATCTAAAACAGACCGAAGACTAAAACTCATCTGTATTACAGAAAAAGGAACAATCGAAGTAACAAAAGCAAATAAAATTGCAAAGATTTTTATAGATAACGCTACAAAAGATATAGCAAAAAGTGAGATAGACGTATTCTTATCTGTCATTAAAAAAATAAAGCAAAACATTAGTTAACATTTTGACACACACAAAAACAAGAAATATCTATTCAATGCATTATTTTAAAACAATACTCAACTACATTGTTTATTTAAATGTTATTATAGCCACTTCGGCGGGTGTTCTTATTGCAGGAATTTCCAACCTGTTTGGCATCGAAAATATTATTGAATATGGTTTTTTTGGTTTTTTTGCAACATTTTTCGTGTACAATTCGCATCGATTAGTTAAAGTAAATTCTGAAACAAAAACACCTTGGTTAAAATGGGTTAGCCGACATAAAAAATTCATTTTAAATTTAAGTGTTTTAAGTGGATTGGTATCAGTTCTATGCTTTATAAAACTCATCAATGTAATAAGCATAACAATTGTAGCTTTAATTATCATTGCTGTCTGTATAGCATTTTTTTATGTAATCCGTTTAGGGCAAAAAAATATACGAGAGCTACCCTATTTAAAAGTACATTCTATAGCTTTTACTTGGACAGCAATTATTGTTTTATTTCCAATAATGAATGAAAACGTATTTGACTCACAGGTTTTATTATATTTTATTCCAGCACATTATCTGTATTTTTTAGCAGTTGCAATTCCTTTTGATATTAGAGATTTAAAACATGATTTACCAACACAAAAAACAATTCCGCAAGTAATTGGTGTAAAAAATGCAAAAATAGTAGCAGTAATTTTATTAACTATTACAATTTTGCTAATCAATATATTTTCTAATTCTTATTTATTAACACCATTATTTCTATTAGCTATATCCGTACAGATACTTTTAGTTGTATCAATTAAATTAACGCAAAAAGATTTTCATTATAATATACTTATAGATGGCTCTATAGCTCTTTTGGGGTTAAGCTATTTAATCTCATAAACAATTAAAATTAAACAATATGAAACAGACATTAAACATCACAAAAGCAATTTTAATTACATTGTTATTTTTAGGAATAACATCGTGTAACAATAAGAAAAAAACTGAAACAACAACTAAAAGCGAAAAAAATATGACAAGTGAGAACAAAAACCACACAGTACTAATTAACCCATTTGAAGTTCCAGCAGGAAAATTAGAAGCCTCAATTAAATATTGGGAAGACTGTAGAGACTTTTTAAAAACACAACCAGGATATGTGTCTACAGAATTACATCAGTCAATAAAAGATGATGCTAAATTTGAATTGATTAATGTTGCCGTTTGGGAAAGTCCGAAAGCGTTTATGGAAGCTACTAAAAAAATGATGCAACAACCGAATATTGTTCCTGTTGAGGGGTTAAAACCAACACCATCGCTTTACTCTGTAATTAGAGAATAATTATATAAATTAAAAATTGATTAATACTGTAAAACTGCCAGCAGGTAACAACATGTATAAGTAATAGTGGTTTGGGTGTAAACTCGAACCGCTTTCCTTTTTTATTAAGTATATTGCTAAATGAAAGTGTATTCAAAAAATCCGCTACTACACAAACACATTAGCGAAACCTCACCAAAACGTTTTATCAAAAAATCTAATTAACGTATCTTGCAGGCTTATCAAAAGATAAATAGAATGCAAGACAATAAAACGCTTAACTATATAAAAAGTGTATTAGAAAATATGCCTAATGATTGGTTAAATCTAACTACACATCGACTAGATATTTATGTTGAAAAACTAGCTAAAACTCAGTTTTTAGAACAGTTTGAAAACCTATATAAAAATAATAATGCCGATTTTTCTGCATTGAATGAATTACCTACTGCTTACGATTATATTCGCTTAGGGCACCCACTTTCTTCTGTATTAGAATGGACTATTGCCAAACTGCACAATATAAAAGCAGAAAATGTAATTAGTTTTTCTTCACAAACAGTTCCTGTTTTAGCTGTTTTAAGAAAAAACTTATTCCTAAATAAAAAAACACAAGTAGTATATACAAATGAGCTACCTAATTTTTTTGATGCAGAAACTATAAAGAACGTTTATGGGTATAACTTTGAATTAAAGAAAGTTGATAATGTAGATGAGATTTCAAAATTCGACGGAAGTGTTATTTTCATCTCTAATCAAGATGATATTTGTAATTTCAATCTTACTTCAAACGTTGATTTTTTCATTAATACAAACAATCAACTAGGAAGCATTTTATTTGTAAATGGTGAACATAATGAAAATTATATTTCAGAAATTCAACACGTAAGAAGAAGAGAAACCATTGCAATGACACCTGCTAACTGTTTAGTAGCCTTACAAGCATTAACAGAGCAACCTACTGAAGCTTCAACAGGTAATTTAGAAGCAAACAAAGCAGCAGTTTTAAATTCAATTAACACGATTACCAATACAACTACAAAAGCATTGGTGGGTTCTAGTGGATTATCGATACAATATGCCATTTTAATGGGATTGGTTGACAATGCTATACAAAACCATAAAGGAAAAGACATTAAAATTGTAGTGCCTCCTAACTGTTATGGTGGTACGAACGACCAAGCACGTCGTGTTGCTGCTTGTATAGATAATGTAGAAGTAGTTGATTTTGCTGTAGATGGAGATAACGATATGGTGGAAAGTATTGATGCTGTTTTAACCGAAATCGCAAAAGCAGATGCTGTTCCGTATATCATTGCTGAGATACCAACCAACCCAAGGGTTGAAGTTCCTAACTTAAATGATTTAAGAGATGTTTTAAGTAAAGAACGTATAACTGCAAATGGCAATATTGCCGTAGATCCTGTTTTTATTTTAGATCAAACATTTTGCCCTAATGTTCATTTTTTAGGAGATACTGATATTTTATCAACTGTTAGAACTATTTCTTTTGCGAGTGGTTCTAAGTTTCCAAGCGGAGGAAAATGTACTGCAGGCTATTGTGTTGGAAATAAAAAATCTGGTGATTTAATTAATACAATAGAAAAGCATTTATTGTTATGTGATAATGAAGCAACTGATCTTCAATATGAAATTTTAGCAAAGCAAATGCCTTCTATGAATCAACGAGTAGCTGATGCTTATAAAAATACGCGTGAATTCGTAAATTATATTAAAGAGGTTTTACCAGCAGCTAAAATCAATTTTGTTTCTGAAGAATTAGCGCAACAAGGATTTACCCCATCTGTTTTTTCATTAGACCTACCTACTAAAGGAAATAGTGATGAAGAAAGAGAAACTTATAAAAGAGCGCTAAACTTAAAGTTAATCAACTTAATGATTACTGAGATACCAAACGAAAGTAAGTATTGTGTAAGTTATGGGCAGTTAAAAGGATGTTATTGGACGATTCCTGCAACATCTACTCAAGGAACAACTAAAGAAGGTGATAAAGATTATATTGCTCGTGTAGCACTTTCACCAAATATGGATCTTGAATTGCATAAAAAAGTATTTTTAGATTTTGTAGAAAGTATTTAATCACAGGGCAATAGCCAAGGATTTAATTTCCTATATTCTATGATAATAACAAGGTTCATTCAGAGAAGAATGAACCTTGTTATTTTTTTATGCTAAATTTTAAAAAATTGAGTTTTTGACTGTCCTTCTACGACTAAAATCTCCAACAAACAATTCGAGTTACTTTATTTCCTTGATTCATCGGAATTACTTTAAACTCTGCTACTTTTAATTTTTTAGCAGAAGCTTGTAAACTCTCTACATTCTCTTTTTTAGAAACCAAACTGGTAAACCATTTACTTGCTTTTGGATGTAATGAACTTTCATATAAATAGGTATGTAAAAAAGCTTTCTCGCCACCAACATACCATAATTCATTTGAGTTTCCAGCGAAATTACGAACAGCGTTATTTCCTAAATTCCTAGATTTTCTTCTGTTTGCTCCCCTAGCCTCTTCTGCCGATTTGTAAAAAGGCGGATTACACATAGTTACCGTAAAAGAATCATCATCTTTTAAAATCTCTTTTAAAATATGCTCTTCTTTAAACTGCTGTCTTAATTCAACTTTATCAGTAAAACTGTTATCATCAATAATATCCTGGGCGTAATCTAACGAATCTAAATCGATATCTGTCGCAACAAAATTCCAATCGTATTCAACTATTCCTAACAAAGGGTAAATACAACTAGCACCTGTACCGATATCTAGAACTGTGACCTCTTTTTCATTTCCAATTAAATCAGCTAAATGATGAATATAATCTACTCTACCAGGAATTGGAGGGCATAAATTATCATCAGAAAAGTTCCAGTCTTTAATATTATAGTGAGCTGCTAATAATGCTTTATTGAACTCTTTAACCGCAATAGGATCAGAAAAATCAATTGTTTCTTTATCAAACTTCTCAATAACGAATTCCGTTATTTTTGGATATTTCTCTTTTAAGAATTTAAAATCGTATCCGTTTTTGTGTTTGTTATTTTTATGTAATCCTTTTTTATCTGCCATTAAAGTGTAAGTACTGTGAATTCTAATTGTAACGGATGTAAATTCTCTTTTAATGTTTTTATAAAAGTAGCTCCGTATTCTAAATAATATTCCGAAAAATTACGTTGTCGTTCTTCTAAACTTTGATTTGGTAATATTTCGTTTTGCAATAATACGATTCTATCAACCAATTCCTTCTGTTTTCTTTTTTCTGCTCGCAACCAACGCTTTTCAAGATTCTGTAATCCTTTTAATTGCTTTTTCTCTTGAGCATTTACAGCTCCTACAAATGAAACATCTGTTTTTTTAGCAACAGTTCGTAACTCAAGAAACTGGTCTTGTAAAAACTGTTTCTGCTGCGCAAAATCTACTTTTACTTCTGAACTTTCTAAAACTTTTTGAGCTAGTAAATCATTTTGTTTCTTAAACAACTCTTCAATCGAAATATTCAAGTTGTTTAACTTTTTTTGCTGCTTTTCAGAAATTACTTGAACTGAGTTTCTTAACAATAGAATTGGAAATGGAATTTCTACCGCTTCGAAATACTTTTTTAATTCAAACCAATACGCTAATTCACCACCTCCACCGATGTAACATAAGTTTGGTAAAATTACCTCTTGATATAATGGACGCATTATTACATTTGGAGAAAAGCACTCTGGGTTTTCATTCAAGTGTTTTAAAATCCCGTCTTTAGTCCACGTAATATTCGTTTCATTAACTTTATACAATCCATCTTCAAAAACTATACGCTCACGAATTTCATCAGTTAAGTAAAATAAATTGATTTCTCTCGGATTTACTTGAACCTTATAATTCTTTTCTAACTCAGAAATTGTTTCCGTTACCTTCTTATGAGAAATTTGTTCAGTTAACTCTCTTTCAACATAAGGAACAAACTCTTGCTTTAACGCTTTATCATCAGCATCAATAATTACCAGACCATACTCACCAAATAATTCATTGGCAATATATCGTGTTGCACTAGCTAAAGTATCGTGTTTTAAATACCCATCTTTAAAAAGCTGACTTAAATACTGTGCATTTTTAGAAGTCCCTAAATGATTTGATAACACTTCTAAAACTTCATTTAAATCTTCAGTAGAAAAACGCCCTACTCCACCTGTTTGGTCAGAATTCCACTGAACTTTCTTTCCTTTAAAATTAAAATAATTAATCTCTTCAAAATCGTGATCTTCAGTAGCCATCCAATAAATAGGAACAAAATTCTCATTTGGATTCTCACCTCTTAACTCTTCACACAAATTAATTACCGAAAGTATTTTATATAAAAAATATAACGGACCTGTAAACAAGTTTAATTGATGTCCTGTGATAATTGTAAACGTGTTCTCTAAACTTAAATCGTTTATATTCTTAGCAGTTTCTTCTGAAGTTTTAACTTGACTGTATTGTTTTTTTAAAACGTCAACCAAAGTTTTTCTAGATTCAGTTTTAAATGAATCTCTTTTAATTGCTATTTGTTTATTTAATCCTTCTATAGATGGATAGTTACCATAAAAAGGCATTGTATTTTCATTTTTCTCTAAATAATCAATCATTGTTTTAGAGAAAAAACCTGTTGCTTTAAAAGGGATATTTGTTACTTTCATTTACTTACTTTTTCGTTGAAACAATGTATAAACATATGGTCTTTCTCCTCCGTAAGGGTTTATAAAATTGTGATTAAAATCTTCTTTTAAAACAAAATCATCTCCTAATCTTTCTTGCAACATATCGGTATTATAACGTTGTAATTCTAAACCGCAACATTTTTCAGCTCCATCTAAAGCAAAAACTGCAATAATCACAAACCCATTTGGACTCACTACTTTTTTAACTAAATTAAAGTAAGCGTCTTGCTCTTCTTTCTTTAAAAAGAAATGCAATACCGCTCTATCGTTCCAAATAGCAACATTATCAAGTTTTTTTAACTCGGTTGAATTGGTTAAATCATCTATAATAAAACTCACTTTAGAAGCCTCTTCTCCTAATCGTTCTTTTAAGTCACTTAATGCTTTCTCAGAAAAATCGTTTGCTATTATATTAGAATATCCTCTTGCTAACAATTCATCAACTAACATTGATGAACCAACACCAACATTTAAAATTTTGGCGCTTTTATCTATTCCAGTTTTATGTATTAAGTCTAATGTTTCTTTTGAACTTTCTTCATACCATCCTAACTTCTCAGTAGTGTTTTTGGCATAAGCGGTATTCCAGTGTGTTTTTAGGTTATTCTCATCTGGAATTTTACAATCACTCTCTTTTGTAGTCATAGCTCAAAAATAGTAAAATTTGATGCTTTGTCGAAAACAAAACAATATTCTAACAGATTTTTAACTTCATTCTTTTTTAAACCATCAAATTGGCTATTTTTACATTTAGTAAAACGAATCTATGCAATTTAAACATCCTGAAATTTTATATTTCTTAGCATTTTTATTGATTCCAATTTTGGTGCATTTATTTCAATTGCAACGATTTGTAAAAGTTCCGTTTACCAATGTTGCTTTTTTACAAAAGTTAGTTTTACAAACCCGAAAAAGTTCTCGTATAAAAAAATGGTTAATCTTAGCTACTCGACTTTTACTTTTAACAGCCATAATATTAGCCTTTTCTCAACCATATTTTAGCAATCATAAAGTTGATGAAAAGCAGCATTTTTTTATTTTCTTAGATAACTCATTAAGCCTAAATACTAATGGAGAAAAAGGAAATCTACTCCAAGTAGCTTCTCAAGAAATTATTGAAAACTTATCAAACAAAGCAAGTTACTCTTTACTAACTAATGATAACTTTTATAAAGGTAAAACTGCATCTGACTTAAAAGACATTTTACTAAAAACTACAACTACAGCCAAAAATTCAAATATTGAAGATGTTCTATTAAAGATTTCAAGCGAAAATAACACTAACCAACCCTCTTCTAAAAACATCTTAGTTTCTGATTTTCAAAACATAAAAAAAGAGGATTTAAATAATTTAGATTTAAATACTAAACTAGTAAAACTAAGTCCAGAGCAGAAAAGTAATATCTCTATAGATAGCGTTTTTATTAAAGAAAATGGTTCTTCTAATTATGAAGTGAATATCTTAATCAAAAATCAAGGCGCTGCAAAAAACAACATTCCTATTGCTATTTACAATCAAGAAAAATTAATAAATAAACAAACGTTTTCTGTCAAGCAAAATCAAACTGAAACTGTTGTTTTTTCAATAGTGAAAACCCCAACATTTCTAGGAAGAGTAGACATTAACATAAACGACACTTATAGTTTCGATAATTCGTTTTACTTTTCGATAAATACAGCAACAAAAATTAATGTTTTAAGTATTGGTGAATCTTCAAATTTTCTGGAAAGAATTTATACCAAGAAAGAGTTTAATTTTATTAGTTCTACTCCTAAAAATGTTAACTACAACCTAATTCCTAAACAGAATTTAATTGTTTTGAATGAGATTGAGAACATTCCAGAAACCTTAATTAGTAGTTTAATCGATTATGCTAAAAAGGGAGGTAATATTATTGTTATTCCACATAAAAATGCAGCTATAAAATCATACAATAGTTTTTTAAAGAAAGCTACTATTGGACGTTTACTTTCTAAGAAAAAAGACAGTTTAAAAATTACTGAAATTAATTTTAATCATCCACTATTAAAGAATGTTTTTGACAAGAAGGTTCGTAATTTCCAATATCCTTTTGTAAAAAGCTCTTTCATTACTTCTTTTAATAATGCGAGTACAATTGTTTCTTTCGAGAATAAACAAGGTTTCATAAAACAAAAAAACTTAACAAACTCTTCATTTTATTGGGTAGCTGCTCCTCTAAACAACGAGAATAGCAACTTTACCAATTCACCTTTAATTGTGCCTATATTTTACAATATTGGGAAACAAAGTTTACAGCTTTCAAAACTTTATTACACTATTGGGCAACAAAACATTATTGACATCGATACTCAGATACGAAAAGATGAAGTTTTAACAATTACAAATAACAAAACTTCCTTTATTCCTTTACAACAAACATTTCAAAATAAGGTTAGTATCACAACAACCAATCAACCTTTAAAAGCTGATTTTTATCAAGTAAAACAAAATGATAAAATTTTAAAAAACATCGCTTTTAATTATTCTAAGAATGAAAGCTCATTAAACTTTTTAGATGTTTCTAATCTTGACAATACAAGTATTTCAACATCAGTAAAAAACACTTTAGAAAGTATAAATAACGAAAATAAAATTCAGTGGCTTTGGAAATGGTTTTTAGCATTAGCCATTGTATCTTTGCTTTTAGAAATTTTGATTTTAAAATTCTTTAAACCATGATAACGCTTATAAAATCGGCAACAATCATAGATGCTTCAAGCCCTTTTCATCAACAAACCAAAGACATTTTAATTACTAACGGAACAATTACTAAAATTGATAGTAATATCTCTAAAAAAGACGATTATCAAGTTATAGAACTTGATAACTTACACGTTTCTACTGGTTGGTTTGATTCTAGTGTTTCTTTTGGTGAACCTGGTTACGAAGAACGAGAAACGATACAACATGGTTTAGAAGTTGCTGCAAAAAGTGGATTTACCGCTGTGGCTGTAAACCCGAATACAAATCCTGTAATTGACAACAAATCTTCTGTTGAATTTTTAATTAATAAAGCAAACGGATTTGCTACCAACCTTTACCCTATTGGGACTTTAACACAACAAAGTAAAGGTATTGAAATGGCGGAATTGTATGATATGCAACAATCCGGCGCAATTGCTTTCGGTGATTACAACAAACCTATAGCAAATGATAATTTATTAAAAATCGCATTATTATATACTCAGAACTTTGATGGATTAGCGTTAAGCTTTCCTAAAAACAATTCAATTGCTGGAGATGGTGTTGCTAACGAAGGAAAAAACAGTACACTTTTAGGCTTAAAAGGCATTCCTGCTTTGGCAGAAGAAATTCAGATTTCTCGTGATTTATTTTTACTAGAGTATACTGGTGGTAAATTGCACATCCCTACAATTACAACCGAAAAATCAGTTAAATTGATTAAAGAAGCTAAAAAGAAAGGACTTAATGTTACTTGTAGCGTTGCTGTTCATAATTTAGTTTTAACAGATGATGAGTTACATGGTTTTGATGGAAATAAAAAAGTAAATCCACCTTTAAGAACATCAAAAGACATTAAAGCTTTACTAAAAGGCTTAAAAGATGGAACTATTGACATCATTACATCTGACCACAATCCAATTGACATTGAACATAAAAAAGTAGAATTTTCTACAGCTAAAGACGGTACTATCGGGTTAGAAAGTGCTTTTGGAGCTTTAAACACTGTACTGGATATAGAAACGATTGTAAATTGTTTATCTAACAACCCAAGAGAAATATTCGGAATAGAGAAAACATCAATTCAAGAAAATCAAAAAGCTGATTTATCGTTTTTTTCTACTGAGAGAATTTATACTTTTTCTGAAGCAGATATTATTTCAACATCGAAAAACAGTATCTTTTTAAACAAAGACTTAAAAGGGAAAGTATATGGAATTTACAACAACAGTCAACTCATTTTAAACTCATAAACCATGGATAATCAAATAATAAATGAAGGTAAGACAAATGCAGTAATTAGTTATTTAACAATTATAGGTACTTTAATTGCTTTTGTTTTAAACAATAGTAAAAAAAATCCTTTTGCAAGTTTTCATATTCGTCAAAATGTTGGTTTAAATGTTTTATACTTCCTTAATCAATACATCATATACAAGCATGTAAGTTGGATTGCTGGAGCAGTAATAGGAACCGTAATTTTTGTTCTTTGGATTATTGGTTTACTAGGAGTTTTAAAAAATGAAAAAAAATTAGTTCCAATTTTTGGAGAACAATTTCAAGATTGGTTTAAAGGAATTTAATTACATGAGTTTACATTATATCGTTAGAGAACCTAAAAAATCATCTAACAAACCATCTCTATTGGTTTTATTACACGGTTACGGAAGTAATGAGCAAGATTTATTTTCGTTTGCTGAAGAATTACCAGATGAGTTATTAATCGTTTCTGCTCGCGCACCTTACGATATGGGGTATGGTGGTTATGCATGGTATGCCATTAATTTTGATGCGAATAATGAAAAATTTTCTGATTTAGTACAAGCAAAAGAATCTATAGATAGTATTGCTTTATTTATTGATGAAATAAAAACTAAGTACAATACAAACCCAGATAAAACATTTTTATTAGGGTTTAGTCAGGGTGCAATTTTAAGTTATGCTTTAAGCTTCTTATATCCTAATAAAGTAAATCATGTAGTTGCTTTAAGTGGTTATATTAATGACGATTTACTACCTAAAGAAATTTCAAATACTATTACTACTGATTATTATATCTCTCATGGAACAGTAGATCAAGTATTACCTGTTGATTGGGCAAGAAAAGCTTCTCCTTTTTTAAATAAGCATAATTTAGTAAATGAATATTCTGAATATCCTGTTGGACATGGAGTTGCGCCTCAAAATTTTTATAGTTTTAAAAATTGGATTGTTGAAAGGTTAAAATCTTAAATCATCAAATACCTGTTCTAAATATCAGTTATCTTTGCAGCTTAAAAATTAATTAATGGAGATTTTCACTCATCAAAATGCGTATAAATGGTTTGTCCCTGTTTGTGCACTTGCCATTATCATTGAAATTTATTTTAGCTACAAAAGAAAAGCAAAAAACTACGAGTTTAAAGATGTTTCTACCAATGTATATTTTGCTTTAACCAATGTACTTTTAGATACTTTAATGTATGGGATTTCATTCATTGTAATGGATTTCTTCTACGAGTATCGATTTATTAATTGGGAACATACTGGTGTTATCTATTGGTTAATCGCATTTATTGGTCAAGATTTCTTGTATTACATCCATCATTATGTAGATCATCATTCGCGTTTTTTTTGGGCAGTACACGTAACTCATCACAATTCAGAGTATTATAATATTTCTACAGGTTTCCGTTCTCCTGTATTTCAACCTTTATATCGATTTATGTTTTTAGTTCCTTTAATTTTGATTGGAATAGCTCCACTGCACATTATGTTCGCATATGCAATGAATCAAAATTACGGAACATTGTGTCATACTAATTTTATTAAAAAGAATACTAAAAAAGGAGTTGCTGGCTTCTTCTTAAACGTTTGGGAATACATTTTTGTAACTCCATCACATCATAGAGTGCATCATGCTTCAAACACTAAATACTTAGATAAAAACATGGGAATGTTTTTAATTATTTGGGATAGAATGTTTGGTACTTTTCAAGCGGAAGAAACTACCGAAGAATATGAAGAACTGAAATTCGGCTTAACAAAGCCTTTAGAAGATAAAGGACCTATCAATATTTTATTCCACGAATGGAAAGAAATATTTAAAGACTTTTTTAATAGAAAAAAACATCTCCCACTAGGAACTCGTTTAAAATATGTATTTATGCCTCCTGGTTGGTCGCACGATGGAAGCTCACAAACGAGTAAGCAACTACAAGCAGAGTTAAAAAAACAGAATTAATAAAAAAAGCCAAGTAAATTACTTGGCTTTTTTTATTATCCTAAAATTTGCTCAGCATGAGCTTTTGTTTTTACTTTAGTAATTATATCTTCAATAATTCCGTTTTCATCAATTACAAAAGTTGTTCTGTGTATTCCATCATATTCTCGACCCATAAATTTTTTAGGTCCCCAAACCCCAAAAGCATTAATAACTTCTTTACTCTCATCCGCTAACAAAGGAAAAGGTAATTCGTGTTTATTAATCCAATTCTGTTGACGCTTAGCTGAATCTGCACTCGCTCCTAGTACGTTGTATCCCTTTGCTAAAAAAGTTTGATAATTATCTCTTAAATCACATGCTTCAGCCGTACAACCTGGTGTGCTTGCTTTTGGGTAAAAGAATAACACTAGTTTTTTCCCTTTATAATCAGAAAGTTTTACAACATTTCCTTTTTCATCAACAGATTCGAAATTGGGTGCTTTATCTCCTATTTTTAATGTAGTCATAATTTGTATTTTTGTCGATATAAAGATATTGAAAATGACCAAGGCAGACAAAGTACAATTTGTTATAAATACATTAGAAGAATTATATCCTGAAATTCCTGTTCCTTTAGATCATAAAGACCCATATACGCTTTTAATCGCTGTTTTATTATCCGCACAATGTACAGATGTTCGTGTAAACCAAATTACACCTTTGTTATTTGCTAAAGCTGATAATCCATATGATATGGTAAAAATGACCATAGAAGAAATTAAGGAAATTATTAGACCCTGTGGATTATCACCAATGAAGTCGAAAGGAATTTACGGTTTATCAAAAATTTTAATTGAAAAGCATAACGGAGAAGTTCCTCAAAGCTTTGAATACTTAGAAGAGTTACCAGCTGTAGGACATAAAACTGCTAGTGTTGTAATGAGTCAAGCTTTCGGTGTTCCTGCTTTTCCAGTAGATACTCATATTCATCGATTAATGTTTCGCTGGAATTTATCTAACGGAAAAAGCGTGAATCAAACAGAAAAAGACGCAAAACGTTTATTTCCAAGAGAATTGTGGAATGATTTACACTTGCAAATAATTTGGTATGGTAGAGAATATTCACCTGCTAGGGGGTGGAAATTAGAAAACGATATTATTACTAAAACTATTGGTAGAAAATCTGTTCTTAACGAATATTACAAAAATTAAGTCCATAAAAAAAGCTCCAACATTAGTTGAAGCTTTTTCCACTCTTAATTCAAATTCAATTCAATGAGATAGTTTGATTTGGTTTTAACTACTTTTAGCGATTTAGAAAAATTAATCAAAAATTGAACTGTTTCTTGTTTAGGTTTCATTTTAAAATCCGAAGATCTTTCAGAGTAAAGTTGTATCATATATCCCCTTTTATTAGTTTATTTTCAAGTATTTAACGATACAATTTTACTAATATTGTCTAATTTACTAAAATAATTTTATTTTTTTCAATTATTTTTCTCAAATTAATTAAAGCATAACGCATTCTTCCTAAAGCTGTATTAATGCTAACCCCCGTGTTTTCAGAGATTTCATTAAAACTCATGTCATTATAAATACGCATTTTTAAAACTTCTTTTTGTTCTTCTGGCAATTCTTCTACTAATTCTTTAACATCAGCTAAAATTTGCTCTTTAATAATTTTATTTTCCGCGTTTAAAGATCCATCACTTAAAACTGAAAAAATATCAAAATCATCAGTGTTATTAAACTTTGGCATTCTGTTACTCTTTCTAAAAAAATCAATAATTAAATTATGAGCAATTCTCATAACCCAAGGTAAAAACTTACCTTCTTCATTATAACTTCCTTTTTTTAGTGTACGAATTACTTTAATAAAAGTATCTTGAAATATATCTTCTGTAGTATCTCTATTTTGTACTTTGCTGTAGATAAAGCTGTACAATCTTTGTTGATGACGTTTAATCAATAATTCTATTGCTAATTCTTTTCCATTCAGATAGTCTTTTACTAAAGCACTATCGCTTATAACATCTTTATGCATCATAATTACTTTTTTTTAGAATCCATTAGGACTCTTTCGTTAAGGGGTATATTTATTAAAAAGTAATTATTTTGCTATAGGCTATTAATTATTGATTAGTAACTAGTTACAAATATTCAATTTTTTATTTACAATTACAAACAATCAATAAAGTTTATCTTAAAAAACTAAAAAAACAATTATATAATCTTTAAAAAGATTTCTAAAAGTGGTATTTTTAGCGTTTATATTTTTGAGTAAATGAAGACAGATATTTCTACCGTTAACCCTAAGGAGAACATTATTATAAAAGGAGCTAAACTGCACAATTTAAAAGACATTGACGTAGTGATTCCTCGAAATAAATTAGTAGTTATTACTGGACTTTCTGGCTCAGGAAAATCTTCATTAGCATTTGATACGCTTTATGCTGAAGGGCAAAGACGCTATGTTGAAAGTTTATCTTCGTACGCACGTCAGTTTCTTGGGAAGTTACACAAACCAAAAGTTGATTATATTAAAGGGATTGCTCCTGCAATTGCTATCGAGCAAAAGGTAAACTCAACAAATCCAAGATCAACCGTAGGTACCTCAACGGAAATTTACGACTATATAAAACTTTTATTCGCCCGTATAGGTAAAACCATTTCTCCAATTTCTGGAAATGAAGTGAAAAAACACACAGTCTCAGATGTATTAAACTTTGTAAAATCATTTGAAGAGAAAACCAAGTTATTATTACTTGCTCCTATCACTATTAACGAAAACCGTGATATTAAAACTGTTTTACAAGTTTTAACTCAGCAAGGTTACGCTCGTTTAAAATATAACAATAAGGTTTATCGAATTGATGAGTTCGATATTAAAGATTATAAAAACGACGAAATATTTTTAGTTATTGATAGAATTGTTACTAAAAATGATGAAGATTTTTATAATAGATTAGGTGATGCTATTCAAACTGCTTTTTTTGAAGGAAAAGGCTTTTGCTATATCGAAAATATAGCAACTTCAACAGTTACTCCTTTTAGCAATAAATTTGAACTAGACGGAATTTCTTTTTTAGAACCAAATACTCATTTATTCAGCTTTAATAATCCGTATGGAGCATGCCCTACCTGTGAAGGTTATGGTAGTGTTATTGGAATTGATGAAGATTTAGTAATTCCTAATACAGGACTGTCTATTTACGAAAATGCTATTTTCCCTTTTAAAACAGACAGCTACTTACATTATAAAGAAGATTTAATTCTGGACGCCGAAGCATCTGGAATTCCAATTCATAGACCTTGGTTTGAACTTTCAGATGAACAAAAAGAATTCGTTTGGAACGGAACAAAAAAGTTTAAAGGAATACATCATCTATTTAAAACTTTAGAAGAGAAGAGTTACAAAATTCAAAACCGCGTGATGCTTTCTCGCTATCGTGGAAAAACTACCTGTACAGATTGTAGCGGTAAGCGTTTACGAAAAGAAGCTAATTATGTACAAGTTTACGGGAAAACTATTTCTGAATTAGTTACCCTTCCGCTAGATGAATTAGCTGTTTTATTCAACAATATTGAATTGAATAAGTATGAAGAAAAAATTGGGAAACGTTTATTGACAGAAATTAATAATCGCTTACAATTTTTAACCGATGTTGGTTTGAATTATTTAACTTTAAATAGAACTTCAAACACTTTATCAGGAGGAGAAAGTCAACGCATAAACTTAGCAACTTCATTGGGTAGCTCTTTAGTAGGCTCTATGTACATTTTAGATGAACCAAGCATTGGCTTACACCCAAAAGATACTGAACGCTTAATTAAAGTTTTAAAAGATCTTCGTGATTTAGGAAACACCGTTATTGTAGTTGAGCACGATGAAGACATCATGAAAGAAGCCGATTATATTATAGATATTGGCCCTGAAGCTGGAACTTATGGTGGTCATGTGGTTGCAGAAGGAACTTTTGATGAAATTTCACAATCAGATTCTTTAACTGCAAAATACTTGTCTGAAGAACTAAAAATTGAAATTCCTGCTTCTCGTAGAGATTCTAAGAATTCAATTGATATTATTGGAGCGCGAGAAAACAATTTAAAGAATATTGACGTTTCATTTCCTTTAAATAATCTGACTGTTATTACAGGAGTTTCTGGAAGCGGAAAAAGTACTTTAGTAAAGAAAATTCTATATCCAGCAATGCAAAAAAAGCTAGTTGGTTACGGGAACAAAATTGGTCAATACACAGATATTAAAGGTAGTTATGATAACTTAAAACATGTTGAGTTTATCGATCAAAACCCAATTGGTCGTTCTTCTAGATCTAACCCAGTTACTTACATAAAAGCTTATGATGATATTCGAAAATTATTATCTGAGCAAAAATTATCTAAAATAAGAAACTATCAGCCAAAACACTTTTCTTTTAATGTAGAAGGAGGTCGTTGCGAAGTTTGTAAAGGTGAAGGTGTAGTTACTATCGAAATGCAATTTATGGCGGATGTACATTTACAATGTGACACCTGTAATGGAAAACGTTTTAAAAAGGAAGTTTTAGAAGTAAATTTTGAAAGCAAAACGATAGATGATATTCTAAATCTTACTATTGATGATGCTGTAGCTTTTTTCACAGAAAACAATCAACCTAAAATTGCTAGAAAACTAAAACCTTTACAAGATGTTGGATTAGGATATGTTCAATTAGGACAATCATCATCTACCTTGTCTGGGGGTGAAGCACAACGTATAAAATTAGCTTCATTCTTAGTAAAAGGAAACACAAAAGATAAAGCCTTATTTATTTTTGATGAACCTACTACAGGTTTACATTTTCACGATATTAAAAAACTATTAGCTTCTTTTAATGCTTTAATAGAAAAAGGACATTCTATTGTGGTTATTGAGCACAATATTGAGCTCATAAAATGCGCCGATTACATTATTGATTTAGGAACTGAAGGGGGTAAAAATGGAGGAAGCTTAATTTTCTCAGGAACTCCAGAAGAATTAGTAAAAAACACAAAATCTTTTACTGCCAAGTATTTAGTTGATAAAATTTAACCACAAAAAAAGACGCTTTCACAACATCAAACACTATTTTTTCAACTAGTTAATAGTAAAATAGCTATTTTTAGTTCATTTCTATATTTACAGTGAAAAATGCCAGCAAAAATAAATATTTTAATTATTGAAGATAATGTTATAATTGCCGATGATTTACAACAATCACTAGAAGCGTATGGTTATAATGTTGTTGGGAATGTAATATCCTATGAAAAAGCTATAGAGACACTGTCTAATTCTATTGTTGATTTAGCTTTAATAGACATAAATCTTTCTTCAAAAAAAAACGGAATAGATGTAGCTAATTATATAAATTTAAACAATAAAATACCTTTCATATATTTAACTTCCTACATAGATAATGAGACTATTAATAAAGTTACAAAAACTAAACCTCATGCCTATCTTGTTAAACCTTTTGATAAAAACACTATTCATGCTTCTATAGAGCTTGCTATAAGTAAACATATAAACACTAATTATAAAAAAGGATCTTTAGATTATTTATATCTAAAAAAAAACAACTTATATCATAAAGTTTTTATTGACTCTATTAATTTTATAAAGGCCGATAATGTTTATATTGAAATATATTGCAATGGCGATTTAAAATTCCTCTTAAGAAGCACTTTAAAAGACTTTCATTCTAAATTACCAAACAATTTTAAACGATGTAATAAATCCTATATCATAAATTTAAATAGTGTTGAGTCTTTTAATTTAAATTATATTCATATTGGTAGTAAAAAAATAACTGTTTCAAAAGACTTTAAGCCTTATATAAAATCTTTAATCTCTTAAAAAACAAATCAATGATCTCTATTATTAAGAAAATAGTCCTGCTTATATTTTTATGTAATACTATTTTCTTTTCTAGTAAATCTTTTTCTCAAGAGCATAAAAAAGACTCATTGGCTTTCTTGAAATTTAAAGAAATTAAAAATGTAAAAAAGAAATATTTCTTTTATCGAGATTCTATTAAAACTAAGAGTAATATAATGCCATATGAAGATTGGATTATATATCTTGAAAACGATCTAAAAAAACACAAAAATAGCCCTCCTGAAGATTTAATTCACCTATATTTTCCCCTGGTAGGACTATACGGGCTAGCTAATAAAATTGACAAAGCGATCAATCTTGGGTTAAAAGTCTACTATAACTCTGCTCATATAGAAGATAAAGATATTCTTTGCCATTTATTAATCTTAGTAGAAAATAATTTGAATTATACAGATAATAGTTTTCTAATAATCAAAGTAAACAAAGAAAAAATAAAAAACTGTAATCCAGATCAAATTTTATTCTATAACTATTATTCTCAATTCGGTTTACACATCAAAGCATTAAATAGCTATAAGAAATATATTCTTTACAATACCGATGAGTATATCAAATACACTTCATATGAAAGAGCCAAGCATAATAATAATTTTGGAGTTTATCATATGAGAAATAATGATATAGACTCTGCACTATATTACTATGAAAAATCTTTAATTTTAATAAACTTACATAAGAAAATGGGAACTCCCAAAAGCAACGTTACTGAGGTTTACTTTTGGGAAAATTTAGTAAAGGGAAACATTGCTGAATGTTATGTTAAAAAACAAGATTATAAAAACGCAATACCGTTACTTATTGATGAAATTGAAGCTTGCAAAATTTATAAAAAAACAAATAATTGGGATGGTGCTGAAAAAAGCTGGGCATTATTAGCATTAAGTTATATAAAAACCAAACAATTTAAGAGTGCTGAGTTTTACATTAAAAAATTAAAGAAAAGTAAAAACCTCTCTTATAAATTAAACTATCTAAAAATTAAAGGAAAATATTATGATGCCCTTGGAGTTAAAGATTCATCAATTTTCTTTCTGAAAAAGCACATTAATCTTTCTGATTCTTTAAGCATTGAAAAAGATATTAAAGAAAAAAAATCTTTACTAGAGTATTTAGATTTTGAAGATGATATAGTGAATCAACAAAAGCTAATATTAGAATACGAAAAAGAGAGCTCTGAAAAAAACACAAGATTAAAGTCAATATTATTTTTTAGTTTATTTCTTTTTATTTCTATTTTAGTTATTTTCTATTTTTATGTTGAAAAAAGAAAACAACAAGAAATAATATTAACTCAAAAAAACAAGCTTAAATCTACACTTTCAAAAAATCAAATACTTTTAAAAGAACTTAATCATAGAGTTAAAAACAACCTACAGATGATAAGTAGTGTTTTATCTCTTCAGTCTAAAAAAATAAATGATTTGGACTCTAAAAAGTATTTTAACAATAGTATTCAACGTATTTTTTTCCTATCTAAAATACATAATAGTTTATATCCAAATAATGCTGAAGAAATTAATGATTTTAAAACTTATATTAATGATTTAAAAAATCACCTAACTTCTTTACTAGATTCTTCTAGGTTAAATCTAAAAATAACCACCGATATAGATATTATTGAATTATGTCCAGATCAAAAAATAACTCTTGGATTAATCATAAATGAGCTAATAACTAATTCTTTTAAACATGCTTTTAATGACAACCCTCTTTCTAAAAATAATTTTATAAGTATAGAAATAAAAGAAAAAGAACAATTTATTAACTTTTCTTACAAAGATAACGGTAAAGGTTTCAATTTAATCTCAGTAAACACATCTAATTCTATGGGATTAAACCTAATATTAAGACTTGTTAATCAACTTGGTACTGAAGCTAATTTTTCAAATACTACAGGCACTAATCTTAATTTCTCGTTTAGTAGTAACAAATAACTATGTTTCACATACAAAAAAACAAATGTTCACAACATAATTATTTCCAAAGTACTATATAATTATATATTTGATTTAAAGATATTTATACCCCCTTTAAATATTGCCCCCCATTTATATCTAAAAGAGTCTTTTGTTCTATATAAAACAAAAGATTCTTTTTTATTTATTAACATATTCAATATCTCTTAAGCATCCTTTTTTTATCTTTTTCATTACGATTAATCGTTTCAGTTGAAAAAGAAGAAAACAGTTTATGGATAAACGTTAGAAATTTAGCTAACATCCTAAAAAATTATCTGAATGATTTTAACCTTGAAAAAAATGGCTTTATTTGATAATAATACCTAATAAGAAACAATCTTAAAATAAAAACATTTTAAAAACAGGAAAAGTAAAAAATAATAAGGTTACTACTACTTATTTAAAAGAGAAAGTATAGTAAAATATAAAACTGCCTAACCTTTTAGTTAGACAGTTTTAACGTAACAAAAACTAACAAAATTCAATAGCCTTTTTTAGCTTACTGAAAGCTTTTATCTCCAACGTTTGGGTTATATACATAATCAAATGTATAATATCTTCCATTTGCTGGATTTGTAGCATCTAAATCTTTATAATAATTTTTTATTTCCATTTTAGCGTAATTACCATCAATGGTTTTAACAACCACAATAAACCCACCATTAGCAGAAACTTTATGTGTTGCTCTATCATAGGTATACCAATCGTCTCCTCTATTAGATTTAATGGCATAAACTCCTGATGCATCTTGTTTAAAATCACCATTAACTGGAGCTTCTTTTACATCTTTAAATACATTTTTAACTATAGCTAAAGATGCATTACCCGTTTTTTCTGGTTCATCTGTTAAACCATATTTACTACCTCCATTTACTATGATTCTAAGGCCTCTAAAAGCTATATCCCAATTATCTCCTACTACTTGTTTTCCTTCTTTAAAACTAAATTTAGTAAACTCCCCTGAGGTTGGTTGACCTTGACCACCTAACTGTGGTGCATGTAAATTTGATATTGTTTTAGCTTCAATAGGCTCTATAACAAGACTATCGTTTTCTGAACACGATATGATGATAAAAGTTAATGTTACTAATAATAAAATTAATTTTACGTTTTTCATTTTTGATTGATTTATATTTATTTATTTAAAAATTGTAATTGTTCTGGTTGAAATAAAACTGTTTTCATTTTTCGAATTACTACGATTAAAAACCATACATTTATTAATAGTAACCCTAAAGTTTGAAGTAATTCTCCTGTATCATCAAACTCTAAAAACAGGTGAAATAAAAAGATATTTACTACTATTGGAAAAGCCATTATTGCTCCTAATAATGTAAATACTTGACTAATTAATAATATTCCACATAAAATTTGCATTGCTCCCAAAAACTGCCACATATAACCGGTTTGTTTCATTCCGTTTATGTACAGTATTTTTTGAAGGGTTTCTGTTTTTTCTGGTTGTTGAAATTTTTGAGCTTTCGCTACCACTTGATTTGGAGACGGATTTTCTTTTGAAAATTTTCCTATCCCTCCATAGATTAGCATACCTCCTAAAACTAAACTTAGTATTAGATTGATGATTTTTTCTATTGTCATAATTGATTGATTTATGGTTAAAAATTAAATTGAATTCTACTGTAAATTGTTCTTCCTAAACGAAGTACACTATCGTTATTCGGAAAACTATTTGAGTTTTCTACTCCTTCTTCGTTTAATAAATTATCTACCCCAACTTGAAGTGTTATAAAGTCTTTAAAACTCTTATCAATAGCTAAATTGATTTGAAGATTATCTGAAACAAACTTGTCGTAATTATCTATAATTCCTTGACTGTTATTTGTGTCAAACAATGCATATTTACTTCTATACATACCTCTGATATTAGCCGAGAAATTATGCTCAAAGTTTTCGTAAAATAATTTTAAATTGGCTGTGTGTTTAGATCTGTTTGGTAAACCGAAATAGTTATTTAGCGTTAACTTTTCTGAAGAAAATGAAGGTGTTCTCCTAATAAATATTTCTCCATTTTTAATTTTTGATTCCTGCTCTTTATCACCAGTATCTAGAAACTGATATCCACCAAGAATTTTAAAATTGTGGTTAAGCTTATAATTAACATCTAACTCGACACCTTGTGTGTATACTTCAGAGATATTCCTGTAAGAAAACACTCTAGTATTATTTGGTAAATTAAGTTCATTAGGATTCAGTTCTGTATCAAACGTATCTATCAATTCCGATATATCATTTCTAAAGAGATTAATATCTAATTTTAAGTTGTTTGTCGGCTTAATTTGAAAACCAAAATTATATCCAATAGATGTTTCTGGTTTTAACTCTCTTTCAATACGTTCTAATCCGGTTGCATTTGGGTATAAATCATGAATTGCTTGCGTACCTAAAACAATATAGCCTCCTACACCATTACTAAAGTTTAAATACAACTGACGAAAATCTGGAGCTTTAAAACCTGTTCCGACAGAAGTTTTAGCAGCTAACCAATTATTAATTTTATATCGAGCTGATAATTTTGGTGAAAAAGCAGATTTATACTTATCAGGATTATCAAACCTTGCTCCTATTACTATATTTAGTTTTTCAAGCGGATTAAAATCGTATTGAGCAAAAGCATAATAAGCTATAAACTTCTTTTTATCATCAAACTCACTTCTAAGTAATGCATCGAAATTTACTCCTATACCCGTTATTAAATTACTATTCTTAAGTTTTAGCTTACTCTTTATTTCTGGTCGATAAAGACTTCTATCAAAAACTGTTGTTTCATTATTAAAAATACTTTGGGCTTTATACTGTGTACCGTAAAATGAATAATCTATAGACCAAGAGTTATTTATTCTATGATTCCAATTTGTATTAAAATTCCAATCTCTTTGAGTATTATTTCCAAAAGCACTTTTTTGATTTTGAGCATAAAAACGTTGAGAAATATTTCCTTTTAAGTTTTCAGAGAAATCATATAACAACTTCAAATTTCCTGTAAAATTCTGGTGTGGATACGTTGTTATATTTTCTGTTTCTGGAGATAAATCAAAACCTCCACTAGAGTTTAAGTTTACATCGGCAACAATTCCTAATTTATCTTTTCTAGAAGTAATTCCTGCATTAATGTCTAATTCATTCTTAGCTCCAAATCTGGTTAACAATTGAAAATTACCTTTAAACTGATTTTCTTTTGGAGTTTCTGTTATAATATTAACTACTCCTCCAATCGCTTCAGATCCGTACAACGAAGAAGACGGACCTTTAACTACTTCTATTTGTTTAATGTTATTTACAGTAAGTCGATTTAAATCAATATTACCAGAAGTTCGACCAACAATTGGTACTCCATCTATCATAATCAAAGTATAATCTGCTGACACACCTTGAAGCTGTAATCCTTCTGAGTTACCAAAATCAGTTACCATTACAATACCTGTTTGTTCTAGTAATATATCTCGTAACCTAACCGAACCTGATTTTTGTAATTGCTCTTTTGTTATTAAGGTTACTGGCATTGGTATTAGAGATAACTGCCTCTTAGTTCTAGTAGCTGTAACTATTACTTCATCTAACTTTTCATCTTTTTTCACTTGTTCTTTTTCTTGTGAAAAAACAATATTAGAAATCATTATTAATGGTAAAAACCATTTTTTGTTTAGAATCATTCTTAATAATTTTGATGCAAATATATATTTTATTTTTATTCAATCTAAATAAACTTTATATATTTGTCGAAAATTTTTAATTCAAACAAATTCATAAAATGAAGAAAATAATCTTACTAATTACAGCTCTAACCTTAGTATCAAATGGTTGGAGTCAAAAAACAAAAAAAGAGCAAGATATTAAGGCTATAAAAGCTATGAGTGGTTGCTTTAATGTTGGTTTTAATTTTACCGAAACCTTTAATTATTCAAAAGATACAACTTACACTCCTTCTAAAACAAAACACGAAAAAGCTTTAGAATGGGTAGAAGTTATAACAGATAAATCGAATAAAATTCAGTTACAACACATATTAATTGTTGGTAAAAAAGATAAACCACATATTGTAAAACACTGGAGACAAGATTGGGTTTATGAAAACCAGAATTTATACGAATTCAATAAAGATAAAAACTGGAAATTCACACAATTACCTCATAACGAAGTAAAAGGTCAATGGACACAGAAGGTATATCAAGTAGATGATAGCCCTAGATACGAAGGGAGTGCTACCTGGGTTCATGTTGATGGAAAAAGTTATTGGGAAAATAAAACTGATGCCCCTTTAGCTAGAAGAGAACACACTCAAAGAAAGGACTACAATGTTTTAATTAGAAGAAATCGTCATGAAATTACTTCTAAAGGTTGGATTCACAATCAAGACAACGACAAAGTAATTAGAAAAAATAACGAAGAAGATTTCTTACTAGCACAAGAAAAAGGATTTAACACTTATGAAAAAGTTGAAGACACTAAATGTGAAGCAGCAATTAAATACTGGAAAGAAAACAAAAACTTCTGGAAACGAGTTAGAAATAGATGGGAAAATACTTTTAAAAAGGACAAAGATATTTCATTGAAAAAATCAATAGATAATAAACCTCTATTTATGCACATTTTTAAACTTGGTAAAGATGCTAGTAAAAAAGAAATTGATGAAGTACTAAATAAATTTTTAAAATCTTAATTGTTAGTTTTTGTTGTTTACTAAACCCTTTGTTTTCATAAAAAGAAAATAAAGGGTTTTCTTTTTTAAACGAATTCTAATTTATTCCTAACGAATTCTAATTAACTTCAAATTACACTTCACTTCTCCTCTAATTTTGACCATATAAAACCTCTTAGAGGTAATTAACAACCTAAAAGAAATAATAAACTATGTGGTCAAATAACAATTATTCATCAGTATTAAAAATGTACTTAAACAAGTACACTAGCTTAAAACTTCAAGTAAATAACAACGGATTAATCGCTTCTGTAGAAAAAGAAGAAAATGGTTTATGGATTAACGATAGAAATCTACCAAACATCCTAAATAAGCTATCCAATGATTTTAACCTTGAAAAAAATGTAACCATCATTTTACAACAATAACTATAAACAATAACCTTAAAATAAAAAACCTATGAAACAACACATTTTAAAAGTAGGAACAGTAATGGGATTACTGCTACTTATCGGAATTTTCACTAGTTGTGAAGAAACTAAAACGAACAAAACACTAGAAGTGGGAAACATTGCTAAAAAAGAAGAAATCACTGTAAAAACAACTTTAAAATCAAGAAAACCTATTGTGTTTATTACTGGATACAATAAAAAGGACAGCGACTTTTACGATAGTGCTAGAGTATATTTTAAAGAAAAAAACTATCAAATAATAAATGACACCTACTCTATCGAAGAAATTATTACGTGGATGAATAATAACGCTAGTGAAAATCCTTACGGAGAAATACATATTGTAAATCATAACAATCCGTGGAAAGAAATGAATTTAGAAACTACTGTTAATGGAGAAAAAACAAGTTCAGAAAATTTACTAAAAGCTAATCTTCCTAAAGTAAAAAAAGGAATAAACGCCAATAGTAAAATTATTTTTCACGCCAACGGATTGGGCGATAAACAAGAGCTTTTAAACAGTTTTAAACAAATTTTTGCAACTGATGAGGTTCCGCAAGTAAAAGCCTCACCATATTTTAATGTCTTTGGAGGTGAGTTTACAAAACACTTTTTAGCAAAACCGTATTATGTATTCTACCCTACAGCACATTCTCCTGGAAAAGTAGATTTATCTAAAGAGATTGCTAAAAAATATCCTGAAGAAAAAGAGATTAGTTGGTTTGATGCATTAACAAATGAAAAAGAACGCTATGTAGGTGAGCCATATACGAAACAATTCACCGTTCCTGTAAAATGGGAGTTAGATTATTCAAATTCTGATAATGAAATTCCAACATTTACAATGCAAGAAGAGATCATGGATTTTATTGCAATTAATGTTGATTTAATGAAAGACATTGATAAAATGGATATTCCAGTAGAAAAATTCAGATGGTCTTATAGAATAAAGAATGAAAAGCTAATTATTAAAGGAAAAGCATCTGTTTTATGCGTATTAAAGCCCATTACAAAACCTTATGGCAACTTAGAACATGTAAAACCAGATACCAATAATAAGCGTTTGTATGCAATGAAATAATGGAATATTATTTGATAATTATAAAAAGTAACTGTTTAATTTGAGCAGTTACTTTTTTACTGTAAGTTTGTTTATATGAAGTTGTTTAAAAATCTCTTTTTAATACCGTTACTACTAGTAGTAATAAATAGTACTGCGCAAAATGGAGGTCTTAAAAATTACACTTTAAAAGATGGTTTACCTAGTTTAAAAATCACAAATCTTACACAAGATAAAACAGGGTATTTATGGTTTTCTACTGATAAAGGAATTTCTCGTTTTGATGGAAATGAATTTGTAAACTTTTCTACAAAAAATGGTTTAATTTCTAATAATGTTTTTGTTAGCTCTAACAAAAACAATCAGTCATTAATTGGAACCAATAAAGGTATCAGTATAAAAAAGCAAAATAGTTTCACAAACTTTGAAGGAAAGCAAATCAACTGTATTTTAAATACAAACAACCATACTTTTCTAGGCACATCTAAAGGAATTTATCGAGTTCGAGAAGATTTCCTCTCACCACTTCGAACAAATTTTCAAATAGATTTAAATATTATTAACGATTTAAAGTTTGATGGTAAATTCTACTGGATTGCTACAAATAAAGGGCTTTGGAAATTAGATGAGTTAATGAATCCTAAAACTTTAAAAAGAATCGCTTTAGGAAACTTTACTTCTATTTTACTAAATAAGAAAAATCACCTAGCAACAACTTACAATAATGGTTTAAAAGTAATTGAAAATAATACTGTAACAGATATCCTTATAAACGCAAAAAAAGTAACTAGTATTAAATTAATCAACAATCAGTTTTGGATTACCTCTAAAGAAGATGGTATAGAAATTTTAGACACCAACTTTAACTTTATAAAAAGCGTTAATAAATACAATACGCTAAAAACAAATCAAATAAACGCTGTTTTTCAAGATCTTCAAAAAAACATTTGGATTGCAACTAACAACAAAGGCTTATATAAATTTAGAGGAAGCACTACTACTACTTTAAAACCTATTATCACCTTTCAAAATATAGACGTTGTATACAAATCACTTGATAGTATTAATATTAACAACTACCCTAAAACATTACAGCTTAAACCAAACAAAAATCATTTATCTTTTAGTTTTAAGGCTATAAATATTAACAAACCAAAAGAAGTAGAATATCGCTATAAATTAAACAATGAATTTAGTCCATGGACTAAAAATAACTCAGTAAACTTTGCCAATTTAAATTCAGGAAACTATACTTTTACAGCACAATCTAAAATAGGAAAATTAGAAAGTGATCCAATTCACTTTCAGTTTTTTATTGATAAGCCTATTCATAAAAAAGAATGGTTTAAATGGAGTATTATTGGTGGATTATTTGTTCTACTTGGTGGTATTACCTACTCATATATCAAAAAAACAAAAGCTAAAAACAAAGCTAAAATTGAAAAACTACAGTTAGAAAATCATTTGTTATCGCTTGAACAAAAAGCATTGCAATTACAAATGAATCCGCATTTTATTTTTAATGTATTAAACGGAATAAAAGCTTTAGGTAATTCTGGAAATTCAATAGAATTGAATTCAACAATAAGCAAGTTTGCAACCCTTTTACGAGGAATACTTCATAACTCTAGGCAAGAAGAAATTAGTTTAGCTGAAGAAATAACAACATTGAAAAATTATTTGGAACTAGAACAACAAATGAATTTAAATTCGTTTGAATATCAAATCAACACAGATTTAAATATTGATACTGAAGAAATTTTAATTCCGCCAATGCTAATTCAACCCTTTATTGAGAACAGTATTAAACATGGTATTAAATCGATTAAAGATGGTAAGATTGTTATCAATTTTTCTATAAAAAAAGACTTTTTACAATGTAGTATTACGGACAATGGCATAGGGTTAAGCCAATCTAAACTCAATAAAAAAGCTAGCGATCATAATTCAATAGCCGTTGAAGTTACAAAAGAACGTATTAAAAGCTTATCAAATAAAAATCTATTTACAATAAGTGAAATCATTGAAAACAAAACCGTAATTGGCACAAAAGTATTTTTTAGAATCCCTTTAAAAACTGATTTTTAACATGAATAAACTAACAGCAATTATTGTTGAAGATATGCCTTCTGCTTTAGAGATGTTATATAACGATCTAACTACATTTCATCCAGAAATTGAAATTATAGGTACTGCTAAAAGTGTTGTCGAAGCTTCTAAACTTTTAAGAAAAAAACAGCCAAATATTTTATTTTTAGATATCATGTTAGGAGACGGAACTGGTTTTGATGTTTTAGAAATCTACCCAGATTTGCAGTCGAAAGTTATTTTTGTAACTGCTAGTGACGAATTCGCTATAAAAGCTTTTAAGTTTGCTGCTATCGATTATGTTTTAAAACCATATTCAAACGAAGATTTAACGAATGCTATAAACAAAGCTAAAGATCAAATTAAGCCCGATAAAGAGCAATTAACTGTATTACAACAGTCAATTAATAGTCCAAATCAGCGTCCAAAGAAGATTTCTTTAAATACTTCTGATAAAATTGTAGTTGTAAATTTAGACGATATTATTCGATGTAAATCAGACAATAATTACACTGAATTTTTCATGAATGATGGGCAAAAAATATTAGTTGGTAAAACCTTAAAATATTTTGCCGACATGTTAAAAGAGTTTGAATTCACAAGAGTCCATCAGAGTCATTTAGTTAATTTACAATACATTAAAGAATTCATTAAATCTGATGGTGGTTATTTAGTTTTAAAAAATAAAACAACAATACCTGTTTCTGTTCGTAAAAAGAATGAAGTTATTCAATTATTAGAAAAATTTTAATAACACTTTTAAATTCATTAAAAACTCCTAAAAAAAGTAAAGGTTTTTTCCTATTTATCTTATTATTATACTTCTTTTGTTAAATATTTACTAAAATTTTTACTACATTAGTATTTACTAACAAGATTTTTATGGTTGCACTAAAACCTGAAAAAGGGAGATTATTAATCGCAGAACCTGCAATTTTAAATGATAACTCATTTAAGAGAGCTATTATTTTGCTTACTGAACATTCTAAAAGAAGTTCGGTTGGATTTATATTGAATCGTCCTTTAAAACATGTTTTAAGTGATTTAATTCCTGAAATCGATTGTGATTTTACAGTTTACCAAGGAGGACCTGTAGAGCAGGATAATCTGTATTTTGTTCATAAAGTTCCACATCTAATTCCTAACAGTATAGAAGTTGCTAATGGTATTTATTGGGGAGGTAATTTTGAGTTGCTAAAGAACCTATTAAATAACGGAAAACTTAAACCTACTGACATTCGTTTTTTCTTAGGATATTCTGGCTGGGAAACCAATCAACTAGAAGATGAATTGCATACTAGTTCTTGGTTTGTTTCTGAAAATGATTACGAGAATATCTTTTTAACAGACGATGAAACCTTTTGGAAAGACAAACTACTTCAAAAAGGTGGTAAATACAAGATTTGGGCAAATGCTCCAAGCGATATCCAAATGAACTAACTTGTTACCATTAGTATATTCAAATTACTTTTTATTTTTTTCGTTATCTCAGAAGTAAACGTTTTTTTACGGTAATTTGTTACTGGCTGAATTCCAATAATTGCATTGGTTATAAACACCTCATCTGCTTTTTGAATTTCGAAAGGAGAAATAACAGTCTCTTCGATAGTATAATCAGGATTCTTCTCTAAAATTTCTATTACCTTTTTTCTAACAACTCCTTTAATACAACCTTCGGTTAAAGCTGGAGTTTTAACTACATTATCTTTGATAATAAAAATGTTTCCATTTGTAGCCTCCACTACTCCTTTTCTTTCATTTAACAATACACAGTTATCTAAATCGTTCTCTTCTGCAAAAATTGCTGATAAGGTATTCAGCATTCTATTGGTTGTTTTTACAGTAGACAATAATCCTGAGTAATTATAAAAGTCTTTAAACAAATCAATCTTGTAAGTAGATTTTTCTTGATACTCTAATGATGAAACTTCAATTAAATAATCGATATCATTCGATTTCGGATTGTATAATCCGCCATCTTTTCTGTAAACATTTAAACGAGCTCTAAAACTTCCTGAATCAGAAATAGATTTGGTAGTTTTTAAAATTTCTTCTTGTAAAAACTCCAGTGTAAATTCCATCGGAATTTTCATACGAAGCATTCTCATAGATGCCATTAATCGAAAATAATGGTCTTCAAAAAAAACTACTTTTCCATTTACAACCTTTATTGTTTCAAAAATAGCATCACCGTATTTGAATGCTCTATTTTCGTTTGAAAGTTGTAATTCTTGGTTAGAAATTATTGCTCCGTTAAAATTTATCATTTATCAAAAATTTGATTGCAAAATTACAATTTAGGTAATTAGTAGCCATAAAAAAACTCGACTAAATGTCGAGTTTTCTTTTATTCTTTATAAGTCTTAGGCACCTATATTATGCTTTAACTGTTCTATTTGGTTTTCCCATAACATTTTTGCTTCTTCTACCTCATCTTCATCATCAGCAAAATCGGTAACCATTATAGATACATCTTTGGTTAAAGAATCTACTTCTATTCTAAATTCAAAGTAGCTTTCATCTCCCTCACTTTCAATCCATTTAAACTTTATACGTTCGTTTGTTTTTTTAGCAACTATTTTTGCTTCTTCATCAGAGTCATCCCAAGTAAAAGTCATTACTTTTCCACGAGAATTAACTTTATCTGCAAACCATTCTTGTAAACCAGAAGGAGTAGCTAAATATTGATATAACATGTTTGGTGAAGCATGCACCGGAAACTCTAATTCGTACTTAACTTTAGTCATTTCATTTTTTGTTGAGTTGCAATATATATATTTATTTTTTCAAAAAAAAATTCAAAAAATTCATTGTAAAAAAACAAAAAGTTTCTATATTTGCACCCGCATTCGGCGAGGTAGCTCAGTTGGTTAGAGCGCAGGATTCATAACCCTGAGGTCGGCAGTTCAAATCTGCTCTTCGCTACGAAAAAGCCGTAATTAATTGTTCTTCAATTTTTTACGGCTATTTTATTAAAAACAGCGTGTCATTTACTCTCCAAAACAAGACACTCAAATCGCTAAATTGTTTGATTTTCAGTAACTTTTTTTATAGTAAGAACCCTATAAAATAATATGTTTTTAAATAGAAAACTTCTTTTTAATAACTCTCGAAAAATCGAAATGGATAAGTATCTTTTTATTTTTATCCATCTCAATTAAGTCTTTTAACAGATCTATTGATGATTTCATGCCTTTTTCAACAACATCATATGCCTTAACAATAGTAGAATTTCCTATTTCCGATAAATTTTCTTTGGTTATTATATTAGACTTATAGTGAGAAATTTTATTTCTAAAAGATATTACGTTTTGAAAATCCTCATAATATTGAGCTTCTTTATTTAACGTTTGATTATAAACTAATTTTAGTACTATTTCCCATTTCTCTTTTACTCCTAATTTATCTAAATAAGTTTTATAATATTTTTGTCCAAAGTCAATTAGTCCTATTTCATTTATCAACCCCTCATAAAAATTTTGAAGAAAAACTATACTTGTTATTACGTAATTAAAATTTCGTGATTCTTTTTCATATAATAAAACCCTCGCAATATCTTTTAATTCTGAAGGTAATTTATCTTCTATATTTTCATACTCAGGAAACCTTTTAATATTAGAAATGTACAAAGTGTAATTACTTAATGCAACTTCATAAAACATATCAATATTTGTGTTTCTTAAATTCCCTTTATTATCCTTAAATATTGTATTCATTTATTTCAATAGATAAATTAATTAGAAGTTAATTTTACTTAATTTTTTAAGTACATTGACTTATGTTCCTTATTTTTTTTACATAAAAAACAATTTGGACACCAAGTTAAAAAATACTAATAGAGTTTTTATTATTTTTCAATATTGCACGGAATTTAAAAAGCTAATAACTCTTGAATAATTAATAACACTAAACAAATGAAAGATTAACACGTGTCAAAATCTCGCCAAAACAATATAAAATTAACAAAAAAACTGACTGTAAAATACTGATTATCAATTAAAATAAAAACCAAAAAGAGGCTTATAAAATCTGCTCTTCGCTACAAAACTCAAACTCAATAAGTTTGAGTTTTTTTTTGCTTAAATCTTAGTGTACATTTTATAATGCGAACCAACCTTTTCAACAATAAATTCCGCTCCTATTTTAGCAAATTTTAGCTTTTCGTAGAATAAAACCGCTTCTTTTCGGGCATTACACCATAAAAAGTCAACTTGTTTTTCTTTTAAAATAGTAATTGCTTGATTAATTATTTGCTTTCCTAATCCTTTTCCTCTTGCTTTCGTTGTAGTAGCCATTCCTCTTAATTGATATTGTACTCCTTTTAAAGATTTAATATCATTTTTCATAAATGTTGCAATACCAACTAATTCTTCTTCATAATAACCTCCTAAATGAAAAGTCCCTTCATCAGAATCTCCATCAAATTTATAAGGTAAATCAATATCTTTTCGTAATACCTCTAGCCTTATTTTGTAAGTATCTGTTGCGGTTATTTCTTTTACTTTTATCACTTATTATTTTTTAAACTCTTATAAATAGTTGTTCTCATTTCTTTTGCCGAAATAAACCAACCTCCATATTCTTTTTTATACTCTTTTGTTATACCACTATCGTTAGTAACATCCTCTAAAGTTTTTCCAGCATCTATAGCTTTTTGAACTCTATCTCGTAAAGTAACTAACATTTTTTTATAAATCTTTAGTTCTTCTTTATTAGATAAACTTCTATGCCCAGGTATAATTTTAGTTTCGTTATCAGCAATCATTAAAACTTTATCTAATGACGCTATATATCCATCAATACTACCTCCATTATCTAAATCAATAAATGGAAATTTTCCTTGAAAATAAGTATCTCCCATATGTATCACATTACTTTTTGTAAAATAAATATGTGAATCTCCATCGGTATGTGCATTATGAACGTGAGAAACTAAAACATCTTCATTATTTATATGAAACATCATATCATCTGTAAAAGTTATTACTGATAAAGCTTCTTTTGGCGAAGCTTTCTTTTTTCTACCTCTTACAACTTGATCTGTACTCATTCTTTTACGAACGTTTTTATGAGAGACAATTAAAAAACCTTCTTTTTTCATATTCTCATTTCCTCCAGTATGGTCTCCATGCCAATGTGTATTAATCAAATAACTCAAAGGTTTATCGGTAATCTCTTTAATTTTATCAATTATCTTTTTACTTAATGGAGCAAACTGATCATCAATCATAAAAACTCCATCATCGCCTACAAACACCCCTATATTTCCTCCTTGACCTTGAAGCATATATATATTATCCGCTACTTTTTGAGATGTAATTTTAACTTCTTTATTTTGAGCTTCAATAATTAAATTAGTTACAAAGAATAAACTTAGTGTTAGTAATATTTTAATTTTCATGATGTTAGTTTTAAATTTTGTTCGTCGATTTAAACACTACAGAATTACACTTTGTAAGTTACTATTTTACAATATCAATTTTATATCTTTATGCTAAAATATTTTAAATGGATATCAATTTTAGAGCAATAAATAAAGACGAAATACTCTCTATTCTTCCACTCTTACATAAAGCCAATACTACAACTCCTCATGACATATTAAAAGAAAGAGTTTTAGAAATGGCTACTTATAATAACTATGAATGTGTTGGCGTATTTGATAATGATAAATTAATTGGTATTTCAGGGCTTTGGTATAGCGTTCGTCATTATTCTGGAAGAAGCGTTGAACCAGATCATGTAATTATTGATGATGCATATCGTGGTAAAAACATTGGAAAACAGTTTTTTAGCTGGATTTATGAATACACCAAATCTAAAGGGTATGAAGCAATTGAATTAAACACTTACACAGGCAACAGAAAGTCTCATAAGTTTTATTATAATGAAGGTTTTGAAATCTATGGTTTTCATTTTGTGAAAGTTATAAGAGACGATCAAAAATTTTATTAATTTTATTGCAAATTCTATTGCAAATTCTATAAACTATTTTATATTTGCAACCGCTTTAAATAAGAGTTAACACCTTAATTATAGCAAAAATCTTTACCATGCGAGAGTAGCTCAGTTGGTAGAGCGTCAGCCTTCCAAGCTGAATGTCGCCAGTTCGAACCTGGTCTCTCGCTCA
>CANLQH010000008.1 GCA_947493285.1 uncultured Tenacibaculum sp.
ACTAGCCGTTACTGCTGCTCCACAATTATCGGTATATCCTGCAATAGCATTCGCCTCTGACCAAGCTGGAACTGTTGATTCTGCATCTGCTAAACATGATTCATAAACCGTAGCATCCGTATAAGCTGTTCCTGTTAATGTTGGTGCCGTTGTATCTTTGATAGTAATTACAATACTATCTGTTCCTGTCTTACCACACGCATCAGTAACAGTAAATGTACGTGTCACAGTAACTATACACCCATCATTAGAACCTACAACATCTATATAAGTAATTGATGCAATTGTACCGTCATCAGACGCTGAATATCCTGTAGTAGAAAATCCTGATTTAATATCTGATGATTGCGTTGAGCTAAATGGATATCTAGCATTTATTCCTGAAATATCATTTTCATCACATCCCTCGAGATTTAATCCTTCAGGTACTGTAATTGTTGGATCTTCATCATCAGAAGAAGTTAATGTAATTGAAGCTTGTTTTTCACATCCATTAGCATCCGTAACAGTAACTGTATAAAGCCCCGCACTTAAACCACTAATATCTTCTGTTGTTTCTAAATTACTCCATAAGTATGTATACGCTGAAGTACCTCCTGTTACTGTCAGATTAATAGCTCCATCATTTCCTCCACAACTTAAATCGCTTCCTAATAACTCTAACACTAGTGAATCTGGTTGCTCAATAGTAATATTAGCTACAGCTTGACAACCATTAGCGTCGGTTACAGTTACATCGTAATTTCCTACTGGTAATCCACTAATATCTTCAATCGTTGCTCCATTACTCCATAAATATGTATATGGTGCTTTACCACCAGTAACTGTTAAATTTGCTATACCATCAGTACCTCCGTTACACTTAACATCTGTTCCTAAAACAGAAGCTGATGGTGTACTATCAATATTTATTGTTTTAGATATTGAATTAAAATCACCATCTTCATCTGTTACAGTTAAAGTAACTGTTTTTAATCCAGAACTTGTGTATAATATATTTGTTGGGTTTTCTGATGTTGAATTAGACGGATTTGAGCCAGTATCAAAACTCCAGTTATACGTTAAGTTTCCATCTCCTCCTGTAGAGGTATTTGTGAAATCAACACTTTGAAAACCATTTGTTCCACAAACTAATGTAGCAGTAAAATCTGGTGCTATTGGAGTTTGAACATCAATTGGTGGTAAATTTTCTCCTGAGCATTTAGATTTTTGACTAGCACATCCAGGTCCACCATTACTATTTGGTGTTTGCCATGAAATATACACATCTGCTAATTGTAATGTATCTCCACATATATAATTCATCAATTCAAACATTTGATAAACTCCAGGAGTTATATTACCCGTTAATCCAACACTTATCTTAGGGGTATTAACTCCTGTGTATGGATAGACATTTCCATCTTTATCTATGTAATTTGTTCCATTTAATAGATAAAATTGTAAATACAAATCTTCTTTACTTGCTGCCTTTGTTATATCAACATATAAAAAAACATTTGCAAGCGGCTGACCAACAGTACATGTCGTTATAGGATCTCCATTTATATCACCTATATAAACACTTCCAATCTCCACATCTTGTGCACCACAACCTGTTAAGTCACAAGGCAACTCCATTGTCGTTTGTGAAAACATTTGAGTCCCCAAAAACAGAGTTGTTATTACCAATAAGTTTTTAAAAAAAGTAGTTTTTAATCCCATACCTTAATATTTTAAAATTATTTATGTTTTAGAAAACCAAAACTTTAATAAGGGGTTTGGGGTAACTATAAGGGTATAAATATTCACTGTATGACTTTTTAAGTCGCACTTATGCACACAAGAAATCCATTAAAAATTTAGTGGGAATAAAAAATTAACACCTTTTGGGAAAAGCGTTAATTTGAGAGGTTAACGTTTTTATAGGTTTTAATAAACGGTTATACCAAATGTAACATATATTTTTAGTTTTAAAAAACTAGAATCTAAAAAAGGGGGTTTTCCCCTTAGAACTTACAGGCTAAAAAATATCTCAAGAATATTTTATAAAAAGTGTTTCTTAATAGGTAATTTTGCAATATGATTCAAAACGATACTATTATTGCTTTAGCTACACCAGCAGGGGTTGGTGCTATATCTGTTATTAGACTTTCTGGTGAAAATTCTATTGCTCTTGTTGATTCTTTCTTTAAGTCTGTAACGAATAAGAAATCGCTAAAGAGCCAAAAAACTCATACTATCCACTTAGGACATATTGTAAATAACGGAATAGTTTTAGATGAAGTTTTAGTATCGGTTTTTAAGAATCCTCGCTCTTATACTGGTGAAAATGTAATAGAGATTTCTTGTCATGGTTCTAGTTTTATTCAACAAGAAATTATTCAATTATTCTTACAAAATGGTTGTAGAATGGCTGATAACGGAGAGTTTACAATGCGAGCATTCTTAAACGGAAAAATGGATTTAGCTCAAGCTGAAGCAGTTGCAGATGTTATAGCTTCAAATTCGGCGGCTTCTCATCAAGTTGCCATTCAGCAAATGCGTGGTGGTATTACTAATGAATTAAAAGAACTACGAGCACAATTATTAGATTTTGCTGCTTTAATTGAATTGGAGCTTGACTTTTCTGGTGAAGATGTTGAGTTTGCAGACAGAACTAAATTTAAAGAATTAGTTTCTAAAATCACCTTTGTTTTAAAACGATTAATCGATTCTTTTGCTTTTGGAAATGCGATGAAAAACGGAATTCCTGTTGCTATTATAGGTGAGCCTAATGTTGGTAAATCTACATTACTAAACGCTTTATTAAACGAAGAAAAAGCAATTGTATCTGACATTGCGGGTACCACTCGTGATGCTATTGAAGATGAATTAATTATTGATGGTGTTGCATTTCGTTTTATAGATACTGCTGGAATTAGAGAAACAGAAGATATTGTTGAAAATATTGGAATTAAAAAGGCATACGAAAAAGCAGAAAATGCGCAATTAATTATTTTCTTAATCGATTCTAATAAATATATTCATTCTAGCGAAGATTTTCTACAAGAAATTAAAACAATTAAAGAACGTTTTCCAAACAAGCGCTTATTAGTGATTGCTAATAAGATTGACACTTTATCCTGTCATGATTCTTCAATTTTACAATCAGAAATAGAAAACCTTATTCTACTTTCCGCTAAGCAAAAAACAGGAATTGATGAGCTAAAATCTGAATTAACATCTCTAGTAAATACCGGAGCTTTAAGTAATAATGAAACTATTGTTACCAATTCTCGTCACTTTGAAGCATTAAATAATGCGTTAACAGCCATTACATCAGTACAACAAGGAATTGATTTAGAAATTTCTACTGATTTATTCTCAATTGATATTCGCGAATGTTTACGTCATCTAGGAAATATTACTGGTGAATATGACGTAGATAAGGATATCTTGGGGCATATTTTCGGAAATTTCTGTATCGGGAAGTAAACAAGTCAAACAAAGGAAGCTAAAGTAAATCAAAGTCTTTAAAATCAATATTTTATAATAAAAATTTTTGCTGTTATTTTCTTTTAATTTACTTTTACAGGAGAATTCTGGCTGCCAGAATCCACCTCAAAACTTATTTTTTCAAAGAGGTGTAATTAAATCCACCTTTAATGAAAATTACTTTAAAAAAGAAAAAACTCAACACAGGTAAGTATAGTCTTTTTATAGAATACTATAAAGGTACAATTATAGACAAAAATGGAAAATCTAAACACAACCGAGAATTTGAGTATTTAAAAAAATATTTAATAATTGACCCCAAATCAAAAAAAGAAAAAGATAGTAACAAAGTAACTCTTGAACTAGCTGAAAAAATACTTTCAATAAGACAAGCAGATTATTATCAGGGTAAATTTAAAATTCAGAACGGAAATAAAAGTAAACATAGTTTTCTTCAATTTTATGATTTAAAAAAAGAAGAACGTTATCAATCTGAAAAAAACTATGATAATTGGGCAGCTGCTCAAAAACATATCGAAAGATTCTGCTCACCAACAACTACTTTCAATGATATAAATATTGACTTTGTAAAAGACTTCCAAAAATATCTACACACAGAAGCAAAAGCAAAATCGGGAGCTTTACTTGCTCAGAACACCAAGCATACTTATTACAATAAATTTAAGGCCTGTTTAAATGCAGCTTTTGAAGAAGGATATCTCAATGAAAATATTGTTAGTAAGGTAAAAAGCATTCCTATGGGAGAAACTCATAGAGAATATCTTTCTATTGATGAACTTCAAGCACTGTCAAAAACTGAATGTAAGATTCCAGTTCTGAAATCTGCCTTTATATGGTCATGCCTAACAGGAATTCGCTGGTCAGATATTAATAAACTGATTTGGAGCGAAATAAGAGAAGAAGGGATTGATAAAAATGGTGATGAAGTCTATCGAGTTGTATTTTCTCAAAAGAAAACAGATGGTGCGGAGTATTTATATATCTCCAAACAAGCAAGAGAATTGTTAGGAGAAAGAAAAGATGAAAACGATAGAGTTTTTGTAAATCTTCATTACAGCGCTCAAATGAATCTGATTCTTTTACGCTGGTGTATGTTCGCGGGTATAACAAAACACATAACATTTCACAGTGCGAGGCACACGAATGCGGTACTTTTACTCTCAAATGGAGCGGATATTTATACGGTTTCCAAGCGTTTAGGTCATAAAGAAATTCGTACCACAGAAATTTATGCAAAAATCATAGATAAGAAGATGAAAGAGGCAGCAACATTGATACCTGAATTAAATATTAAGTTATAATGAAATTTCTAAAAAAAAAATTTAAGTTAAAAACTGAAAAAGAAATAAGTTATGATCATATCAACATAGATAAAGAAGAGGAAAGTAGAATTCTATACTACGAATTTAAAGAAAGTATAGTAAGAATGGAATACACTGATATTCATTATTTAGATCATACATTTAATAATGCAAAAAAATCTTCTTATTCCTTTAAAAATAAATCATTTATAAATAAATCAATAAATAATCTAATTTACAAATTCTCTAACTTAATTTTTAAAGAACAATTATTCTATAATTTGCTAGAGAAGAATATGTTTCAAAGTAAGCCGCAAGAAATATATTTAAAAATATATAATAATTTAATTAAACAGATCCAAGAACATATTGATATAATTGTTCAATCAAGATTAAGATACTTTACAGGAGGCGTCTTATTTTATAAAGAATATAACAGGTTTAAGACTGATGACAATTTAAATTATTTTTTGATAGAGAATCTTTTCAAAGAGCTAACATTAAACGAATATTACCTTACTTTTCAACTTAAAAACGGCTATGACTCAATTTTGCTAGAGTACTTTAAACAAAGTGTGATATTCATAAGAGAAAATGAAGATATTTATAATTATTCTAAAATAAAAAGTGAACTTAATCGCTTAAAAAGTGAAATTTTAAAAAATGATTTTCTCTTTTTAAAAGGATATATACATCAATTAGAAGAGTTAAAAGATGATTTAGATTATATTACTAGTAAAAAAACTAAAGAACAAAAAGCAATAGAAGAAAATAATCATTACAATTCTTCTAAAAACTTAACAAAAGAACAAAAAATATTGCTTCATGACTTTCTGAGAAATTGGTTTAAAGATCCTATTTCTGAAGATATTCAAAACTTAATTAATTTGAATTTACTCTTTTTAAAAGGAAGCTTGAAATTGGAAAAAGGAACAAGGTCTCTTTCCTTACTTTTCTTGAAATTAATTGAAAAAAAATACTATACTATAAATGATGTTTTATCCATTTATGATTGCAAAAAACTTATTTCATATAAAAATAACACTAATATAAAGAGGACTGATTTCCAAAATCATTTTAATTATTTTAAAAATCCAAATAATAAAGATGCAAAAACTAAGGATGAAAATGCAATTAATTTATTCTTAAAATCATTTTAATTAAAATAAAACACTAATTAACAGAGGTTTAAAAAATGATATATTATCATTTTTTTCATTAAACATAACACTTAATCACTGTCAGACTTTCTTTGACCTCAGAAAACGGAATCTAAAAAAACCGTTTAAAACTAATTTTAAATCAAAGAAAAATGGAATCACCTGAATTAATTAATAGATTAGACCGCATAGAAAAACTTCTGATTTCCAATAAAAAAGTACTCACACTCGAAGAAGCCGCAGATTTTACAGGATACAAACCTAGTTACCTTTATAAGCTTACAAGTGCTAGGGAAATTCCCTACAGCAAACCTAAGGGAGGAGCACTTTTTTTCAATAAAGAAAAATTAGAATCCTGGATGCAACAAAATGAAGTAAAATCAAAACAAGATATAGAATCTAAAGCTCTCGCCTACACCCTTAAAAAAAGAAAAGCATAATAGCTCTCAACCTATTATGCTTTCAATTTTTTTCCAATACACTGTATTAACTACCGTATAGTACAAATATACGGCTTAAAATCTATTTTATAAAATGGATAAAGACCAATTATATATAAATGAAGAGTTAGCATCCGACTCTATCTATGATGAAATACACCAATACATAAATAGTAGATATAGAATTGTATTTAATGAAATTTCACTTAAATACTATATTAAACTACTCGGTTCTAACCAATGGCATGATTTGAATGACAGATCCTTGTTAATAGAATTAATAAGAGCTAGATATAAAATAAAAAAAGGAGAATTAGAAACTTACTTAGGTTCAAATTATATAGAACAGATCAATCCTTTCGAAGAATATTTTAATCATTTAGAGAAATGGGATAAAACAGATTATATAACAAAACTAGCTTCCTACTTACAGACAGACAACGATAAATTGTTTGTTTACCACCTTAAAAAATGGTTAGTAAGAACTGTAAAATGTGCTATCAACAAGACCTTTTATAATAAGAATTGTATTGTTTTAATACATGAAGAAGAAAATTCAGGTAAATCAACATTTTGTAGATTCTTGACCCCACCTGAGCTTAAAAACTACTCTGCTGAAAATATTAGTTCCGACAAAGATGGCTTAAATCTACTATGTAAAAACATGATTATAAACCTAGATGAAATTGACCAAATAAGCTATAAAGATATTAAAGGTTATAAATCCATGCTTTCAAAAGAACAAATAAACATTAGACTTCCCTACGCTAAAAATAACATAATGCTACCTAGAACTTGCTCTTTTATTAGCTCTACTAATCTAATTAATTTTTTAAATAAATCATCTGGAGATGTTAGATGGATTTGTTTTGAACTTACCAAAGGAATTGATTTTAATTACTCAAAAGAAATTGATATAAATAAGATTTGGGCTCAAGCATTATTCTTAGCTAATGATTCTTCAAATTTCAATCCTAACCTTACTAAAGAAGATGTAATAGAAAACAAAAGAAGAAATCAGAAATACAAAGCTTTTACTCTAGAGGAAGATTTAATCAATCAAATGTTTGTCAAATCAAATGATAGAGAAGATTTTATGACTTCAAGTCAAGTAGCACAGATTATCAAGAAAGAATATCAATATGCTAATGCAATATCTATAGGCAAGGAATTGACTAAGCTTAACTTCAAAAGGATTAATAGCCCTAAAACTGGAAACAAGGGGTATTTGATTAAACCTAGAAAATAAAAAGTTTTCAAAAAACACCTTACCCATCTTACCTATTCATTGAAAAAGGTAAGATAGGTAACTTAAAAACAGAAGAAAAATGAAAAATAATTGTTTAACAGCAAACAAAATAAGTTTAGAAAATATTCTTTTAAACTTAGGCTACACACCTCAAAAGACAAGATATTCTGAAAAATGGTTCATATCTCCCTTTAGAAACGAAAAGACACCTTCTTTTAAAATAGACATAAATAAAAACATTTGGTATGACTTCGGTGAAGGACTTGGAGGAACTGCTATTGACTTTATTATGAAATACAACAACTGTTCTATTAAAGAGGCTTTGGATATTTTAACAAGTAATAATTATTCTTTTCAAGAGCCAATAAAAAAAATACAAACACCTAGAAAACCAAAATACTCTATTCTAAAAGTGACAGAAATCACTAATCATAATTTGATAGAATATTTGAACTCTAGAAAAATAAATATTGAATTTGCTAAGCGTTTTTTATTCCAAGTTCACTACACATTTGATTTAAAAAAAGAATATTATGCAATTTCCTTTATGAACAATTCTGGGGGACTAGAAACAAGAAACCCGTTTTTTAAAGGTTGTTTAGGTAAAAAAGAAATCACAAGTATTAATAATAATTCTGAGGTAGTTTCTTTGTTTGAGTCTTGGTCTGATTTTCTTTCCTACTTGACTCTAAAAAAAGGAATTCCTAATGAAAATTTTATAGTTCTAAACTCTACTTCTTTAATAAAAAAAGTTATAGAGATGACAGAAAAACATTCCAAAATTAAATGCTTTTTTGATAATGATATAGCTGGAAATAAAGCTTTCACTTATCTCCAAGAAAACATATCTAAAAGGATAATTGACTGCAGGATTCACTACAAAGAACACAATGATTTAAACGACTACTTAGTTTCAAAGTGTACCTGATTTTAGGTAGCAAGTTGAACAGGGGCTTTGTTGCACTTCTCCCCTATTATCAACTTGCCCTACGGGGCTTAAAACACTGACTTCATTGACTTTAGGTCAATGATAAAAAATATAACATTTTATAATAGAATTATAAACGAACAATCAACACACTGATTATCAGTAACAAAAAATATAAACATGAAGAAAAAAAGTATTTTAATTAAAGAATTTCACCATAAAGAACTAGTGAAAATTTCTAAAACTTTTGGTTCACAATATGGTGATTTAATTGAATCTATGATTCTTTATTTTAAGAAAACAGGTATTAATCCTATAGAAGCAATTAATGAAAATCCTGCTTCTATGGTAAAGGTTTTAGATAAGAGAATTGTATCATTTTTAAAAGTACAAGAACGAGATATTTTAAAGCCTTTAAGAAATGAAGTTTCACAATACTCTGATGAACAAAAAGATCAATTTTTAAATTTATCAAAATGGGTAAAAGATGCTGTAATAAAAATTAATGATTTTGACAGAGATAGAACAAAAATTATTACCAAAGAGCTTAGTAAACTTAAAGAAGAATTAAATAAAGTTGAAAGAAAAATACACAAACAACAAGAGGCTTTTATCGAAATATCTCAATTAATAGACACTAAAAACAAATCCGGAATAAAGGGAACACTTAAATCTCTTTTTGAATAGTGCCTATCAGTAAATCACATAGTACGCTAGGAGCTACAAATACTTCTAGTTGTATTGATCTAGCTATGTATCTAGAGAAAGAAAACAATGATCTAGATAAGCTTTTAAAAAAAACAAATTCAATTGATAAAAAAAGAGAGATTGAAAGCAGAAAGCAATTCTTTTTTTCACATTCAAAAAATAACATTAGTACTAACGAAGTCATTTCTTCTATAGATAAGAATATAAAAAAATTAGGCAAAAAAGATGCTAAATATTTTGCACCAACAATCAGTTTTAGTCAACAAGAACTAAAGCACATTATACAATCGGTTACAGACAAAAAAGATGTTAAAAATGTCTGGGAACTAAATATCAAAGAATATGAATTGTTTAATAATGAAATTAAGGAATACACAAAATTGATAATGACAAATTATGCGAAGAACTTTAATAGAGAAAACAAAGGATTAAAATCTGGTAACGATTTGGTTTATTTTGCCAAAATTGAACATTTTAGGAAGTTTAAAGGTACAGATAAAGAAGTACTAAACGAAACTAGCAAAACAGGTGATTTTAAACCAGGAATCAATTCTCATGTCCATTTAGTCGTTAGCAGAAAAGACAAGACTCAAAAATTAAAATTAACACCCACAACCAAAGAACGCTCTACAACAAGAACTATTGGAGGAAACACATATCATGTTGGTTTTGACAGAATGAAATGGATTAACATGAATGAAAAAAGTTTTGATGATTTTTTCCAATACAAACGAAGAGAACGAGAGAAATTTATCAATCAATATATTTTAAAAAATGGTTCTCCAAAAGAGAAAGCAGCACTTTTAAAAGAAATAGAAACAAAAGAACAATCAATCGAAAACACTCAAAATCATGTCAAAAACAATACTCATAACTCATCAAAAAGGTGGCGTAGGTAAATCTACCTTGACCTATAATCTAGCTCAAAACATTTCTAAAAATTCTTCGGTAGCTATTCTTGATTTAGACTTACAAGGAAGTCTTTCTTCTATTAAAGATTTGGTTACAGATTTTGAAATTATTCCTTACAAAGGGAAAATTAAAGAGATCCTAAATCTAAACTATGATTTTATTTTCATTGACACTCCCCCCTACCTATCTCAACAATTACCAGAACTAATACAGTTAGCCGATTTAATTATCATACCAACCAAAGCAGGTGTACTAGATTTATTAGCCATTAAAAGTACTATAGAGCTTATTCAAAATGAGAATAAAACTAATAATTCCTTGGTTGTTTTCAATATGATTAAACCCAATACTACACTGACTCTAGATATTTTAATAGGTTTAGAAGAATATAATATTCCTATTGCTAAAACTCATATCTCTGACTTAGTTGCTTTTACACGTTCGGTTTTAATTGGTGGTGTTGGTAACGATAAAAACGCTCAGAAACAATTAGATAAATTAACTAAAGAAGTACTAACAAAGCTCATATAATTCTATAAATCCATATTTATATAAAACTACAATTCTAGCATTATGGAAAAACAAAATTTCAACGATTTAATCAATAAAGCTAAGGCTAATAATCAAGCTAAAACGATTCAAAAGGTAGTTCCTATCCCAGTTAAAGAAACTGAAGAAGTTCAATTTTCTTTTTACCTAGATAAAAACCTGCTTAAAAAGATTAAACAACGAGCTTTAAACGAAGATAAAAGTATCAAAAACATCATTAATAAAGCTTTAGAAAACTATATTAAAACAACCTAACATTTAAAATATCTGTAGTATCTTGCAATAGATTTACAGATGTAAAATAAGACATATTAATTTATAAAGCGTTTAGCTTTTGATTTGGGGTCAGAAAATCGCCAATTTTAAATCCACCAATATCGAAGTTAAGACGCCCACGTACTGCGTGGGCTCTTTCTTGTGGTGGATGGGTGTTTGGCGATACCTCTGATTCCCAAGATTAGAGTTCCACGCTTTACTTTTTTATAAAAAATTATGGACGACATTGACAAACTAATTAATGAATTTTCATTACCAGAACTATTCGCTGAACATAAAATACTTGACAAAGAAATAGAAGAATATAGAGATGTGTTATCAAATTCCTATAAATATAAAGCTGTTTCATTTGAGTTTATAGCTTTAAAGCACCAAAATTTAGAAATCAATAAAAATATTATATTTAATACTTTAAAGTTTTATCAACGTCTTACTAACTTATAACTTCTAAATCATACACAAGAATGAATTTAAAAGAATTATTACACTACAATATAACCTCTTTTTTAGAAAAAGGATTAATTGATAATGAATTAGATTTTCAAAGAGGGAAAATTGCAAGTAGAAAATTACGCCTTTTATCTAAAGAAAATGAAAAAGTTAACAAAACTCGTAAAGCTTTAAATAAATTACTGTACAATTATGAGCAAAAGCATTGGGCAGATTTTGAATCCGTAACAGACGAACAAATAAAAGAAAGTGAAATAGCTAAACAAATAGCATCAAAAGAAATAATCATTTTTTAAACAAAAAATTAGAACACCTAATAACAAAATTATTATTCTCTTTTTATAGAAAACTACTTTTATATAATTATGGAATTCCATAAGTATATAATGGTCTTTTTTAGTATTTTTAGGATTCTAAAAAAGAAAAAAAATTGAAATTCAACGAAGATTCGAGAGTTAAGATACCTAGTATACTGCATTTAATGAAGTTAGGGTATACTTACCTATCACTAAAAACTGCTAAATGGGATATAGAAACCAATATATTTATCGATATATTTAAGGATCAACTTCAAAAAATAAATCCTAAGCTATCTACAAACGATATTCAAAAAATATATGATGAAGTTTCTTTGTCATTAGAAAATGAGGATTTAGGACGTGCTTTTTACAATAAGCTAATTGATCAATCAGGGATTAAACTAATCGACTTTGAGAATTTTGATAATAACTCATTTCACGTCGTAACAGAACTTCCATATCAAAAAGATGATGAAACATTCCGACCAGATATTATTTTGTTAATAAACGGAATACCTTTGGTGTTTATAGAAGTTAAGAAGCCTAATAACAGAGATGGTGTTTTAGCAGAGCATAAACGTATGCAAACACGTTTTAGGAATAAAAAATTCCTTAAGTTCATTAACTTGACACAATTAATGGTGTTTTCTAACAATATGAATTATAGCAATGACGATTCGCTTATGTTGGAAGGAGCTTTTTATAGTACTACAAATTATTACAAGCCAATCTTTAATTATTTTAGAGAAGAAGATACATTCGATTTAGAGAAATTATTACAACCTATTTCTGATGATGATGAAAATTTTGTTTTAAAAGATACTAATTTATTAAGTATTAAAAACGCTAAAGAGTTTGCTACTAACAAATCACCTAATAAACCTACAAATAGCATATCAACCTCTTTATTTCAAAGAGATCGTTTAAAATTTATTTTGCAATATGCCTTTGCCTATGTAGAAGAAGAAAACGGTTTAGAAAAGCATGTAATGCGTTATCCGCAGTTGTTTGCAACAAAAGCTATCAAAAATAAATTAGAGAATGGTTTAAGAAAAGGGATTATATGGCATACACAGGGTTCTGGTAAAACAGCTTTAACTTATTTTAATGTTAAACACTTAACCGACTATTATCAGAAAAAAGACATCATTCCTAAATTCTATTTTATTGTAGATCGATTAGACTTACTAATTCAAGCAGCTAAAGAATTTACAGCACGTGGTTTAGTGGTACATAAAATTAATAGTAGAGATGAGTTTACAAAAGATATAAAGTCTACCAAGGTAATTCATAACGATTCTGGTAAAGCAGAGATTACCGTAGTAAACATTCAGAAGTTTAAAGACGATCCTGATGTTATTAAAAATAACGATTACAATTTAAGTGTACAGCGTGTATTTTTCTTAGATGAAGTACACCGTAGTTATAATCCGAAAGGAAGTTTTTTAGCCAATTTAGAGTTAGCCGATAAACATTCTATAAAAATAGGATTGACAGGTACACCTTTATTGGGTAAAGAATACAACTCAAAAACCTTATTTGGCGAATATATACATAAGTACTACTACAATTTGTCTATTAAAGATGGTTATACCTTACGTTTGATACGTGAGGAAATAGAAACCAATTATAAGCTAGCCTTAAAAGAAGTTTTAGAAGAACTTCAGGTTTTACAGGGAAATTCCGATAAAAAAGTAATCTATTCTCATAAGAGGTTTGTAGCACCGATGTTAGATTATGTGGTAAAAGACTTAGAGCAAGGTAGAATAGCAATGAACGACAATACTATAGGTGGTATGGTAGTTTGTGATTCTTCCGATCAGGCAAAAATGATGCATGAGTTGTTTTTAGAAAAGTATGCTATAAAACCAGAGGCTCAATTGGGTATGGCAGCAGAACCTGGTACAACCTATGCTACTAAAAAGACGAATTCAGATGTTAAAACTGCGCAAGTAATTTTACATGATATTGGAACCAAACAAGACAGAAGAGATTGGGTAGCCGATTATAAAGCAGGTAATATAGATTTCTTGTTTGTGTACAATATGCTGTTGACTGGTTTTGATGCGAAACGCTTGAAGAAGTTGTATATAGGGCGAAAAATTAAGAGTCATAACTTACTACAAACACTAACTAGAGTTAATAGAACCTATAAAAATCATAAATACGGTTTTGTAGTAGATTTTGCAGATATTCAGAAGGAATTTGACAAAACCAATCAAGATTATTTTAACGAGTTACAGGCAGAGTTAGGTGATGAAATGGAGCATTACTCTAACTTGTTTAAATCTGCTGAAGAAATAAAACAAGAGATTGAAGAAATAAAAGATGTCTTATTTAAGTATGACACCGAAAACGCCGCAGTTTTTAGCGATCAAATTTCTGAAATTAACGAACGTACAGAAATACGTCAAATTGCCAAGGCTTTAAACAATGCAAAGGAGTTATATAACTTAATTCGTTTGTCGGGTAATTTTGAGTTGTTAGAAAAGTTAGATTTTAGAAAGCTTTCTATATTATCTAGATTAACGAATGACCGTTTAGCATTGATCAATACCAAGGAAGCATTAGAGCATAATGTAGAAACCGCTAATATTTTAAACACCGCTTTAGAAGATGTTATTTTTGCTTTTGTAAAAGTAAAAGAAGAGGAAATGGTATTGGCAGATGAGCTTAAAAATACCTTAGGAAAAACACGTGAGATGTTAGGCGGTAATTTTGACCAAAAAGATCCTGTTTTTGTATCGCTTAAAGAAGAGTTAGAACGTTTATTTAAAAAGAAGAATTTAACCGAGGTTACCAAAGAAGAAATGAAAGCCAATATAAAAGCCTTGAATGAAATTTATGACAAGGCTAAAAAGTTAGAGCGAGAAAACCAATTGCTAAGAGCGAAGTATGATTACGATGCTAAGTACGCACGCATACACAAACGACTATTAGAAAAGAATCCGTTAACGGATAGTGAACGTAAATTGTTTGAAGCTTTAAAAGGATTAAAAACTGCGGTAGATAAAGAAATATTACAGAATGCTAAGATTCTAGAAAACGAAAGTTATGTAGAAAAAATGGTAATGCGTTTAGTGGTGAATGAATTTAAAAAGGAACAGCAAATACCTATTACTACTACCGATGTAAGGCGTATTAATAGTATTATAGTAAAAGAATATATGAACGAGTACAACGGATGCGTTGCTTAATATAAATAAATGACAAGTACAGTACAATTTGAAACCCAAACCAAAGCACTAATTGATGATTTAAAAAGCGTATGTGCCAATTATGGTTTAGGGAATGACGGAAACGAGTTTAAGGTAATAACCCAAACCTTTTTATATAAATTTTTAAACGATAAATACGTTTACGAATTAAAACAATTAGAACCAGCCTTAGCCAATACTGAAAATTTTGACGAAGCTTTAAAAAGTTATTCCGATGATGATTTAGAAATGCTGAGCATGCAAATCAGCGAGAATACCGCTTATATAGCTCCTAAAAACTTATTGTCTCGTTTGTTCGAACAACAAAATAAGGACAATTTTGCGGAAGTGTTTGATACTACCCTGTTAGAGGTGGCTAAAGCTAATAACGATATCTTCTCTGTTAAAACTAAAGGAGGTGAAAAAATAGTCTTGTTCGAAAATATTAGCAAGTATGTTACCGATAATAGAGATGCCTTTTGTAAAGCTTTAGTAAACAAAATGATTACGTTTAGCTTTGAGCATATTTTCACCCAAAAATTTGACTTTTTTGCGACCATTTTTGAGTATTTAATAAAAGATTACAATACCAATAGTGGTGGTAAGTATGCTGAGTATTTTACACCACATGCTGTAGCTAAGATTATGGCAGCTTGTTTGGTGACTGATGATAATGTAAACAATGTTACCTGTTATGACCCTAGTGCAGGATCTGGTACTTTGTTAATGAATATAGCGCATGCTATTGGGGAAGATAAATGTACCATTTACTCACAGGATATTTCACAAAAATCATCTGCCTTACTGCGTTTAAATTTAATTTTAAACAACCTGGTACATTCCATACAAAACATTATACAAGGGAATACTATTCAGCACCCTTATCATAAACAAGAAAACGGACAGTTGGAACAGTTTGATTATATCGTGTCTAATCCGCCATTTAAATTAGATTTTTCTGATTATAGCGTTGATTTAGATAGCAAAGCAAATAAGGAACGCTTTTTTGCAGGAATACCCAAAGTGCCTGCCAAGAAAAAAGAATCTATGGCTATTTATTTGCTGTTTATTCAACACATTATGCACAGTTTATCTGCTAAAGGAAAAGCTGCAATTGTTGTGCCTACAGGTTTTATAACTGCGCAGAGTGGTATTGATAAAAAGATAAGACAAAAATTAGTAGAAAGTAAAATGCTAGCAGGAGTTGTATCTATGCCCTCTAACATTTTTGCAACCACAGGTACTAATGTAAGTATTTTGTTTTTAGATAAAACGAATACTGAAGATGTAGTGTTGGTAGATGCTTCTAACTTAGGAACCAAAGTAAAAGAAGGGAAGAATCAAAAAACAGTATTGTCTGAAACAGAAGAGCAAGAAATCATAGATACTTTTAATGCTAAAGAAGCCAAAGAAGACCTTTCAGTAATAGTTTCTTATGATGATATTAAAGCTAAAAACTACAGTTTAAGTGCTGGCCAATATTTTGAAGTGAAGATTGAATATGTAGATATTACTGCAGAAGAATTTACTGCTAAAATGAAAACCTTTGAAAGTAATTTAGAGACCTTGTTTACTGAATCTAAAGGTTTAGAAAAAGAGATTCAAAACAATTTGAAAGGGTTAAAATATGAAAGATAGGTTTAATAAGGATATTCTATCTTCTTTTTTTTTAGAAGTACTTGACTACAGAGGTAAAACGCCAAAAAAACTAGGTTCTGATTGGAAACAATCAGGTTATAGAGCAATTTCAGCAAATAATGTAAAAACTAATGGTTTACAAAAAATGGATTCTATTAGATATGTTGATAAAGAAACATATAAGAAATGGATGAAATTAGAAATTGAAAAAGGTGACTTGCTTTTAACTTCAGAAGCTCCAGCTGGAGAGGTTATGATTTGGGATTCTGAAGAAAAAATTGTTTTAAGTCAAAGGTTATTTGGTTTAAGGGTTAATGATAGAATTTATAATAAATATTTAAAATATTATTTACAATCTGATTTAGGGCAAAAAGAGATTCTTAAAAACACATCTGGTAGTACTGTTTTTGGCATATCAGCTAAAATGTTTAATTTGATAAACGTTTATTACCCAAATAAAACTGAACAAATTCTTATAGGTGATTTACTTTCTGATTTAGATGCTAAAATAGAAGTCAATAACAAAATAAACCAAGAGTTAGAAGCGATGGCCAAAACGATCTATGATTATTGGTTTGTACAATTTGATTTTCCAGATACTAACGGTAAAACTTATAAATCTTCTGGTGGAAAAATGGAGTTTAATAAAGAGTTGAAACGTGAGATACCTGAGGACTGGGAGGTGAAAAGAGTTGGTAAAGCTTTAAATACTGACCTTGGAGGAACACCTTCAACAAAAGTGAAAGAATATTGGAATGGAAATTTTCCATGGTTGAATTCAGGTGAAATAGCGAATTTCCCAATAATTGATTCAGAAGAGAAAGTTACTGAATCTGGTATATCTAATTCAGCAACCACATTAATGCCAAAGGGTACATGTGTTTTATCTATTACTAGACACTTAAGGCCATCTATTTTAGGAGTTGATAGTTGTGCTAATCAGTCGGTCGTAGGTTTGTTTGAATCTGAGAATTTAAAGGCATCCTATATTTATCCTTACTTAGTTAATGAAATACCGAGGTTAATGAGTCTAAGAACTGGTGCACAACAACCACATATTAATAAAAGGATTGTTGATGAGTCATTAATAATCGTACCTGCAAATGATATTCTTGAGGAATACTATTTAAAAGTTGATTCGATGTATAAAAAAATTAATAATAACGCTTTTCAAATAAAAAAACTTGCTGAGTTACGTGATTGGTTATTGCCTATGTTAATGAATGGGCAGGTTAAACTTTAAAAAAAGAATGAATAATAAGCTATGAATAACAAAACCTTTAGATTAAATAAAGTACTAAGGGAACTTAATATTTCACTTGATAGAGCAGTAGAATATTTAGATTCAAAAGGAATTAGTATAGAAGCAAGACCAACAACAAAAATTAATGAAGAAGAATATAATATATTAAAGGAAAGGTTCGAATCAACTAATACAAATCAAAAGATTAAACCAATAGGAAAAATTCATTTAAGTGATTTTAAAATTGAAGAACCTAGTAATGGTTATTGTAATTTATACATAGTTGGAAAAAAGAGCTCTAGTAAATCAACTTTAATTAAGAAGTTGTTTGATAATAATTTCATAGAAAACGAAAATAGTTTAATCAAAGCTGTTTTTAGTGAAAAGCACACTGTAAAATTATCTGTATCTGATATTGATGAATCTGAAATTGATAATTTAAATGACACTTATAAAGGAATTGGAGGACGTGTTTTTATTTTGTACGTAGGTTCAATAACTGATGAAAATTTAATATATGAAAGAACAATTATTTCTTCTATTAAAAATAAGTATCCTAATTCAATTACATATTTATTTATTGATAATAAAATAGAAAAATCATATAAAGCATATTTATTCAAGTTAATGAAAGGTGTTAGAGATGTTTTTTTCAGTTCAGAGCATTTTAAACACGATTTCAACGCAATTAGATATATTATAGAAAATGCATTAATTAACTATAGTACAAATAGATTATCTACTGTTAAATCTAAAATTAAAAATAACTTTCTGCACAAAGAAAAAACACTAGACTTAGGTAAAAGTAATCTAACTAGTTTACTAGAAATACCAGAATTATTTGATTGTACTCATTTAGAAACTTTAATCATCAGTAACGAATGGGCTGAATTCAGGAAGGGTAAATGGCACAGAGAAGTGAGTAAAAATTTAAATGGAAATAACAATATTGGAATACTTCCATTTGAATTTGATAAATTAAAAAATTTAAAAGTATTAATTGCTGGTGGTGACTGGAATATAAATGAAAAGAATTGGATTAGTTGGCGAATATTTGATATATCCCCATTAATGAATTTAACTAAACTGGAGTATATTAATTTTAGTAACAATTTAATTTATAAAATTCCAAACTTATCAAAGTTAAACAGTTTAAAAGTATTACACTTAAATAATAATGATATCCACAAAGTTTACAGAGGTCTAAAAATAAGTAATCTAAAAGAGCTTTATTTAAGTAATAATAACCTACAAAATAGTTCCTTTTTAAAAGGTTTTCCAAAAATAGACACTATTGACATACACGCAAATCAAATCAAAGATATAGAACCTATTAAAGATCTTATTGAAAAAACAAATATAACGAACACTAAATGGGAACTGAACACTATTAACGTTGCTAAAAACCCTTTAACGAAACCACCTTTAGAGATTATTAACATTGGAAAAAAAGCGGTTTTAAATTATTTTGAAGAACTGGCGTCTGGAAGAAAATATATAAATACTGATGTTAAATTAATTTTAATAGGAAACAGTGAAGTAGGAAAAACAACATTAGCTAAATACTTAGACAATGAAAAGGATTTAGATCTTGATCACAATCCTACAAATTGGCTAGAAGAACGGCAAATTATCAGTAAAGATCCTATAGCTTCTATAAATAAGCGGTGTACAATTAATCTTTTTGATTTTGGAGGGCATGATTATTTTCATGACACCCATCATTTATTTTATAATTCAAATACAATTTACCTTCTTTTATGGGATGAAAATTCTAATAAGTTAAACTTAAGGAATATCCTTCAAAAAAATAAGAAGGGGGAATCTGTAGAGGTAGAAATTCAAGATTACCCATTAAAATACTGGTTAGACTCTGTTGAACATTATATTAAAGATGACGAAACTGAAATGTTTAATTTCGAAACAAACAAATCAGATGAATATAATAGTGATGTATTAGTTATACAAAATAAAGTTGAAAATCATAAAGACATTATTTTTCTCAATAATAAAAAGTTAAAAAATGAATATAAATTTATTTATGATTTCATAAATATTTCAATAAAAAATAATAAAAGAAATATTAAATATTTTGATTCTATTTTAAAGGAAATATTAAATAACACATCAATTATTGGTGCAGAATTACCTGCATACTATGGAAAAGTCAAGAGAAGTTTGAAAAACTACAAAGGTGAACCTATTGTTAATATTAAGAAGTTTCAATCCTATTGCGTGTCTCTTACCAAAACAAAAATCTCTCTTGATCAAACCAAATATTTAGCTAATTATTTGAGACAAGTTGGTTTAATATTGTATTACCCATCTTCTTCAGGAAATAGCGAAGAAATTTATATTGATAAGAAATGGGTATTAGATAAAATTTATCAAATTTTAGAAGGATTAAATTTGATTAATGGTGAATTTGAAAGGAGCTATTTAGATGATGTTTTTAAAAATTCTATAGACAAAAATGCAAAAGAGAGTATTATAAAGCTAATGATGGATTTTAAAATAATTTTCCGTCATCCAGTTTCGGAAAAATATATAGCTCCTCTCTATTTACCAATAAAACCAATAAAAATAGTAAGTTTGTTTATAGAGGATAATTTAAAACCTTATAGAAGATTTATTTATAGAGGTTTTATTCATAAAAATGTTATTTTAAATCTCTTTCAAGAGTATGGAAAATATGTAATTAAGGACAATTCTTCAAGTGGTGATTTTTATTATTATTGGCGCAATGGATTAATAATTAAAGATTTCGAAAGCAACGAACTAGTTAAGATACAATTTCATCTTGGAAATAATCAAGGAAATGCACATATTGATGTATTTAAGTTGAATAATAAAAACACTACTAGTTTTGTTTCCAGACTTATCCAATACATTCATACAATAAATAAAGATTACGATATTGAGGAAACTGTAACCGTTAATGGAGTTGATTATATATCATATGAATTACTAAATAAGAATGCTGCAGAAGGTAAATTGATATTCACCGAAAAAAGTTTAAAAGAGAAAAATGATAATATAGTAAAGTCTAAAGTTTTTGAATTAAAAAATTATAATATGTTTATTGAAAATGGAATAAAAAGAAAAAAAGTTGTAATATCATATTCAAAGAAAGATTTAGCTAGAATACATACATTTAGGAGATATCTACAACCACTTGTAGATTTAGAGCTAATTGAGCAACCGTGGTATTGTACATTTCTGAACCCGGCCGTTGAATGGGATGATAAAATACAAGAAAAATTTAATGAAGCTGACATTGTCTTTTTTATGGTAAGCGAATACTTCTATAGTACAAAATATATCGTTGAAAAAGAAATTAAAAACGCTATTGATAGATATGATAATGATAAATCAATTAAAATAGTTCCAATTATATTAGAGCATTATGAATGGGGTAGAAAGGCTCCCTATAATTTAAAAAGATTTTCGGCTTTACCTTTTCAAGCAAAACCAATAAGTGATTTCAAAAATGAAAAACTCGCTTGGAGTACTATTACTGCTTCAGTTAAAGCAATGATTGAAAAAGATTTAGATCCCGCTCAAATTGATTTAATTTCTAGAGATATGCAAGAAATTTATGAAAGACAAGTTCAAGGCAAACTAGACAATAATAGCAACTAATTATAAAGAATATTAGACTTCTTATATATGCTATAAAGAATTATGGACGAAATTAGAACTAGGAAAAAAAAGACACAACCCTCAAATGAATGTAGCTTTAGCTTTATGGAATAAAAACTTAGCTGTGAAGTAAGTATAACTAAAATGAATTAAATGCTATTTGAAAAAGTAAATAAAGAAAACAAGCTATGCACGAGAAATTATATCAATTAAAACAAAAATTTTTAGAGTATTGGACTTTAGAAAAGTTACAAAACATGACCCTAGAACAGTATACTGATACTAAAAGAGAAAATTCATTTTGTTACTGGCTAGAGCACATAACCAGAGATTTAGGTAGTATTGTTGGCGGGAGTTCTTATAAGTTCGGTATTTATAAAATGGGCGCTACTTCTAATACAGAATCGGCCACAAACAGAACAAATGATGGTGTATATGCTTGGCACACCAAATATGGAGAAAATAAAAATGAAGCGTTTGAAACACTAAAACAATTAATAATAAATATCGCCACTTTGGCTAAAGAAGATAACCTTAATCCTATAGCAAATATAGATTTAGGTGATGCTTATAAATGTAAGATTGCTTTTATGTATAGCGATTACAAAGTAGTTAATCTCTTTAAAAGTGAGGCTTTGAAATTCATTGCTAACTCATTGTTTTCAAATAATAGTATTCCTACTGAATATGGCGATCTAAATTATTTTATACTTTCCCATAAAGAAGATGAGGATTATTTTGAATTCACAAAAAAGTTATGGAAGCATTATGACAATTACAATTCTAAAGAAAAGGAATTTAAAAAATGGTTAGATGATTATGCTGAAAAGGGAAGCAATAAATCAAGTTCTTACTTAAGAGCTATAAAAATCTTAATTAATGAATTTAAGATAGCAGTCTATACAGAAGAAGATATCAATATGCTTAATGATCTGTATGAAGATTTAAAAATTAATCAAAAAGACCCAAATGGTAAATATTCTTATCATAAAAAGTCATATGGTGAAAAAGGCTTTTATTCTGCTGCTGTAAGGACTTATATCCAATTTTTAAAAAATGAACCTATTCCAATAGTTTCTGAGGGTAATGAAATATACGAAAAAACCATCAAAGAAAATCCGAAAACCACTATGTCATTAAACCAAATTCTATACGGACCTCCTGGAACAGGAAAAACATATGCAACAAAAAAGTTAGCTGTTGAAATTATAGATAACGCAATACATAAAAACTCTAAAGAAGACAGAAAGACTATTGTTAATAGGTACAATGAATTAGAAGCAAAAGGACAAATTGTATTTACAACTTTTCATCAATCTATGAGTTATGAAGATTTTGTTGAAGGTATAAAACCCAAAACTGAAGATAAGAAAGTAACCTATGAGGTAGAAGACGGAATATTTAAAAAGCTAGCCAATAAAGCAAAAGGACTAAAAGGTGAAATAAGCTCAAAATCTGATCCAATTGATTTTAAAAATAAAAATTATTTTAAAATGAGCGTTGGTGGTAAGAACAGAAAAGATGTTCATAATTGGTGTATTAAAAATAATTATATAGCAATAGGTTATGGTGGTAAAAATGATTTAAGCAAGCTAACTAATCTAAATGAAAAAACGTTTAAAGAAACTTTTCAAAGAGATTTTTCTAAAGAATTTGAACGCACGTCCTATAGTTTAACAGCTACAGCAGCTTTTATAGATTGGTTAAAAAAAGGTGATATTGTATTAATATCTTTAGGTAATCACATTATTGACGCTATAGGGATTGTAACTGGAGATTATGAGTATCTTGAATTTGATGAAGTACCATACAATCATTTCAGAAAAGTTAATTGGCTAGCGACAAACCTAGATGCAGATCCAAGTCTATTTTTAGATAAAAACATTTCACAACAAACCATTTATCAATTTAACAATGATGATATTAAGGTTGATTATTTAGAACGTGCTTTCAATCTAAAAGAAGAAGAAATTCTAGATACAAAAGAGCATGTTATAATTATTGATGAAATTAACAGAGGAAATGTATCTGCTATTTTTGGTGAATTAATTACACTTCTAGAACCTGATAAAAGACTAGGTAAAAACGAAGAAATTACTGTAACCCTACCCTATTCTAAATCTGAAAGTAAATTTGGTATTCCCTCAAACTTACACATCATTGGTACAATGAATACCGCAGATAGATCTGTAGAAGCTTTAGACACCGCTTTACGCCGTCGATTTGAGTTTAAAGAAATAATGCCTAAGCCAAGTTTATTAGAGTTAAAAATTGGAGGCATAAGCTTAAAAGAGCTTTTAGAAACTATAAATAAACGTATAGAAATTTTATTAGATAGAGATCATACCATTGGACATTCTTATTTTATTAAGTTAAAAGAAAATGATATTACAGGTTTAAGAAATGCTTTTAAAAATAATATTATTCCATTGTTGCAAGAATACTTTTATGGAGATTACGAAAAAATAGGTTTGGTTTTGGGAAAAGGTTTTTTTAATGAAGAAACTTTAAGCTTTGATAAAGAGATTTTCGCTTCTTTTGACACACAAAACTATCCTGAAAAAGGGAAAATATTCCATCTAAAAACTATAGATAGTGATTTTGATATCATAAAAGCAATAAATATTCTTTTAAAGAAAACTGTAGTAAATGAATAGGATTCAAGTTTTTGAACATGAATTTTTACCTATTGAGGGGAGTTTTAAAGAAAATCATTTTGTGGCATTATCAAAATTAAATGAATTGTATAATGATAAGTATTTTAAACTACGTCATAATGGAATAAAGTTTAAAGAATATGTTGGTGTCATTCAAGTAGAAGGCTTAACTATTGAAATATTACCAAAAATTGATAGCGATACAAATAGCAAAGCTGTTTGGCAAAATGCTTTGATAGAAATGCTTAGAGTTACCAAAAAACTTAAAGTACAAAAAGTAGGTGAAGCAAATGTACAAAAGCAACAAATCCATTTACTGGATATTTATTTTGAATGGTTTCTTACAGAGGTTAATTTACTAATTCATCAAGGTTTAATAAAACAATATTATAAAGAGACTAAAAATATAAAAGCTTTAAAAGGAAAATTAGAGTTTTCTGGTCATATATCTAAAAATACCATACATAAAGAACGTTTTTATACTACGCATCAAATTTATGATAAAGACCATTTAATACATCAAATCTTACATCAAGCTTTAGATATTGTTTCTAACTTAAGTAAGGGAACCTATTTGTATCATCAATGCAAAAAAACATTTTTACATTTTCCTGATGTTAAAAAAATAAAAGCATCCGAAAATACTTTTTCAAAAGTCACTCAAAATAGGAAAACAGCTCCTTATAAAACGGCTTTAGCTATAGCAAGGCTTATTATATTAAATTATGCGCCAAATGTTTCCAAAGGCTCTGAAAAGATGTTAGCATTACTTTTTAATATGAATTCTCTTTGGGAAGAATATATTTTAGTGAAACTAAAAGAGAAAGAAAGCAAAAACTTAAAAATATTTGGCCAAAATGATAAATATTTTTGGAACGGAATAACCATACGACCAGATATCATTATAGAAAAAAAACAAGGAAATGAAAAGGAAACTATTGTGATAGACACTAAATGGAAAAAAATAGATAATGCCAATCCATCTACCAATGATTTAAGACAGATGTATGTTTATAATGATTATTGGAATGCCAAAAAAGCAATATTATTATATCCTTCCACAAAAACAGATTTTGGTGAATTTATACACTTTGATAAAATAGATAGTAAAGAAAAACATCATCAATGTAAGTTATCTAAAACAACAATTTTTAATGAAATTAATATTTTAGATGAAAATATAGCTAAAAGAATTTTAATCGATTTGAAGCTTTTAAAAACGTAATTAATACAAATATTAAGTGAACCAAAACTTACCTCGTTCAAGCTTCCCAAAACCATCGCTAAGTCACATTGATTCCTTACCTCTAGTCTTTGCTTGTTTCACTTCGTTAAGTTAATTAAAGCATTCTACCTAAGTCCTGTAGATCATGTAAATAATCCTTTGTTGCCAATTTAAATTCCTTTTCTAAACCTTCTTCTGTTTTAGATTCATAGGTTACTAAATCATTAATATATAAAAGTTTTCCATGGTAAACTTTGTCTTCTAAACTATACTCACTAGTTCCTTTATACTCATTGTATTCAATAATTTCTTTCATAACATGAATAATCTAATCTATTTGATGTAAATAAAAATTGACCAAAACTCTTTAATAATATAATCCTTATTTTACTAATACTATAAATATATTAAAAATTGAAAAAAAAAAAAATAACTAGAAAAGAGTTACATAACTTAATTTGGAAAACACCAGTAACACATATTTCTAAAGAATATAAAATTACTAGTTATCAAATACGTAAGATTTGTAAAGTAAATAACATACCGTTACCAGAATCTGGACATTGGATGAAACTAAAATTTAATAAAAAAATTGTTACAAAGACACTTCCACAACCTGAAAACAATTCTGAAATAGATATAGAAGATTATAATTTTAAAGACTCTCCTGAAATTTCTAAAAGGGAAAAAGAATTTAAAGATTTAAAAAATATTCTTCCTTCAAAATTATCTAAACCTCATAAATATATAAGTGCCACGAAAATATATAATGACAAGATTAAAATTAGAAATAATACGAGAAATTGGACTATGAAAATAGATACCACTAATGTAATAAGTATAGATGTTTCCGATAAACTACTTTCAAGAGCTTTACGGTTTATGGATACATTTATAAAAATTGCAGAAAAAAGAGGATACGAAATTTTCACTTCTGATATTACCACTACTATAAAAATAAAAGAACAATCATATAATTTAAGGTTTAGAGAAAAAAATAAAAGAATAAAAAAAAATTCTAAAACCAGCTGGCCTGAATATGACTTAATTCCTACAGGCTATTTATCTTTAAAAGTAGAGACTTATTATCCAATTAAAGAATGGTCTGACAGTAAAACAAAACAAATTGAGAATAAATTATTTAATATTTTATCTTGGTTAGAATTAAGGGCTGAAAAAGATTTACAAAGTTCAATAGAAACTAAACTCCGACATGAACAAAAAGAAAAACGAAGAAAAGAAGCAAAAGAATTACAAAGGCTAAAAGACGAAGAATTATTAATGTTTAGCAATTTAATGAATTCAGCAACTCGTTGGCATAAATCTCAATATCTTAAAAATTACATTAAAGAGTTTGAAGAATACACTACTCAATCAAACTCTTTTAATGCAGAAAAGGAAAAATGGATAGAATGGGCAAAAGAAAAAATTGACTGGTATGATCCTTTTATAGAAAAAGAAATAGAACTATTAAAAGGAATTGATAGAGATACTTTAAAATAAAAACAATACTGATGAGCTAGTTAATTCTTAAAAATCAAACAAAAGAAACTAAAATCTTACACCTCTACTACACCCCACTCCTCTATACCATCTGTATTTACAAAGGTTTTCACTTTCTGTATCGGCAAATAGATTTTCTTTTCCTTTAGTAGTACTTTGTTTTCTTATGACTACTAAAGGAAAGAATAAGAAAATAATTTAATAATTATTTTAAAGCATTTTTATTAGTCTAGAGTACGATTCTTTATAAAAATACCTAAACATACTTTTTTATAACCCTAGATAGTATATTATTTTCTTATATCTTCTATAAACTTATTTCTGTGGTGTTATTTATGACGTGCTTAGTCCAGTTTGGGTGTTTATCAGCACGCTCTATCATGCCTGTTAAAGCATCGTAAGATTTTTTTAATTTTGTGTAAGGGTCTCCACCTTCTTCCCACATCATTGCACCAAACTTTCCTTTGTAACCTAAATTTTTAAGTCCTCCAATAATTGCAAAATTGTCTAATTCTCCAGAGTCTAAAGTTTGAGCTGTACCAATTTGTCCCCAACCTAAAGGTGTTCTTTTACTACCCGCAACATGAACTTTTCTAACATATGGGTATGTTTCTTTAAGGAAGCGAGATACGTTAGTACCATTAGCCAAATACCAATGAACTGTTGTCATAACGATACCTAAATTAGGGTGATTAAGGTTTTTGCATAAACGTACGGCATCTTTATGATTATCCATCCAAAATGTAATATGAGGATATAGTAATAAATCTATGTTTCTTTTTTCACAAATCTTCAAAGCTTTGTCTAACCATTTGTATACTGGACCATCTCCAATTGGTGATGATTTAGGAATTACTCTACCAGCACTTTTAATAGCAAGATCTACTTGATTGCATCCTTGAATGTTTTCTAATAAAGTTATGATACCTTCATTGTGTGAATGCTCTGGTGGTAAATCTAAATTTAGAACTACATATGTACCTGTTACTTCTAAACCATATTTCTCTCTTACAGTATTATACTTTTCTGATTCTTTCCATCTTGAACCATCCCAAATTGAAAAGTTGATACCATCGTATCCGATATCTTTAATTATTTCACAACGTGTTTCAAAATCGTAAAGTCCAATAGAATTGTAAAAGGCAAAATCCATTGCATATGTTTTGTTTATCATGACTATTGTATTTTAATTAAAATGTGGTATTATTTTTTTACTAATATTTTCTAATGTGTTAATGACATTGTTGTTATTAAATCGTAATACTAAAGCAATGTGATTAACTCCAATTTCTTGCATTAACTTGAAATAAGAAAGTAGATAATTGGCACCTATTCTAAATCCTAATGGTATTGGTTGTGGTTGAAAGTTATCATCATCATCTAAATCGATAAATAACGACTGCATATACGGTTTACTATGAGTGTGTTCTTTCTCTATTAATTCTCTCCATTCTTTAATGGTAAGCTCTTGTTTGTAGTTACCCATAGGGTAATTTATCCAGCCATCTGAGTTTGAAGAATTCCATTCTAAAGACTGTTGACTACCACCAGTAAGTAGCATTGGTATTTTCTTTCCATAAGGTTTAGGTATTAAATCAATACTACCATCTAGGTTACCGTATGCTTCAGTATTTAATTCTGGAAAACTATTTGCTGAAGCTCGGATATAATCAAAAGACTCTCTGAATAATTGACCTCGATTTTGATGATTAAAATTCATAGCAGGATATTCAACTGGTCTATCTCCAGAAGCAACACCCATTATAAGTCTACCTTCTGATAAGTGGTCTACCGTTGCAGCTGCTTTAGCTATATGTGCAGGGTGATGTAATGGTAATGCTACACTAGCAATACCTAAAGCAATATCTTTTGTATGTGCCGACATATAACTTAGATAAGAAAATGGTTCATAGACTTGTCCAGCATCTCCAAATGAAGGAACAAAAAAAGGAATATCTCTTACCCAAAGTGCTTTAAATCCTAAATTTTCTACAAGTTGAGCTCTTTCTATATGATCTTTCATACTTGCTATAGGATTCATTTTGTTATTCTCTATAGGTATGGCTATTCCAATTGATAATTGATTTGGAATAAAAGTGTTGTTGAAAGCACGGTTTATAGTTTCAAAACTTTTCATCTTATTTTGTTTAAATTAATTTTGAATACATTAGATACTTACTGAAGGTTGAGTTAATTTAACGGAATAAAAAACCAGTAAGAATCCATTATCTTACTGGTTTGTATACTTATGTAAGATAATTTTTGATTACATTTTTTCAGAAAGTTCAGCAGCTGTATCTGCAAAGATTCCTTGCATGTCGTTAGCTTCTCTTTCAGTTTGTCCACCATTATTTAAGAATGCGGTAATGATTGTTTGTGTTTTGTCAAGTCTTGCTCTTTCTAAGAAGTAACGTAATTCTACACCAGCACCTGCATCTTCATCTTTTATTGAAGCATTAATAATGTCTTTGTACATTACAATGTTTTCTAAATCGATAGTGCTAACTATTGATGTAATTTGGTTCACATATGCATCTATTTCTGCCTTAGGCACAAACTTGGTAATAATGTTTAGCCTTTCAGCTTGTTCTGCATTAAAGTCAACACCTGTTAATAAGGCTTCTAATGCTTTACTTTTACCCATTCTTCTAGCGTATTGTACACCTCCTTGACCACCGGTAGGAATATTAACTCCTATTTCTGGTTGTGCAAAAGCTGAGTTTTCTGTACCGTAAGCCAGATCACAAGCCATTACAAATTCATCTCCACCACCACGAGCAACACCATCTACATAAGCAATAGATAATTGCTTCATTTCCTTAATGTTTTTAATCAAGTGACTAAATTCGATAATAACTGTTCTACCTTCTGGTGTTCCATTAATAACATTTAAATCGAAATGAGCAATAAAGAATTTTTCATGAAATGATTTAAAGATTACAATTTTTGTTTCAGTATCATCTTTTAAAGATAATATGAATGCATTTAGTTCATCAATTAGATTTGCTGTTAAAATGTTAACAGGTGGATTTTTAATAGTAATTGTTGCTATTCCTTCCTTCTTTGTTATAACTAGTGTTTTCATCTTGTATGTATTTGATAATTAACTGATTACAAAGTTATATCGAAAGGCAACTTCTATATAGGTGAATCTTACTAATAAAAAGGTAAATCTCTAAACAGATTAGTTAAATATGTTGTTTTTTGAATTGATTAGGGGTAAATGTAGTGTGTTTTTTGAAGTACTTTACAAAATTTGTAGATTCTTCGAATCCCATAGCATAGGCAAGTTCGCTACTCTTAATGTCAGAATTGATTAACCTTCTTTTAGCTTCTAGAATAACAAAAGAGTCGATGAATTGTTTTGTGGATTGGTTTACAATTTCTTTGCAAAGTTGATTTAAATACTGATAAGTAATGTTTAGTTTTTTAGCGTAATAATCTGCATTCCTACTTATTTGATATTCTTCTTCTAAAAGGTGTTCAAATTTTAAAAAGAGTGATAACTTATTTGATTCACTTGGATATAGAATGTTGTGCTTTTTTAATTGTTCAATTTTAGAAAATATTATTGCGTATAGTGAATCGATAATGTATTCCTGACTAGGATCACCTATATGATTAGCATATTCTTCGAATAAAAAATCAACATAATTTATAGTTTTAGTGCTTTCGGGAATTATAAAAGTAGAAGGAAACAAATTAGGTGTAAATAAGCATACAAAAGCTTCTTTAGGTATTTTATTCAATTGCTTATTTAAGTAATCCTTAGTAAAAAGAATAATATACCCTTTTAGGCTTTCATTAAATTTAAAAGCATTTATTTGACCTTCGGTTAAATATACTAGTGTTCCTCTTTTTACCTTGTTCCATGAGAAATCTATAAAGTGTTCACTTTCTCCTTCAGTATAAAAGACAAATAGATAAAAATCTATCAAATGAGGCTTTTCTACACTTTCTTTTCTTTTGTGTAAATCTTCTATCCTCAATATTTCAATTCCTTTTGATTTAAAGGAATTAGATTCACACATTATATTAGCATACTTCTCAGTCATACTTCAAAGATATTAATTTGTACAATCACAAAATTCATATCAACTCATACTTTTTAGATTGTAAGTATTGTTTTATAAATTTTTATGGAACCTTTAATCTTAGACTAGATACTAGATTTCAATTATACTAAAATCAAACAAAAGAAGCTAAAATCTTACACCTTTACTCCACCTTACCCATCTGCAAGTATTGATTTTACTAGGATTATTACTTTCTGTATCGGCAAATAGATTTTCTTTCCTTTAGCTTCCTTTAATAATACTTTGTTTTCTTTTTTAAGAATTCAGTATTGATATTATCATTAAAAAAAAGAAAACTTTTCGTTTAACTTCCTATGCTTGGATTTTTTTAAGCTTCTCATTTAATCTAAATTGGATAGACCATAAGCGTTATACAATTTAACATTTGCATTTAGTCTTTTTATTGAAAGTGCATTTGCCTTTAATTCTGATACTATTAATTTTTGCTCACGAGAATTAATTAAAAAAAGAGAACTCTCTCCTAATTCAAATTTTCGTTCTTCAGCTTTTAACATTACCATATAATCTGAAACAATGCTTTTTATTAATCTTTTTTGTTTTTCTAATGAATTAATTTCTATCTCGATAGCATCTATTTTATTTTGAATAGTTAATGCTGATGATGTTAACTCGAAATTTGTTTCTTGTAATTTTAAGTTTGTAAGTTTTAAATCCCCGCGTTCTTTTCTTAAAAACAACGGAAAACTAAAATTCATAAATGCCTTATAATTCGTAGCGCGAAAGTTATTTAATTGGCTTGCATCAGAAGCTAAGAAATTATATTGAAAGTCTATTTTTGGTAATAGTTTATTTCTTTTTAAAGAACGATCTACTTTTAATCCATCTACTTTTGCTTCTAAACTTTTTAATTTGGGATGATTTTTAAGTAAATACTCTTGATTGTTTTTCTCTTTTAAAATTAAAGAAGTAGATAATACTTCATTACTTGGTAATAAAGGAAATATATTTTCTTCTATTTCTAATGGTATTTTATCAATCCATAAATAATTGCTCACTTTTAACTTTGCTTTTCTTACCTTAAGTTTTGCTGCTTCAAAATTTAGTTTTCTAGTTTGTAATGCTATTTTGGCTTCTATAGAATCTATTGCTGCTTTTTCTCCTAATTCTACATTACGCTTTATACCTTTAAATCTTATTTGTGCATTATTTAAAAATCGATTATAAATAGTTTCCTCTTTATAGGCTTCTAGCCATTTGAAATAGGCTGTACTTGCTTCAAAAATTAAATTATTTACCAATAACTCTCTTTGAGCACTACTTTGTTCTAAATAAAATCTTGCCTTTTTTAACGTTGCCATACGCTCATTAATTAAAAAACCTTGAGCTAAAGAAAAAGATACACCTGCACTATAAAGTCCACCTTCAGGAACAGTTAAATTAGGGTTTAAATAAACACCTGTATTCTCTTCAAAATTCGCTTTAAATTCTATACCGTACCATGTAGGTATTTTAAACGTTGTATTTAATTGCTCGAAATATTCAGTATTTTTAAATTTCTTTTTGTCATAATCAATTTCAATCTTTGGATCAAAACCTCCTCGAGACTTTAAAAGATTTGCTTCACCAATACTTAATTGCAAATTTGCTTGTTTTATTAATGGATGATGCTTTTTTACATAAATTATATATTCTTTAAAAGATAAGAACTGATCTAACTTTGTACTTTTATTTTGAGCTACAAAAGCGTTACCATATAAAAACAAAACCAAGACAATTATATATTTAATACGCATTGCTATTTATTTTTTTGAAGTTTTTGAATCTTTATTTTCTGGAGTATAATAATTAGGTGGAAATCCATTTAATTGTCTCCATAACTCATACCATATAGGAACATCTTCTAAAAGAGCAATTGTATTTGCTCCTGATCCAACTCTCATGTTTTTAGGCCATGATACCCCCTCCTTATCTGGCGCTACTAAAATTCTAAACTTTCCATTATCACTAATAGAAGTTTCAATAGCAACTACTTTTCCTCCATAAGTTCCATATGAAGCATTTGGCCATCCGCTAAAAAAAATAGCTGGCCAACCATCAAAACGAATACGTACAGTTTCTTCTAAGTGAATCAAAGGTAAATCCATAGGACTTACAAATGTTTCTACAGCCAAATCATAATTTGAAGGCATAATAGCTACTAATTTTTCTCCTGCTTTAAAAGTTTCACCTAAACCTCCTCGTATTGCTTTATTAATAAAACCGTCTTGAGGAGCTGTGATATAATACATTGCATTTCTTATTTTATAATTTGTTGATTTATTTTCAAGCTTGCTTACTTGAACTTCAGCCTCAAACTGATTAGATTCTGCTGTAAAACGATCGCTAAGAGATTTAGAAATTTTATCTTGATAACTTGCCGAGATCCTACTAATTTCTATTTCTGCATTGATTACTGCGTTTTTACTCGTTAATAATTTATTTTCTTTTGAAATTAATTTAGCTTGTGTTTCTTGTAATTTTAAACGCTTTTCTTCAACATCTTTGATTGCTTTTAGTCCTTCATTTTGTAATGTAATAGTTCGCTCATATTGTCGTTTTGCAATATTAATATTGGTTTTTGCAGCTTGAAACTCGATACTATCACTTTTAACTTTTAAACGCGATTGTTTTAACTTATTCTTAGCTTGTGATAATTTAAGCTTTCGCTCATTTTTAAGTGCTGACACTTGATTTTTAAGCGCTTTTATTTTTTCTTGATAAGATATTACAGATCTACTTTTTGCTTCACGTTGAGTATTCGTTCGATTTATAAGTTGAGGATCTTGGTATTCGTTTTTTATTTCAGAAATAAATAAAATAGTGTCTCCTTTTTTTACAAAATCTCCTTCTTTTTTATACCATTTTTCAATACGACCTGGAATAGGAGATTGAATGGTTTGTGGTCTTTGATCTGGAGTAATTGTAGTTACAAATCCGTTACCAGATACATTTTGTGTCCATGGTAAAAAAAGAATTATTAAACCTGCTATAGCAAATGAGGCTAGAAATCTATTAAAAATTTTAAATTGACTCGGTTTATATACTTTTTTAAAAGCCTTAAATCTTTCTAACGTGACCTTTTTATTAACTTGATTATGAGATATATTAAGCATGATTTTCAATATTTAAAATTCCTTGAGTTAATTTTATTGTTTTCGAACATTTAGCTTTCCATAATGGATTACTAGAAACAATTACAATTGACCAATTTTGCTTTTTATCGGTTAAATAATTAATAATTTCTTCTGCTTCATTTAAATCAAAATGCTCTAAAGGATCTTTTAGTATTAATAATTTTGGATTATGTACAATTGCTCTCGCTAATACTATACGCTTAGAAATAGTATAAGATAATTGATGACTTTTTGGAATTAAAATAGTTTGCAAACCGTTAGGTTGTTCTTTTATAAAAGGTAGTAAGCCTAAATTTTGAAGCACCTCGTTTAAATGCTTTCTAGAAATATTAGGGTTATTAAACGTAATGTTTTCAAGAATAGTTCCTTCAAAGGTTTGCTGCTCTGGTAAAACTTGACCTACTTGACTTCTGTAAGCATTAGGCCAAATTCCTTTAATTGAAAAATCGTTAATATAAATAGAGCCTCTTGTAGGTACATCTATACCTGCTATCAATTTTAAAAGAGTAGTTTTACCTGAGCCTGAAGCTCCTTTAAGTAAAATTCGATCTTTTTCTGATATAAGTAAATTAACATCATTTAATATTATTTTACCATCAGAAGTTTTGTAATTTACTTTATCTAATTCTATTTTAAATTCGCCTTTAGTTTCAAAAGGATCAACTCCTTCTTGCAGTTCAATTTCTTTATCAACAACTTGTCCTATTTTTTCAAGTGATGTTAATACATCATAAAATGTTTCTAAGACACTTATTAATTTTTCTACAGAGCTTATTACTAAAAGAATAATAATTTCTGCTGCTACAAATTGTCCAATATTCATTTTTTGATTCAACACTAATAAGCCTCCAATAATTAAAAGTCCACCAGTTACTAAAACTTTAAATCCAATCATTTGAATAAACTGCATAAACAATATTTTAAAATGATTTTCTCTAGCATTTAAATATTCTGTAGTCAACTCATCATTTCTATTCATTGCTAAAGAAGTATTACCTGACAATTTAAAACTAATTAAAGAGCGTGCGATTTCTTGAATCCAGTGCGCTACTTTGTATTTACTTTTTGATTCTTTAAGACTTGTTTCTAATCCTTTTTTAGCAGTAAACTTAAAAACTATATATATTAATAATATCAGTAATATTCCATATATAATAAAGAATGGATGATAAAAGGATAATAGTATAATACCAAACAAAATTTGTAAAACCGCTGCTGGAAAATCGATTAATATTTTTGATAACCCTTTTTGTACAGTAAGCGTATCGAAAAATCGATTTGCAAGCTCTGGTGGATAATAATTAGTTAATTCACTATATTTAATTTTTGGAAATCTATACACAAACTCAAAAGAAGAACGCATAAATATTTTCTGTTGAATATTTTCTAAAATTCTTATTTGCATAATTTGTAATCCTCCCTGAAAAGCAACTCCTAATGTTACTAAGATGACTAGCACAATCCAAGATGATGTAATTTGAGCACCTTGTAATAAATTGATAATTGCTTGAATTCCTAAAGGAAGTGATAATGCTACCAAGCCTGCAAAAACTGCATAATAAAATATTTGTTTTATATCTCTTTTATCTAGTTGAAGCAACCCTACAAAACGCTTCCATGGAGACATCGTTTTTGTTGTCATATTTCTTAAATTTAGACTGTTTTTTATCAGTACTTATCTTTCTAAATTGAAAAATAAGTATGATTTTTACTTATATGTTTTTTGAAAAAGGAGGTTATTTTAAAATGAATATTTAAAATAGACCTAATAGAAATAGATTGAAAACTAAATGCTTTCTGGAGGTGGAATATGGATATCAAAACTAATATCCTGCAATAAATTTAATTTGTAAAAAATTAATATTTTTTCTGCTGAATTAATAATATCAAAGTGAGTAGTAAAAAAGTTATTTTTTTTTACTTCTTCTTCCTCTTCACTTTCTTGGTTTTCATCACTATTAGAACTATCTTCAACATCTAATTCAATAATCTCGCTACTTAATTCATCAACTAAGTTAATAGATGAAATTATTGGTTGCATTGCTAGTGAATAGAATACACAAACAAAGGAAATATACCTTAAAATGGATAATATGTTGGTGTATTTCTTAATCATTAATAAATAGTTTTAAAAACCATATGGGTGTAAAAGGCAACAATATTATTCTTTCCTTCTTCAAAATCTGTTAAAGATGGTAAGTGTTTAGAAAAATATCTCTGCTGATGTGCACCTTCTATCACTGTTGAAATTAACATTTTAGGATATTTAAAAGTAGGATTAACTTCTATCACTATGTCGCTTACGCGTTTTACAACTTGTTTGTAGGTTTTATAATACCCTTTTTCGTTTTCTAAATCTATATCTTTGGTATGATATGCTTTAGATGATTCAGATATAATAATTTTACTTAACAATACTTCATTAATAAATGAAAAGGAATTATCTTCTTTTACTTCTTGAGTTAACAATTCTATAGAGCTCATTAGCCTTTTTGTAGCAGAAGGAACATTTAATGTAGCAATAATCAATTTATATTCAACCCAACTCCAATACCAATTAATAAGATAAACTAATAATGCATGTTTACTTTTAAAATAACGATAAATAGAACTTTCGTTTGAACCAATTTTTACACCTAGTTTCTTAAATGTATAGCTTTCAAATCCCAAGTCGTTTATCATTTCTATACTAGCAGAAACAATCCTCATCCCCAGATCAGATGATTCTGGATTTTTAGTGTAAAACTTAGCGTCTATTTTTATATGTAACTGCAAATATTAATTGTTTAGCTACGCAAATATAATAGTATTACTATTAACATGCAACGGTTTTACTTTATATAATTATAAATCTTTATGAAAAGTATACATTAAAAGTTAACAAAAGCAAACAAAATCTTCCACCTTTACTCCACCTCACACTGCTACACGCATTGATTTTACTAAGGTTTTCACTTTCTGTATCGGCAAATAGATTTTGTTTTCCTTTAGCTTCCTTTAGTAGTACTTTGTTTTCTTTTTATTTATAAAACATCTAAGAAGGTTAAGTTAATGTCATGAATTTCTATTTAAGTAATTGGTCCAAACTTAGCATATTCTTTTTCTTTTTCAATAGCCCAAATGGCGTTACCATAATCAAAATGCCAATATTCTTTTACATCACAAACAAAATCTTCACTTTCAAATAAACCAATAAGTAATGCTCTATTTATTTTAGCTTCTGCGTTAATCTCTGGGTGGTATGGATAACACATTTTTGATAATTCTATTTTTAATCCTTTGTTAGTGCCAAAATCTAATACATTATCGTTATCAACATCATAAATTAAAGCGTCTACAGCACCACCTGTAGCATGCATTGATTCTCTGGGAAAAGCAATAAAATAACTAACAATCTCTCTAACCTCCTCAAAAGTTTTTTCTGGATGTTGTTTCTGAAAAAAATTAAAATTTGCATCCCATAATAATTTCTGGTGATCGATAGACCTCCATGCTGAACGTATAATCAATATTTTATTTAGAGCATCTAACCTCCTACTTATTCGTCCAATTTTTTCTAGAATATCTTCTCTAACTAGATATGTATAATTTGGAAAAATAGAAGGTTCAAAAATCAAATTAAAATCTGTTTTCATTAAACTTATTAAAGGTGATTGGCTATCTCTAATCCAAATAGAAGGAGCTAAAAATTTATTTCTTTTATCTTTTGCTTCTACTGCTTCACAATATGTTTTAACATTCATTTAATTGATTATATTTTTAGCTATATATGAAGAATTTAAAGCTCTTAGTAATGCCTTATATTTTAAAGAAAACTCAACTGTATCTCCTACTTTTAAGTTTGATCTCGTATTATCAATCATAATATGATCACTACTTGCCCCTAAAATTGATATGTCTTGTCTTGGTATAATTCCTGAAATAGCAACATCTTGTCTACCTATGGCAAGAATTCCTCTATTCATTTCTCCTTTATCTTTAAACTTTTTGATTTTACCATTGCCATTTTGATATACTTTTCCATAAGGCTTAGAGGGTTTAATTTTTGCCTCAATTATTTCTGTTATTAATGTAAAAGCATCTGTATAAAGATTTGGAATTGCTTTTCTACAAAGTGTTTCTCTACCTAAAAATATAGATTCTCCTAAACGTAAATTATTAATTCTTCCTATATTCTTTGAAGATTTAAACCAATTATAATTTGAAGAATTTCCTCCAGAAACGATTGTTAAGCTAATTTTAAATTTATTCTCTAAACGAATAGCTAAAGATGAGAGTTCGTTCATCTTGTTTACATCTGGACTTATTCCTCCATAGCAAGCAAAATTACTTCCTATTCCTATAAAATTAATTCCTTTTAATTCTAAGATTTCTTTAACTGTATTATCTATGTCAATAGGCATAATTCCTTCTCGCAAATCCCCCAATTCAACCATAAGAATTACTTTATGAATAGTGTGACGTATTAAGGCACACTTTGAAAGCTCTTTTAGAATTTTTAATTCAGAATTTAAACTAATATCTGCATAAGCAACAACTTCTTCTATTTGACTTAAAGATGGTGTTCTAAGTAATAAATATTGTGCTTTAACCCCATCTTTAATCATTCTCTTAATATTATCAATTCGAGAATCTGCTAGAATTTGAATACCGTTATCTACTAAAACAGCTGCTATTTTAGGGTTGCCTCCAATAAGTTTTGTTACTCCTGTTATTTCAATTCCTTTGGCTCCGTATAACTTTTTTAATTGTTGAATATTGTGAGTAATTTTTCGAATATCAATATCTATCCTTGGAGTTCTCAAACCAAGGCTAAATCTTTTTTTAAGTTTGGGAATTTTTTGGTTAATGCAGTAACTAATTTATCACATCCATACATTAAAGCATCTGTTGTAGGAAGGTCATATTCTAGTTCATACCCTTTAATAACTTTTTGAACCTCTGTATCTATCATATGCTCATGATTAATAGTAATAGCAATAACTTCTGTTTGAGAAAACACTTCAATCATTTCTATTTCACCTTCTAATCCTAACATTGGTATTTTTGGAAAGTCACAATAGTTTTTTCGTTTTGGCGGGTGTTGAATAATGATTGCATCTGGCATCGATCCACGTATAATAGCACTTGAAGAAGTAAATGCTGGATGACTCAAAGCTCCTTGTCCTTCAACAATAATAATATCTGGTTTATCTTTTCGGCATGCATTTAAAATAGCGTTTTCTACTTCACCAGATGCAAAACCAGATGTTAAAACATCAACTGCTATTCCATATTTTGATCCTTGTAATAAACCTGTTTGTCCAGTAGTTATAAATGATGCTTTAATTCCTTCTTTATTTAAAGCTTTTACTAAAAGTAAGGCTGATGTTCGTTTACCTACTGCGCAATCTGTTCCCATTACGATAACAACTGGAACCTTAACTTCTTTTACCTCACCCGTGAAATTATGAAGTTTTTCTCGTCTTGGTGGCTTCCTTACATCTTGAATAGTAACTCTGTGTTTAATTGCCAAGTTTGCAAATACAGCATTGTCATTTAAAAATTCAGGTAAACCATTAACAATGTTCATCCCTCTTTTAATAGCTGATAATATTATTTCTTTTTGAGAAGTATCTAAAAAAGAAGTGAGAGGAGCAATACCATAGATAAAATATCTAGGAACACGATCTAATATATTTAGTGCATTCTCTATATTCTTAAAAATCGGAATTTCATTTCTTATACCGTCAAGACATTCACCTGCATCTTGTCCTGCTTTAGAGCTATCAATAACTCCTACAATATTATACCTATCTGATTGACGAACTAAACCATTAGCTACTTTCCCATCTACCTTACCAAATTCATTCTCACAATAAACTAATGCATCTACTTTCATTATACTTTGGTTTTTAACTCATTATTAAACTATTCATATGGTTTTAATTCTCTTTCAAAATAAACTAACTCTTTTCCCAATGGATCATTTTTTATTGTACAATAGTAAATGTTTCGCGCATATATTCTTATTTCTAATAGTATATGTGGTTTTACTATTGCAAAAACAATATCTCCTATTTTATATTTATTTTTCATATTATTTTTTTGATAAAAAATTAACTTTTATTCTGCTCTACTTTTTAAATTTCTTTTTGCAATTTTAGCTGCTTTCTTTTCTTTTGGTGTTCTTGAAGGAGGTGTTTTCCCTGATTTTTGCTTTACTTGCTTCTCTTTGGACATTTGGATTGTTTTTATGTTTTAATATTAAGTTTTGAATTCTTGTTTCATAAAAAAGAACTAATCTCTCAAGTGATCTTTTACTTAAGTTACTGTTCTTCGGGATTTCATTCATAGTAAATTATTTATTTGAATAGTTCCTTAAAAATATTGCATCATACAAAGGTCAAGAAAAGTTACATTAGCTTTATTACATAAGTTTATTTAATAGTTACATATATCATAGGTTTTCTAAATTCTTTTTTCGCTTCATTTGCATTTTTTTATAAAAAGAAGGAGAAAGGCCTGTTAATTTTTTAAATTGATTTGACAAGTGTGCTGCACTACTATAATGTAGTTTATTTGCTATTTCACTTATATTTAATTCATCATACAATAACAATTCTTTTATTTTTTCTATTTTATGATTAATTATATAGTGCTGTATTGTAATTCCTTTTACTTCAGAAAAAGTATTAGCTAAATATGTATAATCATAACCTAGTTTATCACTTATATAACCTGAATAGTTAATTTTTGGAATTTCTTCAGAATGATGAATCATATTAATAATTACAACCTTTATCTTTTCTATTAAAATACTTCGCTTATCATCCAACAGTTCCAATCCCCGCTTTAATAATTTCTTTTTTAATTGAATACGTTTTTCCTCTGAGATATTTTCTAAAACCTCAACCATCCCAAGCTCTACTACAAAATAATTTAAACCTATTTTCTTTAGCTCTTTCTCTACTTGCATTTTACAACGCATGCTTACCATATACTTTATATATAATCTCATTTTTTTATTTTAAAAAACATGTTCAACTTCAGGAAAATTAAAGTCTTATTGTTCTATTTTACATATTAATAGATTTATAAGATAGTTAAAAACTACTTACTCCTCTTTTAAAACAATTAATTATTAACCAATTAACTAACCTACAAACAATTACAATAATAGAAGTACTATCTTAGTGGGATTATTAATATTCAAACAAATATTATCATGTGGATGTATAACAAATATACTTTAGGAGATATAGTAACGCATAATAATTTTATAGATTTAGATTTCCAAGTACTCAATATTCTAAAAACTGAACCTGATACCAGAGGAAGATATTTCTATCATTGTGTATTAGTAGATGGATATCCAGAAAAATTAGGCGAAGAGTATAAATATTATGAACCTAATTTATCTCTTATAAGAAAAGGTACTCAAGAAGAATTAGAAATTCTTTTGAACACATCAATTTTTAACGAAGACTATGAAGTTTCTCAAAAATTAAAAAGTATTATAGATAAATTTAATCCTTTTCTATAGTTTCTAATCAACTACTTAATGCTAGAGATTTTAGTTATAAATAACGACTAAAAGAAAGAAAAATCTTCCACCTTTTCTCCACCTCAAATAGCTGTATATACTTATTTTACTAAGGCTTTTACTTTCTGTATCGGCAAATAGATTTTCTTTCCTTTAGTAGTACTTTGTTTTCTTTTATCTGAAGAAGGAAAACAAACGAAAGAACTTTAATAATAAAATTAATACAAAATAGTATAAGAAAGTAGTAAGAAAAGAAAGATATATTTTAAAACTTACAAAGTTTATGGGATACTGCCTATTAAGAATTACTTTCCAACTTTTTATTAGAAAGTAATTCTTTTTAATATAAAACAGATTAATTTACCCTAAAAACCTCATCTTGTTTTTTAAAGCATTTAAACTCTATCATATAGCCGTTAGGATCTTTTACAAAAAAAGATAAATGTTCTCCTATTTTGTCTTTCATAAAAGTATTTTTAATAGATAGATTTTCTTCTTTCTTTAGTAAAATACTATATAATTCACCAAACTTTTCAACATCTACTATAACACCAAAATGAAAAGAGGGTAAAATATTTTCTTCTAACCTGTAGTTGTTAAATTCGAAGTTAAAATCACCAGATTTAGTAAATGTTATTTGATTACCAAATAAATTGATGTCTACCCAGTTATTAGTATTTCTTCCTAAGTCTGCTTGTAAATTATTTAAATAAAAAATCTTAGTCTCTTCGACATCTCTGCATGGAAGAGAAAGGTGAAACATTGTTTTCATAGCTATAATAATTTAAGTTGTTCTAACTTGAATACGACAATATCTTCATCATCTATATCATCAAAATTTTCTGAATAAGTAATTTCAAAAACTTTGTTTTTTAATGATGTAGATTTTAAATCGAATTCTTCAAATATTTTGGTGTTAATTTCATCAAAATCAATAACATCATTATTCTCTAAATGAAAAGTATATGTACCGTTTATAAAACCTAAGAAAGTTCCAATAATTGTAATGCTTTGTTTTGCGCTATAATAATTCATAATCCTATTTTTTAAATTAATAACTACATGAAAATTTCATCATGCTCTTTAAAAGTTTTAAATTCTATATAATATCCATTAGGATCTTTGACAAAAAAAGAGTTCTGTTCCCCATTCTTATCTTTAAAAAAAACTCTTTTGATAACTGTTTCTGTAGACCATTTGTTTATTTTATCATAAACGTCATCCCATTCATCATTATTAAGCACTACTCCAAAATGAAATGATGGTAAGCTTTCTTTTTCTAAAAAGTAGGTTGGAAAATCGAACTTAAACTCTTTTACTATAACAAAAGTCAATTGGTTACCAAATAGATTTATATCTGCCCAATTAGCTGTATTTCTTCCTATAGTTAAGCCTAATTCGTTCTTGTAGTAAGAAATAGTTTCTTCCAAATTATTACAAGGCAAAGAAATATGAAATGTTTTATCCATTTTTATATTTTTTAATCATCTATCATCTCAATAGTATCTTCATCATCTAAAAAGTAATCTTCCATTGTTTTCTCTAACTGAGAGCTAATTTTTACTAAATAAACAGTGTCTTCTGTTCTTACTTCTACGGCACTTATGTATTTACCCTCTGAATTTTGAAATGAAATGATATCATCATAATCATAACCATCAGGAAACTTTTCTACTAATAAGTTTAAAATATCAGTAGTTAACTTATTGTAATCTACAATTACTCTTTTCATAATTTTTACATATTTAAAAGATAAGCGAATATTAATGGAGCAACAATCGTTGCATCACTTTCAATGATAAACTTTGGAGTTTCAATATCTAGTTTACCCCAAGTTATTTTTTCATTAGGGACAGCTCCTGAATAAGAACCGTAACTAGTTGTAGAATCAGAAATTTGACAGAAATAACTCCAGAAAGGAGTGTCTGGTCTTTCCATATCTTGATATAGCATTGGAACTACACATATAGGAAAATCACCAGCAATTCCTCCTCCTATTTGAAAGAACCCAATACCATCATCAGAGTTATCAGTATACCAATCAGCTAAAAAAGTCATGTATTCTATTCCTGACTTCATTGTTGACGCTTTTAAGTCTCCTTTTAAAACATAGGAAGCAAAAATATTCCCCATTGTTGAGTCTTCCCACCCTGGCACAACCATTGGTAGATTTTTTTCGGCAGCGGCATACATCCAAGAATCTTTAATATCAATCTCATAATATTCTTCTAATACTCCTGACAGTAAGAGTTTGTACATGAATTCGTGAGGAAAATATCTTTCACCTTCATCTTCAGCATCTTTCCAAATTCTAAAAATATGTTTTTGAAGTCGTCTAAAAGCTTCTTCTTCTGGAATACAAGTGTCTGTTACACGATTTAAACCTTTTAATAATAAGTCCCATTCATCAGAAGGTGTTAAATCTCTATAGTTAGGAACACGTTTATAATGAGAATGCGCTACTAAATTCATAATATCTTCTTCTAAGTTAGCTCCTGTACAAGAAATGATATGAACTTTTTCTTGTCGTATCATTTCAGAGAATATTTTACCTAATTCTGCTGTACTCATAGCTCCTGCTAATGATACTAACATTTTTGAACCTTGTTCTAATTGTGCTTCATACCCTTTTGCTGCATCTACTAATGAAGCAGCGTTAAAGTGTAGAAAATATTTTTCAATAAATTCTGATATAGGTTGTCTATTTATATTAATCATAGAATTTCGTTAATTAGGTTTTTGTCATTATTTAAGCTCTTAAAAAGCTTTTTTTTCAAAGTTCCTTTTGAACTTATTAATGTTTGACTCATTTTATCAATGGCTACCATAGATAATGCAGATTGAATAAATCCATCTATTAAATCATCTATACCAATACCTAGTGTATTAAAATCTTTAGTATCCATTAGTAAAAGCCTACTCGTATCACTTTTCCAATTTCCTTGGGTATCTTTATATGATAAATTCGTGCCTAGAATCTCCCAACTATTTATAATAGAATTTAGCTCGTTTGTAAGTGGTTTTTCTGACCTTCTAGCATAAGTACAAACAGGTTTAAGTCCCTTAGAAGTAGAACTTATCATCATTCTAATATCACATACATAAGTCTCATTTTTTTTATTAGGAATTGTTCCTACATGATATAATTTCTGATTTTTAAATGTGCTGCTCCAATTTGAATTTCCTACCAAACTTTGCACAATAAACATATCATAAGTAAATTCTGTTTCCATGAATTTATCCAAATCAGCATCAGTTACAATTGTATAAACTCCTTGACCTGCATTTGAATAAGGAACTTTTACAACAGCATGACCTCCCATTTGTTTTACCCAAAGAGGTATTTCATTTTTTCTAACCTCCCAAATAGTATTTGGAAAATTAATTTTAAGTCCAAAATCTTTTAGTTCAGCGTTAAATATTTCATATGCCTTTGCAGCTACCAATTTGTTTCTTCCTCCAGCTAAACAACTAATAATAGGGTTTACAATTTTAGTTTTAGATACTATAGGTATGCGATTCCACGGTTTTTGAGTTAGATACCTAAAACAAGCTCTAACTAGTAACCATTCCTCTTGATAATTTACATACATAATATCATCTTTGAACTTAACCTTATGAGTATCTTGATTATTTTTAAAAGGAATTAAATATACTTTTTCCTTAAAAACATCTGCTATTGCTGATGCATAACCAGAGGCTTCCATTTCATTTTTATCATATACTACTGCAAGGACACCTTTAATTCGAACATTCTTTAAACTGTTTTTAAAAGTGCTTTCTATTAGTTGATGATATGTTGTTTCCTCACTATATTCATGTAATAAAGGCATTGATTTTTGTCCAGAAGGGCAAGAGTTGTTTTCAATAACAACCATTTGTCTTTTTCCTGAACTTGAGGTTACATTAACCAAATCAGCCCCACCCCATAAAAAGTATTTGCTTTTATAGTTTAATAATTCTCTTAGTTTATTTTTGTCAGCTTTAGGGTTTAAATGACAATAACGAGTAATTACTTGTTCTTGTGTCATCTTTAAAAAATGCTTTACTATTGGGTGAATAGTTGCATTAATAACCTTTTCATACCAATGGTTTTGGTACGAAAAGTTATTAGGCTCTATTATTGCTTCTCTTAACATTTAATCTTCTTCGTTGTTCTTAAATTTTGAAAGTTTACTAAATGGAGAAGTATCATCATTTTCTTCATCCACATACTCTTCGTCTTCATTTAAGAAGAACTTATAACTAAGCATTTTGTAGTATAATTTTGCCGCTAAAAAATCAGGTGATTTATCGTTAGAATTTGGACATAATTCTACCAAGTCAAAGCCTACTACATTTTTTTGAGAAAACACTTTTTTAAGAAAATCTAGAGTCTCATACCAAAACAATCCACCTGGTTCAGGTGTTCCTGTACTTGGCATAATTGATGGGTCAAAAGCATCTAAATCAAATGTTATAAAAACATTACTTGTTAGTTGGTCAATAACATCATCCATCCAATATTCATTAGTTGCCATTTCATGTGCAAAGAATACTTTATCTCTATTCATTACCCTAGTCTCAGAGATATCCATACTGCGAATGCCTACTTGAACCAAATTTGTATTTTGATTTGCTTCGTAAACAGCACAAGCATGATTACAAGTACTGCCTTCATATTCTTTTCTTAAATCGGCATGAGCATCAATATGCAAAACTGTCAAGTTACTATAGCATTCGTTAAAAGCTCTAATCGTACCTATAGAAATAGAATGTTCACCTCCTAAAATGGTAACAAACTTATTTTTGTTAATATATTTTTTAGTTACTGAATGAACAGCTTCAACCATACTCTCAGGAGAAGAGTTTTCTGTAACAAAATCAGTTAAATGAATTCCTTCTTTATATACTTCTGTGTTTGTTTCTATATCGTATAGCTCCATATTCTCAGAAGCTTCTAAAAAAGCATCGACGCCTTTGTCAGCTCCTTTTTGCCATGTACTTGTACCATCATAAGGAACTGGTATTAATACTACTTTTGATGTTTCTAATTTTCCAAATTGTTCAGGAATACCTGCGTAAGTTCTATTCGTTTTCATATCCTAAAATTGAAAGTAATTCACTACTCTTTTGTTGTTCTTTAAATAATCTTGTTGTTATTTCCCAATTCTCATTTCTATCTATTAAAATATGTTTGGGATGCGGAATTAAACAATGCTGTAATCCTCCAAAACCTCCGATGGTTTCTTGGTAAGCTCCTGTATTAAAAAAACCTATATATAAAGGTTTATCTTTTTCATATACTGGTAGGTAAATTGCATTAATGTGTTGTTCAGAATTATAATAATCATCACTATCACAAGTCAATCCACCTAATAAAACTCTCTCATAGTTTTCATTCCATTTATTAATAGGAAGCATTATAAATCGCTTATTAATAGCCCAAGAGTCAGGAAGTGTGGTAATGAAAGATGAATTAATCATATTCCATTTTTCTCGGTCATTCTGCTTTTTTTGATATAATACCTCATAAATTGCTCCTCCAGCTTCACCTACAGTAAACGTTCCAAATTCAGTAAAAATATCTGGTACATCTACTTGAGCTTCATCACAAGCTATTTTTATTTGATTGATTATTTCTTCAATCATGTATTCATAGTCATAATCAAATGCTAATGAATTTTTAATTGGAAAACCACCACCAATATTAAGACTGTTTAGTGTTGGGCATATCTTTTTTAACTTGATGTATACACTTATACACTTTAAGAGTTCATTCCAGTAGTAGGCATTGTCTTTAATACCTGTATTGATAAAGAAGTGAAGCATTTTAAGTTCCACCTGTGGATTGTTGGCAATTTCTCTCTCATAGAAAGAAACAATGTTTTTATAACCAATTCCTAACCTACTTGTATAAAATTCAAATTTAGGTTCTTCTTCTGATGCTATTCGAATCCCTACTTTAATCTTGCTTTTAGTTTCATCTAAAATCAAATTAAGTTCTTCGTAATTATCTATTACAGGAATACAATTTGCGTGTCCACCTTCGATTAAACTTACGATATTAGCTATGTATTGATCTCTTTTAAAACCATTGCATAAAACATAAGAGTCATTATTTAATTTACCTTCTTTTTTTAAAGATTTTACAATATCAATATCAAAGGCAGATGATGTTTCAATATGTATATTGTTCTTAAGAGCTTCTTCTAAAACATATTTGAAATGTGAGCTTTTAGTGCAGTATGAATAATGATATTCTCCTTCGTAGTTAAGCTTTGACATGGCTTTTTTAAACCAGCTTTTAGCTCTATTTATATTTTCTGAAATTTTAGGTAAATATGTGAATTTTAATGGCGTACCATATTCTTCAACCAATTGCATCATATCTATATCATGGAACAACAGGTTATTATTATTTGTTTGAAATTCCTCTTGAGGAAAATCAAAAGTTTGTTCTATTAAATCTTTGTATTTAGTATTCATTTTATTTCAATAAAATTATAGATGAAAACCCTACAGCTATCTAATAGCTAGGTTTTTATAATCCTAATTGAAATAATGAACTAAACTCGTAATTCTAAGTATACTCCCCTTAATCGAAGGTTTTGTAGTGGGTTTAATAAAAAGGAAGTAATCGTAATTTTTTCGTTGTGTTTCTGAAACACTTCACAACTTTTAGACTTCCATAAAAAGTTGGAAACGAAATAAGTAAAACTTAACATTTTGCCTATCCATAAGTACTCAAATGTAAACTATTTTTCAATATCATTATTAAACACAAAAACTTTTTTCAAAAAAAACAAACAAAAGAAACTAAAATCTTCCACCACTACTCCACCTCATGAACCTGAACATACTGATTTTACTTGATATTTCACTTTCTGTATCGGCAAATAGATTTTCTTTCCTTTAGCTTCCTTTATTAATACTTTGTTTTCTTTTTTAATGATTCAGTATTGATATTATCATAAAAAAATGAATCTGCTTTCCTTTAACTTCCTTTGCTTGGTTTTTATTAAACTTCTTCTTTAATCTAAATTGGATAAACCATATGTGTTATATAATTTAACATTTGCATTTAATGCTTTTATTGAGAGTGCATTTGCCTTTAATTCTGATGCTATTAATTTTTGCTCACGAGAATTAATTAAAAAAAGAGAGCTTTCCCCTAGTTCAAATTTTCGTTCTTCTGCTTTTAACATTACTTCATAATCTGAAACAATACTATTTATTAAACCTTTCTGTTTTTCTAATGAATTAATTTCTATTTCAATAGCATCTATTTTATTTTGAATAGTTAATGCTGCTGATGTTAACTCTAAATTTGTTTCTTGTAATTTTAACTTTGTAAGTTTTAAATCTCCTCGTTCTTTTCTTAAAAATAAGGGAAAACTAAAATTCATAAACGCTTTATAATTTGTAGCACGAAAGTTATTTAACTGGCTTGCATCGGAAGCTAAAAAATTATATTGAAAGTCTATTTTTGGTAATAGTTTATTTCTTTTTAAAGAACGATCTACTTTTAGTCCATCTACTTTTGCTTCTAAACTTTTTAATTTAGGATGATTTTTAAGTAAATATCCTTGATTGTTTTTTTCTTTTAAAATTAAAGAAGTAGATAATACTTCATCATTTGGAAATAGAGGAAGTATATTTTCTTGTATTTCTAACGGTATTTTATCAATCCATAAATAATTACTCACTTTTAACTTTGCTTTTCTTGCTTTAAGCTTTGCTGCTTCAAAATTTAGTTTTCTAGTTTGTAATGCTATTTTCGCTTCTGTAGAATCTATTGCTGCTTTTTCTCCTAATTCTACATTACGCTTTATACCTTTAAACCTTATTTGTGCGTTATTTAAAAATCGATTATAAATAGTTTCTTCTTTATAAGCTTCTAGCCATTTAAAATAGGCTATACTTGCTTCAAAAATTAAATTATTTACCATTAACTCTCTTTGAGCTCTACTTTGTGCTACAAAAAAATTTGCCTTCTTTAACGTTGCCATACGCTCATTAATTAAAAAACCTTGAGCTAAAGAAAAAGACACACCAGCACTATAAAGTCCACCTTCAGGAACAGTTAAATTAGGATTTAAATAAACACCTGTATTCTCTTCAAAATTGGCTTTAAATTCTATACCATACCATGTAGGTATTTTAAATGTGGTATTTAATTGCTCGAAATATTCAGTGTTTTTAAACTTCTTTTTATCATAATCAATTTCAATTTTAGGATCAAAACCTCCTCGAGACTTTAAAAGGTTTGCTTCACCAATACTTAATTGCAAATTTGCTTGTTTTATTAATGGATGATGCTTTTTTACATAAGCTATATATTCTTTAAAAGATAAAAACTTATCTAACTTCGTACTTTTATTTTGAGCCACAAAAGCCTTACCATATAAAAATAAAACCAAGACAATTATATATTTAATACGCATTGTTATTATTTTTTTGAAGTTTTTGAATCTTTATTTTTTGGAGTATAATAATTAGGTGGAAATCCATTTAATTGTCTCCATAATTCATACCAAATAGGCACATCTTCTAAAAGAGCAATTGTATTTGCTCCCGACCCTACTCTCATGTTTTTAGGCCATGATACTCCTTCTTTATCTGGTGCTACTAAAATTCTAAACTTTCCATTATCACTAATAGAAGTTTCAATAGCAACTACTTTTCCTCCATAAGTTCCGTATGAGGCATTTGGCCATCCGCTAAAAAAAATAGCTGGCCAACCATCAAAACGAATACGTACAGTTTCTTCTAAGTGAATTAGAGGTAAATCCATAGGACTCACAAAGGTTTCTACAGCCAAATCATAATTTGAAGGCATAATAGCTACTAATTTTTCTCCTGCTTTAAAAGTTTCACCTAAACCTCCTCGTATTGTTTTATTAATAAAACCATCTTGAGGAGCTGTGATGTAATACATTGCATTTCTTATTTTATAATTTGTTGATTTATTTTCAAGCTTGCTTACTTGAACTTCAGCCTCAAACTGATTAGATTCTGCTGTAAAACGATCGCTAAGAGATTTAGAAATTTTATCTTGATAACTTGCCGAGATCCTACTAATTTCTATTTCTGCATTAATTACTGCGTTTTTACTCGTTAATAATTTATTTTCTTTTGAGATTAATTTAGCTTGAGTTTCTTGTAATTTTAAACGCTTTTCTTCAACATCTTTAGTTGCTTTTAACCCTTCATTTTGTAATGTAATAGTTCGCTCATATTGTCGTTCTGCAATGTTAATATTGGTTTTAGCTGCTTGAAACTCGATACTATCACTTTTAACTTTTAAGCGCGATTGTTTTAACTTATTTTTAGCTTGTGATAATTTAAGTTTTCGCTCACTTTTAAGCGCTGACACTTGATTTTTAAGCGCTTTTATTTTTTCTTGATAAGATACTACAGATCTACTTTTTGCTTCACGCTGAGTGTTTGTTCTATTTATAAGTTGAGGATCTTGGTATTCGTTTTTTATTTCAGAAATAAATAAAATAGTGTCTCCTTTTTTTACAAAATCTCCTTCTTTTTTATACCATTTTTCTATACGACCTGGAATAGGAGATTGAATGGTTTGTGGTCTTTGATCTGGAGTAATTGTAGTTACAAATCCGTTACCTGATACATTTTGTGTCCATGGTAAAAAAAGAATTATTAAACCTGCTATAGCAAATGAGGCTAGAAATCTATTAAAAATTTTAAATTGACTCGGTTTATATACTTTTTTAAAAGCCTTAAATCTTTCTAACGTTACCTTTTTATTAACTTGATTATGAGATATATTAAGCATGATTTTCAATATTTAAAATTCCTTGAGTTAATTTTATTGTTTTCGAACATTTAGCTTTCCATAATGGGTTACTAGAAACAATTACAATTGACCAATTTTGCTTTTTATCGGTTAAGTAATCTATAATTTCTTCTGCTTCATTTAAATCAAAATACTCTAAAGGATCTTTTAGTATTAATAATTTTGGATTATGTACAATTGCTCTCGCTAATACTATGCGCTTAGAAATAGTATAAGATAATTGATGACTTTTAGGGATTAAAATAGTTTGTAAACCGTTAGATTGTTGTTTTATAAAAGGCAGTAATCCTAAATTTTGAAGTACCTCGTTTAAATGCTTTCTAGAAATATTAGGGTTATTAAACGTAATGTTTTCAAGAATAGTTCCTTCAAATGTTTGCTGCTCTGGTAGAACTTGACCAACTTGACTTCTGTAAGCATTAGGCCAAATTCCTTTAATTGAAAAATCGTTAATATAAACAGAGCCTCTTGTAGGTATGTCTATACCTGCTATTAATTTTAAAAGAGTAGTTTTACCTGAGCCAGAAGCTCCTTTAAGTAAAATTCGATCTTTTTCTGATATAAGTAAATTAACATCATTTAATATTATTTTACCATCAGAAGTTTTGTAATTTACTTTGTCTAACTCTATTTTAAATTCGCCTTTAGTTTCAAAAGGATCAACTCCTTCTTGTGGTTCAATTTCTTTATCAACAACTTGTCCTATTTTTTCAAGTGATGTTAATACATCATAAAATGTTTCTAAGACGCTTATTAATTTTTCTACAGAGCTTATTACTAAAAGAATAATAATTTCTGCTGCTACAAATTGTCCAATATTCATTTTTTGATTCAATACTAATAAACCACCAATAATTAATAATCCAGCAGTTACTAAAACTTTAAATCCAATCATTTGAACAAACTGCATTAACAATATTTTAAAATGATTTTCTCTAGCATTTAAATATTCAGTAGTTAACTCATCATTTCTATTCATTGCTAAAGAAGTGTTACCTGACAACTTAAAACTAATTAAAGAGCGTGCGATTTCTTGAATCCAATGTGCAACTTTGTATTTACTTTTCGATTCTTTTAAACTTGTTTCTAATCCTTTTTTGGCTGTAAACTTAAAAACTACATATATTAATAATATTACTAATATTCCATAAATGATAAAGAATGAATGGTAAAATGATAGTAGTATAATTCCGAATAAAATTTGCAAAACTGCTGCAGGAAAATCTATTAACATTTTTGGCAACCCTTTTTGTACAGTAAGCGTATCGAAAAAACGATTTGCAAGCTCTGGTGGATAATAATTAGTTAATTCACTATATTTAATTTTCGGAAAACGATACACGAATTCAAAAGAAGAACGCATGAATATTTTTTGTTGAATATTTTCTATAATTCTTATTTGCATAATTTGTAATCCTCCTTGAAAAGCAACTCCTAGAGTTACTAAAATAACTAGCACAATCCAAGATGATGTAATTTGAGCACCTTGTAATAAATTGATAATTGCTTGAATTCCTAAAGGGAGTGATAATGCTACCAAACCTGCAAAAACTGCATAATAAAATATTTGTTTTATATCTCTTTTATCTAGTTGTAGCAATCCTACAAAACGCTTCCATGGAGACATCGTTTTTGTTGTCATATTTGTTAAATTTAGACTGTTTTTTATCAGTACTTATCTTTCTAAATTGAAAAATAAGTATGATTTTTACTTATATATTTTTTGAAAAAGGAGGTTATTTTAAAATGAATATTTAAAATAGACCTAATAGGAATAGATTGAAAACTAAATGCTTTCTGGAGGAGGAATATGAATATCAAAACTAATATCCTGCAATAAATTTAATTTGTAAAAAATTAATGTTTTTTCTGCTGAATTAATAATATCAAAGTGAGTAGTAAAAAAGTTATTTTTTTTTGCTTCTTCTTCCTCTTCACTATCTTGATTTTCATCACTATTAGAACTATCTTCAACATCTAATTCAATAATCTCACTACTTACTTTATCAACTAAATTGATAGATGAAATTATTGGCTGCATTGCTAATGAATAGAATACACAAACAAAAGAAATATATCTTAAAATAGATAATATGTTGATTTGATTCTTAGTCATTAATCAATAGTTTTAAAAACCATATCAGTGTAAAAGGCTACAATATTATTCTTTCCTTCTTCAACATCTGTTAAAGATGGTAAATGTTTAGAAAAATATCTCTGCTGGTGCGCACCTTCTATCACTGTTGAAATTAACATTTTAGGATATTTAAAAGTAGGATTAACTTCTATCACTATATCACTTACTCGTTTTACAACCTGTTTATAGGTTTTATAATATCCTTTTTCATTTTCTAAATCTATATCTTTAGTATGATATGCTTTAGATGATTCAGATATAATAATTTTACTTAACAATACTTCATTAATAAATGAAAAGGAATTATCTTCTTTTACTTCTTGAGTTAACAATTCTATAGAACTCATTAGTCTTTCTGTAGCAGAAGGAACATTTAATGTAGCAATAATCAATTTATATTCAACCCAACTCCAATACCAATTAATAAGATAAACTAATAATGCATGTTTACTTTTAAAATAACGATAAATAGAACTTTCGTTTGAGCCAATTTTTACACCTAGTTTCTTAAATGTATAGCTTTCAAATCCCAACTCGTTTATCATTTCTATACTAGCAGAAACAATCCTCATACCTAAATCAGATGATTCTGGATTTTTAGTGTAAAACTTAGCATCTATTTTTATGTGTAATTGCAAATATTAATCGTTTAACTACGCAAATATAATAGTATTACTATTAACATACAATAGTTTTACTTTATATAATTATAAATTTTTATAAAAAGTATACATTAAAAGTTAACAAAAGCAAATAAAATCTTCCACCTTTACTCCACCTTACACAGCTACACGCATTGATTTTACTGAGGTTATTACTTTCTGTATCGGCAAATAGATTTTCTTTCCTTTAGCTTCCTTTAATATTATTTTGTTTTCTTTTTTAATAATTTAGTATTAATATTATCATTAAAAGAATAAGTCAGTTTTCGTTTGACTTCCTTTGCTTTGTTTTTATTAAATTTCAATTTATCGAACCAAAACAACCATTCATCGACAGTTAGTAATGGGTTTAACTAAACATCTCTAATAATTCATAAAATAATGTCAATTTTAAAATCAATATATTAGTAATTGAAAATGAAAAACCTGCACATATTATTTATTGATGACGATGAAATTGAGAGATTAAAGTTTAATCGTATTTGTAAACAAAGTAGCTATAAAACAACCATTATAGAAGCAGAAAATGGTGAAGAAGCTATAAAAATCTTAGATACTCAATTACCTCAACTAATTGTTTTAGACCTTAACATGCCTAAAATGAATGGAATTGAGTTTTTACATGTACTAAGAGCCAATGATAAATTAAAATACATCCCTATAGTTGTTTTATCAAGTTCTGATAATAAAGAGGATGTAAAAAAATGTTTTGAAATTGGCGTTTCGGGTTATTTTATAAAACCGCTACATTACGAAGATTATAAACAAAACATAACCAATACATTAGCCTATTGGAGTGCAAATAACCTATTAACCTAAATGATATATGAAAGGCATCGTATTTACAGAATTTTTGGACTTAGTAGAAGATAAATTCGGAATTGAAACCGTAGAGCAAATAATTTCTGATTCTGAATTAGAATCTAATGGAATATATACCTCTGTAGGTACCTATAAATTTACCGAAATGGTATCTTTATTAACCAATTTGAGTAACCTCACTAAGATTTCTACCAACGATTTGCTAAAGGTGTATGCTTTGCACTTTTTTGATGTACTAGTTAAAAATTACGGAAGTATTTTAAACACCTACAAAACTCCGCTAGCTTTATTAGCCTCTATTGACTCACATATACATGTTGAAGTTAGAAAACTATATCCAGATGCAGAACTCCCCTACTTTGATGTTAATGAAAGTAGTAATAACAAATTAGTAATGACCTATCATTCTTCTAGAGCCATGTATTCTTTTGCACATGGACTTATGGAAAAAACATTTGAACATTATAATGAAAAAGCCACTATAAACTATGAGTTATTAAAAGAAGATGGCACCATAGTTAAGTTTGAAATTATTAAAGAATGAGTCAAGAAAAAATTGACATATTAAAAAAGGCCATACAACGAGAACGATTGGCTAGAAAAGCAGCGGAAAAAATTCTTGAGGAAAAGTCTTTGGAATTATACCAAACCAATCAAAATCTTTCTAAGGTTTTAAATCAAAAAGAAATTCAACTAGAGAGTTTGTTTAAAACTATTGTTGATCCGTATATCTTAATGGATTTATATGGTAATGTTATAAAAATGAACAATGCCTCTATAGATTTTTTTGGATATAATATTGAGAACGAATCTTTTAATGTACTATCAACACTACATAAAGAAGATTATACCTATGCTATGCATTCATTTAGACAGTTAATGCAAGAAGGTAATTTTAAAAACTTTAAAGCACGGATATATAACAAAAAGACAGAATTAAAATGGATTGAAATCAACTCTAGTATTGTATATGATCATGCTAACAAACCTATGTTTGCACAAGGAATTATACGAGATATTACTGAAAACTTGCAAGTACAAAAGGAACGTGAAGAGCTTCTTAAAGATTTAACCATACGAAACAAAGAGTTAAAAGATTTTGCACATGTAGTATCGCACGATTTAAAGTCTCCATTACGAAGTATGAACACGTTGGTTACTTGGTTGAAAGAAGATTGTGCTTCTTTTACTACTGAAGATATCAAACAAAATTTTGATCATTTATTTCGAAAAATTGATAAAATGGATCATTTAATCAATGGAATTTTAAAATATGCAAGTATAGATAAAGCCTCTTCTAAAAAGCAAAAAACAGACTTAAATACGATTGTACAAGAAATTCTTGATACCATCCATATTCCTGATCATATAAGTATTGAAGTTTGTAAAAACTTACCCATTATAAAAGGAGATAAATTTAGATTACACCAACTGTTTCAAAACATTATTAGTAATGCTGTGAAATACTGTAAACCAAACAAAGGATTGGTACAAATTAACTGTACCGAACTAGACAAAAAATGGGAGTTTAGCATCCAAGACGACGGAATAGGAATTGAGAAAAAGTACCACAAAAAAATATTTGATATTTTTCAAACCTTAGATAATAGTCAAAATTCAACAGGTGTTGGATTATCAATAGTTAAAAAAATTCTAGCCGTTTACGGTGGAAAAGTTTGGTTAGAATCTGAGTTTGGAAAAGGAACTACTTTTCATTTTACACTCCCAAAATAACATGACAACACCTAGTTTAACATATATACAAGAATTAGCAGATGGGGATGCTAGTTTTGAACAACAGCTTTTAGCGGTTATTCAAAAAGAGTTTCCTATTGAACGAGGAATTTACTTTAAATTACTCGAAGAAAAAAAACATACAGAATTAACACAATTAGTGCATAAAATAAAACATAAATTTACTATTTTAGGACTGGAAGAAGAAACTAAATTAGCTTCTAATTTTGAAATGGATATCAAAACACAAAATTTTGATTTACAAAAAGAATTTGAAACGGTATTGGATACAATTAGTGACTTTTTACTAAAACATAACCCCCAGGAACTATGAAAAAAAGATGTTTAATTATTGACGATGACACCGCTGCAAGATTAATTATTAAAAAAATATGTAGTGATTTTTCGGAATTAGAAGTTGTAGAAGAATTTTCTAATGCTATTGATGCCATTAAGTTTCTAAACACTGAAAAAACAATAGATATTATCTTTTTAGACATACATATGCCTTCTTTTTCGGGCTTTGACTTTATACAAACTCTTAAAAGCCCACCACAAATTGTATTGACTACTTCTGACAAAAACTTTGCCTTAGATGCTTTTGAATACGATTGTGTTGTAGATTACCTGGTAAAACCTATTACCAAAGAACGATTTGAAAAATCCTTAAAAAAACTATCTAAAATTGGAGTAAACTCTAATTCTGAAAACATTTCAGATTCTGAAGATACTACGAACGATTTGTATGTAAATATAGATCGAAGGCTAGTGAAAATTAATATTCCAGATATATACGTAATCGAAGCTAAAGGAGATTATGTTAGAATTAAGACAGAATCTAAAAATCATATCGTACACTCTACTCTTAAAAAAGTGGAAGAAAAACTTCCAAAGTCTATATTTTTAAAAGTACATCGTTCGTATATTATTAATACCAATAAAATTATTGACATTGAGGACAATAGTATCTTAATAAAACAAGATGTTATTCCTGTAAGTCGAGCTAATAGAAGTGAACTTATGAAACGTCTTAATTTACTTTAACTACACATAAAAGCAGTTCATCTATTCTATTATCCTGTTGAACGATTAAGTTCTTATATACTTTTTTAAAAGAACTAATTTAGAGGTAAGAAATTAATATAACGTTCTTTCAAATAGATTTTATCTTTTAACAACACCCTTCTTTTCCCCTTTTTAACAAACCCCTTATAGCCTCTAGAGTATTCTCTGAGGCTTTTTTAATGAAACTATCTTACGTGTAAAAATTAAATAGGAAAAGTATATTTTAAAGACGCTATAAAAAATTACAGGAATTCTTAAAAAGGAACCTTAGCCTTATACAATACAGCATTTTTTTCTGCTTTTATTTCATAGATACTTCCTGCTTTAAAGAAAGCAGCTCCGCCTTTTTTTAGAACCAAAGACGATTTTCTTTCTACAATTGTTACTTTTCCTTCAATAGCAATTACTATCTCTACAGATCTTGCTTTAGCTTTATAAGTTTTTTCTGTTTTAATATCTATTTTACTTAATTCAAAATCTTTTGCTTCAGTTTCAAATACGCTTTCTAAACCATTTTCTTGTAAATTTCCATGTAAAACTTGTGGAATAGTTTCTTCAAACGTTATATTTTCTAATAACTCTATAACATCCACATGTTTTTGGGTTAAACCTCCTCTTAAAACATTATCTGAATTTGCCATTAACTCAATATTTTGTCCTTCTAAATACGCATGTGGCATTCCTGCTTTTTGATAAACAGCTTCTCCCTTATTTACGCGCATAATATTGAAAAAGTAAATGGAAAAAATTCCTTTATCTAAAGAGGTTCCTTTTGATAGCTCTTTTAATGCTTTTGCTGCCCAATAATCTGGATTTGTTTTATCTAACTTTCCTTGTGCATATAAGGGCATTATTCTTTTTAATAAAGGCTTTAATATGCTGTTTACCTCTTTAGAGTTTTTTTCCATTACATTTTTATACAATCCATAATACCCTTCAGTTTCAAAAACATTTACTAGATGTAAAAATTCTGGGATACTCTTTAACCTTTTTAATAACTTTTCTTTTGGCAAAAACCCATGTAACAACCAAAACTCGCTTAATGCTACCATAATTTCTGGTTTATGATTATCATCCTTATAATTTCTATAAGAAGCTGTTAAAGGAACTCCTATCATATTTTCATATCTAAATCCTTTTTCGGCATTCTTTTTTGAAGGATGCACTTGTATTGATAACATTTTTTTTACATCCAATACTTTTAATAAAAAAGGAAGTCTCCCAAATTTTCTTGCCACTCTTTTTCCTAAACATTTTTTGAGATTTCTCTTTAAAAATCCATCTAAAAACTGACTTCCTAAAGAGGTTTTTATTACTGAAGGTGCCTTTGTATGCGCTCCTAACCAATATTCTGCAGCTTTTTTACCGGATATTCTAGTTTTTAAAAGTTTAGATATAAACTTTTTTCCTCCCCAGGCATAATTTTGAATTTGTCCCTTTAAAGTAAATATATTTAATGTGTGTAGTGTATTATTTTCCATGTCGCTCTTTTATTTAATGTCTAAAATTTGATTAATAGAAAAAATATTTTTGAAAACTTTGTTTCTCCTAGATTCTTTCAAAAACTCTACTGTAAGATTTGTCTTTATCTGTTTTTTTAGGGTTCTAAAATGACTTAACATATTATATTTCATGTGTACTATACAATTAACATTTTCATTGTTAACTAAATATCTGGCACCTGCTTTTACAGCAGCATTTGGTCCTTTATTCATTTTTATATCTAAAACAGAAACATGCTCTTTGCTATTTAGGTTTATAGTCTTTAAAATATCTAAAGTCTTATCCTTACTCCCATTGTTCACCAAACATATCACTATGTTACTTTTAGTTTTGATTAAATTGAGCAGCTCGTATTTTACAATTTCTTCTTCATTATTATAGAACAATACTAAAATTCCTACTCTCATAATATTTTCGCTATTAATAATTGATTTAAATTAAAAAGTTGATTTCATACTCAACGAAAAACTAGAAACACGCTTTGCTTTCTTTAAGTCTTTCATATTGTATTTCCAATATATCTGTGCTAGTTGCCCTATAATTCTTAAAGAATCTTTCATAGATAGTTTAGATCCGTCTGCATGTATCCATCTTTTTAATGGCTTTTCACACATCATTGTTTTTGCTTTTTCTAGTTTAAAGTACTTTTTAACTCTTAGAAATATTTCTACGTCAAATAACCACTTTGTAATAAACTTTTTTTGAAATGCGATTTTTATAATATCTCTATGGAAAATTTTTGCTCCACACTGGGTATCTTTAAAATTCATCGATAAGATATTTCTAATAATAAAATTGATAACCCAACTAATTAACTGTCTTGCAGCCCCTTTAGTAATATTAGCGCCCATTCTTGTAATTCTTGATCCACTTACTATTTTAAATTGTGAATCTTCAATTGTTGAAACTAAGGCATCAAAATCCGATAAATCTGTAGATAAATCTGCATCTAGAAACCCTATATAATCTAAATCTTTATACTTTTCTAGATGAAGCATTCCTAATCGTACAGCTTCTGCTTTTCCTCCATTCTTTTTACAATCAAAAATTCGTATAAAATCTTCTCTTCCTTCTCTTAATTTACTTAAAACATCAAGTGTATTATCTGTACTCCCATCGTTTACAAAACACAAAAGATATCCAGAGTTTTTATCTATAAATTTTGTAAATTCATTACTTAATAATCGTTCTTCTTCGTTATAACAAGGAATTACAACTCCTACACATCTTTGCTGAATTATTGAATTTTTATACTCATAATTAGTGTCACTTTCCTTTGGAGTACCAATAAGTCTTTTTACCCTTGCACATACTTCATTTAAACTCAACGGTTTTTTCATGTAATCGTTAATCCCCAAATCAAATCCTTGTGTAATTACATCATCATCGGTATTACCTGATAATACCATAATTGGCACTTCCGATTTTTTAAAGTTTCTTATATAATGAATAACCTCCATTCCCGAAATCTTAGGCATATTCATATCTACAATGACTAAATCTGGACTAAAAGAGTCAAATAATTTTATGCCTCTCAAAGCACATGTCTCTGTTTTTACATTATATCCCAACTTCTTTAATCTATTCTCTAATGGAATTAATACAAGTCTTTGATCATCTATTGCCAGTACTTTCATGATAAGAGTTTTAATGATTATACTCTCAAAAATAGCTCTGATAATCCTTAAAAAGCTTTGGTTTCATTTAACAGACTTCTTTCTTTAGACGAATGGTTGTTTTTCTAACGACCAATAAAAATTAAAGCTCATTAAATTCATTTATATTTACATTATTAGTACAATCAACTAATTAAATGCATGAAAGTTATCTCTAACAAATTATTAATTTTGGCTGTCCTACTTGGAGTAATTTTTCATGGAACCTCTATATTTTTCACTTTAGAAACTACCTACGACGCCTTAATCCATTTATTTTTTGCTGAACATTATGCTACCAGTTGGTTTGAGCCTTGGAACTATAAATGGTATACAGGTTTTACTGTATTAAGCTACCCTCCATTAGTACATCAGTCTATTGCATTTTTATCTTATATAGGTGGTTTAAAGTTTGGTCTCTTCTCAGTCGCCATCATAAGCGTAATTCTTTTTATTACTGGGGTTTATCGTTTTTCATTTTTAATAAGTTCCAATAAAAAAGTAGCTGGATATGCCGCTATTTTAGCTGTATTTTCTTCATCCTTTGTAGAAACTCTTCATATTTTTGGACAACTTCCTAGTATTATTGGTATTTCTATACTAATGCATGCACTTCCTGAAATTTATCAATGGCTAAAAACAGGACGATATAAATACTTATTCATCTCTTTATCATTAATTTCTGTCACTGTTACTTCACATCATGTAACTCCAATTTTTGGAATGATTTTTTTTATTTTCCCTTTAATTGGTATGGTAATTATGGATACCTGTTATGAAAGAGTTAATTCAATGAAAAAAATAAACTTTAAACTCTTTCTACAAACTTTCTTACAATTATTTAAACGAATAATTAGTTTTGGAATACTTTCTTTAATTTTAATAGTTTGCTGTTTATTGCCTTATTGGATAAACTCAAAAAAAAATCCGATTACTCAAGTTCCTATACCACATGGATCTAGAGATAATTATTTAGAAATGCTTTCTTCTGGTTTAGTTTTTTTTCTTATCCCTTGGGGAATTTTACTCTTTATTTTACCTTATATTTTTTATAGATATTATAGCAAACGTTATTTGTTTTTTGGTCTTTCTATTTCTATACTTTTTATTTTAGGAACTGGAGGGACAACTCCTATTCCTAAATTAATGTTAGGTGAAAACGCATTTAATATTCTTACTCTGGATCGTTTTACACTTTGGGCCTCGATAATGTCTTTACCTCTTTTTGGAGAATTTTCTTTTCGTTTTGTACAAGGTGATTTAAAAACACTCATTCAAAAAAAATACGGTGCTATATTACATAGGCTTATAGGTGGTTTATTAGCTGGACTCTTCGTTTTAACAACAATTTTCACCATGAGTTTAGGTCATTTTAGACCTTCTCAACCTCAAAAAATTAAAATGCTTCCTATTATTAATTTTTTAAATCAAGATCAACATGATCAATGGCGATATTTAACTCTTGGTTTTGGAGATCAAATGGCTTGGTTAGGAGCACAAACAAAAGCCTTAACCGTCGATGGTAATTATCACTCTGCTAGACGTTTACCAGAACTAACCACAAGGCCAATAGAGCGTTTAGAAAATTCTAAATTTAAAGGGCTTGCTGGAATAGGATCTTTACAACAATTTTTAACCACTCCTGCGAAATACAATCTAAAGTATATCTTTTCTAACGATAAATTTTATGATCCGATTTTATATTTCTGCGGATGGCAACGCTTACCTCAACTAGAAAATGGTATTATGGTATGGGAACGATTAAATATCCCTCCATTGTCCTCTATACTACCTAAAGATGATGTAGCCATTTGGCAAAAAATTTTATGGGGTGTTGTTCCTTTTCTAACCCTTCTTATTGCTCTTTTTTTAAACACTAAATCTTTATACACAAAATATATCACAAGGAAAAAGTATACTATTCCTGATTATGTGAAATTTAAAAACAACTATTCCTTATTTTCAAACAAGCTACAGCAAGTAAATTTCCTTTGGTTTATTATCATATCAATTCTCATGTTGTTTGGAGTATATAGTTTTTATATTGAAAATAATAAACAAGGTTCTCCAGAAAGTGTAGTTACTGCTTATTATGACGCCCTAGATTTTAAACGATTTGAGACAGCTCATAAACTTATAAATCCAAATAGTCATATGTCTGTTTCCCAATTTATGTTAGAAATTTCTGTAACAGACGGCTTATTGAGTTCCTATGCTAAACTCGATGCTATTGATATTTCTATGATAAAAAAAACAGATAGTTTGGCTACATTAAAAGTGAGTACCAATTGGATTACTTCTCTTGAGAAAATTAAAAAAACTAGTTATGAAACTGCGATTAAAATCAACACAAAATGGTATTTACAGCCTAAAGCTATGGATCTAGATTTACCTCCAGATCAATTGTACTCAAACAATAATACGGCTTACTTTAACCAAGGAAGAAAAAGAATTACAACAGAACAAACACACCATGAAGATATTTTAAAGCAACCCTCTTTGGAAATTGTTACTGCCAAATTGGTGAAGTTTAATAATTCCTATGCAATTATTGGTGAGGTTCAAAATATTGACAATACTCCTGCTGATGTTGTTTTAAAAGGAACTCTTTACAACGATTCTAATGAAGAATTAGCCGTTTACAATGCTAAATATCATATGAAGCATAAATTAATGCCTAAAGAAACAACTTCCTTTAGAATAGATTTTGAAGGTATTGCTTGGTCTAGTACCAAAGATGTTATTCCTAGAACTTTTAATCCTAGTGAATTTACTCCAATAGCTTTTAATAAAAAACCTACTAAGTTTAATATTCAAGCAGCGGGTAATGTTTCTGGCTCAGATTTGTATAAAAACATTGCATTAAGTAATTTAAATCTAAATAATCATAAAATTACTGGTACTTTATTCAATAGTGGTATTCAAGAAATTACAATACCTCAACTTATTATTAGCTATTATAATAAAGCACAAGAGATTCTATGGGTAGATCACAAGTTTTTAGATCTTGGAATTAGACAACAAAGAAAACAATCTTTTACTTATGATTTAATAGATAACAATAACGTTACTATTATAAGTAACAATATGGATAATTGTTATGTAAATGGCTTACCTAATGAAGATGTCGCTAAAAAAATTGTTCCAAACAGAATAGAAAATCACGCAAAAAATGAATTACAAAAAATAAATCACCCTGTGTTTAGTTTTATTAAAATTGAAATGAATCCTTACATCGGAAACCCAAAATGAGACATCTAAAACCAACATACCTCTTACTTATTAGCTTGTTTATATTTGGTTATACAAAAGCTAAGAAAAGAATGGATTCAGATGAAACCATAAAGTTACTCACTGTCCAAAAACAATATAAAGTAGGTAATGAAATCTCTTTATTGTTTCTAGTTAAAACCAATAAACCAACTTATCTATATTGTTCTAACAGCTATGGAAGCACTATACTTACTGCAAAAAAAATTAAAAAAAACAAAACACAATTCACTCTACCCAATTATATTAGTAACAAAACTGGTATTGTTAACTGGATATTAATTGTAGACAGCAATGAAATTTCTGGAAACCTAAATATCATTCCAAAAACTCAACCCACAACTTTAGAAACCTATATCGGTCCTCCAAGTATCGAAGCAGGAGGAAAAGATTATGCTATGATGGTTGTAATCCCTACAGACAATTTAGATAACCCCATCAAAAACAACACAGAAGTTATCATACAACATCAATTTTTAGATTCAGAAAAAAAAGACCATATATATACAAATGATTTAATAGCTTTTAAGAATATTAACTCCCCAATAAAAAATGGTAGAATGCTATTATCCTCAAATTGTCTAGGCCTACATTCAAAAGAATATAATATAAATGTTTTACCCTCAATTTCCACAAATTTTGACATTTCTGCACAGCGTCATCATACATATGCCGATGGAAATCAACTTACAACATTTACTACCTCTATTTTAAAAGACTCTTATGGTAACATTGTAAGTGACGGTACTTTTGTAGAGTTTTATATAACAACCAGTAAAGGCACTATCTTAAAAACTTACGGGACTACTATTAATGGAATTGCCAATGCCAAAATGATACACCCAGACTATGAAGACCAATGGTTAGTAAAGGCTTATGTTATCGGAATTTCAGAAAGCAACATCTTAAAATTACAGTTTAAAAAGGTGATAGATACTTTTAACACCGCATTTTCTGATAAAAATAGAAAAATTAAAGTTGGTCCTTTAAAAAGCTTTATGAATCAAATGATTCCTGATGGTTTAGAAGTTAAATTATCTATTTATAAAGATGGAAAACTACTTAATGAATATTTAAAAGAATCTCAAGGAGGTTATGTAAACTTTATATTAGATAAAAATATTTTTGATAATGGTGTGTATACATTATCAATTAAAACAGCTGAAGTTACCCAAACCTATAAAGACAAAAAGCTATGGTAAAAACAGACAGAAACATTATACGAGCCTTTATTATCTTAATATATGTTATTATTGTTTTAATACTCTTATTTCTAATAAGTTCTTTATTTAGCTATTTAAATACTGGAGCAGATAGAAGTAAAATACTACATACTGAAGTAAAAAAACTGAACCTATATTTACCTAAAGTTAAATGGAACTTGAATGGAAATAAAGGCAGACCAGTAGATGCCCAGACTTTAAATACTCTTGAGAATGATTATTTAGATGCCTGGTATGTAAGACATATTGCTTATAAAAATAATAAAATAGACGGTATTGCGGATTATTATACCGAAAACGCCAGAAAAAATATAATTTCTTTTATTGAACAACATAAAAAAAACAATATTTCCATTGAGTCAACCACACTAGAACATCATCCAGACATTAAATTTTTTAGTGAAGATGGACAACTAATTGTACTAAGTGATGAGCATGTAGTTGAATTTAAAAAAGTGTATCAAGACAAAAAAGTAATTACAGAAACTAAAGAAGTTTCTAATTATAAAATGATTTTATTACTAGAAGATGGCTTTTGGAGAATTCGACATTTAGTAAAAGAAACTTCCCTAAACAGTAATGATTCTATAACAAACATACCTATTGACTATTTAAATATCAAAGGAATAAACTATTATCCTCAAGCAACTCCGTGGAATATGTTTGGTGATAAATTTAAAATTCAAATAATAAAAAATGATTTTAAAATTATTAAAAATGCAGGATTAAACACCATTAGAATCTTTATACCTTATGATGATTTTGGAAAGGCTAAAGTGAAAGATGATAAACTAGATAAATTAGAAGAGCTACTTAATATAGCTAATAGTTTTGATATAAAAGTAATTGTTACGCTATTCGATTTTTATGGAAATTATAATATACTCGACTGGACTCTAAATGAAAGACATGCTGAACAAATTGTATCTAAGTTCAAAAACCATGAAGCTATTTTAGCTTGGGATGTTAAAAATGAACCCAATTTAGATTTTGCTTCTAGAGGAAAAGAAAAAGTGATTTCATGGTTAAAAAACATGATTTTTCTAATTAAATCTATTGATACTAAACATCCTGTTACTATTGGCTGGGCGGATTCTAAAAGCGCTTCTATTTTACATGAAAATGTTGACTTTATATCTTATCATTATTATAAAGATCAAAATAATTTTGAAAAAGAACATCTTGCTTTAAAAAGAAAAATAGCCGATAAACCCATTGTGTTAGGAGAGTTTGGTAAATCTTCATATGGCGGACTTTGGAGACCTTTTCAAAGTTCAGAAAAAAAGCAAGCTTTATATCATAAGCAAATGCAAGAAAGTTTAAAAAAACACAACATTCCATATTTATCTTGGACATTATACGACTTCTATAAAATTCCTAAAGCTGTTGTTGGTAAACGTCCATGGAGAGTATATCCTCAAAAGAAGTTTGGCTTCATAAAAAAAGATGGTCTTAAAAAACCATCTTTTAAACATATTTCTAATTAATAAATTTTAAGTCAATATACTTCTAGCATAAACTTCATTATTAACCGCTATCATTTGGAATTCATTTATATACATATCAGTAATTTTTTCCATAGGATAAGCTGTAGCCGCTTTATAATTTACTTTTCCTAAGTTTATTCTATATTCATTATTCGTTACAATACTTTTAATAGCATTTGCTAAACTACCAACGTTTTCTGGTTGAAAAAATTCTCCTTGGTACCCTTCCTCTTTTATTAATAATGCAAGATCACCTAAATCAGGCATTACAACTGCCTTACCATAACTTCCTGCTTGATGTAATACTCCAGAACTTCCTGTAGTAGATGTATAAGGAAATACTACCACAGCACTATTGGTAAACAAGTCTTTAACATCTTCTTCTTCTACATATCCTGTAAATGTTAACTGAGGTACATTTTTATAACTCTCTTTTACACTGTTTAAATAACCTGGCACATTTGGATTATCTGTTCCTGCTATGACTATTTCTAAGTTAAGTCCTGTAGACTTCCTAACTTCTTCAACTGCCTCAATCATTTTTTCTACTTTTTTATAAGTTCCAAATTTCCCAAAAGTCATAATTTTTAAAGCTCCTTGAGGCAATTCAAATGAAGGCTTTTCCGGTATTTCAAAAGTTCCATGTGGTATATTGACTACATTTTTAGCTGCATATTTATTTTCTAGCACTTTAACATATTTTTCCATTGTAACTGCAACTGTATCTGCTTTTAATATTAATTTAGTAAGTGTAGTACCAATAGTATTATATACTTTTTGCAAAAATTTATTAGCTGTAAAACCGGCTCTCGCTAAATCTACTTCTTCTAAAATATTATGCAATAAAACTATTGTCATAATCCCCTTCATTTTACATATCCAAGGTAACATTAAGCCCAAAGCTGCTGCTATTTTCTTATCTCCAAATTTCATAAATTGTAAATTAAATAAAACAGCATCTGGCTTTGTTTGTCGTATAGCTTTGTTAACTGAATATATATTTAAATAACTATTAAACGTCCAACATTCTTTGACAGTAACTTTACATCCGTCTTCATTAAATACAAGATCTTTGCCTTTTGGAGTTTTGTCTATCAATAAAATCAGTTCGGTGATTTCATTCTTTTTTCTAAAATTTTTCACTAAATGATATGCATATTCATTTAAAGTTACTTTACTCGGTGGGTATGATGTTACTACTGCTAATTTCATATTATTTCGTTTTAAGACAGTATAAATATGAAACTTAAAGACTAGGTTTTTAGAGAATTAACGTTCAAACACTCGTTAATATAGATAAGTGGTAGAGATGCTTAGATATTCTTTTTTATAGTTTTTCCTTCATGTAGTAAAAAAAAGGATAATTGTACTATTAATAATAACAACATTGCTATAATTTGTACGAATACAACTTGCTCTAGACTTTTATGAAAACCAAGAATAAGAATAATTTGCAACATCCCAAAAAGTCCTGACAATACAACTGGTAGATATCTATCTAAAGATAAATAGTAATATGCAAAGATATTTGATACAGCAAAAATACTCGTAGCTAATGCATATTTCCACAATAAAGGGGCAATTGATAAATAATCATTTCCAAACAATATTAAAATCACTTCTTTAGGAAATAAAAAACAACTAAAAATTATAAGTATAGAAATGAAAGAAATATACCCCACATATTTTAATAACACTAAATGTGTTGGTTTACCTTCTTTTTTTAACTGAACAACCGTTGGTAAAAGCATCATTACAAACATCCAAGCTATAAAATACACTACTCTACCAATTAATGCTAATGAAGCATATAAACCAGCTTCATGAGCTTCAAAATAGTGCTTTACTAAGAGTATGTCGCTATTATTTATAATGATTTGTGTGAATTCATATAAAGCTGTGATTATAAAGAAATTACGAACCATCTTTTTTTGAGACTCATCTAAAGAAACCCTCTCCAAAAAAGAAATCCTAACTTTTTTAAACGGAATTAATCCAAAAATAAGTGAGCAAAATATTCCAATAGCAATTATTACAGAAGATTCTATTTTAAGAAAGTATAATAATCCTAAGGTAATTAATAATCTACTTACCATTTCTAATTGATAAGTTATTGATAACTTATTAAATTGCTTTTTACCCTGAAAAACTCCTCTATTTACACTCATTAAAAAATAAAAAGGAACACCAATTCCAAAAACTATAAACATTGCTTCTGTTTTTGTGTTAAAAAAGTGCTGTAACTCCGAAGAGTAAGTAACCACCACTATTCCTAATATTACACTAACTATTATAGCCTTTTTATATATGTTTGAAATAAACGCTTTAAAAACTATATCATCAAATACAATAGAAAATTTTGAGGTAACTAGCTGAAATGTCATTGCTATAAAAGAAAGAACTAATAAAAAAGTAATCATTATAGCTGCATCTGCAAATTTCTCAGGGCCTAAAACCCTACCTAATAATAAATTATACAAATAGTTACCTCCATTTACCAAAAGAGCACTTATCATAAATAAATGCTCTTGAGATAGTTTTATTTTGAATTTCTTAGACAGTACAATCATAGTTCTTTTTTATAAGCGAATACCTAGGCAACGTTCAAATCACTAAAATGATCATAAATATCTTTACTCCCATATCCTATGGTTGTAAACATTTTATGCTTTCTTAATGCTATTGCCATTAAGGTTTGTATAGCTCCTAAACCAGATGCATCTATTTCTTTTACCTTGTCTATGTTTAAAACAATTGTATTACAATGCTCAATACAATGTTCAAAATGAATAATAAATGATCTAACCGTTGAACAATTAAGTTTTCCTTTTAAATAAAATGTTCCTTTTTTTTCTGAAATCTGTAAAGCCATAATCTTCGTTTTTAGTGTTAATACTTGTACAAATATCTTTCATGATTAGAGTGATTATCGTTAATTATCGCTCAAAAGCATTTTTCTTTCGATGAATGAAAATGATTACCTACTAATAATCCTTAAATTGCATATATATGAAATACTTATGCTTTTAAAAAAAATCCACCTTTACGTACTTCTATTTATTTGTTTATCTACCTTTTCTCAAAATATGAAGGAAGGTTTTTTATTATTGGAACATGGAAAATATAAAGATGCTGAAGCTTATTTTAAGAAAACCCTAGAAACATATCCTACCAATAAAACGGCTCGTTTATGTTATGGTAGGGCTGTTGGTTTAAATGGTAACCCTATAAAAGCTAAAACCCTTTTTTTACAATTACTAAAAGACTATGCTAATGATTTCGAAATAAAATTAAACTATGGAGAATCTTTACTTTGGAATAAAAATTATAACGAAGCTAAAGTGTATTATGAAAAATTAATTTCTCAAAATAAGAAAAGCTTTCCAGCTCTTTTAGGTTATGCAAATACCTTGTCTAATCTAAAAGATTATGAAAATGCTATTGCCTATATAACTAAAGCTTTAATCATTTCCCCTAATAATGAAAGCGCACTTACCTCAAAGAAATATATGTATTTGGGACATGCTTATCAACAAGAACAACTTCAAAGTTACGAGGTTTCCGAAACCATTCTTAAAGAAAACCTAAACGCTTTCCCTAATGATAAAGAAACATTATTCAATTTATCAAATCTGTATTTAATTTCTAATCAATTAGAAAAAGCAGAGGCTACTTACAATAAATTATTAGAAAATGAACAGAGTAAATTAGGAGCGTTAAATGGTCTCTCTTTAATAGCTCATTTAAGAGGTAAAGAATCTAAAGCGCTTTATTTAAGTACTAAAGCTTATAATTTACTTTCTAAAAATGTAGCTGCTAAAACAAAACAACAAACCACCGAGCGATTTATTCAGGCTTTAATTTGGAATCATAAATACAAAAAAGCACAAAATTTAATTGATGAGCTTCTGAAAAAGTATCCAAATGAAAACTGGATTCTTTCATTAAGAGCAACATTAAATATTTATAAAAGTGATTTTAAAAATAGTGTTACAGACTATACTACTATTTTAAAAAAGGATAGTACTTCTTTTGATGGCAATCTTGGTAAAGCAAATGCCCTAAAAGCTCTTGGTAAATATGCAAAAGCCTATACTAGTGCGCAAAACACCTTAGCATATCACAAAAATCAAAAAGATGCAGTTAGTTTTATTAAAAAACTAGATAAAAGTTTTACTCCTTCTGCCGATTCAAAGCTTTCTTACTCTTTTGACAATGGCGATAATGAAGCATATTCTTTTTCTACAAATCTTAAAATCCCTCTTTCTACAAAGTTTAAAATTTTAGGGAATTATAACTATAGGACTACTAAAAACACTGTGAATAATAAAGAAGCTACCACAAATAGTTTTTTATTAGGTATTTCATATGATCTATTGAGTAATATAAATTTTACAGGAAGTTTAGGTATTTCTTCTTCCAAAGGAAACTTTAGTAGCTTCAATCAATTTTTAACTGATATTTATTTTTACTTCAAACCTTTTAAGTTACAGGATTTAAAAATTGGTTATAAAAAAGAATTACAAAATTTTAATGCCGATTTAATTAACAGAAAAATTACACAAGACAATATTTACATAGATTATAGTTTAAACACCAACTTTAACCTTGGATTCTTTTCTCAGTATTATTATACCAACCAAAACGATAACAACACTAGAAATCTATTTTTTACTTCTTTATATTATACTCTTTTAAAAAAACCTTCTCTAAAAGTAGGTGTCAATTATCAGAATATTTCCTTTAAGAACCAGATACCAACGATATATTTTAGTCCTGAAAAATTTAATGCTTATGAAGTTTTTGTAAATCTTATTAGAGATGAAATTGTTATAAATAATAATGAGTGGTTTTACGAATTAACTGCTGCTACTGGTTTACAGTTTATAGAAGAAGGTAGTAAACAAAATACGTATCGAATTCAAGCTATATTAGGATACCAACTATCTCATCGAAGTTTATTTAATTTTTACGCTTCAGAAAGTAATGTTGCTTCTGCAACAGCTGCAGGTTTTAGGTTTACAGAAATAGGAATTCGATTTAAATGGTTATTACTAAAAAAGCCTTTGTTAAAAAAATAAGAGTAAAAGCTTAAATACTTTTACTCTTTTCTATTCTTGTGTAAATAAAACATATTCTTAAATACACAAATTAATAGCTCTTTTAATTTACTAATAGCTTTACTGGTTTAAATACTCTTTTTACACCTCTAAACCTACAAATATACAATCCAGATTGTAAGTTTTTTCTATTTAGGATTAGCTCATTATCTCCAGTTTTTGCTTTTATGATTGTTTTGTAGACTAGTTTACCTAATTGATCATATATAACAAACTCTAAATCTTCTTGTTCTTTTACTTTAAAACGGAAACTTGATTGTGAACTCATTGGATTTGGAGCAACTAAAACTGTATGCTCATCAACCTTAATACTTGGTTCTTCTGGTATACCTTCTTTAGAGAATCTAATATCAGATAAACTCATTTCTTTTGTTACCATTTCACCATGCTCTGAAGCCATTGTAAATACTATAGTAACAATATCATCTAAAATTAATTCATCTTGATTTTTTGACACAAAATTTTTAAATAATAATGTATAATCTTTAAAATCGTCTGTTAATTTAATAATGGTTTTGTATTGTTTTTCCCAAGCAGTTATACTCTTTTTTACCAGTGTTATTTCTAAATCTCCAGTTCCCTTTGCTCTTAATTTAAAGCTATTATAATCTGACATGTCTAGTGGATTAAAACGAGGTGTTAACGCTCTATAAGCGGCAAAATATGTACTTGTAACGGCTTTCAACTCTATATTTCTTTCTACTGGAAATTCTTCTTCTTCAAATTTAAAATCATTAGGCAAGACTTCATATTTTTTTAGAGTTGTACTTACTTGCGAATCATCAACTCCCCAGGGTCCATCAGACATAAATAAATCATCAGGTGTTGCTATTCCATCTCCTATTCTAAAACCAATATCAAATAAATTCCCTGTAGATACTTTTAAGTTTGTTAAATATTCTTGATATAAACTAATGGTCGTATTTGTTGTATTAAAACTGCTTGTTTCCGTTTCTCTATACCCCGCATCAAACGTTACTTCTTTGGTTTTATTTGTATTAATTATTTGAAGATCTAATATTCCATTTTTATAGGTTCCTTTTCTTACAAAGACTGCAGGCGGAGTTGACAATTTAAACGTTGTAACTGGTTTTTCAATACTTAATAATTTTACTACCTCTTTTCCCAAAAGATATAAGTCATCTAAAGAATTAGACCATATTTGAAAATTATAAAAAGCCACATTATTTTCATACTTATCTAAATTCCAATGACTTTCTATTGAAAAATTAGTGTCGTTATTAATCGTTTTAGCTGAAAAACTTAAAACAAATTCTACCGTATTATCTGTATTTCTTATTAAAGACTTAATAAATTGATGTTCTTCAATTTCTATGGTTGATACCGATATTAACTCTGCTCCTAATAATCGATCACAAATATATTTTGTGTGTTCATACACCCCATTTTCAGTTTTCAAAGCTAAAATTGAAGCTACTGAAGTTCCTTTTTTCATATAATCTACCGCATAGATCTCTGTAGCATTTGTTATTTCCAATAAATCAGTTGGTGTAGATTCTATAGCTTCATCTTCTTGAATTATTTCTAGAGGAATAAAATCTTTTAATTCAAAACCACTTCCTTTTTTCTTACTATAATATGGTGTTTTTTTAACCCTTTTTGCTTTACTACGATCAAATGTATAATTGATTTTTGCTCTATAATAATTTCTCTTATTTATCTGTTCTGATAACCTATTATTACTCTCTAAACCACCTTCGTTTCCACCCGATGTAGGAGGTAAAATAATATCACACTCTCCATACCCTGAGCATGATGGATCTTCACAATCCGTTAATCCATCTCCATCATCATCAATACCATTGTCACAAATTTCTTGTGGTACAGGCGCTGTTGGACATCGAGCACCATCATTACTAGAACTTGATGGTCCAAATGCAAAAAGGTTTGAATCTATTGGATTCGTCCCGTTTAAATCTTGAACACTTTGTATAACATATATAGTACCTGTCTGATTTGCTGAAACATAAAACCTACCAGAAACATCAAAATAAACTGCTCCATACGTATAATTTAATCCCGATAAAATAGGAACTTCTCCTAATGATTCTACTATTCCGTTAGTAGGGTTTATTCTATAAAGTACATTAGTATTTTTCTCTACTGCATATAAATTTCCATCAACAGCGTTAAATGCCCAATCGTGAATACTTATACTTTGAGACAACGTTTCCGTAGCTAAATGCTCTGAATAAGTAGGTGAACTAGGGTCAAGATCTATTTTATAATAGGTTGTTCCTCCTCCTTTTAAATAATAAACTCCATGTGGATTAATACCTCCTATATATCTATTACTTGTTGGTAATTCTGGGATATAAAAAGTTGTAGTTAAAAAATTCTTTCCTATTCTTACTATTGTTTTTTCAGGACTACTTAACGACCCCCAGATATACCCATCTTTAGGATTATAAGCTGCTGCATTTATACTTCCAGCCGTTATATCTTCTGCTACTAAGTAGGAATTTCCCGAAGCCAAATCAATAGAATACACATCATTATACTGAAATAAATATGCATTATAATCACAGTTAAAAGGCTCATCTTGAGCAAAAATACACGTTGCAAAACTTATTAAAAAAACGGTTACCAATTTCTTATAAATAGCGTTAGTTATTGACATAATATTAAATTTTATATGTCACAAAACTAATCAGCCTTATTTCTTTTTATATAGGATGCTCGATATGTCAATACTTAGTATAGGTGAAATACCTATTTCTATAGATAAAGTGATTTTAAATTCTTTTTAAGTAAGAAGAAATCACCGATAGTATTTCTTCAAATTCTTCAACTCCTTTTTTACTCTTTTCTTTTAAATTTCCTTCAAAATTACTGGCACTTTTATAACATTTTTCTAACCCAAAAATGCTAATTTTATGCTTAATTTTATGAACTAATGCTGCGGCTTCATTAAAATTATTCTTTTCAATAGCATTAGCGTAACTTTCTTTCTCCTTTGGAAATTCTTCTTTAATAATCTTTATTAATTTCCTTTTTACAGAAATATCATCACCTGCTAATTCTTCTATATAATTTAAATTAGGTTGTTCCATTTTTTTTGATAGAAAAATAAAAAAATATATTTTATAATTTATTTTATCACTCGTTAATAATGAAAAATATAACATAATAAATTTCAATACATATTATTTATAAGACAGTTTTAACCTCAAAATTTAAATACAATTTTTAGAGTTTATTTCTAAAATAAAAGAAAGAATAATCTTCCACCTCTACTCCACCTTAATCATCTAAAAGCGCTGATTTTACTAAGGTTATTACTTTCTGTATCGGCAAATAGATTTCCTTTGGTAGCACTTTGTTTTCTTTTAGTTGAAAAATGGAAACTAAAGGAATATTATATAAACAAAAAAGTAGCTAATTAATAATTAGCTACTTTTTATAAAATTTAAAATATTATAATAAGTTTTTTAACATGAACAACAATCAGTATTCGATTCTGTTTCATTAAAAGAACAATCTATACCTTCATCTATTGCTTTTTTTAACTGATGAAAAGCTTGTTGAATTTTAGATAATGGTGAAGCTACATTCATACGCATAAATTGTGTATGCGAGCTTTCAAACCAATCACCAGGTGTTAAAGCTAATTTTGCTTGATTAACGACCAAATGTTTTAATGCTGCATCTGATATATTAAGTTTACTAAAATCTAACCAAACTTGGTACGTGCCTTCAGGTTTGTATAAAGTTACTTCTGGTAATTCTTTTTGTACAAAACCTTCAATCCAATGCATTATTTTTTCAAGATAAGTTAATAAATCATCTAACCACTCTTCACCTTTTGTATAAGCAGCTATTGTAGCATTAGCAGAATGTATGCTTCCATGATCTAAATATAAAGAACCAATAGTCTTTTTAACTTGCTTGAGTGTATTTTGGTTTGGTATATATAAATAACCATTAGAAATACTCTGCATACCAAATGTCTTTGCTGGTGAACCTAAAACAGCAATATGATTCTCACTATTATTTAAAGAAGCTATACTATTAAATTTAGAGTCAGAATACACGATATCTGAATGAATTTCATCACTAATAATAGTAACATTATACATGTTAGCCAAATTTACCAGCTTTTGTAATTCTTCTTTTGTCCAAATACGACCAATTGGATTGTGTGGATTACAAAGTAAGATAGCTTTAATATTAAGTGTTTTAAGTTTACGCTCGATATCTTCAAAATTCATTTGATACTGACCATCAACAACTTTTAATTTATTATGAATTACTTTCCTTCCTGCAGATTCAATAACTTTAAAAAATTGATGATACACAGGTGTTTGTACTAGTATGCCATCTCCTTCATTAGATAATTCTCTAATTAATATACCTATTCCTGTTAGAACACCAGAAACTTGTGCAAACGATTTAGGATTTAACTGTAATTGATGACGCTTTAAATTCCAATCTGAAATGGCTTTAAAAACTTCTCCTGTATTAAACTCATAGGCATATATGTTACGTGTTACTAGGTTTTGCAAAGCTTCTTGTATAGGTTTGGCTATTTCAAAATCCATATCTGCTATCCATAAAGGCATTACATCTGTTGCGCCAAACATACCTTTTAAATAATTTGGATTGCTTTTTGCAAAATTATTCTTTACTGTTTGTATTTTATCAAATTGACTCATTCTTTAATATTTTAATATTTATATCCAACCTAATAACAAACCAAAACCAAACGTAATTAGGGCTACACCCGATATTTGACTTATAAGTTGTTTGTTTTGTAATAGTTTATCTGAAAATTTATTGAAGCCAAAACCAAAACCAACTAATAAAGCTCCTAAAGGAATACTATAACCTATAGCAAATACAAATAAAGTAAACCAACTCATTAATAAACTTCCTTGAAGATAAGAAGTTCCTAAAATTATTGGAAAAATTGGGCTACAACCAACAGAACATGCCGTTGCAAAGCCTCCTAATATTAATCCAAAAAGAAAACTTTTATTAGCTAATTTTGATACTTTAGAAGAGAAATTTAGACCAATTTTCAAGCTAAAAGGAAGCATATTTAAACTTGAAAGTCCTAAATAAACAACTAAAACGCCAGCAATTATAGTCCAATATTGACCAACTATTTGACCAATTGAAGCACTAATTAAACCTGTTAAAGCTCCTACAAGTGATAATGAGATAATGTTTCCTAATAAAAATGAAAATCCTGTTTTTAAATGAGAAGCTTTGTTTTTAGAGCTAGTTTCTGAACCAGCATAACTAGTAATTGCGGCCAAAACACCAATATTACAAGCAGAACCAACTGCTGCAACAAGACCTAACACAAAAAAAGCTATAAAAAAAAGTGGCGAGTTTAGTTGACCTTCAATAACACCATTAGTCCATTGTTGAATATTCTCTAACATGCTTATTTATTTGACTTTTTAAAACCTGCACAAGCTGCTTTTTGTTGAGGTGTGCAAGAGACTTTAGCATTTGAGTCATACGATGTGTTGTTTTTTTCTACACAAGCCTCTTTTTCTGCTGGTGAGCATGAAGCTTTTGGAGTTAAGACAGCATCATATGATCTAATTAATTTAGCTGAATTTACCTCAGATCCATTAATAACTAAAGCACTCTTTCCTAGAACTACAATTGATGGCGTTTCCTCAATTTTTAATTTTAAAACAACGTCTTGATAATTTGGATTACTAGCCTCTAGAGCAAGAAAATGAGCAGAACCTTCAGTTTCATTTAATTCGTTAATAATACTTTCTACTTTCGAAGTGATTTTCTGATTCTGATTAGTATTATTCCCCTTTAAAACTACATAAGCTACCTTTTTATCTGTTTTTATCCATTCAAAATCAGCAATAGATAGTGTTGGAGTATTTGCAGCTGTAATACAAGATATTTCGGCTTTAGACGAACCTTTAAAAGCTGTCATAAAAGCAAAAATTAATGCTAGCCCTAAAATGCCTAATCCAATTTTTTTCTTCATTCTTCCATTCTTGTATTTTGAATTAGTATTTGATGTACAACAATCAGTATTATTTTTTGATTCTTGATTAGGTGTACAGCCATTTGCGTTGTTTGAATTATCCATTCTGTTTATTTATAAGTTATTTTCAATCTATAGACGCAACATCTTAAAAAAGACGCAAAAAAAATTGCCTCACAATTAAGTAAAGCAATTTTTACTATATGTCAATCTGCTAAAACTATTTTTCAGCATACACACCAAGGCTAACAACAGCATTATCACTTGCCTTGAATTTTTCTAATTCTTCAGGACAACATACATATTCTAGTAATACATCATCTGGTATATTTATTATTCGTTCTTTAGTGATTGTAATATTTTTAAATCCAGCTTCTTTTATCGCATTTATATAATCTTCTTGCTCAAGTGCTCCGGAAATACAACCAGCATACATTTCTGCAGCTTCCTTAATCCCTTTTGGTAAATTACCTCTCAATACAATATCTGACATACTAAAGTGTCCCCCAGGTTTTAATATACGATAAACTTCTTCGTAGGCTTTCTTATTATCTGGAACCAAGTTCAATACACAGTTACTTACAGAAACATCAATAGAATTATCTTTTAAAGGAAGTGCTTCTATTTCGCCTAAAACAAAATCTACATTATTGTACCCTAATTTTTGTTTGTTTTCATTGGCTTTTTCAATCATAGCTTCTGTCATATCTACACCGATTACATGACCAGATTCTCCAACAATTCTTCTTGCTACGAAGACATCATTACCAGCACCAGAACCTAAATCTAGAACAGTATCTCCTTCTTTAATTTTTGCATGTTCTGTTGGAATCCCACAGCCTAAAGCATAATCTGCAGCTGCTTCATAACCATCTACATTAGAATAACTTTCACTTAGTGTCCAATTCTGTTCTGATGAACCATTAACTGTTGGTCCGCAACCACAACCTACTCCTGAATTAGCGGCTTTTGTATAAGCTTCTTTTACGTGCTCTTTAATTTCTTGTGACATACTATATCTATTTAAAGTGTTTTTAATTTAATTTCACTCTATAGACGTCAGCTTAAAGAAAAGACGCAAAAAATAGTTAATCGCAAGAAGGGTTGCAGTTTTTTGCTTTGTAATCTATAACATCTCCATAAACATCAGTAGAAATATCACAACATTGTTCGCAAGTAGATTTTAATAACTCTCTTGCTCTTTGCACTCTAGATTTTAACCCTGAGTATGAAATATTTAATCTTTTTGCTATTTCTTTTTGAGGTATATTTTCAATGTCAGATAAAATTAATGCTTCTTTATATTTCTCTGGTAATGAATCTATTACTGGTCGAACACATTCTGCTAATTCAGATGTTAATTTTATTTCATTGATTTCTTCTTCTTCAATTTCGATAGATGGATTATAAAAATTTACATTTCTAAAATGATTAATGATTTCATTTCTAGTAATTTGATAAATCCAAGAGACTAATTTATCCTTATTCTTTAGCGTATCACTTTTAGAAAAGACCTTTAAAAAAACATCTTGAACAATATCTTTTGTAAGTTCAGAATCCTTAACCTTACCATTAACAAAATTTGTTAATCGGTCATTCATGTCATACCAAACTTCTGTTATACCTGTATCCATAATTGTAAAAATAAATCTTTGATTTATTTAATAGACGTGAAAAATAAAAAAAGACGCAAAAATTTTGGGTGCGTTATTAATAAAAACTTTAACTTAAGTATTATAATAACTCTAAATTATATTAGAGTGTTTAAACTCTATATTTATGATTCTATTATCTAATTAATAAAAGTATTTTTGTCTTTTATTATATAAAACAATGACGATTAAAGATTTAATTGGAATATATTCAATTATTGGAACCAACCAAAACTCAGAAAATAGTAACTATAAAGGGAATCTAACTTTAACTCTTGACATCAATAATAGGATAATTGCTAAGTGGTTAATTAATGATAATCAAGAACAATATGGTACAGGTTTTTTTAATGATAACATTTTAGTCATCAACTTTAATTATCAAGGTGATGATTTAAAAATCTATAAAGGAACTGTCGTTTATAAATGTCTTACAAAAAACATACTAGATGGATTTTGGTCTGAAAAACATGGTGATCCTTTATTTTTAGGATCAGAACAATGTTTTAGAGTAAAAGAAGAAAAAGAACTTATAAACTAGAGTTAATATGCAATGCCCTTGTAATCCAAATAAAAAATACAAAGATTGTTGTGAGAAAGCACACAAAAATATTTTATCAGTTGCTACTTCAGAAGAATTAATGAGATCTCGTTATAGTGCTTTTGTTCTAGCTAATATTAATTACTTACAGCAAAGTCACCATTCTTCTACTCGACCTTCAAATAAAGAGAAAAAAGAAATTTTAACCTGGACAAAATCTGTTCAATGGATAAAGTTAGAAGTTTTAAATTCAACTATAAATACTGTTGAATTCAAAGCATATTTTATGGAAAATGGTGTCGTAGACGTTATTCATGAAAACTCATTATTCAATAAAGAGAATAACCATTGGGTTTACTTAAAAGCTAAGTAAATATCATTGTCTTTAGACTTAATAGTACTTCGTTCATTAAAAATATTTCAGTCTCGTGTAAAAAAAAACCTCAATCTAAAAAGATTGAGGTTTAAAAGAAAGGCAACGACCTACTCTCCCACCATTGGCAGTA
>CANLQH010000009.1 GCA_947493285.1 uncultured Tenacibaculum sp.
ACTCGCGTTTTTCCCTTAGCGGGTGCAAATATAGAACCCTTTTTTAACATAACAACAACCTTTTTAAAACTATTTTTTGAGAAATTCTCAAAACACTGTAATGCAGGTTTTTATATTTTAAATAATTTGAGAAACATCATTAAACCTTACAACAATCAGTATTAATACACCACTTCCTAAAATACCTTATATATATATTGTGCAAAAAATGCTTTTACAATATCTTTGCATTTCGAAATCTCCACTTGTAAGGAGATTAGCATATAACATATATATATAATGATTAAAATTACATTACCTGACGGGAGCGTTAAAGAGTTTGAAAAGAATAGCACAGCTATTGATGTTGCTAAAAGTATTAGTGAAGGTTTAGCTAGAAATGTTATTTCTGCTACATTTGAAGGGAACACAGTTGAAACCACTACCCCACTCACAATAGACGGCTCGTTAGTACTACATACATTTAACGACACAAAAGGCAAGGAAGCTTTTTGGCATTCTTCTGCACACGTATTAGCGCAAACCATCTTAGATTTTTATCCAAATGCAAAATTAACGATAGGTCCTGCTATTGAAAATGGATTTTATTACGATGTTGATTTTGGTGATGATTCAATTTCTGATAAAGATTTTGGAAAAATCGAAAAGCAATTTTTAGAAAGAGCTCGTGAAAAAGCTGAATTTAAGATGCGTTCTATTTCTAAAGCAGATGCATTAGCATACTATAAAGAACAAAACAATGAATATAAAGTAGAATTAATTGAAGGATTAGAAGATGGTGATATTACTTTTTGTGACCATTCTGACTTTACTGATTTATGTCGTGGTGGACACATTCCAAATACTGGAATTATAAAAGCCATTAAGATAATGAGTGTTGCTGGTGCTTATTGGCGTGGTGATGAAAAAAACAATCAATTAACTCGTGTTTACGGAATCTCATTTCCAAAACAAAAACAGTTAAAAGAATATTTAGAACTACTAGAGGAGGCAAAAAAGCGTGACCATAGAAAACTTGGTAAAGAGCTGGAGCTATTTACTTTTTCTCAAAAAGTTGGAGCTGGCTTACCATTATGGCTACCTAAAGGAGCTGCTTTACGTAGTCGTTTAGAAGATTTCTTAAAAGCTGCTCAGAAAAAAGCAGGTTACGAGATGGTAATGACTCCTCATATTGGTCAGAAAGAACTATATGTTACTTCTGGACACTATGCTAAATATGGCGAAGATAGTTTTCAACCTATTAACACCCCAAAAGATGATGAAGAGTTTTTATTAAAACCTATGAACTGTCCTCATCACTGTGAAGTTTTCAATTTCAAACCTCATTCTTATAAAGATTTACCAAAACGTTTTGCAGAATTTGGTACCGTATATAGATATGAACAAAGTGGTGAATTACATGGATTAACTCGTGTTAGAGGATTTACTCAAGATGATGCACATATTTTCTGTACGCCAGAGCAATTAGATCAAGAATTTAAAGAAGTTATCGATTTAGTATTATACGTATTCGGTTCTTTAGGATTTGAAGATTTCACTGCGCAAGTATCTATTAGAGACATGGACAATCTTGACAAATATATAGGTGATGTTAAAACTTGGGAAATTGCAGAACAAGCAATTATAAATGCAGCGACAGACAAAGGTTTAAATTTTGTAATTGAAGAAGGTGAAGCTGCTTTTTATGGACCTAAATTAGACTTCATGGTAAAAGATGCTTTAGGCAGAAGTTGGCAGTTAGGAACCATTCAAGTAGATTATAATTTACCTAAACGTTTTGAATTAAGCTATAAAGGAGCCGATAATCAATTACACCAACCAGTAATGATTCACCGTGCGCCATTTGGCTCGATGGAGCGTTTTATTGCAGTATTACTAGAGCACACAGGTGGAAACTTCCCACTTTGGCTAACTCCAGAACAAGTTATTGTACTGCCAATCAGTGAGAAATATCAAAAATATACAGAAAAAGTTTTAACTTTGTTAGAAAATTCCGAAATTCGCGCCCTCGTAGATAGCCGAAATGAGAAGACAGGAAGAAAGATACGTGATGCCGAAGTAAACAAAATACCTTTTATGGTTATTGTTGGAGAGAAAGAAGAACAGGATGGCACAGTATCTGTAAGGAAACATGGTGAAGGTGACATAGGAACCTTTACAATTGAAGAGTTTATTTCTCTAATACAGAAAGAAGTTAGTAAAACATTAGTTCCTTTTGGAAACCAAAAATAGATAGTAATTTTAAATTTATAAGTCATAGCAATTAGAAGAAGAGGCGGACGTAGACCGCTAAGAGTAATTAAAGAAGATCAACATAGAATTAACGGGAAAATCCGTGATGTTGAAGAAGTTCGTCTTGTAGGCGAAAACATAGAGGTGGGTGTATATTCTTTATCGAGAGCTAGAGAAATAGCACGAGAGCAAGAATTAGATTTAGTTGAAATTTCACCTAAAGCAGTTCCTCCTGTTTGTAAAGTTATTGATTATAAGAAGTTTTTATACGAGCAAAAGAAACGTGAAAAAGCTTTAAAATCGAAAGCTACTAAAGTTACCGTAAAAGAGATTCGTTTCGGACCGAATACTGATGAGCATGATTATGAGTTTAAAAAGAAACACGCCATTAAATTTTTAAAAGATGGTGCTAAATTAAAAGCATTTGTTTTCTTTAAAGGACGTTCGATAGTATTTAAAGAGCAAGGACAAATTTTATTATTAAAATTAGCTCAAGAATTAGAAGAGTACGGTAAGGTAGAACAAATGCCTAAGTTAGAAGGAAAACGTATGATTATGTTTATTGCTCCGAAAAAGGGTAAATAATATAGCATACACACAATATATAAGCAAGATAAACTAAAAAACAAAGATGCCTAAAATTAAAACAAAATCTAGTGCCAAGAAACGTTTCAAGTTAACTGGTTCTGGTAAGATCAAAAGAAAGCACGCGTTTAAAAGTCACATCTTAACAAAGAAGTCTAAAAAACGTAAGCTTGCATTAACTCATTCGACTTTAGTACATAAGTCTGATGAAGCTAACATTAAGCAACAATTAGTATTAAGATAATAATTGTTAGCCAGGGAATTTAATTATTAACCATGGAGTTAGGCTCAATAAAGTATCGATTTTCGATCGCCTACTACAAAAAACATTGAAATTATGCCAAGATCAGTAAATTCAGTAGCTTCAAGAAATAGAAGAAAAAAAATCTTGAAGCAAGCAAAAGGTTACTTTGGAAGACGTAAAAACGTTTACACAGTAGCAAAGAATGCGGTTGAAAAAGGAATGCAATATGCATACCGTGACCGTAAAAACAATAAGAGAAACTTCCGTTCATTATGGATTCAACGTATTAACGCTGGAGCTCGTCAGTTCGGAATGTCTTACTCGCAGTTTATGGGGAAAGTAAAAGCTAATAACATCGAATTAAACCGTAAGGTTTTAGCTGATTTAGCTATGAACAACCCAGAAGCTTTTAAGGCCATTGTAGAAAAAGTAAAATAAGTTTCATAACCTTGCTTATACTAAAAACCCAAACTTAATCGTTTGGGTTTTTTTAAACCAACAACATCCATAATAAAGAACATAAAATCGTTACCTATGAAAACTTTAAAGATCTTATTTATTCTTCTTTTTACTCAAAATATTATTGCACAAAATGCAGATAAAATTGAACAACCAAACACTGTTGAAAATCAATTTAAAAAACTTTATAAAAACTCAAACAATTATCAAATCTATAAAGTTGTAAAAAAGAATGAGTATTTAAGTTTACAAAAAAGCATTTTAGACAGTATTAAAGTTATTAAAACCGATGCTGCTTCTAAACAAATTAAAATAGATGAACAGCTTAAAGCAATTACATCTTTACAAACTAAAATAGATACCTTAAAAGGAGACTTATCTGTATCTATTGAAAAAGAAGATTCATTTTCTCTTTTAGGTATGTCGCTAAATAAAGCAACCTATAATACTATTTTATGGAGTATTATTGCCGGCTTATTAATTGGTCTTGCTTTTTTCATATATAAGTTTAACAACAGCAATTCAATTACAAGAGAAACTAAAAGCTTGTTAGTAGATGTTGAAGAAGAATTCGAAAAACACAAAAAGAACTCTATTGAAAAAGAACAAAAATTGCGTCGTCAATTACAAGATGAGATTAACAAACAACGTGGAGTAAATTAGTTCACGTTTTAATACAAATAAAAAAAGCGCATCTTAGTTAAGATGCGCTTTTTTATTATTCTAAATATTCTTTTAATCGATTTGTAAAATATTCCCAACCCCCTTCACAACTTTCTCTTGTAAATTCTGGAATATCAAAATGATGAAACTTTTCAATCCCTTCAGCCGACACCTTTACTTCTGTTTGATTTTCTGACTCAGAACTCAACTCAAACGCAACTAAAAATGGCTCCTTTACATAATCTGGATAAGTCCATTCTACCTTTATAGCTTTATTAGGCACAACTTCTGTTACTTCCCATAAATGATAAAATGTTCGCTCTTCTGAAGCAACTACAAACCAAGTTTTATAACCAACTTCTGCTTTAAAATCTGGAATGTTATCAAAAAACCACTGAATCATTTCCGAATGTTCAGTAATAGCCTTCCAGACTTTGTTAACTGGCTGATTTATTATTTTATCTACAATTACAGGCTTCATTTACGACAGTCCTGATATAACTCCATTATTGTCAATAGTCATTCCTTCAGATGCGGGAACAGCTGGTAAACCAGGCATACGCATCATTTTCCCTAAAATAGGAATGATAAACTGTGCACCCGCAGCTATTTCAATTTCTCGAACTGTAACAGTAAATCCTTCGGGTCTTCCAATTAGCTTATCATTGTCTGAAAATGATTTTTGAGTTTTCGCCATACATACGGCAAAATCATTAAAACCTAAACGATCTATTCTACGTAAGTTTAATTGCGCTTTTTTACTATACTCAACCTTATCTGCTCCGTAAACTTCTTTAGCAATCGTTTCTATTTTTTCTTTCACAGGGCTATTCCAATCATACAATGGTTTAAACTGTGTTGCTTTATTTTCAGCTACATCAACCACAGCATTCGCTAGATTTTTAGTCCCTTCACCTCCTTTTGCCCATCCTTCTGAAACTACTGCTTTTACACCTAAATTAGCACAAGCATCAATTACAAAACTAACCTCTTCATCAGAATCTGAAATAAATGAATTGATTGCCACCACAGGTTCAATATTAAACTTACGGATATTTTCAATATGCTTTTCTAAATTCTTAAATCCATTTTGAACACGCTCTAAACTTGGAGTATTGTATTCTTCTTTTGGGGAACCTCCATGATGACGTAACGCTCTAATGGTAGCAACTAACACTACACACTTAGGATTTAAATCAGCATATTGTGATTTTATGTTTAAAAACTTCTCTGCACCTAAATCTGCACCAAAACCTGCTTCAGTAACTACATAATTAGACAACGACAATCCCATTTTTGTAGCGATAATGGTATTTGTTCCTTGTGCTATGTTTGCAAAAGGTCCACCATGTATAATCGCAGGATTCTCTTCTAAAGTCTGTACTAAATTTGGTTTAACTGCATCTTTTAATAAAATAGCCATTGCATCTTGCGCTTTTAAATCACGAGCAAAAACTGGTTTTTTATCAAAAGTAAACCCAATAAAAATATTTCCTAATCGTTCTTTTAAATCATCAAAACTAGTCGCCATACAAAGTATTGCCATTACTTCTGATGCTGGCGTAATATTAAAACCATCTTCACGAGGAATTCCGTTTGCAGTTCCTCCCAACCCAATAGTTATTTGACGTAAAGCACGATCGTTCATGTCTATTACACGTTTCCACAAAATAGTACGCGGATCGATATTCAAGTTATTGGTTTTACTCTGCAGGTTATTATCTATTAAAGCTGATAATAAATTGTTTGCTTTTTCAATAGCATTAAAATCTCCAGTAAAATGAAGGTTAATATCTTCCATTGGTACTACCTGAGAATATCCACCACCTGCAGCTCCCCCTTTTATTCCAAAAACAGGACCTAAAGATGGCTCACGTAACACAACAGTAGCTTGCTTGCCTACTTTATTTAAACCTTCAGTTAATCCAATTGAAACTGTAGTTTTCCCTTCACCTGCAGGCGTCGGTGTTAAAGCCGTTACTAAAACTAAATTATTATTCTTTACTTTTTCATCATCAATTAAACTCAAAGGTAATTTAGCTTTGAATTTACCGTACATTTCTAAATCATCCTCTTTAATATTTAGCTTAGCTGCTATTTTCTTAATGTGTTGTAAATCTTTTGCTTGAGCAATCTCAATATCTGTTAAATGCGCCATAGCGAATTGTATAAATTTTAGGTTGTTTCTTATGCTAAAAATAGCAGGTAAATATACATAATATAATCCCTATAAAACCTGACATTTATTAGCATTTTATAACTAAACCCATACTAACTAGATAAATATCCTAAAAGAATTGTCCAATCTTTTTTGAAATACTATATTTGCACGTTTTAAAAAAAGTCGATTTAAATTATTAAAAATGCAAAACAAAGGTCTTATTAAATTATTTGCTGTCCTGTTTGGATTAGTGAGTTTGTACCAATTGTCGTTTACATTTTTTGCTAACAAAGTAGAAGATAGCGCAAAGGAGTACTCAAAAGAAAACGTTAAAGATAACAACGGTAGAGAGTTAGCTAGATATGAAAGAAAATATCTTGATAGCGTAGCAAATAAAGAAGTATTAAATTTAGGAGTTGCTAAATACACTTACAACGACATCAGGGAGAAAGAAATGAACCTTGGTTTAGATTTAAAAGGTGGTATTAATGCAATTTTACAAGTATCTGTAAAAGATATCTTAATTGGGTTATCTAACAATTCAAAAAACACTGTTTTTATTGAAGCATTAGCAAAGGCTGATGAAGCTCAAAAAGACAGTCAAGAAAATTATTTAGATTTATTCTACAACAACTTCGTAGAATTATCTGCTAACAATGTAAAGTTAAGCGATCCAAGTATTTTTGGAACTAAATCGTTACGTGACAAAATCGACTTTAATAAAACGAACGAACAAGTAAAATCGACTTTACAAGAAGAAATTAACACATCTATTAACACTGCTTTCGAAGTATTACGTAGCCGTATTGATAAATTTGGTGTTGTTCAACCAAACATTCAAAGAATTGGAACTTCTGGACGTATTCAAGTAGAATTACCAGGAGCTAAAGATATTGATAGAGTTAGAAAGTTATTACAAAGTACTGCTGAATTACAATTTTGGGAAGTATTTACAAATGCTGATGTGCAAAACTTTTTCTTTGCTGCAAATGCAAAAGTTGCTGAATTATTAAAAGATGATTCAACTACTGAAGTAGCTAAAGATTCTACAAAAGCAGATAGTATTGATGATTTATTAGGAGAATCTGCAGATTCTACTAAAGTAGCTACACAGAAAAACTTGTTTACTTACATGTACCCTTTCGTAGCTCAGAGCCAACAACAAGTAAGTCCTTTAGTTGCACAAGCTAGAGTACAAGATACTGCGAAAGTAAATAGCTTTTTAGCTAACAAAGAAGTTAGAGCTTTATTACCAGCTAATTTAAAATATGTTAAATTTTTATGGGATTATAAAGCGCAACCAACTGCTGATGGAACAGGCGAAGTTATTAGCTTATACGCCATGAGATCTAACAGAAAAGGTAAAGCAGCTATTGATGGTGATGTTATTGCAGATGCAACACAAGACTATGACCAATTAAGTAAGCCTATTGTATCTATGACAATGAACGGAATAGGAACTAAGAAATGGTCTAAACTAACTGGTGAAAACATAGGAAAACATGTTGCAATTGTATTAGACAACTATGTTTATACTGCACCTGTTATTAATGGTCAATTAGGTAGTAACTCTTCTATTTCTGGTGGTTCTATGACTGTTGAAGAAGCACAAGATATTGCAACCATCTTAAAAGCTGGTAAATTACCTGCACCTGCAAGAATGATTCAAGCACAAGTTGTTGGACCATCTTTAGGTCAAGAATCTATTAACGCAAGTATGTGGTCTTTCGGACTAGCTATCTTATTAGTATTAGCTTGGATGTTCTTATACTATGGTAAAGCTGGTTTATATGCAAACATCGCTTTAGCTGTAAACATCTTGTTTATCTTCGGATGGTTAGTATCGTTTAATGCTGTATTAACATTACCTGGTATTGCTGGTATTATATTAACCATAGGTATGTCTGTAGATGCAAACGTAATTATTTTCGAAAGAATTAAAGAAGCATTAAGAGGTGGCAAGAGTTTAGGGGAAGCTGTTAATGAAGGATTTAGTTTCAAAGGAGCTTTATCTGCAATTATCGATGCTAACATTACTACTTTCTTAACTGGGGTTATCTTATTTGTATTCGGTACAGGACCAATTAAAGGTTTTGCTTATACTTTAATGTTAGGTATTGCTACTTCTTTATTTACAGCAATTTTTATTACTCGTTTATTTATTGACGGAGCTGTTAACAGAGGTACTAAATTACCATTTAACACAAATATTTCTAAAAACTGGTTTAACAATATTAGTATTGAATTCTTAAAGAAACGTAAGTTAGCTTACATTATTTCTGGATTCTTTATTCTTGCTGGATTAATTTCAATCTTTACTTTAGGATTAAAGCAAGGTGTTGACTTTAAAGGAGGTCGTTCGTACATCGTACGTTTTGATCAACCAATGAAAGCTAACGAAGTTGCTTCTTCATTAAAAGGTGCTTTTGGTACTGCTCCTGAAGTTAAAACTTACGGTCCTAGTAATCAATTAAAAATTACTACCGCTTTTAAAATTGATGAAGAAGGTAGAGAAGTTGATGATCAAGTACAAACTGCATTATATAACGGATTAAAATCTTACATCGGAACTACTTCTTATGAAGACTTTAAACCAGGATTTGAAAAAGCTGAGAATTCTAATGCAATTATGAGCTACATGAAAGTTGAGCCAACAATTGCTGATGATATTAAGCAAGCTGCTTTATGGGCTGTATTAGGTTCTTTAATCGTAGTATTCTTATATATCTTATTGCGTTTTAGAAAAATGTCTTACTCTATTGGTGCAGTAGCAGCTGTATTCCACGATGTATTAGTGGTATTAGGAGTATTCTCAATTTTCTACAAAATAATGCCATTTGATATGGAAATCGGTCAATCATTTATTGCAGCGATCTTAACAGTGGTTGGATACTCGCTGAATGATACCGTGGTAATTTTTGATAGAATTAGAGAGTACGCTGCTAACAGTAATACTTTAACTGCTGGTTTAGTAGACAAAGCATTAAGTAGTACTTTAGGTAGAACAATCAATACATCTTTAACTACATTATTAGTAATGTTAGCTATTTTCTTCTTCGGTGGAGATAGTATTAAAGGATTCATGTTCGCATTAATCGTAGGTGTAGTTGTAGGTACGTATTCATCATTATTCGTAGCAACACCAATTATGTTCGATGCTTCTAAAAAAGAAGACAAGAAATAATAATTAAATAAATATTACCAAAACCGTTTTGAGTTATTATTCAAAACGGTTTTTTTAGTTAATATCAAGCAACTATCTTTGCACTCTGATGAAAATTACAAAACTTCACGATTTATATTTTAAAGAATTTATTTCTACTAACGAATTAGCTACTATAGTAAAATCGTTAGCAGAACAAGTAAAAAACGATTTACCTAAAGATGAAGTTCCTCTTTTTGTAGGAATTTTAAACGGGTGTTTTGTTTTTACTGCCGACTTTTTACGTGAATATAAAGGCGATTGTGAAATGACTTTTGTAAAGTTAGCTTCCTATGAAGGAACTACATCAACAGAAAATGTAAAGAAATTAATTGGTATCAACGAAGATTTAACAAATCGGACTGTTATCATTTTAGAAGATATTATAGATACAGGTACAACGCTACAAGAAATCTATGAAATCTTTAAAACAAAAAATATAAAAGAACTTAAAGTAGTAACACTTTTCTTTAAGCCAGATGTATACCGTAAAGAATTACCAATAAACTATATCGGAAAAAGTATTGAAGATAAATTTATTGTTGGTTACGGATTAGATTACAAAGGCTACGGAAGAAACTTGCCATCTATTTACCAATTAACAACACAACCCAAAATGAAAAACATCGTATTATTCGGCCCTCCGGGAGCAGGAAAAGGTACACAAGCTGAAGTATTAAAAGAAAAATACAACTTAGTACATATCTCTACTGGAGATGTATTCCGTTTTAATATTAAAAACAAAACTGAACTAGGTTTATTAGCTAAAACTTATATGGATGATGGTAACTTAGTTCCAGACGAAGTTACGATTAGCATGTTAAAAGCTGAAGTTGAAAGAAATGCTGATGCAGCTGGTTTTATTTTTGATGGTTTTCCTAGAACAGAATCTCAAGCTGAAGCTTTAGATGCTTTTTTAGCTGAAAAAAACGAGCGTATTAATGGGATGGTTGCTTTAGAAGTACCTGAAGATTTATTAGTTGGTCGTTTATTAGAAAGAGGAAAAACTAGTGGTCGTACCGATGATATGGATGAAAGTAAAATCCGTAATCGTTTTAACGAATACAATACAAAAACAGCCGTTTTAAAAGATTTTTACCACGCACAAGGTAATTATTACGGTGTAAACGGTGTAGGATCTATTGAAGAGATTACACAGCGTTTATCTGACGTGTTTGACACATTATAAATTACATAAAAAGAAAGAATAAATTTTCTTTTTAAATATTAGAAAAAATGACTGAAGGAAATTTTGTTGACTATATAAAAATCTACGCATCTTCTGGTAAAGGAGGGCGAGGATCTGCACACTTACACCGTGAAAAATACATTACCAAAGGTGGTCCTGATGGTGGTGATGGTGGTCGTGGAGGTCACATCATTTTACGTGGTGACAAAAGTATGTGGACACTTTTCCATTTAAAGTTTAAACGTCATTTTAGAGCAGAATCTGGTGGTGATGGTAGTAGTAGCCGAAGCACAGGTCGTGATGCTGCTGATATTATTGTACCAGTACCATTAGGTACTATTATTCGTGATGCAGATACCGATGAAATTTTATTTGAAGTTACACAACACGATCAAGACGTTATCTTATTAGAAGGTGGTAAAGGAGGTTTGGGTAACTGGCACTTTAAATCATCTACCAATCAAGCACCTCGTTATGCACAACCAGGTATTGAAGGTAAAGACGGATGGTTTCGTATAGAACTTAAAATATTAGCTGATGTTGGTTTAGTTGGTTTTCCTAATGCAGGTAAATCTACTTTACTATCTGTAATTACTGCAGCAAAACCTAAAATTGCAGATTATGCTTTTACAACACTTAAACCAAATTTAGGTATTGTAGAACATCGTAATCATCAAAGTTTTGTGGTAGCTGATATCCCTGGAATTATTGAAGGTGCAGCTGAAGGAAAAGGATTAGGACATTATTTCTTACGTCATATAGAGCGTAACTCTGCCTTATTATTTTTAATCCCTGCCGATAGTGATGATATTCAGAAAGAATATGACATTCTACTAAACGAGTTAAAAAAACACAATCCTGAGTTATTAGACAAAGATCGTTTATTAGCCATTTCTAAATCGGATATGTTAGATGACGAATTAAAAGAAGAAATTAAAGCTGAATTACCAAAAGGTGTCGAGACTTTATTTATATCGTCTGTAGCACAATTAGGTTTACAAGAATTGAAAGATAAACTATGGGGAATGTTGAACTAGTTTCAACTTCTATAAGAATATTAAAAAAAGCAACCTCAATGAGGTTGCTTTTTTGTTTGTTTTTTAAACTACTTTCATCTACCTTTCGCTAACGTTGAATATTATTTATTAAAACTAATTTATATTCTTAAATTATTTAGCATCAGAAAAAATGAGAATCCAAAAAACAATTCTAATATTAATTATAGTACTTACTTCTAAAGCAATTTTTGGACAAAAAGCTGATTCGTTAAAAAGTGTAATGTTCGAAAAATTGAAATCTAAACAACGGTTTAAAGAAAATATTTATAATTTCAAGGGAAAAGAATTGCCTAAATTTGAACTGAATATTTTAAACGGAGAAAAACTAAATTCCGAATCTCTGAAAGGCAAACCAACCGTTATAAATTTTTGGTTTAGCAATTGTCAACCATGTATAGAAGAAATGCCACTTTTCAATAAAATTAAATCAGAATTCAAGAATGATGTTAATTTCATATCTATTACATACCAAAATCAAAATGAGGTTAATGAATTTCTAAAAACAAACAAATTTAACTTTACCCATGTTGTTGAAGCTGGAGAGTATCTAAAGTTTTTTGGTTTTTTTGGATATCCTAAAACGTTAATTTTAGACAAAAATCTAATTATAAAAAAAATTGAGAAGATGATACCCAAGGATATTGAAAATGAAGAATCTAATAAAGCTAAATTTATAACTCGAATATCAAACCTACTGACTGAATTAAAAAATACTAGCAGATAAATACATATGAATAAAACTACCTAGCTTAGTGCTTAATCAAAGGTAATTGCTTTTTGATTACACCTGATTTCCCTAAGGGAATCTTCTCATATAAAAGCTCAACTTTCTATAAACTAACCGTTAGCGAAAAATTAAAAAACTCGCTTCGCCTTTACAAACTCTTTTTTCCAATAGTGTTCATTCATAGAAGAAATAGTTACTCCTTTTGATGTTGTAGAATGAATAAATAGAATGTTATCATTTTCAACTGAAGTCACCAAACCTACATGATTGATTCCTCCTTTTAAACGAGCGATATCAAAAAACAATAAATCACCAGCTTTTATGTCTTTTAAATCAATTTCTTTTCCTTTGGTACTTATTGCACTTGATGATCTTGGTAATTCAATTCCTATTTGCTTAAAAGAAGTATTTACCAAACCAGAACAATCCATTCCTTTTTTGGTCGTTCCTCCAGCTTTATAAGAAACCCCTTTGTAGGAATTTGCGATTTCTAATAGTTTAGAAATTTTTGAGCTTTCATTTTTTAAAACGATTGCTTTTTCAGGTTGTTCGTCTCCGCTAGTTATATAACGAAAAGCAATAAAACCTATAATTACTATTAACAAGAGTATTCTTTTGTTCATTATTACAATACTCTTTTTGCTTTTATAAAAGCTTTATTCCAATAATCTTGATTTAAAGAAGTAACGATAACACCACGAGAACTTGTAGCGTGTATAAAACGAATATCTCCGTTTTTTATAGAAGTAACTAAACCAACATGGTTTACTTTACCTCTTTTACGAGCTGTTTTAAAAAACAATAAATCTCCTCTTTTTACTTTTCGCAAAGAAATATCGTAACCCTTTGTATACATTTCTCGCGAAGTTCTAGGAATCTCAACATTTCTTTGTTTAAAAGCAGTGTGAATTAACCCTGAGCAATCCATTCCTTTATTGGTTGTTCCACCATATTTATAACGGACCCCTTTATAAGAAACTGCTGTCCAAACAATTTTATCAGCAACAGTAACTTTTTTTGTGCCTGTAGCTGTTCTTTTAGTTGTGCTAGTAACGTTTTTTGAAGATCCACAAGAAATCATCAAAAATGAGAGTATAAAAATGTAGCGTAGTTTTTTAATCATATACTAGTGTAATCCTTCAACAATTAATTTTGCTGTTTTTTCTGAAGCTCCTTTACCTCCAAGTTTTTGTTCTAAATCGAAATAATCTAAAAACAGTTGTTCTCTTTGTTTCTCCTCTAGAATTTTTGTCAATTCAACTTTTAAATTCTCTTTTGTAAAATCATTTTGAATCAACTCTTTTACTACTTCCTTATCCATTATTAAATTCACTAAAGAAATATATTCTAGTGTAATGATGCGTTTTGCTATTTGATACGAAATATTGCTTCCTTTATAACAAACCACCTGCGGTACTTTAAACAAGGCAGTTTCTAAAGTTGCGGTACCAGAACCTACCAAAGCTGCATGAGAAATACTTAATAAATCATAGGTTTTATTACTGATAAGCTTTACGTTTTTATCTCCGATAATTTCTTGATAAAATTCAGTTCCTTGACTTGGCGCTCCACCAACTACAAACTGATAGTTTGAAAAGTCATTTACCAAAGATAACATTACCGATAACATTTTAGTAATCTCTTGTTTTCTACTTCCTGGTAGCAATGCAATAATTTCTTTATCTCCTAAATTGTGTTCTTTTCTAAAAGAAAGTTCATCAATTTGTTTTCTACCAGCAATTCCATCAATCAATGGATGTCCTACAAAATTAACATCGTAATCGTATTTTTTATAGAATTCTTTTTCAAACGGTAGAATTACAAACATGTCATCAACATCACGTTTAATATCTTTTACCCTACCCGCTCTACTTGCCCAAACTTGTGGAGAAATATAATAATTGGTTCTTATACCTTGTTGTTTTGCCCATTTTGCAATACGCAAATTAAAGCCTGAATTATCTATTAAAATAAGTACATCTGGTTTGAACTTAGCAATGTCTTTTTTACAAAAAGAAATCATTCCTAAAATCTTACGCAAATTCATTAACACTTCAATAAACCCCATAAAAGCACGCTCCTTGTAATGCTTTACAAGGGTACCTCCTACTTCTTGCATTAAGTCACCTCCCCAAAAATGAATCTCTGCAGTTGGGTCTTCTTTTAACAAAGCTTTCATCAAATTTGCTCCATGTAAATCACCTGAAGCTTCTCCTACAAGAATGTAATATTTCATCTAGTTAAATTAGAAAAATTTTAAAACCAATGTTAATAAAGCTATTGCAATAGTTGCCATTAAAACACCTCTTGCTCTGTAGTCTTGTTTCTTTTTTAAAAACACCCAAAAAACAAATAAATTAGGGATTGCTGCTAATGCCAAAACAGGCCCTAATACTCCACCTTCTCTTACCATTTTGATTGTTTCAGCAAAAGTGCCTTGCGAAATATATTGCAAGTAAATAAACAAACCACAAGCAGTCGCTAGTAACGATACTAAAACTCCAATGGCTATTTCTTTTTTTATATGTCCCATGAATTTAATTTTTGAATTGCATGATGCGCTGTCATATCAAACTGAACAGGAACCACTGATATATATCCGTTTTCTAATGCCCAAATATCGGTGTCTTGTCCTTTATCTCTATTGATAAATTCTCCAGACAACCAGTAATATTCTTTACCATGTGGACTTTTACGTTTTTCAAAATCCTCTTTCCAATACCCATTTGCTTGACGACAAACACGAATTCCTTTAATATCGTTTTCTTTTAACTTCGGAATATTTACATTTAATACTACTCCGTCTGGTAAACCATTCAACAATACGTTTAACGTAATTTTTTCAATAAACTTTTTAGCTGCTCTAAAATCAGCATGCCAATCAAAATCTAATAAAGAAAAACCAATTGCAGGAATTCCTTCGATACCAGCTTCAACCGCAGCACTCATAGTACCTGAATAAATTACATTTATCGATGAATTTGATCCATGGTTAATTCCTGACACACATAAATCTGGTGTACGATTTAAAATCTCATTCTTTGCCATTTTTACACAATCGGCAGGAGTACCCGAACAGCTATATTCAATCTGAGGACCCTCATCAATTGTAATCGGATTACAATGCAGAACATTGTTTACAGTTATTGCATGCCCCATTCCACTTTGTGGGCTATCGGGAGCAACTACTACAACATCTCCAATTTTATTCATTATTTCGATAAGCATACGAATACCTGGAGCGGTAATTCCATCGTCGTTAGTAACCAAGATTAAGGGTCTTTCTTGCATAGTGTGTTAGTTTTACAACAAATGTAACACAAAAAAAGGATTATTATTTTAACATTTTGTAAAGATAGAATCGCTCATATTATGCGTAAAATTGTAGTAATCAATCACAAACATCATGGTACGAGTTATAGTTTACATTACCGTTTTTATAGTTTCTACATTTTTTTCAGTGGCAACCGCACAAAATAAAACAAGTATTCCCTGTAGCTCACCTGAATATTCTCAATTTAATTTCTGGGTAGGTAATTGGGATGTTTATAATACAAACAACAAACTAATCGGACATAACAACGTTGTAAAAGTTCCTAATGCTTGTGCTATTCAAGAAAACTGGAGTTCGGAAACATCAAAAAGTAAAGGAACTAGTTACAACTACTATAATAAAACTGATAATTCTTGGAATCAGGTTTGGGTTGATAATTCAGGGTTTTCACTTGAATTAAAAGGTCATTTTAAAAATAATGCAATGATTTTGAAAAGCAACCTAATTAAAAGCGACAAAGGTAATTACTATAACCAAATTACTTGGGCCAAAAACAATGATGGTTCTGTTACTCAGATTTGGGATTACCTAAATGAAAACCATAAAAAGATTAAAGAAGTTTTTAGAGGAATTTATAAAAAACACAAAGAATAAAAAACTGGCATTATTTTAGTAGATTAGCAGTATAAGTAGCCCAAAAAAATAAAAAGACAGAAGATACATGAAGACGAAGTTTATCATTCCATTTTTAACATTAGTATTATTATTTTCAAATACTACATATTCAAACTCAATTCCTGATACCGATCCAGATAAAGATCGTGTAATTGTTTATGTGTTAAAGAATATTTTAGGGCGTTATCATTATGTTCAAAAAGAATTAAATGATGATTTCTCTAAACATGTATACACTACTTTTATAGACGGATTAGATCCAAGCAAACGATATTTTACACAAGAAGATTTAAAAGAGTTTTCTCAATTCAAATACTTAATTGACGATCAATTAAGAGAAACTAATATCGACTTTTACAAATTAGTATATAATCGATTTTTAGAAAAATTAGGTGCTGCAAAAAATAATTATCGTGCTTTACTTGCTCAACCTTTCAACTATAAAAAAGATGAAGTAATCGATATTGATTACGACAAGGTTCCGTTTGCTAAAAACGAAATAGAGTTAGTTGATTATTGGAGAAAGCAATTAAAGTTATCTATTCTAAGTAGAATTGAAGATGCTGAGAATTCTCAAAATGAAAAAATCAAAAAAGATCCAACTTATAAGAAGAAATCTTTTACTGAGTTAGAAGAAGAAGCTAGAAAAGAGGTTTTAAAAAACATGAACGATTTATACTTACGTATAGATGAACTTGAAAACTCAGACTGGTATTCTACATTTTTAAACAGTGTGGTTAGTGGTTTCGACCCACATACAACGTACATGTCTCCAAGAAGAAAATCTCGTTTCGATCAAGAAATGTCTGGTAAGTTAGAAGGTATTGGGGCTCGTTTACAAAAAAAAGGAATTTATACACATATCGTTGAGTTAATTTCTGGTGGACCTGCATGGAAACAAGGTGAGTTAGAAGCAGATGATATTATTTTAAAGGTAGCTCAAGGAAACGAAGAACCTTTAGACATTGTCGGTATGCGTTTAGATGATGCTATTAAATTTATTAAAGGTAAAAAGGGAACTGAGGTTCGTTTAACTGTAAAGAAAAAAATTGACGGTTCAACAAAAGTAATTCCTATTATCAGAGATGTAGTTGAATTAGAGGAAACCTTCGTTAAATCGAGTATAGTTGAAAAAAACGGAGAAAAGTATGGCGTTATTAATCTACCAAGATTTTATATTGACTTTAATGACTTAAGCCGTAGGGATGCAGCTAAAGACATGGAAAAAGAAATTGAGCGTTTAAAAAGTGAAAACGTAAAAGGTTTAATTGTTGATTTACGTGATAACGGCGGAGGCTCTTTAAAAACTGCTATAGAAATTGGTGGATTATTTATTGAAAAAGGACCAATCGTGCAAGTTAAATACAGAGGAGAGCAACCATTGGTTAAAAATGATACTGATGCAAAAATTCAATGGGATGGCCCACTAGTAGTTATGGTAAATGAGTTCTCTGCTTCTGCTTCAGAAATTTTTGCAGCAGCCATGCAAGATTACAAAAGAGGAGTTATTATTGGTGGTAAGCAAACTTACGGTAAAGGTACTGTACAGAACGTTTTACCTATCAATCGTTTTTATGAGAAGTATCCTAGTGACTTAGGTGCTTTGAAAATGACCATTCAAAAATTCTATAGAATAAACGGTGGATCTACGCAAATAGAAGGTGTGTATTCTGATATTTCTTTACCTAGCAGATATAGTTACATGAAGTTTGGAGAGCGTGATTTAGATGGAGCTTTACCTTGGGATAAAGTTAAGCAAGCTAAATACAATACTACAAATTCTTATAGTAATTTTGCAGATGTTGTTTATAATAGCAAGCAACGAATTATGAAAGATAATAAGTTTCAAAAAATTAATGATTATGCTAAATGGTTAAAGAAAAATCAAGAAGAAAAAGTATACTCTTTAAACTATAATGAGTTTAAAAAAGAAAGTGAACAAAAAAATAAAGAAGGAGAACAATTTAAAGAAGTATTTAAATTCGACTCTAACCTAACTTTTAATTCACCTAAATACGAATTAGATTTATTTAAGAAAGATACTGTCTTAGAAGAAAAACGTATTGTTTGGCACAAAAATCTTAAAAAAGATATTTACATGAACGAAGCACTTAATGTATTAAGTGAATTAAAAATGAACAATAATCATATTGCAGTAAAGCAATAAAAAAGCAGCCGATTGGCTGCTTTTTTATTGTTCCTTCTTACAAAACTAAGAAGCCGCTCTTAATTTCTTTAACGCTGACTTTGTTAATTTGGCTTCAGCATATTCTTTTGTCACCTTAAATTCTTTCTCTTCAGAACTCGGCATATCGAACATTGCATCTGTTAAAATAGCTTCGCATAATGATCTTAATCCACGAGCTCCTAACTTATATTCTACTGCTTTCTCTACAATGTATAACAATGCTTCTTCTGTCATAGAAAACTCAACGTCATCCATTGCAAACAATTTTGTGTACTGTTTAATAATTGAATTCTTAGGCTCCGTTAAAATTGCTCTTAATGTTTTAGCATCTAACGGGTTCATATAGCTTAATACTGGTAAACGTCCAATAATTTCAGGAATTAGTCCAAAAGATTTTAAATCAGATGGAATAATATATTGCAATAAATTATCCTCATCAATTTTATCTTCATCTATCGATGCACTATATCCAACAGCTTGCATGTTTAAACGCTTACTAATAATTCTATCAATACCAGAAAAAGCTCCTCCTGCAATGAATAAAATATCTTTAGTGTCAACTTCAATAAATTTTTGATCAGGATGCTTTCTTCCTCCTTTAGGAGCTACATTTACCACCGTACCCTCTAATAACTTTAATAAAGCTTGCTGAACACCTTCTCCGGATACATCTCGTGTAATTGAAGGGTTATCACCTTTACGAGCTATTTTATCTATCTCGTCAATAAAAATGATTCCTTGTTGCGCTTTCTCCACATCATAATCGGCTGCTTGTAATAAACGACTTAAAATACTTTCAACATCTTCTCCTACATAACCAGCTTGTGTTAACACAGTTGCATCAACTATAGAAAAAGGAACGTTTAACATCTTTGCAATTGTACGTGCAACTAACGTTTTTCCTGTACCTGTTTCACCGACTAAAACAATATTCGATTTTTCAATCTCAACCTCATCAGCATCGTCTTTAGATTGCAATAATCTTTTATAGTGATTATAAACTGCAACAGACATTGCTTTTTTAGTAGGGTCTTGCCCAATGATATATTGATCTAAAAAACCTTTAATTTCTCTAGGCTTTTTTAAGGTTAAATCTTTAGATAATCCTCCTGTTTTAGCTTCAGCTATTTCCTCTTCAACAATTCCGTGAGCTTGCTCAATACATTTATCACAAATATGTGCATCCATACCAGCGATTAATAAATCGGTTTCTGGTTTTTTACGCCCACAAAAGGAACATTGTAAGTTTTCTTCTTTCGACATCTTATCAGCTTATTACCAATAGCATTTGCTACTAGTTGTTAATCTATTTTCTAGTTAAAATTTCATCTACCATTCCGTAAGTTTTTGCTTCATCAGCTTTCATCCAATAATCTCTATCGGAATCTTCTTGTACTTTTTCAAAAGATTGCCCAGAATGTTCAGAAATAATATTATATAATTCAGTTTTTAATTTTCCTATTTCTTTTACGGTAATTTCCATATCAGAAGCTTGTCCTTGTGCCCCTCCCATTGGTTGATGAATCATAATACGTGAGTGTGGCAAAGCAGAACGTTTACCTTTTGCTCCTGCACACATTAAAACTGCTCCCATAGAAGCTGCCATACCTGTACAAATTGTAGCTACATCTGGCTTAATAAATTGCATGGTATCGTAAATACCTAAACCTGCATATACTCCACCTCCTGGTGAGTTGATATAGATTGAAATATCTTTACTCGCATCTATACTTTCTAAAAATAATAACTGAGCTTGAATTACATTAGCCACCTGATCGTTAACACCAGTACCTAAAAAAATAATTCTATCCATCATTAAACGAGAAAAAACATCCATTTGAGTAATGTTCATTTGACGTTCTTCCATAATATATGGCGTTAAACTACTTGTTATTTTACCTAAATATGTACTATTTATTCCTTGGTGCTTAGTTGCGTATTTTTCGAATTCTTTTCCGTAATCCATTCTAAAAATGTTTTTGGGTTATAAGATGTAAATATAAGAACTATTAAGTTAATATTTTGTTACAGTATAAGGCTAAAAAAACCTGAATTTTCATTCAGGTTTTTAATATTAAATCAGTTAAAAACTGTTATTTATATACTTCTTTAATGAAATCTTCGTAAGAAACTTCTTTCGAATCAAAACTCATATTCTCTTTATAAAAAGCTAATAATTTTTGAGAAATTAATTGTGCTTGTAACTTTTGAGCTTCATCTTGATTTTGTAAGATTCTACCAGCGATATCATCTAACTCTTTTTCTTCTGGGTTCATGTTACCAAACTGAGCCATTTGCGAACGAATAAATCCTTTTGCGTAGTCTACTAATTCAGCATAGTCTAATTTGATATCGTTATCTTTCATAATCTTTCCTTCGATTAATTGGTAACGTAATCCTTTTTCAGACTTTTCGTATTCTGCAGCTGCCTCTTCAGTAGTTAATTGCTTTTCACCAGCAGTTTGCAACCACTTTTGCAAAAATCCTGAAGGTAAATCAAACTTTGTATTATCAACTAAGTTCTCAGTAATTGCATTTAACAATTGCTGATCTGCTTGTTGTTGAAATTGCTTTTCAGCATCTTCTTTAATCTTATCTTTTAATTCTGATACAGTACTTACACTTCCGTCAGCAAATAACTTGTCAAATAATTCTTTATCTAACTCAGCTGGTTCTGTTTCAGTAATTTCTTCGATCGTTAAAGTTACAGGAACATCTAAACCATGAACAGTATCATGATCTACACCTAAAGCTCCTTGTAACTTATGCTCGTCTTCAAATAAGTTTTTAGTTTTTAATTCTAAAACGTCTCCTACTTTAGCTCCAACAAACTTTTTTAAGTTTGTTTTTCCTTTAATATCTTTTACAGAAATTGTAGATTTCTTGTTGATTTCTTCTGCTTCGTTTACGAATGTACCTGTAATGTTTGCTTCTTCAGTAGCTGCATCTTTAGTTAACATTTTACCGTAACGAGTTTGGATGTTCTCAACCTCTTTTTCTAATAATTCATCAGTAGCAACGATGTTGTACTGCATTACTTTTTTCTTAGGTTTTAAGTTTACATCAAACTCAGGAGCTAATCCTAATTCGAACTCAAAAGAAAATTTATCTGCATCCCAGTTAAAATCGTCTTGTACTCTTGGTAACGGATTACCTAAAATATCTAACTTTTCTTCAACTAAGTACTTATTTAACGATTCTTGTAAAAGCTTGTTTACTTCATCAATCATTATTGATTTTCCGTATTGCTTCTTTACCATCCCCATAGGTACTTGACCTTTTCTAAATCCTGGAATGTTCGCTGTTTTACGGTAATCGTTTAATACTTTTGTTACTTTATCTTGATAATCTTCAGCAACGATATCAACTTTTACAACTGCGTTTAACGCATCTACGTTTTCTTTTGTAATATTCATCTTAAAATCTGTTTCTTTAAAATCGGGTGCAAAATTAGTTAATTTTTACTATTCTGCAAAAGGTTTAACTCTTTCGTTTTCAGTTATTTTTTCTCTTCTTTTAATAGCGAAAATAGGAATGACCTAAATATGGATAATAACACACTAAATAATAGCGCCGTAAAAAATCCGCTTACTGCAAATCCTGTTACTAACTTACCAGCCAATAATATAATTATAGCATTAATTACAAACAGGAATAAACCTAGCGTTACAATAGTTGCCGGCAAAGTAAAAAATACTAATAATGGACGAACAAACATATTTAACAACGATATGGTTACTGCTACTAAAACCGCTGTTACATAATTAGTAACCACTACTCCTGGAACTATATGAGCTAATACCATTACCGCTACTGCGGTTAACAGTATCTTTAAAAATATTTTCATGTATTTGTTTTTTTACAAATACTGAAGCGATAACCATACCAAATGAGAAACACTGAAATTTTGGCAGATTTTATATATTCGCAACTTAAAAATTAAATTATGAAAAAATTACTACTACTAGTATTCTTATTTTTTGTGAGTTTTTATAGTTACTCCCAAATTTCATTTAGCTCAAAGCCTTACTCTGGTTCTAAAAAAATAAAAAAAGAAACATATGAGAAATTTAAAGGGTCAACTACTATTTTCATATTATCAAGTACATATAGTAAAGAAACCTACGAAAAAATTTTAAATGAAAGCTGGAAAGTAACCCCATTTAAAGTAGTAAATGAAAAAGATTTCTCTTTAGAAAATTATCTAGATGGAAACTACTCCTTTATTGACTTATACGGAACTAAAGTATCTACTCCAAAAACTTTTTATCTTTATTTTAATGCTAGATTAGTAATTTACAACAATGAAAAGCTAAAAACTAAGTTAAAAAAATTAAGGGATTCAGATAAGCTTACGAAAAAAAAATACAAAAAAGCTATCTCAAATAATTCTGATATTTTAGCTCTTTTCTACCTGAGTCCTAAAGACAATTTTGTTAACAAGATTATAAGTGACGATATTGAAGATATTGTTAATGAAATGTATACAAAAGAAGTATTTCAGAATTACAAGCCTGGCTTCTTAAAAAATTATTTTCAAAAACTTAGTAATATTTTAGAAACTAGAGATGCATATTGGCTATATGAAGATGAAAAATCTAAAGAATTAGCCAAGCTTTCAACAGAACCTCTTTATATCCCAAGTTATTTAAATATAAAATTTAACCCTTTAACCGCAAAAGACAGAATAATGCACAGTGAATACACTGAAGATTTATTTAAAAAATACAAATACGAGTTCCAAATAGAAAGTGTAAATAAAATTAGTGACAGAATAATGAATAAAGAAGAGTTTTATTATTTTAGGTATTGCAGAATGAATACTGACAGATTCTTACAGATAGTAAATTCTTTAACAGGGGAAATTATTTACAGGAAGTACACTCCCTTAGGATACAACTTGAAGTCAAAGCATTTTAAAGCAATAAGTAACGCTATAAAAAAAGCTTCAAAAAAATAATTTTTTTATTTTAAAAAACCTACCAAAGTCTCATAAAAATCTTTAGGATTTTCAGCATGTAGCCAATGCCCAGCGTTGGCTATTGTTTTTATGTTAGCGTTTGGAAAGTGTGCATTGATAATTGGCTCTTCATCTTTAGAAATATAACCAGAATTTTCACCCTTTAAAAATAAAGTTTCACCTTCAAAAATTGTAAACGATGGTAGCGCAACACCAACTTCGTTGTTGTTTTCAGTTAATGAACTTAAATTAAAACGATATCCTAACTCATCTTTAGTTTTACGATACACACTCTTTAATAAAAACTGACGCACCCCAACTTCAGAAATTAGCTCAGACAACTTTTCATCAATCAATTTTCTTGAATTTTGCACAGTAAAATCAACCGAATTTAACGCATCTAAAATATCGTGATGATGTGGCGGATACATTCTTGGTGATATATCTGCAACTATTAATTTATTTACCAATTCAGGGTATTCCACAGCGAATAGCATTACTGTCTTCCCTCCCATTGAATGCCCTAATAAATCAACTCTTTCTAAACTATGATGCTGTATATAATTGTATAAATCTTCAACCAACAACTCGTAGTTAAACTCATCAGAATGAAAACTACGCCCATGATTACGTTGATCTATCAAATGCACTTGAAAACCATCTTCAGTAAGCTTGTTGGCATGAGATTTCCAATTATCACCCATACCAAAATAACCATGAAGAATTAACAAAGGCTTACCCTCTCCTACTATTCTAGAATGCAATATTTCCATATTACTGTAGTCGATGTAAATACATATTCACTACATTTTCTAACCCTAAATATAAAGATTCAGAAATTAGCGCATGCCCAATAGAAACCTCTGCCAAATTTGGAATACTCTCTTTAAAAAACTTGATATTATCTAAACTTAAATCATGACCCGCATTTATACCTAAACCTAAATCGTGCGCTAAAATAGCAGCATCAGTATATGGTTTTACACCTACTTTATTTCCTTTTTCAAACTGAGTAGCAAATTCTTCAGTATATAATTCAATTCTATCAGCCCCAGTTTTTGCGGCAGCTTCGATTAATTTTAAATCTGTATCTATAAAAATTGAAGTTCTAATTCCTGCATTTTTAAACTCAGCAATTACTTCCTGCAAATACGATTGATGTTTTACCGTATCCCAACCAGCGTTTGAAGTTAATTGATCTACACCATCAGGAACCAATGTTACTTGTGTTGGTTTTATATCTAAAACCATTTGAGTAAATTTATCTATCGGGTTTCCTTCAATATTATATTCAGTCGTTACAATCGGTTTTAAATCGTACGCATCTTGATAACGAATATGACGCTCATCTGGCCTTGGGTGAATGGTAATTCCTTCTGCTCCGAATTCTTGAATATCTTTTGCAACCTTTAATAAATTAGGTACATCTCCGCCGCGAGAATTACGCAATGTTGCAATTTTATTAATATTTACGCTTAACTTTGTCATCTCATAAAATTAGACTGCAAAGGTAAATCATTAAAACATTTTAACCTATATTCGTAATAATGAATGTCAACGATTTTATACTAAAAGAAATTAAAGCACTCACTTTAAAAAGCACTGTAAAAAGTGCTCAAAAGCTGTGTGAAAATTTACCGATCACTCACATTCCTATTGTTGAGAATGGGAAGTTGATTGGCTGTATTCCTGAAAGCGACATCCAAACGATTGAGAACAAGAATCGTGAACTTAGTGAATACTCTTATTTACTAGACCATTTTTTCACAAATGAGAAAGCAACTCTATTAGACTTAATAGTATTATTTGCTGACAATGACTGTAATTTAATCCCTATTTTAGATAAGAATAAGAATTACATAGGCTATTATGAATTAAGCGACATACTTGATGCTTTTGCCGACAGTCCTTTTTTACATAACGAAAGTGACACATTAATTATTACCAAAAGCAAGAGTGATTACTCTATGGGGCAAATAGCTCAAATTGTAGAAACTAACAACGGAAAGCTTTTAGGTTTTTACATTTCATCTGAAAATCAAGATAATATTCAAGTAACTTTAAAAATTATTTCTGAAGAAATTAATGAAATAATCCAAACTTTCAGAAGATACGACTACAATGTTATCACCCAACATGAAGATGATTTTTACTTAGAAGAGCTTAAAGACAGAGCTGAATATTTAAGAAAATATCTAGACATGTAATCTTTACATTACTTCAACCAAACATTACAAAAGTGAAAAAAGTAGCTATATACGGACAAGCTTATACCATTTCAGCTGAAAAAGAAATTAAAATTTTATTATCAGCTTTAGAAAAAAATAATATTGTTGTTTTTTTTGAAAAAGAGTTCTACGATTTACTAAAAGAAAATAATTCTTTAGCAAAAAAATATCCAACGTATTCTCATTTCAACGATTTATCTAATTCATTTGACGTCTTATTCACTATAGGTGGTGATGGAACATTTTTAAGAGCTGTAACTTATGTACGTGACTTAGACATCCCTATGTTAGGGATTAACACTGGTCGATTAGGTTTTTTAGCAACCGTACAAAAGGAAGAAATAGGAAAAGCTGTTGACTTATTATTAAAAAAGGAATTCACTTTTCAAGAAAGATCCTTATTGCAAATAGAAACAACTCCAAAAGCTAGTGAGTTTTCTGAGCTAGACTTTGCCTTAAATGAAATTACAATCGCAAGAAGAAACACCACATCTATGATTGGTGTAAAAACATATTTAAACAATGAATATTTAACCAATTATTGGGCTGACGGATTAATAATTGCAACCCCTACTGGATCAACTGGATATTCATTAAGTTGTGATGGTCCTGTTATTCTACCAGATTCAAAGAGTTTTGTCATCACACCAATTGCTCCACATAATCTAAATGCAAGACCCATGATGATTCCAGACAACACTTCAATTCAACTAGAAGTTAGTGCTCGTGAAAATGATTTTTTAATATCGTTAGATTCAAGAATTACCACAGTACCTTTAGAGACAAAAATAAAAATTAAAAAAGCTCCTTTTAAGATAAAGAGTGTTTTATTAAAAAATCAATCTTATTTAAAAACACTAAGAAGTAAACTTTTATGGGGAGAAGATACTCGAAATGAGTCTTTATAATTAAGTCTTTTACAATAAAACACTAAAAAAAAAGTTAATCAAAAAGACAGATTATTAACTTTTTAAAGCAAATTGATTTCCCTATATTTGCACGCTATTTTTATGATGAGAAAACTTTTTCTATCCATATTATTTGCTATTACAGCAATTACAATTCAATCGCAAACCCATGAAGTTGGTTTTTTTGCCGGGGGATCTAACTATGTCGGAGACATTGGCAGAACAAATTATGTATACCCTAATGAATTGGCAGGTGGACTAATCTATAAATACAACCTAAATCCTAGAATTGCATTAAGAGGAACTTATACTTATATTCCTGTTTCTGCAAACGATTTAGATGCTGAAAATCTTTTTCGAAACAACAGGGGATATAAATTTAATAATAACATTCATGAATTTGCATTAGGTGTTGAAGTTAATTTTTTTGACTACAACATCAGCAATTATAAAACTACTTTTACGCCATATATTTTGGCTGAAGTAGCTACATTCAACTACGCTAGTCCAAGTGAAGTAATAGGAAACACCGTTCGTTTAAAAAACAAATTCTCTTATTCTTTACCTGTAGGAATAGGAATTAAGGGACGTTTAGATGACCACCTTGCAATTGCATTTGAATCTGCAGTTCGATTTACTTTAGTTGACGATATTGATTTTACTACAAATAAAGTTAATGTTTATGATTTTGGAGGAAACGGAAATGACTGGTATGTTTTTACTGGAGTTTCGATAGTATATTCATTTGGAAGACCACCTTGTTTTAAAGGACTAGCAGAATAAATTATGGATAAAAAACTACAAAGCATTAACTTACAAAAAGCCCCAAATCATATCGCCATTATTATGGACGGTAATGGTAGATGGGCTAAAAACAAAGGAATGCAGCGAGTTTTTGGTCATAAAAATGCCTTAACAGCTGTTAGAGAAGCTGTTGCTGGTGCTTCTGATATTGGGACAAAATTCATTACACTTTACGCTTTTTCTACTGAAAATTGGAATCGTCCAAAATTAGAAGTTGATGCTTTAATGACATTGTTAATTACTTCATTAAAAAAAGAACTTCCTGGATTTCAAAAAAACGGAATAAAAATAAACAGCATTGGTGCAATCGAGCAATTACCTAAAAAAGCACAAAAAACTTTAACTGAGGTAATCGAAGCAACAAAAAACAATACTACAATTACATTAACCTTCGCATTAAGTTATGGTGCACGTGAAGAAATTGTTAATGCAATCAAAAACATATCTAAAAAAGTTGTTAATAACAATTTAGATATTGAAAAAATAGACGAAAAAATTATAAATAACCATTTATATACATTTAATTTGCCCGACGTTGATTTTATGATACGTACAAGTGGAGAACAAAGAATAAGTAATTTCTTACTCTGGCAAATGGCTTATGCCGAATTATATTTTACAGATGTATTGTGGCCAGATTTTAGAAAAGAACATCTTTTTGATGCAATAATTGATTATCAAAATAGAGAAAGAAGATTTGGAAAAACTAGTGAACAGATTGAAACCGATGAATAAATATTCGTATTTAATAGTATTTTTTATTGCCTTGTTAACGGCAAGTACACAAGCACAAAACACAACTCCTAAAGATAGCACATCTACAAATGGTGTTATTTCTTATGAAAAAGGAAAAGAATATATCTTAGGAGGAATATCTGTTACTGGATTACAAAAATTTAGTGAGCAAACTGTTAGAATTTACACTGGCTTAGTAAATGGACAGCCAATTAAATTGCCAGGAGATAAACTTACGAGTGCTATTAAAAAGCTATATGAAAGTAAGCAATTTAGTGATGTAGACGTTTATATCTCTAAATTAGATCAGAAAGCAAACACAGTTTATCTTCAATTTGATGTTACTGAGCTTCCACAACTATCTACTGTTAAAATATCAGGAGTAGGTAAATCAAAATCTAAAGAGCTTAAAAAGGAAACAGAGTTAAAAAAAGGCACAATGGTTACTGATAACCTAATTGTAACCACAAGAAACTACATTAAAAAGAAATACACCGATAAAGGGTTCTTAAAAACTAAGGTTTCTTTAAATACTAAAAAAGACACCTCTGATGTAAACACGGTTGATATGGATATTTTTATCGACAAAGGAGATCGTGTTAAAATCAAAGAAATAAATTTCACAGGAAACAAAGCTATGTCAGCAAGTGCTTTACGTGGCGCTATGAAAAACACAAAGCGAAAGTTTTTAGGTCGTTTTTGGAAGTCATCAAAATACATTTTAGATGATTACAAAGCCGATTTAGAAAGTATTCTTGAAATGTATAGCGAAAAAGGATATCGTGATGCTAGAATTTTATCCGACAAACTTACTTGGAATGATGACAATACTATAAATTTAGAAATCGAATTAGAAGAAGGTAGTCAATACCGTTTTGATGACATCCTTTTTATAGGTAACAAGAAATATACTGATGAGCAACTACATAACTTATTAAGGATTGATAAAGGGGATATCTACAATGGTAAAGTATTAAAAGAACGTATCTCTGGTGATGGAACACCAACATCTCAAGATATTCAAACTCTATACCACAACAATGGATATTTATTTTCTCAAGTAAATGCAATTGAAACAAAGGTTAAAAACGATTCTATTACTGTAGAAGTTCGTATTCGTGAAGACGAACCAGCAACAATTAAAAAAGTTACAGTTTCTGGTAATGAAAAAACAAATGACCATGTTATTTTTAGAGAGCTACGTGTAAAACCAGGTGATTTGTTTAGTAGACAAAATATTATTCGCTCTATTCGTGAAATTGGACAGTTAGGTTTCTTTGACGCTAATGTTACCCCTGATGTAAAACCAGATTACCAAAATAAAACAGCAGATATTGATTTTTCTGTAGTTGAAAAAGGAGGTAGTCAAATAGAACTACAAGGTGGTTATGGTGGTGGATCGTTTATTGGTACTTTAGGTCTATCCTTTAATAACTTTTCAATTAGAAACATTTTTAACAAAGAAGCTTACAAACCATTACCTATGGGTGACGGTCAAAAACTTTCACTTCGTTTGCAAGCAAGTAGAACGTTTAACACTTATAGCTTTTCTTTTACTGAACCATGGCTAGGAGGCAAAACACCACAATCATTATCTTTTTCTGTTTATTCATCAAACCAATATCGTTTTGATTTTCAAACAAACAAGGTAAACAGAAATGAAAGTTTAAGTATTATTGGAGCATCAATTGGTTTAGGCAAACGTTTAAGTTGGCCAGATGATTATTTCTCATTATCTCAAAACATTAGTTATCAAGGTATCGAATTACAAAATTATGGGTATAGAGTAGGCTCATCTAACGACATCATCAACCAAGGAACATTAAATAATTTAGCATACACAGTAGCTTTAAGTAGAAACTCTGCTGGACCTAGTTTAATTTTTCCGTCATATGGATCTGAATTTACAATTAGAGCGAAAGCAACCTTCCCATACTCTTTGGTAAATGGTAAAGATTATACTGAACCTGATAACCTTACTAATGATCAAAGACAAGCTTTTTTAGCTGACAAATACAAATGGTTAGAATACTATAAGTTATCTGCTAAAGGAAAATGGTATACATCATTATCTCAAAATAATAAACTAGTTTTAATGTCTAATTTTGAAATGGGGTACCTAGGCTCTTACAATAGTAAATTAGGACTAACTCCTGTAGAAAGGTATTTTGTAGGTGGAGATGGTATTGCGCAAGGTCAATTAGATGGTCGTGAAGTAATTGGTTTAAGAGGTTATGAGAACAATAGTCTTTCTTTGGGGCCAAATGGTCAAAACGAAGGTGGTGCTATTTACAATAAATTTCAAATGGAATTACGTTATTCTATAACCGATAAACCTTCTGCTTCAATATACACGTTAGGTTTTTTAGAAGCCGGTAATTCGTATAACAATTTTAGCGAATTTAACCCGTTTAAATTAAAACGATCAGCTGGATTAGGTGTACGTATATTCATGCCTGCATTTGGTTTACTAGGTATTGATTTCGCACATGGTTTCGACCCTTTGCCTGGACTAACTGAAAAATCTGGTTGGCAAACACATTTTATTATTGGAAGACAGTTCTAAAACCTTACATTTGTAATGTGTCCGGTTTTTTGGCACGGTTTTTTCTAAACACATTATACAAGATGAAAAAAAACATTTTATCAATCGTTCTTTTACTTATTAGTAGTATTGTTGTCGCACAAAAAACACAACGCATTGCTTATATCGACATGGAATATATCCTTCAAAATATACCTCAATATTTAGAAGCACAAAATTCATTAGATGCTAAAGTTGAAAAATGGAAGACAAAATTAGATAAAGAAGCTCGTGCTATCGAAATATTGAAAACTGATCTAATTAATGAAAAAGCCATTTTAACCAAAGATTTAATTGATGAACGTGAAGAAGACATTTTAATAAAAAAAGAATCTTTACGAAGATTAGAATCTCTTTACTTTGGACCTAATGGCGACATGTATAATTTAAGAAAGCAGTTAATACAACCTGTTCAAGATCAAGTATACAATGCTGTAGAAACAATAGCAGCAAGAAAAAAATACGATTTTGTTTTTGATAAATCTAGCGAGTTGGTTATGCTATATTCTAACAAAAAACACGATATTAGCGACCTTATTGTAAAAATGATCAATATTGATCAAAAAAAGCAAGAAAAGAAAGACAAAATAGCAGCAAAAAAAGAATTACTTAAAAATGAAGGATTAAGTGATGAACAAAAAGCTAGAATTAAAAGAAAAGAAGATTTAAAAAACAAAAAAGAAGCTGACAGACTAGCTAAAATAAAACTAATAGAAGAGAAAAGACAGGCTAGATTAAAAGAAAGAGCTGCAAAAAGAAAATTATTATTAGAAAAGAAAGCTGCTCTAAAAAAAGCACAAGAAGAAGCTAAAAAGAAAAAAGAAACAGAAGAAAACAAATAAATCAAGAATAGAGAATACAAATTAAATTAAATTAAAGATGAAACATTTTAAAACGTTATTATTAGTTGCAATTTTCACGATTGGATTAGGTGGTGTAGCGAGTGCTCAAAAAGTTGCACATATTAACACAGATAAATTATTAGCTGAAATGCCTGAAACAAAAGCTATGAAAGCAGAATTGGAAAAGCTTAATAAAACTTACCGTGATGATATTGAATCAATGTATAAAAAATTACAAGCTAAGGTTAAAAAATACGATGCTGAAGGAAAAAGTCAAACCCTAGAAGTTAATCAAAAAAGAGCTCAAGAAGTAAATCAAGAAAGACAATTAATTGCTCAAGCTGAACAAACTGCAGGGCAAGATATGCAAAAAAAATATCAAGAGAAAACTCTTCCTATTTTAAAGAAAGCTGAAGATGCAATTAAAGCTGTAGCTGCTGAAAAAGGGATTATCTATGTATTAGACGCTGCTCCTGGTAAAGGATTAATCGTTTACGATAAAGGAGAAGATATTTACAATGCTGTAAAGACTAAATTAGGTTTTTAATAAAACTTAAAAATATATTTAAAAAATCCTGCTGAATTCAGCAGGATTTTTATTTTTGTTATACTATGAATACAGAACCTCAACAGCCTATAGGAATTTTTGACTCTGGAATTGGAGGAACCTCTATTTGGAAGGAAATTAATGCATTATTACCCAATGAAAGCACTATATACTTATCAGACAGTAAAAATGCACCTTATGGTCAAAAAACAAAAGAGGATATCATTAAATTATCGGTTAAGAATACAGAATTTTTAATTAATCAAGGTTGTAAAGTCATTGTTGTTGCTTGTAACACAGCTACAACCAATGCTATTGAATATTTAAGAGCTAATTATAATATCCCATTCATAGGTATTGAGCCAGCTATAAAACCTGCCTCTATACAAACTAAAACTGGTGTTATTGGTATTCTTGCAACCAAAGGGACATTGAACAGTAGCTTGTTTGAAAAAACTTCAGCAAACATCAATAACGATGTTAAGATTATAGAACAAATTGGTGAAGAATTAGTAGAACTTATAGAAAATGGCAAAATGTATTCTTCTAAAATGAATCAATTACTAGAAGAATACCTATCTCCAATGATATCAAAAAAATGCGATTATATTGTATTAGGATGTACACATTATCCATATTTAGTTCCTCAAATAAGAGAAATTATTGGTAGTGATATAAAAATAATTGATTCTGGAGCTGCTGTTGCTAAGCAAACAAAGTCTATTTTAGTTAATAAAAACTTTTTAAACTCATCTGAAAATTCAGTAGAAAATACATTCTACATCAATAAAGAAAAAAACATACTAAATGATATCTTAAAAGAATATCAAAAAGTAAATATTAGCTATTTAGATTTTTAATTAAAAACTTCCATTGATGTTTGGGCAAGCAGAAGCTCTACGTTTTCTACATAAAACATCAAAACCTAAAGATATCTGATGGAAGCCTCCATTAGAAAAAACTACATCTCCAGATTGCTGTGTGTAAGTATAAGCAATCATCATTTTTTTATAATTTACACCTACTATTGGTGTTATATAGTGTGCATCACCAAAAACACTACTATCAAAGCTTCTACGGTAAGATAAAGCTGCCCATAATTGAGTAGTATCAAAATTCTTATAAACTTTAAAATTTAAATCTCCTATTTTTTCTCCTGTTTCATCTTTATATTGAAACATAAAAGATGGCTCAAACTGTACTTTATCTTTGTCTCCAAAAAAGTAACCAGCACCTAAGATATAGTTCCTAAGGTTTAATGATTCATAATTTGTATTGACATTATTTTTTGCTGACAAAAGAATGTTTTTCACAGTAAAATATGATGAAAAACCTTCATAGTGATATGCCATTCCAAAGTCTGCATTAAAGTAAAAATCGCTTTGAATAACCTGAGCTACATCTGGTGGATTACTCACAAATCTTGTTTGATCAACTTCATTTTGAACCATAGACATAGATAAACCAAAAGATAATTGGTTAAATAAATTCTCATTACCCATATCTAAATGATACGCATATGTTCCTTGAATTCCTTTCTGTGAATGGTAACCATTTTTATCATTAAAAAGAACAAAACCATAACCTGCATTAGAATTCTCATTAAATTTAGCATGAAAACTTGCTGTTTGTAAAGACGGGGCATCTTTAACACCAAGCCATTGCTGACGAGCTGTTAAACGTAATTTACCACAATCTCCTACTCCTGCTGCGGCTGGATGCAATAAATAAACATTATCAGATAAATAATCTGCATAAATAGGTAAAGTTTCCTGAGCACTAATATTAGATACTAATACTAAAAATAATAGTGTTATAATTCTTTTCATATGCTGAATTTGACAAATAGCCGTCAAATATAACCAAGAGCTACAAGAAAACTTGTTAATTTTAAAAAAAGTATGTTTATTATTTATCATTTTAACATATTAGCGATTTAATCTATAAACAGATGGTGTTTTCTTTTTCAATTCTTTGAATTTTCTATTAAAATTAGAGATATTTTTAAATCCAGATTTTTCTGAAACTTCAATTATTGAATAATCTTTGTTTGATAATAATTTACATGCTTTTTCAACTCTCAATTCATTTAAAAAAGTAAAGTATGTTTTATTAGTTCGTTGCTTAAAATATCTACAAAATGCATTTGATGTCATATTTGCAATCTCTGCTATGTCATACAATTCAATTTTTGTGCTAAAATTATTTAAAGTATAATCCATAACATCCCTCATCCTTTTCCCTTCATTATTTGTGTACTTTTTTTCATAAATGAAAGATGAAAGAGATTTAACCTCAGAATTCGAAATTAACCTCAGCATCTTTATAAAAACAATAAACTTATCTAAATCCCTACTTTTTTTTAATTTCAAAAAGTACTTTCCTAACTCCTCCTTGTTATCCAAAACCTTAAAACTACTCTTGATATTGCTAAAAAAAGTTGTTAATTCTTTAAAGTCATCTAGCTCAAAAAAGGCTTCTCCAAAAGATGATTTAGTAAAAAAAAGTGAAATCATAAACGATTCTTTAATTACTGAAGCATCACTTTTAAAAACATGTGCTTGATTACCACCGATAGCAATTATATCATTTGATTTATATTCGCTTATTGTGTCACCTACTATCAAAGTTCCTTCACCTTTTACAACATAACATAATTGTATTTCTTCATGTTGATGTAGCTTATCATAAAAAAATGCCCCCCTATCTTCTTGATAAATTAACCCTAAATTTTTTGTTTTAGGTATTTCAAACGGTAAAACTTTCATTGATGTTTTTTTAGCTAAACTATAGAATATTTACACATAAAAAGACAAAACATTAAAAATAAGATAAAATAGTATCAATCTGAGATAGATTACAATAATAAACAATCAACTATCAATTATAATTTTGTATCAAAAAAACAGAATGAGTATAAATTGGAAAGGTGTAATGCCTGCAGTAACAACAAAATTTTCTAATAATGACACTTTAGACTTAAATATGTTTGAAGTAAATATTCAAGCACAATTAGAAGCTGGAGTGCATGGTATTGTATTAGGAGGAACTTTAGGAGAAGCAAGTACTTTATTAGATGAAGAAAAAAGAACATTAACACAAACAACTGTAAATATTGTTAAAGGTAAAGTACCGGTATTAGTGAATATTGCAGAGCAAACTACCAAAGGTGCAATAAATGCTGCTCAAAAAGCAGAAGAAGATGGTGCTAAAGGATTAATGATGTTACCGCCAATGAGATATAAGGCTGGAGATAGAGAAACGGTTGAATATTTTAAAGCTGTGGCTAACAATACTTCTTTACCTATAATGGTATACAATAACCCTGTAGACTATAAAATTGAAGTCACATTAGATATGTTTAATGAATTATTAAAGTGTGACAATATTGAAGCTGTAAAAGAATCTACTAGAGATATATCTAATGTAACAAGAATCAAAAATAATTTTGGAGATAGATTAAAGATAATGACTGGAGTAGACACCTTAGCCTTAGAAAGTTTATTAATGGGTGCAGATGGATGGATAGCTGGTTTAGTTTGTGCCTTCCCAAAAGAAACTGTCGCTATCTATGAATTACAAAAAGCAGGAAAAATAAAAGAAGCTTTAGAAATATATCGTTGGTTCTTACCATTGTTAGAGTTAGATATTAATTCTAAATTAGTACAAAATATTAAGTTAGCTGAAGTTGCTACAGGGATTGGAACAGAAAATGTTCGTGCTCCTCGTCTTCCGTTAATAGGTGAAGAACGCAAACAGGTTCTAAACGTAATTGAAACTGGCTTAAAAAACAGACCTACTTTACCCGATTATAAAAATTTGTAGAATATATGCTTACAGGAAAAAACTACATTGGCAATAAAACATTAGCACAAGGAAATAAAACCTATAAAACATTTAACCCTGAATTAAATCAGGAAAATGAAACAGTTTTTACCGAGGCTACTCAAGAAGAAATTAACGAAGCGGTTTCTTTAGCTTCAAAAGCTTTTAAAGAATTCAGAACTATTTCAGGAAAACAAAAAGCGTTGTTTTTAAATACAATTGCTGATGAAATTTTAGCTTTAGACGAACTACTTATTCAAACATATTGTTCTGAAACTGGTTTACCAGAAGGGCGCGCAAGGGGAGAAAGAGGAAGAACGGTGTATCAACTCCGTTCTTTTGCTGATTTAGTAGCCGAAGGTTCTTGGGTAGATGCTACAATTGATACAGCCATTCCAGATAGAGAACCATTACCTAAGTCCGATATTAGAAAAATGAATATTCCTTTAGGACCTGTAGTTGTTTTTGGTGCAAGTAATTTTCCATTAGCATATTCTACTGCTGGTGGTGATACTACTGCTGCATTTGCCGCTGGATGTCCAGTAATTGTTAAATCGCATCCTATGCATGCAGGAACTGGAGAATTAGTAGCTTCTGCTATTATTAATGCTGCTGAAAAAACGGGAATGCCAAATGGTGTTTTTTCAAATTTAAATTCTAGCGGAATAGAAGTTGGTCAACAATTAGTTTCTCATCTAGAAATAAAAGCTGTTGGATTTACAGGAAGTATTCGTGGTGGTAGAGCTTTATTAGATTTAGCAGCAAAACGCGAAGAACCAATTCCTGTCTTTGCAGAAATGGGGAGTGTAAACCCTGTAATTATGTTACCTAAAGCTTTAAAAAATAGATCAGAAGATTTGGCAAATACATATGCTGGATCTATAGCTTTAGGAACTGGACAATTCTGTACTAACCCCGGATTAATTTTAGGCGTAAAAGGAGATGATTTAACAAATTTCACCAATGCTTTAGCAAATAAGATTGTTGAAATAAATCCTTCTTGTATGCTACATCCTAATATCGTAGCAGCCTATGAAAGCAACAAAGAAAAAGCAATTAATCAAAGTGGATTAATTGTAGTCGGAGGTTATGAGAATGAAGTGCAATCTAACTATGCTACACAAATAATAACAACTGTAGAAGGAAAAACTTTTTTAGAAAACACAACACTACATCAAGAAGTGTTTGGACCTTTCTCAATGGTTGTACAATGCGAAAATGTTAAGCAATTAGAACAAATTATTTCAGAATTAGAAGGACAATTAACAGGAACTATAATTTCTGATGATAACGAAGTTTCCGAATATCCATCAGTAATCGCTACTTTACAAAATAGAGTTGGTAGAATTATTTTTAACGGAGTACCAACTGGCGTTGAAGTTTGTCCATCAATGGTACATGGAGGTCCATACCCTGCATCGACTGATAGTAGATTTACCGCTGTTGGAGTAAATTCAATTAAACGTTGGGTAAGACCTTTTAGTTATCAAGATTGGCCAAATAATTTTTTACCTGATGAACTTAAAAATGAAAATCCGTTACAAATTTCACGTTCAGTTAACGGTAATTTTACAAAACAAGAAATAACATCATAAAATTTAAGAATTTCTTTAGATAAGTAGAAAAAACAAATAGTAATTTTGCTTTGCTAAAGGGATTGAAAACAAAGCCGGCTTCGTTTTTATCGATTAGAGAAATTTTGAAGGGTTTTTTCTGAAAAAGAAAACAAGCTGGCGATTCAATTTAGCATGAAGAAAACTTTTTTTTGCATAGACGCCCATACTTGTGGCAATCCAGTTAGAGTTGTAGCTGGCGGAGGTCCTAACCTAATTGGATCCAACATGAGCGAAAAACGTCAACATTTTTTAAAAGAATACGATTGGATTCGTAAAGGTTTAATGTTTGAGCCTAGAGGTCATGACATGATGAGCGGTTCTATCCTATTCCCTCCTCATAATCCTGAAAACGATTTTGCCATATTATTTATAGAAACATCTGGTTGTTTACCAATGTGCGGTCATGGTACAATAGGCACTATTACTATTGCTATTGAAGAAGGGTTAGTTACTCCTAAAATTCCTGGTAAAATTAAAATGGAAACTCCAGCTGGTTTGGTTGAAATAGAATATCAACAAACAGGTAAAAAAGTAGATTGGGTTAGACTAACCAATGTTAAAAGTTATTTAGCTGCTGAAAATTTAACGGTTGATTGCCCTGAATTAGGTGAAATTAATTTTGATGTTGCATATGGAGGAAACTATTATGCAATTGTAGATCCTCAAAAGAATTTTTCTGGAGTGCATAATTTTACAGCTTCAAAAATTATTCAATATTCTCAAGTAGTAAGAGATCGCATCAATGAAAAATATCCAAATATATTTATTCATCCAGAAAACGACACCATCAAAGATGTTACCCACATGCTTTGGACAGGTAATCCATTAGACCCTACTTCTTCAGGTCGTAATGCAGTTTTTTATGGTGATAAAGCTATTGACAGAAGTCCTTGTGGAACCGGAACCTCAGCAAGGTTAGCCCAATTACATGCTAAAGGGAAACTTAAGACAAATGAAGAATTTATTCATGAAAGTTTTATTGGAAGCAAGTTTATTGGTCGAGTAGAAAAAGAAACAACTTTAGCAGGAAAGCCTGCAATTATTCCAAGTATACAAGGTTGGGCTAAAGTATACGGATACAACAATATAATCATTGATGACCAAGACGATCCATACGCACATGGATTTCAAGTAATATAAAATGAGTAAAAAAGTAGTAATTATTGGCGGCGGAATTATAGGTTTATCTTCAGCTTATTATTTACAAAAAGCTGGGCATGAGGTAACAGTTATTGATAAATCTGATTTTTCATCTGGGGCTTCTCATGTAAATGCAGGTATTATTACGCCTAGTCATATTATTTCTTTAGCTGCTCCTGGCATGATTAATAAAGGCATTAAATGGATGTTTAACTCATCTAGCCCTTTATCGATAAAATCGCGATTAGACCTTGATTTTTTTAAATGGTCATTACTTTTTAAAAAAGCTTCTACTCATAAAAAAGTACAACAATCTATCCCTATTATTAAAGACATTAATTTATTCAGTAAAGAACTATATGAAAATATAAAAGCTTCTGGTGATTTTGATTTCTTTTATCAAGATAAAGGCTTATTAATGTACTATAAAACTGATAAAGCAGGTGAAGAAGAATGGAATGTAGGAAAGCAAGCGATTAAAGAAGGGTTAAAAGTTGAAAACCTAACCAAAGAAGAAGTTCAAAAACTAGAGCCTAATAATAACTTAGACATTAAAGGAGCTATATACTATCATTCAGATGCACATATGACTCCAAATGAATTTATTCCACAATTAAAATTACATTTAGAAAAAAACGGAGTTACTTTTTTAGCAAATGAAGAGGTACTAAATATTAACGTTTCTAACAATAAAACAACCTCAATAGTCACCAATAAACAAACAATATTGGCAGACGAGTATGTTTTAGCTACAGGTTCGTGGACACAAGATTTAGCTAAAAAACTACAAATAAACATTCCTATTCAGGCTGGTAAAGGTTATCGAATTAATGTAAAAGAAAAAACTGGTATTTCAATTCCAGCAATTTTAATGGAAGCAAAAGTTGCCGTTACTCCTATGAATGGTTTTACTCGATTTGCAGGAACCATGGAAATTGGAGGCATTAATCATAAAATAAATCCTACACGTGTTAAAACGATAGCCAATGCTAGCGAACAATATTATTCTGGTTTAAAAATAAAACAAGAAAATATTAACAATGCCGATTGTGGTTTACGACCTTGTTCTCCTGATGGTTTACCATATATTGGGCGCATATCTAAAGTTAAAAATGTCACCGTAGCAACTGGTCATGCAATGATGGGATGGAGTTTAGGACCAGCAACTGGAAAACTGGTTTCAGAAATTATTTCTGATGAAAAACCTAGTCTGAACTTAGCTCCTTTTAATGTAGAACGGTTTCATTAAATAAAAAAACACTTTAGAAATTTCTAAAGTGTTTTTTTATTTACTTATTTTTTATAATTCGCTATTCCTTTTTCTAACCAATTGTAATATTCATCTACATCGGGTGTATATGCCACTGGATCTATTAAATTAGATTCATCGTGTGCCATTAGTACATAAAATGGTTGTGAATTTGCTTTATATTTTATCGTTTGCATTTCACTCCATTTTTGACCAATATACTTTAATTTCTTTCCTGGATTTAACTTAGAATCTACAACTTCATTCTCTTCTAAAGGTCGCTTATCATCTACATATAATGATATTAAAACTACTTTGTTTTTTAAAACGTCTAATACTTTAGGTTTTACCCAAACGTTTTGTTCCATTTTACGGCAATTCACACAAGCATGACCTGTAAAATCGATCATAACTGGTTTTCCAACTTTTTTAGCATACGCTAACCCTTTGTCATAATCATTAAACGCCATAATATCATGTGGAGGCATTAAGTGTGCTCCTTCTGGCAATCCACCGTGATCATCATTTTGTTGATTAGTAACACTTACCGTAGCTTGTTTTGTAAAACCAACTCCGTAAGGTGATTCGCTATAATGCTGTGGTGGTGGAAAAGCACTAATTAGATTTAAAGGCGCTCCCCATAAACCAGGAATCATATAAATAGTGAATGATAAAACTAATAATCCTAAACTCAATCTACCAACTGAAATATGACTTTGAGGACTATCGTGTGGTAATTGTATTTTTCCGAACAAATAAAATGCTAATGCTCCAAAAATCGCAATCCAAATTGCAATAAACACTTCTCTTTCTAATAAATGTAATTGTAAAACTAAATCTGCATTTGATAAAAATTTAAACGCTAAAGCCAATTCTAAAAACCCTAATACTACTTTAACTGTATTTAACCATCCACCAGACTTAGGCAATGAGTTTAACCAACCAGGAAAAGCTGCAAATAATGCGAATGGTAATGCAATTGCTAAAGAGAACCCTAACATCCCCACTATAGGTCCTATTTGACTTCCTCCAGAGGCTGCTTCAACCAATAATGTTCCAACAATAGGTCCAGTACAAGAAAATGACACAATAGCTAATGCCAATGCCATAAAGAAAATTCCTATAAATCCTCCTCTATCCGCTTGTGCATCAACTTTTGTTCCCCATGAACTTGGTAATGTAATTTCGAAAGCTCCTAAAAAAGATGCTGCGAAAATTAATAATATTAAAAAGAATGCAATGTTAAACCATACGTTTGTTGACAATGCATTTAAAGCATCTGCTCCGAAAATTGCACTTACCAATATTCCTAATAAAACATATATAATAATGATTGACAATCCGTAAATAATTGCGTTACGAATTCCTGCTGCCTTACTTTTACTTTGTTTTGTAAAAAAGCTCACCGTCATTGGAATCATCGGGAAAACACAAGGCGTTAACAGTGCTGCAAATCCTGATAAAAAAGCAATTATAAAAATGCTTAACAATCCTTTTTTATCTTTTAAAGAAGATTTTCTTGAAGTTTCAACTGATGAAACTTCATTATTCTCTTTTGAAGCTGCTTTACCTAAATTAAAAACTAAATCTATTTCTTTAGGTGGCAAGCATTGCTCGTCTGTACAGGCAATAAATTCAACAAAAGCATTAATTTTTTTAACCTGATCATCTACTAAATCTATTTCTTGAATAAACTCTGCTGTGTGAGCAAATGATTTGATACTCATTCCCTCCTCGTTAAAAAGCTTTGTGAATTTAATTTCACCTTTTGGTTCCTTAGTATTTCCAATCAATTTTATTTTACCACCATCGTCATCATATGTAAAAGTGGTTGGTATTGGACCTCCTTTGGGTACTTCTTGAGAATATAAATGCCAACTATCTTTTATTTTAGCAACACTTATTAGCTTGTACTTAGTTTCTGAAACTTTTTCTACTTTCGTTTCCCACTGAATTGGATTGTATATTTGACTAAATCCGCTAGCAACAATAGCTAAGCAGAATAATATTGCAAGAACTTTTTTCATTTAAAAATATATTGAGGGATTTAATTTACTTTAAAAGTTAATTCAACTTCTTTTGGAGGCAAACAATTTTCTCCAGAACAAACCATATATTCTACAGTTCCGCTTATAGTAAATTTTTCAGTAGTTTTTAATCTAATTTTTTGAGTAAATACAGCTTTATTATCAAAATATTTAATGCGCATATCAAACATATCATCGTCAACTGTATGCCCCTCTCCTTCTTTTGTGTTACCTTTTTTAAGATAACGTTGATCACCAGTAAAACTAAATAACGTAGGAATTGGACCTCCTTTAGGAATCTCTTGCGAATATAAATGCCAATCAGCTTCAATATTAGCTGTAGCTATTAATACACTTTCTTTATCTGATATTTTTTTTACTGAAGTTTTCCACTTTACAGGATCATGTACCTGAGCATTAGAAACGTATGAAATAGCTAATGCTAAAAAAAGAAGTACTTTTCTCATTATTAATATATTAATATTTAATCCGTAAAAATAAGATGTTTATCTTTTAAAACCCCTATTCAATAAAAAAATTAACATTTAAGATTATGCACAAAAAAAGAGCAATCATTTCTGATTACTCTTAACTAGTAGCGGGAACTGGACTCGAACCAGTGACCTTCGGGTTATGAGTTCGAAGGAATACCTCTTTTCACGCTTTTTACACTTATTTTTTTATAAAACTGTTTACGAAACCGTTTACGGTAAATTAAACATATATTCTGATGTAAATTTAACCATTTTCTACATTACGCAATAAGTATTTTTAATGTATTTTCATTTCAACCTGCAATGAAACAACATCTCCTTACATTTTAAATATAAAAACACCAAGTAAAAACAACGCATTTTCAAAGCACCAATAACAAACTAAAATACAAATAGTTATGATTAAAAATAATTATATTTATATAAATTAAGTTATATAGAAGATGAAAGAATTGCCTCTAATTTTACTAGAACAAAAAAGTCATAGAAAAGTTCATCAATTATTGGTTAAGTTTAAATACAATGAAAATTTAATCAATCTAATAAGAAAAATTCCAAATGTAAATTGGAGTTCTTCATTAAAATCTTGGTATATAAAAGACACACTAGATAATTTAAATTTAATTCTTAACACTTTTAAAAATAAAGCAACTATTGACCAAAGTAAATTATCAAGAAAAAATGCTTTTAAGAGGAATTTAACCGATGAACAAAGGAAACTGCTAAACAATTTTCATCTCTATTTAAAAGGAAAAAGATATAGTCGAAGTACAATACAGACTTATACTTTTTTTATTGCAGATTTCGTAAATTTCTACACAAAAGTATCTTTAGAAAATCTCACAAACAGAACGGAATTATTCTATTAGTTCGCAAAGACAATTTATAAGTGCTTTAAAAATTTTCATAAACTTTTACCCATATACAAAAATTAATAATCTAAAATTAGAAAGACCTAAAAAGTCACGCAAACTTCCAAATGTTTTATCACAAGAAGAAGTTTTAAATATTATTCGATGCACTCAAAATTTAAAACACCGCGCTATTATATCTTTAATTTATTCTTGCGGATTAAGGGTAAGTGAATTAGTAAATTTGAAATTAGTCGACTTCCATATTGAAAGAAAACAAGTAATTATTAAAAATGGAAAAGGAAGAAAAGATCGATATGTAAGTTTAGCTGAGAGCTTTTTACCTCTTCTATCTAATTACTATAATACTTTTAAGCCTTCTATATATTTCGTTGAAGGGCAAAAAGGAGGAAAATATAGCACTGAAAGTATTAGACAATTTTTAAGAAGAAGCTGCAAAAAAGCTCATATTAACAAAACCGTTACACCACATACACTAAGACATAGTTATGCTACTCATTTATTAGAAAACGGTGTTGACATAAGATATATACAATCTTTACTAGGTCATGCAAAACCTGAAACCACAATGATTTACACTCATGTAAAAAGGAAAGATTTAATGGAAATTCAAAACCCATTAGATATGGCGTTACAGAAGTTAAAACACATGGATAAAAAAAATAGAAATATTTTATTATCCGGAGATATTTAACCTAAAAACAATATATTTGATTGTATATAACCAGTTGTACCCAATTAAAATCAACCATTGAGCTTAAATGAAAATAACTGAATTAAGAGATTACCAAATTGAATTTGAAAAAATTAGAGCGGACTTTAATTCAGGATTTAAAGAAATAAACAGCTTACGGAAAAAATTCACTTCTGACTATCCAACCAGCCGAATTCGGACATTAACACTTGACGAATATGTTACTGGAAAAGGTGGACAAACATTCTGCAACCGAATAGAAAATGACCTTAACGAATGGGGAAATATTCACGGAAGTTTCGCTGCAAAATTCGGAGTTTATTATGGGAAATTTGGTGAAAACTCAACTTCAAAATACAGAATTGGACGTAAAGAATACGGAACAGATGAAAATATAGCTCTTAAAAAAATTCTTTCAGCTATAATTGAACTGATTGAAAATAAAGACGATTTAGCGATTTTAAAGAAAAATCCAATTTCACCAATGTTCAAAGGAAAAATCTTGTCAGTTTATAATCCAAATGAATTTTTAAACATATTTTCTGCAAAACACCTGAATTACTTTATAAACAATCTTGGTTTAGATAATGACTCAAAATCGGAATTAGATAAACAAGCTTTACTACTTGACTTTAAGAATAGTGACAAAGTAATGAAAGAATGGAGTATATATGAATTTAGCAAATTCTTGTATTCTTCATTTGGCAGACCTAATGACGAAATCAAGGAAGAAAATATTTCAAAAGAACTCAAAAAGTTTAATCTCAAAGATTTCCCCCCAATTGAGAGTTTGAAATTTGACTATGTTGAATTACAAACCAATGAACTTCCAGAACCAACCGAAAAGAAGAAGAACAAAGAAACGAAAGTTGATTATTCAAATCGTTCAAGAAAGTTTAAGCGAATTGGAGACAGAGGCGAACAAATTGTTTTAAGAGCAGAAAAACAATTCTTAAACAAAAATAGAAGAAAAGATTTGGCAGAATTGGTCGACCAAATTTCAGAAAGAGATGATAGTGTTGGATATGACATAAAATCTTATGAATTGGATGGAACAGAGAAGTTGATTGAGGTTAAGTCTACTTTGCGAAAAATAGGAAATAGTAATATCTTTCTTTCTGCAAACGAATTGCAAGTTGCGGAAAATAAAGAAAACTATTATTTCTACATTATCTATGAAGTTGGTAGTAAAAGACCAAAAATATGGAAAGTGAGAAGTTCAGATTTCCTAAACGACAGTAATATCGTGAAAGAACCGATTTTATATAAACTAAAAATGAACACAAAATAACTGGGTACAACAATGGCTATAAGTAATTGCTTGTTCTCGCCTACTTCTGAAAATCCTCTCGGATTTTCAGTTTGGTGTGTACTTGCAAAGTTAACTGCTAAACCACGCAACTACTCATAGCCGAGACCGTTAGCCACAATACCCAAAAACCACAATTAAAGATTGGAAATTGATTTAAAAACTTTCATTGCACTTAAAGAATTACATCTTATTGATTCTGTTCCAGACACATTCGAAAGTTTGGAACTAATCACTAAAGCAAGTACTGAATTAATTCAATCCATTTACGATTCAAAGCCAGAACTTGGAGAAGGCGAAGTATTTATAGAAACGTTATCAATAAAAATTTTACTTGCTACCAAAAGTATTATCGAATTGGGAAAAGGAACAAAAGTTTCTGCGCTAACCAAAGATAGCAATGTCAAACTATTAGATTTTCCTTCAATCAATATTTTAACTCGTTCAATAATTGAAGCCTTTTTAACTTTAGAATATCTATTTTTCAATGATTTGAGCGTTGAGGAAAGGAATTTTCGATTCTATATTTGGCAGATTTCTGGATATAAAGCAAGGCAAGGTTTCTTTAACGAAAGAGGAATATTAAAGGAAAACGTGAATGAAAAACTTAAAACAGAATTGGTCGAAATTAAGCGATTAAAAGCAATAATTGAACAATCACCTTTTTATAAAAACATTGGAAAACAAAGTTTGTGGAAATTGGATACTTTCGGACTTCCTCGATTAGTAAGTTGGATAAAACTAATTAAGCAAAGTATTCTAAAGACAACAATTTTTGAAACTTCATATAAGTTATATTCGAATTATGCTCATTCTGAATTTATTTCACTAATTCAAATAAATGGACGAGAAACTCTGAATAAAGGCTCTAAAGAAAATGACAATTCTGTATTGAATTCTTTGAGAGTTATAAAAATGATAAATTGTATTGCCATAGTCGGTTTGAAAGACAAGTTTGATTTTGCTTCAAAAGTATTTGAACAATATGACGAGGAAACTAAAACAACTATTCTCTTTTGGAATGAATTCGGAACGGAATAAGTACTGTGGCTAACAACGTGTATAAAACATAGCTAATATAGGCTTTCCGAGAGGTTTGTGTATATTTACAAAGACCGCCAAATTTTTAAATTTGGCTTTTAAAATAAAAAAGTAAAAACAAAACATAAAAATTCGGCTCTGTGTTAATCCGAAAAGTTAGTGTCTTTTTGCACGCTACGTTTCATACACAAGTCCGTTGGCAATAATTAAAATGAACATCGAGAATTTCATCACAGACAGAAAAACAATTGAAAAATTGACATCTGAAATGACCCAAATCGAAAGTGATGGATGGGAAACCAAATATATTGACCAAAGAGACCAATCTGAATGGTTAGAAGTTCCACTTGAATCAGAATATCACGGAGGAGGAAATCCAATATTATTCAGGTTGCCGAAACCAACTCAAACGGAATTGATTAAAATTTTGACTAAATCAACGGAATTGAATCAAATATCGGCTATTTCTTGCTTATTGAAGGAGTCTGAATTTGACAAATCTGACAAACACAATGAATATCGAGAGGAACTAATAATTGAATTGGAAAAAATAATCAATGACAAAGATTTTAAATGGAACAGGTTTGAAAAAAAACGATTTACGACAATTATTTACGACAGTGATTTGAATTTTCCACACAACCAAAGAGAGAGTTTAGGAAAAAAATATAGTGAGGTAGAGAGCGACTATCAGTATTATAAAAACATAGCTGAAAGAGCTGAAAAAATAATCTCTCTTGCGAACAAAAATAATTCGATACTAAAAAGAATTAAAACATTGTTTGATTAGAAAAGTAAAATAACTGAATGAGAAAAATAACTATTGCCAACAATGTATAACCGCAATTACGGCGGATTCGACTACGTCCGAATCCACTCGGAATTGCTAAAGTCTGTGCTAAACCGAAAAGTTTGCGTACTTTAACCCGTAACTGACGGTTATACGAGACCGTTCTAAGCCATTACCGAAATTTGGAAATTGAAAATAAAATATTATTAGTATTAGATTTAGATGAAACTCTAATTCACGCAACTGAGCGAAAACTAGAAATTGACTTTGACTTTCAATATGCCGATTATTTCATTTATAGAAGACCAAACCTTAAATGGTTTTTGGAATCCATGAGTGCTGATTTTAAATTAGCTGTTTGGTCTTCTGCTGACGATAAATACGTTGAGGAAATAGTTGAAAAAATTAAACCTGAAAATATTGAATTCGAGTTTGTTTGGGGAAGAACTCGTTGTACAACAAAAAGAGATTATAAACTTGATGAATATGTTCACGAAAAAAGACTTAAAAAAGTAAAAAAGAAAGGCTTCTCAATTGAACGGATATTAATGATTGATGATTCTCCTGAAAAAACAAAAGACAATTACGGAAATGCAGTTTATGTGAGTGCATTTGAAGGAGACCAAAATGACTCTGAATTGAAAACTCTTGCGGAATATCTGAAATCAATAAAAAGCAGCTCCAATGTGCGGAGTTTTGAAAAGAGAGGATGGAAAAACAAAACGGCTTAGAACACTATATATAGCAAATTGGGCGATTAGTGTTTAATCGAAAAGTTTGTGTCTATTTGTAAAGTCGCCAAATCTTTTGATTTGGTATTAAAAGAGAAAAATTAAAACAAAATACAAAAGATTTGGCTTGTGGCTAAACCGAAAGTAATTGCTTATTTTCTGCCCAACTTGCCATATATTTAACGTTGTAACCAATTGACGCAAAGATGACGTTAACTTGACGTAACCAGTAAATATGTTTCCAATATACATTTGCTGAAACAATAAATAACATAAAAAATGGAAACAAAAAACTTAGCAAAAAGACTGAAGGAATTAAGAGCAATTAGAGGAATGTCTCAAGAATATTTGGCTGATGAGTCACGAGTGAGTTTGAGGACAATTCAAAGAATTGAAAACAGTGAATCGGAACCAACTGGTGAAACGATTAAAAGAATAGCAATTGCATTAGATGTAGAATTGACCGAATTAATTGGGCCAAGTTTAGTTGCGGAGACAAATGATTTAAAAGCAACTATAATCTTCTTAAAAAAACAGCTTTCTAAAACCAATGAAAAATCGGAAATCAAAACGTTTGAAAAATTTATAGGGCTTTTACAAAGACTAAAAGAAAAGGATTTAAATTCTGAACAGTCAGAAGGAATTGAAAGTTATATTAAATATTTAGAACTTGAAAAAATCCCATCATTTAGCAACGAAATATTTAAACAGAAACTAACTAAATTCAAGAAATATTTAAAGAATAAATTACATTTTGTGCCAAATAATTATTACACGACTTGGGCAGTCAATTTTGGGTTGTCATTCGCTATTGGTTTTGCTCTTCAAAAGTCTCCCGAGTATAGTATTAAAATTGGTGCATTCGTTGCTGCTCTGATATTAATTAGCATTGGTATCTTTATGGATTTAAGAATGAAAAGGCAAGAACGTTCATTCAAGTTCTGATAACAACTGGTTACAACACCGTATAAAATTAATGTAGGTTTTTAGGTTTAGCCCAAAGTTTTAGGCCTGTTTATATTGTCGCTCATACTTATTTAAGTATTTTTAGGTCGACAAGATAAAAACATAAAATAAGTATAAGCTTAGTGTTAGGCTGACAATCTTTCGATTATCAACTCCCACACTAATCTTATACAAAACCGTTACCTGCAATACTCCACTCTACTGCAAAAAAAATCAATAACTAAAATTTCCGACCAAAGCAAAGCGCAACTGTTGCGTATGACTGACCTTTAATACGGAAAATCTTAAATCAAAAAAACTGACCAAAGCAATACGCAATCAAAACGTGCGACTGACCTCACTCAAACTCTATAAATCGGACTATAACACAACCCAATCTATTCGCAAACCGACCTTAAAAAATAAAAGTACTGCAGGTAACAATGTGTAAAAAAAATACTATTTTTAATCCTTAATCGTAAGGTCTGTCCTTTGTTTGCGAACTTCCGATTTTCCTTCGGAAAATCGCCGTTCTCAAACCCGTACTTTCCTTACACGCACCGTTAGCCACAAGCTGAAAAAAAAACCAGATTGAAAAATAAAAAGGAATATTTAAAAGGAAAATCCGTCTTTATAGTTTCGTTACTTGTAATCGGAATTACAATTCTGACTGTTTATCTAACTGGCGAAAATTATAACCGAAATGTAACGTCGAATTTATATTTATCGTTATCTATAATTGGAACAGCACTTTTCTTGTTTATGACTTATGGTCTTTACAAAGGAATTGGATTAAAAGACAATTTTCCAAAATTTAGAGAATTTAAGACTGGAGATTTTATTGCACAATCTGGAACTGCACCTGATTTGCCAAGTATAGAAGTTGGAGACGGAATTGGTGGATTAATAATGTCGATTCTACTCTGGATTGGAATGACTATTTTAATCTTCCTTCTTCTGATTTTGCTGGAGGCATTTTTTTGGATTTCGATTTTTATAATTTTAGCAATGCTTTATTGGGTGTTTTTTCGAGCTTTAAAATTTGTGTTTTCAAAATCAACAGAAACGAAAGGAGATATCGGAATTTCAGCAATTTATTCATTGACTTATACTGTATTGTATTTGGGTTGGATTTTCGGAATTGTTTATCTGACTGAAATATTACGATGAAAAGCCAGATGGCTAACAGTGTATAAAAAACATAGGGCATTTGTGGTTTAACCAAAAGGTCTGTGAATATTTATAAAGTCCGCTAAATATAAAATTTGGCGTTTATAGTAGAAAAGATAAAAGCAAAATATTTATATTTAGCTAAGTAATAAACCGAAACGATAGTGCTTATCACCTGCCCTACGTTTCTTATACTAAACGTTACCACACATTTAAACCATAGTGCCAAATGAAATTGGAACAATCTAAATTCCTTGGAATAACCAAAAATAGATATGATTATGAATCCTATAGTATTTCACTAGTTAATTACCATGAACCTGTTTCTGAGGAATGGCACTATCATGAAAACACTCATATTTCCTTAATTCTTCAAGGCGGAAATATGGAATCTCGCAAAAATGGAGATTTTCAAGTAACAACAGGTGAAATAATGTTTTACAATGAAGGTGAGTTACATTGTAATAAATATACCGCATTTCCTTCAAAGAATTTAAATATAGAATTTAAAAACGATTTTTTGAATAAAAATGAATTAGCACCCAAACATTTTACGAAATCAAACATCCAAAACATTGACACTTATTTAAGTTTATTAAATGTTTATAATGAATTTCGATTGGGCGATTTATATTCGGCTAACACAATTGATTTTTCCTTAAATCAGTTATTAAAATCTGAGGACAATTCTTCGCACATACCAATTTGGGTTTTACATCTAAAAGAAATTATTGAAGATAGATGGGATGAATTTATTTCTCTAAATGAATTAGCAGCTACTTTTAATGTACACCCTGTTACAATTTCTAAATATTTCAGAAAATACTACAACTGTACATTAGGCGATTATATGAGAAAAATAAAAATAGAGAAAGCTCTTTCTCTATTAATCGACACTGACAAACCAATAATAGAAATATCTGATATTTGTGGTTTTTCAGACCAAAGTCACATGATAAAAGTCTTTAAGGCTTATATAGGTTTTCTTCCAAACCAAATTCGTTCATTATAATTTTTTGGCTAAAATCATACAATTAGATTTGAGTGATTTATCATATTTTTCCTGAAAATAAATATATGACAAGTATGAAATATATAATAAAGTTACTTTCTAAGTATACGCATTCATTAAAAAAATATAATCTCTATTTTTTACTTTTACTATGGACCCTAACCAATATTGGATGTTCACAAGACAAAACAAATGAAAATAACAAAATAAAAAAGAGTAAACCTCAAGTAAATAAACAGATTCCAGATTCTATATTAAAAAGCGAATTAGAGTTAATTGGAGTTGAAGACCAGACACTAAGATTTATACTTCCCGACGTAACTGAAAAATTTAGTAGAGAATCAAGTGAATACAAATATTTTTGGTCTCTTATTCATCGTCAAGACAGTATTTGTATAGAAAAGCTCATCAATATATTGGACACTTACGGTTGGTTAGGTAAAAGCAGAGTTGGAACTAATGCGAATCAAGCCATTTGGTTAGTAATGCAACATGCAGATGTCAAAATACAAGAAAAATACCTTCCATTTCTTAAGGAGTCTGTTGAAAAAGGTGAATCCGAAGGTTGGCACCTTGCTTTTCTTGAAGACCGTATTTTAATGTACAATGAGAAAGAGCAAATTTATGGAACACAGGCCATTTGGGATAATAATTTGAAAAAGAACAAGATCTACCCTATTCAGGATGTGAAAAATGTAAATAAACGCAGAAAAAAACTGGGATTAAAACCTATTGAAGAACATGCTAAAAACAATGGATATATTCTTGACCAAAAAAATAAATAATTTAATCTTCGAAAAACCATTGTCAATTATGATAGAGATAAAAAAATATGCATTAATAATTTCTGTATTAGGATTTTCATTTTACGGATATTCACAAGACATTATGTTTTTTAACGCAGATGGGTTTTTCTCAGTAGGAACCCAATCAAACCGTACAGCTTCAATAACACTTTGTGATATTGATAAAGATGGGGATTTAGACGCACTTGTAGCTAACGGCAGACACTGGGCAGAACAAAACTACCTATACTACAACGATGGTTTTGGTGGTTTTAAATCAGCGCAACCTATTGGAGATTATTTAGATGCTTCTTATAAAGTAATGAGTACAGATTTTGATAATGATGGATATATGGACATTGTAGTAGCAAACGACAAAGGCATTTACGATAAAATATATTTTGGAAATGCAGAAAATAAATTTTCAAACGGAAAACCATTTGGCTCAAAATCACCTACAAGAAACATGGAACTTGCTGACATAGATAAAGATGGAGATATTGATATAATTTTATCTAACAGAAAAGCAAAAAATGAAGTAATACTTAACAATGGTAAAAGAGATTTTATTTCTACAATTACTTATGGGAATGATACTGACCAAACAACTCAAACTAAAATAGTTGATATTAACGGAGATGGATTTTTAGACTTAATTACTGCCGAACGAAACAGCTTCAATAAAATATATATAAATAATGGTTCTACAAATTTTTCGGAAGTTATAGAATTTGGAAATGAAAAAGATCAAACACGCTCAATTGATATTGGGGATATTAACCAAGATGGATTATTGGATATTGTAACTGGTAATTTAAATTCTGAAAACAAAATATACTATGGCAATAAAAAGTTGACTTTCAAAAAAGAATATTGCTTTAAAGTAAAACGAGAAACAGCGTCTATAAAAGTAGTAGACTTAAATAATGATGGGCTTTTAGATATTATAGAAGGCAATTTTGAAGATAGAAACTATGTCTATTTGGGAAGTAAACTTGGTGATTTTCAAGAAATTGGATTGAGAGAAGATTTAAAAAATGACACCTACCATATTGAAACAGGAGATTTGGACAATAATGGTTTTCTTGATATAGTAGAATCAAATTCAGAATCTTGGAATTTGTTTTACAAATCCAGAAAAAGTAACTAATACAAACATTTCTATTGACTTTTATCTATAAACTCGTTTATTTAAAATGAATAGTAGCAAGTACATTATAATTTTAGTTTTAGCATTGAGTTTTTCATCTTGTAAAAATGAAAAAAGTGTAAAACACGTTGATGAAAAAGTCAAAAGTAATCCAAGCGATTTACAGGTTGACCATTTAAATATTTGGGTAAAAAACCCAAAGAAAGCTAAGAAACTATTAACAGATATTGGATTTACATCGCTTCCCGATTCGCTTTCACCAATTCATAAAGGACAAGGAACAACAGGACGGTATTTCTATTTTTTAAATAACTACCTCGAATTGATTTTTGTTTTTCATAAAGAAGAATTTGATAAGAACAATGAATTCAATAAAAATTTAGATTTTTCAGAAAGAGCTAACTTTGAAAATAATGAAGCTTCACCTTTTAGCATAGCTCTTAAAGTAAAAGATTACGATATAGGAAAAATTCCATTTGAAACTATAAGTTACCATCAAGACTGGATGGAGCAAGAAGCGAATATATATTCAGCTGAAAATTCAAAAACACACCTAAAAGAACCTTCAATTTTTGTTGTGTATCCAGAAATTGAATCAGGAACATTTGAATCATTATCTGAACTAGAGAACTATTCTACCGAAGATGATTATTGGAAGGTGTTTTTCAAACATCCAAACGGAGCAAAAAAAATCACAAATATTATTATTACATCAACTGATTTGGATTTAAAAACCGAAACTATTAAAGCTGTAAGTAGTATTGAAAATGTTGAAATCAAAAATGGCTCTGAACATTTAATGGAACTATATTTTGACAATAATATTCAGAAAAAATCATTTGATTTAAGACCTGAATTACCACTAATTATTTATTTATGACAATAGTAAACAACAAGCAGTTATTATTTTTTCTAATTGGCTTTCTATTCTTTAGTTGTAAAAATTCTAAAGAAACAAAAACGATTGCCGAAGAAAGCTCAAAAATTGAAGTTCAACAATTTCAAGCAATTATAGATTCAATTTATAAAGCAAATCCACAATCGATTGGGATTATAGCCCACATTGAATCACCAAAAAACGGAATATCGTGGAGCGGAAGTGCTGGTTATTCAAATAAAGACACCAAAACAAAGTTATTGCCCGACCAACCTGCATTAATCGCCAGTAATATCAAAACTTACGTTTCGGCAGCAATATTAAGATTACAAGAACAAGGGAAATTGGATATAGAAGACCCAATTGGAGAGCATTTATCCCATAAGACAATAGAACTCTTCCAAAATGATGGCTACTCATTTGAAAAAATCAAAATTAAACACTTATTATCCCACACAAGTGGTATAGCCGATTACGTGAATGATGATTACTTTGAGTTTATTAACAATAATCAAAAATATAGATGGACAAGAGATGAACAATTAAAACTTGTTGTAAATGTTGGCGACCCTTTGGGTAAACCACAAGAGGTTTTCAACTATGCAGATGTTAATTATTTATTGGCAACAGAAATCATAGAACAAAAGACCCAAAAACCTTTTTACACATCAATTAGAGAGTTACTCAAATATGATGAATTAGGTCTAACGAATACTTGGTTTCCAACACTTGAAGAAAAACCAGAGCACACAAAAGAACTTGTGCATCAATATTGGAAAGAAGAAAATTGGGGCGACCGCAAATTAAATTTCGATTGGGATTCTTACGACCACGATATTTCTTGGGACTTATATGGTGGTGGCGGAATTGCTACAAATATGAAAGAATTAGCCCAATTTTCATATAATCTGTTCAATGGAAAAGTCATTCGAGATAAGGAAGTTTTAAACCTAATCAAAACGGATGTTCCAACCACAGATGCAATATCAAAAATTTATAGACTTGGAGTTGCTGATGCTACCATAAAGGGTTTACAAAGTATAGGTCACGGTGGTTTTTGGGGAACACAAGCTTTCCATTTACCTCAATTAGACGCATCTATTTCTGTTTGCGTGTTAGAGCGCAATGGAAAGATGAAAATTATTAAAGGCGTCTTAAAAACACTAACAACTGAATTAAATTCTCAAATTTACCCTACTGCACATATTGTTCACCAGAATTATGAATTATATAAGGCAAAAAGTTCAAAAACCACTTTAGTTTTATTTCCTGGAGGAGCTTCGACTGCGAAAGAGACAAAAGAAGAATTTGATATAATCACTACAGCAACTGCAAATCAAATTTCTGTTTTATTTATGAATTTTAATCGACATCTATGGATTGATGAAACTACCTCAAAACAACTTGCGGAGGAAATACAAGCTGTTTTTACTAAAAACCACTTGAAAACTGAAAATATCTACATTGGTGGAATGTCTATTGGTGGAAATGTAGCCTTAATACTTTCAAACTATCTGCATCAAAATAAAATTAATATTGCCCCAAAAGGCACTTTTATTGTTGATTCACCCATTGATCTATATGCACTTTATGAAAGTTCCAAAAAAGATATTGCCAATCGAGGTCTTGACGAAGAAAGGCTTGCAGAACCAAAGTGGATTATAAATTACTTTGAGGAAGAATTTACCAAAGATTCGTTGTTACAAAACATACAAAAAGTTTCACCATTTACATTAAAGAACAGATTTATAAGTGTACCAAATCTAAAGAATTGTAAAATACGATTCTACACTGAACCCGACAGTTTGTGGTGGAAAGAAAACAGACAAACGGATTTTGAAAGTACCAATGCATACACTATCCAACAAATAGGAAAAGATTTGAGAACCCAAAACTGGAATCAATTTGAATTAATTGAAACAGAAAATAAAGGCTATCGAACAAATGGGGGCAGACATCCTCATAGTTGGTCAATTGTTAACGCAAGAAATTTAGTGGAATGGATAAAGGAATAATACGTGTGGTAACAATGTATAAAAATAATAGCGGTTTAATCGCTTAAACGAAAGTATGTAAATATAAAAAAAGGTCTGTGTTTAACCGAAAAGTTAGTGTGTAAAAATCCGCTACTATTCTTATACGATACCGTTGTAGCTAATTGAAAAAAACAGAAATGAAAAGAATATTATTATTGATAATTTTATTAATAGGAATAAATGGTTTTTCTCAAAAAAGCGGGAAATTTAAACCAGGGGTTAAAATAATTGAGAATGAAAAAATAGAGAAATATAAAAAACCAAACTCAATTCTATTTATTTTCAAAGGTCATACCCATTCTATTAATTATTTTCTTGACCTTAAAAAGAAAATACGAAAGACTTTTAAGAAAAAAATGAAAAAGGAATTTAAACACTTTAAGTTAAATTTCAACTATGACTTAAACGCAAAAAAACCTTTTAAATTTGATTTAGATAAGATTCCATCTAAGAAATATAATAAGAAGGAATATGAGTCAGTATGCCATATTTCTATATCTGACTTTAGAGGCTGGGATAATCAATTGATTAAAAACAGAAAACAGAATTATAACTTAAATGTTGAACTTAAGGACATTAATTCAAACCAATTAATCACTCTAAAATTGAACGTTAATACTTATTACACAATACTTACGCAAAATAAGAATTCCAGTAAATTGATTTATAAAACTATAATCGAAAATTAAAAAACTGGCCACAACACCGTGTATAATTCATTGCTAGTAATCGCCTACTTACGAAAATCCTCGTAGATTTTCTATTCGGTTTGTATTTGCTAAATTAGTTACTGAAACACGCAACGAAATCATACACAAACACGTTGTAGTTAATTATGAAAGAAGCAAAAAACATAAAAAGCAACATCTTGAAATTTCATGTTAATAATGATATTTCTGGAGTTGAGTTAATGGACGCTAATTTCAAGTCGAATAAAGCTTCTTTACATTATCACCCTGAATTTATTATTGGAGTAATGGAAAGTGGTGTGCAATCATATTGTCCAAAATCACCTAAAGAAAAAATAATTTCTAAGGGACATATTTCAATGATAAATCCTGAGAGAATCCATAGCAACAAAAACATTGATGACAAAGGCTACAGGTATAGAACTTTTAATGTACAGCCAGAAGTTTTTCAACAGATTGCAAATGATATAGCACAGGATGAAGTTTCTCTTCCAAATTTTGATAAGGTTACTGTAAAAGATAATCATCTAGAAGAACAATTATTACATCTACATAATTATCTTTTTTCGAATCAGTTTGATACTATTCAAAATCAAAATTGTTTTTATGAAACATTTGCTTATCTTATAAAAAATCACAGTTTAAGTAAAGTAAAAGCAGGCGAAATTTCTGCAAACTCCATCATCACTAACCGTATAAAAGATTATTTACATACCTATTTTGATTCCAAAATAACATTAGAACAATTGTCGGAGGTTTCTGGTTTAAGCACTTATTATTTAAATAGAGTTTTTTCAAAATCTATTGGTATTCCTCCTCATAAGTATTTGATGAACTTAAGACTCAATAAAGCTCAGGAATTATTGAAGTTTAAAAACTCTGTTACAGAAGTAGGCTACATGGTTGGGTTCTTCGACCAAAGTCACTTCACAAGAAATTTCAAATCGTTTTTAGGTATTACACCCAAACAATATCAGTCTTCCATTTCCCAATAGCAAGATTATACAATTTTTTAAGGTCTCCCTATTTTAATTTTGTTTCTCATTAAAACAGAATAAAAAATGGATGTACATAAAATACTCTCTGAAAGAGATGAAACTTTAAATTATGCTGCACAAAAAGCAATAGCTTTTTTAAATGAAGCACAAACAAGAGCTATTGAGCCAACGGATGAAGCCCTTAGAAATCTTTCTTTATTAGATGGTCCTTTTCCTGAAATTCCAATGCCATCTAAAAAGGTTATTGAAGAACTAGAGGATATTGGTAGTAAAGGAGCTATGGTAACAATAAGTCCACGATTTTTTGGATTTGTAACCGGTGCAAACTTACCTGTTACCGTAGCAGCTCAATGGTTGGCTGCTGCTTGGGATCAATTGCCTAACATGGCAGTACTTTCTCCACTAGCATGTAAATTAGAACAAGTGGCTGAAAAATGGCTGGTTGACGTTTTACATTTGCCCAAACAGACACGTTGTTCCTTTGTAACTGGTACTACAACCGCTGATATGGTTTGTTTACTTGGTGCCAGAAATCATGTATTAGAACAATATGGATGGGATATTCAAACCAATGGAGTATTTGGAGCTCCAAAAATTAGAGTTCTTGTTGGTGAAGAAGTACATACCACTATGCTAAGAGCTTTAAGGGCGATAGGTATTGGAAATGCTCAAATAGAAAAAATTCCAGTAGATGATAATGGTGCAATTGATGCTAGTAAACTTCCAGAGTTTAGAGATGAGCCTACAATTGTTTGTTTACAGGCAGGAAATGTAGATTCAGGAGCATTTGACCCTTTTGATACTATTATTGAAAAAGCCAAAAAATATAATGCTTGGGTACATATAGATGGAGCTTTTGGCTTATGGGCAGCTTCAAATCCAAAATTAAAGTATTTAATGAAAGGCTTTGAGAAAGCAGATTCATGGGCTACGGATGCTCATAAATGGCTGAATGTACCTTATGATTCTGGTATGGCATTTTATAAAGATGAAATGGTTATTAAAAAAGCACTTACCTTAAAAGGTAATTACCTAGTTCAAGGTAATGATGACCCAATGAACAGAACTTTAGAAACTTCAAGAAGAGCTAGAGGAACAGAGGTTTGGGCAGCATTAAAAAGTTTAGGACGAAAAGGAGTATCTGATATGATAGGTAAATCTTGCGATTTAGCTAAGTATTTTGAGCAAAGATTAAGAGAAGAAGGCTTTGAAATCTTAAACAAAGTAGAGCTTAATCAGGTAATGGTTTCTTTTGGCTCTGATAAAAAAACAAAAGCAGTAATAAAAGCCATTCAAAAAGAAGGAACTGCTTGGTTTGGTGGTACCAATTGGCATGGTAAAGAAGCTATGCGAATTAGTACAGTTGGATGGTCAACCACTAAAAAAGATATTGACATGAGTATGGAAGCATTGCTTAAAGTTGTAAATCAGTTTAATTAAATAAAATTCATACTATGTTAGAAAGTGAAAAAATACTCAAATTTGAAATCATAACTGAAATCAGAAAAAAAGTACCTACTTGTTTTACCTCTAATGGTCAATTTATTGGCTCTTCAGTTACAAAAAACAATGCAAATGAATTGAAAGCGATAATTACTAAAAATAATATAGATAAAGTTATTATTGAAGATATTACCTTGGGTTATTTATTTAGAAGTAATTTATTAACTCAAAATTTCAAAGACCAAGTTAACTTGGTCTTTGATTTCTTTTTTACAGACTAAAGTAGATTGACAAAATATAAAGAACATAATGATAAAGTGCTACTTAAAAAACTTAAAGTAGAGAACCTTGATGATTATAAATATTGGAAGCATCCTAAGCATAACTATCATTTATTAAATGGTCCTTATTTTAAGAAATCCTCAGAGAAAAAAATTGAACAACAAATTCAAGCATTAAAGTTGAAATTTCAAAAAGGAAGTGAAGTTTTGGAAAATACTAGAATTATTACCAATAAAGAAAATGAAATGATTGGAGAAGTCAGTTGGTATTGGAAATCTAAAGAGACTAATTGGCTTGAAATAGGTATCGTTATTTTTAATGATAAGTTTTGGAATAAAGGAATTGGTTATACAGCTCTTAAGTTATGGATAAATGAAGTTTTTATAGCTAAAGATGATATTGTCAGACTTGGAATTACGACTTGGTCTGGGAATATAGGTATGATTAAACTAGCAAAAAAGTTAGAAATGAAAGAAGAAGCAAGGTATAGAAAAGCTAGAATTGTAAATGGAGAATATTTCGATTCTGTAAGCTATGGAATTTTAAGAGATGAGTGGGAGAATAACTAACTACAACAACGTATATAAAAAATAGCTGTTTAAGTGCTTAAACAAAAATGAATTTTATAAATTTATGGTCAGTGCTAAACTGAAAAGTTAGTGAGTAGAAATCCGCTACTTTTCATATACAAGACCGTTGTAAGTAATTCAAAAACATACAAAGCTATTGGAAAACAAATTAGAAATCATTGGTACTATAGGAAAGATTGTAGTATTTATCATGCTACTTCTTTCTGTTTTTCTTTTTACAGTTACAACCAAAAATAAATTATCAAATAGATTGTTTGGTATTTACCTATTAGTCATCGCATTTGACTTAATCGGCTTATTTACAAACAAAATTTCAGAATATCCTAACCTTCAAATTTTAAAAACTTCGTCAAGTTTACTGCAACTCCCTTTGTTTTATCTCTACGTATTATCGGCTTGCTATTCAAATTTTAAGATTATTAAAAAGCACTTTTATCATTTTGTTTTATTTATAATATTCCTTGTCATTTTTAAAATAACAAACTTGTCTGAGCAAATTTTTATTCTTTATGAAGTAGTAGGAGAAGTTCAATACTTAGTATATATAATAGCGGTTTTTGTAGTACTTAAAAAATACAAAACGGTCTATCTTGAAAATTATTCAAATGCTAATTATGCTATCTATAAATGGTTATTTCAGATAACCATATTCTCTTGTATAGCACATTCATTTGTTTTGATAAGATGGTATTTATCAAGTTCTGACTATAAAGAGTATATTCTAAATATTAATTTATTAATAAGTCTATCTGTTTTATCAATAACTATATTTTTTGTTCTCAAGGCATTGTATCAACCAGAGTTATTTACTGGTATTAATATGAATTTAAAGCCTATAGAATTCATCCTTGAAAATAACAATACTACGATTATACAAAAAGACACTTCTGACAATCAAAATCTAAAGAAGCTCACTTCTATTATGGAAGAGGAAAAACCTTATTTGAATTTTGAATTAACGTTACAAAAACTAGCGATTCAAACGGATATTCCGGAAAGAGATTTGTCTTTATTAATTAATCATCATTTAAATAAACATTTCTTTGATTTCATAAATGAGTATCGAATAAATGATGCAAAAGCACTTTTAAATGACCCAACTAAAAAAGAACTAACTGTACTAGAAATCTTATATGAGGTCGGTTTTAATTCAAAATCTTCATTTTATACTGCTTTTAAGAAAGTAACAAACCAAACACCTTCAGTATACAGAAAATCAGTCAGTTAACAATAGTTCGACTTTAGTTCGAACGCATTATTTAGCTAAAAATCAGTTCGACTTTATATAATCGGACTTTTAAACATCTATATTTATTCATTTTTGTTGAAAATTAATGAAACATCAAAAATGAAATTTACTTACACACTCGTATTCGCTTTTTTAATACAATGTTGTTTTAGTCAAGAAATACCAAAAGAATTAAAAGGCATAGACAAAAAAATAGAATCTTTAATCAAAGAATACCATGCAGTTGGTTTGGCTGTAGCTATTGTTAAAGACGATAAAGTGATTTATTCTAACGGGTTTGGCTATAGAAATTTAGACGAAAAATTATTAGTAAATGAAAATACTATTTTTCATATCGCCTCAATGACAAAAGCGTTTACAGGTTCTTTGCTAGGGATTTTAGAAGATGAGAACAAACTATCCTTAAAAGATAAACCTGCAGAGCATGTTCCAAACTTTGAGTTTTACAATGACAAAATGAATAATCTAATTACTATAGAAGATCTATTAAGTCATAGAAGTGGCATCGGTAGTCACGGAAGCTCTATTACAATGTTTCCAGAAAAAGACAAACTAAAAACAGTTCAACGTCTAAAATATTTAAAACCTCAAGCAGAAATAAAAAACAGTTGGGTATATAGTAATATAGGATATACACTCGCTGGTACTATTGCAGAGCAAGTAACAGATAATAGTTGGGAACATAATGTTAAAGAAAAAATATTTACACCATTGGATATGAATTCTTCTGTTACCTCAATTGAAGCAATGAAAAAGACTAATAATTTTTCATTAGGCTATGCACGATATAAAGGCACTACTGAGCAAACTATTTTTGAAAATTATTATTCAATTTCACCAGCGGGAGCCATTAAGAGTTCAGTTAACGACCTATCAAATTGGATGCGTGTATGGCTAAACAAAGGAATTTATCAAGGAAAACAAGTTATTCCTCAAAACTACATTAGAGCTGCTTCTAGGCTTCAAAATATAAAACATGAAGAAAAATACGAAGAAGGTTCATTTTTATGGGGAGAAGGTTTTGGTTGGCGTTTGCGTTCCTGGGAAGGTCACTATAGAATGAGACATGGAGGTAATACAAACGGCTTTTCAACAGTAATGGATTTATTTCCTATAGACAATATTGGAATCGTTGTACTTACAAACCAAAAGAATTCTTACTTACCATATGCTGTATCAGATTATATATCAAGAAAACTATATAAACTAACTGAATTTGAATTTCCAATTATTGTTAACGATAAATTTAAGCCAAACCTAGAAGATAAGCCTCTACACAAGGAAAAACTACCAATCCACTCTCTTCAGTCCTTTACTGGAACATATCATGCAAACGGTTATGGAAAAGTTGAAGTAGTTTTAGAGAAAGGAAAATTATATGCCTTACTACCAAACTTTAAATTTAAATTGGAACATTTAAATTATAATACATTTTACTTTAAACCATTAAAAGAGTTTGAAGAAGACTTCGACCCAGGATATCCAGTAAAATTTATAGATGATACATATGGAGAAATAATCAAATTTGAATTTCACGCTTTAAAAGAACCAATTATATTTTTAAAAGAAAAAACTAAATAGAAAAACATATGAAAAGAATTTTAGCATTGATAATACTTTTAGTGTTCATTTCTTGTAAACAAGAAAAAAGCACTAAAGAAAGCCTTGAAACTGATAAAATAGATATTGAACTCAAAGAAAAACTAGAAAACATCCTTTTAAGAGATCAAGGAATTAGAGAAATTGTTAATGGAAATTTGCCTGATAAAAGAAAAGTTGAATTACTTTCTAAATTGAAACTTAATAAAACAGATATAGAAGGGAATAAGAAATTTAATTTAATGCGTGAGATTGATAGCTTAAACTTACTTGAAATAGAAAATATCATCAAGAAGTATGGGTACCCTAGTAAATCTCTTGTTGGAGAGCCTGCAAATAAAGCTGTTTTTTATGTTATTCAGCACTCTAATAAAATTGACAAATATCTTCCTCTAATAAGAGAGGCAACAAAAAATGGAGACATTACTAAAAGGTCTCTAGCGTTAATGGAAGATCGAAATTTAATGTATAATGGGCTCGAGCAAATTTATGGAACTCAAATAAAAGGAAAGGCAAATAAAAAAGGAAAGTGGATTTATTTTTTATGGCCAATTAAAGATAAAGATTCAGTAGATACATGGAGAAAAGAAGCTGGATTTAAAAAAAGCCTTAAAGAATATTTAAAAGAGATGGATGTTGAATTTAAATTATATAATATCTCTGAATTAAACGATTTATAAAAACTACTTACAACACCGTATAAAATTAATTGCTAGTTTCTAGTTTACTTACGAAAATCTTTGTAGATTTTCATTCGTTTTTTATTTGCTAAATTCCATGCTTAAACCACACAACTAATCTTATACAATAACGTTGTACTGCATTTGACCAAACCAACGAAATGAAATGAATCAAACATTAATTATAGCTATTTTATCACCAATTCTATTAACCGTTGGCGGAATTATTTCTTGGATTATTAAATCTAAAAAAGAAGATATTCTTAATTCAGAAGCAAAGTCGAGGGAATTTAAGATAGAAACATATAAAATACTCTTAGAACCATTTATCGCAACTATGACTTTTACATTATCTGAAAAAGTCAAACAGAGAGAAATAAACAAGCTGACAACATTGGAATATAAAAAAGCTGTGTTTGATTTGACAACATTTGGGTCTGATAAAGCTATACAGATTTTTAATAAAATAATGCAGACCTTTTTTCATTCAGATATTTATAAAGATGAAAATGGAGAATATACATCTGATTACGGAAACAGATTGATTGCATTACTTAGTGAACTTTTGTTACAGATTAGAAAAGACTTATATACGAAAAAGACAAAGTTGAAACGTTCTGAAATGCTTGAGTTTATGATAACAGATATGGAGCAAACTAAAGAAATTATTAACGAAATGAAATTTTAAAAACGCAGTACAACAATGTATAACCGCAATTACGGCGGATTCGACTACGTCCGAATCCACTCGGAATTGCTAAAGTCTGTGCTAAACCGAAAATTAGTGTATATTAACCCGTAACTGACGGTTATACTAGACCGTTGCATTTAATATCGACAGACTTTTTGAATTTCCAGTACACTTTTTGAGTATTCAAGAATTTTTATAGAGAAGACACTGGAGCGACTTTGGAGTATTTTAAGTTTCAAACTGAACGATTGAAATCGTTGAGAGTTCACTCTCAAAACGTAGCAACGTTATTCAGTTTGGATTTACTGAAAAAAAATGAAAAAGTCAAGTATTCACATCACTTCTCTGAGACTTTAACTTGAATACATTCATTCTAAGACGTTTGATATAAGGTGCATATAAAACATATTAGAATGAAAAAAAAATGAACTGAAAAGCGCATCATGTAGCGTCTTCGATACTACGCATTTTAAAATTATTCTACCAAAAGCTCTAATAATTTATATGTAAGTGATTTTCATAAAAAGAATAGCGTTAAGGAGAAAAAATACTAAACACAACTGCTCATATAAAAAATAGCTATTTCAGGCTTACTTAAAAAAAATATGTATTTTTATTAAAAAATTGAATACCTATGAAAGTCTTTTCTTTTTAGATACTACTTTTCATATAAGCATACGTTGGCAATAATTAAACTCGATTGAGATAAATCATAAGAATGAATCGTGAAATAATAGATATAAATGATTACACAATCTTGTTGGAAGAGGCTTCTGCCGAAAATAACTTAATAGATTCATGTTTTTTTGACGAGCCAGTAATAGCTATCGCCTTTTATGGTGCAGGTGATGTTGGTCTTAATGTAAAATTTGATGGAAAAACCAAAAAGTTCCATCACACCAAAGGTATGGTACTATCATTTTATGCAGATAATATGGTAGAATTTGAACATCATGTTTCCAAACTAAAATCGCTGCAATGTCTAGTAATCGCTACAACAATAAGAAACATAGACAAATTGCCTAATGGAGAAGGTCAATTCTTGGAACAATTTTTATACCAATTAATTCACCCAAAAGACCATTATGTTGAAGGTCCTGTATTTAATATGAGCCCAGAAATGTTTCAATTAGTTGAACAGTTCTTCAGCAATACTTACGAAGGTGAGATTAAAATGATGTTTTATAAAAGCCATATCACAGCTTTACTTTCTCATTATTTTGGACAATTGGCACAACAACAAAACACAAAACTTGATACTTCGCAAATAGAAAAAATCAATCTCGCTCAAGAAATTTTATTATCCGATTTAGAAAGTCCACCTTCCTTAACAGAATTGGCCAACAGAATTGGAACTAACACAAATAAGCTTAAAATAGAATTTAAAGCACAGTTTGGCGTTCCGGTTTTCAAATACTTACAAAACGAACGTTTAAAAAAAGCCTACAGTTTAATTAAAAACAAACAAAAAACAATTCAAGAAGCCGCTTGGGCTGTAGGTTACGATAGTTTGGGTTCTTTCTCTAACGCTTTTGAAAAAAAGTTTGGCTACAGACCTAGCCAAGTGTAAAATTCTTTTCGAATAAATCATAATTCTTTCTGAATAAGTCGCTGGAAGACAGCTACTATAGATTTGTGTCATAATTGAAAAACTTAAGATTATGATCAGTAAAAATTTATTTAGCATTGTATGTGGTATACTCGTTTGGATTTTAGGAGTTAGCTTTTACCTCTTATCATTTTATGTTCCCATTTTAGAAAATCTGGAACTACAATCTAATATCGCATTGGCTTTAGGTATCATACCTAGCGCATGTATAGGAACATATCTGTTCTATAAAAAAAGTCACATAAAACCATCTCAATTAGGGCTTACATTCGTTATGGTGGCTACGCTTCTAGATGTAATAATTACAGTTCCAGTATTTATAATTCCAAATGGTGGAAGCTATTCAGAATTTTTCGGGGATCCGATGTTTTATACAATTATAGTTGAGTTTTACTTCATTGTATTTTATTTCGGAAGTTATTTAACAAAAAAATTAAAAGCATGAAAACAGCTGTTTTTTTTATAACGGTTTTATTGAATGCACTTTCCACAGGTTTTTTCTTCGCTTGGTCAGTTTCGGTCATATTGGGAACAAAAAAAATAGGTCATGTAATGTATTTGGAAACAATGCAAAACATTAATAGAGAAATCTTGAATCCGGTGTTCTTCATTGTATTCTTTGGAAGCTTAATTTCATTGGTGATATCTACTTATTTACAGTTCAACAACAAAACTGTATTCGTGCTAGTGTTGGCATCAACAATCATCTATCTATTTGGCACTTTTGGAGTTACAGCCTTTGGTAATGTACCCTTAAACAATGAACTAGAAGCATTAAATATTACCAATCTTAACTTAATGGAGCTGAAGGGTTTTAGAACCTATTATGAAAGTGCTTGGAATCATTTCCATAGTATTAGAACCATTTCAAGTATGGTTTCATTCATACTATTACTTATATCAATATTTATTCAAAAAACATTTTAAAACAATTCATTATGAAAACAAACATTTTAGTAATCGGAGGAACTGGAAAAACTGGTCGCCGAGTAGTAGAGCAATTACAAAAGAAAGGAATTGAGCCAAGAATTGGTTCAAGAAATTCATCACCAAGCTTTGATTGGGATAATAAAGAAACATGGATAGAAACCTTAAGCGGCATCGAAAAAATGTATGTTACGTATTATCCTGATCTTGCTGTTCCAGGAGCCAAAGAAGCTATAGAGAGTTTAACTTATTTAGCAAAAGAATTAGGTGTTAAAAAAATGGTGCTGCTCTCTGGAAAAGGTGAAACCGAGGCTGAAGCTTGTGAAAAAATTGTGATGAATTCTGGTATGGATTATACAATAGTTAGAGCATCTTGGTTTAATCAGAATTGGAGCGAAAGTTTCTTTTTGGATCCTATTTTGTCTGGAGAAGTGGCGTTACCAATGTCTGATGTTTTAATTCCATTTGTAGATGCCAATGATATTGCAGAAGTAGCTGCAACTGTTTTGCTTGATGACACTTATAACGGTGAAATTATTGAGGTAACAGGTCCAGAATTAATCAACTTCAAGGATATTATCAATATAATTTCAAAAACTAGTGACAGAAAAATAAACTTCTATGACATCACATTAGAACAGTATATTGATGGTATGAAGCAAATGCAAATACCAAGTGATGTAGTATGGTTAATTGAGTATTTATTTAGTCATGTTTTAACCAATCCTAAAAATCAGTTAGTGGTTAATGATATTGAACGAGTTCTAGACAGAAAAGCAAAAACATTTCTAGAATATGCACAAGAAACTGCTAAAACAGGGATTTGGAGTCAAATTGAAGTCCAATAACTATTGCCAACAACGTGTATAAGTAATAGCGATTTGAATCTTAATTCAAGTCGCTATTCTTTTTTAATTTTGTATTTTACTTTCCGAAAAGTATGGCAAATAAGCGCGCTACTACACATACACCAACACGTTAGCATTAATTCGCAACAAATTCATTCGATGAAAATTAAATATACTACAATACCTATTCTAATATTTTTTTCTATTCTATTTTTTTCTTGCAATGATAGCAAGAGTTTAAAGAAAGAAAAAAATCAAACTATTGAAGAGGTTGATGAATATGTAGAGAAGATAATTAGTCGTCACGGAATACCTGGTGCTACTGTTGCTATAATAAGAAACGACACAGTTATTCATCAAAAAAACTATGGATTAGCAAACATTGAACATAATGTCACTGTTACGGATTCTTCAATTTTTAGAGTGTATTCCATTACCAAAATATTTATAGCTGTAGGAATATTTCAATTAGTTGAACAAAATAAATTAAGCTTAGATGATAAGATTTCTAAGTACTTGTCTGAACTTCCTGAACAGTGGAAAAATATTGAAATCAAGCATTTAATAACACACTCATCTGGATTGCCTGATTATAAATCATTCAAAAATTATAATGATTTAACCACAAAAGAAATGGAAGAGCAATTATTTTCAAAAAGCCTTCAATATGAATTGGGAGAACAGTATGAATATAATCAAACCAACTATTGGTTTTTACACAAAATAATTCAAAAAATATCAGGACCAACTCTTACAAAGTTTATTATTTCAAATCAATTTTTTGACAAAACACAAGATGTATTTTTCTCTAGTGATTCAAGAGATATAGTTTCAAATAGAGTTACTAGTTATTTCCCTTTTACTAAAGGCAAACTGACTATTGAGCATTTTTATGGAGGTGAATATAATTACGCAACTAATGGGATGAACCTTACTTTAAGTGAGTTTATTAAATGGAGTAAAAAATTAAACAACAATGTTCTTCTTAGTAAAAAAGCAAGGAACCTTATGTGGGAAGAATTCCCTTACAACAACAAAACAGATTTGTTTACTTACGGTTGGGATAAATTTAAATCTAACAATGAAATATCTTATGGTTTTACAGGAAATCTAACAAATGTTTATCGAACATTTCCAAAACAAAACTTGAGCATCATTTTTATGGCAAATGGTTTAACTACGTTCTTTGATGTCGATAATGTGGCTAACCATTTAGCTTATCTTACTGACAATAATTTAAAAAACTTAGAAACCTATTTGTATGAAACATTAATACTAGCTTCTAATTATGAGTTCGAATCATTTCTTTCAACATATACAAACTTAAAAAAGCAAAATAGTGAAAAAGACTTTCAAAGTTTTTTAAATTCCATTGGTTATTTTCATTTGGAGAAAGAAAACTACACTACGGCAATACAAATTTTTGAATTGAATAGCAATGAATACCCAAAATCTTGGAATACTTTTGATAGCCTAGGTGAAGCCTATGAAAAATTTGGAGATATAGATAAAGCTATTCTCTTTTATAAAAGGGCTATCAAACTCAACTATAATAATGAATCTGATAATAATACAAGACTAGAGAATAAAATATCAGATATAGAAAAAACTAATGCTAACACCGTATAAAATTAATTACTCCTTTAGGCTTAATCAAAGGGCGTTGCAATTTTGTTATGTCTGATTTTCCTTCGGAAAATCCTCGCACACAAAACCGCAACTAATCTTATACAAACACGTTAGCATTTATTAGAAAATTGAGAATCTTATATTAAAAGTCTAAGAATTGTAACAAGTTTAAATCTGAGACGTCCTATTATTTTAAAAAAAAAATATGAAAAATAAAATTTTAATATTACTCGCAGTAGTATTATTTAGTGCGTGTAATGACACAACTAAAACTAGTATCACCAACCAACCAACTCTAACTGATTATCAGGTTGGTGAAAAATGGGTTTGGAAATACAAAGGTGTGACTACGGAAGGAGAAGTTCGATCTGATGGAAAAGATACTCGAGAAATAGTCATTAGTGACGGAGTTTTGGGTATGACAATCGGCAAAGATACCATTCCCGTTTCTGACATTGTTAAACCAGAAGAAAGCGAAACACCCAAATACGACTGGCCTCTAGAAGTGGGTAAAAAATGGAAATATGAAAACAATTGGACAAGTCAAGATGGAACAACGGGAAGCCAAAATCAAGATGCCGAAGTTCTATCATATAAAGAGGAAACGGTAGAAGCTGGAACATTTATGGCCTACACTATTGAATACACTGGTAAAACCTCAAATTCAAGAGGTTATAGCGCTGATGAAAAAGAAGTTTGGTTATATGCTCCAGCAGTAAAGAATTTTATAAAACTAACTCAGAATCAAGGAGACTTTTTATATGTAGAGGAATTAATAGAATATTCAAAACCAGAATAAATCGAAATATTTTATAAAGTTGAAAGAATAACAAATGCTAACAACGTGTATAGTTCATTGCGTCTGATTTTCCTTTCGGAAAATCCTCGCTGCTGAACTAAGGGTTTCTGTTTATTTGTTAACTTAGTGCAAAACGCAACGAAACCATACACGAACACGTTAGCAACAAGCAAAACTGAACTAACAAAAATATAATTGAGAATGATAAAAAAAATGATTAACTACCTTTTAATAATTGGATTATTAACTTCTTGCGGAAATCCAAAGAATGAACCCAAAACCGAAAAATTGGTAGTAATAGAAAATCCAACCAACAAAGTGCTATTAAGTTCTGAAATTGTTTGGGAAAAATTAAATCCCGCAAGAGGCGACCAAAGCCCTCAAGCAGGTACAGTTTGGGGAGATAGAAAAGGAACTTCACCCACAGGTTTTTTGGCAAAATTTGTTGACGGATTTTCTTCACCACCTCATATTCATAATGTTACTTACAGAGCAGTTGTAATAAAAGGATTAATCCACAACGATGACCCTAATGCCGAAAATATGTGGATGAAACCAGGCTCATTTTGGACTCAACCCGTTGGAGAATCACATATAACTTCTGCAAAAGGAGAAGAAAATATTGCCTTAGTAGAAATAGACAAAGGACCTTACCTCGTAAAACCAATTAGCGAAGCTTTTGATAATGGAGAAAGACCAGTAAATATTGATGTTTCAAATATTGTTTGGTTGGATAACAGCAAAACGAATTGGATAGCTTCAAATAGTAAAGCAGAAATTAGTTTTCTAATGGAAACGGATGGACTTAAAAGTCTTTTTGTCAAACTTCCAAAAGAATATAGTGGATTGATTGAAACTGATGGAACCGTTTTGCATTCTGTTGTAATAAACGGAGAAATGAGCTATTTGCTGCCTCAAAATGATGAAACTAAAGTATTGGATTTAGGAAGCTATTTTGGTTCAACGGACAATGCCATTCATAATATCTCAAATAGTTCTGAAAGCGAAACTGTCATATACGTTAGAACGAATGGAAATATGAAAGTAAAATAATGCCAGTTGCTAACAACGTGTATAGTCAATTTCTAGGTTATTGCTTACTTGGAAATTCCTTCGGAATTTCCTCTGGTTCGGTTTCTTTTGTTAAATTAGTTACTTACACACGCAACTAACCATACACGAACACGTTGTAGCCAATTTAAAATATAATCAAATACTTAAAAGTTTAAAATTATGAAAAAATTACTTTTTATCGTTGCAATTTTTACTCTTTTCTCATGCTCCAATGATGATGAGCAAGAAAGATTGATGTACGATATTACATATTCAGTAACTGCATTAAACGGTACCACCATCAATAAAATAGAATATCTCAACAACCAAGGTAATCTGATTGAACTTACTAATATCACCTCACCATGGAGTATTAATCTTACCGTTAGAGCAGGCCTTGGATTACAAGCGACGGCTTATGGTGATATTCCCTATCAAGGCTCACTTAGTATAACTGCAATTTGGAAACCAGAAGGTGGTTCGACAGAAACAGAGACAGTTACATTACCAAATGATACGCCAAATTCTCTAATTAACAATGGATTAGTTGAAATTTCAGGTAGAACGCTACCCGATTAAAACTAACATTAAATAGTTAAACTATCTTGTTTGTCTATTTTTAATGTAACTTTAGTTTAAAATAACTTTTATGAGATTTTATAAAACAATTAGTTTTATTTACTTTTTGATTCAAATGGTGACATTGTTTGCCGTATTTCTCTATATAATTTTGTGATAAAAGTATGTCTAAAACTATAAAGACCATATTCTTTTCCTAACTCAAAATGTGCTTTTACTTTTTTGAATTCTTTAGTAAAAGAATCTCTTTTATTTGTCTCGTCAATATCCCACATACCTCCTATTTCTTTCTGAGTAAATAAAAATGATTTAGGATCTTTATTTGAAAGGTCTGGAAGCTGCTTTAGTAATATTTCAGGAATAATTTTAATTTTCACAGGACTATTCTTTGC
>CANLQH010000010.1 GCA_947493285.1 uncultured Tenacibaculum sp.
GGAACTGGACTCGAACCAGTGACCTTCGGGTTATGAGTTCGAAGGAATACCTCTTTTCACGCTTTTTACACTTATTTATTTATAAAACTGTTTACGAAACCGTTTACGATAAATTAAACATATATTATGATGTAAATTTAACCATTTTCTACATTACGCAATAAGTATTTTTAATGTATTTTCATTTCAATCAGCAATGAAACAGCATCTCTTTATATTTTAAATATAAGAACACCAAGTAAAAATATCACATTTTCAAATTACCAATAACAAACTAAAAAACAGGTGGTTATGATTAAAATAATTATATTTATATAAAATTAAGTTATATAGAAGATGAAAGAATTACCTCTAATTTTACTAGAACAAAAAAGTCATAGAAAAGTTCATCAATTATTGGTTAAGTTTAAACACAATGAAACTTTAATCAATCTAATAAGAAAAGTCCCAAATGTAAATTGGAGTTCTTCATTAAAATCTTGGTATATAAAAGACACACCTGATAATTTAAATTTAATTCTTAACACTTTTAAAAATAAAGCAACTATTGACCAAAGTAAATTATCAAGAAAAAATGCTTTTAAGAGGAATTTAACAGATGAACAAAGAAAACTGCTAAATAATTTTTATCTCTATTTAAAAGGAAAAAGATATAGTCGAAGTACAATACAGACTTATACTTTTTTCATTGCAGATTTCGTAAATTTCTATACAAAAGTATCTTTAGAAAATCTCACAAACAGAGATGTTGAAATTTTTATTGAAAAAGTTTTCATTGTACGAAATTATTCTATCAGTTCGCAAAGACAATTTATTAGTGCTTTAAAAATTTTCATAAACTTTTACCCACATACAAAAATTAATAATCTAAGATTAGAAAGACCTAAAAAGTCACGTAAACTTCCAAATGTTTTATCACAAGAAGAAGTTTTAAATATTATTCAATGTACTCAAAATTTAAAACACCGTGCTATTATATCTTTAATTTATTCTTGCGGTTTAAGGGTAAGTGAATTAGTTAATTTAAAATTAGTCGACTTCCATATTGAAAGAAAACAACTAATTATAAAAAATGGAAAAGGAAGAAAAGATCGATATGTAAGTTTAGCTGAGAGCTTTTTACCACTTCTCTCTAATTACTATAATACTTTTAAACCTTCTATTTATTTCGTTGAAGGGCAAAAAGGTGGAAAATATAGCACTGAGAGTATTAGGCAATTTTTAAAAAGAAGCTGCAAAAAAGCCTATATTAACAAAACAGTTACACCACACACATTAAGACATAGCTATGCTACCCATTTATTAGAAAATGGTGTTGATATAAGATACATACAATCTTTATTAGGTCATGCAAAACCAGAAACTACAATGATCTATACTCATGTAAAAAGAAAAGATTTAATGAAAATTCAAAACCCATTAGATACGGCTTTACAAAAATTAAAACATACGGATAAAAACAATATATTTGATTGTATATAACCAGTTGTAAGTAATGCCGAAAACCCACGAATTTGAATGAACAAAACAATATTTGAAATTACCAAAATGGACTGTCCATCGGAGGAAAATTTAATCCGAATGAAATTGGACGGAATTTCAAGTATTGCTAATTTGGACTTTGACATTCCGAATCGAAAATTGACCGTTTTTCACAGCGGAGAAATTGACCAAATCGAAAAGTCAGTTATTGAACTGAATTTAGGCGGAAAGAAAATCTCAACGGAACAAACCGACCAAACGGAATTTAAAGAAAACGAAAATCAGAAAAAGCTACTTTGGTCTGTACTTGCAATAAATTTCGCATTTTTCATAATAGAAATGACAACAGGAATTATCTCAAAATCAATGGGACTTGTTGCCGACAGTTTAGATATGCTTGCGGACAGTTTTGTTTACGGAATTAGCTTGTTTGCGGTTGGAGGAACAGTAATAAAGAAAAAACGGATTGCCAAACTTGCTGGATATTTTCAAATAACACTTGCGATTATTGGATTTGTAGAAGTTTTAAGAAGATTCTTCGGAGGCGAGAAACTTCCTGATTTTTCGACAATGATTATCGTTTCGATTTTTGCACTTATCGCAAACGGAATTTGTCTTTACATTTTACAAAAGTCAAAGAGTAAAGAAGAAGCACATATGAAAGCAAGTATGATTTTCACTTCGAATGACGTGATTATCAATTTGGGAGTAATAATTGCTGGAATTTTGGTAAATTGGTTGAGTTCGAGTAAACCTGATTTGATTATCGGAACAATCGTTTTTGCATTGGTAATTCAAGGAGCATTTCGAATACTAAAATTGAGCAAGTAAGCAAAAAAAGCACTACTTACAACAACGTGTATAATTAATTGCTTTGGCAAGTGCTTATTTGGAAAATTCCTTCGGAATTTTCTCGCGTTCGTTTTTGTTTACTAAATTAGTTGCTGAAACACACAACTAACAATACACAAACACGTTGGCAAACATTATGACACACCTTTAAATGATAGAGTCCAATCCTATTTTATTCACGATTATTGCTATATTCGCACTCCAAGCAATATTATTTAGTGGATTGATTTTATTCAAAAAACCAAGGCTCAAAACCAATATATTCCTCGCTTTATTAGTATTCTTTTATGCTTTAATACCTCTAAACATTGTAATAGTCAACGTGTTAAAGGACTATGATTTACTATACATTTTCAGGTATATTCAGATGGAAATGCTTTACGGTATTGGTCCTGTACTCTATTTTTATACTAAATATATTACGAATCCAAAATTTAGATTAAAAAAAACACATTATTATCATTTTATTCCTTTTGTTTTAGAGTTTATTTTTTATCGAACTTCCATATACAGAATTGGTTCAAATGGTCTTTATTTAGAAAAATTACCTACCTATTCATATGTTTACTTAACACAACAATGGATTGGTGTGACTTCCATTTTAGTGTATAGTATTATTTCACTAGGAATCTTAGCTAAACACCAAAGACTACTGAAAGATTATTACTCAAAAATTGAAAATCTTTCACTAAGGTGGCTACAAACTCCCATAATATATTTTGCCAGTTATTTTATTTTGTGGCAAATTTTGACCGAAACAGATCGCTTTTTCTTTGGTCGTAGTCTTCGTGAATACTATTTTTTACCAAATTTTGTACTATTATCTATTGTAACATACTGGATTGGATTTAAGGCTTATGTTCAAAAAGAAAGAGAGGTAGTCTATTTGAAGCCTTTTTCTAAAAAATCAAAATCCATTGCTTTTCAAAAAGATGAAGTATTTATTGATAAACTTAACCTTTTGCTTGAAACTAAAAAACCTCATCTCAATCCAGAATTAAATCTTTCTATTTTAGCAGAAATGTTAAACATAAAACCTAAGGCACTTTCGTTAAAAATCAATCAAAATTACAATCAAAATTTTTATGATTTGATTAACTCGTATCGAGTGAAGGCTTTTAAAAAACGTATAAAATCCCCAGAAAGAGATAAATTATCTTTACTTGGCCATGCTTTTGAATCTGGTTTTAATTCTAAATCAACTTTTAACAAAGTTTTTAAAGAATCCACACAACTAACTCCAAGTCAATATTTAAAAAAAAGTAAAAATACGTCCGGAAAGAAGCATTAGGACGATTTAGGTCAACTTTCCCTATATTTTTACAACTTCAAATTATTGAGATTTGTTATCTTCTAACATAGAAAAGTAATTATTCTTTTGTTATCAAAATTATATTGAGTTCTATAATTACTTTAGAAAAAGTTAAAGAAATATTATTTATGAAAAACTGGGTATTAGAATACTTAAAGAACAAAGAGAAGAACTTCAAAAAATGAAAAATCAATAAATAAACTTACAACTTATAAAACAGTCATAATGAAAATCAAATTATTACTTATTTCTTCAATTATTAACGTAGGCCTTATTTATGGTCAAAATCAATTTTCCAAAGAAGAAGTGTTATCAGATTTAAACTACCTAAAAACATCTCTAGAAGATACACATATCAATTTATTTGCTTATACCTCTAAAAAAGCATTTGAAGAAAACTATAAAAAAGTAAAAAATGACGTAAAAAAAGATAGTTTTAGTGTTTTAGAAGCAACCAAATTATTTCAAAAAGTTGTGTCTAATGTCAATAACGGACATACGAGAATACCGTTTCCTATAGCTAGCTATATCAATTATGCTAAATCTGGCGGAACACTTTTTCCATTAGAAATTGCCATTGAAAATGGTAAAGCAATCGTTAGAAAAAACTGGTCAACAAATACGACCATTAAGGTTGGAGACAAACTCATTTGCATTAACGAACAGCCCATTCAAGAAATTTTGAATAAAATATACCCTCAAATTTCGGCAGAACGTATCTACTTTAAACATGCACAATTAGAGAATCTAACGTTACCTAGGTTTTATTGGTTGGTATTTGGTGAACAAAGAAGCTTTACAGTAAAAATTGCACATAACGATAAGCATTCTAATTACAATCTTACCTCAATAAAAGCAGTTGAAGATTTTGAAATGAAACGTGAAGACATTCTCAAACATGATATGAAATTTGATGTATTATCTAATTCCATAGTCTATATCCAACCTGGTGATTTTGGTGGTGATTTAGACAGATACAAGCAATTCATAGACAGCTCTTTCACTAAAATCAATTCTAAACCCTACAAAAGGTTAATTATCGATTTACGCAACCATTCTGGTGGTGATGATGCTTTTAGTGATTATCTAGTATCCTACATTGCCAATAAACCTTTCAAATGGGCTTCGAGATTTCAGCTGAAAACTAGTACCCAGTTAAAACAACACACCCGAAAGAACAGAGACACTACGCAAACCTACTGGAAGTCTGTATTAAAACATAAAAATGGTAGTATTTACGATTACGATTTTGGTTATTATCAACCACAACCTGAAAAAAAACGATTTAAAGGTAAAATTTACGTACTTGTAAACCGACAATCATATTCACAATCGACCGTGACCGCTGCACAGATTCAAGATTATGGCTTTGGCTCTATAGTAGGTGAAGAAACCGGAGAGTTTCCTAATTTATATGCATCAATTTACAATTATAAACTACCCAAAACTGGAATATCTGTAGAGGTTTCTAAAGGAAAAATAGAAAGAATAAGCAGAATAGACAAAAATACTGGTGTTATGCCAGACCTTCAAATAAAAGATCATTTATTAGACGATAAAGATGAAATTTTGGAATTTTTATTGAAAAGAATAAATAACTAAAAAGACATGAAGATAACACCTTTAATATTATTAATTACAACTCTGTCATTTTTCAGTTGTAAGAATTCAGGAACAATCGAAGGCCTTTGGATTGTTGAATCAGTTGTAGTCGGAAATGAAGTAATGACTCCAAATGCGAGATGGATGAAGTTTAATTCTGACTTCACGCAACAATCAGGAAATGGTTGGCTCCAACACTCTGTTGGAACTTGGAATTTTAATAAGAACTCAATGGAATTATCAATTAAAAACACTAACGGATTAATTGATGAAAATGAACCATTTAAAATTTATTTTGAAGAAAAAAAAATGATTTGGAAACGAATGGAAGAAGGACAAAATATTAAAGTTATTTTAGAGCGTTCATCTCAATTACCACAAACATATGGTGATAAATTACTTGGGCTTTGGAAGTTGGAAAGGACAATTGGTAGTGATAATTATTTTAAGGAGTCGGACAAAAAGGAAATAAGTAATTATATATTTTTTAGATGGGATAAACGATTTGTTATCAAGTCTGAAAGAGGAAGGGTAAATGGCGTTTATAATGTTCATGGACATAAACCTGAAGTCGAGATAATTCCATATAGTGACCAAGTCAATAGAAATTTTTGGAAAATTGAGTTTGAAGAGAATAAGATTACGTTAAAACTATTGAACTCAGACAAAATTATAACAAGAAAGTTTAAAAGAATTTACCAATTCCCTAAATAATAAATAAGATACTAAACTAAGTATAACTCACTCACAAACCGTTGACCCTTTTAATGAAATTAATGATAAACAATAACGGTTTGCCAACACCATGTATAATTCATAACTAGTAATTGCTTCCATTGTAAAATCTCCTCGGATTTTCTATTCAGTTTGTATTTGCTAAATTAGTTGCTGAAATACGCAACGAATCATACACAAACACTTGACTATAAGTAAGTATTTAGTTTTTTGATATGACTGATTGCGCAACCAAGTTTTTAATGAGTAACAGGTATAAAATATAAACTAAATTTTTAAGTATTACTTTCATTAAAATGTTTTATGTTAAATAAAGCGAAACAAAGCCCATTTTGTTAAAATGAGCTTTGTGAAAAGTAATACTAATCCCTTCATTATTAGTATCACTCTAAATTAATCACAATAAATAATTAAATATAAGGAGGACTATTCTACAAAAATGCCTTCTACCCAACTAGATTCAGAAATATTGGTCAAATCTTTAACTTCTCCATCTATCCATAATTTAGATACGTATTTTCTACTATCAATAATTTGTTGAGAAAAAGCAACATAAACTTTATTATTTTTAATAAAAATATCATTTACATAAGATGCTGTTCCGCTTGCCCCTAAAGTAGCAAAGAGTTCTTCATTTTTATATAATTGAGCCTCTCTTATTCCTCCTGTAGTTTCTCCTATTACATAAACATCATTATTATTAACAAAAATTTTTTTAGGTTTAAAGTCTGTGTTAAATGTAGATAGTACTTCACCATTTACCCAAAGTTTACCTACTTGTGTTGTCCCTTCATTTTCGATAGCTAATATAAAAGTGTTATTCTTCGATACATGAATGTCTCTTGGAAATACACTATTTGACCCGTCAGTCAATCTTGTAGCAACTCCATTTTTCCATAAAGTTAATATAGGTTTACTGCTACCATCAATTTGCATGGTTCCTAACACATATACATCTTCGTTATTAATATACATGTTATAAGGTCTAGAGTTAATAGTTTCATTACTTATGTGTGAAACTATTCCATTTTTCCATAGTTTTATCTTATGATGATTTCCTATAGGTGATCTATCGAAGCCTAATACGTACAGTATATTGTTGGAATAAACCACATCATTAAAAAATGTAACACCTGCCTCAACATCAGGTAGAGGTATTTCTATGAAATTTTTCCATAGTTTAGCTCCTTGAGTAACTCCCATTCCTAATGATTGCTCTTCTTCTCCTGCAATATAAATGTCTGAATTATTAACAAATATAGATGATGCATAAGCATTTTTATTACCGTTTGTTATTTGTGTTGTTTTATCATTTTTCCATAAGTTAATTATTCCATTTCCACTAGGATCTCCATATTCAGTATATAAAGCATATATATCCGTTTGTTTGTTTATAATATCTGATGAAGAATCTTTGCTGCACGAATAGTAAGTTATGTTAATTAATAAAACTAGGATAATAGTAATTTTTCTCATTTTATTTGATTGAAATATTTTATGCAAAATTATTTTATTATTTAGATTAGAACTCACCCAAAAAGGGTGGTTTTTTTTATAGATGGTTTTTATAAGTTTAAAAAAAATCACCCTTTTTGGGTGAAGTCCTCCATCGTCTTATAATCTAGCTTTGTACCAATCAATTTTAAATTAAAAGCAATAAAATAAAAATGAAAATTAAAAATTACTTAAAAATTTTTCCTTTAGTATTGTTACTGTTAACATCATGTGATAAGGATGAAGAATTAAATACCGCTCCGGTAATTGAAAATCAAACATTTGATGTTTTAGAAAGTGTTGCAAGCAATCAAAAATTTGCAGATGTAGTTGCAACAGATAAAGATAAAGACGAACTGATTTTTAATATTAAAGAAAACGATGCAGATTTATTTCAAATTTCAGAAGTTGGTGAGTTGAGTATTGCAACCGACAAAAACTTAGATTTTGAAACAACAACATCTCATAAAATAACCGTAGAAGTAACAGATGGTGAAAAAGCGGTTAGTGCAGAAATTACTATTAAAGTTACTGATGTTGATGAAAACGAAGCACCAGTTATAGAGAACCAAACATTTACCGTAGCAGAAGATATTTCAGATGCAGATATTATAGGAACAGTTGTGGCGACAGATCCTAACGGAGACGATTTAAGTTATACTGTTTCAGATGCTAATTTTGAAATTACAAGCTCAGGAGAATTAAGTTTAGTTGAAGGAAAACAATTTGACTACGAAACAGAAACTGTGCATAAACTAACCGTTGAAGTTTCAGATGGAGTTTTGACAGCATCAGCGGAAATAACTATCAAAGTTACCGATATTGATGAAAACGAAGCACCAGTTATAGAGAACCAAACATTTACCGTAGCAGAAGATATTTCAGATGCAGATATTATAGGAACAGTTGTGGCGACAGATCCTAACGGAGACGATTTAAGTTATACTGTTTCAGATGCTAATTTTGAAATTACAAGCTCAGGAGAATTAAGTTTAGTTGAAGGAAAACAATTTGACTACGAAACAAAAACCGAACACAAAATAACCGTTGAAGTTTCAGACGGAGCCATGACAGCATCAGCAGAAATAACTATTAAAGTTACCGATGTTGATGAAAATGAAGCGCCAGTTATCGAAGACCAAACATTTACTGTTGCAGAAGATATTTCTGCTACTGATCTTATTGGACAAGTTATGGCTACAGATCCAGATGCTGGAGGAGTAAGGCTAAGCTTTGTTATGAAAGCTGATGCCGATAATTTATTTAGAATTTTTGATAATGGTACATTGTATCTAATAGAAGGTAAACAATTAGATTATGAAACGAAAACAAGTCATGTAATTACTGTTGAAGTTTCAGATGGAGAAGAAACAGCTTCAGCCAATATAACCATTAATGTTAGCGATGTTGTTGAAGATATTGTGGTAAATATACCAGATGCTAATTTTAAACAAGCTTTAGTAGGCAACAATTCAATAAACACTAACGGAGATTCTGAAATCCAGGTAAGTGAAGCGGAAGCTTATACAGAGGCTATTTCTGTAGGAGGTAAATCTATAAACGACTTAACAGGTATTGAATATTTTACTAATATAAAATACCTATATATAAATAATAACAACCTAACATCTGTAGACTTATCTAAAAACATTTTATTAGAACAATTGAGAGTTTATGAAACAGGTCTAACTAGTTTAGATGTAACATCAAACAAGAATTTAAATCTTCTTTGGGCTCAAGAAAACAATTTATCTAATTTAGATCTTTCTCAAAATACATTATTAAAAAGTATAGTGCTGTATGGAAACAAGTTTATCTCACTTGACCTTTCTAATAACACGTTGCTTGAATTTGTAAATTTAAGCAACAACCAACTAACATCCTTAAATGTTTCTTATAAAGAGTTTTTAAGGGTTTTAAATGTTAATAACAATAAAATATCAGCTATAAACATAAATAATGCTAAAGCATTAGCTTCCTTATTTTTAAATGATAATCAGTTAACAACGCTAAACACTTCAACTAATTTCAAATTAAGATCTTTAGGATTTGTAAGAAATCAAATATCTAGTTTAGATCTTTCCAATAATAAGGAGTTGTTATATTTATACGGAGAAAATAATTCATTAACGAATCTTGCTCTTCCAGAAACCTCAACTTTACAAGAGGTGTATTTATCTCAAAATAAAATTAATAGTATAGATGTATCAAAAAATGAGAACTTAAAAGTTTTAGGTATTGATAGAAATGAATTGACTTCATTAGATCTTTCAAATAATTTGAATTTAACTATTATTGATATTTATACAAATAAGTTAACTAAAGTAAATGTAGCTAACGGTAACAATGCAAATGTTACTCGATTTAGTGCTAAGAATAATCCGAATTTAACCTGTATTCAAATAGATTCTAATTTTAAACCAGATCCTACAAAATGGTTTATAGATAATGCAGATAGTTATAGTGATACTGCTTGTCCATAAAGAATACTTGCATAAAAATTAAAAGAGGTGGTTAAACCACCTCTTTTAATTTTTATAAATTCTAATCAACCTTAGTTGCTGCAAAAGTGAATTGCACTAAACAATTCAATTAACATAAGTACTAATTAATGAATTTTTGTTGGTTAGACTAAAGCTCACCCAAAAATGGTAATTTTTAAAATGTTATTTTTATCGATATTTGCATTCCTATTTTTTGAAATGAAAGCTGTAAAAAGTTGTTTTATTTGGTGTTTTATGTTTTCTCTTTTTTTGGGAATGAAACTAAGTGCTCAAAACAATGTTTATAAACATTATACTACCGAACAAGGGCTTCCGCACGATATTACATATCAAATTATACAAGACTCTCAAGGGTATATTTGGATTGGGACTGATGACGGTTTAGTTAAATTTAATGGAGAAAAGTTTAAGGTCTTTACTAGCGAAAATGGATTAAAGTCAAATTTTGTAATAGATGTTATTGAAGATGTTAAAAACGAACGGTTTTTAATAGCAACATGGGGTAGAGGACTTCATATATTAAAAAATGATAGCGTATTTAAAAAGGAAACTTTAGAGAAAGACTATTCTAAAATAAACAAACTATATCAATTAAATGATTCTTTAATATATTCTTGTTCATCGAGTAGAGGAGTTCTGTATGATTTAAATAGTCATAAGACCAGTTCTTTTAAAGTGTGGTATAATGAAAGAAAAGAATTGATTTTAAAAAAAACAAAAGTAACTGATAAGCCAATAAGAGATGTTAATTATGAGTTTGTAAATGGTAAGTTATACGTGTTCGATTCAGAGCTAAACATAACTTCAGAAAATAAAATTAGAGGAGTTTATGTTTTTGAAGGAGAGAAGTTTATTATAAAAAACTTTTCAGGATTAAATAATAAACTCATACATGCATTAACAGAATCGAAAGGTTATTATATAGTGTCTTCTTATACATCATTATTTTTTTATGACAGAGAAAGGTTTCTTGAAAAAAGGAACCCTAAACTGCCAAGTGGAAAGATAATCCAAATGCAATATTATAAAGGTAAACTGTATTTTGTTTTTATAAATAAAGAAAACGGATTTAGAGAATTATACTCCTATGATATCCAGAATGATTTCACTGTAAACATATCAAAAAAGATAGGAATTAAAAGTTCTATATCAGATTTTTTATTTGATAAGGATTCAAATCTTTGGATTACTACTTATGGTAATGGCGTGTACCAATTACTTAAAACGAACAACAATTTTTATGATCAAAAATATTTTTCAAACCCCGATTTAAGAGATGTTGCGTTTTTAGATGAAAAAATTGTAACTGTAGCACCAAACATTATTTATAGTTTTGATAACGATACTTTAGTAAGGTCAAAAAAAATTCCTTTTCATACCGAAGTTTTTCAAGTAGAAAAAAACAATCGAATTAATATTATTACTCCTAATATTCCTAATAGAACTTATAAAACAAAACTGGGTTCACTAAATATAACCAATAGAGTACATAAAAAGTTTCATTTTAAGTTTCAAAACAAAATAGTTTCAATTACAGAAGCTTCATTTTCTATTGAGGAAGATAAAGAAGTTCTTAAAAAAGGAGAGTTTCATTCTGTTAAAGGGTATTATGTGCATCATGCTATTCAATATAAAAAGTATGTATACGTCATATTTGGGCGCTTGGGAATTTTTAGATTAGATATTACAACTGGTGAGGTAATTAATTGGACAGATAGTTTAGCTATTGAAGCAAATATTTTTGTTGATATAATTAATAAAGACAATGATTTATGGATTGCAGCCAATAGCGGAATATTTAAAGTTTCAGGACAGGAGATCGTTCATTATACTGCAAAGAATGGATTATCTAGTAATCATATAAACGATCTTTTTGTTGATTCCCATAATATTTTATGGGTTGCAACTCTAAAGGGGTTAAATGTTTTAAATGAAAATGATTTTTACAGTATAGATAGTAATTTAGGACAAAAATCTTTATTAGCAAAAAAAATAACAGAGTTTAATAACAATCTATACCTAGCAGGTAATAAAGGGCTTTTTAAACTTGATAATTTGCATTCGTTTAAAAAACAATCCAACACTTATTTAAAAATAAAGCAGCAACATACGAGTTTTGATATTGCAACGATAAATTTTATAAACCCAAATACTGTAAAAATTCAATATAAATTGAATAATGATGATTGGAAAGAAACTTCTGACACTAAGCTAGAATTTAAAAACTTAAATGAAAATGATTATGAATTGGTTTTTAGATATAAAGATGGTTTAAGTGATTGGAAATATACGCAACCCTATAAATTCAAAATAACCAAGTTATGGTTTAAACAATTGTGGTTTTATGTTTTGTTAATTTTATCTGGATCAGGAGCAGTAACTTTAGCAGTTTATACACAATTAGTAAAGGTTCGAAAAAAAAATAAAATATTCCGAAAAACAATTCAAGAAAGAGAGAAGTTACAAGAAGATTTAAAAAATGTACGCCATCAAATAGCACAAGATTTCCATGATGATTTAGGTAATAAATTAGCAAGTATCTCTATGTTATCTAACTTGTCACTTAAAAAAACAGAAAAAGAAAGTAATTTGTATCAGAATTTACATAAAATTAATAAAGATGCTAATTTCTTATACGCAGGAATGCGAGACTTTGTCTGGTCGTTGGACTATAAAAATAACAAGCTACACGAGGTACAAATGTATTTAAATGATTTTGGAGAGAAATTGTTCGAGTATTCTAATATCAATTTTAAGAGTACAAATAACGTAGCGAAATCAGATATAACCTTACCGCATTATTGGAACAAGCAATTGGTTTTAGTGTTTAAAGAAGCAATGACAAACGCCTTAAAACATAGTAAAGCCACAGAAGTGTTATTCTCTGTGTATTTAAATAAAGATATTTTAAAAATAAAACTTAAAGATAACGGTGTAGGTTTTGATTTAAATGCATCTGGAAGAAAAAATGGCTTACGAAATATGATAGAGAGAATAACATCAATAAATGGGGAATTAAATATACAAACCACTAATGGTTTTAGTGTTTGTTTTAAAGGAAATATTAATGAGTAAGAAGAAAAATGTAATAGTTATTGAAGACAACGAGAGTCTTTTAATTTCGTTTAAAGAAATCATCAATAATTCAGAAGATTTTAATGTAATGGGGGCTTTCTCTAATTGTGAAGATGCGCTTTTATTTTGTAAAAATGAAGATCCAGATATAATTTTGATAGACATAAAATTACCAGGAATTAATGGAATTGAGGGAGTGAAAAGATTTCAATATCAGAACCCAAAGGCAAAAAGCATGGTAGTTTCAGTATATGAAAATTCTGATTATATTTTCGATGCATTGTCGGCTGGAGCTATTGGTTATTTAACAAAAAACACAAGTCCAGAAGAGTTGATAAATGCATTAAAACAGTTGAAAAATGGAGGTTCTCCTATGAGCGGAAGTATAGCAAGAAAAGTAATAGCTTATTTTCAAATACCAAAACAAGAAGAGCTAACAGAACGAGAAAATGAAGTTGTAAAATTATTAGCAAAAGGAAAAAGTTATGCTACCATAGCAGAAGAACTAAGTTTATCTGTAAATACAATTAAAACACATACACGTAATATCTACGAAAAAATGCATGTAAGTAAAAGAGAGGAATTAATGTATAAACTAAATAATTAATATAATTCCTTTTTTTCTTATAAAATTAGAAAAACAAAACTATAATTACATACATACTATCTTTTATACATTTTGTATCTGGCGGGAAACTATTATCTATCGGAATAAACGATAAACCTCTACAACCTCTATCTCTTAAGTCTAACTGTAGATTTTTAATAGATACTTTTCCTTAATTAATACTTACTTTCTAAAGTGTCAGTTAACTGTATAGTTTTCAATTAATTTTCGTAGAAAATATAAAGTATGAATTTTTAAATATCACCCTAAAAAGGTGAGTTATTTTTATATAGGCTTTTTTAGTTTTGTTATTAAAAAATAACTCATATACAATGAAAAAAAGTCTATTTATAGTGTGTGCTTTTTTTATCATAAATGTGTATTCTCAAGATTGTAATTGTGATCACAATCTTAATTTAAGCACCACTGATTTTAATGACATTAAAGCTACATCATCTACATATGGACCTAAAAACACTCCCTACAGTCCAGGGGATATTTTCTGTGTAACTGCTGGTAACTACAAAGGATTAAGGTTGACTGGGTTTGAAGGAACAAAAGAAAAACCTCTTAAATTTATTAACTGTGGAGGTAAAGTTTCTATTTCTGACTCTTACTTCCCTGGAGTAGATATAAGAAGAAGTAAATTCTTACAATTTTCGGGATCAGGAGTTGATAGGATCAATTATGGATTTTATTTGCATGATGCTTTTAAAGTAGGCTTAAATGTATCACTGTTTAGCACAGATATAGAGGTAGATCATATAGAGGTATATAATGTAGGTTTTGCGGGCATAATGGCTAAAACTGAACCTTATTGTTCAGATCCTGAAACATGGAGAAGAAATGGTTTTATTTTAAAAAACTTAAATATACATCACAATTATGTGCATAAAACTAAAGGGGAAGGTATATATATAGGAAACACGAATGGGTATAAAGTTTATACTAAAATGCATTGTGATGGCTCTCCAGTTTTTCCTCACTGGTTAGAAAATGTATTTGTGCATCACAATATATTTGAAAATATTGGTTGGGACGGAATACAACTTAATCAAGTTAGATTAAACGGACAAGTTTACAACAATAAAGTCATTGGTTATGGAATTCAAAAATCCGAATATCAAGATTTTGCAATGAGCATTGGTGCAGGGGTTTATCAGATTTATAATAATTACATAGAGAACACTGAAGAAGGTAAAGGAATGCAATTTATCAGTGCGCAAAGTGGCACAAAAATATTTAATAATATATTAATTAATCCTAGATCTTTTGGAATCTTTATACATAGTAGGCACGAACTTGATGATGTGAATAAAGGATATTTTGTAATGAACAATACTATTGTAAACCCTGAAAAATCAGGCGTACAATTAATCACCCAAATAAAACATAGTTTTGATCCTAATTTGATTGATGTTCTTCAAAACGATGTGCCTTCGTATTTTATTAATAATATAATTTTGAATCCAGGAAATCAATATGAAAATTTTGGTACATGGAAAGGAGTTCAAGAGAATTATATTGATTTTAATACGCCAGAAACTAGAGATAAAATGAAGTCAAATATAATGACCAATGTTTTTACAAAACAAATAGATACTATTGGTTTTGTAGATGCAGATAATCACAATTACAAAGTCTTAAATATTAATTCAAGTATTGTAAATAAAGGAACAGATTTATCTTCTTATGGTGTTGATTTTGATTTTGAAAACTTAAGAAGACCACAAGGAGCTTTTTTTGATATAGGAGCATACGAATTTGAAGAAAAAGATTTGATTACTGATAATATAAACGTTGATTTTTTTAAAATAAAAAATGCTCAAACAATACAAGTTTTAGGTTTAAAAAAAGGTCAAAACTATTTACAAATATTTAATATTCAAGGAAAAAATATATTTCGAAAAAATTTAAAGGAAATAGGTGATTTTGATGTTGATATCCCAAAAATAAGTTCAGGTATATATATTGTTACCTTAATAAATTCAAATAGTATTTTATCCAAAAAAATATTTGTAGAATAATTATGTAAAGCCCTTTATAGCCAATTTCATTAAAGCAACAACAAACACAACTAAAGTACTAAAACAGAAAGCATTTGTCTTATTTCTTTTTAACTTTTACAATTAAAAAAGAAAGTTTGATGTTTAATACTTGTAAGAGGTATAAACCATAAATTTAAAAAGGTTTTTTACAAAAATTGGAAAAAGAATATATTAAATAACGAAAGCCCAAAAAACTCCTTATGAAAAATTTAATTAAACTTTTTACAAAAACTCAAAAGTGTAAATGGAACCATTTAATTATAATAGTCGACTCACTTAATTAGATATTAGAAAAGTAAATATAATGAATAACACGTATGTAAATCATTAGGAACATATCTCAAGCAGGAAATAATTAAATAAACACACTTAAGCTAAGGATTTAGTTATAGTTAACTTCATCAAAAAATAACTCCATGAATTTAAAAAAAATTTTAATTAATACAATTCTAATTATTTTTTCAAGTTGCAAAGAAGATAAAAGAGTAATTGAAAAAATTGATTTTAAAACCGACTATAAATTTTCTTCTGAAATAGAAAGTAAAGTTGCTAAAGACACTGTTCCATGGAAATATCAAATTTCAGCTTCTGATTACGCTACAAAAGGAGATTATAAAAATGCACTAATTCATTGGGATTTGGCATACAGAGCTCGAAAAACAAAAACATACTCTAAAAATCAAATTGACTCTATAAATGAAATATATAAAATTGTACCTGCAATTGAATATATATCTGAGCTATCAAAATCAAATCAAATAATAATAATTAATGAGGCTCATCATAATTCATCTCATCGATTTTTCACAAAATCATTGCTTCAAAAATTGTATAATAACGGTTATAGAAATTTGGGACTTGAAGCATTAGGAAATGGAGAGTATTTAGATTCAACACTCAATAGTAGAAAATTTCCAATTCTTAAAACAGGCCACTATATAAAAGACCCTCAATTTGGAAATTTAGTCAGAGAAGCTTTAGAAATTGGCTATGAATTATTTGCATATGAGAATATGGAAAAAGGAAGTGGAAAACCTAGAGAGATTGAACAAGCAAAAAATATTGAGAGAGTAATAAACTCTAAACCGAATGAGAAATTTATAATTCATTGTGGCTTTGACCACGCTTTAGAAGGAATTCATAAATCTTGGAAAAAAGCTATGGCTGGAAGATTAACCGAATATACAGAGATAAATCCTCTAACTATTAATCAAGTGCTTTATAGCGAGAAAAGCAAATCTGAATATAACCACCCTCTTTTAAAAGCGTTAAATATTAAAAAATCATCGGTAATAATTGACAAAAATAATAACCCATTAAAATATGAACGTAGAGATACTTGGACAGACATCGCTGTCTTTCACCCAATAACTAGCTATATAAATGCCAGACCAAATTGGTTGTTTGAAAACGGAAATAAAAATATTTCGATTTCATTAACAGATATTGAAATTGAATTTCCAGTTATGGTTTTAGCTTTCAAAAAAGGAGAAGATATAAATTCGGCTGTTCCAATTGACATCACGGAAGTAAAAAACAAAACAGAAAGTTTTAGTCTCGGATTAAAACAAGGGAATTATGATATTGTAGTTACTAATGGAAAAGAGTCATTAAAATTTGACCAAAATGTAAAATAAATATAGCCAACAAAGAACTGAGAAAAAACAAATCTTTTCTTCATTAAGTTTTACAATATTATTCTAAGCTCAAAATACCACTACCTGGTATTTTGAGCTTTAATTATTTTATATAATTACTATTTATTTTGATAATACAGAAACATAAGTTTCATCATAAGACAATTCAGATTTTACTATTGCAAAACTTTGATTAATTAACTTATCTGAAACTGCTATCAATCCTAATCTCTTGCTTTTAACTTTGCTAACAATTCATGTATAAAATATAGTTATTTTGTATACTTATAAAGTACACCATTTTTTATTTACTTATATTTTTCACGGAAAGCTAAGCATAAAAAATTCGGCTTGTGTTAAATCCGAAAAGTTAGTGTTTATATTCTCTACATTTTATACACAATACCTTTGATGAATATATTTCTATCTCACATAGAAACTGTTTTTTCAAACATTCCCTTTTCTATTAATTACACTTTTATTTAGTTTTATTCAAGCAGTCCAGCAAATAATATAAGAACGAAACAAAAAGGTTCACTCCACAAGGTAACTGTAGTTAATCCTCTAGTCGAGGAGAGAAACCAGAATTCTAGGTTACAAAAACTAACTCCAAAAGCACAAAACATATAGTTTAGTTTTTAAAGTTATAACTGAAATACCTTAATTATATAGACCTAGGAACCTCACAAAACAAAACGTAAAAGCGTAAAAAAATCGTTTACTTAACAACTTACGCTTTGTTGCGTTAAGGTGATTTTTTTTAATCACTAACTCTAAAAAAAAACATAAAAACTGATCTTCAATGTACATCAAGTAAATGCATTAAATATTTCTTTTTGCGTTAATTGTGTTTATTAAAAATATTCTTTAACAAATATTGAATAGCTTCTTCATTTGTTAATACCACTCTCTTATTTTTCTTTATATACAATTTATCAACACCAATCTTTTTCTGTAGCATTTCAAACAACAACCTTTGCTCTTCAATTGGAAGAGCTTCTGCTACTTGATATACTACTTTTGCGTTCAAAATTTGTGCTACAAATGCTGTTAAAACACAATAATAGTATGTTAAAAATTTAGAAAATAAGTTAGGTTAGGTTAGGTTAGGTTAGGTTAGGTTAGGTTAGGTTAGGTTAGGTTAGGTTAGGTTAGGTTAGGTTAGGTTAAAATGAAATATTCTCTATAATATACAACACATTAAGATTATTATTTCATAAAATAATCTCTCAACAAGTAATAAGTTCAAGAAAAACGCAAAAAAGATTTATTTAGTTACATGCAATCAAATACCACATATAATCAAAGTTTAACAAAATCTAATAACCTTTTAAAACAGAAAAGTTAATATCAAAGAATGTTTCAAATGGTACACGAAAAGCTCTAATTACTTTCGCTCCAAATGAAATATTTCTTTTTAAGCACAAAACAGACAATAATAAATATTGAGTTTGCGGAAAAGCGCAAACAGAAACGCAAAAAACAAACAGAGATAGTTAAGCATCTATATATCCCGTCATTACCAGTAAACTAAGCAACCTTCTTTTGTGTAAGACACTATTGCGAAAAAAAACGCAAGGAAAGCGCAAAACGCAAAAAACTATATTCTTTCTATTATTTTATTAATGAAGAATAATCTTTTGGCAATTCGGCATCAATATCTCGTAAATATTTATCTAGTGCTGTCATAGTTGTATGGCCAGTAATTAACATTAATTTACTTTTAGATTCGAAAGGAGACATTGTTAATCGTATTTCTCGATATAATTTTGTGATAAAAGTATGTCTAAAACTGTAAAGTCCATATTCTTTACCTAATTCGAAGTGCTCTTTTACTTTTTTGAATTCTTTAGTAAAAGAATCTCTTTTATTTGTCTCGTCAATATCCCACATACCTCCTATTTCT
>CANLQH010000011.1 GCA_947493285.1 uncultured Tenacibaculum sp.
TGTAAAAAAAAACCTCAATCTAAAAAGATTGAGGTTTAAAAGAAAGGCAACGACCTACTCTCCCACCATTGGCAGTACCATCGGCGCAAATGGGCTTAACTTCTCTGTTCGGAATGGTAAGAGGTGAGCCCCATTGCAATAATCACCTTAAATCGTTCAGTATATTTCAACTGTATAAGTTAACATATTGATAAAATCATATTGTAAAAAATCAAAGAGTTTCGCTTGCCCCCACTAGGAGGGCAAGACTATACATAAGCCTATGGGTTATTAGTACTACTCGGCTACATACATTACTGCACTTACACCTATAGCCTATCAACGTGGTAATCTCCCACGACCCTTTAAAGAAATCTCATCTTGTGGTGGGTTTCGCGCTTATATGCTTTCAGCGCTTATCCCTTCCCGACGTAGCTACCCTGCAATGCCACTGGCGTGACAACAGGTACACTAGAGGTCAGTTCAACTCGGTCCTCTCGTACTAAAGTCAAATCCACTCAAATTTCTAACGCCCACAGCAGATAGAGACCGAACTGTCTCACGACGTTCTGAACCCAGCTCGCGTGCCACTTTAATGGGCGAACAGCCCAACCCTTGGGACCTTCTCCAGCCCCAGGATGTGACGAGCCGACATCGAGGTGCCAAACCCCCCCGTCGATGTGAGCTCTTGGGGGAGATCAGCCTGTTATCCCCGGAGTACCTTTTATCCTTTGAGCGATGGCCCTTCCATGCGGAACCACCGGATCACTATGCTCTACTTTCGTACCTGATCGACCTGTATGTCTCTCAGTCAAGCTCCCTTATGCCATTGCACTCTACGCACGGTTACCAAACGTGCTGAGGGAACCTTTAGAAGCCTCCGTTACTCTTTTGGAGGCGACCACCCCAGTCAAACTACCCACCACGCACTGTTCTCATTGCTGAGTTAGGCTCTAGATAAGCAAAGGGTGGTATTTCAAGGACAACTCCACAACGCCTAGCGACGCCGCTTCAAAGTCTCCCACCTATCCTACACATTACTTATCCAAAGTCAATACGAAGCTATAGTAAAGGTTCACGGGGTCTTTTCGTCCCGCTGCGGGTAATCGGCATCTTCACCGATACTACAATTTCACCGAGCTCATGGCTGAGACAGTGTCCAGATCGTTGCACCATTCGTGCAGGTCGGAACTTACCCGACAAGGAATTTCGCTACCTTAGGACCGTTATAGTTACGGCCGCCGTTTACTGGGGCTTCATTTCAGATCTTCGCCGAAGCTAAACCCTCCACTTAACCTTCCAGCACCGGGCAGGTGTCAGGCCTTATACATCATCTTTCAATTTAGCAAAGCCCTGTGTTTTTGATAAACAGTCGCCTGGACCTTTTCACTGCGGCCCCACCGAAGTGGGGCGACCCTTCTCCCGAAGTTACGGGTCTATTTTGCCTAGTTCCTTAGCCATGAATCTCTCGAGCACCTTAGAATTCTCATCCCAACTACCTGTGTCGGTTTACGGTACGGGTTCTTATAATCTGAAGCTTAGAGGTTTTTCTTGGAAGCCTTTAGGCACACTATCAACGCATCCGAAGACTTGTTGTACTATCACAATTCACCTAGCTCTGCGGATTTACCTACAGTGCCAATAGCTACTTGTTTCAACGAACTATTCCGTCAGTTCGCGGTGCTTTCATTACTCCGTCACCCCATCGCAATTATAAGAAGTACAGGAATATTAACCTGTTGTCCATCGACTACTCCCTTCGGATTCGCCTTAGGTCCCGACTAACCCTCAGCTGATTAGCATCGCTGAGGAAACCTTAGTCTTTCGGTGAGGGGGTTTCTCGCCCCCTTTATCGTTACTTATGCCTACATTTTCTTTTCTATCCGCTCCAGCATACCTTACAGTACACCTTCGGCGCAAATAGAATGCTCCCCTACCACTTATACTTACATATAAATCCATAGCTTCGGTAATATGTTTATGCCCGATTATTATCCATGCAAAACCGCTCGACTAGTGAGCTGTTACGCACTCTTTAAATGAATGGCTGCTTCCAAGCCAACATCCTAGCTGTCTAAGCAGTTTCACCTCGTTAGTTCAACTTAACATATATTTGGGGACCTTAGCTGATGGTCTGGGTTCTTTCCCTCTCGGACATGGACCTTAGCACCCATGCCCTCACTGCTGAAAAACATTTTATAGCATTCGGAGTTTGTCAGGAATTGGTAGGCGGTGAAGCCCCCGCATCCAATCAGTAGCTCTACCTCTATAAAACTTTTATTCAACGCTGCACCTAAATGCATTTCGGGGAGTACGAGCTATTTCCGAGTTTGATTGGCCTTTCACCCCTACCCACAGGTCATCCAAAGACTTTTCAACGTCAACTGGTTCGGTCCTCCACTGTGTGTTACCACAGCTTCAACCTGCCCATGGGTAGATCACTCGGTTTCGCGTCTACTACTACTAACTATGGTCGCCCTATTCAGACTCGCTTTCGCTTCGGCTCCGGACCTTAAATCCTTAACCTTGCTAGTAACAGTAACTCGTAGGCTCATTATGCAAAAGGCACGCCGTCACACAGTAAATGTGCTCCGACCGCTTGTAGGCGTACGGTTTCAGGTTCTATTTCACTCCCTTACTTAGGGTTCTTTTCACCTTTCCCTCACGGTACTAGTTCACTATCGGTCTTTCAGGAGTATTTAGCCTTACCGGATGGTCCCGGTGGATTCATACAGGATTACTCGTGTCCCGCACTACTCAGGGTACTGCTATATCCTCATCGCTTACCTATACGAGACTATCACTCTCTACGGTTTGTCTTTCCAGACAATTCTAGTTCACTTTGATTCTAATGTCGCAGCCCTACAACCCCTAATTTGCCGTAACAAATTAGGTTTGGGCTAATCCGCGTTCGCTCGCCACTACTAACGGAATCACTATTGTTTTCTCTTCCTCTGGTTACTTAGATGTTTCAGTTCACCAGGTTTGCCCCCTTGCGGGTACTATGTCTTCAACATAGTGGGTTGCCCCATTCGGAAATCTACGGATCAATAGGTATGTGCCCCTCCCCGTAGCTTATCGCAGCTTATCGCGTCCTTCATCGCCTCTGAAAGCCTAGGCATCCGCCATACGCCCTTATTTAGCTTATTGTACTTTTTGCTCTAGTATAAATACTAGAACGAGCTCTTTATAATTCTTAATTTTATAAAAAATATTGTGTTAATCGTTAGATTAACTCTCTATCTTGATTCTTTACGATATCATTTTACCAATATGTCAATGAACTTTGTGGCGAGTCGCCACTGACAAGTATTTAAACTTGTTAGCTACAATCTGCCCGCAATACTCATGAAGATAATTTTACTTATCTCCAGGCATCGCCTGGTGGAGAATACCGGAGTCGAACCGGTGACCTCTTGCGTGCAAGGCAAGCGCTCTAGCCAGCTGAGCTAATCCCCCATTACTAGTAGTTAGTAATAGTGATAGTAATTAATCTTAATTACGTCAACTTCTAGAATTTCCTTTCTAATACTTAAGTTTTTGTAGTCTCGGGCAGACTCGAACTGCCGACCTCTACATTATCAGTGTAGCGCTCTAACCAGCTGAGCTACGAGACTATAATAGCTTATATATTAGTGTATTTTAAAATTAACAGCAAAGAGTAAAATCTCCTTTTGTAACTCACCATCTTTCTCTAGAAAGGAGGTGTTCCAGCCGCACCTTCCGGTACGGCTACCTTGTTACGACTTAGCCCTAGTTACCAGTTTTACCCTAGGCCGCTCCTTTCGGTAACGGACTTCAGGCACCCCCAGCTTCCATGGCTTGACGGGCGGTGTGTACAAGGCCCGGGAACGTATTCACCGGATCATGGCTGATATCCGATTACTAGCGATTCCAGCTTCACGGAGTCGAGTTGCAGACTCCGATCCGAACTGTGATATGGTTTGTAGATTCGCTCCTATTCGCATAGTGGCTGCTCATTGTCCATACCATTGTAGCACGTGTGTAGCCCAGGACGTAAGGGCCGTGATGATTTGACGTCATCCCCACCTTCCTCACGGTTTGCACCGGCAGTCTCGCTAGAGTCCTCAGCATTACCTGTTAGCAACTAACAATAGGGGTTGCGCTCGTTATAGGACTTAACCTGACACCTCACGGCACGAGCTGACGACAACCATGCAGCACCTTGTAAAGTGTCCGAAGAAAAAGCTATCTCTAGCCCTGTCACTCTACATTTAAGCCCTGGTAAGGTTCCTCGCGTATCATCGAATTAAACCACATGCTCCACCGCTTGTGCGGGCCCCCGTCAATTCCTTTGAGTTTCAGTCTTGCGACCGTACTCCCCAGGTGGGATACTTATCACTTTCGCTTAGTCACTGAGATAAATCCCAACAACTAGTATCCATCGTTTACGGCGTGGACTACCAGGGTATCTAATCCTGTTCGCTCCCCACGCTTTCGTCCATGAGCGTCAGTATATACGTAGTAGACTGCCTTCGCAATCGGTATTCTAAGTAATCTCTATGCATTTCACCGCTACACTACTTATTCTATCTACTTCCGTATAACTCAAGTCAACCAGTATCAAAGGCAGTTCCATAGTTAAGCTATGGGATTTCACCTCTGACTTAATTGACCGCCTGCGGACCCTTTAAACCCAATGATTCCGGATAACGCTTGGACCCTCCGTATTACCGCGGCTGCTGGCACGGAGTTAGCCGGTCCTTATTCTTACAGTACCGTCAAGGTGGTACACGTACCACTGTTTCTTCCTGTATAAAAGCAGTTTACAACCCATAGGGCAGTCTTCCTGCACGCGGCATGGCTGGTTCAGAGTTGCCTCCATTGACCAATATTCCTCACTGCTGCCTCCCGTAGGAGTCTGGTCCGTGTCTCAGTACCAGTGTGGGGGATAATCCTCTCAGACCCCCTACCTATCGTTGCCATGGTAAGCCGTTACCTTACCATCTAGCTAATAGGACGCATAGTCATCTTGTACCCATAAATGTTTAACTAAATTGTGATGCCACATCTCAGTATTATGGAGTATTAATCTTCATTTCTAAAGGCTATCCTCCTGTACAAGGCAGATTCTATACGCGTTACGCACCCGTTCGCCGGTCGTCAGCGGAAAAGCAAGCTTCTCCCTGTTACCCCTCGACTTGCATGTGTTAAGCCTGCCGCTAGCGTTCATCCTGAGCCAGGATCAAACTCTTCATTGTATATTTTAAATAATATTAATGAATAAGTTTCAAAAGAATTTAACTTCGTTAGAAGTTATGGTTATTCTACTCTTTGTTTACGCTGTCAATTTCAATATTTTCAATGAACGTGTCTGGTAGACACTCACAAGTATTTTTCAACCTGTAGCCTTCTCAGACTTTTTGTAGAAACACTAGACTCGAACTAGCTGATTTTATTAAATCAAAATCATTCCAAAATTTCTGTAATCGTATCGCTTTCTTAAAGCGGTTGCAAATTTATAAACTATTTTAAAACTGACAAACTTTTTTGAAAGTTTTTTTAATTTATTTTTTCGCTAATTTTAATGAACTTCCGTTTTTAAAACGGACTGCAAAGATACTCTCTTTTATTTATTCTAAACAAGTAAAATCAAACTTATTTTTAATCTTTTTTTGAAAATTTCTTTACAATATTTTAATGAACATTCGCTATTTTCTAAACTCGCGTTTTTCCCTTAGCGGGTGCAAATATAGAACCCTTTTTTAACATAACAACAACCTTTTTAAAACTATTTTT
>CANLQH010000012.1 GCA_947493285.1 uncultured Tenacibaculum sp.
TCTTTATTTGAAAGGTCTGGAAGCTGCTTTAGTAATATTTCAGGAATAATTTTAATTTTCACAGGACTATTCTTTGCCTTTACATACAATTTCTTATCTATTATATCAACATCTTCAACTCTTAACCTACAAACCTCAATAGGACGTAGAAAGTTGTACGAAACAAATTGAATAAATAGTAATAAATGCTTATTATTATCTTCTAGATAGTTATAAATATCTTCTTGAAGTTTCGGGGTGTATGTTTTATTTCTTTTCGGAATAGATTTCAATACATTAATTTTCTTAACATAGTTTTCTAAAATCAATTCATTATCCTCTAGCATTTGAAATAAAGAACTAATATCTGTTCGCGTATTATTTCTATTTCTAGCACTTGTATCTTGTAACACTTCATTCAAATACTCTATAACAATTTTCTTATTTAAAGTATCTATTGATTGGTTTTCAAAACCCTTCCTCTTAAGCCATTTGCTAAAACGAATAATTCTACTTTTATACTTAGTAAAAGAATTTTTATTCATTAACCTTTTCTTCAATTTAAGTCCTAACTCAAAAGCCTTATCAATTGAAATTTCACTTACTTCCTTCTCTTGTTTTGCGCTTTTTTGCGTTTTTTCAGAAAGCGCAAAAGAGTCTTCTGAAGTAATTTTAGTTTCTTCCTTTCCAAATAATTCTGCTTCTAATAATGAATTATCTTCATAAGGGTTAAAACCAGCTTGCAGCAATTGAAATAAGGCTCTTTGCATTGTTTTCAAAAATGCAATTCGTTCCCTTTTCGTTTTTAACTTATTTACACCTGCTTTTATATAAGGCTGTCTTTTTAATTTTAACGTTTTAGGGTCACGATAAGAATAATAAACAAACCAATCTTTA
>CANLQH010000013.1 GCA_947493285.1 uncultured Tenacibaculum sp.
AACCAATCTGTAAAAGCTTGGGCATTCGTTGCTGGATCACATTGAACACTTGTCATATCCGTTGGCTCATTCGTCCATACTGGATCTGTAGTATCGTTGATTATAAAAGTCTGATTTTGGCTACTCGTTAACCCACACTCATCCTCTGCTGTAAAAGTTACTATTATTGTTTGACTACATCCTGATGTTGTCCATAATCCTTCTGAAAAACTCATCGTAGAATTTCCTGAAACATCTGTTGCAGTGATTCCTGCATAACTATTACGCCATGTTATATAATCAGTATTATCTGATGGATTTACTCCTGTGCATTCTGATGATCCGTCTGCTCCTCCTGATAATGATGGTGGTGTACTATCTGATATCACAAAGGTTTGATCTTGACTATTTGTCAAACCACACTCATCTGTGGCTGTAAAAGTTACTGTTATCTTATCTCCACAACTTGTTGATGACCATGTACCCTCAACATAACTCATTAATGGAGTTCCACATAAATCTGTACTTGTAATTCCCGCATAATTATCTAACCATGCTTGATATACTGCGTTATCTGCTGGATTTGTACCTGTGCTTTCTGATGATCCATTTGCTCCTCCTATCAAAACCGGAGCGGTAGTATCCTTTCCTGAATGAGAATATGACTGACTTACCAATTCATTTGAACAAGCATCTAAAACTGTATAAGTATAAGTTACTGTCCAATTACAATCACTTCCGCTTGTTGCGGTTCCTGTTAAACTAGCCGTTACTGCTGC
>CANLQH010000014.1 GCA_947493285.1 uncultured Tenacibaculum sp.
TCTACTGATAAATCTGCTTGACCATCGCCATCTGAATCTACTCCTGAAGCTCCATCATTTGAATCGATAACTCCATCTCCGTTAGTATCTAAATCTCCGTTTCCACCTTCATCTACATCTAAAATACCATCGTTGTCTGAATCTAAATCTAAACTATCTGGAATTCCATCGCCATCGGTGTCTCCTGTTCCTTCTGCTGTATCTGGAATACCATCATTATCATCATCTAAATCATCAACATCGGCTATTCCATCTCCGTCTGTGTCAGTACAAACCCCAGTGTTACTTACCGTTAAAATAAAGTCTAAGTCAGTAGCATTTACACACTCTCCTGCATTTGGCGTAAAGGTATACGTAGCTGTTACGGTATTGTCTATCACTGTTGGACTCCAAGTTCCTGCGATCCCACTTGTACTTGGAAAATTAAACAATGTACCACTACAAATCGTTTCATCTACTCCTGAGAAATCAAGCTCTGTGTTTGTTGTTACTGTTGCTGTTACCTCAAATCTTGCAGAACCTTCACATGTTCCTGTTGTTTGAGATGCATAATATGTA
>CANLQH010000015.1 GCA_947493285.1 uncultured Tenacibaculum sp.
CTGTTACCTCAAATCTTGCAGAACCTTCACATGTTCCTGTTGTTTGAGATGCATAATATGTACCTCCATCTACTAAAGCTCCTGTTGCCAATGTGCTTCCGCCTGAAGTAGTATACCATTGGATACCAGTTCCTGTTGCTGATAAATTTGCAACTGTTGGATTGTCTGCTGAACAGAATGTCTGTGCTGCAGCTCCTGTCGGTGCGCCTGGTGTTGTTGTTACTGTTGCTGTTACCTCAAATCTTGCAGAACCTTCACATGTTCCTGTTGTTTGAGATGCATAATATGTACCTCCATCTACTAAAGCTCCTGTTGCCAATGTGCTTCCGCCTGAAGTAGTATACCATTGGATACCAGTTCCTGTTGCTGATAAATTTGCAACTGTTGGATTGTCTGCTGAACAGAATGTCTGTGCTGCAGCTCCTGTCGGTGCGCCTGGT
>CANLQH010000016.1 GCA_947493285.1 uncultured Tenacibaculum sp.
GGAGGCGATAATGATGGTGATGGTATATCAGATAGTGTAGATGCAGACGACGATAACTTCGGTGAAGGAAACGGAGGTGAGGGAGATACTGTAGATACAGATGGAGATGGCGTACCAGATTACCAAGATTTAGATAGCGATGATGATGGAGTAAACGATGTAGAAGAAGGCGGAAATGATGATTTAGATGGCGATGGTCAAGTAGACAATCCACATGATGATACAGATGGCGATGGTATTGCAGATAGTGTTGATGGCTTAGACGGTCATGGAGATGCCAACGACCCAGATAACGATTCAGATCCAACCGATCCAGATAGTGGAGGAAACGGAG
>CANLQH010000017.1 GCA_947493285.1 uncultured Tenacibaculum sp.
TGGGAGAGTAGGTCGTTGCCTTTCTTTTAAACCTCAATCTTTTTAGATTGAGGTTTTTTTTTACATGAAATTTACTGACAAACAGATAATAAGCCTTTTGGTATAATGCTACGGCTAATGTTTTCAAGTTGTCATTAAAGTCGGAGTACAGTCCAGAAACGGTAAATGAGGATTATTTGGTAGAGGATATTCTCCAGCGAGCTATAATAGATGAAAAGATAGAGTATCAGAGGCCGAAATT
>CANLQH010000018.1 GCA_947493285.1 uncultured Tenacibaculum sp.
CTTAGACGGTCATGGAGATGCCAACGACCCAGATAACGATTCAGATCCAACCGATCCAGATAGTGGAGGAAACGGAGTTGTAGGAGATAGCGGAACTGATACAGACGGAGATGGTATTGCAGACAGTGTTGATGGATTAGACGGATTTGGAGATGCTACCGACACAGACGGAGATGGAATAGCCGATGTTGATGATTTAGATGATGATAATGATGGTATTCCAGATACAGCAGAAGG
>CANLQH010000019.1 GCA_947493285.1 uncultured Tenacibaculum sp.
GCAATAGCATTCGCCTCTGACCAAGCTGGAACTGTTGATTCTGCATCTGCTAAACATGATTCATAAACCGTAGCATCACTATAAGCTGTTCCTGTTAATGTTGGAGCCGTGGTATCTTTTCCTGAATGAGAATAGGACTGGCTTACCAATTCATTTGAACAGGCATCTAAAACTGTATAAGTATAAGTTACTGTCCAATTACAATCACTTCCGCTTGT